>NZ_JAJVCN010000003.1:0-992500 GCF_021390435.2 Kibdelosporangium philippinense | reverse complement strand
AGGCGTTCGGGTGAACTGTGGTTAAGGAACTCGGCAAAATGCCCCCGTAACTTCGGGAGAAGGGGGGCCGTGTGGCGTGAAGCGTCTTGCGCGTGGAGCGTTGTGTGGCCGCAGAGACCAGCGAGAAGCGACTGTTTACTAAAAACACAGGTCCATGCGAAGTCGTAAGACGATGTATATGGACTGACGCCTGCCCGGTGCTGGAACGTTAAGAGGACGGGTTAGTCTCCTTGTGGGGCGAAGCTCAGAATTTAAGCGCCAGTAAACGGCGGTGGTAACTATAACCATCCTAAGGTAGCGAAATTCCTTGTCGGGTAAGTTCCGACCTGCACGAATGGCGTAACGACTTCTCGGCTGTCTCAACCACAGGCCCGGTGAAATTGCACTACGAGTAAAGATGCTCGTTACGCGCGGCAGGACGGAAAGACCCCGGGACCTTTACTATAGCTTGGTATTGGTGCTCGGTTCGGCTTGTGTAGGATAGGTGGGAGACTGTGAAGCTCTGACGCTAGTTAGGGTGGAGTCGTTGTTGAAATACCACTCTGGTCGAATTGGGTGTCTAACCTCGGACCATGATCTGGTTCAGGGACAGTGCCTGGTGGGTAGTTTAACTGGGGCGGTTGCCTCCTAAAGAGTAACGGAGGCGCTCAAAGGTTCCCTCAGCCTGGTTGGCAATCAGGTGTTGAGTGCAAGTGCACAAGGGGGCTTGACTGTGAGACTGACGGGTCGAGCAGGGACGAAAGTCGGAACTAGTGATCCGGCCATGGCTTGTGGAAGCGTGGTCGCTCAACGGATAAAAGGTACCCCGGGGATAACAGGCTGATCTTGCCCAAGAGTCCATATCGACGGCATGGTTTGGCACCTCGATGTCGGCTCGTCGCATCCTGGGGCCGGAGTAGGTCCCAAGGGTTGGGCTGTTCGCCCATTAAAGCGGTACGCGAGCTGGGTTTAGAACGTCGTGAGACAGTTCGGTCCCTATCCGCCGCGCGCGTAGGAGACTTGAGGAAGGCTGTCCCTAGTACGAGAGGACCGGGACGGACGAACCTCTGGTGTGCCAGTTGTTCTGCCAAGGGCATGGCTGGTTGGCTACGTTCGGAAGGGATAACCGCTGAAGGCATCTAAGCGGGAAGCTCGTTCCAAGATGAGGTCTCCCACCCTTTGTGGGTTAAGGCTCCCAGCTAGACGACTGGGTTGATAGGCCAGAGATGGAAGCACGGTAACGTGTGGAGTTGACTGGTACTAATAGGCCGAGGACTTGCTCACAAAGATGTTACGCATCCACTGTACGGTTTCTGAAATACTAGACCGGGCACCCTGAACACGGCGGGTGTGGTCTGATATTTTCATAGGTTTGCGGTGGTCATAGCGAAGAGGAAACGCCCGGTCCCATTCCGAACCCGGAAGCTAAGCTCTTCAGCGCCGATGGTACTGCACTGGGTACGGTGTGGGAGAGTAGGTCGCTGCCGCAATATTCTTTCGGGAAGGGTTCCATGGGTGACTGTGGGGCCCTTTCCGCATTTGTTTGTCGTGAGTGGTTATGCCGGTTCTAACCGGCGTAACCACTCACGACGGATGACCTGGGAAAACCGGTCGCGATCGATCATGCTCCCGTGCACCCTTGGCTGATGGAAGTACGGGCGTACGACACCACAGCCGAGTTCCGGGCGGTCGCGCAGCCTCTGCTCGACGCCGATCCGATCAAGAACACGGTCCTCAACACCGCCGTGGGCAAAGACTGGCCGGATGCGTTGCTGCTCACGTTGCACGACAACGGAATCCTTGTTGGCGCGGTGGTTCAGACGCCGCCTTATCCGCTCTTGGTCACTGCCGTGCCGGTTGAGGCCGCGGAGTTTGCCGCCAAGGCGGTTCATGATCGGCAACCGGTGTTGTCAGGGGCAACTGGACCGGTTGATCAAGTCGAGGCCTTTGTCGCCGCTTGGACGAAGATCACAGGAAAAGAAGCGATCTTGTCCGGCTCGCGCAGGCAGTTCCAGCTCGACAAGCTTCAGCCACCGACAACCAAAGGCGAAGCGCGCCAGGCAACACAGGACGATTTGCCGCTGCTGATCGACTGGAATGCCCGGTTCATGGCGGAAACCCTCCCCGCTGAGGTGAAGAAACCGCCCGCCAAGGACTTGGCCGTGGACAGGCTGAGCCCGAGCGGCGCCACAGTCCTCTGGGTGGTCGATGGAACTCCGGTCGCGATGGCTGGTGCCACCGGGCCAATCAAAGGCACGGCCAGGGTCTCCCCCGTGTACACCGCTTCCGAACACCGCGGGAACGGATACGGCTCCGCCGCGACGGCGGCCATCTCCCAGTGGGCGCTCGACCAGGGTGCCAAGAATGTGTTGCTGTTCACTGATTTGAGCAATCCGACGACCAACAGGATCTATCCGGCGATCGGGTACCGGCCCCTCGAAGACTCCGCCGAATACAGGTTCTAACGTTGATGTCATGACACGCCTGCTCGTGATCCAGCCGGACGACTCGGATCCACTCGCGAACCTCGGTGACTGGCTGACCGCCGCCGGCGCCGAGGTCGACATCGTGCGGCCGTTCGCCGAGCCGCTTCCAGCGCTCGACGGCTACCAGGGTGTCGTCTGCCTTGGCGGCGAGATGGGCGCCATGGACGACGCGAAACACCCGTGGCTCAAGGATGTTCGCCAGCTCCTGGCGTCCGCGACCGGCAACCGGATCCCGGTGCTCGCGGTGTGCCTCGGTGGCCAGTTGCTCGCGGCGGCGACGGGCGGGCGTGTGGTTGTTGGCGAGTCTGGGCCTGAGGTTGGGCCGTCGTTGGTGGCGAAGCGGGATGTCGCGTGGACCGATCCGCTGTTCGCGGATGCCCCGCTGATGCTGGACGTCATGCACTTCCACGTCGACAGCATCGACCGGATGCCGCCGGGCGCAGAGCTGATGCTGTCGTCCGGCAAGTACCCGAATCAGGCTTTCCGGCTCAACGGGTGCGGGTACGGCGTGCAGTTCCACATCGAGACGACCACCGACACGGTTTTGCAGTGGGCGCAGATGGCGCCGCAGATCGCCGAGTGCGCGCGGCCCGGTTCGCTCGACCGCGCGAACCTCGACCAGGTCCACGCCGATATCGCCGAGACGTGGCAGCCGATCATCGAGCGGTTTGTCCGCTTGGCGTCCGGCGAGCTGCCGATGGCCGACCGGCAGCGCAATACGTTGCCGCTGGTCTGAGCCGATCCCGATGTCCCCGTTCACTTTCCGGTTAGGTAGCGTTCACACGCACGTACCTTTCAAACCGGAGGGGCATGCGTGGATCCCACGCTTCTTGTCGTTGTGGTCGTGGCCACCGCTCTGGCTTTCGACTTCACCAACGGCTTCCATGACACGGCCAACGCAATGGCCACCTCGATCGCGACCGGCGCTCTGCGACCCAGAACGGCCGTCGCGTTGTCAGCGATCCTCAATCTCGTCGGCTCGTTCTTATCCGTCGAGGTCGCCAAGACGATCTCCGGTGGAATCGTCGACGACGCCAAGATCACGCCCGCGGTCATTTTCGGCGGGCTGATCGGCGCGATCATCTGGAACCTGATCACTTGGTACGTCGGCCTGCCGTCAAGCTCATCGCATGCCTTGTTCGGCGGCCTGATCGGCGCGACGTGGGTGGCCTCGGGCATCGACGCCGTGCACTTCGCCAAGGTCGTGGAAAAGGTGCTTGTGCCTGCCGTGGCCGCGCCCATCGTCGCGGGTCTCGTGGCCGCCGGTGCGACGTACCTGACCTACCGGTTGACCAGGAACGGTGACCAGCAGACCGTCGCCCGCGGCTACAAGGCTGGTCAGGTCGTCTCGGCGTCCCTGGTCTCTCTCGCGCATGGCACCAACGACGCGCAGAAGACTATGGGCATCATCACCCTTGCGTTGATCGCTTCCGGTTCGCTCGCCGCCGGTTCCGGCCCGCCGACATGGGTGATCATCAGCGCCGGTGTGGCGATCGCGCTCGGCACGTATCTCGGTGGCTGGCGGATCACCCACACGCTGGGCAAGAAGCTGACCACGATCGAGCCGCCGCAGGGCTTCGCGGCGCAGACAAGCTCGGCCGTCGTGATTCTCGCGTCGTCGCACGTCGGGTTCGCGCTGTCCACAACCCACGTGTGCTCCGGCGGCGTGATGGGCTCCGGGCTTGGACGTGCGCCGGGTGGTGTGCGTTGGGGCGTGTTCGGACGTATGGCGCTCGCCTGGTTGATCACGTTGCCCGCCGCGGGCGCCGTGGGCGCGATCGCGGGCATGGTCGCAGAGCGAGGCACGGGTGGTGTCATCGCTGTCGCGGCCGTGGGAATCCTGATCTCGCTGGGCATCTACCTCGCGTCACGCCGCCGTCCGGTCCGGCCGGAGCACGTGGTTGACGAGATCGCGCCGCAGGCCGAACCACACGAGATCAAGGCGGCCTGATGCACGTCAACTGGACTGCTCTCGGCAGCGTTTTCCTGGTGAGTGTTGTGGTGACGCTGCTGGTCAGTGTGCTTTTCGCGGTCGGCATCGTGGCGCAGGGGCGGGGTAAGCCGGTGCTGGCGATCGGCAGCTTCGCCATCTGCGGAGTGGTGACGTTGCTCGGGATCGCGGTCATTCTGGCGTAGTTTTACGGTGATGGCTGATCGCGCGCGTACCGTCACGTCCACTGCCCGCTTCGGGCTGACGGACGACCGTGCCGAGGCCGCGTTGCGAGCGGCCGGCTGGTGGGGCGACGGGGGACCGGTAAAAGACGCTGAGCTGATGCTCGTCGCGTTGTCCCGCAGCCCTGATCCCGATCTCGCATTGCGCGGGATCGACTGCATGCGTGAGTCCGGCCCCTGGGCCGAACTGACCGCGGCTTTGCGAGAAGACGTCCGGCTGCGCGGCAAGCTCATCGCGGTGCTTGGGGCGTCCACAGCGCTTGCGGATTTCCTCGTCGCGAACCCGGACAGCTGGCGCGCGTTGAGCACCGGCGCCAGGCCTGACCTGACCTCCGCGGTCGCAGACCTCAAGGGCCCGGACGCGGTCAAAGCACTGCGTGCGGCGTACCGGGAGCAGCTGCTGCTGATCGCCGCAGACGATCTCGGTCACCTCGTCGAGCCAGAACTCCCGGCGCCTCCGTATGACGACGTGGCCGCGCGGCTGACAGAGCTCGCGGAGGAGGCGTTGCGTGCCGCGCTCGTGGTCGCTCAGAACGAAGTTGGCCCGAACGATGCTCGCCTCGCTGTCATTGCTATGGGCAAGTGCGGCGGCCGCGAGCTCAACTACGTCAGCGACGTGGATGTGGTGTTCCTAGGTGACGACATCGACGTGGCAACCCGGCTGGCCAGCCGAATGATGACCGTCGCGGGCTCGGCCTGTTTCGAGGTCGACGCCGCGCTCCGGCCGGAAGGCAAGGCTGGCGCCCTGGTACGCACGTTGGAGGGCCACACCGCGTATTACCGTCGATGGGCCCGGACTTGGGAGTTCCAGGCGTTGCTCAAGGCGCGCCCGGTCGCGGGCGATGCCGAGCTGGGCGAGGCCTATTTGGACGTTGTCCGTCCGATGGTGTGGACAGCCGCAGACCGGGACGGCTTCGTGGCCGACGTGCAGCAGATGCGACGCCGCGTCGAGGATCACGTGCCCGCCGAACTCCTCGAGCGCGAGCTCAAGCTCGGCCGCGGCGGATTGCGTGACGTCGAGTTCGCGGTGCAGCTACTGCAACTCGTGCACGGCCGTAGCGACGAGAGCCTGCGCCTCGGGTCGACCACGGCCGCGTTGGCTTCGTTGGGCGCGGGCGGTTACGTCGGCCGCGCGGATTCCGCAGGCCTAGGGGAGTCGTACCGGTTCCTCCGCACGTTGGAACACCGTCTCCAACTGCAGAAGCTACGGCGTACGCACCTGTTCCCCGACGAGAACAACCTGGTGGATCTCCGGTGGCTCGCGCGTGCGACAGGCCTACGGCCGGACCGTGGCCGTGCCGAGGAACAGGTGCTGTTGTCGGAGTTCCGGCGTCACGCCAACAGGGTTCGTCGGCTGCACGAGAAGCTGTTCTATCGGCCGCTGCTTGAGTCGGTGGCCAAGGTGCCGACCGAGGCCTTGCGACTGACCGCGTCTGAGGCGGCGGCCCGGCTCGGTGCGCTCGGATACGCGAGCCCGGAAGGCGCGCTGAACCACATCTCCGCGCTGACCAGCGGTGTCTCACGACGTGCCGCGATCCAGGGCGCCTTGCTGCCAGTCCTTCTGGACTTGCTCGCACACACGCCTGACCCGGACGGCGGATTGCTGTCGTATCGCAAAATGTCCGAAGCTTTGGCGACAACACCCTGGTACCTGCGGTTGCTACGGGACGAAGGTGCTGTCGTGGAGCGGCTCGCGCAGCTGTTGGGCACGTCAAAGCTCGTACCGGAGATGGTCGCGCGCGCCCCGGAAGTCCTGCGTCTGCTCGCGGACACGAACGAGCTCGCCGAACGTAACCCCGCTGACGTGGCGCACTCGTTGCTCACAGCCGTCGGACGGCACCGTGACCTACGTGGTGCAGTGACAGCCGCCCGGTCACTGCGACGGCACGAGCTGGCGCGAGTCGCGTGCGCTGATTTGCTCGGGCTCATGGAGACGCCTGCGGTGTGCGAAGCGTTGTCGAGCGTATGGGTCGCCGTGCTGCAGTCGGCGCTTGCCGCAGCCGAGCGTGAGAAGGCGGTTGAGCTGGGCGGTTGGCCAAAGGCGACGATCGCGATCATCGGTATGGGCAGGCTCGGCGGATCGGAGTTGGGCTACGGCTCGGACGCCGACGTCATGTTCGTCTGCGAGCCCACCGAAGGCGCGACCGATGACGAAGCCGTGAAGTTCGCGTCCGCTGTGGTCGAGTCGATGCGCCGGGCCCTTGGCTCACCAAGCCAGGACCCGCCGCTGGAAGTCGATGTCGGCCTGCGCCCGCAAGGACGACAAGGCCCGCTCGTGCGCACGTTGAACTCGTATCTGGCGTACTACCGGCAGTGGAGCGAAGTCTGGGAATGGCAGGCGTTGCTGCGTGCCGCGTTCGTGGCTGGCGATGCCGACCTCGGCGCGCGATTCATCGACGCCATCGAAGAATTCCGTTATCCCCGAAAGGGTCTGGACTCCACAAGCGTCAGGGAAATCCGCCGAATCAAAGCCAGAGTGGACAACGAACGCCTGCCGCGCGGCGCCGACCCGACCACCCACACGAAGCTCGGCCGCGGCGGCCTGGCCGACATCGAGTGGACAGTGCAGTTGCTGCAGCTGCGGCACGCCCACGAGGTGCCGGGGCTGCGCACCCCTTCGACGCTCGAAGGCCTTGCTGTTGCTCAGGACTCGGGTTTGATCACGGCTCCGGACGCTGCGGAACTGCGCGCCGCGTGGTTGCTCGCGACCAGCGTGCGCAACGCGGTTATGTTGGTGCGCGGCAAATCGAGCGACCAGGTACCGACGTCCGGACGTGAATTGCTCGCTGTGGCAACGGCTGTCGGCTACCCCAACGACGCCGACCCCGGCGAATTCCTCGACTCCTACCGCCGCACAACCCGGCGGGCGCGCGCGGTCGTCGAGCGTGTGTTCTACGACTAGTTCGCCGCCAGTCGAAGCGCTTCTTCCTTGCTGAAGTCGCCTTCCAGCCGCAGCGTCACGCCGCCCTCCTGCCACATCAGGGTTTTGCCGGACATACGGGCCGATTCGTGCTGCCATTGGCCGTCGCGGTCGACGTACAGGATCTCGTGCGGACGCGGAATCCACAGCCCGGGAGTGCCGTTGACAGTGACCCGTTCGATGTCCTGCGCGTAAGCGAACTTCTCCATCGCCGGGCCGAATTCGCCGTCGAACTGGTCGAGCCGTTTGTCCTTGTATAGCAGGGAAATCACTCGGTCGGTCGCGCGGATCTCTTGGGGCTGACCCAATGCGGACGGCAGTTTGACGTCGAACCGTTGCCGCGCCTCGGCCAGAGTGATCGTCTTCTCGCCGGGGACCGTCGGCACGGGTGGCAGCGGCGGCGGCGCGTCCTGCTGGAACTCGATGCCCGCGAACCGGAGGATGTCCGTAACCGCGGCTCGAACCTCAGGTGACACGGCGAAAGCCACCCCAAACGCGAGCAGAACAGCGGCCGCCGTGACAAGGATGGGACGCAGGATTGACCTGCGCGGTTCGCTGAGCCTGGCCAGGACGGCGGCCTGGACGTCCGGAGGTTCGGGCACGTCGATGTCCAGTTGGCGGAGGGCGGCCTCGAGTTGATCGTCAGTCATCGCTCACCGCCTCTCGTAGCTTCGCCAAGGCCCTGGACAGCCTCGACTTGACGGTCCCCTTAGCCAAACCAAGCGTTTGCGCGGTTTCCGCCTCACTGAGATCAAGCAGGTACCGGCACGTGACGACAGCCCTGTCCTTCTCCGGCAACGCCTTCAACGCGTTGAGCAGTTCCGTCTTCGCCGCATCCCGTACCGCCAACGCCGCCGGGTCCCTATGGTCGACAGGGTCGTCGGCCACCCGCAGTTCAAGCAGATTGCGCCGCTTCGTTGCCCGATGCAAATTCTTGGTCTCGTTGGCCACGATGCGCAACAACCACGGGCGGAACTGCGCGTCCTCCCGGAACCGGGACAACGCTTTGAACGCTTTCACGAACGCCTCCTGCACCACATCGCTGGTGTCAGGCCCGGCGCCGAGGAGGTAGGCCGTTCTGTGTGCGAGCGCGGTGTAGCGGGCGACCAGGGCGCCGTAGGCGTCCAGGTCACCTGCCCTAGCCAGGGCTATGGCTTCCTCATCTGTGATGACACCTCTTCTACACCGTCGAGGGCGGAGAGGTTCCCAGGAAAGGCTCGCCGGCCGGCCGAGTGCTGCGCGCGTCGGTGAGGAGGCCGACCGGCGAGTCCGATGGCTCCGGGCCCAGGACGAGTCGGGGTAAATCCTGGGGCCGGGCCACGCTGTTGTGATCCTTTCGTTACTCCATACGAGCACCCGGCGGCGCCGGTTCAGCGGCGACGAAGAAATCTTGCGAGCATGTTTCACCAGCCGTCACGTACGGTCGGTGGAGTGCGTCTAGTGATCGATACGGACATCGGCAGCGACATCGACGACGAACTGGCATTGGCCACAGTCCTCGGCGCAGGCGTCGACCTGCTGGGCTGCACAACGGTCTACGGGGACACGACCTTGCGCGCCAGGATCGTGAAGAGCCTGGCAGCCGTGGCAGGCCATTCCGTGACAGCCATCCCCGGCCTCGGCACGCCCCTGTTCGGAGCGCCGGTCTGGCTCGCAGGCCACGAAGGCAACCTGTATCCAGCGCTGGACTCCGTCGAAGTCCCTGATGGCGACTTCCGTGAACTCCTGGCGACGCCCGGCGCCGAAGTATTGGCCGTGGGGCCGTTGACCAACATCGCGGCGGTGCCGGAAGCCCGATCGTTGACCATCATGGGCGGCAGCTGGTTCACGCCCGGGAAGCCGGAACACAACTTCGCCAGCGACGCCGCCGCGGCCTCGGCTGTTTTCGCGTCAGGCGCGGCGATCCGCGTGGTCGGCTTGGACGTGACCCTGCAGGTCACTTTGGACGATCCGGCAGTGTCTCGGATTGCCGCAAGTGGTCCCGTCGGTGCCTTGCTGGCAACCGGGATCAGGCAATGGTTGCGCGTGTTCAATGAGGACCTGAACACGCCACACGACGCCGTGACCGCGATGGTTTTGCTTGCGCCAGAACTGTTTACGTTCACGCCACCCGGCCGCGTCACGATCTCGCCGACAGGCGCTAGTGAGTTCATGCCAGACCCGTCCGGAACCGTGCGCATCGCTACGGGCGTGGACATCCCCGCGGTGACTTCGCGGATCATTGAGAACATCTGCCGCCTAGGCCCAGTCCTGGAGGATGGCGCGGAACCTCGGCAGGATCTCGGCGAGCTTGCGTAGATCACGTTCTTCGTACTCGCCGAACAGTTCGACCATCGCCTGGTAGACGCCGTCGAACATCGCGAACGCCTGCTCGGCCCCCTCCTGCTGGACGCTCAGCAACACGCGCCTGCGGTCGTTGGGGTCGATTTCCCTTGTCACGTAACCATGTTTCTCCAGCCGCCCAGCCATCGCACTGATCGCGGCATTGGTCAACCCAAGCTCGGCGGCGACTTCCCCAGAGCTCATCGGCCCTCGCCTGCTCAGCAGGGTGAGGCAGATGAGGTCGGTTTGGTTGACGCCGATCCGCGCGGCGGCAGCGTTTCCAACCCGATCCAAGGCCATGGACAACTCGAACAGCTCCCCAGCCAACTGGCCCGCAAGATCCATGAGATCCTTCAAATCATTTGACTATTAGATGATTTAAAGGAATCGTAGCAGCGTGCTCCCGTTGACGATCGCCCTGTCCTGGCTGGGTTTCGTGCTGCACAACGTGGCAGACCTGCCCGGGCAGCACCTACTGAGCCCGGAGACCCTGTATCCGACGCTGGTTTACTTGGTCCTGATAGCCCTGCTGCGCTGGACAACGTGGCCCTTGTTCGCCTGGGCAGTGCTGCAAGGGCTGGGTGGCGGCGTGCTGAGCGTCCTGCCGTTGCCGTTCCTGCCCTTCGAACCGGCGCAAACGCTGCACCACTACTCGTTCCACGTCATCTACCTGCTCACCCAGATCCCGCTGGCGGTGCTGACGTACCGAGCCGCTCTTCAACCCAGGCAAGGAAAGCAGGTAGCCGATAGTCACGGCTGAAAGGATCACGATCGGTGCCAGAAACCTCCCGAGCAAGCTCCGGCCACAACGACCGGAAAGCGTTGAAATACGCCTGCCCCTCCCGTTGTGCCGGATCCTGAAGCTCAATCTCAGCTCGCTCAAGGAACCTGCTGATGTCGTCGACGCTCACCGAAGGAATGAAGCCAGTTCCTGCCACTCCTCGTCAACGGCCCGCTGCTCACTTCGCGAGAAACGCCGCAACGGCGTGACGGAGTCATTGTTCCAAGTCGCGGCAACCCGACCGTCCACCAAGACGACACGCTCACCCGCAACCGACAAGCCACGATGGGCATCGTCGATGATCCGGCTGCGATCGTCATAACCAAGGATGGCGTTGTCGAAAGCCGGAAGAAACCGCACCGGAGCAGGAGTGTCGGGATCAGGCCGAGGCGCGTCAGGCAGGTCGTACAACCGGCGACCCCGCTCATCCCGAAAAGTCACCAACTCATCCCGCATGTCGGCCACAACCTGCGGCAAACCAGCCAACCCACTCCAAGCCCGCATATCAGCGACGGCAGCGGGCCCGTACGCAGCCAGATAACGCCGAACCAGCGCCTTGTCGTCGCAGACCGAATCAATATCCCGACCAACCCATTGGGAGAGAAGAACATTGCGCACGCCACCCTTGGCGCGCCACAACCCACGCGGAGGCGCCTGAACGACGGGAATGAGCGCGGACATCAGCATTTCACCCAACACCCGCGGCGGAATCGTCGGCCACCTGTCGACAAGATGCCCAACGAGCTCGGACATAGAGCGAGCCGCACCATCGGCCATCACCGTCAGGCCTGCGGCTCGAAGCTCCTCGAGATCCACCCCGTCAAGCTCACGCCGGTACACCCCAAGGACCTTCTGTCGCAGCATCGCGTCGTGGCGGGCACGCCAAGCCAGAACATTCTCAGTCGTGAGCAAGTGGATCGTGCGACGCATGAGGTGCACCCGGACCACCTGCCTCTGCTGCATCAGGTCGTCCAGGCTTTCTGCCTTGAACCCTTGGAGCCGGGACCACAGTCCCAGAAAGGGCTCCTGAGGCTCTTGCGCCTGCATGCCGCAGAGGTGCGCGACTGCGTCACGGGCTGACATGTCAGCGCGCTCCAGCAACAACTGCCTTGCGAGCGTCGCGCGGTTGAGTGCCCGCGAATCCATCACGTGGAAGTCTGCCCATCGATCGATTCCCGCAAGATGTCCGCGTGTCCAGCATGCTGGGACGTTTCCGCAATGAGCTGCATCAACACCCGCCGCACACTACGGGTTCCACCCGGCTCATTCCACGGAGCTTCCGGCAACAGTTGCGCCTTGGAAAGGTCGGTCGCACCGACGATCTCCGCGGTCTTTGCCGCGACCTCCTCATATCGCTGGATGACACTGGTCAACGTCTCACCCGGCAGCATCTGGAAGTCGTTCTGGTAGTCAACCATCCACTGCGGATACTCACTTACGGTGCCTGCGGCGATGTCCGCCCAGGTAACCTCGTTAGGCAAGTCGTAGCGGTGCGGGTTCCCGGCGATGAACTGCGACCATCCCTCCTCAGTGGATGCGACATGCTTGATCAACCCACCCAAACACAACGCACTGGCAGTCGGCTGCTCACCGGCCTGCTCATCACTGAGCCCACTCGTCGTCTTGATCAAAGCGGCCCGAGCGTCAGCAAGCTGAGCAAGCAGTTCGATCTTCTCATCGTTCGACATGACGCAAGATTCGCAGGGAAAGAGGACAGGGAGTGTCCGCTTCTCCAGGCAGTATTGGCGGTATGCCGAAGGCCTCAGCCAGGCTCTTGTCGCTGCTGACGTTGCTCCAAGCCGCCGCGACTGGCCAGGAGCGCCTGGAGGTCAGCCAACGTACGGTCCGCCGCGACGTCGACCGCCTCCGCGAACTCGGCTACCCAATAGTGATAACCAAAGGCCCCGGCGGCTACAGACTCGAAGCAGGAAAGGACCTACCGCCACTCCTGTTCGACGACGACCAAGCCATCGCCATAGCGGTAGCACTCCAAACCGCCACATCAGAAGCAGCCGCCCGCGCCCTCACCGCCATCCGCCAGGTCATGCCTGCCCGCCTCCGCCACCGCGTCGACGCCCTCCGAATAACCACAGTGGACACTCACATGGAGGTCGACGGCAGCGTGTTGATGGCACCGAGCGCAGCGATCCATGCCCACGAAGTCCTCCGCTTCGACCACACGTCAACGCTTCGCCGCGTCGAACCCCACCACCTGGTCACCAAAGGAGGCCGTTGGTACCTCGTCGCCTGGGACCTCGACCGAGAAACTGGCGCACCTTCCGCGCGGACAAAATCAGCCCGCGCACCCCATCGGCCCTCGCTTCACCCCGCGCGACCTACCCGCCGAAAACGTCGCCGCGTTCATGACGAACACCTTCAAAGGCAGCGCCCGATGGCTGGCCTTGCCACGGCTAGGTAATCCTGAGCCTGCCAAACCGCCGAGGTCGCGACCTACGCCCACGACGCGCGATCGTCGAAGAACTCGACCCAACCCACTGCCGCCTGACGCCCGCCTGGCCATTCGCTACGTAACCGCCGCACAATGATCAGGCCGCTACCCCGGAGGATCACCTCCGGGAAGCCGTTGAGGGCTATCTCCTGGAGTAAGCGCACCGCCCGGACACCGACGCCCCGGCCGGCTGAGCGAGACGCGGCGGCCAGGCACGTGTTGCCGAGGCGTCACCAGGCTCAGCCTGATGGCTGACTGGGAATCGTCGGAAGGAGATCCGCGATGTCGGAGTGGAGCTGGGCAAGGCCCTGATCGAACGTCGCAAGTCGCCCGCCATGGGAGCGGGCAAGCTGGGCAAGGTAAGAGTCGGTCACCTGCCGGTGGCCCAGAACTCCGTTCAGTGGCACATCGCCGTAGCTGATTGAGTCTGGCCAGAACTCGTGGCGTTCGCTGTTCTTCACCGCGTCGAGGATGGCCTTGGCATTGTCCGCGGTCTGCCCTTCGCGGATCAGCAATCTCACCAGGCTGCCTTCGGTGATCGGACAGGTAGCGAAGTGGTCGTCAGAGCTCGAAAACCAGTCCTCGGCCGCATCATGATGCACATGGTCCGCGACGAGTAGAGCGATGAGTACGTTCGCGTCGAGCAACGTCGTCACTGATCGTCCTCGAGCGAACGGACGTCGTCAGTGGTGATCGCCTTGCCGAGGGTTACGACTGTCAGTCCTGTCCGCGAACTCCTTGACGCCTGAACAGGTTTGCCTTGACCTAGCCCGCGGCGCACAAGTTCGGTGACGATCTCGCTCAGAGTGCGCGAAGTATCCCGCGCAATCGACAACGCTTGTCGATGCAGATCATCCGGAAGATCGATAGTAGTCCGCACCTCATCAGCATAGCATCGAAACATCTTGATGCTCAGATGCGTGCCTCGCATCGAAGGATGGGCACGCCGGACAGCTCTGTCAGCGAGACAAGCCGGTCGCCGTCGTCGTGAGTTCGTGGCCCAATGCGACATGGCCCGCCAGCGAGGTGCTGACGGGCCATGATTCTGCGCTTGGACGACCTGTAGAGAGCCAGGCTCTCAAGATCAGACGTCGTAGGTCTGTCGACCATCGGCCTGGACCTGCGTTCTGTGATCGTGCACCCCTTCTGACCTGCTGGTTCTTGGTCGTCGTTGGTGGACGTTGATCGACACTCGCCGACGTCTGACGGCCTGGGGACGGCCTGATCTTGGTCCGCCTCGGTGTGCTCGGCCCGAACGTCTGGCTGAGTTCGTACCTCGTCCAGAGCACCATCTGAGCGTCCATCCCGGCGCCTCCTCTGCTGAGTGATCCGGTCCCTGCTCGACCCCGCTTCCTCACCCCTGCCGCGCCTTAGCACCGGGACGGCGGTGTCAAGGGTGGACGCTTGCGGCCATGGCGCAGCCACGCCGTAGGCGCCCTTGATGCCGGTGGCCTGGTGTTAAACGATCAATGGGGAGGGACCTCGAAGTGACGGTCTTTTGCTGTGTCGGGCAGAGGACGGCGGGCACTGTTCAGCCCGCCTGCCGGTCGATTCCGCGGTGACTTCTGCTGCCTGAGCTGGCTCGATCCCTTTAGTTGGCTCTAGCGCACTGCGCGCCGCCGTCGGCACGGCCACTCATGCGGGCGGCTCGGGGTCCAGCCGATCGACCGACCGGGCGTAGCGGAGCGGGAGCCCGGTCGTGTCGGGATGGATTGGCCCGAGCTGCCGAGCGTGACGCGCGCCGCCGACGGCGGCGCGCCTTGATCCCCTAGAGCCAAACTCGGCAACGACGCAAACTCCGCTACGGTCCTGCTCCTCCGGCGCACTTGCAACGGACGTGTCTCGCACAAAACAGCCGACAGCGCTGGAAAGGTGCGACACCAACGGACTGCATTCTTCAGTAGCGGTGAAGCATACTGTATAGTCTCGGCCGTGAATGCGACGGCGGTGTCCCCTACCCAAAATTGGTCGGAGGATGTGCTCCGGCTAAATGTGATATGTCCATATTACACGATGTTTCCATTGGACTTTCCGCTGCAACAACTCGCCGCAAAGCCTAAGGCTACTCGTGTTCTAGACCCATTCTGCGGTAGGGGGACAACGCTATATGCCGCGCGACTTGTCGGCCTGCCTTCGGTAGGAATAGACATCAACCCTGTCGCTGCCGCGATCGCAGAAGCAAAACTTGCCCAAGTCACATCGACTGCGGTAGTGCGACTTGCCCAGCAGATTCTCGATGGTGGTTTGCAAGGCGAAGTGCCTGAAGGTGAGTTTTGGCAATGGTGTTATGAAGCTGAAACGTTGCGCGAGATTATTACTCTGCGCGCAAGCCTCATCGAATTGAATACGCCTACGGCTGCGATGCTAAGAGCTGTTTTGCTAGGCATTCTGCATGGTCCCCGCAATAAAGGGCTCCCTTCCTACCTTTCAAATCAGATGCCACGGACGTACGCATCTAAGCCTGCGTATGCGGTAAAGTTCTGGAAGACGCGCGGCATGGAGCCGGTGCGAATTCCAGCCCTGGATGTAATCGCGCGGCGGGCTGAACGGTTGCTGAAGTCAGCCCCTCTCGCTCAGGGTGGTCGAGTGTACTTGGGTGATTCTGTCGAAACTCTTCGAGGACTTCGTCAAAAATTTGACCTCGTAGTCACGTCTCCACCCTATTACGGTATGCGTACTTACGTC
This sequence comes from Kibdelosporangium philippinense, assembly GCF_021390435.2. Lineage (GTDB taxonomy): Bacteria > Actinomycetota > Actinomycetes > Mycobacteriales > Pseudonocardiaceae > Kibdelosporangium > Kibdelosporangium philippinense. The sequence continues at coordinate 976,706 of NZ_JAJVCN010000003.1, read as the reverse complement.
GCTGATCAGTGGCTGCGCTCGTGGTTCTTGGGTGGACCTCCGGAGGTTCCTTATAGCTCCTCAGGGCAAATTGCCCGCCAGCCGAATCAAGAGGCATTCGTTCAGGCGCTTGCTGACGTGTGGGCTGCGACTGCGCTTCGCTGCCATCGAGGCGCGCGGCTGGCGATTCGCTTTGGAGCGTTGCCTTCCGCGCGTACGGATCCTGAGCGATTGATTTTGAGTTCTGTGCGACAAGCTGATTCTGGGTGGATGGTTAAAGAGGTTCGCCCTGCTGGCACTTCCCCTAAGCGTAAACGGCAAGCAGAGCAGTTCGGCAAAGCCGGTTCCGCTATTGACGAGGTCGATGTCGTCGCTGATTTGATTGGTACACCTTCGTGATTGGGTGAATAAGTAACGCCGTATATGTTACTCATGGGCAGGGATGATGGTGGACTCTCGGAAAAACCAGGTCGAACTAGCGGTCTCCCTGCTCCCTGGGGAGAAAGTGGACGTGCTAAAGTCAGAGGAATCCCCGGCTGCTTCTGATGCTCAGTTGAATAAGAGGTACGTTCAAGAAGGTGTTCGGATCGTCGTTGAGCAGGCAAGATATCCCCTCAATCAGATTCTTGCCATGTTTACCGATACCTTTGAGATTTCGCCAGGGGTAACCGAGGCAAAGTATAAGAGGGATCCGGAATATCAACGTCGCCATCGATGGGACGACGGTCGAAAGTCTAGGCTTATCGAATCATTTTTGATGAATGTTCCGGTACCTCCAGTCTTTTTGTATGAGTATGAATTGGCGCGCTTTGAGGTAATGGACGGTCGTCAACGTTTGACAGCGTTGATGGATTTCTATGGCAACTCACTTGTGCTGACCGGTCTTCAGCATTGGCCAGAGCTCAATGGTCGAACATATTCTAGTCTGCCGTCGTCAATTCGCGACGGAATCGACCGAAGGTATTTGTCGTCGATCATTCTGCTAAATGAGACGGCTGCGACCGAGGAGCAGGCTGCATTCCTAAAAAAGTTGGTCTTCGAAAGACTTAACTCTGGTGGTGTACGTCTGAGTGGTCAAGAGACGCGTAACGCGGTTTATAACGGCCGACTAAATGATCTGTGTCTGGAACTATCCAAGACGACAGAGTTGCGTGCGATGCTTGGAACACCGCTTGAGGTTGAGGCCTCTGTTCCCCTGGACGATGAAGAGGCAGAGGATGGCGAGTCAGTAGCATCTGAGCGAGATCCCGAAGGTGTCGAGGTCACCAATATGGGTCGCAAGATGTTTGAATCGATGGAAGATGTCGAGATTGTACTTCGGTTCTTTGCTTATCGACACCTTTCCAAGTTCTCTCAGGGGTTGAACCGTATTACAGACTTCCTGGACGAGTTTTTGATTAAGGGGAACAAGTTCGACTCGGAAACCCTCGCGGAGTATAAGCGGCTTTTTCGGCAGAACATCGAATTCTGGCACACAGTCAGCGGGGCGACGGCTTTTCAGGTCAAGGGGAGCAATCGGCACTTTAGCAAGATTGCTTATGACGCCTTGATGTATGCGAGTTCGGCCCTAACGAACGAGCAGATAGCGACGCTTCTGAGTGATCCGCAGGTCGTTCGAGATGCAGTCAGCTCGATGTATGACAATCATTCTCCCGTCTTTGGTGGGCGTAAGACTAATACGGCAGACGCTCACCGTCGAAATGGTTTCGCAATCGACGCGTTGAAGACAGCATTGGGCGCTATCGCGAGTTAGGCTGACATCACATGATGCTGCAGTACAATGAGTTGTCATTCGATCTCGAACGCATCCGCCGCTTCCTTGTAAGTAGTTCTGAAGAGCGGCAGACTTCCGACCAGCGTAGATTTGCCTATATTGGATGCATCTCTGCCCTATATGCATCTTTCGAAAACTTCGCTGAACGGGTTGCGTTTCGATTTAGCCAGATGCTGCTAGCCGACGCTGCCAATTTGTCCGCAGAGCAAATGTCTAGCCTGCGCCGCCGTTACGTGCGTAACGCTTCAGCTCTATTGGGGCAGAGTCTGGGCGTCGGGAGATATAGTGAGGTTACTGAGCTCGACGTTGCTAAGAGTCTGTCGTCCTGTCTGGATGACTCCACTTCGTCCTTCGATCTGCGACTTGAGCTTGTAGCTCTTCATGGCTCGAATCTACGCTGGGATGCATTAGCTGAGCTTTTTCTCTGGGCGATTCCAGACGTGCAAAGTAAGATTCGCCGCTCTGACGCGGTTAAGACCTGGATGTCTAGTATCAACGAGACGGACAGTGCTCTTACGGCTGTGCTTAAGAATGAACTAGACGATCTAGTGGAACGACGCAATGAGGTTGCGCACAGGGCAATTCCAGACGAGATCCTCTCATATGAGCGGCTACTAGCAAAGGTCGATTACGTGAGGGCAATTTCGTTAGGTCTCGTGGCCAGCCTAGCTGGTCTTGTTGTGGAAGCTTCGATCAAGAACGGTCAAAGCGTTTCGCTAGGTGTTCCGAAAGAGTACTATAAGAAGAATCGGATTGTGGTATTCTCGGCGCTGGAGTCATTGGTTTCAGAGGGCGATTTTATTCTCGCGCCTGCTGGAAACTCGACACGGTGGGGGCGTGTGCTTGAGATTCAGGTATCCGATCAACGGGTCGAGCAAGCGCCTGCTGGTGTGGAAGTCGGCTTGCTGCTAGATTTTGCTGTGCGAAAGAAACTTGGCCTTCACCTTTGGCGGACTCCCAACTCAGATCTTACGTCTCCGCCGGATGGAATTTTCGGTAGCTGGGGAGCATTGGAGCCCGTTTAGTTGTTTGTTTCGTTGCCAGTCATTTTGACTGAAGCGAAAGGAATAACCCACTGATAGGTTGGGGCTGCTAACCTCAAGGTGTGCGTGGGGCTGGTGATCCGCTGACGGTCGGGGAGCGTATTGCGTTCTACCGGCGGCGTCGTGGGTTGGCGCAGTCGACGTTGGCGGGTCTTGTGGGGCGGTCTGAGGACTGGTTGAGCAAGATCGAGCGTGGTGAGCGGGACATCAATCGGCTGGATGTGCTGGTGGAGGTGGCTCGGGCGCTGCGGGTGTCGCTGGGGGATCTGCTCGGTGAGCCGGTGTTGCTGGAGGACGAGCAGAAGAACGACGATGTTCCGGCGATTCGTGATGCGCTGATGACTCCGCATCGGTTGTCGAAGACGTTGTTCGGGCCGTCGATCTCGCCGGAGTATGTGGACCCGAAGCCTGTCGCGCAGTGGACTGAGGCGGCCTGGATGGACTACCAGGCCGGGCAGATCGGGCGTGTGGTCGCGGTCTTGCCGAGATTGATCAAGACGGCGCAGCAGATGGAGTCCAGCAGCGTGGACGAGGCCTATGCCCGGTTGGCGGCGACGGTGTCGGCGCGGATTCATCACCTGGCGGCCACGACGTTGAGCAAGATCGGTGAGGCGGACTTGGCGTGGATCGCGGCGGAGCGGGCGATGCACGCGGCCGATGCGGCTGACGATCCGTTGGTGTTGGCTTCGGCGGCGCGGTCGGGCACGCATGCGTTGTTGGCGACGGGGCGGTTTGAGGATGCGCTGGAGCTTGGGGACGCGGCCGCGAAGTACCTCGAACCGAGGATGCGCGAGGGCGACCCGGGCGCGCTGAGTCTCTACGGGATGTTGCATCTGCGGGCGGCGGTTGCTGCGGCGCGGCACCAAGAGCGCGCGACGGCGAACGAGCTCCTCGGCAAGGCCGAGCAGGCGGCCAATGCGTTGGGCAGGGACGCCAACTACTGGCAAACAGGGTTCGGTCCGGGCAATGTGCAGCTTCACCAACTCTCTGCGTCGCTGGATCTGGGCGACATCTCCTATGTGGTCGACCACGGCGCACAGGTGGACACGGACGGGTTGCCGATCGAGCGGCAAGTCACGCACCTGATCGACCTGGCGCGGGCGCTGAGCCTGCTCGCCAAGGATGGGGAAGCGCTTCAGGTGCTGCTCTCCGCGGAACAGAAATCGCCACAGTTGTTGCGGCACAGTGCAATCGCGCGTGAGGTCGTGCGGACCATGTATCGGCGGGCACCCGTGACGGGCGGCAAGAAGTCCTCGCTGTTGCTCGCGTTGGCGGAGCGGTGCCGTGCGGTGAGTGAGAGCTGATGAGCGCACCTGTGGTGGGCCTGGTCGGGAGCGCGGCCGGTGGGTTGGAAGAGATCACGCCGAAGCTGATCCAGCCTGCGATTGAGCGTGGCTTGCGGGTGGCGGTGACGCTGACGCCGACGGCGTGGACGTGGCTGGATGCCATGGGTGAGGTCGACAAGATCGAGCAGCTGACCGGATTGCCGGTGCGGTACAAGCCCCGGATGCCTTGGGAGGACAGCCCACACCCGAAGATCGACTGCTACGCCGTGGTGCCCGCGACATCCAACACGGTCGCAAAGATGGCCCTAGGGCTCGCGGACAACCAAGCCCTAACCCAGGTCTGCGAGGCAATCGGGCTCGGTGAGGTCCCGGTAGTCGTGTTCCCGCGCGTCAACGCGGCGCACGCGAATCAGCCTGCCTGGGATGACCACATCGCGGCCTTGACCAGGTCGGGTGTGCGGCTGGTGATGGGTGAGGACATCTGGCCGCTGCACAAGCCACGCTCGGCTCCGGGCAAGGAGCTGCCCTGGGCCGCGATTCTGGATGCCATCGTTTCCGCAGTTCAAGAGGGTCGCTGAGGGGTACCCGGACAGTTTGTCCGGGGTGTTGTGGCTGATCGACGGTTTCCTTGAACCGCACGCACCCGACCGGGTGCCGTCAAGGAACCGGAGGCGCCATGACCTTTTTCGTCGTCGTCCAGCCCGCGAAGGATGATCTCGCGCAGGTGCACGAGCCCATCCCCGGCGTGCGCCAGTTGATCGCCGGAAACGATCAGGCCGGGTTCACCATTCAGGTCCCGGCCCGTGTCGGCGGGTTGGCTGATGCCGCTCACTTCGCGCGTGCCCTGGCCAACGCTGCTGCCGACTTCGCGGCCTGGTGCGAGGAACAGAACCGCACGCGGAGCTACGTCCCTGATGCCGGGGAAGACTGGGCCGCTGTGCGCAGTCTGCGCCCCGATTCCAAGAGCTGAGGTTATCGATTATGGCTGTGCCACAAGGAATGTCGTTCGGTATCGACCACGATGTGATGTTTCCGCAGGGTGTGTTTCTGGTTGGCGAGATTCAGCAGCTGACCGAGTACCAGTCTCAAGAGGACCGTGCGCGCAACCGTCCGGTGAGGCCACGGATCGACGAGCCGACCGGGCTGCCGTTGTTCAAGGGCACGTTCGCCGATCCCTCGGCCGAGAAGGACCGGGACAAGTCGTTCACGGTGCTGTTCGCGGCCAAGGTCCAGCCAGTCCCGCCTGCCGCCGTCCCGGGGATGCCGTTCCGACCGGTTGTGCTGGAAGGGCTTTCGGTCCAGCCACGCGCCGAGACATCCGGACAGGCGAAGTGGATCACCTGGACGGTCCGCGCCACGGGGATGCGGGCGGTGGACGCTGCGCCTGCGCGCTCGATGAAGTCCGCTGGCGACGCTAAGGCGGCGTGACATGGGCACCGGGACTCAGCGGCCGGACGCGTCGTCAGGCGACGTTGTGCGTGCGCTGCGGTCTCACGCCACGCGGTTCACGGTCCTGGCTGACACGCTCGCCGATGTCGACGAGGCCTCTGCTGCTGTGGCGTGGGAAGAAGCCGTGCTGTTGCGGTGTCACGCGGCAGTGGTTGAGCAGCTGTCAGAGCTTTACGACGAGCTGAGTTCGCGGGTGCAGATGTGGGACACGTTCGCCAAGAGCTTGCGAGGGCCGTCATGACGCCACGGGCGGAGGTCTCCCGGCCCTAGCTTCCAGATTCCACATTAGACACTAATACGCACGACGGGTCGTGTGGCGATGGCGCACGTCCTGTTGCAGGACAACGATTCCCGTAGGCACAGAAGCGGACTCCTGGCTACCAACCTGTTCCGCTTCTGTGCTGCCTACCCACCTGGAGTAGACAGTGGAGAGCGTAGAACCCACACCCGTGGTGTCCGCAAGTGGGGTCACCCGAACGCGGTGTGAGAAATGCAAGAAGTTCGCTCGGCTGCTGCCCGGCGACACTGAGTGCTCGACGTGCTTGGGCGCGTTGGCGTTGGCGTTTGGCGACATCACCACTCCTGTGATCGAGCGGGGTGGTTGGTGATGCGCGATTCACGGTGGGTCGACCCCGCGCCTCTCGAAGTTGCTCGGCCTCGGTTGCCGTGGTGGACCATGCTGCCCGGTTGGGTCAAGCTCGTCGTCTCGCCACTGGCGCTGGCTTGGCTGCTGATTTGGTCGGCGGCCAAGGTGATTCGGCTTTGCTGGTACTACCCGGTCCTGATGACGCTCCTGGCTGCGGCGCTGTGGCTCGACTGGTGGGCGGGCCACTACTGGACTGGCGCCCTGGCCTCCGTGCTGATCATGAGCTTGGTGGTCTGGTGGTGGCGGTCGGCCGACTCCTACACGCGGTGGTGCCGTTGGCTGCGGACCGAAGTCCGACGACTGACCGTCTACGCGTGGGACTGGCGGACCGTCATGCGTCTGTCGAATCTGGCTGGGACTGCGAAGGGGCGAGAGTATCGGCCGAAGCTCAAGCGGGTCCGGTCGGAAGGCTGGCGCGACAAAGTCCGCGTCAAGATGATCAAAGGCCAAGCACCCGAACAATGGGCGCAACGTGCGTCCGGCTTGGCGCACTCCTTCCACGCGAACTCATGTCGGGTGCGGGTCATCAAGCCGGGCCGGATCGAGCTCGACCTGATCCACTCCGATCCCCTCACACGTCCGATACCGCTCCCCGCGATGGCCGCAGCAGCCGACTTGAAGCGGATCACAGTCGGCAAGACTGAGACCGGTAAGCCGTGGCGGATTCGCTTGCTGGGTAACCAGATTCTCGTCGTCGGCGTCCAGGGCGCGGGCAAGGGTTCACTGTTGTGGTCGGTGGTGTGGGCGTTGGCGCCGTTGATCAAAACGGGCACGGTCCGGCTGTACGGAATCGACCCCAAGGGCGGGATGGAGCTCGGCCAGTGCCCGGAGGTGTTCCACAAGGTCGTCTACGACAACGGTCCTGATGCGGTGGCCCTGCTGGAAGAGATCGCCAATGACGTACGGCGGCGGGCTGGTGAGTACCGGGGTTTGCGGCGGTTGTGGACGCGGGAGAGTGGTGAGCCATTCACGTTGCTGATCGTGGACGAGCTGGCGGACGTGATCGCCTACCAGACGGACAAGAAACTCAAGGAACGCGCTCAAGCGGCTATCCAGACCATCACCTCACAGGGACGGGCACCGGGGTTCGCGACGCTGGCCTTGGTGCAGGACCCGCGTAAGGAGATCGTGCCGTTCCGCAACCTGTTCACTACGCGGATCGCGATGCGGCTGGACGAACCGGCACAGGTTGACATGGTGCTCGGTGACGGCGTCCGGGAACGCGGCGCGGAGGCTCATGAGATCTCCGAGCTGACTCCCGGCGTGGCGTGGGCCAAGGAGGATGGCAAGCGCGAACCGATGCGAGCTCGGGCGTTCTACGCGACCGATGACGACTTGTGGGACCTGCGGGCCTATATCAACGGCTGGTCGGCTGAGGTGCTGCAGTTCCCGGGCGGTGAGGCGGCATGAACACCAGTCGCGTGCTGACCTCCGTCGCGGAACACCTCGGCGGGTTCGAGCTCAACGAACCAGTGCAAGTGACGGTGAGGGCCCTGAGGGGTGGGCCGAGTGGGACCGTGCAGCTGGCGGGCGGGTCGCTGCCTGAGTTGGCGGCGGAGTTGTTGGCGTGGGCGGACACGTTGGACAACGTCACCGCGACCGTGTGGCGGCCGCATTGGCCCGATGACGAGCAACTTCACCTGGAAATCCGCGGTGAGCTCACCGACAACACCCAGGTCAAGGTCTTCGGCGGCCTCTTCAACGGGCCCGACGTGCCAGGCCTCGGCTACGGCTGCCGGATCGAGCTGTCGTGGGCATGGTTGCGGGCGTGGGCCTCCCTCGGTGAGGAGGTGGCGGCGTGACCGAGACACGAGCCGAACGCATGCGCATCCCACTCGCCGCTGATGTCGTCAAAGCGACAGCGGAACAACACGGCGTGTGCATCCGCCCCTTCACGATGGAGGTCGGCGACCCGGAAACCGGGGAACTCCAATACGTTGCTGTGCCGTGTGGTTCCACTGTGGAATCGGTGTGCGGGCCGTGCGCGAGGAAAGCACGGGCGCTACGGATCACCCAGTGTCGGGAAGGCTGGCACCTGGTCGACGAACCTGACTTCACTCCTGACAAGCCAACGGCCGATCAGACTGCGTTGCTGGAGCTGCGAGCGGACCTATTCGAGGCCCACAAGCTTGCCGTGAGTGCAGGTGATCTGGACGAGGCGGACGAACTGCGGGAGGAGATCGCCAAGACCGACGAGGAACTTCGGCAACTGGGCATGCGGGGCCGTCTACCTTCCCCGGACGCTCCGGCGAAGAAGGCGGTCAAGCGGTCCACAAAGCGGCGGCAGGATGCCCCGGACCTGCCTCGGCGACGGGTCGACAAGCGCACCGTGGGGCGGGAGTTCGCGGGGAAGTACCGGCCTTCGATGTTCGTCACGCTCACGCTCGACACCTACGGGCGCGTGCGCGATGACGGCACACCGGTCAACCCGAACACCTACGACTACCGCCGTGCGGCACGGGACGCGGTGCACTTCTCGTCGCTTGTGGACCGGTGGTGGCAGAACCTCCGGCGCGTCGTCGGCTGGGACGTCCAATACTTCGCCACCGTCGAACCACAGAAGCGCGGCGCTCCTCACCTGCACGCGGCAATCCGCGGTTCGATACCGCATGAGCTGCTGAAACTCGTCACAGCAGCGACCTACCACCAAGTCTGGTGGCCGAAGCACGACGAACGCGTCTACCTCGACGGTGATCCGTCGCCAGTGTGGGACACCCAAGCAAAGGTGTTTGTCGACCCAGTGACCCGGCTGCCGTTGGCCTCATGGGATGAGGCGGTGACGGCGGCGGATGAGCCGTCTCATGTGGTGAGCTTCGGCGCTCAAGTGCACTCCAAGGGCATCCTTGGCGGCACAGAGGAATCGGGGCGCCACATCGGCTACCTGACCAAGTACCTCACCAAGTCCGTCGGTGAAGTCGTCGAAGCCACCAGTGAACGCCAAGCGGCACACCATGACCGGCTTCATGCGGAGCTGGTCGTCACACCGTGCTCGCCGAAGTGCGCCGTATGGCTGCTCTACGGCGTCAATCCCAAGGGCGCCAACAGCAAGACAGTTCCCGGGCACTGCAAGGGAAAGGCGCATCGACGGACCACGCTCGGATTGCCCGGCCGTCGAGTCCTCGTGTCCCGCAAGTGGTCCGGGAAGACCCTGGTCGACCACAAGGAAGACCGGAAGGCCTTCGTCGCCGACATGCTCTCAGCCGTCGGCATCGTCAAACCAGTCGCGGACACTTCTCAGTTGATCTGGCGCAAGGTCGACCCGAGCGACCAGAACGCGCCTCCACGCGATCACTTGCTCATGCACGCCATCGCCGAACGCATCCGATGGCGGGCTGAGTACGACAGAGCGCTGCTCGCTGCGGCAGATCTTTCGGCAATTCCGGCGGCATAGGGGGAGTCATGGAGTTCGAGGCGCTGTGGGGGATTGAGGAGCTCTCGGAGTTCCTGGACATCCCGGTCAACACGATTCGCGGTTGGCGCAAGACCAACTACGGACCTCGGGGCGCAGGGTGGGTAAGCACCTTCGCTGGGACCCGGCTCAGGTTCGGGCGTGGTTCGACGCCCTGGACGAGAACGACGCGGCCTGAGGGGAAGACGTGGGACACATTCAAGACCGGTGGTATCGGCCAAAACTTGGCGAGGATGGCAGTCCCGTGCTCAACGCCAAGGGAAAGCCGGTGAAGGAAAAGACCGAGCTGTATGGGCGCGGCATGCGGTACAAGGTCCGCTACCTCGCCCCGGACGGCAACGAACGGTCCAAGATGTATCCGGATCGCCAACTCGGTGTGGCTCAGGACTTCCTGAATGAGATGGAGAACCAGACGCGGAAAGGTACGTACCTCGACCCTGAAGCAGGGAAGATCACTTTCAAGGAGCTCGCGGAAGCATGGCTTGAGGCGAAGACTTTCGACGAGTCGACCCGTGAGGGTGTCGAGTGGCGGCTCAAGTTGCACGTGTTCCCGTACTTCGGCAACAAGGAGATCCGGGCGATCAAGCCGTCGGATATTCAGGCGTGGGATCGGGCGCTACAGAAGAAAGGCCTAGCTGAGACGTACCGGCGTGTCATCTTCGCGAACGTCTCGGGGATCTTCACGGCTGCCATCGACGACGAGCGGCTGAACAAGAACCCATGCAACGCGCCATCGGTCACCAAGCCTCGTGGTGAGTATCCGAAGATCGTGCCGTGGACCGAGGAACGCACCAAGGCTGTCCGCGAGTCGTTGGGGGAGCGGTACAAGGTGATGGTGAACCTTGGCGCCGGTTGTGGTCTGCGGCAGGGCGAGGTCTTCGGGCTGTCGCCGGACGATATTGATCGGGACAACAATGTCATCAAGGTTGTTCGGCAAATCAAGATTGTTCGCGGCCGGATGGTCTTCGGGCCGCCGAAGCACGGCAAGAGTCGGGAAGTCCCGCTACCGACATCCGTAGCCGATGCGGCGAAGGAGCATGGCGAGAAGCATCCTCCGTTGAGTGTGACGCTGCCTTGGCAGGAGCCGGACGGCAAGCTGGTCAATGTTGATCTTCTGCTCTACACGCGGGAGAGCGGGCCGCTTCATCGGCACTCGTTCAACCACTACGTGTGGAAAACCGCACTCCGGGCGGCTGGAATCGCTGACCCTGGTCGTGCGGAGGGCTTCCATGCATTGAGGCATTTCTATGCCTCGGTCCTCCTGGACGCTGGTGAGAGCATCCGGGCCTTGGCCGAGTACCTCGGTCACGCTGACCCGGCATTCACGCTCCGGACCTACACGCACCTGATGCCGTCCAGTTCGGAGCGAACACGGAAGGCCATAGACCACGTCTTCGGAGAAGCGGCATGACGTCGAACATCACTGCTACGGAATTCGCTAATGCCGTCCTGCCGCTCGTGTGTAACCCGAAATGCCACTTGTGCGATAACCAACCACGACGAAGGGCGGCGCTATGGGCATCGTTGGCAACTACCGGCTCGGGCGAAAGTTTGTCAAATGGCTCGGCGATGAGGTCCTGGATGAAAATCTCATCGTAGTCGAAACGTTTTACTACTCGCCAATTAGCAGTCGGGTTAAGGGAAAAGATGTCGTTGCGCTAGCTCTCTCGGAAAAGGTGATATACCTAAGTGGGTTGACGTCGGATCTCAAGCGTAGCGCGTGGAGGCAACGAATTCCGGTTGATGATATCCGGTGGCTTGATGTTGATGCTCGAAGTGTCGATTATCCGTGGATTCTCGAATCGACGTGTCTTGCTGAGGCGGTCGAACTGTCATCGACGGGGCGTGGTACGCGGGTTCCGCAGATTCTGGCCGATCTGTTACTGGGCTTGGACGGGCTAGAGGTCACGCTGACTGTGGGAACTACCGGCGTGGTCGTGGACTACATGCCGTGGCGTCCAAATTCGCCCGGTGGTTGGATGGGTTTTAGGGTCGGTGGCGACCAAGGGGTTTCACTGGATGATCTCGTTTCGCGAGTGCAGGCGCATTATCGTGGCCTTGACAATCTACAGGGTCTCAATGTTCGAAACGTGAGACGTATTCCATTTCCTGGCCGTCCGGCCGACGAGACTCTCGCTCATGCACTTGTTCGGAGCGTCGGAATGGCGCGTCCGTCTGAGGTTACTGTGGGCCTTGATGAGCGGGGGAAGCCGCACGTTGTTGGTGTCGATGGTCGAAGGGTTGCGGTTGTGGCGATCCCGGAAGACAGTGTCGCGGCGTCTCCGCGGCCTCGTGGAGCAATATCCGACGTCGACAAGGTTTCCGCTGAGATGAGTCTTTATTCGACGGACATGAATGCTATTACTCTCCGGGTTCCTGGATGTGACGCCGTCAAGTTTGACGGGAGTGATCTTGACGGTGATTGGGAGAAGTTAGCCCAGGTGTTTCACGCGGATAGCCGCGACACGAGCCGTAGATAGAACGAAGTGCCTGCCCTGTAAGGGAAACTGGGACTTGTCTAGGGTCCAGGTTCTCGAACGGGAAGGCACTTCGCGGATGAAGCGTATCGAACGGTCCCGCCGGGTCAAGGTCAGCGCGGACGGTACGGGTGTCGTGTCGCATGCCGGGGTCGGAATGCTGCGGGAACTGGCCTGGGATACCGGGCTGGTGAGCGGGATCAGCACTGCGCTGGCCGACACCTATGCCGGACGGTGGCAGCACGCGCCAGGCCGGGTGTTCACCGACCTGGCGGTCGCGATCGCAGATGGCGGCGACTGTGTCTCCCACATCGAGGTGTTCGGCGACCGGCACGAGGTATGCGGGCCGGTCGCGTCGATGCCGACCACCTGGCGGATGCTGGACCGCGTTGACCCGGCCCATCTGTCCAGGGTGCGTGCCGCGCGGGCAGCGGCACGGGAACGGGCCTGGGCCGCCGGCGCCACCCCGGACCTGACACAGCTGCTGCGGATCGATTTCGACGCCACAGTCACGATCTCGCACGCGGAGACCAAGCAAAACGCGGCGAAAACCTGGAAACGCACGTTCGGGTTTCACCCGTTGCTGGCGTTTCTGGACCGCCCGGAGGTCTCCGGCGGCGAGGCCCTGGCCGGGTTGCTGCGTCCGGGCAACGCGGGCAGCAACACCGCCGCCGATCATGTCACCGTGCTGGAGCAGGCGTTGGCCGCCCTGCCCGAGCACGCCCGGCCTCGGCCGGGTGACCCGGACACGGTGCGGGTGGTGGCCCGCTCGGACTCCGCCGGCGCCACCCACGCCTTCGCGACGGCGTGCCGGGATCGTGGGGTGTGGTTCTCCTTCGGGTTCCCCGTGGACGCCCGCATCCAGGCCATCGTGGATGAGGTGCCCGACCAGTGCTGGCAATCCGCGATCGAGTCGGATGGCGGGATCCGGGACGGCGCCTGGGTCGCCGAGGTCACCGGCCTGCTGGACCTGACAGCCTGGCCGGAAGGCTCCCGGGTGCTGCTGCGCGCCGAACGTCCCCATCCCGGTGCGCAGTTGCGGTTCACCGACGTCGACGGGCACCGGATCACCGCGTTCATCACCGACATTCCCGAGCGGGTGATCCCCGGTCAGAACGCCGGGCTGGAGCTTGACCACCGCCAGCACGCCCGGGTCGAAGACCGCATCCGGGAAGGCAAAGCCGCCGGGCTGCGTAACCTTCCCTGCCGGGGGTGGGATGAGAACGTCGCCTGGCTGGAAACCCTGCTGGCAGCCACGGATCTGGTGTGCTGGGCCAAACTGCTCGGGTTCACCGGCACACCGGAGTTGGCGCATGCCGAGATCGCCACCTTCCGCAATCTGGTGTTGCACGTGGCCGCCCGCATCACCCGCAGCGCCCGGCAGGTCCGCCTCCGTATCGACCGGACCTGGAAATACGCCGATGCCATCGCCGAGGCGTGGTTGAGGATCCGTGCCGCGTTCACCTGACCCGTCCACCCTGTCCCGACGACCCGAAAGACCCCGGAGCGGCCGACACGACAGCAGGTCGGCGGCATGCTCGCGCCTATCTCTCGAATCGCTCGCCGCGAGATCAACCAGACTCAACACAAGATCATCCCGGGATCACATGAAACACCTGGGTTAGTTGTGATGTCGATGAAGAGCCCTAGTAAGGACAGCTGATGCGTCATAGGCAGACGCCGCATGAAGCGCAGGACATAGCTCAGGCCGGGCGGTCGGGGAAATCCCTCGACCGCCCGGCCTGTGTCTGAGGTATCACCGGCTCACGGCCTGGTGACGGCCTGGAGCCTCCGAACAACCAAGAAATGGCAGGTCGGAGGCCCAGAACGATCAGACGTCGTAGTACAGCGCGAACTCGTACGGGTGCGGGCGCAGACGCAGCGGGTCGATCTCGTGCTCGCGCTTGAAGGCGATCCAGGTCTCGATCACGTCCGGCGTGAACACGCCGCCTTCGAGCAGGAAGTCGTGGTCGGACTCGAGGGTGTCGAGCACCGTGCCGAGGTCGGCTGGGACCTGCTTGACGTTCTTGGCCTCCTCGGGCGGCAGTTCGTAGAGGTCCTTGTCGATCGGGGCCGGCGGCTCGATCTTGTTCTTGATGCCGTCGAGGCCTGCCATCACCATCGCCGAGAAGGCGAGGTACGGGTTACCCGAGCTGTCCGGGCAACGGAACTCGATGCGCTTGGCCTTCGGGTTGTTGCCGGTGATCGGGATACGCACACAGGCCGAGCGGTTGCGCTGCGAGTAGACCAGCGAGACCGGGGCCTCGTAGCCCGGCACCAAGCGGTGGTACGAGTTCACCGTCGGGTTCGTGAACGCCAGCAGCGACGGGGCGTGGTGCAGGATTCCACCGATGTAGTGACGCGCCGCGTCGGACAGGCCCGCGTAGCCGGACTCGTCGTGGAACAGCGGCTCGCCGTCCTTCCACAGCGACTGGTGGGCGTGCATGCCCGAGCCGTTGTCGCCGTACAGCGGCTTCGGCATGAAGGTCGCGGTCTTGCCCGCGGCCCATGCCGTGTTCTTCACGATGTACTTGAACAGCTGCAGGTCGTCCGCCGCGTGCAGCAGGGTGTTGAACTTGTAGTTGATCTCCGCCTGGCCCGCTGTGCCGACCTCGTGGTGGCCGCGCTCGACCGTGAAGCCGGAGTCCGCCAGGTTCAGCGTGATCTGGTCACGCAGGTCGGCGAAGTGGTCGACCGGCGGCACCGGGAAGTAGCCGCCCTTGAACTTCGTCTTGTACCCGCGGTTTCCGCCTTCTTCGTCGGCGCCGGTGTTCCACCAGCCTTCGACCGAGTCGATCTCGTGGAAGGAACCGTTCTCCGCGTTGTCGAAACGCACCGAGTCGAAGATGTAGAACTCCGCCTCGGGACCGAAGTACGCCGTGTCGGCGATACCGGACTCGGAGATGTACTGCTCCGCCTTGCGCGCGATGTTGCGCGGGTCACGGCTGTACGGCTCTTTGGTGAACGGGTCGTGCACGAAGAAGTTCAGGATCAGCGTCTTGTTGATCCGGAAGGGGTCGAGCCGGGCGGTGTAGGGGTCCGGCAGCAGCAGCATGTCCGATTCGTGAATGGACTGGAAGCCCCGGACCGAGGACCCGTCGAAGGCGAGGCCATCCTCGAACGCGGACTCGTCGAACGACTCCGCCGGGACCGTGAAGTGCTGCATGATGCCCGGCAGGTCACAGAACCGGACGTCGACGAACCGAACCTGCTCGTCCTTGATGAAGCGCAAGACCTCGTCGGGGCTATTGAACACGCTCGTAGGCTCCTTACTCAGTGCTTGGCGCCGACGGGCGCCCCACTTCCGTCGTGAAGCTATGAGCGTGGTGTTGCCCGACCGTCACCCGGGTGTTTCGCCGATGTTAACGACCCTCGCAATGTCCCAAATGTGAGGCGTTGGACGGCGCCTTGTGACGTCGTTCTACTCTGGTGGGGTGACAAGGTGGACCGGATCGTGGTTGTCCGGGCCCCGCGCCGCGCTCGAGCCCGGCGCCGACGCCGGCGACCGTCCAGCGCAGAGCTGGCCGGGCGAGCGCTTGGGCCTGCCAAAAGAAGGCCCCGGCTCGGTGGCTGGGACAGGCGTGCGCGCGCTCGCCCTGCTGATCGACGCCGTGCTATCAATGCTGGTAGCAGGCCTGTTCACCGCGCCTGAGCTCCCGCGGAACTGGAGCCTGCTCGCGTGGTTCTCGATCACGGTGATCGCGGTGTCCTTCTTCGGGTTCACGCCCGGGATGAAGGTGCTTGGTATCAGTGTCGCCCGGCTGGGGGAGAACCCGATGGTCGGCCCGTTGCGGGCGATACCGAGGACAATCTTGGTCGCTTTGATCATCCCCGCTGTGATCTGGGACGCAGACCGTAGGGGACTGCACGACAAGCTCTTCGGCACGGTGGTCGTGCGCACCCGTTGACCGGCCGGCTGATCGCCACGGGCCTTGCGCTGTTCGGGCTGCTCACCGGAGTTGCCGCGGCGATCGTCACCGAAGCTCTCGACGCCTGGGGCTACTCCGGCTATTCGGCCATGCCGCTCGACGTCGAGATCGCGATCTTCTACGCCGCCATGGGCATGCTCGTGACCTGGCGAAAGCCCAAGAACCTGGTCGGCTGGGCGCTGGTCACGATCGCCGCGTGGGACGGCTTCATGGCCCTGATGACCGCGCTGGTCGGCGCGTTCGACTCGCCGGACGACCCGGCCGCCCGCCTGATCGAAGCGATCCAGCACGCGGGCTGGTCGCCGCCGATCTGGGCGATCGCGACCCTGCTGCCGTTGATCTATCCGGACGGCCGGTTGCCGAGTCCACGGTGGTGGTGGGCGGTCGGGTTCTCGTCGTTCGGCATCCTGGCGTACCTGGTCGGTGGGACGCTTCAGGAAGGCGTGCACGGCAGCAAGTACACCGTCTCCAACCCGGCGGCTGTGCCTGAGCTGCAAGGGTTGGCGAACTTCCTGGTCGAGACCTCCGAGTGGATCTTGATCGCCGGGTCGGTGATCGCGTTGATCGGCCTCGGAGTTCGGTGGCGCGGAACGACAGGGGTGCAGGCGCGACGACTGTCCCTGCTGTTCTGGGCTCTGCTTTTCGGTGGCGTACAAGCGGTTTTCCGGACGTACGTGCCGATTCCCCAAGTGGCGCACCACATTCTCGAAGTTCTTGCCGCAGCGCTCGTACCGATCGCGATCGGTGTCGCGATGACGCGGGATCGCTTGTACGACTTGGACATCACGATCCGCCGGGCGATCGTGTCCGTTGTCGTCACGGCCAGCCTGCTCGCCTGTTACCTCGGTCTGTACGCCGTCTGGTCGTTCATCACGCCGATCGACTCGGTCTTCGAAGCCGGCCTGTTCGGCGCGGCGATCTTCCCCATCGCGCTGATGCTGACCCGATGGGTCGGCCAGATCACCTGGGGACGGCGAGTGGACATCGTCGAAGCCGTAACCGCTCTGGGACAACGGATGCGTGACCGTATCGACGTGTCCGACGTACCCGCGGCGGTATGCGAGGAGATCGTCAACTCGCTGCACCTGCGGTTCGCCCGGCTCGAACTCGAAACAGCCGACGGCGTACGAACATTGGCCGAGGTCCGCAAATGCGCGGACGACGAAGCCGAACCGGTGACATTCGTTCTCTGGCACAGAGGCACAGTCGTGGGAAGGCTGCTCGTCGCAGCGCCCGAAGGACGTACCCACTTGGACGAGATGCTCACACAAGCCCTCGCTCAACTTGCTGACCAAGTGGCGCCGGTCGTCGCCGCGCTCCGGTTGGACGAAGAACTCCTACGCAGCCGGGAACAGTTGGTCACCGCGCGCGAAGAGGAACGAGGACGGCTCTCGCGCGACTTGCATGACGACGTCGGACCGACGCTCGCCGGTATCCGGCTGCAACTTGACGCGGTGCGCGCCAAGTTGCCGGACGATGCCCCGGCCATTGAGTTGATGGATCGTGCGGTGTCGTCGATTCACGACGCGCTGGGCATCGTGCGTCGCGTCGCGTACCGCCTACGCCCGCCGGAGCTGGAAACGCTGGGGCTCGTCGGCGCGCTGCGTGAACTCGCGGTGTTCCTGTCGGCGCCGACGTTGAAGGTTGAGACGCGGCTGCCGGACGACGTGTCCGCGTTGTCACAGACCATCGAAGTCGCCGCTTATCGGATCGTCGCCGAGGCGCTGACCAACATCGTCAAGCACGCCAAGGCGACGTCGGCATCGGTCACCCTGTCGTTCAACGGCGAGGGTGTCGTCCTGGAGATCCAGGACGACGGAGTCGGGCTGCCGACCGACGCCGGCAGCCGCGGCATGGGACTGAAGTTCATGGCCCAGCGGGCGCAGGAGATCGCAGGCCAGTTCTCCTGCCAGTCCACCGAGCACGGAACGCTCGTCCGTGCGGTACTTCCGTTACGGAATCGTTGATCAGCGACGGCGGATGGTGCGCTGAACGTTGCGCATCTTGGCGCCCTGCGGCATCGGGCCCTTCGGCAACGCGGCGCCACGGCTGGCCAGCGCGGACAGCCGCTTCTCGATCACGTCGACCTGCTTGGGGCCGAGGTTGCGAGGCAGCTTCATCATCCGCGACTGCAGTTTGGCCAGCGGAACCTGGCCCTCCTCGTTGCCGATGATCATGTCGTAGATCGGCGTGTCACCGACGATCCGCGCGATGCGCTTCTTCTCCTGCGCCAGCAGCGTCTTGACCCGGTGCGGCGCGCCCTCGCCGACCAGCACGATGCCCGGGCGGCCCAGCACACGGTGCACCGCGTCCAGTTGCGTCGTCGCCGCGACGGTTGGGGTCACGCGCCAGCCACGCTTGAGGTTCTCCAGCGCCCACGCGCCCGCGCCCGGCTGGCCGTCGGCCTTGTTGAACACGTTTTTCTGGACCCGGCGGCCGAACACGATCACCGCGCCGAGCACGCCGAACATGATGCCGACCGGCAGCGCCATCCACTGGATGTCGAACAGCATGCCGAGCAGGAACACCGCGCCGGTGATCACCAGGAAGACGCCGAGCATCCACGGGATCAGCAGCTTGTCTTCCTTGCGCTGCATCTTGAAGGCCTGCCAGATCTGGCTGCGCTTCGCCTTCGACTCCGCCTTGCGCGCGGCCTTAGCCGCCTTGAGGGCTTCCTTGTCCTGCTTACTGGCCATGAAGACCAGGATACGGGCCGGGCGAAACCGTACGAAGAGACCGTTCACCCAGAGCCGCCCCACCGGCCCAGAGGCCGCCCGCTCGTGGCGAAAAGGTGCATCTCGTTGGTAGGCGACGCGAGCCCGGTTTGTCGGATAAAACCTGGTAAGAGGCCTCGTACGCAACGCACTCCGAGCCTTGCCTCGCCATCAGGAGGCCACTCGCCCTGCCCGAAATCCCAACCGGCGCCAACCAACCTCGCCAAACCCCAGACATCCCCCACCACTCCCGGGGGGACGACCCCTGGCCAGTCTATCGGCGATATGGGCTGGTCAAAGGGGTTACTGGGTGGTTGTGGACAACTGGATTTGCGAACGGACCGTTCGCGCCGACACGCCAGCCCAAGGCGTTGACGGCTCGTAGAGGGGCTCTGTCAGGATGAAATCATGGTCGGCGAAGCAGAAAAAAACCTCCTGGAGGGCCTGGATCCGGAGCAGCGCGCGGCTGTGCAGGCTCCGCGCGGGCCGGTCTGCGTACTCGCCGGCGCGGGCACGGGCAAGACCAGAACGATCACGCATCGGATCGCCTACCTCTGCCACACAGGGCACGTCTCCGCAGGTCAGGTTCTCGCGGTCACGTTCACCAACCGGGCGGCTGGCGAGATGCGCACCCGGTTGCGGGCGTTGGGTATTCCGGCTGCGCAGGCGCGGACGTTCCACAGCGCTGCACTGCGCCAGCTGCGGTATTTCTGGCCGCGGGTGGTCGGCGACGCGCCGTGGGATCTGATCGAGGGCAAGCTTCGACTGGTCGGCCAGGCCGCGCACAAGGTCGGCGCGCCGACCGAGGTCGAGGTGCTGCGCGACCTCGCGAGCGAGATCGAGTGGGCCAAGGCGTCCCTTGTCTCGCCGGACGACTATCCGGATGCGGTCCGCCGCAGGCACCGCACGCCGCCGGTGCCCGCCGAGCAGGTCGTCGCGGTCTACCAGGGTTACGAGAAGCTCAAGAACCGGGCCAAGGTTCTGGACTTCGACGATCTGCTGCTGCACACCGCGGCCGTGTTGGAGGAGCATCCTCAAGTCGCCGAGGAGTTTCACGAGCGGTACCGCTGCTTTGTGGTCGACGAATATCAGGACGTCACGCCGCTGCAGCAACGCGTGCTCGACGGTTGGCTCGGGCAACGTGATGATCTGACGGTCGTCGGCGACGCGAACCAGACGATCTACTCGTTCGCGGGCGCTTCGCCGCGGCCACTGCTGGAGTTCACCCGGCGCTTTCCCGAAGCGAGCGTGGTTCGGCTGGAACGGGACTACCGCTCGACTCCGCAGGTGGTCACGCTGGCGAACCAGGTCATCTCGGCGGCGCGCGATCGACCCGCGGGTTCGCGGCTGAAGCTGATCGGGCAGCGTCCGGCTGGTCCTGTGCCGCAGTTCCATGAGTACGACGATGAGCCTGCCGAGGCGGCTGCTGTCGCCGAGCGGATCAAGGACTTGGTGGACGCGGGGACGCCGTTGAGCGAGATCGCTGTGCTCTTCCGGGTCAACGCGCAGTCGGAGGTGTTCGAGCAGGCGTTGACCGAGGCGGGAATTCCGTACTTGGTTCGCGGAGGCGAGCGATTCTTTGAGCGCCAAGAGGTTCGGCAGGCGATGTCGGTCTTGCGGATGGCGAGTGCGGACGCGCCTGAGGGTGAGTTGCCGGATCTCGTACGCAAGGCGCTGGAGCGAGTTGGTCTGACGGCCGAACCGCCGACGGGTGGGTCGGCGCGGGAACGCTGGGAATCGTTGCTGGCCATCGTCGAACTCGCGGAGGAACTGACCGCCACATTGGAGGGCGCGGATCTGCCGAGGTTCGTCGCCGAGCTTGAGACGCGCGCGGCCGCGCAGCATCCGCCCACCGTCGAGGGCGTCACGCTGGCGTCGTTGCACGCTTCGAAGGGCCTTGAATGGGATGCGGTTTTCCTGATCGGACTGGTTGACGGGACGTTGCCGATCCAGTTCGCCGACGGTGACGAGCCTGCGATCGAAGAGGAAAGGCGCCTCCTGTACGTCGGCGTCACGCGTGCGCGCGAACACCTATGGCTGTCGTGGTCGTTGTCACGCTCGCCAGGTGGGCGTCGGCACCGTCGGCGCTGTCGTTTCCTGTACGGCCTGATCCCGGACGATCACCCGACCGCGCGTGTGGTGCGGCGGGACAACGGTCACAACCACAGCAAGGGGCCTGCGACGAAGCTGTCGTGCCGCATCTGTGGTCGGTCACTAGTCGGCACAGTCGCGACCAAATTGGGGCGGTGCACGGACTGCCCATCGGATGTCGATGAGGAGCTACTGAGCAAACTGCGCGACTGGCGAATGACGCGCGCCAAGGAACTCAAGGTTCCGGCGTACGTCGTCTTCACTGACGCGACGCTGATGGCCATCGCCGAACAACGGCCGACCGATACCGCTGGCCTTGTTTCGATCTCAGGGATCGGGGCGGCCAAGCTCAACCGGTTCGGGGAGGACGTGCTCGCGTTAGTCAACAACGGGTCAGCGAAGTAGTCCGCCGAGTGCCGCTGCCGCGATCTTGTCGGCTTCTTCCTCGGTGAGCGGCTTGTGGCCGGTCATCAGACGGAAGATCAACGGGCCGAACAGGATGTCCGTGGCGGTCTCGGCGTCGACCGACGGTTTGGTCTCGCCGCGGTCGACTGCGCGTTGCCACAGCGTCGCGATCGCTTCACGGCGGCCGGCTAGGAAGAAATGCCGGAAATAGGGCGCGGCTGCGGGATCGGTGACGCACGCCGCAAGCAGCTGTGCGAAAACGGGCTGGGCTGCGTAGAACGCGCTGACCTGACGGACCTGCTCGGTCAGATCACCGACCGCCGAGCCGGTGTTCGGCAGAGGGAGGGCCTCGCCCATCAACCGGCCGAATGCCTCGGCCGCGATGGCCGTTTTGGACGGCCAGTGCTTGTAGATCGTCGCTTTGCTGACGCCCGAGCGCGCCGAGACAGCGTCGCAGGTCGCTGCCGTCAGGCCGCCTTCCTCAAGCAGTTCGACGGCGGCCGTCAGGGCGGATTCGTGCACGCGCTGGCTGCGCGCGCCATTGGGGAAGGCCTGGATGCCCGTGTTTTCAGATACCGGCATTGTCGTGATCCGTTGAGGTCGACAGGTCGCGCCAGGCGTCCTGTTCTTGGGCGACGAATGTCAGTTTCGCCGCGACGGCGGCGAACGAATCGCGGCCGAGTTGGATTCTGAGCGGCGGGTTCTCCGCGTGCGCGAGTTCGACGATCGCCGCGGCGGCTTTGGCCGGATCGCCAGGCTGGGCGTGGTTCGCGGTCACGGCTCGGTCCCTTGTCGCGCCTGCTGTCGTGGCGTAGTCGTCGATGACGGTCGCTTCGGTGTGCAGGCTCGTCCCATCGAGGAAGTCCGTGCGGAAATAGCCTGGCTCGACAATCGTGACACCGATTCCCAACGGCGCCACTTCCTTGGCCAGCGCCTCGGACAGACCTTCGACCGCGAATTTGGTCGAGTTGTAGATGCCCCAGCCCGCTGAGCCGACGAATCCACCGACCGAGCTGAGGTTGATGATCTGTCCCGACCGCTGCGCTCGCATCGTTGGCAGCACCGCACGGATGACGTTCAAGACGCCGAACACATTCGTTTCGTACACCGCGCGGGCCGCCGCGTCGGACGCTTCCTCAACGGCACCGAGCAGGCCACGGCCCGCGTTGTTCACCAGCACATCGATACGCCCGAACTTTTCGACTGCCAGACGTACCGCGTCGGCGGCCTGCGCTTCGTCGGTCACGTCCAGAGCGACAGGCAGGACCTTGTCGCCCAGGATCGCGTCGGTATCGCGTGCGGTCGCGACGACCTGGTGGCCCGCGGCGAGCGCTTTCTCGACGATTTCGGCGCCAAGCCTGCGGGACGCGCCCGTCACGAACCACACGCTCATGCCGTCAGACCGCCTTGGTCAGAACTTCGAATTCGTCGTCAGTGAGCTCGACGCCCGCGCCCGCCATGTTGTCCTCAAGGTGCGCGACCGTTGACGTGCCTGGGATGGGCAGCATTACCGGCGAGCGCTTCAGCAGCCAGGCCAGCGCCAGCTGCGACGGGGTCGCCTTGTGCTGCTCGGCGAACTTGGCCAGCGGGCTGCTTTGCGTGGCCAGCTTGCCGACCGCGAGCGGGTTCCACGGGATGAACCCGATGCCGTTGGCAGTGGAGTAGTCCAGCAGTTCCTCGGCCGACCGGTTGGTCAGGTTGTAAAGGTTTTGCACGGACACGATCGGCGCGATCTCGCTAGCCGCTTCGACATCGGCGACCGAGACCTCGCTCAGGCCGATGTGCCGGATCTTGCCTTGCTCCTGCAGTTCCTTCAGCGCGCCGATCTGGTCTTCGAGCGGGACCGTCGGGTCAATCCGGTGCAGCTGATACAGGTCGATCCGCTCAAGTCCGAGGTGTCGGAGGCTCAGCTCGGCCTGCTGCTTGAGGTATTCGGGACGGCCGAGCGCTGTCCATTCGCCAGGGCCCTGCCTGGTGAATCCGCCCTTGGTCGCGATGACGAGGTCGTCCGCGTACGGGTGCAGTGCCTTCTTGATGAGCTGCTCGGAGACGATCGGGCCGTATGCGTCAGCCGTGTCGATGAAGTTGACGCCAAGCTCCACCGCCCGGCGCAGGACGCGCAGTGCCTCTTCGGGGTCCTTCGGATCGCCCCAGATACCTGGTCCGGTGATCCGCATGGCCCCGAAGCCGAGGCGGTTGACCGTGAGATCTCCGCCGATCGCGAAGGTCCCCGAGGCTTGAGCCATCGTGGTCACGGTGTGGTCCTTCCAGTGAGTGATGCCGTAACTAAACTGAACGACTAGTTCACTTTAGCGCGCGATAGGAGATGCGCAACTACACGTTGAGGGGGAGGGGACGAGGTTGGTGGCCGTGTTTGCGTTCGGGCGGCGAGGTTCGCGGTCACGCGGCTAGCTCGGCTCGGCTTAGCTGGGGTGGCATGGCTTGGGGTCGGCTCGGCGGAGGATCTCGGCGTCGAAAGTGTGGATGGTGGCCGTGCCATTCGCGAAGCGTGAAGCCGCGGCGGCCGACCTGGTGGTCTTGGCCGCCGCGCTTCGGCGCGAGTTTGGGATCGTGCGCGGCTCAGGTGAAGTTCTCGACCGCTTCCTCTATTGCCTTGTTCGGCGTCGAGAGGTCTTCGTCTAGGTCGAGCATGTGCTTCGCGCGCTTGATGATTTCTTCGATTCTCGTTCGGTTCGTTGGGTTCGCGGTCCAATGGGACTGGGGGAGGCGCAGTACTGCCGCCAGGAGGTCGCCCGCGTAGTAGCTGGCGTCCATCAGCGGCTCGGACTCCAGCAGGTCCAGTGCTGCGGGCAGCAGGATTTTGATTCCTTCCTGCTGGCTGAGCAGGGTTCTGATGTCTCCCGGTTCCAGTTCGCCGATTGGCTTGCCGCGCAGGTTGTAGACCGTCCTCATTAGACCGGTTGCGTCTGCTGGTGCTTCGCCCCATGCGTTGTTCTCGATCTGTTCGAGCGACAGCTTCTTGTCCATGCTCTCCCCTGTGCTTGCGTGGCGGTGACGATGGACTGCCGGTGACCGGTTGGCAACCGTAAAAACGCCCTGGTTGGCGGGCTGTGTCGCCCAATCGGGCGGTGATGTGACCGGCGTCACCAGATTCTGTCAAAAACCTGTTGCGGCGACACCTGCGCCACTAATAACCTGCATTAGCCGGGTCGAGAAGGCCCGAGGACTTTCGAAGTCTCCCCCGGCGGGGGACAACGGTAGAGAAGGGGGGCGAGTCCACGGTGAAGAACTACACGATCATCTGTGACGCTCCCGGCCTCCCGTTGTCCAAAGGCTCGCTGAAGCCTGCCGCATGGCAGCAAGCCAATGAGCAGCTGCGCAGCCTCCGGCTGCGGGGCGGACACATGGCCGAGCGCACGCACATCGTGATCCCAGGCACCGCTGTGCCCACAGTCCGAACTGGCGATTTTCCGTACTTCCTTGTCCGCGCAGGAGCGCAGAAGGACCTGACCTAGGTCAGGAACCCTCAAGGCTCACGAAGGCCGCGGACCCGGAATCGGATCCGCGGCCTTCGTGTTTTTTGTTGTCCCACAAGAAAACCAGCACACCACACAGATTGATGACAGGAGCTCCACTTCATGTCTCCGATCGCTGTACCTCAGACCGAGGACAGATCAACTGACAACCCCATCGACCTGGCGGAGGCGGGAATGACCGGCCTGCTCGACGCTGCACCCCTGGCAGGGCTCGACTTGCCTTGCCGTTCAGCCATCAACCCTGACCTCTGGTTCGCAGAGGCACCAGCCGACCTCGAGAAGGCGAAGGCGCTTTGCGGAAGCTGCCCCGTCCGGGCCGAGTGCTTGGCCGGTGCGGTCGCACGGCACGAGCCGTGGGGCGTCTGGGGTGGCGAGATCTTCGAGCGCGGTGTCGTCATCGCGCGGAAGAGGCCGCGTGGCCGTCCGCGTAAGGACGCGACTGTCGCGGCGAGCGCGCAGGGGGCAGCGGCATGACCTCGATAACGGAACACGCAGTTTTCCCAAAGGGTGTCAACTCGATGTTGCTCTACGAAGATCTTGCAAGATCTCGAATGCGTGAGGCGGAACAGGCAGCGAGCAAGTTGCGTCTGGTCCGCCGTCTGACCACCGCGAAGCGGTGGAACCGGGTGTCGCAGTGGGCGGCAAAGCGCGCTGAACGCGCGGCATCCTCGCTCTGATCGAGAGCGAACCTGCCGACGGGTGCTCGTCTTCGGACGGGCACCCGTCTTTTGGTTAAGTAGTAGCCATGGGCGTGCACACTCACGACGACTTCGATTGGACCGCACGGCTCGCTGACCTGCGACGCCGTGACGCCATTGGCGCAGAGGCGAACCGCGGCACAGCCGATCGCCTTGTCGCCATGCTGAACCCCGGCGCCACCGTCATCGACGTCGGGTCCGGTGCGGGCGGGATGGCCGCGCAGCTTGGCCTTGCCCTTCGTGCGCGCGGTGGTGGGCGCCTTGTCCTGGTCGACGCCGTCGAAGAACTTCTCGACGCGGCAACAGATCACGTCCACACCGCACTGTCCGGTCCAGGTGCGACAGTCAAAGTGGACACCGTGCTCGGTGACGCGGCCAGCGACGAACTCGGCACTCGGCTGCCCTCAGCCGAACTGGTTTGGGCTTCCTCGGTCGTGCATCACCTGCGTGACCAGCAGGAAGGCGTCAACCGGTTGGCCGGCTTGCTTGCGCAGGGCGGCTGGCTCGCGCTTGCCGAAGGCGGGCTCGGAACCCAGTGCCTGCCTTGGGATCTTGGCGTCGGCGAGCCAGGGC
Source organism: Kibdelosporangium philippinense (assembly GCF_021390435.2). Lineage (GTDB taxonomy): Bacteria > Actinomycetota > Actinomycetes > Mycobacteriales > Pseudonocardiaceae > Kibdelosporangium > Kibdelosporangium philippinense. The sequence goes on along the minus strand of NZ_JAJVCN010000003.1, from coordinate 950,736 downwards.
TCATCGACCGGCTGACCGCGGCAGCCAAAGCGTGGTTCGCTCAGATGCGCACGGACATCCCCGGATCCGTGCGTCTCCCGGTCGGCTGGACGCGGTCCCTTGTGGACGCTGGACTGACCGGCGTCACCTCCTTCAGTTACTTGATCGACCATCCGGCGCCTGTGTCGGATGACGTACGTACCGCGGCGGTCAAATGGTTGGCGTTCATGGCCGAGGTCGGCGTCGACCGGTTGGCTGAGGACGACCGGATCGCGCTCGCGCGTCTGCTCGATCCGGCCGACTCCGCGTTCATCGGCGCCCGCGACGACCTGTTCTACCTGGCCTCAGGCACCATCAACCTGGGCCGACGCGGCTGAACCGGCGTCCGGCGCATTCACCCGCGTCCCACTGAGCGGGCATGCTCTATGTTCTCCGGGTGAGTGAAGCGACGTGCTCCCGGTGCGGCAGATCGAAGTCGTCCGCCGCACCGATGGAGGCTCTGGCTTGGGTTTCCGAGCGATCCAACGACCGCATGACCTGGCTGTGCCCGACGTGCGCCCGCGCGCACGTACGAGACATCGAGGGCAAGCTGCCGGAGGAATACTGGTGATCGATTTAGCAGTGCCCCCAGTACATCGGCCTGACTTCGATCGGTAGACCGAGCACCTTCGTGAGTTTGCGGCCCCACTCCAGCGCCGCGTCCAGATCGGGTGCCTGGATCACGGTGAACCCGCCGATGTGCTCTTTCCCCTCGACGAACGGCCCATCAGTGACGAGCGTGTCGCCGTCCTTGTGGTGCAACACGGTCGCTGTTCCCGGCGGGTGTAGCCCGCCGGCGAACACCCAGGCGCCCGCATCCCTGATTTCCTGGTTGAGCGTGTCGAGCTCCCGCATGATCGGGTCAAGGACCTCGGGCGGCGGCGGATCGCCGTCGGGTTGGTAGATCGTCAGCATGTACTGCTGCATGGTGTGTCCTCCTTGAATCGGCCTTCACCCCTTACACGAACGGCTTCGCCTGGAATCGACACTTCTGGCTGATGATGTGTTTGTCCAGCCAGCGGGGCTAGCGCACCCCCAATCGGTGATGATCAAAGTTTGGTCGAACACCGCTGCGGTCATGAAGGCCTTGCTGCCCGAGGCATCGTGCGGGAAACGACTTGGGTTCCGGTCGGGACTTCGTGTGTCAGGGCTAAGGATCCGGGCAGTCCAGGACGGGTCACCTGAGGGCGTTCCGGGCCTGGCCTTCGCCGCCGGTTGGTGACCAGCGGGGCCGTGTGCGTTGGTTGGCGCGACGGACGGTGGTGCGGTGATGTCTGCGGGATCCCAACGCTCCACTGTGGCCACTCCCTCGGCGTCACAGCGGGCTGTGGTTTGGCAGTTTCCTTGTGTGTCAGGCTGGATGGTTCGCCTTTGGTCACCAGCCCGGCGAGATAGGTGCCGAGCATCTGCCCTGGGAAACCGTAAACACTCGGGGCCGACTCGATCTCCGCTGTCGTCATTTGTTCGGCCTCCTGCGATGGGATATCGGGTTTCGGATGTGTTCATCATGGCTGGGGCTGTCGGTGGCCAGGGCCGGTTGGCTGTTGGCGGCATTGCGGGTTCGTTGTTGCCACGCGGGTGGGTCGAGTTGGGTGTGAGTGAGGGTGGCGGTGCCTTGGTGAGTGGAATGGTGGGTTGATTGTTGGGCGGTGCGGTGAGGCGCTTAGTTCGGTGATGGGTTACGCCGGGAGCGGGATGGGCGTGTGGCTGTTCTGAGGTAGAGGGCTGGTTGGGGTGCTGCTTGGTTTGGTGTTGTCGTGTGGGTTGTTGGGTTGGGCGCGTGTGGGTGGCCGGGATGGGTTGTCGGCTGTGTTTGCGGGTGACGGTGGGTGTTGGGGTTGTTGGGGCGGGCGCGTGGGTGGGTTGGTTGGTTTGTCGGCTGTGTTGGGGCGGTTTGGGTAAAGATTCGGCGTTGTTGGGTCGGGTACGTGGATGGCTGGGTAGGCCGTTTGATTGTTTGGGGTAGGCGTGGTGTGTGTGGAACGACGTGGTCGGGCTGTTGTGTGGTTCGGGATTGGTCGTCAGGTCAGGGCTTGGACGGGTGGGCGGGGTCTGTTGGCGGCGTTCAGATATGCGCGGGCTAGGGCGAGGACTACGGCGTCGACGTTGCTGCGTAGTTCGGCGACTGTGGTGCGGACGAAGTGCAGGCCAGCGTTGGTGAATGCTTCCTCTCTCCTGCGGATTGAGCGGTCGCGTTGGTTGCCGAAGTCCCAGGCGAGGCCCACGCTGTCCCACCAGGCGTCCGCTATTCCGATGGCTTGGCCTGCTGCTGTGTGCACTGGGACATCCCATTCTGGTGGGGGTAGGGGTGCTTCTTTGATCACGCGTTTTGCCCAGCTTTGCTGGACTGTGCTCGTTAGTGGGGGTGCCAGGATTTCGTTCATGAGTTCTCGCAGGAGCGCTGTCCCGCGTTGGGCTCCCGCGTCTATCTCTGCTCTCAGCTGCTCGATTGTGCAGAGGCCTGCTTCTATTGGTGCGAAAAGCAGTGCTCGTCGTTCTGATGGGTCACGGATTCGGCGGGCCGCGTCTATGGTCGCGCGGTGGGGTGGGGCGACCGCCAGTCCTTTGACGAGCCGGGGTCTTGGCATTCGCGATGTGCGTTCTACCTGTACGTACTCACGGGAGGACAAGCGGCGGGATGCGGGCACCAGGATGTGTACTTCGTCGGTGTCGAACGTGTACAAGCCTTGTGATCGCAGGGATTCGATGCCGGTGATCACCGCGTCTTGCCCGGCGTAGAGGACCGCTGCTTTGAGGCGTTGTCGTCTTGTCGGCGGGCCGCTTTTCAACAACAGCACCCCGGGCAGGAGCTGCTGCCATGGTCCGTCCGGTCGGCAGCGCAGGGCCACGGAATAGTTCGAGTGGCCCGCGGCCATCAGGGTGCTTCGGCGGACTACTGATTCTTCGTTTTCGGTCATGCTTCGATCTTGCTGATCTGGGCTTGAGTCCGAAAGTGGGGTTGGTTCTGCTGTGGATAACTTCTGGTGGCTATGGTCGAATGGCTCTGGTTTTCTCCAGGTCAGGCCTTGAAACCGGGTTGCCATTCGTCGACTATTTCGCGGACCGGCAACTCCGCGTCGAGCTGGCAGAGGATCCCTGTCGTACCCGCCAACACCCGGTGGATCAGCAGGTACTGCGGCGGCAGGTTCAGCGACCGCCCCGTCCGGAAGTCCTGCCCACCAAGATCACCGACTCGCTCCGCCTGCGACTGCATCCACTTCCTGGTGAAGTGGAATCGCTCAGTCAGCAGCGGCTCGATGAACGGCGCCAGGTAGGCCTGCACGTGTTCGGCGGGCACCTGGGTCCCTGGCCGGACGAAACCCTCCGCACGCAGCGTCTCGTACAGGCTCTCGGAATCGCCCTGCATGGCGAACCGCATCAACCGGCCCAACGGTTCCGGTGTGCCGCCTGGCAGCCTGGCCACTCCGCCGAAGTCGATCACGCACATCCGGCCGTCTTTCGCAAGCATGAAGTTTCCGGGATGTGGATCGGCGTGCAGCATCCCTGCCCGCGCGGGCGCGGAGTAGTGGAACAGCGCCAGCAGATAGCCGGCGTGGTCACGCTTCTCCTTCGCCCCCGCACGGATGATCTTGGCGAGCGGTTTGCCGTCCACCCATTCGCTGACGAGCACTTTCGGCGCGCTGGCGATCACTTTGGGGACGATGAAGTGTTCGTCGCTGTCGAATGCCGCCGCGACCGCGCGCTGGTTGTCCGCTTCCTGCCGGTAGTCGAGCTCCTCGGCCATCCGCGCGGTCAGCTCGGCCAACAGCGGCTTGATCTCGGTCCCCGGCACCAACGCCTGAAACAATCGGCTGAACCGGGAAAGCTGCCTTAAATCGGACATCAATGCTTCGTCCGCGCCCGGATATTGGACTTTCACCGCCACCGGTCGGCCGTCGTGCCAAATGCCGCGATGGACCTGACCGATACTCGCCGACGCCGCTGGTTGGTCGTCGAATTCCACGAACCGGGAACGCCACGAACGGCCCAATTGCTCGGCGAGCACTCGGTGCGTAGCCCGTGCTGGCATCGGCGGCGCCGCGGTCTGCAGCTTGGTCAGCGCCTCCCGATACGGCGCTGCCATGTCGTCCGGCACGGCCGCCTCGAACACCGACAGGGCCTGGCCGAACTTCATCGCACCGCCCTTGAGCTGGCCCAATACCGCGAACAGCTGCTCCGCGGTCTTGGCAGACATCTGGGCGTTCACTTCGGCGGCGTCCTGCCCGACGAGCCGTTTCCCCCAGCCGCCGACTACCCGGCTGGCGACCCCCAACGGGAGGCTGGCGAGCCGTGCCGTTCTGGCGACGGTCTTGCGCGGCATCTCGTTCACTAGCCCTGAGTATTCATGGCGATCTTGATTCGGGCGCCGTGTCGGAACAGGGAAAAGTGCTCCTGAGCTGGGAAGATGAGGTTGCTAATGCCTGTTCTTACCCATGAAGCTCTGGAGCACTTTCGACGTGGATGTTACTGGGTGGTCGCGGGATCTGGCGGTAGAAGTCGGTGGGCGTGGCGTGGTCAGTCATGCCGGGACCGCGGCGGTGCGGTTGCTGGCCGACCGCACCGGGTTGACGGAAGGCTTGTCGCGGGCGATGGCGCGGCGTGGGTTCATGCCGGTGCATGACCGTGGCCGGGTGTTCGCCGACACCGCGGTGTTGATCGCTGACGGCGGGCGGGTCCTGTCGGATCTGGCTGTCCTGCGCGATCAGGCCGAACTGTTCGGGCCGGTCGCCTCAGATCCGACGTTGTGGCGCACGTTGGACGCGGTCGGTCAGGTGCAGCGCAACAAGATCGCCCGTGTGCGTGCCCGGATCCGCGAGCATGTGTGGTCGTTGATCGAGCGACGGCACGGCCGGATTCCGCCGTCGCGGGTGGCCGACCGTGATCTGGGCACGACCGTGGTGGTCCGGTTGGATGGTTCGCTGGTGATCGCGCACTCGGACAAACAACTCGCCGCGGGAACCTACAAGGGCAGCTTCGGTCATCATCCGCTGCTGGCCATGTGTGACAACACCGGCGAATCGCTGGCCCTGTTGCTGCGCACAGGAAGCGCCGGATCCAACACGACAGCTGATCACCTCGAGGTCCTCGACGCCGCGATCGCCCAGATCCCGGCGAAACATCGAAGGAACCTTCTAGTCACCGTGGACGGCGCGGGCGCCTCCCACGGTCTCATCAAGTACATCACCGCGCTGAACGCCAAGCCAGGCAGGCAGGCGCACTACAGCGTCGGCTGGGAACTCGGTGCGCGGGAACGAGCCGCGATCGGCCGTGTCCCCGCGAAGGCATGGCAGGCAGTGCTCGATCACCACGGCGATCCTCGGCCGCTGGACAAAGCCGGCGTGGTGGAACTGACCGCGCTACTACGTCACCACCCCGACGGGGACCAACTGGAGAACTGGCCGGCCGATCTGCGGATCATCTGTCGTCGTGAGAAACCCCACCCCGGCGCACAGTTGTCCCTGTTCGAAGAAGCCGACGGCTGGCGCTACCAACTGGTGGCCACCAACACCCCGGGCAGCGGTTCGGGCGCCACCGTCCAGTTCCTGGAAGCCCGTCACCGCCCGCACGCCCGAGTCGAGGACCACGTCCGCTGCGGCAAGCAAACCGGCCTCGGTCACCTGCCCTCCACCAAGATCGAGATCAACCGGGCCTGGTGTCTGGCCGCCACCATCGCCATCGACCTGCTCGCCTGGCTGCGCCTGCTCTGCCTTGAGGGCACCCTCGCCAAAGCCGAACCCAAAACCCTGCGCTACCGGCTACTGCACACCGCCGCCCGCATCGTCCGCGGCCAACGCAAACGCAAGATCAAAATCCCGGAAACCTGGCCCTGGGCCGACCCTCTCGCCGCCTGCCTCCGGGCAGCGCTGGCCCTGCCACCACCAACTCGATGACCCCTGTCCCTGCCCCTCGACCTGAAAGGCCCGCCCCCCAACCCGGCGCCCAGCCAACACCGGCGGCCGGGCTCGAACCCTGACCATCACCACACAGCAACCAACTCAAGATCAACATCCGAACCGGCACAGGCGGACACGTCACCCACGTGAATGATCAAGGCTAGTGGTCGGAATGCTGGCCGACCGTCTCGGATTGCTAGGAGCACTACGGCTGGCACCGCTGACCTACCTCGGAGCCATTGCCGCACTGTTAATCAGCAAACGCTGTAGCCAGCGGGCACATCACGAGCCGCGAACACCACCACGCTGGAAAGCAAGGCCGCCGAAGGCGGCACGTGGGGGGTTTGGGGGGCTCGGCCCCCCAAAATAACAAAGGACGACCCGGCGAAAGTTGCGAAGCAACTGAGCAGGGTCGTCCTGAGGACGTGGAGGTGCCGGGAATCGAACCCGGGTCCTCTGTCGCCTCATCAAGGCTTCTCCGTGCGCAGTTCACTATGTCTCTGCTTGGCCCCGCTGGTCTCGTGAACTAGTCCAGTGTGACGGGCCCAGTCGCTGTTTGCTTCCCAACCGCGTCCCGCGACCGAACGCGACGGTGAGCCTTCTAGATGATGCCGGCGACCGGGCCGAAGGCACTCCCGGGCCGACAAGGGACGCTGCTACTGCTTAGGCAGCAAGAGCAACGTCGCGCTGAGTGGTTGCACTCTTGGCGCTTATTTTTTTGCGATGACGCTTGAGGTGGTCTCTCGCCTGCACCTGCACGCTTCCCTTAACTCAACGTCCAGAGTCGAAACCGTTCACCCCCTGGTTGTGGACTACTTCGCTCAATCATAACGCCCCGGGCCGGACAGTTCATTCCGGTTACCGCGCGGGGGTAGGGCTGGCCCTACCCCAGGGATACCTGCTTACTCCATCGCGGCTGTGACCTGGGCTTGGGATGCTTGTCGCCATGATGACTCAGGTGGAGCAGGTCGACGGGCGGCAGCATCAGCCGAAGGCCGTCGGCGCGAATGTCTACCTGCTCACCAGCTTCATCACGGCTGTGACGTGGTTTCCGCTGGTAGTGGGGTTGTTGTCGGCGTCGTTCGGCACGTTGGTGGTCTGGGTCGGGTTCCCGCTTCTGACGTTCACGATGATGCTGATCAGGGGTTTCGCCCGGATCGAGCGACGTCTCGTGTACGCGACGCTCGGCTACTACATCCCGGATCCGTATCGGCCGGTTCCGGCTGGCTTGTTCGGGTGGTTCAAGGGGCGGTTCTTCGATCCGGCGACGTGGCGTGACCTGCTGTATCTGTTCATCCTGCTGCCGGTGTCGATGTTTTCGTTCTCGTGGATGGTCACGGCTTGGGCGACAGGTCTCGCGTTGCTGACGCTGCCGATCTGGTACCGCTGGGTCGATGCCGGCAACATCTTGTTCGGAACGGACCGTGGGTTCGCGTACGTCGTCAACTCGTTCGACGACACGCTCCTCCCGGCCGCGGTCGGCGCGCTATTGGTGGCGATCGCGTTGGTGACGACTCGCTTGTTGGGAGTCATGCACGGCAAGCTGGCGCGTGCGCTGCTGGGTCCGAGCAAGGCGATGTTGCTGGCTGCGGAGGCCGCGCATCTGCAGGCGAGCCGGGCGCGCGGTGTCGACGCTGCCGAGGCTGAGCGGCGCCGGATCGAGCGTGATCTGCACGATGGCGCGCAGCAGCGGCTTGTCGCCGTGGCGATGGGCCTTGGCCGGGCCAAGAGCAAGATGGAACGCGACCCGGAGGGCGCGAAGGCGTTGATCGACGAGGCGCACGCGGACGCCAAGCAGGCCGTCGCGGAGCTACGGGATCTCGCGCGCGGTATCTACCCCGCAGTCCTCGGGGACCGTGGATTGGACGCGGCGCTGTCGTCGCTCGCCGCGAAATCCCCTGTGCCCGTTGAGGTTCAGGTTGAGGACGGGTTGTCGTCGGATCGGCGTCCGCCCGCGGCAGTCGAGAGCACCGCCTATTTCACGGTCGCCGAGGCGTTGACCAACATCGCCAAGTACTCCAACGCCTCCCAGGCATCGGTGCTGGTACACCGCGAGGACAACAAGGTTGTCGTGCAGATCACGGACAACGGTTTGGGTGGCGCGGAGACTCGCCCCGGGGGTGGCCTGGCCGGTCTGGCTGACCGGGCTGCGACGATTGACGGCGTGCTGACCGTGGTGAGCCCCATTGGCGGGCCGACTGTGATCCGGGCGGACCTGCCGTGCGAGTGGTGATCGCGGAGGACTCCGTTCTGCTGCGTGCCGGGATCGAGCGGCTGCTCGCGGACGAGGGCATCGAGACCGTCGCCGCCGTCGAGGACGGCGAGCGGCTGCTCGAGGTTCTCGCCGAGCACAAGCCGGATCTGGCCATTGTGGACGTCCGGATGCCGCCGACGTTCACCGACGAAGGACTGCGGGCCGTGTTGCGGGCCCGGGAACGCACGCCGGACTTGCCGGTGCTTGTGCTCTCGCAGTACGTCGAGGAGCGCTACGCGGTCGAGCTGATCTCGTCCGGGGCTGGCGGGGTCGGCTATCTGCTCAAGGAGCGGGTGGCCGACGTCGCCGAGTTCGTCGACGCGGTCAACCGGGTCGCTCGCGGCGGGACGGCCATTGATCAGGAGGTGATCTCGCAGCTCATGGCACGGGGCAGACGTAATCCCATCGACGCGTTGACGCCTCGCGAACGCGAAGTCCTCGGTCTGATGGCACAAGGCATGTCCAACGCGGCCATCGCGAAGTCCCTGACGGTCTCGGACGGCGCGGTGGAGAAGCACGTCGGCAACATCTTCGCCAAGCTGGGTCTCGAACCGAGCCAGGAGGAGCACCGCCGCGTGCGGGCCGTGCTGGCGTATTTGGAACGCAGGTAACACGACCTCAAAGGGTAGGGAAAACCCCCTATCCGGTCTGGGAGCAGACACCAGTGATCTTCCGCCCCCGATTCGCAAAGCTATTGGTAGCCAAGCGAAGTAGGGGGACACGGTGTCGAAGCGAGATCCTTTTCTTGACGTGGTCAGGGTTCTGGCCATCGTGCTGGTCGTGTTCCAGCACTGGCTGGTTCCGGTGCTCGGCTGGAACGGAACCGAGCTGACCGCCGGAAACGCTTACGCCACACCAGGTTGGTGGGTGCTGACCTGGATCGGCCAAGTGATGCCGTTGGTCTTCTTCGCCGGTGGGGCGGCGAACACGTTGTCGCTACGGGCGCATCGTGGCCGGGGCGGGTCGGACCGTGACTGGCTGTCCAGCCGCGTGCACCGGCTGGCGATCCCGATGCTGCCGTTGATCGCGGTGTGGCTGGTGGTTCCACACCTGCTCAGCACGCTGGGGGTGCCGACGCAGCCGCTGAACATGGGCAGCGGAGTCGTCGGCCAGCTGCTGTGGTTCATGGCCGTGTATCTCGCCGCGATTCTCGTGACGCCGTGGATGATCAAGGCTCAGGAGCGTTACGGGCTGCGCGTGTTCGCCGTTCTTGCCGGTGCCGCGGTGCTGGTCGACATCCTTCGCTTCGCGGATCTGCCGATGGTCGGCTTCGTCAACGCCGCCTTCGTATGGCTCGCGGTGCACCAGCTTGGCTTCCACTACGCCAAAAACCCGCCGTCGATGCGTGCGGCCGCCGCGATGGCGATCGCGGGCTTCGGAGCGACCGCGCTGATGGTCGGGTTCGGGCCGTATCCGCTCAGCATGGTCGGCATGCCGGGTGCGCCGGTGTCGAACGCGGGCCCGCCGACCACGTGCCTGATCACGTTGGGCATCGGTCAGATCGGCCTGGTGCTGCTTGCCCGTCCGCTCATCCGTTCACTGGTCGCCAAACCAGCGGCCGCGCAGGTGCTCACATGGGTCGGAGTGCGGTCAATGAGCCTGTACCTGTGGCACATGTCCGCCATGGTCGCGGTGGCAGGCGTGTGGACGATCGGCCTCGGCTACAGCACTCCCGAACCGGGCAGCCTGCTCTGGTTCGCGATGCTGCCGCTGTGGATCGGCTCCGCCGCCGCGGTGTTGTACGGGCTGCTGCGGGCCTTCGGCCGGTTCGAGGCGCACGCACCCGGCCCGCTCGTCGTCCAGCCGCCCGCGCTGCAAGTGATGCTTGGTACGGCAGCGATCGCAGTCGGCACGTTGGGCATCGCGGCGACCGGGTTCGCGCCTGGTGACAGTCTCCTGTCAACCGGTGCGACGATCTGGGGCGGAGTTGTCCTCAGTGGACTGCTGGCCGTGCGCTACCGGCTACCGTCGGTCAGCGTCGTCCGCAACGCCTAGGAGGCCGCTGAATAATCGGCGTGTCGCCCCAGGATGTGGGTTTGAGCTGGGAGAATCGTTTCATGCAGGGTGTGGAGCGTGGTGATCGGGAGCTGCTGGACGCGGAGGCGCTGGTCGGTCATCTGGTCCCGGCGGGGAGCATGTTCGCGTTCCTGGCCGGGCATCGCCGGAATCTGTTCCCCGATGGAGAGTTCGAGGATCTGTTCCCCTCGGGCAAGGGACGGCCCTCGATCCCGGCGTCGGTGATGGCCTCCATCCTGGTGTTGCAGACCCTGCATGATCTCTCGGATCGGGAGACCGCTGAGGCGGCCCGGTGTGACCTGCGGTGGAAGGTCGCGACCGGGATGGCATTGGACGACAAGGGATTCGACCCCTCGACGCTGGTGTACTGGCGCAAACGACTGGCCACCTCGGGGCGGCCGCATCGGATCAACGACGCGGTGCGCACGGTCGTCGAGGAGACCGGGATCCTGCGTGGCCGCCGCAAGCGGGCGGTGGATTCCACGATCCTGGCCGACGCGGTCGCCACCCAGGACACCATCACCCAGCTGATCTCGGCGATCCGGCGGGTGGATCGGCAGGTGCCCGGCGCGGCGGGGCAGATCGCGAAGGTGTGTACCGGCCATGACTACAGTCGGCCGGACAAGCCGAGGATCGACTGGGACGACCCGGCCGCCAGGGACGCGCTGGTCTCCGCGCTGGTCAACGATGCGAACGCGCTGGTGGCGGCGCTGGCCGATACCGAACTGGAAGGCGACGCGGAGTTCGCGTTGGCGTTGCTGGCGTTGGTCGCCGGTCAGGATGCCGAGCCCGCCGAGGGCAGTGACGGCACTGATGGGCGGTGGCGGATCGCCCGCAAGGTCGCCCCGGACCGGGTGGTGTCCACAGTGGATCCGGATGCGCGGCATACCCGCAAGTCCCCGGAGAACCGGCGGGACGGGTATCGGGCGCACGTGGCGGCCGAGCCCGAGACCGGGATCGTCACCGACGAGAAGGTGACCACGGCCGCCGGCACGGAGAACTCCGACCCCGCTGTGGCCGAGGAGTTCCTCGACGCCGAGGACGGCAAGCGCGCGTGGTACGGCGATTCCGCCTATGGCACAGGGGATCTACGCGGTGGGATCGACGATGCCGGGCATGAGGCGGTGATCAAGCCCAAGCCGCTGCGGGCTCCGGTCGAGGGCGGATTCACCGTGGACGACTTCACCGTGGACGACTTCACCGTGGACGACTTCACCGTGGACGAGCAAGCGGGCACGGTCACCTGCCCCAACGACATCACCCGCCCGATCAGCCGGACCCGGGTCGCCACCTTTGGCGCTCTCTGTCGTGCCTGCTCACTGCGTGCACAGTGCACCACGTCCAAGACCGGCCGTAAAATCGTTCTGCACCCACGAGATGACCTGCTGCGCCAAGCCCGACGCGACTGGGCGGACAAGCCCGAACTGCGCGAGAGCTACAGGACGTTCCGCCCCAACGTGGAACGGGTCATCTCCCAGATCGCCAGCCGCGGTGGCCGACGTCTCAAACTCCGATATCTAGGCACCGGCAAGAACAACGCCTGGCTCAAACGCCGCACCGCAGCCTTGAACCTCCGCAACCTCATCGGTCGCGGCCTGACCCATACGGCGGGCGCTTGGACCCTGGCTACCTGAGGGAAACCACGGCCCAACCCCCAGTCTTGGGGATTGTGAACCTCGTCGAGCAACCGCCCTGGGCTCCCTGAACGCCCAGCATCACCCATGAATCAGCAAGGCCCAGGTCCTCGCCTGCCATCACTCGGTGACAACCAACCCGCAAACCACCCTAATTCAGCGGCCTCCTAGCAACCGGGCAGGAGTGTCGTGCAGCGCTGCCCTGAGGAAATCGGGGCCGAGCCGCGCGTCCTCCGCCCACCGCGCGATCACTTCGATCTGGTGGGCGTATTCGTACGGGATGTTCGGGAAGTCCGTGCCCAGCACGACCCGGTCAGGGAAATGCACCATCCACGGCAGGAAGTCCGGCATGGGCGTGCCGAAGTCCACGCCGACCATGGTCGTGTCCACGTACACGTTCGGATACCGGCTGACCAGGTCGAACGCCGCGTCGTACTCCGGCATCCCGGCATGCGCGAGCACGAGCGTCAGCGACGGGTGGCGACGCATCACCTCAGCGAACACGTCAAGACCCGTGAACGCGCCACGCAGCGGGCCGTGTCCACAGTGCACAACCACGGGCACGCCTGCTTCGGCGATCATGCCCCACGCACTGTCCAGTTCGGACGCACGCGGGTCGTAGCCGCCGATCTGGACGTGCGCCTTCACACACCGCGCGCCCGCATCCAACGCTTTCGCCAGGTACGAATCGACATCGTGTTCCGGAAACAATGTCGCGGTCAGAACAGCATCCGGGGTACGAGCCGAGAACTCACGAATCCACTCGTTCAGCCATTCAGCCATCCCGGGTTTATGGGGATAGACCAACGGCGCGAACTTGACCACGCCGAACGAACGCAGCAGCCGCAGCCGCTCGTCCTCATCGAATCGATAGCGAATCGGCCAGTCGACGCCATAATTCTGAGCGGCGTTATCGAAATACGCCCAGATCTTGCGCAGCACCGATTCCGGCATAAAGTGCACGTGAATATCGATGAGACCGGGCAGGCCGAGGCCGGTCACCCAGGACCGGACCTCGGAGTCCTTCACCAGCCGCCGCCACGTTTACGCGCCCGGCCGACGGCCTTGACCATCTCGCGTTCGGCAGTCCGCTTTGCCAGGGACTGGCGCTTGTCGTACGCCCGCTTACCCCTGGCCAGCGCCAGTTCGACCTTGACCTTGCCGTCCTTGAAGTACATCGACAACGGCACGAGGGAAAGGCCGCTCTCCTTGGTCTTGCCGATCAGCTTGAGGATCTCGCCCTTGTGCAGCAGCAGCTTGCGCCTGCGCCGCGGCTCGTGGTTGGTCCACGTGCCCATCTCGTACTCGGTGATGTGCAGCCCACGCAGCCACACCTCACCGTCGTCCACCGTGGCGAACGCGTCGACCAGCGACGCACGACCGAGCCGCAGGCTCTTGACCTCGGTCCCGACCAGGACGATCCCGCACTCGTAGGTGTCCAGGATCTCGTAGTCGTGCCGCGCCTTCCGGTTCGACGCGATCACCTTCTGACCACGTTCTTTCGCCATGAACTGAACTTTACCCTCGCGTGCGAACGGTTAAGTTCGCACGTAGAGCCGCAGGGTGACGTACCCCGTGACCGCCGAGATCAGCATCGCGACGACGATCAGGATCGGCGCGACCGGCCAGAAGATGTCCAGTAGCGGGATTCTCGGGATGATGTTCGCGGCTATCGGTTCAGCGAGCACGTTGTCGATGAAGATCCCCTTGATACCGACGAGGCCACCGATCGCCAGCAACGCACCGACAAGGCCGGCGACCACCGCCTCCAAGAGGAACGGCAGCTGCGTGTACCAGCGCGTGGCGCCGACCAGGCGCATGATGCCGACCTCGGTCCGCCGCGTGAACGCCGAAACCTGGATGGTGTTCGAGATCAGCAACAACGCGGCGACGGCCTGAATGGCCGCCACCACCCATGTTCCGTTCCGGACACCGTTGAGCACGCCGAAGAACCGTTCGAGGAACACACCCTGGTCCTCGACCCGGTCGACGCCAGGTTTGTTGCTGTACGTCTGCACGATGACGTCGGCCCGGTCCGGGTTGCGCAGCTTCAGGTGGAACGTCGCCGGCAACGACTCCTTGCGGGTCAGTTCCAGCAGCTCAGGCTGGCCGGAGAAGACGCGCTGGAACCGGTCGAAGGCCTGGTCCTGGTTCTCCCAGCGGACGTCCTCGACGTTCGCGTCCTGGGAGAGCGCGGACTGGATACCCGCACACGGCTGCTGCTTGCAGTCCTTGTCCGTGGTGCTGATGTCCCTGTTGAGGTACACGTTGACTTCGACTTCGTCACCGAAGTTGTCGCGCATGTGGTCGATCATCCGGACCACCAGCAGACCGCCCCCCAGCAGTCCAAGCGAGATGGCTGTGGTCAGGATCATCGCGACGGTCATCGTGACGTTGCGCCGCAGTCCGGTCAGGACTTCGGTCAACACGAAACTGAAACGCATCGGTGCGGGTTTCCTCGCAGGTCGGGGGATTACTTCTTCGGCTTAGCGGCCCACGCCGTACACGCCTCGGGCGTCATCGCGGATGACCCTGCCGAACGCGAGCTCGACGACCCTGCGGCGCATCGAGTCCACGATGGAATGGTCATGCGTGGCCATCAGGACGGTCGTGCCCGTGCGGTTGATCCGCTCGAGCAGCAGCATGATGTCCTGGCTGGTGTCGGGGTCGAGGTTTCCGGTCGGCTCATCCGCGAGCAGCATCAGCGGCCGGTTGACGAACGCGCGCGCGATCGCCACACGCTGCTGCTCACCACCGGACAGCTCGTTGGGCATGCGGTTGGCCTTACCGTCAAGACCGACCAGCTCAAGCACCTCGGGCACCACCTTGCGGATGGTGTGCGCGGGCTTGCCGATCACTTCCAGCGCGAACGCCACGTTCTCCGCGACGGTCTTGTTGACCAACAGCCGGAAGTCCTGGAACACACAGCCGATGGACTGCCGCAGCCGGGGTATCCGGCGGCGCGACATCCTCGTGATGTCGAAGTTGTTGACGTAAAGCTTGCCCTTGGTGGGCACTTCCTCACGCAGCAACAAGCGCAGGAAGGTGGACTTTCCCGAACCGGACGGACCGATCAGGAAGACGAACTCCCCCTTGTCCATGTCCACCGAGACGTCGTCCAACGCGGGACGCGTCGACGTCTTGTAGCTCTTGGAAACATGTTCAAGCCGGATCACGGTCGCGGAGTCTACCCACGACCGTTATCGGCCCGTTGCCAAGGGATGGTTTAACACTCTCAGTTAGTACGCCGCCACCGAATTCCAGCCTCGAGGAATCCGTCGATATCGCCGTCCAGAACAGCGGAGGGATTCCCCACTTCGTACTCCGTGCGCAGATCCTTGACCATCTGGTACGGGTGAAGAACGTACGAGCGCATCTGGTTTCCCCAGCTAGAGCCGCCGTCGCCCTTCAACTCGTCCATCTTGGCCTGTTCTTCCTGGCGCTGACGCTCCAGCAGCTTCGACTGCAGAACGGCCATCGCGGAGGCCTTGTTCTGCAACTGCGAGCGCTCGTTCTGGCACGAGACGACGATTCCTGTCGGTATGTGTGTGATGCGTACCGCGGAGTCGGTCGTGTTCACGCCCTGGCCGCCAGGACCGGAGGACCGGTAGACGTCGATGCGCAGATCCTTCTCGTCGATGTCGACGTGGTCGGACTGTTCGACCACCGGAACAACCTCGACACCGGCGAAAGACGTCTGCCTGCGGCCCTGGTTGTCGAACGGCGAGATCCGCACAAGCCGGTGGGTTCCTTGTTCGACGGAAAGAGTGCCGTAGGCGAAAGGCGCCGTGACTTTGAACGTGGCGGACTTGATACCGGCTTCTTCGGCGTATGAGGTGTCGTAGACCTCGACTTGATAGCCGTGCCGCTCAGACCACCGCATGTACATCCGCAGGAGCATTTCGGCGAAGTCAGCCGCATCCACGCCGCCCGCTTCGGAACGGACCGTGACCAGTGCGTCACGTTCGTCGTATTCGCCGGACAGAAGCGTCCGGACCTCGAGCGTGGAAATGTCCGCGCGCAGCTTTTCGCGCTCGGTGTCGGCTTCGGCAAGGCTGCCCGCGTCACCTTCGTCTTCGGCCAGCTCGTAGAGCACTGGCAGGTCGTCGAGGCGTTGACGCAGCTCAGACACCCGCCGGAGCTCGCCCTGCTTGTGGGAGAGCTGGCTGGTCACCTGCTGCCCCTTCTCCGGGTCGTCCCAGAGGTCGGGGCGCGCGGCCTGCTGCTCCAGCTCGGTCACCTGAGCGCGCAGCGCATCGAGATCCGTCACCGCCTCGATGCTTTTCAACGTGGCGGAGAGATCGTTCAGGTCTGCTGCGACGTCCGGGTTCACGGCCAAGAAGGTTACGTCAGACCGCGTGCCGGTGCGTTGCCGGTCGGCTGTTTGCCGCCGACCGGCCTCTTTTATTCAGTCTTTCGGGACGGCTTCGAGCAGTTTCAGCGCCGCCCTCGCCCGGGACACCGCGAACTCGCCGATGGCCTTCGCGTAGTTGTCGTCAGTGTTCTTGACCGAGTTGCGGGCCTCTTCCAGCTCGGCGTTGTACGCCTGCTTCGCGGAGTCGACCAACGCGGTGCGCTGCTTCGCGGTCAGGTTGTTGGCGTGCACGAGGCGGAGGATCAGCGGGCTGCGCAGGTGGTCTGGACCAGGCTCTGAGGCAAGCCAGGTCTTGAAGGCCTTCTTGCCTGCGGCCGTGATCAGGTACTGCTGGCTGGAGCGCGGGCCCTGCTTGCCAAGGCGGACAAGGCCACCGTCGGCCAATGCGGGAAGCTCGCGGTATACCTGGCTGCGCGTGACGCTGAAGAACGCGCCAAAGCGCTCACGGGCCACCGCGACCAACTGGCCACCCGTCTTCGGGCCGTCATGGAGCAAGCCGAGCAGAGCCGCGGCTGTTGCGTTCAATTCAGACACCTAACCACCGTGCCATGAATTTCGCTCGCTGTCCACAATGGGCAGGGCATCTGTCCACAATGGCTATACCGTCACCCGGATGTCGCAAGTACACCCGATTGGCTCAGCGACTTTTTCGCTGCACCCACTCCGACCAGGCACGAAGCCATTCGTCCTGACCGGTCATAAGCTCAGCATGCCAGCGCCGCAACGAATCATCGTGCTGCGAAGAACTTCTTTCCTGATGGGCGAACGGGTCCGGCAACCAGGAACGCTGTGACGCCCACACCGTCCGCCAGCTCTCCTGCGCGGGCGCGGAGAGCAGTTCGAGCCGCATCCCGGTCCAGTACAAGAGAGTCTCGGTCACGGCGGCGTCGCGAAGTCGCTTGTCGGCGAACCAGGCGGCTTTCTCCTGCAAACGGCCCAACTGGTTCACCAGAATGGTCACCGCCTCGTTAGCGTCCTGTCTGGACTGATCGGCCAGGTGCATCTGCGCCCGTACGGCAGCTTCCCAGAGTTCGCCGTGCTTACGGGCGTTGGCGCGAAGGCGGGGCGGACGCCCTTGGCGCGCCGCGGCTTCCAGTTGGCGGCTGCGCGCGAGTGTCGCGTCGATCAGCGAACGATGTGCTGTGGCCACGTCGAATGGCCGGTCGATGATCGGCATCGTCGGCGGGTTCGTGCGGAGATCGTGCAGGTATTCCCTACGCCCGCGAAGGAAAGACTCGATCGACGGCACGGCGACAAGATGCGTCGAAGCCAGTTCCCACTCGCGCGCCACGACGATCACATCGGAATCCTGGTGCCAGCAACGAGCCGCCCACAGCTTGCGTCTGGTGTGCAGCAACGAAGCCGGCCGCGGTGTGCCGTTCACAACGACGTGCGCTGGCACGGGATCGCCGTCCACTGGATTCTCGTCACCCATGCTGTCCAGCAAGTTTTCCAAGAAGTAACGCAGATCTGGCGGTCCTTGCCTGCTCTGCGACCACCGCGCGGTGTGCACCTGGACAAGCGGTCCACTTGGTCGCATCAGGTCGCCATAGGCAAGACCGATGCTTTCCACGATGCCATCGTTGATCTCAGCCTCGCCGAGTAAGCGAGGCTGTGGCGCGGGTTCGGCCATGCCGAGTAACGGCAACGAGCTCCCCCGGACCAGGCGCTCATACTCAGCCTCCTGCCGGGAAAACAAGGCCTCCATCTCCGGTGAGGGGGGCACGAGCTCCATGTGCCCAGTGTGCCAGTTCAACCACTCGCCGAACACAGTCGGCGCGCCGGTCGGCGGCTGATCCACGGTCAGCGGTCGGTGCAAGGCTCCGACCGGCCACGAATAGCCGCAGCGTGATCCAGTTGCCGTAGCGCAGAGCGGTCACATCGTCACGGCACGTGTCGATACTCAAACTCCACAATGGACATCCAAGAAATTTCACTCGGGCAGGTCGATTGCACGCGTGCGGCGCAGTATCCGACTTGCGGAGCTTGACAGCAGCGATCGTGCTGACGCGGTTCAGCCGACTTCTTCCGCCATGTGAACGAAGGAGCGGCGGACGGTATATCGAAGCGCCAACGGTTTCCTGACGAGATGCACTGGATGCCCTGCGCCGCAACCGAACCCACCGCCCGAGTGCACCCTTGTGCCACACAGCCAGCTTCGTCCGGACGAAGGATGCCCGCGAAGCGATTGGGCTGCATGCCTTCCGCGCCCCCGAATGGACGAACCCGCTGTCCTGCCGGGACTTGTGCGTCATGACCGGTCACAGTGGATGGGAAGCGAACGTCTACAACGAACGGTCGGCCATCGAACCAAGCCGTGGACAAAGCTGAAGGGCCTGGCAGATGCCAGGCCCTTCACCATCTGGTAGCGGGGACAGGATTTGAACCTGCGACCTCTGGGTTATGAGCCCAGCGAGCTACCGAGCTGCTCCACCCCGCGTCGTTGTAAGGACAACTCTACATGGTCGTGTCGAGGCATTTTCACGGGGGTCGGGTGACCGGAAAAGTGGGGTCCCCGTCATTGCGGTCACCAGCGCCTTTGAGCACGATGAAGGCATGTCGAAGCTCGTGCTCATCCCCCTGTTCGACGGGATACAGAGCCTCGACGTGACAGGCCCGCTCGAGGTCTTCACCGGAGCGGCGCGCTACGCGGGCCGGAACACCTACGAAGTGATCACCGCCTCGGTGGGCGGAGGTGTGATCAGAAGCTCAAGCGGCCTGAGAATCACCCCGGACATAGATCTCTACGAAGCACCCGAACCCCACACCCTGCTAGTGCCAGGCGGATACGGCACCTTGGACGGTCAACCCGAGTTGGTGGACTGGTTCCGTGAGCACGCGATGAAAGCAGAGCGAGTGGTGTCGGTGTGCAGCGGAGTGTTCCTGCTGGCGCAAGCAGGCCTGCTGTCCGGCCGTCGAGTAACAACCCACTGGTGGCGCTGGTCGAAGAAGACCTAGTACGGCAACCGCACTGTGTGATCTTGGTGTGGGGTCGTGATCATGGACGCGGCCACCGCGTGATCAACTTCAAGGTGTGTTAGGACTCGAAGCAGACGCGGTGGCCGCGTCGAAGACTGTAGTTGATGATCGCCTCACGCGGTGGCGAGCGGGGTTCGATGAGATGTTCGCGCTGGTGGCCGGGCGTTTCGCGCAGGCGGACTCACGTCGCCGGGCACGGATGTACCTGCTGGGACTGCTCTCGGCAGCCGAGCGTAAGAACTCCTGGACCATCGCGGAGCAGGCTGGTGACCTGACTCCGGATGGCATGCAGCGGTTGTTGAACTTCTACCGCTGGGACGCCGAGGCGGTGCGGGATGATCTACGTTCCTATGTGCTGGACACTCTCGCCGACCCCAGCGGGGTCGTGGTGGGCGATGAGACAGGTTTTCTCAAGAAGGGCACCAAATCCGCCGGCGTGCAGCGTCAGTATTCCGGCACTGCCGGGCGTATCGAGAACTGCCAGCTCGGCGTGTTCCTGACCTACGTGTCGTCGCGGGGGCGGGCGTTGATCGACCGAGAGCTCTACCTGCCGAAATCCTGGACCGGTGACCGGGAGCGGTGTGCCGAGGCGGGCATCGCGGACACGGTCGGGTTCGCGACCAAACCGAAGCTGGCGCGGCGGATGCTCGAACGACTCATCGCCAAGCACGGCAAGCAGACGGTGGGCTGGTTCACCGCCGACGAAGCCTACGGCGACAACCCCGGACTGCGGGACTGGCTGGAGGACGAGGACATCAACTACGTCATGGCGGTCTCCTGCGACGACCGGTTCACCACTCCAACCGGGCCTCAGCGAGCCGACGAACTCGCCGCGACCGCGCCGAAACGAGGCTGGCAACGACTCTCAGCCGGTAAGGGCAGCAAGGGACATCGCCTCTACGATTGGCTGCTCATCGACCCCGGCGCTGACGAGCACCTCCTGCTGGTGCGTCGCTCGATCTCCAAGCCCAGCGAGCTGGCCTACTACATCTGCCACAGCACCCAACCAGTACCCGTCGCCGAGTTGGTCCGGGTAGCCGGATCCCGTTGGGCGGTCGAGGAAACGTTCCAGTTCGCCAAGAACGAGACCGGACTGGATCACTATCAGGTGCGCAAGTACGACGTCTGGTACCGGCACATCACCCTGGCGATGCTGGCCGCCGCGTTCCTCGCCGTCACCGCATATCGAGAACGCGGCCGCAATGACCAAAAAGGGGCGATCTCGCCACCTTAAGCCAACTGATTCCGTTGTCCTGTAACGAAATTCGACGACTCTGGGCCACCCTCACCCACCCGGTCCACCCCGAAACCCACACCAACCACTGGTCAGACTGGCGACGACGCCACCAAACCCGAGCCCGCCGCAGCCACTACCAGCGACAACACCTCAAATATCACAAGGTGCGGCTGCCGTAGTAGTGAGGCGTCGCCTCGGACCGCCGAGGTAGGTGGCTGAGCTGGGCTTCCGCGACCAGCTTGATTTTGGCCAAGCTCACGCAAGGACCTGCGGTCATGATCGGCAGACCGCCACCACCCGCTGCGCCGAAGTCCGATCATCCGTGATGACCGGCCGTGCCACTCCAAAGTGGCTGGTCAGACAACGAGTCTGTAGATATGGAGCGGGCACACTCGACGCTATGCCGCCGAAAAACTTGATTCAAATGTCGAAGTTCAAGGGGCCTAGTTGATCTAGGCAGGGAATGCGCCCTGATCATCGCCAGACATCTGGTGATGTACCTGAGAAGGCCGGGAAACCAAACCCAGTTCAGCGCCCCACTGACCCTGCAAGCGGCGGAACGCCAACCGCTGAGAGACGTCCAGCAGTGGATCATCGAGCACCCAGGCGCAAAACTCTCGGTAGAAGCCCTAGCAGAGCGAGCAAACCTCTCCCCCCGCCAATTCGCCCGAGTCTTCACAGCAGAGACAGGCATGCCCCCCGGCCGCTACGTGGACCGAGTAAGGCTGGAAGCAGCCCGAAGACTCCTGGAAGACACAGCGGCAGGAATAAACCGCATAGCCAGAGACTGCGGCTACGGAACCCCAGAGCGTTATTCATGAGGGTTACCAGCCGAGTCGATAGAACTCGAGCGATGTGATGATCCGGATGATGTTGGGGAGCTCGGAAAGGCGTCCTCGATAGCCGGTCGCAATCATCTTCCAGTTCTTGATATGCGCGATGCATCGCTCGACGGCGGATCGAAGTGAGGAGATGAATTTATTGTTCACCTTGTCGCCAGCCGAGAGCTCGCCGCCCTTTGGCTTTTTGCGAGGCGTAATCGTGTGAGTGCCCTGATAGGCAGGGTCACCGATGACTGAGGTCTCGGCCAGAAGATCTTCCCAGTCACACTCGGCGAACGCTTTCCGGTCATGCATCGAGCCAGGCAGAGGGGCGGATATTCCCAGCAGGCCTCCCTCCGTATCGGCGGCGACCTGGATGTTCAGCCCCGCGCGGCGCCGCTTGCCGGAGAAGTTGTCTTCGTGACCAGCACGGTTGCCGGTCGGGACATCGGTTCCGTCGACCAGGACGAGCCGGCCGCGGATGGCCTCCTTGAGGTTTGGAATGTGCAGGCACAGGGCCTGCCCAATCAATGGGAGAATGCCTCGATAGATCCGCGATACGGTCGACTGACTGACGCCGAACAGATCGCCCACGGCCGCCTGGTTCAGATTCTGTCGGACGTACACCAAAGTGATCACGACAGCGCGATACAGTCCCACGGTCGGAGGCCACGCTTGGTTCTCATGGCATTGGATGATCTGCCAGATGCGCGCGACAAGCTCCTGGATCTGGTCAGCAGCAAGCCCTGTAGTAGACTGATAACGCAACGACCCCGCCTGTAAGTTGTCTTCTGTGAGAGGAAAACGATCTTACTTGCCTGGGGTCGTTGTCCTATTTTGAGGTGATCAAGTCGCCAGAATAACGCTCCCAGAAACAATGCGCCGAGCCTTCATAAGATCCCTAGGAGTCTCCCCCGCCGAATACCGCCGCCGCTTCTAACCCCAAAACCCGCCCCACCCCCACCAGCATCCCCCAAGCCGCCAAACCCACCCCACGTTAAAACAGGCACAAGCCCAAAGGCAGCAAAGCCACCCAAGCCACAGTCGCCAACGGCCCCGACAAGAACGCCAACCCAAAGAGGCCAAAGGCAAAGCCGCCCGCCCCAAAAGAGCCAAAGCGAAAGGCGACAAGCCACCGGCTGGTTCAAAGCAAAAGCAACCAGCGCTGGAAGGCAAGGAGCAAGCACCGTGGGGGGTTTGGGGGGCTCGGCCCCCCAAAACAATGCGAAGCGGCCCCCGCGAAAGTTGCGAAGCAACTGAGCAGGGGCCGCCCGGCCGAGTAGCGGGGACAGGATTCGAACCTGCGACCTCTGGGTTATGAGCCCAGCGAGCTACCGAGCTGCTCCACCCCGCGTTGGTTGCTTTTAGTTTACTTGGGGGTTGCCGGGTGGAGCAAATCGGGGTGCTCTTTGGTGTCTTCCGCCGTGGTTGTCGTTGTTTCCGGATGTCAGCGGCCGCTGTGGTTCAAGCGGCCGCTGACGTTCGCTTTCTGTCAGCCGCCGCCCTGGGGCGTTGGCGTCGGTGGCGGCGTGCTCGACGGCGCCGACGATGGCGGCGGCTGGGTGGCCGCTGCCGACTTCGCTTGTTCGTACTTCTTCAGCGCCGTGTCGAGTTCTTCGATGGCCTTGCCGAGCTCGGCCAGGCCGCCGCTCTGCTGAGCCGTCCTGAGCTTGGCCACTGCCGTGTTCACCTCGGTGATGGCCGCGTTCAGCTCAGGTGACACGCCGCCGGTCGGCGGTGGTGTCGTGCCCGGTGGCGGTGTCGTGCCTGTCGACGGCGGTGTCGTGTCTCCGCCTTGGCCCGGCTGGGTTGTCCCTGATCCGCTGCCTGGGCCGAAGACTTGATCGAGCGCTTCGGACAGGGTCGCGGCGAATCCGACCTTGTTCTTGTACGCGACTAGTACCCGAGCGAGCTGCGGGAACGCGTTGATGTCCTTCTGTTTCAGGTAGATCGGTTCGACGTAGATCAGTCCGCCGCCGCCGACCGGGAGGGTCAGCAGGTTTCCGTATTGCACGTCGACGCCGGTGTTCTGGAACAGGGTTCTTTCCTGGGTGAACTTGTCCGTTGTCCGCATCTGGTTCTGGACTTGGTTCGGACCTGGTGTCACGTCACCTTGGGTGGGTAGTCGGAGCACTCTGAATTGGCCGTAGTCCGCCGGTTCCGATGACACCGAAACCCATGCGGCCAGGAATTGCTGACGGAACGCGGTGAGCGCGCTTGTCACCTGGAAGGTCGGCTGGGTCTGGCCTGGTGCCTGTGCGAGGACGTAGTACGGCGGCTGCTTCGCCGCGGTTCCGGTGTCGCTGCCTTCCTTTGTCGGGTCGGAGGGCACGTCCCAGAACGTCAGCGTGGAGTAGAACTCGGCTGGCGTGCTGACGTGGTACTTCGCCAGCAGGTCACGCTGGACCTTGAACAGGTCCTCCGGGTACCGGAAGTGCTCTTTGAGGGACTGTGAAACGGCGGACGCGGGCTTCACCGTGCCGGGGAAGACGCCGGACCAGGCCTTGAGCACCGGGTCGGTCTCGTCGATGCCGTACAGCGTCACCGTTCCGTTGTACGCGTCGACGGTGGCCTTCACCGAGTTGCGGATGTACCCGATCTTGCGGTCCTGCTGGCGCGGCACACCGGCGAGCGAGTCGGTGGTGACCTGGCCGAGCGAGGTGGACTGCGAGTACGGGTAGTTGTCCAGCGTCGTGTAGCCGTCGACGATCCACTGGATCCGGCCGTCGACGACCGCCGGGTACGGGTCGGTGTCGACCGTCAGCCAAGGCGCTGCCTTCCGGACCCGCTCGCGCGGGTCACGGTTGTACATGATCTTCGAGCCTTCGCTGATGGCCGTGTTGAACAGGATGTTGCGCTCGCCTTCGTAGGCAGCGAACACCAGCCGGTTGAACAGGCCGTCGACCGGGACACCACCGGCACCCTGGTACTTGTACTCAGGGGAGCCTGGCGAGTCGAATTCTCCCTGCGCCTGGCCGCCGACGATCGCGTACGTGGTGGCCAGCTCGCCGTAGTAGATCCGCGGTTCGGTGACCGGGATGTCCATCTTGGCTTTGGCGTTGATCGCGTTCAGGTCGCTGACCGTGAACACGGGGTATCCGCCTTGCTGGCTGGCGTTGGTCGCCGACGTGCCACCGACCGGGGTAGGCGCACGGTCGATCGTGTTCGCGGGCGCCGCCACGAAGCCGTTGCCGTGCGTGTAGACCATGTGCCGGTTGATCCACGAGTTCTGCTGCTCGGTCAGGCCCGAGGTCTTGATCTCACGGACCGCGACGACATAGTCCTGCACCTTGTCGCCGACCTTGTACCGGTCGACGTCCAGCTTGTCGGGGAAGCCGTAGAAGTTCGCCCTTGCCTCACGCTGGGTGAAGGTCGGCGACAGGATGGCCGGGTCGAGCAGCCGGACGTTCGGGATGGTGCCCGTGTCGTTGCGGATCGCGGTCGCCGACGGCTCGGGGGTGCCCGCCTTGGGATAGTCCTCGATCTTGACCTTGTCCGGCGTCAGCCCGAACGCCTCCTTCGTGGCGTTCAGATTTCGCTGGATCGAGTTGGCTTCCTTCTCGTTGGCGTTCGGCCGGACCGAGAACTGGTCGAGGATCGCGGGCCACGCCGTGCCGACCAGCAGGCCGGACAGCACGAGCAGGACCAGCGCGATCGCCGGGAGCTGCAGGTTGCGCAGGAACGCGCCGACGAAGAAGGCGATGGCGCAGAAGATCGCGATGGACATCAGGATCAACTTGGCCGGCAGCACCGCGTTGAGGTCGGTGTACGTGGCACCGGTGAAGGTCTCGTTGCGGCTGGAATACAACAGTTCATACCGGTCGAAGAAGTAGTCGACCGCGTAAACCAGCACGAAAAGACCGGCGACGGTGGAAAGGTGCACCCTGGCCGGGCCGGAGAGCTGACCGCCACGACCGGCGAGCCGGATGCCACCGAAGATGTAGTGCACGACGACCGCGCCGATGAACGCGATCACCAGCGCGACGTAGAACCAGCTGATCAGCCACTCGTAGAACGGCAGTTTGAAGGCGTAGAAGCCGATGTCGATGCCGAATTCCGGATCGGTCTTGCCGAACGGGACGGCGTTGAACAACAGCTGCACTCGCTGCCAGTCACCCTGCGCGGCCCAGCCGGAGAACAGGCCGACGACGACCGGGAGGCCGATGCCGAACAGGCGGACCCGCTGCACGATGGTCGAGCGGTATCTGGCTAGCGGATCCTCGGTGCCCGACACCGGCACGAACACCGGCCGGGTCTTGTAGGCGATGGTCAGGCTGATCGCGAGCAGGCCGCCGACAAAAAGGGCGACCGCGAAGAACAGCCCGATCCTGGTGAGGATCTGGGTGGTGAAGACTGATCGGAAACCGACCTCACCGAACCACAACCAGTCGACGTAGGTGTCGATCAACCGCGCGCCGACGATGAGCAGAAAGACGATTATCGCGGCGATGGTCAGCAGGATGCGGCTGCGGCGAGACAGCTTCGGCAAGCCGATCGAGGGCCGAGAGGCCACTGGACACGCTCCTGAATAGCGATCTTGAGTCTGGCCGACAGCCGCACACGAAAACAGCTGTCCTAGATGTCCAACTCTACGGACGGTGTTCCGGTTCCCGTCACTGGCCGTTGGAATGCGACGATGACCGCCGTGTCGAGCACTTCAGATGCCTTGCCCGCGCTCGCGGCGGAGGTCGAGCAGTTCGTCGCTTCGGCCGGTTGGGACCAGCCTGCCCAGCTGTTCGCCCTGGTCCCGACGGCCGAACTGCTCCGGATGCAACCCGAGCTGGCCGGTCAGCTCGACGCCGGATCCGAGTTGACTCCGATCGCACAGGATTCGTTGCCAGATGGTGACCTTGGCGCGGCGCTTGCCGGGATCATGTGGCCGGACGCGGTCCGCGGCTGTGCGTTGGTGCAGGAGATCGTCGTCCTGCCGCCGGATGCCGAAGCCGAGATGAACGCCTCCGGTGAGGACGAGGCGAGGCTGCGTCAGCTCGCGGCGGAGCACCCGCAGCGCCAGGAGGCTCGGCTGGTCGCGGCCGTCCTGCGAGACGGCGGCGAAGCGTGCGTCATGCGCCTGCGTGACCACGAGGACCTGCTGAAAGGCCCAGATCTGGCCCCCAACCTCACCGCAGCCCTGCACGCGACTTTCGCCTGATCAGACCTCGTGAGTGGTTATCCGTGTTAGAACACGGATAACCACTCACGAGGTCTTTCAGCAGCCTGGAACCGGGCGTCCGGCCTTGCGGTCCTCGAGCGCCTGCACGGCCCCTGCCAGGGTCTCGACTTTGATCAACTGCAGGCCGGGCGGCGGGTCAGCCAAGGCCTCCGCGCAGTTGGCCGCCGGCACGAGGAACGTCTTGGCGCCATCCTCGGCCGCCGCGACCAGCTTGAAGCCGATGCCGCCGATCGGGCCGACCACGCCCCTCGTGTCGATCTCACCGGTGCCCGCGATCGGCTGGCCACCGGCGAGGTCGTCCGGGGTGAGCCGGTCGATGATCGCCAGCGAGAAGATCAGCCCGGCCGACGGGCCGCCGACGTCCTGTAGGTGGATCGTGGTCTTGAACGGCACATCGGCGCGGTCGACACCACGGATGCCCATGTAGCCCTGCGGCCGGTCAGCCGAAGATCCGAGCGTCACCGAAACGGTCCGTTCCTGGCCGTTGCGCTGCAGCACGACCTCGATCACCTGACCAGGCTTGGTGGGCTCGACCGCGGCGACCACGTCCCCCGCCTGGGTGATCTGCTTGCCGTTGACCCGCAGCAGCCGGTCGCCCGGCTCGATCACGCGGTCGGCAGGCGCACCCGCGGTGACCTCGCTGACCACGACCTTCACCGGGTGGTTCAGGAACCGCATGGCCGCCACCTCGGCGTCGCTCTGCGAGTCCTGGAACAGCTTGACGTTCTGCTGCTGGACCTCGTCCTCGGTCTGACCAGGCTTGATGTACTCCTCGCGAGGCGCGAGCGCGTACCGCCCGCTCACCCACAGGCCGAACGCGCTGAACAGCGTGACCTCACGCTTGAGCGAGACCGTCGTCATCCGCAGCTGACCGGTCGTCGGGTACGTCTGCGCACCCTCGACCTGCACGATCTGCGTGTTGTCGACCGAACCGAGCGTGTCGTACGTCGGGCCAGGGCCGAGCGCCACGAACGGAACATGACAGAACGCACCCACCAGACCCAGCGTGATCACGATCAGAAAACTCAGTAAAACCGTCCACCCGCGCCGGGAGATCTGCCAGCGTTCGTCCCGCGCCCGCTTCTCCGCGGCCGGGTCGGTCTCAGGAGTCGCCTCTTTGCTGGGAGTACTCACGAGGCAACAGCCTACGACTACGACACCCCGCGTACCGTGGAGGTATGAACGAGCTCCCCTTCGGCTTCAGCATGCCGGAGCCCGATGACAAAGGTAAGAAAAACCCGTCCGGCCAGGGGCCGGGCGGCGGGCAGGAGAACCCGTTCGACCAGCTCGGCCAGATGCTCAGCCAACTTGGCCAGATGCTCAGCCAGGCCGGATCGTCGACCGGGCCGGTCAACTACGACCTGGCCAAACAGATCGCGCTGCAGCGGCTCGCCGAGACCGAACCGGCCGGTGCGGAGTCGCCGGAAGCGGTCGCCGACGCGGCCCGTCTGGCCGAGGTGTGGCTGGACGCCGCGACGATCCTGCCAGCCGGTGCCAAGTCGACCAAGTCGTGGACGGCGAAGGACTGGGTGGAAAAGACCCTGCCGACCTGGCAGCGGCTGTGCGACCCGGTGGCAAGGCGGATGTCCGGTGCCTGGGTTGAGGCGATGCCAGCCGAGGCCAAGGAAGCCGCAGGTCCGCTGCTGTCCATGGTCAGCCAGATGGGCGGGATGGCGTTCGGATCCCAGCTGGGCAACGCGTTGGCACAGCTCGGCGCCGAGGTATTGACCTCGACCGACATCGGCTTGCCGCTCGGTCCCGAGAACACCGGCGCTCTGCTTCCCGCGAACATCTCGAAGTTCAGTGAAGGCCTTGAGCGGCCCGCCAGCGAGGTGCTCGTGTTCCTCGCCGCACGCGAGGCCGCGCACCAGCGCCTGTTCGCGCACGTTCCGTGGCTGCGTCAGCGCCTGCTGGCGACGGTCGAGGAGTTCGCCAGCGGCATAACGGTCGACACTTCGGCCTTGGAGCAGCTGGCGTCCCAGGTCGACCCGGCCAACCCGCAGTCGATCGAGCAGGCCATGCAGTCGGGCATGCTCGAGCCGCAGACCACGCCGGAGCAGCAGGCCGCCTTGGTGCGCCTGGAGACCCTGCTCGCGCTGGTCGAAGGCTGGGTGGACGTCGTGGTCGCGGACGCCGTCGGCGACCGGCTGCCCGGTGCTGACGCGTTGCGCGAAACACTGCGCAGGCGGCGTGCCTCCGGCGGTCCCGCCGAGCAGACGTTCGCCACGCTTGTCGGTCTGGAGCTGCGGCCACGCAAGCTGCGCGCCGCCGCGTCGTTGTGGCTGATCGTCGGTGAGAAACACGGCATCGAGAAGCGCGACGGCATCTGGGCGCACCCGGACCTGGTGCCCACCGCCGCCGACCTCGACGAGCCGCTGGACTTCGCCGATCGTGTCGGAGCGACCTCCGACATGGACCCGATCGCCGAATTGGAACGAACCGAGAAGAAGGACGACGACGAGTCGTGATCCGAGCCCGTGGCCATCCCGGCGATGGGATGGCCACGGGCTCGGTCAGGACCAAGTGGTCACGACCACTAATCCTCGACCATCGGCCCCGAACCCGAGGCGGAGGCAAGGCCTTCGAGATATCCGATGGCCCGCTCCGCCTTGGGATAACGCTGCACAAGGCCCCAGAACTCATGGTCATGCCCCGGCACGAGCAGGTGCGCGAGTTCGTGCACCAGCACGTAGTCCAGGACCCATGACGGCACCTCCCTCAGCCGCTCGCTGACCCGGATCGACCGGTCAACGGGCGTACAGGATGCCCAACGCGTTCGCATTGGTGGCACCCAACGAACACTCAGTGGTACGGCTTCGCCGTCCAAATGCCGCGACGAAAGCTCCGCACACCTGGCGAGCAGCGCGCTGTCCGACGTCCGCGCAGGGGAGCGGCGACGGGACTCGCTACGCAGTAGGCGGCGTTGCATCTCGGCGACCCAATGCGCTTCTTCTCTCTTGGACATCCGCGCAGGCAGAAGGACGATCAGAGCATCGCCCTCCCGATACGCGGTCACTGTCCGAGTACGGCGCTTACTGCGACGTACTTCGACGACTGGTTCGGCCACGCGACAACCGTACGACCACCCACCGACAATTTGGGAGACTGCCAGGAGGGTGACCTTCTACCCACAGCCCCCTGTGGACAAAGGTTTGGCATCTCGTGGATCCCTTGCCAGCCTTGAGGTATGTCGCATGATGGAAGGTCACTGCCACGCCGGCCGAAAGTGCTCACCGGCCTGCCGGTGTTGCGTCGTGGCGACGGCGAGATCCAGCTCGGGCTCGATCCCCGGCACGCCGTCGTGATCGGCGGAGTAACCAAAACGGTTGCGGAGAGTATTCAAAATCTGGACGGCCAGATTCGGACAAGACAGTTGCTGGCCAAAGCGCCACCGGGCGATCGGCTGACCCTGTCCGGGTTGCTGAGCGAGCTGCACGAGCTCGGCCTGATCGAGGACGTCACCGAGACCACGATGCCTGGGCGGCTCTCCCCAGACGCGGCGACGTGGTCACTGCGCACAGGCAACCAGCCGAGCCAACTGGCGGAGACCAGAACGAAATCGTCCGTGCTCGTGCACGGCTCAGGGCGGATCGGCCTTGCCGTGGCTCAGATGCTCGTGACCGCGGGTATCGGCGCGGTGGAGGTGGACGCGGACGGTGTTGTCGAGCCGGAGGACACAGGCTGTGGATATCTCGACGAGGACATCGGCAAGCCGCGGGCCGAGGCGGCGCGCTTGCGGCTGCCATCCGGACCCGTGACCGATCCGGATCTCGTGGTCCTGACGGATTCCGCGGTGCCGAAGCCGGAGTTCGTCACCAGCCTGTTGTCGCAGTCGGTGCCGCACCTGAGCGTGCGGGTTCGTGAGGGCATCGGGATCGTGGGGCCGTTCGTAGTGCCCGGCCGCAGCAGCTGCCTCGGCTGCGCTGACCTGCATCGAGCCGATCTTGACCAGGAGTGGCCAGCGGTCGCGGCACAGTTGGTCGGCCAACGGCAGCATGCCGATCTCACATGCGCGTACGCGACGGCCGCCATGGGCGCCGAGCAGGCGATGCGTGCGCTGGAATACCTCTCGGTCGGTGGCACACGCCCGCCGATCTGGAACGAAACACTTGAACTTGATCCGTTCCATGGCAAGTTGGATCGACGGCCATGGCCGCCACATGTGTTCTGCACGTGTGGCGCGCGACAGTGAAATGGCTGCGAGATCGGCGTTCTACAGGAGAGAATTACCTAGCCTTGATCATTCACGTGGGTGACGTGTCCGCCTGTGCCGGTTCGGATGTTGATCTTGAGTTGGTTGCTGTGTGGTGATGGTCAGGGTTCGAGCCCGGCCGCCGGTGTTGGCTGGGCGCCGGGTTGGGGGGCGGGCCTTTCAGGTCGAGGGGCAGGGACAGGGGTCATCGAGTTGGTGGTGGCAGGGCCAGCGCTGCCCGGAGGCAGGCGGCGAGAGGGTCGGCCCAGGGCCAGGTTTCCGGGATTTTGATCTTGCGTTTGCGTTGGCCGCGGACGATGCGGGCGGCGGTGTGCAGTAGCCGGTAGCGCAGGGTTTTGGGTTCGGCTTTGGCGAGGGTGCCCTCAAGGCAGAGCAGGCGCAGCCAGGCGAGCAGGTCGATGGCGATGGTGGCGGCCAGACACCAGGCCCGGTTGATCTCGATCTTGGTGGAGGGCAGGTGACCGAGGCCGGTTTGCTTGCCGCAGCGGACGTGGTCCTCGACTCGGGCGTGCGGGCGGTGACGGGCTTCCAGGAACTGGACGGTGGCGCCCGAACCGCTGCCCGGGGTGTTGGTGGCCACCAGTTGGTAGCGCCAGCCGTCGGCTTCTTCGAACAGGGACAACTGTGCGCCGGGGTGGGGTTTCTCACGACGACAGATGATCCGCAGATCGGCCGGCCAGTTCTCCAGTTGGTCCCCGTCGGGGTGGTGACGTAGTAGCGCGGTCAGTTCCACCACGCCGGCTTTGTCCAGCGGCCGAGGATCGCCGTGGTGATCGAGCACTGCCTGCCATGCCTTCGCGGGGACACGGCCGATCGCGGCTCGTTCCCGCGCACCGAGTTCCCAGCCGACGCTGTAGTGCGCCTGCCTGCCTGGCTTGGCGTTCAGCGCGGTGATGTACTTGATGAGACCGTGGGAGGCGCCCGCGCCGTCCACGGTGACTAGAAGGTTCCTTCGATGTTTCGCCGGGATCTGGGCGATCGCGGCGTCGAGGACCTCGAGGTGATCAGCTGTCGTGTTGGATCCGGCGCTTCCTGTGCGCAGCAACAGGGCCAGCGATTCGCCGGTGTTGTCACACATGGCCAGCAGCGGATGATGACCGAAGCTGCCCTTGTAGGTTCCCGCGGCGAGTTGTTTGTCCGAGTGCGCGATCACCAGCGAACCATCCAACCGGACCACCACGGTCGTGCCCAGATCACGGTCGGCCACCCGCGACGGCGGAATCCGGCCGTGCCGTCGCTCGATCAACGACCACACATGCTCGCGGATCCGGGCACGCACACGGGCGATCTTGTTGCGCTGCACCTGACCGACCGCGTCCAACGTGCGCCACAACGTCGGATCTGAGGCGACCGGCCCGAACAGTTCGGCCTGATCGCGCAGGACAGCCAGATCCGACAGGACCCGCCCGCCGTCAGCGATCAACACCGCGGTGTCGGCGAACACCCGGCCACGGTCATGCACCGGCATGAACCCACGCCGCGCCATCGCCCGCGACAAGCCTTCCGTCAACCCGGTGCGGTCGGCCAGCAACCGCACCGCCGCGGTCCCGGCATGACTGACCACGCCACGCCCACCGACTTCTACCGCCAGATCCCGCGACCACCCAGTAACATCCACGTCGAAAGTGCTCCAGAGCTTCATGGGTAAGAACAGGCATTAGCAACCTCATCTTCCCAGCTCAGGAGCACTTTTCCCTGTTCCGACACGGCGCCCGAATCAAGATCGCCATGAATACTCAGGGCTAAGGGGCCCAATGCTAGGCCGAGAAGGCTGTTGACCAGGGTGAGTGCTCCGAATCCGGTGGCCCGGATGGAGGGGTGCGTGAGGTTGGCGACTATGGCGGTCGCTGGGCCGGATGCGGCGGCCGAGAAGAAGACACCGGCTCCGATCAGAACAAGTTGGAGCCCGCTCGCTTCGAGGTTGAAGCCGACGATCAGCAGCACCGCCGCGAGCAGGCCGTAGCAGGTCGCCGTTGTCCATTTACGCGTCGGTTGCTTGTGGCTGAGCTGGTCGGTGACGATGCCGCAGACGATCATCCCCGCGCCGATGAGCAGGACGAAGATCGCCCCGACCGCACCGGCCCGGTCCGGGGTCATGCCGTAGTAGCGATTGAGAAAGCTGGGCATCCAGGCCTGCAGGACGGCGGCGACGAACAACTGCAGGCCGCTGCCGACGTAGACGCAGTTCACCTTGGCGGTGGAGCACAGGCTGGACAGCGGAGCACGGTATCCAGCGGCCGTGGTCGTGTCACGGTGCTGGTACCGATCCACCTTTCCCTGGGTGACGAACACCCGGAACAGACCGACCAGCAGCAGTCCGAAGATCGCCATGGCGACGAATGACCACCGCCAGCTCAGCTGCACGGCGATGACGCCACCGAGCGCGACACCGATCACCGAGCCGAACGATCCACCAGCCATGAACGTACCGCTGAGCGACGCACGAACGTGGGGCGGGAACATGCTGAGTACCACCGCGATACCCACGCTGCCATATGCGGCCTCGCCCACTCCGACGAGGAAACGCGCGCCGAGCAACTGGCTGTAGTCGACAGCGATGGAGCACAGCAGTGTCGCAACGCTCCAGGTGATCGCCATCAGGACCAGGCTCCTCGTCCGCCCCCATCGGTCCGCCAGTAGCGACAGGGGAAGGGTGAGCAGGCCGACCATCAACGCGACGACGCTGTTGAGGGCAGCGAGCCGGGAGTCAGACAGCGTCCACTCTGCTTTCAGGAGCGGGAAAACCGCGCTGAGGACCTGCCGCGACATGTAGTCCGACAACAGCAGTGCGAACGTCAGGCCGAACACGACCCAGGGGTACGTCCTTCGCCGTCCTGCCCCGCGGACGGGGTCTTCGGCAGGCAGAGTCTGCGGTCCCACGGCAACTCCAAGACTGACTCGACGTTCCCCAGCCGTCCCCAGTGGACAGTGAGGTCAGGCGTGGTGGGTGAAACCGGCCTGACCCGGTTGGCGGTTCGGGGCGAACCCGTTCTTGGCCAGGGTTTCGTCGGCGTCGGCGTACCGTTCGCCGATCTTGTAGATCTCGAAGGCCTCCTTGCCGGTGGCCACCTCGCGGCCGAGTTCGCCTGCGAGGCGTACCAGCTGTTCGACCTGCTGGACCGAGGTCATCTTGTGGCTCTTCTTGCCCCACAACGTGTCCTCGTTGCCGCAGCGGGCGTGTAGACCCATGGCGATCGCCATCGTGTTGACCGGCAGGACACTGCGCATGAGCGTTTCCAGCGTGAGCACCGCACCGTCGGGGACACGCCGGATGAACTCCATCATGTTGTACGGACTGGGACCGTCGAACCCACCTCCGATGCCGACCCACGTCAGCACGAGCGGGCCGGTGTAGACACCTCGCCGGATCAGCCGCTCCACGGTTTCCAGCTGCGGGATGTTGGCCAGCTGGAAATGCGGCTGGATACCTTGGGTTTGCAGCCGCCTGATGTGTTCCTCGACCCAGGCCGGGCCTGCCGGGACGAACATCTCACGGTATGCCTCCGCCACAGCCGGTCGCGTGAACGAGGTTCCCGCGATGTCGTCCGCTGTCATCAGTTCCATGATGTTCATCTGGCAGGTGTTGATGGCGATGGTCACCTGGTCCGGTGTGGGATCCAGCGTGGCCAGCATGTGACGGGCCTCGTCGCCGAGCCATGTGGCGTCCGCTCCTTCGTGTTCCGGCGCGAACGAGATGGAACCGCCGACCTGCAGAATCATCTCGGGGACGGCCGTACGGAGCCGACCAAGCAACTCGTTGAACCGCGACAGTCGTTTGGACCCCTTGCCGCCAACCTCCCGCACGTGGATGTGCAGCACGGTGGCACCCGCGTTGTAGCAGTCGATGGCCTGCTGGACGTGCTCGTCCAGGGTCAGCGGAAGGTCTTCGGGGAAGTCGGCTGGTTCCCATTCGGGCCCGTAGGGAGCCGCCGTGATGACCAGTTTCTCCTGGTTCTCGGGAAACAGCGAGTCGTCGAGGAAATGCATGGTTTTCTCCCGTCGGAAAAGGGACGGATTGAACCGGGGAATTCAGAATGGCCGGTCGCCGATGATTCCGGCCCGCTCCATCTTGCGGACCGATGGCCAGTAGTCCTGAACGGCGTAGTGCTGCGTGGACCTGTTGTCCCAGATCGCGACGCTGTCACGGGTCCACCGCCAGCGGACCTGGTACTCCGGGATCGAGGCTTGGCTGATCAGATAGTTGAGCAGGTTGCTGCCGCCGGGTGCGTAGTCGATGCCGAAGCGGACGTTCTCCGGGGTGTGGAAATTGACGAAATGGGTGGTGTACCCGTTGACGAAGAGGACCTTTTCCTCGGTTTCCGGGTGGATGCGTACGACCGGATGCTCCGCGTCGGGAAAGCGTTTCCTCAACTGGTGGCGTTGTTCCGTCGGCATCGCCGCGCCGAATGTGGCCTCGATGCTGTGCTTGGCGAGCAGCCCGTCGATCCGGGTCTTGATGTGGTCGGGCAGCTTCGCGTACGCCTCGACCATGTTCACCCAGATGGTGTCGCCACCGACCTCCGGTGTCTCCACGCAGCGCAGCACACACCCCATCGGCGGCTTCTCCCGCCAGGTGGCGTCACAGTGGTAGGCGTTTTCGTAGTGCTCGGCGGGGCTGTCGAGATCCTTGTAGATCCGGACAAGGCCCGGATGATCCGGAGCGCTGCCGGCCACCGGGTGGTCTTCGAGTTCGCCGAACCGCCGGGCGAATGCGACGTGTTCGGTGCGGCTGATGTCCTGATCACGCAGGAACAGGACCTTGTACTCGAGCAGCAGCGCCTTGAGTTCCGCGAACAGCGTGTCGTCCCGTGTGACCTCGCCGAGGTTCACGCCGAACAACTCGGCGCCGATGGAGCGGGTGAGCGGCTCGAACCTGATCGCTGACAACCTGCCGGGCACCGGCGCCTTCAGTTCAGGGGTTTCGGTCATGACGCATCCTCTGGATCGGGGGTTCGTGTGTGGGTCACGGCGAGAAGACGGAAGAGCCGATGCCGCGGCCCGCCTCCAGGTCGCGATGTGCGCGTACGGCATCGGACAGGGCATAGCGCTGGTTGATGCCGATCTTGATCCGGCCGGACTCGACGTGGCCGAAGAGCTCTCCCGCCAACTCGGCGCGCTCCGCGGGGTCGGCGATGTAGTCGGCCAGCGCCGGGCGGGTGACGAACAGCGAGCCCTTGACGGCTAGCCGCATGGCATCGATCGGCGGGACGGGCCCCGACGCGGTTCCGAAGCACACCAACAGGCCGCGCCGGGCAAGCGAATCAAGGGAAGCCGAGAAAGTCGTCCGGCCGATACTGTCGAACACGACCGGCACACCGGCATCACCGGTGAGTTCCCGGACTCGTCCAGCCAGGTCCTCGCGTGTGTAGACCACCACGTGGTCGCAGCCGTGCGCCCGCGCTATCTCGGCCTTCTCATCCGTCGACACCGTGCCGATCACCGTGATACCCAGGAGTTTCGCCCACTGCGTGACGATCAGACCGACGCCGCCGGCCGCCGCGTGCAGCAGAACGGTGTCTCCAGGCTTCAGCGGGTGGATCCGGCGGAGCAGATAGGCCGCGGTGAGACCGCGCATGGTCATCGCGGCGGCGATGTCGAACGCGATCGCGTCCGGTAGCGCGATCAGTGGCGCGGCGGGCATCACGCGCTCGGTGCTGTAGGCCCCGAGTGGGCTGCCGGTGTAGGTGACGCGGTCGCCCTCCCGCACGTGGGCTACCCCTGGTCCGATGGCCTCGACCACACCGGCCGCTGCAACGCCCATGCCCGCGGGCAACTTGACCGGGTAAAGGCCGGTGCGGAAGTACGTGTCGGCGAAGTTCAGCCCGACCGCTTCATGGCGGACACGGACCTGGCCCGGACCTGGTTCGCCGACCTCGACGGTTTCCCATCGCATGACCTCGGGGCCACCTGTCTCGTAGTAGCGGACCGCGTGTGCCATGGCGTTCTCCTCAGGCCGGAATCGGATGACGCTCATCAGCCGCGTACAGCACGAACGGTAGGCAGCCTCGACGAGCGATACTTGTCCTGAGGTGACAGCCTTATATTCAATTCGGGACACGACATGAAAGTTTTGGCGCGCTACGCGGCACTGAACAGCTATGTCGAGGTCAGCCAATCGGTTGGTGTCGACCCGGCAGGGCTGATGAGGGGCGTCGGCCTCGACCCCGCCAGCTTGGGCTCTCCGGATCGCTGGGTCCCCGCTGCGGCGATCGCCAGGCTCCTCGAGCAGTCAGCGGCGGCATCTGGGCACCAGGACTTCGGCCTGAAGCTGGCCGAACGGCGACGGTTGGCCAACCTCGGGCCCCTGAGCCTGGTCATTCGTGAGGAGCCGGATCTCCGCAGCGCTCTCAGAATGCTGATCCGCCACGCGAACATGTACAACGAGGCACTGCGCATGCGCAGGTCCGTCACCAACGGGTTGACGACCGTGCGCATTCGGTTCGAATTCGGTGAACCGGTCGGGGCCAGGCAAGCGACGGAGCTCGCGGTGGGCGTGCTCTACCGGCTTCTGCGCGACCTCCTCGGCCCCCTGTGGCAACCGGTCACCGTGTGCTTCACGCACCCGGCACCGGTGGACGCGAGCACTCATCGAAAGTTCTTCGGGCCCATGCTCAAGTTCGAGCAGGAATTCGACGGGATCGTCTTCTATGCGAGCGATCTGGACACGCCGAACAAACTGTCGGACCCGCAGTTGCGCACCTATGCCCGGCAATTTCTCGACTCGCTCGGACTCGCGGAGGAAACGACGCCCCTCGATCGGGTCCGGGAACTCGTCGAGCTTCTGCTGCCCTCCGGCCGATGCTCGGTCGAGCATGTAGCGCGTAGCCTCGGCGTCGACCGCAGGACCGTCCACCGGCACCTCGCCGACGCGAACGAGACGTTTTCGTCGGTGCTGAACTCGATACGGGCCGAACTAGCCGACCAGATGGTGAGCAGCCGGCGTTACTCCCTGACCGAGATCGCCACTCTGCTGTCCTTCTCCTCGTCGAGCAACTTCTCTCGCTGGTTCCGAGGGCAATTCGGCTGCACCCCCAGCCACTGGCGCGCCGAAAAACAACACGCACTCCCCAGGTGAAACAGGGTTCCGCCGGTCTATGACACTCTTTTCTGGCAGGAAGACGACGTTTCGCCGCCGTGCTTGACTGGATGGTCGGTCGTATGGTGGGAGCGTGAGTGAATCGGGCGAGGTTTCGTATCCGCAGCCGCCGTGGCGGATGAGTGGGCGGCTTTGGATGGTTTTTCCCCGGACTGTGGATGATGTGGATGTTCCTGGGGATCTGTCCGCGGTTGGGGGTCGGCGCCGCGCAGCTGTCGGGTTGGTCCGGTATGAGACCGGGACTGTGGTTTACGACGAGCTGGCTGTTGGGGTTCTTGTTCGTCGTGGGCTTCAGGTTGGGATTCTGGCCACGAGTGTGTGGGTCAATGATTCCGCTTCGTTGTGGGGTGGGCGGCGGATGTGGGGCGTTCCCAAGTACCTCGCGACGTTTGATTGGGACGGGCCGACTGTTTCGATCCGGCGGGATGGTCAATTGCTGGCCGAGTTGACGGTCGGTGCGAGTTCTCGGTGGCGTGTTCCGTTGCCGTCCATGCCTTCTGGTGGGTTTGGCGAGATCGATGGTCAGCGCGTGCACCTTCCCGCGCGACTCAAGGCCACTGCCGGTTCGACGAGGGTTGACATCCGCCGATGGGAGGCGCCGCTGCCTGCCCTTGCCGAGACCGAGGGGCTGCGGGCTTTCGCCGCGAACCCCTGCAGGTTCACTTTTCCGGCAGGACGGGTCGTCGGGGCTGCGGAGCCGAGTCCGACAACGCTCTGATCAGGCTGCGAGGAGCTTGCGGTCCAAGAGGCGCATGGACGTTCGGAAGGTGCGGGCGAACCCAGGCAGTGACATGCGGACGGCTGCTCGGTACACGGGGTTGCCGTCGGTTGCGATCGTCCAGCGCAGTCGGGTGCCTGTGGCGGTGGGGGACATTCGCCACTCTTCCATCAGTGCAGTCATTCCCAGGATGTTGGTGCGGTCCATCCGGACCGCGTAGCGCTCGTCGGGGTCTGCCGCGAGGACCGTTTCCCAGAACTGGCCGCCGCCTCGCAGGTGCACCTGATATCCGTCACGCGTCGGTACAACTTTCACCACCGGGACGAACCAGTCGGGCCATTGCTCGAATCCGGTGCCGACGTGGAAGTTGGGCACGCTGCCCGCGACCACCCCGACCAGTGTGTTGAACGATGTCGCGGCGACCGACGTCAACCACGCGTGGGCTGTCGGCAGCGACAAATACGACGTTTCCGATATGTACAACACCGGTGAACCGCTTGCCGTGCAATGGAACGGCACCTAGTGGTCACGGATGACGCTTCCTGACATCAAGTGGAAGGGGTCATTCAGGCACGTCGCGGCCAGCTCTCCCACGGATGTCTGGGCTGTCGGCGGGCCGATGTCGCACGGTATTGACGACAACATCACCAAGGTTCTGCATTACGACGGCGTCTCGTGGAGAGAGGTGCCGTTCCCCGCTGGCGAGACGCCGAGCCGGATGACAATCACCGACATCGCCGCGGTGAGTGGGCGGCTTTGGCTGATCGGCCAGCGGGGTACTCCTGCTGTCATCCAGGAATGGGATGGCACGGTTTGGCGGTCGCATCAGCCGCCGAGCGAGTGCGTGTTCGGCGGGAGCGGGCCTGGTGACATGCCGAACTTCTGCAACTTCGCCGGCATCACGGCGTTTTCGCAGAACGACATCTGGGTTGCCGGGAATGGCTCTTGGTCCGGGTTCGCTGTTGTCCCACTGGAACGGCACGTCCTGGCGTTCAGTCAAGGTTGGCATCAATGGACAACCGCTCGCGCTGACGTCGGTCAGCGGGAAGTCGTCGCGCGACCTGTGGGCCGTTGGCAGCACTGTCCAGCAGGGCGGCAGCACCTGGTTGTGCACGGGGATGGCAAGACGTGGGAGACCGTTGCCGCGCCGAAATCTCTGCTGCCGGGTGTCGCCGTCGACAACGCTGGCAACCCTTGTGTGATCCAGAATTTCCCGCCGGAGCAGCGGTCGACGTTGGCGACTTACGACCGCGGGTGGATCGAGACACCCGTTCCGCTGCCTGCCGGGACCGTTGCCGTCAGCATGAAAAGCATTGCGGCCGTTCCGGGCAGCGATGTGATGTTCGCCGTCGGCACGGCCGATCTGCCTACCAGTCCTCGGAAGGTGCAAGCCGTTGTGATGCGACGTCAGTAGAGGTTCTGACGGTAGTCCAGGTTGGTTCCGGCTCGGGTCATCCGCTCGTTGACCAAGGCTCGGATTGTGCGGGCCGCAAGGCCTTTGGATTCGTTGAGTTTCACGTGTGCCGTCCAGATTTCCGACGGCCGCGGGAGCTCGGCGGGGTCGATGTGGTGCTCGGCGTTCCAGAGGTCGGCGTCGCGCAGCGCCGGGCTGTCGGCGAGGTGGACGGACGAAGTCTCGACCACAAGCACAGCTTTGGGAGTACGGCCGCGTTCGGACATTGATTCGCGCAGCGCGAGATCCGTCGTGATCCTTGCCGTGCCGGTGATTTCCAGAGTCCGGTTGTCGCCGGGTGCGACGGCGACGATCGCTATCTCGGGCTGTTCAAGGATGTTGTGGAACGTGTCGGTGCGACGGTTGCCAGGGCGCTCGGCGATCGCGATGGTCGACGGGCCGATTTGGCGGATGACTTGTGGATCGCCTTTGGGACTGGCGTCCGCGTTGCCGTTGCCGTCTCGCGAGGTGATCACCGCGAATGGCGCGGCTGCAAGGAAATCGTCGCCAGGGGAAGTAGCTGGCCCCCACAGGTTCGAGCGGATTATCGCCTTGCCGCAGTGCAGGAATGCTTCTTCGACCGCGAGGCCGTCCGTTTCGACGGTTCCGTTGATTCGCAACGTTTCCCGCCAGCCTGGGAGCAGCACCAGGAGTGCGGCGCCTTTGCCGGGCGCGGCTTCTGGCGGCATGGGCAGCTTCAGACGTGACGGTGTTTCCGGGATCGCGAACCCTGGGGTGCCGCCGATCAGTGTGGCGCGCGGTTTGCCTTCGGTGTCGACGTAGCCGAGTACGGCCGCGGGCGAACGGGAGGAGCGTGACGCAGTTCGGGTCGAGGCGGTCGATCGACTTCATCATCACCGGCAGCATCCTGCTGCCGACCGCGTTCTCCAACTCCGTCACATCGCAGATGACCTCCATGGAGTTAGGCTAGCCTAACTAGGCCGGACGTGAGGAAGTCGAAGGCTGCGTTCGCGCGGGTCACGGCCGCTGGGTGAACTTCGTCGGCGGTGGCGCCAGCGTGGATTTCCATGGCGTTGTGGGTGCCGAGGATCCGCTGCGCGCCGAAGAGTTCGGCCGCGAGGAGCCGCGCGGAGAAGTTGTTCGTGAGCTGGCCGGATGCCAGTAGTTCGGTGACCAGTCGCTGTTCCTGGTCGATCATGTAGAAGGCCAGGCGGGCCATCAGCGACGGCGTTGTGTACAGCAGGTTGTGGAACGTGATCGCCGACGGGGTGTCGTTCAGGCCGGTCAGCGGGTCCCGGTCGGTGAGGCGGTCGAGGAAGCTCGCGTGCAGCGCGGTCAGCGCGGGGACGCCTGGGTTGTCACGGACGACCTCCGCTGGGCCTCTTGAGTCCAGGAAACGGTGCAGGACCAGGTCTTCCTTGGTGGAGAAGTAGGCGAACAGAGTCGGTTTGGACACCTCCGCGGCCGCCGCGATGTCCGCGACCGTGACGCTGTCGAACCCCGCTTTTTCGAACAGGGCGAAGGCCGCTTCCGTGATCGCCTCCCGGGTGCGGGCCTTCTTGCGCTCGCGCAGACCTGGTTCCTGCATGGGATGAGGGTAGTCATGGCTTCCCCGGTTAACAACTTGACCGAGTTGTATAGTTAACTGAGTTAGATTTTTAACTCCGGCAAGATGGGGGCCTGGTGGACGCTGAGATTCGCGCTGAGCGCGACTACATGGACGTGTGCCGGGCCCAGCTCGCGCGCATGCGTGCCGAGGTCAGCACGATGCTGGAGACAGGCGCGGGCGAGGGCGAAGCCGTTGCGGACAAGTACTTCAACCACGTGCTACGCCAGTTCCGCATCCAGGTGGTCGAGGAACTGTCCGATGTCGAAGGCGCGCCACTCTTCTTCGGGCGCCTCGGCTATCCGAACGCTGATCTTGTGTACATCGGGCGGCGTGGTGTCCGTGACGATGACGGCGAGCCGATGGTCATCGACTGGCGCGCCCCGGTCGCGCGGGCGTTCTACGAGGCCGAGCCGGTGGGCGTCCAGGTCCGGAGGCGATACGGCTTCGACCGCGACGGCGTGTTGACGGCGTTCGAAGACGAACCGATCGACCGTGATGTCAAGTCCAGCAGGTTGCTGGCCGCTGAGATCGAGCGGCCGCGCAAGGGACCGATGCGCGACATCGTGGCCACGATCCAGCCCGAACAGATGAGCCTTGTGCGCGCGCCGATGGACCGGACACTCTGCATCCAGGGCGCGCCCGGCACGGGCAAGACTGCCGTGGGGCTGCATCGGCTGGCATATCTGCTCTACAGCGAGCGGGAACGTCTTCGTAAGGGCGGCGGGGTCGCGGTCATCGGGCCCAACCGCTCTTTTCTGGCGTACATCCGCAATGTTCTGCCTGCTCTTGGTGAAGTAGCGGTTTCGCGGACAACCATCGACGAGCTCATCGGCGCGGACCGCAAGGTCGAACGGGTCGACGAGCCAGCGGCGGCACGGGTCAAAGGCGATGCCCGGATGGCTGAGGTCATTCGACGCCATCTGTGGTCACGGATCCAGCCGCTCGACGAGCCTGTGGAGGTCAAGCACCAGCACCGCACGTGGCGCTTGTCGCGTGAGGAACTCGCTGAGGAAGTCGATGGCGTGCTTGGGCGCGGGGTCGATTACGACGCCGGACGCGAGTTGTTGGCGCAACGGCTGGCGCATCTTGTTCTGCGGCAGATGGAACGGGCCGGGAACCCGAGTTCGACGCTGCTTCAGCTTCGGCGGCACAAGGCGATCAACCAGGCCGTCGGAAAGATGTGGCCCGCAGCCGATCCCGCGCGCATCGTCTTCGATCTTCTTACCGACCAAGCACTTCTGGCTCGGGCCGCGGACGGCATTCTTTCCGCTGACGAACAGCGCGCGATCGTTGTCCCCAAGTCGCGCAGTGTGAAGGCGATGCGGTGGAGCAGCCTTGATCTGGCTCTCATCGACGAGCTGGTTGAACGGCCGGGGAAACTCGGTCACGTCATGGTCGACGAGGCGCAGGACCTCAGCCCCATGCAGTTCCGGGCGATCTCCCGGCGGATGGCGAGCTCGTGCACTGTCCTTGGCGACCTGGCGCAGGCGACGAGCCCGGCCGCGGTCAGGGACTGGGCCGAGGTTCTCACGCACCTTGACCGGCCGGACGGGCACATCGAGGAACTGACGCGCGGTTACCGCGTGCCCGCGCAGGTCATCGACTTCGCTGCCCGCCTGCTGCCGCACATCGCGCCGGAACTGAGCTCTCCCGCGTCGTTTCGTCAGGCTGACGACGCCCTCCGGATTGTCGAGACAACGCAGGAGTCGATGGTCGCGGCGACTATCGACGCCTGCGTTGTCGCGTTGGCTGGCGAGGGGTCGGTCGGGCTCATCGCTGCGGACGCCGACGTACCGGAACTTCATCTTGCCTTGTCGGACAACGGAATGAAGCACGCTGTGCTGGGCGTGGATGACGATGCCCGGCTGACTCTCGCGCCGGTGTCGCTGAGCAAAGGACTGGAGTTCGACACGGTCATCGTGATCGAACCGGCGAGCATCGTCGGGGCGGAACAGCGTGGCCTGCAACGGCTCTACGTCGCCCTGACTCGTGCCGTCAGCTCTCTGCACGTCATTCACGCCAGCCGCCTGCCGGAGCCGCTGATGCGAGAACCCGCGATGACTTGACATGGATAGTGGAACTCGCCACTATTGGAGAGTGACACTATCCAGAAAGACGCACCGGCACGACGGTGAGCTTGTCGTGTTCCTGATCGGCATGACCGTCAACAAGCCGTGGCGGCCGGACAAGTGGCTGCCGACGCTGATCGCCATGCCCCCGATGTTGCGGGAGCTCCAGAAGGACCCTGAGCTGGGTTTGCTCGGCTACCAGATGACCATCGGCAGCCGTGGCCCCACATTGATCCAGTACTGGAGTTCGCTCGAGAAGCTGTACGCGTACGCGACAAAGACCGACGCCGAACACCGACCCGCGTGGGCGAAGTTCAACCGTCGCGCGGCCAAGGCCAGCAGAGCGGTCGGGGTTTGGCACGAGACCTTCGTCGTCGACAAGCACGAGTCCGTCTACGTCGAGGCGCCCAAGATGGGCCTGGCCAAGGCGACCGAGCTCGTGGACGTCACGCGCAACTCGGCGCGGAACCGGATCACCAGCGCGGCCAAGGTCTAACTTGGAGGCATGCACACCGATTGGTTGCGTGACCAGACCAATGCCATGGCGGCCGCCGTCGACGGGCTCGACCCGGACAAGCGAGTGCCGACGTGTCCGGAGTGGTCAGTGCGCGATCTCGTCACGCACGTCGGAATGATTCAACGCCGGGCCACCTTGATCGTCCAAACCGGTGAAGCGGTCCCGTTTCACGACAAGGGCGAGATAGCCGGCGACTGGGGTCCGTGGCTCAAGGAAGGCGCCGACGAACTGGCACGTGCGGCAGAAGCGGCCGGGG
Organism: Kibdelosporangium philippinense; assembly: GCF_021390435.2. Lineage (GTDB taxonomy): Bacteria > Actinomycetota > Actinomycetes > Mycobacteriales > Pseudonocardiaceae > Kibdelosporangium > Kibdelosporangium philippinense. Next base: position 906,443 of record NZ_JAJVCN010000003.1, on the reverse strand, counting down.
CCAAGGAAGTCTGGTCGTTTGTCGGCGACCGGCGGCCCGCGTCCTTCTGGTTGCGCAGAATGTTGCACGACACCACGATTCACGCCGTCGACGCGGCGCTGACCGCGTAAACATCCTACGAAATTCCGGCAGCGCTGGCTGTCGACGGAATCGATGAGGGACTTGAGCTTCTCGGGCTGATGCAAGACATGATTCCCGCACTGGCGGAGCTTCGCGGGAACGGCGAGACGCTTCAGCTTTCCTCTACCCAGGGTGACGGGTGGCTGATCACCCGGACTCCGGCTGGCCCGCGGTGGAAACACACAGTGACCAGCGCGGCTGACGTGACAGTGGCCGGAAGTGTCCAGCAGTTGCTGCTGCTTTTCTACCGGCGCTTGGACCTTGCCGACGTCACGGTTTCCGGAGAACGGGAACTCATCGCCCATTGGCTGGCGCACACCGCACTCTGACAGAGCAATTACGTGCAGCCGTAAGGGTTTCACCTACTGGGCGACATTGACAGAGAATTTCTCTGCCGCTTACGTTCGCACCGTGGCGACTTCGGAACTGCTGGCAGCTGGGCCTTTCCACGAGGCACTGCGAGCGGCGATCAGTTCGAGCGGGCTGGCGCTCGACCGGATCCGCTACCGGCTGGGGCTACGAGACGTGTCGATCAGCGTGCCTACGCTGAGCAATTGGCAATCCGGCAGGCGCAGGCCGGAACGGGCGGAATCATTGCGAGCACTGGCCGAACTCGAGGTCGTGCTCGACCTTCCACCGGAGGCGTTGCGGTCATTGCTCGGGCCGCCGCGCCCGCGCGGCCGTGCCGCGCATCCCAAAGGACCAGAGGCGATGCTCAAAGCCTGGGGTCCACCGATCGAGCATTTGCTTGCCGGGGTGGACACCTCATCGGACGGCAGGCTGACCAGGCTGAGCCAGCACGACCGAATCGAAGTGGACGCCAACGGAAGGCTGGTCGAAGTGGCCAGCAGGCACGTGTTGCGCGCCAGCCACGACGGCGCGGACCGATGGATCGTGGTGTGGGACGCGGCAGGCGAAATCATCGCGGGCCAGCACTGCGCGGTGAGAACGGTGAACACCGACCGCGAAACCGGAATGACAGTAGCGGAATTGGTATTCGACGCCCCACTGGCGCGCGGCGAAACAATCATCATGGAGTACCGGATCGCGAACACGCTCCAGCCGGACACCTTCATCCGAAGGCTGCACCGAACAACCCGCGACTACGTGCTGGAAGCAAGGTTCGACCCAACAGCGATCCCCCTGCGCTGCGCCAAAATAGAATCCGAATCCTGGGACCTAACCCCAACCCCAACAGGAGCGGTCCACCTAATCGAATTCAACGCAACAGGCCCCCTAGGCCTCCGCTGGCAAATGTAACCAACCCGCGTAGACCCGCACGTCCTCGCGTGTGCACGGATCCCGCCCGCGTGTCCACCGGCTCCGTCATGGTGTGTTGAACGCGCGAGCGGCGCACAGCGAGTACCAGCCGCGCTGGAAGCGAGTCGAGCAGTTTGACACACCGTGACGGAACGGTGGACACGCGCCAGGGCGGAGCAATGCAAGACGCCCTGAAGTGCAAGCCCCGAAGCGCAAAGAACACCGCTGGAACAAGACACGCCCGCAAGCAACGGTCAACACGGTGTGCCGCAACGGTGGACACGGTCTTCAGCAAAGGTGGACACGGTGTGCCGGAACGGTGGACACGGTCTTCAGGAACGGTGGACACGACCCGCTTGGTAAAAGTGATATCAGTTTGCTAGGTTGGCGATATGAGTACCGATATCGTCGAGATGCCCGCACCCCGGGTGCGGGAACGTAACGCCACCGAACGCAACGGTCTGCCGATCGCCGGGATCGCCTTCATCGGCGAGCTCGTCGGGGCCGGACTGTTGGTCTTCGCCGTCATACAAACCGTCGAAGGCAGCAAACCCCTCGGCATCACCATGATCGTCCTAGTAGCCCTACTGATCCTTGCCGCGACAACGGTGTCCATCGGTCTGACGATCGTTGAGCCGGGCGAGGCTCGTGTGCTGCAGTTCCTCGGCCGGTACGTGGGAACAGTCCGGACGTCCGGCCTGCGCTGGGTGAATCCGTTTACCACGCGGGCAAAGGTGTCCACCAGGATCCGGAACCACGAGACCGCGGTGATGAAGGTCAACGAGCTGGACGGCAACCCGATCGAGATCGCGGCCGTGGTCGTCTGGCAGGTGCAGGACACGGCGCGGGCGATGTTCGAGGTGGACAACTTCGTCCAGTTCGTCGGCACGCAGACCGAGACCGCGATCAGGCACATCGCCAACAGCTACCCGTACGACTCGCACGGCTCGGACGCGCTTTCGTTGCGTGACAACGCCGACGAGATCACCGAGAAGCTGTCCGCGGAGATCAGCGCGCGGGTCGAGCCGGCTGGTGTGCGGGTGATCGAATCCAGGCTGACGCACCTCGCGTACGCTCCGGAGATCGCCCAGGCCATGCTCCGCCGTCAGCAGGCAGGCGCGGTTGTCGCCGCGCGCCAGCTTGTCGTCGAAGGCGCGGTCGGGATGGTCGAGCTGGCGCTGGACCGGCTGGCCCAGCACGACATCGTCGAACTCGACGAGGAACGGAAGGCCGCCATGGTGAGCAACTTGCTGGTGGTCCTGTGCGGAGACCGGGACGCCCAACCTGTGGTGAACACCGGCTCTCTCTACCAATGAGGTTGTTGTGGCGGAACGCAAAAGCGTCCTGTTGCGACTGGATCCCGCGGTACACGACGCATTGGCCCGGTGGGCGAACGACGAACTGCGCAGTACCAACGCGCAGATCGAGTTCCTGCTACGCCGGGCCCTGTCGGAAGCGGGCCGGATGCCAAGTGCGGCAAGCAAGCAACGGCGTCAGGGTAGGCCCCGTAAGGACGAAAAGTGACTTTTGCTACTTTGCGCAACACAGCATGCGCACGGCTTGGGCCGGTCGGGCAGGAATCTGACTTTCCGTAACCTGCCCGTAATTGGTATACCAGCTCGCGGATACCTCTCAATACCGTACGTGACCAGCGACTTTCCTCCTTTTGCGAAGTGAATCCGGACCTTCGTTCTGCCACAGTTGGTAGTGGGAGGTGGTGCGCTGTGTCACCGACATCTAATGACCGTGCGCACGTGCGCGCACTGTTGCAACCTGGAGAAGAGATCAGCTATTTGTTTCCCGCCTCGATGGTCGGCGGGCCATACAGCTCATCGCACTTCCTCGTCGCCGTCACCGACTCTTCGATCACCGTGCTGGACACCGGGCTGGGTGGCCGCACGAGGCCGAACGCGGTGTGGCGGAGGTATCCGAGGCATACCAAGCTCGGGCCGGTCGATCTGAGTGTGATACCTGAATTCCAGCTCGGCGGCCGCGTGTACGAGGTCGACGAGGAGTACGTGGCCGAGATCAACGCGGCTGACGCCGAATGGTCGGCTGATGCCATGCCCCCGGATCCGCTGCCGCACTTATGAGTTAACTTGTGCGCGTGGAGGAAGACGCAGGGCTCGACGACCTGATGGGTGTCGAGGACAGGGCCACTGGAGCGCGAAAGGCGCAGCTGCCGAAGTTGCGTGCGTTCTGGCACGCGGCGACGCGCGGGCGCTACTGGCCTGCGACGGTCATTGTCGCCTTGGCGTTCGTCAGCGTGCTGATCTATTTCGCGGTCGGCCTCATCGCGGGTTTCTTCGACGGCTTCGTGGAATAGCGGTCAGCGGATCGGCTGGCCAGTCGTGCTTGGGGTATCGGCCCCGGAGTTCGGCTCGGACCTGCGGGTATCCGTTCGCCCAGAACGATTCCAGGTCGTCGGTGACCGCTGTGGGCCGTCCGGCGGGTGTCAGCAGGTGCAGCTGCACCGTGACTGTGCCGTCGGCGATGACCGGTGCCTGCCGCCAGCCGAAGATCTCTTGCAGGCGCACGGCAAGCACGGGCCGTTCGCCGTCGTAGTCAACCGCGATCCGTGATCCGGACGGGACTTCGATCCGCTCCGGCGCGAGCTCGTCCAGCCGGGTCGCCGCTGGCCACGGCAGCATCGCCCGCAATGGGTTGATCTTGTTGAGATCCTTGCGGTTCCGCGCGCCGGTTACCTCCACTGTGGACAGTATCGACTCCTGGTCGACGGCTGGCCACGGCTCACCGAGCGCGCGGTGCAGCAGCGCCATCCTCGCGTGCAGCTTCGGGTCCCAGTCCAAGATCGACAGGCCTTCGGCGCGGATCGCGTCGCGCAGTGCGGCTTCGACGTCCGTTTGGGCCGGGTTCGGCAGGGGTTTCTCGGTCAAGGTGATCGCGCCGAGCCGGCTTGTCCGCCGTGCGACGACGTCGCCTTGCCAGAACACTTCGTCCTTTTCGGACAAACCGATGATCTCGGTTGCCAGGTCGAGGTCCGCGGCCGCGGCAAGCCGCACCCTGCCATGCTTTTCGCCCGGTTTGCGGTCGGCTATCGCGATCGCGAGCCATTCCCGGTGGTCCAGGCCGGTCCCCGGCGGCAGTTCGACCGCTGTGCCGCTGGCCATCAGGTAGACGCGAGATTCGGCAGCGCGTCTTCTGGCCAGGCGTTCGGGATACGCGAGCGCGACCACCTTCGCTGGATCGCTTGGGGCATCGGTGTGCGGGACCATCGCCGCGAGGCGCTGGGACTCCCGTCGCCATCGCTGCGAGCTCTTCACCTTGCGCAGGGCCGTTTCCAGGTCGACGTTGTCTGTGAGCGTGTCGTCGTCCAGCAGAGCGATCACGTCCGCTGCCTGCTTGCCGCCGTCCAGCAACGCCCTCGCCAGGCGTGGGTGCAGGCCGACGTCGGCCATCTTGCAGCCGCGATCCGTTGGTGTGCCGTCGTTGTTCAACGCGTGAAGGTCGTGCAAGACCGATTGCCCGGCCTTCAGCGCGCCTTCCGGCGGTGCGTCCCACCAGCGCAGCGCGGACCCGTCCGGCGTGCCCCAGCAGGCCAGTTCCAGCGCCAGCCTGGTCAGGTCGGCGACCCGGATCTCCGGCTCCGGATATCGGGGCAGCGTGGACTGTTCGTGCTCTGGCCAGCAGCGATACACCCGACCGGGTGCTTCCCGGCCCGCTCGGCCGGCTCGCTGGTCGGCCACGGCGGCCGACGTACGCACGGTGGCCAAACCCGGCAGGCCACGGCGATGATCCACTCTGGGCACGCGTGACATCCCGGAGTCGACCACCGCGCGTACGCCAGGGACAGTCAGGCTCGACTCCGCCACGGCCGTCGCCAGCACCACCCGCTGTCCCGTTGCTGGTTGTAGGGCTGCGTCCTGGTCCTTGGCGGCCAGGCGGCCGTGCAGCGTGACCACGTTCACGCCGCCGAGCATCTGCCGTACCCGGTTGATCTCGGCCGCACCAGGCAAGAAGACCAGGACATCACCGTCCGTTTCGGACAATGCCTGCCTCGTCGCCCGCGCCACACACGCCTCAGGCCGTTCGCCTCTCAGGGGTGGCAGGTACGTCGTCTGGGTCGGGTAGGTGCGTGCTTCGACCTTGAGCACGGGCGCGTTGTCGAGGATCACCGCCAGCGGTTCTGCTGCCACGGTCGCACTCGTTGCCAGCAGTTTCAGGTCCGGACGCAGGGCTCGGGCGTCGGCCAGCAGTGCGAGCAGCAGGTCCGCGTCGAGGTGGCGTTCGTGACACTCGTCGAGCAGCACGGTGTCCACACCGGACAGTTCGGGATCGTGCTGGATCCGCCGGACAAGGAGACCTGACGTGACGACTTCGATCCGGGTGTCCTTCGACGTTTTCCGGTCGCCGCGCACGGCGTAGCCGACCGTCCGGCCGACCGGTTCACCCAGCAGGGAAGCCATCCTGGCCGCTGCGGCACGGGCCGCCAGCCTGCGTGGCTCGGCCACGATCATCCGGCCGGGCAGGGCCAACGGGACCACTGTGGTCTTGCCTGTACCGGGCGGGGCCACCAGGATCGTGGTGCCGTGCTGCGCCAGCGTGCGGGTCAGTTCTGGCAGTACAGCCCGGATGGGCAGATCGGGAAGGTTCATTCGGTCGGGTCACGTCGATTCGGTCACGGCGGGAACTGGACTGATGGATCGTCTTGCTCAGGCAACGCTCAGTTTGCCCGGGTATCGTCGCGCGGGTGGTTCGACCGTCACCTCGTGTGCTTGACGGAATCGGCACAGTGGCGCGGCTTGGGCTGGCGGCTGTGTGGTTTGTGTCAGGCTGGATCAAAGCCGCAGACCTGAATCAGGCCTACATCGCGGTGCAGGCGTACGACCTGCTGCCGCACGGCGTGGTCAGCGTGGTCGCCGCCGCAGTGCCGTTCATCGAGATCGCACTCGGTTTGCTCCTGCTGCTCGGGATCGGCACGCGGCTCGTCGCCGTGCTGTCGGTCGTCGTGCTTGTCGCGTTCATCATCGCGATCTCGCAGGCGTGGGCCCGCGGGCTGACCATCGACTGCGGCTGCTTCGGCGGCGGCGGTCAGGTCGCTCCAGGGCAGACGGCGTATCCACAGGAGATCGCCCGTGACATCGGGTTCATGGTGCTCGCAGGATGGCTGATCGTCCGGCCGGCCAGCCTGCTGTCGATGGACGGGTGGCTGACCAAGCGCCCGCAGGTAGTGGGAGAGGACTGAAGGACGTGGGTGGAGCCGAGCGCAACGCGCGGAAGCGGAAGCAGGAAGCCGCCGCGCAGCGAGCGGTGGCTGCGGCACGCAAGGCGAAGAGCGACCGTAACAAGGTCGTCATCACAGTCGTGGTGGTCCTGGTGATCGCCATCGCGGTGGTCGTCGGTCTGCTGGTCACCAACAGCAAGAAGAACGAGGCCGCGGACGTGCAGATCCCGGTCGACAAAGCGGCGAGCCTCGAGGCCAAACGGGACGGTGCCGTCGTCGTGGTCGGCAAGGACACCGCGAAGATCACAGTCGACGTGTACGAGGACTTCCTCTGCCCGTACTGCAAGCAGTTCGAGCAGAGCTCAGGCCAGCAGCTGGAGCAGAAGATCCAAGACGGGACTGTGCGGGTGCGCTACCACATCCTGACGCTGCTCAACAATCGTTCCGACCCGCCTGGCTACTCGCTGGACTCGGCGAACGCGGCGCTGCTCGCGGCCGAAGCCGGCCAGTTCCCGGCGTTCCACAAGAGCCTCTTCGCCGCCCAGCCGGAAGAAGGCGCGCGCGGCTACGACAAGAACCAGCTGATCAAGCTGGGGCAGGACGTCGGCATCACGTCGCCGGACTTCGCGGCTGGAGTGAACGCGGGCAAGTACAACCAGATCATCGAGGACGCGTATCAGGCGGCGTCGAACGATCCGAAGCTGAAGCAGGACTTCGGCGGCGGCCAGGTGGGCTTCGGCACGCCGACGATCCTGGTCAACGACAAGATCGTCAACGCGCTGAACGACCCGAACTGGCTGAACACCGCGGTGTCACAGACCCCGTAGCGGCGGATCACCCTGGTTCCACCGAGCCAGGCGGCGTGCCTTCCCGACCTCGGTGCGGGGCACGCTGCCTGGCTCGAGCGCTTTCACGACACAGGTGATGCCAAGGCGTTCCCTGAGCGCTCCGATCAGGTCGTGTTCAAGCGCTTGCTTGTCGACGCTGTCGGTGAAGGGCTCGACGGCGACCCGCAGCTCGCTGCGCCGCGGATCACGCCGGTCCTCGACGACGAGGTAGTGCGGGCTGACCCGTTCGTCCTGCAGAAGAACGGCCTCGACCTCGGTCGGGAACACGTTCACGCCCCGGATGATGAGCATGTCGTCGGTGCGGCCCTTGAGTTTGCTCATCCGCTTGAGCGTCCTTGGCTTGCCAGGCAACGGATCGGCGAGGGAAGCGACGTCGCCAGTGCGATACCGGATGAGCGGCATCCCGGTCTTGGTGAGGGTGGTGAAGACAAGCTCGCCAGGAGTGCCGTCAGGGACCGGATTACCGTCCGGGTCAACGGCTTCGACGAAGAAATGGTCCTCGGCGACATTCAACATGCCCCCGGAATCCAGCGACTCGCAAGCAACCCCAGGCCCAATGATCTCGGAAAGCCCATAGATGTCGAGAGCCCGGATGCCGAGGAGGTTCTCGATCTGCGCCCGCATCTCCTCGGTCCACGGCTCAGCGCCGAAAATCCCGACCTTCAGGCTTGTGGGTTCGTTGTTGAGCGCCTCGCCGAGGTGGATGGCGTACGAGGGCGTGCACGTGAGGACGTCGGGTTTGAGGTCCTGAATGAGCCGGATCTGCCGGTCAGTCATGCCACCAGAAACCGGGATGACGGTGGCGCCAAGATGCATGCCGCCGTGATGAACCCCAAGTCCCCCAGTGAAAAGCCCATAGCCATAGCCATTGTGGATGACACTCGACTTGGTGGCCCCAGCTCCACCAAGAGCCCGAGCCATGACACTGGCCCAAATCTCAATGTCAGCGGCGGTGTACGGAATAAGCGTCGGCCGCCCACCAGTGCCGGAGCTGCCGTGAACGCAGACAATATCTTTGGCAACTTGTAGCCCGAACGGGTAGTTATCCCAGATATCGGCCTTGTTGATGGTCGGAAGATGCCGCAAATCACCGAGTGTGACCTCCGCCGCACTCTGAACGCCGGCCGCCCGCAGCCGCTCAGCCTGCAGATTCCCCGACCCGAGCACGCGCTCGACAACCTGCCGCAACCGCCGCTCCTGCACCTGCCTGCGCAGCCCAGGGGCAACCCCCTCGGCATCCGCGTCAACCAGGGCAACCACCACGTCATCTCCGCTGATCACAGCACCGGTCTAGCACTAGCCGCACCGGAATGCGACCCCGGTTTTCACGGGTCACCGGCGGTGATGTACGGTATCCCAGCACTCGAAAGAGCGCGGCGGGGCTGTAGCGCAGTTGGTAGCGCACCACACTGGCAGTGTGGGGGTCAGGGGTTCGAATCCCCTCAGCTCCACCGGTAGTTCGATTTTTGCGTTCTGACCTGCGGATCTGTACGCAGGGTAACCCTCTCGCTGATGACGTGAGCGAGAGGGTTTTTGCTGGTCAGCGGCTGTTTCGGGTTCTAATCCCGTAAGGTGTCGTGCTTGTTGGGGCTGGTGTTGTTTAGGTTTGGGGTGCTGCTGGCCACGGCTCGTGGTTGGTGATGCGGTCGTCTGCGAGGTAGAGCCGACGGAAGAGTGCGAGGTTGAGCAGTCGGCGCTCATCGTCGGCGCTGTCCCGGTAGAACTGGGCCGGATCAACAGTTCGCCTGGGGCTGTTGTTAGCGGTGTCGTCTTTGGCGAGCGTTATCAAGGCGTCGGTGATCTGCTGTTGGCTGATGGTGGTGTAGTAGCGCTCGACGGCTTGTTCGGCGATGGCGACGTTCACGTAAGGCGCTGGGCAGGTGCCCTGTTGTCGGTTGCGGCAAAAGAAGTATGTGTATTCGTCGCCGCGGCGCGTGACGGTGTGCTGGATGATCATCCGTCCGGTGTTACCTGTCCGGTGGCAGTGTCCGCAGTAGAGGGTGCCTTTGAGGTAGTGGAGGTGTACCCGCCGCCGCTCTCCGGAGGTGGCGCGGGCGTCGAGTACTGCTTGGACGCGGTCGAACAGGTGCTGGTCGATGAGTGGTTCGTGGCGGCCAGAGAGCTCTTCGCCTTGGTAGGTAACGTAACCGAGGTAGTAGCGGTCACGCAGCATCCGAGCCAGCTTGCTGATCGACACCCGCTTCGCGGGGTGCTGTGCGGTGGGGCGGGTGCGTAGCCCTCGTAGGTAAAGCCGCTCCGATAGTTGGTCAAGAGTGAGATTGTCGGCGGCGAACAGTTCGAAGCCGAGTCGTACCAGGGGTGCGCGTTCCGGGTCGACGATGATGGTGCGGATGTCGCGGCCGTCGGAGCGGTCGGTGTGGTTGAGGTAGCCGAGTCGGGCACGGCTGATGGTGCCGCCATTGCGGGCTTTCTGGCCCATTTTGTAGGCGATGTCGGCGCCTGACTCGCGGGACTGGTACTCGTTGAATGTGGCGAGGATGCCGTGCATCAGCTGCCCGATCGGCGTGTTGTCGACCGACTCGGTTGCCGAGATCAGCGTGATGCCGCGCTGCCGTAGATCGGCCATGACGAGCGCGTCATCAACGCGGTTACGGGCCAGCCTGGACAGTTTGTACACGACGACATGATCAACATCGCTGGTGTGGCGAATACGGGCCAGCATCTGTTGAAACACGGCACGTTTGGTCATCTCCGTGGCTGACCGTCCGGGTTCGACGTATTCGCCCACGATGGTGAGGCCGAGTTGTTCAGCCCTGCGGTGACACGCGGCGCGCTGCGCCGGGATTGAGATGCCCTCCGGGTCGTAATCCCGCCCGACCTGCCGCGTTGACGACACCCGCAGATAGATCACCGCCTGACCGTTCCGAGGTGCTCCGTCGAGGAACGGGCCGTTGACATCTGGGGACGAGGACGCGGTGCCATTGTTCATGGCGGTGAGCCGAGCAACGCCTTGCGTGCAGCGCGACTGCACACCACGTTCGACTGGCCGGATCCACGCTATTGGGTGAATGTTGACCCCAGTAGGGCGTTGAACTGCTGGGGCGCTCTGTTCGGGACTCGGAGCTAATGCTTCCTCGGCAGCAGCGCGGTCCCGGGGCTGCCGAGAACTGTCCGGTCTGAACCGTGCCGTTCCCAAAAGTGGTTGGTAATACTACGAGTCTGCAGATGGAGCGGGCACCTGACGCTAGGCTGCGGAAACATGACTCAAATGTCGAGGTTTGGGGACACGGTTAATCTAGTGATCCGTAAATAATTGGCTTGAATGCTGAGTCCGTGGGCACGGTTGACGCCGGCAGTGTGGTAATAAGCAATTCCTCAGCTGGGCCGCGGCCGTTTCGTGCGGAGGCGGTGTATCTCAGGGATACAAGACGTTTTGTGATGGTCCATTCTTTAACACCGAGAGTTAGCTTGTCCTCGGAGGACGGGGTCATCCGCGTGGCCGCGTACAGACCCGCTTCGGCGAGTAGTGCGGGATGTGCGTCGTAGGACAGAACCCATCGGAACTGCATTTTCCGCCTTAGATACTCCGCCAGTCGGTGATGGGTTATCCCGTCTAGCCAGTCGAGGTCACTTACTGGGCTTGTAGCATAGCCAGTGCGGGTGTTGAAGGAACGCTGGTAGAGCTTCTTAGATTTCTCTAGGTAAGGGGGGTCGAGGTAGGCGAGGACGTGGTTCGGAATGAGTTGGGGATACCACTCGGGAACTGTCGCGAGCGTGTCCTTCCAGTCCTTGCACCACACATCGACCAGTCGGCCCGTCTGATAGAGGTGCCCGACATAGCTGAGTCGCTCAGACAGGGCATCCACGTTGAATCGACAGCCAATGTCATATTGCGATTCCTGTCTCCTTCCTCCAATCGGACCCGCCTGGCCGTGAAGGATTCCAGAGAATGTCGTCCGATTGAGGAATAGACATTTCACGGCCGCTTCAAAGCGGGCGGTTGTAACCGTCATTCCTGGCGGTGGCGTCCATTGTCGCCAGTAGTCCCACCTTTGAAGTGCGGTGTGACCACTGCGGGCAACGTATTTCTTGTGCTCGTCTGCCATGCGGTCAATGAGCGGATCGGTCTGATCCGCGGCAACTTGCCAGAACGCGGCCACCAGAGGATCGGCGTCGGCAAGCAAGATCCGATCTACAACTCCCGCGCCGACTAGCCGAAGCGATGTCGAGGCTCCGCCGGCAAACGGCTCCACAAGTAGGTCGACTTTACGGACTTGGCTTGACGTCTTCGCTGATTCAACGAGGCGCCCGATGAGGTTAGCGAGCCCGGTCTTGGCACCGGGGTACCGCAAGGGAGTTTGATACCGACCTTTCGCAAGTGGATGGTCAAGTCGCCCGGCCGGCGCCTGGATGGTTCGCGGCCGCGTCTTGATGTGGCGTGGTGCGGTTGGAATCTCCGCGAGACGTGCCTCGCCTGTGGTGCGAGTTGCGGAGGCGATAGGCACGCGCGCTGTCATCGTGTGATCTTCCCAGCCTCATCTAGAACGCCGGTTATAGGGGCGTTGTGGGTGACTTGTCCAGACCCAGCTTCCGTTTAGCGACAAGCCGTAGCACATCGGTTCCCACGCCGATCGGAAATGCGGCCTTTCCGTGTGCCGCCGCGACCGGGATGATCCCGTCCTGATACATCGACGAGCCGGTCCGGTCGATCACGTCCAGAATCGCGGGCAACGTGGGATAGCCGTCCGGTCCTGGCTGCCCGCCAGTGGAGTCGTATGCGGGTCCCGACGTCGGCATCACAGTGGGCACGACCACGCGCCCGTCTCTCGCGCGGTAGATGAACTTGCGGCCCCAGTAAGTCTCCTTCCCGTATGCGACCGCATTGGATGAGTTCGTGACCGTGTCGATCACTTGTTGGTCGCAGACCAACAAGTCGCCACGTTTCAGGACGTCATGCCGAGCAAGCTGGCTGGCGTAGTCCACCATCGCACCGGTCTTCTCCAGGCCACACAGGTATGGCCCGTGCCCTGGCGTGCTGGCCGCCATGGACTGGAAGAACGACAGAGCCCTGCTGCGCAGTTTCGCGGGAGGTCCGTACATCGCTAGCGGGCCGTCGACGATGAACAACGTCGAGCACAGCAGCTCGCTACGGGACTGCTCCCACAGCAGGCTGGTCAGTCCGACCAAAACCAGCAGTTCCACAACAGACATCAAGCGGCCAAGCGCTGTCTCGTTGGTTCCCTCCTCCACAACCTCCTCGTGGATGCGCAGGGTGTCGGTCGGGTATAAGTTTTTCCCGCAGGCTGGGCAATCGTGCCCATCCCGGGAGACAGGTACGTCGTGGGCCTCGCAGTCCTCGTGTGGACAGTTCACTGGGACGGCGGATGCTGGTTTGCCTGGTTGTCCATGAAGCAACATCAGCAGGTCAAGCAGGCTCTGGTTGAGTCGGTTGACCTCGATCTTCTTCGTCCGAAAGAGTTGGTTGATCGCTTCACGCCATGACGTCGCGATATCGATGCCGGCGTGGGTGTAGGCGCCAGCGGTCGGTAGGTCCAGCGATACGAGCGCGGTGTTGACTGCCCGGTCGATGGCGACCGGGTCGACAAAGCGCTCCGCCCGCTGCAGCTCCATTATGGCCAGATCGACATAGGCCGCAACCGCTTGCGCGTATCCATAAACGACTGAAGGGAGTCCGTCGCGCACCCGCTCGGCCATCCGCGAGCCATCGATCGCCAACGCGGCTGACAGTCGGCCCGTTTTGTCGTCTATGGGGAAGTCAGATCGGGGTCGAACCTTCGAACGGATCCAGTCCACGTTCTGCAGATGCTCAGCGGGCACGTGGAACTCTGCGCGTTCGGCCATCGCCCGGACCACGGCCGTGGAGTGTCCGAGTCGGGACGCCACCTCAAAGGAACCATTGATGGCTTGGTAGGGCACGGCTCGCTCCTTACGGCTGTGGAGCCATGGGAGGCAACAACGGGTCTCCAGCGGCCTTCCGCGCCTCGTTGACAAGGTCGACGTCGTACTTGTCGATCTGAACCGGCACAATGTAGGGCGAGGACAATGTCTTGAGCCGAACGTAACCTCGGTCTTCTGCTGCGATGATGGCGGGAGCGAAGGCGGCGAAATCGTAAAAACGCGACAGCTCCTGGACTTCCTTCGTGTTGTTCAGGTGCGCCACCACCCAGTTGGCGGTGTTCGCCTTTACCTGGTGGGCGACGCCCGATACCTCCTGGGTGGCGTACGTCATCCCGAGCCTGAGTTTGCTTGCCTCCTTCGCCAGCTTCACCCAGACGTCGCTGTCGTCCTTGTAGCGGTCATTGGAGAACAGGTTGTGAGCCTCCTCCAGCATGACCTGGATGGCAGGAGGCTCCGCTCCTGAGGTGAACACCTTCGTCTGCCGGTTCAACAGTTGCCTCGTGATCGTCTCGGACAGTGCCCGGACTATCGCGGGCGTACCGACGTGTAGATCCACGATGACGATGCGGCCATCGGTCAGATCCTCATAGATCTCGTCGGCCGGGTCGCGTTTCGTGTCTGGGTTGTGGAAATCCTTGAGGTCGATGAGGTTGCGCCATCCACGTACCTTGCCGGACGCCCCTGTCTGACCTGTGTAGATCGGCTCTGTGGATTGCCATCGGATATCGTCGCAGAAGCCGGCGGCTTCCTCGTTACCCTCTTCTCGCAATGCAATGACGGTATCGACCACTGGCCTGACATCTTGTGCCAAGATAGCGAATGATTTTCCTGCCTTGCGGAATGGGTCACGGCTGAGGCGATTAATGACTTCGGTACGCAACTCTACTTTCATGCTGATCAAGACGGAGTATGCGTAATTCGTCCCAGCGTTATACTCGGGAACCTCGAAGTCAGCCCGCAAGAGTGCAGCATAAAGGATGAGACGGCCCCGCTGTGCGCGAATGGTTTTGCCGTAGTCGCGAGGAACATCGGTGAACTCGGTCGCGGCGAAGTCGTTGACATAGCCGGCTGATCCATCGGATCGCAGCTTGTCGGCGATCAAGCCCTGCACCGCCTCGATCTGTGCGGGGTCGAAGAAATTGACACCAAGCGGACGCACATGAGGCTGCGTGCCGTCGGCCCCGAATTTGTAAATCCGCACATGCCTTTCGCCGATGGCGGCGATCTCGGTACCGTCCTGGGTGTTGGGATTAGCGTACTCACCCTGTGGATCGAAAATAAGCTGCCCGATCGGTGACCCTCCTGCCGCTCGCTGTCGCTCGGACACCGCGAATGTTCGCGCTATGATGATCTTGGCGGTGTTCGACTTTCCCATACGAGTCATGCCTAGTAGGCCGGTCTTGTTGCCGATGAAGTCGTGGATGTTAATCAGGACCGATGCATCGGCTTGTTTTGATGCCTTCGCCCGGCGCCGAGTGGCCGAATAGCGGACCGACCCGATCCTCACCTGTTCGACTGTTCGACCGGCTGGCTTGAGGTACGAGGCTATCATCGATAGCCCATGGCCGAGTGGTTTCAATACCCGATAGGTCGAAGTCGCGTAGAAATTGAGCGTTATTCTGGCGACTTGATCACCTCAAAATAGGACAACGACCCCAGGCAAGTAAGATCGTTTTCCTCTCGCAGAAGACAACTTACAGGCGGGGTCGTTGCGTTATCAGTCTACTACAGGGCTTGCTGCTGACCAGATCCAGGAGCTTGTCGCGCGCATCTGGCAGATCATCCAATGCCATGAGAACCAAGCGTGGCCTCCGACCGTGGGACTGTATCGCGCTGTCGTGATCACTTTGGTGTACGTCCGACAGAATCTGAACCAGGCGGCCGTGGGCGATCTGTTCGGCGTCAGTCAGTCGACCGTATCGCGGATCTATCGAGGCATTCTCCCATTGATTGGGCAGGCCCTGTGCCTGCACATTCCAAACCTCAAGGAGGCCATCCGCGGCCGGCTCGTCCTGGTCGACGGAACCGATGTCCCGACCGGCAACCGTGCTGGTCACGAAGACAACTTCTCCGGCAAGCGGCGCCGCGCGGGGCTGAACATCCAGGTCGCCGCCGATACGGAGGGAGGCCTGCTGGGAATATCCGCCCCTCTGCCTGGCTCGATGCATGACCGGAAAGCGTTCGCCGAGTGTGACTGGGAAGATCTTCTGGCCGAGACCTCAGTCATCGGTGACCCTGCCTATCAGGGCACTCACACGATTACGCCTCGCAAAAAGCCAAAGGGCGGCGAGCTCTCGGCTGGCGACAAGGTGAACAATAAATTCATCTCCTCACTTCGATCCGCCGTCGAGCGATGCATCGCGCATATCAAGAACTGGAAGATGATTGCGACCGGCTATCGAGGACGCCTTTCCGAGCTCCCCAACATCATCCGGATCATCACATCGCTCGAGTTCTATCGACTCGGCTGGTAACCCTCATGAATAACGCTCATTGTCGACATCGGCCCCGAATTGAAGCGTTCTGTGCCCGTCGACGTCATCCTCGTAGAACGTGCCGAGAATCCGACATCGGAGTCCGGTGAACGACACTCGATTCTTCGTAAACGGATCTAGGTCAACATCAAGTACTACTGCTGGAGACGGATTATCGTGCTGCGAGAGTGCGGCACGCAGTGCCTCTTCGCGTACTGCGTGCAGATCGGCCTCCATGGCCAACGGTGCGGTCCCCTCCACGCGAAGCAGTAAGACCTCGTCATCGTCGTGCGAGTCGCTGTCGATCCCTCGAGCCGTGGCGAGTAGAAATGCGTATTGAGGTATGCCGCCTGAGTCAAACTTCCATCGGTCGTGCGTCAATACAATCGCCTCGCCGTAGTCGAGCCGGTGGACGGCGCCGATGCGGACGGACCGATCCTCGGCAAGCAGTTCCGACTCCAGTAACGTCCCGGCGCCGACGCCAGGTATCAGAGGCATTTGCATGCGCAGTCCTCATCATCCCAAGTTCAAGTTGTTAGGCGGTCCGATGTGGTCAGTCTATCGGGCTTATCACCCAGATGTGTTACAAGGACACAAGGATTCGAGCCGCGTGGTGACAGATCAGGGTGGGGTGTCACCGCAAGAGTGGATCTTTGGGAGGATGTTGGGTGATGAGGCAATCTGTTCGACCTGCCGACGGACCTGCAATTGGCGAGTCGTCAATAGAAGGGGAACGCTGTAGCTGTGCCCCGGTCTGCCTCGGGCCTTGTCGACAAAACCATTCACGCACATCTGACCGCGGTCAACCCGCGATATCGCTGCGGGGTCGTCAGGCAGTTCATCTACGTCGAGTCAAGACCACCAGTAAGCCCGCAACGCAACAGTCCGTCGGTGCGGGTGCCATTGGTTGCGGTGGTCGACCGACAGTGTCGAAGCTGACTCGTCCAACACCAACGACAGAATCGTTAGCTGTCCTAAGCGTCGCTGGCATCTCCGTGGATGAGGGTGACCTGGGCTGGGCCGGGGTGGTCGATGGTCGAGATAGTGGGATGCGTGTAGTCGAAGTCGATTTCGGCGTAGCTATTGCGGTAGTCGTCGGGGAGTTCGTTATCGGCAACTATGATTTGCAGCCGTCCCGGCAAAACGCCGACTTGCGTGGTAAGTCTCCGGTACATAGCTGCGGTGAGATTGACTTCGGCGTTCAGCGCCAGCTGAGGGCTGTCAATGAGGAGAAAGGCAGGGTAGGCAGTCTCGGGATGACGCATGGCAACCGTGAGGAGGGAGCACCAGTAAGCGACCTGGGTGGCTGTAGTAGTTCCGCCGGCGAGTTGGTTGTCCTTTGAAAAGACTTTCCCGTTGAGGACGGGCAAGTACTTCTCGCTGTCCACGGAGGCGGTCAACACACCTGGGATGCCAATAGCGCGGACTGTGGAATCGAACTCCTCACTGATCTCCTCAAGGATGTCTTCACGACGCTGTTGCATCTCCTGTCGGGCGCGATCCAACTCTCTGCCCGTGTTGTCACGTTTGGTGCGGAGGGCGTCGGTGGTGGCTTGGAGATCCGCGACTACGTCCCATTGGCGCAGGGTCGTCTCCCAGTGCTCCTGCTCCGCCTTGGCTGTGGCTGCTTGTTGGGACGCGTCGCTGAAGGCTTGCAGGCGAGGTGTGACCCGTTGGGTGGTTCGTTGGTCGAGCGTCGCCGTGAGGTGCGCGATGAGCCGTTCCCGCTCGGTGATCGCTCGCACGACGGCTTCTTGCTGGTCTACCAGTGCGTTGATCTGCTCATCCATCTCGCTAAGTTGCTCGGTGAGCTGGCGGATCTCGTACTGGTCTTGACTCTGGTCTGCAGAGACCGGGTCGTCTTGGAGGCAGAGTCGGCAGGCATCGGCTGGCACGGTTCTCTGCCTTAGCGATTGCATACAACGGGGGCAGACAGTGAACTCGATGTCGGCAAGGCGCTGCCCCGCCTCCTGCATGCGGCCCAACCGGTCGAGGTCACCCTGCACGCGGCGGCGCTCGGCGTTGTACTGGACACGACGACGTGACAGATCGACGTCTGCGCTACGGGTATCAGCGAGGCCGCGTTCAGCCTCGGCAAGCAGATCCCGCAGGGTCTGCGTCTCCCGGTCGGACACGGGGTCAATGGATTCTCGGAGCACGACGAGTTGATTCTGAGCTTCGGACTGTGCAACTTGGGCACGTTCAAGCGCGAGCTCGGCTTCCTCGCGGCTACTAGTACCGCTGTCGCGGAGGAACTTCACCACAGTGTTGTGTTCTGTGTCAGCTGTGTCGATTTCGCCCTTGAGCTTGCTCATCGTCGAACGCAGAGTGAGGATCTCGGAATTAGTTAGACCGAACAGCAACTCGAATACGGCTTTGCGTTTCGGCTCACGGTAGCTTTCCTGACTGTGAGCGATGTCGCGGTTAATCTGACTCTGAGGAATGTAGAGGTAGGTCAAGATGTCGGCGAAGGTGATGCGCGCGCCTGCCCGCGTACTGGTGCCACCAGCTGCCGCGAGCATGTCGTCGGGTAGTCCCAAGCACCGCATCAGGAGTGTATTGAGAGCTGGTTGCTTTTCGCCTGCGTCGTGATCTTGCAGTCGTTCCTGCGTGATCAGGTCGGTGACGCGTACCTTTTTACGTTTGGCGCTATCCAGGCTACGAACTAGCCGCAGTCTCTCGTCACCTATCCGTATTTCCAAGGTGACGGACTCGATGTGCTCGACGGCAACGGGTGCCAAGGTCGCTTTCACACCGAACCCGAACTTGATCAGTTCGAGCAGCGTGGTCTTGCCGACCCCAGTCGGGCCCGCCAGGACGGTGAGGTCGGAAGTGAACTGGTACTCGACGCGACCTTCAGTGGTGTCCAGGGCCACGACTTCGATGCGGAAGCGGACGGTCACCGGATCACCTGCCGGTGCGGACGGTCCATCAAATCAGCCAACCGTTGGTATACGAGGTCCTTCAACGCGTTGCCCGCCAAGCCTGCCGAAGCGTCAGCAATCGCCGCACCACGGTCAGCGATTTCCGACCAGTGGCCGCTGTTGGCCAACTGCGCGGCTAGACGTCGGCCGGCGGCAGTCGGGGCCACAGCGACGCTGCCCTTACGTGCGGTGGTGTAACGCACCAGGCCACGACCAATCAGGGCGCCGAGCACGGCGTAGTACCGGTCATCCCACGGCCCGTACTTGTATCGAGTCATCGGCGCTTCGACATCAGTAGGCGCCGCTACGTCCTCGGTCGCCAGATGCAACCGCGGATCGCGCATGTCAAGTCGGTCAAGTACCTCCGGCGCCAGGGCTGGGTAACGCAGCAGGAAATCCAGCTTGGCAAGCTTGGTTAGACCGTCGAGCTTTCCGGCGTTTCCCTTCGTGCGGGATACTGCATCGACCAGCAACAGCACGCGGGCTTGGTGGTAGGCAAGATCTTCGCGTAGCAGCGCGAGTTCCGCTCCGTCGAATTCGGTCATGTCTCCGCCTCATGGGCCGCCCGAACCTGGGCAATGATGGCCTCAACGTCGAACCGTGGCCCAAACCAGACCTTGCATCGGCCTGCCAGGTCACACACGCCGCCCAATGCCAGGTCGGCGTCCATGCCCGCAGGCAACTTCTCCGGCCCCAGCGTGTCCACAGAAGTCTGTAGCCGACGCCACAAGACCGCTCCTTGTGGCTGGACAGTGTCTGTGGACTGATCACTGACACGGTGCAGCAGTCGCTCCACCCGCTTGCGTTCGACTCGGGCTGTCGCCTCAGTACTTTCGCGGTCGCGCCAGTAGTCCTGGTAGTCAATCCGCAGACTGAGCGCCCTCTCGATCGCGTTGTCCGAACAACCGCCGACGTTCATCTTGACCTCTAGGCGGGAGGTCCGCGGCATTCGTGGTACTGGCTCGTAACCACCAGGGATGGTCAAGGCGGTGGCTATGGCCGTCTCGATATCACGCATAGTCACTGTCCGTGATGCCAGCATCCGCTGGACCTCCGGAGTGACCGCAGCCAGGCCCTCCCCGCCTTGCAGCACCACTGGCAACCCACCGGACGGTAGGGGACCACGGGATCTCATCCGAGCACGGAAGACGCTGAGCACAGCCTCCCACACTGCTACCGCTGAGCCCGTTACCCCAAGCTGGTCCAAGATCGGCTGAACATACATCGATGGGGCGGCGAAGCCGACGTGATCACGTTGGATCTGGCTCTCAGCAATGGTCAACGCCGCCAGAAACCGAGCGATCTCGGCGTCACATTTCTGCTCCGAGACCGCAGCGGCGGAACCATTTCCGGTCCAACGTTTCCTGGTGTCGTCGCAGTAGATCGCAATGGCTTTGCGCAGCTTCGCAATGATATCGGCGTGCTCGGAGTTGACGATCACTGGTTCGGCGGCCGCCCGCAACGAGCGCATGTAGCTGGCTGCCGCCAGCAACTCCTGGGGCGGACCGCTGCTCAGGCCGCCTGAAGTGACCAATCGGCACAATGGTGTCTCTTGCAACGCAGCCCAGCGGTTGAACAGGTGAGCCAAGCCGCCGTCGTCGGCTAACTTGACAACCGTGGTGTAAGCGCCCGCTGAAGGATCGCGGTGCTTGCCCGACACCAATTCGACGCAGTCGCCGGAGAACAGGACCCAGTCCTCCTGCCACTCGCACAGCACCCGGTCCTGACAGTCAGGCCGAAGGCGGCCGTCATCTCCCAGGCCCTCGCGGTAGAGGGCCAGGCCGTCTGCCGCTGCCATCGCAGCCTGCCAGTCGTAGCGATCGGCAGTATTGGCGCCCGAGTCATCCAATTGCGGAACTGACTCCACCAGGTCAGCTGCCGTCACGTCGGCCATGCCCGGCTGGACAGCGGTCGATCGCGCGGCACTGGGCTTAGGCAACACAGAGTGACTATATGGCTGGGACAGGCCCTCCACACTTAGATGCTCAACGATCACCCGAATGCCAACGCCGTGGACGCTCGTTGAGCCGACCACTACGAGCATGAGTAGCAGGACAGAGTGAGTGGCTGCGCCGGAAGCAAGCTTGCTGGACGAATCGAAGCCTGTTGACTCAGGTACGGGAATCACGCCGCCCGTGTCATCGGCGAGCAGGAATACCTGTCAACCGGTCACACTGCGAGCGTCATACCGGAGCCGATGTCGTCGGAGCTGATTTCGTCCGCGACCCGCACACAGTTTTCGGAGCGTACGAGAGCAACTAGTTGCCTCGCCCGTTTAGCCCCGATTCCGAGCTGTCTGCGCAAGGTATCGGCGGAGATTGGCCGCTGATGGACGGACCAGTGAGTCGCGTCTTTCTGCCTCGCAAGCTCCAACAGGTCGCGGGGGATCTCGGCCGAGTTCGTCTCGCTCGACGCGAACGTGGTTGCGCTCGGGTTGGTCGCTGTCCCGCGCGAGCTGCTCTTGTCCACGGCGATTTCAGGTTTCGGGCTTAGTGCCTTCGTCGCGCGTTCCGTGCCTGATACCGCCTTAGTGCTCGTTGCGCTGATGGCCTGCAGCAGACCGGGGCCGACCTCGGCCCAGCCGATGAGCAAGAACGGACCGACGGCGTCGAAGGCCGCCTTGCCATAGTCCCCGGCGACGATCGGGTCCGCGATGTTCAATGCGAGGGTGGCGAGGCTGGCGAAGATGAGCAGGCGGCGGGCTGGCCGGAGTTGTACGGGCGTTGCACCGTGGAGGGCGAGGTGCCGGGTGCCGAGCAGGAGGCCGAGGATGGACAAGTCGACTGCGGGTGCGACCAGGGGCGCGACCCAGATGGGCACGCCGAGTCGCAGGGCGAGGTTCAGGACATTGCCGAACCCAAACAGGAAGGTGAGGCCAACGACGACGCCGATGATCACGGTGACGGCCTTAACGACGGTGGCGCCGTCCGAACTTGATCGGGTTGACGATTCAGCTGCCGGCCGGGTCATCGAGGATCACCTGCTTCGATCCGCGGACGTCCGTGCGTGTCTCGGGTGGGGACACCACGTTCGCGCAGTGCGGTCAGCACCGTGGTGTGGGCGACGCCCAGATGTTGGCCGACGCGCGCGAGGGACCAGCCGAGGTTGTAGAGGTGGATGGCGTTGTCGACCTGGTCGGGGGAGAGGCCGCGGCGGCGCATGGGCACGTCGTGCCGATGGAGGATGTTGCTGACCGTTCGCCGTTCGATGCCGAACCGGTCACCCAGTTCGTACACCGTCGACCCGGACTGATAGCCAGCGATCAACTGCTGGACTTCGTCGTTGCCGAGTTGCCGGGCACGCCGAGGCCGGTCTCGCTCGGTCAGCTTCGGTTCGGGTACTTCGCGGCCGGGGAGCATCTGACGAAGCTGCTCTAGGGCCCTGACCTGGTCCTTCGGGTTGTAATAAGCTCCCCCAAGGTCCACAAGTTCGCTGTGCACGAACTCAGGCTTGAGTGGCCGCCTTCGCGAAGCGGTGGGACAGCTTGCGAAAGTGGTCGATGAGTTCTGGTGGTGATTCGACGTCGAAGTCGATGTCGAGCGTGCCGACTACGAACGCGACAAGGTTGAGTGACTCGGAGGCTAGGTCCAGCAGGCAGGTGTGGTCGTCGATCCGCGGGTTGACGGAACTGTCGAACACACTCACCCACTGGTCACAGCATCCCCGCGGCGGCCACTCCGCCTCGCTGCAAGCTCCAGACCTCCTGGTCACCGACATCCGGAAATTCTTCCGAACCCAGGCCGCCCGGTAGGCGAGCGACGACGGGCGCCTACCGGGCGGATCGCGATCTCAGGGCCTACGACGAGCACAGCAGAGTCCGGGTTGTGCCACGTCAGGTTGGCAGGAGATGCACCACGAGCCCGGCGCCTCCGTCGTCGAGCCAGGTGCGGAGGGATCGGTGGTCGGAGATCAGGCGTGGGTCGATGATCGCGTACGTCTTTCGTCCTACTTGGGCCCGAAGTCTGCCGAGGAAGTCCTGGAGCACCTCGGCATCGAGTGTTCCATTGTGGACGGCGAAGAGGGTCTGGCGCCGTCGCGACGTCGCGACCAGAACGCCGTACTCGAAGCGCTCCGTTGTTCCGGCTCGGCCACCGCTGGCAGGCGGCGGCCGAGCAGAGGCTTCGAAATACTCACCGACTCCGCATGACACGACAGGCTCCCACCGGCCGGATCGCGATCTCGGGGCCTTCGACCTGCATCGAAGAGTTCGGGTTGTGCCACGTCAGGCCCACTCGGGGCGAGCCTGGTCGGTTGCTTCGCAACCTTCCCGGCTCGTTGCGGATTATTTTGGGGGGCCGAGCCCCCCAAACCCCCACGGTGCGACTCCTGTCGAACCGGCGCTGGGCGCGTCGGGCTTTGACGCAGGATCGCCGGCTGAAGATCGGGTAGCCCCGCCGCTTGCCGAATCAGCTCGGCGCACCGGGCTTCGGTGAAGTCCTCCACCCGCTGCCGTTCCGGGTCGAAGCCGATGCCGAACCTCCATCGTTGTTGGGTGCGAACGTGCAGACTCGCGTTGCCCGCCCAGCTCGTACACCGTCGCTCCGGCTTGGTAGCTGGTGATAAGCTTCTCGACGTGGTGGGCGTCGAGCTGTCGTACCCGCTCCGGCCGCAGCTCGAGCAGCCGCTCGATGAAGAAGCCCGCCTCATGTAACTCTTCTCACGTTCGTTCGAGTGGCGCCAGCCAGGTGGAGTTGAGGTAGAGGGCTATGTCATGTGGGGTTTGGTGTGCTCATTTTTCGTAGAGCTGCTAGCAGGGCGGTCCCGTGGGGGGAACCGAGCCCGGTGTTGGGATCCCAGCCGGGACGCGCGGCATAGGCGCCATTGTCACCGACAACGACGTCTCGGAAACCGGCTGTGACCTTGCTGGGCGCCAAGTCCTGGTAGACCAGTGGCTGCAACAGCCCAAGCGGCCGACCCAACGCCTCGACCAGCCGGCATACGAGGGCGGCCCACAGCGGAGTGGCAGCACTGGTGCCACCGACGAAGCCGAGTTTGCCGTCGATGAGCACCTGGTATCCGGTCATAGGGTCAGCGTTGGCGGCTACGTCCGGCACGCCGCGGCCGGCCTGGTGTTGGCCGTAACGGTTCGGCACGTCTGCTTTGGCCTGCCAGGCGGGCAGGTCGAACACAGTGCTCACCCCGCCCCCGGTCGCGCTGGCCGAACCGGTGTTCCACACCGTCTCGGACTCGATCGTGCCGGTAGCTGGATCGCCGACCAGCGTCGTGCCGCCGCAGGCGAGCACGTAGGGGCTCGACGCGGGGAACATCACGTGAGAGCCACCGTCATGTACACCGGCGTTACTGCCGTCGTCGCCGCTGGCCGCGACGACAGTGACGCCCAATATTGCCGCTTCCGCGAAGAGGTCGTTCATCGCATCGCGCAGGTGGACGGGGAATGTTGCCTCAGGCGCACCCCAGCTGATGCTGATGACCGTCGGAGTCGGGCTGGCGTGGACGGCCGCGTGCAGGGCGTCGATTATTCCCTTGTCCGTGTTGGGGCTGAAATAGTTGACGAGTTGGACCCCAGTAGCCAGTGAACCCGCGATCTGCAGGTCTAGGACAACCTCCCTGTCGGCTTCGGCAGCTCCTTTTCCCGGCTCGTTTTTGGCGCCGTCGATATTGACGTTACGAATGACCGGATTCGGGATGCCCAACTGGGCGAAATAGGAATCCATGTCCTGCTGTCGGTAGCCACCGGTGACGGAAATGATGGCCAGCGTCTGACCGGTGCCGTCCGTGTCGGCCGGAAATTCATACAGGTGACCAAGCTCGGGTGGCGTGTAGACGACTTGCGGTTGACCAGGCAGAATTCGGTACTGCGGACGCACGTACGGCTGGGGGCCGAGCCCGAAGACGGAAAGCACAATGTCGTTGAGCTGTACGGGCAGGGAGGGAAGCTTGCCCGCCACCACAACGCGACGCGCGGCGGTGTCAACGCTGACAATCTCCACACCGGCTGCTTCCAGTACCTCCCGAACCAGGTCCACATCGGCTGGATCGGCACCGTATTTCTCGGCGAATTCGTCCTTGCTGACCACGTCGAGCCCCTCGATCAGGTGACCGGGAAGCTCACGGCGCCGCCGCAGCAGCAATGTCAACTCCCCGTCGACCATCTCAGCCTCGTCTGCAGACACTTTTGTCCTCATTTCCGATAAATTCATTGTGTGCTGGGACCGTCGATAGTGGGACGGGATCCTCACGCACACCAGTCTCGCGAGGATTGCCGAAGATTGCCAACGAATGGGGGCGATCTGACCGAACATTGCCGTGTCGCGATCCGGATCACCGATCGGCTGCGAGTACTGGGTGCTGACCGCCCTGACCTCCCGCAACTACCTCGCTTGCTGGCCGGACTACACGTCCAACCCGCCAGTACTGTTGGTCTGCGCAACGTCGGCAGGGAAGGGGCGGATACCTACTGGCCGGATCGCGATCTCGGGCCCTTCTACGAGAACTGAAGAGTTCGGGTTGTGCCACGTTAGGCCCACCCCTTATGAAACCCGTCTCGACTAGCTGTTGTTGCTGGTCAGGCGGGTTCTTTGTGTTTTATGGATGATCTCCTTGTGATCGTGTTGTGGTGACCCTGTTTGTGGTTCTGGAGCAGTCTGCTCCAGGTCGATCGGTGTTGTGTGGGTTGGTGGGGTGTCCCTCTTGCCGGTGGTGTGAGGGTCAGCGCAGTTGTGGTCATGCCGCGAGTGCTCCGGAGAGGCGCCGGTTCGCGGGTTCTGGTGGGACCGGGTGTGCCCGGATGTTGAGGGCGGCGGTGTGCCAACGATGTTGAAGGTCGTTGAGGAGCCTGAGTTCCACTTCGGTGGCGACGTGGGAGTAGGCCTCGGTGACGCGGTTGGTGAGGTGATGGCCGAGGCGTCGTGCTTGCGCGATTTCGGGTGCACCGCCGGCGATGAGCCAGGTTTTGTGGCTGTGCCGTAGTCCGTGGAACGTCAGTCCCGGTCTAATGGGGACGGTCCGGGTGCGTCGTTGTGGTTCGGTTTCGTTGCCGTTGATGGCGGGGTGGAGGACGCGGCGGATGAAGGTGCTGCGCCACCACCATTTTCCGCTCTTCGTGGTGAAGACGAACTCGTTGTCGTGTCGCTGGAGATGCTGGCGAAGCAAGCCGACCAGGAACAGCGGCAGGGTGATGATTCGAGCGGAGGACGCGGTCTTAGGTGCGCCGAGCCAGCGGCCGTGGCCGCTTTCGTGCAGGGTTCCGATGCGTGCGTCGATGGTGATGGTGCCGCGTTCGAGGTCGATGTTGTCGCGGTGCAGGCCGGCCAGTTCGCCCCAGCGGCATCCGGTCCAGGCGGCGGTGATGATTAGCAGGCCCGCGGTCTGGCCGCCGAGTGCGGTGGCTTGGTCGGCGATGCGCAGGACCTCGGTGGGTGTCGCCCAGACCTTCTCGGGCGGGATGCGGCGGCTGCGTCGACCGCGTCGTCGTCGACGGTGGACGGGGTTGGACGGGATGAGGCCCTCATCGGCGGCGTCGGTGAGGATCATCGACAGGAGTTTGACGATGCTGGCGATGGTGGTGTTGGCGTAGCCGACGCGGCGCTCACGCAAAGCGTGCAGGAACGCGCCGAGGTGAACCGCGTCCGGGTGATGATGGTTCTCGGTGCGGGTGGCCCGGAAGTCAAGCGTGCCGCGCAAACGGCGTTGGACGCCGGTGACACAGCGATCGAGCAGTTCCTGGCCACCGGCTACCTCGAAGCGGCCAAAAAGGACGCTGAGGCACGGGAAAAGTTCCTCGCTGATGAGGAAGCCCGGCAGAAAGCCGCAGACGCCCTCTCGGAGTTGGCCAAGAAGTCCGTGCGCGCGAACGAGGCCCGCCGGTGTTGATGGTGCAGCACGGCAATGGCATTCGTGCCCTGCAGCGCTCGTCCAATGCCCTGATCCTGGCTGGTAACGAAGCCCGTAGGGCTGAGCAGATCCTGGCGGCGAACGCCGCGGGCGGGCAGCACCCGGTTGATTCGTTTAACGGTGTGAAGGCGGAAGTCGCCCGTCAGTTGAACAACGCGCGTGCTGCGGCGGATGACGCGCGGCGTGCGGCCGTGCAAGCTCAGGTCCAGGCCGAGGTTCTCGTCGAGACCGGTCTGCCGTATGGCTCGCAGTGGGCGCAGATGGCGTTCGGGATGTCCCAGGCGGCCAAGGCGGCGGTCTCCGCAGTCGAGACGGCATCGCACTCCATCGACGCGGCGGCGTTCACCGACCAGGCCCGCAACGCCCAGGAACGTGCCGAGCGGCACGCTGAGCAGGCCAAGAAATGGCGTGAGACCGCCCAAGCACACGCCCGCGCAGCCGCCGATCTCGCTGAGGCGGCGCGGGTGCAGATGGAGGCGGCTAAGGATGCCGCGGCTCGCACGAAGGCCTCCCGTCAGGCAGCCGAACGAGCAGAGGCGGAGGCATGGGCAGCGGCAGAACGCACCCGTCAGCACCGAATCAACGCCGAACGGGAAGCCGCCACGGCGGCCGCACAGCGAGCGATCGCACAGCGCGAGGCAGCAAACGCCGTGGCCGCGCGGGGCCGTGCTGAGCAACAAGCCGCTGTCGCACGCTCGATGCGCGGCGAGGCAGAGATACAGGCAGGCATCGCCGCGGCGGCCCGGGGCCAGGCTGAAGCGGCGGATGGTGCTGCGGCGCAAGCGGAAACTCATGCTCGCGGTGAGGAACGCAACGCGGTCACCAGCCGTGACAAGGCCTACCGAGCGGAACGTGACCAGCGCGCGGCCGAAGCCCGTGCCAACGCGATGGACGCCCTGGCCGCGGCGGCTCGTGGCGGCCCGCACGCCGCAGCAGCTCAGGCCGAGGCCAACAACGCCCGGGGCGCTGCGACAATCGCTGCTGGCGCTGCGGGCGCGGCCCGCAACGCAGCGAACACTGCTACGGGTGCGGCGGCTGGCGCGCGTGGCGCAGCGACCGAGGCGA
The DNA here is from genome assembly GCF_021390435.2 of Kibdelosporangium philippinense. Lineage (GTDB taxonomy): Bacteria > Actinomycetota > Actinomycetes > Mycobacteriales > Pseudonocardiaceae > Kibdelosporangium > Kibdelosporangium philippinense. The sequence goes on along the minus strand of NZ_JAJVCN010000003.1, from coordinate 878,833 downwards.
CGCGTGCCGCGGCACGTGCGCGTGCGGCAGCTCAGGCCGCGCAGGCAGCGGCCGCTCGGGCGAACGCGGCCGCAAACCGGGCTGAAGCCGAAGCCGCAGCGACGCACGCGGCTGCTCTTCGGGCTAACTCGGCGGCGTCGGACGCGACGTTCCAGGAGGCCAAGGCCGCTGAGGCGGCGCAGAACGCGACGAACCTGGCCAACCAGGCGGCGTCCGAGGCCATGAACGCGCAGATGTCGGCCGACCGCACTAAAACCGAAGCCGATGCCGCCGCACAGGAAGCGGTCTCCGCGGCGACCCAGGCAAGCCTTGCGGTGCAAGCGGCGTCGGCGGCGAAGGCATCTTCGCAGGCGATCACCCAACCGGCGAACACCGCGATCATTGTCGTGGCGCCGTTCACTGGCCAGGACATCGACGCCGACTTCGTTGTCCGGGTTGCCGAGCAGGCCCGCACGGTCGGTGCCGAGCAGGCAGCCGCAGCCGAACGCCGCGCTGCGGAAGCGCTTGAGGCAGCCAGGCTAGCCAGGGAAGCAGCTGACCGGGCTGCGGCGGAAGTCAAGCCCGCATTCGAGGCCGCCGCCGAGGCAGCCAAGTCGTCAGCAGCCGCAGCACGATCCGCCGCCGACGCCCAAAAAGCAGCCGCAGAAGCAGCAGCCGACGGCGCCGCAGCACGCTCAGCCGCTGCACGCGCCAACCAGGCAGACGCCCAAGCCCGTGAGGACGCACGCAAGGCACGCGCCGCAGCCAACGCAGCGGCCAATGATGCCAGGATCGCCGGACGTAGCGCGGCCGCAGCCGAAAGTGACGCGGCAGCAGCACGTTCCGCCGCCACCCGGGCCGAAGCCGACGCAGCCGCAGCACGCGGAGCCGCTGACCGCGCGGAAATCGACGCAGCTGCCGCCCAAACAGCAGCCGACAGCGCCCAGAAACACGCCGACGGCGCCGCGGAGGCAGCCAAGAACGCCTACAACGCCGCAGTCGACGCAGGCAAAGCAGCCGACCGCGCCGAGGAAGCGGAACGGAAGCGCAATCAGGAGTTGCAAAAGGCTGCAGTGGAAGCAGTGGGCGGCGATCCCGGCGTTGATTTGAGTCAGGACGACGATGGCGCGTTCCGGGCAGCCTGCCGCTCGGAGACCAAGGACGTCGAGGCGTGTGTCGCGCAGTACAAGAAGGCACACAACGATGCCAAGAGCGGTTTGATCGACTTCATCATCCAGAACGGAGGGCAGATCCTGCTCGACGAGATCGGCTACACCGACGCCAAGAAATGCTTCAGTGAAGGCGATGTGGCCGCTTGTCTGTGGACCGTGATCAACGTCGGCTCACTGCTAGTGCTGATCGCGAAGCTGCCACAAGTCGCCTCGGCGATCGCGAAGATCGTCGCTGGTCTCGCCAAATTCCTCGAAGCCTCAGCCGTAGGCCGGCGAATGCTTGACAAGTTCAGTGATCTCGTGGAGAAGTACCGCTCCACTTGCAAAGCGGCCAACCGCACGCAAGTCGCGCCTGCGGTGATGGCTGACGGCCAACGACGATCGTTCGAGGGCGCTGCGGTCAGCGACAGGGCCGTCGCCGCCAATCCGGGTACGGTTATCAACTGTCTGGACGCGGTGCTGGACACCGAGGGAAAGATTTACGTCGTGCAAAAGCACTTCATCGGCGGAAAGAACTACACCCCTGACAAGTCCACTTTCGACCCCAACGTCAACCTTGACGAACTGGTCGAAGCGGCGAACGACTGCGACTGCCGTGGTCCGAACGCGGACGGCCACTTTGAGCGTGACGTGGACGCTGGTCAGATCATTGGTAACATCTCCGTGAAACACGGCGGCACGCCGACCACGTGGTACAAGGTCGTACAGGACAAGTTCGGCTCGGTCAGGACCATGTACCCGATCCCCGCACCGTGATAGCACAGCTAAGGAAACGAGGAAGGCGTGGGCCTCGCCGTATACATAGAGAATCAAATACACGAGCGATCCTACGCCGGCACCGATGCCGGAGAATGGCTGACCCGTGTCGTTGCCGAGGCTGAACGTGGCGGCACCCTGTCGGGCATATACCAGCACGGCGACACGATGTTCAATATCCCGCAACTGAATGCGATCGAAGGGGAACTCGCCGAGATAGCGACCCGGTCACCAGCAGTACGCCCTGATGTGGACGCATTGCTGGAACTGTTCGAGCAGATCCGCCGCAAGGGCGGCTATCTTTGGATCTCCGGAGACTAGTAGCCAGACCCTCGGTCGCGAGGGTAGTCACGCATGCAGACAGATGTCGAGCCATCGGACTTTCATGATCAATGGAAGTTCAATGGCTGCTCAAATGCGCCAACAAGCAGCCACCTGCACTGTTCGTGCGTGCCCGTTATCAGGGCGTTGAGGCCATTCAATCGAATGGTGGACAAAGGAGTCTGTCCCCAGTTCAGAGATTGATTTTCCGGGTTGCCGGACACTGCGCCGCAGCACTTTCCAGCACGGCTACATCTACCACGACCCGGTCGCCAAGCGGAGTTGGGACGTCCGGTTCTGAGTTGTTCATGGCCTATGTGGCCCGGTACTCGGCGGACGGGTGCCGGGCCTCATTAGTGGAGTTTCTAAGGGGGATCGCTACAGATGAGACTTGTTCGAAGAGCGGTGGCGGCGTCGCTGACGTTCGTTCTGATTGGGGGCGTGGTTCATCCTGCGGATGCAGCCGCCGCCCCCGCAGCTGCTGCTGCTGATCCGTCCGGGAGTCCGTCAAGCTTGGCGTCGATCCATCGCTCGAAGCGGGGGAGGTAGGGGTCGCGCTGGGGGAGCAAGCCGTGGTGCTGCAGCTCGGACTCGTGTGTGGTGGAGAGAGGAACGGCATGTGCCCGCGCTGCTGGGAGATCTGCGAGGTGACGGGTTGGAACCTGCAGGGACGGGACTCCACAGTGGCCGGTGCGTTTGAGACTTTGATTGTCCACGTCTCGTTCCGCCGGCCGGATGGCGACGCTGGCCAGGTTGTGTGCAGTTGCTGGGCGGTCTAGTACAAGTCGAGCGGGCCTAGTGACCGAGACTGTGTCGTTGGGGGAAGAGGTTACAGGCGAGGTACTCCTGGGAGCATGATAATCGGTACTAGGTGCGCGCCACTCTCTACAGAGGACTGACATGTGCTCAACCGGTTTTCACACTGGTGCAACAGGAGCAAAACAGGAGCACGGGCGCGCGTCCAGCTGCGCTGAACTGCACTGGGTTGCATCATACTGCTTTGATTGCAGTAGCTTTGACGCGCGTGTTGTAAAGCCCCAGGTCAGGGGCACTGTCCAAATCCGACTGGCAGTGTGGGGTTCGAATCCCCTCAGCTCCACTCCCTTTTGAAACCCGTCTGAGCTAGCTATTGATGCTGGTCAGGCGGGTCTTTTCGGTTTTGTGGATGATCTCCTCTTGATCGTGTTGTGGTGACCTTGTTTGTGGTTCTGGAGCAGTCTGCTCCAGCTTGGTGGTCGTGGTGTGGGTTGGTGGTGTGCCCCTCATGCTGTTGGGCTGTTGGTGTGGGGTCAGCGGATTTGTGGTTAGCCGCGAGTGGCCCGGAGAGGTGTCGGTGTGCGGGTTCTGACGGGGCCGGATGTGCCCGGACATTGAGACTGGCGGTGTGCCAGCGGTGTTGGAGGTCGTTGTGGAGTCGTAGTTCGACTTCGGTGGCGACGTGGGAGTAGACCTCGGTGACGCGGTTGGTGAGGGGGTGGCCGAGGCGTCGTGCTTTGGGCGATTTCGGGTGCGCCGTCGGCGATGAGCCAGTTCTGGTGGCTGTGCCGTAGGCCGTGGAAGGTCGGTCCCGGTCTAATGGGGACAGTCCGGACACGTCGTTAGGGCACGGTTTCGTTGCCGTTGATGGCGGGGTGGAGTACGCGGCGGATGAATGTGCTGGGCCAAAACCTTTTCTGCTCTGGGTGGCGAAGACGAACTCCTGGCTACGTTCGTGCAGCGTTCCGACGCGCGGGGCGACGGAGATGGTGCCGCGGTTGAGGTCGACGTCGTCTTGGTGCAGTCCGGACAGTTCTCTCAGCGGCATCCGTTGGCGCGTCGGACAAAGCGGTCCGGTTGGTAGCTGAAGTTTATCAAGCTTGATGAAAACGACAGCTGAGGTTGACAAGATGTGGGCCCCTGCGCGAGGCTCTAAGTGCGCGACAGGGGAACTGCACACTGGGGAGCCGATGGGGGCTTCGCCTGTGTAGTCATTCACCAACAGGTCAAGGAGATGTTGCGTCATGCGAGCAAGAAGCCTTGTGTCAAGGGGAATCGCGGTGCTGGTGGCGACTGTCGCCGTGCTGCTGGGGTTGAGTGGTACCGGTAGCGCGGCTGCCGGGACTCAGATGGAGTCAGCGGGCGTGGGGTTGATCAGGAATATCGGCAGCGGCAACGGATGCATGGACCTCCAGTCCTACGCATCAGGTACGCCTGTGACGCTGTACCGGTGCAACAGCTCTACCGAGAGCCAGCGGTTCGACATCAAGGGCGACGGAACGATCCACAGTTTCCACACTGGTTTCTGCATGGACATCAGTTCTTACACCGCGGGTGCCGTCGTGCACATGAAGCCGTGCCACCATGGAACCAGCCAGCAGTGGAATAACTGGGGCGACACGATCTACAGCTGGGGCAACCCCGCCCTGTGCATGGACCTGAGTTCCTACAACAACGGAACGCCCGTCACGCTGGCACCGTGCGGATCGCAGAACAGCCAGAGATGGGCTTGGTAAAGCTGAGTGACAGGTGGGGCCGTCGGACCGGCGGCCCCACCGCCATTACCGCGGCAGCGCCCGCGAGACGGCGATCAACCAGTCGAGCTCGGCGTCCTGGTCGTCGGGACGGTTGTCCGGCGCTGCGTGTCCGTCTGACGGCGCGACCCCGTTTCGCCTGCGCCGCACGGCATCCGCGATCAGGGTGGCCTCAGCCGCGCTGTCGCCGGGAACCGCGGAGGGATCGAGGTGCGGCCGCAGCTGGAGTCTGCCATCCCAGATCTCGATGATCCGCCGGTACAACGCGTGCTCAGGGCGACGGAAATCGGCGTTGCGTCCAGCCGGAACATCCAACGCGAGACCGGGGAACTCGTCGTGCAGGACCTTCCACAGTGGATAGAGGTCGCGATACCAGCGGTTGATCCGCCACCACCGGGCCAAGTGATCCAGACCGAGACGCGCGCCGACGGCGGGCAGCAGGATGCCGATGAGCACCAGCACGATCGTGAACCCGAACAGCTGGCCGAGGAGGTTTCCGCGAAGCCAGGCGACTTCCACGTCCAGCTGATACGTGAGCATTCCCGCGAACCGCAGTACCGCGTAGGCGAAGCTGCATAGCGCGCCGAGCACGAAGGACAACAACCCGTAGCGCAGCGAGAACCGGTCGGCGATCAGCCGGTACGACCAGGCGGTGATCATTATCCCGACGGCCAGCACGGCAAGGCTCGCCACGAACACATAGGCGGCGGCGGACACGACCGGTGTCTGCACCGCCTTCTCCATGTTCGCGAGCTTCTCGACGTAGTTCGACGGGGTGGTCGTGAACAGCGCCAGTATCAGCACGACCGCCCCTGCCGTCCACCGGAGACGGGACCGACCGGCAGCGGCAGCAGCGTCCCTAGGCTTGACCATGTGCAGGAACGCACACTGTGCGCCGACCGCGGCCACGAGGGTAGCGCAGTTGGAAATCGTGCCCGCTGTGTTAAGCGTGGTGACGGAGTCCACCGCGGCTCGGACGAAGCTGATCTGTAGGGTGATCGCCAGCGCGATCGCCGCGACCGACCCGCAGATCCACACCGTCGCGGGACCGGTCCGGCCGCGGTAGAGGAAGTAGAGCCGGAGGCTGAGCGCCGCCCAGCCCACAACGACGATGGTGACCAGGAGCGGTTGGTTCACCGGCCGGCTCCCAGCGCGGCTTCGATGCGATCGAGCACCTCGGCCAGTTCTGGCGACAGTCGGTGGCGTCTGGAGGGCAGCCTGTTCGCGCGTTCGAGCACCAGCATCGCGAACATCTCGGCCTGCCGTTCTTCCGGATCGCTGTACGCCGACCTGCCAAGTACCGAGCGGACCATCGCCGGGTCCAGCGACGGCATCAGGAACTTGAAGATCTTGTCCGGATCCGGCTGCGGGGCCGTGTGACCACACAGCAGATGGCCCAACTCGTGCAACACGATGTGCTCTTGGTGCAACGGGCTCGTGCCGGCGGCGTAGCAGATGTGGTCGGCCGAACCGGTCGCAATCCACATGCCGCTTGGGCCATCGGCTGGCAGATCGACGGCACGCAGCACGATCGGACGTCCCCGGACGGCGCCGATCCGCCGGACGAGTTCGTCGATGTCGAAGGGGGCGGGCACGTCGAGCAACGCGACGAATTCACTTAACCGGCTGTGGCTCACGTTTCCGCGCTTGGGTGCTCCAGCCGCCACAATTGGGTGACCATGTCCCCGACGGCGGTGCGGCTGCTGTCCGAGAGGTCGGCGGTGCGCAGCGCGATCTCGGTGATCCCGGCCTCCCGCATCGCGGCGAGCAACTCCAGGTCCTGGTTGATACGTGCGGTCTCGGCGTCGTCGAGGAAGTAGACGACGGGGACGCCGAAGAACTTGGCGAGCGCAGTGAGGTGTTGGATTGTCGGGTTGTCACGCCGGCCGGTACGCAGCTGCCAGATGTAGGTGTGCGAGATCTGCACGCCCTGCTTCTCGGCGATAGCCTCAGCCACCGCCTTGTTGCTGTACTCGCCGTCGCCCCGGTGGACCGTATGGAAGAGGTGGTTCAGCTTCTCAGCTATCCGGCTGCCGCCCTCGTCCGGCTCTGTCACAGATCAACACTATACGGCTGTCGAAACGGTCCGGCCGCGTTCGTACAAAAGGGGAGAAAGGAGTCCACCATTGACCCAGCAGTACCTGCTCGGCATCCGCCAGCCTGACGATGCGGTGCCTCCGCCAGAGGTGCTCGAACCGATCATGGCCAACCTGTCCGCGTTGAACGAGGAGATGCAACCGCTTGGCGAAATCCGGCGCGCCGGACCGGCCGGTTCGGATCGTGCCGACCGGGGCTCAGCTGATCCTCAGTCACACCAGCGTTCTTGAGCAGGGGATGACCAGGTCATGCACACGCGAGTTATACCCGTTGGGGAGTACCGCGTTCGACCCGGATATCTGGCGGGCGATCCGCTCGACCAACATAGCCATCGTGAGCCTCGACAGGGATAAACCGGAGCATGGATGCACCGCCAACTGTGCTGCTTCCGGCTGTGTCAAAATTGCTTGGTTGTCATGGTTCTTACGTGCATATGGCGTAGAGTCGCAGGTCAGGGACACTGTCCGAATCGGACTGTCAGTGTGGGGTTGGTGGTTCGAATCCCCTCAGCTCTACGGACTCTGGACGACCCACAGTGCTTCGCGCTTTCACCGGGTCGTTCGTCATTATGGTTGGGGCCGAGCCCGCAAACCCCACCTGCCGCCTTCGGCGGCCTTGCTTTCCAGCAGGATTGGGCTTTCTTGGGTTTCGGTTTGGCTTGTTTCCCGTCATGATTGTGGCGATGCCTAGTATCACCAACGCTAACCCTGTCGGGGCGGGTCGCTTGGATTGACAGCGCTTGTCGCCGTTGGAAATCAACCATCAGTGGCTCTCGGCGTTTGGTGCGTTGGGGATAGATGTGGTGGCGGCTGTTTTTGGTGATCAGGGGCGCAGGTCTGCGCGGAGGAACTCGGTGATGCGGAGCATCTTTGGCGGGCGTGGCACGTCGTCGGCGAGGGCCTTGAAGGCTTCGTCCTCTCCGATGAGACGTGGGGTTATGAGTTGTACTTCATGGCCGTCGACTTTCAGGGTTGCGCTGCCTGTTGCCAGGACGTTTTGGACCAGTCCGATCTTGATCCGTATACCAGGATGAACAGGTAGCCGCCGTCGACAGGATGTGCGTCGAGTGGCGTGCGGTACGTCGTTCCAGAGGTGCGTCCGATGTGGGTCAGCACCGGTCTCTTCCCGCGGGCGATCGCGCCCGGGTTGAACACACGCTTGTTCACGTGCGTTAACCACTTTGGCATCGGCATTGGCATGTCCTCCTTTTACCTTACGTCCGTAAGGCTGGCTTACGTATGTAAGGTTGTCAATACGCTCGAACCTCTGGAGTCTTCGTGTCACCACCGCGGCCGCCGCTCAGTCGAGATCGTGTGCTGGAGGCTGCGATCCAGGTTGCGGATCGCGGCGGCGCCGCTGCGATCACTATGCGACGGGTGGCGCAGGAACTGGGTGTTGAGGCGATGTCGCTCTACCACCACGTATCGAACAAGGATGCGATCCTCGATGGCGTGGTCGATGCTGTCTTCGCGGCGATCAAGCTACCCAGCGCCGACTGCGAGGATTGGCGCGAAGCGATTCGTGAACGCGCTTACTCCGCGCGTGTAGTCTTGTCGCGGCACAGCTGGGCTCTTGGCCTCATGGATTCTCGTCGTAACCCTGGGTTGGCGACGCTACGCCACCACAACGCCGTCCTCGGCATTCTGCGGGAGGCGGGGTTTGCGCTGGCGACGGCCGCGCACGCTATCTCGCTCATCGACAGTTACATCAGCGGGTATGTCCTGCAGGAGGTGAATTTGCCGATGACGACGCCCGATGATGTTGAGGAGGTGGCTGGCGGCCTGCTGGAGCAGCTACCGGTGGACGAGTTGCCGTACCTCACGGAAATGATCGTCGACCATGCCCTGCAGCCGGGCTACGACCACACGAAGGAGTTCGGCTATGGCCTTGACCTGATCCTGGACGCGCTCGAGGCTCGCCGACAGTAGCGCACGACGATCGTTGGTGGGGAAGGGTTTGCTGAGGCAGTCGCGTTGCCTTGCAAGCGTTGTTCAGCCCGTGAGGGCCTGGGTGATCTGGCGGGTGGTCTGCGCGGCGACGCGGGGATTGACTGCGGCGTAATAGGTATAGGCGTTCAAGCCGGTGGCCAAGGCCCAGCCGCGACCGCGAGTCCAGGTGGCATCGTCCACATCGAGCGCGGTACGGAAGGTGGCTCGTGTTTCGGCCGACATGAGGGTGAAGGCGATGATCAGGTCGCAGGCCGGGTCGCCGACACCAAGCTCACCGAAGTCGATCACAGCGCTGAGGCGGCCGTTGGTCGTCAACAGGTTGCCGGTGTGGAAATCGCCGTGGAACCAAACCGGGGCACGGTCCCATTCGGGGGCGGCGAGGACTGCGTCCCACAGCTCTGTCATCGCCGCGGTGTCGAATGCGTCACCGACTTTCGTGATGGCGGATCGTGTCTCAGTGTCCCGTGCGGCCAGGGGCTGGCCGGTTAGATCCTCGGTCGGTTTGCCGTCGAAGCGGTGGAGTGCGGTGAGGAATTCGGCCAGCGCAGCGGCGGCTTCGTGCGAGTTGGACAGGGCATCGACGGTCGCTACTTCGCCGTCCAGCCAGCGTGACACCGCCCATGGCCATGGATAGCCGAAGTCCGCTTCTCCCACTTCCACCAGTGTGGGTATGGCAAGCGGCAGATGCGGGGCAAGCTGGGGCAACCACTCAGCTTCCTTCTTCGCCTGCTTGATCGCGTCGGAATGGCGGGGCAGCCGCACGGACAGCTCGTCGCCCAGCCGGTAGATCACGTGATCCGAGCCTGCCTGGGTGTGCTGAAGCAGCGGCAAGTTGGCCCACTGCGGGAACTGCGTGTCGACCAGTCGCCTTGCCAGCGCGGCATCGATCGCCGGGGCTGTTTCCGCGGTCAATGACAGCTCCTGCCGAAAGGTTGAGTGACCACGGACCGGCAGCCCACGGCTGTTTTTCAGCGTGTCATGGCCTCGTCAGCTTGATCAACCAGTTTTCTGGTCAACCCTGACCGCGCTCGTGCGGCCGTTGATCACTGAGCGGCCGCGACCGCTCAGCTGGAGAATTTGTGGGGCATGCCTGATTCGCTACAGCAGTTTGTCCTGTGTGATGGGCAGGTCACGGATCCGCTTGCCGGTGGCGTGGTACACCGCGTTGCCGATCGCCGCGGGTGCCGGTGAATGGCGAGTCGTAGCGGTTGAAGCGCAGAACGGCTTGGTAGAGCCGGACAAACCGCTTCGCGCCGTCTGTCGAGCCCTGGGAAACCGTTGCCTGGGTACGGATACCTTCGCGGGTGCCGGGGCCGAAGTTGCCGTTCGCGACGCCGTCGGCCATGCCGATCTCGTACTGCAGGCCGAACAGCATCGCGGTCTGCACGGCGCGGCCGTAGATGCCGTCGCACGGCACGATCGCGAAGTCGGCGCGGTGCAAGTACGTCGCGTTCAGCCAGCGCTGGACGTCGCGGATCGCGCCGCTGCCCGAGCCGAGCTTGATGTAGGCGTCCATCGTCAGCAGCGAGGACATCAGCTTCACGTCGACGTACGGGTTGTCCGGGCCGAGCCCGATGTCGTCGCGGACCCAGCCGACCGACGTGCTGAGGATCGACCAGGTGAACACCTCGTAGGCGCCGGGATATCCCTTGCACCACAAGGCCGCGCTGAGCAGCCGCGGAATGTTCTCCCGGGTCGTGCCGCGAGAACTCGTGAGTGGTTGGACGAGTTAGAACGCGCATAACCACTCACGAGCTGTGACCAGGCACGATGCGTTGACCTGGGCTATCGGGGATCGCTGGCGCGTGTCACCAGGTGACTGGCAGGGTGGCGATGCCGTAGCTGGACACCTCGTGCCGGAACTCCAGCTCCTCGAACGGCACCGCGAGCCGGGCGTCCGGCAGTCGGCGCAGCACCGCGTGGAGCATCTCCTCCAGCTCGATCTTGGCAAGCCACATCCCGAGGCACTGGTGGATCCCGTGCCCGAAAGCCATGTGCCGCCTGGCATCCGCGCGCTGCGGGTCGATGGTGTCCGGCGATGGGAAGCGTTGCTCGTCACGGTTGCTTGCCGACAGCGAAAGCACCACGCCCTCGCCAGCCTTGATCAGCACGTCGCCCAGTTGCACGTCTTCGGTCGCCGCGCGGGCGAGGCCGTTTTGCACGATCGTGTGAAAACGCAACAGTTCGTCGACCGCGCCTGGCACCAGATCGGGGTTCGCGCGCAGCTTGTCAGCCAGCCCAGCGTCGGTGAACAGGCTGAGCAGGTTCAGCGCGGCCTGGCTCGCGGTGGTTCCGTGCCCGGCAACCAGCAGCAGCCTGCACATCGGGACCATCTCGTCGATGGTCAGGTTCCCCGGCCGGAGCTGCTCGACGACGAGCTTGCTCACCAGGTCGGATCGCGGCTCCTCGATCCGTGACTCGATGTGCTCACGGATGAACTGGTCAAGATCCTCGCGGGCGGCTTTCACCTCGTCGGCGGTGTAGCCACGGTCGATCAGAACCGCGCTGCGCTCGGTGAAGTAGTCCTGCGCTTCGTCGGGAATGCCCAGCAGCAGGGCGATCACCTGGGACGGCACCGGCTGGGTCAGCCGCGCGACGAGGTCGACCGGCGGCTGCGCCGCTGCGATCTTGACCAGCGTGCTGTCCAGCAGATCCTTGATCGCCGGGCGCATGTCCTCGACGCTTCGCTGCAGGAACTCGCGGGTCAGCATCGACCGCAGGCGCGAATGCTCCGGATCGTCCATCCGGATGAACGACGCCGACTGCGGCTGCGACCGGATCAACGTCGACGTCCGAGTCATCATGGGGAACCCGGGAGCGCTGGTCACCGCGGTGAACCTGCGGTCGCCGAGGATCGAGCGGACGTGCGCGTACGAGGTCACCAGCCACACCCGGCTGCCGTCCCACATCGTCACCTGGCTCGCGTCCGCCCCAGCACGCAGGGCTGCCAGCGGCGGCGGCGGATCGATCGGGGACGTCCGCTCCATGGGGTAGGCGGGCGCGAGCGTCTCGTCGTGCAGCGTCACGAGGCAAAGATAGATCGACGTCAGCAGGCCGACCGGGTTCCGCCGTGGTGCGCGCATACCTTCCCGGAACAGCGCATAACCGAGGTCGAGGGCCAGGTTTAAAGTGCCACCATGGTCCAGCACACTCCGCGGGGTTTCCGCGTGCACACCGCTAGCGCAGGCCTGAGCGACGATGGTCGCGACGACTTGACGATCGTCGTCTCGGAGACACCTGCCGTTGCCTGCGCGATGTTCACGAAGTCTCGTTTCGCCGGTCCGAGCGTCGTGCTCAGCCGCGAGGCGGTGGCGGACTTCTCAGCTCGCGGATTCGTGGTGCTTGCGCGTAACGCCAACGTGGCGACCGGCAAGTTGGGCATGGAGAACGCTGTCGAGGTGCGACGCAGGGTCGCGCAGGCTGTCGGCCTGTCGGACCAAGAGCTGTTGATCGCCGCCACGGGCGTGATCGGCGTCCAGTTCCCGATGGACAGCGTGCGTGCGGCGCTGGACGAGCTGCAGTGGCCGTTCGACGGCAACGACTTCGACGCAGCGGCGCACTCGATCATGACTACCGACACCAAGGCAAAGGTGATCAGCCTGAAGTGCGGCGACGCCAGCCTTGTCGGTATCGCCAAGGGCGTCGGCATGCTCGAACCGAACATGGCCACCATGCTCACGTTCTTCTGCACTGACGCGGACATCCCGCAGCCCGAGCTTGACCGCGTGTTCCGGTCGGTGATCGCCCGCACGTTCAACGCCGTCAGCATCGACACCGACACCTCGACCAGCGACACCGCGGCCATCTTCGCCAACGGCCAGGCCGGTCCGGTCGACGTTGACGAGTTCGAGCGGGTGCTCTACGACGCCGCGCTGCGCCTCGTGCGCGAGATCGCCAGGGACGGCGAGGGCGCGACCAAGCTCATCGAGGTGCACGTGTCCGGGGCGAGGGATGACGACCAAGCCAAGCGGGTCGGCAAGACCGTGGTGAACTCACCGCTGGTGAAGACGGCTGTGCATGGCAGCGACCCGAACTGGGGCCGCGTCGCCATGGCCATCGGCAAGTGCCAGGACGATCTCGACATTGTCCCAGAACGGGTCCGGATCGGCTTCGGCGATCTCGACGTGTACCCGGATCTGCCGGACGAGGACGCCATGGCGCGACTGGTCGAGCACCTTGAGGGCGACACCGTGCAGATCAACATCGACCTCGGGATCGCCGACGGCGGTTTCACCGTGTACGGCTGCGATTTGACCGAGGGCTACGTGCGGCTCAACTCCGAGTACACGACCTGATCGGATGGCCGGGACTCGTCCACAAGAGTCCCGGCCTTTCCGCTCAGATCTGGTCGGTCGGGCGGATCAGGATCTCGTTGACGGCCACGTGTTCTGGCGCGGTCACGGCGTAGCGCACCGCCTCGGCGACGTCCTCGGCCTGCAGCTGGCGGTACTGGGCGACCCGTGCCTCGATGGCGGCTTTGCTGGCCGCGTGGGTGATGTGGTCACGCAGTTCGGTCTGGGTGGTGCCGGGTTCGATCACGATCACCCGCACACCCAATTCGGTCACTTCCTGCCGCAAGCCTTCGCTGAACCCGTTCACCGCGAATTTGCTTGCGTGGTAGGCCGATGCGGTTTTGACGACCGTCCGGGCCGCGATCGAGGACATCTGCACGATCGAGCCCTTGCTCTCGATCAGGTGCGGCAGCGCGGCGTGGGTCAGGTACATCATGCCGAGCACGTTGGTGTTGATCATCTTGGTCCAGTCCGCGGTGTCCGCCTCGATGACCGGCGCGAGCAGCATGTACCCGGCGCAGTTCACCAATACGTCGAGACGGCCGAATTGCTCCACAGTGGACTGAATGGCGGCCTTGTCGGCCTGTTCGTCGGTCACGTCAAGGGTCACGATCTGCACCTTGGCGCCGGTTTCGGCCAACTCGTCGTGCAAGGCGTGCAGGCGGTCGGTCCGGATGTCGGCGATCGCCACCGTAGCGCCCTCGGCGGCAAGGACCCGTGCGCACGCCCGGCCGATGCCGGACGCGGCGCCCGTGACGAACGCGACCTTGCCATTCAGTGCTGCGACCATGTCGTCCATCCACTCGCTTCCTGGTTGTGCCTTGTGTTCAACTGTCCAGCCACTGCACTGGGAGGCCATGGCCGCCGCACACCGCCAGCAGCCGTTCGCTGCCGTCGGGCCAGCTTCGCAACCGCACTTCGAACCGGCCTGCGGAGCGCTCCAACGACAGCCAGGCGAGCGGTGCATCGGCAGTCGCCCGACTGCCCGCGTCTTCGAGCACTTCGCCGAACGTGCGGCGCTCGTTGTCGTCGAAGTAGCTGAGCACGATGGAGTGGAAGACGACCGTCGCCATCCCGGCACGTGGCGACGCGAGGTGCTGCCGTACCCAGTCGATGGCGTTGGCCCGCTCGACGTGTACCTGTGCGTTGCTGGCGATCTGGATGGCGGCACGCTGCCGTTCGATCCGGGCGATCTGATCGGGCCACAGGTACGACAGCAGCGTCAGCTGCCCTTCCTTGGCGCGCAAGTCGATCGGGCTCAGATCGCACCCGAGCCGTTCGACGACGGTCGCTGGCACGCTGTCGGGCGTGCGGTCGACGAAGATGTCAGTGAGCCGAACCGTGGAGCCAGCGTCGCCCCAGGACCAGTCTCCCGATTCGTACCGATACCGGTCCCAGTTGAGGTTGAGGCCCCCGCTCGCGCCGACTTCCAGCAGTCGCAGCGGGAGCCCGGTCTCGTTGGCGATCTTCAGGAAACCACCGAGGAAGCTGGCCGCACGGCCTACTTCGTTGGTCTGTGGAGTGTTGTTCACCAATGTGGTCAACGTGGCCGCGTGATCGATCACGACACCACGGAACGCGTCCCACAGGCCAGGACCAGGTCGCCCGCCGACCGACGGGTAGTGCGCCGCCAAAGCGGGAGCCTGCCCGGTTAGCACGAGCCGGTGTACCGAGCCGAGTAACCGGAGCGCCGGGTAGAAGTCGGCTGGGCAGTCGGCGAGATCGCGGAGCACGTCCCACACCGGCCCGCCTGCCTCGACATCCTCGGCGCAGCGCCGGAGCACCTGGACGTACAGGTCCGACCCGAGTTGCGCGCACAGGTCCGCTTGGGCACGACACAGCTCCGCCATGTGGAAGGTGGCGGAATTGTTGGTGTTCACCGGCACAAGGCGAGAATAGAAGCGGCGGACCGGCCTGCGGTTATGCATGATCGGTGGCCGGTATGCGGATGCCTCGCGCGATCCCGCGCGGCGGTTTGGCCGACCTATCGTTGTCCCAGTGACCGATGCCAAATACGCGCCCGTCAGCGACGTTTCGCACAAAGTCCTGGTGGAGTCGCGGATGCGCTGGCTTGTGGATGTGCTCGCGGCCGCCGGACCCGGGTTCGGCGAGGTCCCTGAACACCATTTCGTATCAGCGTTTCTGGACAAGTACCCCGACGGCGTCGGCCCGCAGTTCGACTCCTGGCGCGCGCTCGGACCGTTCACTGTGGAGTCCTACACCCCGCTCGCCCACAAGGGATGGGCGACGCTGATCGGCAAGGACGGCGCACGGCATTCGATGGCGATCACCATCGACACGTCCGGCCTCATCCGTCGCATCGTGTTCGAACCCGAAGTGCTCAGCCGGGTCCCACGCGACTTCGCTGATCTGGACGAAGTCCTGACGCGGCCCGATGTCACGAGCGCAGCATTGGTCTGCAGGCGCGCGGGCGACGGCTGGGAGAGCCTGTACGAGCGCTCCGCCGACACCCTCATGCCGACGGGATCGGTCTTCAAGGTCTATCTCCTGCTGGCGGTCGCGCGGGCGATCAGGGACGGCGATGTGCGGTGGGAGGATGAGATCGAGTTGCGCGCGCCGCAGCGCAGCCTGCCAACCGGCGAGATGCAGGACCTGCCGGACGGCACCAAGGCCACCGTGTTCCAGACCGCGTACAACATGTTCGCGCGCAGCGACAACACGGCGTCCGACATGATCATCCACCACCTTGGCCGGGACGCGGTGCACCGTGCCGTGGCCGACGCGGGCCATCAGAACCCGGATGTCCTGCGGCCCTTTGTGTCCAGCCGTGAGCTGTTCGAGATCGGCTGGGGCAAACAGGATTTGTTGTCCGAATGGCAAGCGGGTGACCTCGTTCAGCGAGAACGGTTGCTTGAGCGGATCGACGGTCCGTTGACCACTCAGGTCAAGGATCTGACTCATCCCGTGCACGATCGTGGACTCGACTGGTTCATGAGCGCTCGGGATGTGTCACGCGCCCTCGCGGCCCTGTGGGAGGCCACAAACCTAGACACGACAGGCAAAATTCGGGAGATCGTCAGCGTGTACCCCGGTGTCGAGATAGACCGGGATCGTTGGCCTGTCACGGTGTTCAAGGGTGGATCCACGCCAGGAGCGGTGATGTTCTGCTGGTTGGTCGTGGACCGCGCCGGTGTCGAACACGTTGTCGTGCTGCAGCAGCGTGCCGATCGAGTCGGCATCCTGCGTGACGGGTTGCACCTGCGTCGTCTCGGCGACCTGACGTTGCACTCGCTGATCGGATGAGCACCCGCGACCGAGGGCTGGCGGCGCTGGTCGCCCTGCTGTGGGGCCTGAACTTTCTCGCTGTACGGATCGGCCTCGACCACTTCCCGCCGTTTTTCCTTGCCGCACTGCGTTACCTGCTGCTCGCGGTTCCGGTGATCCTGTTCGTGCCGCGGCCGAAGGTGCCGCTGCGCTGGTTGCTCGCTTACGGACTCGGCTTCGGCGCGCTGCAGTTCGGGTTGCTGTTCCTGGCCATCGACGTGGGCATGCCGACCGGGCTGTCCTCGGTCGTTCTCCAGGCCGCGGCGCCGTTCACGGTGCTACTCGGCATGCTCCTGCTGAGTGAGCGGGTCTCCGGCAAGCAGATCGGTGGCGTTGTCGTTGCCATTCTTGGCCTTGTCGTGATCGCGGTCGACCGTGCGCAGGTCGCGGCGCTGCTGCCACTGATCCTCACTTTGCTTGCCGCGCTTGCTTGTGCACTGGGCATGTTGGCGGGCCGGTTGGCGAAGCCGGACAGCCCGCTGCGGTTCACACTGTGGATGGCAGTGGTTCCGCCAATTCCGCTGCTGGCGCTGTCCGCCGTGATGGAGGGGCCGTCCGCCGGTTGGATCGCCCTCGGCAAGTCACTGAGCCTTGAGGGTTTGCCTGGCCTCGCCGCGATGGCCTACATCGTGGTGCTTGGCACGGTCGTCGGCTCCGGGATCTGGACTGCCCTGCTCAAGCGTTACCCGGCGAGTATCGTTGCGCCGTTCACGATGCTGACACCTGTGGTCGGCATCGGCGCGGCCTGGATCGCCTTGAACGAGACGCCGAGCGCGCTTGCCCTTCTCGGCAGCACAGTCGTGATCGGCGGCGTCCTTTTAGGAACACCGCCGCGCCCTGCCGACGTCCGTTCCCCAGCAGACTCGGAAACGGCAGGTAAGAGCTCGTGAGTGGTTATCCGTGTTCTAACATGGATAACCACTCACGAGGGTCTTTTAGCTGGTCCAGGTTGTCCAGCGGGCGTCTGGGCGGAAGCCCATTGCGGCGTTGACGGCGATCATGGCCGCGTTGCCTTCGGCGTTGGCCGTTTCCAGCATGCGCAGCGTGGGCACGTGTTCGAGGGTCTGGGCCAGGTTGGCCAGCTTGATCACGATGCCGAGGCCGTGGCCGCGGTGTGTGGTGTGCACAACGGTCATGCCCTGCAATGCGTGCTGCGGATTGCCGGTGGTCTTGGAGATGCTGGTGTAGCCGACGAGTAAACCGCTGGCCGTGTGCACAACCCCGGTGTGGTACGCCCGGCGCCCACGGCCGACGCGCATGACCTCGAACCGGCGCGCGTAGCTGGTCTCGACCTGCTCGTCCGGAATGTCCAGCGAGGCACCGCCAAGCGACAGCTCCAATTTGGACACTGCGATGGCGTATTCCTCAGGTGTGGTCGTTCCCCACGTGACCAGCTCGTAGCCCTCCGCAAGGGCAGGCACGCCGTCGGCGAGCGGGTTGTTCAGCTCCAAGTCCAGCCATTGGTGCACGCCAGCGCCGGACTCTGACCGCTTCGCGCCAACGGCAGCTGCGAAAGCGCTGGGACCAGGGTCGCGTTCGGGACCGTCGGGCAGTTGCTCGACGACGGTCGCGGTAATGCCCTCGCGGCCGTGTTCCGCAGCGCGTTCCAACGCGTAGGAGTACAGCGTCCGGCCGATGCCCTGACGACGCACCGACGGGTGCACGAGTAACTGGTCCACGCGAACCATCGGTGCCCCGGCGGGCAGTGCCAACCGCAGCGAAGCGAGCACGCGGCCGTCGCGGCGTACGACCCAGTCCTCCAATGAAGTGTCCGGCGGCGCGTGACGCAGCGAACCGACCATGTCGACCGGGCATGGCGGCGGTGACTCCAGCGACAGCGACGGCTCCGCGGACTCGGCAAGGAGCGCGAGCCACTCGGTCACCGTCTCGTCGTCATCGGCGACCAGTGGACTGAACCGCAGGGTGTCTGCTGTCGTCATCGTTCCTCCATCAGGCCCATGGCCTGCACGTCGTAGAGTCCGAAGGCGGGATGCACGTACACATTAGTGACCCAGGGGTTGCGGTAGTGCAGGGTTTTGTCGTGCACCAAGGGAAGGATCACCGCGTGGTCCATCACCTCCCGCTCCACCTCCTGCCAGAGCCGCGCCCGCCGCTCCGGATCCGCGGTGATCAGCGTCCGGTCGATCAGGTCGTTGACCGCGGGTTCGTCGAGTTCGGCGAGGTTCCAGTTCCCGCCCGCTTCCTTGATCTGGCGGCCGTCCACCAAAGGCGCGAGAAACCCGTACTCGGTGGGGAAATCCGCGCCCCAGTCGGTCACCACGAGGCCGAGCGAATGCTCCCTGATCGTGGCGGGCTTGCCAACGCCGAGGCTGAAGTAGCTGGCCACGTCCAGTTCCACGACGGAAAGCCGGATGCCGACCCTGGCAACCGATTCGGCAAGCGCGTCGGCGACGAGCCGGAACTTGCCACGCTGGGTGCCGATCACCGCGTTGAACCCGTCCGGCAGGCCGGCGGCAGCGAGCTCGGCACGTGCCGCGTCGAGATCACCGCGCAGGTCCTGGCCGGTGGGATAACGGTCAAGCCCTTGGTATGCGGGCAGTCGGGGCGGGAACAACGCCGTCGCGATCTCGCCGCCGGTGACTGGCCCGCCTCTGGCTTCCTGCAACAGGATCTTGTCCGCCGCGTACTGCACCGCCCGGCGCACATGCACGTTGTCGAACGGCGGGATCTGCTTGTTCACCGAGATGAACTGCAGAAACCCGGTCTTCGGATTGTCCGAATTGGACTGCAGGACCTCGTCGGCCATGATCCGCCGTTGCGCGGCGTGCTGGATGCCGCGGCCTTCGAGGTTGATGTCGAACTCGCCCGCGATCAGCCGGTCGTCGAGCTCGTCGACCGTCATCCCGATGGTCAGCTCTACCTGGTCAGGCAACGCGGGCCGGACCGGATCCGTTGCTGGATCCCAATGGGGGTTGCGGTCGAGGCGTAACAACTCACCCGGGCGGTACGCGGCGATCCGATATGGACCGCTACACCTCGGGTCCTCGCCGTAGCGCGCGCCAGTGTCCGCCGACCGGGGGACAGGCGACACGCAGGGCTGCGCCATCAGGTGGTCGAAATCCGCGAACGGGCTACGCAGATGGAACACGATCGTCCGCGCATCCGGGGTGCGTACGGCAGCCAACCCGTCCGGATCGCGGTACGGCCCGGGATACGGCCGGTCCGGATCGTCCAGCAGCGAGATCAGGTACGTCGGCCCGCCCGGCAACACGTCCTGGGCGAATACCCGTTGCACGGCATAGCGAATGTCGAAGGACGTGACCTCGGTGCCGTCGTCGTAGCGCACGCCCGGCCGCAGCCGGTAGGTCCACGTACGGCCGTCGTCGCTGACTTCCCCCGGTGCCTCCGCGAGATCAGGAACCGGCGTCAGCCCGGTCAAAGCGGCGTCGGTCGGGTAGGCCATCAGCGTCCGGTTCAGCATCCGCTGCAACAGCCATACCCACACGTAGTACGTGCGGGCCGGATCCAGCGAGTCGACGTCGGCCGACGACACCAGCCGCAGCGTGCCGCCGCGCCGGTCCGACGGGTTCACCATGGAACCGACTGCGGCGTCCCAGCCCGCGCCGGTCTGCAGTTCGATTCCCGCGCTCACTCTCGGAACTCCTTCAGTCGAAGCAGATACGAACGCTGCTCACTGGCCAGGCAGCCGCGGGCCAGCTTGGCGTCGGTGCTGCCGATCCCGGCGTGCAGCACGGTCGCACCGGCCTGCGCCGCCGCCTCGAGCACGCGGTAGTACAGAACCTCGTAGTAGAGCTGCAGTTTGCCCTGTGCGGCGTAGTCGAACCCGGCTCGATGACCGAACCACTGCTCTTCGCCACGCGCGGATGAACGCAGCACCAACCCAAAACCGATGATCTCACTGTCCTTTGTGGCCAGTGAGACCAACGCGTCGGATCCCATCACCTCGGAAATCCAGGAAAGCAACCCGGCCGAGTACTCCGGGCTGCCAGGGTTTCCATATTTGGCAAGCAGATTGGCGTCAAGCTCACCGAGCCGCGGTGCCAGCGCTTTGGTCAGCGGCTCCACATGCACTTCGACTCCGGCCTCGGCGATCGCCCGTCGTTCCAAGCGAACCCGCCTGCGCCGGTGCTGGGTCATGCCTGCGAGGAACTCGTCGAACCCGCCTGACGGCACCGGCAGCCAGGAGTAGTGCTCGCTGGAATGCCAGCTGTAGCCACGCTTGTCCAGCAGCTCAATGAGATCCGTGTCGCGGGCGTCAACGTGCGGAAAGCACACCGAGGCGGCCCCACGCTCCAGCGCGATTTGCTCGGCGTGCTCCACCAACGCATCGACATCACTGGGGTCCGCGCCGGGCGCGGTCAGCGTCCGGGTACGACCGAGGTGCCTGCCGCCGCAGACCAACGCGGGCAGCAACGAGTCCGGGTCGTTCCTGGCTACTTCGGCAAGGCAACGCTCGGCGCCTTCCTTGCCTGCCGCGACGGAGTGTTTGAGCAAGGCGTCCGGCCGGGCCAGCAGCCACGGCACCTTGTCAGTCGCCCACGCGGCCACCAGTCCGGCGACAGGAACACCTGCCTGCCGCCGGATCAGGAAGTCAAGCGTGGTACCACCATTGCGTTCCTGCACGGCCAGCCAACGCGGGGTCTGGAAGAAGTCCTCCACACCAAGCAGGTCCTGCCAGCCCGCGGCCGGCAGTTCGGCGGCCGTGGCCACGGCCAGCGTCGTGCCGGTCACTAGCGCGGGATGAACGTGACTACGTCGCCAGGCTCGCCGGTGCCTTGCATCCGCTCGGGAACCCGGATGTACATGCGGTGCAACCACCGGTCCTCGCCGTCCCAGCGCGGCGTGAACGGGGTACGCGCGTGCGTGGTCCGGTAGTTGTCGATGATCACCAGGTCGCCGGGGGTGAGCTTGACCGGCACGGTCACCTCGTCCAAAGCCTTGGACAGCACCGCGAGCGCTTCCGTGGCCTGCGGGGTGTCAGGCGCGAGCAGCTCACGGTCGTAGCCGAGCAACGGGTCATCGGCGTCACCGACGAACACCTTCACCCGAGCGGCCGGGCCACGCTTCTGCTCCGGGTCATCGCCACGGAAGGCCACGTCAAGGAAGCACGGCATCGGCTCGGCGAGCAGTTGGGCACGGGACTCGGCGTCCACCAACGGCAGGGCCTTACGCACCGACGCGACCAGGGTCGCGGCCTTGCGCTCGTGGTCGGCCCGCGAGCACGCCAGCATCACGTACTGCGGCTGGTGCTGGTGGTAGGCCATCTCGGTGTGGAACTCCAGCAGCGTCTCGGAAGTCTCCGAGGACAGGTAGTGCGCGCCCGGCGACGGGTATACGTCGTGGTAAACGGTCCCGACGCGCAGCTCCTTGTATCCCGTCGGCAGACCGAGCACGCGGCCAACCAGTGCGAGCCACGCCTCGGCGGCGATCAGCGGTCGGTC
The DNA here is from genome assembly GCF_021390435.2 of Kibdelosporangium philippinense. GTDB lineage: Bacteria > Actinomycetota > Actinomycetes > Mycobacteriales > Pseudonocardiaceae > Kibdelosporangium > Kibdelosporangium philippinense. The sequence goes on along the minus strand of NZ_JAJVCN010000003.1, from coordinate 857,049 downwards.
GTCCGGCGCCGGTGTGGTGGTCGGCGTCGCCTGCAGGTTCTGCTCAACCGGTAATCCGCGCAGCAGCAGATAGCCGTCCTCGTTTCCGTTGTCCCGGAACGACTTCAGGTGCTCGACGATCTCGGCGGGCAGCCGCTTGGCCGCTTCAGCCGCAGCCGCGAAGAACGCGGGCAGGTCGGCGCGCGGCACGTCGGGAAGCGTCGCCCGCAGTTCATTGAGCAGGGCGTGGTGGTCGGTGAAGTCGATCACCGGTGAGTCAAAGGTGGTAGTCATGGCTTTCCTTTCCGCTCAGCGGGGATCGATGGCCCCATTGGCTGTTGCGAGAGCCGCGCGCTCGGCGGGACCACGTCGGTGCGCGCGGGAGTACTGGTAGAGCAGCTCAGCGCCGATCTCGGCGGCGAGCAACGCGGTGATGCCCGACGGATCCCACGGCGGCGAGACCTCGACAACGTCGAAGCCGACCGGGTTGAGATCGCCGATGGCGTCAAGCAGCGCAAGCACTTCCCGCGAGCTGAGGCCGCCAGGTGCCGGGGTTCCGGTGCCGGGCGCGAACGCGGGATCGGCTACGTCGATGTCGATCGACACGTACAACGGCCGATCGCCGACCACTTCGCGGATTCGCTGCGCGTTTTGCTTGGTGGCCTCGATGCCCGTGCACTCCTGCGCGGTCACGACGGTGACGCCACGCCCGCGTGGGAAGTCCAGCGAGTCCGGGCTCGGGTTGTGTCCACGGATGCCGATCTGGATCATGCTGTGCGCGTCGATCAGGCCTTCCTCAAGGCCCCAACGGAACGGTGTGCCGTGGTGATGCAGCCCGCCGTACACCGGAGGGAACGTGTCACTGTGCGCGTCGAGATGCAGCACAGCGAGTGGGCCGTGCTTGTCGTACGCCGCGCGCATACCCGGCAGTGACAACGAATGGTCACCGCCGAACATGAGGAACGCGTTGTTGCGACGCAACAGATCGGTCAGCGCCTCGGTCGCGGTGTCGATCGCGAGTTCCATCGAGAACGGGCTCAGGTCGATGTCGCCCGCGTCGACGACGTCGATCACGTCGAAGATGTTCGGGCCGCGATCAATGCCGGTTCCGTGGATCAGGCACGACTCGTGCCGGATGGCCCGCGGCGCCAGCCGCGCACCCGGCCGATAGCTTGCGCCGCCGTCGTATGGCGCGCCGATCACGACCACGTCGCGCCCGGTCGGGTCCGGCACCAGCGGCAGCCGCATGAACGTCGCCACTTGGGCGTAGCGCGGTGAGCTGGTGGTCTTGATCCGTTTCGGTTCGCTGGACTCGGTCACAGCTCGTCCTCCTCGACCACGAAGTCAAGGCAGGCGGCGGCTTCGTCCGCGGCCTTCTGTGCGGTCAGCCGGTCCGGTCCCTTGCAGTACGTGAATCCGACGCAGGAGGAGTTGTCCATCCGTTGCAGCAACTTGTCTCCTGGCTCGACGTGCAGCAGCACCTCGACGCCGGGCACTGCCTGCGCGGATTCGATGCCGTCGACGCGCTTGAGCACGCCCCGCCGGGTCGGGTAGATCATTCGTACTGCGGCGCCGCCGGAATGCGTGACGGGTTCGATCTGCGGTGTCCCGCCGAGTGCGAGGACCCACGCGTCAAGGATCGGGCTGCGTCCGGTCACGTCCGTGACAAGCATCGTCATGCAGCTCGACGGCGTGCGCGGGTTCGCCTCGATGATGCGCCAGCCGTCCTTGGTGTCGCGGGCTTCGGTGTGGCATGGCCCGCGGTCGTAGCCGATCAGCTCCAACGTGCGGCGCACCGCGTGGTAGAGCTCGGCGCGCGACTCGTCGGACAACGGGACCGGGAACGTGTGCCCGCACTCGATGTACGCGGGATCGCCGAAGAGATCCTTTGATGTTACACCGAATACGTGGGTGTGCCCGTCTACGGTCATCGTCTCGACGCTGACTTCGACACCCTCGACGTACTGCTCCAGCAACACATCGCCGGAGCGCGGCTGCCCCCGCAGGCTGTGGCGTACGGCCGACAGTTCCTCCCACGCCTTGACAAGCTGCGCCATGTCGTCCACCCGGACGACACCGTAGCTGATCGCCTCGGCAGGCGGTTTGGCGATCATCGGGAAGCCGAGCAGCTCGGCCGCCTCGTCCAGCTGGTCACGGCTCTGCACCAGGAAATGCGGGATGTTGAACGGTTTGTCGCCGAGTGCCACCCGCAGCCGGTCCTTGACGTTCGCCGTCTCGATCGCCTCGGGGTTCGGGCCTGGCAGGCCGAGCCTGCGTGCGACCTGCGCCGCGAGCACGGTGTGGTAGTCGGAGAACGAGGTCAGTCCGTCCACAAGGGACTTTCCGTTCTCGTCCGTGACGACCGCGAGCACTGCCTCCGGGTCGTTGGTGTCGACGTCGAAAACCTTGTCCACACAGGCCAACGGGTGCGCGTCCCAGTCGTGGCCGTGGGTGTACCACGAGCGGTCACCGGTCAGCAGCCACACTTCCAGCCCGCGCTCCTGGGCTTGCCGCAAGCCGAGGTAGAACGGGTGGTTGAGCATGTGCTCGACGATCGCCAGCCGCTTTCCAGCGAACTGTGGATAGTCCGCGAGGGGTGCGGTCATTTCACCACCGCCAAACTCGGGCTGGCGATCACGTCGCGCAGCACGTCATCGAAGGACACGTCGGCTGGCGGTTCGGCTTGGCCGACCACACGGTCGTGAATGGCGATCGCCATCGCGCGCTTCGCCCTCGGCACGTCGGCCGCCGCGACACCGGCGTCGAGCAACATCGAGGTCCAGACACTTGTCGTGCCGGAACCTTCGTGGATACCCAGCTTCGGCCTGCTCACGGTGGCCTCGGGCAACAGGTCGCGCATCGCTTCCCGCAACACCCACTTGTCCCGGCCGTGCCTGCGTTTGAGGCCAGGTTCCAACGCGGTCAACACGTCAAGCACCGAGCGGTCCCAGTACGGGTGGGTTGTCCAGTGCCCGGCAAGGCATCCCAACACCGGGGACATCTCGTTGAGCCCGTCGAAGGTGTTCATGTCGTCGGAGATCACGGTGTCGAGCGAGTCCAGCCGCCGGGTGGCGCGATGCATTCCGCCGAGCGGGATGTCGGCGCCGTAGCCGGTGAGGATCCGCCGCCCGGCGCCGGGCAGCAGCCGGTACATCACCACCAGCGGCAGCAGGTACTCCAGCACGTCCGCGTCGATGATCTCCGCGGCCGCGACGGCCCACGGCAGCTGACGCACGAGATCCTCGCTGCCGACCCGGAATTCCGAGTGCCGGGTGCCGATGTGGTCGGCCACTGTGCGGGCGGCTTCGAACTCGTCACCCGCGTCGGTGCCAAGCGAGATCGTCTCGACACCGCTCTGGCGGGTCAGCGCCGCGACTGAGCTTGAGTCGATCCCACCGGAGAGCACCACAGTCACCGGTCCACCGTCGAGCCTTGAGCGGACCGCTTCGTCGAGGACCGTGTAGACGCGGCGTACTGCCTCTTCCTCGGGCAGCACTATGCGGTGTTCCGGCGGGAGCCACGTGCGTATCGCCGACGCTTTGCCGGAACTGGGCACCACAGCCACGGCAGTACCGGCGCGCACTCGACGCACGCCGGTGTTGCCGGGCACCGATTCGGTGCCCGGCAAAGGTTCTGATGGTCCGCCGTGCCTGAGTGCCTTGGCCTCAGTGGCGATCGCGAGCCCGTCCTGGCCGTGCCGCACGTACAACGGCACGGTCCCGGCGTGGTCCGTGGCCGCGACGACGGTGTCGCCTTCGGTGACGACGGCGGCGAACCGACCGTCGAGCAGGCGGAGGCCGGGCGCCCCGTAGCGCAGCCAGCAGGCCAGCAGCAGTTCGGCGTCGTCGTTGACGCCGTCGGCTGACGGTCCGATGGCCACGCGCAGGGCGTCCCGGTGATACAGCTCGCCCGCCAGCACCACGGTCACCCCGTCGGCGCTGGGGATGGGCGCTGAGGCGGTCAGCGCCCATCCGCTCCAGTGCAGGCCACCCGCCGGCACGTTGATCGCCACGGCCTGGCCGGTGGCCGTCAGCGTTGGCGCGTCACCCGCCTGCGGTTCACCGGTGGTGATGCGGATCGAGAACCCGGTGATCGGGGGTCCTCCCATGTCGATTCGTTCCTTCCTCGTGCCGTGCCGACGGCTGTCCTTTTTAGACGTCCAGCGCGTCGAACCCGCCGGAGGAGAACTCGTAGGCGATCGGCACCTCGATGAGGAACGGCCGACGCAGCTCAAGACCCTTGTGCAGAGCCGAAGCCAAGCTGGTGCGGTCCTCGGCACGCACCGCCTCGACACCGTTGGCCTGCGCCAGCTGCACGAAGTCGACGTCGGCGAAACCGACCGCCGGGTTGTGCGAGCGACCGTGGCCGAGGTTCTGGTACAGCTCGATCAGGCCGTTGCGGCTGTTGTTCACCACAACCATCACGATCGGCAGGTTCAGCCGTGCGGCGGTTTCCAGGTCAGCGCTGTTGGAGTGGAACCCGCCGTCACCGGCGATCAGGAACACCGGCTCGGTCGGGCGGGCCATCTGCGCGGCCATCGCCGCGGGCAGGCCGTACCCGAAACTGGAGCAGCCAGCGGAGGTGAGGAAGCCGTACGGCTGGTCGGCCTTGGCGAACAGCACGCCATAGTGCCGGAAGTAGCCGATATCGCTGACGAACGTGCCGCCGCGCAGTGCCGAGTTCATCGTGTCGATGACCTGGTGCACCCGCATGCCGTCCGGGTACTCCTTCGGGTCGGACAGGAACTCCGCGATCCTTGCCCGCAGCGGCGCGATGTCGTGCGGCGTCTTTGCGGGCAGGCTCGCGGTCGCTTGCTCAAGGCCGGCAAGGAAGCTGACCGGGTCGACAACGACGTCGACATCCGGCCGGAACACCCGGGGGATTGGATTCGGGGTCGGCGAGACGCGTACGACCGTCTTGGGGTCGCCCTTGACCCACATGCCCGGCCGCAGGTCCTCGGCGTAGTCGTAGCCAAGGGTGATCAACAGGTCGGCCGGTCCGAAGAGCGTGTCAAGCGCGGGGAAGTCGAGAATGCCGTCCATGTAACCGCTGATCGCGCCGTAGTTCAGCGGGTGATCCGACGGCAGGACGCCCTTGGCGGTGTAAGTCGTGATCACCGGGATGTTCAAGCGCTCGACGAACTTGCGCAGCGCCGCGACCCCACCGGCCCGAATCGTCGCACTGCCGACGACCAGCACCGGGTGCTTGGCGTTCTCCAGCAACGGAACGACGCGCGCCAACTCGGCTTGCCAGTTCGGGTCAACGACTCCGCGCACGGCCGATGACGGCGCCTGGGACGCAATCGGGTTCTCCACCTTCGCGCCGAGCAGGTCCACCGGCAGGCTGAGGAAACTCGGGCCGAGCGGCTCGACCGTCGCCGCCTGTACCGCGGAGTCAACGAGGTCAACGATGTCGCCGGGACGCTCAAGCTGGGCGGCGTACTTCGTCAGCGGCTTCATCACACCGACGGTGTCGACGCACTGGTGGGTGTCGTTGGGGAAGTAGTCGTGTGATTCAGACTGTGCTGCCAGTGCGATGACCGCGCTGCGGTCAAGGGCAGAGGTGGCCACACCGGTGGAGAGGTTCGTCGCGCCGGGGCCAAGGGTGGCGAAGCAGGCCTGTGGCCGGTTGGTCAGGCGGGCCATCACGTCGGCCATCACGCCCGCGGTGAACTCGTGCCGGGTCAGCACGAAGTCAATGCCGTCGACCTCGTCGAACAGAATCGCCGCTGCCTCACGGCCAACGATTCCGAAGACGTGCTCGACGCCGTGGTCACGTAAGCGCGACAGCATCAGTTTGGCTGCGGTGGACGACATGTAAAGGCTCCTCAGCGCGGTGGGTACGCCGCGGGACAGCTCTCGCGACGCTCTACGGCGGTCGATGCCAGTCCAGTCGTTTGCCCGTCATGAAGCCACCGTGCGGTGAACGTGTGCATAGGTCGTCGCGGAGGTGCATAGGAGGCGCACTGTCCACAATGGTGCGTTGGCCACATGCCGACCAGCGCCGTGGCGTCATGCTTGCTGCGGCGCTGGTCACTATTTCCTTGTGGTTACGGAAGCTTGGTGACGTTGCCCGCACGGTCCCACCGCACGGCGTTGATCGCCCCACTGTCGCTCTGGTCCATCCCGACTGCGACACCGTTGTTGTTCAAGTCCGATGGGATCGTCCAAGCGTCGCTGGAAAGCTGCTTGAGCCTGGTGAGGGTGCCGCTGCTGTCCCACCGCGCCGGGTCAGTGCGTCCTGGCCCCGACGTGAAGCCGATGATTTCGCCGTTGTTGTTGATCGCGATAACACTCTCCACCGCGGTGAGCCGGTCGGCCAGCTTGGTGATGTTGCCAGCGCTGTCCCACTGCACGGGTCGGAACACACCCGTGGCGTCCTGCGCCGCACCGACGATGACGCCGTTGCTGTTGATGTCGTAGGCCGCGCTTTGCTTACCGGCGACCAGTGGAGGCAGTGCGGTCACGGCACCGCTGCTGTCCCACCGCACTGCTTGGTCTTCCGTGCTCTCGGGTTCAGGACCGGGACGTGTGGCTCTGCCGACGGCTATGCCGGAATCGTTCAGCGCCTCCGCCTTTGCCACGCCGTAGCCGGGCAGACTGGCCAACGTGGTGATGGCACCAGTGGTTTCCCACCGCACCGGCCCTCCGGCAGGGGAAAGACTGCCGATGATCACACCCGCGGTGTTGATGTCGAACGCGTCGCTGTGCATGCCCGCGGGGACAGGCAGCAGAGTGATCTTGCCCGCGGCGTCCCAATTCGCGGCCCGGCCTACTCCGTTGGGGTTGTGCCAGCCCACGGTCACGCCACTGCTGTTGATCGCGGCGGGCTGGGTGATATCGGAGCCCGGAAGCGTGCCGAGCCTGGTGACCGTGCCGTTGGCCGCCCAGCGCACTCCGGTCGACCCCTTGCGCCCGACGACGACTCCGCTGTCGTTGATCGCCGTCGCGACGTTGCTCGTCGCCGCTGCTTCTACTTCCGCGGATGCCGTTGTGGGTATAACTGCGGTCAACGCCAGTGCGGCGAGCGTGCTAACTACTGGTCGCACGTTGTTCCTTCCCTTGTTAATTCGTCCGAAAGACGCGGTGAACACGGCGGGACCGCGATGTCGTCCGCCGATTCGCGTGGCTGAACAGCCGGAATGAGCACGGCTGTCTTTCCACCCAGAGCCGTCATTCCGGAATGTTCAGTTGGACATCGACCGCGAAACGGTGTGCTGGATTACCGGCACCGCTCATCCGTGGCGGCAATGGCCTACCGCGGTTGTCCCGTGTGCACGCGAGGAGTAGTGAAAGATCCTCAGTCGTGATCTTACCGAGATCGGGTCGTCGCGGCCCCATCTTTCGTCGGTGTTCAGCCCTGGCTGAATACCGACGAAAGCCCCTTGTTTCCCGATAACACTTTCTATTCGCGTAACGACAGTGGGTATAAATACCGCCAGCACTCGCGCAGCCGGAACCGCCGATGAGGGCAACACAGAGTCACGGCCGTGCTGACGACCCGCGTGTGTCAGGACGTCGGCCACTCCAGTGGTAGCGACCTCGCATTCGCTACCTTCCGACACCCGGACTCGCGCGGATGGACGTGCTGACCTCAGCGACGAACTAGATCTTCGGCCGGAACTCCCTTGGGGAGTAGGGGGTCTCGCGGTTCGGCATGACCGCGCCGCAATCGGTATAACCCCAGCTCAGTGCCATGGTGCCGAAGAAACTACAAGGTGATGGGCACGAGATGGGCGGGCTCGATGATCTTCGAGGCCGGGCTGACGTCGGCGACCGTCCTGCGGAACGAAGCCATGACTTCTGGGTCGATCACGGTCTCGCCCAGTGGCCGGTTCATATCGTCGTGATGGTTGGGCAGGACGTAGCTCGGGCCATCCAACGCCTCAAGGGTGCGTTCCAGGTAGCGGAAAGTAGCGCCGCATGGCGGCACGGCGATAATCGCCACATCGGGCCGTAGTCCGGCGAGTTCACGGTCGATGCAGTTGCCCGTCCCGAGTATGAGGATGTCCGTTCCGTTCACGGACAGTAGATACGCGAGTGTGCCGCCCTCGACGAGATCTCCAATCGTCCGAGGCGGTTGTGGACGCGCAGTGAGCACACCTGGTGCGAGATAACTGTGTTCACGGTTGCGACTGTGCAGGCTGCGCAACACGCGTACTTGATATGCGCCGAAATCCAGGTACTCGCTGCCACTCACCGTGATCATTGACCGGTCCGGCACGCCCATCGCGCCGAGCAGGTGACCGTGACTCTCCGTGCCGACGATCTTGGTGCCGGGGTTCCTGCGTGACAAATAGGGCACGTCGCCGATATGGTCGAAATGGCCGTGCGTCACCAGAATGAGATCAGCTCCAGGAAGATGTTGGTCAATCAGGGGTTCGTTGATCGACAAAGGCAAGGACTCGTCGAAGGCGCCGTTGGGGAGGGTTGACGGAAACCGGGTCAGCCACGGATCGACGAGTACGCGATGCGTTCCGAACGCGAACTCCCAGCTAGATGTGCCGAACCAGCGCAGTGTCATGCCAATTGGACTGGCCTGTGCCTCACTGCTCGCGACCGAGGGGAGAACTGGGGCGCTCAAGGCAGCCGCGAGTAACGAGCCGCGGAACAGGCCACGTCGACTCACAACATCAAATTCGGCGAACATCCGGCCTCCACCAACATTTCGGCGGTTTGTGGGTGATCAATGCGCGTCGATCCTCGTGGTAAATCCGAAACGACGTAACCGGACTCGCCGATGACCGCGACTGATCACCCGGTCGTGCGACGTCAGTAAGCAATTAGCCCGAACGGCCCTAATCGGCACGGCGGAACGTCTCGTAAATTCTTTACCGGAGACAGGTTGGATCAACTGGGGGGTCACGACGTGGTAGCCGGCGGCGGTGCCAGATTGCTCAACAACGGCGAGGCCGACAAGGACATTCTCCAAATCCGGCTGAGCCAGGACGACATGGACCTGCTCAAGGCCGTCGCCGAGACGAACTCCGTTGCGGCAGCAGGCAAACGCCTGCGGATCAGCCAGCCGACCGTCCGGCGTCAGCTGGCCAGGCTGGAACACCGCATCGGTGCCGAACTGGCGATCAGGGCCGACGAACACCTCCGGCTGACCAGAGCGGGCTTGGCGGTGCTCGCCGCGGCGAGGCGGTTTCAGGCCACGCTCGCTGATGTCGTGCACCGTCTGGTCGACATGCCGTCGGGATCGCCGCAGTTGCCGCGACCGGTGTTGCGGATGGCTTTCTTCGGCCGCAACTGGGAGGACTTCGTCGACGACACGGCACGACGCCTTGAGGGTTTCGTCGTCGATGTCACGACCGCCCCTCGGGCCCAAGGCATCGACATGTTCGAACAGCACGCGGTGGACGCGGTGTACGGGTGGACCTATCCGCAGCAGCGCAGGCGTTTCAGCCGCAGAAGCGTGGCGCACGACGTGCTCAGCGACACGATGTGGGTGTCGTTGCCCGCCGGTCACCGCTGCGCCAACGACGCTGAGGTGTCACTGGAGGACCTGCGAGACGACCGGTGGATCGTCGTCGGCGACGAGCGGGCGAAGCGAGGGCTTGCCGAAATATGCGCGCCCTACGGATACAGCCCGGAAATCTCGCACGTGGTTCCGTCGCTGTCCGCGACTCGTGGCCTGTTATGGCGCGGCGAAGGGGTCGCGCTCGTCTCGCCGCTGACTTTGTTGCCGGTGGCCGGATCTGGCTTCGTCACCCGGCCGCTTCGCCACGCGCCCAAGCGCTTGCACCAGCTCGTGGTCGATCCCTTGGTGATCAACGACGGCCTGGCGAAGGTGCTGTGCAGCGCGCTGTGCACCAGCTACCAGTGGAAGGCGATGAAGCGCAACCCGCGCTGCCTGTCCAATGTGGACTTCCATGCGGCCGGGTCGATGCCGCAGGCCGAGGAGATCGGCACTGACGTTTCCGGCGCGCTGCCCGGCTTGACCAGCAGCGACAACCAGTCGAACCTGCGCCTGTGGCCGGAGGATCTGCACCTGCTCCGAGTGATCAACAACAGTGGCAGCCTGAACCGCGCGGCGCCGCAGCTGCTGATCACGCAGCCCGCGCTGACCCGCAAGGTTGGCCGGCTTGAGCGTCAGCTGGGAGCGCGGCTGCTGCGCCGTGGCCACCAGGGGACCGCGCTCACGCCGTTGGCAAGGCGGCTTCTCGCCGAGGTCAACGCGGCTCAAGTCGAGTTCGACGAACTGCTCGATGACATCAAACGGGGCCCGAGGGTGCCGGAATGTCGTGTCTCGGACTGACGTCTGCGATAGTGAGGAAGAACTGAGATGACCGACGGCTTCAACGCGGCTGTGCGCGGTGTTGTCAACCCAACCGACCGGATGGGCGGCACACTGCGGCTGGTCCGTACCGACGACTTCGACTCGTTGGATCCCGGCAACACCTACTACGCGTACACCTGGAACTTCCTCCGTTTCATCGGCCGGACACTGGTCACTTTCGACACCGTGCCAGGCAAAGCAGGGCAACGGCTCGTGCCAGACCTGGCCGAGTCGTTGGGCGAGGTGTCCGACGGCGGACGGACGTGGACATACCGGCTACGGCCCGGGCTCACCTTCGAGGACGGCAGCCCGATCACCGCGGCCGACATCAAGTACGCGATCGCCAGAAGCAACTACGGCACCGACGTTCTCGGCGCGGGCCCGACCTACTTCCGCCAACTGCTCGGCACCGACTACGGCGGCCCGTGGCGTGAGCCCACTGTGGACGGTCCGACGACGCTGGAGGTGCCCGACGAGCGCACCCTGGTCTTCCGTCTCCAGCAGCCGTTCGCCGGTCTCGACCTGCTTGCCACGATGCCAAGCACCACACCGGTGCCACGCTCGGCTGACACCGGCGCGGACTACCGCCTCCGTCCGGTATCCAGTGGGCCCTATCGGGTTTCGAGCTATGACCAGGGAAAGCTGGTCGTGCTTGAGCGCAACCCGCACTGGGATCCGGCGACGGATCCGGTGCGCAAGCAGCGCGCCGAGCGCGTCGAGGTCGTGCTTGGCGCGGAGCCGCACGAGGTGGATCGCATGCTGCTTGACGGCGAGGCGCACATCGACCTCGCCGGCTTCGGCGTGCAACCCTCCACACAGGAACGCATACTGTCCGACCCGGCCATGAAGTCCAATGCGGACAACCCGTTGACCGGGTTTACCTGGATCTACTGTATTTCCAGCAAGATCGCGCCATTCGACAACGTGCACTGCCGCCGTGCCGTGCAGTACGCCACGGACAAGGTGGCGATGCAGCTCGCGTATGGCGGATCGGTCGGCGGCGACCTCGCTACGACCATCCTGCCGCCGACGATCGACGGATACCAGCCGTTCGACCGCTATCCGGTCGGCGAGGACGGCACTGGCGACCTCGACGCGGCTCGCGCCGAACTCGCCAAAGCCGGTATGCCGCAAGGCTTCCGGACAAAGATCGCCGCACGTACCGACCGTCTCAAGGAATACCGTGCCGCCGAGGCGCTCGCCGCCGGGCTTGCCAAGGTCGGGATCGAGGCCGAAGTGGTCGGTCACCCGTCCGGTGACTACTTCGACCGGTACGGCGGCTGCCCGGCATACCTCGCCGAGAACGGGATCGGGATCATCATGTTCGGCTGGGGTGCCGATTTCCCTGACGGATATGGGTTCCTGCAGCAGATCGTCGACGGAAGGGCGATCAAGGAGCGCGGCAACCAGAACATGGGCGAGCTGGACGACCCGGAGATCAACGATCTGCTCGATCGCGGTGCGAACTGCACGGATCAGGCTGAGCGGGCGGCGATCTGGCACAAGATCGACCGGCTGACCATGGAGCACGCGGTGATCGTGCCCTATCTGTACCCGCGGTCTCTGCTGTACCGGGACCCGCACGCCACCAACGTCTACGTGACGGGGTCGTTCGGCATGTACGACTACGTCGGCATGGGCGCGAACGACTAATCCACTTAGGAGTTGACGGCGGTGAGGAAACGCTTGGCCGCGGAGACGGCCAAGCTGGCCTCGTTGCCGCCGTCTTCGACGAAGACCGCGAACGCGATATCGCCCTGCCAGCCGGTGAACCAGCTGTGGCTGCGCGGCGGGTTCTCGGTGCCGTACTCCGCTGTGCCGGTCTTGCCGGACACCGGGCCGCCCTTGACACCGTTGAGCGCCTTGGCAGATCCCGCGGTGATCACTTCACGCATCATGGTGCGCAACTTCTCCAGCGACCCCGCGTTGAGCTGTGGACCATCGGCGGCAGGCTTGGCTGGCGCGGGTTCGAGCACCAATTTGGGCTGACGCCACTGACCCGCGGCCACACCAGCAGTGGCACCCGCGATCACGATCGGGCTCACCACAGTCTTGCCCTGCCCGAAGGAAGCGGCGGCTTGGTCGACGGCACTGCCGCCAGCGGGCACGGAGCCCGCGTACATATCCGCGCCAAGGTCCCACGGTTCGCCTATGCCGAGCGGTTTCGCGGTCTTGGCCAGACCATCCGAGCCGAGCTTTGGCGCCAGTGCGACGAAAGCGGTATTGCACGAGTTCGCGAAGGCACTGCGGAAGGTGGCGTTGTCGAGGCCGCCGTTCCACGCGTTCTTGAAGCTGCGCCCTTCCACGGTCGTGGTGGCTGGGCACGGCACCTGCTGATCCAGATCCACCGCACCGGAATCAAGCAGAGTGAGCGCGCTGATCATTTTGAACGTTGACCCCGGCGGAACCTTGGCTTCCATGGCCAGGTTCTGCGCGCCAGCGCTGGGGGAGTTGGCCACACCGAGCACAGCGCCGTCGGAGATACGAACCGCGACGAGGGCAGCCTTCTTGGCTTCCGGTGCCACAGCAGCGTCCGCGGCCGTCTGCACCTTGTTGTCGATCGTGGTTCGCAGCGGCGAGCCAGGCTTGGCTTCGTTGCGGAACAACTCTTTGCCCGTGTCACCGGGCTTGTCGGCGACTGCTGAGACAGTCACCGCAGGGGCGCCCCGCAAGAGGTCGTCGTACCGCTGCTGCAGACCACCCTGCCCGACCTCATCACCTGTCACATACTTGCCAGGATTGCGGTCCAATTGGTCTTTGGTAACCGGGCCAACCGAACCAAGCAACGCGCGGGCGTACTCCCTTGTGGGCGCCAGAACCCGGGTTTCTTCCCGGAACACCGTGCCAGGAAGGTCGCGGATCTGCGCTCGTATCTGGGAATACCGCTCCTTGCGCAAGGTGATGACCGAAACGAAGGCATCCGGCTTGGCCTCGTTGATCCGCTTGGGCAGCCCGCTCGTGTCAACGCCGTCGGCAGCGAGGGCGGCCCCAAGATCCTTGGCAAGCTTGTCAGGATCGGTGACAGCACTGCGTTTGACCCCGACCACCACCACAGGCTGTGGCTTCGTAATCGCTTCGCCAGCGGCATTCATGATCGACCCGCGCTCCTGCTCGCCCTGCCTGCGCACAAGCTGGCTCCCCGGAGCGAGATCAGGGTGCACGGTGGCAGGAGTCCAATCCACCTGCCAATTACCGTCGCGCTGGGTCAATCGAACGGTCGTCGGGTACTGCCAGCGAACCCCACCACCCAGAGACCAAGTGACATTCACCGGAGCGGAGGCGTTGTCGCCGTCGACAGTGACCTTGTCGGCAGTCAACTCCGGGGTACGAGTGCCCAACCTGTCGGTCAACCGCTGATACTGCTGCTCATTGCCAGGAATCGTGCCGCCGCGCCACGCGGCCAGGAAGGCGTCCAGCGACTTGGTCGCCCCGTCGGTGTCACTCGAGCATGCTGTCAGAGCCGTGGCGGCGGTGAGCGAAATCAGCAGTCCGGTCGGCTTCCGGCGATGCCGCATAAGAATTTCTCCCCTACGCATCAGCAGTCTGTCCTGACGTAACCCGACCCTACCTACGGTGACAGGTATCGGCGAAAACGACTCACGCTTTAGGGGGAAGCCTCGTGAGTGGTTATCCGTGTTCTAACACGGATAACCACTCACGAGCAGGTGAGCCGACTGGCCTTTCGGAACCTCAGGCATGGACGCTACCGACACCGTCAACGGGTTGGAGCGGACGCGTTTGCCGCCGATCGTCGCCTGTGCCGTGATCACGGCCCGACCCTTTCGGTGCCCTGTCACCACACCGTTGCTGTCGACAGTGGCGACGGAAGGTGCTGAGCTCGTGTAGGTCACGCTCACGGGCGTGCTGGTGATGTTGTCCGCGTTCAGGGTTAGAGCGTCGCCGCTGACCGTGACCTCTGAGGCGGGCATGTTGGTTGTGCTGACGCGTTGGTTGAATCCTTTGTCGTAATGGTTTCCGGCGAAGGTGATGTCGTCGCCACCGTCGAATGTGAACAGTGGCGCTGTGCTGGATGGGGATGGCGCGTCTGTGGCGAGTTTCGCGGTGCTTCCGGCGTACAACGGCCGATCTGGGCCGGTCAGGTGGAGGCCGGAGTAGTGGTTGATCCGGTTGTCACGGAAGGTCAGATCGCCGACGCTGCGGCCTCCGATCACCGTTCCGGAGATGAGGTTGAAGTCGTTGTCTTCGATCCGCACGTTCCGGTGTACCGGTTGTCCAGGCACGACTTCCTGGTTGGTTGGGTCGAAGAAGATCACCGGGCTCGCCGGGCGGTCGAAGACGTTGCCGCGGATGACGACATCCTGGACCGGGCCGGACTCGTACCAGGAGCGGGCGTCCGACGAGATGTAGATGCTGGCCATGGTCATGCCGTCGAAGTGGTTGTCCTCGATCAGCACGGGTTTGCGTGTGGTGACAAGGATTCCGCGGGTGGGCACCGCCGTGAAGGTGTTGTTCTTGATCACGACCGACGGCGTATAGGTGACGTTCTCCGCAGCGAAGTCGCCCGGAGCCGCGATGACCGCATCAGGCAACGGACGGTCGACCACCACGGTCATGGTGCGTAGATAAGTCGCGGGATCGACGCCCGGTGGCACGCTCCGCCCGGTGGGACCGTCCACCGACACGACGGTTGCCGTCGCACCGGGCAACGTAAGCATTGTGCGGCTGCTGACGAGCTCGATCACGTCGCCGGGATAGAACTGCGGGAATCCCGAGGTCTGGTTGTGCATGTACTCCAGCCGCAACTGTTTGCCCTCCGCGCCCGTCACTTTCAGATACGTGCCGTGGACGTTGATCGGGTCGTCCTGCGGGTTGTCGAACACGCAGTTGGTGATGCGCACAGTTCCTTTGACGCCGGACATCTGGATGTGGTCGGCGAAGCCGGAGGTGATGCGACCGGTCTTCCGGTCGGTCTTGAAGACGACCGAGTCGACCGTGATGTCCTCGCTGAACTGGCCGACCATCCCGAAGCCGTGCAGATAGCCGAGCCGCATGTGGTCGACGGAAATCCTGGCCGATTCCCAGAACAGGGCCGCCGCGGTGTCCCGGGTGTCTTCCCGCATCACGTAGACGTAGCCGTTGTCCGTCGGCGGGACACCGTTGCTGTAGACGATCTCCAGCTTGCGGTTGCCGAGGTCGGTGATCTCGGCGACGTTCTTGAAGACCTGGTTCGAGATGCGCCGGGCCTTGTTCGACACCGGGTCGTACACCTGCGCGTAGTTGAACGAGTTCGTCCCGGTCCAGTACGGCTGCCCGGTCACCGGGCTGCGCTCGCCATTCCAGCGCACTGAGGTGCCCTCGATGGCATACGGATAGGTCGGCGGCACGGAGATGACGCGGTAGGCGCGCCCGTCCCGGACGCCGGTTTCGGCCACCGTGATGTCGACCGTCTTCGGGGCGACCCAGTCCTGCTTGAAGTTGGTGAACCGCACGTCGGTCGAGCGAATCGCCGCGAACACGGTCTGGAACCCGTGATTCATGATGGTCGAGCCGCCGCCGTCCACGACGACATCACGCATGTCCTCGACCAGGATGCCGATGCTCTTGGTCTTCAACGCCTGGTCGGCGCCGATCGTGTTGCTGATGTAGAGCTCCCGCTTGGGGGCGCGCTCCGGGTAGATCTGGTACGTGCCAGGGGCGAAGTGCACGGTCGTCGGCCGGTTGAGACGCTTCGCGTGCGCGACGGCCGCGGCGATCCCAGCCGCCGAGTCCTTCCTGCCGGTGCGGTCCGCGCCGAAATCCGTGACCTCGACGACCGTCCGTCGACTGTTGTCGACCTGGACCATAGCTCCGATGTCTGACGTCGACTCGGTGGCGACCGCCGAGGGTGTGAAGTGCAGTGACACAACACTGCAACCTGCGATAACGGCTGCAAATGCCCGGATTCGGCGGGAGGTGTGGGCGGACGACGGATGCATGGACTTCATCGCGTCCCTTCTCAGAACGGAGCTCGCATCCGATGTATGCGCGCGAAGGCAACATAGAACAGGGATGATCAGAAGGACAAGAGAAGCCACAGGGCATGGATCTGTCACTCGTCCTCGGTCGCGAGTTTCACCGACTGGTCCACCGTGAGTTTCGTGCCAGCGTGGAAGATCGCCGCGTACGTGTCCTGCCCGAGCACCTCCTGCGCCTGCTTTTCGGCCGCACGGTGGTAGTTCTGCAGGAGCTCCGCGCCGAACAGTGGCACCCCGATCTTCTGCCACAGCGGCTGCGCCGCACCCAGCAGCCAGGCAGCCCGCTCGTGCCGGGCTTGCTGTGCGGCGCCCCAGCCGAGCACGTCAAGGCAGTGCGCGATGCCTTGGATGTCGCCGAGTTCGTGTTTCATCCGCAGGCTGGCCATGATCATCTCGACGCTGTCGGAGTAGTCGCCGACCAGCCAGAATGCGAGGCCCTTGATGTACAGGGCCCAGCCTCGGCACCATCGCTCGTCGTTGTCACCGTTGATCAGGAGGGATTCATCGCACGCGGCGAGGGCTCGATCGAGATGGCCGTTGAGGACAAGGCACAAGCCCAGCTGAAACGTGATGATCACCAGACCGGGACGGTCGCCAAGGGTTCGCAGCCGGGTCAGTGCGTCCTCGTACAGCACGAGGCTACGCGCGGAATCACCTTGAAACATGGCGAGGCCACCAAGGTATTGGATGGCATAGGCGACGGCGGAATCGTCGCCAATCTGTTCCGCGATCGCCCTGGATTCCGCGAACAACGGTTCGCCTGCCGGGTGCTCGCCCTGAGCGATCGCGAACCAGCCGGTCAGCCACAGTGCCCGCGCCCGGATCGGCGTTGGTTCAGGCAGAAGTCCCAGTCCTCGATCGAACCAGTAACGCCCCTCTGACAGCCGTGCGGAGCACAGCCAATATCCCCACAATGTGGTCGCCATAGTGAGTCCGGCCATCGCCTCACCTGGTTCACTGAAGCAGAAATCCATGGCCATCCGCAGATTCGGGCGTTCGGCATTCAGCAACTGAGTCCACGCAACCTGTGCCGAGCCAAGCCATTCCGCGTCGAACCGTTGTGCCATGGCCGAATAGAACTCGCAATGCTGCCGACGGAGTTCCACTTCTTCGCCGAGTGTGGCCATTCGTTCGCGGCCGTACTCGCGGATGGTGTCCAACAGGCGATATCGCGTTCCCACACTGGTTTCCACCCGGACGACAACTGACTTGTCCACCAAGTCGGCCAGGTGTTCGAGAATTTGACGAGCTGCCAGTTTTCCGTTCGCGCAGATCTGCCGCGCGGCGGGCACGTCGAAATCGGCTGGGAACACCGCCAATCGGGCCCACAGCAGCTGCTCCTCAGGCGTGCAGAGCTCATAGCTCCAATCGATCGCGGTACGCAGCGTCTGCTGCCTGTGCGGCGCCGTACGTCGATTCCTGGTGAGCAACCGGAACCGGTCATCGAGCAGTGACACCATCTGATCGAGCGAAAACACCCGCAGCCGCACTACCGCGAGCTCGATAGCGAGCGGAATGCCATCGAGCCGACGGCACACCGCGGCGACGACTGCCCAATTCTCTTCGGTCACCGCGAACTCCGGCAGCACCACGGCTGCCCGATCGGCGAACAATGTCAACGCGTCGTAGCGGCCAAAGGGCTCACCACCCTGGGGGACCGGCATTGGCCTGATCGAGAGGATGCGTTCGCCGGTCGAATCAAGCGGCTGGCGACTGGTGATCAGCACATCCACAGCGGTGGTCGTCCGCAGCAGAACATCGACAAGCGTCGCGCACGGGTCGATGATGTGTTCGCAGGTGTCCAGGACGAGCAGAACTCGTTTGGTTTTCAGATAATCGGCAAGGACGTCGATCGCCGGACGAGCCGTCTGCCCCGGCAATCCCATGGCGGCCGCCAGCGTGTAGGTCAACAACTGCGGGTCCCGCAACCCGGACAGTTCCACCAGATAGACACCATCGGGATAGGAATTGCGCAGTTCCGCCGCCACACGCAACGCGATCCTTGTCTTTCCCACGCCGCCGGGACCGGTGAGAGTTACCAGGCGGGACTCCGACAACAACCGCTTGATCTCGGCGACCTCCGCCGTACGACCGACGAAACTCGTCAGCTCAACCGGAAGACTGCGCCTCTCGCCGGTCATCACGACTTCGTTTTCGGGGCTGGGCTGGTCAGGCAGCCTGATCCAGGCTGTGGTGTGTGTTTCCTTTACGGCAACCCAGACCCGTTGATACGTGGCTGGATTGCTCGCCGGGTCGTGCCGGATGACCTCTTCGAAGAACCACTCCGAGGCGATCAACGCGATAACGCCTGGCGAGGCCGCAAGGGCCGACTTCACCGCGGCGGCGTCCAGCAACCGGAAAGCGAGATTGATCGCCGTACCGACCACTCCGTGCGTGTCGTGATGCACCTCGCCCGCATGGACCGCGACCCGCAGCCGAATACGAACGACCTCGGTACATCCCCGGTTGTGCCGCCGCAACGCGGCGCTCAACTGGTCGGGCAATCGTGCCGCCACAAGGTGTTTTGGTACGCCCGGAAAGATCAGGACAAGCACACCGTCGCCGCGGTCTTCCCGATAGCAGTCTTCCCAGCGAATCCCGGCGGCGTCGAATGCCTCGCGCAGCACTCGATAAAGCCCTTCGCGGATCGCGACCTGGACCGGATTCGTCCGGCGCCGCGCTCCGAACCCTTCGACGTCGGCAACGAAGATCGTCCGGTGTACCGCGGGCGGGAATGCGTCCATCTCATCTGGCTACACACATTCCGCGCGATCGGCTGATTTTTCCGGCGATTTACAACTGATCCGGTGGTGCCGTCAGTGAGTGGACAACTGACGGCAACCGGCGCGCCATCTCGAACTCAAGCGGTCACTGTCCACGGCTGGCGGGGTCGACGCGGGCGTACGTGAGCAGGTCGACCATGGTGAAGGTCGAGGCGTTGCGGCGGGGCAGCGTCGGTGTCCAGTTCGGCTGCGCTGACAGGTACGACGTGGTGTCCAGTTGCAGCAGGCCGAAGAAGACCTCGCCGCAGATCCGGGCGCCGACGCCGGTCAGTGTGATGCCGTCGCCGAGGTATTTGCCTTCCTTGAGGATGTAGTACCAGAGCGGGGTGCTGGCATCGAGGTTGTTACCCAGTGGCCGCAGCTCGGGGAAGATCTCCCTGGTCAGAATCGGAATCCGCATCGCCTCGGCGATCGCCTGCCCGGACGGCAGCGACCACGTCAGGTGCCGCAGCAGGTTGCGCTGCGGCAGTGAGGTCGGCGGGTCGCCGCTCGCGATCGCCTGCAGCGGCAGGTTGAACAGCGGCGTCGAGATCATCGTGTCGATCCGCTTGTTCGGCCGGACGTGCTGGGTCTGGTTTCCGCCGAAGTCGAAGAACGTCTCGAAGCCGATGAACCGGCGCCGCGCCCTCGCCCGGCCACGAAGGTCGACCGGGTCGGCCTGGCCCTGCCCGCGTGGGTCGAAGATGAACCCGAAGAACGCGGGCGCGCCAGTGGCTGGGTTGCCGCTGGGGTCGCCGTTGCGGTTGGCCCGGTACGACGGCCGGACCATGCTGTGCCCGAACCGGTACACCGCGCCCTGGAACTCCACTGGCATGAAGAACTGCCCTGGTGCCGGGCGGTAGAACTGGCGGCCGTGGCGCTGGATGTCCGTGGTCAGGCCGTGCCCGATGATCTGTGGCAGGAACTCGTGCACGATGATCCACTGGTAGTGCCATGTGACGATCTGCTTGGCGCGGGCGAAAACCTGGTCGGCCGGCACGCCCTGGGAGCGCACCAGGTCGACCACCCGGTTGTGGAACTTCAGGAACGCCGCGTGGATGCCTGCGATGATCAGGTTCTCGTCGTTGCGCGGGTCGGCGATGATCGCCACGTTGTCCGAGCGCCGGGGCAGGTCCTCGAACATGCCGCCGGATTCGAGGCGGAACTTGACCCGGTCGGAGGGTTCGTACAGTTCGGGGTTCACATTGGGCCCGCCGCCGTACACGGAATCCAGTGACAGCGTCGGAATACGGGTGTTCGGCGATGTCTCCGGTGGGGTCGGCACGCCGAGGCGGGAGTTGTTGTCGAACGTGAAATCGTGGTCGATGAATTGGCCCAAGAATGTTGTTCCGGCCGTGTGGAATGGGTTGTCGACATTGTTGGGGGATAGTTCTGGATTGGTGATGAGCCGGACCGGGCCTTCGTTCAACGGGTCCTTCGCGTCCATGATGCCGCCTGGCCTGCCCAGCTCCCGCAGGGCTTCCTGGACTTGCTGGGTCGCTGGTGCGAAGGGCGGTAAGTTGTTGAACAGTCTGCCGAAGAAACGTGGGTTCGTCGGTGGCGCGGTTTGCGCGGTCGCTGTTCCCGGCAATGCGGTGAACGCGGCGCCAGCCGTGACACCGCCAATGAAACCTCGTCGACTCAACTGTGCAGGGTTAGTATTATTGTCGATCGTACTCATACGAGAATTGTCCTGTTTTCGGACATGGCAGCCCATGACGAAGAACTCTTACGACAAGTTTGTCAATCCTCGGACGTCAGCCCACGTTGACCACCCGTGCCCATGCGGGCGGGGTGTCCGGCTTGTAGTGGGGATTGTCTTCGCGTGATCGAGGCCGTCGGGGAAACAGGCCGACGACCGTCCGGCAGGGCGGTCGTGAAGCAGGCCAGGGTGTCTCGCCGTCGGTCAGTGCGACGATCACGTCGGGACGCGGATTGGTACGCACGGCCTTGGCGAAACCGGCGCGCAAATCCGTACCACCACCACCTATCAGCGGGATCCCTTCGGCACGGCACAGCGGATCTGTGATGTGGGCTGCGGCGTCGCAGGACAACACTGAGACGAGGTCACGACGTCCGCCCACAGCGTGCACGATCGCGGCGATTTCGAGGATCGCGCTGCCCAGTTCGGTGTCGCTCACGGACGCGGACGTGTCGACGATGACGAAAACCCGAGGCGGCCTGCGCCGCAGGCTCGGCATGACGACCCCAGGCACACCGGCTGACCTGCGCGAAGGTCGGCCGTAGGTGTAGTCCTCACCCACACCGGCGGCGGAAACGGCCGAACGAACCGCCGCTCCCAACAACTCCCGCCACGGCTGTGGCGGATGGAACGCCTTTTCCGCCCAGCGTTGCCAGCCCTTCGGGACGCTTCCTGGACGTCCTTTGATGCCCTGCGCGACCCGGAACCGGACGGCATCTCGTTCCTGCGCCGTCAGCCTGTGCGTGTCGTCGGCGCCTAGGTCCCACTCCCGCTCCAGCCCGTCGGCGCCGCTGCCGCAGTCCAGCCAGGAGAACGCATTGGTGCGCGCCCCGAGCCGGAACTGGCTCAGGTACTCCTCCATCAGCAGCCCCTCGTCCAACCCGAGCACAGACGGTTTGACGGCGTCCTCAGGGCATGCCAATCCGTCGCCGAAGACGTCGTCGTTGATTTCGCAGTCCGCGGCGATGTTCATCCGCAGTCGCTCGCCCGGCCCGGTCAGTTCGTGTTTGACCGCGAACCGGTCGCTGCGCCCATGGTGGTCGCGGAGCAGGTGGGAGACCTCGTGCACCCAGACCCCGGCGAGTTCCTCCAACGGGGTGCAGTCAACGAACGCCGGTGAGACGTAGCAGCGCCAGTGCTGGTCGACAGCCATCGTCGGCACTCGCTGCGATTCCACCACGTGCAAAGCGAACAACGCCGTCGCCAGATATGGCCGACTGCGGACCGCGTGCAAGCGGGCGGCGTACAACTTTTCCTCGTCCATCATCGGCGGGCCAGGTCCGCTCGCTGTGACAGCGACACCGTGCCAGCCAGCTGCTCGATTGCCGCTGGAACCTGCCAATCCTCGCGGCGCAGCGTGGCGAGCGTGGTCGCCGGTACGACCACCAGGTCCGGCGCGCCGGTTTCCAAGGCCAGAATCAGCAGCGACCACGCTGCGTTCCACCGGGATTCTGAGGGCCGCTTGCGCACGGCGGCCACAACGCCGTCGAGCACTGCCTGGCGCAGGTCGCCGCGCTCGGGCAGGACGGCGGCCGCCGGATTCGCGAGTAGGTCCTCAGGATCAGGCAGGTCCATCCGATCAAGGCTGGCAAGCAATTCCAAACCCGGTCCGTCTCCCACCGCTCCTCGCACCAGCATTGACAGCACGTCCCGGGAAGTGCCTGCGGCAGTGGCGAAAGCGATCAGCCGCAGTGCCATGTCCCAGCTGCGTGGTGAGGGCCAAGCGCCGCCGCGGCGCGCTTCGTTCTTCGGCAGTTGGTGCACGAGCGCGGGACGAGCGGCCAGGAGTTCGCACACCGCCCGGCGGGCGAACGCCACAGCGTCGTGCAACCGATCGGAGTCCAGCTGTGGCAGTGCAGCCCTCGGCCACGTCCCGTTCAGTCCACGCACCACGACCTCGTGGTCATATGTCCACTGTAGATGGACGAACCGGTTGGCCAATGGCGGGCTCAGTTCCCAGCCGTCGGCGGCGGAGGAACGTGGATTGGCGGCGGCCACAATCCGTACTCCTGGCGGAAGCCGCAGTGCGCCCACCCGGCGCTCAAGCACCACGCGCAGCAGTGCGGCCTGGACGGCTGGCGGCGCTGTGGACAGTTCGTCAAGGAACAGCAGGCCTTCACCGGACCGGACCAGGCGTACGGCCCAGTCTGGCGGCGCCATCGGAACGCCTTGTGTCGCGGGATCATCGCCGACCACCGGAAGGCCGGAGAAGTCGGATGGCTCGTGCACGCTGGCGATCACCGTGGTCAACGGCAGCGCTAGGGCGTCGGCAAGCTGGTTGAGGGCAGCGGTTTTGCCGATCCCCGGCTCGCCCCACAGCAGCACTGGCAGATCGGCGGACACGGCCAGTGTCAAGGCTTCGAGTTGGATGTCGGCACGTGCTTCGGTGGTTGTGTTGTGCAGCAGGGCAAGCAGATCGGCGGCGACGTCAAGCGGCCGAACGGAAAAAGACATATGTCAATCACCTTGTGGTCAAGTCGCGTGGGTGGGTGCGGCGTCTCGCGCCCCTTGTGGACGGCGGCGGTCCGTACCCGGTGAGTCCGGCTCGGTACATCCCGTGCACCACTTGGCGGCGCGCGGCTGTTTCCAGCTCATCGCGCAATGCGCCGTCGCGCAGGAGTGCGTCCGGTCCAAGTAGGTCTTCGACGGCAGCAAGGGCACCGGCGAAGTCGCCGTGGTCAAGACGGGCACGAACCTCCACGAGACTTTCCGGGTTCTTGTGTGCCCTGTCGATCGCACGTAGGCATGGCAACGGGTTCCCGCCCAACGCGACCAGCAGCTCCTCGCGGCGGATCTCGTCGGGATCGTGGTCCAGCGGAACGAGCACGCCGTCCACCACACCGATTCGATGCGTGGCGCCACGACACTCGACCAAGTTCCTTGTGCTGTCCGGACTTCGTGACGCAGCCGCGGGTTGGTCCGGTAGAAGTGCCGACGCGACAAGCGGATGCAACCGGTCCGCGTCGATCAGTCCTGCGTCGAGCAGCTCCAAATCGGGCGGAACCCAGGTCGCGGCGTCAGGCAGGATTGGCAACGCACGGTCGTTTCCGCGCAGGGGAGTGGTCGACCCGTCGTCCAGATTCAGTGCTAGGCGGTGCCGTTTATGGAGCCGCACGGTGACGACGCGGTCCGCACGTTCATCCGCGCGCAGCAACAAAGCCGCTTCGGCCATCCACCGGTCGCGACCCCCGGACCGTTCCCGCAGCTCACTGGTCCTGCGCGCGTCCCATAAATGGCGGTGCAGGTCGAGACGGAAACGCCGGTCAGGGTGCGGCCCGGCCCGGTCCCACAGCGCGAGGCTGATCCGTTGACCGGCATCTGCCCACGCAGGCGGCGTCCGTGCCACGAGGTGTACGGCTGGGTAGCGAGCCAAGGTGACGGTGAGGCCAGGCCGTCGGGCCGAATTCTCGGGAAATGCCAGCGAAGCAGGTCCGGAGCCAGTTGACGCAGGTCAGCGCGGACCTGCGCGGCGAACTGCTGGCCATGGGCACGGCCGACAGCACGTAGATCCAGATCCACATCAACCCGCGCGGCAGCACAGGCACCGGACCAGTCACCCACCGCACGGCGGGCGGTCGCGGACTCGATCATCGACGTCGGCACGGCGAATTCGCGCACGTGCGACCAGAAAAGAAGGCGGTCGTTCGCATTCGCGGTCAAGGGGCGCATCAGCACTCACCTTTTGCGAACGGTACCCCCGATCTGCACAAGTAGGTGATCATCACGACAAGCGTACCAGGACAAGTAGCGTTCAGGGATGCGTTACGTACGAATCCATGCGGACGGATCCGGCCGGTCGGAGTTCGAAGACGTTGAAGTCACAGGGAAGCCGGGGATCACGGTCGACGGCGTCCCGCCGTTGCTGCTGTCCGGCCCGTTCCCGGCGGGATCGATCACGTTTGTCGAGCAACCCGCGGACGCGCCGGACTGGGAGCCACACGTGGCGCCGCGCAGGCAGTTCGTCATCGTGCTGACCGGACGCGCGGCGGTTACGGTTTCGGGCGGTGAGCGGCGTGAATTCGGGCCCGGCGACGTGCTCCTGTTCGAGGACACCACAGGCGAAGGACACGTCTCGACACCACTGACCGCCGACCTGTCGTTCGCGATGGTGCCGCTCCTACCGGGTAGCTGAGAACAGCCTCTCCAACGCGCGCAGGAAGCTGCGGCGATCCTGCGGGGACAGCTGTGCGAGCAGCCGTTCCTCGTTGCGCTGGATGTCGGTCTGTGCTGCTCGGCGGAGTTTGTGCCCTTCGGATGTGATCGAGACGAGGTGGACGCGGCGGTCGGTGGGATCCGGCTGCCGGTCGATCAGGCCGCGTCGCTGAAGGTCGTCGAGCACGCTGATGATCCGGGTCTTGTCGGCGCCGATGGACTGGGCGAGCGCGGACTGCGTGCGCACCGGTTGCCCGTCGACGGCGGTGAGGACCACGTAGGCCCACATGGAGAGCCCGTGTTCCTCGAGGATCGGTAGTTCGTCGGCCATCAGGGCACGGCCAAGCGGAACGATCATCGCAGCGAGGTCAGGGCGGTCAGCCATACGCGAAAAATACCACCGAGCTTATCGTAAGCATGTGTATATGATAGGTTCATGCATACGATAGTCGAACTGAACCGGTAGGCCGTCCTTGACAGTATCGAGGTGGTGTCCAAAGTGGCCACCGACGACCTCGACCGTCCGACACCCTGTGCGGGCTGGACCTTGGCCGACCTGCTTGCGCACATGACCGTGCAACACCGCGGTTTTGCTGCTTCGGCCAGGGTTACGGCGACTTGTCGATCTGGCGCGTGCAGCCGCTCGGAGACGATCCGGTCGCCGACTACCGCGCGGCCGCCGATGACGTGCTGGCGGCCTTCGCTGAGAAAGGGGTGCTGGAAAGGGAGTTCGCGCTTCCGGAGCTCGGCGAGATGAAGTTCCCCGCACCCGTCGCGATCGGCTTTCACCTGATCGACTACGTGGCCCACGGATGGGACGTCGCCAAGTCGCTGGGCCTCAACTACGAACTGGACCCCGACCTTGCCGAGGTCGCCCTCAAGATCGCGCTGAAGGTCCCGGTAGGCGAGAGCGGGCTGGGCCCGGAGGCGGCGTTCGGTCCGGTCTTGCCGGTAGCGCCTGGTGCCGGGCCGCTGGAGCAAATCCTTGGCGCCCTTGGCCGTTCGTCAAACACTGAGGGTGCTTTGCCGCTGTGACACGGCAAAGCACCCTCAGTCAGCTGGAAATCAGAACTTCACCAGCGTGCCATCGGCCTTCTGGACGAGCTTGTCACTGGCCGCCTTGCCACTGTCGCCAATCAGCGCGCAGATGTCCTCCTGGAGGGCGCTGATGAGGAAGTCGAGGTGCGGCTGGATCTCCACCGCGTGGAGGGGCGTGGCCACGAAGCCGACCTGGAGGTCGACGCCGGCGACGTTGGCAGGCACGAACAGGGGCGCTCCGACGTCGCGAGCCTCCACCTTACCGCTGACGCCCTCGATCGCCATGCCTTCCTTGACGTCGTCGCCGCCTGGGATCACGTCATTGACAGTGTTGACCTTCGCGGTGGCTTCCTTGAGGTCGCCGCCGTGGCCGTAGCCCCGGACCGTGACCGTGTCGCCGACCTTGGGAAGCCTGCCGGTCGGCATGGCGAAGTCCTTGGAGCTGACACCCTTGTCCAGATAAAGAACCTGGATGTCCGAGAGCTTCCACGTGCTCGGGTCTTCGGGGTCGCCGCTGGTTACCCGGCCGAGGGTTCCGCATCCCGTAGCCTCCTCGCCCTGGCCCAAGCGGGTGTCGCCGACGCGAACGGTCAGATCGCTCGACCTCACCCCCTCCACGTCCGCGAGACAGCGCGATGACGTGATGACACGGCGCTCATCCAGCAACGAGCCACTGCACGCGACTTCGCCCTTGTAGAAGATCTGGACGGTGCCCTTCGTCGCGGTGGCCGCGGTGCCGCCTTCGATGGCTTGCGCGGCAGGCGCCGCGACCGCACCGGTGAAGGCAATCGCCAGAGCCGCGATCGCAGTCGTCCGTACTCCCCTGATCAACATTGTGGAACCCCTTGCTGTGGAGTGATTTACCGCCAGAAGACAACAGGGCGTAGTCGGGTAATCACAACCACTTCGGTGCAGCAGTGCACGAAATGCCACCAACCCCTGCGCGAAGATCGGAAAATTGCTCGATACATTGACCGATCTTCAACGATTCCACGGGTTTCCTATCCTTGAGTCCATGGTGGATGCACTGGGGGACATCGAATGGAAGTCGCTGCGGCACGATCTTGGCCCTGCTGGCGATATTCCGGTATTGCTGCTGGCAGCGCGAACTTCTGATGCGGTGCACCGTGATCTGGAGGATCGGCTGAACTCCAACGAGTTCGAAGTCAGCGAGGCAGCTGCGGCAGCATGGCCATTCGTGCTGGAGCTGGCCGCAAGTCCGGACACACCCAGCCGAGAGTGGTTGCTGGACGGGTTGTACGCAAGCAACGCCGAACTAGGGGCCCGCATCGGAGGGCCGTGGACGCAGGCTTGGGAAGCCGCGAAGCCCGCACTGCTCGCGCTGCTGGACGACCCTTCGCCAGAGATGCGCCGGTCCGCGTTGTTCGTTGTGGGGCAGGGCCGCGGAGACAGCTCGCTGGTGTTGCCCGCGTTGTCGCGGCGATGGTCCGTTGAAACCGATCCGGTGACGCGGTTGTGGATCGTGTATGCCGCCGTGGAGTTCGCCGGGTTTGGCGACGAGGCCACGGTCTCGTGGTTGCAGTCGTTGGTTGTCCCGGATGACGAGCCGGAGGCACGGATGCTGGTGTCCGCGGCGGTACGGCCGGATGCCGCGGTGATCGTCCGTGGGTTGACCGGAAACCTGGGGTTGTTCCTTGCGGCCACCTCGCAAGAGATGGGCTACGACCAAGTCCTGGAACACGTGCTCTGGCTGTTGCGGGACAACGCCTCCGCGCGCATTGCTCTGGGGCTGAAGCTGTTGGAGGAGCCTTCGTGGCGACAGGAGGCGTTGGAAATCCTGCACAGCGAAGGGAAATGAAGGTCTCGTGAGTGGTTTGGCCGGTTAGAACCGGCCAAACCACTCACGAGGGGTGGGTTGCTATTTCAAGAGGAAGGCTCGGTGAACCTTCTGGTCCACCGAGTTTCCTTGAGTGTCGCTCGCGGTTGCCTTGAGGGACACGGTCTTCGCGCCCTTCGGGTGGACGAGCACGGTGAACCATTTGCCGCCGACGGTCAGCAGTCGCGTTGGCTGCCATGGTCCACAGTGATCGGCACGATCGTTGGCACAGCGGCGGATGCACGGTTCTCAGCGTCGAGGGCTGGTGCGAATCGGACCGCGAGTAGTGGCAACAGGTGGTCCGTGTCGCCGGACGTGGTGTCGGACTTGAAGGTCCAGTCTGGCAGGGGAACGACCGACGACCGTGAGGGTGAACAGCATCAACGTTGGCAGGCCGATCAGCACGGCAAGGCCAACGCGTTGCTGGCGTAGGCGACCGCAGTCGGCCACAACCCAGGCGTCCTTCGACACGTCCGCGTACTGCAGGTCATTCTCGACGTGGACACGGTCGGTCACTGTAACGCCGTCAGCCGATTACCGCTTGGAATGAACTAGGCGTCGCGGATCGCCACGATCGTGCCTTGCCGTCGAGTTCCGGGGTCAGTGCGGGCTTCACGGGCGGTCACCGAAAAACCGGCTTCTTCGACCGTGCGGCTCAGCACGTCGATCGGCCAGAAGTACGCGGTGACGACCTTGTGGTCGAATGGCGCGAGTTCCGGGCCTTCGAAGAATCCAAGGAAAAGTCCGCCGCCAGGTTCGACGCATCGGGCGAATTCGGCCAGGATCCCAGGGATTTCCTGTGGTGGCGTATGGATCAGCGAATACCAGGCCAGGATGCCGCTGAGGCTCGCGTCGGCGACATCGAGCGCCTCGGCGCGGCCAAGCTTGAACTCGACGTCCGGATACTGCCGCTGTGCATGGGCGACGAACTCGGGCGTCGGGTCGACGCCTGCGACAAAGAGTCCTTGTTCGTGCAGCCAGTTCGTCCACTGCCCGGGCCCGCAGCCGACGTCCATGATCTGCCCGGTGGCGTGCTTGTGTGCCCAGGCACCGACCAGTTCGCGATCGCGGGCCGCGACCGAGTCGATGGTGCCGAACAGATCGATGTACTCGGCGGCCCGTTGTCCATATGCTTCGACGGTCACGAGGCGCATCGTGTCAGATGCCGCGGTGCCGCTCAGCGGAGTTTCTCGTCCACGAACGCGACCTTGGCCACGGACTGCTGATAGAACCCCAGCGCCGGAACGACGTTCAGATTTCCGAACTCCAGCATGGTTTTCAGCCCGTAGAGCTCAGCGTTCGTCGCCTCGGCTGCCGCCACTTGGCTTGAGTTGTCCTGTGAGCGCACAAGAGCAGCGCAGATCGCGGCAATGATGGACACGGCCAGCGCGAGCAGGCACAAGACCTGCCACACGATCGACTCCGACGGCAAACCCAGTTGGCCCTGCACGGCACTTGCCATCCCCGGACCGCCGATTGCCGGGCCTGCCGTGAAAGCCGCAGCGAGCGCGCTGCTGACCACACTGAACACCGTGAGACGGTTCGTGCGTGGCCGGGCGCGATCAAGGAACTCGTCGATCTCCAGCCTTCTGCGCTGTATCCGTTCGATCAGCTGCTGGCGCTGCTGCTCTTCGTTCATGACTGACCATCGTGGTCCAGCCTGGCTGCGCGGAGCCGGGATCTCTCGCAGATCGGCACAATTTGGCCGACAGTAGGCGGCACTGAGCCTTTTCCAACCTCACTCTGAACAGGTTGGGAGGAGTGCTCATGGCGTTCCGGGACAATGCTCTGAGCGGAGCAGACCGTAGACGAGCACATCGACATACTCGCCGTGTTGGAAGGACCTGCCGTGCATGACCCCTTCCCGGCGGAACCCCAGGCGTTCGAGGGCTTTCTGCTCGCCGAGGTTACCGCCATTGGTGAGGGCTTCGATTCTGTTCGCAGTCGTGCGGCCGAACAGGTAGTCCACGAGCAGCCTCTGCGCCACCGTGCCCACCCCCTGTCTACGATGCTCGGGTAGCACCCCCACGCCGATCTCGTAGGTGACACCCGAAGGGAAGCCGCGGGGCTTCCAGGTGGCGATGCCGATAACCGTGTCGTCGGCCCGCGCGATCGCAACCGCCGCGGACTCGGCGGAGATATACCCGTCGATCTCCCATCGCTTGCGGCGTGCCCTCGGATCACCGAATCCGGGCCACTCGAACTCGCCGAGCGCATCGGGATCCGTGCAGAGGCGGTCGAGAAAGGCGAGGTCGGTCTCGGTGAACGCCCTCAAGTGGACTTTGTCTGGGCGGTTCTCTGGAGTCACGAAGGCAGTATCGCGCCCGGAACATCACCCGTCAGGCAGTGAGCACTTCCCAACCTTGTTGCGACAGGCTGGAGTTTGTCGGTCCCCAGGTGCTGAATGTGGCGAAGCTCCTGATAGAGGAGTTCACGACCAAGATCACTCGCTCGACCAGGAGCTTCGCCATGCTTGTCTACCCATCCGCGATCGACCTGTCCAGTTCGCACCTGCGGTTCCTCGCCGGGCACCTGCAACGGCGTCGCCGCGAACGAGGCACTCGGTGGCGCAGGCTACCGGTGCACCGCCAGGCACTGCTCGTGCTCGCGCACCTGCGCTGCGGGGATACCTACGCACGCCTCGCCGCCAGTTTCGGGATCGGCGTGGCCACTGCCTACCGCTACATCCGCGAAGCAGTCGACCTGCTTGCCGCGCTCGCGCCCAAGTTGGCCGACGCGATCCAGCAGGCTCGGCGGATCGCCTTTGTGATCCTGGACGGCACGCTCCTGCCGATCGACCGGATCGCCGCCGCCCGCCCCTTCTACTCCGGAAAGCACCGCAAACACGGGATGAACGTGCAGGTCCTGGCCGATCCGCTCGGCCGTCTGTTGTGGGCCTCGCCCGCCCTGCCCGGCGCTGTGCACGACATCAAGGCCGCCCGTGCCCACGGGATAATCGAGGCACTGACCGCCGCCGACATCCGCTGCTGGGCTGACAAGGGCTACCGCGGCGCCGGCGGCACCGTGCGTGTGCCCTACCTGGGGGCGGTGGGCGAATCTCTCCGCAGGCCAGCAGGCGGCCAACCGCTCACACACCCGGATCCGGGCCGTAGGGGAGCAGGCCAACGCAGCCCTGAAGGGTTGGCGTCTCCTGCGCAAGCTCCGGTGCAGTACCACCCGGATCACCAGCCTGGTCAAGGCCGTGACGGTCCTTCGCAATGTCACCAGGACGGGAAGTTGAAAAGGGCTCACTGCGTGAATATCGGAGCGAACGCGGCCACAATGTCCGAGTCAGCCGGTTCGGCGGGCATCCGTGATTGGTCACCAAAGACAGTGACTGTCTGTGGGCAGACCGCGCCGCCGAATTCGACCCTGGTGTCGATCACGAGGTTGCCGGTCCGCAACTCGTAGCCTTTGACCGAATACGCCGTCTTGCTGAACGTCACGTTTCGGACCTGGCCGTTTGACAGAATCCGATAGCGACATGTGCGGATCGGTGCGCCAGCCTCGCGTTCGCCGATACAGACGACCAGTGCGGCCTGACTGGTGTCGGCTTGCCAGTCTTGGGGCAGCTTCTTGATGTACCCGTCGTTGAGGTTGTCGGTGTGGTGGATGACTGCGCGATTCGCGGTTCCCTTTGTGTACGCGGGCGCGCCGCTGTACGCGGCTGGCGTCTGGCAGTACTTCGCGCCAAGCGAGGAAACGTGGATCAGTTCAAGGCTCTGCTTGGCTTTGGTGGCGCCTTCCTGAGCCTTGGCGGTGAGTTCGTGGCCGGGATATTGGTCAAGCAATTGCTGATAACGCTCTTTCGCGCCGTTCCAGTCGTTGTTGCGCGCCCGGTCGTCTCCGCAAGCCACGAGTGCCGCCGGTGCGATCCTCGGCACAATATCGGCAGGCCGGTCGAGCAGATTGTTGCTTGCCGGACGTCGCCGCAGCCAATCGGTGATTTCGCTGATACCGCAGGGATCGCGGTCGGAAACACGCTCAGTGAATCCATTGAGGACAGTGCCGACCATCATGTCGTGGCCGGGCAGGTCCGTGCGTATCGCGTCGAGTTCACGGTAAGCGGCTTGCAGGCCACGGGTGTCACTTTCCGAAGTCGCGACTTGCAGAGCCCTGGCCGTTTCGAGCAAGCGAGCGCACGCCGCGGCGGTGTTCTCACTGCGAACAGCCATCGGACCGTCCACGACATAGTGGCCGAACCAGATCCTGTCCAAAGCGGACTGAGCTTTCGGACAGTCTCCGCTGTCGCGTGCCTCGGTGATGTTGTCCTCGATGCTGGCGGCGTCGAACCGTGCATATGCGACGCTTGTCAGCACAGGAACCGCGATGAGCAGGGCGATCACGCGAGGCCACCGCACAGGTGCAGGCCTGCCCGGCTTGCCTGCGAGATACCAGCCGTGCGTGATCAGCGCGGCCCACCACACCACAAACAGAACCTCGAACCATGTTCCAGGGACCGTGACCCCAAGCAGCACCAGAAAAGCGACCGTGACCAGCGTGGTGACGATCGCCCACGCTTTGCGGCCGAGCAAGAGATATCCGACGCCAAGCAGGGAAGCGTTGCCGATTGCGACCGCCAGCCGGTCGTGCCGAAACAGCTCAGGTGTCGGGTAGTCCATGCGCCTATCGTGAGGAGCGGCGGCGGGAGCGGTCCCGAAAATGTCAGACCGATGCGTCATGCTAGGGGCGAGGGGGGCGAATGATGATCAGGACCAAGCGCTGGACCGGCGCCGCAGCGGCCGTGGCATGCCTCGCGGGCGTCGTCGTCCTGGGGATGGGCAACGCCAACCAGGCGCCGCAACTGCGGCTGCACGGCGGCTCGGCCTGGCTGGCGTCCAGCAAGACCGGACAGCTGACGTTGTTGGACGGTGCTTCGGCCGAGGTCGCCGCAAGAGTCCAGGTCGCGCCACCAGGCGCGCCCATCCGTTCCGCACAGCTCGAATCGACCGGCTACGCCCTCAACCAGTGGGACGGATCGGTGGTGCGGGTGGACGGCGCGACCTTGAAACCGTCCACTTCGTCCTGGTCGGCTGACAAGATCTTCCCGACGCCCCATGCCCTCTACGCGCTGGACTCGTCACGCGGCCTGCTCACGCCAACAGACCTGGTCACCATGACGCCTCTGGGCGCGCCGCATTCGTTAGCCACCAAGGCTGATCAGGCCGTAGTGGACGGTGGCGGTCGCCTGTGGATCCTCGATCAGCACACCGGCGAGCTCGTGTGGTTTTCGCAGGATTCCCAGGGTTCTCGGACTAATGCGGGCACGCATCTCACGGTCACGGACGGTCGTCCCGCCGTGCTGGATGTGGCGCGGCGTAAGGCTGAGCTCCTGGATCCGGAAACTGGCACGGTCGTCGAATCGGTCAGGGCGGACGTGCGCGCGGATGACGCTGCGGTCGTATCCGGCTGGTCACGAGGGATCTTGATCTCCACCCGAGGCCTGCTGATGGCCTGCGAGTTCACCGTGTCGTGCAGGAACCCGGTCGCACTCGGTTCGGGCAAAGCGGATCTCGGTGCCGCGGTGGAAGTGGCAGGTCACGCCATCGTGCCGGACTATTCCGCTGGACGAGCGTGGGTCGTCAACCTCGAGACAATGCGTGTTGTCGCTGACCGGAAACTGTTCGACCGTCCAGTGCGCTTCGAGCTGCTGGCACGCGATGGCCTGGTGTTCTACAACGACCCGGACAGCGACGAAGCCGGGGTCTTCGACCTCAACGGAAACGGCCGCGCGGTCTCGAAGTACAACCCGGTCAACCCGGGTTCCGGCATCAACCAGGTTGCCGTGGACGGCCCCGGCCCCGGCAGGCAATCGCCGCCACCTCGTCCGGAGTCCGGCTCGCCCAACGCGCCGGTGCGCGGACCAGGTGCGAACGAACTCGCCCTGGTGGGCGCGCCGATGGCGGACATTGTCTTCAAGCCAGGCAACCGTGGGCTGGTCGGCGACGAGTTCGAACTTGGTGTCGTCGCCAGAAGTTCGATCGGCCTCGCCACCGCCGAATGGTCTTTCGGGGATGGCACGTCGGCAACAGGGCTCGTCGCCCGTCATAGCTGGAAACGTCCCGGTGAGTACCAGGTCAGCGTGGCCACCATGTTGACTGTCGGGCTGCCAGCGCCGGTCGCCACGGCCACCGTCGTCATCGAGCCAGCGGACGCGCCACCTCGGATCGCTGGGTTCCGTGTCGATCCCGAGGCTCCTCGGGCGGGCGAGCCTGTCCTGTTCGGTGCGGAGGTCACTGGCCGAGCGCCTGACCGGTGGGAATGGACTGTCCAGGGGCAACCAGTGTCGTCGGAGCCAGAGTTCCGGCACACGTTCGCGGCTCCGGGGACGTACACGGTCGCTCTCGCCGTGACCGCGGGCGCTGTCCGGGTGCAGGAATCCAAGCAGGTCGTCGTCGCGCCCGCGCCGCCGCGAGTGAAGTGCGGCGATGTCCTCACCGCCAGCGCGGTGCTCACGGGCGACCTCGTGTGCCCGCAGAACGTCGCGTTCCGGATCGCCGCGGACAACGTCACGTTCGACCTGGGCAGCCACACCGTCACCACCGCCAGCCCCAGTAACAGCAGCGTCGGGATCCAAGTGGCTGGAGCCAAGAACGCCACGATCAAGAACGGCAGCGTCACCGGTTTCACCACCGGCATAGCCATGACGGACGTGAACGGTGTGGCCATCCAGAAGATCAGGTCCAAGTCATTCGGCCACGATTCGGCTGGGGACATCGTCGGCACGCGTGCGACCAACGTGAAAGTCACCGACAGCACCACGAGCGGCCCGACCGCGTTTGTATTCAGGGACCGGTCGAATGTCACCTTCAGCAAGGCGACGTTCGAACAATCAGCGGTGTCGCTGTGCAGCGACCACAGCACATGCGCTGTGACAGGCAGCAGCACCGTCAGGATCGATCGGCTCGTCTGCGCCCGCAACGAGGAAGACACGGATTCAGGGTCGTCGATCACCATCCGGGACAGTGCTCTGGACATCGCTGAACTGGGCCACGCCTGCGACGACGTGAAGCTGACGACCAACCAGTCGACCGGCGGAGACATCACCGCGACGAACAACCTCGAACTGGTCGGCAACGTGATGGGGGACCGTCAGGATGATCTTGTGCTGGATTCGCCCGCCGTGCGGACTCCCGGCCGCCTTGTCATACAGGACAACATGTTTTCCGGGTTCGGAGTCGGTCTGCGAATCGGCGAAGGAACCGGCACGATTTCCGGAAACGTGTTCAGTGGCAACGTCGACGCTGGCATATGGCTGGACCCCAGTCCCGGGCAGCTCACCTTCGCCGGCAACACATTCACCGCCAACGGCAGCCTGAAACGGCACGGCGTCCCGGCCGAATATCGCGGCGGCCTCATCGACCCGGAGTTAGGCCGCCAATCGGTGACACTGTCGGACAATCACGCGGTGAACAATCGCGGTTACGGTTTCCGCGTGGCCACTGGCGTACAAGACGGCGGCGGAAATACCTCATCAGGCGACTTACACGCATGCGTCGGCGTCAGTTGCGCGCCGTAGGCCGGTGCGCACGGCTCCACAGGGCTTGCCAACCACCCTTGTCCAGCAGTGCGGCCGGGATAAGCAAGCCGTGTTCAGCGATCCGTTGCCAGAACAGCCCAACCGGCGCGCCGAGTTCAGCGGCAGCGGGCAGTGCGTGCTGCCATGGCCCGTCCGCGTCAGCCAGATCACTTGCTGGAAAGCCAGGCACCGTCCGCTTTCGCTTCTCGGCCACCTGTGCAAGGCCATCCATTGTGGACGGTGAGCAGGTGGTAGCGATCGCAAGAGCGCAGACGAGCCCGGGCGAGGGGTTGCTCGCACCGACCCGCTTGGTCGCCGACAGCCCGAAAAGTGCCACCAGGGTGCTGGTTCGGTCACCGAGTCGATGCGCACCTTCCACACCGAGGACTCTCAGTGCCGCGAGCACCGCATCGCGCCGGTCCCCGTAGGCGCCAGCCAACCGTGCCGAAGTGAACCCGCCGCCGAGATCAACTCCTGCGGCAGCAGCCGTTTCAGTCCCGGCGGCCACTAAAACGATGAGCTGTCTGGTCGCCGCCAGCACCACGTCGGCCTCCGCGTCCGCCGGGCCGACGGCGACTGGGGCGCCAGGTGGGTGGGCGCCCGCTCAATCACTGGCAGGCCGTGACACTTACCTGCCTCCTGAGGCGGGCAGCCAGCAGCGCACCTCAGTTCCCGTTGTGACCCCGAACGCAAGCTGTACTGACATCGCATTCAGCATGACGCACCGCGCCACTTATTTTCCTGTGCGGCGGGTTTGGCGCGGATCTGCGAGAGTTCAATGATGCGACCGATCCTGCTGGCCGCAACCGACCAGGCTGCCACCGATTGGAGTTCAGGTGAAACGTCGGACGAAATTGGCGATCGCCGCTGTCGCTTCCGTCGGGGCCGCCATCGCGGGTGGGCAGTCGTATCTGCGCCGCCAGTTCGAACGGGGAGAGCGGCTCGGCGTCACGCTCTACAGCGAGCCGAACTACCGTGGCAAGAGCCAGACGTTGACCCTGGTCCGCACGCCCGTTTGCGCGCTGAGTGAGACGGGACTGTCTCGCGTCGGCTCCATCAAGGTCCAGCGATTGACCGACGCGATCCGACCGGCCGTGCTCAATGCCGCGCTCGCGGTGGGGTGGGTCCGCTCGTCGTTCGTGTCCGCCATCCGGCGGGAGTTCGGGGATGCGGTCGAAAGTGGTTACAACGCGGCGGGCCTTGCTTTGAGCGCGTTGGATCCTGAGTCGTGGCGTGTTGATCGTGACCTGGCGGACGACCGGCAGTCGTGGGTCCGGTTGTGGGCTGACGAGCCGGTTCACCCAGCGCCACCGCAAGATGATCTTTGGTACGACGTCGTGGCGGACACTCCGGATCTCGGGCCGTGGAGCGCGCGCACCCGCTATCTCGAACTCGGCGTCCGTACCGTCTGATCGCAGCAGTTGGCCTAGTACTTCAGTCGGTATTGGTCACAGTGTGATGGTTTTGCTTGCGCGGCGTCCGCTCGGTGATTAGGTTGCGATTTGAACGAGCCGGGGGGCTCGATGAACCGTGGGGGATCAAGGGTGAGACGTGCCCTAGTTTGTGCTGCCTGCATTGTGGCGTCCTTCTCCGTGGCAGCACCGGTTGTTGCCTATGCGGGACCGTCCGTGACGATCCAGGCGCAACAGCCATCGGACGACTGGATTTGGGTGCGCTATCTGGCGAATGCGCATCCGTACAGCACTGTGCGGACCGCCGCCTGGTCGGCGTTGGTGAGCAGCGATCCTGATACGGCGATCGCTGCGTTCCTGCAGTCTGGGTTCGATTTTGCGGTCGAACGGGCGCAGCAGCGTCGCATTAGCAACATGGACTTCATCCGTCGGGTGTTCGAGACCACCACTGTGGAGTATTCGCCCGAAATCCACAACGAAGCCAAGCGGCTGTTGGGTCCGAATGCGACGGACGCTGAGCGTGAGGCGTTCGTCCGTACGGGTTATGAGGCCGCACGATCACGCGATCGGGTGTATCGCGACGAGATCGGTACGCAGAAGCAAGCACTTGTTCAGCGCGATCGGGATTTTGTCCGGAACCTCGCGTCCAACGATCCGGGTGAGCAGGTCCGGTTGTCCGCTTCGCACGCTTTCCGCGTAGGTGCGACGGATGACGACTTGGTCGAGTTTTTCGCTTATGGCTGGGCAACCGGGTCGCGGTTGGATCTTGAAGTTTTCCGGATGCGGCACGCGAACGACAACATGAAGTGGCGCAGCACGATCACCCGTCTGATCGCCGATGCGGAGGCTGCTGAGAAGGCGGCGCGTGAGGCGTCGGAGGAGACGAAGCAGCAGGCCAAGGATGCTGCGGCGCGTGCGTGGCAGCAGGTGGGTACGCAGACGGAACCGGCTCGGTCGGGGTGGACGCAGGCGCAGGATGTCGCGGTGCGTCAGGCGGAGAACTGGCGGGCTGTGTTGGCCGCGGCGCAGGCTGCGATGGGTCCGAACTGGGAGTCGATCATCGATCCGGCGCGTTCGTCGGAGGCCGCGTGGCTGGCCGAGCGTGACTCGGCGTCGCAGCAGGCCGCGTACTGGAATGCGTTGCTGCAGCAGGCAATTGACGCGGAGCAGCGCGTCAAGAACATCAACTGACCTTTCTCAGCGTTTCGCCGTGCTGGCGATCGCTTTGCCATGCCCAGAAAAGAGAAGGTACCCGAGGTATGCGAAGTGCAACTGTCCACAGTAGACGATTTGCGCGCGGTCTTGTGGCCGCCGCGGTGGTCACCGGCTTGATGGCGCCGGTCGCCGCGCACGCGGCACCGTCCGACATTCCACCAGCGGCGGCCTCGCGCAACTCCGAGGCGACCGCGAACGCGCCAGCGATCCCGCAGATCGCAGCCGACCCCACGGCGACCGCCGTGCCGGAATCCACTGAGGTGGAGAAGGTTCGCGCGGTCCGCGCGATCGAGGTCGGCGAGGCGACCGACGAGTGGTTGATGTTGTCGGACAAGAACTTCGTGTTCCGCGTCTACGACAAGATCAACGCGGACAAGTACCCGTACACCAAGGCCGAGGCCTACCGCGTCTACAAGATCGTGGTGGAGAAGCCGGACGCGCCGGACGCGACCGCGTTCATCAGGACGAACATCCACGACTTCGTGGACCGTGACCATCTGGAATACGCACGTCGTCAGGAAGAGGCCCGCAAGAGCCGCGAAGACCGGCAGAAGGCCGCGGCCTTTGCCGAAATCGCGGCCGACGCGGCGATGCTGGACGGCAACGACCAGAACTTCGTCTACCAGGTGTGGCGTCGTTCGACGGGCCCCAAGGTCAAAGACGGCGCGATGACCGCGTGGGGCGGCGACGCGGCGGCGTGGAAGAAGTTCATCGCCACCGACATCTTCACGCTGCACATCGCCGACCAGCGCGACGCGATCGAGAAGGCCAAGCAGGAAAGCGAAGAAGCCGCCCGCATTCTCGCGGCCAAGCAGGCCAAGAAGAACGCCGCCGCGGTGCTGGGCATTGTCGTGCCGGACGGCTGGCTTGTGCTGTCGGACGACAACTTCATCCGCCAGCTGCTGACCACGCCGGAGCTGGCGAACCCGCGGCACATCGAGGTCCGCAACGCCGCCGAGGCCGCGCTGCGCTCCACCAACCCGGCGGACTGGAAAGCGTTCATCGACACCGGTCTCAAGGCCGCGGACGCGCGGGATGCCAAGCGCGAGCAGGACATCCGCGAGGAAGCCGACCGTAAGAAGGTCCGGGACATCAAGGCCAAGGCCGAAGCCAGCCTGGTCCGCCCGCGCCTGGTCGCCGCGGCCAACGCCGCACTGGCAGGCACCGCGGCAGACGTGACCAAGTTCCTGTCCGAGACCCAGTACAACGTGCTGACTCAGTCGATCATGGCCACCACGGCCGCGACCGCTGCCAAGGGCTGGTACCTGCGTTCCGGCGGCGGCGACGCGGTGATCACGCCAGGCAGCCAGGGCGACACTGTCGCTGACGCGCCTTTGGGCGAGGCCAGCTGGAAGATCGTTCCGGGTCTGGCGGACGAGAACTGCTTCTCCCTCGAGTCCACCACCCACGCGGGTAGCTTCGTGCGCCACCAGGACTACCGGGTGAAGCTGCACGCCAACGACGGCACCGACCTGTTCAAGGGCGACGCCACCTGGTGCGCCAAGCCGGGCCTTGAAGGTGCCGGTATCGCACTGGAAGCCAAGAACGTGCCCGGTCGCTTCATGCGGCACATCAACGGGGAAGTGTGGCTGGCCAACGACAGCGGTCAGTTCGACTGGGACACCCCCACGCTGTTCAAGCCGGACGCCACCTGGGCCGTCGTCGACCCGGACCCGGCCATCTCCACGCACATCCAGCTGCGCTGGCTCAACGACGACGCGCTGCGCGCGTTCGTTGGCACGCCGAAGGCCGCTGAGGTGCTGGTTGACGGCATCCGATACCGCGAGTACGCCAACAACGCCCGCATCTACTGGGGCAAGGACACCGGCGTGCGCAGCGTTTCGGGCGAGGCGCTGACCAAGTTCCTTGCCTCCGGCGGTCACAAGCTGCGGATGCCGATCATCGACACCACCCGCACGCCAGACGGCAAGGGCACGTACACCCACTTCGCCAGCAAGCTGTCGATCTACTGGACCCCGGACACCGGCGCGCACCTGATCTACGGCGCGATCTACGACCGGTGGGCGGCAATGGACTGGGAGCGTTCGTACCTCGGCTACCCGAAGACGGACGAGGAGCAGGTAGGAAACCTGCGCCGGAGCACCTTCCAGGGCGGCTACATCTATCACGACCCAGCGACCGGACGGACCTGGGACACCAGGTTCTGATCGACGAGGTCTGACACAAGGGGCCCGGTACTCGCTCGACGGGTGCCGGGCTCCATTTTTCGATTCCATGGGAGTTACCCAAGAATGAAGCTCTTCCGAAGAGCGCTCACGGCATCGCTGACCGCCGTGGTGTTCGCGGGGCTGATCCAGCCAACGAACGCCGTCGCCGAAGCACCAACCGTGGCGTCATCGTCCACAGAGGATCCACCACCATCCCCCGCCCGCCCAATGCCACCGGATCCGTACAAGGAATGGGACGGCACAGCCGGTGTTCCGGACACCGGTGATCCACGGCTGCGGCAGTTGGTGGCCGACAATGCTGAGCTGGCCGAGGATGTCGAAGTCCGGGACGCTGCCAAGGTCGCGCTGGCCGGTGGTCGCACGGCGATCATGGCTTTCCTCAACACCGGGTTGAAGGAAGCGCAGAAGAAGGCCGCGGATCGTAAGGCTCGGGTCGCGGCGGAGAATCGTGCGGCGATCGAGCCGTTGCGTGGTACGGGTGGTCCGTATCTGCGGGCCGAAGTGGACCGCGTGCTCGCGGGCACCGATCTCGACCGCTTGCAGTTCCTGGCGTATGGCAAGGGAATCGCTGAGCAGCGTGATGCTGCGGCGGTGCAGAGTGGTAAGCAGCGGGCCGATGAGAACCGCGCTCGGGTGACGATGGTTCTGGCCGCGGGTGGGCCGGAGGTCAAGCGTGCCGCGCAGACCGCGTTGGACGCTGGGGATGCGGCGATTGAGCAGTTCCTGGCCACTGGTTACCTTGAGGCGGCTAGGAAGGACGCTGAGGCGCGGGAGAAGTTCCTCGCTGACGAGGAAGCCCGGATCAAGGCCGCCGAAGCGCTCTCCGAGCTAGCCAAGAAATCAGCTCGGGCCAATGAGGCTCGCCGGGTGTTGATGATCCAGCACGGCAACGGTGTTCGTGCGTTGCAGCGCTCGTCGAACGCCTTGATCCTGGCAGGCAACGAAGCCCGCAAGGCCGAGCAGATTCTGGCCGCGAACGACGCGGGCGGGCAGCACCCGGCCGACTCGTTCAACGGCGTGAAGGCGGAAGTCGCCCGCCAGTTGAGCAACGCCCGTGCTGCCGCGGATGACGCGAACCGGGCGGCAGTCCAGGCGCAGGTCCAGGCTGATGTGCTGGTCGAGACGGGTTTGCCGTACGGCGCGCAGTGGGCGCAGATGGCCTTTGGCATGTCACAGGCGGCCAAGGCCGCGGTCTCCGCGGTGGAAACCGCGTCGCACTCGGTCGATGCTGCGGCGTTCACTGACCAGGCCCGCAACGCGCAGGAGCGCACGGAACGGCATGCCGAGCAGGCCCGGAAGTGGCGTGAGACCGCTCAGAAACACGCCGACGCTGCAGCCGATCTGGCTAAGGCAGCTCAGGTGCAGGCGCAAGCGGCCAAGGACGCCGCGGCCCGCACCAAGGCCTCCCGCCAGGCAGCCGAACGTGCCGAGGCCGACGCATGGGCAGCAGCAGAACGAACCCGTCAGCATCGGATCACCGCCGAGCGCGAGGCCGCGACCGCGGCCGCACAGCGCGCGATCGCGCAGCGTGAGGCGGCCAACGCAGCCGCCGCGCGAGGCCGTGCCGAGCAGCAAGCCGCTGTCGCACGCGCGATGCGTGGCGAAGCCGAGACGCAGGCAGGCATTGCCGCAGCGGCTCGGGGCCGGGCTGAAGCGGCGGATGGTGCCGCGGCGACTGCGGAAACCAATGCCCGCAACGAGGAACGCAATGCCGTAGCCAGCCGTGACGCGGCATACCGGGCCGAACGTGACCAGCGTGCGGCTGAGGCACGTGCGGCAGCGATGGAGTCCATGGCCGCGGCGGCTCGTGGCGGCCCTCATGCTGAGGCGGCCCAGAACGAGGCCAACAAGGCATTTGGTGACGCTTTGACTGCGCGTGGTGCCGCTGGTGCGGCCCGTAACGCGGCCAACATCGCTACTGGTGCGGCCGCTGGTGCTCGTGGTGCCGCAACTGAAGCGACGCGTGCCGCGGCACGTGCTCGCGCCGCGGCTCAGGCCGCTCAAGCAGCGGCAGCCCGGGCGAACGCGGCAGCTAACCGTGCGGAAGCCGAAGCGGCAGCGACCCACGCTGCCGCACTCCGGGCCAACTCGGCTGCGTCGGACGCGACGTTCCAGGAAGCCAAGGCCGCCGAAGCGGCACAGAACGCAGTGAACTTGGCCAATCAGGCGGCCTCTGAGGCGATGAACTCGTTGATGGCGGCTGACCGGACGAAGGCCGAAGCCGACGCGGCCGCGCAGGAGGCCGTGTCCGCCGCGACGCAGGCTACGTTGGCTGTCCAGGCGGTGTCGGCGGCGAAGGCGTCGTCGCAGGCGATCACCGAACCCGCGAACACCGCGATCACTGTCGTGGCACCCTTCACTGGTCAGGACATCGACGCCGACTTCGTTGCAAGGGTCGCCGAGCAGGCCCGCGCGGTCGGCGCCGAGCAGGCAGCCGCGGCCGAACGCCGTGCCGCGGAAGCACTCGAAGCAGCCCGTCTGGCACAGGAAGCCGCCAGCCGGGCCAAGGAGGAAGTCAAACCCGCCTACGACGCAGCTGCCGCGGCGGCGAAGTCCTCAGCCGCAGCGGCACAATCCGCCGCCGAAGCCCAAAGAGCCGCCGCGGATGCAGCAGCCGACGGCGCCGCGGCACGGGCAGCCGCCGCACGCGCCAACCAGGCCGACGCCCAAGCCCGTGAAGACGCCCGTAAAGCACGCAACGCGGCCAACGCGGCGGCCAACGACGCCCGGATCGCCGGACGGTCCGCATCCGCGGCCGAAGCCGACGCGGC
Organism: Kibdelosporangium philippinense; assembly: GCF_021390435.2. GTDB lineage: Bacteria > Actinomycetota > Actinomycetes > Mycobacteriales > Pseudonocardiaceae > Kibdelosporangium > Kibdelosporangium philippinense. The sequence continues at coordinate 814,217 of NZ_JAJVCN010000003.1, read as the reverse complement.
AGCAGCACGTTCGGCCGCCAGCCGGGCCGAAGCCGACGCAGCGGCAGCACGAGGAGCCGCTGACCGGGCCGAGGTCGACGCGACCGCGGCAGCAGCCGCGGCCGACAGCGCGCAAAAGCACGCCGACGGAGCCGCTGAAGCAGCCAAGAACGCCTATAACGCCGCTGTCGACGCAGGAAAAGCCGCCGACCGCGCCGAAGAGGCTGCCCGCAGGGCCGAAGCGGAGAGGCGAGGGCAGCAGGTCGATCAAGAGGCGCCGAAGGGGCTCACCGACGCTGAGCTGAATGACCTGTTCGAGGAGGGCGGTCCTGAGCTGGTCGATGAGTATCGCAAGGCGTATCAGGATGCGAAGAAGAGCGTCATCGACTACATCCTCGAAGTCGGTGGCCAGGTTCTGCTCGACGTCATCGGCTACACCGACGCCAAGAAGTGCTTCACCGAGGGTGACGTCGCGGCTTGCCTGTGGACTGTGGTCAATGTCGGTTCATTGCTGATGCTGATCGCGAAGCTGCCAGCGGTCAGTGGCGCGATCGCCAGAGTGGTCAGTGGGCTCACCAAGTTCCTCGAATCGACTGCCGCGGGCCGAAAACTGCTCGACAAGGTCGGCGACTTCCTTACGAAGACGAAGACGTGCCGGATCGGCAACAGCTTCACGCCGGACACCCCGGTACTGATGGCGGACGGGTCCCATAAACCGATCGAGGACGTCCTGATCGGTGATCAGGTTGTCGCGACTGATCCGGTCACCAACACGACCGCGGCTCGTGCGGTCACCCGGGTGATTGTCGGTGAGGGCAGCAAGAACCTTGTTCGCGTCACCGTCGACAAGGCCGGAACCATTGAGACGACCGATGGTCATCCGTTCTGGCTCGATGTTCGAGGACGTTGGCTGGAAGCCAAGGACCTCGCACCCGGCGATGTTCTGCGATTCGCGGACGGCCGCCGAGGCGCCGTCACGGCCGTGCGGAAACACACTGAGGTTCGTAAGGTCTTCAACCTCACTGTCGCCGATATTCGCACCTTCTACGTCACAGCCAAGCTGGCGAACGGCCAAGTATGGCGCGACATTCTGGTGCACAACACAGGTGGCTGTGGTGGTGACCAGTGGACCAGCGATTTCAACCTGGACGAGCATTACAACAAGCATGGCCGTGACATGGGGTTCTACCTGAAAGAGGACTACCAGAAAGCGGCACAGCAATTCCTGTGCACCTGTCGGGGTAGGCCGTCTACCATGAAAATCAAGCAGAACGGTACGACCAAGTACTATTACGACACCGCGACCGGAGAGTACGGCATGACTGGACAAAAGGGGATTATCACCTACTTCGAGCCCGACGACGGCCTTGCGTACTTCGACCGGCAGCCGGGGTTTGAAATCTAGGATGTTCCCTTGTCCGTGTTGTGGATATCTGGTTCATGACGAACCGGCGGGTTCGCATGCCATCTGCCCGATCTGTTACTGGGAAGATGATCTGGTGCAATTGCGGTGGCCCGCATATCGCGGGGGTGCCAACAAGGCGTCACTCGTCGATGCCCAGCAGAACTACGCCGATTCGGGTGCGAGCGAGCTTCAGTTCAAGGATCTTGTTCGCGCCCCACAAGAGAATGAGCGGCGGGACGAGGGATGGCATGTGATAGGTCACATGACTGAACTCTTCGAGCCGACGGGCGATACGACGGAGCCATGGCCGGATGACCGCGCCACGCTCTATTGGTGGCGCCCAACATTCTGGCGAAGGAAGTAACACAATGTGCTGGTGGCGAGTCGGTGACTCGCCACCAGCACTCGACTATCTACTATGGACGGCTGGACTGGCTGGTGAACCGGCCGACGCTGGGTTCGTAGAGGAACTGGACCCCGCCATTCGCGTTACGCCATGTGAAGATCGGCGATCCGTTGCTGAGCAACAGCCCGGTGGGATCGGTGACCGCTTCGTCGACGTTGTGGACCTGCCACTCCCGGAACGCACCTGCGGGCGCGACCTGGCTGGTGACGTGGACGAGGTTGTTCGTGGCGCGGACAGTCACATCGGCGATGTCGGATGGACGCACAACCACCGCGGGGGAACCGACCGCGGAGATGGCAGCAGTCGGTTGCCACTCCCCGGAAAAGACGTTGTTCGACTCGCGCTGGGTGACGATCGCCCCATCGAAAGTCCGGACGGCCACCCGTAGGTCGCCGTTGGGGTGGACGGCAACGGCAGGCCGATCGACCGCGCCGGTACCGACAATCCGCCACGCGCTGAGCTTGTTCGCGGCGAACGTCGCTGCCAGAACGATTCCGTCGACTCTGCGGGTCACGAAGTCGGCGTCAGTTCCGTTGCGCACTGCGGTGAACTCGGGCGTGACCGCGCCGATCGGGGAGATCTGCTGCCATGCCGTGTAGTCGGTGGATGGCGAAGACTGCGTGCGACGCCACAGCGCGCCGCTCACGTCGACGGCGTACATCGTCAATGCCTTGTTCGGCTCAGGGATGACGACCGGATCGCCGACCATATATCCACTGTGGACACTGTCGGGAGCGGTCGGCCCCCAGTCGCCGTTCGTTGTCTGCTGAAGCTTGCCGCGGAAGGTGGCGTCGTCGTAGCTGTTGGCGACGACGTCGAACCTGCCGTCAGCGCGCACGCCGACCCCGGGCTTGCCGGTGGACTGCCGGTAGTTCGCGATCACCGTGTACTGGAGGTTCGAGAAGTCGGGGCCGGTCTGCTTGCCAGCGGTCAGCGCGCCTTCCGAGTTGACGTAGAAGACCGTCACTTTGCCGTCGGTGCCTTGGATCGCTGTGTTCGGTGCGTCGTACTGTCGCGGGATCCCGGGGGCTTCAGGGCGGGGGTACCCGGTGACCCAGCAGCCCTTGGGGTCGCCGACGATGTCGATCTCGTCGTGCCAGCTGGTGCCGATGGCGGTCGGCGCCTTCCATGTGTTGGAAGTCTCGAGGTAGCGGGTCCAGTTCAGCACTCCGGCCGCGTCGACCGTGTAGAGCACGTCGCCGCCGACCGAGGTCACCTTCTTGAACTTGCCCCACCCGGTGGCGACGCGAAGGCCGTACTGGGTGAACCGGTCGGAAGCCGAATCCCAGCGGAAGCGGAACAGTTCGCCGTTGGGCTTGCGCGCGTACAGCACACCGTCACCAGCCGCGACGATCAGGTCGTACTGGCCCCACCCGGTGTCGAGCGCCCTGCCGTTGGAGAACGAGCCGTTGTTGACGTCATCGCGCCAGGTGTAGGCGCGCAGCCAGCCGTCGGCCGCGATCGTGAAGATCCTGCCGTTCTCGTCCACCGTGATCTTGTTCCGGTGGTCGGGGTCGGTGAAGCGTTGCCAGCCAGTGCCGACATCCCGGTACTGCAGACCGTTCCACTCGTCCCAACCCCTGCCGTTCCAGCGGTACCGGCGGAGCTTCCCGTCCGTGTGCACCTGGAACATCACGCCGTCGGGACCGGCGAGCGTCCGCACCCCGTGCCAGCCCGAGCCGATCACCCGGACCTCGCCGTACTTGTTCTGCCCGGTCTCGGGTTCCTCGTGCGGGTAGACCGCGAGCGCGCCCTTGGGGTCGCCGCCGGTCGGAATCTCCGGGCGGACGCCGAATATGTTGGCGGCGGTCTTGCACGTGAGCACGGGCTCGGCCTGCGCCGGTGCGGCCAGTACTGGCGTGGTCTGGACGGCGGATGCGGTTATCAGCGCTACCGCGGCCAATCCCGATCTGCGAAATAAGGCGCCACGACTTCGCATTGTGAAATCCCCTCTTGCCTGAGAAGCTGAATCGGCGTGCGGATATTATCCGAGACTTCTCCGGAAAGGTAGAGTCAGTCTTCGCAGCTCAGACCCTATGTTCTGCTCTTTTGGCCGACCGGAAGAAAACCGCAAGAATGGCCTGAAATAATGGTCTTGCATCCCCGTGTTCTTTGTTTCGCGTGCACTTCGGCTTTGGTGTGCGGCCGGAATTTCGGCTGGCGCGAGCAGTCACAGCGGCACGACGGGAGAAACCGGGCCCGACCTGTCATCTGGCATCGGTTCCCATACCGCTACTCGCGCGATCATGAGCCGGGGTGGCCGCTGACCATTCCGGCTGTGCTGAACTTCCTGCACGTTGGGGCAATGCCCTGGCGCGCATGCGAAATGCCGTTACGGTCGGCGTATGGGCACTTGGGACGCGATCATTGTCGGCAGTGGACACAACGCTCTGGTCGCGGGCGCACTGCTGGCGCGCGACGGGTGGAGCGTGCTCGTGCTGGAGGAGCAAGACCGCGCCGGTGGGTTGGTCCGCACCGACGAACTCACGCTCCCTGGGTTCCACCACGACACCTATTCCTCCGCGCATCCGTTGTTCACGGGAGGGCCCGCGTTTGCTGAGCTAGGGCCGGAATTGACTGAGCTTGGCCTGGAGTACCTGCAGCCTCGCTATTGGACAGGCGTGTCGATGCCCGGCCAGGGCACTGCCGTGCTGTCACGGGATCTCGACGAGACGCTTGCCGAGGCCGAACGGCTCGCGCCCGGTGATGGCGCCAAGTTTTCCCAGTTGCTCAAGGACTTCGAGCCGTACATAGGGCCAGTGTTCGAGCTCATGGGCTCCGACCTGGCGACCAAATCCCGTGAGATTCATGATCTGTTCCACGAGAAGGACGGCCGGTTCTCCGAGTTCGCCCATCTTTTCACGCGTACCGCAAGGGATTTGCTGACCGACACGTTCACCTCGCCCGTGCTGCGCGGCACGCTCGCGCCCTGGGCATTGCATCTCGGTCGCGGCCCAGAAGACGTGAACAGCGCGCTGTGGGTGATCCTGGTGCAGGTCGCGTTGGGCGCGGCTGGGATGCCGACGCCCAAAGGCGGCAGCGGGCAACTCGCGACGACCCTCACCAAGCTCATTGAGAAGCACGGCGGCAGCGTCCAAACAGGACAACGTGTCGACCGGATCCTGGTGGAAGACGGGCGGGCTAGGGGAGTGCGAGCTGGCGGCGAGAAGCATCGCGCCCGCCGGGCGGTGATCGCTTCGGTCAACCCCGACCAGTTGTACCTTGAGCTGCTGGAGTCGGTGCCCGACAACCTCCGCCGTCAGGCCGGCAAGTACCGCTACGGCAGGGGTTGCTTTCAGATTCACGTGGCCATGTCCGAGCCGCCACGGTTCGCCGACGAGCGGCTCATGCACACTGGCCAACCACATCTGAGTGGGGGACTGGACGCACTGTCCCGTTCGGTCAACGAGGTCGCGCGTGGGCTGCTTCCGGTCGAGCCGACGATCAGCTTCGACGCTCCTTCCACTGTGGACCCGAGACGGTGCCCACCTGGCAAAGCCGTTGCGCGGCTGCAGATCCTTGACGTACCGACGAATCCGACCGGCGATGCCGCTGGGTCGATCGAAGTCGACGGCTGGACTGAGGACGTCAAAAGGCTTTCGCCGACCGTGTCCTCGAAGTCGCCGGGCGGAGCGTGCTGAACCTGCCGGACGCGATCATCGCCATGCACGTCATCAGCCCAGTCGAACTGACCAGAGCCAACCGCAACACCGGCCCCGGCGATCCCTTCGGTGGCAGCCACGACCTGTCGCAGAGCTACGTGTTCCGGCCATTGCCCGCGCAGCCCTCACATCGGACAGCCATCCGTAGATTGTGGACATTGGGCGCTGCGACATGGCCCGGACACGGCGTCAACGGTGCCTCTGGTTACATAGTGGCGAAGACGCTCATGCGTTAGTGGCACATATCAGCCATCCTTGAAGGACCCTGGTTACCTAGGTTATGGATCATGCGGTCCTTGGTGGCACTGGTCGTGGCAGCTTTCGTTGTCGTCCCCGAAGCCCATGCGTCCCCTGCGCTTGACTGGCGGCCGTGTGGCCCTGCTGAATGCGCGTCAATGGCGGTGCCGTTGGACTGGGGACAGCGCGGCGGGACGCGGATTTCCGTTGCCGTGACCCGCCTGGAGGCCACCGACCCCGCGCGACGGATCGGAGTGGCGTTCGTCAACTTTGGTGGGCCAGGCAACGCGGCACGGCCTTTCCTGCAGGGCGACGCCGTCTTCCCGGCCGAGCTGAGAGCTCGCTTCGACATCGTCGGCGTCGACCCGCGTGGCATCGGCGACAGCAGGCCGCTGATCGCCTGCGAGAAGCCGACTTCGAACCACACACGGTACCCCAGTGATCGGGCCGAGTTCGAGCAGTTGATCGCGTACAACCGTGACCTCGCGGAAGGATGCCGTCGCGCCACCGGACCGTTGATCGACCACGTCGACACGGTCAGTGCGGCTCGGGATTTCGACGCGGTGCGAAGTGCGCTCGGTGAACGGCAAGTGAGCTGGATTGGCCTGTCCTACGGCACTTTCCTCACGGCCAGCTACGCACGGCTCTTCCCGAATCGGGTACGGGCCGCCGTTCTGGATGGGCCACTCGACCACACCTTGGGATCCCGCAGACTGGTCGCGGACGAGGCGGCTTCGGCCGAAAACGTGTTCGGGCTGTTCGCCTCGTGGTGCTCGTCGGATCCCAGCTGCGCCTTGTACGGCCGAGACATCGAGGCCGCGTACCGGGCGTTGCTTGATCATCCGCCCGCCAGAGTGACCGCCGAACAGATCGGATTCGGGGTGTACGGAAGGCTGATTTTCCGCAGCCGATGGAGTGAATTGGCGACAGACCTTACCAATCCCAGTGTTTTCGCCAGCATCAATCCGAGCAGCCCGGCGTACCGCGTGATCACGTGCCACGACATGCCAACCGGAAATATCGGATATGACGAGTTCGCGGCACGAGAGGCGGAAGTGCTTCGGCTCGCGCCGACGATCCGTGGCTACATCGAAGCGTGGGACGTTCAAGCAGGCTGCTTGGGCTGGCCGATCAAACCCGCGAATCCCTGGGGTCCTATCCCGGTACGCGGAACACCGCCGCTCCTCGTTGCAGCAGGCACAAACGACCCGGCCACTCCGCATTCGTGGGGCGTGGGAATGGCTTCGCAGATCAGCGGGTCCCGCTTGCTCACGTGGCAAGGCGCCGGTCACACCGCCTACTTCAACGATCCCGCGACACTGGCAAAGGAGATTGATTACCTTGTCGGCAAATAAGGCAGCCGCCGAGGGATAGAGGTGCAGACTTGACCACGCCCGGTGCCAACAAGGCCAAGCTCTTCACCATGATGCGGCGACGACATTTCATAGCCGGCCTGGCGGCTCTCCCGTTCGTGGGCGCGGCGGCTGCTGGTGGCAAGCGCGTGGTTGTGCTTGGCGCGGGTCTGGCAGGCCTGGCCAGCGCATACAACCTGATGAAGCACGGCTACGACGTGACCGTGTTGGAGGCGCAGGAGCGGCCGGGCGGACGCGTACAGACTGCGAGATCTCCGTTGCTGAATGGCGGTCACGCGGAATTGGGCGCTGTCAGGGTCTTCGACTCCCACGAGTACACCCACAAGTACATCCGTGAATTCAACCTGAACTTGACGCCCTACGACGCTGGTATTACGGCGTACCTCATGCAAGGCAAGCGATTCCTGCCTCCGCCCGCCGGTACGCCATGGCCACTCGACGGGCTTTTGGCATCCGAGCAACCAGATCCAACTGCATTGCTCCCGGTCTACCTTGGCCAAGGTATTCAGAAGATCGGGAATGCGCTCACCCCCGGCTGGCCGGGCAGTGTTCCGTCATCGGCCGAGGTCGAGAAGTACACCGCGGCCGAGTATTTGCGGTCATTGGGAGCTTCGGAGACGTGGAACGACTTTCTGTTCGCCCGCGAAGGCAACGCCGGCCGGTGGAACGCGGGGTCCGTGCTGGCGGCCGAATCGCTGACGACAGGGAACGTCGGCAGCATCGCCGGCGGCAATGACCGGCTGCCTTATGCGTTCGCGGCTGCCCTCGGCACGCGTTTGAAGTATCGCACCGAGGTCACCCGCATCGCCCAGGATTCCGCAGGCGTGACGGTGGGGTATCGCGAGGCCGGGTGGCGTCGGGAGATTCGGGCCGACCGGGTTGTGTGCGCCCTTCCGTTCATTCCATTGCGGCGCGTCGATGCCGTGTTCTCGCCGTCCAAAATGGAGGCTATTCGGCGACTGGATTACATGCCCGCGGCCCGCGTCTACTTCCAGACCAGGCAGCGGTTCTGGGAATCCGAAGGGCTTGGTGGCCTCAATCTTGTCGCGAGCGACACCGCGTTCGGCCGGATCTGGAACACCAGCTCGCAGCAGCCTGACCAGCGGATGGGGATGCTGCACAGCTACATGATGGACGACCAAGCGACGAAGTATGCCGAGTTCGGCGGGTTCGAGGTCCGCCGGATGGCCGAGCGTGCGCTCCCAGGGCTGCGTGGCCAGGTCGTGTCTACAGTGGACAAGGTGTGGCAGCGGGATCGGTGGGCCGGTGGCGGGTGGAGCCTGGTTCCGCCCGGCACGCTGGCGTGGATGCTGCCTGCCATGCGCCAGGTTGAAGGCCGCGTGCACTTCGCCGGTGAACACACGTCGGTCTGGCCGGGATGGATGAACGGCGCCCTGGAGTCAGCCGAACGGGTAACCCAGGAGGTCCTCACCACCTCGTGAGTGGTTAGGCGTGTTCTAACCCTAATAACCACTCACGAGGTTGGCTGTTGACCGGCGGGGGTGCGCTCCTTATGGTGTAACTAGTTACAGCAACTAGTTACACCACTCCTGACCTGCAGGAGGTCGTCATGAACGTAGTTGTCATCGGTGCTGGCCTCTATGGCGCCGCGGTCGCCGCGGCCCTCACGAAACGAGGCGCAACCGTCACGGTCGTCGACGCAGGAGCGCCCGGTGGCGGCACGTCCGGGGCAACGTTCTCCTGGATCAACTCCGGCGGCAAACAACCGCGCGCGTACCACGACCTGAACGTCGCCGGGATGGAAGCCCACCGCAAAATGGCAGGTGACTGGTACCACGAGACCGGAAACCTCGACTGGGTCGCCGGGGACACCGAGCGCCTGCGAAACCGGGTAGCCGGACTCCATCACTACGGCTACGAAGCACATTGGCTCAGCCGCAAGGAAGTGCTGCGCCTCGAACCGGACATCGACCCCGCCGCGTTGCCGGACAACGAGATCGCCTTCTTCCCGAGGGAAGCCTGGATCGAGCCGACCAGGATGATCGCGCACCTGCTGACCACAGCCGCCGAGGTGATCCGTGGCGACGCCGTGACCGGCCTCGACGTGACGGACCGGGTGCGGTGGGTCCAGCTTGCCTCAGGGCGGCGGATCGATGTCGACGCGGTCGTGAACTGCGCGGGACCGCAAGCGGGAGAGATCGCTGAACTCGCCGGATTGACCTTCCCGATGCGCAACAAGCCTGGCGTGCTCGTGTACACCTCGCCGGTCGCGGTTTCGGTGTCACAGGTGATCCACGCGCCCAACGTGCACCTACGACCAGACGGCGGCGGCCGATTATGCCTGCACGGCAAGGACGACGACGATCCAGCGAACGTGCTGGCGGCGGCCTGCGAGGTATACCCAGGAATCCGTGGCGCGACCATAGAAAGCGTGCGAGTGGGCAACCGGCCGATCCCACTTGACCGCATGCCAGTGCTGGGACGAGTGGCCAAACTGCCGAACTTCCATTTCGCGGTATCGCACAGCGCTGCGACCCTCAGCGTGCACGTCGGTGACCTGGTAGCAGCCGAAGTCCTCGGCGAAGACCGGAGTGCCGAACTGGCGCAATATCGATTCGAACGGCTATGAACGTTCTCCAGGGCTACGACCTGATTGACGGCCAGGGAACCCCGATCCAACGAGGCGTCGACATCGTCATCGACGGCGACACCATCCGCGAGATCCGCCCGACGCGAGCCGAACCCACCGGAATGCTGGTCATCCCAGGGCTGATCAACAATCACACGCACGGCACCGCGTACGGCCCACTGTTCCCCAGCGGCCACGAGGCGCTGTCACGCGAGCAGGTCCGAGCCAACCTCGACCGGCACCTTCGGGAAGGAACGACCACAGTGATGTGCGTCGACGGATTCGTCCTTCCGCCTGAGGAAACGCATCCGATCAACGTCAAACTGGCGTCCTGCAACACACCTGCGTGCCTGGAAGCGGCAACCGTCGCCGACGGCGGCGGTCTGACCGAAGCAAACCGCGCTTTCACCGCGCAGCAGGCGATCGAGGCTGGAGCGGTTGCCCTCGGCGAGATCGGCGCAGGGCACACCCTTGGCGGAGGTGGCGCGAGCTACATGTACATCCCTGCCGAGATCGAGAAACGGACCGGCGTGACGATCACGCCACGCCAGGCGAACGCGTTGAAGGTCGCGGTGCTGGGCAGGCACATCTCGGCCACGGCCTTCGACCAGGCTGCCGTTGAACAAGCGCTAGCTGGAGCCGGGTTGGTCGGCAAGCTGGAGGTCAAGGACGTCCGCGAGATCGTGTCGAACATTGTGTTGCCTGCCTTCGATATCGCCTTACGCGGCATCGCCGAGGCAGCCGATGTGGCCCGCCAGTTCGACGTGCCAGTGCTGGTGCACAACGCGGCGGCATCGATGAGCAAGGTCGCCGCCGCTGCCGCGACCGGCGTGCGGATGATCGCCGGGCACTCCAACCATTCCAGCTTCGAACTCCGCGAGGCCGTTCAGCACGCCGAACGGCTCAAGGGGATGGGCGCCGTCATCGACGTATCCACTTTGGACACATTCGGTGCCCGGCGGCTGACCACCGGGCCGGAGTTGCTCTACGCGCTGTTCGAGGCCGGTCTGGTGGACACCATCTCGACCGACTACGCCGGTGGGCACCACGACTCGATCCTGCTGGCGATCGACCAAGCGACCAAGGCCGGGGTAGTGAGCTTGCCCGCGGCGATCGCGATGGCGACGGCCAATGTCGCGGACGCCATTCCAGGCATCGCACCGCGCCGCGGACGCGTCGTACCAGGCGCGATCGCGGATCTGGTGGTGACAGATCCCGCGAACCTCCACAATGTGCGCATGGTCATGGTCAGCGGCACGGTCGTATGAAGCGAGTAACCATCGGCGACGTGGCCGCGCACGCGGGCGTGTCCACGGCGACGGTCTCGCGTGTCATCAACGGCGGCGTCGTCGCGGAAACGACGGCCACCAGGGTGTGGGACGCGATCAGCAGCCTCGACTACAGCCCCAACGCGCTGACCAAGAGCATCTTCGCCGGTCGGTCCAACACGATCGGGGTGGTCATCCGTGACTTGAGCAGCCCGTTCTATCTGGATCTGATCCGAGGCATCGACGAGGTGGCCGCGGCCAACAACAGCCTCGTCATGCTAGCCAACACCTTTCGCCGGGACGACCGGGAGGCCGCCCAGGTCCGGGCAATGGACGAACAACGGGTCCGCGGCCTGATCGTGACCACCGGCGCCGCGGCCGACAGCCCGACGCGCCGGATGGCCGACAACGGCACGCCATGCGTGATCGTTTCGCGTGTCGTTGACGGAATGCACTCGATCAGCCTGGACAACGTCCGCGCCGGTGAGCTGATGGCCGCGCATCTCGCCGCGTGCGGACGGACTTCTGTTGGCGTCGTTTCGGCAAGCCGTCGCCCTTCGCAAACCGAGCGTGTTCAAGGGCTTGGGGTGCCGGAGAGCGCGGTAACCGTTGCTGAAGCGCCAGAAGACGCTCCGGCCGCCGTTGACGCCCTGCTTGCCACTGGCCCACTGGATGCGGTCGTGTGCACCAGCGGGCGTTTGACGGCAGCCGTCTACTCCGCGCTGACCGCACGCGGGGTTAGCGTTCCTGATGATGTCGCATTCCTTGCGGTGGACGAATTCCCGTGGGCTGAGACACTTGGCGTCACCGTGATCGCGCAGCCGACCTACGACATGGGCAAGAAGGCTGCCGAGCTCGTGATCGAGAGCCCGGCGGAGCCAGTGAGCCTGGTTTTCGAGCCCACGCTGATCGTGCGTCGCTCTTGTGGTGAGGTCAGCGGTTAGGGCTCGTCCTCGGGAACTTCGATGCGCTGGTCCACGATGTCCGCTTCGGACGCTTCCCAATCAGCGTCCGTGTCCAGCTCAACGGGACGATCGTCCTCGGTGACGGGAGTCTGCTGGTCGATGGCGTCCTCGATGGGCTGCTCAACCCCGAATTCCGTCATGGCTTCTCCCTGGGTCGATGGTCCTTCCCTCGATCAGGGTTACCCGCTGACGCGCTCGTCATTCAGCAGAGCCGCCGCGCGTTCGGCGATCGCGACGACCGTGGCGTTCGTGTTCGCCGACGGAATGTCCGGAATCACCGAAGCATCAGCCACCCGGAGGCCCTCGATGCCGTATACCTGCAGGTCAGGCGCCACAACCGAGCCCATGGCACACGTCCCGACGTAGTGGTAATACGAGCTCAGGTCCTCCCGCAGGTACGCCTTGGCGTCCCCAATGCCAGGCTCCACCCCGCGCCACGGGGCCAAAGCGCGCGTGGCGCCGAGCGCACGTGCCATGTCCAGGCCGGTGAGAGCGGTTTCCATATCGCGACTGTCGCTGAGGTAGGCCGGGTCGATCAGGGGACGGTCTTCGGGACGCGGACTGGCGAGACGCAGTCGCCCGCGACTGTGCGGTGCCATCAAGGAGAAGTAGATGCCGTACACCTCGCCGATGGGAATCCGTGCGAAATAAAGGAACTGGAGATCACCGGCCAGGCCGATCACCTCGATCCCGTTGTACAGGCTCTCCGGTACGGGCCTCGTGCTGTCGTACTTCACCGAGAAAAGCGCGTGGTCATGCAGGTTTTCCCCGACGGGCAAGTCCTCGACGACCGGAATCCCCAATGCCCGCAGGTCATCGGCTGGGCCTATGCCCGACAACTGCAGCAACTGCGCCGAACCAATCGTGCCTGCCGTCAGGATCACCTGTGGACAGTCCACTGTGGTGTCGTTGTAGTCCACTCCGGCAACTCGGCCGTTGCGCATCCGGATCCGATGCACGAACGCGTCCGCGACAACGTCCACATTGTCCTGTGGAAGGTATGCGTCGGCAACGCTTTGCCGTTGGCCGTCCACAATGCACAGATCCGGCCAGCCAAAGCCCTCTTCGAGCCCGCCGCTGACGTCCTTGGCCTCCGGATGCCCGATTTCCAACGCCGCTTCAAGCCCGGCCGCCGCCAGCGGATGCTGGTGTAGCGCAGGCGAAACGGTCAGTGGACCAGCCGTGCCACGCAACACCGGGTCGCGGCCCGCGGCAGTCTCACTGCGCCGGAAATACGGCAGGAGATCGTCGAACGTCCAGCCAGGGCCCCAGTCGTAGCTGGACCGATGTCCACGGGCCCAGACCATCGCGTTGATCGCGGAGGATCCACCAACGCCACGGCCGCGCGGCAGGTCCAATGTCCCGTCGGCGGTCTTGTCGGCCCAGTTCGCGGAGGTCTCGTAGAGCGACCAGGCGAGCCGCGGCAACGCTGTCGGAGGTTTCGCGCTGCCCGCCTCGATCAGCAGGCCACGGGCATCCCGGGAGAGCCGCGCGGCCACTGCGCAGCCAGCCGAACCAGCGCCAACCACCACGTAGTCGTAGCTCGTCATGACTTCAGCTTCCCAGATTCCCGCATCGCAACGATTGACTTTCAAGTCAGTATTGCGCACGCTGAGGTGATGCTGGACGTGGTGGTGATCGGAGCCGGGTACGCCGGGCTCGCGGCGGCCCTGCGGCTCCACGACGCGGGCGCCGACTTCGTGCTGCTCGAAGCGGCCGAACGGGTCGGCGGGCGCATCCTCAGCGAGACCCGGGCGCCCGGTTTGACCCTGGATCACGGCGGTCAGTGGGTCGGCCCGACCCAGCGCCAGCTGCTCGCGCTGGCCGACCGGTTCGCCTGTGAAACCTTCCCGACCTGGGAAAACGGCGAGCACATCGAGATCTGGCGTGACGGCACGCGTGTTCCGTACACCGGGGCGATTCCGGACGATGGCCCTGGAATCCGTGAGTACAAACGGATAACCGACCTCCTCGACGACCTCGCGCGCACGGTCGACACCGCGCAACCTTGGCGTACACCAGGTTTCGCGGAATGGGACGGGCAGACAGCGCTGACGTTCTTCCGTTCCCAGACTTCGGATGAGGACACTTTGTGCCGGTTGGCACTGGCGATCCAAGGCGTGTGGTGCGCCGAACCGTACGAGATCTCGTTCTTCCACGTGCTGTTCTACATCGCTTCCGCGGGCAGCTTTCACTCGTTGATGGAGACGGGCGGCGGCGCACAGGACAGCCGGTTCCTCCTCGGCGCGGATGGTCCGGCGCGCGCGATTGCCGAGATGCTGGGGCCACGGCTTCGCTTGGGGGAGCCGGTGTCCTCGGTCGAGCAATGCCAGGGATTTGTGCGCGTGAATTCCCTGGAGGCGAGGCGTGCCATCGTGGCGCTTCCACCTGGCGCTGTGCGTGCCGTGGACTTCCGGCCGAGGTTGCCCGTGAGTCGTGACGGCTGGCTGTCGCACAGCCCGATGGGCCGTGTTGCGAAGGTGCACGTGATCTACGCTTCGCCATTCTGGCGTGGGGCCGGACTTTCCGGCGTGGCAACGCTTTACTCCGATAGTCCAGTCGGTGTCGTGTTCGACAACTCGCCACCAGACACCTCGATCGGTGTGCTTGTCGCGTTCATTTACGGAGACCGGCTCAGCACATGGTCCGCCCTCGACAAGGACGCGCGACGCGCAGCCGTGCTCGCCGCGATGACTCAGGTCGTCGGCCCTGGTGACCCGTTGGACTACACCGAGAAGATCTGGTCGCTCGACCGTTTCGTGCACGGCGGCTACGAAGCGTTCGTCGCACCAGGCGGATGGACCGGATATGGCGAACACGGCTGGCGCGCGCCGACAGGCTTGATCCATTGGGCCGGTACCGAAACGGCCTCGACTTGGAACGGCTACATCGATGGCGCCATCTCGTCGGGATACCGTGCCGCGGATGAAGTCCTCTGATCTCGCGGCCCGCGTACGTGCCGTCGTGCGCGCCAGTGCATCCAGCCAACGGGAGTTCGCGGCCCGGATCGGCATGGACCACACAGCGCTGTCCAAAGCCCTGCACGGCACCCGCCAGCTCAGGGAGGACGAAGTCGCCGCGATCGCCAAAGCAGGCGGCGTCTCCCAGCGCTACCTGCGCACAGGCGTCGGCCGCGGACCCGGCCCCGCGCTCACCAGACCGCGCGCGGACCCCGTCGAACCAGACATCCGCCGTGCCCAGATCCTCGACGCGACCGCGAAACTCATTGCGCGCAAAGGCTTCCACCACGTCAGAGTGGCCGACATCGCCAAAGCCTGCGGAACAAGTACCGGCACTATCCACTATCACTTCCCAACAAAGAACGACGCGCTGAACGCAGCCCTCACCTACTACGCCGACCGTTTCCACCGCCGGATCGAGACAGAATTCCGCGACGCAACCTCCCCAGCCGACAAAATCCGCCGCCTCATCGAAATCCAACTCCCGGCGACGGACGAAGATGCGGACGAATGGTCGATCTGGATCCAAACCTGGAACGAAGCCATCCTCGATCCAGCCCAACGACCAGGTCAGCGCGAGATCTACACCCGCTGGCGCCAGGTGGTCGTCGACTGCCTCGGCAGTGACCTGCTCGCCGACCGATTCACCAGCATGGTCGACGGCCTCGCCATCCAAGTCCTCGCCCAAACCACCGAGATGACCGTCGACCGAATGCGCGAAATCCTCACAGACACCTTCGTCAACTACCTCGTGAGTGGTTAGGCGTGTTCTAACGCCACTAACCACTCACGACCAACTAGCTGCGCGGTTGGGTCACGAAGTACGCGTGGCACGGTCATTCTCAGCCGCTCCACAAGCTTCTAGCGTCGGGGAATGAGCTTTCACCGCGAAGTGATCGGCGTGTGGGACGAACCGGTCGAGTTCCCGGTGACACGGGAGCACATCATCGCCTACGCCGAGGCGACCAACGATCCCACGCCGGAGCATCTCGAAGGCAGCGTGGCACCGCCGGTCTACGCGGTGGTGCCCGCGTTCCGCACGATGGCCAACACCACGATGGCCGCGGTGCCGGACGAGTGGATGATGCGCATCCTGCACGGCGAGCACGACTTCCACATCCACCGGCCGATCGTGCCTGGCGACCTGCTGCGGTGCCGGGCCAAGGTGATCGGGATCCACGCGAGGTCCACCGGGGTGGTGGTGTCGACCATGCTGGAAACGGTCGATCAGGACGGCGTCCGGGTGAACGACCAGTACTTCGCCGGGTTCTTCCGCGGTGCCGAGGCCACAAGCGAGGGGGAGACGGGGCCTGGCCACGCTTTCGACGAGTCGCTGCGGGAGCGTGAGCCGGACCTTGTCGCCGTGCAGAAGTACGACGAGGACCAGACGTTCCGGTACTCCGAGGCATCGGGCGATCCGATGCCGCAGCACCTCAGTGACGAGTTCGCCCAGTCCGTCGGCCTGCCCGGAATCATCGTCCACGGCCTGTGCACGATGGCCTTCACCTCGCACGCGCTCAAAAACCCACAGAGGCTAAGCAGGCTCGCGGTGCGGTTCAGCAAACCCGCACAACCCAAAGCACACGATCACCACCTCAGCCTGGCGCGTCGGAACCGGCTACGCCTTCGAAACTGTGACTGACGAGGGGACAACCGTGATCAAGGACGGCCTTGCCGAGTATGGAGCCGAGGCATGAAGGTCTACGTGATCGGCGTCGGCATGACCAAGTTCGAGAAGCCAGGCAAGGACTGGGACTACCCGGCGATGACCAACGAAGCCGGGACGAAAGCCTTGCAGGACGCCGGAATCGACTACGACCGGGTGCAGGAGGCCTACGTCGGCTACTGCTACGGCGATTCGACCTCGGGCCAGCGCGCGGTCTACGAGCTCGGGATGACCGGGATACCTGTTGTCAACGTCAACAACAACTGCTCGACCGCGTCCACCGCGCTTTATCTTGCGGCACGGGCGATTCGTGGCGGCCTCGCGAACTGCACGCTCGCTTTGGGCTTCGAGAAGATGAAGTCCGGTTCACTTGAGGCCGGGTACACCGATCGGGAACAACCACTGCTCAGGCATATCGAGCGACTGGCGAGGCTGCACGAGTTCGCGATGCCGGTCGCGCCGTGGATGTTCGCGGCCGCTGGACGTGAGCACATGGCGAAGTACGGCACCACGGTCGAGCAGTTCGCCAAGATCGGCCTCAAGAACCACAAGCACTCGGTGAACAACCCGTACGCCCAGTTCCAGCAGGAATACACGCTCCAGGACATCCTGGACGCCAAACCGATCGTCGACCCGTTGACTCGGCTGCAGTGCTCACCCACATCCGACGGCTCGGCTGCCGCGATCCTGGCCAGCGAGGACTTCGTGGCGAAACACGGCTTGCAGGGCCAAGCCGTGGAGATCATCGGCCAGGCGATGGTCACCGACTTGGAGAGCACGTTCGACGGCACCGCGGCTGGCATTGTCGGCGTACACATGAGTACGGTCGCTGCCCGAGAGGTCTACGACCAGGCCGGGATCGGCCCCGAGGACCTCGACGTGATCGAGTTGCACGACTGCTTCTCGACCAACGAGCTGCTGACCTACGAGGCGCTTGGCCTGTGTGCCACAGGTGAAGGCGGCAAGCTGGTCGACAACGCCGACACCACGTACGGCGGCCGTTGGGTCGTGAATCCCTCAGGCGGCCTGATCTCCAAAGGACATCCGCTTGGCGCGACCGGGCTGGCCCAGTGCGCCGAACTTACCTGGCAGCTCAGGGGAACCGCTGACGCACGGCAGGTCGCAGGAGCCAAAGTCGCGCTGTCGCACAACATCGGGCTCGGCGGCGCGGCCGTCGTGACCGCGTATCGAGGAGGCACCGCATGATCACCATTGAGAAAACTGCCGACCTGCCCGCCGACGCTGGCAAGATCTGGGCCGTCGTGTCCGACCTCGGACGTTGGCAGGACTGGCTGACCATCCACCAGAAGTGGAAGACCGAGGTCCCCGCCGAGGTCGGCACGGGAACCAAGGTGACCGGCGTGGCCAGCGTGCTGAACATGCCCAATACGATCGAGTGGATCGTGGACGAATGGGACGCGCCGAACAAGCTTGCCATCAGCGGCAAGGGCCTCGCGGGCGCGGTGGTCACGATCTCGCTGGCCGTTGTCCCGCAAGGTAATGGATCGACGTTGGTCGTGACGTCCTCATTCGACGGTCAGATGATCGTCGGCGCGATCGCCGGAGCCATCGAACGAGCGTCCAAAAAGGAGATCGACACCTCCTTGGCCAACCTTGAAAAGCTGGTCGCCTGATGGCACGCGTCGCGATTGTGACAGGCGCGGGCCGCGGCATCGGACGTGAGCACGCTCTCCTGCTCGCGAAGGAAGGCGTGCATGTCGTTGTCAATGACGTCGACCACGAGCCTGCTCAGGAAGTCGTCGACACGATCACAGCCGCGGGCGGTGTCGCCGTGGCCAACGCTGGCAGCGTCGCCGATTGGGCCCACGCGAAAAGCGTTGTCCAGCAGGCGGTCGATGAGTTCGGACAGCTGGACGTGGTGGTCAACAACGCGGGCATCCTGCGTGACTCCTTCCTGGCATCGACCGAGGAAGCCCAGTTCGACGCCGTGATCGGCGTGCACCTCAAGGGGCATTTCGCGGTCATGCACCACGCCGCCGCGTACTGGAAGGCCGAGTCGAGGGCCGGTCGCCAGCCGCAAGGCTCGATCATCAACACCACGTCGATTTCCGGCACGACCATGCCCAACCCAGGTCAGACCGTGTACGGCGCGGCCAAGGCGGGCATCGCGGCGATGACCCTGGTCGCGGCCATGGAGATGGAACGCTACGGCGTGCGCGTGAACGCCATCGCGCCGATCGCCAGGACCCGGCTGACCCTGGCGACCCCGGGTATGGGCGCGATGTTCGCCGAAGAGGTCCCGGAAGGCGAGTTCGACGCCTTCGACCCCAGCAACATCGCACCAGCCGTGGCCTACCTGGCCAGCGAGAAATGCCCGTTCACCGGCAAGGTCTTCACGGTCCAGGGCGGCGCGATCTCGCTGCTCGAAGGCTGGACCATGGTCGCCACCGTCGAGACCGAAGGCCCATGGGACCCGGCTGAACTGGGCGAACAGCTCGCACCTTGGGCATAGTGTTCGCATGTCCACGCAGACGGTGCCGATCCACGTGGTGCATCGCCTGCTCAAGCAGGCACAACGGCGTGGCACGGACGTCATGCCGCTGCTGCGGGCCGCAGGCATCCCCGGCGACATCGCCTACCGGCCAAAAACCCGCGTCACGATCGAGCAAATGGCGAATGTGACCCGCGGCCTGTGGCATCTGACGAACGATGAACTGTTCGGCATCGGCCCGCCGATCCCGCTCGGCACGATGAAGTTCGTCTCGCTGTCCATCATTCACGCCGCTGACCTGCGAACGGTGATCATCCGGTTCTGCGGCGCGAGCAAGGTGCTGACCGGCGTGCCGCGGGTCCGTGCCACATTCGGCGAGACGATCACGCGCGTCGAGATGGACGTCAGCAGCCTCGAAGACCCCGAACATCTGGGGACTGAGCTGTTGATCGCGCTCGTGCACCGGCTGTCCAGCTGGCTGATCGGTCGACGGATCGTGCTGCGGGCGGTGGAACTGCCGTATCCAGAGCCGCCATATGCGGCTGACTACCAGCCGATGTACGGCCGGATACCCACATTCGACGCGCCAGCAGGCCGGGTCGCGCTGGAGTTCGACAGCGCGCTGCTCGTCGCGCCGGTGGTGCGGGGCGAGAAGGACCTGGCTGAGTACCTGGGTGATCAACCCGGAGTCTGGTACGCCCGGCGTGACTTCGGCAGCACCACGGCCGACCAGGTACGCAGGATTTTGGAGCGTGGGCTGAGCGGGACGTGGCCGACCGCGGAGGAGATCGCGGACCGGCTGTCGGTCAGCGTGCAGCACTTGCGGAGGTTGCTGCGGGAGCAGAAGACGTCGGTCAGTGAGATCAAGGAGGAGATCCTCCGGGATGCGGCCATCGCCAGCCTCGTCCGAGGTGAAGAGTCCGTCGACGATCTGGCCGTACGGCTCGGCTTCTCCGAAGCAAGCGCCTTCCGCCGAGCCTTCCGCCGCTGGACCGGCAGCCCGCCAGGCGCCTACCGCCCTGGTCACCTCTCGTGAGTGGTTATCCGTGTTCTAACGCCTATAACCACTCACGAGTAGAGACCTGCGATTTCGTTGGCGTAGCGCTCGGCGATCGGCTTGCGCCTGAGCTTCATGGTTGGTGTCAGCTCGGGGCCGCCGGGCAGCCAGTACACCGGCAGGATGCGGAACTTCTTGATCTGCTCAACCCGCGACAGCGTCTTGTTGGCCTCCTGCACCGCTTTTGCCACGATTTTCACGGTTTCCGGATCGTCAGGCGCCACGCCAGCCTCGGGATCCAACGTGATCAGGGCGACGATGTACGGCCGCCGGTCACCGATCGCGACCACAGACCCGATCAGCGGACTGGCCACCTTGACCGCGTTCTCGATGTTGGCAGGCGACATGTTCTTACCCGCCGCGTTGATGATCAGTTCCTTCTTGCGGTCCACGATGGACACATAGCCATCGTCGGAGATAGTGCCGATATCGCCCGTGTGCAGCCATCCATCAGCGTCGACGGCCTCGGCGGTCTTGACCGGATCCTTGCGATAACCCTTCATCACCGCCGGGCTACGCAACAACAATTCCCCGTCCTCGGCGAGCTTCACCTCGACGCCCGGCATGGGCTGCCCGACGGTTCCGGGGCGCAGCGCGTCAGGCTGATTCACGGTGCCGTGCACGGAAGACTCTGACATAGCCCAGCCTTCGCAGACCGGAATACCTATCGCGGCAAAGAACTTCAGCACATCAACGGAAATCGGCGCAGCCCCGCTGATCGGCGCGGCACAAGCGTCCAACCCGACCTTCGCCGGAAGTTTGTCCAACACCAGGCGACGGGTCAGCGCGTATTGCCAGCCGTGAGGCTGATGAGCCGTGCGCAACGCCCATTCCCCGATCAGGCGGTTGAGCCCAGACTGAGCCGCGACGGCCTTCTCGATCCCAGCCTTGATGCGGTACCAGACCATCGGCACCCCAAGGAAAACCGTCGGCCGGATCGCGGAAAGCGCCGCAGCCAAGGTCTTCGGATCGCTTACGCACGTGATAGTGGCGCCCGTGCACATCGGCAAGTAGTGCGCGAAGTACCGGTTGGCCATATGCGCATCGGGCAGATAAGACAACACGCGCCCATCGACAGCAGCGGCCGAGAAGTGCGCCAAACTCAACGCGGCATCCATGCTGAACTTGATGTTCCGGTGCGTGATCTCAACGCCTTTGGGCGGGCCAGTCGTGCCTGACGTGTAGATGAGCGTCAGCACGTCATCTGGTGACACCGCGCGCCACACCGACTCGAAGTCGAATTCCTCGCTGCCCCCGGCGAGATCCTCGATGCCCAGCACGGTCCGCGCCGAACTGACCAGCGGCTCGAACTGCTTCTCGCACACCACGATCCGGTTCTCCGCGTTGGCGAAGAGATACGCGATCTGCCCGGCGGAACTGGTGTTGTAAATCGAGAACGGAATCGCCCCAAGGTGGAACACGGCCGTGTCGACCAGATGGAACTCCGGCCGGTTGGTCATCATCAGGGCAACCGTGTCGCCTTTCCTGACACCTGAGGCATGCAGCTTGCCGGCGATCTGGCGAACCCGCGACCCGTATTCTCGCCAGGTGATCCGAACACTGTCGTCCAGAGTACGTAGGGCAACGACGTCCGGATACAAGGCAACAGTTTTCTGGAAGACCTCGCACATGGTCACGGCAATTCCACCGTCCAACTGTCGAGCATTTCCTTGGCGTCCAACGTGTTCAGCGGCTGCGGCGGATCGGCCGGTGTTCGGCTGAACCGTGGCGCAGGAGCGGGCTGCCTGCTGTCGCCAACCTGGACGAACGCCGCACGGGCAGCGTTGTGCGGGTGTTCCGGGGCTTCGACAGGCGTGAGAACAGGAGCAACACACGCATCGACATCCGCGAAGATCGAGGCCCATTCATCCCGGGTGCGTTGTTTGAACGTACCCGCGAGCCGATCCCGGAGTTCCGGCCACCGAGAGAAATCGTACTGCGGTGGCGGGGAATCCCAGCCCAATGTGGCCACAAGCTGGTCGTAGAACTCGGTTTCCACCGCCCCGACCGCGACAAACCGGCCGTCAGCACATTCATACGTGTCATAGAAAGGCGCGCCAGAGTCGAACATGTTCTCGCCGCGCCCGTTCGACCACAGCCCGACATCCCGCATGCCGTGAATGAACGTCATCAACAGCGACGAACCGTCCACCATGGCCGCGTCGACAACCTGGCCCTGACCAGAGGACTGCCGTTCCAACAAGGCCGCAAGCACCCCAAGCGCCATCAACATCCCGCCGCCACCGAGGTCCGCGACCAAGTTGAGCGGCGGAACCGGCCGATGCCCCTTGGGCCCGATCGGCTCAAGAACCCCTGCCACCGCAAGGTAATTGATGTCATGCCCAGCCCGCGGCGCCAACGATCCCTGCTGGCCCCAACCAGTCATCCGGGTATAAACCAACCTGGGATTGCGTTCCAGAAGATCGTCAGGCCCGAGGCCGAGCCGTTCGGCGACCCCAGGCCGAAACCCCTCCACGAACACGTCAGCCGATTCGATGATCCGGTGCAGTGTCGCGAGGTCCGTGGAATCCTTGAGGTCCAGAGAAATCGTGCTACGGCCGCGGTCGAGCACCCCGGTCGGCAGATCGAGGCCGCGGTTGCGGCTCTTGCGGTCCACTCGCAACACATCGGCGCCCAGATCAGCGAGGATCATGGCGCCGAACGCGCCAGGCGCGAGGCTTGCGAGCTCGACAACGCGAGTTCCAGCGAGAGGTCCCATGGCGTGCTCGGCTCACAGCATGCGGCCGATGATCTCCTTCATGATCTCGTTGGTACCGCCGTAGATCTTCTGGATCCGGGAATCGGTCCAGATCCGGGCGATCGGATACTCGACCATGTAGCCGTAACCACCGAACAGCTGCAGGCACCGGTCAGCCACGATGTTCTGCTGCTCGGTCAACCACCACTTGGCCTTGGCCGCCCCGACCACATCCAGCTCGCCCGCAAGGTGCTTGGCGATGCAGTCGTCGAGGTACGTACGCGCGACCGTCACCAAGGTCGAGCATTCCGCCAGTTCGAACCGCGTGTTCTGGAACGCGAGGATGGGTTTGCCGAACGCGTGCCGTCCCTTGGCGTACTCGATGGTCAACTCGACGGCCTTCGCCATGGACGCAGCCGCGGGAACCGCGATGATGAGCCGTTCCTGCGGCAGCTGTTCCGTCAGGTAACGGAAGCCTTGGCCCTCTTCGCCGAGCAGGTTCGCGGCCGGTACACGCACGTTGTCGAAGAACAGCTCGCACGTGTCCAGGCCGTGCTGCCCGACCTTCTCCAGGTTGCGGCCCTTGGTAATGCCGTGCTCGACCACGATCAGCGACACACCGGCAGCACCTTCAGCCGGGTCGGTCTTAGGGCCTGTTTCACAAGTTGATCAAGGTTTGAGATGATCTTGATTCGTGGGGCGTGGTGATCTGACCAACGAGCAGTGGGCGAAGCTGGAACCCTTGCTGCCCAGGGGCAAGAAGCCTGGCAGGCCGCCGAAGCATGCGAAGCGGAAGCTTATTGACGGGATCCGGTTTCGGGTTCGAACCGGTGTGCCGTGGCGGGATCTGCCGGAGCGTTACGGCCCGTGGGAGACGGTGTATGGCTTGTTCCGGCGGTGGCAACGGGATGGCACGTGGAAGAGGATTCTGGTCGCGTTGCAGGCGGACGCGGACGCTGCGGGCCTGATCACCTGGGATGTCAGCGTGGACTCCACGGTGGCTCGTGCGCACCAGCACGCGGCTGGTGCGCGTCAAAAGGGGATCTCCAGAAGGAGTCTCCGGGCGGGGTCGAGGTCGAACCGGCCGATCACGGGCTGGGGCGCTCCCGAGGCGGGTTGACGACCAAGACTCACCTGGCGGTCGAGCAGGGACAAAAGCCCTTATCAATCGTGATCACCGCTGGCCAGCGAGGTGACTCGCCCCAGTTTCAGGTGGTGCTCGACCGTATCCGGGTACCCCGGCGGGATCGCGGTCGGCCGCGCTGCCGCCCGAATCGGGTGCTCGGCGACAAAGCCTACGGGTCCCGCGCCAACCGCGCCTACCTGCGCAGGCGCGGTATCCGCTGCACCATCCCGGACAAGGCCGACCAGGTCCGCAACCGCAAGAACAAGGGCTCACACGGAGGACGACCACCCGCATTCGACAAGGAGATCTACAAGCAACGGCACGCTGTCGAGTGCGGGATCAACCGTCTCAAACGAAACCGAGCCGTCGCCACCAGATACGACAAGCTCGCCGTTCGCTACGAAACCACGGTCACCATCGCAGCGATCAACGAGTGGCTCCCATGACTTTCGAAACAGACCCTAGCAGCGACGACAACGAGATCGCAGAGGAAACCGTTGGTGATGAAGGTCTTCGACCCGTTGAGGACGTACTCGTCGCCGTCCTTGATCGCGGTGGTCCTGATGCCCTGGAGGTCTGACCCGGTGCCCGGTTCGGTCATCGCGATCGCCGCGACCACCTCGCCGGTGGCCATCTTCGGCAGCCACTTCAGCTTCTGCTCGTGCGTGCCGTATGCGTTGATGTAGTGAGCGATGATCCCCGAGTGCACCGGCCCGCCGAAACTCGGTGCGAGCGCCCGGATCTGCGCCTCCACGATCGCGGCCTCATGCCCGAAATCGCCGCCGCCCCCGCCGTATTCCTCGGGGATGGAGGCGCACAACAGGCCCAGCTCGCCCGCCTTGTTCCAGACCTCGCGGTCTACGTGCTGCTGATGGCCCCACCGCTGCTCATTCGGCGCGCATTCCTTGGCGAAGAACTCGTACGCCAACTCCGCCAAGGCCTTGTGGTCGTCACGCATCCAGCCGGGCATTCGCGCTCCCCTCAACTTCGTTCCGTCCAGCCTGCTCCCGAGCGCGCCGCCGAGCCATGACCGCGCCGCTCGTGGTCCGTGACCATCCCGCGCGTATCGGTCATGGCGGCGCCAGCCCGCGCGGATGAACCTGGACGCATGTACTTGGTCACCAACGACGGGACCAGGCTTTACGCCGAAGCGGACGGACCGTCAGACGCCCGAATGACCGTGATCTTCTGCCATGGAATCGGCGACTCGCTGGCGACCTGGGCGGCGCAACGCGCCCAAGCTCGGTGGCGTTCATGCCGACCGGTTTCTTCGCCGACGAGCCAGCTGCCGTGACCGACCGCCAGGTCGACGTCAACATCCGCGGTGCTGCCCGATCGCGTCCGCTTCGCCGCGGCGCGTGCGCTCAAGATGGACGAAATGGCCAGCGGCGCCGACCCGGCGGGAAATCGTGGTTAAAGATCTTTCGGTAATAGGGTGAGTCGTTGCGGGTGATTCGCCTTGCCTGGTAGGACAATCGTGGTGTGCCAGAACCGTCACGATCGGCCGGCCAGCGTCGGAAAGGCCGTAGCGGCAAGAAAGTAGCTGCCCGCCGTGATTTTGAGGCGTTGCGAGAACGTCGGATGCGGGCAGCGGAGATGTTCGACCGCGGCAAGCGGCAGGTCGATGTGGTGGTGGAGTTGGGAGTCTCGGCGCAGACCGCCTCACGGTGGCACCGGGCGTGGTCGGCCGGCGGACGGCAGGCATTGGCCGGGGCTGGTCGTGCCGGGCGGCTGCCCAAGCTGACCGACGAGCAGGTGGCCGAGGTGGCCGGCGCGCTGGCGCAGGGGCCGAAGGCGAACGGATTCCCGACCGACATGTGGACACTGGCACGGGTGGCCAAGGTCATCGAGAAGGTCACCGGGGTGCGGTACTCGCAAACCCAGACCTGGACGATCCTGCGCGAGCGGCTGGGCTGGAGCAGGCAGCGTCCCGCCCGCCGCGCCACCGAACGCGACCAGGAGGCCATCGACAGGTGGGTGAAAAAGGAGTGGCCACGCATAAAAAAAGCGCCCGGCGCCGAAGGGCCTGGATCTGCTTCCAGGACGAGTCCGGATTCTCCCTGCTGCCCGTAGTACGGGCCACCTGGGCGCCACGCGGTCAGACCCCGGTGCTGACCCACCGGTTCTCCTGGAAACGCCTGTCGATGTCCGGCGCGCTGGCCTACCGGCCCGACCGCAGCGAGGCCGTGTTCGTGTTCGGCATCAAAGAAGGCGCCTACAACACCGCCTCGCTGATCGAGTTCCTCACCGCTCTGCTCGATCACCTTGACCGCCAGAAAGTCACCCTGATCTGGGACGGCCTGCCCGCCCACCGTTCCGCGGCCATGAAGGAATGGCTGGCCACCCAACGACACTGGCTGCGCGTGGAACCGTTGCCCGGCTACGCCCCCGACCTCAACCCGATGGAAATGGTGTGGGGCAACGTCAAAGCCACCGAGCTGGCCAACTTGTGCCCGGACACCATCGACGAGGCCCACACCGCCACCCAGGCCGGCCTGGAACGCGTCGGCAGCAGCTACCAACTGTGCTTCAACTTCCTCGACCACACCGGCCTTTCCCTATGACACAATTCACTCAAATACCGAAAGATCTTTAGTACGGCAACGGCAGTCTGGGATGTTTGATGCGTTGTCGCTGGTAGTGGCTGTGACGGGCTTGGGTTTGGCGTCGTCGTCGCCAGTCTGACCAGTGTGCGATGTGCGCCTCAGCGTGCGCAGGGTGGGTCAACGCGGCCCACAGACGCCTGATTTCGTTGCAGGACAGTGGAATCAGGCACGCCGTGTCGGCTCTGGTGCCCCTTTTTCGTCGCGTAACCGTTCAGCGTAGGCGGTGACAGCGAGGAACGCGGCCGCGAGCATGGACAGGGTGATATGCCGATACCAGGCGTGGTACTTACGAACTTGGTAATGATCGAGCCCGGTCTCGTTCTTGGCGAACTGGAAGGTTTCCTCGACACCCCAACGGGATCCGGCGACGCGGACGAGTTCGGCCAGCGGCACCGGGTGATGGGTGTGGCAGATGTAGTAGGCCAGCTCGGTGGGCTTGCTGATCGAACGGCGAACCAGCAACAGGTGCTCATCTGCTCCGGGGTCCACCAGTAGCCAGTCATACAGGCGGTGGCCCTTGCTGCCCAGCCCGGCCGACAGGCGCTGCCAGCCCTTGCGGGGCGCGCTGCGGACCAGTTCGTCGGCCCGCACAGACTCTTTCGGGGTGATGAAGTGCTGGTCACAGGAGACGGCCATGACGTAGTTGAGGTTGACCTCTTCCAGCCATGCCCGCAGTCCAGGGTTGTCGCCGTAGGCCTCGTCGGCGGTGAACCAGCCCACCTCGACACCTGTGTTCAGCAGGCGCTCGAGCATGTTCTGGGCCAGCATGGGTTTGGTCGCGAACTCGACCTCGGCGCCGATTCCGGCTTCCTGACAGCGTTCCCGGTCACCCGTCCACGACGCCGGCAGGTAGAGCTCGCGGTCGATCAATGCCCGACCCTTGCTCGAGGTATAGGTCAGAAACACGCCGAGCTGGCAGTTCTCGATCCGCCCGGCAGTGCCGGAATACTGGCGTTGAACCCCGGCGGATTTGGTTCCCTTCTTCAGGAAACCAGTCTCGTCCGCCACCGCGATACCGCTCGGGTCACCCAGGTGCTCCAGCACGTACCCACGCAGATCATCACGGACCGCCTCGGCGTCCCAGCGGTAGAAGTTCAGCAGCCGCTGCATGCCATCGGGAGTCAGGTCGCCAGCCTGCTCGGCCAGCGTCCAGGAGTTTTTCCGCTCGGCACCCGAGAGCAGCCCAAGCAGGTACATCCGGGCCCGTCGCCGCGAGTCGGCCTGCGCGAAACGGCCCGCGACCAGCGCGAACATGTCATCAAACCCGGCCTGCCACCGGGCCAGGCGATCATCAACTACAGTCTCTGACGCGGCCACCGCGTCTTCTTCGAGATCGCCGAGTAGGCCAGGGGAATCTCACCCCTGGCCCCTCACAGAACCGTGCTTAATACGACAGCAGCACAGTGTGATCTTGGTGCGGGGTCGTGATCATGGGTGCGGCCACCGCGTGATCAACTTCGAGGTGTGATTGGACTCGAGGAAGACGCGGTGGCCGCGTCAGAGACTGTAGTAGACGAGGGTTTCGCCCGCTGGCAGGCCGGGTTTGACGACATGTTCGCGCTGGTAGCTGGCCGGTTCGCGCAGGCCGATTCGCGTGCCCGTGCTCAGAAGTACCTACTCGGGCTGCTGTCTGGTGTGGAGCGCAAGAACTCCTGGTCGTTGGCGGAGCTCGCCGGGGACAGCAGCCCGGACGGCATGCAGCGGCTGCTGAACTTCTACCGCTGGGACGCCGAGGCGGTGCGCGACGATGTGCGTGGCTACGTGCTGGCGCATCTGGATGACCCGAGTGGGGTGTTCGTCGGCGACGAGACCGGATTCATCAAGAAGGGCACCAAATCCGCGGGTGTGCAACGCCAGTACACCGGCACCTCGGGCAAGATCGACAACTGTCAGGTCGGCGTGTTTCTGACCTATGTCTCCCGGCATGGCCGGGCGTTGATCGACCGGGAGCTCTACCTGCCGCAGAAGTCCTGGTGTGCCGACCGGGATCGCTGTCGCGAGGCCGGGATCGGCGACGAGGTCGAGTTCGCGACCAAACCCGAGCTGGCCCGCCGGATGCTCGCCCGGCTGCTGGAGGCCGGGGTCACGGTGGGCTGGTTCACCGCGGACGAGCTCTACGGCGACAACCCGGCCCTGCGCGACTGGCTGGCCGAGCAGGCGGTGAACTACGTGCTGGCGGTGTCCTGCGATTACCAGGTGACCACGCCGACCGGGCCGGCGCGCGCGGACGTGCTGGCCGGCCGGGCACCGGCGCGGGGCTGGCAGCGGCTCTCGGCCGGGCGGGGCAGCAAGGGCCACCGCTTGTATGACTGGCTGCTGATCGATCCCGGTCCCGGCGAGCGGCATCAGCTGCTGGTGCGTCGCTCGATCAGCGATCCGACCGATCTGGCCTACTACGTCTGCCACACCGCCGGTCCGGTGCCACTCGCGGAACTGGTGCGCGTGGCCGGATCCCGTTGGGCGGTGGAGGAAACCTTCCAGTTCGCCAAGAACGAGACCGGGCTGGACCATTATCAAGTCCGCAAGTACATCGCGTGGTACCGGCACATCACCCTGGCCATGCTCGCCGCGGCGTTCCTGGCCGTGACCGCCCATACTGAACGCATCCGCACCCCACCACCACGCTATAGGACACCGGAAAAGGGGGCGCCAGAACCGATCCTGATCGGCTGATCCCGTTATCCTGCAACGAAATCCGACGACTCTGGGCCACCCTCACCCGTCCAGTACACCCCCGAGCACACATCCAGCACTGGTCTACCTGGCGCCGACGCCACCAGACCCGCGCCCGCCACAGCCACTACCAGCGACAACACCGCAAATATCAACAGACATAACACTGTGCTGCTGTCGTATTAAAGATCTTTCGGTATTTGAGTGAATTGTGTCATAGGGAAAGGCCGGTGTGGTCGAGGAAGTTGAAGCACAGTTGGTAGCTGCTGCCGACGCGTTCCAGGCCGGCCTGGGTGGCGGTGTGGGCCTCGTCGATGGTGTCCGGGCACAAGTTGGCCAGCTCGGTGGCTTTGACGTTGCCCCACACCATTTCCATCGGGTTGAGGTCGGGGGCGTAGCCGGGCAACGGTTCCACGCGCAGCCAGTGTCGTTGGGTGGCCAGCCATTCCTTCATGGCCGCGGAACGGTGGGCGGGCAGGCCGTCCCAGATCAGGGTGACTTTCTGGCGGTCAAGGTGATCGAGCAGAGCGGTGAGGAACTCGATCAGCGAGGCGGTGTTGTAGGCGCCTTCTTTGATGCCGAACACGAACACGGCCTCGCTGCGGTCGGGCCGGTAGGCCAGCGCGCCGGACATCGACAGGCGTTTCCAGGAGAACCGGTGGGTCAGCACCGGGGTCTGACCGCGTGGCGCCCAGGTGGCCCGTACTACGGGCAGCAGGGAGAATCCGGACTCGTCCTGGAAGCAGATCCAGGCCCTTCGGCGCCGGGCGCTTTTTTTATGCGTGGCCACTCCTTTTTCACCCACCTGTCGATGGCCTCCTGGTCGCGTTCGGTGGCGCGGCGGGCGGGACGCTGCCTGCTCCAGCCCAGCCGCTCGCGCAGGATCGTCCAGGTCTGGGTTTGCGAGTACCGCACCCCGGTGACCTTCTCGATGACCTTGGCCACCCGTGCCAGTGTCCACATGTCGGTCGGGAATCCGTTCGCCTTCGGCCCCTGCGCCAGCGCGCCGGCCACCTCGGCCACCTGCTCGTCGGTCAGCTTGGGCAGCCGCCCGGCACGACCAGCCCCGGCCAATGCCTGCCGTCCGCCGGCCGACCACGCCCGGTGCCACCGTGAGGCGGTCTGCGCCGAGACTCCCAACTCCACCACCACATCGACCTGCCGCTTGCCGCGGTCGAACATCTCCGCTGCCCGCATCCGACGTTCTCGCAACGCCTCAAAATCACGGCGGGCAGCTACTTTCTTGCCGCTACGGCCTTTCCGACGCTGGCCGGCCGATCGTGACGGTTCTGGCACACCACGATTGTCCTACCAGGCAAGGCGAATCACCCGCAACGACTCACCCTATTACCGAAAGATCTTTAGTTGGGCGTTGTGGCCGCTGTATATTGCGATTGCGTTGATGTGGAGGGCGTTGTGGTGGTCCAGCAGGACGTAGCCGAGGAGTTGTCGTAGCCAGGTGTGCACGGCGGTCGTGGTGGGCTGGGCGACCAGTTTGACGTCGACCAAGGTGTTGCCGATGACGAGGTCGGCGATACCGAATCCATTGCCAAGTTCCGGGGCGATGATCACTCGGTCGCCGAGCGCTGCCAGGCGGGGACGGCCGCATGTGAAGTAAACCGTCCAGTAGTGGGCGAAGGCGTCCAGCAGATGGGTGTCGTGGCCGTAGTCGTCCTCACCGACTATTGCGGCGAAGAACGCTCGTCGCGCGTCCACGGTCTTGGTTTCACCCCATCGGTGCATGGGTTGGCGGAAGGAGGCAAGGTCCAGGCAGGTGGTCAACGCGGCACGTTGAGCGTCGTCGAGACAGACAGGGTGGTGGGTACGTGACCAGTGCAGCAGTATCGGGTCACTCGTTCCGCTGGCGGGCAACGTACCCACTGGGGTGTGCTGGAATCCGGCTGCGGTCAGCAGTTGAGTGCAACGGTCGATAGGCAGGTAAGACAGCTCTTGTCGTCGGGCTGGAGCGTTGGCCAGGTCGAGGCCCAAGCGAAGTTCCAGTGCCCAACCCACGCTGTCGTGCTCTCGGTCCAGTCGTGGGCTGTCGTCTGGGGCCGTCAGCAGGGTTTGGGTCCATGATTCGACGATCGCGTCTCGATGGGGCAGGCGATCATCTAGGAATTGTGCCAGCGGGGTCGACGAATACTTTGCCTGCTCCCGGATTCCCACAATGCCTCCCCGCGCGTCGATCAACCGGATCCGGCCGACTGTGCCCCTGGCCAACTCTCGTCACCGCGGAAGGCTTGAGATGTGGCGCGGTGATCACGACCAGGAACCAGACCGAGAAGCCGACGTTACTTGCTCCCTTCACGGTCCTGCCTATACCAGCGAAACGAGACCAGCGGCCGTCGACCAAGCTGGCTAAGATTGAAGGCCTCACACCATGGCGTTGATGCCCCTCAGGCTCGCCACGCAGACTCTGCGACGGCGCCTGCAGTGGTCCCCCGTAACGGATTCCGGTGATCAGCTTTGGGGAGGGGTCTCCGGGGCTGGACAGGCGCTCAGAAAGGCGGCGCCTGCTTCGGTGTACGGTCCTTCGACACTGGTGACGGGAAACCGTGACCTGGCCTCAGCCAGCAAGCGCCGTGCGATCCCGCGCCGCTGCCACGCCGTCGCCGTCCAGATGTGGCCTACCGACTCATAGGCGCCGTCCTTGTCGCGGTCGTACACAACCACGAACCCGGCGAGACGACCGCTGTAGAACCACGGGCCATCCTCTCCGCCGCTCGCTGACACCGGTGCCAGCATCAGCAGCCACACGCCCGATTCACCTGGCGGGAAATCCCACCTGCACGCACGCTTGTACACCATGCCAGCGCGGTCTAGAGCGCTACCGTGCCAGTTCCCCGTCGGACCTTCGAATGCATCTATGTCGAGCTGGACATTGCCGAAGTCGTGCGCGTCATTGTCAAGATCGGCGCCTGACAGGACCAGCTCCCAATCCCGGTCCCGGCGCGGCGCCCGCCACGAGATGATATATATGGTCGGGTCCGTCAAGATAACGGTGTAACTTGATCTTGTTGGGGTTACTTGCGTCCGGCGGACAGGCGTCCGTCGAAGGTGATCTCGAAGGCGTTCAAAGCTTTCTTCCAGCGATTGGACCAGCGTTTGCGGCCCGTGCCGGTCGGATCGAGGCTCATGATCGCGAGGTAGACGCACTTGAGCGCGGCCTGCTCGGTGGGGAAGTGCCCGCGGGCGTTGACCGCGCGGCGGATGCGGGCGTTGATGCTCTCGATCGCGTTGGTGGTGCAGATGATTGTGCGGATCTCGGTGTCAAACTGCAGGAACGGCACGAATTCGGCCCCAGGCGTTGGTCCACAGCCGGGTGATCGCCGGGTATTTCTTCTCCCATTTCTCGCTGAACTCGGTGAACCGATCCAGCGCGGCCTGCTCGGACGGCGCGGTGTAGACCGGCTTGAGGTCCTTCGCGATCTGGGCCCCGTCCTTTTTGGAGGCATAGCGGAAGCTGTTGCGCAGCAGGTGCACGATGCAGGTCTGCACGACAATGGTCTGCGGCCACACCTGGGCGACCGCGTCGGGCAGGCCCTTCAGGCCGTCGCACACGAGCATCAATACGTCGGCCACGCCGCGGTTCTTGAGTTCCGAGAGCACCCGCAGCCAGTACTTGGCGCCCTCGCCGTCGCCGTGCTCGCCGGCCCACAGCCCGAGGATGTCCCGGGTCCCCTCGGCGGTCACCGCCAGCGCGAGGTAGATGGGCCGGTTGGCCACGTTGCCCTCGCGGATCTTGACGTTGATGCAGTCGATGAACACCACCGGATACACCGCGTCCAGCGGCCGGTTCTGCCACTCGGTCATGCCGTCGGTGACCCGGTCGGTGATCGTGGAGATGGTCTGCTTGGACACCTCCGCGCCGTAGATCTCGGCCAGGTGCGCAGAGATCTCCCCATGCGTCAAGCCCTTGGCGGACAATGAGATCACCAGATCGTCCACCCCCGGTCAGCCGCCGCTGCCGCTTGGCCACGATCTTCGGCTCGAAGCTGCCGTCCCGATCCCGCGGCACGGCGATCTCCACCGGCCCGGCCTCGGTCAGCACCGTCTTGCCGCGCTTGCCGTTGCGGGAGTTCCCGCCGTCGCGGCCGGCCGGGTCGTGCTTGCTGTAGCCGAGGTGGTCGTCCATCTCGCCCTCCAGCGCGGACTCGACCACCATCTTGGTCAACCGGCCCAGCAACCCACCCTCACCGGTCAGCTGCAGGCCCTGCGCCCTGGCCCGCTCTGTCAACTCCCGAACCAACTGCTCGTCCACAACCTCGTCGGCGAGCCGATCGGCCGCTCCATTCGATGTCACATCAGTCACTGGTGTCTCCTACACCTCAGGAGTTACACCGTTGAAATTACAGTCCCAGATGGTCGGACCGAGCTGCGTGGCGACTGCGAACTCGGCACTGTCGACCAGCATTCGGAACTGTGACATGACCTTGGTTTTACCAACCATGGTGGCCCATGCGACGCCCGTGACCTGCGCTGATTCGAAGCTTACATGTTCGCCACGATGGTGTGACGGTTCGCCTTAGGGCACCGCTGGGCCGCTGCTCGAGTTGCCAGGCCAAGCATTGACGCCACCCGAGGACACGCCGACGACACGTCCCTGCCGATCGCGCAACGGCAAAACCATCAGATGGGCCGGCTGAACCGAAACGGTCAAGAACCCCTCAGGACCGCAGGGCCGCCACGTTCAACGATCATCACGGATCGCCGACCGCATCGGGCCATCCACGTCAGCGAATCGGAAATTTCCCGTGACGGCGTGGACTACGCTGGCTGAATGCCACATGCTGACCGTTGCCGAAAAACCGGCTGTGAACTCTCGGCCTGCTTCACACGCGATCAGCACGATGTCACGACGGTCAGCAAGGGCTGTCCCGAATTCGTTGGACCGCAGTAACAACTCAGCCGGTACCGGACCAGCGAGCGAAGCCGTACCACCCGAGGTTTCCACCTGCACCCGGCCAGCACTACCATAGGCGTCTACATAGAAAACCGGCCCTGACCAGGGCAACCGTGCGAATCCACGAACGCTGTCGTCGGTGGCAATCACCGCCGACTTGTTCCCAGTCCCCCTGCGATCCACTCGTCCAGAGTGAAATGTCCATCCTGGACAAAACTACGACCTGTGACGGATCCGTCGGGGGCGAGCACCTGCCGGAACCTGATCTGGTCATCTGCTACGTAGTCACGCGGCGGCTCAATGATCGACGAATCTCAATTCGCCCATCGGACAAGGGTGTCATCCGGCGCCTGTGGGTCAGGTTGGGCGACCTCGAGGAAGGTCCAGACCTCCTCTGGCAAGGGCACCCGGACCCGCACACCTGCAGGATTCACCGCAGTGTCCACAACCCGCCGGACTTCGGGTCGTTCGGCGGCAAGCTTCTGGATCAGCGCTAGCCAGACCATCTGACGATCCTCGGTGGAGGACGAGACCACCGGCCACGCCGCCGTGAAATCCAGAGTCTCTTGTTGCAGCCCCGGCCACATGGCAGTCAACGCACGATGTACGCGATCGACCGCAGAGAACAGACCTGTCGACGAAGAATAATGCTGGCGCACCCTGTCGTACTTCGAAGGCCAATCCGGCAACTGCTGCAGGATGTCCGCAATCCCGTAACGGACAGCGTCGCTGCCATAAGTATTCCAATGGCCGCCTTGCGAGATGAACAGCGCGTAGGGTGTGGAGCCGGGGAAATACTGGGAAGCTCCAGTCGCCATCACAGAGATGATCGCAGTCGGCGAATGCACTAGCTGGTTAGGAATGTATGCGCGCAGCTCGCTCCAATAGTCGTAGCCAACACCACCACGGGTGCTTCTCCTCGCTGACGTACAGACCAGGAGAGTGGTCGACACCTTGCCTGGTCCGCCGGCTTCGGCGTAGATCTGCGACCCCAGCACCAGACGTGCCAGCACCTTGCCGGTCACATCCAGTTCCTGACCGGTCGTAGTGTGGATCAAAACATCCCGGTCCTCGCCGTGGACCTCAACGAAAAACGTGGTGTTCAATCCACCGTCGGCCTGCCATGGCGAGGGGACCTGCAAAGTTGTCGTCCGCCAGCGAGGCGCGATCTTCAAGTACTGATCTTCCCATTCATACCGGCTCAACAGCGTTTCAGCGGGATTCCCGCCGCTGCGCAAAACCCCTTCGATGGACTCGTCCTGGTCGTAGTTTCTGATGAAGGATACGCCCACGGTACGTCCCTGGTGCGTCAGTGCGCGCATCCATATGTCACCGACGGTGAAGCGATGGTTTGTACTTGTTCTGCCCGTACCTGTCGTGCCGACATGGGTTTTTCCAGCCAGCTGAGGTACAGCGGGCTGCACTCTTTCGTGCCAGTTTCCTGGCACGATCGTCCACTCAGGACCGCGCAGCGCCTCAATAGGCGGCGACACTTCGCGACGACCGGTCACCCCGACAGTCACCCATGTTCCATTCCCATCCGCATTGACCAAGGCCGTCGTACGAACAACGCCTGTCACCTTATTGCGCACGAAACCGAACTGCAGGTGTCCTTGTGGAGCAGTCAACGCGAAGTTCGGAAACCGGGTACCGGCCTCGGACACGCCCCTGTCGGCGACACCACCCGTAACACCCGCGTCGCAGGAGAACAAGATCGCCCGACCGTCATGTACAAGGTCGAGATCCGTCAGCAGGCGCGCGAAGACCTCCGGATCGACCGAAAGCACATCCCGCTCGCCGACAGTCAGCTGCACGGACGCCCCCTGACCGTGCACGTCGATCACCGGTGCGTCAACCGTGTCTACCGCCGTCAGGAAATTCGTCAGGGCAGGTGACTCGTCCTTCACGAAGGTCACGCCAGCAAGACCGTTCTGTGGCGTCATGATCTCCTTACGCCACACCTGATCCGCCGAGAACCATCGCGACGTTCCGTCAGCGCTCACGCCCACATGAGCCGCCCGGTTCGGGCGCGCCGGCGGAAGGAGTCCCGGCCGCTCAAGATCCACGTTGTTGTCGCGGATGTTCGTGGACAACGTATTCTCCCGCGTCTCGCCGCCGCGTGAACTTGGCCCAGGCTCCCCTTCTGACGTTGCCGGGTCCGGTGGCTGTTTCCTGCCCGCGCCTGCCGCGAAGATCGGGCGCGGCAGTTCGGACTCCCGGCGGAACTGGTTGGCCAGCTCCTGCGCGGGACTGAGGATGGAGTCGCGGTCCTGTTGCAGCTGATACAACCGGTAGGCGACCTGCAGCCGAATCTGATTCCGCTCGTCAAGCCGCGCCGCCTGCTCTGGATCGAGGCCGGTCAGGAAATGCGGCGGGGGCCTGAACCCGGCGCGAAGCATGAGCTCGTCAGCCTGACGCAGCAGCTCGTCCACGTCCTCTTCGCGCCGCTTGCCGAACACCCGCTCAGCCGTGCGGATGAGCTCCTCCCTGACCGGATCCACCCGCGCCGCTGCGGCAACGACGTTGATGGTGCCGCTGGCAGGCTCCGACGTGATGTCGACTGTGGGTCCGGCTGTGCTGAGACTGGTCGTCGCGGGAGTGGTGTCGGGCGTCGGCGCGGTCTCGACGTGGGTGCCAGGATCGGCTTTCGAAGCGGTATCCACCTTCGCGGCGGTAACCGGCGTCGCCGCGGTGTCAGACTTCGCAGTGGCGTCGAGCTTGGTGACTGACGGAACCTGTACCGCGGTCTCAGGCTCAGTCCCGGTCTGGGTCTTTGGCGAGTTCTCGATGTTCGGTGCCGTGGTCTGCGGGTGGGGTGTGCCGTCGGATGTCGGCCTGGCGTCGACCATGCCGGGCGTCTCCGTCTTCGGCGCGATGCCGCTTTCCAGTTTCGTGCCAGGGTTCTGGCTCGCGGCGTTCACCAACGTGCTGGTTTCCGGGACCGTCACCGACCTTGGGCCGGTGGTTGTCTCCGGCCTCGGCGTCGAGGCCGATTCCACTTTCGCTGTCGCAGCCTGTGGGGTGGCGGGCGCACTGGACCGCGGCCGCTGGGCCGTCACACCGGACTGGTCGTACTGCTTGTCCTCGACCGACAGCTGGTCCTTGTCGCTGGAGATGTCGACGTCGACCAGTGTGGCGGTGTCGCCATCATCGTCCACCCGGGTCGCGATGCGGTCGTCAACGTCGCCGACGAGCGTCCTGACATCACCATCGTCCACATCGGACACAAGGTGGTCCGTGGCCGCCGGAACCCGCACAGCGTGCTGCCCGGACGGGCCTTCCAGCCCCGGCAGGCCTTCCGGCTCGGACCCGGTGGTGCCCAGGCTCGCCGGACTGTGTACCACCGGACCATGTGACACGGTCGGCACCGGACCCTGCGCCACGGGGCCGATTTGTTCAGCTGTCGCAGGGGATTGCACACCGGCAGGTCCACTGCCCGACGCACCCGTCACGGCACTGGATCCCGCGTTCGCCGCCGGACCATCGCCCGACACACCAGGCCCGCCGTTGACCGCGCTCGGCCCACCCAGCGACCCACCGGGATCACTCGACGAACCACTCAGCTCACCGGCGCCAACCGTCCCACCCAGGCCACCCGATGACACCGCAGGACCAACCGGACCCGAGCCACCACTAGATCGACCAGGGCCGCCGGGTCCACCACTCGACAGGGTGACCGGCCCGCTGACCGGCCCACCGACCACACCACTGGGACCACCCGACGACAAACCACCAGGGCCACCGCTCACCACAGAGCCATTAACTGGCGCACCCGGTCCGCCATTCACCGCACCCGTCCCGCCCGGGCCACCGGCACTACCTGCTGTTCCTGGCGAGCCACCACTCAACAGATTTGTCGGCCCGCTGGTCGGTCCGCCCACGACACCGCCGGAACCGGCTGAGGACACAGATGGCCCGTTCACCGATGGCGCGACCGGTCTACCGCCGGGGGCGGGTGGCGCCAGCGGACCCGTGCCGGGCGGGGGCGGCGGTGTGATCGGCTTGCCATCCGGGCCTACCGGGCCATTTCCACCGCCGGACAGCGGTGGCTGATGCGTCGGCGCGGTGCCGGGCGACGGCGCCACCGTGCCCGTGCCCGTGCCTGGT
Organism: Kibdelosporangium philippinense; assembly: GCF_021390435.2. GTDB lineage: Bacteria > Actinomycetota > Actinomycetes > Mycobacteriales > Pseudonocardiaceae > Kibdelosporangium > Kibdelosporangium philippinense. Next base: position 776,081 of record NZ_JAJVCN010000003.1, on the reverse strand, counting down.
GCCGGTGGCGGCGTGACCGGTTGGCCATCCAGGCCTACCGGACCGTTGCCGCCCCTACCGGACGCACCACCGCTCGGCGGCTGGTTGTTGCTGCCACCAGTGGTATTCGGCGGACCACTAGCCGGACCCACCAGTCCCGTGGGGCCTGGGCCGGCCGTGCCGACCAGACTGTCCGGATTGGCCAGTGTGGGCGGTGGCGGCACCTCGCCGCCGTGCACACCAGCCTGTTTCTGCCGTTCGTGGATGGCCTCGCGGGCCTTCGTCTCCACCTCATGCATCACCGGGTCGGTGAACGTGCTGTTCACGACACCGAAACCGATATCCAACGGCGAACCACCGACGGCCATCCCCGCACCACCGGCCGCGATCTCACCCGCCCACCCGGACTGCATCCCGTTCGCCAGGTTCTTGTTGTGAGTCCCTTTCAGACCCGTTTTACGGCCAGCACTACCCGCGGCCGAGCCAGCCCCACCACCGACAGCGCCGATACCCGCCCCGGTCGCCCAGTTCCTCAGGTCCACTTTGCCCGGTTTGGCCAAGTTGTCGGCGATACCGCCCTGAGCGAATTCCTCGCCCGCTTCCTCCGCCGCCTCGTCGACGAACCGGCGACCGGTATACCACCAATTGTCCGGCGGAATCTGCTTGATCAGTTTCGGCACGGCGAACCCAGACGTCGGAATATCACCCAGCCCCTTGGACGCCACCTTCACAAAGTCATCGAAACCCTGAGTCATCGCGGTAACCGCGACGTTGTCAGCGCCCCTCTTAACGCCCTCCCACGCGATCCTCGCCGCAATAATCGCCGCCGTCTTGTAGCTGATGCCCATCCGCACCAGCCGCACCATCAACTGCCCGAGCGCGAACACAAACGGCCACGTCGCCCACAGAAAGATGGACGCCGCGATATACGCCAGCTCCGACACCGTCCAGACCACCTGGACATAAATCCCGTACCGGCCAGAGTCGATATTGGTGGCCTGCTCGTCGAGCTTCCACGCCTGCAAATTCGCGATATCCGCGAGCGCCTGCCCCCGGCCATCATTGAGCTCCGCCATATGCACACGGAACTTCTCCGCCACCTCGGGACTGACACTGTCCCCAACCCCGTCCACCAGACGTCGCAAGCCGTCACCCGCGGTCAGAACCCGCTGCGCGTAAGCCCGATACGCCACAGCCTGCTCACGCATCAACTCGATCTGCCCAGGCGGCAGCGGCCCACCGGCGATGAGGATCGGTAGGCCCTGCCAGCCATCCGGAATCAGATGGCTCTGGTCGCCTGACGGCTCAGACATAGCAGCTGGTCTCAATCACCGCACAGATGGCACTCCGGCCGCGGAATGCAGGAAACCCACGCCGCACACTGCCTCCGCGTCTTACTCGACGGAGTATTTCTCGCGAGGCTCTACCTGCGGACTCGCTCGCTTCAATTCCGTAGTGCTCAAATACGGCTCCAATGCCGCGGCTTTTGTCACCAGAACCGCCTTAGCCTTGATCATTCACGTGGGTGACGTGTCCGCCTGTGCCGGTTCGGATGTTGATCTTGAGTTGGTTGCTGTGTGGTGATGGTCAGGGTTCGAGCCCGGCCGCCGGTGTTGGCTGGGCGCCGGGTTGGGGGGCGGGCCTTTCAGGTCGAGGGGCAGGGACAGGGGTCATCGAGTTGGTGGTGGCAGGGCCAGCGCTGCCCGGAGGCAGGCGGCGAGAGGGTCGGCCCAGGGCCAGGTTTCCGGGATTTTGATCTTGCGTTTGCGTTGGCCGCGGACGATGCGGGCGGCGGTGTGCAGTAGCCGGTAGCGCAGGGTTTTGGGTTCGGCTTTGGCGAGGGTGCCCTCAAGGCAGAGCAGGCGCAGCCAGGCGAGCAGGTCGATGGCGATGGTGGCGGCCAGACACCAGGCCCGGTTGATCTCGATCTTGGTGGAGGGCAGGTGACCGAGGCCGGTTTGCTTGCCGCAGCGGACGTGGTCCTCGACTCGGGCGTGCGGGCGGTGACGGGCTTCCAGGAACTGGACGGTGGCGCCCGAACCGCTGCCCGGGGTGTTGGTGGCCACCAGTTGGTAGCGCCAGCCGTCGGCTTCTTCGAACAGGGACAACTGTGCGCCGGGGTGGGGTTTCTCACGACGACAGATGATCCGCAGATCGGCCGGCCAGTTCTCCAGTTGGTCCCCGTCGGGGTGGTGACGTAGTAGCGCGGTCAGTTCCACCACGCCGGCTTTGTCCAGCGGCCGAGGATCGCCGTGGTGATCGAGCACTGCCTGCCATGCCTTCGCGGGGACACGGCCGATCGCGGCTCGTTCCCGCGCACCGAGTTCCCAGCCGACGCTGTAGTGCGCCTGCCTGCCTGGCTTGGCGTTCAGCGCGGTGATGTACTTGATGAGACCGTGGGAGGCGCCCGCGCCGTCCACGGTGACTAGAAGGTTCCTTCGATGTTTCGCCGGGATCTGGGCGATCGCGGCGTCGAGGACCTCGAGGTGATCAGCTGTCGTGTTGGATCCGGCGCTTCCTGTGCGCAGCAACAGGGCCAGCGATTCGCCGGTGTTGTCACACATGGCCAGCAGCGGATGATGACCGAAGCTGCCCTTGTAGGTTCCCGCGGCGAGTTGTTTGTCCGAGTGCGCGATCACCAGCGAACCATCCAACCGGACCACCACGGTCGTGCCCAGATCACGGTCGGCCACCCGCGACGGCGGAATCCGGCCGTGCCGTCGCTCGATCAACGACCACACATGCTCGCGGATCCGGGCACGCACACGGGCGATCTTGTTGCGCTGCACCTGACCGACCGCGTCCAACGTGCGCCACAACGTCGGATCTGAGGCGACCGGCCCGAACAGTTCGGCCTGATCGCGCAGGACAGCCAGATCCGACAGGACCCGCCCGCCGTCAGCGATCAACACCGCGGTGTCGGCGAACACCCGGCCACGGTCATGCACCGGCATGAACCCACGCCGCGCCATCGCCCGCGACAAGCCTTCCGTCAACCCGGTGCGGTCGGCCAGCAACCGCACCGCCGCGGTCCCGGCATGACTGACCACGCCACGCCCACCGACTTCTACCGCCAGATCCCGCGACCACCCAGTAACATCCACGTCGAAAGTGCTCCAGAGCTTCATGGGTAAGAACAGGCATTAGCAACCTCATCTTCCCAGCTCAGGAGCACTTTTCCCTGTTCCGACACGGCGCCCGAATCAAGATCGCCATGAATACTCAGGGTTAGTACCCGCGTCCGACAACAGCGCCCGGCGCGTCGCAGACTCGACCGGAACCGGCTCGGTGCCGGCGGACGGCATCAGCACGCGATGCGTCGCAGACTCGGCCGGAATCGGCTCGTACGAACCACTCCTGCGCGTCATGGGCGGATTGTCACCTCCGCCACCGCCGGAAGTATCGCCGAACGGTGACGTGAGTGTGGCCGCCAAGCGGACGTTGTTGTTCTCGTTGTTCTCGAGAGTGTCGGCCATCGCCTTGACCTTGCCCGCGGTGACCCGATAGTCCTTGGCCCAACCACCGTGCATGTCTTCCATCTCACCTCCGGACTTGGCGAAATCAGCGGCGAACTTCTTGCCGTCGTCGCCGTAGATACAGGTCCCGCCCTCAACACCGCCCGGACCGTTCCACATCAGCCGTACCGTCCATCATGCTCTTCAGATCGAAACCCGGCGGCGTCACCGGCTTCATCAACTCGGCCATCCTGTCCCGCGACTCCGCCTGCTCCTTGGTCATGGTGTCCAGCACGACAGCCGCGAGTTCCGACAGGGTCAACCGGCGATACGCCATCGACGGGAACTGCCCATCCCGCACCAGACCGTGCTGACCAACAGTCACCGACACCACCTCGCGCGGCGCAGTGACGGTCACCTCGACCTCAGCCATCCCGCGTGCACATCGATCACCTCTCAACGACTCCACCGAAATTCGTCGAAGGCCCGCTGAAGCTACCGTTCAAGCTAGGACGACATAAAACCACCTCAATCGGCTACACCGACCAGTAAACAACCACGACGGTCGACAAACAAGCAAGATGCCCTCGAACTCCTCGCCTGAATGCCCGTTTGACTCTTGCTTCCGTCACACGGGAAGGACAATCCGGACAGCTGAGCGCCTGCGGGTTGTGTTTCATGTGTCAATTCCGGGTGGTTGGGTCGAGCAGTTGTAGTTCGAGTTCGGCGATTCGTCGGTCTTGGAAGCGCACGTTGCTGCGTGCTGCTTTGAGGCGGTCGTCAAGCGACTGGTTTCCCTGGCTCAGTTCTCGCACTTTTTGTTTAAGCGAGGTGTTGTCGGTGGTGATGCGTTGCATCGTGTCGTCTGTCCACTCTGTCTCCAGGTCGCGGATCTGTCCCATGAGTTCACCGATGTGGTTGCGCTGCTTCATGATTTCCTCGTGAGCCGTCTTCAACATGGCCTCGGCGTTGAGTGCCCGTTCTCGCCAGGATGCCTCGATGTCGGCCTGTTGCTGAGCGTCAGCAGCCAGGCGGTCAGCTGCCGCGGCCGTCATATTCGTGCTGACTACCGCCCGCGCAGCAGGGTTTTCGTAGAGGAAGGTCCGGGAGACATCGGCTCGTCGTGCGACACCGGCGAACGTGATGGTTGTCTTCTCCCTGCGCATGCGTTGTCTTGTCCCGGCGGGCAGCGGTCGCCGCTGCTGTGCGGGATAGGCGAGGGCTGGTCACAGTTGAGGCTCCGTGACGTCGTCGGTTTTACTCGGGACGGCGGTCTCGGCGAGCTCCGTGGCTCGGAAGGACAGGCTCCAGATGCGATGGAAGTAGTCCTGCGGTCGGCGCAGATCCAGCGCGAGGGCTTCGTCGAGCAAGCCTAAAGGCTGTCCCGTAATGGTCGGTTGGTCCGGTAGTGGATCATGGTCTGGTGCAGGTGCTTGGGGTGGGTCGGCCGGAGTTGGTGCCGGTGTTCACGGGGTTGTCGGTGCGGCAGTTCGGCAAGCTGGTGGATGTGGTGCGCCGGCGTGGTGGTGAGCAGGTTGGCGTTGGTCGCCGGTGGGGCTTGTCGCTGGAGGATCGGGTGTTGCTGATCGCGGTCTACTACCGGACGAATCTGACGTTGCGGCAGGTCGCGCCGTTGTTCGGGATCTCGAAGTCGGCCGCCGGGCGGGTGGTGGATCACCTGGCGCCGCACCTGATCCTGGCCCCGGTGCGGCGCAAGCACAGCCCGGACACCGTGCTGATCGTGGACGGCACCCTGGTCCCGGTGCACGACCGCAGCGTGTCGGCCTCCAGCAAGAACTACCGGTACTCGGCGAACATGCAGGTCGTGATCGACGCCAACACCCGGCTCGCGGTCGCGGTCGGCGACCCGTTGCCGGGTAACCGCAACGACTGTCGGGCCTTCACCGAATCCGGGGTCGACCGGTCTTGTGAAGGCGCGCAGGTGATGGCCGATGGCGGCTACCAGGGCAACCCGAGTGTGATCATGCCCTACCGCAGACCCCGTGACGGCACCGAACTGCCGCAGTGGAAACACGACCTCAACACCGTCCACAAACGTGTCCGCGCCCGCATCGAGCACACCCTGGCGCACATGAAGTCCTGGAACGTGCTGCGCAACTGCCGCCGTAAAGGACGCGCGGTCTACTACGCCGCCAGCGCAGTTGCACTCATGCGCAACCTCGCGATGACGTTCTGAACGACCGCCGCTGAAAACCTCTCGTCCCAACACAGTTCTTGATCATTACGGGACAACCTTTAGGCCTGCCAATGCTTTCTCCAGACCGTCGATGGCGCGGTTGGTCGGCTCGAAGACCTGGTGGAGGTAGTCGGCGGTGGCATCGTCGGGCGCGCGTTCGGCGATAGAGCGCCACTGCTCGCGTTTGCGCCGCCAGTAGAGGAGGTCGGCGCCGGAGAGGACGAACTTGTCGCAATTGTGGCAGTCCAGGTTCCAGGGACAAGCATCGCCATTGACGACCGGTTGGAAGGTGCAGAATCCTCCTTCGGCTGGGGTGCTGCGGCGGCTGAGGTCGATGGCCAGGGCCAGCGCCTGCTCGCGGTCCATCGCACTGGTGTTGCCAGAGAGCAACTCGCCCGGGTTGGGTGCGGCGGGGCCGGCGACCCACACGTGATGGAGCACGTCTTCGATCTCAGAGACAGCAACGTGGGTGTAGTGCTCAGCCATGCGGTCGGATACCTGACCGAGGTATCGGCGGATGTGGGTCAGGCTGGCGCCGTGGCGGAGCAGGGTGGTGGCGAGCGTGTGTCGGGCTTGATGCGGTACGCAGGTGCCGAGGTTCAGTTCGGCGATCCATTGTTTGAAGCCGAGCCGGAACCAGGTGTAGGACAGGGATTTCTGTCCGTTGGGGTTGCGTGATCTGGTCGGGAACAGGGCCATAGCCTGGCGTTCTTTGTCTGTGGGTGGGCGGCCATGTCGGGCGACGAAGTGGTCGAGCGTCTTGCGCTGACGCTGCCGTAGTCGGTGATAGAGGTGTTCCGGGATTCGGATGGCTTGGTCGTAGTTGCCGACCTTCGTCTGGTCATGCCAGAGCATGGGCAGATCGCCGTGGCGGCCGAGGCAGTCCCAACGCAGCCCGATCGCTTCGTTGGCCCGGCGGCCGGTCACGATGATCGTCTCCCAGATGTCGCGGATTCCTTGGTCCTGCGGGTCGTAGGAGTCGGCGAGTTGTTGCAGGTTCGTTTCGTCGGCGAGTGCACGGGCAACCTCGTCGGAGAACGGGGCTCGGGTCCGGTGCACGGCCGCGCCGCCGGAGGGCGCGGCGATGATGAAGCCTCGGTCGAGGCCGATCCGGTCGGATTCACCGGAGTCCATCGCGTCACGCAGCAGCCGCCGAACGTGGTTGAAGATCAACCGGCGGGACGCTGGAGTGGTCGCGAAGGGCGTGCCGTCCGCCTTCTTCATGCTCAGCGATGCCAAGCCATGGCTGGCCCGGTGGCGCTGATCGGTGACGAAGCGCAGCATGTGCTCTTCGCTGAGTTGTGTGGGGTCCTCGCCGCCTTCAGGGGCCTCAAGTCGGAGGAACGCGCTCAGTTCGGCGCAGGCCCGGCGCAGGTTGGCGAACACCCCGGCGGAGCGAGGGCAGTTCGGGGACCGCATTGATGCAGCCAGGTGATCCCACAGCATGTTGCGCAGCCAACGCTGCGACACCATCGTCAGATCAAAGTAGCTGCCGCATTTAGGAAAGCGCACTCCGAAGTGGTCGGTCTCGATGAACCCCGCGTCGCGGGTGTCCTCCGGGCCGAAGTAGACCAGCCGTAGTCCGTTGAGGATCTCCCGTGCGATGAGCCGGCTGAACGGCGTGCATTCGGTGAGATCCAGCTCTGTCAACGAGTTCAGATCGCGGCGCCGGCAGAAGTTCACCAAGTTCTGTAGCCATCCCGGACCCCAGTGGGAATGTTGGCCCTGGGTGTGGGCGAACAAGCCCCATTGGAACTCGGCGCGCAACAGAGGACGCAGGCCTCGTAGGTTGAACTGATTGGCCCGCGGGATGGGGTCGACCTGCGAACACCACAGTCGGAACTGCCGCTGGTCGGCATAGGTGACCACGCTGTGCTCATCCGGGTCGGAGAACTGGTTTCCGGCCCGTCCCGTCAATTGGGCGTTGCCGGGGCACTCCGCCGACCGGTAACGCGACTCGTGTCCGGCGCACAGTCCCAGCGGTGATTTCGCGAGGTCACCGCAGACCGTGACCTGGCACTGGCCGCATCCGGGATACGGGTGCTGGTCGGACAGCCAGCGGTCGAAGTCCGCGTCTGCGCCGTGCGTTTTCATGCGGTAGAGCCAGCTGTACTTGTGGCGGCGGCACAAGCTGCGACCGATGTCGCTCGCAGGGCGTTGCGGGCAGATACGGCAGATCTGTTGGCCGGTCGGGTCCGCTGGTCTCAGCTGCTCTGCGTTGAGGAGAAACGCTGCCTTGCCGAGACCGGCTTCGCGTGCTTGCTTCCACTGACGCAGGTGACTGGAACACAGGTCCCCGGTGTGGCCGCGGAAGTGCTCGCAGCCAGGCACCACGCATTCCCAGGCGTAGACCGAGTGTCCACGTGGGACATCGACTAGATCCGTCCGGAACAGCGGATCGAAACTAGGGCCTGTTTCACAAGTTGATCAAGGTTTGAGATGATCTTGATTCGTGGGGCGTGGTGATCTGACCAACGAGCAGTGGGCGAAGCTGGAACCCTTGCTGCCCAGGGGCAAGAAGCCTGGCAGGCCGCCGAAGCATGCGAAGCGGAAGCTTATTGACGGGATCCGGTTTCGGGTTCGAACCGGTGTGCCGTGGCGGGATCTGCCGGAGCGTTACGGCCCGTGGGAGACGGTGTATGGCTTGTTCCGGCGGTGGCAACGGGATGGCACGTGGAAGAGGATTCTGGTCGCGTTGCAGGCGGACGCGGACGCTGCGGGCCTGATCACCTGGGATGTCAGCGTGGACTCCACGGTGGCTCGTGCGCACCAGCACGCGGCTGGTGCGCGTCAAAAGGGGATCTCCAGAAGGAGTCTCCGGGCGGGGTCGAGGTCGAACCGGCCGATCACGGGCTGGGGCGCTCCCGAGGCGGGTTGACGACCAAGACTCACCTGGCGGTCGAGCAGGGACAAAAGCCCTTATCAATCGTGATCACCGCTGGCCAGCGAGGTGACTCGCCCCAGTTTCAGGTGGTGCTCGACCGTATCCGGGTACCCCGGCGGGATCGCGGTCGGCCGCGCTGCCGCCCGAATCGGGTGCTCGGCGACAAAGCCTACGGGTCCCGCGCCAACCGCGCCTACCTGCGCAGGCGCGGTATCCGCTGCACCATCCCGGACAAGGCCGACCAGGTCCGCAACCGCAAGAACAAGGGCTCACACGGAGGACGACCACCCGCATTCGACAAGGAGATCTACAAGCAACGGCACGCTGTCGAGTGCGGGATCAACCGTCTCAAACGAAACCGAGCCGTCGCCACCAGATACGACAAGCTCGCCGTTCGCTACGAAACCACGGTCACCATCGCAGCGATCAACGAGTGGCTCCCATGACTTTCGAAACAGACCCTAGGAGCGCTGATCAGCGCGGTCAGCAACTCCAGCCGGTCGCTTTCCGCTCTGCTGGGCGGGTTCTGGTGCGTCGTGAGTAGCGGGAGAACCTTCATGCCTGCACCTGCCAGACCTGGCGCAGCGCAGCGTCGAAGACCGGATCATGAACATCGACATGGGCGTAGATCTCATCGACCACTGTGGTAGATGCCCAGCCGCCAGCGTCTCGTGCCACGACGAGGTTGCCGCCCGAGGCGTCCAGCACGGCGGTCGCGAATCGATGCCGGAACTCGTGCGGTTTGATCTTCCCCAATCCAGCCCGGATTGCCCCGCGTCGCAGCATTCCCCTGGCCGCGACTGGTGCCCACGGCTGGCCGTAGCGCGGTCCATGCAGTTGCACCAGCAGCATCCCGTGGTCGGCGCGCCGATGCGGGTATTCCTCGGTCATGTATCGGAAGTAGCTGTGAATCATCGCGGGACTCACCCGCTTGATCAGCCCGCCACGCGCGGTCCCGCCGTCGAACGACCAGTCGTGCTTGGTCTTCGCGGCGGCCCGGTTGGGGTTGCCTGGCCGGTGGCACACATGGACGTGCGGCGACCGGCACTGACCGCAGGCCGCGTTGTCGCGCAGGTGCAGATCTACCAAGTGCAGGCCACACAGCTCCCCGATGCGAAACCCGCCATCGGTCAGCCAGCTCACGACCAGTTGATCCCTGGCCGATTCGAGCACATCCTGCAGCCGCCCGGATGCGCCATCTGGCAGCATCTTCGGATGACGTCGTCGTCCCCTGTTGCGGGGAGCCAGCGGATTCGCTGGCGCGCTGCGGGCGATGTGTCCCAGAAATGCCCGGCGACGGTCCGCCCGCGACGGCAGCCGTGACTGGTTCAACCGGGAACCCAGCTCAGGATTGATCCCCGACGATGCCTGGTGTCGGTAGAACCCCTTGAGACAGGCCGCGGTTGTCGCGAGGGCTTCCTTGCCATACGGCCGCTTTCCTACACGCCACGGCTCACCCAACGGCATCCGGACCTCTGCGCCGAGAATCCCCATGTACCGCTCCAGGTCTCGAAGGACTACGCGTTCCACCGCGAGGCTTTCCCGTTCCAGCCACCGCAGGTGGTCAACGAGGTAATAGGCGTAGGTGCGTTGAGTTCCCGAACCCTCGTGCTGACGCAGGAATTGATCAGCATCGTCACGAACCGTCCCTTCGGGCCAGACGATCGTCCACACGCGACGACCACCGCGCCGAGTCAGCTCCTGTACCCGTAGCTGGCCAATCACACACTTGCGAACCACAAACCCTCCATGCCGACGTCGAACACTCCGAACATGCCGAACCTGGTCGGTAACCAAGCACGGCACGTTCCCGAAGTGGCGCAAGACGGACGGCACGTACGGGTCTACTTATGGTCGGTAAACTCGGTGAAGTCAGATTCTTCCTCGGCGGTGACGGTGCGTGGGCACCAGGGCTTCCAGCGCTCGGTATGCGGCCCTGTACGCATCCTCGATGCCCGGCGTCTTCGGGAACGCATAGTCGGTCATCAGGCGCTCTCATTCGCGTCGACGTTGCGGTCGATGCCGGCGATCACCGAGCCAGCCGAGCTAAGGCGTCAAACCGTTCCTCGGAAGGGTAGTGCGTTAAGTCGTTCCGTGTAAGCGCATCCTGTCGTCGCGCTGGGATGTATCTGGTGCGATTTCGGTCAGGCGGCGCGCAGCTGAGTCGAGTGTCCAGTTCGGACAGCTCCGGCGACGTGCGGCTGTCGCAGGCTTCGTCGTGTGAAGCGCCGACGAATTGGGCTACCGACAAAATGTCTGGGTGTATGGACGGGTGTGAGTGTGGGGATGGAGGTGGCCGGCTGGGGAATGCTCGTCGGCGGGTTGGGGTGCACTGTGGTGGGGTGTCCTGGTGCGGTACTGACCAGATTCCATTGGGCGAGTTGGGTGATCGCGCGGTGGATGGTGCTGGGGGCGGCCCGGTAATGAGTGGCCAGATCGTGGATGGCCGGCAGACGCTGTCCAGGTTGGTAGGTCCGATTGATGACCGCAGTCCGCAGCTCTTCGGCAATGAGTTTGTGAAGGCTGCGGGGTGGTGGCGGCGTGACGGGACGGCGACGGTGCGGGGCAACTGCCAGACGAAGGGGGAGGCGTTCGATGAGCTGGGTAGTGGTGCGTTGGTCGGCTTCGTTGATCCAGGCGGTGTAGGTGGTGAGGGTGGTGCTGCAGTCGAGGTGGCCGAGGCGTCCGGCGACGGTGCGGAGGTTGATGTTGGCGAGGATGAGTTCGGTGGCGTTGTAGTGGCGGAGTTTGTGCAGGGTGGTCTGGATGCCTAGCCGAACTACCAGGCGGTGGAATCGCTGGCCGAGTGATGCGGGAGCTAGACACGCTGATCCGTCCGGTGCGAGCGAGAAGATGAAGCTGTCCGGCGCGAGTGTGGTTTCGTGCGCGGTGGCCTGCTGTCGGCAGTGATCGCGGTAGGCGACCAGCAGTGCGGTGGTGTCGCGGTCGAGGGCGATTTCGCGGTCCTGGTGCAGTTTCGTGTCTTTGATGATTAAGCCGTAGCCGTCGTGGGCGACGCTGGCCCGGATGTGTAGGACGCGACGGTCGGCGTCGAAGTTGGTCCAGCGCAGGGCGCAGAGTTCGCCGCGTCGTGCGCCGGTGGCGATGGCTGTCCAGGTCGCGATTCCCAGCATGGGGTCTGGTTGGTTCCAGGCGTGGGTGAGGACGCGGGTTACTTCGGTGGGTGTTGGCGGTTGGGGCCGGGGGCGTGGTTTGCGCGGTGGGTTAGCCATGGTGGCTGGGTTGTGGGTGGTCCAGTGCCAGCGTATTGCGGACCGGTAGGCCGCGGTGAGGAGAAAGTGGATCTTGCGGATCGATGCGGCGGACAACGGCCGGCACTCGTGGCCGACGTGTGCCCGAGCCGTTGTGGGGTCCGCGGTGCAATGCTCGCGGCATCGGGCGAGTTCGCTGTAGAACTCGTTGATGGTTTCTGGGGTGATCGCGCCTATTGCGTGATGGCCGATCAGCGGACTGATGTGCTTGCGGTGGTAGCCCTTGTAGTTGTTCTTGGTTGTCGTGGCGCCGGACATGAGGGCGATGTGTCGCTGGATCAACTCGTCGAGGGTGGCGTTGAGGCGCAGGCCGCGTTGTTGCTCCACGACACTGATCAGTCGTAGGCGGGTCTGTTCTGCTTCGCGCTCGGCGTCAGGTCCTGATTGGACGGTCTCGGATAGGTAGCGTGGGCGCTTCGTGTCCGGGGCGAGGCCGGCATATACGCGGACGCGGAGTGATCCACTAGGCAGGATGTCGATACAGCCCCGGCGATTGGCATGACTGACGGCGGCGTGTTTCGGTCGAGTCATCGTACTGACACCGCCAGATCGAAGCTGTGGTGACAGAGTTCGACGGGTGACGCCATCTCCTGGGCGAAAACAACACCTGGTTGGTGGGGCTCGGACCACGCGGTAGATCTGGCATTTTCCCAGCTGGGAGGGGTGGAGGTGGTGACATGAATGGTCATGTCACGAACGGCCGCGTCTGAGGCTGGTCGCGACATAGCTCGCCTGCTCGTGTGGCGTCGGATCCACAGCGGGAGCGAAGCCGAGTACGGAATGAGCGCGGCTGCCACGCCTATTGTGGTGGGCCGGTCTACCCGAACTGCATTGACGTGACTGTCGTTGCACGAATCGTTGAAAGCCTGATGCCCCAACGAGATCGCGTCGATGTGCACGTGTTCGCATTCGAGGGCACTGTCAAGCTTTTGGGGCGAGTAAGACGACGCTTCTGCCATGATGCTCGACTCATCGACGGTGGTGCCGTCAGACGGTTGGGCCGACGGGTCACGCTGGTGAGAGTGAAGAATGGAGTCGTACCTACGGACGATCAAGTCACGTGCCATGTCATGTGGCCTCTCTCAGAGGCACTGCTAGGGGCCTGACACGGCCAGGTCGACTCGGCGGAATGGTCGGTCCACCTGCAGATTTGCTGCATCTGGACCAAGCCCGCACCTCACGGTGCCCCTGGCAGGATTCGAACCTGCGCTCCCGCCTCCGGAGGGCGGTGCTCTATCCCCTGAGCTACAGGGGCTTGGCCTTCGTACAGAAGCTTAGCGTACGTGTCATCCGGGTATCCGCTGGGGCGAACATCGGCGGGTTGTATCTATGCGCATGTCGCTATATGTTGCCTATGGGTAAGGAGGATTGATGGGGCACGGACATGGGCATGGGATGTCGCCTGAGCAGGCGGTATCCGCTGGGGGGCGGCATTTGCGGCGGCTGTGGATCGCCGTCGCGCTTGGCCTGGTCACCTTTGTTCTCCAGCTCAGTGTGGGGCTCGCCACTTCGTCGCTTGCTTTGCTCGCTGACTCCGCGCATGTCTTCACCGATGTCTTCGGGGTGACGCTCGCCGCTGTCGCGATCGTGGTCGCGCGGCGGTCGTCGAGCAACAAGGACCGCACGTTCGGGCTCTATCGCAGTGAGGTTCTTGCCGCGCTCGTCAACGCCGTGCTCCTGTTCGCTGTCGCCGGATGGGTGCTCTACGAGGCCATAGGGCGGTTCAGCGCGCCTCCCGAGGTTCCCGGCTGGCCGGTCACCATCGTGGCCGCGGTCGGTCTTGTCATGAACGTCGCCGCCTTTGTTCTTCTCAAGGATGGGGCCAAGGAGTCACTGAATGTCCGCAGCGCTTATCTTGAAGTGATGGCCGACATGATCGGGTCGGTCGGTGTTCTCGTGTCCGGTCTTGTCACCGTCATTTTCGGCTGGCGGTACGCCGACCCGATCATCGGTATCGGCATCGGTCTCTTTGTTCTGCCGCGGGCGTACCGGCTTGGTCGCAGTGCGTTGCGAATTCTGTTCCAGCACGCGCCGGAAGGCGTCGACGTCAAGCAGATGACCGCCGATCTGCTCACTCTTCCGGGTGTCTGTGAGGTCCATGACCTGCACGTCTGGACGCTCACCTCCGGCATGGAGGTCGTCTCGGCCCACCTGGCCATGGTGGACGGAGCCGACCAGGCGGACATCCTTGTTGCGGCCCAAGGCCTGCTCGCGGACAATTACTCGATAGAGCACGCGACGCTCCAGGTCGAGCAGCCATCCGTCAAATGCCGGGAACTCAGCTGGTAGTTAGGAAGATTTCTTAACTCACCACGTACACTCGCCTGAAGCTTTCAAAGGAGTGATACGTGGGCAGAACGCCGCAAGTGGGCACCCCGGCCGGAATGCGTGAGCTGAACCAACGCGCCGTGTTGGCCCGGTTGCGCTCAGCAGGCCCTGCCACGCGCCCACAAGTCGCCAAGGACACCGGACTTTCCAAGCCCACTGTCGGCCAAGCACTCCTCGACCTCGAACGCCGCCACCTGGTCCGCGAGATCGGCCGCACGTCGACCGGTCCCGGCCGATCCGCCGTTGTCTACGAGGAAAACCCGGCCGCTGGCTTTGTTCTCGGCATCGACATCGGCAAGGAACGCTTGCGACTTGCTGTCGCTGACCTGTCGGGCGCGGTTGTGTCCCGAGTGGACGAACGCAACCGATCCCGCAGCGCGCGCAGCCTTGTCCAGACCCTCAGGGACCTCGCCGAGCACACGGTCGCGGCCGCGGGCATCAGCCATGCCGAGGTCGTCTCCACAGTCGTTGGCAGCCCTGGCGTTCCGGATCCCGAAACAGGTGCGTTGCAGCACGCGCAGAACCTTCCTGGCTGGGGCCGGAAAGGCTTGCTCGAAGACCTCACAATCGCGCTGGGCCACGACGTTGTCGTGGAAAACGACGCAAACCTTGCCGCTGTGGGGGAATTGACGACAGGCGCGGCCCGTGATGTCGACACGTTCGTGTGCATCACGGTCGGCACGGGCATCGGTATGGGCATTGTCGTGAACGGACAACTGTTCCGCGGCGCACACGGAGCCGCGGGCGAGATCGGTTACCTGCCCTACGGCACCGCGAGCAGCACCCCGCCAGAGCGCGGAATGCTCGAATCCGAGGTCTCCGGCGATTCGGTGGTACGTAAGGCACATCAACACGGACTCGTGGATGCCAAGAGCGCCAAGGAAGTCTTCGAGCTGGCCCGCAAAGGCGACAAGGTCGCCATCGACGCGGTCACCGAAGAAGCCAACCAACTCGCATTCGTCGTCGGCGCCGTCGCGGCCGTGATCGACCCGGAAATTGTGGTGCTCGGCGGCGGAATCGGCTCGAACACCGATTTGCTCGCCGAACCGCTTGAAAGGGCTTTGCGGCGCACAACGCCGTTGCGGCCCCGGATCGTGACGGGGGAATTGGGTGAGACGGCCGTTCTTTCCGGCGCTATCGCGATGGGCCTGCGATCAGCGCGCGAAGTCGTGTTCGATCGGGCACTCGAGTTGAAGACTTCCTAGCTAATGTCCAGATCATGCTCGCGCTAACAGTTGTGCCCCCGCATGTCGCATTGACCGAAGTCGCGGACCCCAAGCCAATGCCCGACCAAGCACTGGTCCGAGTCAAGGCATTCTCGCTGAACCGCGGCGAAATCCTCGACCTGCCAACGCGCCCGCAAGGCACGATCACAGGCTGGGACGCGGCCGGAGTGGTGGAGCGTGCCGCGGTAGACGGCACCGGGCCAGCGGCGGGAACCAGGGTGGTAGGACTGGTCAGGGTCGGCGCCTGGGCAGAACTCGCGGCGATCCCCACCAACAGACTGACCGCGATACCCGACGAAGTGTCATACGCCCAAGCGTCCACATTGCCGACAGCGGCCGTGACAGCGTTGCGGGCGCTGGAAATCGGCGGCCTACTGCTAGCAAAGCGAGTCCTGATCACGGGCGCAACCGGCGGAGTCGGCCGAATGGCGGTCCAACTGGCGAACCTCAGCGGTGCGCACGTCACCGCGCTCGTCCGTGACCTCGCGGCAGAGCCATTGCTACGGCGTCTCGGGGCGAGAGCGGTTGTGAACACCCTGACCGACGACTTCGACCTGATCATAGAAGGAGTCGGAGGCCCCACGCTCGGCAACGCGATCGAGCACCTGGCCAAACGCGGAGTAATCGTCAACATCGCGACGCTGGACCCGGATGAGTCCATCACCTTCCGAATGTCCCGCTTCACCCGCTCGCCCGCAGCGAAGATCTACACCTTCAACAGCTTCGACGAAACCGCGGCCAACGACAGCGGAACAACCGACCTGATACGCCTCAGCACCCTGGTAGCCGAAGGCAAGCTCGACTGCCAGATAGAACTCGAAAACTCATGGCACGCAATAGGTGAAGCGATAGACGCCCTGCTAAACCGCAGGGTCGGAGGCAAGATCGTCCTGCACATCGACTAACCATATTGTCCACCCGCCCGCCACCTTCGGAAGTAAAACCACCATGCGCGAGCCCAAGTCCACCCACCTTGGTCGAGGGATTGGGCGGCATACCCACCGTGGTTGAGAGGTTGGGCGGCACACGGACCTTGGTCGAGAGGTCGGGCGGCATACCCACCGTGGTCGCGGGTTGGGTGGTGTGCCGACCTTGGTTGAGGGGATGAAGGGTTGGGCCTGGAATGTGTGGCGTGCACCCGGTAGCACAATGACGTATCGCCGTGAGCGGTAGCGAACAGGCGGGGAGTCAGCGACGGGTGCCCGCGCGTGTCTGCCGCTCCGGCATGGCGTGTTGAACGCGCGAGCGGCGCACGGTGGCGAGCAAGCAGGCTGGTGGCGAGTCGAGCAGTTTGACTCGCCGTGCCGGTGGGGCGGACACGCGGTAGTTCATCCAACCCAACCCGGCAGTGAACGTCAGGCGAGCCATAGGCCGGGTCTGTCGGTATCGCCGGGCCGTAAAGAGTCGGGGCTTCCACCGGACGGTGTCTGGCATTGCTCCGCCCTGGCGCGTGTCCACCGTTCCGTCACGGTGTGTCAAACTGCTCGACTCGCTACCGCTGTGGCCGGATCGCCGTTGTGCGCCGCTCGCGTGTTCAACACACCATGACGGAGCCGGTGGACACGCGAACGCGAGCCCGTGCACACGCGAGCACACGCGAGCTCGCGCGGGTTTAGTTCGCGGGCAAGGGTTGGGCGTTGCGTTCGGCTAGCAGGCTTTTCATGTAGGCCATTTCGCCTGTTTGGGATACGACGATTGTGCGCGCCAGGTTTCGCAGCTGGGGCAGGGCTACGTGGTCTTGGCCGTACTGGGCCATCGACAGGCCGCCTTCGTGGTGCCGGATCATCAGCTGGAGGAAGTAGACGTCCAGGTCTGTGCCGGTTTTCTTGCGCATTGCCGCCAGCTCGTCCGCTGTCGCCATTCCTGGCATCAGCTGGCCGGGCTGCATTCCTGGGTGATCGGGCATCGTGCCGTGCAGATGCGCACCGGATGCGTCCTTCGCCATCCAGCTCATCGCTTGACGGCCTGGCGGACGGGACTCCGACTGGCCCCAGATGTCCAGATACCCGGCCATCATGCCGACCTGACGCTGCTGCGTGCCCTCAATGTCGAACGCCAGCAGCTTGATCGTCTTGTCCGATGTGTTGTCCCGCACCCAGCTGGCCATGTTCACGGCTTGCAGGTGGTGGGTGGTCATGTCCTGTGCGAACCCGACGTCCACCGAGTCTTCGCCGGGGTTGAGCGAGGTCTGGTCCACGCTCGCCAGCGTGATCAGCATGCCGATCGCGGCGCCGACGAGCAGCAGTGCCACGGCCGCGGCCGAGAAGATGAGGATCCGCTGCCCGTTGGGGCGTGGACCCTCATCCTCTTCGTCGACGACCTCGTCGTCCACGCGATCGTCTACGGTCACTGGCTCGGCGGCTGCGAGCCGGAGGTCGGGGCGCCGGAGGTCGGAGCGCCGGAGCCGGACGTGGGCGCGGGCACTTCCTGGCCGTTGCTCATGGGGGCCTGCGACGAGCCGGTGCCGTCCATCTTCACCGCGTCCGCGGGCAGCGGGCTGGTGTCGAGCGGCGGCGGGTTGCTCGGGTCGAAGCCTGCCTGGGTGTCACAGCGCGCACCCGGCTCCGGGAACTGCCAGTTGTTGCGCTTGAGGGCCTGGATGAACTGGTCGACCCGCTCGTCGTTGACGTTGTCCAGCTTGAGCTGGTGTCCCCACGACTGCAGCGAGAACGGCTTGTCCAGGCCGGGGTACGGCGACATCGCGATGAAGTCCTGGCCGGAGACCTTGCTGCGCAGCACGTCGAGGTCGGCGCCCTTGACCAGGTCCGGGTTGTAGGCGATCCAGACCGCGCCGTGCTCGAGCATGTGGACCATGTTCTCGCTGCGCACCGGGGTCGCGTAGACCATGCCGTTGCAGTCGGCCCAGATGTTGTCGTGCGGTCCGCCGAACGGCGGCGAGTGGTCGTATGCCACGCGCTGGGTCGCGTTGACGTGCTGACCCTGCTCGTACTTGACCTTCACGACGCCCGCGATGTCGTCGGACGGGTCCTGGTTGCTGTCCGATGGCCGCCACGCGGTGACCTCGCTCACGCGCATGACCGAGTACCCGATCACCACGACCGCGAGGACGACGAGTCCGAGAATGATCGCCACGGTGCCCCACGGCTTCGGCTTCTTGACCGCTGCGGCTGACCGCAGGGCCTTGGCGCTCTTGGCGCTCTTCGCCGACTTGGAGCCGCCTCTGTTCTTCGTGCCGCTGGCCATGCCGCTCTCGGACCTCGTTTCGTTACTTACCGACCACCGTGGGACAGTCTAGGGATAGGGTGTCTGCTGGGTGTCAACTGCCGACCGGTGCGGATCCCGCTGGGGCAGGGCTCGGGTCGAACGACGGCGGGTTGTCCTGGTCGAACGACGGGTTGTCGCAGGTCGCGCCCGGTTCCGGATGAGTGAACTCGTTCTGCTTGAGCGCCGAGACGAACGCGTCGATCCGTGGATCGGCCGGATCGTCGAGCTTGAGCCGGTGCTCCCACGACTGCAGCGAGATCGGCTTGTCGAGGCCGGGATACGGCGACATCAGCATGTACGGCACCCCCGTGACCTTCTTCGCCAGTGCCTCGACGCCCGCGGCTGGCAGCGTGTCCGGGTTGTAGGCGATCCAGACCGCGCCGTGTTCGAGCGAGTGCACCATGTTCTCGTTGCGGACAGCTTTGGTGTAGACCACGCCATTACACGCTGCCCAGCTGATGTCGTGATACCCGCCGAAGGGCGGACTCTGGTCGTACGCCACCCGGTCGGGCATCTCGATGTGCCCAGGGCTGCGGTACTTCTTGACCTCGATACCCGGGATCTTCAGCGAGACGTCCTGCGGCTCGGCGCTCGGTGTGGGCGCTGGTGGCGTGCCTTGGCTTGAGCCGCTCGAGCACGCGGTGGCCAGCAGGACTAGTCCGGCGGCAACAATCGGTCGGATACGCACGAGTGCCGACACCTTTCGTCCAGGAACTTCAAAGAGCCGGTTCGTCCAGGTCGGGGCCCCCTACCTAGACTTCGCGGAGTGAACCCCGCCGCGCTGGCCGAGAAGATACGGGCCGCTGCCGTCGAGGTCCTCGCTGACCGAGGTCTCGACAGTACCGTGCTGCCCGAATCGGTCGATTTGCGGCGGCCGCAGGACCCGGCGCACGGTGACTTCGCGACCACGCTCCCGCTGCGGCTCGGCAGCCGGATCGGGGTTCCGGCACACGATCTTGCCCGCTGGCTTGCCGACGCGTTGGCCGAAGGTGACGAAATCGACTCCGCCGAGGCAGCCGGACCCGGTTTCGTCAACTTGCACCTGACGAAAGAAACGCTCACTGGCGTCGTCGCCGACATCGAGGCGGCGGGCGGGTCGTACGGCGCCAGGCCGCACGTGCCGGGGGCGTGGCAAGAAGTTGACGCTGACCTGCGAAAGCGTCGGATCTGGGACAATCCGGTCTTCGTCGTGCGGTACGCGCACGCCCGGATCTGTCGAGTGGTGGACAACTCGGTGAAATTCGGCATGGATCCGGCCGGCGCCGATCTAGGGTTGTTGACGCACGCGCGCGAGGGCACCGTGATCCGGGTCCTCGGCGAGTTCGAAGAAGTCGCGGCCGACCGGGTCGCGCGGTACCTGGAACGGCTGGCAGACGCGCTGCACGGGTGGTACGACTCCCCGGAGTGCAGGATCCTGCCTAAGGGCGACGAAGAAGTCGCCGCTGAGCACCTCGCGCGGCTGCGGCTGTCGGGCGCGGTGCGGCAAGTCTTGGCGAACGGCCTTGAGACGCTCGGTGTCTCGGCCCCTGAACGGATGTGAGAAGTGAGAGCCCACCCCGCTGGACCACGGCACGCCGACGTCCTGCTGCCCGCGAACACCGCGGGCCCGCAGCCCGCCACGGCCGCCGAGACGGACGAGCTGCCTGAGCAGGTTTGGCCGCGTAACGCCACCCGCGGACAGGATGGCGCGGTCCGACTGGCCGGTGTCGATGTCCGCGAGCTCGCCGAGACGTACGGCACGCCGCTGTTCGTGATGGACGAGGACGACTTCCGCTCCCGCTGCCGTGACCACGCCGCGGCCTTCGGGGACCCGGCGCTCGTGCACTACGCGTCCAAGGCGTTCCTGTCGGTCGAGATCGCCAAATGGGTGGCGCAGGAGGGCCTGAGCCTTGACGTGTGCAGCGGCGGCGAGCTCGCCATCGCGCTGCGCGCCGGCTTCCCGGCCGAGCGGATCGCGTTGCACGGCAACAACAAATCGGTCGCCGAGCTGACTACCGCGATCGATGCCGGTGTCGGTCATGTCGTGCTCGACTCGTTCTATGAGATCGCCAGGCTGGATCAGATCGCGCGCGAGCGGGACGTGGTCCAGCCGGTGCTGATCCGCGTGACGGTCGGCGTCGAGGCGCACACGCACGAGTTCATCGCGACCGCGCACGAGGACCAGAAGTTCGGTTTCTCGCTGGGATCCGGTGACGCGCAGGAAGCGGTCCGGCGCACGCTGAAGTCCGGCGGCCTCAAGCTCGTCGGCCTGCACAGCCACATCGGCTCGCAGATCTTCGACGTGGACGGCTTCGAAGTCGCCGCGCACCGCGTGATCAAGTTGCTCGCCGAGCTTCGGGACGAGCACGGCGCCGAGGCGATCGGCGATCTGACCACTGTGGACCTCGGTGGCGGGCTCGGGATCGCATACACGCCACAGGACGACCCGCCGCCGCCCGCGTGGCTGGCCGAGCAGCTGAAGACCATTGTGGCCAAGGAGTGCGAGTACAACGGCCTTGAGCTGCCGAAGATCGCGGTCGAACCGGGCCGCGCGATCGTCGGCCCGGGAACCGTCACGGTCTACGAAGTCGGGACTATCAAAGACATCACGCTCGGTGCTGGCACCGCGCGGCGCTACGTCAGCGTCGACGGCGGCATGAGCGACAACATCCGGACCGCGCTCTACGACGCGGTGTACGACGCGCGGCTCGTGTCACGCCGTAGTGATGAAGGCGCGGAGGACACGCACGCCACGCTCAGCCGGATCGTCGGAAAGCATTGCGAGGCAGGCGATGTGATCGTCCGCGACTGCTGGCTGCCGGACACGGTCGCGCCTGGCGATCTCGTCGGCGTCGCGGCGACCGGTGCGTACTGCTACGCCATGTCGAGCGGCTACAACAGGCTGCCGAGGCCCGCCGTGGTCGCGGTCAAGGACGGGCAGGCGCGGCTGCTGCTGCGCAGGGAGACCGAGGACGACCTGTTCGCACTGGAGGTCCAGTCTTGAAACCGATCAAGGTCGCGCTGCTTGGCTGCGGAACCGTTGGCACACAGGTGGTGCGGCTGCTCGACGAGCAGGCCGACGACCTCGCCGCGCGCGTCGGCGCGCCGGTCGAGCTCTCCGGGATCGCGGTGCGCAGGCCGGACCGGCACCGTGACGTGCCAAAGCATCTGCTCACGGCGGACGCCGCGGGGCTGGTCGCGTCCGATGTGGACGTCATCGTCGAGGTGATCGGCGGGATCGAGCCGGTCCGCACGTTGCTGCTGGATGCCTTGCAGGCAGGCAAATCCGTGGTGTCGGCGAACAAGGCGCTGCTGGCCGAGAACGGGGGTGAGCTGTTCGCGGCGGCCGACGAGTCGGGCGCGGACCTGTACTTCGAGGCGGCCGTCGCCGGTGCGATCCCGTTGCTGCGGCCGTTGCGTGAGTCGCTGGCCGGTGACCGGATCACGCGTGTGATGGGAATCGTCAACGGCACCACCAACTACATCCTCTCGGCGATGGACGAGACCGGCGCCAACTACGGCGAAACCCTTGAGGAAGCCAGCAGGCTCGGGTACGCCGAGGCGGACCCGACCGCCGACGTGGACGGCTATGACGCGGCGTCGAAGGCGGCCATCCTTGCTTCGATCGCGTTCCACTCCCGCGTGACCGCGGGCGATGTGTACCGCGAAGGCATCTCGGCGGTCACGTCCGCTGACGTCACCGCCGCCCGGACGCTCGGCCGGACGATCAAGCTGCTGGCCATCTGCGAGCGCGTCGACGACTCGGTCGCGGTCCGCGTCCACCCGGCGATGATCCCGAGGAGCCACCCGCTGGCCAGCGTGAACGGCGCGTTCAACGCCGTTTTCGTGGAAGCCGAGGCGGCTGGCCAGTTGATGTTCTACGGCCAGGGCGCCGGTGGCGCGCCGACCGCGAGCGCGGTGCTCGGCGACCTCGTCGCGGTCGCCCGAAACCGGGTGCACGGTGGCCGTGGACCGCGCGAATCCGCTTATGCCGCACTGAAAGTACGGCCGGTCGGCGAGGTGGAGACGCGGTACCACCTGAGCCTCGATGTCGCTGACAAGGCCGGTGTGCTGGCCAGCGTCGCGGCGGTGTTCGCCGAGCATGACGTGAGCATCGCGGCCGTCCGTCAGGAAGGCCGGATCGACGACGCCAGCCTGGTGATCGTCACCCACGCGGCGCCGGACGCCGCCCTGAAGTCCACAGTGGACAAAGTTGCCGGGCTGCCCGCGGTGCGTGCGGTGGTCAGCGTGATGCGCGTCGAGGGCGAGGAATCGTGACCACCGCAATTGCCAGTCCCGCGTGGCCAGGCATCGTGCAGGCCTACCCCGATCGGATCAAGGTGCCGACCGGCGCCAAGGTGGTCACGATCGGCGAAGGCGGGACACCGCTGGTCGAGGCGCCACACCTGTCGGAGCTGACCGGCAGCAAGGTGTACCTGAAGGTCGAGGGCGCCAACCCGACCGGGTCGTTCAAGGACCGCGGGATGACCGTGGCGATGACGTACGCGCTCGCCGAAGGCAGCAAGGCGGTCATCTGCGCGTCCACCGGCAACACCTCGGCGTCGGCCGCCGCGTACGCCGCGCGCGCCGGGCTGACCTGCGCTGTTCTCGTGCCGCGCGGCAAGATCGCGCTCGGCAAACTGGCCCAGGCGGTCGTGCACGGCGCGAAAATCCTCCAGGTCGACGGCAATTTCGACGACTGCCTCGAACTGGCATGCAAGACCGCGGCCGACCACCCGGTCGCGCTGGTCAACTCGGTGAACCCGGTCCGGCTCGAAGGGCAGAAGTCAGCCGCGTTCGAGATCTGCGACGTGCTGGGCCGCGCGCCCGACGTGCATTGCCTGCCGGTTGGCAACGCGGGCAACATCACCGCCTACTGGCTCGGCTACCGCGAATACACCAATGATGGGGTAGTTCCCGCCGCGCCAAGGATGTTCGGCTTTCAGGCGGCGGGGGCCGCGCCGCTGGTGCACGGCGAGCCGGTGAGCAACCCGGAGACCATCGCGACCGCGATCCGGATCGGCAGCCCGGCCTCGTGGACCGGCGCTATCGCCGCGCGCGACGAGTCGAACGGCCTGATCGACGCCGTCACCGACGAGCAGATCCTTGCGGCATATCGGCTGCTTGCCGGTCGTGAGGGCGTTTTCGTCGAGCCCGCGTCGGCCGCGAGCGTTGCCGGATTGCTGGCCGCGGCCTCGGATGGCCGGCTGCCAACCGGATCACTGGTCGTATGCACGGTCACCGGGCACGGCCTCAAGGACCCGGACACCGCTTTGCTTGCCATGCATGAAGTCGAGCCGGTTCCGGTCGACGCTGGTGCGGTGGCCGCGGCTTTGGAGCTGGCGTGAGCGTCAAGGTCACGGTTCCGGCGTCCAGCGCCAATCTCGGGTCCGGGTTCGACGCTCTCGGCCTCGCGCTTGGCCTCTACGACGTGATCGAGGCCCGTGTTCTGCCGCGGGGTTTGGAAATCACCGTCGAAGGCGAGGGTGCGGACGAAGTCCCCATGGACGAGTCGCACCTCGTCGTCCGCGCGCTGCGGGCGACCGCCGAGGCGATCGGATTCCAGCCAACCGGCCTGGAGTTGCGCTGCCGCAACGCGATTCCGCATTCACGCGGGCTCGGCTCGTCCGCGGCGGCCATTGTCGCCGGGGTCGCGGCCGCATACGGCCTCGCGGGAATACCTGTCGACGATCGCGCGTTGCAGGTAGCTGCGGAGTTCGAAGGACACGCCGACAACGCGGCCGCCAGCCTCCTTGGCGGACTCGTCCTGGCGTGGACAGAGGGTGATCGCTACCGCGCGCTGCGACTCGAACCGCATTCAGGGCTCCGGCCGATATTGCTCATTCCGGGTGAATCCTCGAAGACCTCGGTGACCAGGCAACTGTTGCCAGATCGTGTCCCGCATGCGGACGCGGCGTTCGCCGCGGGCCGGGCCGCGCTGGCCGTTCAGGCCATCACGGCACAGCCGGACCTGCTACTGCCAGCAACCGCCGATCGCCTGCACCAGGACTATCGAGAAGCGGCCTGGCCTGCGAGTTTGCGCATGGTGAAGATCTTGCGCGAGCACGGGCTGGCCGCGGCGATCTCCGGCGCGGGCCCGACGGTGATGGTGCTCACTCTCGACGGTAAGTTGCCCGATGGAGTGGACCTGGCCGGGTTCGACGCGCGTGAATTGGCCGTCGACAGGGTTGGTGTGCAGGTCAGAGCGGTCTGAGCACCCTCGACGCGCCGGGGGGTGGTTGTTGCACGTCTTTGCATCACCATCTACCCTCGGGGGCGTTCAGTCACCGCGCGCACGGGCGCCCGGTGTCGTTCCCAGGGAATTCTTCCTGGGTCGCATCTGCCGTAAGGATGTCGACCCCATCCAACTGGAGTCGATGTTCGAGGGTTTCCCGACAGCCGTGGTGACCGATGCTCCGTCTTGGCGAATCCATCTCGCGCTTGGCCAAATTCGTGGCCGAGTCCGTGAACAGGGTTAGCCAAACCAGGAGAGACAAGCCGTTCCGCGTTCCGTCGGGCGGCGGTCCGCTGGTCCACGTAGGAGGCGGGGACCGGTCAGGAAGGACATTAGTGAGCAACACCGATCTGTTGAGCAGCGACACGGCTGCGGGCACTTCCGACAAGTCCCAGGTCGCCGGCTCCAACGGCGGTGCCCCGCGCCGCCGTGCAGGGCTGTCCGGCATGGTGCTGGCGGAGCTGCGCGAGTTGGCCGGAACGCTTGGCATCACCGGGACCACCGGGATGCGCAAGGGAGACCTGATCGCTGCGATCAAGGAGCGGCAGGGTGGGTCCGGTGGGGGCACCGCGGACACGCTGCCTCTCGACAACCTGCCCGCGGTCAAGCAGCCGAGGTCGGCCAAGAGCCCGAAGCCGGCCATCGAGAAGGCCGCCGAGAAGCCAGCGAAGGCCGCCGCGCCCGCCGACGAGGAGCAGGCACCGACCCGCACCCGTCGCCGCCGCGCGGGCCGTCCGGCTGGCAGCCCCGACGCCGAGGCGAAGACGGCAGAGGTCAAGGCCGAGCCGAAGGCGGAGCCAGCGGCCGAGTCGAAGCCCGAGCCGCAGGCTCGGGAAGAGCGCCAGCAGGGGGAGCGGCAGGGCCGCGACCGGCGCGAGCGCAACAACGACCGCGACCGCGGTGAGCGTGGCGAGCGCGGTAACCGCAACGACCGTGGCGAGCGCAACGACCGTAACGATCGTGGCGACCGCAACCAGGGCAGGCAGAACCAAGACCAGAGCAACGCCCAGGACGACGATGACGACGACGAGAGGGGCGGTCGTCGCGGCCGTCGCTTCCGCGACCGTCGTCGGCGTGGCGGCCGCGCCGAGGGCGGCACCGGTGGCGGCGGCTCCGACACCGAGGTGCGCGAGGACGACGTCCTGCTGCCCGTCGCGGGTGTGCTCGACGTGCTGGAGAACTACGCGTTCGTGCGTACCTCCGGTTACCTCGCGGGCCCGAACGACGTGTACGTCTCGCTGTCGCTCGTGCGCCGTCACGGCCTGCGCCGTGGTGACGCGATCACCGGTCTGGTCCGCCAGCCGCGTGAGGGCGAGCAGCAGCGGCAGAAGTTCAACCCGCTCGTGCGGGTCGAGACCGTCAACGGCATGGACCCGGAGCAGGCCAAGAGCCGTCCGGAGTTCACCAAGCTGACGCCGCTGTACCCGAACGAGCGACTGCGCCTCGAGACCGAGCCGCACATCCTCTCCACCCGCGTCATCGACCTGGTGATGCCGGTCGGCAAGGGCCAGCGTGCGCTGATCGTCTCGCCGCCGAAGGCGGGTAAGACGACTGTTCTGCAGCAGATCGCCAACGCGATCGCCAAGAACAACCCCGAGTGCTACCTCATGGTCGTCCTGGTGGACGAGCGTCCTGAGGAAGTCACCGACATGCAGCGCAACGTCGACGGCGAGGTCATCGCGGCCACGTTCGACCGCCCGCCGTCGGACCACACGATGCTGGCCGAGCTGGCGATCGAGCGGGCCAAGCGGCTGGTCGAGATGGGCACCGACGTGGTCGTGCTGCTCGACTCGGTCACCCGATTGGGTCGTGCGTACAACCTGGCGGCCCCGGCGTCCGGCCGGATCCTGTCCGGTGGTGTCGACTCGACCGCGCTGTACCCGCCGAAGCGTTTCCTGGGTGCGGCGCGCAACATCGAGAACGGCGGCTCGCTGACCATCTTCGCGACCGCGCTGGTCGAGACCGGTTCTGCCGGTGACAGCGTGATCTTCGAGGAGTTCAAGGGCACCGGCAACGCCGAGCTCAAGCTGGACCGCAAGATCGCCGACAAGCGCACCTTCCCCGCGGTGGACGTCGACCAGTCCTCCACCCGTAAGGAAGACCTGCTGCTCTCGCCGGACGAGCTGGCCGTCACGCACAAGCTGCGTCGCGTCCTGCACGCCCTGGAGCCGCAGGCGGCGATCGAGCTCCTGCTCGACCGGCTGCGCAAGACCCGTACCAACATCGAGTTCCTGATGCAGGTGGCCAAAACCACCCCAGGCGCCGATAACGACTAAAGGCTCAACAACCCTCGTGAGTGGTTAGCTGAGTTCTAACCCGCCTAACCACTCACGAGGCGATTGGTGCGTGTTTGCCGAGGCTGCGGTGCAGCCAGGTGATCCTGAGCAGCAACGCGGTGCTCGGGATGCCGAGGCCGATGGCCAGAATCGCCGGGACGACCATGCCGTGCAGGACGAGCCCGGAGATGAACACGACCGACGCGTACGGCCAGTTCAGCCAACGCCACCCGGCAGGCCACTCGATCGAGTAGCCGACCATCGCGGTGACCGCGGCGGCCACGCCCATGTGGGCGCTCGTCAGCACGGTGTCGCCGGGTGAGCTGAGCAGCAGCTGGCCAAGCGATGTGAGTCCGAGCACAACGGCCGTGAACAGCACCGGCAGCGCTACCCATGAGAGCAGCGGAAGCGGTCGGCGTACGGCGCATTGCACACAGTGAGTGTGTCGGGCGTTCTGCCTGGTCATAACCCGGGGGTCGACCAAGCCCCGGGGTTGTGCGTTAGGCGGCGTCCATGCCACGACGAGCGGATGAGCGGCTTGGAACAAAGCCTCCCGTGGAGGTGTTGTACGGGCTGGTCAGCCCATCTGGCAGACTAAGAGGTCGAGTCCGGCTCCGGTTCACCCCGAGTTCGTCTGGGGACCCGGCGGCCACAATGAAAGGCGAGATCAGTGAAGAGCGGTATCCACCCCGAGTACGTCACCACTGAGGTGGCTTGCGGCTGCGGCAACACGTTCACCACCCGCAGCACCAAGACTTCCGGTTCCATCCACGTCGAGGTCTGCTCGAACTGCCACCCGTTCTACACGGGCAAGCAGAAGATCCTGGACACCGGTGGCCGGGTCGCGCGCTTCGAAGCCCGTTACGGCAAGCGCAAGAAGTAGCACCGCACACGGCGCCCGGACCCCACGTGGGCCGGGCGCCGTTGTCGTGCGTACGGGCGGATCTAAGTGAGGAGGGTGAACCGTGGACGAGTTGCTCAAGGAATACGCCGAGCTGGAGCGTGAACTGGCCGACCCGGCTGTGCACGCCGACCAGGCGCGCGCCAAGAAACTCGGCCGCAGGTACGCCGAGCTCACCCCGATCGTGAAGACCATCCGCGAGCTCGACGGCGCACGCGACGACCTCGCCGCCGCCAAAGAGCTGGCGGCCGAGGACGAGGCGTTCGCCGCAGAGGCGGAAGCGCTGACCAAGCGCATCCCCGAGCTGGAAGAGCGCCTGTCCGAGCAGCTGCTGCCGCGCGACCCGCACGACGGCTCCGACGTACTCGTGGAGA
Organism: Kibdelosporangium philippinense; assembly: GCF_021390435.2. Lineage (GTDB taxonomy): Bacteria > Actinomycetota > Actinomycetes > Mycobacteriales > Pseudonocardiaceae > Kibdelosporangium > Kibdelosporangium philippinense. The sequence goes on along the minus strand of NZ_JAJVCN010000003.1, from coordinate 747,750 downwards.
TCAAGTCCGGCGAAGGCGGCGAGGAATCCGCCCTGTTCGCGGGCGACCTGTTCCGGATGTACACCCGGTACGCGGAGAAGCGCGGCTGGAAGATCGACGTGCTCGACGCGAACGAATCGGACCTCGGCGGCTACAAGGACGTCACCCTTTCGGTGAAATCCAAGGGCTCCGATCCCGACGGCGTCTGGGCGCGGATGAAGTTCGAAGGCGGCGTGCACCGCGTGCAGCGCGTGCCCGTGACCGAGTCGCAGGGCCGGATTCACACGTCCGCCGCGGGCGTGCTCGTCTACCCGGAGATCGAGGACGTCGAAGTCGAGATCGACGAGAAGGACCTGCGGGTCGACGTGTTCCGGTCGTCCGGTCACGGCGGTCAGAGCGTCAACACGACCGACTCGGCAGTCCGGATCACGCACATCCCGACCGGGATCGTGGTGTCCTGCCAGAACGAACGCTCGCAGCTGCAGAACCGCGCGTCGGCGATGCACGTGCTGCAGGTGCGGCTGCAGGCACTGGCCGACGAGGAAGCGGCGAAGAAAGCCTCCGACTCCCGCCGCAGCCAGGTCAGGACGGTCGACCGGTCCGAGCGGGTGCGGACGTACAACTTCCCCGAGAACCGGATTTCCGACCACCGGGTGAACTACAAGGCATACAACCTCGACCAGGTCCTTGAAGGCGAACTGGACGGCGTGCTCGACGCGCTGGCCGAAGCCGACCGTGCCGAGCGGTTGGCGGCAGCTCGGGGTTAATCTGAGCCATGACGCGAACCCCGTTGCGACTGGCCATTCTCGAGGCCGAACGGATTCTGGCACAGGCCGGAGTGGACAGTGCGCGGACGGATGCGGAACTGCTCGCGTCCTATGTGCTCGGTGTGGAGCGGAGCCGCCTGCTGCTGGTGCCATTGGTCGATCCGTCCGTTGTGGACGCATACGGCAAACTGGTGCAGCGAAGGGCATCACGTGAACCCCTGCAGCACATAACTGGCTCGGCGTGGCTCGGCAACATCCCGCTCGTCGTAGGGCCGGGGGTGTTCGTACCTCGCCCGGAGACAGACCTGTTGCTGGAGTGGGGCCTTTCTGTCACGGGCTCGACGGCTCCGGTTGTGGTGGACTTGTGCACCGGATCGGGTGCACTTGCCCTGGCATTCGCCAACTTGCGTCCGGACGCGGTCGTGCACGCCGTCGAGCTGGACACCGTTGCATTGTCGTGGGCCCGGCGCAATGCCGACATCCGCCGGGAGGCAGGCGACACCCCGATCCGCTTGCACGCCGGAGACGTCACCAACCCGAAGCTGCTGGCGGCGATGGAAAGCTCAGTCGATTTGGTGCTGTGCAACCCGCCTTACGTTCCGGAGGCCACGGAAGTCCCACCCGAGGTGGCCGACCATGACCCGGACATCGCGGTCTTCGGCGGCCCGGACGGGCTCGACGTCATCAAGCACGTGATTTCGTGCGCCGCCCGGTTGCTGAAGCCGGGCGGCTGGGTCGGCATCGAACACGACGACAGCCAAGGGTCTTCGGTGCCTGAGCTGTTGGCGGCTCGCCGTGTGCTGTCCGAAGTGGAGGATCACAAGGACCTCGCTGGCCGCCCCCGCTTCGCCACAGCGCAGCGATGACAGCCTCGTGAGTGGTTAGACGTGTTCTAACGCGCATAACCACTCACGAGGAGAACAGCGACCGTACCTGGTCCTCGATCGTGGCGAGCACCTCCGTGACCCCGGCAACCCCGAGCAGCGCGGCCTTCAGCCGGTCGAACGCTTTGAGGCCGCTCTTTGGGTCGATCTCCTCGGCGGTCGCCTCTTCTTCCAGGTCGTTGATCCTGGTCAGCGCCACCGGATGGTCAGCAGTGACCTGCTCGCGCAAAGAAGCCAGGTTTGCCAGCAGGCCCTGGCGCGCCTCCGCCGCATTGACGATCATGTTGCTCTGCGTGACGTTGTCCCCGATGCTGAAGTTGCCGCCGACGCTCCCGCCAATGTGGACGTCGTTCATTTCTTTCCTCCAGTAGTGGTAATGCTGGCCTGTACGACGTTGTTGCCCCAGCTGAAGCTGCCACCGACCGAACCTCCGATGTGGACATTCCGGTTGTCGACGAAGACCGTCTGCCGTTCGAAGCCTTCCGCGGAGAACCCGCTGTCCTCCAACAGGTTCGTCACCGCGGGCACGAAACGGCTGCTGAGGATCTTCAGGTACCGATCGACGTCAGCGAGCTGAAGGTAGTTGTGCACGTTGTCATCAGCGGCCAGCTCGCGCAGGCTGTTCAGCGAGCCGTACACGTGCGGGTTGATGAAACCAGGCCGCTGCGGAACCGGACGGATCATCGTCAGCAGCTTGACGGTCGCAGGCAGGATGGTGATCGGCAGACGCAGCATCTGGCGCAGCGCCTGGAAAACCGGCTTCGGCGAGCCCGGTACCAATTGGTCGATCTCCTGGTACTGCTGCTTGATCGGCAACAGGACATAGGGGGTCCATTCGACGTACAGCGTCGTGTCGTCCATCGCGGCGTGGATGAAGACGCTGAGCACGAGCTCCCGGTCCCACGTCTCGACCTGGACACACAGGTAATACCGCGCCCATTCCTCAGGTTCGGCACGCAGACGCTCCATATCCTCGATGGACAGCCGGGGATACGGCGGATGTCCCTGTCCTTTGAGGATCATCCGGGACGCCGGGTCGGCAAGGTGGTCGATGAGCTCGTCGGCAGGAACCATCACCTGATCGGCGATCCGCAGCGAAGACAGCCGTTCGCTCGGGGTAAGCGGAGTGGCCCGGCCAAGCCCGCTGAGTGCCTTGCGGATCTCGGCATACAGCACATCCGTGGTCAGCGGCTTCTGTTCCTTGCCTTCGAGCGGACGCAACGGCACAGCGACTGACCACGGCCCATACTCCATGCCAGCGCCGACGAACGGGCTGAAACCGCGATACACCACGATCGCCGCACCGTCCTGCGTGTGGCTTTCGCGCTCAACTTCCCCGATCCGGCGCAGTTCACGCATGAAGGTGCCGCTCATCGACAGAACCGGGCGGTTGTCGGTGAGCGGATCCGCGATCGGCCCGGCGTTCCAGTTGAATCGCCTGGTCAAATGCCGCCAGACGATCAACCGGTCGGTGATCAGCGTGGCCAGCATCCCGCCCATCATCACCAACGCGACGATCAAACCGCCGTTTTCCGACGACGACGAGTAATTCACGTCAAAGCGCGAGCTCGAGTACGACGACGAGTCGAAGAAGTCTTCGATCACGTCCTCATACAGGTCCGGCCCGTACACGATCAGCACCACGATCGCGGCCGCCGCGATGATCACCGGTACCGGGTTCGACTTGCGTACCAACGTTTTGAGCTGCTTGTTCATCTGTGAGATCGAGGCGATCAGGCCGACGACGACCCAGCCGACCAGCAGCGCGAACGGTGCCGTGAACAGGATGGCCACGGCGAGAGCGGCGAGGATGCCGTCACGGATCTTGCGCCGCGCGCGGGCAGCGATCGCCTCGCCGAGCACGGCTGTCGCGTCGGTGCCGGGGGACGGTGGCACTGGGCGCGTGCGTTCTACCAGGAATTCCCGGATCGCGTCATCGGCGAAGTCGGCGTCCAACTGTGCTGCCGCGCACAGGTATCGCGTCGTGTCGTCCTTCGAAGGGCGGTTTCTCGTCATGGTCCCGTCATGGGGTCGAGTGGGCGATCATGGTCTCGTACAACGGAAGCGTCTGCTCCCACTTATCCGCTGTGGACGACGCGTACACGATGTAGTCGTCGCCCGATGCCCGCCAGTACGTGGCCCTGACATGCCGCAGCACGCCGGTGTTGAGCCACACGAACTCCCATTCGACGGATGGATAGCCGTGGTAGTTCCCGGTTTCGAAGCGAATCTTCTGATACCCGGTCCGTTTGGCGAACGCCACTTCCTGCTCGCTCTGCACCTTCTCCAGCGACGCGCTCGGTGACGTGCTGCCGCCGATCCGCAGGAACCGCCCGCTGTCAGCGGGATCGTTGGCTTGCTGACAGCCGGTGCTTCGTTCACAGGGCCCGAGCGACCAGTCGTCCGGGATCATGGTCGTCATCCCCGAAACGGCGACTTTCCGGTATCCCGCAGGCGACCGGCTGGTTGTGGTCGTCGTGGTTGTTGATGTTCTAGTTGTCCCTCTCGCAGGTTCGGCAGATGACGTTTCAACCACAGGCGGTGGTTCGGCCAGCGGGGTCTCCGTCGCTGAAGTGGTCAGCAGGACGGCACCGAACGCGCCCGCGACAACCAGATAACCGGCGGAAAGCGTCAGCGCCAAGGATGTTCGTCCGGACGAGTGATTTCGCGGCGGTTGCACGAGACCTCTTTCCCCTGGCTGAAACGTGCTCTGGCCGAGACGGAATGTGCCGGGCAGGATATGCGAGGCACGTCGCCCTAGGGCGAAAGGACGTTACGCATCACCCGGACGGAGCAAGCGGATGTGGATCGATCCGTTGGTCAAGTGGCGCACGGCAGATCCATCGCCAGGGTTCGTCGAACTGCTTGCCGGACAACCAGAGACGGCATTGTCGCTGTTCACGGAGGCAGGCGACCTCGTCGGCCAAGGCGACGCGTTGGTGGCACTCGGCCGACAAGACGAAGCTGTGGAACGGTTCGAGCAGGCAACTCCCGAAGGCGACCTGAAGGTCGAATGTGGACTGTCACAGGCGCTTGTGCTGCAAGGCGAAGCATCGGCAGCGGTACTGCGGTTGGAGAAGTTGCTCGTCGCGTACCCGGGAAACGCTGTGGTGCTGCATCATCTGACCGGCGCCTTGCTGGAAACCGCTGACCAGGCCAGAAACCTGACCCGCGACGAAGAACACGTGATCACGAGCCAGACCCAGTTCGAAGTCTGTGCGGGAGTGGCCCGCCGGGCAGCGGAAACCGCGGTGGACGACAACCACCGCGCTGGCGTGGAAGCACTGACAGCCGAGCTCACCACTGGCTCGCGATGGACGTGGTCGAGCCAACCGGCAGTCCTGGGATATTCGCTGCTTGGCGGCTTGGTCGGCCTCGGCCTTGTCGGAATCGGCGGCTCGATGGGCAACATCGTTCTAGTCGTGCTCGGCGCGATCCTCGGCGCGATCGTGATCTATCTGGCGGTCATGAGCTTCCGCCGTCAGGCGTGGCAGATCCGTGCGGTGCGAGCGGCGCCTCTGGTCTGGCGGCACGGCCTGCGTTGAGTAGGTTCGCCGAGTGACGTTCTTGGCCCTCGGGATATACCTGCTGTGGCTGATCCTCGCCTTCGGCGTCCCGATCACCGCCATGCGCCGCCGGACCGGCGGGCAGGACACCGGCATGCGGATCTCCGGCCCGCTGCAATGGAGTTGTGAGGCGGCTTTCGGCCTCATCGGCTTGGTCGGTCTGGCCAACCCGATACTGGATCTGTTTGACGTGCTGGCACGGATAGCGGTGCTGGATCAGTTGCCGCTACGCATTGTCGGCGCGGTCATCGCTGCGGCTGGCGTCGCGGGCACGTTGTACGCGCAGTTGTTCATGGGTCCTTCGTGGCGCATCGGCGTGGACACGACCGAACGAACGGACTTGGTGACCTCGGGCCCGTTCGGTGTGGTTCGTAACCCGATCTTCGCCTCGATGCTGCTCACCGGCCTTGGACTGGCCTTGGCCGTGCCGAACTTCTTGTCCTTCGGCGGGCTCGTGATGTTGTACGCCAACGTGTCGGTACTGGTGCGGCGGGTCGAGGAGCCGTACCTGATCGCCACACATGGCGCGGCCTACTTGGACTACGCCCGCCGAGTCGGGCGGTTCATCCCTGGCCTCGGTCGGTTGAATTAGCTCGTAGCCCGGTCAGCTTCGGGAACCGTCCAGCACAGCAGACGTGTCAGATCGCTCGATCGTGTCCCAGAACGCCGTTACCCGAATCAGCACCGCGTCGACGAAAGCCTGCGGTGGACGGTATTCATGCGCCTCGACGTAATACGGGAGAAGGCTCGGCGCGGCATAGATCACCCGGTCGGGGCCAAGGCCAGGCAGGTGGATCTCCGCGTGCCCCCATGCCTCGCCGCAGAAAGGGCACTAGTACAGCCACGACGCATCATGACCGGTGAGTAGCCGCCCTCGGCATGAGGTCTAGAGTCACGGTCGTGAGCACGCTGTACGACTGTTCATTGCCAGAGGACCGGCAGGACGGGCTCGCGGCCGCCGCTGGCGCTGTGCGGTCCGGGCGGCTTGTGGTCGTTCCGACCGACACCGTCTACGGCATCGGCTGCGACGCCTTCGACGGCAGCGCGGTTCGCGCGCTGCTCGAAGCCAAGAACCGTGGGCCGGATATGCCGGTCGGCGTGCTCGTCGGCAGCTGGACGGCCATCGACGGTCTCGTGTTGTCCGTCCCTGACCAGGCGCGCAAGCTTGTCGAGGCGTTCTGGCCCGGTGACCTTTCCATCGTCCTTCCGCACGCGCCGAGCCTGGCGTGGGATCTGGGCAACACGCGCGGCACGGTCATGCTTCGGATGCCGCTTCACCCGGTGGCCATCGAGCTGCTGCGTGAGGTCGGGCCGATGGCTGTGTCCAGCGCGAACAGGTCTGGGCATCCGCCTGCCGCCACCGCCGAGGAAGCTCGTGACCAGCTTGGCGAGTCTGTCGCGGTATACCTGGACGGGGGACCGTCCGGCGATCCGGTGCCGTCCTCCATCGTTGACCTCACCGGTGACACTCCCATCCTGCTGCGGGAGGGCGCGGTCAGCCGTCAGGCCGTCGAAGAGGCGCTTGGCGTCGAGGTCGCCAGCCCGGCCTGAGCCTTGGAAAGGAAACATTCGGTGACTCCGGACTTCGCCACGGCCGATCCGGGCCTCGCCGACGCAGCGGAATTTCCTGGCCCCGAAATGATCATCACGTGTGCCACCGCGTACCCTAGGCGCATCGAATTCGCGGCGTTCGTAACGAATGTCCGCACCCGAAAAGTCCTTCGCGGCCCGCGCGGCGGCATGATCCCGAATAGCCGGGAACACGCCGAAGCGATTCACGGGGCTGTGTTCCCAGCGATTCAGGGCGGCCCGCTGATGCACGTGGTCGCGGCCAAGACGGTCGCGTTCGAGAAATGCCGAGCCTTCGCGGCCAAGAAATGCCCTGTGGCAGAGGGCGGGCAGTCCATAGCCACGGGTGTCGAGCGCGACGGCGCCGACGGCCCGACCATCGGCTTCCTGACAGGCGTGCCGCTCCGGCCGACAGCCCGGCGGAGCTGAGTCGTGCCTCCCGCCATCGTCCAAGGCCTGCCGATCCGCGAATACCTGCTGGTCGGCCTGCTCAGCCTGACCTTGACGTTCCTGCTGACCGGCCCGGTGCGGCTGCTGGCGTTCAAGATCGGCGCGGTCGCCGTGCCACGCAGCCGCGACGTGCACACCCAGCCGATCCCCAGGCTCGGCGGACTGGCGATGTACCTCGGCATCTGCGGCGGCATGCTGCTCGCACACCAGCTTCCCTTGCTGCGCAGGGCATTCGACTATTCCCTCGATCCCGTCGGGGTGCTCGTCGGCGGCGGCGTGATCATGCTGATCGGCGCGCTCGACGACCGGTTCGAGTTGGACGCGCTGACGAAGTTCGCCGGGCAGACCATGTCCGCGGGCATCATCGTGCTGTTCGGTATCCAGTGGGTGCTGGTCTGGGTGCCGTGGGGCGGCAACGACGTGGGCCCGAGCGGCTCGCTGGTCGTGCTGGACATGAACCAGGGCGGGCTGCTGACGGTCCTGCTCGCGCTCGTGCTGATCAACGCGATGAACTTCATCGACGGTCTCGACGGTCTCGCCGCGGGCATCGGCGTGATCGCATCGTTGGCAACTTGTACGTTTTCGTTCCACTTGTTGTCACAGACCAGTAATGACGTCGTCAACTACGCGCCAGCTTTGCTGTCGATCACGCTGGCGGGCGCGTGCCTCGGATTCCTTCCGCACAATTTCCAGCCCGCGCGGCTGTTCATGGGCGATTCCGGCTCGATGCTGATCGGCCTCACCCTCGCCGCGGCGAGCACGTCCGCCGCGGGCAAGCGACTGCCAGCCGAGCAGGGCCCGGTGAACACGCTCGCGGTGTTGTCCCCGCTCATCGTGGTCGCCGCGGTGCTGTTCGTGCCGCTGTTGGACCTGCTCATGGCGGTTGTCCGGCGGACAAGGCGCGGCCTGAGCCCGTTCCACGCGGACAAGATGCACCTGCACCACCGGCTGCTGGAGATCGGCCACTCCCAGCGCAGGGCCGTTTTGCTGATCTACTTGTGGGCCGCTGTGCTGGCGTTCGGCGCCGTTTCACTGAGTCTTTTCGACGGGCTTGTCGTGGTCTGGGGAATGGCGATAGGCCTACTGGTCGCATTGCTCGTTTCGGCAATACCTAGACTGCGGTCACGTTGACGTCCTCCCACGGCTGAAGCCACCCGGGGGATTCCAACTCACGATCACCACTCAGGGAGCGATGGCAGCGAGTTGAGGTTCACGGTTCACAGCCCCGCCCAACGGCTGGAGGGCTCCCCGTGCTGTCACCGCCCGCCCGGCGGCGATGTTGCGAGCCGCGTTCACGTCGGCATGGCAGTCGAACTCGCAGGCCACGCACCGGAAAACCGCTTGGCTCTTGCGATTCTCCGCAGCGATGTGGCCGCAAGCCGAACACTGCTGCGACGTGTACGCGGCTTTCACCTTCTCCACCCTGCCGGAAGCCTTGTGTTCCAGCCGGGCTACCAACTGCCCCCATCCGTTGGACAGAATGCCCCGGTTGAGTCCCGCCTTTGCCGCACGTTGCGACCAGGGTTCACGACCGTGCCCTTTGCCGAGCGGGTCATCCCCCGAATGGAAAGCGCCTCCACCCGGACTACGTCAAACCTGCTGGCCAGCAGGGTCGAGGTCTTCTCGACCCAGTCCTTGCGCCGGTCGGTTCTTCGCCTGATCAGGCGCGCGATCACGCGTTTGATCAGGCTGCGGCGATTCGATCCACGCTTACAGCGGGCGAGTCGCCGGTACAGCCGGTCCAATCGACGCTGCTGGGTGGGCGTGAGCCTCGGTACCGACAACAACTCGCCGGTGGACAGTGCCGCCGACACTGTCACGCCTCGGTCCACTCCCACTGTCTCGTTGTTGCCAGGCGCAGGGATCACACCCGGCACTACGGCGAACGCGATATGCCATCTACCTGCGCGGTCTCTGCTGACCCGGTAGGACGTGACGTTCCGTGGCACGGCGCGCGACCAGCGGAACCTGACCCATCCGACCTTCGGGACCCAAACGTGGCCAGACCGTCGGTTCAGCCGTCGTACGTGCTCTGGTTTCACCGCGACCTGGCGGAAACCGTCGTTCCTGCTGACCTTGCGCCACGACGGCTTGCGGTGCGTCCCCGCGTAGAAGTGTCGTGTGGCCTTGGCAAAGTCACGAAGCGCCTGCTGCTGGACAGTCACCGATCCGGCACGCAACCAGCCGAACTGCGCCCGCGCCTCGGTCAGCTGCCGAGCCTGTTCGTTGTACCCAGGCGCAGCCGCACGTCCCCATCGCCAGTGACTATGTTGCTCGACTGCGAGGTTCCACACGAACCGCGCGTGCGCACAATGCTCAAGCAGTCTCAGTTCCTGCTCGGGCGTCGGCGACAATCGGTAGCGGGACACGAACCGGACGTTAACAGCGGGTACCGACAAAACCGGGTCCAATACGTCCTGACCAGCGAGGTCGGCTTGGGTGCCGCGCCGGGAGATGCGGGCCACCGCCGATGGGAGTCACGATGAGTGAGATGAGCGAGAACTTTGAGATCCCGAAGCAGCCGGAGACCCACGAAGAGGTGATCCGGGCGCTGGCCAAGACCGTGTTCTGGGCAGCGGTCTCCTCGACCGTGATCACGGTCGTGATCGCCGCGGTGCTCGCCGGTGTGCTGGTCGGCTCGAACGGGGTCTACGGCGCGCTGGCCGGTGGCGCCGTCGGCCTGCTGTCCGCCGTCACCACCTCGCTGCTGATGCGCCAGACCGCGGGGATGGCTCCGCAGAAGGTGTTGTTCGTCGTGCTCGGCGGCTTCGCCGGCAAGATGATCATCCTGCTGATCGCCATGATGGTGCTTGGCACGATCGCCGCGCTGCACCGCAACTCGCTGGCATTCACCCTGCTCGCGACCATCTTGGTGAGTGCAACGGCCGAGGTGTTCGCCTTCCGGCGAACCAAGGTCCCTACAATCATCCCAGCGAGCAAGGAGGGCTGAGTGGCTCCCGCTGGAGTCGCTAAGTAGTACGCCCGTCCGGTTGGGTCTCAGCCGGTTGATAGTGTTCGCCCGAAGGGGCAGTGACGCCCGGTGGCCTACCGGGGAGCCCCGCTTTCGAGTGCTTGCAGTACGTCAGGTACGTTAAGTCCTGATCGTGACGATTCCCCCGGTGGTGTGACACACGGCCGGCCGGGAGAACCGGAAGGAGCCCCCGTTGTTGGGCATGCCGTTGCTGGCGCAGGAGGCGAAGTTCGAGCCGCCTGGCGTCGGAGATTTCTTCCTGCCGCCGATCTTCGGCAGCGTCACCAAGCCGATGGTGCTCGTGGTGCTGTCGGTCATCATCATCGCCACGTTCTTCCTGCTCGCGTCGCGCAACCTGAAGATCGTGCCAGGCAAGTTCCAGTTCGCGGCCGAGAGCCTCTACGACTTCAGCCGCAACAACATCACCCGTGAGCAGATCGGCGCGAAGGACTTCCGGCCATATGTGCCGCTGATCCTGACGCTGTTCACGTTCACGCTGGTGAACAACATCTTCGGCATCATCCCGATCATTCAGTTCCCGACGTTCTCGCACATCGGCTTCCCGTTGGCGCTGTCGGTCCTGGTGGTCTATCCGGTTTACCACATCTCGGGCATCCGCAGGCACGGTCTCGGCGGGTACCTGAAGAAGGAGATCTTCCCACCGGGGATCCCCAAGCCGATCTACATCCTGTACAGCCCGATCGAGGTCTTCACCAAGTTCATCATGAACCCGATCACGCTGGCGATCCGAGTGTTCGCCGCGATGTTCGCCGGTCACCTGATCCTCTTGGTGTTCACCATCGGTGGCGAGTACCTGTTGCTCGAGGCGAGCGCGTGGTTGAAGCCCGCTTCCATCGTCGCCTTCGCGATGTCCATCGCGATGACCTTCCTTGAGGCGTTCATCCAGGTCATCCAGGCGTACATCTTCGCGTTGCTCTCCGCTGGCTACATCGGAGCCGCATTGGCCGCAGAACACTGACCGGCCATTCCGGTCCAGTGACCAGTTTGTCGGATCCGCGCCTCGCGGACCCAACTCGAAAGGGAAAATCGAAGTGAGTGCAGCTGTTATCGTCGCTCAGGAAGCCACGGCCAACATCAACTCTGGCCTCGCCATGATCGGTTACGGCCTTGGCGCGATCGGCCCGGGTATCGGTGTGGGTGTCATCTTCGCCGCCGTCATCAACGGCACCGCCCGCCAGCCGGAGGCCCAGAGCAAGCTGATGGGTATCGGCTTCCAGACGTTCATCCTGACCGAGGTGCTCGCCCTGATCGGTCTGGTTCTGTTCTTCATCGCGTCCAACGCCTGATCCGGCTTCGACGTCAGATCTAGGGAGTTGTCGTGCTGACAGAGTTGACGGTGCTCGCGGCCGAGGAACCGAGCCCGGTTCTGCCGCACACGTCCGAGATCATTCTCGGGCTGGTGGCGTTCCTGTTGCTGCTTGGCATCCTCTGGAAGATGGTCGTCCCCCGGTTCGAGAAGCTCTACACCGAGCGGACCGAGAAGATCGAGGGCGGCATCAACAAGGCCGAGCAGATGCAGGCTCAGGCCGAGGAGAACCTGCAGAAGTACAAGGACCTGCTCGCCGACGCCAACGCCGCTGCCGCGCGGATTCGCGACGACGCCCGGATCGAGGCCGAGCAGATCCGTGAGGAGTTGCGGGTCCAGGCCCAGGAAGAAGCGGCACGGATCGTGGCGCAGGGCCGCAACCAGCTTGAGGCCCAGCGGGCCCAGATCGTCGCCGAACTGCGTGCCGACCTCGGCCGCACCGCCGTCGAGCTGGCCAGCCGGATCGTTGGTGAGTCCCTTGAGGACGAGGCCCGTCGCCGTGGCACCGTCGACCGGTTCCTCGAGGAGCTGGACTCCGTGTCGGCGCCCGCCAAGAAATAACAGGGGGGACAGCCAAGATGACTTTGTTGCACGCCGCGAGCCGGGAAGCGCTCGCGGCCACTGAGCTGAAGCTGCTCGACGTTGACGATTTCGCCACGGTCGGCGACGAGCTGTTCGCCGTTGTCGGCCTGCTCACCCGGGAGTCCGGGCTGCGCAGGGCACTGGCGGACTCGTCGGCCGAGGCAGGCCGGCGGACCGGACTGGTCCGCCAGTTGTTCGCGAGCAAGCTCTCCGCGGCAACGGTCGAACTGCTCGACGCCGTCGTCACCGCGCGCTGGTCCAACCCGCGCGAGCTGGTCGACGGAATCGAGTCGCTCGCCCGCACCGCGCTGCTGGTCGGCGCCGAGCGCGCGGGCAAGCTCGACACGGTCGAGGACGAGTTGTTCCGGCTCGGCCGGATCGTCGCGGCCAACGGTGAGCTGGAGCGCCTGCTGTCCGACCCGGCCGCGCCGGTCGACGGCAAGCTCGAACTGCTCAGGTCGTTGGCAGCCGCCAAGGTCGATGCGACCACGGAGAAGCTCAGCGAAGCGCTGGTGGCCTATCCGCGTGGCCGCCGGGCCGTCGAAGGCCTTGAAGAGCTGGCCGACCTTGCCGCCAAGCGCCGGGAGCGCTCGGTCGCGCACGTCACCTCGGTGGCGCCGCTGACCGAAGCGCAGCAGGAACGGCTCGCGGCGACACTGCAGCGCATCTACGCACGGCCGATCGCGCTGCACATCGAGGTGGACAAGGACCTGCTCGGTGGGCTGGTCATCCGCGTCGGTGACGAAGTGATCGACGGCAGCGCAGCGGGTCGGTTGGACGACCTACGTCGCCGGCTGGCGAGCTGAACCCCCAAGCATTGAAGTAACGAAAGCGAGAGCGGGAAGACATGGCGGAGCTGACGATCTCGTCGGACGAGATCCGCAGTGCGATCGAGAACTACGTCTCCGGTTACACGCCGGACGTGACGAAGGAAGAGGTCGGCACCGTCACCTCGACCGGTGACGGCGTGGCCTACGTCGAGGGCCTTCCCTCGGCGATGGCCAACGAGCTGGTCGAGTTCCCCGGTGGTGTCCTCGGCGTCGCGCAGAACCTGGACGTGCGCGAAATCGGTGTCACGATCCTCGGTAACTACGAGACCATCGAGGAAGGCCAGGAGGTCAAGCGGACCGGCCGAATCCTTTCGGTGCCGGTCGGCGACGGCTTCCTCGGCCGCGTCATCGACCCGCTCGGCGCGCCGCTCGACGGCCTCGGTGACATCGTCGCCGACGACCAGCGCGTGCTGGAGCTGCAGGCCGCGACGGTGGTCCAGCGTCAGCCGGTGAAGGAGCCGCTGGAGACCGGCATCAAGGCGATCGACGCCATGACGCCGATCGGCCGCGGCCAGCGCCAGCTGATCATCGGTGACCGCAAGACCGGCAAGACCACGGTCTGCGTCGACACGATCATCAACCAGAAGAAGGCCTGGGAGACCGGCGACCCGAAGCAGCAGGTGCGCTGCATCTACGTCGCCGTCGGTCAGAAGGGCTCGACGATCGCGGCGGTCAAGAAGACCCTCGAGGACCACGGCGCGATGGAGTACACCACCATCGTCGCCGCCCCGGCCTCGGACTCCGCGGGCTTCAAGTGGATCGCCCCCTACACCGGCTCGGCCCTCGGCCAGCACTGGATGTACGGCGGCAAGCACGTCCTGATCGTGTTCGACGACCTGACCAAGCAGGCCGAGGCCTACCGCGCGCTGTCGCTGCTGCTGCGCCGCCCGCCGGGCCGCGAGGCCTACCCGGGTGACGTCTTCTACTTGCACTCCCGTCTGCTTGAGCGCTGCGCGAAGCTGTCCGACGAGCTGGGCGCGGGTTCGATGACCGGTCTGCCGATCATCGAGACCAAGGCCGGTGACATCTCCGCGTACATCCCGACCAACGTCATCTCGATCACCGACGGCCAGTGCTTCCTCCAGGCTGACCTGTTCAACCAGGGCCAGCGCCCCGCCATCGCGGTGGGTGTGTCGGTGTCCCGAGTCGGTGGTGCCGCGCAGATCAAGGCGATGCGCAAGGTGTCCGGTTCGCTGCGTATCGATCTCTCACAGCACACCGAGCTCGCCGCGTTCGCCGCGTTCGCCTCCGACCTCGACGCCACGTCGAAGGCCCAGCTGGAGCGTGGTGACCGGCTGTACCAGGTGCTGCGCCAGGGCGCGTACTCGCCGGTCGCGATCGACGAGCAGGTCGTGTCGATCTTCGCCGGTACCCGAGGCTTCCTCGACTCGGTGCCGACGGACGACATCCGCCGGTTCGAGCGCGAGCTCTTGGACAGCATCCGGCGTAACAACGCGGGTATTCTCCAGGAGATCCGCGACACGAAGGACCTCTCCGACGAGCTGATCGAGCGCCTGTCCGAGGCGATCAACAAGTTCAAGGAGCAGTTCACCGCGGCTGACGGAAGCTCAGTCGTCGACACCCCGGCGGACGCGCTGGAGGCCGACAAGGTCGGGCAGGAGTCGGTGAAGGTGCACCGTCCCGCCCCGAAGAAGTGATCGGGTAGCCACATGGCCGCACAGCTTCGCGAACTACGCCAACGGATCCGCTCAACCCAGGGCCTTGCCAAGATCTTCAAGGCCCAGGAGGTCATCGCGACCACGCGGATCAGCCGGGCGCAGGCACGAGTGGAGGCCTCCCGGCCGTACGCGCAGGAGATCACGAACGTGCTCTCCGCGCTGGCCGGGGCGGCGTCCAACTTGGATCACCCGTTGCTGACCGAGCGCGAGGAGCCCAAGCGGGCCGGCGTGCTCATCGTGACGAGTGACCGTGGCCTGTGCGGCGGCTACAACGCCAACGTGCTGCGCGCCGCGGAGGAGCTCGTCTCGTTGCTCCGCTCACAGGGCAAGCAGCCGGTGCTGTACCTGATCGGCCGCAAGGCCGTCTCGTTCTACACGTTCCGCAACCGCGAGTTCGTCGAGTCGTGGACCGGGTTCTCCGAGACGCCGCGGTACGAGAACGCGCAGACCGCGGGCGAACTTCTGGTCAAGGCCTTCATGTCCGGGGCCGACGACGAGGGTGACAACCCGGGCGCTGACGGCGTGCTCGGTGTGGACGAGCTGCACATCGTCTACACGGAGTTCCGCTCGATGCTCTCCCAGGTGCCGACCGTGAAGCGGATGGCTCCGCTCGAGGTCGAGTTCTCCGAGGAGAAGCCGGACGCCATCCCGCCGAGCTACGAGTTCGAGCCCGGTGCGGACCAGCTTCTGGCCGCGCTGCTGCCGAAGTACATCAACACCAGGATTTTCTCCGCACTGCTCGACTCGGCCGCGTCGGAGTCCGCGGCTCGTCGTACCGCGATGAAGTCCGCGACGGACAACGCGAAGGACCTCGTTCTCACTCTCTCGCGTGAGGCGAACCAGGCGCGCCAGGCCCAGATCACCCAGGAGATCAGCGAGATCGTCGGTGGCGCCAACGCGCTCGCCGCCGCCGCAGGAAGTGATGACTAAGCGATGACTGCCACTCAAGAACCAACTGCCACCGGTCGTATCGTCCGCGTGACCGGCCCGGTCGTCGACGTCGAGTTCCCTCGCGACGCGGTGCCCGAGCTGTTCAACGCGCTCAAGGTCGACATCGAGTTCGAGCAGCTGAAGAAGTCGGTGACCCTGGAGGTCGCCCAGCACCTGGGTGACAACCTGGTCCGTTGCATCTCCATGCAGCCGCAGGATGGCCTGGTGCGTGGTACTCCGGTGCGCGACACCGGCCAGGCCATCGCCGTGCCGGTCGGTGACATCGTCAAGGGCCACGTGTTCAATGCCCTCGGCGACTGCCTGGACGACCCGGGCTACGCCAAGGACGCCGAGCGCTGGACCATCCACCGCAAGCCGCCGGCCTTCGACCAGCTCGAAGGTCGCACGGACGTGCTGGAGACCGGCCTGAAGGTGATCGACCTGCTCACCCCGTACGTACAGGGTGGCAAGATCGGTCTGTTCGGTGGTGCCGGTGTTGGTAAGACGGTTCTGATCAAGGAAATGATCACCCGTGTTGCCAAGAACTTCGGTGGTACCTCGGTGTTCGCCGGTGTCGGCGAGCGCACCCGTGAGGGCAACGACCTCATCCTCGAGCTGAGCGAGGACGGCACCATCAACGACACCGCGCTGGTGTTCGGTCAGATGGACGAGCCGCCCGGCACGCGTATGCGCGTGGCGCTCTCGGCGCTGACCATGGCGGAGTACTTCCGCGATGTGCAGAACCAGGACGTGCTGCTGTTCATCGACAACATCTTCCGGTTCACCCAGGCCGGTTCCGAGGTTTCGACCCTGCTGGGTCGTATGCCTTCGGCCGTGGGTTACCAGCCGACGCTGGCCGACGAGATGGGTGAGCTGCAGGAGCGCATCACCTCGACCCGTGGTCGGTCGATCACCTCGATGCAGGCGATCTACGTGCCCGCCGACGACTACACCGACCCGGCGCCCGCCACGACCTTCGCCCACCTGGACGCCACCACCGAGCTTTCCCGGTCGGTGTTCCAGAAGGGCATCTTCCCGGCCGTGGACCCGTTGGCCTCGAGCTCGACGATCCTCGACCCGAACATCGTGGGTGACGAGCACTACCGCGTCGCCCAGGAGGTCAAGCGAATCCTGCAGAAGTACCGCGAGCTGCAGGACATCATCGCCATCCTCGGTATGGACGAGCTGTCCGAAGAGGACAAGCTGACGGTGAACCGGGCCCGCCGCATCGAGCGCTTCCTGTCGCAGAACATGCTGGTGGCCGAGGTCTTCACCGGTCAGCCCGGTTCGACCGTGCCGATCAAGGAGACGGTGGAAGCCTTCGACAAGATCGCCAAGGGAGACTTCGACCACGTCCCCGAGCAGGCCTTCCTCGGAATCGGTGGCCTCGAAGACCTCGAGAAGCGCACCAAGGAACTGACCGGCAAGTAAGGACCGACCACGTGAGTGGTAGCCCGATCACGTGAGTGGTTTGTCCCACTCCGAGGTATAACAGAACACCCGAACAACCACTCACGACAGAGTGACCCAGCCCAGCTGGAGAGAGTGTCGTGAGTGGTTGTTCGTTTACCGGGACAAACCACTCACGACAGAGCCACGCTGAAAAGCAACGTAGTCACAGCAGCACGCTGGAAAGCAAGGTAGCCCCAGCAAGCACACTGGAAAGCAACGTAGCCCCAGCAAGCACACTGGAACCCGCGATCAACCCCAACCCACCCCCACAGTTGTTCGCCGATCCACGTCCGTTGACCTGCTGATGACGTGCGCAATGCGCATTCGGCTTACTACTTTTGGCTGTTATGGCTCGACCACCCCGCGACAAGAATGCCTGTGAACGCGTTCTGTCAGGAGGGGTGAATTGGAACGTTCCCGGATACGGTCCAGACCCACAAGAAGTCTGACCGCTGTCGCGATCGCAGGGCTTGTGGTCGCATTCATGCCGGTGCTGAGTACCACAGCACCCGCCGCACCCGCCAACCCGTGGACCAAGGCCAGTCCAGGGGCGGCGCTGGCGGCCAAGCAGACCGACATCAGGACCACCCGGTTCGCGGGATTCACCCTCGACCGGTCACTCATGCGGGGCGAGCTGGGGAAGGCTTCGCTGGCAACAGGGGCGGCGCACGAGGTGCTGCTGCCGACACCCGGGGGCAGTTTCCAGCGGTTCTCGCTGACCGACACCCCGGTGATGGAAGAGGGCCTCGCGGCGGCGCATCCGGAGATCAAGACGTACTCCGGCAAGGGCATCGACGACCCGACCGCGTCTGTCCGGGCCGATCTGACACCGCTGGGTTTTCACGCTTCTGTCCGTTCTGAGAACGGTTCGTGGTTCGTCGATCCCTATTACAAGGGCGACTATTCGAGCGACGAAAGCCTGTACGCCAGTTACTACGGCCACGACTTGCAGAACCCGGCAGGACCGTTGCAGGACAACGCGCTGCTGGGAAAGGCCGCTGAGATAAAAGAACTCGGCGGCAAGGGCACGGTGAAGCTGCGGACCTACCGGCTCGCGATGATCACGGATCCGTCGTACGCCACCTACTTCGGCGCGCAGAACGTGACTGCGGCGAAGGTGACGCTGGTCAACCGGATCACGCACATCTACGAAGATGAGACCGCGATCCGCCTGGTGCTCATCAACGACACCGACAAGACGAACCTGAACACGCCCGCCGAGGCCTCCGGGCCCAACGGTCCGTGTGGCGCGGCCCCCTGCTTCAAGCCGGAAGAGCTGCAGGGCTGCGACATCCCGACGCTGTTCGCGATCGGTCCCGCGTTGAGCCAGCTCGTGGGCGCCGACAAGTACGACGTCGGGCACATCGGCTTCGGTCTCGCAGGCGGTGGCATCGCGTGGCTCGGTGGTGTCGGTGGTCCGTACAAGGCCGTGGGGTGCACGGGTGTGCCGACGCCTGTCGGTGACTACTTCGCCGTGGACTATGTGGCGCACGAACTCGGCCACCAGTTCGCGGGCAACCACACGTTCAACGGCACGCAGCACAACTGCTCGGGCGGTAACCGCGAAGCGACCACGTCGGTGGAGCCGGGCAGCGGTTCGTCGATCATGGCGTACGCCGGTATCTGCCGTCAGGACAACCTGCAGCCGCACAGCGATCCGTATTGGTCGCACCAGAGCTACACCGAGATCACGTCGTACACCACGGCGGATCTGCCCAACGCCAACGAAGTCCAGGAAGTCTCGTTGCGCGGGTTCGGCGCGGGCGGTTCGTTCACTTTGTCCTATCAGGACAAGACGACGGTACCGGTCGTGCACGGCGTGAACTACACGCCGGAGGGTGTCAAGGCGGCGATCGAGAGCATCACTGGCGCCACCGTGACGGTCGCAGGGCTGGGCAATGAGCCGACCTACCGGCCGATTCCGTTTGACGAGACTGGTTTCCAGGTCACGTTCGGCGGCGCGTTCGAGGGCAAGAACGTCGACGCCTTGAAGGTGAACGGCGCCAACGGGTTCGCCGGTGAGCACGTCAAGGGTGGCCCGCAGGACAACAAGGGCTGGAAGATCCGCGACACCCGCAACCACCCGCCTGTCGTGAAAGCCCCTGAGGCCTACACGATCCCGGCGCGCACCCCGTTCTCGCTGACCGGAAGCGCGAAGGACCCGGATCGCGGCGACGTCGTGACCTACATGTGGGAGCAGAACGACCGCGGCTCGACCCATGGCACCGCACTGGCGGACAACGTCAAGAAGGACGGCCCGCTGTTCCGGCAGTTCGGCACGTCGGCGATCGTCAGCCAAGAGGACAGCCTGAAGTACTACTCGCCGGGCGAGAACGCCGTGAACCGCAACCCCACGCGCGTCTTCCCGGACATGGCACAGATCCTGGCGAACAACACCAACGCCAAGACTGGGACGTGCGCGCCTCCGCCAACGCCGCCGACCACCCCGCTGCCGCAGGCGTTGGTCGACTGCTACTCGGAGTTCCTGCCGACGGCGGACTGGGTCGGTATCAACAACGACCGGACCATGAATTTCCGCCTGACAGCACGCGATGCCAAACAGGGCGGCGGCGGCATCGGGTTCGACGACACCAAGGTGAACGTCGCGCCTGCCGCAGGTCCGTTCCTGGTGACGTCGCAAGGCGCCGCCGGTGCGCTGGCCGGTGGTTCGAAGCAGACGATCACGTGGGACGTGGCGGGCACGAATGCCGCGCCGGTCAACGCCAAGAACGTGAAGATCTCGCTGTCGACCGACGGCGGCAAGACGTTCCCGCACGTCATCGCGCGCAGCACGCCGAACGACGGCAGCGAGCAGGTGCGGCTGACCGACGAGCCGACGACCAAGGCGCGGATCAAGATCGAGGCTGTCGGGAACGTCTTCTTCGACGTCAGCGACGCCGACTTCACGATCAACGCCTCGCCGCGAGTGAGCAGCCCGCAGAACATTGCAGTCCAGTACAGCGACGCTCTCGCGTCAGTCACGATCACCGCTGAGGACCCGGACAGCAAGGGCGCCGGACTGACGTCGTCGGTCTCCGGCCTGCCCGAGGGCCTCTCGGTGGCCGAGGGAACGGCTGCGGACAACAAGCGGACGTGGACGATTTCCGGTACCACCAAAGCGAAATCTGGTGACTACCCGGTCGCGTTCACGGTCACTGATGACGCGGGCGCGACCAGCACGACGACCGTGCCGGTCAAGGTGAAGCCGGAGGACGTCGAAGTCACGTACACCGGGGATTCGTTGGTGTACGGCGATTCTGTGCTGTTCCGGGCAACTGTCCGGGACAACACCGACGCCACCCCTGGTGACCTCAAGACCGCGAACGTGACGTTCTCCGCTGGTGGCAAGGCTTTGTGCACCGCGCCCGTCGGTCTACTCGGGACTGGCGCGTCCGATGGTTCCGGTGGCTGCATCAGCAAGCTGCCTGCGGGCGTGACATCCGTAACCGTTTCGGCGGGCGGAAACTACGCGGCGACTGGTAATGCTTCGGTGGAGACACAGGCTTCGCAGAAGCGGACCGTGCTCGCCGCCGGAGTGGTCACCGCCGCCAATTCGGCCGGTAAGTACAAAGCCGACAAAGGAACTCCGGTCAACGTCACGGCTTTGTTGATGCACAACGACGCCAAAACGAAGGGCCTGAGCACGCTCAAGTTCCGGTCAGGTGGCCGGGATTACGTGGCGTTCGGCAACGGAGTCGAGTCCTTCGGGGCGAAGACGTCCGGTTCGCTCGACGTGCGGTCCAAGGTTCTGCTCAGCGACGTGACCACCGGCCAGGCGATGTTCGTCGCCGCGGACGTCACGATGCGAGTGACGCAGACCGGGCGCGATGTTTCGGTAACCCTGCTGCAAGGCGACACATTGCTGCTCTCGTCCGACTGGACGGGCGCCAAGACACGGGAAACCCCGCTGACCACCGGCGGATTCCTGATCGTGTAGGAGTAAACGCTCAATATCCCTCGTGAGTGGTTATCCGTGTTCTAACACCGATAACCACTCACGAGGTTTTTAAGGAGTACTGTGAGATCCTCGTTACCTACTCGTGGCCGCAGTGTGGCCGCGCTCGCGATCGCGGGTTTGTCGCTCGCGCTGCTGCCGGTGATCGGTACGGTCGCACCGGCTGAGGCGGAGAACCCTTGGACCAAGGTCGAAGGAAACCCGATCGCCGCACGATCGGCCATTCAGGCCGATGTCCGGACGGACAAGTTCGCCGGGTTCACTTTGGACCGTGACGCGATGCAGTCCGACCTTTCGCTCGCGCCCCGCGCGGCGTTAGCGGGCAAGGAAGTCCTGCTGCCGACGCCGGAAGGTACCTTCGAACGGTTCGCGCTGGTCGACGCGCCGGTCATGGAAGAGAAGCTGGCCGCGGCCCACCCAGAGATCAAGACGTACTCCGGCAAGGGCATCGACGACCCGACCGCGACCGTGCGGGCCGACTTGACGCCATTGGGGTTCCACGCCTCAGTGCGTTCCAAGCGCGGCCAGTGGTACGTGGATCCCTACTCCCACAAAGACCAGAGCCTCTACGCCTCCTACTACGGCCACAACCTGCGTAACGACGCCGGTCCGTTGGTGGAGAACGAGGAAATCGAAGAGCTCGTCCAGGACGCGGTCGCCGAAGCAGGGCCGATCGTCAAGCTCCGGACCTACCGCCTCGCGCTCGTCACGGATCCCTCGTACGCCAACTACTTCGGCATCGACAACGTGACCGCGGCGAAGGTGACGCTGGTCAACCGGGTCGCCCAGATCTACGAGGACGAGACCGCGATCCGGCTGGTCCTGGTCAACGACACCGACAAGACCAACCTGAACACCGCCGCGGAGGCGACCGGCGCGAACGGCCCGTGTGGCGCGGCGCCGTGCTTCACGCCGTCCCAGCTTGCTGGTTGCACCGGGACCCTGTTGAACCGCAACCAGATCGTGCTCGGCCAGCTGGTCGGCGCGGGCAACTACGACGTGGGCCACATTGGACTCGGCGTCAACGGTGGCGGTGTCGCGGGGCTCGGCGTCGTCGGTGGCCCCGGAAAGGCGCGTGGCTGCACCGGTTTGCCGACGCCAGTCGGTGACTTCTTCGCGGTGGACTACGTGGCACACGAGCTCGGCCACCAGTTCGCTGGCAACCACACGTTCAACGGCACTCGGGTCAACTGTTCCGGCGCCAACCGCAGCCCGGCGAACTCCTACGAGCCGGGCAGTGGCTCGTCGATCATGGCGTACGCGGGAATCTGCGAGCAGGACAACCTGCAGCCGCACTCCGACCCGTACTGGTCGCAGCGCAGCTACACCGAGATCACCACGTTCACCTCGACGCCGCGTCCGGCGATCAACGAGGTGCAGAACATCGGCCTGCGTGAGTTCGACGGCACCGACTCGTTCACCTTGTCCTTCAACGGCCAGACGTCCGCGCCGATCGTGCGTGGCACCAACTACACGGCCGCCGGGATCAAGGCAGCGATCGAAGGCATCACCGGATGGCCAGCGGGCGCAACGGTTTCGGTGACCGGTTTCGGCGCAGGCACGTTCAACGACACCGGCTTCCAGGTCACGTTCCAAAGTGGATCGGTTGCCGCGGTTGACGTCCCCGCGCTCGGCTTCGCCGGAACCGGAACCAGTGCCGTCGTCGGTGAGACTGTGGACGGTGGCCCACAGGAGAACACCGGCTTCAAGGTCGAGGACACCACCAACCACGCTCCGGTCGTGACAACTGCGCCGCAGTACACGATCCCGCTGCGCACGCCGTTCTCCTTGACCGGCAGCGCGACGGACGCCGACGGCGACAAGCTCACCTACATGTGGGAGCAGAACGACCGTGGCGCCGCAGCCGGTACGGCACTGACGAACAACACCAAGACCAACGGCCCTCTGTTCCGCCAGTTCGGTACGGCAGCGATCGTGTCCGCAGAGGACACACTGAAGTACTACTCGCCAGGCGAGAACGCGGTGAACGACAACCCAATGCGCGTCTTCCCAGACATGCAGCAGGTGTCGTTGAACAACACCAACGCCGCAACGGGCGCCTGCCCAGCAGCACCGGCCCCGCCTGCGGTGGTTCCGGCTGGCATCGTCGACTGCTTCTCGGAGTTCCTGCCGACGAATGACTGGGTCGGTTTCGCCAACGACCGCACGCTGCACTTCCGTTTGTCCGCCCGTGACTACCGCGCGGGTGGCGGTGGCGTCGGCAGTGCTGACACCGCTTTGGTGCTGGCGCCGAACACCGGCCCATTCCTGGTGACCTCGCAGGGTTCGAACGTTTCCTACCCTGCCAACTCGGCACAGGACATCACGTGGGACGTCGCAGGCACGAACGCGGCGCCGATCAACGCGACCGACGTGAAGATCTCGCTGTCGACTGACGGCGGCGTGACATTCCCGCACGTGTTGGCGGAGCGCACGGCGAACGACGGCAGCGAGTCCGTGACGCTGCCAGACGTGGCAACAGAGAAGGCCCGAATCAAGATCGAAGCGGTTGGAAACGTCTTCTTCGACCTGAACAACGCCGACTTCACCATCCTGGGCGCACCGAAGGTCGCAGCACCATCTGACGCTTCGGTGCAGTACAGCGATGCGGCCTCGTTCCCGGTGACCGCTACTGATGCGGACAGCCCGGGCGAGGGCCTGACGGCAACGGCGGTGGGCCTGCCTGCCGGTTTGTCTTTTGCCCAGACGGGCCCGGGTGCTTGGGGCGTCACTGGGACGGCCACGGCCGCGCCCGGCGATTACCAGGTCTCGGTCTCGGTAACGGATCCGACTGGTGTCGTTGGGAAGTCTGCTTTTGTTGTGAAAGTGGTGCCCGAGGATGCTGCTGTCACGTACACCGGAGACTCCTTGGTGGACGGCGGAACCGTGCAGTTGCGTGCGACCGTTCAAGACAACAGTGACTCGACTCCAGGTGATGTCCTGAGTGGAACATTGACGTTCACCGCAGGAGACCAGACACTGTGCACGGCGCCACTGGCCCTGCTCGGAACTGGCGCCTCTGACGCCTCTGGAAACTGCACGGCGACGCTGCCTGCCGGAGTGCACGAGGTGACGGCTTCGGTCGGTGGTAACTACACGGGAAAAGCATCTGGGCGGGTTGAAGTCACCAACTCGCAGAACCGCCTCGTAATCGGCGACGGCTCGGTACCCCTGAGCAAGGCCTACGGCGCCGACAATGGGTCCAAAGCGGACTTCACGCTGGCGTTGGCGCACGTGAAAGGCCAGTCCTCCGGGGCGACCCTGATCACGTTCAGCTCAAGCGGCAAGAAGTACCAGATCCGCAGCCACAAGGTCGACTCCTTCGGCTCGACCCACGCAGGTGCTGTTGACCTGCGTGGCCGCGCCGACCTCGTCGACGTGACCGACCCCTGGCGCCCGAAGACGGTAGCCAGCGGCTTGACCCTCCGAATGACAGGCAAAGTCAAGGAGGGCCTGGCAATCACCCTGACCGACGGCTCGAAGCTGCTGTTCTCCACCGCGTGGAGCGGAGCTTCGACCGACGTGACGAAGCTG
Organism: Kibdelosporangium philippinense; assembly: GCF_021390435.2. GTDB lineage: Bacteria > Actinomycetota > Actinomycetes > Mycobacteriales > Pseudonocardiaceae > Kibdelosporangium > Kibdelosporangium philippinense. Next base: position 723,275 of record NZ_JAJVCN010000003.1, on the reverse strand, counting down.
TCCAGAGGCAGCCTGGTCGTACTGTAATCCCAGCGTACGCCTCGTGAGTGGTTAGCCGTGTTCTGATCCGAAAATCGATGGTGAGTGGGCAGGCCGAAGGCACCCGGCGTAGCGCAGCGGAGCCGGGTTGGTAGTTGGGTTGTCAGGCCGCGGGTTCGAGGGTGACGCGATAGCCCAGAGCGGCCAGTTGGCTGATGTGGTTGCGGACCTTGCGTTGAGTGTTGGTGTGCTGGACGAAGTAGTCGGCGCCGAGGTCACGGAACCGGGCGTTGGGGTCGGATAACAGGTGCCACATGATCACGAGAATGGAACGGCCGACCGCGACGATGGCCTTCTTGGCGCCACTGCGGCGAGCGATGCGCCGGTAGCGTTCGCCGAGAAAAGTGTTGGTCCTGCTGGCGGACACTGCGGCCTCGCCCAGGATTCGGGCCAGGTAAGGGTTGCCGTGCCCGGTGGCAGCTTTGCCTTTCTTCTTGCCGGCCGACTCCGACACCCCGGGAGCGAACTTGGCCCAGGAACACAGGTGGCCCGGAGTTGGGAAGCGTGCCATGTCCAGCCCGATCTCGGCGATGGCTACCTGGGCGGCGGTGCGCCCGACGCCGGTGATCTCATCAAGCTGGTCGACCGCTGTGGCGAAAGGGGCGATCAACTCCTCGATCGCGGCATCCACTCGGGCGACGTCAGCGATCCCGGCATCCACCCGGGCCAGCATGGTCGACAACAGGAACGCGTGATGATCGGTGAAAAACCCGGTGAACGCCTCTTCCAGCCTGCCGATCTTGCGCCGCATCGAGGTGCGGGCCAGCTGCGCGAGTACCTTCGGGTCCCGCTGCCCGGCGACCAGCGCGGCCAGCATGGCCCGGCCGGACACCCCGAAGATGTCCGAGACCACCACCGAGAGCTTGATCTGGGCATCTTCCAGGAGCTTTTCCACCCGCTGCTTCTCCGCGGTGCAGACCTCGACCAGGTCACGCCGATACCGGGTCAGATCCCGTAGCCGGCGGATCGGTGACGGCGGGACAAAACTGGGCCGGATCATCTGCCGTTCGGCGACCTTGCACAACCACACCGCGTCCAATCGATCCGTCTTCGGCCGGCCGGGCAGATGCTTGACATCGCGGGCGTTGACCAGCCAGGTCTCGAACCCGTGCGCCTCCAACAGGTAGAACACCGGCTTCCAATAGTCCGATGTGGACTCCATGACCACCCGGGTCACGCCCAGCCCGGCCAGCCGATCAGCCAGCACCAGCAACGACCGGGTCATCGTCGAGTACGGCCGGACCTCCTGCAGCCGCTTACCCGGACGCGCCTCATCGGGCACCCGGACACAACACATCACCTCGGCCTTACCGATATCCAACGCGGCCACCCGCGCGATGATCTCCTCGTTGTCCTGTGTCTGCTCCAACATCGGCCTCTCCCCGAGCGTCCGGCGGGGCGGCTACCCGCGGGAGCCCAGGCAACAACGAATCTGATCCGCGTGCTCGAAGCAACAATCAAGGGCCCACCAAGGGCTCCCAGCGTCCGACTAACGCACGGCCTTCACAGACCATAGAGACAACGACGTCAGCGGGCAGCCAACACCGATTTTCACCCCTCAACGGGCGTCTTCACCAGAGGACAGACTGACTAACGCCTCGTGTTCTAACGCCGCTAACCACTCACGAGCTGACCAGGGCGCGGATCGCTTTGATCACGTCGGTAGGGGATTCCTCGGCCATGAAATGGCCGGAGTTCACCGTTATGTGCGTGAGGCCTGGCGCCCATTTCTGCCAGCGGGCCTTGGCGTCGTAGCTCAGTTCGGCGCCCCAGTCCTGCTGCATGACCGTGACCGGCATCCGCAGCACCTTGGCAAGGTCCTTTGTGTCGTGCTCGATGTCCACTGTGGCCGTTGCGCGGTAGTCCGCGACGATCGATGCCACCGCGTTCCGCGAAGCCTCCAGGTACCTCGCCCGGATCTCGGGGTCGAACGGGGTGCGGGCCCAAGCGTCGAGGAAGTACCCGAAGAAAGCGTCGGGGGCCGCGTTGATCATCTGCTCGGGCAGGCCCTGCGGCTGCGCCATCAGGTACAGGTGGAAACCCACAGCCGCGCTGGCACCGTGCAAGACGTCCCACATGTCCAGCGTCGGCAGGATGTCCAGCATCGCCAGGTGAGTGACCTTGTCCGGGTGGTCGAGCCCGGCCCGAAACGCGACGTGCGCCCCGCGGTCATGCCCGGCCAGCGCGAACCGCGAAAACCCGAGGTGACGTGCGACCGCCACGACGTCCTGCGCCATCGTGCGTTTGTCGTAGCCGGTTGATGGTTTGTCGCTGTCGCCATATCCGCGCAGGTCAGGGCAGACCACGGTGTGGTCAGCGGCCAGGTCGGCTGCGACGTGCCGCCACATCAGGTGGGTTTGGGGGAAGCCATGTAGCAGGACGATCGGGGTGCCGGAGCCTTGGACTTCGACGTTCAACTGGACACCATCGGCGACGGGAATCTTCATATCCGCAGGGTGCGGGCTGTCAATCAGCGTTCGATCAGCATCGGCTGAGTACAGTGCTGATTGATGGGTTCCGAGGTGAGGTTCGGCGTGCTGGGTCCGCTCGTGGCGTCGGACTCCGCTGGCCCGATCGACCTCAAAGGACCTCGGCACCGGGCCGTGCTTGCGCGCCTCATCATCGCGAGAGGCCGGGTTGTTCCGGTTGACATGCTGGTCAACGACCTGTGGGACGATCCGCCAGAAGGTGCTGTCGGCGCGATCCAGACCTTCATAGCCGCGTTGCGTAAGGCGCTCGAGCCGGATCGACCGCCCCGGACGCCCGCCCGATTGCTCGTGACGTCCGGTCCTGGGTATGCCTTGCGTGCTGAGCACGTTGACGCCTGGGAGTTCGAGGCCACTCTCGATGTGGACTTGTGGCGCGGGCCTGCTTACGTCGAGTTCGCCGATCAGCCGTGGGCACGTGCTGAGGTCGCGCGCCTTGACGAGCTGCGGTTGCTGGCGATCGAACGGCGTGCTGAGGGATTGCTGGAGCTTGGGCGCGCCGCGGAAACCGTCCCTTCACTTCGGGCGCATGTGGACGATCATCCTTGGCGGGAGAACGCTTGGCGGCTGCTGGCTTTGGCGCAGTATCAGGCAGGCCGCCAGGGTGATGCGTTGGACTCGCTGCGCAGGGCGCGCCAATTGCTCAAGAATGAGTTGGGGCTTGATCCTGGTCCTGCGTTGGCGCAACTGGAAGCCGATGTGCTGGCACAGGCACGGCCAGACACTCCGGTCTTAATTGGACGATCGCGCGAACTGGACCAATTGGCCGAAGCCGCCGCAAACGTGGCAACGACCGGGCGGCTTGGGCTTGCGTTGGTCAGTGGTGAGGCTGGCGCCGGGAAAACCGCATTGGCAAAAGCTTTCCGTGTCCGGCTTGACTGGCCAAGCAGATGGAGTGCGTACATTGAGGACGCGCCATCCGGTTTCTTGGAGCCTGTCGAGGTTTCCGACCCTGCCACGGCTCGTTTTCAGCGTTACCGAGCTGTTCGGACACAGTTGGCGGCGTTCGGCCGACAGTTGATCGTACTGGACGACTTGCATTGGGCGGACGCAGAAACGCTGTCCTTGTTGGCTTCGGTGATCGCGGATCCGGTCGATGCACCAGTCCTCATTGTCGGGACGTATAGGACAACGGATGCGCCAACGGCTTTTCTTGGCAGGGTAGCGCGATCCGAGCCGACTCGCATATATCTTGGTGGACTGTCTGCTTCGGATATTCCAGCGGTAGTTCAAGCCTTGGATGTCGATGTGGACTTCGAGACGGCCGAGGTGATTCACCGGCGTAGCGGCGGGAATCCCTTCTACATACGAGAACTCGCGCGATTGGTCGCTGCTGGCAGTGATCTCTCGGGTGTTCCTGTCGGAGTGCTGGATGTGGTGAGGTATCGGTTGTCCCGCTTGCCAACCGATGTCCAGTCGGTTCTTCGTAAGGCTTCGGTGGTCGGCGAGGAGTTCACCCTTGACATCGTCGGCAACCTGGACGCTGTGGAAGTCGCCGTACAGCAAGGGTTTCTGGTCGAACTCGAAGCCGGTGAGTTCCGGTTTTCCCATTCCTTAGTACGGGACACGCTCTACCAGGACCTTTCCCGTTCCCGCCGATCCCAACTGCACCTTGAGGTCGGCGCGACCTTGGAGCAGGTTCGGCCCGACCCTGCCGCTTTGGCCCACCACTTCTCGCTGGCGTCGGATCCGCGCGCTGCTGGTTACGCCCGCGACGCGGCGATAGCGGCCGAAAAGCGTTTCGACTTCGGAGAAGCGGTCCGCCTGTGGCGCATTGCCATGGCCGCTGATGACCGGCTTGAGTCGATCATGGGCCTCATCCGTGCGTTGTCGTTCACCGGTGCACTTGGTCAGGCGCGCGAACTTCGATCTTCGGCCCTCGACCTGCTTGATCCGGGCGATGACCCGGAGCAGGCCGCGCGAGTGATCGCGTCCTTCGACGTACCGGCGATCTGGACAACGCCAGACGACCCCGCCCTGGCCGCGCGGGTCGTCGAAGTGACTGAGCGTGTCCTGCCTTCGGTGACTTCTGCGTCCCGGAGTCGCCTGTTGGCCATGATCGCGATGGAACTTCGCAGTTCAGGCGGGCCGCGCGCGGTCCGTGCCGCAGCGGAGGCGGTGGAGATCGCACGGTCGCTGGACGATCCGTCGGTGTTGGCGTTCGCCCTGAATGCCCAGTTCATGCAGTCTTTCCAGCGGGCTGGGCGCGCGCCTGAGCGGGTGCGGATCGGGGCGGAGCTGGTCGACGTGGCGACGCGGCACTCATTGGTGACGTTCGAGGTCCTCGGGCACATGATCTTGATGCAGGGCCACTCGGCGCTCGCCTCGTTCGCCGACGCGGATGTCCATGCCGACGCCGTGACCCGGCTGGGTCGTGACTACCAGTTACCGCTCGCCGAGGTCTTTGTGCAGTGGTACCGGGCGCTTCGCACTTCGGTCGCAGGCGGGGATGCCATGCCGTTGTACCGGGCAGCTTTCCTTGGTGGAACCGAGATGCCCGGGCTCGGCGACGGCATTCTGTCGTTCGCCTTGCTGTGTCATCAGGTTCGCAACGGGCTTGCTGTGTCCCCGGACATGGACTTCGGGGTTTACGCGCCCTGGTGCCGACCCGGCGAGGTGATTCCGCCATCACCGCACGACTTGCTGTTCGAAGCTCGAACTTGCCTGCACGCCATCGCGGCCATCAAAGCAGGCGACTGGGCTGCCATGGAGGAGCTGTACGAGGTGCTTCTGCCCGCGTCAGGAGAGCTCGCCGGGGCCAGTAGCGGGCTCCTCACGCTGCAGCCGGTGGCCCACTACCTCGCCAAACTCGCTCGCGGCCTAGGCCGCCACCGCGCGGCTGCCCGCCACGACGCCGAAGCAAAATCCCTCGTGAGTGGTTAGCAGGGTTAGAACACGTCTTCAGTCTCATGAGAGTTGTCGCTAAGCGTGTCTCATCTGATGTGTCGCTTGATCACGCTATGACCTCGCGTCATGGCGGGAAAGCAGGCGAAGATGAGACTCATGGACGCGACCTTGATCGTGGACCCGGAGATCGACAACGTGGCCGAGTGGTGCCGGCTCAACGGCGTGAATCCACGCACGTTTTACCGGCACCGCGCCCGGATCCGGGCCGAGGGCGAGTGGCGGCCTCGCTCGCGTCGACCACACTCGAGCCCGGCCGCCACACCCGAACCGGTGGTCGCGTTGATCCTGGGGTTGCGTGAGCGGTTGGCGCCGGACAACGGCGCGGACAACATCCGGGCCGAGCTGGAAACACGCGCGAACAGCCCCGGCTGGCCGGCCGGTGCGCGGGTGCCGGCCCGGGCCACGATCAACCGGATCCTGGACCGGCATGGCCTGCTGGACAAGAACCCGAAGAAGCGCCCACGAGCGTCCTGGCGGCGGTTTTCCTATGCCCGACCGCGGGATTGCTATCAGATCGACGGCACCGAGCACACCCTCGCGGACGGCACCACCGTGGTGGCCATCGATGTGCTCGACGACTGCACACGGGTCTGGCTGGCCAGCCATGTCGCGCCCATGGAGACCACCACCGCCGCGCTGGAGGCCATCGCGGCCGCGGTGCGCGACCGGGGCGCACCCGGGCTGATCCTGGCCGACAACGGTACCGCCTGGACACACCCGCACCGCTCCCGCGACAAGAGCTTGACCAGCGAGTTCTCCCGAACCGTGTCCGCCGAGTACGGCAGCAGGGTGATCCACTCCAGCCCGTATCACCCACAGACCTGCGGCAAGGTGGAACGCCTGCACGCCACCGCCGACCGGCTACTTTCCCACCGCTGGCCCCAACCAGCCGGCAGCATCGCCGAGCTACAAGCCCGGCTGGACACCGTCCGCGAGCACTACAACACCCGCCGCCGACACTCGGCCATCGATACCACCCCGGCCCAGGCCTGGGCGCTCGCGCCCAGTCACGGCGGCCCGGGCGACCTGCCCCGCCAGGACGACGCCACCATCCACAAGATCAAGGTCATGCCCAACGGCACCGTCGCCCTGGCCGACTACCGCATCAGCGTCGGCCGCGACCACGCCGGCAGCACCGTCACCCTGCTGCGCTACGGCGATCGGGTCACCGCCTACACCACCAACGGTGACCCGATCGGACACCTCACCCTGGACAAAACCAAGAAATACCAAGGAAAAGTCGTCCACGCCGCCTAACCAGCACACCTAAACCGTGACACAACTACCGAGACACATCCTTGACACATCTCCCGGGACATGACAAGGGTTAGAACACGGCTAACCACTCACGACCTCTATCAGGGTGCCGTCGACTGGAGCTTCGGCTCCGGCGGCCAGGACTTCCTTGTATTCCTTCGAATCCGGGTCGAGGATCGGGTTTGTGTTGTTCAGATGTGTGTAAATCCAGCGCTTGCCAGGGTGCCGGGCGATCTGCGCGAGACTGCCATCGGCACCCGCAATCGGGATGTGGCCCATGGCTCGTTGGGCGCCTGAGCCGACGCCTTTGTTGGTGGCTGCGGACATCTCGTCGGGCGAGTAGAAAGTTCCGTCCAGGATTACGCAGTCCGCGTCCGCGATCAGCGAATCGAAGCCCTCAGGCCAAGTCTTCAGGCACGGCGCGTAGACCACAGTCCCGCCAGCAGGGTCCGAGATCTTGTACGCCACCACCCACGGTCCATCCACTGTGGACTGGATGTATTTGGGCTTCTTGTCGGAGATCGGGAATACGGAAATGGACAGTCCGTCGACCACGAAGTTCTCCGCGACGGGTTGCCAGTTCCACGCCCCATAGCGAGAAACGATCTCCTGCAACGGAAAATCCGTGCGCAAGGCGTGCAAAACGGCGGCAGGAGCCCAGACGGAAAGACCGGCGCCTTCCCGAAGCATTGTCAGGCCGAGGGTGTGGTCGAGTTCCGCGTCCGTCAGCAAAGCGCCGCGCAAAGGCGTGTCACGTGGCCCCGGACCTGCGGCAAGGGCGGGGGTTGACAGGATCTGGTTACGGATGTCCGGCGACGCGTTGATCAAGTACCAGCTCGTGCCGTCCGCGCTGATCGCGATGCAGTCCTGGGTTCGCGAGGGCAGTTCCGCCTTGCACATCCGGCAGGCGCAGTTCCACTGCGGGAATCCGCCGCCTGCGGCCGTTCCCAGCAGCAGAACCTTCAAGTCAGACCACCTTGATCGTGTTTTTGCGCATCACGAACTCAGGGGGCTCGGATGGCGTTCCGGCCAGGATCGTATCGATGATGCCGCGGTCGGGGGACATCGAGCAGACGGGGTCGGTCGCGGCCGCGTCGCCGGTCAGCAGGAATGCCTGGCAGCGGCAGCCGCCGAAGTCAATCGCCTTGCGTGAGCAGCTCTTGCACGGGTCGGGCATCCAGTGATCGCCGCGGTAGGCGTTGAACGCGTCCGAGCGGTACCAGATCTCTTCAAGCGACTGGGAACGAACGTTGTCCAGCTTCAACGTGGTGATCGACGACGCCGCCGGGCAGGGGAGCACGTCGCCGTTCGGAGCCACGGTCAGCTGCCGCGAACCCCAGCCGTACATGCAGGGTTTCGGGTAGCGCTCGTAGTAGTCCGCGACCACGTAGACGATTTGCATTGTCCCGCGCAAGCGCTCGGTTGCCGCGCGCACGATCGGTTCGGCTTCCGTGAGCTGTTCGGTGGTCGGCATCAGGGCCGCTCGGTTGCGCAGGCCCCAGCCGTAGTACTGCGTGTTCGCCAGTTCCAGACGGTCAGCGCCCATCTCCTCCGCCAGTGCGATGAGGTCACCGACCTGGTGATGATTCGCGCGATGCAGGACCACGTTCACGGTCAGCGGCATCTCGAGCTTCTTCACCGCGCGTGCCGCCGCGAGCTTGTGGTTGTGGGCTTTGACGCCTGCGATTCGGTTGGCCATCTCGGCGTCGGCGCCTTGCACGGACAGCTGCACGTGGGCCAGACCGCGCTCGACCAGGTCGGCAAGGCGTTCCTCGGTCAGGCCAAGGCCGCTGGTCACCAGGTTCACGTAACATCCGAGGTCTGACGCTCGTTCAACGAGAACTGGCAAATCCTGGCGCGCCAACGGTTCCCCGCCGGACATATGCACCTGCAGCACACCGAGCTCACGGGCCTGGTCGATCACCGAGAGCCACTCGTCCGTGGACATCTCGTTTTCCCTTGTCACCAGTTCGATCGGGTTCGAGCAGTACGGACAGTGCAACGGACAGCGGTGCGTCAGCTCGGCGAGCATGCCCAACGGCGGCTGTGCGATCACTTCCACTCGACGACCCGCCGTTCTTCCAGCCTGGTCAGCACGTTCTGTACGTCCTCGGCGCGGACGCCTTCGTACTTGATGCCCAGCTCAGCGGTGATCTGCGCGACCGTGGCGACCCCGTCACAGAGCAGCAGCACTGAGGCCGCGGTCTGATTCGGCACCAGGACGCCCTCGGGGAAGAGCAGGACGTACGTTTCGCGGGTCTTGTCGTAGGTGAGTCGAACGCCACGGCGTAGCCGCGCCGCGGAGTCCAGCCCGATCGTGGTCATCGGCTACTCCTTCTTCGCGGCCCGCTCGATGGCGTCCAACATGGACCATAGAACGTCGCATTTGAACGACAGTGCCGCAATGGCTTTCTCTTGCTCCGCACGGGTTTTGCAGTGCTCGACCACAATGTCCACAGTGTCCTGCCCTTCGCCGGACACCGCGTCGATCCGGTTGGTGAAGTAGGCGAGGTCCTCCCTTCGGATCCACGGGTAGTTCGACAGCATGTCGGTGACGCGCTGGCGCATCAGGTGCCCGGAGAACATCTCGGTCAAACCGGACGCGATCGCCTCGACCCACGGCTTGGTGCGCGCGAACGTCACGTACGCGTCCACTGCGAACCGGACACCGGGTGCGACATGGCGCTCGTCGAGAACTTCTTCCCTGGTCAGGCCCACTGCCTCGCACAGTCGCAGCCAGCGCTCGCGGCCGCCTTCGCCTTCGGCGGCGCCGTCGTGGTAGACGATTCTGGCCAGCCAGTCGCGGCGGATTTGCGGTATCGGGCAGTTGCTGATGATCGCCGCGTCTTTCTGCGGCAGCATGCATTGGTAGTACCAGCGGTTCGCTGCCCACGTGCGCAGCTCGAACTCCGACAGGCTGCCTTCGTGGAGTCTGTGGTGGAACGGGTGGGTTCCCCAGTAGCGGTGGGAAAGTCCGCGCAGTTCCGCGACGAACTCGGCTGCGGGTGCGGGATTGTTCGAAGTGGACACTGCGGGTTTCCTCCATGCAGGGGAGAGGAGTTGCGAGGGCCGGGTAGGGCTGTCGGCCCTCGCGTGGATGTCCTAGTCGTCCATCCGCGCCGCGTAGGCGGTGACCTCCATCGGCGTTTCGTACTCGACGAAGTCCGGAGTGGTCCAGACCTCGCGCTCCGTGTTTTCGATCATCTGTGCACTCCTCGGATCAGTGACGATCCGGGCTGGATCGTCCTCCAAAGGGCTTGTGTCGAGCATCACGACTGTAGGAGCTGATCGGTCTACAACGCTAGTCCTCTAAGTGTTTTCTGTTGCATGCGGACACTCCGATCCCTGTCAATGGAACATCTTCTGTCTGCCTTGTTACCCATTGTGACGACAGAGATCGGAGGTTTTCGGCTCCGTTAGCCGGACGGAGGTAGGACGATCGACACCGTCTGTGCTTGTATGCACTCGCCGCCCGTGTAGCCCAAGGGACGCTCCAGGAGGCAAACCCATGACAGTTCGTCGCAAACTCGCCATCGCTGCCGCGTCGGCGACGACAGTGTTGCTTGCCGCGAGTACCGCGATCGCGGCACCCGTGCAACCGCTCGCGATCCGGCAGGTCGCAAGTGGACTCAATCAGGCCTGGGCCGTCGATTTCCTGCCTGACGGCACGGCATTGTTCACCGAGAAGGACTCCCGAAAGATCAAGAAGATCGCACCGAACGGACAAGTCTCGGACGTGCAGACGATCTCGGGCGTGAGCGTGACGAAGGAAGCGGGCCTGCTCGGCATCGCTGTATCGCCGACGTACGCGGCCGACCAGCTGGTTTTCATCTACTACACAACGAGTTCGGACAACCGGATCGCGAAACTCAAGCTGGGGCAGGCACCGAATCCGATCGTGACCGGGATTCCCCGTGGCTCGCAGTACCACCACGGGGGCCGGATCAAGTTCGGTCCGGATGGCTTCCTTTATGCCGGAACCGGTGACGGTCAGAACGGCGCCAACGCTCAGAACCGCGACTCGCTTGGCGGCAAGGTGCTGCGTGTTGACAAGAATGGCGCTGCGGCGCCTGGGAATCCGTTCAACAGCAGGGTTTACTCGCTGGGACATCGCAACGTGCAAGGCCTGGCTTGGGTTGGGACCCAGTTGTACATCTCGGACATTGGTGCCAGCGAAGTGGACGAGCTGAACAAGATCACTGCTGGCGGAAACTATGGTTGGCCGAGCTGTGAAGGGCCGTGCAGCAATCCCGCGTACACCAACCCGGTGAAGACTTGGCCGACCTCGCAGGCGACTCCGAGCGGGCTGACTTACTACAAGGGCAGCTTGTTCATGGCTTCGCTCAAGGGTGGCACGTTCAAGCTGAACACGAGCGGCGCGGGTGGCAAGATCTACACGAACCTGGGTCGCACGCGTGATGAGGTCACTGGTCCGAACAACGTGCTGTGGGTGATCACGCCAAGCGGTATCTACAACGCCGACGGCGCGTGAGGACGAGGTGGCTTCGCCTACCCTGCTGCGGCGAAGCCACCCCTTCCCTGGCGTGTCCACCTTTCCTGCACACCGAAATACACGTTCCTGCACACCGAGTTCGCCGGCGGGAGGCTGGGGAGGAGATTTCGGTGTGCCGGAGTGGTGGACACGGTGTGCTGGAGTGGTGGACACACCTTGGTGGTGCCAGGTACAGCCGCTTGTGCACGGAACCTGAATTGTCGGACCCTTGCGGTAGCGTTAAATCAAGGGCTCCCCTGGTGGCGGGATTTGTCGTGGGGGCTAGCGGTTGGCTGGGACGATCGCGGGTTCCTTGCCTGGCACTGTGACCCTGATTTCGACCGCCTCATGCGGAATCCGCAGGGCCTCGTCGGCGTCCTCCGTCCACGAACCGTCCTTTGTGGTCCGATAGCTGAGCTTCGCGCCCTTGGCCACGGCAACCTTCGCACTGTCGTCCGGCAGGTCGACCAGCACCGGCAGGGGACTGTCCGGGCGCGTCGCTCCCAGCGAATAAGTCTTCCCGAGCTCACCCGTGCGAAGCATGGTCAGCGCGTACAGGCGACTTGGTCCGCTGTGCAGTGGCGTGTACTCGCTGATCACGAACGTCGTCGTGTCGGGGCCTGCGACGGAAACGAACCACGGGTTCACGTTGGGGACGAAAGGTGTTGTGGGATCGAGCAAGTCGGTGTCGGACAAGCCGTTGTACCAGCGTGGCTGAAGCCACTCGGGGTCGTTCCAATGCAGCGGGGGCTGGCCTGGCCGGGCCCACATCATGTGGACCTTGCCTTCTTCACCCCATCCCAATCCGGCCGGAGCGTGTTTCGCGGCCATCACCGGGGCGTCGTCCGCGTAGTACATCTGAACCAGTTCGTCCTGGGTGATGCCGTCGTCCGGGTTGCCCACGATCACCTGCGCGTCCGTCGGACCGTTGCCGGGCGGAAGTTCCGCCATCATCACGCCATCCACGTCGTGCAACGGGCGCCACGACCGCGTGGCGATGCCCGCGGCGTTGTCGTACGTGACCTTGTCGGACACCATCAACTGCTCGGACGATCGAGGCACCACCAGGACGAACCTGTTCTCTGGCCCGAATTGGTACCCCGCCTCACGGGCGTCGGTGATCAGCGTCCGCAGTTGCTGCGTTTTCGGGTCTATCCCCACAAGGCCCTTGAACAGCGCGTGTCCTTCGGTCTCCTGCATGACCACGGCCGCGCGCCCGGCAGGTGTGTTGCCTGCCCAGTACACGTGCGGTCGCGTGATCACTGAGGCAGAGGAACCTTCTTTGTCCTCCCAAGCGTCCAGCACGTCGTCGATGAACGCTTTGTCGTTCGCGAGGTCGCCACGGGTTGGCTTCAGCATCAGTGGATCCGTCGCGACCTGGTTCGGTTCCGACAGGATCTGCCATCCGAAAGACGCCGTCGTGGTGACGAGCGCCGCTGCGGCCAATGTCGCGGCGGCGATGCCCATCCGGCGGTTTCGCTGGCGCCGGACTCCGCCGCGCATCACGTCCGCTGTCAGGGTTGGGCGTGGTTCAAGGTCAGGCGTCGCGCTGTGCAGGGCCGCCTGCAGTTCTTCCGCATTCATCGCTAGCTCCCCACCTTCTCACCCAGGACTTCCCGCAGCCGCGCGAGGCCTCGGGAGGTCTGGCTTTTCACCGTGCCGACGCTGCAGCCCATCGCGGCCGCCGTGTCCGCCTCGCTCAGGTCGTCGTAGAACCGCAGTACGAGCACTGCCCGCATGCGTTCTGGCAACGCGCCAAGAGCGCGTACCACTTCGTCTCTGTTGATCACTTCGTTCTCCGGGCCGCTCACGGCCGGACCCAAAAGGTCTGTGAGAGGCGTCTCAGTTACGCGTCTTGCTCGCCTTCGCCATCTGTTCGCTGAGGCGTTCGCCAGCGCGGCTCGTGCATATGCTTCCGGTGTGCCGTTGATGCGCCGCCATTTCGGGTACATCCGCTCAAGGACTTCTTGCAGCAAGTCCTCCGCGGCGCCCCGGTCACCTGCGCAAAGCAGGTACGCCGTTCGCAGCAGCACGCCCGATCGGCTTGCCACGAACTGCTCGAAGTCACCCTTGTCAGGCACCCGCCAACCCCCTTAAGGCTGTCTACGACCCGCATCACACCGGGAGGGGCGTCGAAGTTGCGAACACGCGCCGTTTAGACTTGCCGACAAGGGGACACGAAGGAGAAACGCGTGGCCGAGATTTCCGTTGAACTTGTCGCCGTCGAGCGTCGGCTCTGGTCGGGCAAAGCGACGATGGTCATCGCACAGACCACCGAGGGCGAACTCGGTGTGATGCCCGGCCACGAACCGCTTCTTGGCCAGCTCGTCGAGGGCGGTGTCGTCAAGATCCGTACCACGGACGGCGACACGGTCGTCGCTGCTGTGTACGGCGGCTTCCTGTCCATCACCGGTGACGGCGTGAGCATCCTCGCGGAGAACGCCGAGCTCGCCGACGAGATCGACCTTGATCAAGCGCGGGCTGACGTAGCCGCGGCAGAGGACGCGGACGAGCGGGCAAGAGCAGAAGCCCGGGTTCGCGCCGCCGGACAGACGGTCTGATCCGCGGACTGGGGCGGGGGCGGCCATGGAGATCCTCTGGTTCATCGGGACGCTCCTGGCGGTCGTGGCCGCCATAGTGATCTTGCTCGGCATTCGCCGGGTCAGATTGATCCGGATGGGCGGCATCAACGTAGCCCTGCGGACACACCTGGACAATCCACGAGGCTGGCACCTCGGCGTCGCGCGGTATCACGGTGACGAGTTCACCTGGTACCGCGCGTTGAGTCTGCGCAACGGCCCGAACCGGATCATCCAGCGCGACGGGTTCGAGATCGACGACCGTCGCGAGCCAGAAGCCCAAGAGCTCTACGGCGTGCCGAACGGCGCCATCATCCTGCGTTGCCGGGCCGAGCTGGACCCGCCGCGGTCCAAGCGGGCATTCGGCGGCCCGGACACGGTCGTCGAGATCGCGATGACCTCGGACGCGCTCACCGGTTTTCTCTCCTGGCTCGAATCAGCGCCTCCAGGCCGAAGGCTCCCGTTCGCCTCGTGAGTGGTTAGCAAGGTTAGAACACGCGTAACCACTCACGACCTCAGACCAGCGAGATCCTCGCTACCACCGCGTCCAGGTTCGGGGATGTCGCACCAGGCGGTTCGACAGTGATCGCGAGTGCCTTGGCTCCCTGTGCTGGTGTTAGGTCATTCGAGCCGATGCTGCCGTTTGAACTCGCCAGCGTGCCCGCTGATGTCTGCTCTCCCGGACCTGTACCGCGGACATACCAGAGGTGGTAGACCGTCGTTCCGCGCAGCGCTGGCGCGTCTTTGACCGTCATCACCATGCCGTTCTGGCTGGCTGAAACGACCGCTGTAGCCGTACCGCCGCCTTCCACGGGCCCTGTGACCACCTTGGCGTCCGGCGCGCTCAGCAGCGTCTGCAGCCTCGACAACTCTGTCTGCGTCTGCGCGAGCTCGTTCTTCACGTCGTTGTTGGTCACGACCCAGCCGGTGCCAAGTCCTGCCGCCACAACGATGCTCGCGGCCGCAGCGAAGATCGCGAAACGTGAGTTCCCGCGCCGCGGCCGAAGCACCGGCGGCTCGTTGAGCGACAACGGTGGAAGCTGCCTGGCGTTGCCGATCGCCATATGCACCTTGTGCCACAGCTGCGGCGGAGGCGGAAGTGCGGTCGCTGTGCCAAGGCGCGCGGTTGTTTCCTGGAGCTCGGCGACTTCCTGGTGGCACGCTGGGCAGCCGGACATGTGGTCCTCGAACGCCCTGCGCTCCATTTCGGACAGCGCGTCCAGCACGTACGCACCTGTCAGTGTGTGCACATCGTTGTTCACGCCGTCACCCCCATGCAGTCACGCAGCCTGATCAGCCCGTCCCGCAATCGTGTTTTGACTGTGCCAAGGGGTGAGTCAAGCAAATGCGCGACTTCCCGATAGGTGTAGCCCTGGTAGTAGGCGAGTACGACCGACTCGCGCTGCAATTCGGTGAGTGTGCCGAGACACCGGCGCACTTGCTCGCGTTCCATCCGGCCTGCCACGACTTCGGTGACTTCATCGAACGGACGCGCGGTTTCGGCTCGTGCGACACGGGAATCGCGATCAGTGCTCGCTTGCGCGGAGCGCACGCGGTCGACGGCTTTGCGGTGCGCGATCGTCATCGCCCATGACAGCACCGAACCGCGGTCCGGGCTGTAGCGAGTGGCCGAGCGCCAGAGCTCGAGAAAGACTTCCTGAGCGACCTCTTCCGACTGCGCTGGATCCCGCAGGATCCGCTGCACCAGCCCGAAGATCGGGGCTGAGAGGTGGCGGTAGAGCTGTTCGAAGGCGGCTTCGTCACCACGGGCCACCCTGGGCAGCAGTTCGTCAAGGGTGGCCGGCCTTTGACCACCGGGCTCCCGTGACCGCTGCGCCCGTTCTCGCATGCTCACCCCTCCTCGTACCGCACCCTGCACGCCCATCGATTCGTACTCGGCGTACGGGCGGATTGGTAGAGGAGGCTAATGGTTTTGTTTGGCGCCGCGGGAGCGACTCAGTCGAGTCACCCCTGCGGCAAGTCGTACTCCCAGTTCACGGATGAAGGCTCGGGGAGCCGAGCTGCCTTCGCGCGGCAGCACGGCCGGACTCACGCGGACGCGGACAGCCATTTCGACCTGCCAGGACGGGCCGGAACCCAGCACCCGTTGACCTTCGGTATGTCACCGGGTTCGGGATCCGGCAGGGCCAGCAATTCTGCGACGACAGCGGCCGACGGGCCGCTTGAGCGCCAGAAAACCTTGTAGGGAAAGAAGATGTCCAACTCGTCACCCGGGATACGGGTGGCGTCGGCATCGTGCTCGCCATAGATCTGCACCACGTCGACCACGCCGTGGTGGACGCGCACGCCGACGACGGCGGCGACCTCCCCCATCGCGTCGCGCGGGTGCGCGAAGCTGAACCCTAGGGAGATCAGCTCCTTGAGTTGTGCCTCGAAGTCGTCCATGTCGCCACCTTCGTCACAACAGGACGTCGTCGAATTCGCCATCCTTCGCGCCTGCGAGGAAGGCAGCCATCTCAGCCCGGGTGTAGATCAGTGCTGGACCGTTGGGAAACCTGGAGTTGCGGACCGCGATCTCGCCAGACTCGAGCGTCGCGACCTCGACACAGTTACCGACCGCGCCGCTCATCCGGCTTCGGCGCCAATCGACGCCACCGAGGCGGTCCGCGGAAACCCCGTTGTGTACTGCCGTCATGGAGTGCTCCCACCTTTTCCCCGACTTGCCTTGGCGGCGGCACGTCTGGATCTTCGTGCACTAGCAAGGTAGCACGCCCCGTTGCCCGTGCGCATGCACGTGCATCTGCACGAATTTCACAGTTGGTCTGTCCCGGGGTGATCTTGGCGAGTTTTGTCGACAGTGCGTAGTCCCTGCTCGCTCAGGGTGAGATCGATTGCACTCCTACGCTCGCGTAGCGGTCGATTCATGCCACACATAACCCGCGTGAGGGTCAAATTGTGATGACTGTCGGGCGTGTCGGCTGTAGACAGTCGACCGTGATCATCGGGTGTCTGCCCGTTCAAGCGCTGCGTAATTACACCGGTGTGCGGAACGTTTGCGTGCAAATGTCGCGTTTTCGGCGACCAAAGGCCGCAAACCCTCCGGATTGGGGCGTATCGCTACAGCGACTTGAGCACCTTGGAGATGGTCCTGCGGGTCTGCTCCGGCGTCTCCGCCTCGACAACCAGCCGATGTGCGGCTTTGTTGTAGACCTCGACCTCGTCGGTCTTGTCCAGGTAGAGCGCGCCGCACAGGTGCTCGAGGTAGACGATGTCCGGCAGCTCCGGCTCGGCGAACCGCAGCAGGGTGAACGGCGTCTCCGCGGCCGATCCGCCAAGCTCGTACGGCAGGATCTGCAGGGAGATATTGGACATCCTGGTCAGATCGAGCAGGTGCTCCAGCTGGTCACGCAGAACCTTCACGCCGCCCATCTGGCGGTGGATGCATGCCTCTTCGATGACCGCCCACAGCCTTGGGGCCTGCGGCGACGCCAACAGCCGCTGCCGCTGCATCCGCAGGTTGACGCGCCGCTCGATCTCCTCGGGCGGGGCGTCCGGACGGCCGCGCAGCATCACCGCGCGGGCGTAATCCTCGGTCTGCAGCAGGCCAGGGATGAACTGGACCTCGTAGGTCTGGATCCGGGAAGCCGACTCCTCGAGACCGACGAAGTCCTGGAACCAGTGCGGCATCAGGTCGTTGTAGCGCTGCCACCAGCCCGGCTGGTTCGACTCGCGGACCAGGCCGAGGAAGATGTCCCGGTCGCTCTCGTCGGTCACGCCGTACAGCGTCAACAGGTCGGCGACGTCGCGTTCCTTGAAGCTGACGCGACCGAGCTCGACCCGGCTGATCTTGGAACCGGAGCCGCGGATCGCGTAGCCCGCGTCCTCGCGGGTGATGCCTTTCGCCTCGCGCAGTCGTCGCAACTGGCTGCCAAGCACCATCCTGCGCGCGGTGGGACCACTACCAGCGGGCTCACCCGTGGGCATGGTCACCTCCTAGTAGCCCTCAGTTCGCAGCCACACACTCTAAGACCAAAAGGAACACAAAGCGCGGATGTCCCCGCTAATTGATTCCCGCACCACCCGGTTGCCACAGGACGTCACCGTCCGGGTTGGCCAGGCGACACAGAATGAACAGCAGGTCGGAGAGTCTGTTGAGGTACTTGGCGGCGAGGAGGTTGGTTCGTTCGGCGTCTGCTTCGATCAATGCCCACGTCGTGCGTTCGGCCCGGCGCGTTACGGTTCGCGCCACATGCATATAGGCCGCGCCGGGCGTGCCGCCGGGCAGGATGAACGACTCCAGCTTGGGCAGACGCTCGTTGAACTGGTCGCACCAGGTTTCCAGCCGCGTGATGTAGCCGTCGGTGATCCGCAGCGGCGGGTACTTGGGGTCTTCGACGATCGGATTGCACAGGTCCGCACCGACGTCGAACAGGTCGTTCTGGACGACCCGCAGCACCTCGACGATCTCGTCGGGCTGGTTGCCGGTCGCGACGACGACTCCGATGGCCGCGTTGGCTTCGTCGACATCGGCGTAGGCCGCCAGCCGCGGGTCGGTCTTCGGCACGCGGGAGAAATCGCCGAGTCCAGTCGTGCCGTCGTCGCCGACACGGGTGTAGATGCGGGTGAGGTGCACGGCCATGCCTGAACCTTATGTGACAAGGGCGTAGCCACGAGTTCGTATACGATTCGGGCTAAATACTGGTCCTTAACTTTCCGACGCCTTAAAGTGATCAGAGTCAGCTATGTTCGATGCTCGGCTGCGCAGGGAGCGTTGGACTTTGAGAGCAAGTGCTAGTGAGGGGCCGTCGCTCAGACTGAGCCTCGACTTGGCGCCGGCTGGGCCGATGAAGGTCAAGTCGGCCGCGGAACAGCTGGTCGACCGGCTGATCACCGCGATCGCGCTCGGTGCGTTGCTGCCGGGCCAAAAGCTCCCGCCGGAGCGTGAGTTCGCCGCACGGCTCAACGTCAGCCGGACAACTCTGCGTGACGCGCTGCATCAGCTGGAATCCCTTGGCTACGTGGGGATCACCCGAGGACGCAGTGGCGGAGTGCGTGTGCACAGCACGTGGGGACCGGAATCCGGCTCGCACATCCGCAGCATGCTGTTGCCGCGTTGGCAGCACCTCACCTGGTTGTTCGACCTGACCCGCTCGCTGCTGCCGATGATCGCCGGGCTCGCGGCCGAACGGCGTACCGACGAACACATCCGCAAGATCTGGGCAGCGGTTGAGGCATACGAAAAAGCCGAAGACCGCGATGTCATGCGTACCGCGGACCACACGCTGCATTCCGCGGTCGCCGAGGCAACCGGCAACCCCTATTACGTGAGCATCGACTCACAGCTGCGGATCCAGCTGACCTTCGGCACGGATTCCCTGCCCTACGACACGATGATCCGGCAACGCGCGCTGGACGATCACCGCGCGATCGCCGAAGCGATCGAGACTGGTGACAGCGCGCGGGCAGCCGACTTGACCATGCACCACTTCGTGGAGCTGGCGGAGAAGCCGTTGATGCGGCTGAGGCAACGAGTGGAAGCCGCGGGCGCATCCGAATCCGAGTGACAAACGGACAGCCGTACGATTGGCGCTCATCCAAGGGTCATTCATGCGGGAGGGTGCGTGTCTGAGCACTTCCGGGTTCACGGCGGCGCGAGACTCGTCGGCGACGTAGATGTCGTCGGTGCCAAGAACAGTGTGCTCAAGCTGATGGCAGCGGCGTTGCTCGCGGAGGGCACGACAACGCTGACCAACTGCCCACAGATCCTTGACGTGCCGTACATGGCGGACGTCCTGCGCAGCATCGGCTGCGAGGTGAGCGTCAACGGCGACGCGGTGGTGATCACGACGCCGGCAAAGCTCGACCACAAGCCAGATGCGGCTTCCATGGGCAAACTTCGTGCGTCGGTGTGCGTGCTCGGCCCGCTTGTCGGCCGGTGCCGCCGTGCTGTGGTCGCCTTGCCGGGCGGAGATGCGATCGGGTCACGACCACTGGACATGCACCAGAACGGTCTGCGTCAGCTCGGCGCCACGAGCGAGATCGAACACGGATCTGTGGTGGCAGAGGCGCAGGGGCTGCACGGCGCGCAGATCTGGCTGGACTTCCCGAGCATGGGCGCGACCGAGAACATCCTGATGGCCGCGGTTCTAGCCGACGGCACAACGGTGATCGACAACGCCGCGCGCGAGCCGGAAATCGTCGACCTGTGCACGATGCTGCAGCAGATGGGCGCCAAGATCGAGGGCGCGGGCACTTCCACGCTGACCGTGCACGGTGTCGAGTCCCTGCAGCCGACGGAGCACCGCGTTATCGGTGACCGGATTGTTGGCGCGACCTGGGCTTTCTTTGCCGCGGTCACTCGTGGCGACCTGACCGTTCGCGGCGTCGACCCGCACCACCTCGACCTCGTGCTCGACAAGCTCCGCACCGCCGGCGCCGAGGTCACGGTCTACGACGACAAGGCATTCCGGGTCGTGATGGCTTCGCGGCCGAAGTCCGTGGACTTCGTCACGCTGCCTTACCCCGGGTTCGCCACGGATTTGCAGCCTTTCGCGATCGCCCTGTGTGCCGTGTCCGAGGGCACCGCGATGATCACCGAGAACCTGTTCGAGGCCCGGTTCCGCTTCGTCGAGGAGATGATGCGGCTGGGCGCGGACGCCCGGACCGACGGGCACCACGCCGTCATCCGTGGCGTGGAGAAGCTTTCCAGCGCACCGGTGTGGGCTTCCGACATCCGCGCGGGCGCGGGTCTCGTGATGGCCGGGTTGTGCGCGGATGGCGTGACCGAGGTTTGGGACGTGTTCCACATCGACCGCGGCTACCCTGGGTTCGTGGAGAACCTCGTGCGGCTGGGTGCGAATGTCGAGCGTGTCACCGAGGCGCCTGAGCGCTAGACGCCCCTGCCCGCGCGCCTTCCGAAATCGGCAACGAACGAGGCGGGCAATCGGTTCCAGCTCGACCACAGGTGGCATTCAGTGCCAGCCATAGGGCCGGGTTCCAACAGCGAACGGACAGGACTTCCACAGTCGGCACATAACTCGTGGCGTGAGCATTGTTCTCATGACCGAACCCGAACTGACCTACGAGGGCCGACGCCTGCCGAGGCCCCACGACGAAGTGGTGGACCAGGGGCTCAGCTTCGACCTTGGCACGCTGTTCGACCGTCGCCGAGCACTGCGGCTGCTTGGGCTCGGCGCGGCGGGGGCGGCTGTGGCCGCTTGCAGCCCGAGCCCAGGGCCCAGCCAAAGCCCAGGTTCCAGCCAAAGCTCGAGCCCGGGGCCCGGTTCGGCACCCTCGAACACCCTGACCGAGATCCCGGAGGAAACCGGCGGCCCCTACCCGGGTGACGGCTCAAACGGTCCCGACGTCCTGGAACAAAGCGGGGTCGTCCGCAGTGACATCCGGTCGAGCTTCGGCGCGTCCAACGGCACGGCCCAAGGCGTGCCGATGACCCTGGAACTCGTCGTCGCTGACCTGGCCAGGGGCGGATCGCCCTTCGCGGGCGTAGCTGTCTACGTCTGGCAATGCGACCGCGAAGGCCGCTACTCGATGTACACCCGGGGCGCCGAAAACCAGAACTACCTCCGCGGCGTCCAGATCGCCGACGCGACTGGCCGGGTGCGGTTCACCAGCATCTTCCCCGCCTGTTATCCCGGGCGTTGGCCGCGTGTGCACTTCGAGATGTACCCGGACCAGGCGTCGATCACCGATGCCGACAACGCGATCGCCACCTCCCAGGTCGCGCTGCCGAAGAACGCGTGTGACGCTGTCTACGCACAGCCGGGTTACGGGCAATCCGTGGCCGCGCTTCAGCGGGTGAGCCTGACCAGTGACGACGTCTTCAGGGATGACACGAACGGGTTGCAGCTCGGGACTGTCACCGGCGACGTCACCAGCGGGTACAACGTGCTGCTGAACGTGGGCGTCGACACCAGGACGTGACTTTCTCGATTTTGTGAGTCAGTGCACGTTATTGGGCGGTTACCTGCCAGTACCGTCAGGGAATCCGCGCGTGAACGGAGGTTCCCATGCCGTACCCGACCGATCGTGAGCGTGACCGGCCGTGGGTCATGCGGACCTACGCCGGCCACTCGTCGGCGACGGCGTCCAACGCGCTCTACCGCCGCAACCTCGCCAAGGGGCAAACAGGACTGTCGGTCGCATTCGACCTGCCAACGCAGACCGGATACGACCCTGACCAGGAGTTGTCACGTGGTGAGGTCGGCAAGGTGGGCGTGCCGATCAGTCACGTCGGCGACATGCGCCAGCTGTTCGACGGCATTCCGCTGGCTGAGGCCAACACCTCGATGACCATCAACGCGACGGCCATGTGGCTGCTCGCGTTGTACACGACGGTCGCCGAAGAGCAGGGCGCGGACATTTCCAAGCTCACCGGGACCACGCAGAACGACATCATCAAGGAGTACCTGTCGCGCGGGACGTACGTCTTCCCGCCAGGGCCGTCGTTGCGGCTGATCACGGACATGGTCGCGTGGACCGTCACCAACGTGCCGAAGTGGAACCCGATCAACATCTGCAGCTATCACCTGCAGGAAGTCGGGGCCAATCCGGTGCAGGAGCTGGCGTATTCGATGTGCACGGCGATCGCGGTGCTTGATGCGGTCCGGGACTCTGGCCAGGTTCCTGAGGAGGAGTTCGGGTCGGTTGTTGCCCGGATGTCCTTCTTTGTCAACGCGGGCGTGCGGTTCGTCGAGGAAATGTGCAAGATGCGGGCGTTTGCCGCGCTCTGGGATGAGATTACCCTTGAGCGGTACGGGGTTCAGAACCCCAAGCACCGCAGGTTCCGCTACGGCGTGCAGGTGAACTCGCTGGGACTGACCGAAGCCCAGCCGGAGAACAACGTTCAGCGGATCGTGCTGGAGATGCTCGCGGTTTCCTTGTCCCGCAACGCACGTGCTCGCGCGATTCAGCTGCCCGCGTGGAATGAGGCGCTTGGGCTGCCGCGGCCGTGGGACCAGCAGTGGGCTCTTCGAATGCAGCAGGTTCTGGCATACGAGACGGATTTGCTTGAGTACGAGGATATTTTCGACGGTTCACCGGTCATCGAGGCCAAAGTGGACGAAATCCTCCGTGGCGCGCGCGAGGAAATCGATCGTGTGCAGGCGATGGGCGGGGCGGTTGCCGCTGTCGAAAGTGGATACATGAAGACCCAGCTGGTCGGATCCCTTGCGGCACGGAGGATGCGCATCGAGTCCGGCGAGGAGGTCATCGTCGGCGTCAACAAGTTCGACACCACCGAGCCCTCGCCGTTGCAGGCTGAGGGCGCCAAGGCGATCGAACAGCTCGATCCGGCCGTGGAAAAGCAGGCGATCGAGGCGATTCAGGCGTGGCGGTCAAGCCGCGATCAGGCCGCTGTGGACGAAGCGCTGGACGGGCTGCGGGCGGCCGCGAAGACCGATGTGAACCTCGTGGAAGCAACACTTGTCTGCGCGAAAGCCGGGGTGACCACGGGTGAGTGGTCCGGCGCGCTGCGCGAGGTGTTCGGCGAATACCGTGCGCCGACTGGGGTTTCTGGTGTGTCTACCGGCGAGGCGGGCGTTGAACTCGCACGAGTGCGCACGCGGGTTCTCCAAACTAGTGCTGAGCTGGGCGAACGGCTGCGCATGCTGGTTGGAAAGCCTGGTCTTGACGGTCATTCCAACGGCGCGGAACAAGTTGCGGTTCGCGCGCGAGATGTTGGTTTCGAAGTTGTTTATCAGGGTATCCGGTTGACGCCGGACCAGATCGTGGCCGCCGCCGTGCAAGAAGGCGTCCACGTGGTCGGGTTGTCTGTGCTGTCCGGATCGCATCTGGAAGTGGTACCCGCGGTGGTGGAGGGCCTGCGGGCGGCTGGAGCCGACGACATCCCGGTTGTCGTCGGCGGTATCGTGCCGCCCGATGACGCCAAAGCCTTGCTGGACAAAGGAATCGCTCGCGTCTTCACGCCGAAGGACTACGAGCTCACTGAGATCATGGCCGGAATCGTCGATCTGGTAAGGGAAACGCACGGCCTGACCAGCTGAAACCTCGTCCGTCCACTTCGGATCGTGTTGACCTGCGCGGATGAACCACCTACGGTCGTCGAGTGGCTTCTCGACGACTGCTGCTGCAGGCCGCCGCGGCAGGGGCGCTTTCGCTCGCCCTGCCTGGCTGCACCAGGGTGGATCTGTCCGCAGAGCCGAATGGGGGTTCGTTACTCGATCGGCTCAGACAAGAAGGTGAGGTACGGATCGGCTTCGCCAACGAAGCGCCGTACAGCTTCATCAACTCCGAAGCGGAGTTGACCGGCGAGGCCGCCGAAGTCGCCAAGGTCGTGTTCCAACGGCTTGGGGTGCCCACTCTCGTGCCGATTCCGTCCGAGTTCGGCTCGCTGATCGCCGGTCTCAAGGTTGGCCTTTTCGACGTGATCGGCGCGGGTATGTCCATTTTGCCCAAGCGCTGCAAGCAAGTCCTGTTCACCAATCCGGACTTCATCGCGCCAGCTGCTTTCCTTGTGCCTAAAGGGAATCCAAAAGGGATCAAGACATTCGCCGAAGTGGAGCAGCAGAAGCTGCGGATGGGCGTGCTGATCGGCGCGACCGAAAAGGACTACGCCGTTGCCAACGGCGTACCAGAGAACTTGATCACGGCGTACCAGAACCAGCCGAGTGGCCTCGAAGCGGTGGCAACCGACCGGGTGGACGCGTTTTCGCTGACGGCGATCTCGTTGCGGGACGTCCTCGGCAAAAACCCTGGCGCGCCACTGGAAGTGACGACGCCGTTCGTGCCCGAAGTGGACGGTAAGCCGCAGTTCACCTCAGGCGGGTTTGCGTTCCTGCCGGACCAGACCACTATCGTGGCCGCGTTCAACAAGGAGCTCGCCGATCTGAAGCAGTCCGGTGAGCTGCTGCGCATCCTGCGCCCGTTCGGCTTCACTGAGGCCGAGATGACGGACATGACCTCGCGCCAGCTCTGCGCGGCACCGGAGGCCTGATGTCCAGCGCCCAAATAGGACTGTTGCTCTACGGCGCGTGGAAGACCATTCTGCTCACGCTCGGCGGGATGGCCCTCGCGCTGATCATCGCTTTCCCGGTTGGACTGGCCAGGGTCAGTCACAACAAGTTCTTGCGTTCCATAGGTTTCCTGTACGTCGAACTGTTCCGCGGCGCTGCTGTGCTCGTGCTCGCTTTCTGGTTCGTGTACGCACTTCCTTCCCTTGGCTGGCAACTGGATCCCACCTTCGCGGGCATTCTCGCGCTGGGGCTCAACATGGGCGCCTATTCGGGTGAAGTCGTTCGCGGCGCGATCCAAGCCGTTCCGTCAAGCCAAGTTGAGGCCGCGACCGCGCTGAACTTCACGCCGACGCAAGGGATGCGCAGGGTCGTGCTGCCACAGGCGGTCCGGGCGATGATCCCGTCCTTTGGCAACAACGTCATCGAACAACTCAAGGCCACGGCCGTGGTCGCCGTGGTGTCCATTCCGGAACTGACCTTCAACGGCCAGCTGATCTGGAGCGGAAACGGCCGTGCCGCAGCGGTTTTCGGCGGCCTGCTGATCGGATACGGCCTGATGGCGTTGATCTTCATGACCGGTGTGCGGCTGCTTGAGCGAAAGGTCGCATGGGCATGAACTTCGACTGGAACTACGCGTTCGACATCCTGCCGCAGCTGCTTGACGGCCTGCTGACGGCACTGATCGCGACCGTTGTCGGCTACATCGTCGCTTTGGTGCTCGGCTTGGTCTTCGCCCTGGCGCGGCGGAGTCATCAGCGGTGGATCAGCGTTCCGATTGGATTCATCGTCGAATTCATCCGTGGCACGCCACTGCTGATCCAGCTGTTCTTCCTCTTCTTTGTGTTGCCACAGCTGGGTTTGGCTTTGTCACCGCTCGCCGCGGGCATCATCGGACTCGGTTTGCACTACGCCACATACACCTCTGAGGTGTATCGCGCCGGGATCGAAGGTGTCCCACCTGGACAGTGGGACGCGGCCGTCGCGCTGCACCTGCCGCGCCGTCGCGTGTGGACAAGCGTGATCCTGCCGCAGGCGGTTCCGCGCTCGATTCCCGCGCTGACAAACTATTCCATCGCGCTGTTCAAGGACGTTCCGCAACTGGTGGCGATCACCGTCGCGGAACCGTTCACGGTCGGGCGCGAGATCATCGCGGACACGTTCCGTCCATTCGAGCCGATCACCATGGCCGGCTTGCTCTATCTGGCAGTCGCGCTCGTTCTGTCCTATGTGGGCAGGATCGTGGAGCGCCGGTTCAACGGGGTGGCAGCATGAGTTTCGTCGATTTCCGCAACGTCAGCAAACGGTTCGGCGACAACGTCGTGCTCGACGACATGTCGTTCAGCATCGCCGACGGCGAGCGCGTGACGCTGATCGGCCCGAGCGGGTCGGGCAAGACCACGATCCTGCGGATGCTGATGACACTGACCAAACCTGACTCGGGGACGATCTCGATCGACGACGAGTACCTGTGGCACGAGAAACGGGGCGAGGAGCTCGTCGAGGCCAGCGAGGCGCACACGCGCAGCGTGCGCAGCAAGGTGACGATGGTCTTCCAGCAGTTCAACCTGTTCCCAAACATGAAGGTTCTTCGCAATATCACCGAGGCGCCGATCCACGTCCTCGGCAAGCAGAAGGACGAAGCCGAGGAGAAGGCGCGCGAACTGCTGGAAACCGTCGGACTGCTGGACAAAGCGGACTTCTACCCCTCTCAGCTGTCCGGCGGTCAGCAGCAACGCGTGGCGATCGCGCGCGCTTTGGCCGTGGAGCCTGAGATCCTGCTGCTCGACGAGGTGACGTCCGCGCTCGACCCGGAGATCGCCGCCGAGGTGCTCGACGTGCTGCGGGACGTGGCCAAGACAAGCGACGTGACGATGCTGCTGGTGACGCACGCGATGCGGTTCGCAAGGGACGTCTCCAACCGTGTGCTCATGTTCAACGAAGGAAAGATCATCGAGGACGCCGCGCCCGAGCAGATGTTCAACGAGCCGCAGCAGGAGCGGACGAAGACGTTCCTGCGGTCGGTGCTCGAGGAGGTGTGAAAACGTTACTGCCCGGTAGTCCGAACCAGTGACTATGACCGGTCCGTATGTCCGTTGCGCTCCAAGGGAATGGAAGGCAGGGACAATGGCCGACGTTCGTACGTTCGGACTACCGGATTGCGTCGAGGGGACCGAACTCGACGTCCAGCTGGCCGCCGAGCTGATCAAGGCGTGGCTTGCCGACGGCATGTTCCAGATCTCCTGTGACCGCTGGCAGACCCGCAAGGTCGACGACGCGGTCCAGGCGAGCAGGCAGTACTTCAGGCAGCCGGTGCACCTGAAGTCCCGCTGTGTCAGCGACCTGACCTACGCTGGCTACTCGGCGGCCGGAGCCGTCGAGACGTACATGATCTGCCAGGACGTGCCGCGTGAGGACGTCAGGGTTGGCGCGAACTGGCCAGCCCACGGACCGGCACCGTGGCCGAGCATGGAGTACCGGCGCGCGATGCGGACGTTCACCGACGAGCTCGGCCGGATCGGCGAGAAACTGATGCACCTGATCGCGATCGGACTGAACCTGTCCGATTTCGAGTCACTGAACGCGCTGACCGAAGACGGCTGGCACCACATGCTCGTGCAGCGCTTCCCGACCGGCATCCACGAGCTCAGCTCGCACGGCCTGTTGATGATCACGGTCGAAGACGGCGCGCTGACCGCGACGCCGGGCGAGCTGATGGAGTTCTTGACCAACGGTCACATCCGGACGACCCCACTCGAAGCCGTCGTGCACAGTCATGACGAAGTGGTGATGACGTACTTCCACGAGCCGGTGTTCGACATGGGCCTGCGGCCGGTGCTCGGCCCGATGAACGGCTATATGCACTACGGGACGTACTTCACGGATCTGTTCATGCGGCGGCACCCGGAACGGTCGACCACGCAGCGGATCAAGGTGGAAGACCGGCTGTCGGTGTTGGCGAGTCTGTCAAGGCGGGCTAGCGTCGGTGCATGAAGCACATCCTGGTCAAGACCGACGGCGACACCGTCCGGATCACGATGAACCGAGCGTCCCGGCGTAACTCGCTGTCGTTCGAGCACCTGTCCGAGCTGCTGTCAGCCTTTCAAACCGCCGCATCCTCGGACGCCTCCGGGATCGTGCTCGCAGGTGACGGCCCGGTGTTCTCCGCGGGGCACGACTTCGGCGACGTCGCCTCCCGTGACCTCATGGGCGTCCGGTCCCTGCTTCAACTGTGCACGGAGTTGATGCAGACCATCCAGTCGGTGCCGCAGGTCGTGATCGCCCGCGTGCACGGCTTGGCGACGGCCGCGGGATGTCAGCTCGTAGCCTCGTGCGACCTTGCTGTGGCTGCTTCTTCAGCGGGATTTGCTTTGCCGGGTGGGAAAGGCGGCTGGTTCTGCCACACTCCAGCTGTTCCTGTGGCGCGCTCGATCGGTCGTAAACGCTTGATGGAACTGGTGCTCACGGGCGACACCATTCCCGCGTCGGTCGCCTTGGAGTGGGGACTGGTCAACCAGGTCGTGCCGGATTCCGAGTTGGACGATGCCGTGGATGCCTTGCTGGCACGGGCTACTCGAGGCAGCATGGCCAGTAAAGCCTTGGGAAAGCAGACAATCTACGCGCAGCTGGACCGTCCCGAGGCGGACGCGTACGCCATTGCCTTGGAGGTCATGGCATCCGCTTCACAGCTGCCCGGCGCCCGTGAAGGAATGGCCGCGTTCCTCGAGAAGCGCAAGCCATCCTGGCCGGATTAGGGCTTGCGGGCGCGGAAACGGAACCGGGTCTCGGTCATGGCGATCTCGACGTCCCGGAATCCCACGGCTTCCAGGCGTCTTGGCAGCGTGTCCGGGTCGACGACGATCATCGTGTCGAACAGGTGAATGAACCGGAACCTCAGATTCGGTCTGCTGTCCAGACCGACGAAGAGCCCCTGTGGCCTGAGGACACGGAACGTCTCCGCGAACAGTCGGTCCTGTTCGGCTGGCGAAGGCACGTGATGCAGCATCGTGAAACACGTGACCGCGCTGAAGCTGTTGTCCAGCAACGGAAGTTCGGCACCGTCAGCTTCGATGACAGTCACGCTCGGGAACTGCCCGGTCAGCAGCTTCACCGACGCCGGATCCACTTCGACCGCGGTCAGCCTCGGCACCTTGTCGACCAGCACCCTGGTCGTCGCGCCGAATCCCGGCCCGATCTCCAGTACGTCGTCGCCGAGGTCGACGCCGTCGAGGGTCCACGGCATCAGGGTTTCGCGGACGCCTCTGACCCAGCCGTCCGACCGGCAGAGCCTGCGGTGGATCAGGTTCATCGGCATGACCTGCACGTTAGCCGTGCTGCGACCGTTCGTGCATCAGCAGCATCGCGTACGCGGCGATGGACTGGGCGTCGGTGACTTCCTGGCGCTGGATCATCGCCTCGAACTCCTTCCGCTCAACCCAAGCCGTACGCATGTCCTGTTCCTCGTGCTCACGCTCATGCGCCCCCTCGGTCAACGAGGTCGCCAGAAAGACCCGCCCACGCTGGCTGGACAATCCGGGCGCGACGTCCAGCAGCCCGAGTTCAGTCATCTGGCCTGCCCGCAACCCGGTCTCCTCACGCAGCTCCCGCGCGGCGAGCTCAAGCGGATCCGTATCGGCCATCCCAGGCGCCGTACCCTGCGGAAACTCCCAGCGGCGTAGGCCGATCGGGTAACGGAACTGCTCGACCATGTGCAGGCGGTCGCCGTCGAGCGGGATGATCAGGGCGTACGTCGGCTTGTCGACCACCGCGTAGATGCCAGCCGACCCGTCGGCGCGTCGGATCTCGTCCTCGCGGAGCCGCATCCAGGGGTTTTCGTACACCTGACGGGTGTTGATCGTCTGCATGGACTCATCGTGTCACTGGCTGCGATCACGCATCCGTTACCCTGCCCCGGTGCGTCTAGTGATAGCTCGCTGCCAGGTTGACTACGTCGGACGGCTGACCGCGCATCTCCCGATGGCCATGCGGTTGCTGATGGTCAAGGCGGACGGTTCGGTCCTCGTGCACTCGGACGGCGGCTCGTACAAGCCGCTGAACTGGATGAGCCCGCCGTGCTGGCTGACCGAAGAGGAAGGCCTGTGGACCGTCCAGAACAAGGGCGGCGAGAAGCTGATCATCACGATCGAGGAAGTCCAGCACGACTCCAAGCACGAACTCGGCATCGACCCAGGCCTGATCAAGGACGGCGTTGAGGCCCACCTGCAGGAGCTGCTGGCCGAGCACGTGACCACGCTCGGTGAAGGGTGGACGCTTGTCCGCCGCGAGTTCCCGACCGCGATCGGTCCAGTCGACCTGATGTGCCGCGACGCCGAGAGCGTGTCGGTGGCCGTGGAGATCAAGCGTCGCGGCGAGATCGACGGCGTCGAGCAGCTGACCAGGTACTTGGAGCTGCTCAACCGCGACCCGCTGCTCGCGCCCGTCAAGGGCGTCTTCGCCGCGCAGCAGATCAAGCCGCAAGCAAGGACATTGGCTGAGGACCGCGGAATCCGCTGTGTCGTGCTGGACTACGACGCGTTGCGTGGCATGGAATCCGACGAGTTCCGACTGTTCTGATCGAGTCCACACTCCTTTGATACTCACGCTGGTAGAGACTTCGCGGTGACGTCGATGCGACGTCCGCACCGGCACACTGCGCCAATCGTGAGTTCTCTCAGGTCGAAAGGGGTGTGGATGGTGCTTTTGGTGGTCGGCGCGGTCCGCTGATACACCCGAATGGGCGCGTTTTCGGCCCATGGTCGCTGGACACCTGAACCGGCTCGAAGTTCCCAACGACGCCGTTATTTCGGCTAAAATCGGCCATACGACCGATTGGTCCGCGCCCGTTTGCAGCAGGCAGTGGGCGGGTTTTCTGATCAACCTTGCGAGTGCTGGCGCGACAGCAAGCATCTACGCCTGTGCCACAAGGGTTTCGAACTTGCTGATCTGGAGTTGGGGAGAACCGGAAGCAACAGGTAACGGAGGCACGAATGAGGATCATCCTCCGTGGCGAGTGGGGTGCCCGCCATGACAACGGCTCAGGTTCTGCGCCGTTGCCGGCGAGCGAGATGTGGTTACACCACAGCGTCACGGGTTCGGCCGGGCCGAATGCGACGCTTCAGCAAGACGCCGCGAAGATCCGTGACGTCGAAGCCGTCGGCGAAAGCCGGTTCGGTACAGGAATTTCGTACACGTGGCTGATCACAGAGTCCGGCAGGGTGTTCGAGGGCCACAGCGCCAACCGGCTCGGAACACACACCGGCGGCCGGAACTCGAGGGCCCGCGCGATCTGCTTCATCGGCAACTACGACAACATCCGTCCGACGAACAGGCAACTCCGGGCAGCGGCGTGGCTGCTGCAAGAAGCACGCCGCAACGGCTGGATTCGCAACGCCCAGCTCAACGGCGGGCACCGCGACGTCAAAGCCACTGGCTGCCCAGGAAATCACGCATACGCCGCTATTGGACAGATCAACGCACTGGCCGCCGGGCCGCCGATCACCGAGGAGGACGACTTGCCACTCACCGACGCTGACGCCCAACTGGTCGTCGACAAGCTGCTGAACACGTCCATCAGGCGCACGAACGACCCTGGCGAGCCGCCCGTCAGCGGGGAATTCCTGCTTCGCTGGCTCTTCGCCGCGACCGACGGCCACACCGGCGCGATCAAGGCCCGTTTGGACGCACTGGAATCCAAGGTGGAATCGCAGCAGGCCGGGCTTCTTGCCGCCGTCGACCACCTGACCGAAGCGGTCGCCAACGACCGTGAGGTCACTTCGGAGGAACTGAGAAAAGCGGTCCGCGAGGCCATCGCGGAAGGAAATCAGTCCTGACGCTCCCAGAGCGGGTACGGTTCTGAACAAGCCGTACCCGCCGGGTTTACGCCTTCACCCACGTGCAATCGCCCTTGACCTCAAAGAATTCGCCTTTCTTCACGGTCACCGAACCTGGGCCGCTGAGGTTGTTGTTGGCGATGATCGACTCGAACGAACCTGAGTCGTCCTTCAACCGGGCGAAGTAGCAGCGATCCGCACCCTCTGTCTTGTATCGACCAGGTTGTATGTCGCTGCCTACCGCATAGATCCCGTCGCCGAAACCAGTCGGCGTCGGCGGGGTGTAGGTGACGGTGACAGGAGGCGGCGCTGGCGCCGTGATCGTCGTCGCCGGTGGCGGTGTGGCCGTCTTGGTCACGGTGACAGTGGCGGGTGCTGTAGCGGCGACTGGCTCGATGTCGGCATCGGTCTGAAAGCGGCCGATCGCGCCGCCGATTCCGAGCAGGACGACGGCGGCGATAGTGGCCACGATGACCTTGATGGCCTTGTGCGCGGCTGGCGTTTTCATGGGCACTCCTCCCGGAATGCTTCCTCGTGTGCTCAGCTCATTCGCAGCCGAGCAAGCCGCCGTTAGCATGTTCGGCGAATGCCTGGGTAACACTTTCGTCGAGAAACAGGAGCTTCAACTGGCCACGATGTCGCGGAAGTCGGGCGAGCACCTGATCGTGTTCATGCACGGCATAGGCTGCGCGAAAGAGTGTTACGCCGATGCGTTCCAAGCCGCCGAGTTGGCCGACTTCTCCCTGTGTGCGCTGGATTTTCCGGGGCATGGGCAAGCGCCGAGTCTGCGGGAGAACACCGTGGAGGCGTACGCCGAGGTCGCGCTGGATCGGATCGAGGCCGTCGGGGCGAAGCGGGTTTCCCTGGTGGCGCACAGTATGGGTGGCGCGGTCGGACTGCTTGTCGCGCAACGGATGGACGTGGCCTGCTTCGTAAGCGTCGAAGGCAATCTGGTAGCCGAGGATTGCGCGCTGGTCAGCGCGAAAACGGCACGCATGTCCTTCGATATGTTTACCACCAAGGGTTTTTACCGCTTCTCTGAGCGGCTCAGGCAGTCGGAGCGTAAGGACGTTCAGGCTTGGGCACGATGGTATCCACAGTGTGATCCGGTCGCTATCCACCAGATTTCACGGTCTCTCGTGGACTGGTCGGATGGTGGTCAGTTGCTTGAATACTTCCTGAACATCAAGAACAGGGCGTATGTCTACGGCGGCGCCGAGGAACGCGTCGACTACCTGCTTCCTCTGCTCAAGCACACGAAAACGTATTCAGTCCCCGACTCCGGGCATTTCGCGATGGTGGACAACCCGGCAGGCTTCTACGAGATCGTCGCGGGCATCGTCACTGAGGAGTGATAGTCCACGTTCCGGCCGACTGGATCTGGACAAGCACGGGTCCGGTCAGCCGCACAGTGCCCTGGTAGTTGCCGGTCCGGCGGATCACTGTCGACTTGTCACCCATAAGCACGAACGCGCCTTTGCCTTTGTTGGTGACCTTGGCGGACTTGAAGGTCTCGGTCAGCATCAGCACCGCGTCGCCACTGCCGCTCACCTCACCAGACACTGTTTCCGGATCGGTCACGGACAGTTTCCACGTCCCCTTGGCTTTCACGTTGACCCGACCTGCCGTACCTAACCACCGCTTGCCGGTGTACGCCCCGATGACCTTCAACAAAACAACTCCGCCTGATTCGACCACGACATTGCCCGTGCACTGTGGACATTCGAACGTGAGCACGCCCGAGCGTTTGAGTTCCAGGACCGTGTTTCCGTTGCCTGCAAAGGCGTCCGGTGCAGGCGGTGTTGACGTGACCACAGAGGTAGTCGTGCTGGGAGCGGTAACAGCAACAGGAGCGCTCACCTGAGGCGAGCGAGACGGCAGGACCAACGCGACAACAGCGACCGCGATGAGCACCACGCCACCGGCCGCGGCAGGCCATATCCACCGGCGCCGGCGGGGTGGCGGCGGTAAGTCGGGATCCACGGTCGGCCAGGCGATGGTCATGGCGGCCTCCAGAGGCGTCGCCCGCTACATCGGGCCCCACCGCGAGGCCGTTATCAAGCAGGCAGCTTGCTCCACGCCTCGGTCGCCACCACGCGGGCCGCCGCACACGCTGGTTCAGCGTTGTTCGGTGGCAGGCGGACGATCACTTGGGCCAATTCACGGCTGCTTCCGTGCTTCACCTCGGCGACACAGATTGTCCGGCCGTTGATTTCGGAGCTGTATATACCTGTCTGCTTGCCTGCGATGGACTCCGTTTTCACTTCCGGCGCGGTTGATGGTTCGTCGAGCACGAACCGCACCGTCAACGACGGCGCCATCGCCATTCCCCACCGGCATTGGTGACGCCCTGGATAACTAATCACCTCACCGGCAGGCAGGCCAGGAACCTGAGCCAGCGACACCGCCACCGCGCGGCACGCGTCGACCCGTGCCAATGAATCCGCCGGGTAGTCCAGGTGTTTCATCCGCTTCGCCGCCACGTTCTCGGCGATCGTGGTCGTTGCTTTCTCCGCGATCGAGCACAGCTCGGGCACTGTGGCCGCTGGGGTGTCGAAAGTGTCGGCCGACACAGCCATGGTCACGCCGTCGCTGAACATGATGTATCGCGCGCAACGGTCCTTGACAGGGTTCTCTTCGAACACTCGCAAAGTGGCGACCGGTTCGACTTCCGTTGCCTGTAACTCTCCGCGCATCCGCTCCATCAGTCCAAAACGGACGGCCACTGTGGTGCTACCGACCGGCAGCTTCAGCCAGCAGTAGTCGTACGCCTCCTGCTCGGGTTTCTGCGCGGCGCCGAACTGTTCCAGCGCCGACGGGTCCAGAAGGCTGCATGGATCAAGGGCGTTCGCGTTGCCGATCAGGTCCTGCGCGGTCGATTCGCTGCGTCTCGGTGGCGTGTACCCAGGGTCGGGCAACGCCGCACCACCGACCGGACTTGTACACCCTGCCACCACAAACCCCGCGATGAGCACAGCCCACCGTGACCACCGCATCCGCCGTCCTTCACTCGTCGAAACCGCGGGCCACCAGTTCGCCGACCCGGCGCAAGGCTTCCGCGGCATCTGGACCGGTCGCCGACACCACCACCGTGTCGCCGCCCTGCGCGCCCAGACTCATCAGTGCGAGCACACTCGCCGCGTTCGCTTGCTTCTCGCCGAATCGTACGGTGACTTGCGCGTCAAGTTCGGCAACAGTTCGGGCAAGAAGTCCCGCCGGTCGCGCGTGCAGGCCGACCTTGTTGGTCAATAGGAATTCGGTACCGGTTCCGGCATCAACAACCTCGTCCGGCGCACCGGCGGAGACTGCGGCGGTCATCACATCATCGAGATCGCCGCCGCCTTGCGCCGCAACCGCTGCCGCCACAGCACCTTCCACAAAGGGCGCGTCGACAACGGCTGCGCGAGAAGGATCTCCGAGCATCTCAACGGCCAGGTCAGCGGTCATCTTGGCGCTGCCTAGGTCGTAGAGCAGCACGACGCCGTCGCCGGACTCGGCACGGTCCAAAGCCGCGGACACGGCGTCGAAATCCGTGCCCAAAGTGCCGTCCGGCAGTCCGCCAGCGGGCAGAATTCGGACGTCCGGCGCCATTTGGGCCGCGAGTTCGGCCAATCCCTCGGCCATTTTCGCGCTGTGCGAGACCAGGACGAGCCCGATCACGACGCCGCGTCCGCGAAAGCCCGCAGCAGCAACGCTGTTGACCGCGCGCCAGGATCCATATGCCCGGCGCTGCGTTCGCCAAGGTACGAAGCACGTCCCTTACGGGCGACCAAAGGCACGGTGTCCTGCGCGCCCTTGTCGGCCGCATCCGCTGCGGCCGCGAGCACGTCCGCGATGGACCCAGAAGTTTCCCTTGCGGCGGCGACCGCCGGTGTCAGAGCGTCCACCATGGTCTTGTCACCGAGTTCGGCTTTCCCGCGCGCCACAACGCCTTCAAGGGCCGCTTGCAGGGCATCCACAACGGACTCTGGCGTCAACGTCTCCGCAGCACCGAGTTTCGCCGCCGCCCGGATGAACGCCGTTCCATACAACGGGCCCGCGGCACCGCCGACGGTCGAAATCAGTGTGCTCGCGACTGTTTTGAGCACCGCACCGGGCGTGTCGCCCGCAGTGTCCAGTCTGGACAACACGGCAGTGAAGCCGCGCTTGAGGTTCTCGCCGTGATCGCCGTCACCGATCTCACGGTCCAAAGTGACCAGTTCGTCCCGATGCGCGTCGACCACCTGGGCGACCGAACGCATGGCCGCGATCACACCTGCTGCGTCGCACGTCATTCAGGCACCCCACCGCAACGCGGCGGTCCGCACCGGCGCGTCCCACCAGCGCAGCATCTCATCGTCCACTTTCAACACCGAAAGGCTCATTCCCTGCATTTCCAAGCTGGTCACGTACGGCCCGACCAGTCTGCGCTCGACCGTGATCCCGCGCTCGGCAAGCAAGCGCTCGGCAATGCCATGCGCGAGATACAACTCGACCAGTGGTGTCCCGCCCATACTGTTGGTGAACAGCAACACCCGGTCGCCAGACGAGAACGGCAGGTCGTCGAGGATCGGCTCCAGCAAGGTCCGCACGAGCTGGTCCGCGGGCTGATGCGGGACTCGGCGCCTGCCTGGCTCGCCGTGGATCCCGATGCCGATCTCGATCTCGTCGTCGGCAAGCACGAAACTGGGCTCGCCGACGTGCGGCACCGTGCACGCGGTCAGCGCGACACCCATCGAGCGCACCGAGCCGATCACCCGGCGAGCCAACGCTTCGACTTCGTCAAGGCTGTATCCGCCCTCGGCGGCACTGCCGACGATCTTCTCCAGCAGCGTCGTCCCGCCAACACCACGCCGCCCGGCGGTGTACAGCGAGTCCTTGACCGCCACGTCGTCGTCGATCACGACGGTCCGCACCTCAAGGCCCTCGGCCGCGGCGAACTCAGCCGCGGTCTCGAAGTTCAGCACGTCACCGGTGTAGTTCTTGACGATCAGCAGCACACCCGCGCCGCCGTTCACGTGCTCGACCGCGGCCTGTACCTGATCGGGTGTCGGTGAGGTGAACACCGCGCCGGGGCAGGCGGCGTCGAGCATGCCCAGACCGACGAACCCGCCGTGCATCGGCTCGTGCCCGGAGCCGCCGCCGGAGATGATCGCGACCTTGCCCGTGACCGGCGCGTCCGCCCGGTACACCACGGCCGGATCGGTCCGGACTTTCAGGATGTCGCCGTGGGCAAGGGCCACACCGCGCAGTGATTCCTCGACGACCGTCGACGGATCGTTGATGATCTTCTTCATATCCGCGGCCTCCCGACGCTGGTGGGCTGGGCTTCCGCCTTCCTACCCGATGCCACGCCAGCGCGAAAGGCGAAAGATCAAGACTTCGCCAGTTTGGCGGCTACCGCCTTGGCCGCGGTCTCGCCCTTGACGCACGGATCCTGCGAAGAATCCGGCGGCGTGCGTTCGAAGGACACGTTGACGTTCTCGCTGCGGTTGCCGGTAAGGCTCCGGTGCAGCCAGTCGATCTGGCACCGGTTCGGCGAAATGCTCGTCTTGTACTTCTGCGCGGCCTTCGCCTTGTCGCTGAGCTCGACGACGGTCGGGTTGTACTGCTTGGCCGTGGTCGCTGGGTCGTAGTCGATCGTGTACTTGACACGGATGGACGCGCCGCGCGCCGAGAACTCGCAGCTGCGGATGTCGTCGGGATCCTTCTTCACCGTCGCGCCGAGGACATCGCCCGCTGTCTTGTCGTCGATCGCCGCGCAGGGGTCCAGTTTCACTAGACTGCCCGGCGTGTCCTCGTACTTCGCCTTGCCGTCGATCACCGCTTTGACCGAGGTCTCGATCAGCTTGTTCGCCGCGGCACACGGGTCGCCGCCATCCCAGTAGGCCGTCGCGACCAGGCCGTGGTCCGGGTCGCGGCTGGTGATGGCGGTCATCGAGCAGCTCGTGCTCGACCGGCTCTCGAACACGCCAAGCCCGCCGACGGTCTTGGCCACCTGCTTCGGCGCGGAGATCAGGTTCGAACCGACCTTCACGATCA
Organism: Kibdelosporangium philippinense; assembly: GCF_021390435.2. Taxonomy (GTDB): domain Bacteria; phylum Actinomycetota; class Actinomycetes; order Mycobacteriales; family Pseudonocardiaceae; genus Kibdelosporangium; species Kibdelosporangium philippinense. The sequence goes on along the minus strand of NZ_JAJVCN010000003.1, from coordinate 685,715 downwards.
TCCGAATGTCCTTACCGGACTCCGGGTCGCTGACGGTGTACGTGCACTCCGAGTAACCGCGCCGGTCCGGCACGCCGGACGTCTTCTTCTTGCCGATGCCGCTGACCAGGTCGTCGGCCAACAGCCCGCACGGGTCGATCATGCGCAGCCCGTCGTCGTTGAACGAGCCCGCCGCTTTCACCGTCGTCTTGTTGGTGACGGTTTTGCCCAGGTCAACCGGGGTCGCGCAGGCGGCGAAGGTCAGCACAACGGCAGCGGCCGGCAGGACACGAGCACTTCGGAACACACCGTGCACGGTAGCGACCTGCATCGCGTCCCGTGCACGGAACACCTCATTTCGACTCCTCAGGTACCTGCACCGGGCGGACAAGCGCCCACGTGGCCATCAAGGCGGTGAACACCAGCATTCCGATGCCCACCCACAGGTTGACGTTGAACCCGCCGGTCTTGATCCGGTCCTCGTCGGTCTCGAAGCCGATCCCGAGGACCAGCAGGACCACGCCGTACACCCCGAACAGCAGGGCGATGATCCAGCGCAGGTCGAACAGCCGTGCCATGGCGCAGCCTCCTCACCAGAAGATGATGTTCAGTACCAAGGTCAACACGAGCACACCGCCCGCGAGCACGGCCGGTTTGCGGTACCAGCCGCCGTCTTCGCCGTCCTCGGAATGTTTGCGGCTCTCCCGCGGCGTCAGCGACCACACCAAACCGGTCAGCTCGGAGTCGGGTTTCGGCCGCGTCCGCAGCGAAACGAGCACACTGACCAGAATGTCGACCACGAACGCGACACCGGCGCCGACGAAGCTCGGCCCCTGGCTCGACGGTTCGCCGAACCACGTCACGCCCGCGTTGGCCATGATGAACACGGCGATCGCGGACAGGGTTCCGGCGACCAGACCGGACCAGCCAGCCGCCGGGGTCATCCGTTTCCAGAACAAGCCAAGGATGAACGTGGCGAACAGTGGCGCGTTGAAGAACGAGAACAACGTCTGCAGGTACGTCATGATGTTCTCGTAACCAGCCGCGATGAACGCGGTGCCGATCGCGGCGAGCACACCGACGACCGTGATCACCCGGCCGACCTTCAGGTAGTACCCGTCCGGCCGGTCCTTCTTGATGTAGGTCTGCCAGATGTCGTACGTGAACACGGTGTTGAACGCGCTGATGTTCGCGGCCATACCGGCCATAAAGGACGCTGCGAGTCCCGTGATCGCCACACCAAGCATTCCGTTCGGCAGCACGTCCCGGATCAACAGCTTGATCGCGTCGTTGAACTGCACGTCCGTTGTCGCGTTTGGATTCGCGGCCAGCGCAGCCTTCGCCGCCATGAGTTCGGGGGACAGAACCGCGGCGAGCATGCCGGGGATCACGATCACCAACGGCAGCAACGCTTTCGGGTACGCGCCGATCAGTGGCGTGCGTTTGGCCGCGGACATGCTCTTCGCGGACAGTCCACGTTGGACCTCGGCGAAGTTCGTCGTCCAGTATCCAAAGGACAGGACGAAACCGAGACCGAACACGATGCCGATCACCGACAGGGTCGCGTCGCCGATGCCGGTGATGTTGGTGCCAGGCCACGAACTGAGCTCGTTGCTCTTGTCGGTGATCCTCCCGACGAGCCCGTCCCAGCCGCCGACGCGGTGCAAACCGACCACGGTCAACGGGATCAGCATCGCGATGATCACGAAGAACTGCAGCACCTCGTTGTAGATGGCCGCGGAAAGACCACCGATCGCGGTGTACGTCAGCACGATCGCCGCGGAGATCACGATCGAGACCCACAACGGCCAGCCGAGCAACACGTTCACCACTGAGCCGAGCGCGAACAGGTTGATCCCGGAGATCAGCACCTGCGCCGTGGCGAAGCTGATCCCGTTGACCAGGTGCGACGCCGGGCCGAAGCGCCGGTTGAGGTACTCCGGCACACTGCGGACCTTCGATCCATAGTAGAACGGCATCATCACGATGCCGAGGAACACCATCGCCGGGATCGCGCCGATCCAGTAATAGTGGACGGTCGGGATGCCGAACTGCGCGCCATTCGCGGTCATCCCGAACACTTCGACCGCGCCGAGGTTGGCCGACACGAACGCGAGTCCGGTCACCCAAGCGGGCAGTGAGCGCCCGGACAGGAAGAAGTCCAGGCTGCTCGAGATCGAGCGGCGGGCGATCAGGCCGATGCCCAACACGATCACGAAGTAGAAGGCGAGAATGACGTAGTCGACGGCCTGCGCGTCCAGGCGGAAGTTCGCGTCAGCCAACAGCATTGCGTCAACATAACCACGACTGGCGCAGTCCGCATGACGAGCGAGGGGCATAGCGGACAAACCCCTCGTGAGTGGTTAGGCGTGTTCTAACCCTGATAACCACTCACGAGTAGAGGAGGTGGCGCCAGCGGTCGAAGGCGGCGAGCATGTCCTCGGTGACGTGATCGATGAACTTCGCCATCGTCGCCATCCGGGCGCCCGCGGATGTATCGCCGAACAGGATCGCGCCCTCGCTGGCGACCTGCCCCCAGCTCACCATGGTCTGCGCGCTCGCCATCATCGAACGGAACCAGGCGTCGTTGTCCGCAACGTAGCGGTCACGGCGCCCATCGTGTTCACGCCTGATCATGCCGATACCCGAGAGATACTGGACCGCGGCCGAGACGGATGCCGGGCTGACTTTGAGGCGCCGCACGAGTTCCGCCGCGGTCAGGCTGTCGCTCTCGGCGACGTACAGGCACGCCAGCGCGCGGGCAGGCATCCGTGGGAAGCCCTTCTCGATCAGGACCGCCACGAGCTTGCCTTCGAATTGGTGCTCAGTTCTTTCTCGCGCGACCTGCTTGTGCTGCTTTGGCCTGCGGCCGCGCTGCCGCGTTCGATCCTCGGCCTGGTCCGGTTGGTAGCCATGGCTGCCGATGTTGCGGGCGACCTCGCGGCTGATCGTGGACGTCGGACGGTTGAGCCGCCGCGCGATCTCGGCGTACCCGAGGCCGTCGGCCATCCCGTCGGCGATGAACCGGCGGTCTTCGAGCGTCAGCCGAGGCATGCGCTCCTCCTTCAACGCAACGATCGTTGCATTCATCGTCAGAACCACTGCAAGGATCGGCTTTACGGGCCCCTCAGAGCGTTTGAACGAGTTTACCGTCGAGTGAACGCAACTGAGGGAGGACAGATGCAGGGATTGCCGTTGACACGGTCGGCCGACCGGCCGTTCGACCCGCCTGCGGAGCTGCGGGGCCAGGAAGCGTTGGCCCGTATGGTTTATCCGAACGGGCATGAGGGCTGGCTGGCGACGAGCCGCGCCGCCGCACGTGCTGTGCTCGCCGATCCAAGGTTCAGCGCGCGATACGAACTGCTGGCGATGCCGACGCCCGGGATGGCCGGCGACGGACCGCTGCCTGCGGCGGAACCAGGCGACTTCTCGGGCCTGGACGCGCCCGACCACACCCGCTACCGGCGGCTGCTCACCGGCCAGTTCACGGTGCACAGGATGCGTCAGCTCACCGAACGCATCGAGCGGACCACGGCTGAGCACCTTGACGCGATGCAGCGCGAGGGGCCGCCGGTCGACCTGGTACGGGCCTTCGCGCAGCCGATTCCGGCGGTGACGATCTGCGAGATGCTGGGTGTGCCGTACCAGGATCGGGCGAAGTTCCAGGACCAGGCGATCCTGGTCACGGGCGTCGACGCGGCGCCGGAAGAGTTCGCCGCTGCGATGGGCGATCTGAAGGAGTACCTGGGTGAGCTGGTGGCCGCCAAGCGCGCCGACCCGTCCGACGACATCCTCAGTGGACTGACCGAAACCGACCTCGACGACGCCGAACTGACGACCATTGGGCTGTTCCTACTGGGCGCCGGTATCGGGACCACTGCGCATATGCTCACCCTCGGTACGCTCGCGATGCTGCGTACACCAATGCTTTTCGGGACCGCGCGCGATCCACTTAGGATTGACGAGACCGTCGAAGAGCTGCTGCGGTATCTCTCGACCGTCCCGTTCGCGGTACGCGCGGCTCTGGAAGACGTGACCGTGTGCGGCCAATTGGTGAAGAAGGGCGACGTGGTCACGGTCTCGTTGCAGGCCGCGAACCGCGACGACGGGCACTTCGACGACCCGGATGTGCTCGCGCCAGGCAGGCGTACCGCCGGTCATGTCGCTTTTGGACACGGCATTCACCAGTGCCTTGGACAGCAGTTGGCCCGGGTCGAGTTGCGTGTCGCTTTGCGGGCTTTGGCTGACCGGTTCCCGAGTCTGCGGCTGGCCGTGCCGTTCGAGGATGTGCCAGGGCTCACCGACGGGCTCACGTTCAACCCGACCTCGCTGCCCGTCGCGTGGTAGTTGAATGTCCGGGTGGACACCCTGCTGACCGCTGCCGGAGTTTTCATCGGCACGAACGTAGACGACCTACTCGTGCTGACGGTGTTGTTCCTGGCCGCGCGGGCCAACAGCAAGCCGAAGCCATGGCAGATCTGGGCAGGGCAGTACACCGGAATCGCCGTTTTGGTTGCTGTTTCGGCCTTGGCGGCACTGGGGTTGACTGTGATTCCGGACCGGTGGGTCGGACTGCTCGGGCTCGTGCCGATCGCGTTGGGCGTCTGGGGACTGTTCAAAGCACGCGATGACGACAAGCCCGCTGTGGCGACGGGGATGTTGTCGGTCGCTGGCGTGACCATCGCCAACGGCGCCGACAACATCTCCGTCTACACGCCTCTGTTCCGCACGATCGGGCTCGTGGCGAGCCTGACCACGGCCGCTGTGTTCGCGGTTCTGATCGCGGTGTGGTGCCTGGCGGGCTCATGGCTGGGCTCGCACAAGAAGGTGATCGCGGTCGTCGAACGGTACGGGCACTGGATCGTGCCCGTCGTGTTCATCGCGATCGGCCTGCTGATCCTGATTCCCAGCGTGGGCTCGTGAGTGGTTATGCGTGTTCTAACGCGGCTAACCACTCACGAGGTCTGATCAGGTGTAATCGCGGAAGCCTTTGCCGGTTTTGCGGCCTAGGCGGCCTGCCGTGACCAGGTGTTCCAGCAGGGGTGCGGGGGCGAAGCCGGGCTCGCGGAACTCGTTGTACAGCGTGCGTTCGATGGCCAGCGACACATCGAGACCGACGACATCCAGCAGCTCGAACGGGCCCATCGGCAGGCTGCACGCGGTCTTCATCGCGTTGTCGACCTCTTCGGCCGAGGCGTAGTGCGCCTCGACCATCTTCACCGCATCGTTGAGGTACGGGAACAGCAGCGCGTTCACGATGAACCCCGCGCGGTCGCCGCAGTGCACCGGGTGCTTGCCGACCTTCTCGCAGATCGCGTGTGCCGTGGCGACCACGTCGGCGCTGGTCGCGATCGTGTCCACGATCTCAACCAGCTTCATCACCTGCGCCGGGTTGAAGAAGTGCAGGCCGATCACGTCCGCGGGGCGCGATGTCGCGGCCGCGCATTCGATCACCGGCAGGCAGGACGTGGTCGTCGCCAGGACCGTGCCCGGCTTGCAGACCTCGTCCAGTGCGCCGAAGACCGCGCGCTTCACCGAAAGGTCCTCGGCCACTGCCTCGATCACCAGATCGCAGTCGGCCAGCTCCTCGAACTCGACCGCCGGCACGATCTTCGCGAGCACCCTGTCACGGTCCACTTCGGACATCCGGCCCTTTGCGACCGCGCGATCCAGCGACTTGCGGACCTTCGCAACGGCCGCTTGGGCCTTGTCCTCGCTGCGAGCGCGCAGCACGACGTCGAAGCCCTTCTTGGCGAACACCTCGGCGATCCCGGTCGCCATCGTGCCGGTGCCGACCACGCCAACCCGGACGACATTCCTGGGCATGACCGCGTCCTCAGTGGACTTACGTGGCGTCTTGGCGTCCGGCACGACGACCGGCGAACCTGGCTCCTCGTAAGTGTAGAAACCCCGGCCGCTCTTCCGGCCGAGCAAACCCGCCGTGATCATTTGCTTGAGCAGCGGCGCCGGGGCGTGCAGCCGGTCGCGGGACTGCTTGTACATCGTGTCAAGGACTTCCGACGCGATGTCCAGGCCGATCAGGTCGAGCAGCGCCAACGGGCCCATCGGGTAGCCGCAGCCGTAACGCATCGCGGCGTCGAGGTCCTCACGCGAGGCGTACTTCTGCTCGTACATCCGCACCGCGTGGTTGAGGTAGCTGAACAGCAGCGAGTTGGACAGAAAACCCGCCCGGTCGCCGATCACCAGCGCGGTCTTGCCGACCCGCTCGATCAGGGCGGTCACGTCCGCGATCACGTCCGGCTCGGTGACGACCGTACGGACCACCTCGACCAGTTTGAGCACTGGCGCCGGGTTGAAGAAGTGCGTACCGATGACTCGTTCCGGGCGTCCAGTGTGGACGCTGATCTCGGTGACCGAAAGGGACGATGTGTTGGTCGCGAGGATGGTCTCCGGCCGGGTGATCCGGTCGAGCTCGGCGAACACATCGGCTTTCAGCGAGAGTTGCTCGGTCACGGCCTCGACCACGATGTCGCATTCGGACACATCGGCGAGCCTGGTCGTGTAGCTGACCCTGTCGAGCAAGGCGGTCCGCTCGTCCTCGGTCAGCTTGCCGCCCGCGACGGCCCGTTCGGTCGAGTGCTCGATCGAGCTGCGGCCACGCGCAAGGCTTTTCTCGTCGATCTCCACGCCGACTACCGCGAACCCGGCACGCGCGAACACTTCCGCGACCCCGGCACCCTGAATGCCGAGACCGACCACGCCAACACGCCTGAATTCGCGACTCACCGGAAACCTCCAAGGGCCGGGTCCTACCGTTGGGTAACCACGATGCCCCGGCAATCGCATGGAATTTCGTGAACTACGCCTCAGTATCGAGAAAGAAGGCCGCGTCACAAAGACCGTGTCACAAAGAACGCCGTGTCCACCGTTCCGGCACACCGTGTCCACCGTTCCGGCACAGTGACTTGACCGTTCCGGCACTTCCGCGGCGCACTCGGTGTGCCGGAACGTGTATTTCGGTGTGTCGGAACGGTGGACACGCCCGGGCGACTTGGGAGGTAGTCACTGTGGATCTTCTGGCGCTTCGCTATTTCCAGGCCGTCGCCCGGCTCGAGCACGTCGGCCGGGCCGCCGAGCAGCTACACGTCGCCCAACCGTCGCTCAGCCGGACGCTCGCGCGCCTGGAGACCGACCTCGGCGTGCCGTTGTTCGACCGGCAGGGGCGCCGGATCCGGCTCAACCAGTTCGGCACCGCGTTTCTGTCCCGCGTGGACCGGATCCTTGCCGAGGTCGACAACGCGCGGCAGGAACTCGCCGACACCGCAGGCCTGGACCGCGGCACGGTCGGCGTCGCCGCCGAGACCCTGCTGACCGTCACCGAGCTGCTTCAGTCCTTCGTCGCCGAACATCCGGCGGACGTGCGGCTGTTTCAGTCGTCAGCGAGCACGATGGCCGAGCAGTTGCGAAACGGCGACGTCCAGCTGTGTGTCGCCTCGCAGCCGTTGTCCGGCGTGGACGTCAGCAGCAAGGTCGTGCTGGACGAGCCCGTCATGCTGTGCGTGCCTGCCGGACACCACCTGGCCTCACGGCAAAGCGTCAGCATTTCCGACCTGGCTGGCGAGCCATTCGTCACGACCCGCCGCGGCTGCTGGCCCCGCGAGCTGGCCGAGCGGCTGTTCGGGAAAGCTGGCGTTGACCTGCACATCGTCTGCGAAAGCGACGAACCAGGCGTGATGGGCGACCTGATCGGCGCCGGTCTCGGCGTTGGGTTCATGCCGGGGATGTGCCGAGGGGCCCGCAGCCGCACGCCCATGGCGTGGCTGGAGGTCGACGACCCGGACTGCCGTCGTGTCCTGAGCGTGGTCTGGCGTGACGACACGTATCTGTCAGCTGCTGCCCGGCGGTTCCGCGATCACACGATCGAGCACTTCGCTTCTCCAGCGTGACTCAACCCGCGGCTGATCCGTTGGAACGGTAGGTTACCCGCAGTAGATCGCCGAGGAGGGCTCCCATGGCTGCCTACCAGACCATTGTCGTCGGCACAGACGGGTCGGACTCGTCGTATCGCGCGGTCGACAAGGCCGCCGCCGTGGCCGCGTCCACCGGCGCGACGCTGGTCATCGCGTGCGCTTACCAACCCGCGAGCCAGCGTGACGTCGACCATGCACAAGACGAGCTCGGGAACGACGTCTCCTACCAGGTCGTCGGCTCAGCACCGGCCGAGGACACGGTCCGGACCGCGTCCGAGCGTGCTGCCAGGGCAGGCGCCGACAAGATCGACACCGTTGCCGTGGTCGGCGAGCCGGTGGCAACGTTGACCAAGGTGGTCAAGGAACGCTCGGCGGACCTCCTGGTAGTCGGCAACCGTGGCCTGAACACGCTGGCCGGGCGCATCCTGGGTTCGGTGCCGTCCGAGGCCGCCCGGAAATCCGGCGTTGACGTGCTCATCGTGCACACCACATGAGCGAGCCTGCGAGCGAATCATTCAGCGCAGTGCGCCGCTCACGCGATGTTGGTGACCAGGCATGAGCGAGTCCCTCCAGGCCAGGATCGAGCGCGTCCTGCTCGGCGGCCGCCGGAAGTACACCCGGCACGAGGTGGCCGCCAAAGCGGGCGTGCCGCTGGAGCGCGCCACGGAACTGTGGCGGTCATTGGGTTTCGCGAGCGTCGGCGACGACGAGGTGGTCTTCACCGAGAACGACGTCGAAGCCCTTCGGATGGTCCAGGAACTGGCTGACCTGGGGCTTTACTCCGAGTCCGTGCAGAACTCGATCGCGCGGGTGCTTGGCCAGCACGTGTCCAGGATCGCCGAGATGGAGATCCACGTCCTGCGTGAACTCGTGGCCACACAGCCAGCTTTGCTTGAGGACGAGCGCGGTTTCGCCCGTTTCATCGACCAGCTGATCCCGGACTTGGAACGGCTGCACAACTTCACCTGGCGCCGCCAGCTCGCGGCCTACGCCGGTCGCGCCCTCGCGGCGCCCGAAGAACCCCTGGAAGAAGGCAGCCAGGCCGTCGGATTCGCGGACATGGTCGGCTACACCTCGCTGACGCGCCGGTCGAGCGAAACCGAGCTGGCGTCAGTCCTGGAACGGTTCGAAACCACTGTGACTGAAGCGATCGCGGAACATCACGGCCGCGTGGTGAAGATGCTCGGCGACGAGGTCCTGTTCGTCGCCGACACGCCACAGGCAGGCGCGGACATCGCTTTGACCCTGGTCTCCTTGGCCGAGGAGGACTCTGAACTGCCTTCACTGCGCGCGGGTCTGGCGTATGGGCGCGTGCTGAGCCGGTTCGGGGATGTTTACGGATCGACCGTGAACATCGCGAGCCGTCTGACGTCTATCTGCCGCCCGGGCGCGGTGCTGATCGACTCCGAGATGGCCGCCGCTTTGGCGGACAACTCGGCGTTCTCGATCCGGCAGCGGCGACCGGTGTCCGTGCGCGGCTTCCACCGCCTGAAACCGTCGGTGCTCAGGCGCGCCTAGTCGGCTTGCGCCGCAGCCTGGCCTCCCAACAGGCACGATGCCAATGCCTGCGTTCTTCCACGCTGCCGTAGTCATCCGCTGGCCACGTCACCACGTGTGGAGTGCCCGGCCGGATCTCGTGATCACAGCCGGGACAGCGATACGTCTTGGTCGTCGCCGTGCCCGAAACAGCCCGGACGTACCAATCGCCATCCGGCCCCTGCTCGCTGCGTTGCAGCGAAGCCGCGCCGCTGATGCGTGGCTCATCGCGCTTGGTCCGGTTCCGTCGGGGCACAGGCAAGAACTATATTTCGAGGCGTGCCGACCTATGAGTTCAAGTGCCGTGACTGTGCCGACACGTTCGAGGTCAACCGGCCGATGAGCGAGTCGAGCGCCCCTGCCTCCTGTCCGTCCGGCCACACCGACACCGTGAAGCTGCTCACCATGGCCGGTCTCGGTGGCCGTGCCGGTGGCGCTGCTCCGGCCATGGCGCCTTCAGGTGGTGGCGGCGGTTGCTGCGGTGGCGGCTGCTGCGGTTGACAGCCCGGTGCCCCATGAAACAGTGCCCCCGACAAAACATCGGGGGCACGACTGTCAGGTTTTCGCGCCCGCGCCCAGGGTCAGCGCGTCGGCGATGAACTCGACCTCGCGGTCCATCATCGGGGGGTCCTCCGGGTGCCGTGCCACCGAATGCCGGTAGCTCACGGCAAGGGCGAACAACCCGGCCGCGCTGTCGACGTCGGCCAAGGCGATCGACCCCGCGCCAGCGGCGATGATCACCGCCTTCACCTGGTGCACGATCGTCTGGAACCGCGCCTGGAGGGCTTCGCGGACATCTTTGTGGGTGTCTGCTTCCCGCCATAACAGGTGGGAGAGCAGTCTGGAATCCGAGAGTCGGGCGTCCAATTCGGCGACGAGCCCGCGCAGGCTCGCTGCCACGTCTCCTGGCACCACGACGTTCGCTGGTTCGATGAACTGGTCAGGCAGTCGCTTGACCAACGCGGTCAGCAGGTCTGACTTGCGGCGGAAGTAGTAGTGCACGAGGCCTTTGGGCACTCGGGCGGCTTCGGCGATACGTGAGGTCGGCGTCGCGTCGAATCCCGACTCGGCGAACAGTTTCTCTGCTGCGGCGAGGATCCGTTCCTTCGCGGAGGGATCGTCACCGGACTTCGACCGGGCCACTGGCAACAACCCCCTCAAGCGGAATGCGCACCGGCATCACACCAAGTCCGGTACGCACTCCGCAACAAGGTTGGCGTAAAACTCAGTGCTGGCCCGCCATTCCGCGGTGTGCCGTGTTGGCGGCCGGCAGTGCGGCCAGACCGACGATGAGGGTCAGCGCTCCGATAATGAACGAACTCCACATGGCGCCGGTCATGTCGGTGAAGCCCATGACCCATGGCGAGATGAAGAGCAACACTCCGAGTACGACCTGCACGTACTCGCCGTAGACAACGCCCGGCATAGCGAGCGAGAACAAGCCGTCCAGTGCGATCAGGGCACCGAGGACGATCATTGTCCACATCACGGTGTTCGTCGTGTCCAGCCAGAGCGGCGAAAGCACCGCGACCACTCCGAGCACCACCTCCGCCCAGTCCTGCCAACGGGTCCAGGCCCGCACTGAGCTAGATGTGTCGCTCATGGCGATCACCTCCGTGAGGAGAAAGGTCCTACGTCTTGATAGTGCGCTTGGTTGGCCGGCCGGTCAAGTCTTCGATCGGGTCAAGGGAGTGGGTTTGGCGACACTCGACTCGCGGTAGGTTGGGTGCATGGCTCTAGGCGAGGAGCGCGAGCTCGTACCCCTTGGCGCAGGTTTCGACTACGCGAAGCGCGGCTACAACCGTGCCCAGGTTGACGAACACCTGGAACGGGTGGACCGGGACATGCGCCTGCTCGCCGCCGACCGCGACGCGGCGGTGTCACAGGCGGCGGATCTGGCGCGCCAGCTGGAGATCGCCCGCTCGGAGCTCGACGACATGCGCGGCCAGATCGAGCGGCTCTCGCTGCCGCCGACCACGCTGGAAGGCCTGAGCGAACGTCTGCAGCGAATGCTGCGCCTCGCGCAGGACGAAGCGACCGAGACCAAGGCGCGGGCCGAGGCCGAAGCCGGCCACATCAGGGCGAAGGCGGAGACAGACGCCAACGCGCTGCGCGCCCGTTACGAAGAAATGCTGCGTGGCCTGGACACGCGCCGGGCCGAGATGGAGTCCGAGCACCGCGAAGTGCTGGCGAAGGCCCGCCAGGAAGCCGACGAGATCACCAAGGCGGCCCAGGACGAGCGGGCCAAGCTGGACCAGGAGTCCGAGCAGCGCCGTACGCAGGTCGAAGAGGACTTCGAGATCGCGATGGCCTCTCGTCGCACGGAGTCGATGCGCGCGCTGGCCGAGCAGGAAGCGACGAGCAAATCGGAAGCCGAACGCCGGGTCCGCGAGGCGACGGAAGAGTCGAACCGCCGCAGGCACGACGCGATCACCGAGTCGAAAGCCCGCTTGCAGGAAGCAAGTGAGGAAGCCCACCGCCGCGTCCGCGAAGCGACCGAGGAAGCCAACCGTCGGATCAGCCATGCGGCTCAGCGCGTCGCCGCGCTGCGTCAGCTGCGTACCCGCGTGGCCAACCAGCTCCGCCAGGCCCGCAGCCTGATCCAGGATGCCGACGTCGTGTTGGAGAACGCGACGCCCGTGCTCGACCCGCTGCCCGAGGAGCGGCGCCCGGATGAGTCGCCGACCAAGGCGATCAAGCCGGTCTCGCAGACCGAGGCCGCGGGTGGCCCGCCCAAGGAGCATTGGGAGCCAGCGGAGCCGGACGACTCGCAGACCGACACGACCAAGCCGGTCGCCAAGCCCGTACACAAGCCGCGGCCATAGGGCTACGCTGCCGGTGAGCGCTGGAGGGCGCCGCCGGGTCCGCGGGCAGGACTGAGTCCACCTCTGAAGTGTCACGCCAGATGCTGACGCCTCTTTCGACCCCGACGCGGACCACGGGGCAACGAAGGAGACGTCATGCCGTTTCTTCCCGCGCGCCCGAATCTGGGCCAGTTGCGCAATCAGGCCAAGGATCTGCTGCGGGCTGCCCAACGCGGCGAACCTGACGCGCTTGCCCGCATCGGCGACCGGGTGATCCTCGCCTCGGCACAGTTGGCGATCGCTCGTGAACACGGCTTTTCCAGCTGGCCCGCGCTCAAGCTGGAGGTCACGCGGCGTGAGGTCTTCAACAGCCGGGACCTGTCGCGGCTGGCTCAACTGCTGCGCGAACACCCGTCGCTGGCCACGACGAGGATGGAACATTGGTGTGACCACAAGAGGGGCGCGGATGTCCTCGGTTACATGGCGATGCTGCGGTTCGATCACGAACGATTGGGGCTACCCGCCGACTTGCCGGGCACGGCGGCCATGGCCAAGGCGCTGATCGACGCCGGTGCGCCGGTGGACGGGCAACCCGGCGACCGCGAGACCCCGCTGATCACGGCCGCCAGCTACGGCGACGCGGAGGTCGCTCGTGTGCTGATCGACGCGGGCGCTGACATCGAAGCGAAGTCCACTTTGGATTCCGGCGGGGTTCCTGGCGGGACTGCGCTGCATCACGCGGCCGTGTTCACCATGACCGAGGTTGTTGATTTGCTCGTGGCTTCGGGAGCACGGATCGACAGCCTGGAAATGGCGGCCACGGCAGGTGATCTGAGCGGATGGGAACCGGCGGCGTTTCCGTTGCAGAACCGGTTGCGGGCGTTGGTGTTCGCTGCCGACCACGAACGCCTTGACGTCATCGACGCACTGGTGGCCGCAGGCACTCCCGTCAACGAGGCCGACGAGAAATGGCAGCGGATGCCGTTGCATACCGCTGCGGGCAGTGGTCGGGCTGGCAGCGTTCGGCGGTTGCTGGCGCACGGCGCCGATCCGAACCTGCGTGACCCGGCAACCCACCGGACCGCAAAAGAGTGGCGCGCAGATTTCTTCTCGTGAGTGGTTATCAGCGTTAGAACTCGCGTAACCACTCACGAGGGTTGACGTGCGGTGATGGTTGCCGATTGGGCAGTCCAAAGGGCAAACGCGGTAAATGGTTGGCGCCCGTCTGACACGCGCGAGGAGGATCCCGAGCCGCAAGCGAAGAGAGGAAGTTGCGATGACCGAAGTCCATGCGGCGAAAGTGCGTGGCACCGAAGAGGACGGGGTGGCGGTATTCCGCGGCATCCCGTACGCCGCGCCGCCGGTCGGCGAATTGCGGTTCGCCGCGCCACATCCGGTGAAAAGCTGGGACGGCGACGCCACGAAGTACGGGCCGCCAGCCCCTCAAGCTGGCTACTTCGGCATGGAAACCCTGGTGAAGGACGACCACAACTGGCTGACGCTGAACATCTGGACCCCGGCCACGGACAAGAAACTCCCGGTGATGGTCTGGATTCCGGGCGGCGCCTACATCCTCGGTATGTCCAGCCTGCCCGAGTACGACGGGGTGAACCTGGCCAAAGCAGACGTCGTACTGGTGACGTTCAACTACCGCCTTGGCATCGAAGGTTTCGCGCAGATCGAAGGCAAACCGGCCAATCGCGGCCTGCTCGACCAGGTAGCCGCGCTGGAATGGGTACGTGACAACATCGGCGCCTTCGGTGGCGACCCCGACCAGGTCACGATCTTCGGCCAGTCCGCTGGCGCGGGATCGGTCGCGGCACTCCTGGCGATGCCACGGGCGAAAGGTCTTTTCACAAGGGCAATCGCGCAAAGCGTCGCTGGCACGGTGTTCACGCCAGAGCTCGCCGAGGACATCACCAAGGCCTGCATCGCGGAAGCCGGACAAGATCTGTCTACTGTGGACCCATTCGAACTCTCCGCGATCGGTGACGCGGTGATCGCCAAGATCATGCAGTACGCGGACCGCTGGGGTTTGCCCGCACGCAGGACAATCCTGTTCTCGCCGGTGGTCGACGGCGACGTCCTGCGCCAAACGCCGTGGGAGGCCTTGAAAAACGGCGCCGCCAAGGACATCGAGCTGATCGTCGGCCACACCCGCGACGAACAGCGGTTGTTCAACGCGATCGAGGCCATAGAGGTCACCGAGGAACTGGCGGACGAAGCCGTAAAGCTCTTCGCGCCTAACCCGTACCCCCAGGCGGAACCCGAAGCGCTCTACGAGACAGTCCACAGCGACTGGCTGTTCCGCATGCCCTCACTGCACCTCGCCGAAGCGCAGGTCACGGGCGGCGGCCGGGCCTACCTGTACGAGCTGACCTGGCAGGCCCCGACCATGGGAGCCACGCATGGCCTGGACATCCCGCTTGTCTTCGGAAACCTGGACAAAGGCCAGCCCGCGATGCTGATTGGCGGCGCGCCTGAAGCCGAAGCGCTCTCGGACACGATGCGCAAGGCGTGGACGGGATTCGCGAAGACGGGAGACCCGGGCTGGCCTGCCTATGACACCGAACAGCGCCTGACCCAGGTCTTCGACACGCAGCCGACCGTCACCCCGTACCCAGAGGAGACGTCACGACGGATTTGGCAGGACCACGAGTTCGCGGCCCTGCCTCTGCAGAAGGAAACCCGTTAGATCCCGCGGAAGTTGTTGATCGCGTTGATGTGCTTGGCGCGCATTTCCTCGTCATGCACGCCGAGGCCTTCGGTTGGCGCCAAGCACAGCACGCCCACCTTGCCCTGGTGGGCGTTGCGGTGCACGTCGTACGCGGCCTGGCCGGTGTCTTCGAGCGCGTAGACCTTCGACAAGGTCGGGTGGATCTTGCCCTTGGCGATCAGCCGGTTGGCTTCCGAGGCCTCACGGTAGTTCGCGAAGTGCGACCCGACGATGCGCTTGAGGTGCATCCACAGGTACCGGTTGTCGTACTGGTGCATGAAGCCCGAAGTCGACGCGCACGTCACGATCGTGCCGCCGCGCTTGGCCACGAAAACGCTTGCGCCGAAGGTCTCCCTGCCGGGGTGCTCGAACACGATGTCCGGGTCGTCGCCGCCGGTCAGCTCGCGGATCTTGGCGCCGAAACGCTTCCATTCCCTCGGGTCCTGCGTGTTCTCGTCCGACCAGAACTTGTAGCCCTCCGCCGAGCGGTCGATGATCAGCTCCGCGCCCATCTTGCGGCAGATCTCCGCCTTCGCCGGGCTCGACACGACGCACACCGGCGTCGCACCGCCGTTCAACGCGAACTGTGTCGCGTACGAGCCGAGGCCGCCGGATGCTCCCCAGATCAGCACCGTGTCGCCTTGTTTCATCGCGGCGCCGTTGCGGGACACGAGCTGGCGGTAGGCCGTCGAGTTCACCAGGCCTGGGGATGCGGCTTCTTCCCACGTCAGGTGTGCGGGTTTGGGCATCAGCTGGTTCGACTTCACCAGCGCGATCTCGGCGAGGCCGCCGAAGTTCGTCTCGAAGCCCCAGATTCGCTGCTCCGGGTCCATCATCGTGTCGTTGTGGCCGTCCGGGTGCTCCAGTTCGACCGACAGACAGTGCGCCACGACCTCGTCGCCCGGCTTCCACGCTCCGACGCCCGGGCCCGTGCGCAGGACAACGCCTGCCAGATCGGAACCCACGATGTGGTACGGCAAATCGTGCCGTTTCGCCAGTTCCGACGTTTTCCCGTAGCGCCGCAGGAATCCGAACGTGTCCACCGGTTCGAAGATCGATGTCCACACCGTGTTGTAGTTGATCGCCGACGCCATAACGGCGATCAATGCCTCGCCGGGACCGAGTTCTGGCGTCGCGACGTCCTCGATGTGCAGCGACTTCCGTGGATCTTTGTCCGGGGTATCCAGGCCCGCGAACATTTCGACCTCGTCGGCGTGCACGGTGACCGCCCGGTAGTGATCCGGCACGTCCAGACCGCCGACAGCAGCCAAGTCACCCGAAAGAATGGCGTCTCGGATCTTTTCCACGCCTGACCTCCAACGTCGCGAATTCCCGGAGGTTACCCACGGGTAATCGGAGATCACCACAATTGTGAGACCTGCGCCACCGGGACCGATTCAGTG
The DNA here is from genome assembly GCF_021390435.2 of Kibdelosporangium philippinense. GTDB lineage: Bacteria > Actinomycetota > Actinomycetes > Mycobacteriales > Pseudonocardiaceae > Kibdelosporangium > Kibdelosporangium philippinense. The sequence continues at coordinate 669,346 of NZ_JAJVCN010000003.1, read as the reverse complement.
CTCGGCTGGCTGCACCAATTCCACCAGCACGCCGCCTGTTGATTTGGGGTGAATGAACTGGACCCGGCTGTTTTCCGTGCCGTGTTTCGGCTCGGCGTACAACAGCTCGATGCCCTTGCCGCGAATCGCGTCGGACGCTTCGTCGACGTTCTCGACGCGGTAGGCCAGCTGCTGCAGGCCGGGGCCGCGCTTGCCGAGGAACTTGGCGATCGTCGAGTCCGGCGTCAGTGGCGCGAGCAGCTGGATCGCCGTGCCGCTGCCGTCGTCGCCGGGCGCGCGCAGCATCGCCTCGCGTACGCCCTGCTCCTCGTTGACCTCGGTCGCGGCCAGTACGAGCCCGAATGTTTCCTGGTAGAACGCGATCGCCTCGTCGAGATCGGGTACCGCGATCCCGACGTGGTCGATCGCGGTGACCTTGGCAGCGCCGTCTGTAGCCATGTCCATGAGGGTAAGTGCGGCACACCCGGCTCGCCGCCGGATGTGTGGCCTGTGCGACACCAGCCTTCACACGGAATCGGTGCAGTGAGATACCCATGGGTATCGTCAGTTAACGAGCGCTCGCATCTTTCGTTGGAGGCAGTTGTGTCCGGTTCCGTCATCGTCGCTGGAGCCCGTACCCCGATGGGGCGGCTGCTCGGCCAGCTCAAGGATTTCTCCGGCGCGCAGCTGGGCGGCTTCGCGATCAAGGGCGCGTTGGAGCGCGCGGGTGTCGCGCCGGAGCAGGTGCAGTACGTGATCATGGGCCAGGTGCTGACCGCGGGCACCGGCCAGATCCCGGCCCGGCAGGCCGCGGCCGCCGCGGGCATCCCGATGAGTGTGCCCGCGCTGACGATCAACAAGGTGTGCCTGTCCGGTCTTGACGCGATCGCCTTGGCGGACCAGCTGATCAGGGCCGGTGAGTTCGACATCGTCGTGGCTGGCGGCCAGGAGTCGATGACGCAGGCGCCGCACCTGCTGCCCAAGTCGCGCAGCGGGTTCAAGTACGGCGACGTGACCATGATCGACCACATGGCCCACGACGGTCTGTTCTGCGCGTTCGACCAGGTCGCGATGGGTGCGTCCACCGAGAAGTACAACTCGCGCTACAGCGTGACCCGCCTGCAGCAGGACGAGTTCGCGGTCCGTTCGCACCAACGCGCAGCCGACGCGCAGAAGAACGGCCTGTTCGCCGAGGAGATCGTCCCGGTGTCCGTGCCGCAGCGGAAGGGCGACCCGCTGGTCGTCGACACCGACGAAGGCGTCCGCGGCGACACCTCGGTGGAAACGCTGGCCAAGCTGCGTCCCGCGTTCGCCAGCGACGGCACGATCACCGCGGGCTCGGCCTCGCCGATCTCCGACGGCGCCGCGGCTGTTGTCGTGATGAGCAAGGCGAAGGCCGAGGAGCTCGGCCTGACCTGGCTGGCCGAGATCGGCGCGCACGGTGTCGTCGCCGGTCCGGACGCGAGCCTGCACGAGCAACCGTCCAACGCGATCAAAGCCGCGCTGGCCAAGGAAAACCTCACCGCGGACGACCTGGACCTCGTTGAGATCAACGAAGCCTTCGCGGCCGTCGGCCTGGTTTCCACCGAGCAGCTCGGGATCAGCGCGGACAAGGTGAACGTCAACGGCGGCGCGATCGCGCTCGGCCACCCGATCGGCATGTCCGGTGCACGGCTCGCGCTGACCATGGCGCTTGAGCTCAAGCGCCGGGGCGGCGGTGTCGGTGCCGCCGCCTTGTGCGGTGGTGGCGGCCAGGGTGACGCGCTGATCATCCGTGTCCCGAACAACTGATGTAAGCGATCTGGTCGATCGCGCGCGGGGCGGACAACCGCGCGCGATCGCCAGGTTGATCTCGCTCGTCGAGGACGCCAGTCCGCAGCTGCGTGAAGTCGCCGCCGCACTGGCGCCCTTCTCCGGTCATGCCAGGGTCATCGGGTTGACCGGGCCACCCGGTGTCGGCAAGTCGACATCGACGTCCGCGCTGGTTACTTCCCTGCGGGCGCAAGGAAAACGTGTCGGCGTGCTCGCGGTCGATCCGTCGTCGCCGTTCTCCGGCGGCGCGCTGCTCGGCGACCGGATCCGGATGCATGCGCACGCCACCGATCCCGGTGTGTTCATCCGGTCGATGGCCACTCGTGGGCACCTCGGTGGTCTTTCGTGGGCGACCCCGCAGGCACTCAGAGTCCTTGACGCGGCCGGGTTCGACGTTGTCCTGATCGAGACTGTCGGAGTTGGACAGTCCGAAGTAGACGTTGTTTCGCTCGCCGACACCACAGTCGTCTTGCTGGCGCCGGGAATGGGTGACGGAATCCAGGCGGCCAAGGCTGGGATCCTGGAAATCGCGGACGTCTTCGTTGTGAACAAAGCGGACAGGGATGGCGCCGACGCCACCGTGCGCGATCTGAAGAACATGGTCGCGATGGCGCGCAGGGGGGTCGGCGGAGCCGCATGGCGCCAGCCGATCGTCCGGACTGTCGCGTCCAAAATGGAGGGTTTGGATGAGGTCGTCGCGGCGTTGGACGCGCACCACCAATGGCTGGTGGACCACGGCGAACTGGAGCAACGGCGGCACAGGCGCGCGCAGGCCGAGATCGAGGCGATCGCGTTGGAAGCCGTGCGAGCCGGATTCGAAGGCCGCGGGCACGATGTCCTTGCCGGTTTGGCAAAGCGGGTGGCCGCGGGGGATTTGGACCCCTATGTCGCGGCCGATCAGCTGATCGCGGGAATACCGCGTACCGGTCCGGTGTCCTGACTCAGCAGGACCAACAGGACGGAGTTGCTTGATGCAGTTCGGCATTTCCACGTTCGTCACCGATGACGCCATCGGCCCGGCCGATCTCGGCCGTGCCATCGAAGAACGCGGTTTCGATTCCCTGATCATCGCCGAGCACACGCACATCCCCGCGAAACGCGAGACTCCTTACCCCGGCGGCGGGGAAATGCCGCCGGTCTACTACAAGACCCTCGACCCCTTCGTCACGCTTGCCGCGGCGGCGACCGTGACCGAGAGAATCCAGCTGTTCACCGGGATCGCCCTGCTGATCCAGCGCGACCCGATCATCACGGCCAAGGAAGCCGCGTCGATCGACCTGATCTCGAACGGCCGGTTGATCTTCGGCGTCGGGGCGGGCTGGAACCTCGAGGAGATGCGCAACCACGGCACCGAGCCGGCGACCCGCGGCGCCCTGCTGGACGAGCGGATCGAGGCGATCAAGGCGCTGTGGACCAACGAACCGGCCGAGTACCACGGCAAATTCGTCGACTTCGACCCCGTGCACAGCCGCCCGAAGCCGGTCCGTCAGCCACCGATTTACATCGGTGGCGACTCGAACGCCATGGTCCGCCGTGTGATCAAGTACGACGCGGGCTGGCTGACCAACCCACTGACGGTCGGGCAGCTCACCAAGCGGATCGCCCAGCTGAACGATGGCGCTGGCCGTAGCGTGCCGGTCAGCATGTTCGGCGCGCCGTCCAAGGACCTCGATCTCTGGGCCTCCTACCGGGGCTTGGGCATCGAACGCCTCGGGCTTTTCCTGCCGTCGCGGCCGCGTGACGAGGCCCTCCGGATACTCGACGAGTACGCCGCGCGGGTCGCCGACTTCGAACGGGGGTAGGGCTAACCCCACCTCGTAGTCGGGTGCAGAAGCCATTCTGGGGCCCGCTCGTCCTCAATAGCGTTACCGCCATGAACACACAGGTGATGACGATGGCGCCGGCGTTGAGGATGAGCGGCGTCACCAAGACGTACGGCACCGGCGCGGGGACCGTGCACGCGTTGCGTGACGTCAACATCGAGCTGCGACGCGGCACGTTCACCGCGGTGATGGGGCCGTCGGGGTCGGGCAAGAGCACGTTCCTGAACTGTGCGGCCGGTCTGGACGTGCCGACAAGCGGGCAGGTCTGGCTCGGCGACGCCGAATTGTCCGGGATGAGCGAGACCCAGCTGACCGTGCTGCGCCGCGAGCGGATCGGGTTCGTTTTCCAGGCGTACAACCTGCTCAGCACGCTGACTGTGGCGCAGAACGTCACCCTTCCGCTGCGTCTGGCAGGCAAGCGGGTGGATCGCGCGCTGCTGGCCCAGGTGATCCGCGCGGTCGGACTGGACGAGCGGGTCAACCGGCTGCCGAGCGAGCTTTCCGGTGGTCAGCAGCAGCGCGTGGCGATCGCGCGGGCCCTGGTGACCAAACCGGACGTGGTCTTCGCTGACGAGCCGACCGGCGCGCTGGACACCAGGACCGCACGTCAGGTCCTTGAGCTGCTGCGCAACGTGGTCTCGGGCATGGGCCAGACAGTCCTGATGGTCACGCACGACCCGGTTGCGGCTTCGTACGCTGACTCCGTGATCTTCCTGGCCGACGGCCAGTTCGCTGGCGAGATGCGCAGGCCGACGCCGGAGCTGATCGCCGAGCGGATGACCCACCTCGGTGACCGTGACGCGGCCTGATTTATGCCGTGAAGGTCACCTTCACGGCGTTGAACGCGCGAGGGCCTCCCTTGGCGCGTACCGGGGCTGAAATGGTGTAGTCGGTACCACTGTGCCGGGCAGACGACCAGGGCAGACTCATGGACATGGTGAAGCAGTGGGGGAAGAGCGTCGGATACCTGGCCGCGGTCGGGTTCAGCGCTCCGTTTTCGATGCCGTTGCTGATGCTGCTGCCGCTGAGCGGGATCTCGCTGATCGTGGCCGGGCTCGGGTTCGTGCTGTTCCCGATCGTTGTGATGATCATCAGACTGTGGACGGACGTTCACCGCCAGCTGGTCGGCTGGGTGCTCGGCAAACCGATCCAGCAGCAGTTCCGGCCGCTGACCGGCGGGGTGCTCGCCAGGGTGCGGCAGGTGATCACCGACCAGACCACGTGGCGTGACCTGGTGTGGCTGATCGCCAACACGTTCCTCGGGTTCGCGTTCGGCATGGCCGGGATACTCGTTTCGGTCTTCGCGGTGTTCAGCACGTTGATGCTGTTCTTCTGGTGGGCGATGCCGGAGAGCCAGCCGTTGCAGGTGATGAACGTGGAGATCACCGACCTCGGCCGGGCGATCCTGGTCGGTGCGCCAACCGCGGTGGTCGGGCTGGCGCTGGCGTGGTTCGGGGTACCGGTGCTTGCCAGGGTGCACGCGAACATCTCGAAGCTGCTGCTGTCTCCGTCCAAACTGGCCGAGCGGGTCGAGCAGCTGACCGAGACCAGGGCGGGAGCGGTCACGGCGCACGACGCGGAACTGCGCCGGATCGAGCGTGACCTGCACGACGGCACGCAGGCGCGGCTGGTGTCCATCGCGATGCGGCTTGGGGTGGCCGAGAAAACGTTGGACGCGAAGGATCCCGCGTCGACATTGATCCGAGAAGCACGCGAAGGCGCCGAACAGGCGATGGGAGAGCTTCGCGACGTGATCAGGACGATGTACCCGCCGATCCTCACCGACCGCGGCCTCGACGGGGCGCTGGCAGCCGTCGGGGCTCGTTGCCCGGTGCCGACGGTGGTGGAGACCGAGGACCTGGGGAGGGTCCCGACTCCGGTCGAAGCGGCGGCGTACTTCGTGGTGACCGAGGCGTTGACGAACATTGCCAAGCACAGCAATGCGACGAGCGCGTCAGTGCGCGTTACTCGGGACGAATGCTTGCGCATCACGGTGTCCGACAACGGATTCGGCGGTGTCGACGAGACAAAGGGGACAGGGATCGTCGGGATGCGGCGACGTGTGGCCGCGCTGGACGGTACGGTTGCCGTCGACAGCCCGACGGGCGGGCCGACGGTGATATCGGTGGAGTTCCCTTGCGCGTTGTGATCGCTGAGGACAATGTCCTGCTGGCCGAAGGCCTCAACCTGCTGCTGCGAACCAGCGGCATCGAGGTTGTGGCCACGGCCGGTGATGGAGAGACGTTCATCTCAGCGGTCAGAGAACATCGGCCGGACGTGACCATTGTGGACGTTCGACTGCCACCTTCGTTCCGTGACGAGGGACTGCGTGCGGCGTTGGCGGTTCGTGCGGAGTTCCCGTCACTGCCGGTGCTCGTGCTTTCGCAGTATGTCGAGGAAACGTATGCGACGGAGTTGTTGTCCGACGGGCGTGGCGGAATCGGCTATCTGTTGAAGGACCGGGTCAGCCGGGTTGACGAGTTCGTGGACGCGCTGCGCCGGGTTGCCTCGGGCGGAACCATGATGGATCCCGAAGTTGTTGCGCAGCTTCTGGTTCGGCGGCGCCAAGGGCAAGACCCGATCAGCACGTTGAGTCCACGTGAGACGGAAGTGCTCGGACTGATGGCCGAAGGGCACGCCAACGGCGACATCGCCGCGAAGCTCGTAGTCACAGAGCGGGCCGTGCACAAGCACATCGGCAACATCTTCGCGAAACTGGACCTTCCGCCCAGCGACGGCGGACACCGCCGAGTCCTGGCAGTACTGGCCTATTTGAACAGGTGAACCCTCGTGAGTGGTTAGCCGTGTTCTAACCCTACTAACCACTCACGAGGGATTTAGTCGTCGAGGGGGAAGGGTTTGTAGTCCTCGTCCAGCCCGATCGGCTTGTTGTTGTACCAGGACGGCCATTCCCGCGGGGGCGGAGGGTTTTTCGCCAGTTCTTCCTCACGGCGTTTATCTGCCTCTAGTCTCGCTAGGTGGCGGGCCTTTTCCTCGTCGGACAGCGAGGCGAAGTAGGCCGCGTTGCGTTCCTCGACCTTCCTGATGAGTTCGGGATCGAACATGGTTACCTTCCTTTGTCGGTGAGGCGAATGGTGACATGTCCGGTGACGTCATCCACGTGCACGTCTTTTACCGCGAAGCGGTGAAACGGCGGGAAAGCGACTTCGTGCAGGCCGGTTGACTCGCGCAGGAACGAGACGTCCTTGCCGGTCACCGACTCGATCAGGAACTTGACGTTGCCAGGACTCCCTTGCACCACATCGGTGCTGGTGAAGCCGCGTTCACGCACCTCGCCGCCTGGCTGGTAGCGCTCGAGCAGCTCGGGGATCTTTTCCTTCGGCACGTCGATACCGCGCTCGACCATGCCGACGTAGTCGTCGAGCCGGTTCATGCCGGACGTGGCGTTGCGGATCGCCGCGTCCTGGTTCGCCAGCGCGCCAGGGTCCTGATCCCACAACGCTTTGTTCATATCAGCGTGATCGCGGCCCATGTACCGGTTGATCGCGTCGAGCTCCTCGTTCGGGATCTTCGCGGCTTCGGGATGGTGCTGCCGGATGTCGTCGTACAAGCGGGGATCGGGATCGCCGTAACGGTCCCGGTATGCGGCGTGGTCGCTCTCATCCGCGCGGTAGTCGCGGTCGATCAGCTCATCGCGGGAAATTGGCTCCGGACGTTGCGGTGGCTCAGGCTGGCTTGGCGGGTCCGGCTGGTGGTGAGGTTCGGGTTGGCCCGGCTCGGATTGGCTCGGCGGGTCCGGCTCCCGGCTCGGCGGTGGATCGCCTCGGTCCCCGTAGTAATGCTCGACTTCCTCCTGCGTCGGGCGCAGCGGGTCCTCGGGACCGTGGTCCTCCCACTGCTCGCGCGTCGGCCGAGACGGTGCGTCGCCGTCCAGCCGGTCCGAGATGGACGGTGTGTCGGGTTGCTTGCTCCCAGGCCCCCAGTCGTGCAGCGGGCCTTCGTGATACCCGGAGTCTGAGATGTCGTCCCACTTCGGCGGGGTCGGAATGTCGTCCGCGTGCCGGGTCGCGGTCCTCGTCCCGGCCTCGATCATCTCTTCCATCGCGTTCTTCGCCACGCCAAGAGCGCCACGGGTCGCGGCACCCGCAGCACCCGCGCCACCAGTCGCCGCCGTCATCACGATGTCTGGCAACAGGTTGCCGAGCGCCCGGCCTGGCGAGTCCTTCCACGTATCCCACTGGAGCATCTGTTTGCCGGTCTCAATGGGATTCGTCGCCGCGTGCCACAGCCCGGCGGCGACAGTGCCGAGGTTTTCGACGTACTCCTTGGGGTTCTTCAGGTTGTACGGGTCATACGGGTTGACCATGCGGACCATCTGCACCATGCCCGCGACCGCCGATGCGGCGCCGTCGACGACTTCCCAGGTCTGCGTCGCCATCAGGGAGGCATGGTCGACCAGATCGATCCGCCGCCGCTCCAGCCAGCCTGGCTCCTCGGGCAACTGGTCGCGCAGCTCCGCGATGCGATAGTGCCACTTGTCCGACGCAGCAGACAGTTTCGCCTTCGCGTCGTCCAGAATCTTCTGCGCCTGCGCCTTTTCGCCAGCGGCGGGATCGACGAACTCGGGAAACTCCATCGGGCGCCCGGCTTGCCAGAGGTTACGACTGCGCTCCTCAACGGCGGCCTCGAACGCTTCTTGTGCCTGCTCGGTCTTCTGCTGCGCACGCTTGTACGCTTCGATGGCCCTGGCTGCTTCCTGTTGCGCCTCAGCCAAAGCGTCGCGGTACGGCGTCAACGCGCCCGCGACATCGTTGAGCACTTGGCCGTAACGGGACCACATCTCCGGACGTGCGTCGAACCGGTTGCGGAACGAGTCAGCGGCCGGGCCGGACCAGTGCTCCGCAGTGTCCAATTTGGCCAGTCCATCGCCCGCCTGCCGCATCGCGCGGCCCATTTTGTTGAGCCCGTCGATGGTCGGGCCGAACTCATCAGGCTCACCGGGGATGAGGTCTTTGGGATCGGAGGTGAAACCCAGGTGCGGAACCGTCATTGCATACCGGCTCTCGGCGACTCCATGGTGAACTGGCCCGACCAGTTGTCCCAGAGCTGGCTGAAGCCGGACTTCGTGTCGTCCTCCATCTTCTGGTACACCTTCAGCGTTTCCTTGAGCTTGTCCGCGATGTCGTCGCCGTCGTCAAGCAGATCCCGCAGCACGTATCGGGCGCGCATGAGCACTTCGTCGATCCGGTCGCTGATGGCTTCGTGCCCGGTGACGCTCTCACCCAGATCGAGACTCTCAATGGGCGCGCCGGATTCCTCAGCGCCGTAGATGCCCAACTCGCGCAGCTGCTTCAGGACATCCGTGATTCCGTTGTACGCGTTGTTCATCGCGACGAGGTCAATGGTGTAACCGCTCATCGGGTACCTCCCGGTACTGCGACGTCGTCAGGCACGATTCCGCTCACCGGCGGCAAAGCCATGGCGTGCTCGGCAAGCGGATCAAGCATCACGGCGACAGCGCGACCGTGTGCCCTGATCATCGACGGAACCATGTCGTCGAGCAGATCCGCGCCTGTCAACGAGAAGTACAGGCACTCGGTTTGCACAGAGCGTGCCATCTCTTGCAGTGACGAGTACACCGGCAGCCAATAGCCTTCACCCGGCGGGTGATCCCGGACTGGGATCGCGTTGTCGAGCCGCTCCGCGTACACGGTCGTCCGGCGGAACGTCGACAGCATGTAGCTGGTTTCGCCTGTGCCTGCCCGCAATGCGCGGCACGCGTTGATCAACGCTACGTTCTCACCCACGGGCAATCTCCCCTGTTGTCCGTTCGTGGTAACGATTACCGATCGTAGAGCATCGGTGACCCGACGGGGTAAGGGGTTGGCTACTTTCTGTTTATCCAGGTGGAAGCTGTGCGGCCTGCCGGGCTTCCCATGCGTCAAGGTGCAGCACGACAGTCGACCCGTCACGCCATCGCAGTGTGCGGCTCGCCGGGTCGACATATGGGCGCATGGGGCCGTCGCCCTGCCACAGAGTTTCGACCCGGAACTCCTCGTGCGGGACTCGGATCAGCGCGGATCGGTTGCGAGTCCAGACAAACCAGCACCAGTCCACCTGGTATCGCTGATGCTCGTTCCGTGTCGCGTCCGCGAAATTGACCGCCATACTGGTGGCTGGGCCGCTGACCTTGCTGTTGCGAAAGCCGTGCTGGGGCGTGCCGCCCGACACCATGGCCAGCAGCGTGAGCAGGGTGTTGCGGATCGGCAGGAGAATTCGCCCAAAGAACCACCGGATCCGGCCTTGGCCGGTGAAAGATCCGTTGCGCCTGCGGCCGTCAACCGCGTACGCGGGCCGGAACTCCTCGACGAGGATGGACAACGCCGGTCCGTCGCCCCACATGTGCGCGACCTGCTCGCGCAGTCTCGCGTGGCGTTCGGCGGTCTTGGTGATCTTCGACCACTCAGTCATCGGCGCTTCCTCGCGGCTGCCAGAAGAACCCGTCGAAAATGCCTTCGGCCAGGTCCTTGACGTCAGCCCAGTCCTCGGTGTTCGTGCTCATCACGGACAACGCCACCAACGTAGTGCCATCCTCGTCGGGCAGCCACGCGGTGAGCGCGTGCTGGGAGATCTCGAAGGTCTCCTCGGGCACACCGATCTTGATCTCGCTGTCCGCCCGCGATTCCACGGTCACCGCCGGGCCGGAGTCCAGTTGGACGGTCCGCACCAGGCCGGACTGCTGGCTTTCGTGGATCTCCAGCAAGCCGCTGACGGCTGCTTGGACGGACGCGTGATCGGACGGCATGACGTACGCGCTGAGCAGCACAAGGAGTGGCCGTTGACCGTCGGTCGACTTGAAAATGCCCGCTGACACGTGTGACGCCCCGCCTGCCGCGACTCCAGCGCCGACGGAGGCCAGCGTGATGGCCGCCGCGACCGAGCCCGTGTCCAGCTCGACGGTCTTGAAGACTCCGGCGATCTGGCTTGCCAGGGCACGCAGGCCCTCCTCGGTCAGCTCACCGCGCGGAGTCTCGACGAACTGTTCGGGCAGGACAAGATTGAACTCGCGCAGTTGCCGCACGGACGTCACCACGGTGAGTGCTCCTTGACCTGTTCCTTGCCGTACGCCATGCCCAGCCCGATGCCGGTCTTGATGCCGCTGTTCACCGTCGCGCCCGCGATCAGGCCGCCGGTGGAGAACGCGTCGGTGATGTTCACGCCGGGAATCCAGTTCGCCATCTTCACGCCGTTCGCGTGCGTGTAGCGCGCCGCGTCGTACATCGCACCAGCTGGATCCGCGCGCAACGCGGCTTTCGTGATCGGTGTGAACGTGTCTTCGCCGATCCTGACCACCTTCGCCCCGGCCACCGGGATCCTGGCGACCCCGCGGCCGGTACGCGCCGCCTGGACGGCGGCGTTCTTCATGCCCGCGACCGCTCGGCCACCCGGGATCGCGCCGATCGCGTCCATCCCGATGCTGGTCCACGACACGTCCGCGCCCGCCGCCTTGGCCAGGAGCTTGGTCCCGGCGGCGGCACCGCTCACCACGGCGGCGGCCGTGGCCGTGACCGCGTTCACGCCAGGAATCCAACAGGTCGCGATCGCCACGACACCAAGGACATTGCCGACCGCGCTGAGCACGGTGCCGATCTTGGCGATGACGTCGGCGTGCTCCTTGACGAAGTTCCAGACGTCCGAGGCGAGTTCCTTGACGCCGTCGACGATGTCGCCGAGCGCCTCGCCGATCCGGTCGAAGAATCCAGGCTCCTCCGGCGCCTCGTCCTTGGCCTTGGTCAACGCGTCGGCGACCCGCTCGGCCAGATCCTGATGCTGTTCGAGCAAGCGCTTGGCCTGCTCACGGATGGCGGTCAAGTCGTTCTGCGCACCCGTGAGCTGAGCCTTGGCCTGGTCGAACCGTTGCTGCGCGCTGCGCAATGCCTCGTCGCTGTCGAACATCTGACCGGCGAGCCCGAGATCGGGATTGTTCTCGGCGCTTTGCACGGACTGCAGGGCTTTTTTGGCCTGCACCTCGTAGTCCCGCGCGGTCCGCTGCATCGACTCAAGGTCGTCGGCCCAGTCCTGCAACACTTTCGACGCGTCGCCGAGCGAACGGCGTGCTTTGTCCAGATAGCTGGGAAGTTCGCCGACCTTGCCCTGGAAGCTGTCTGCCGCCTGGCCTTCCCAGACACTGTTCGACCGGCCGATACTCGTCAGTGCGGTGTATGCCTCGTTGAGCTCGGTGGCAACAGTGGTCATGGTGTCGGCGATCGAAGTGACAGAGCCGACTGTGCCAGGTGCGGGGTCGAAACCGAGTGCGGGGTAGCTCACGTGGCACCGCCCATCCTGCGGGAGATCTGCGTGTCGCCCTGTGCGCCAGGGAAATATTCGGCAGTGGCCTGGTCAGCCTGCTGATACTGCTTACGGGTGGCGTCGAGCCCGTCGACCATCTTGCCCGTGCACTCAGCCAGCTTGCCGATGCCGTACTCCCAGCGGTCCTGGAAGGCGTTGCCCGCCTGGTCGATCAGGAAGCTGCCCATGTCCTTCGCGGAGGAATGACGCAGGTTGTCGTTGGCCTTGGTCATCCGCTCCTCGGCATGGGCAAGCTGGTCGATCAACTTGCCCATGCCGCCGAGCTCAAGGCGGTATCCGTCAGGCATGGGGTCCCCGTCTGTTCGTCGCGTGTGGACTATGACGCGGCAGCCGGCCGTTCGGATCCATCCTGTTCCACGTTTTCGAGAGGTTCCGGGTTGGTCGCCAGTTTCGCGGGTTTCGGACAGGTGGCTAGATGCTGGCCCGATACCCCGGCCAAACCACTCACGAGGGTCTACCTGGGAACCGATGACATGGCGGGTGCGTCCGAGAGAACGTCATCACGCCGTTGACGAAGAAGGGGATCACCGCGGAACTCGGCGAGAAGTACAAAATCGGACGATCCGATGTGCGCAGGCCCGAGGACTGAAACCGGGGCACGCCCGAAAGCGTGCCCCGGTGGGGTCCTATCTCAGCACTTCGTCTTGTAGAAGAACTCCGCCTTCGAGTCCATGTCGTCCTTGGTCAACGCGACCAATGGCGCCGAGATGTTGCGCTGCACGGACTTGCCTTCGATCGCGGCGATCGCCTGTGCCACGCCGGTCTTTCCGATCATTCCTGGGTCCTGTGCGATCAGGGCCTGGAACGCGCCGGTGCGCAGTCCCTCCACTTCGGACGGGCTCGCGTCGAAGCCGACCAGTTGCACCTGGCCGACCTTGCCCGCGCTGCGCAGACCGGTCGCCGCGCCTTCACCGGTGTTCAGGTTCGTCGCGAACACGCCGATCAGGTCCGGGGTGCTGGAGATCGCCGCGGTCACCTTCTGTGCCGCGACCGATGGCTCGTTCTCGGTGAACTGGACGCCGATCGACTTCAGGTTCGGTGTCTTCTTCAGCTCTTCCTCGAAGCCCTTCGCGCGCGCGGCCGTTGTCGACGTGCCCGCTTTGGTGTCGAGGACAAGCACCGAACCGGACTTGCCGTTCGTCAGCTTGGCCATCGTCTGCGCGGCCAGTTGGCCACCTTGGGTGTTGTCCGACGAGATCGAGGAGGCGGCCACGCTCGTGTCCTGCAGCGCGGTGTCCACTTCGATCACTTTGACGCCCATGTCCTTGATCTGCTTCATCTGGGGCGCCATCGTTTTGTCGTCGGTCGGCGCGATCAGCAGCGCCGCTGGCTTCTTCGCGCCGAGTGCCGTCACGATCGGGGCCTGCAGCGTCGGGTCGAACTTGTCCGGCGCCTGCGTTGTGATCGTGTATCCGGCTTGGGTCGCCGCTGTCTCCGCGCCGCACTGCATCGAGATGTAGAACGGCTCGTTCTTCACGCCGACAACAAGTTCGAGGTTCTTGTTGGCAGGCGCGGCACCGCTGCTCTGGCCACCGCCCGAGCTGTTGTTCTGGCCGATCTGGCCACCGCAGGCCGCCACCAATGCTCCGGCGGCGAGCACCACAACCAGTGTCTTCGTTGACACTCGAACCTCCAAACTATCGCTTGTTCTGAGAACGGCGCCGTTGCTGGTCGAACCAGACGGCCGCGACCAGTACCGCGCCGACCGCGATCTGCTGCCAGTACGGCTGTACACCGATGATGTTGAAACCCTTTTGCAGCACGGCCGGAATGAACACGCCGATCACCGTGCCGAGGATCGTGCCGATCCCGCCGAACAGGCTCGTCCCGCCCATCACCACACCGGCGATGGCGTTCAGATTGTCCGTGGTGTGCCCGGAGATCGTCGTCGACTGGAAGTACGCCAGCGACATGAAACCCGCGATCCCGGCAAGGAAACCCGTCAGCAGGTAGACGTTCGTCAGGTGCCGGGTCACGCCGATACCCGAACGCCGTGCGGCCTCCGCGTTCGACCCGATCGCGAACGTGTAGCGGCCGAACCTGGTGGTGTGCAACACCAAACCGAAGATCACCGTGATCACCACGGCGACCACGACCAGGTTCGGGATGTTGCCTTCCAACGTGCCGAAACCCAGACTGTCCCGCAGTTCCAACGGAACCGTGCGCACGTTCGTGCCGTCGTTCAGCAGTGACGCCACACCGAGCGCCGCGCCGAGGGTTCCGAGCGTCACGATCAACGGCGGGATGTTGGCCCGTGCCACGAGCAAACCGTTGATCAGGCCCCAGACTGAGCCGCCGGCGATCGCCACGACAAGGCCGACCAGGATCACGCCCCAGCCCGCGTTGCTGGCGTCCTGGTTGGGGCTCATCCACTCCATGGTCTTCGCCGAGATCATGCCAGCGAAGATCAGGACCGAGCCGACCGAGAGGTCGATCCCGCCGGTGATGATCACGAACGTCATCCCGACCGCGATCACCAGCAGTACCGAGGTCTCGATGAACAGCTGCTGGAAGTTGAAGAACGTCAGGAACGAGTCCGGCGCCATCGCGCTGAACACCACGATCAACGCGAGCAGGACCAGCGCGATCCAGAACGTGTTGGCCGACAACAGTCTCGCGCTCAGCGGCCGCCGCTCGACCGGCGCCGATGTGTCCACTGTGGTCATGCCGCGTCCTCCTGAGTCAACGCACCGGTCATCGCGCCGACCAGGTCTTCCAGTGTGGCGTCGGCGGCGTTGAACCGGGCGACACGACGGCCGAGCCGAAGCACCTCGACCCGGTCGGACACCGACAGCACCTCGGGCATGTTGTGGCTGATCAGCACAACCGCCATGCCTTCGTCACGGACGCGCTTGATCACGTCGAGCACCTTTTCCCGCTGCACCACTCCGAGTGCGGCAGTAGGCTCGTCCATGAACACGACTTTGCTGGCCCACACAACAGAACGCGCCACGGCGACGCTCTGCCGCTGCCCACCGGACAATGCTCCGATGGGCACGTCGATGCTCTGCAGCGTCACGCCAAGTCGCGTGAACTCCTCGGCAGCGCGCTTGCGCATCGTTGCCTTGTCGAGCACGCCGAGCTTGCCCAGCAAGCCCTTCCGGCGCAGTTCCCTGCCGAGGAACAGGTTCGCGGCCGGATCGAGATCCGGTGCGACGGCAAGATCCTGATACACGGTCTCGATGCCGAGGCGGCGCGCGGTGACCGGCGAATCCAGCGTCACCGGCTCGCCTTCGAGCAGGATCGTTCCGGAATCCGGGATCTCCGCACCGGAAAGGCATTTGACCAAAGTAGACTTTCCGGCGCCGTTGTCGCCGATCAATGCGACGACTTCGCCTTGACCGACTTCGAACGACGCGCCGCGAAGGGCTTCGACGGAACCATAGTGCTTGACTATGTTCTGCGCCTGCAAAACAGATGTCACAACGTTACCTCCGGTGGCAGGCAGCGAATCGCCACGAGCTCACCGTCCACATTAGCTGGTCCGACCGCGTGCGGGAACACATATGTATCCCCCTTGTGTACCGGCACGTCACCGTTTTCGGTCCGGATCGTACCCGAACCCTCAAGTGCCACAAGGATTGAGAACGAAGCGTCCAATGTGGCGCCACCACGGATCCGTTGTGCCCGAAAGAAACTTGCCGCGTCCGGACCGAGGAGGTCTGTGACGGGTGACGCGCTCTCAGCGTGTCGAACGATCTGCTTGAGACGGTCGGTGCCCCATGCGGACCGGTCGAGGCAGTCGAGCACGACGTCGTATCCGAAACCGAGGTGCCCACCTGCCTCGGAGTCGAGAAAATCCTTCCACTCCAACGTAACCGAGAGGTCTGTCGGCTGCTGAAGCTCGACAATGAACACGCCAGCGCCGATCGCGTGCGGCAGTCCGGCTGGGACGAAGACCGTGTCGCCAGGGCGGACAGTCACCGGGTTCAAAGCATCGAGCATCGCTGCGGTGTCCTGTTCGGACACCCAATCGGCCACTGTGGAGCTGGAAAGGTCTTCCTTGAATCCGATGTGGACCGCACCGCCGTCGTCCGGTGCGCCGACGATGATCCACGCCTCGGTTTTGCCGAAGTGTGACCCCATGTGCTTCTGCGCGAAGGCATCCGACGGATGGCAGTGCACGGGAAGCCGCTGTCCGGCATCGAGCAGCTTCACCAGCACAGCGGGATCGCCGCCGAACCGTTGCGCATGTGCCTTGCCGAGCCAGTTCTCCGGGTGTTCACGGACCGCGTCCCGCAGCCATTGACCGTTCGCCAGTTTGGTCAGACCGTCCGTCGCCATGCCGTAGCGCGTGGTCGTGGAGCCGACCCAGTCTTCCGGCCCGTGGTCCGTCCGCGCGTTGCCCGCACCTCTGAGTGCCTCGATCGAGCCGCCACCGGCGTAGAACTGAGCAGGCTGGTTGGCGGGCAGCCACACCGGGGATTTCCCGGTCGTGACGTCTGGGCTGTTCAAGGGCGTACCTCTCCCGATCCCCGAGGGATGATGTTGGCCGGCAGCACGATCCTGCGCGGCGGTGACGTGTCGCCCTCCATCCGGGCGAACAACAATTCGGCGGCAGCACGGCCCATCGCGGCGATGTCGTGCGCGAGCACGGTCACCGGCGGGTCGAGCAGATCGGCCAGCTCGAAATCGTCGAAACCGGCCACGGCAGGCCGCGCGTCCAACGCGTTGAGAGCACGTAACACCGTGATGGTGATCCGGTTGTTCCCGGTGATCAGCGCGGTAGCCGGTGCGGTGCCAGACAGCAAGCGGCGGACAGAGCTAGCCACCCCGGCATCGGTATGCGGACCCATGACGACGAGGGATTCGTCGTAACGGATGCCTGCTTTCGCGCACCCTTCGCGAAAACCCCGTAACCGCTCACTGGCGGTGAAAATATCGGGCGCGTCACCAAGGAAAGCGATGCGCGTGTGCCCGTACTGAGCGAGATGCGCCACCATCGACGCGGTGCCGCCAAGGTTGTCGACCAATACGGTGTCGGCCACGACATCGCCCGCGGGCCGGTCAACGAAAACAACCGGCGTGCCAGCCCGCATCTCGGGCACAAGGTATCCATGCTGCATGCCCGCGGGCACCACGATCAGACCGTCGACCCGGCGCGAGCAGAACTCCAACGCCAGCTCACGTTCCCTGGCAGGATCCTCGGCGGAAGAACCCGTGAGCACCTGACGGCCAAACGCGCGCGCAACCTCCTCGACCGCCCTGGTCAGCACGGAATAGAAGGGGTTGCCGACGTCCTCGAGAACGAGGCCGATGGTGCCGGTGGACATGCCCCGGCGAAGGTTGCGGGCGCCGAGGTTGCGCCGAAACCCCAGCTGTTCGATCGCGGCCAGCACGCGCTCAGCGGTGTCCGGATGGACACCGGGCTCGTCATTGACCACCCTGGAGACGGTCTTGATGCTCACACCGGCAAGCCGAGCGACATCACTCATAGTCGCCCGGCGGACCTTGCGTGTCCCTGGTTCCGACAACGTTGTCATGGTGGCGCCGAGTATCACGCCGAGCTAGATCGATGTCAACGGCACCGAACGGATCAGCGCGCGTTCTCGCGTGTGTACGCACGTTCTCGCGTGTCCACCGGCTCCGTCATGGTGAGTTGAACCCGCGAGCGGCGCACGGCGGGTACCAGCCGCGCTGGAAGCGAGTCGAGCAGTTTGACTCACCGTGACGGAACGGTGGACACGCGCCAGGGCGGTGCAATGCAAGATGCCCTAAAACAAAAGTCCGCAAGGAACGGTGGACACGGTGTGCTGGAACGGTGGACACGGTGTGCTGGAACGGTGGACACGGTGTGCTGGAACGGTGGACACGGTGTGCTGGAACGGTGGACACGGTGTGCTGGAACGGTGGACACGGTGTGCTGGAACGGTGGACACGGCGGCGGTGGGTGATGGCTAGTGCGGATGGGGTAACTGGGTGGATGGACATCTGGTGAAGGGTTGACGCGGACGGCAACTCTGCGCAGTGTGGCCGACACGAACGGTTGATAGCGACAAGGTTGTCAGTCAATCCGAGAGGCGATCGGGCACATGGCACGCAGAGCGGTCAGGCACATGCCGCGGACAGCGATCGGGCGAATGTCACCCTGGTGGCAAATGCCAGGCAGTAGGTGGTTGGCGGCGGCGGTGACTATGGCGGTCGCATGGAGTGCGGTTTCAGCTCCCGTGGCCATTGGCCAGGCTTCAACAGCCATAGGCCAGTCGCAGGCTGCTGTCGAGGACCTGGCTCAACTCGTCAATCCGTACATCGGGACCAAACCTGGGGGACCTGATCACGGCACTGGCGGCGGAGCGGGCAATACCTTTCCGGGTGCGGTTGTGCCCTTTGGGATGGTTCAGTGGAGTCCGGATACCGTCACACATCAGCACGGCGGCTATTTCTACGACGACAATCGCATCAAAGGGTTCAGCCTGACCCACCTGTCGGGCGCTGGATGCAGCACCTACCAGGACATTCCGTTCATGCCGTTCGTCGGCCAGGTGACCACGTCCCCGGCGACAGACCCCAACCGGTACATCTCCAAGTTCAACCGGGCCAACGAAACCGCAGCCGCTGGGCATTACAAAGTTGGCTTGGATTCTGGGGCGAAGGTCGAACTCACGGCCACGCAACGGACGGGCGCCGGGCGGATGCAGTTTCCGGTCGGGGCGACGGCGACAGTGCTGGTCAACACTTCAGGCTCAGTCGCGGGCACGGATGACGCCGAGACGATTATCGGGACTGACTCCATCAGTGGTTGGGCGACGAGCGGTAGGTTCTGCGGAGCGGACCATCGCTACCGCGTTTACTTCCACGCTGAGTTCGACCGGCCGTTCGAGGCGGTTGGCACTTGGAAGAACGGCAAAGTGACGCACGGGCAACGGGTTGAGCGCGGTGGCGCATCGCCCAAGGTGGACCTGGAAGCGACTCAGAAGACCGCGGAACCAAAAACTCGCAAGCCCGTAACCCTGGACACCACTGTCTCTGGTCCGGGTTCTGGCGGATTTGTCACGTTCGATACGTTCGAGAACGACACCGTCAATGTCCGGGTTGGACTGTCCTTTGTGTCCACTGATGGGGCCAAGGGGAATCTGGCGACCGAGAACGGCAGCTTTGAGCAGGTCAGGGATGGCGCACGGGCCGCTTGGAACGCCAGGCTCAACCAGATTCAGGTCAAGGGTGGCTCGATCGACGAGCGGACCACTTTCTACACCGCGCTCTACCATTCCCTTATCCAGCCGAACGTCTTCTCTGACACTGATGGCAAGTACGCCGGGTTCGACGGGCGCGTCCACACCACGGACAGACCTGTGTACACGAACTTCTCTGGTTGGGATGTCTATCGTTCCCAGTCACAGTTGCTTGCCTTGTTGGCGCCTCAGGAGGCCTCGGATATCGCGCGGTCGATGATGTTGTACGCCGAACAAGGTGGGGCTTGGGATCGTTGGACTGTCGCGAATGGATATACCGGTGTGATGAACGGGGATCCGTACCACATCATCGTTTCCACCGCGTATGCCTTCGGGGCCAGGGACTTCGATGCCGCCAAGGCGCTTCTGCTCATGCTGAGAGGCGCGACGCAGCCGACTCAGGGATACGTCGAACGCCCAGGGCTTGAGGATTACCAGAAGCTGGGTTACATCCCGATGGGTGCGCCCGATGTGTGGGGTCCGGCCGCGACCACTTTGGAATACACCAGTGCCGACTTTGCCATCGCTGAACTCGCACGCAGGCTCGGCGACGGCGCCACTTGGAGCACGTTCATGAAACGCGCCCAGAACTGGCAGAACCTCTACAACCCTGGCAACGGATATCTCAACCCGCGCACCAAGGATGGCTCGTTCGTGCAGCCGTTCAATCCGGCCAGTGGGGATGGTTGGGTTGAAGGTAATGGCGCCCAATACGCGTGGATGGTTCCGTACAACCCGCGTGGTCTGTTCAACGCGTTCGGCGGGAACGCGACCGTTGTCGATCGGCTTGATACGTTCTTCAAGGAGCTCAACGCCGGGCCGAACAGGCCGTTTGCCTTCATGGGCAACGAACCCAACTCGCACGTCCCCTGGCTGTACAACTACGCTGGCGCGCCGCGGAAGACACAGCAGATCACCCGCAAGGTACTCGCAGACTTGTACAGTCCCAAGGAGAACGGGCTTGTCGGCAACGATGACCTTGGGCAGTTGTCGTCCTGGTATGTCTGGGCGGCGATGGGGATGTATCCGATGATTCCTGGCCGGGCCGAGCTCGTCCTCAATGGACTTTTGTTCGACGAGATCGTGGTTACCAGGGCTACCGGAGTCAAGCTTACTATTCGTGGCAAGGGGTCGAAGGAACCATATATCTCGGAAGTCCTTTTCAATGGTCGGCCCTCCACGAGGACGTGGCTTCCTGAGTCCTTTGTGGAGCGTGGTGGCACGGTTGACTTCACCATGTCCGAGACGCCGACTGCTTGGGGAACAGGACCTGGTGACGCGCCGCCGTCGTTCCGGGACGGCGAGGTTGGGCAACGAGGGTATGTCTCACCGGCGAAGATCTTGATTCCGGCCGGGACAACCGGATTCGTTGAGATCGGTGCGCAGGATTTCTCCGGCGATGGCGCCCGGGTGACGTGGACTGCTCCTGGGCCGTCTGGGATCTCGGTCATTCCTGGTGGCAGCGAGGTGATCGTGCCGCCAGGCGTCAGGGCGGGCCGATCGGTCGCGGTCCGGGTCGAACCCGGCACGCCGGAGGCCACTTACCAAGTGGTTGTTCAGTTCACTGGGCCGCAGGGCGTCCTGCAGAGCGCGCCCCTGCAGATCCTGGTCGCCCAGCCGGGCAGCCTGCGATCGGTCTACAACAATGTTGGGATATCGCCGGACAACGCGATGGCGAGCGCGAACTTCGACAACGTCGGGTTCAGTTACTCGGCCAATGCGTTGTTCAACGCTGGTTTGAAACCGGGCGGAACGGTCACAGTGGACGGTCTGACGCATACCTGGCCGGTTACCGCGGTCGGTGAGCCGGATAACGTGATCGCGGGTGGACAAACAGTGAACGTCCCAGCGGCGGCTGGCGCGACCAAGCTCGCGTTCCTCGGCAGTGCGGCCAATGGGACTGCCTCCGGCACGTTGACGATCACCTACACCGACGGATCCACGCAACAGGCCCAGGTCGGGTTCTCCGACTGGACCCTCGGTGGTGGCGGGCAGCAGCCGTCGTTCGGCAACCGGAAGGCCGTCACGTCTTCGTATCGCAACTCTGTCAATGGATCTTCGCAGGGGCTGAACACCTATGTGTTCGCCACTGAGCCCGTCGCGCTTGATCCGTCCAAACAGGTCAAGGGCGTGACGCTGCCGTCTTCGGTGTCCGGTGGGACGTTGCACGTGTTCACGGTTGCCGCTGGATAGTCCGAATGGTGTAACCAAAAGACTGATATTTGTCCTGACAGTGCCGCCTCGCGAGATATCGCGCGCGAGGCGGGCTACCTTGCAGGCATGACCGGGAACGGGGGAGACGCGATCGTCGTCTCTGGCATACGCAAGCGTTACGGTGACCTCGCGGCCGTCGACGGCGTGTCGTTCACCGTGGCCGAAGGCGAATTCTTCGGCATCCTTGGCCCGAACGGCGCTGGCAAGACGACGACGCTGGAGATCGTCGAAGGGTTGCGCGAACCAGACGATGGCAGCGTGACGCTACTCGGTGAGAACCCGTGGCCACGCAAAGTGCGGTTGTTGCCACGGATCGGCGTGCAACTGCAGGCGTCGGCGTTCTTCGAGAAGCTGACCGCACGGGAGCAGCTCGAGACCTTCGCGTCGCTCTACGGTTGCGGCACCAAGAACATCGACGACATGCTCGAAGTCGTTGGCCTTACCGAGAAGGCGAACACACGGGAGGACAAGCTTTCCGGCGGGCAGCGGCAGCGGTTGTCGATCGCGTGCGCGCTGGTGCACGATCCGGACATCGTTTTCCTCGACGAGCCGACGGCCGCGCTTGATCCGCAGGCGCGACGCAATCTCTGGGACGTGCTGCGTGAAATTCGATCGCGGGGCAAGACAATCGTCTACACAACGCACTACCTCGATGAGGCCGAAGTGCTGTGCGACCGGGTGGCGATCATGGATCACGGCAAGATCCTCGCGATGGACACGCCTGCCGCGCTGGTCCGCGGGCTGGACGCGCCCACACATATCCGGCTGGAACACGGTGTGCTGCCTGTGGACGAGGTTCGCGGGTTCACCGGTGTCGACGAGGTGCACGACGACGGCGACACGTTGACGATTGCCACTCGCACGCCCGCGCCGGTGCTCAGCGCGTTGGCCGAGCGCGGAACCCTTGATGGGCTTCAGGTTCGTACTGCGACCCTCGAAGACGTGTTCCTGGACCTGACCGGACGGGAGTATCGGGCATGAACGCTTTCAAGAGCCTGTCCATCGCCGGTGCCAAGAGTTTCATCAGGGACAAGGCTGCGGTGTTCTTCATCCTGTTGTTCCCCCTGATGTTCCTGGTCATCTTCGGGCTGTTGTTCCGGGACTCGGGTACCGACAAGGTCAAGCTCGGGGTGGTCGGTGACGGCCCGGTCGTCCAGTCCTTGCAGCAGGTTCAGGTCGTCGAGCTGCAACGGTTCGACACCGAGGCCGCGGCCGTCGAGCAGGTGCGGGCCGGTGAGCTGCCTGGCGTGGTGATCGAGAACGGTACAGACGTCCAGTTGCGGTTCGCCGCGAGTGACCAGAACCAGTCCGGGATCGTCAACGGACTTGTGTCCAGTGTGGTCGACAAGGCAAACATCGCGGCCACCGGTCAGCCACCCCGGTTCACCTTCCAGCCGAGTCAGGTCGAGGACGCGTCGCTCAGCCCGATCCAGTACCTGACCCCGGGAATCCTGAGTTGGGCGGTGGCGTCGGCCGGTGTCATCGGTGCGGCGATGACGTTCGTGCAGTGGCGCAAGAAGCAGGTGCTGCGGCGCCTGTGGCTCGCGCCGGTGTCGCCGACGGTTGTGCTGATGTCCCGGATCGGCGTGACGTTCGGTATCGCGATCACGCAGGCCGTCGTGTTCGTCGGCATCGCCAGCCTGCCGGTCTTCGGCCTCAAACTCGCGGGCACGTGGTGGTTGTCGATCCCGATTTTCCTGTTCGGGACACTCGCGTTCTTCGCGATGGGCATGCTGATCGGCGCGTTCGCCAAGTCGGAGGAAGCCGCGAACGGCGCGTCGCAGATCGTGGTGCTGCCGATGGCGTTCCTGTCCGGCACGTTCTTCCCGATCGAGCGAGCACCCGGGTGGCTGCAGACCGTGTCGAACATCCTCCCGCTGCGGCACATGAATACCGGGATGCAGGACTTCCTGGTGCGTGGCAAGGGGTTCGAGGCGTTGCTGGTGCCCAGCGCCATCCTGATCGGGTTCACGTTGGTGATCGGGTTCATCGCGACAAGGGTGTTCCGCTGGGATTCCTAACTCACCGCGAACTCCACTGCCGCCGCCAAACTCATGCTCGCCCCTCTTTCGTAGGCGGCGTCGAATTCGGTGTCGCCCAAGGCCTGCCTGACCTGTTCGGCACGTCGGTGGTGGGCCTCGTCGATGCTCGGGAGTCTGAGCCCAACATGCGGTTGTATCCGGCTGACGATCCCGAACAGCGTTGCCACGCGGGTATTGTCCCCGGTGGTCAACGCCAGTAGGCCGACAGCGGCAGCGATGCCCAGCAGGTCGTGACGGGATTCCTTGACCCGCAAGGACTCCCGGGCAAGTGCTGCCGCTGCCGCTGGTGAGCCCTTGCGGGCCGCGACTACGCCCTGGGCGAGCAACACATACGCCAGTGACCACTTTTCGCCATTGCTCTCGCAGATATCCCGTGCTTCCCGGCACCGCGTCTCCGCGCGCGAGTCGAACACGAGTGTGCGGGCGATCATGGCCATGACCAAATTGGACCCTAGGGCGGGCCCGATGGCCTCGTCCAACAATACCGCGGCTTCTTCATGCTTGCCCTCGAACAGTGCGGTCACCCCAAGGGCATAAGTCGCGTGGGCCAGTGATGTTTCGTCTGCCTCGGCGTCAACTTGAGCCAGCAGTTGCCGGGCGGCTTCCGTTTTACCTTGCAGTGCCGTGATGTATCCGTTGACCCATAATGCTTTCCATCGGTCGGTGGTGGCTTGCCGGGTTGCGGACAGTCCCCAGTCCAGCCAATGCTGGGCTTCGGCCAGCATTCCGTTGCCGACCCAGTGGAACCACAACGCCGCCGCCAAACGCAGACCAGCGGGTGATTCGCCGGGTTCGGTCAGGCAGAATTGCAGCGCCGCACGGAGGTTCGCGTGATCAAGCCGGGTTCGTGCCGCCACTTCGGTTTGTGCTGGGCTGAACCACTGCTGCTCCCGTTGCTCGGCAACGGTCAGATACCAGTTGCGATGACGTCTTCGAACCAAGGGCTGCTCACCGGCTTGCCACAGCTGTTCCCTGCCGTATTGACGCAACGTCTCGGGTAATCGGAAACGGATCGGGCCGTAGGCTTCCGCCCGGACCAGAATGGCCTTGTCCACCAGGCCGTCGAGCACGTCCAACACCGTATCCAGTGGGATGTCGTTGTATCCTGCACACACGTTCTCCACAGCCACCAGGTCGAACGTGTCCTCGAACACCGACATCCGGCGCCACAACAGCCGCTCGGCCGGTGAGCAGAGTTCGTAGCTGAAGTCCACAATGGCCCGTACGGCCGGTTTGGCCCGGATCATGCCGTCCAGCCGCGCGACCAGATCCGGCAACGGGAGCTCACGCAATTGCGCGGCAGCCAGTTCGAGCGCAAGCGGGACGCCCTCAAGCCTGCAACATAACGAAATGACTGCTTTGCGGTTGTCGGAGGTCAGCGAGAAGTCGTGCGGTGCTCGTTGCAGGAACAGGGTTACGGCCGGAGAGTCGTTTTCGTCGGGTTCCGGCACGGGTAAGGGTTTCACGTCGTAAATCTGTTCGGTCTCGATCTGCAACGGCACTCGGCTCGTGACCAGGATCCGCAAGTCTGGTGCGGCGTGCAGCAATGTGTCCACGAAGAACGCACACGCCGGCGCGACCTGTTCGCAGTTGTCAAGCACCAGCAATGCGACTTTGGCTTGGAAATGCGACGTGAGCACGGTCGTCATGCTCCGGCCCGATTGGTCGTGCAGCTCCAACGCGGCCGCGACTGTATGCGCCACGAGGCCGAAGTCGTGCAATGCGGCCAATTCCGCGAACCACACGCCGTCCGGGTACGAGGATTGGTTGCAATGCGCCACTTGTGCCGCGAGCGTGGATTTTCCGACTCCGCCGACCCCGGTCAACGTGGTCATCCTGCCGTTGGCCAGCAGCCATGTGACCTCTTGGACGTCCGTGTCGCGGCTGATCA
The DNA here is from genome assembly GCF_021390435.2 of Kibdelosporangium philippinense. GTDB lineage: Bacteria > Actinomycetota > Actinomycetes > Mycobacteriales > Pseudonocardiaceae > Kibdelosporangium > Kibdelosporangium philippinense. Next base: position 644,082 of record NZ_JAJVCN010000003.1, on the reverse strand, counting down.
GGCTGATCGTCTCGGGTGCGGTAACGGGCGGTTCGCCCGCAAGGTCGATCGCCGGGTCGCTGTCGTGAATGGCGGCGTCGAGCTCGCTGAGCAGTGCGGTCACCTCGACTTGCGCTCGTACCGCCAGCACGTTTTCCCTGATGGCAAGCAGAACTTCGGTCAGGCGCGCGGATTCGGCTTGGGCCCATGGAGTTTGCACGCAGCCGATCAGCGGTTTACCGCGCCATAACTTGACTGCCTCGGCCAGAGTCCTTGCTACCTGCGGAAAATCGCCTGCGTTGAGGTGTCGGCGGCCCATTCGTGCCAGTGTTTCGAAACGTACGGAATCGACGGACGCGGGCGCGACCGTGAGGCAGTAGCCTGCGCCGTCGGTGTTGATCAGGCCGTCGAGCCCGGCCGTCCGCAGTTCACGCCGGAGCCGCGCGATGTGGCTGTGCAGCGTCTTCACCGCGGTGATGGGAAAGGCCTCGCCCCACAACGCCTCGATCAGTTCGTGTACTGGCACTTGCTCGCCCGGTGTGGTGGCCAGACGCGCTAGCAATGTCCGCTGGTCGCCGCCGTTCACGGTGACCGGACCTGCCTGTGTGGTCAGCCGGATGGGACCGAGGAGCAGAATCGCGACGTCGTCGCGCATGTGGCACTTCCTCCTGCCGAACTGGCGAAGGTATGTGAGACAACCATTGCCATGACAGGACGGCTAGGGCCGAACAAGTGACGCGGATACTCGATCGAGTGAAGCGTTGGTCAGGGCTTTTCCAAGCGCGACAACGGTATGACGCCTGCTCGCGCGCCAAGCGCGAGCAGGCGTGCCGAGTCACCGGCCCCGGCCGGTCAGCTTCTTGAGGTGCAGCGGAAGCGTCAGCACGAAGCTGACCAGTGCCACGATGATCGCGCCGAGGAAACCGGCCCAGAACCCGGTGACCTCGAACGGCAGGTCGAGCTCGCCGGCCAGCCAGCCGGTGAACCAGAACAGCAGGCCGTTGACAACCAGCCCGATCAGTCCGAATGTCAGAATGTAGACAACGCAGCCGGCGATCTTGGCTATCGGCTTGAGAATCAGGTTCACAAGGCCGAAGAGCACCGCGATGCCGATCAGCGTGCCGATCTTGGCAGCCGTCGACGCGGTGAGCAGGTTGATCCCCGGCAGGATGGTCGCGGCCCATACGGCGACGGCCGAGGCGAGTACTCGATAGACGAATTCCACGCCGCCACCCTCTCATCTTCGCGCCGAGTTCGCCGACCTTGTCTTGGTTTGCCCCCGAATGTGGCATTTTCCGACGACACGATAGAAGTGCGAAACCGCGATTGTCGTATGCCATCGGGGGTTATTGGCCGTACTTTTGTGGAGTGACCGTTGCGGTTCTCTTCGCCGTGACCGCTTGTGCGGTAGTGGCACTGAAGTTCGGCCTGGCTACGTGGGCTTGGCTTGGTGTGCTGTGCGCGGCATTTCTGCTTGGCATTTCTGTCGGTCGGCGGACTGCCGTTGTCGCTGTTGTGGTTGCGATCGCCGGATTTGCCGTCGCCGCGCCATTTGTGGTGGATTCGCGGTGGACCGGGATTGGTCCGATGATCCCAGCGGCTCTGCTTGTCGGCACGGCCGTCGGCGCATTCGTGCGCGGCAGGCGTGAACTCGCATCGGCCCGCGCGGAACGCATCCGCCAGGACGAGCGGCTGCGAATGGCGCAGGAAGTGCACGAACTCGTGTCCCAGCTGCGTGATCCGGTCAGCGATCTGGACAGGCTGCTCGACGACCGGGTCGAGGTCACGGTGATCGGCGAGCGAAGACCGTTACCCGCGACGGTCGACGTGACGGTCTACCGCGTCGTCGAGGAATCGCTTGCCAACGCTCGGAAGTACGGGACCGGATGGGTCCAGCTGAGCATGGAGTACCAACCGGACCAACTCGTCATCGAGGTCCGCAACGAACGTTCCGGCACGAACATGCGCGGCACCGGCTACGGCCTGATCGGCATGCGGGAACGAGTGGCCCTTGTGGACGGAAAACTCAGCGCGGGCCCGGAGGGCAAGCACTTCGTGGTCCGCGCGGTGCTGTAAAAGCTGCCGCCGCGGGCGAAACCCGCAGCGGCAGTCCGTCCATCTAGAACAGCGCGCTGGCCAGGTCGCGGCGCGCCTTGGCCACCCTGGGGTCGTCGCTGGGAAACAGCCCGAACAGCTCGACCAGGTGCGAGCGCACCTTGTCACGCTCGTCGCCCGACGTGCCGCGCACGGTGTTGATCAGGCGCGCGAACGCCTCTTCGACCTGCTGCAACGCCACCTGCACATCGGCCGCGGCCAGCTGGGCCTCGACGTCCGACGGGTCGGCGTCCGCCTTGCCGATCGCCGACGGGTCAGCCGACTCCGCGCGAGCGGTGAACTTCACCTGCGCGAGGGCCGCCTTGACCTCCTCGTTGGCCGGTTCGACGTCAAGGATCTGCTGGTACGCCCGTTCGGCTGCGGCATAGTCGCCCGCTTCGAGCGCGTCCTCGGCAGCGATGATCCGAGGGTCGGTCGGCTCCTCGTACACCTCTTCGACGGCATCGCCCTGCGTGGCGGCGGCCTCGGCGGCCGCGATGCCCGGCAGGCGGTCACGCAACGCGTCCAGCAGCGCGCCGATCCACTGGCGGATCTGCGGCTCGGGCTGCGCGCCGGAGAACGCGTCGACCGGCTGGCCGCCCGCGATCGCCACGATCGTCGGGATCGACTGCACACCGAACAGCTGCGCGATGCGGGGGTTGGCGTCGACGTCCACCTTCGCCAGCACCCAGGCGCCGCCGCTCGCGTTGGCCAGCCGCTCGAGCACGGGGGACAGCTGCTTGCACGGGCCACACCATTCGGCCCACAGGTCGACGACCACCGGGACCTGTAGCGAACGCTCGACCACGTCCGCCTGGAATGTCGCCTCGGTGACGTCGAAGACGAACGGGCCGCCCGCCGCGGGCGCGTCGCTACCGCCCGCTGGCGCTGCCGCCGCAGGCTTGCTGGGCGCCTGACGTGCGGCATCCGCCCGCGCCTTGAGCGCCGACAGATCAACGGCGCCGGACAGAGCCGCGGACATGGCGGCCGTCTGACGTGGATTTGGCCTTGTCACATATCTATCCTGGCACGTTCCGCTGCCCAGGTCAGGGCGGGCCGCCTCACAACCGCTCCAGTTCCTTGGCGATGTCGAGCGACATGGGGTTCTGGCGCATCGCCCCGTTTTGCTCGCCAAGTGCGCGAGCCATCGGCGTCAGCAGCTCGGCCAGCCGGTCCGTCTTCGCTTGACCAAGCGCTTGCCACGGAGCCTCGGCGGCCTCGTCCGTCCGGCGTTCGATGTCCGTCCGCAGATCGAGCCCGGCCTGCGTGATTACGCCGTCTTCAAGGAGGCCGCGGTCGGCAAGGCGCTGCCCTGCCTGCTCCCATTCCTGCTCTGACCAGCCACGAGCCGCCCTCATGTACGCGGGGTCGAGGCCCTGGTCCACGCTGAACAGCACCAGCGTCTCCACCGGGTCCAGCGCGGCCGCCACAAGGACGGCGACATGCCCGTCACCTCGGGATTCACGCAGGGTGGTGGCCGCTTGCCACAGCTTGAGCAGCGGCTTGTCCGGCACCGGGAGGATCGCGTTCGCCGCGGCCAACGGGCGGCCCGCGGTGGGCGTGTTGTCCGCCGCTTCCTGGGCAAGTTCGGCAGCCTCTGTCACATCGACGTCGCCGAGCATCCGCCGCAACGCGCCCTCGGCGCCTTTCAGCCGGATCTCCAGGAACTGCTCGGGCGAGGCGACCTGCCACGCGTCCGGGATCGCACGGCGAACCATCGACGGGCGGAAGTTGTAGAACGACGAGATCACTATCTCGGGCGCGACCGCGCCGAGCGGCGCCGCCCGCATGCCGAAGTACCCCATCCAGCCGCCTTTGCAGCCAAGCGCGTCGGTCTCGGCGCGGGATTCGGGCGTGAAGTACGTGACATCGTGGTACGTCTCGAACAGCGGCCACATCCGGCGGCTAGTCGTCGGCAATGTGCTGCTCCAGACGTTCGACCTTGGCCGTGATCTGGCCGGTGTAGCCGGGCCGGATGTCGGCTTTCAGGACGAGGCTGACGCGCGGGGCGTCGGCCTGCAGGACCTCGACGGCCTGCTTGACCACGGCCATCACCTCGTCCCACTCGCCCTCGATCTCGGTGAACATCGCGCTCGTCCGGTTGGGCAGGCCGGAGTCACGGACGACCTTGACGGCCTGAGCGACCGCCTTGGCCACGCTGTCGGACTCACCGCCGAGCGGCGAGACGCTGAACGCCACAAGCATGTGGCACTCCTTTCCACGTTGCTGTCCGTATGGATACCGCCTGGTAGCTTTTTGCGCCATGACGTCACGCCCGCTGCCGTTCGACCCGATCGCCCGTGCGGCTGAGATCTGGGAGGAGCGCATCGGCCCGTCCGAGGCGATGGCGGCAGTCACCAGCGTCATGCGGGTCCAGCAGATCATCCAGTCGGCTGTGGACGGCGCGCTACGTCCGCACGGCCTGACTTTCGCCCGCTACGAAGCCCTGGTGCTGCTGTCGTTCTCCAAGCGCGGCAGCCTGCCGATGCGGGTGATGGGCGAGCGGCTGCAACTGCACCCAACGAGCGTGACGAACATCGTGGACCGCCTCGAAGCCGACGGCCTGGTGAAGCGAACCCCGCATCCAACTGACCGCCGCACGACGCTGACGGAGATCACGGAAGCTGGCCGGGAACGACGCGAAGCTGCCACGAAAGCGGTAACCGAAATCGACTTCGGCCTGCGTGGCCTGACCGCAAGGCAGACCAAGCAACTGTCGGATCTCCTTGCCCGCGTGCGGAAATCGGTCGGCGACTTCGCCGACTGAATGATTGACTGCCCGGCATGTCTTGGAGAGCTCCCGAAGTAACCCGGCCGCGGCCCTCGTTGGTAGCCGACGAACGCGCGAACCTCCTGGGATTCCTGGAGTTCCACCGTGCGACCTTCCTGTGGAAGTGCTCCGGCCTGACCGGGGAGCAGTTGGCGCTTCGCGCGGTTCCGCCGTCGACGTTGTCGCTACTGGGTTTGGTGCGCCACATGGTCGACGTCGAGCACGCTTGGTTCGTGCATCAGGTGGGCGGCCAGCCGGTCCGATTCCACTTCTTCCACACCGAGGACATCGAGTTCACCGAGGCCACCGCGGACACGGCTGAGTACGACTACGGCCTGTTGATCAAATCGATGGAAGAGGCCAGGGACGTGTTGGATGGGGTTTCCCTCGACCACACCTTCGAGCACGAGCGGCACGGGACGATGAACACGCGATGGGTGATGACGCACATGATAGAGGAATACGCGCGCCACTGCGGCCACGCGGACATCCTGCGTGAGCAAATCGACGGCACGACCGGAGAATGAACAGCGGGACACGCGCGTTTTCACATGTGTACGCGTGTGCACGCGCGACCTCGCGTGTCCACCGGCTCCGTCATGGTGTGTTGAACACGCGAGCGGCGCACAACGGCGATCCGGCCGCGCTGGAAGCGAGTCGAGCAGTTTGACACACCGTGACGGAACGGTGGACACGCGCCAGGGCGGTGCATGCGAGACACCGTGCAGTGGAAGCCCTGACTTTTACGGCCCGGCGATACCGACAGGCCCGGCCCCTTCGGCTGGCTTCGAGGTCCAGCCGGGTTGGTTGGGGTGATCTTCCGCGTGTCCGCCCCACCGGCACGGCGAGTCAAACTGCTCGACTCGCCACCAGCCTGGTTGCTCGCCGCCGTGCGCCGCTCGCGTTCAACACGCCATGCCGGAGCGGCAGACACGCGCGGGCACCCGTCGCTGACTCCCCGCCTGTTCGCTTCGCTCACGGCGATACGTCATTGTGCTACCGGGTGCACGCCGCACATTCCAGGCCCAACCCTTTATCCCCTCGATCAACGTGAGCTAAGCCGCCCAACCCCTCAACCAAGGTGGGCAAACCACCCAACCCTCGACCAAGGTGGGTATGCCGCCCGACCTCTCGACCAAGGTGGGTATGCCGCCCGACCTCTCGACCAAGGTGGGTATGCCGCCCAACCCTCGATCAAGGTGGGTGTGCCGCCCAACCCTCGATCAAGGTGGGTGTGCCGCCCAACCCTCGACCAAGGTGGGTAAGTCGCCCAACCTCTCCACCGCGCCGGTATGTTATGCGAACCTGGCGGTACATTCTTTTGCGTTTACGTAGCCGAGTCGGAAGGCTTCTACTCGGGCGAAGCCTGCCTTTACGGGATTTCCGTTGATGTCGGCTGCGATCAGGCTTTTGCCCATCAACATCTCTGCCACTGCTTCGTCTAGGTCGCCGGGGGACAATCGGAGCTTGTTTTGGCCGTCTCCTGGCTTTTCTGCTACGTGTGCCCATGCTCCGGTCAGGCATGCGGTTCGCAGGGCTGCTTTCTCGTCATCGAGGCTCAGGCCGACCGATTTTTGGATCGACATCGTGTATCGCGATGCGATTTCCGCGAAGGCCGCGAAGTCGCCGATGCCTGATCCGTCCGCGCCTGGTTCCTGGCCTCGTTTCGGTGGCGTGCCGAGGCTTGTCAGCTTGGCGAGGTCGTATACGACCGTGTTGTCCTCAGGGCAGTAGGCGACGGGATCGGTTGCTTTTCCGCTTGGGCACTTCGAACCGTTGCCTTTCAGCTGTGGCAGTTGGGTTCCGCTTGTGGTGAAGGCTTCGTCCAGGCTGATTTTGATCTTGCGGACGTATTCTTCGTTCACCGGCAGGTTGCCGCGGCGGTAGTCTTCCTCGGCGAACTTCTGCTCGCTGATTCGCTCGTCGATCTCTTTCTGGTCCATCCGCGCGCACCGCTTCGGGCCGTTGGAAAAGCCCATCTGGAAGGCGAAAACGCGGTCCCATGCCAGTCCGTGCGCGCCTTGCTTGTTGGCGTCCGTGCCTGCCGGGTCGCGGATGAAGAACATGGTCGCGAGTACCTTGTTGATGCCTTCGCCGGTGGAGATCTGGAACCGCTTGGAGTTGCCGTCGGCGATCCACCGGAAGAAGCTGCCCGCGTAGCAGTCGGCCTGCTGCTCCTTCACGATCGTCTTCGTCGCCTGCGTGATCCCGCTGCGGCCGCCGAGTTTGAACTGGACCGCGTGCCCGGTCTCGTGGGCGAGCACAGTCACCACGGACATCGCCCCGAACTGCTTGCTCAGCTCGGGCAACAGCACGCCGCGGTCCCACGCGATGCTGTCGTCAAGGCTGCAGTAGAAGGCGTTGATCAGGCCTGACGTCGAGGTCTGGCACAACCTGAGCGCCTTGCCTTTGGAGTCGTAGGAGACGAGACGGGCCAATGGCGTGAACTTCTGGCCGTCGAAATCGGCGGGCATCCGCGTGCCCCAGTATTCGTAGAGGTCAGCCAGGGCGCCAAGGGCCAGCTGGTCCATGTCGCCGTTGTCCGCGTTCTCGGCGGTGATGTCCACCTTCGGCGCGTTTTGGCGAGGCCCGCTTGGCACCGAGTCGTCGTTGGTCACGGCAAGACCGGCGACCGTGCCCGCATCGATCTCGCCTTCGGCTCTCGGCACGCCTGGCGTTGCTTTGGCGCAACTGACCAGCACAAGAGCGACTAGGGCGAGTGCAATGGGGAGGTATGACCGCACGGAGGGCACCCTACTGGCCGCTTCAACGGGCCGTGCCGCAATCGGTCATATCGGTGTCACGTGAGGTTGCACGACTTCAAGCCATCGACAGCGCCCACGCGGAACGCGGCGACACGTTCGAAGCCGGTTCCTGGCGACTTGCCCTCGACATCGCGCGCCGGATAGTCGACGCCCAGCAGCACCTGCACGGCCTCATCCAGGTCACCCGGCGACAGCGCGAACACGTTGTTGCCGACCCGGTTGAGCAGGGACTTGCTGTACGCACCCGAAACGCACAGAGCCGATCGTTGCGCCTCGACCCCGGTGAGCGGCTTGTCCAAGGCAGCGAGCATGACCATGGCAAAGCGGCTGCTCACGATGGTTCCGGTGGCCCAGTCGCCGATCTCGGTGTGCATTTCCGTGAGTCTGCCTCTGACCTGCATGTCGATCGTGCGGTCATCCGGGCAGTACGCCACCGGGCCCTGGTCGCCCCTTGTGCATCGCGGCGCGCTGTTCACGCGGTCGATCGTCGGCTTCGACCACTGCTTGCCCAAGGTGGTCAGCTCGCGCTGCATGAACTGGTTGATGTCGGTTTCCAGCAGCCGGACCGTGTCGTCGAACGGCAGGTTGCCGCCGCTGGCCTGGTCTTCTTCGCTCAGGAACCCGCGCTGCGTGAACGCGCGGTTCTCGACCGAGATGTCCGCGCAGAGCTCGGTGCCCTTCTCGAAACCGTCCTGGAATGCCGAAACACGGTCGAACGCGTCGCCGTGCGCGCCCTGGGCGGTCTGTTCCGTGCCGACGGGGTCGCGGAACAAGACCATTGCTTCCAGGGCGGGGTCCAGCGCGTCGCGGTCCAGCCGCAGGCGGTCGGCTTTACCGTCGGACACCCAGCGCACGAATGCGCCCGCGTAGCAGTCGGCCTGTGATTCCAACAGGATCGTGGGGTAGCGCTGTGGGTCGTTGCGCTGGGCGGACTGCGTGATTCCCGCGCGGCGCTGGACCGCGTGGCCCATTTCGTGCGCCAGCACCAACATCACGGCCGCTTCGCCGAATCTGTTCTTCAGCACCGGCAACAGTGCGACCCGGTCCCACGCGATGATGTCGGCCGACGGGCAGTAGAACGCGTTTCCTTCGACGTCCGATGCCTGATCCGTGCACGGCGGCGCTGGGGCGGTCTTGTCGCTCGTGTCGACCGAGTAGTAGCCGCCGCGAAGGGGCTGCCATCCCTTGTTTCCGAAGGTCTTGGGATACGCCTGCAGCCAGAACTTCTCGACGTCCTTGACCACGGTCCCGGCGAGTTTGTCGATCGCGCCGCCGTCGGAGTTGTTGATGAACCCGGTGCCGACGTCGGTTTGGTCGGGGGCGAGCACACGGCCGCTACCGAGCGCGACACCCTCGACCTTGATCGTGCACGCGGACAACACCAGTGCAAGCGCCAGCACAGCACTGGCTACGCCGAATGACCGAGTCACCCCTCAAGTGTGCCCGTTCTCGCTCACCAAGGGGCGCCCGACCATGCGCCTGACCGATATCCGCGCCCGAAAGTGCAGATCAGGTACGGAAGCGGTCCAGTGCCCTGATCTTGTTCGTGGCGTCGAGCGCGGCGACCTTGTACGCCTCCGACAGCGTCGGGTAGTTGAAGATCGCGTCGACGAGATAGTCGACCGTGCCGCCGCAGCCCATCACGGCCTGCCCGATGTGCACCAGATCCGTTGCGCCAGTGCCGAACACGTGCACGCCGAGCAGTCGATGGTCCGATGTGGACACAAGCAGCTTGAGCATTCCGTATGAGTCACCGGCGATCTGTCCACGCGCGAGTTCGCGGTACCGTGCCGTACCGGTCTCGTACGGCACTGCTGACGTGGTCAGCTCGGCCTCGGTCGCGCCGACATAGGAGATCTCCGGAATCGTGTAGATACCGATAGGTTGCAGCGCCCCAAGTTCGTGCGCGGGCTCACCGAACGCGTGATACGCCGCCAGCCTGCCCTGATCCATCGAAGTCGCGGCCAGAGCGGGGAATCCGATCACGTCACCGACCGCGTAGATGTGGTCGACCGAGGTCTGGAAGTGCGGGCCGACCTCAAGCCTGCCGCGTTTGTCCGCCTCGAGACCGGCTTTCTCCAGATCGAGCTCGTCGGTCATGCCCTGGCGCCCGGCCGAGTACATCACCGCTTCCGCCGGGATTCGCTTGCCGCTGGCCAGCGTGGTGACCGTGGCCGTGTCGTTCACGGCAACGTCGACGACCTTCTCGCCGAACCGGAAAGTCACCGCCAAGTCCCGCAGGTGGAACTTGAGCGACTCGACGATCTCCGGATCGCAGAACTCCAGCATCCGTTCCCGCTGCTCAACGACGGTCACACGAGAGCCGAGCGCGGCGAACATGGACGCGTATTCGATGCCGATCACGCCGGCGCCGACCACGACCATGGACGCCGGAATGGTCTCCAGCTGCAGGATCTCGTCCGAGTCGAGCACCCTGGCCTCGTCGAAGTCGACCGCGTTCGGCCGTGCGGGCTTGGTCCCGGTGGCGATGACGATCTTGTCGCCGCTGATCGTCGTCCGTGCCCGTCCCTCGACCGCGACCGTGTGCGGATCGACGAATCTGGCGAATCCGTCGATCAGTTCGACGTGGTTGCGCAGCAACTGCGCACGCACGACCTCGACCTCACGGCCGATCACGTGCTGCGTGCGAGACAGCAGGTCGGCGATGGTGATGTCCTGCTTGACGCGGTAGCTCGCGCCGTAAAGCTCTCGCTGGTTCATACCCGTCAGGTAGAGCACCGCCTCGCGCAGTGTCTTCGACGGGATCGTCCCCGTGTTGACGCACACGCCGCCGATCATGTCGTGCTTGTCCACGACGGCGACGCGTTTGCCCAGCTTGGCGGCGGCGATCGCGGCCTTCTGGCCACCAGGCCCCGAGCCGATCACGATCAAGTCATAGTCGTGCGCAGTCACGCCCTACAGCCTGCCTTATCCGAGCCCGCGGTGTACCCGACATACCCCGAGCCGCCCAAGATCGTGAGGAAGTCGGTTATGTCACATTGTTTCCGTTATTGACTGTTCCTGATCGTGATCGCAGTAACGTGGCGCAGCTTCGCTAGCGAAGGTCGGGGAGGGCCGGTTGCACAAGCGTGTCGTCATAGTTGTCGCAGGCGCGTTGTTCGCGCTGCTCGCAGTGATCGCGGCGATCGTCACCGATTTGCTCGATCGAGAATTCCCGCAGGCCATCGGCGTGCAGAACAGGGTGGGCCTCGATTTCAGCGGCTCCCGGCTCGGCGACACGGCGGCATTCGCACGGCTGGCCGAACTTGACGCACGCTGGGCTCTCGGTCTTGTCAAAGTCGCGCCTGACCTGGTCGAGGACCGTGACGCGCAGATTTTCGTCGGCGTCAATGACTCTGGTTTGCCTGCCGAGTTCCAGTGGTTTGGTGGCGGCACCACCGGCAAGGTCGTCGGCCCTGCACGGCTCGTGAACTCGTACCCCAATGGGAGCTACCTCGTCACCGGCGATGACACGCACCTCGCTGAATTCCTTGCTGTACTGGGCGGCGACGGCGTCAAGGTTCGCCAGAGTGCGGCTTCCGTTGGTGAAAGCCTGGAATTCGTTGTGCAGGAAGGAAGTTTTCTCGCTGCCGTGCTCGCTGTGTTCGCATTGATCGCGGCGATGGCGTTGTTCTGGTTGTCGATGAAGGCGCGGGGACGTGCGCTGCGAGTGCTCGGCGGCAGCCCTTCCTTGCGGATCCAGGTTCAGGACCTTGGCGGATTCCTTGGCGCGCTGCTGATTTCGGCGACCGTTGTCACCATTCTGGCCTCTGGTTACGTGGGGCTTGTGCGCGACTGGGTTTACGTCCCGGTGTTCCTCAAGGCGCTGGTCGGACTTGAGGTCGCGGTTATCGCCGCGTCCTTGCTGGCAGCGGTCGCGATGTCCGCTTCGGCTTGGCCGAGCGCGACCATGCTCGCCACCAGGCAGCCCGCGGTGCGGAGCCTGCGTTCGGCGGCGGTCGTGATTCAGGCGCTGACGTTTCTGCTGGTGGTGGGCGCGGCTGGGCCCGCGTGGGCGGCTTACCAGAACTCGGCGGCAACGGCTGCCGAGGCAGCGCAGTGGAAACGGCTCGCCGACCAGGTCGGACTGGTTTTCCCGATAGATATGGTCAGCGTCGAACCGCGGATCGGTCAGATGATCAAGGATGCCGAGTCGGTGAACGCGGTGGCGGTTTCGTACACGTTCGAGAAAGACTCGCATTCGTTGACCTCACCGGTTTCTTTGGTGAACCAGCGTTGGCTCGATCTGATGGCGAGCGGCTCCACCCTCACTCCAGTGCCGTACAGCGAGGTCGAGAACACGGTTGTGCCCGCGCTGGCGCCGCAATTCGATTTGTTCGCGCGAGCTGGAAAGACGGGTGCTGAGCTGCTCAGCGGGTTTCAGTATCTGCGACCGGCCAACGGGTTCAAGCTGCCAGTGGCCGGTGGCGGGGGCGGCAACTTGCAGTTCTCGGACGATGTGCTCGTCGCGGTGATGCCGAGTGTCCATGCGGCTATTGATGACTCGAACCTGACATCTATGGTCTCCACCCTCAACGTCATGTTCACCGGGTTGGCACCGACGCAGCAATTGTTGGCGCGCAACGGTTTAGATACCCCTTCGCTGCGTGTCGTGTACGTCGCCGAAGATGGGATCCTGCGTGCGCAGTTCGCTGCTTATGTGGTGTGGTTGTTGAATTTGGCGCTGGTGGCGTTGGCGATCGCCTTTGCTGTTTCGGCCGGGGTCAGTGCCTTGATCACGGCTCTGCTGAATGCGAAACGTGATTTCCCTTTGCGCGTGGCTGGTTTGTCGTGGGCACGCATCTTGCAGAGCCGAGTGGCTCGGGAAGTCCTTGTCGGTGTGGGTCTTGCTTTGGCTGTTCTGTTGGTGCAAAGGCCTGATCTGGGCGCCATTCTCGTGGCCGCGGGGTTCGGTCTTGTCGTGGTCCCGCTGAGCCATTTGATCACCGTGCGTTGGTGTTTCGTCGGAGTCGGCCGTCGCCGGATGTGATCGGAGTTGCTGATGTTGGTTGAAGCCCAAGGAGTTTCGGTGGCGATCGGTGGTCGTCCCGTGCTCGCCGACGAATCCGTGCGCTGCTCACCCAGCACAATGACCGCCTTGGTCGGTCCGAGCGGATCCGGCAAAACCACCCTGCTGCACTGCCTCGGACTGTTGTTTCCTGTCACCAAAGGACGCATTGTGGTCGACGGGACCGATGTCACGAACTACAAGCCCGCGGCCCGGCGGCGGTTCTGGCGTGATCACGCGGCTTTCGTGCTGCAGGACTACGGAATCATGGACGAGGAAACGGTCGCCTTCAATGTGACGATGCAGTCGAGCATTCTGGGCAGGCGCGTCACCGGCGACCTGACCCGGATGTCCGAGGTGCTCGCGCAGGTTGGTCTGGAAGGACGTCAGAACGAGGCGGCCAGTCATTTGAGTGGCGGCGAGAAGCAGCGGCTCGCGTTGGCACGCGCGATGTACAAGCAGGCTCGGATCGTGTTCGTGGACGAACCGACGGCGTCCCTGGATGCGCTCAACCGCAAGAAGGTCATCGACCTGTTCGCCGACTTCGCCGCGAGTGGCTGCACGGTGATCGTGGCGACCCACGACCCTGAAATGATCGACGCTTGTGGCGCGCAGCATGGTGTGTCGTGAGTGGTTAGACGTGTTCTAACGCGTCTAACCACTCACGAGGGTCTAGCTGCAGGTTATGGTGGGGTTGGCCCAGTCGGCGTGGTCGTAGTTGATGGTGTCGCCGCCATTGGTGACGACGAGTCTTAGCTGTTCGGCATTGGTCAGGGAACCGGATAGCTGTTTGGCGGGTGTGGATCCGTTCATCGTGCTGCTGTCGGCGATCTTCGTGCCGTCTGCGAACACTTGGAAGACAACGGTTCCGTTGGATCCGGTGACTTCGTCGTCGATGCCTACAATTGTCGAGAATGTGCTACACGCTCGGCCGAGGTAGACCGACACCTCGCTGGCGGCGTGCACGCCAAGGCCCTTGGGATATGTGGTTCCGTTGATGGTCAACGTCTTTCCGTCACCCGCGGGTTTTTCGCCGTTGCTACGGTCTTTCTCCACCGGTCCCCAGCCGTTGCTTGCGGTGTCCCAGCTGAGGTCTGAAACCTGGTGGGTGCCTGCGGCCGGTGGCACGCGCACGCCTTTGCTTACCCGGTACATGACAGTGCCGTGTGCCGGGACTGATGCGCTGATCGTGCCGGTGGTGGACCGGGTCGTCTTCGACCACAGATCCTTGAGGTTGTAGGAAGTGGACTGTCCAATGCCGATCGCGTTTGCCGTTGTGCTGATGGTCTGCGTCGAGGAGTTGTTGTTGAACAACGCGACTGCGTAGTCCCCATTGGACAGTGGCTTTGAGATCACGTAGTTGTTTCCGGTCAGCGAGATTTGCTCGCCTTGAATGCCAAGGCGGTCCTGGTCGACGTCGATGACGTCTTTGTTGAGCAAGGTGGCGAAGTTCTCCTGGTTGACCTTGCGCAGGTCGGAACCGATCAGCAGGGGCGCGGCCATGATCGCCCATAGGCTGAAGTGCGAGCGGTACTCGGTCGGCGTCATGCCGCCGTTGCCGACCTCCAGCATGTCCGGGTCGTTCCACGCACCAGGCTTGGCGTATTGGGCCAACGGCAGGTTCTTCTTGAAGATGTCGACCATCTTTGAGTACGTATCGTTGATGTCACCCGTTGTGCGCCACAGGTTTCCGACGTTCTGCGCCCATTCCCACGGCTTGTTCTGGCCCCACTCGCAGATCGAGTAGACGATCGGCCGCCCGGTTGCCGCGAGCGCGTCCCGCATCTTGGTGTATCGCTGTTTCGCGTCCACGCCTTGGTTGTTGCAGTTGTCGTACTTCAGATAGTCGACACCCCAGGATGCGAACAGGTTGGCATCACGCTGTTCGTTGTTCAGTCCGCCGGGAAAGCCCGCCGTGTTGCAGGTTTTCGTGCCCGCACTGGTGTAGATGCCGAACTTCAAGCCCTTCGAGTGGACGTAGTCGGCGACGAACTTGATGCCGCGCGGGAACCGGACCGGGTCCGGTTCGAGGTTTCCTTGGGCATTGCGTTGGGTTTTTGCCCAGCAGTCGTCGAGGTTCACGTACTGGTAGCCGGCATCCTTGAGTCCCTTTGACACGGAGATGTCGGCCGTATCCATGACCATCTTCTCGTTGAACTCCGCACGGCAGTGGGTCGTGTTCCAGTTGTTGAAACCCATCGGAGGTGTGCGCGCGAGCCCGTTCTCCACGGCCTGTGCCGGGGCTGCGGTGATGACGGTGGCCGCGACCGCTGTCACGACGAATGAGGCTGATGTGGACAGTGCGGCCAGTGCCGCCACAAGTCTTTTGTGCATGGGCCGTCCCTTGACTCGGCTGGCAGGTGCGGGGCGGCGACAATGCACCCGAGTTCACGTTGAAGGTAGGCAGCGGCCGTGGTGCAGTCAAGGGCGTGGACTAGACCAACTGGGCGATGCCTCCGATGTCTGTGGGCGCAGTCGGTCTACGTAGCGGTACGTATTGTCCGTCGCCACGATTTCGCTCGACGATGGGAAAGCAATCAACGCCATCGATTCGGGAGGAATCTTTGCCGTCCTATCTCAGACGTTTCGCGCTCGGCATGACCGCGGCAGCGGTCGCCGCCGTCGCGATTCCGGCAGCTACCGCACAAGCTGATCCGCCGCCGACCCGCAATTGCAATCCGAATGTCGACACCGAGTGGTACGACGTTATTTCGGCGCAGGCCTCGCCAACCGTCACGCACTTCCGTGGCGTCGTCATCACGCCAGGTACGACAGGCAGCCGTACCGAGACCCTGACCAGGGTCGACAGCGTCACCACGTCGATCAACGCCAACACCGAGTTCAGCACGACCATCGGGCCGAAACTGTTCGCCAGCGTGACGTTGAAGGTCGGGTTTGCCGTGCAGAACTCGAGGTCCACAACGGACACCACGCAGACCGCGGTGACGTGGAACTTCAACGCCCCCGGCCAATACGGCCTGTACAAGGGAACCCGCCGGGTGATGGGTGAATGGTCGCGCCACATCTGCGCCCGGACCGGCAACTCGACCGGGGTATGGGTGAACACCAGCCCGGGCGGCCGTGAGTCGTTCGTGACGTTCGCCGACATCGAGGAAGGCACAGTGTCGTGCGCGAAGACCGAACCGCAAGGGTCTTTGCGGGACGCCGCCCGACGCAGGATCGGATGCTGATCGAAATGCCAGAAAGGACATCCATGCTGCGCAGAATCGCCGTTGCCATCGCGATCGTGCTGACCGCCGGAACGCTTTTCGGCGGGACGGTTTCGGCTCAGCCGATTCGCACCATTCCCGGTGTCGGCGGCGACATGACGTGTGATCTGGCCACGAACTACCGAATCAGGACCGCCGACGGTTACGCACTGCAGATCAGCCAGACCGCGCCGACCGGCCGCGTCATCCAGCACTGGGTCTGGGGCGGAACAGAAGTGGAAGGTCTGCAAGACCGCGGGCAACGACCCGAATTCCCTGTACACGTTCTGGAACCTGCACAACAAGAACTGCCTCAACATGTGGGCGGCCGTGATGGGCGACTGGGGCCAGTTCACTGAGGGTGAATGCGCCGCCGGGGCGCATCAGCGGTTCGCCAGGATCGTTGACGCGCCGAGCGGAATGTTCCTGTTGCAGGTCCAGCACAGCGGGAAGTTCATGTCGGTGCCGACCGGTAACAACTCGCTCAACGCGATCATGACGCAGTATTCGGATCAGGCCAAGCTGTTCTACCTCGAACGGGCCTGATGTGGCGAGGTTGTGCACCGGCGGGCCGCAAGCAACGGTCAACACGGTGTGCCGCAAAGGTGGACACACCGTTCAGGAACGGTGGACACGGTCTTCAGGAACGGTGGACACGGTGTGCCGGAACGGTGGACACGGCGGTGCGCAACCTCTGCATCCTTTACAACCTTTATTTTCCGAAGATTTCTGTTGCGGCTTCGGCTCGGTTTGTCACTCCGAGCTTGTTGTAGATGTTCTCCAAGTGCTTTTCGACGGTCCGCGTACTGATTCCCAGGACGTGCGCGGCCTGTGCACTTGTGCGGCCGTGGGTGACGAGCCACAGGACGTCCTGCTCACGGGCGGTCAGGACTCCGGTCCGGACCGCCGGGACGGTCGCGGTCGACTCGGACAGCAACAAGGCGGCCGAAGCGTGATGTCTGAACAACCGCACGGTCAACCGACGTGCGCCCCGGGCTGCCGTGTAGGGCTGCGGTGTGTGGCCTTGCGCGGCCAGCCAGGCGGCGAGCTCCTCCGGCAGGACGTCGCCTTCCTTGCCAGGCCTGCGGAAGTACGCGGTGAGCAGCAACCGGGCCGACCGGTTCGTCACCCGGATCTTGCCAAGCGGGCCAAGCAGGACAACGCCGTACGCGGTGTCGTCGATGCCCTCCAGCGCGGCCAAAGCCGTGTCGAACCACGAGGTCGCGGCCGCGGTGTCGACCAGATTGGCCAGGAACGGCCGTGTCATCCGGACGAACTGCTGTTCCGTGTCGGTGAAGTCGGTGCCGCCCCGGTTGAACACCAGGATGTCCGACACACCAAGCTCGCCGCGCAACCGGCAGATCATCTGGTAACCGATGCCAAGCGGCCGGTAGAAGTCCTGATATATCCCCAGGCCCCGCAGCTGGCGGACGGTCGCGACATCACTGAGCCTTGTCGCGTCCAGCTCACCGGTGCGCAGGTAGTGCCGAAACAGCGGATGCTTCGGCACATGCTGGACGAAGATTTCCTCGTACTCCCTGGTTACCCACGAGTCCGGCACCGACACTTGCTCGCTGCGGCCGTTGGCCTGGTCGATCGTCTGATAGGCGACGATGTCGCCGCCCACCACCTGCGTGACCGCCGTCAGGACCTGCCCGCGCACGTCACCCTCGCCCGGATTGCCCAGGACGCTGAGGAGTTTCTCCACTCCTACGAGGGTACGAGCCAGATGACCCCTTGTGGTGGCAGTTGCAAGACCGCGGACGCGGGACGACCGTGCCACGGCTTGCCAACAGCTTCGACATCGCCGTAGTTACCGACGCCCGAACCGCCATAGACCTGCGCGTCCGTGTTCAGCACCTCGCGCCAATGCCCTGTCTTCGGCAACCCCACCCGGTAGTCGTTGTGCGGCATGCCCGCGAAGTTCGCGATGCACGCCACCATGTTCGACCCATCCGGATCCATGCGGATGAAGGACAACACGTTCCCGGCCGCGTCGTTGGCGTCGATCCACGAGAAACCCTCTGGCGACGCGTCCGCCACGTACATCGCTGGCTGCGAACGGTAGACCTTGTTCAGGTCGCCGACGAGTTTCTGGATTCCGGCGTGCAATGGGGAATCCAGCAGGTGCCAGTCCAGTGACCGGGATTCCGACCATTCGTCGATCTGGCCGAATTCGCCGCCCATGAACAGCATCTGCTTGCCGGGATGCGCCCACATGTACGCCAGCAGCGAGCGCACGCCCGCCGCTTTGTTCCAGTCGTCGCCGGGCATTCGGGTCCACAGTGAACCTTTGCCGTGCACGACTTCGTCATGGGACAAGGGCAGGACGTAGTTCTCGCTCCAGGCGTAGACCAACGAGAACGTGATCTCGTTGTGGTGGTACGACCTGTGCACGGGATCGTGGTGCAAGTAGTTCAGGGTGTCGTGCATCCAGCCCATGTTCCACTTGAACCCGAAGCCGAGGCCGCCGAGATGCGTCGGCCTTGTCACGCCTGGCCACGCCGTCGACTCCTCGGCGATCATCATCGCGCCTGGGTGTCGCCTGTAGACAGTCGCGTTCAGCTCCTGCAGGAACCGCACCGCGTCCAGGTTTTCCCTGCCGCCGTGTTCGTTCGGCAGCCATTGGCCTTCTTGGCGGGAGTAGTCGAGGTAGAGCATCGAGGCGACCGCGTCGACGCGCAGGCCGTCGATGTGGAATTCCTCCAGCCAGTACAGCGCGTTGGCGACCAGGAAGTTGCGGACTTCGTTACGGCCGAAGTCGAACACGAGTGTTCCCCAGTCGGGGTGTTCGCCCCGGCGCGGGTCGGCGTGTTCGTACAGCGGTTGGCCGTCGAAGCGGGCCAGTGCCCAGGAATCCTTCGGGAAGTGGGCGGGTACCCAGTCCATGATCACGCCGATGCCACGGCCGTGCAGATGGTCGATGAAGTAACGGAAGTCGTCGGGGGTGCCGAACCGGGACATCGGCGCGTAGTAGGACGTGACCTGGTAGCCCCACGAACCGCTGAACGGATGCTGGGCCACCGGCATCAGTTCCACGTGGGTGAAGCCCAGTTCCGTCACGTAGTCGGCGAGCTGTTCGGCCAGTTCCCGATAGCCGAGACCAGGCCGCCAGGATCCGAGGTGCACCTCGTACTTGCTGACCGGGCGACGCCACCAGTCGGTGCGCTCGCGCTCGGCCACCCAGTCGCCGTCCGTCCATGTGAAGTCCGATGTGGACACAATGGACGCGGTCGCTGGCGGTGGTTCCGCGCTGAAGGCGAGCGGGTCGGCTTTTTCGTGCCAGTGCCCGTCCTTGCCGAGCATCCGGATCTTGTAGCGGGTTCCTGGCGGCAGGCCTGGGATGAACAGTTCCCAAATGCCCGATGAACCGAGCGATCGCATCGGGTTCGCCCGGCCGTCCCAGCCGTCGAAGTCGCCACAAACCCGGGCGCCTTGGGCATTCGGGGCCCATACGGCGAACGAAGTGCCTTCCACCACCCCGGCAGGCGTCTCGTACCTCCGCACCTGCGCGCCCAACACCGTCCAGAGGCGCTCGTGGCGTCCTTCGGCGATCAGGTGCAGGTCCAGCTCACCCAGCGTCGGCAGCCACCGGTAGGGGTCTTCGACCAGTTCGACCTTGTCGCCGTACGTGACCTCGAACAGGTACTCCGTCGGCGTCTGAGACAGGATCGCCGCGAACAGGCCGGGCGCCACCTGGTCCAGCTCCTGCTTGAGATCACCGGCGAGAACGGTCACCCCGCTCGCGCCTGGGCGCAACGCGCGCACCACCGCTCCCATCGGGTGCGGGTGCATGCCCAGCACCGAATGCGGGTCGTGATGTGAGCCGGCGAGCAGGCGATTGACGTCCTCGGCCGGCGGGGCCGGATCGAGTGGATTCACCCACGTGATCCTAGTGGCCCGGCCGGTCGATCGCAGATCTGCCCGTGACCTTTTCTACGACGCGATCCGGGCGATCGAGGTCAGCGGGATCTGCAGCCAGTCCGGACGGTTGGCCTGCTCGTAGGCCACCTCGTAGACCGCTTTGTCCAACTCCAACGCGCGCAACAACACTTCGTGGTCGCGGGGATCGCCGTTCGGTGACACCTCCGCGTAGCCGTCGCAGAACGCGGCACGGTTACGGTTGGTCCATTCACGCGCGCGCACCGCGAGCTGATGGTCCTCTGGTTGCCCGACAAGCAGTTGGTGCGCGGCGTAGTCGAACGACCTGAGCATCCCGGCGACGTCACGCAGCGGCGAGCGGGGCGTCGTCCGCTCGTGGACCGGAGCCGCGGGCTCGCCCTCGAAATCGATCAACGCCCAGCCATTCACCGTACGCAGGACCTGGCCGAGGTGCAGATCGCCGTGCACGTGCTGCACGGGCACGCCGCCGTCCGCCGCGCCGCGCGCCTCCTCGAACACGCCACGGATCGCGTCTTCCTGCTGCGCCAAGGCGGGAACCGTGTCGAGCACGCTGTCCAGCCTGCGGTGCATCGCGTCGACGGCCGCGTCCAGTTCACCTGGCTCGACCGGGCGGGAATCCAACGCTCGCGCCAGATCCGCGTGCACGGCCGCCACCGCCGCGCCCAGCCGGTGAGATTCGCCCGCGAAGTCGCCGCCGACCTCGTCGGCGTGCAGGTCAGCTTCGGCCATCAGGTCACGCACGCTTGTCGTGGCCATTGCCCAGCCGTCTGCCGCGTCGGCGAAGAACTGCTGCAGCATCCCCAAAGTCGGGCGGTCGCCGTCGTCGTCGGAGATCCAGCCGAGCGGCTGCGCGATGTGCTCGCAGCCGACCGAATGCAACGCGCGATGGATCCGCAGGTCCGGGTTCGGGCCCGCGGACAGCTTGCGGAACAGCTTCAGGATGTACTGCTGGCCGTAGATCAACGAGGTGTTGCTCTGCTCGGACGTGACCGCCCGGCCGCGCAGGCCTTCGTCCAGGTCCACGTCGGTTTCCCGGTGGAACGCGATCGGGCCTGCCGACTCCTCCTCAGCGATCGCGTCCAACAGGAACGTCATCAGTTCGGCGTCAGCTGTGGCCTCGTACCAATGCCTGCCCTCGCCGTCGATCCAGACGCCGGACAGGTACTCCGGCGGGTTGTCGCGGCTGCCAAGCAGCAGCTGGTAGACCGATTTGCGGTCGTCCTGCACGACTTCGACAAGCGCGTGGACCAGCCGTGGGTCGTTGTCCGACAACGTGATCGCGCGCAGCGGGCGGGCCTCGGTTACCGGGCGGTCCTTCCCGCCGAACCACCGCTGCGCCGGCAGCCATTTCGGTAGTTCGTCGGCCAGCATCCGCAGAACCGGCTCAGTCATCCCTCGTCCACCGCCATGATCTCGAACCAGTAGAAACCGTGCCCTGGCAGCGTGAGCAAGTAGGACAACTCGCCGATCAACGGGAACCGCACCCCACCGGTCAGCTCGACCGGCTGACGGCCCTCGTACTCCGAGAGATCCAGCTCGACCGGCTGCGGGAACCGGGACAGGTTGTTCACGCAGAGCACGGTGTCGCTGCCATGCCGCCGCAGGTACGCGAGCACGCTCGGGTTGGACGAACCCAGCTCCTGGAAGTCGCCGAGCCCGAACGCGCTGTGCTGCTTGCGCACTTCGATCATCCGGCGCGACCAGTGCAGCAGCGATGACGTGTTGTTCAGCTGCGACTCGACATTGATCGCCTGGTAGCCGTACACCGGATCGGCGATCACCGGCAGATAGATCCGCCCCGGATCGCACTGGGAGAAGCCGCCGTTGCGGTCCGGTGTCCACTGCATCGGCGTGCGCACAGCGTCCCGGTCGCCGAGCCAGATGTTGTCGCCCATGCCGATTTCGTCGCCGTAGTACAGAACGGGCGAGCCGGGCAGCGACAGCAGCATCGCGGTGAACAGCTCCAGTTGGTTGCGGTCGTTGTCCAGCAGTGGCGCCAGCCGCCTGCGGATGCCGATGTTCGCTTTCATCCGCGGGTCCTTGGCGTACTCCGCGTACATGTAGTCGCGTTCCTCGTCGGTGACCATTTCCAGGGTCAGCTCGTCGTGGTTACGCAGGAAGATGCCCCACTGGCAGCCGGACGGGATCTGCGGGGTCTGGGCCAGGATCTCGGAGATCGGGAACCGCGACTCGCGCCGCACGGCCATGAAGATGCGTGGCATCAACGGGAAGTGGAACGCCATATGGCACTCGTCGCCGCCGACGGCCGCGTCACCGAAGTACTCGACCACGTCCGAGGGCCACTGGTTGGCCTCGGCCAGCAGGACCCGGCCGGGGTACTCGTCGTCGACTACCTTGCGGCACCGGCGCAGGAACTCGTGCGTACGCGGCAGGTTCTCGCAGTTGGTGCCCTCTTCCTCGAACAGGTAGGGCACGGCGTCCAGCCGGAAACCATCGATACCGATGTCCAGCCAGAACCGCAGGACTTCGAGCATCGCCTCCTGCACCTCGGCGTTCTCATAGTTGAGATCCGGCTGGTGGGAGAAGAACCGGTGCCAGTAGAACTGGCCGCGGACCGGGTCGTACGTCCAGTTGGAAGTCTCAGTGTCGACGAAGATGATCCTCGCGTCCGGATAGGCCTCGTTCGTGTCCGACCAGACGTAGTAGTCGCTGTACGGCCCCTGCGGGTCGTTGCGCGACGCCTGGAACCACGGATGCGCGTCACTCGTGTGGTTGAGCACCAGGTCGGTGATCACCCGGATGCCACGCCGGTGCGCCTCGTTGAGCAGATAGACGAAGTCGTCAACAGTGCCGAACTCGGGCAGTACCGCGCGGAAGTCGGAGATGTCGTAGCCGCCGTCACGCAGCGGCGAGGCGTAGAACGGCGGCAGCCAGAGGCAGTCCACCCCGAGCCACGCCAGATAGTCCATCTTGGACGCGAGGCCGCGTAGATCGCCGGTGCCGTCCCCGTCGGAATCGGTGAAGGCACGGACGAGGACCTCGTAGAAGACCGCGCTTTTGAACCAGTCAGGATCACGCGGAGCCATTCTCGCCGAACGAAAATCCTCGGCCTGGGGCTCGACCAGGTGACCGTCGGCCATGACGGCCTCACCGGTATGCGGGACGCCCTCAAGACCCAACGCGGAGTCAGGGCGGGGATCTTCCGGCACAGTCGACACGTTCGCACCACTCGTTCGCTTGAGGCCTGACACTTTGGTGGTACCCCAAAGCCGGGCTGCTTGAACAGCGGATGCTCTGGCGGTGAGCGGACTCTAGCTGGTCAACCGCCGGCCGGGCGAACTATGGTCCCTCTTCGTGGGACCGAAGGTGTGCAACGGCTTTCTCGACCTGTCGAAGGAGACGCCTCTGGCGCGACGAATTCGCCTCGGTCGTTGGCTTTCTTCGTGGTGTCAAGGATGCCTCGTGAGTGGCCCGGGGGCCAGGGTTGCGGGGGCACTGACTACAAGGGACCGCTCGACCTGCCACGGCTGACCGAACTGTCGGTCCTCGGGGTGAATCCGGAACTGGACTTTCTCAGGCTGGAATTCAAGCGGGCGTGCAGGTGTCGTCGGCCGTCCTGGCTTGGCTCCGAAATTGCGTCGGGCGCCGCTTCATGAGCGGTGTCTGACCGATACGGCTGGCCTGTCCAGTCTGGCCGAAATGCGGGAGATCGCCGATGTTGAGGCTTTGCGTGGACACCCCTTCACTGAGGAACGTGGTTTTGAACTCCGCTACCGCTGCACGGAAATGATGTGCGCGACCGCGTTCCACGGCTCGAGTTTCACGTAGTTCGTCTGGCCCCAATCCCACGACTGACCGGTGACTTCGTCGAACGCGGTGAATCGGTCGTGCCAGCGCATCCCGAGTGACGGCAGGTCCAGCCAGACCGTGCCCTCCTGGGTGGAGAACGGGTCGAGGCTCAGCACGACGAGAACTGTGTCGCCGGACTCGGGGTCCACTTTGGAATAAGCCAGGATGGAGTCGTTGTCCGCGTGGTGGAACTGCAGGGTCCGCAACTGCTGCAGCGCCGGGTGCGTTCGCCGGATCGAGTTCAGCCGACGGATCCATGGTTCGAGTGACCGCCCGTCAGCCAAAGCCTTTTCCCAGTCACGCGGGCGAAGCTGGTACTTCTCCGAGTCGAGGTATTCCTCGCTGCCTTCACGGACCGGCTGGTGCTCGAAAAGCTCGTAGCCCGAATAGACGCCCCACGTCGGCGCCAGCGTCGCAGCCAGCGCGGCCCGCAGCGCGAACATGCCCGGCCCGCCTTCCTGCAAAGACGCGTGCAGGATGTCCGGCGTGTTGACGAACAGGTTCGGCCTGGCCTCGTCGGCGTGTTTCACCAGCTCCTGACCGAATTCGATCAACTCCTGCTTGCCCACTCGCCAGGTGAAGTACGTGTACGACTGGGTGAAGCCCAGCCTTGCCAGCCCGTAGAGCCGTGCCGGGCGGGTGAAGGCCTCGGACAGGAACAGCACGTCCGGGTGCGTCGACTTCACCTGGTTGATCAGCCAGTGCCAGAAGTCCGGTGGCTTGGTGTGCGGGTTGTCCACTCGGAAGATCCGCACGCCGCTCTCCACCCAGTGCATGACCACCCGCAGAACTTCCGCGTACAGCCCGGCTGGGTCGTTGTCGAAGTTGAGCGGGTAGATGTCCTGGTACTTCTTCGGCGGGTTTTCCGCGTACGCGATCGTCCCGTCCGGACGCGTGGTGAACCACTCCGGGTGCGCCTTGACCCACGGGTGGTCCGGCGCGCACTGCAACGCCAGGTCGAGCGCGACTTCCATGCCCAGCTCGTGGGTACGGGCGACGAAGTCCTTGAAGTCCGCGAGGGTGCCGAGGCGCGGGTGGACCGCGTCGTGGCCGCCTTCGTCCGAGCCGATCGCCCAGACCGAGCCGACGTCTTCCGGCACCGAGATCACGCTGTTGTTCGGGCCTTTTCGGTTGATCTTGCCGACCGGGTGGATCGGCGGGAGGTAGACCACGTCGAAGCCCATCGACGCGATCCGGTCAAGCTCATGGGTCGCCGTGGCGAATGTGCCGTGCACCGCCTTGCCCGACTCGTCGACGCCGCCGGTCGAGCGGGGGAAGAATTCGTACCATGACCCGAAAAGGGCACGTTTGCGGTCGACCCAGATGCGGATCGTCTTGCCGCGGGTGACCAGTTCCCTGACCGGGTGGCTGGTCATGATCTTGTGCACCGGCTCGGACAGCGCCTCGGCGATCCGCGCGGGCAACGGCCGTTCCGTGTCACGCAACGCTTGCGCGGCCGAGGCGAGCAGCCTCTTCTCGCCGTTGCGGTTGGGGCGCCGGGAAACCCGCTCAAGCAAGCGGGCCCCGGACTCCAGGTCGTTCCACAGTTCTTCCGGCGTCTGTGCGGCGCCGACCTTCACCTCGACCGCGTGTTTCCAGGTCGACCACGGGTCGCTCCACGCGTCGACGCGGAAGGTCCACAGGCCTTCGGTGTCCGGCACGATCGTCGCGACGAACTCGTCCGGCTCGACCGGATGCGGCTCCATCCGGGTCTGGCGGGCGACCGTGTCGGTCGGCCCGCGCCAGGCGACGGTCGCGGCGACCGCGTCGTGGCCTTCTCGCCACACCGTCGCCTGGATCGGAACATGTTCTCCGACAACGGCTTTGACCGGATACCGGCCACAGTCGACAGACGGGGAGACATTGTCGATACCGAGACGACCGCTCACAGAGGCTCTCCTCAGGTGTGGGGTTCTGCCTCTAGTCTGCCGTGTCCAACCCCTTATCGCGTAATGGGGCCAGCCCACACGCGCTGGTAAGCCTGCTGTAACCAGGCGTTCGCAAGATCACGGTCGGGTCGCTCGGGCAAAGGCGAACTGGTGATCAACTTTTCCAGCTTCGCCTCGAGCTCGTCGGCCGCGGCAAGCGCTTCGTCCTTCGTGTGCTTGCCCTGCCGCAGATCCCGCAGCCACGTCAGCCACGGCTCGGGGATCGGCAGCGTGATCTTGCCGGTTTCCAGCAGTTCCACACCCTGCACGCCGAGGCGGACCATGTGCATCGCGTACTTGGCGTCGAAGCCGTACTTCTCGATCAGCTCAGGCCGATTCGTGTGCCGCCTGTTGCCGAGCATGCCCGCGCGCTGGGAACGCAGGTAGCCGATGAACCGCATGCCCGCTTGCCGCGACAGCACGATCTCCGGCTTCGCCCGCAGCTCACGGCCGAGATCCGTGATCTCGACGATCTCATCCTCCGGCACGAACAAGGGCAGCAGGACGGTCGGGTTGCCCTGCAACGCCAGACGTACCCACTTACGCAGTGAGTACACGATCAGGTCAAGATCGCCAGGCCCGGACCGGTGGCCCTCCGGCTGCGTGCGGAAGATGTACTGCTCGAAGCGGTCAAGGCCGATGACGTAGCCGGGCGGTTCGACACAAATGCCCATTTCGTCCCGGTCATCCTGGCCTTGGATCGCGGTTCCGTGCACACCGGAGCCCACCTGCACGCGCAGGATCGTGCTCTGCTCGGCGATCGCGGCGAACTGGGGACTCGAGTGCTTCATGACGAAGATTTGTACCGGTCAACCAGGCCATCCACGTACTGGTTTTCGCCCCCAACCGCCGTGTCCACCGTTCCGGAACACCGTGTCCACCGTTCCGGAAGGGTGTGTCCACCTTTGCGGCACACCGTGTTGACCATTGCTTGCGCGCAGGTCCCCGTTCGCTTCGCTCCGGGGTCTTCAAGATCGCTGGGGGCGGTAAGTATGGTGCTCGGGGTGAAAGCTGTGCGTCGATTCGCCGTCCGTGCCGGTCTGCCGGAGTCGCTGGCCGAGCTGGGCACCCTGGCCAACAATCTGCGCTGGACCTGGCACCCGCCTACCCAGGACCTGTTCGCCGCGGTGGATCCGCAGGCGTGGGAGGAGCTGGGTGGCGATCCGCTGCGGATGCTCGAACAGGCACCGGCCGAGCGGCTGCGCAGACTCGCCGCCGACGAGGAATTCATGATGCGGGTCCGTGCGGTCTCCGACGACCTGCGCCGCTACATGACCAGCGACCGCTGGTACCAGCGCAGGCAGGAAGAGCTGACGCACCGGGCCGCCGGTGACCCGTCGGCCACCAGGCTGCCGAAGTCGATCGCGTACTTCTCGATGGAGTTCGGGGTCACCGAAGCGCTGCCGAACTACTCGGGTGGCCTTGGCATCCTCGCCGGTGACCACATGAAGGCCGCGTCCGACATGGGCGTGCCGCTGATCGGCGTCGGCCTGCTCTACCGGTCCGGGTACTTCCGGCAGTCGCTGTCGGCCGAGGGCTGGCAGGTCGAGCACTACCCGGTGATCGATCCGCGCGGCCTGCCGCTGGAGCCGCTGACCGAGCCGTCGGGCGTGCCACTGCTGGTGCACGTCTCGATGCCGGGCGGCCGCGTGCTGCGTGCCCGGATCTGGAAGGCGAACGTCGGACGCGTGCCGTTGCTGCTGCTCGACTCGGACGTCGAAGAAAACGACGCTGACCTGCGCGGCGTGACCGACCGGCTGTACGGCGGCGACCAGGACCACCGCATCCGCCAGGAGATCCTGGCCGGGATCGGCGGCGTGCGCGCCGTGCGGACGTACTGCGAGCTGACCGGTCACCCGCAGCCCGAGGTCTTCCACACCAACGAGGGCCACGCCGGTTTCCTGGGGCTTGAGCGCGTCCGTGAGCTCATGGCGGCCGAGGGTCTCGACTTCGACCAGGCGCTGTCGGCTGTGCGCGCGGGCACAGTGTTCACCACCCACACGCCTGTGCCCGCCGGAATCGACCGTTTCCCGGTCGACCTGGTCCGGCACTACTTCGGCGGCGGCAACTTGTTGCCAGGACTCGACGTGCAGCGCGTGCTGGCGCTGGGCGCCGAGGAGAACGTCGGCATGTTCAACATGGCGCACATGGGTTTGCGGCTCGCGCAGCGCGCCAACGGTGTGTCCAAGTTGCACGGCGAGGTCAGCAGGTCGATGTTCGGCGGCCTGTGGCCCGGATTCGACACGCACGAGGTGCCGATCAAGTCGGTGACCAACGGTGTGCACGGCCCGACGTGGGCGGCGCGCGAGATCTCCAAGCTGCTCGGTGAGTCCGAAGTAGACAGTGAGGTTGGCTTGACCGGCTTCCAGCCGGTGACCGACGCCCTGCTGTGGGAGTTGCGTTGCGGGTTGCGTGAGCGCCTTGTGCACGAGGTTCGCAGGCGTGTTCGGGAAGCGTGGTTGCAGCGTGGCGCTTCTGCTTTGGAGCTGTCGTGGACCGAGGGCGTTTTCGACCCGAATGTTCTGACTGTCGGGTTCGCCCGGCGTGTGCCGACGTACAAGCGGCTCACGCTGATGCTGCGCGATCCCGCGCGGCTCAAGGCACTTTTGCTTGACCCGGACCGGCCGGTGCAGCTGGTGGTCGCGGGCAAGTCGCATCCGGCTGATGACGGCGGCAAGGCGCTCATCCAGCAGATCGTCCGGTTCGCTGACGACCCTGAGGTGCGCCACCGGATCGTGTTCCTGCCCGACTACGACATGTCGATGGCCCGTTATCTCTACTGGGGCTGCGACGTCTGGCTGAACAACCCGATGCGCCCGCTGGAGGCGTGCGGCACGTCCGGCATGAAGGCCGCGTTGAACGGCGGCCTGAATCTGTCCATTAGGGACGGTTGGTGGGACGAGCTCTACGACGGCCGCAACGGTTGGGCGATCCCGACGGCCGACGGCGTGACGGATCCCGTGCGCCGTGACGACCTCGAAGCCTCGGCGCTCTACGACCTGCTCGGCTCGCAGGTCGTGCCGACGTTCTACGACCGTGGTGGCGACGGCGTGCCCGGCAAGTGGATGGAGCTCGTCCGGCACACGTTGGCGTCACTTGGCCCGAAGGTCCAGGCGACCCGGATGGTCCGCGAGTACGTCGAGTCGTTCTACGCCCCCGCCGCCACATCGGCCGCACGTGCTGCGACCGAAGGATTCCAGCAGGCCAAGGACCTGGCTGCGTACCGCGGCCGCGTTGACGCGGCGTGGCACCACGTCCGCGTGACCGACAGCGAGCTGACGTTGCCTGACGGCAAGACGCCGGTGATCGGCGAGCGCGTCCAGGTGCGTTCATCGGTCGAGTTGGCCGGGTTGCAGCCGACCGATGTCGAGGTCCAGGCAGTGGTCGGCCGGGTCGGGGACACGGATGACCTGCTGGACGTGGTCACGGTGTCGATGAAGCCCGACAGCGACGGGACGTACGTGGCCGAGCTGCCGCTGCCGCACGCGGGCGCGTTGGGTTACACGGTTCGCGTGCTGCCCAAGCATGACCTGCTCGCGTCCACCGCGGAGCTCGGACGGGTGATCCTGGCGAACTGAGATGCCGTGAAGGTCACCTTCGCGGTGTTCAACGCACCAAACCAGGCCCTCACGAACTATGCCTGGGCGAGGTCGAGGCGGCTGCGGGTCAACGCGACCCGCGGCCACCACGGCACCAGCCGTTCGGCCTTGGCCAACGTCTCGCGGGCCTTCGAGTTGTCGCCTGCGGCCATATAGGCGCGCGCGAGCGTGGCCAGATCATCCGCCCGGCCCAAAGATCCGTCGTTGTTCTTGCACGACGCGCGCGCCAGCCGGACCGCCAGCTGTGGATCGCCGGCCAGCAACGCGATCAACGCGCGCACGCCGTCCAACATGTAACTAGGTTTGCCCAGTTCAACCGCTTCATTCACGGCCCTGGCGGCGACCGGCAAGCCTTGCTGCGCGTCCAGCTGACCGGCCTCGATGGCCGCTCCCGTGAGCCCAGCGACCGTGGCCAGCGCCGCTGCGGCTTCCTGCCCGTCGGCTTCGGACATCCCGATTGCCAGCGCCAACGCTTCCGCGTACCGGCCGCGTGCCTCCAAAACCAGGACCCTCGACGCCCTGACACGCCTGGCCTGCGGGTTGGCGACCGTCAGCTGGTGCACGAGCCGCTCGGCCGCGTCCAGCTCACCGGCCTGGACGAGCTCGACGACCTGCAGAACCCCAGGAGTCTCCTCCTGCCTGCGTCTGACCAGCGCCATGCTGAGCACGGCGGCCGCACCGCCGAGCGCGGCCTCGTAGCTGACCAGGACCGAAAGGGCGGCGATCACTGCCCCAGCGGCGATCCCGATCGTGCGGCGCCGCGCCTCGACCGAGATGAACAGCGGAAACGCCCTGACGACCACAGTGCGCCGGATCGTGCGCCACTCGGCGACCCTCGGCCCAAGCCCGATCACGACACTGTGCGCCCTGATGCCAAGCACAAAGTTGCCGACGATCGCGGTGACAACCATCCCTGCCAGCGCGAACAGCAATCCGGCGATCGACCCCTCGATCGCCGGGACCGCTGACGCGACCGCCAGATACGCCCCGAACCGAACTATCCGCACAAGACCGGGACGTTACGCACCCATCGGCCAGTTCCCCACGTCCACAGGGGTGTCCATCGGGGCAGCGCGGATCAGACGTGCACGACCGCGACTCGCTGTTCCTTGGGCCGTCCGGGCTCGTCGACAAGGCGGCTCATGTTGTCGGGGTCGCTGGTCAACAGGACCACCGGTCGTGCCGAGACAAGCGCGGTCGCGGCGACGACGGAGTCGATCGCGCAGCGGTGGCCGGACATCCCGGCCGCTCCGAGCAGTTCACCGGCGGCGCGGCCCAGCTCAGGCGTGACCGGCATGGTCCTGATCTTCGCCAGCACACGGTGTACCGACGCGTCACGCGGACCGCCTCGAAGCACCTCGGTCAACGTGAGCGCACTGACGACGACGTTCGCTCTGCGTTCGCGTGCGGTGTCGAGAAAAGCCCGTGCACGGGAGTCTCCCGCGGCGAGTTTGGACAGCCCTTCGCTGTCCAGGACCAGCGTGCCGCCTGTTCCTATTCGGCGTCCGGCCATGCCGCCCTTGCCTCCGCGAGGTGTTCTTCGGCGACCAGACCGTGTTTCACCCTGAGCTCGGCGGCGAGTTCGTGCAGGAGATCCTGCTCCAGCTGCTGAGCGACCGCGATCGCGATGTAGTGACTGAACTCGCCCTTGCCGACGCGTTGCTGGACGGCCGCGGTGAGCTCTTCGGGCAGTGAGACGCTGACTTTGCGTGCTTTACCGAGTGAGGACAACTTGTCCGCGCTCGACAGCAGCCGCAGGAGCTCACGGTCGGCTTCCGCGGCTGATGACGCGTCGTCATCACGTTCGGTGTAGTCCCACGGCAGTGCGGTCACCTCTTTATGCTACCACCGGTAGTAATGTTGGCTGAAGCGCGCGATCAGGTGATCGGCGGCGTGGTTCCTGGCCGGGTGGGCAGGCCAGCGGCCTTCCACCCCCGGAAACCATCGATGAGATCCGTCGCGTTGCGCAGGCCGACGGCCTGCAGGTCACGGGCGGCGAGACTGGCCGCGTAGCTCTCGTTGCACACGACGACCACGCGCGTGTCCGCGTCAAAACCCGCGATGCGGTGATCACCGGCCGGGTCGAGCCGCCATTCGAGCACGATCCGTTCGATCACCACCGAGCCAGGGATCTCGCCCTCGGCGGCACGGTTGTGCGCGGGCCGGATGTCGACGATCAAGGTGTTCGGGTCGTCGAGCAGCTCCGTGGACGGCTGGACACGCTTCAGGCCTGCGCGGGCTGTGGCGAGGATGTCGTCGATCGCGCTCACGGTTCGATGGGTTCCTTTCGCAGGTCGTCGAGCGACCGGTGGGCCGGAAGCGGCGGAATCTCCGCGGGGATGTCCGCCAGGTTGGCGTACTCCCTGGTCGGCACGAGCGGCGGCGAGTACGCGTGCACACTCGCAGCGGGCGCCTTGGACAGGTTCAGCACCTGGTGTGCCCGCCCCGCGCCGAAGCCGATCGCCGACCCGACGTCGTGCGACTGGCTGCGGATCGGCCCGCCCGGATACCGGTAGAACTCGGCCAGCTCGCCGGTCAGCACGGTGAAAGATCCCGCGGCACCACCATGGTCATGTGGCTCAGTCTGCTGGCCGGGAAGCCAGGACAGCAACCACAGCTCCACACCCTCGGTCAACGCCAGCCGTGCCCACCACCGCTGCGGCGACGTGTACTGAAGGATGTTCACAAGCGACGTCGTCAGCTCGGAGGCGACGGTCGAGGTGAGATCCCTCAGCTCCCTCGGCGTCCACAGGAGTCGCTCGGGGTGCAGCAAGTCCGGCAGCAACGGGTCGGTGATTTCGGCATGCAGCTCGACGTCGGAAACGGACGCGGTCATGACAAGGTCTCCAGGCAACGAGTGTCGGGTGTGAGTCAGCGACACGCGGTACGGAGGACGAACTCAGGACCCGTACCGCGCGGCGGTACACCCGCACAGGTTGAGCTTCTGGAGGTCAACTGTGCGGTCGCGCCAGGTGAGCAACGACCGGGTCATATCCGAATGGTGCCATGATCCCCGGCGGGCGAAAACCGCTCCCACCAGCTGGACTTTCCCAGGTCAGCCCTCGTGAGTGGTTACGCGGGTTAGAACACGCATAACCACTCACGAGGGCTGATCAGCGGCGGGCTCGCAGGAGGAGAAGGGACCGTGGTGGCACGGTGATCTTCGCGCCTGGTTCGAGCGGCTCGGGCTCCGAGGGCTTGCCATCCGGCGATCCGGTGTCCAACACAGGCTCGAAGTCGTCGCCATATTGCTCCGCGGGCAGCGTGAACTCGGCGGGATTGGCGCCAGCGTGCAAGATCAGCAGCCATGAGTCGTCGGAGACGAGTTCGCCGCCGCGGCTGCGTGACAGAGCTTCCGAACCGTCGATCCACATGCCCAACGACCGGGCGCCATCGTCGAACCAGTTCTCGTCGGACATCGGGCAACCGTCGGGACGGAACCACACCAGGTCCGGTTCGCCCGAACGCGTCGGGCGGCCGTCGAAGAAATGCGGTTGCCGCAGTGCGGGAGCGTGCGTGCGCAAGCTGATCGCGTGCCGCACGAACGCGGTCATGTCGAGCTGGTCATCGCCGCGCGTCCAGTCAACCCACGAAGTCTCGTTGTCCAAGCAATACGCGTTGTTGTTGCCGCCCTGTGTGCGCCACCGTTCGTCGCCCGCGACAAGCATCGGCGTTCCGGTGGACAGTAACAGGGTCGCGATGAGGTTGCGGGCCTGACGGGCGCGTAGCGTGCGGATTTCTTTGTCATCCGTCTCGCCTTCGGCGCCGCAGTTCCACGAGCGGTTGTCATCAGTGCCGTCACGGCCGTCTTCGCCGTTGGCTTCGTTGTGCTTATGGTCGTACGAAACCATGTCGCGCAACGTGAATCCGTCATGTGCCGTGATGAAGTTGACCGACGCCCAAGGTCGTCGGCGGTTCAGCGCGTACAGGTCCGACGAGCCGGAGAGCCGGTACGCGAGGTCGCGCACGCCGACCGCGCCGCGCCAGAAGTCCCTTACGGTGTCGCGGTAACGGCCGTTCCACTCTGTCCATTGAGGACCGAAGCCGCCGACGCGGTAGCCTTCGCCTGTCGCGTCCCATGGTTCGGCGATGAGTTTGCACCGGGACAGCACTGGGTCTGCCACGATCGCGGTCAGCAGTGGTGAATTCGGGTCGAACGCGCCGCCGTGCGGTCGGCCGAGTGCGCTGGTCAGGTCGAACCGGAAGCCGTCGACGCCTAGGTCGTCCGCGAAGTACCGCAAGGAGTCGGTGACCATTCGGACCACGGTCGGTGAGCCGCCGTTCAGCGTGTTGCCGCACCCGGTGATGTCACGGTCGTAGCCGTCCGGTCCGAGCACGTAGTACGCCGGGGCGTCCAAGCCGCGGAACGACAGCGACGGGCCAGCGGCGCCGCCTTCGCACGTGTGGTTGTAGACGACGTCGAGGATCACCTCGATGCCTGCCGCGTGCAGCGCGGCGACCATTGTCCGGAATTCTTCGATTTCCCGGCCTGGTTCGCTCGCGTAACCGTTGTGGGGCGCGAAAAAGCCAAGTGTGGAATATCCCCAGTAGTTACTGCGGCCGGTGTCGCGCAGGCCTGGCTCGGAGCAGATCGCGTGGATCGGCAGCAGTTCGACCGCGGTCACGCCAAGACGCACCAGGTAATCCGTCACCGCAGGGTGCGCCAACCCCAGATATGTGCCGCGTTGGCTCTCCGGCACGTCCGGATGCTGCTTCGTGAAGCCACGCACGTGCATTTCGTAAATGACGGTCTCTTCGAACGGCACCTCGGGCTTCGTGCCTGTGTCAGCGCCGCCTAGTGACGTCACTACGGACAACGGCACGGCGCCAAGGGAATCGACGCGTGACGGCACACCGTCCATGAGGTGCCCGACGTAGTCCAACGTGTCCGACATCTGCGTCACGTCGCCGGTGATCCGTCGCGCGTACGGGTCCACGAGAAGCTTCGCTGGGTTGCAGCGGATCCCGCGGCCTGGGTCGTACGGTCCGTGCACGCGATAGCCATAGCGTTGACCAGGCGTGACGCCTGGCACTATGCCGTGCCAGATGCCGAACGTGTGCTCGGCCAGCTCGATCCGCCGTTCTGTTCCGTCTTCGCTGATCAGGCAGACCTCTACGGCTTCGGCGACCGACGACGCCACGGCGAAGCGCACGCCGCCTGACTCCGGATGCGCTCCCAAGGGGAACGGGCGACCGGCGAGGAGGCTCGGGAACTCGCGGGGTGATGTCGGCACGGGTCTATCTTCGCAAGGATCACCGACAGGCTGGCTCGATCGCGTCGGCAAGCCAGCCGTTCGGAGCATCAAGTCAATGGACGGTAAGCGTCGAAGTAGGGGGATAACCGCAGGTCATGAGACAATGGGGTTGAGCACTGGCTGAGGAGGGGTGCACAGTGAGCTCTGTGATGTGGCCGGACCACCTGCTGTCTCTGGCGGATTGGGATGCCCTCCCGGAGGACAACTCCCGCCAGTACGAGCTCGCCGAAGGGGTACTGCAGGTGTCACCACGCCCGGTGCATAACCACCAATGGGCTATCAGCGAGCTGCTCTACCAGCTACGCTCCCAGCTCCCGGCAGAACTGCGCGTCCTACCGGA
Source organism: Kibdelosporangium philippinense (assembly GCF_021390435.2). Taxonomy (GTDB): domain Bacteria; phylum Actinomycetota; class Actinomycetes; order Mycobacteriales; family Pseudonocardiaceae; genus Kibdelosporangium; species Kibdelosporangium philippinense. The sequence goes on along the minus strand of NZ_JAJVCN010000003.1, from coordinate 609,422 downwards.
GTTCGAGCTTGTGGTGTTCGACAACGATCCGCCAACGGTCCGGGTGCCGGACTTGATGGTGATTCCGGCGGTGGTGGGCAAGACCAACCCAGCACGAGTCAAGGGCGAGGCTGTATTGCTCGCCGTGGAAGTGATCTCGCCTGGCTCACGTCGCATCGATCGGATGACCAAGCTGAAGGAGTATGCCGAGGCTGGGATTCCGGACTACTGGATCGTCGATCTCGACGCTCCGGTCTCGATCACCGCGTTCCAGCTGATCGACGGTGATTACGAGCTCAATGCCGAGGTGCAGGACGTGCTCTCGGTCACCACGCCCGCGCCACTCACCGTGAACGTTGGCGACCTCGTGTCGTAACCCACCACCCCCGGTTGGCCCGGGCCAGTGGGTCGGACGACAGAATGAAGGCGTGAGTGAGCAGAGCGTCCCGGACAACATCGACGACCTTGTGGTGCACATGGCCGATGTCGGCGTGCGCCGTGGCGGCAGCAAGCTGCTCACGGGGGTCAACTGGAGCGTTGAACTCGACGAACGCTGGGTGATCCTCGGCGGCAACGGCGCGGGCAAGACGACCCTGCTGCGAATGGCCGCCGCGGAGATGCACCCGTCCAACGGTGCCGTCCATGTCCTTGGCGAGCAGCTTGGCAAGGTCGACATGTTCGAGCTGCGGCCGCGGATCGGGTTTTGCTCCGCCGCGACGGCCAACCGGTTCCCGCCGGATGAGAAGGCGATCGACGTTGTCGTCAGCGCCGGTTATGCCGTGATGGGCCGGTGGCGCGAGGAGTACGAGTCGCTGGACACTGGGCGCGCACGGGAGTTGCTCGACGGTCTTGGGGTCGGCCGGTTCGCTGACCGCATGTTCGGCACGTTGTCCGAGGGCGAGCGCAAGCGTGTGCTCATCGCGCGGGCGATGATGACGGACCCCGAATTGTTATTGCTCGACGAGCCCGCTGCCGGTCTCGACCTCGGTGGTCGTGAGGACCTCGTGGCCAGGCTCACCGAGCTCGCGCTCGACCCGGACGCGCCCGCGACCATCCTTGTCACCCACCACGTCGAGGAGATCCCGCCGGGATTCACGCACCTGATGCTGCTCTCGTCCGGCGCCGTTGTCGCTCAAGGCCTCATCAATGACGTGCTGACCAGCGAGAACCTCACCGCGACCTTCGGCCAGCAGCTGCAGCTGGAACGCTCGGGTGATCGCTTCTTCGCCCGCCGCGCCTGAGCTGGCTACTGGGAGGTAACCTCCGAGCATGGGTGAGTTCGTCAAGCTCGAGGTAGCGGACGGGATCGGCACCATCCGGCTGGACCGGCCGCCGATGAACGCGTTGAACCGGCAGCTCCAGGCGGAGTTGCGCGAAGTGGCGATCGAGGCGGGCGAGCGGCCCGAGGTCAAGTCCGTGATCATCTACGGCGGCCCGAAGGTGTTCGCGGCCGGCGCGGACGTCAAAGAGTTCGCCAAGATGGGGCATACCGACATCGCGGACTACGCCCCCGAGTTGTCCAAGACGCTCACGATCGTCGCCGAACTGCCGAAGCCGACGGTCGCGGCGATCACCGGGTACGCGCTTGGCGGCGGCTACGAGCTGGCGCTGTGCTGCGACCGGCGGATCGCGGGCGACAACGCCAAGGTCGGCCAGCCGGAGATCCTGCTTGGCATCATCCCCGGCGCGGGCGGCACGCAGCGGCTCGCGCGGCTGATCGGCCCCAGCAAGACCAAGGACATCGTCTACTCCGGCCGGTTCGTCGAGGCCGAAGAGGCACTCCGGATCGGCATGGTCGACGAGGTCGTGGCGCCCGACGACGTGTACACGGCCGCGCGGAAGTGGGCTGGCCAGTTCACCGGCGCCGCGACTCGTGCGCTGGCCGCGGCGAAGGCCGCGATCGACGGCGGGCTGGACGGCGACTTGAACGCCGGTCTGCGCTTGGAGACCGCGCTGTTCACCGGACTGTTCTCCACCGAGGACCGGACTGCCGGAATGGAGTCCTTCATCGCCAACGGCCCAGGAAAGGCGACCTTCAGTGGCAAGTGACCCCGCGCCCAACCCGCACGCGACGGCCGAACAAGTCGAGGCGGCCTGGCAGGACCCGAAGCTCGCCAACGTGCTGTACCACGACTGGGAAGCGGGCACCTACGACGAGAAGTGGTCGATCTCGTACGACGAGCGCTGCATCGAGTACGCCACCGGCCGCTTCGAATCCGTCGCGGGCAAGAACGACTGGCCGTACGAGACGGCGCTGGAACTGGGCTGTGGCACGGGTTTTTTCCTGCTGAACCTGATGCAGGGCGGCGTGATCAAGAAAGGCTCGGTCACGGACCTGTCGCCGGGCATGGTCCAGGTCGCACTGAACAACGCTCGCGGTCTTGGACTCGACGTGGACGGCCGAGTGGCCGACGCGGAGCGGATCCCGTACGACGACAACAGTTTCGACCTGGTCGTCGGGCACGCGGTGCTGCACCACATCCCCGACCTGCCCACGGCGTTCCGGGAGGTCCTGCGCGTGCTCAAGCCGGGCGGCCGGTTCGTGTTCGCGGGCGAGCCGACGAAGATCGGAAACGCGTACGCGCGCAAACTCGGCCAGATCACGTGGTGGCTGACCACGAACATCACCAAGTTGCCCGCGCTGAACTCCTGGCGCCGTCCGCAGGAGGAGCTCGACGAGTCCTCGCGCGCCGCAGCCCTTGAAGCGGTCGTCGACCTGCACACCTTCGACCCGACCGAGCTGGAGAAGCTGGTCAGGGACGCAGGCGGCGCCAACGTGCAAGCGAAGACCGAAGAGCTGGCGGCCGCGTTGTTCGGCTGGCCGGTGCGGACATTCGAAGCCGCTGTGCCACAGGAGAAGCTGACGTTCGGCTGGCGAATGTTCGCCTACCGGGCCTGGCAGCGACTGTCCTGGGTGGACGAGAACATCCTGCGTGGTCTGGCGCCGCGTGAGCTGTTCTACAACGTCATGATCACCGGCACCAAGCCGTGAGCCGTGGGATACCGCTTCACCCTTGAGGATGTCGCTTTTCTCGGCTCACCGGCCGGTGAAGCGGCCCTCGCGGAGATCGACAAACTGCCATTGACGTCGGCGACTCACCTCGCCGACGTCGGTTCGGCGCGTCGTTCTTTCGGCGACCGCGCACCGATGCTGTTGGAAACGGTGCTGCTGCGCCGAAAGGCAGTGTCCAAACTGGACGTCACTGGCTGGCTGTTCACGGATGACGCTTTGCAGCAGGCAACGCCGTGGCAGGTTGCGGCACATCGAGCGCAACGGTTTTCAGGTCGCGTCGTCCATGATGTGACGTGCTCAATCGGCACGGAACTCGTGCATTTTCCCGGATTCGCGGTTGGTTCGGACTTGGATCCGGTGCGTGTGGCGATGGCGCGGCACAACACAGGGCGCCCGATCGTTCAGGCGGACGCTGTGCATCCGGTCACACGGGATGCCGCGATCCTCGCCGACCCTGCCCGCCGGGATTCTTCGGGTCGGCGGCGGTGGCGTCCGGCTGATTTCACGCCGCCGCTGGATGCTCTGGCCTCGGTGTACCGTGACCGGGACATGGCCGTGAAGTGCGCGCCGGGGATTGATCCCGCGGATGTCCCGTGGGCATCGGAGATCGAGTTGGTCTCGCTCGACGGCTCTGTTCGCGAATCGTGCCTGTGGACCGGATCGCTTGCCACGCCTGGTGTTCAGCGTCGGGCAACGGTCCTTCGGTCCGCAATGGACCCGTGGACGATCACGGACGCGTCGCCGGATTCCTGCCCGGTGACCGCGCCCGCGGAGTGGATCATCGACCCGGATGGTGCCGTGGTCCGGGCTGGGCTCGTGCGGCATTACGCGGCCGCACATGGGTTGGCGCAGCTGGATCCGCGGATCGCTTACTTGACCGGGGATCGGCCGCCGCCGGGGATCCGGGCGTTCCGGATGATTGAGTACGGTCGGTACTCAGAGAAGTCGTTGCGTCAAGTGCTTGGCAAGCATGGCGTTGGGCGACTGGAGATCTTGGTTCGTGGGTTGGACGTGGATCCCAACGCTGTGCGCCCCCGCCTCAAGTTGCGGGGAGAGGCGGAGGCGACCGTGGTGCTGACCCGAATCGGCCAGACGCCAACAGCCTTGCTGTGCAAAGCAGAACGCATCCCTGCCGAAGCCTGACCCACGCCGCGAAGGCTTGCTCGGTATCGCGGAGCTTGATCGGCGCCCTGAAGCCTGACCTGCATCCGCCGCGCCTCGCCCATGCTTCACCGCAACAGGAATTCCACCAAGGGGATCCCTGATTTTTACGTTACCGAAGGGGTCTGACAGTTTCGGTTGTCGTGCTGAGGTTGTCCACAGGGGGCGCGGCACGAACGCCCGACCGCTGGGAGCACTGCCTCGCCTCAGACAGCCCCATGAGGCGAGGCAGCAAAAGGTGACTTCGTTTCGCTGACTGGCCGAGCCCCATGCGAAGCCACACCGGTCACACGATTGGGGTAGCGGGACCGTCGACCCCCCTCGGGCCGGCGGTCCCGCTCCATCGGTAGCGAGCGAGATCATCGTGCTGGTTCGGGTACTCCTTCGGCCGAGTTGCGGCCGAGGCGCCATGCCCAGCGCCATCCGTCGAGCACCGCGACCACCGAGCCCCCGACGGCGAGGAGGAACGCGAGTCCTGCCGCGCCGTCCATGGTCGCGGTGCTCAGCACCACCGTGATCGCCCAGATTTGCATGGCTGTGAACGGGATCGCGATGCACGCGGCGAAGAATCCGCGGCGCCACCTGCCTGGGTCCGGAGCTGGAAGAAACGGGTCCATCTGCGCCCCCTCCTCGGGTTTCGTGATACTGATGAAACCCGGAATGGCGCGGAATCTCTGTGTCAACTGACACAGAAGGGGCACTAACGAGCCAATCGACGTAGCTCGTCAAGGTGGTGAACGCGGATCCAGCCGCGACCTGTGCTGATGATGCCACGCTGGCGCAAGACCCGCAGCGCCCGAGCGTATGACTCGCGGGACGTCGCCGCGCCGTCGGCGAGTTGTTGTTGGGTGAGCCCCGCTTTGATCTCGATGGACGAGCCGTTGCGTTTTCCGTACTCCGCGGCCATCTGCGCGATTTGGGCATACACGCGATGGCTTGCGGTGCCGCCGCCGTATTCCGCGCGTTGCTGGTTCAGTTCGCCGAAGCGGGCGTGCAGGACGCCGAGCAGGGTCCACGACAGCTTCGCCCGGGTCTGCGCCAGGTGGATGAATCTGTTGCTGGGTATGGTGATCGCGTCGACTTTGTCCAGTGCGCGCAGGGTTGCCGTGCGGGGTTGGTCGTACAGGGCTGCCATCTCGCCGAGGATGTCGCCCGCGCTGCGCAGCGCGATCACGAGTTCCCTGCCGTCCTGCGTGTGGGTGATCACCTGAACGTGTCCGGAGATCACCACTATCACGTGCTTGGACTGGTCACCTTCATGACAAAGGTACTCACCCGGCGTGTAGCCACGCCGCGATGAGGCTTGTTCGAGCACACCGCGTTCCGCGGCTGTCAGCCTCTCCCAGAAACTGTCCGGACCTGTGTCCACTCCAACAGGTTGCCAAGTAAACGACCTGGAACACAACAATTCTCACCCAGCTGCCAGCTGTGGTTGGACTCGCCACACCGGCCTGGGGCGGCGATTATGGGGAGTGATCCGTCGTGACCTGCGCACGATCCACGAGAGCTTGTACGACATGCTGCGCGTGTCCTTCGCGGCATTGCGCCGGTACAACGACGTGCGCACGCTGGAAACGCGAGTGCAGTTGCGCGTCGCACTGCATCGCGGCGAGGTTTACGAGAATCCCGACGGTGTGGTCAGCCACGCGGTGAATCTCGCGTTCCGCATCCTGGATGCCAAATCGGCGAAGTCCGCTTTGGCACAGAGCGGTGGCATGCTCGCGCTCATCGCGTCGAACGACTTCTTTCACGACGTGATCGCTCAGGAACCGAGTGCGGTTCCGTCGTGGACGCTCTGCTCGAACTCCCGTTCGTCCGTGAGCCGAACAGCCGGGCGATGCTGATCGACCTGCTGCCGCCCGTCATCGCCAATTCGGTGCCGTACAGCCCGGTGACCAGGATGCATGTTTTCGCTTTGGTACGGACCTGCCTTCGGCATGAACAGGGCATGCCCGCCCTCATCGAGGCGGTCCGCCAGCTCGACGGCGACTCCGGGGGAGTACGCCGATTGGAGGGTATCCAGCGGCTGCTGTTGTCGGATTCGGTCGACTGAGCTATTCCCAATGCGGGCGCTGAATAACACGGGAGGTGCAACCGTGTGGCCGTTGGCTGGCCTGGGACGGCGGCGGGATGTCTGGCAGCCGGTCGTCGAGACCTTGGAACAGGTGCAGGTGCTGCGCGATCCGATCGGTCGGGGACTGTGCCTCGACCTGGTCGCCCAGCATCTTGGCCTGCCCTTGCAGGTCAGGCATTTCCCATCGACCCGGCAGCACATCTACAGCATCCTGCTGGCATGCGACCAGCATCCTGGCGCGTTGTCGGCGTTCCTGCGGGTTCTTGGCGAACTGGAGCCAAGATCGCGGGCGGTGTCGTGGGCGCGGCAGATGCTCGGCGGTGACGTGCCGCGCCAGCGGGGCGCTGTCCGAACCGAGCACCCGGTGGTGTGGGGCGAAATACCGCCCCGCGCATGCGATTTCACGCCGCTTGCGCAACAGCTTGCCGACATCAGGGACCGCAGCCCGGCCGTCTTGATCGGTCCGGGAAAGTCCGAACTTGCCATCGAGTACGCCTACCGGCGCGCCACGGATCACGAGATCGTCTGGTGGATTCCGGCCGCGCACCCGACGCAGGTCCGGATCGCCCTGGTCAAACTCGCGCTGCGGCTCAAGCTGCCGGTCGAACCGAGTGTCAGAGCCGCGGTGCCCGCTGTCCTCGATGCCTTGCGCACCCGGAATTCCCTGCTGATCTTCGACAACGCCGAACGGATCGACGACGTACGGCCGTTCTTCCCCACTGGCCCTGGGCATGTGGTCGTCACATCGCATACGCCCGCGCGCAACGCTCTGGACGTCTCCTGGCCACGTGAGACCCCGGACACCGACTGCGAAGATGCCCTGAAAGTCTGCGCGTTCTTCGCGGACGCGCCGATTTCGCGCGCGTTGTTCGCCGGGATGGACCCGGTCATGCTCAGCCGCGCGATCCGGCAGGCAGGCGCACGTGGACTGGCCAAGGTGGACCATCGCACCGACACATTCCAGCTGACGAGCCGGATCCCGCACGACGAACTGCACAGACGCGACGCGCACGCGCTGCTGGCGCAAGCCGATCCGAACGATCCGGAGAACGTGGCGAACTGGTCGCGGTACGCCGATCTGCTGCCGCACATGCTGGCCAGCGGGGTTGCCGACTCAGGTGATCCGCAGGTCCGCAGGTCCGCTCTCAATATGGCGAACTTCTTGTCAACATGGGGACATCCAGACGACGCGCGCGCCTTTGCGAAGTCCCTTGTGGATCGATGGCGCGATGGCAGCAGGGAAGCATTGGTGGCATCCCGTTGGCTGGCACGGTCGTCACGGCAAGCGGGACTGTTCGAAGAGGCCAGTCGAATCGGAGAGTCCACTGTGTCACGATCGCGGGAGAACCTCGGCTCGGACCACGAGGACACTCTGTTGTCGGCCCAATCCGTCGCCGAAGACCTTTGTGCTGCTGGGGAATTCGTGTCCGGGATGGCTTTGGGCAAGTTCGCGTACCAGCGAGCCCGTAGCGCGTTCGGTGAGGACGATCCCGACACGCTGGAAGCGGCGACCAAGTACGCGGCGGCGCTGCGACTGTGTGGCGACTTCGACGCCGCGCGAACACTCAACGAGGACGCGGCAGAACGGAAAACCGATCTCCTTGGCGAGAATCACCGATCCACACTGTCCACCTTGAGCAGTTGGGCGCTCGATCTGATCGCATGCGGCAGATGGCTGGAAGCCTGTCAGGTTCAGGAAGACACCGTGCAGCGGCTGCGTGACCACGTCGGCATCCGGCACGCGATGACATTGCGCGCGACCGGAACCCTTTCTGCGGCAAGACGTCTGGCGGGTGACGCGGCGAACGCGTTGCCGCTCGGCCAAGTCGCGCTCGACGGTCTCATTGGGAGGTACGGCGAGTCGGCGCCGGAAGCCATCTCGGCCGCGATGAACGTCTCGGTGGCCCTGCGGCAGCTCGGCAGGCTCGAAGAGGCACGCAGGCTCGGCCTGCACGTCCACGCACTGGCCCAGCGAGCCTGGGGGCAACACCACCCATTCACCCTTGCCGCAGCCACGAATGTGGCCGTCACGCTGCATGTCCTCGGTGAGTTGTCCACGGCACGCGGCTTGAACGAGAAGGCGATGAACCGGATGCGCTCGGCACTGGGCGAGGACCACCCGTTCAGCCTGGTGTGCGCCGCGAATCTGGCCAACGACCTGGCCAGAGCCGGGCAGTACGCCGCCGCGCGTGACCTCGGCAACGACACTTTGGAGCGTGCGCGGCGCGGCCTGCCCGCTGATCACCCGTACGCCAGCTTCATCGCCACGAATCTCGCACTGCACCTGCGCGGCCTCGGCCAGCTGGACGAGTCCGCTGAGCTGCAGAAACAGAGCGTCGCAAGCCTGCGTGCATCCCTCGGAGCGGGCCACCCGGCAACAAAGGCAGCAGCGGAAAACCTCCGCATCTTCTGCACAGTGGACATCATCTAAAGCCGTGTCCACCGTTCCAGAACACCGTGTCCACCATTCCGGAACAGGGAAATGCACGAGCACAGATGCAGCGTGCGACTCACTGTGCTGGAAAGTGTGTTTCGGTGTGCCGGAACGGTGGACACGGTGTGCCGGAACGGTGGACACGGTGTGTCGGAGTGGTGGACACGGTGTGTCGGAGTGGTGGACACGGCGGGGGTGTGAGGTGGCCGCTGGTGGTCAACTACCGTGACGCTTATGACGTCGATGTGGGGTTCGCCGATGGCCGCGAGGGCTCGTGGCTGGTGGCGGGCGCGGCGCGATCCGCAACAGGCCAAATTCCTGACGATGGACTCGCTGCGCTGGATTCTGCGTAACCGGGCGTACTCCCCGTGGTACCTGGTCCGCTACTACCGGCTGCTGAAGTTCCGGCTGCTCAACCCGCACATCATCCTGCGCGGCATGGTGTTCCTCGGCAAGAACGTGGAGATCCACTGCCGGCCAGGCTACGGCCGGATGGAGATCGGCCGCTGGGTGCACATCGGCGACGGCAACGCGATCCGCTGCCACGAAGGCTCGCTGCGGATCGGCGACAAGGCCGTGTTCGGCAGGGCCAATGTGGTCAACTGCTACCTCGACATCGAGTTCGGCGACGCGTCACTGGTCGCGGACTGGGTGTACATCTGCGACTTCGACCACGTCGTCGAGGACATCCACATCCCGATCAAGGACCAGGGCATCGTCAAGTCGCCGGTCCGGATCGGTCCGGACACGTGGATCGGCACCAAGGTCTCGGTCCTGCGTGGAACGAGAATCGGTCGAGGCTGCGTTCTCGGCGCGCATTCGGTGGTACGCGGGGACATTCCGGATTACGCGATCGCGGTGGGCACGCCCGCGAAGGTCGTCAGGGACCGCCTTGCCGACTACGAAGCCAAAGCCGCGCGCCGCGCGGCGATCGCGGACATGGACCGCAAAGCCCGCGAGGCCGTGCAGAAGATCCTCAAGGATTCGTGAGGGGAAGATTTAGATGAAAGCGTTGCCGGTGGCGATCTTCGGGCGGCCGAGCGGCCCATGGTTCGCCACCCGCGCCGTCTCGTAGACCTCAACCGTCGCCGCGGCGATCCTGCGCCAATCGAAGTCGCTTGTCAGCCGTGCCTTGGCAGCGCGTGTCCGGCGCCGGGCAGCGGCTGGATCGTCCAAAACGGTCCGGACGGACGCCGCGAGGCCCTCAACGTCGCCTGGCGCGAACGAAAGCCCGGTCTCGCCGTGCACGACGACCTCGCCAAGCCCGCCCGCCGTCGACGCCACGAGAGGCGCCCCGGCGGCAGCAGCCTCCAGTGCGACGATCCCGAACGGCTCGTAACGGCTGGGCAGCACGACCACATCAGCCGCCGCGAGAGCCTCGACGAGCTGGCGATCCGTCAGATGCCCCACGAAGTCCACAGATCGCAGTACGCGCGCTTTGCGGGCGTCCTGCACGAGTTCGGTCTCGTGACGGCCCTTGCCCGCGACCACGAGCCGCGTCCCCGGGTGCGAGCGACGGATCCGCGGGAGTGCGGCGATCAGGTCCTGGACGCCCTTTTCCCATTCCAGGCGGCCGAAGAACAGCAGAATCGGCCCGCCGCCAGGGTTGTACTGCTTGTGCGTCGCCTGCACGGTCGCCGCGGGCACACGCCACGAACGCGGCTCGATGCCGTTGTGGATCACCGTGATGTCCGCGGGGTCGAGATCGAAAAGGTGTGCGACCTCGGTCCGCATCGCGCTTGAGCACGTCACCAACGCGTCCGCGCGGTTGGCAAGCCACCATTCCACCGAGTGGACCTGCTGGTTCAAGGGCTGGGACAGCCAGCCGCTGTGCCGTCCGGCCTCGGTCGCGTGGATCGTCGCGACCAGCGGCTTCCCGGTTTCCTCAGCCAACGCGACCGCGGGGTGCGTGACCAGCCAGTCGTGCGCGTGGATCACGTCAGGGCGCCACTCTTTGAACAGCGCCAGGCCCGCACGGGTCATCGCGTGCCCCATGGCGAGCGTCCATGCCACGAGATCGCGCTCGAACACCAGGTGGGGCGGGTCTTCCGCGACCCGGATGACCCGGACTCCTTCGAGCACGTCGTCGGTCGTCGGGTGTGTTGTGACGTCGGTGCCGGCCTGTTGGCGGCATAACACGACGACTTCGTGGCCTGCCTCGGACAGGTTCTTGGCCAGCGCGTGGACGTGTCTGCCCAGCCCGCCGACGACCACCGGCGGGTACTCCCACGACAACATCAACACGCGCATAAGGGCTTGATCCTCGCATCCCCGGCGGCGGAGCTACTCACGGGTATCCCAAACAATCGCTTGGTAGCTTACGCGCGTCCAGATGGCCGAACAGGTAGTCCTCCGCGTTGAGCTCGGTTGCTCTGGCAAGCGCCCGGTCGATGTGACCGAGCCGGAGCAGCTCGGCCAGCTCGCCGAACCGCTCGGTGTGCACCTTGGCGCGGCGCCGCGCGTAGTCCGCGGCGGAGTCCTTGGTGACCATGAACGCCCAGTCGCTGGACAACGCCAGCAACGCCTCGCGGACAAGCTGATCGGCCGCCAGGTTCCGCGCGGTCGCGCCAAATGTGTCCATAATGGATAGAAGGTCGTGCTGGAGATCAGCGCCAGTGGCCACGAGATCGGCCACCTGTTCGCCGTCCCACACGCGCCAGTCCTTGCCGGAACCCCACGAAGACGCGGGCAGATCCACTTTGGGTCCCAAGTGGCCGGCGTCGAGCGCGCCCTTGAGCGTGGTCACGCGAACGCCTGCCTCGGGCAGCTTGCGCAGAACGGCTTCAAGCCACGCCGGGCCTTCGTGCCACCAGTGTCCGAAAAGCTCGGTGTCATATGCCGCCACGACAAGGGAATTCTCCGGCAGGCCCTTGAGGCGGTTGACCACAGTGTCCACAAAGTCATCGGCATGTCGTTGCACCGCAACAGCTGCACGCGTCGGGTCGTAAGGCGCCTTGTCCCACGGCTCGATGTGCTTGCCGGTGACACGGGAAGGTTTGAGCCCGGAGGGATGGTCGTAGGTGTGGAAGTCGCGGTAGTCGGCGTGTCCGGGATATCCGGCCTTCGGCGACCAAACCCGGTACGTGACTTCGAGATCACGGCCGAAGCACACGACATCCGAGTCGCCGACCATGCGTGCGGCCGCGGTATCGCCCTTCAAGGACGGCCCGTCAACGAGGAACCGTTGCACGCCAGCGGCCGCGTAAGTGGTTTCCATGCCTGGTGCGTAACCACATTCCGGCGCCCAGATGCCTTCGGGCTGGCGGCCGATCCGGATTCGCGTGTCGGTCAGGCCTAAACGTAAGGCGTAGTCCCGAATCCGCGAGTCCAACAATGGTTGGAAAGGATGCGTGGCCGGACCACCAAGCAGTTCGATCGTACCCGAGTCGGCAAGTGGCCTGAGAACCGGCGAAAAACCGTGCCGCCATTGGGTTTCGAACGCGGTCAACGCTTTTTCGGAGGCCCGATGTTCGGCAGCGGCCAGGTCTGAGAGCAAAGGGTCTTCGCGTTGCCAACGGGTCCCCGCATAACGCGCCCGAAGCTGCCAGTTTCCCAGCCAGTCATGGAAACCGCGCAGGCAATAAGGATCGTCGAGCTGTGCCGCGAGAACCGGCGTGACGCCAAGCGTCAGCGCATCTTCACGGCCCTCGTCAGCGAACCGTTGCAGCAGGTCGACAACGGGAAGATACGAGTGCGCCCACGCCTGGTAGAGCCATTCCTCGCCGACCGGCCACGAGCCGTGATGGGCGAGCCAGGGCAGGTGGCTGTGCAGGACGAGGCTGAACGTTCCGATCGGTTTGCTCAAGGCTTGATCGCCACCCCGACCAGATCGAGGCTCGCGTCGACGTCGGCCTCGACGATCTCGAAGTCCGCGCTGGTCACAGCCTCCACAGCGGTCAGCAGGTCAGCGGGCCATGGCCCACCGGAGACCGCGACATCCATCTGCGCCCGAATGATCGACCCGAACCGCGCATCGGCCTCTCGCAGGGCGGGGCCGTGGCGCAAACCAGCCATCAGCTCGACGGTGAAACCGGCTCCGACCAGCAGTTCGGTCAGCTCGGACCCGCTGAGTTCCCTGGTGTGGAACGGGTTGAGCGGGGTGTCCCGGCCGGGCGAGAACGTGATCCGGTTCGGGGTCGTGATCAGCAACCGGCCGCCGGGCCGCAACACCCGCGAGCACTCGGCCAGGAACCGCTCCTGCTCCCACAAATGCTCGATGACCTGCAGGTTCGCCACGACATCGATGGAACCGGACGCGAACGGCAGCATCACCAGATTGCCCCGCAGCATCGCCACCCGCGGATACTTCCTGGCCACGTGCTCGGTGGTGAGCACGTCGTAGTCCAAGCCGATCACGGCCTTCGCGTCCTGCGCCAGCAGGTCGGCGCCATATCCCTCGCCACAGCCCGCCTCGAGGACGATCGCGTCCCGGCAATACGAAGACAGTGTTATGTAGGCCGCCTCGTGGCGACGGAACCAGTAGTTCTCCTCGGCGATGCCGGGCACGGTGCGCTCACCGGTCAGCGGCAAGCCAGCGGGGTCCGACACAGCGGGGTCAGCCGTCACTCCGGCAGGCTACCGGTCGGTAGTGATTTCGTCTGAATGCCGGTGGCGTGCACCACGCGCAGCCCCGGTCAGCGCTTGAGGTCGTGCAGGTCGGCCGAGCCTGGCTGGAAATGCGTGCCAAGGCCGAAATCCGCGCCCGCCGAGTGCCACCACGCGGCCTCGGCCTCGGACGAGATGCCATCGACCGTCACGGAGGCGCCGGCCAGATGTGACACCTCGATCAGGTCCCGCAACGACCGCTCGATCAGGCTGGATTTGCCGGAGCGCTGCCGTTCCACCAGGCGCGGCGCGATCCGGGCCGAGGACGCGGGCAAGTCCTCAAGGCACTCGACGTCGGTCGCGCTGAAGTCGTGGACCTCCATGGCGATGCCGTTCTCGGCCAGCATCCCGAAGTTGTCGACCGATTCGCCACGGTCGGCCAGCAGGACCGACGCTGGCATGCTGATCCGGAGCAGCGACGGGTCCATGTGAGTCTCGGTCAGGTGGATCAGGACCGAGCCGACCAGATCGGGATCACACGCCTGGTTCGCCGTCAGCGCGACGAGAAGCGGCAGCTGGGCAGCGAATTCCGTGTTGTACGCCTGAATCTGCTTGCACGCTTCCTGCAGCATCGTGTCCCGCAGCGGCACGATCAGGCCGGTCTGCTCGGCCAGGTCAAGGCACAGCGAGTACGGGATCTCCTCGGATTCGTGCTCCCACCGCAACATCGCCTCGAAGCCCGTGGTCGCACCATCCGACAGCCGGACCTGTGGGCGGCAGACGACCGTGATCTCGCCCATCTCCAGCGCGCCGGGCATCTGCGCGGCGAGGCTGAACCTTGAGCGGTCCCTGGTGTCGGCGTCCGAGTCGAACAGGCCCCATTGGCGCCTGCCGTTGGCTTTCGCGCGCCGCAGCGTCATGTCCGCGGTCCGCAGCAGCTCGGTCACATCCGAGTCGGCTGGCGGCTTGTGCACGACACCGATGCTCGCCGACGCGGCCACACCGCAGCCGTCGAAGTAGATCGGCTCGGCCAGTTCCTGGTTGATCGACGTGATCATCGCGATCACGTCCGGTGTGGTGTCCGAGTTCTGCACGATGATCGCGAACTCGTCGCCGTCGAACCGGGCGACCATCGCGTTCTCGCCTGCCACAACGGCTCGCAGCCGCTGGGCGACGTTCATCAGCACGCGGTCGCCGACGCTGCGGCCGAGCCCGTCGGTGATCATCGAGAAGGCGTCGAGGTCCAGGTGGTAGAGGGTCGCACCGGCCTGTGAATCAGCTTGGCGCAGCACGCTTTCCAGCCGTGTCGTGAAGTACTGGCGGTTCGGCAGGCCGGTCAGCACGTCGTGCAGCGACTGGTGCGACAGCTGGCCCTGCAGCAGCGACATCTCCGTCTCGTCCTGCACGCTGACCAGCAGGTGAGTCGGGGTGGAACCGTTGTCCCGCAACACGGTTATCGACATGTTGGCGCGTACGGCCTCGCCGTCCTGGCGAATCATCCTGCGCTGCTGGTGCAGCCGCTCGGCCCAGCCGTCGGCGAGGTCACGGCAGGCTGCCTTGACGAACGGCGCCTCGTCCTGGTCGACCACGTCGAAGAGCGTCACGTCGTCGAAGTTCGTGCGGTCCAACATGGTCTGCAACGCCGGGTTGGTGCGCACGAACGCGCCGGCCAGGTCGACGATCGCGATCCCGCTCGGCGAGGAGGTGAAGATCGCGTCGAACCTCGCCTGGGTCGCGCGCATCTGGCGCTGGGCGTCCGATCCGGCGCGGACCAGCGCTTCCTTGATGTCTTCCTGCTGGGTGAAGATGAACTGACGGGCCGCTTCCAGGTAGTCCGACGCGATCACGCCGAGCAGCTGGACCGAGCGCTCTTCGCGCTTGTCGTCCATCCGGTAGAGCTCGGGCTCGGTGAGCAGCGCTTTGCCAAGCACGTCAATGGTTCGACGCAAACTTGTCGGGCCAGTGCAGCGCATGTCGACCAACCGGCTGCCGACGCCGATCGCCAGCTCCGGGTTGAACGGCTCGCTCAGTGCCGCCGAGAACACGACGTCGAGCAGCTCGTGCATGGCCTGGTCGATCTCCTGCTGGGAGAACGGCAGGTACGTGCTCGAGCTGAGCAGGTACGCCCACTTGCGGGCCACCTTCACGCGCGCCCTGGCGTTGTCCGCGGGTGTGCGGGTGGGCGTACGTGAGCCGTCGTGGAGAGGTGAGGTCATTTCCCTCTGCCCAGTTAAGTGCCGGGTGGAGCCGGAGCATGGAGTACTCCGTGGCGAGAGCGTACCCACTGTGGTGCTTGATCGGCCACGGGCCAACCGGCTTCGCTCGATCGGGGGAACGCCGGTCAGTGCGGATCAGGCCGGTCGTGCTCGACATCCGACCTGATCACGGCCGTAAGCAGGGGAAATCCTTCCGTAGAGTAGGAACGGCGACATGACGCCATCGGGCGACTGGCGGACGCTGATCGGCCTGTCCGGCGGAGGGTTGCCGTTGCCCGGACGTGACGGTGTGTCACCAGTAACAGCCCTCTTGGGCTATTCAGCTCTGGACACCGTGATGCCGACAGCGCCAGGTCCGACGTGGACGCCGATCGAGGACGAAACCTCGGTGATGACGGCGTCGCGCACGTGGTTCAGCCGTGGCTTGAGTTCTTCGAGGATCGTCGAGGCCCGCCCCATGTTGCCGAAGTGCTCGACCGCGATGTCGACCATGCCCTCACCAGCCCGCGACACGGCCGTCTCGACCATCTTGCGCAGTGCCCGATCGGCGCCGAACCCCTTGTCCTGTGGCGCGATTTGGCCTTCCTGGACGGTCAGCACCGGCTTGAGCGACAGCGCGCTGCCGACCAGGGCCGCGGCGGCGCCGATCCGGCCACCCCGCCGCAGGTACTCCAACGTGTCCACGTAGATCAGCTCGGAGCTCGCGCGGCAGCGTTTGACCGCCGCGTCGATGACCCGGCGCGGGTTTCCGCCCGCACCAGCGACTCTGGCCGCGGCGAGCACGGCGTAGCCGAGGCTCATCCCGCACGTGGCCGAATCCACGATGTGCACGGGGATTCGCATCTGGCCGGCCGCGCGGCTGGCCGCCTTGCAGGTTTCCGAAAGACGGGAGGACACGTGGATCGACACGATCGCGTCCGCGTACTGGGCGACTTGCTGGTAGAGCCGGTAGAAGGTGCCTGGGTCGGGCGGTGCGGTGGTCACCGGGGTCCGGTTTCGCATCGCCGAGATCAGGTGGTCGGCGGGGACGAACTGCTCTTCGTTGACCTTGTCGCCGATCCTGATCTGGATCTGGGCGATCGAAACCCCCCACTGCCTGGCGAGATCTGCCGGAAGGCAAGCGGTCGAGTCGGTCACTACAGCTACACGGCCGTGCATGGGAAGCGAGATTAACTGTTATCACCCGGATGGACGCAATCAGTAGTGATCCACTTGGCCCGGCCAACCGTTTCCGTCGCACGTCGGAGGCTCGGGTGAGTACCGTCACGCCGGGCATGTCGAGTGAAAATGCTACCGATGGGTAACATAGCGACGGAGTGTTGCAGGCCACCGCGCCCGCACCGGGTCGGCGTGGGATCGTCTACCCACTGAGAGACACAGCAGACCTGTAGTAGTCAGGAGGTCGAAGAAGACCCATGCCAAACATCGTTGTCCTGGTCAAGCAGGTGCCCGACACCTACTCCGAGCGCAAGCTCGCGAGTGCTGACCACACTCTGGACCGTGCGTCGGCGGACGCCGTGCTCGACGAGATCAACGAGCGCGCCGTCGAAGAGGCCCTGCAGATCAAAGAGGCGCAGGGCGGCGAGGTGACAGTGCTGACCGTCGGTCCCGAGCGGGCCACCGACGCGATCCGCAAAGCCCTCTCGATGGGCGCGGACAAGGCTGTGCACGTCAGCGACGAGTCGCTGCACGGTGCCGACATCATCCAGACCGCGAAGGTGCTAGCCAAGGCCATCGGCACGGTCGAGGGATACGACCTCGTGATCGCCGGGAACGAGTCGACCGACGGTGTCGGCGGCGCGATCCCCGGGATGATCGCCGAGCTGCTCGGGCTGCCCTCGCTGACCCACGCGCGCAAGGTCGAGATCGACGGCAGCAGCGTGAAGGTCGAGCGGGAGACCGACACCGGCCGGACGTTCCTCGAAGCCAGCCTGCCGGCGGTGATCAGCGTCGGCGAGAAGATCAACGACCCGCGTTACCCGTCCTTCAAGGGCATCATGGCCGCGAAGAAGAAGCCGGTCACCACGCTCACGGTCGCCGATCTCGGCATCGACGCGAGCGAGGTCGGCCTGGCCAACGCGGCCACCTCGGTGCTCGAATCCGCGCCGAAGCCGCCGCGCGCGGCAGGCCAGCAGATCACCGACGAGGGCGACGGCGGCAGCAAGATCGCCGAGTACCTCGTCTCCCAGAAGCTCATCTGAGACGCGCCGAGGAGGAGAACTAGTCATGGCAGAGGTTCTGGTCCTCGTCGACGCGCTCGACGGCGAGGTCAAGAAGGTCACCTACGAGCTGCTCACGCTGGCCCGCAGGCTCGGCGAGCCGTCGGCCGTCGTTGTCGGCGCGCCTGGCACGGCAGGCAAGGTCAAGGACGCGCTCGGCTCGTACGGCGCGGCCAAGGTCTACGTCGCGGAGTCCGAGGACGCCGCGGGGTACCTGATCACCCCGACCGTCGACGTGCTCGCTTCCCTTGTGGAGCAGGCATCTCCGGCCGCGGTACTGGTACCGGCGACCGCCGAGGGCAAGGAGGTGGCTGGTCGTCTCGCGATCCGGATCGGCTCTGGTCTGCTCTACGACGCGGTCGACATCGACGCTGACGGCACCACCACGCACTCGGTCTTCGGTGGCGCGTACACCGCGAAAGCCAAGGCCACCAAGGGTGTTCCGGTCATCTCGGTGCGCGCGGGCAGCGTTGAGCCCGAGCAGGCCGAAGGCGCGGCCGCTGAGAGCGCCGTCGAGGTGCCCGCGGTCGACGCCGCCAAGGCCACCAAGATCACCGGCACCGAGCCGGTCGTCGGCGGTGACCGTCCGGAGCTCACCGAGGCGTCCGTGGTCGTGTCCGGTGGCCGTGGTGTCGCCAGCGCGGAGAACTTCTCGGTCGTCGAGGCGCTCGCCGACGCGCTCGGTGGCGCGGTCGGTGCTTCTCGTGCCGCGGTCGACTCCGGCTACTACCCGCACCAGTTCCAGGTCGGGCAGACCGGAAAGACCGTTTCGCCGCAGTTGTACATCGCGCTCGGAATCTCCGGTGCGATCCAGCACCGCGCCGGAATGCAGACCTCGAAGACGATCATCGCGGTGAACAAGGACGCCGAGGCGCCGATCTTCGAAATCGCCGACTACGGTGTGGTCGGTGATCTTTTCCAGGTCGCGCCGCAGTTGACCGAGGAGATCGGCAAGCGCAAGGGCTGATCAAGATCATCCCAGGTCCGGCCCCCGCGAGGAACTGTCTCGCGGGGGCCATTTTATTCCCTGATCCTCGCCGTAAGTGATCTTCCCGACGGCATCGTCCTTTGGAGTGACCCCTTCTCAGGGTATTCACCTATTTTCCACTGACGAGTCAGAAAGTCGGCTTGTCGAAGGTCATCTCTCGCGAGTAGAACGATTCCATGACTCAGGCGCAGGTGCTCGTCAGTACTGCACAGGCCGGAACCGAACTGCCGGAGGACGCACCTCGTTACTCACTGCTGCTCGCTCGGGACTCCGAGGAAGTCGTCGCTGCTCAGCGACTTCGCTACCAGGTGTTCGCCGAGGAGATGGGCGCAACTCTGAAGTCCGGTGACACCGGGCTCGACGTCGACGAGTTCGACGAGCACTGCGATCACCTCGTGGTCCGTGAGGACCGGACGGGTGAAATCGTCAGCACGTACCGCTTCCTGCCGCCGGACCGGGTAGCCGGGGCTGGCCGGTTGTACTCCGAGACCGAGTTCGATCTCGGCGGCGTCCGGTCGTTGCTGCCGGGCATCGTGGAGACCGGCCGGTCCTGCGTACATCCGGATCACCGGTCTGGTTCGGTCGTCAGCCTGATGTGGGCGGGTATCGCGAGATACATGCTGCTCACCGGCCGCACGATGCTCGCGGGCTGTGCCTCCGTGCCCCTCGCCGACGGTGGCCACCTCGCCGCCGCGGTGTGGAACATGGTCAGGGACAACCACATGTCACCGCCTGAGTACCGGGTGCGTCCGTTGCGCCCGTGGCAGCCGGACGGCGTCCGCCCGGCTGCGCGCACCATGGTTCCGCCGCTGCTGAAGGGGTATCTGCGGCTCGGAGCGTGGGTGTGCGGTCCGCCGGCACTGGACACCGACTTCAACGTCGCCGATCTGTTCGTGCTGCTGGACATCGCCAAAGTCGACCCACGGTACGTGAAGTTCTTCCTGGGGGAGCAAGGGTGAGGGGACATCTGTGGCAGCCGGAATCACCGTGTGGTTCCAGCTGCATGTCGGGGAAAACGCCTGCGGTCAGCCATCCACGCCGCTGGTGGCGGCTGGTCACGGCGGTCGCGGTACTGCTGACCGGGCCGTTCATCGCCTTGATGATGCCGCTGTTGTCGAAGCGGCACCGCGAAAGCTGGGTCAGGTGGTGGTTCCGCCGGATCGCGCGCGCGTTCGGGGTCCGCATCGAGGTGCACAACGGCAAGGTTCTGCGTGACTACGCGGACGCCGAGCGCGGCGCCCTGGTGGCGTCCAACCACATCTCGTGGCTCGACATCGTCGCGGTGAACGCGGTCCAGCCGATGCGCGCGCAGGCGAAGAAGGAAGTGGCGAGCTGGCCGATCATCGGCAAGCTCGCGACCGCCGCTCGCACGGTCTACATGGACCGCGAAAACCTCCGCTCACTGCCGTCCGCGAAGGACGAGCTCATGAAGGCGATGCGCGCGGGTTCGTTGGTGAACGTCTCGCCCGAGGGCACCACGTGGTGCGGGCTGGCCAGCGGCCGGTTCCGCCCGGCGATGTTCCAGGCGGCGATCGACGCCGACGTGCCGGTCATCCCGTTCGTGATCCGCTACCGGCTCACCGATGGCCGGGACACCACCGCGCCCGCGTTCATCGGCGACGAGACCTTGGTCACGTCGCTGCGCCGGACCGCGCGGACCAAGGGCCTGGTGCTAGAGGTGCACGTGCTCGACCCGATCGAGCCGAGCAAAGCCGCCAACCGCAGGGAACTCGCCGAGATGACGCAGGCCGCCGTGCGCGACACGCTGAACCGGACGCAGACCCTGCCGGACTGGGAACACCCCAAACTGGCCGTCGCATAAGAACCCTCGTGAGTGGTTATTCGTGTTCTAACCCGGCTAACCACTCACGAGGTCTTTCTTGACCTCTAGTGGGCTTGAAGTTGCAGACTCGCTGCTGTGACGACGACCGCCGAGCCGAAAACTTCATTGTGGACAGTTCAATACCGTGCTGTCTCAATAGGTATGACGCTGCTGGTGACGTTGGTCGCGTTCGAGAACCTCGGCGTGAACACGGCGATGCCCCGGATGGTCGCGGACCTGCGTGGCGGCGACCTGTACTCGTGGCCCTTCACGGTGTTCCTGGTCACCAGCCTGATCGCGAACGTGCTCGCCGGGCGGCTGTGCGACCGGCGCGGTCCGGCGTTCGCTCTCTATACCGGCGTGATCCTGTTCATGGCCGGTCTCTTGGTCGCTGGGTTGGCCCAGTCGATGTGGATGCTGCTGATCGGCCGTGCGTTGCAAGGCTTCGGCGGCGGGACGATCTCCATCGCGATCTACGTGATGATCGCCTACGTCTTCCCGGAACGGGCTCAGCCTGCGGCTTTCGGCATTCTGAGCGCGGCGTGGGTGCTGCCTTCACTGGTTGGCCCGGCCGCGGCCGGACTGCTCACCGAACATGCCAGCTGGCGTTGGGTTTTCCTCGGTCTGGTTCCGCTTGCCTCGGTGGGAGCGTTGTTGTTGCTGCCTGCCGTGCGGAAACTGCCTGTTGGGGTAGACAGTGCGGACGCTGCTCGGCCTGGCCTCGCGTTGGCTGCTGTGGCGGCGGCTCTGGGAATCGCCGCTTTGACTTGGGCGGCCGAACATCCTTCGCTGGCGACGCTTTTGCTGGGGATCGCTGGGGTTTCGGTATTGCTGCCGTCGCTGTTCCGGTTGTTGCCCAAGGGGACTCTGGCCGCTCGGCCTGGTTTGCCTGTGACGATCTTGGCGCGTGGTTTGCTTGCGGGTGCGTACACGGCGATCGAGGTGTACGTCACGCTGACTTTGACTGCTGTGCATGGGTATTCGCCGGTTCTGGCTGGGCTTCCGTTGACTGTCGGTGCTTTGGCCTGGTCGGCTGCGGCCGTGTTGCCTGCGCGTAACCCCGATATTGACCGGCTTGTGTTCGTGCGCTGGGGATTCACGCTGCTCGCCGTGGGTGCTCTGGGGATGTTGCTGGTCACGCCGACGTGGGGTTGGGGCTGGATTTCTTTCGTGGCGTGGATTGTGGCGAGCTCGGGGATGGGATTGGGGTACTCCAGCCTGAGCGTGCTGACCATGCGGTACTCGACTTTGCAGGAACAGGGCGCCAATACGGCCGCTCTGCAGGTGTCCGAACGTGTGGCTAGTGCGGTGCTTGTTGGTGCCGGTGGTGTTCTGCTGTCTTTGCTGGCTTCCCCGCAACAGCCGTCGTTCGCTATGGCCATTTTGGACGTTTCGATGGCTGCGATCGCAGTGATCGGTGTCTTGTTGGTCCGGCCTGGTCGCAAGTAGACTCACCCCGCGCGGGCACTTTCCGCTCCGACAAGCGGTCCGCGCGGGGTGACCAATCGGGACAGTTTCCCGGCCCATTTGGGTGCATGTCCTCTGGTGTCCGGGACGAGTTCGCGCCAAGCATCGAGGTATGCGAAAACTCCTGATGATTCCGGTTCTCGTGGCTGCGTTCGTCGGTCTGGTGTCGCCTGCCTCGGCCGCGACTCTGATCGGCACCTTTGATGGGAACAGGTGCCTGACCGTGGTGGCTGGGCAGGTGTACCGCGGTGGCCCGGTGTACGTGGGCACTTGTAACGCCTATGAGGCGAACTGGAACATGGGCCCCAATCTGCTCGGTACCGCGGTCGCCAACGGTCTGTGCGTCGAGGCACCTCCAGGCGGCGGCTACGTGTTCCTGGAGACATGCGGGCGGAACGCGTATCAGAGTCTCAACTTCGTGCGGTCGACCGGCATCATCGCGGTGGCCAATGACCGTGACAAGGCGCTCACGGTCGGCTCCAACTCCCGTGTCTATTCGGCCAACATCACCGGCGGTCCCGCCCAGATCTGGCGTTGGTGAAGGTTCATGGATGCCGTGCGGATGGCCGCACGGCATCCCTGGGGTGATCAGTTCAGGGCCACGTTGAGGATCTTGGTGTTGCTGTTGTTGCCGGTGCTGTCCTTGTCCCCATTGGACGTTGTCAGCCACAGGCCGCCGGTCACCGGATTCGGCTCAACCGTGCGCAACCGGCCGTAGGCGCCTTGGAAGTAGGCGACCGGGGTGTCCGTACCGCTGCCGTTGATCTTCATGCGATACAGCCGCTCGCCGCGCAAGCAGGACATGAACAGTGTGTCGTTGACGATCGTGAGGCCGCCGGGGGACGCGCTGGACACGCCCCAGGTGCGGACGGGCTTGGTGTACGAGGTGTTGCCGCATTCAGATCCGGACGTGCCCTCACAGCTTGGCCAGCCGTAGTTGCCGCCCTTCTTGATCAGGTTGAGCTCGTCCATCACGGAGTTGCCGAGCTCGGCCTCCCACAGCCTGCCCTGCGAGTCGAACGCCAGGCCTTCGATGTTGCGGTGGCCGAGGCTCCAGACGTACTTGCCGGGGAACGGGTTGTCCGACGGAACTGATCCATCGGGGTTGAGCCGCACGATCTTTCCATTGAGCGAGTTGATGTCCTGCGCCCGGTTGCCGCTCTGTCCATCCCCGACACCCGCGTAAAGCTTGCCGTCAGGGCCGAACCGCAGCCTGCCGCCATTGTGGAACTTGTTGCGCACGATGCCGGTCAGCAGGACCTGCGACTGTCCCAAAGCGCCATTCTCGTACTTGATCCGGACGATCCGGTTGTCGCTCGGACTGGTGTGGTAGACGTACAACCAGTGGTCCTGCGCGAAAGTCGGCGAGATCTCCAACCCGAGCAGGCCACCTTCACCATCCGTTCCAGACACATTGGACACTGTGCCGACGGTGTTCTTGGTGCCGGACTGGGTAACCCGGGTGATCTTGTGGGTGTCCCGTTCGGCGTACAGGGCGGAACCGTCCGGCAGGTTCACCAGGCCCCATGGCACGTCAGTGCTCGTGGTGACCTGCTTGACCTCGCCGATGACGTCCCCGCCAGCCTTGGTGGTCACCGAGATCTGGTTGCTGTTCGGGGAAAGGTTCCCAGCAGCGTCGAAAGCCTTGACGGTAAAGGGATACGTGGTGTTCGCCTGGAGACCGCTGATCGTCGTGGACGTCCCGGTCGTGGTCCCGACCTGCTCACCGGATGAGTAGACGTTGTATCCCTTGACGCCGATGTTGTCGCTGGATGTGTTCCATGCCAACGAAACGCTGTTCGCGGTGCTGGCGGTGGACCGCAGGATGCCCGGCGCGGTTGGCGGTTCGTCGTCGACCACATCTGGCGGGGTCTTGACCGAAACCGTGTTGCTGGCTTGGGAAACGTTGCCCGCGCCATCACGGGCGTTGACGTAGAACCCGTAGTTCGTGTTCGGCGTCAGGCCAGTGATTGTCGTGGACAGCGTGCTGCCGTTGACCGTCTTGACGAGCTGGCCGGTGTTGAAGATGTCATACGCCACAACGCCTTTGTCGTCGGTCGATGCGTCCCACTCCAGCTTCACGCTTGTCGACGTGACCTCGCTGGCCCTCGCGTTACCCGGCGTTGTCGGCGGCTCAGTGTCAGCGCCAACCGTGCCGTAGACCTGGAATTCCTGCAGGGAGTAGCCGTACGCCGAGCCGGTCCGGCAACGCGTCGTACCGAAGACCCGGACATAGCGCGCGTTTCCGCCAATCGTGAGATCGTCGACGCCGCCATCCCCGCTCGTGGTCTCGTAGATGCTGCTCCACTGTGTCGCGTTGGTCGACAGCTCGACGCGGTAGGCCTTCGCGCACGACAGGTCCCACGTCAGCTTGACCTGGCTGACGGCAGCGACAGAGCCGAGATCGACGTAGATCCACGCGGGATCGATGTTCTTCTGGCTCGCCCATCTCGTCGAAGTGCTGCCATCGACGGCATTGCCGCCCGCGTAGCCGCTCCCGCCGGTGGTCGAGACGCTGACCGGCTTGTTCTGCGAGAGAAGGACAGGGGCCGCAGTGGCAGCGGGTGCGATGGTGAAAGTCACGGCGACAGCTGCCAAGCCAGCCGCGCCCGCCCGCCATCGGGACAGGGGTACCACAAGGTCCTCCGAATGATCGTTCGTGCAGGGAACTGCTCCGGATTGATGCCCGCGGCGGCTGAGGCGAGATCAATGTAAACGTTTCCAGACTGTTTCGTCCAGTAACCCCCATAGCGAAGATGAGGACACCGGATGAGATCGGCATCGGCTCAACCCTCGACGACCTGAAGACGGCGTACGACGCCGCGGTCTCAAGGTCGGTGAGAACGAGCGGTACCAGCTGTCGATCGTGGAGAAGGTCGACTGGCTCTACGAGTTCATCGTGAAAGACAACAAGACGTGTGTTCACCCGATCGGTGTCCAAGATGTGGTGGAAGGCCACGTTGCCGGTGACGCCAGCATATGTGCGACGTACTCCACCTCGGGCAGGCTAACTTCGAATCTGTCCATCGCATAGAAGAAGACAGCGTCAACGGTAGTGACGATTTCCAGCCAACTGGACCGCTCCTCGACCTTGAAATTCTCGCCGTACTTATCTTGCACGCCTACGGAACCAGCGGACCTGCGAGTTCGTCGGAGTAATCGGATGGATACGAACCGTGGATGCGTGGTCACTCCGCGGTTGGTAACCTGTCGCGTTGGGTGTACAGGGGAGGTACGGGGTGGCAGCCAGACTTGACCTTGGCGGCGGCTACAGCATCGATCTGGCCGACGCGGAGAAGTTCGTCAAAGCATTGCAGGACACGCACGATCGCTTGTACGACACGTTGAAGGGCACGGCTGCACCGCTGCGAGTTTATGCGCCCGGGCATGACAATTACAGCGGAATGGTTGCCAATGCTTACAACAACGTGGTGGACCAGCATCACGAATGGAATGAGAGGAAGCGGGAGGAGCTGAAGGCGCTCATTCAGTGCGTCACCGCCGCTACAGATCTTGAAAGGCCAGGATTACGGCGGTTGTGGTTCGAGGTTCAGTCTGGTGTGGGCGAAGAACGCGTCGATCAGCCCGGGTCGGTACTGGATGCGTTTGAGTCGGTTCTTCACGATGGCGGTGAGCTGGTCGATGCCGTGCACGATGAGGTTTCCGAGGTTGCGTTTGACGTGGGACCACACGTGCTCGGTCGGGTTGAGGTCCGGGGCGTAGGGCGGGAGTTGGATCACGTGTAGCCAGTCGCGGGCCGCGACCAGTTTGCGCATCGCGTGACTGGTGTGCGTGTTGAGGTTGTCCCAGATCAACACGATCGGGGCGCCGAGCTGCTGGTGTGCGGCGTCCAGCAGGGCGGCGTAGTCGGTTTCGGCGAAGCTGCGCCGTTCCCCCTTGCGGCCGCGGTGGGTCCGGACACGGTAGATCAACCGGGGCCGGTGTCCGGGCCGGACGCATACCAGCCCGGCGACCGATACCCGGCCCGAACCCTTGCCCGACACCGGGATCTGTGGTGTCTGGCCCCGGCGGCCCCAGGTGCGGGCTTTCGGCGGGCGCAGCGTTTGCCCGGCCTCGTCCTCGAAACACAGCCAAGCACCTTGCTGCGCCGCTACCGTTTTCCCGCCGGCCATACCTCCCGCCGCCAGGTGGCGATCGCCTGCTCGTCGCGCTCGATCGCGCGGTGGGCGGGTACTTGTGGCGAGAACCCCATGCGGTGCAGCAGATACGACACCCCGCGCAGCGTGTAGCGGGTGTGAAACAGCCGGGCGATCAGATCGGCGACCCGAGCCAGGGTCCAGCGCTGATCCTCGCCGAACCCATGCACGGCTGGGCCTTGTTCCAAAGCCTGGGCCAGCCTGTCCAGTCGTGGCTGGTCCAGCCGGCAGGACGATCCGCCCGGTCCCTTCGACGCCAGCCCTGCCTCACCCTCGGCACGCCATCGACGCCGCCAGGTATAGACCGCGTTGGTGGATACCCGCAGTCTGCGGGCGATCTCGGCGGCCGGCACGTCCTGGGCGAACCATTGGGCCGCCTGCAACCGGACAGCTTCGCGTGCGGCCCTGCCCCGCTCGGACAGGCCACCTCCATCCGCGTACCTCATCCATCCCTGCGTAGATCATGAATCGATCAGGATCGAGGAGGACACGCCGCCCAAGGACAAGATCAACCCTGGCCTTTCATGATCTGTATCTCGAGTTATCAGCGCGCCGACCTGGAAACCCTATGAAGGGCCGACACGTGCGATCGAATTGGATCTGGGGTGTCTCACCCGCTCTTGCTCTGCTTCTGGTCGTGGGTGGGTGCTCCGCTGGACCGGTGTCCGGTACGCCGACAACCCAATCGACCCCGTCAAATCCAGTGGCGCCCACACGACCTGAAGCGCCTTCGATAGCGAATCCGCTCAATCTTGACAAGATCCAGAGCGACGTGTGCGCAGGTCTGACGACGGCGCAGCTGACCCCGTACATGGGTTCCGTTCGCAGGCAGAATTCGGACAAGGACCATGCTGGGACGCCACTGTGTACCTGGCAGCCACCTATCGGCAGCATGGCAAGTATCGCTCTTTATGCGGAATCTCCGGCCAAGGACGTCGCCGATCTGTATAAGCAGAGGTTGGGGGACAACTTCTTCGAAAAGGTTCCCTTGCTCGCGGGATATCCCGCGGTACGCGTTTCGCAACGCAAGAACGGACCTTCTCTTGGAGACTGTACGACTGTCGTGTCTGTCTCGGAGCGTGCGCGGATCTCGGTCTCGGCCAGTGCGGGCGGCGCTGACTTTCAGTACTACACGTCCATGTGCACGGTGTCCGACAAGTTGGCTGAGGCTGCTATCCTGAATCTGAAGGCGGGGGCTTGACGGTGGTTCCTCCTTATGTTTGCACGGGTGACAACGGAACCCTGTACGAGCAGTTCCATGTCGATGTCCAGGGTTCTGGGCAGTTGCGGGAAAACGCAGCGATCTTCGATAAGCTGGCGACCGAGTACAACCAGCACAAGTTCGCGCTGAAAGACGCATTGAACGGGATCCAGGTGACGTACACCGGTCAAGGTGCGGAGATGATGCGTGGAGCCTTCGAGCCGTTGATCGAGTCGGTCGGACAAGGTTTCGACCTGTGCAGGAGGTCTTCCGTCCTGCTTACTGATCAGGGTGGGGGTTTCGACACGGCGCAGTCCAAGATTCACAAGCCGGTCGATGTGCCGGAGAAGCCGTGGTTGTACAGCATCACGCCTTGGGACACCGAGCACGATGTGGCCATCCAACGGAACAGTCAGATCGATAGCGCTAACCAACAAGCTTTCTCGCAGTACGCCAAGACTTCGCTGAGCAATTCGAATGGTGCGCCTAGGTTCGATTCGGCCAGCGCTGGGTTTGGTGAGATTACCGTTCGGGATAGTCAGCCATCGAATCCCGGCAATCCGGAGCATGGTGGCGGTCGTTTCGGCGGTGGGACTGGGCGGTCAGGCGGTCGTCAGCCGGGGGACAGACCTGACCCAGTTGAGCCTGTGCGGCCGCCGACACGCGGCGGCGATGGTGGTGTGCAGCCGGGCGGGGTTCTTGGCGGGGAGCGCCCGGGCGGCGGCATTGCGCCCGGAGCGCGTCCTGGTGAGGGCACGGATTTGCAGGATTATGTTCCTCCTCCGAACAGCTCGCAGGGACTCGGCGCTAGCGGCGGACCGACGGCCAGCCGTGATGGGTTCGGTTCGACTGGAGGCTTCGCGCAGTTCGGTAATTACGCGGGTGGGGCAGGCGGAGCGAGTGGAGGCCCCGGTGGAGCAGGCAGCGGCTACGGCCGTGGCGTGGGTGGAGCAGGCGGAGCGGGCACGGGCGCGGCGCCGCGTGGACCGGGCGCAGTAGCGGGAATCGGTTTGGAAACGGGCAGTCGCAGCCCAGCGGCGATGACGCGAAGTGGAACCCTTGGAACGGCAATGCCTGCGGGTGGCTTGGGTGGTGGCGCGGCCCGGCAAGAAGAAGACGATGAGCACGCGACGCCTACCTACCTGGTCAACGAGGACAACGGTGACCAGATCATCGGTGACCTGCCGAGGACACCGCCGTCGGTGATCGATTGAGATCGTTGCTGTCTGGGGAGGTATCGCTTTCGCGACTCTGTTGGGACATGGTCCGGCAGCGGCACGACATCGAGGAGCAGCATCACGTGCTGCACGTCCCGGTTCCGTCGATCACACAGGACGAATACCTCGCGGCGGAACCGCGGTTGTTCGACGAGTTGCAGCGGGCGGGATTCGCGCGCGGTAGGACGATCGACCGCGCCTTGGCTGAAGTGATGTCGTTGTTGGCGCGGCCGAAGGTCGACTTGCACGGCTGGATCGACTTTCCAACGGTGTCGGGATCGGTGTCGTGGCCGCTGCAGACGACCACAAAAATGGAGTGTTGGCGGCTTTGGACGACCAGGCGATCCACCTGCGTCCGATCCCGCCGGACAAGCTTGCGGACGCCCTCATCGACCTGTTGCCATTCGCGCAGCCTGGGCTTGGGCATTCGCTTACCGTGCCGATGGACGTGCTCGAAGGCCCGAAGCCACGCGACAGTTGGCTGCGCCCCAACGCACCCGCTGGCCGGATCGAAAGCGATCTGCGTGGGCTGCGGCGGCTGATGGCCCAGCCGCGTCTTGGCGGCGGCCGGATTCACGCCAGCGCACGGGACAGAGTTGGGCGCAGGCGCAAAACCCAGTATCCGCTGACGTACTTCGATTTGGCGGACGGTCGTTGGCTGCTCAGCCAGAAACCTGGCGACACTGGCGCGCCGTGGGTCGTCGTGGCGCCTGCGACACCCGCGGCGCTCGCCGACGGGATTGCCAAGCTGTTGCACGCCGTCCTGAATGGGTGAGTCAAGGATATTTAATTGAGAGGAAATAATGCTGGTGGGCCCGGGATATCCATTGGGCACGTTACAAATCGTGGATGCGTCGTGACTCTGTGATTGGTAACGTTGCCGTGGATGTCCAGGGGAGGGGCTAACAGGTGAGATATGTGCACGCCGCGTGTGGAATTGCCTTCTTGGTCATGGTTGCTGGGTGTTCGCCGAAGGGTGGAGATCCCGCGCGGCAGTCGTCGTTGCCGGTTTCGACCACGCTGAACAGGACTGATACGCCTGCGATCGCGAAGCCGCTCAGCGTGCAGAAGGTCCAGGGTGACATGTGTTCTGGTCTGACATCCGCGCAGCTCATGCCCTATATGGGCGCCATCGGTAAGCAGGCGCCCGGTAAAGATGCCGCTGACACGCCGCTGTGCGCGTGGTCGCCGAATAATGGTCGGATGGCCAATGTCACCCTCTATGCGGATGGCAACTCCGAGAATGCTGACAATCTTTATGAGAAAAGATTCGGCGACAACTTCTTTGAGAAGATTCCGCTGCTCGCTGGATATCCTGCTGTACGCGTCTCTGCGCGGGCTGACGGGCCGAAACGCGGCGACTGTATGACGATCGCCGCGGTTTCGGACCGGGCGACCATCACCGTGTTCGCCAATACGGTCGGCGAGGAGTTTCCGCACTATGCATCTATGTGCACGGTGAGTGACAGGCTTGCTGAGGCTGCTATTCAGAATCTGAAGGCGGCTGGTTAGCCTCGGTTGGCTGAGCGGGTGAGTAGGCCGCGTGCTACCCACAGCAGGGCCAGGATGGCGCCGCCGATGACGGCGACGGTCGTGACCGCGTCAGAGCCCACTGTGCCGAGGATTCCGATCACGCCTCCGAAGGCGATCGACAGGATGATCAGGATGGTTGCGGATGTCTTCGCGTTCATGCCGGGAGCGTCCCTCGGTGAACGGGCGAGCGCGTCAACCGATTGATTGATGCGAATCTCGCTGCGCGCCACGAAGATACGCGTGTGGACGAGTGGCGCCGTGGCTTCGTGGGTTGGCACGTTCTGTTCGGCGTGCTCGCTGCCATTACGGCCGTGGTCGTGTTTGTCGAAGGCGGTCTGGCCGTCGCGCACATACTGTTGGCCGCGTTGACAATTTGGTACCTGGTCTTCGGTGCGACGGCGGTCAGGAAGCACGGAAACGGCGTCATCTACCTTACCGGGGCGATTCCGCTGACCATCGCCATGTTCGTGCTCACGCCGTTGGGCTCGATCATGTTGTTCGCGTTGTATCCGCATATCTGGGTGCTGTTGCCGACGTGTGCTGCGGTGTACGCGACCGTAACGGTGATCAGCGCGACCACGGTCGTTGTTGCCGGGGCGAGCGTGCTTGTTGCTGTGTCCCTTGGGGTTGTCACGTTGCTCATCGGGTTGGCGCTCGGGTTGTGGATTACGCGGATCATTGACCAGAGCAAGGAGCGGGCCGCGCTGGTGGTCGGTGAGCGGCAGCGTTTGGCGCGCGAGATCCATGACACGCTTGCGCAAGGTTTCGCTGCCATGCTGCTGCAACTTGAGGCCATCGAGGCTGAGATGGGGCCGAATCAGCACCTGACCAAGGCCAAGCAGGTGGCGAGGGACAACCTCGCCGAGGCGCGTGCGTTGGTCGACGCGCTCGCGCCGCCGGATCTGCGTGCGTCCAGCCTGCCAGACGCGCTGGAACGGATCGCCGAAGCGAGGAATGTTGCCTTCAAGCTCCAGGGAAAGCCGCGGGCATTGCCGCCGACGCATGAAGTCATGGTGCTGCGGGCAGTGCAAGAAGCCCTTAACAATACGGCGAAACACGCCAATGCTACGGCGACCGAAGTGCAGCTGACCTACGCCAGCAAAGTCACGCTTACGGTGTCGGACAACGGGATCGGCTTCGATGCGGAAGGCAGGCATACCGGCTTCGGGCTGACGGCCATGCGTGCGAGGGCCAAAGAGACAGGCGCGGAACTGACCATCGAGTCGTCACCGGGCAACGGCACCACGCTGCGTCTGGAGGTTGCCCATGCGCGTGCTGATCGTTGACGACCACACCATCGTCCGTGACGGGCTGCGCGCCGTGCTGTCCGCCGAAGGGATCACGGTCATCGGCGAGTGCGCGAGCGGCGAGGAAGCTGTGGTCACGGCCGCGCGGATCCGTCCGGACGTCGTGCTCATGGACCTACGGCTGCCGGGAATGGACGGCGTCAGCGCGACCCGCGAGATCGTGCGCCAGGGTGTCGGCAAAGTCCTGGTGCTCACGACATACGACACGGACGGTGACATCGTGCGCGCAGTGGAGGCGGGGGCGACGGGCTACCTGCTGAAAGACGCCTCGCGCCAGGAGCTCATGAGAGCCGTGACGGCGGCGGCCAGGGGAGAAACCGTGCTCGCGCCAACCGTCGCCGCCAAGTTGGCGCAGTGGGCGAACCCGCTAACCAACCGCGAGACGGAAATCCTGCGGAGCCTCGCGGCCGGACGGTCGAATCCGGAGATGCGCGCACACTGTTCATCTCCGAGGCCACGGTCAAGACGCATGTCCTGCGCATCTTCGACAAACTGGGTGTACGAAACCGGACAAGCGCCGTGACCGTGGCGATCGCGCGCGGCTACCTGCCGTCGCCTGGGGCGTGACGTACGTCGCCGAATACACTCATTAGTGATGACCTATCTAGACCACGCGG
Source organism: Kibdelosporangium philippinense (assembly GCF_021390435.2). Lineage (GTDB taxonomy): Bacteria > Actinomycetota > Actinomycetes > Mycobacteriales > Pseudonocardiaceae > Kibdelosporangium > Kibdelosporangium philippinense. The sequence goes on along the minus strand of NZ_JAJVCN010000003.1, from coordinate 577,472 downwards.
CGACCACGCCTATGCTGCCCGCGGCAGTGGCGGCGATGACGGAGGCGCTGTCCATCCGGGGCAACGCTTCGTCGCTGCACACCTCGGGCCGCCGTGCCAGGCAGGTGGCTGAGGAAGCTCGTGAGTCGATAGCCGAGGCGTTGGGCGCGCGACCGTCCGAGATCATTTTCACCGCGGGTGGCACGGAGAGTGACAACCTCGCGGTCAAGGGCATCTACTGGGCGAGACGTAAGGAAGGGCGCCGTCGCATCCTGGTGTCCGCCGTTGAACACCACGCCGTCCTCGACGCGGCCGAGTGGCTGGAGAGCCACGACGGCGCCGAGCTGACGTGGTTGCCGGTGGACCGGGTGGGCCGGGTCAACGTCGACGCGCTGGTCGAAGCGCTCGACGACGACGTGGCGCTGGTCACGGCGATGTGGGCGAACAACGAGGTCGGCACCGTCAATCCGATCCGTGAGCTGGCCGAAGCGTGCGCGGAGCGCGGCATTCCGTTCCACACCGACGCTGTTCAGGCCGTCGGCACGTTGCCGGTCGACTTCGGCGAGTCGAAGGCGAGCGCGTTGACCATGACCGGGCACAAGCTCGGCGGCCCGATGGGCATCGGCGCGCTGCTGCTCGGCCGGGACGTGCCGTGCGCGCCGTTGTTGCACGGCGGCGGCCAGGAGAGGGACGTGCGCTCAGGAACCGTTGACGTGCCTGCGATTCACGCGATGGCGACGGCCGTTCGCGAAGTCACCAAGCACCGGGAAGAACGCGCCAAGCAGGTCGGGATGCTGCGGGACGAGCTGGTAAATGCCGTGCGCGCGGCGGTCCCTGACGCGATACTCAACGGGGATCCGGGGCTGCCGACCCACGCGCACTTCACGTTCCCCGGCTGTGCCGGTGACAGTTTGCTGATGTTGTTGGACGCCAAGGGAATCGAGTGCTCGACCGGTTCGGCCTGTACGGCCGGGGTCGCGCAGCCGAGCCACGTCCTGCTCGCGATGGGCATGGACCCGGCGGCCGCGCGCGGTTCGCTCCGGTTCTCGCTGGGCCACACGTCGACGAAGGCCGACGTGACCGCCCTGGCACAAGCTATTGGACCGGCAGTGGAACGGGCCCGCACCGCGGGATTGTCCGGAATGCGCCGAGCGAAGGAGGTGTGAGCATGCGCGTGCTCGCTGCGATGAGTGGTGGCGTCGATTCGGCCGTTGCCGCGGCCAGGGCTGTTGCCGCTGGGCATGACGTTGTCGGAGTGCACCTTGCCCTGTCGGCGAAGCCGGGCACGCTGCGCACCGGGGCGCGTGGCTGCTGCACGATCGAGGACTCGCACGACGCGAGGCGTGCTGCCGACGTACTCGGCATCCCCTTCTACGTCTGGGATTTCGCCGAGCGGTTCACCGAGGAAGTGATCGAGGACTTCGTCGAGGAGTACGCCGCGGGCCGCACGCCCAACCCGTGTCTGCGCTGCAACGAGCGGATCAAGTTCGAGGCGTTGCTGGACAAGGCGCTCGCGCTCGGTTTCGACGCGGTCTGCACCGGCCACTACGCCCAGCTGACCACAGTGGACGGCAAGCCGGAGCTGCGGCGCAGCGTCGACTCCGAAAAGGACCAGTCCTATGTGCTCGCATCGCTGACGGCGGATCAGTTGCGGCACGCGATGTTCCCGCTCGGCGACTCGACCAAGCCACAGGTTCGCGCCGAGGCGGCCGAGCGTGGCCTTTCTGTCGCGGAAAAGCCGGACAGCCACGACATCTGCTTCATCCCGGACGGCGACACCCAGAAGTTCCTCACCAACAAGCTCGGCGAGCGGCCGGGCATGCTGGTGGACGACGAAACCGGTGCGGTGCTTGGCATGCACACCGGCGTGCACGGATTCACCGTGGGACAGCGCAAGGGCTTGGGCATCGACGCTCCCGCGCCGGACGGCCGCCCGCGGTACGTGCTGTCGCTCGAGCCGGTGTCCGGAAACGTCCGCGTGGGCACGGCGCAGCGGCTGGAAGTCCAGGAAATCGCAGGTGAGCGACCTATTTGGCCGTCTGGCGAGCCGATCGACGGGATCACCGAGTGCGTGGTGCAGGTTCGTGCGCACGGTGGCACGGCGCCTGCCGTCGCCGAGATCGAGGACGGCGAGCTGGTGATCCGGCTTGCCGAGCCGTTGCGTGGCGTCGCGCCTGGTCAGGCGGCTGTGATGTACCGCGGCGACCTCGTGCTCGGCAGCGCGACGATCACACGGACTCGATGACGAACCCCGCGTTGCGGTCGACGAGGTAACCGACCCCGCGCACGGTGGTGATCGGGTCGATTCCCGGCCCGATCTTGCCCCGCAACCTGCGGATGTGGACGTCGACCGTGCGGCTGCCGAGATGTTCGGCCACGCCCCAGACCTCGGCGAGCAGCGTGGAACGCCGGTGCACGCGGCCTGGGTTGAGGCACAGGAACAGCAGCAGGTCGAACTCCAGCCGGGTCAGCTCGATCGGCGTGTCCGCGACAAGGACGCGGCGGGCGTCCGGCTGGATACGAAGGTTGGCCCTCGGCAGCGCGCGCTGTTGGGGGATCTGCTCACCGTCCACGACCATGCGGTCGATCGGCAGGTCGACGGCGGTGCGCAGGGTGTCGACCAGCCGGGCGGCCAGGTTCGGCGCCTGGTCGTTGTCGACGGTGAGCTGGACGATCACAGTCAGCTGTGCCATGCGTTCATCCGACCGGCAGACGCGTTGGGGTGTCAACGCGTCCCACGTGCTGATACCTCTTACTTGCCTGGGTTGATCACCAGTTTGCCGGTGGTGCGGCGGGCGCGCAGGTCCTCGTGCGCCTGCTGGACCTCGGACATCGCGTAGTCGCCGCCGCTGATGACCTTGAGCTTGCCCGCCGTGACCTCCGCGGCCAGCTCGGCGAACGCCTGCTGCAGCAGTGGCGGGTTGCCGAAAGCGTGTGCCAGCCAGAAACCGCTGACCGTGGCGGAGTGCGACATCAGCGCGGGAAGGCTGATCGGCTTGGGCTCCTCGCGGCTGGCCATACCGTAGAACGCGAGCCTGCCGAAGGGCGCCAACGACTTCAGGCTCTCGTCGGTGACCCGGCCGCCAGTCATCTCAAGGACCACGTCAACCCGCTTGCCGCCGTTCGCCTCGATGATCGCCTTGTCGAGATTGGGGCTCGCGGGGTCGAGGGCGACATCCGCGCCCAGTTGCACGGCGAGATCGCGCTTTTCCTGCGTGCTCGCGGTCGCGATGATCCGGCCAGCGCCCATGGACTTGGCAAGCTGAACGGCAAGCGAGCCGACGCCACCGGCCGCGGCATGCACCACAATGGACTCACCTGGCTGGAAGTGCGTGGTCTTCTTGAGCAGGAACCACGCGGTCATTCCCTGCACCAGCAAGGCAACCGCGGAGACATCGTCGACACCGTCGGGGACGTCGTACGCCATGTACTTGTTGACCACGGCCTTCTCGGCGTAACCGCCGTGCCCGATCATGGCCGCGACCCGCCTGCCCTCGGCGGTCCTGCCGACCACCTCGGCACCGGGGATCAGCGGCAGCGCGGGGGACGAGAGATACGAGTCCTCGACCTGGTGGGTGTCGGCGTAGTTCACACCGGCCCTGTCGACCTCGATGAGCAGCTCGTTCTCGCCCGCAACGGGGTCGGGCACCTCGGCGACCTTGAGAACCTCCGGTCCACCGAACTCGGTGATCTGCACAGCCCGCACGTCGAACGCCTCCTTGTGGTCGTGAGACACAATAACACTTTGTCTCATTCAAGGGACAATATGGCTAGTTTGTTCCCGCTGTGCCCGGAGTCACCGTGGACATGCCTGACTTGCATTGCTTGCATCGCCTGAGAAGGTGGGCACGTGAAGTCGATCAAAGTGATGGCCGACGAGAGCGGCCCGGTATGGCTGGCCGGTGGCGGCCCGGTGTCGGCGTACGAGCTGCCCATCTCGGACACACTGGCCGCCGAGCTGTGGGAATGGGCGGGTATCTACGACGGGGACGGGTTCGAGACGCTCCAGGCCGAGCAGCAGTTCGCCGAGCGGGGTGAAGCGCTGGCCAAACGGCTGGCGGTCGAGCTCGGCGACGGATACGCCGTGAGCTATGAGCACAACGGCGCAGTCCGGCAGATCTCGTGAACTAGGCCTTTGTGAAGTTCAGTGCCCAGCCGTGTTCGTTCAATTCTTGGTCGACGAACAGGAACCCGGCTTGTTCGACGGCTGCGAAGATCTCGAACTTGCTCAGATGCCGGTACCTGTCCCAGTACACGACCAAGTCGGTCGGCCCGGCGGACGCACTCAGCTCGGCGGCGAGCCGCTTGCCCGCGCGCTTGGCCCGTGCCTTGCGGACGAACCGAGGTGCACGGAACATCTCCGAGAACGACAGGTACACGACGAGTACGAGTGTCCAGACCATGAACACGATCGGCAGGATCCGCAGCAGCTCAGCCACGCTTGCCCTCCTCCGGAGGCACGGCGAACCTCAGGTAGCGCTGCGTGTCCCGCAGGGTGTCATCGACGAACCGGTAGCCGTACACCCACACCAGGTCCTTGATCATGTCCTCGCTCAGCGGATACACCCGGAGCGGGCGGATCAAAGCGGACTCAGGGTCACTCGGTTCCCTGCGCCGCAGCTGGACCTGCACTTCCTCGGCGGCCTGCAACACCGTCTGCCGCCGGTATCGGAGCCGTAGGATGAGGAAGGTCGTGGGAATGGCCGCGAGGATCAGGCTCAGTATCAGGTTCGTCATGGGTGTCAGAACCCGCCGAGCCGGGACGCGATCGACGACGGCTTCCTTGGCGGCTCGAAGGACACCGTCTCAAGGATCGCCCGGAACATCTCGGTGTACAGCGTCCACTCGGTCAGGAATTCCGTGGACATCCCGATGATCACGATCCGGGTGCCGTGCGGGTGCGGGATGACCGCGGACGCCTGTCTGACGACGTGCTCCCGGTCCGAAGGCACCCCGAACGCGCTGGTCGGAGGCGTGAACTTGACCTCATCGGCGATGGCCAAAGTCCGTCCAACCGGCAGGTTGAGATAGCCGATCTCCTGCTTTGCCTTGGGGTTCTTGGTCTTCAGGCCGTTGGCGATGGCGCCGAGGGGGTCGAGCCCGGTCAGCTCGGCTGCCTGGAAGGTGACCGTCAGGTTCGCCATGGTCAGCGACGGCCGCTCGTCCTCGGTCTTCGCCACGCACGTCGCCGCGTAGCGCACACCTTGTTCGAGCATCTTGCCGATCATGGCTTCCTGCGCCAATGCCAAGTGCATACGTTGCTCAGGAGTGCTGCCGGGCAGGGCATACTCGGCCTGCCGGATGGTTCGCAGGACCCGAGTCTCGAAGTCCTCGGCCAAGTCGATCGGCGTGAACTGTTCAGGCACACTGGCCCACAGCTCGCCCGTGCCTGCTTGCTCGACTGTCGTCAATGTCTCGTCACCTCCCGTGGGAAACGTCTGGTCAGCGAACCTGGAAAACGTTGGCGACGCCGGCCAGCCAGCCCGCTGCGGACTTGCGGTCCTTCTCGGTCTCGCCAGGCGTGGCCCACTCAACCACCGTGGGTACCTGGGCAGTGAGGTTGATCGAGGACTGCATCGCTTTCGCCACGTTGTCAGCCATCGCGCTTGGCAAGCCGCCCATCAAGCCTTCCGAAGCCATCTGGAACAGCCTCGCAGGCTGCGACGCCACCTGACCCATCGCGTCCGCACCCGTCACAACGGCACCAGCCTTGCCGAGGATGGGTGCCGCGTCGGCGGCGAGGCCGACCCCCTTGATCGCGGCGCCGACACCTGGGATCACACCCGCGAAATCGCCGACGACATTGACCCAGTCGTCCATGCCGTACTCGCCTTTGCCGATCATCGCGCCGGTGTGGCCGAGCAGCGCGATACCGCCAGCGACCAGGGCGATCGGCGCCATGATCGGGGCGAGGACCGGGATGAACGCCAGCGCGCCAGCGATGGCCGACACGACACCGGCGATGTCGGCGATCTGGCCGATCAGTTCGGCGTTGCGCTCGAGCCAGTTGCCGATCGCCTCGAAGAAGCCTTCGTCCGGCGAGTAGTCCTCGCCTGCGGTCTCGATCAGGTCCGCGATCCGCTCGGCTTCGTCCTCGTGCCTGTCCTGCAGGTCCTTGGCCTGTTTGATCAGGTCGTCGAGGGCGTCCCGTGCGGCTTCGGCGTCGTTGGACGCCTGGTCCAGCTGCGATTTCGCCGCGTTGTAGCGGCCTTGGGCTGCCTGCAGTTCCGCGTCGGTGCCGAAGACCTTGCCTGCCAGGCCGAGGTCGGGGTTGCCGCGGGATTGCGCGTACGCCTGGTCGGCCGACGCGACCTTGCCCTTGGCCTGCTTTGCCCGTGCTTCCAGGTCTTTCGCGGTTTTCTGGTAGCCGTCCAGCTTGCCTTTCCACTCGGTGAGCAGGCCGCTGGCTTTGGTCAACGAGGTGTGCGCGTTGTCCAGGTGTGACGGCAGTTCGCCGAGCTTCTCGCCGAACGCTTTCGACGCCTCGCCGGTCCACGCGTCCTGCTGGTTCTTCACCGACATCAGGACGTCGTGGGTTTCCCTGAGGTACTTCGACGTGTTCGTCAGCTGATCGACGAGTGCCTGCGCCGAACCCAGGTTGCCGGGCGCCGGGTCGAAGCCGAGGCCGGACCAGTCACCGCTCACTGCGCACCGCCGCCGATCTTGTCACGCATGGTCGAGAACGCGTTCGACAGAGCGTTTTCCAGCTCCGCGTAGTTCTGCTTGCTCGCGTCGAGGTTCTCCTTGATGCCCTTGACGATCTTGCGGATCTCGGAAAGGCCGTATTCCCAGTCTTCGCGGAACTCCTCACACGCGTCGTCGAGATCGTCGTTGCCGAGCGTGTCCGGGCCGACGTCCTCCATCGACTTCAGCGCGCCGTCGAGGTTCTCTCCGCAGCGATCCAGGTTCTTGCCAAGCGCGTCAAGACCGTTCAGGTCCACTGTGTAGTCAGGCACTCCGCCCCCATAGCTTGATCACCCGCCAGGGACCGTACCGGACGCTCCCGGAGGGTCAGACATAACGGTGATCAGTTCGGTTCCATCGGGTATTTCACGTCACCCGATCTGGCGGTGTCGCGGGCTGGCCGGGGGTGGTGTGATCCGGACATGCGACGGTACGTTTTGGTGCTGATTCTGCTACTGAGCGTGATGTTCGTCAGTCCGGTCGCCCAGGCACAGCAGGGCGGGCCGGGGGCGGTGTCCCACTTCGGCCTCGCCCGCAAGGACTGCGTCGGTACGGCGCGCAATACCAGCAGCAAAGTGTGGTTCACGGTCGCGGACGGCGTCCTTTCCGACGTGTACGCGCCGACGATCGACAACACCAACGTGGAGACGCTGCAGTTCATCGTCACCGACGGGCGCACGTTCACCGACCTGCAGAGTCGCGACATGACCTACACCGTCAGCGCGGATCAGACCGGGATGGCGTGCCAGGTGCAGTCCAGGGCGCGCAACTACCGGCTGACGACGGAGTTCATCACCGACCCGGCCCGTAACTCTGTGCTCATCAAGGCGAACCTGCACGGGCCACGGAATTTGAAGCTGTACGTGCGTTACGACGCGAGTATCAACGGCAACGGCGGTGGTGGTCCGCTGAACGGTGGCGCGGACAGCGCCTCGGCGGACCAGAACGCGTTGGTCAGCAGCGATTTGAACACCGTGACTAACGCGCCGAACCGCGACTACGGGGTGCCGTTGCATGGTGTCCTCGCTGCTGACAGGCCCTTCAAGGCGGTGAACAGTGGGTATGTCGGTACGGCGACCGATGGGCTGGTACAGCTGGACAAGGATCGCGCGATCAAGCCGAATCCCAGTGCGCCCAACGGAAACGTCGTGCAAACCGCCCAGATTGATGGGCACGAGCGCGTTCTCGCACTCAGCTACGCGCAAAGCGCCAACTACGCCAGGGAGATCGCGGCGGAAAGCTTGGATACGCCGTGGCATCGGACTTACGACCGGTACACGCAGGGCTGGCGGGATTACAACAGGAAACTCAAGCCCACCGACGACTGGGTTTCGATCAATGTCCTGAAAGCCAGTGAGGACAAGACATTCCCTGGCGCGATCGTCGCATCTCTTGGCAGTCCGTGGGGGCACGCGGTCAGCGCGGGCGATCTGCCCGACGGTAAACCGGTGTATTTCGGTTCGTACCGCGAGATCTTCGCGCGTGATCTCTATGAAAGCTTCACGGGTCTGATGGCCGCGGGCGACCGGGACACCGCGCGTGCCACCGTGACCTGGCTGTTCAGCCGGCAACAGCAGCCGGATGGTCGGTTCCCGCGTAACTCCATGGTCAACGGCAAGAAAGCGCCGGACTCCGGTGGCGATCAGCTCGATGAGACCGCGTACCCGATCCTGATGGCGTTGCAGGCCGGGTTCGACCGGGATCGCCGCCTCTATCCCAAGATTCGCGCTGCCGCGGATTTCGTTGTGGCACATGGACCGTCGTTCGGCTCGGAGCGGTGGGAGGAGCAAAGCGGCTATTCGCCGTCGACCATTGCCGCGGAAATCGCGGGTCTTGCCGGGGCCGGGGTGATTGCCAGTCGCAACAATGACCAGCAGCGCGCGCGGGTCTATTTCGCGACGGCTGACCATTTCCAGCGCAGCGTCAAGGGGTGGACTGTGGTCGGCGAGCACTTCATCCGGCTGTCCAAGACCGGCGACCCGAGTGCGCCGATCCAGTACAACCTTGGCAACGGGTCGATCAGTGTCGACCAACGGTCCGTTGTGGACGCTGGCTTCCTCGAACTTCCTAGGCTGGGCATTCTTCCCGCAGACGATCCTGAGGTCGCGCGATCGTTGGAACGCGTTGACCAGACCATCAAACGTCAAACGCCGAACGGTCCTGGCTGGTATCGCTACGGGACATCGCTCCCAGGCAGCGAGGACGGCTACGGCGACTGCTACGAGCCGGATGCGACGGCCTGCGCGCCAACTGGAAAGCCTTGGCCCACAGGGAATGTTGGCAGCGGGCACCTGTGGCCGGTGCTCGCGGGGGAGCGTGCCGAGCACCTGATTCAGACCGGTGACAAGCGTGGCGCGCGCAAGCTTCTCGAGGCCATGCGTTCTCAGGCTTCTGGCGTTGGCATGATTCCTGAGCAGATCTGGGAGAACCCGCCGGTCCCGAAGTCACCGTACGGCAGTGATCCGACCACGGCGAGCATTGGTCTCAAGACTGGCGAGTCCGTGGGCTCGGCGTCCCCGCTGACCTGGGCCCAAGCTCAAGCGGTTCGGTTGACGCAGAGCATCGCGGCCGGACGTCTGGTCGAACAACCGGCCGAGGTCCGGGCGCGATACATCGACCACGGCCCGCCCACGAACATCCCGATCTCGTTGCAGGCGCCCGATTTGGTCTCCACGCCGACGGTGACCGTGACAGGAACGGCGCCTGCTGGCTCCAGGATCGACATCTCCGCCACAGCAACCGATGCCGGGGGCGCGACCACGGTCGTCACAACCCGGTCGAACGGCACCTTTAACGCTGAATTGCCTGCTCAGCTGGGTACAAACGTGATCACAGCGGCTGCGAGCGAAGGCCGCAACACGGGTTACGCGCAGCGCCGCGTCGGCTCGGACTTCGTGTCGGGAACGGTTTTGCTGAACGTCACCGACCCAGACCACGACGACAACGGGCCGGGTACGTACGCCTATCCAACCGCGGGCGACTTCAATGCTGGCGCCTTTGACATCCAGCAGTTCCAGGTGATCGAGAGCGGTTCGCGGATCATTCTGCGGACGAAACTGCGTAACCTGACCCCGACTTTCGGGTCGCCACTTGGTGCGCAGCTGCTCACGATCTACGCGCGCGATCCGGCCGTGCCAGCGACTTCGACGAAGGCGGCGTACCCGTCGCGTAACTACTCGGTCGATCCATGGAACCGGATGATCGAGGTTCAGGGATTCGCCGAGCCGGTCTTCGTGGACGCCAACGGTGTCCCGCTGGGTGACGCATCGGTGCAGGCCAGCGAGACCGCACGGTTCATCACGATCAACGTGCCGAAGTCTGCCTTGGGTAATCCGACGTCCTACGCCGTGGTTCTGACAGGTCAGGAAGGTGACAGCCCTGACCGGGCGCGCAGATTCGCGGCGGCTCCGGAGCAGTACGCGTTCGGCGTGTGCGCGCCTGGCGGGACGAGCCCGATCTGTGCTGTGGCGCCGACGTCCGTGCCCAAGGCGCTCGACGTGATCACGCCACCCGGCGCCGATCAGGCCGCGATTCTCGACTCAACGCGTGGACCTGTGGTTGTCAAAGCAGTGGTCCAGACCTTGACAGGGAGTAGGTGAGAACCTCACATTGGGTGAGTCGCCGCCGCCCTGCCAGGAGGGGACTTCACCATGCGCAGAACCTTCGGCTGCATCCTGACCGCGCTGACACTCGTGGCGTCATCGACGCTGGCCGCCAGTCAGGCACAGGCCGCGCCCGCTCCGATCGACAGCGTCGTTCCCGTGCCAGTCTCCGTGCAGTCCGTGGCGAACGTGACTTACAACATCACGTCCAGCACGGCAATCCGCGCGGCTGCGGGCGCGACTGACGTAGCGAACCTGCTTGCTGCGACGCTGCGACGGTCGACTGGGTTTGCCTTGCCGGTCTCGCAAGGGACCGGGGATGGGATCTCGCTTCAGTTGTCCGGGGCTGATCCGCAGGTGGGGCAACAGGGTTATCAGCTCGATGTGGCCGCGTCCGGCGTGACGATCAAGGCTCTTACAGCGGCCGGGTTGTTCGCGGGTACGCAGACCTTGCGGCAGTTGCTTCCGGCGAAGGTGGAGGCTTCCAGCGTCCAAACTGGACCGTGGCCGGTGCCGGGGGCTCGCATCCTTGACTATCCCCGGTTCGGGCACCGGGGTGCGATGCTTGATGTGGCAAGGCATTTCTTCTCGCCGGACGTTGTCAAGCGGTATATTGACGAGATCGCTCTGTATAAGATCAACTACTTGCATCTGCACTTGTCGGATGATCAGGGTTGGCGGATTCAGATCGACAGCTGGCCTCGGTTGGCTACTTATGGTGGCAGCACTCAGGTTGGTGGCGGGCCTGGCGGGTACTACACGAAGGCTCAGTACAGCGACATCGTCGCTTACGCTGCCGCTCGGCACATCACGGTGATTCCGGAGATTGACATGCCGGGGCACACGAATGCCGCGTTGGCCTCGTATGCCGAGTTGAACTGCAACAACACCGCTCCGCCGTTGTACACCGGGACGAGCGTCGGGTTCAGTTCGTTCTGCGTGCCGAAGGAGGTTACGTACCGGTTCATCGACGATGTGATTCGCGAGCTGGCTGCGTTGACCCCTGGGCCGTTCATTCACATCGGCGGGGACGAGGCTCAGTCCACTTCGGATGCCGACTATCGGACGTTCATGAACAAGGTGCTGCCTATCGTTTCGAAGTACGGCAAGCAGACCATGGGGTGGCACGAAGTTGCGAAGGTCAACCCTCCGGTCGGGGTCGTCCCGCAGTTCTGGGGCACGACGACGTCCAACACCGCGGTGCGGGACGCGGCGGCCAGGGGCAACAAGATTCTGATGTCTCCTGCCAACAAGGCGTACCTGGACATGAAGTACAACTCCAGCACCCGGCTCGGGCTGACGTGGGCCGGGTACATCGAGGTCCGGACCGCGTACGACTGGAATCCCGGGGCTTATTTGAGCGGGGTCGGCGAGTCCGCGGTACGGGGCGTCGAGGCTCCACTGTGGTCGGAGACCATCGTGACCCGCCAGGACATCGAATTCATGGCCTTCCCCCGGCTGCCCGCGATCGCCGAAGTCGGGTGGTCGCCATGGGCCAAGCACAACTGGGACCAGTTCCGCCAGCGCCTCAGCGCCCAAGGACCCCGGTGGACGGCCATGGGCGTGAACTACTACAGGTCAACCCAGGTCCCCTGGCCCTAAAGACCTCGTGAGTGGTTAGACGGGTTAGAACGCGGCTAACCACTCACGAGGGGTGGCCTGGCTGTACCTCGGCACCATCGCCGGGTTCCTCGTCGCGCGGGACGCGGCGGTCAGGCTGTTCTGACCGCACCTCATGTAGTTACTCTCCCGCTGTGGCTGATCTCGCTTACCTCTCGGCGACCGATGCGATCGCTTTGTTTCGCAGTGGGGAGCTGGCTCCGGTTGAGTTGATGACTGCTGTGGTTGAGCGGGCTCAGCTCACTGAACCGACTATCAACGCTTTCACCGATCGATACTTTGAAGATGCGCTGGATCAGGCTCGGGAGGCGGGGGATCGGTACGCGCGGGGTGAGGAACGGCCGCTTGACGGCGTGCCCGTCGCCATCAAGGAGGAGCATCCGATCGCTGGTCTGCCGTGGCGGGAGGGGGCGAAGGCGCTTCGTGACAACGTGGCGACGCAGACGCATCCGATCGTTGAGCGGATCATGGCCGCCGGTGGGATCGTGCATGCTCGCACTACCACGCCGGAGTTTTGCTGTGCGGGTTTCACTCACAGCGATTTGTGGGGTGTGACCAGGACACCGTGGAACCTGGAGTACTCCTCCGGTGGGTCGTCTGGTGGTTCTGGGGCTGCGCTCGCTGCTGGGTCCGCGATGCTTGCGACCGGCTCCGATATCGGCGGGTCGATTCGGATTCCGGCTTCCTTTAACGGCATTGTCGGGTTCAAGCCGCCGTACGGTCGGGTGCCGTCCATGCCACCGGTCAACTTGGACAACTACTGTCACGACGGTCCGATGGCTAGGACTGTTCCGGATTGTGCGTTGCTGCAGAACGTGATTGCTGGTCCGCATCCCGGGGACCCGGTTTCGTTGCCGAATCCGCCTGATCTCACGATCGGGAGGGTTGACGGGCTGCGTGTCGCGTTGTGTATGAACCTTGGTGACTATCCCGTTGAGCCGGATGTTGCCGCCGCCACTCTTCGGGCTGCTGAGGCGCTCACGGATGCTGGGGTGCGCGTCGAGGAGATTGAGTTGCCGTGGACTCGGGCTGAGATCATGGCTGCCGCTTGGGCGCACTATGGCGCTATCTTCGCTCCGATGATCGAGGCTGCCGCCGAGGGGCGGCCGGTTTTGCGGTATACCGATGACTTTCTGAAGAAGGCCAATGAGGCTGGTACGTACTTCGAGGCTATGCTGATCGAGGCGAAGATCCACGACAGCCTTGCCGAGGTTTTTCAGGCCGCCGATGCGTTGATCTGTCCCACTTCTGGCATACCCGCACTGCTGGCCGGTGAGGACTATGTGGACACTCCTCTTGTCGTCAACGGGGTTCGGCTCGACCACAATCTTGAGGCACCGCTGACTATTCCGTTCAACATCGCCAGCCGGTGTCCTGTTCTCAGTGTTCCCTCTGGGCTCGCGGCGAACCGGGTACCCACTGGCGTCCAGGTGGTTGGCCGTCCTTACGACGATCAGGCCGTCTTCACGCTCGGCAACGTCATCGCGACGGCCAACCCTTGGTACTTCACTAAAATTTGGTCTCCGCCGATCTAAAGTGCGAAGTAGACGATTGTGCCCGCGATCAGCAAGCCGTATCCGACCGCCGCGATCCGCATCAGCAGCACCTGGGTCTGCTCTGGCCACCGCGTGAAACCTAGTAGCCACGCCAAACCAGGCATGATCAGGATCGCGTGCATGGGGACGGCGTGCGCTGGCTTCAGCGCGCCCGCTGTGGCATAAGCGAGCTGAGGATCGCCCGAACGCACTGCGGTTACGCCGGTCGCGATCATCACCGCGCCCACCGCGAGCGCCACGAGGAGTGCGGCGAAACCGAACCGAAGCGCCAGTTGCATGGTCCGGGTCTGGACGGTTCGGAATGCCGCGACCGTGAATCCGATGGTCACCGCGATGAGCACGAAACCGCCGCCTGCCAACGTCATCGAGATCGTCGAGTCGAATGGTGTCTCGAAGTTGAAATGCGACGGATGCCCGCGCCACGCTTGCATCGTGATCAGCCCGACCTCAACGATGCTCGCTGCGTACAGCACTGCCAGCAGAAACGTTCGTAGGCCGTGCTTGATTCGCAGGAATGAGGTTGCCCATACGGCCGCGCCGACCGTTAGCCCGAATGACAGTCCGAAGGTCATGGGCTTGCGCATCGACAACGGGCCCAACCACGTGCTGCCGGTGATCAGGAGCACGACCAGATGCACGAGCCCGCTCAGGAACAGCAGGCCTCCGATGATGTAGCCGACGCGATCTACGGTCCTCATGCGGCTAATGCTGGCCGCTGCCCGAGCTTGCGTCGTCCGCCTGCGAGCGTCACTACGGGTACGTCAGGGGACGTACGGCAGCCAGTCGGTGTTCGCACCGCAGAGGATCAAGCACGGCAGGTCGCCGGGCACATCTCCGGCCAACCACGCGGCCAGTGGTGCCGCCGCGGCCGGTTCGACGGCCAGCCGGAACTGCTCCCACAGCAGGTCACGAGCCTCCACGATCTTGGAGTCGTCGACCAGCACCGAGTCTGGCTTTGCGGCCTGCAGGATCTCGAACGGCAGCGTGCCGACCCTTGTCGCGCCCAATGCCGACGAGGCGATCGAGTCCACAGTCGAATCGACCGGTTCGCCCGCGGCCAGCGCGTTGTGCAAGCAGCAGCAGTTGGTCGGTTCGACCGTCACCAGCTTGCGGCCGTCGGCGCTCAACGCGGTTCCCGCGGCAAGCCCGCCGCCTCCGACCGCGACCACGATCGTGTCCACATCAGACGCGTCCGCGACGATCTCCGCGCCGACCGTGGCCTGCCCGCCGATCACGTCCGGGTGGTCGTACGCCGGGACGTACATGCCGGGCTGTTCTTGGGCTAGTTTCGCTGCCTCGGCGTAGTTTTCGCCTGCCCGGACCAGTTCGGCACCTGCCTTGACAATCCGGCGGGCCTTGCTCTCCGGGATCGATTCCGGTGCGTACACCGTGGCCGGGATGCCCAGTACCGACGCTGCTTCGGCGACGGCCATGCCGTGGTTTCCGCCGGACGCGGTCACCACGCGATCGGGCTTTCCTCCTGCCAACAACGCGTTCAGCGCGCCACGGAACTTGAACGATCCCGTGCGCTGCAGGTGCTCAAGCTTCAGCACGAGCGGTTTGCCGTCGATCTTGGTCCGTAGCAAGGGAGTCCTGCGTGCGTACGGTTCGATCCTGGCTGCCGCGAGCTCAACGTCCACCTAGTCATCCTATGTCTAGAGCTAGGTGGCGCAGATCACCACCGATGACCGGACCATGCAGCCTGGCGGCCGGGCGGATCAGTGGTTAGGTAGAGGGTGTGGCGCGGGGGGCGCGGGCGCGACACGCCCCCCGCACCACGTCTCAGGGGCCCCAATATTTCTTACTTATCGGAGCCGCTCGTGTGCGCGTTGTCGCGACGAGTGAGATGACGGTATGTGGCCTAGACCATCTCGTCAATGGGTCTAGACCTCCATGCTGCATAGCGGTGCGCTGAAATCGAGTGGGACCCGATCCGCCACACTGTCGGCGTGCCGAACACGCCATGGTCTCCCGGAACCGCCACCGGTGTCGGCTCGATGCCGGGCACCGATCCGCTCGAGGCCGCAAACGTTGTCGTCGGGGAATTGCCCGATTTGCCATACCTTGCCGAGCTGCCTGCCCGCGGGCTCGGCGCGGACATCATCGGCCGGACCGCGGCCCTGCTGGTCGACTTGCCGATCGAGCTCGTGCCGTCCGGATATCGGACGGCCGCGCGGCCAGGTCATGAGCACCGGCGCGCGGTCGACTTGATCAAACGGGACATCGACGCCCTTGAAGAGGCGGTCGAGCGCGCTGGCGTACGTCCCCCGGTGATCAAGGTCCAGGCCGCAGGTCCGTGGACCCTGACGGCTGGGATAGAGCTCGCACGCGGCCATCGCGTGCTCACGGACCATGGCGCGTTGCGTGAATTCGCCGACTCGCTCAGCGAAGGCCTCGCGGTGCACGCCGCCGAGGTCAGCCGTCGCCTGGAGACACCAGTAGTCGTCCAGCTCGACGAGCCGAGCCTGCCGACTGTGCTGGCAGGAGCGTTGTCAACGCCGTCGGGCTACGGCATGGTCCCCGCTGTCGCCGAACCTGACGCGCGTGAAGTCCTCGCGGGAGTCATCAAGGCTGTGGGCGAAGCCACGAACCAGCCGGTGATCGTGCATTGCTGCGCGCCACGGCCGCCGGTGGGGTTGTTCCGTGCAGCGGGCGCGGACGCGTTGGCCATTGACGCCACGTTGCTCGAAGGCATCCCGGCTTCACTGTCCGACCAGTTGGGCGAGGCATGGGACGCGGGCATCACCCTGCTGCTCGGCCTGGTGCCCGGCACCACACCGGCCCGCCCGCCGACACTGGCCGAGGCCGCCAAACCCGCGCTTGAGCTGGTCGACCGGCTCGGCTTCCCGCGCTCGCTGCTGGCCGAACGGGCGATTCCCACGCCGACATGTGGCCTAGCGGGGGCGGATAGTACATGGGCCCGTCGGGCGCTGAGCCTGATCCGTGATGTCGGAAGGGCATTTGTCGAACCACCGGAAAGCTGGTGAGTGGTTTCATACACGGCATGTCCCCAGTCGACCGCCGGACCTTGCTGCTCGCTGCGGGCGCCGCTGCCCTGGCGGCGGGATGCACCGCCCCGCCGGCGCAGCCGCCGAGCGCGCCAACCCTGGCGCCGACCGTCGACACCGGGACCGGCCGCCGGGCCAACCGGCCAGCTGACCCGAAAGCCAAGCCGGACGTGCACAAACTCCTGGCCTGGCTGAGTGCGCTTCCGCAGCGTGAAAGCAAGCGGGTGGTCTCCGGTCAGCAGGTCAGCGCCGACGCGCGCTTTGACTACGACAAGCTTTTCGGCGGCATGACCCGCCAGCTCGGCAAGACGCCTGTCCTGATCGGCACGACCTTCGACGGCTACTGGAAGCCGAAGAACACGTCCGTGCTGATCGACCACTGGCGCAGGGGCGGCCTGGTCACGTTCGATCTGCACCGGCCGAACCCGTTCCTCGACAAGGTCGATCCGGAGTCCTACCGCGGGATTGTCACAGAGCCGAAAGGCGATTTGACCAAGTTGCTCGCCGACGCCAAACCAAGCCCCGCGCGCAGCCGCTGGCGCGCGGACCTCGACCGGATCGCCGACATTCTGCAGGAACTGGACGAGGCTGGCGTGACGGTGATCTTCCGGCCATTCCACGAGCCCAACGGGATCTGGTTCTGGTGGGGCCAGGACCACACGACCGGCCGGAGCGATTCGGTCAAGCTCTTCCGCGACACGTACTCGTATATGACCGAAACCCGGAACCTGCACAACTTGCTGTGGGTGTACTCGCCTGCCAGGCCGTGGAACGCGCCGCGGATGAAGTACTACCCGGGCGACGATGTCGTGGACATCATGGGACCGACCAGCTATCTCAACACGGTCAGCTTCGGGCTTGAGGGGCAGAGCGAGGACATCTCCGACATGCTTGCCCCCGAGCGGCCGATGGCCCTGCTTGAAGTCGGGTCCGGCGAGCCGTTCGACGGCACCTGGAAATCGACCGAGATCATCGACCGGATCAAGGCCCGTTATCAGCAGATGACGATGTTCAATTGCTGGCACGGCTGGCCGGGCGCGAAAGTCGCGCTGATGGAGGTCAGGGAAACCGACAAACTGATGAACGACCCGTGGGTGATTTCACTGGAGAACAGTGATTGGCGCGGTTAAAGCGGTTTCAGCCACGCGCACGGAATTGTCATCGTCTCGCCGGTCGGCCTGCTCACGATCTGACCGGTCACCGCGTCCTTGAGCACACCTTCGATGATGTAGTCCACATCCGTTGGCAGGCCTAGACGTTCTGCCGCCTCCGGCGGCAACGGCGTGCTGACGCGAGACGTTTCCGCGACGCGGACACCGGTCACCGCGGGCTCGCCGCTCAGTTCCTGTCCGGTCGCGGTCACTGTGAGGTCGAACTCGTGTGTCGATTCCAAGGTCCAGGACAGCATCAGCAGGTCTGCCTCGGCTTTGCTGGGATCACCCGTGATGAACCTCGCGGGGTTGTCCCGCTGGGTGATGCGTACCCGGTAGGTCTGGCCGACCTCGACGTCGTGCGGACGCATGAGTTCAGGATGCCCTATCCGATGGTGTTCGCACTCCGTGCGACTACTCACACGCCCGACTCCCGGGTGCGCGAACACGAAGACGACAAGGCCGATCAGCAGCACTGTGCCGAGCAGATATGGCGCTGCTGGCGTGATCTCGTACGACGCCGTGCCGATGAGCGGGCCGAACACGAAGGTCAGCCCGGTGCTGGCGGCGGCAAGCCCGGCGACCGATCCCTGTTCGTGCGACTGGACGAGCAGTGTCGGCGCCGACATGAACCCCGGCAGGCCGAAACCCATTCCGGCGCCAAGAATCGCGATGGCGACCGTGATCAACGCAGTGCTGTCCGCGACCACCATGGTGGCCATACCGATCGTCATCACGACCGCGCCGACCCTGATCAGACGTGGTGGACGCCAGTCAAGGCGTGGCACGACGGCGGCTTGCACCAGCATGAACACCCCGGCACCGGCCAGAATGACGAGGCCCGTTGCCAGGCCGGTCTGCCGTGCGGTCAGCCCAAGCCGGTCCTGCAACAGGAAACCGACGGTCATCAGGACTAGGCCGTAGGCGAGGTACATGCCGAATCCCGCGGTCAGGAACGGCAAGACACGCTTGTCGAACGGGCTTACCTTGGTCTGCGGCGGGATCTCGCGGTGTTTGTCCGGCCTTGGCAGGGACACGCTGATGACCAACGCGATCAGCAGGATCAACGCCGGGGCGACGAACAGTGGCAGCGACAGGCCGCCGATCGCGAGCATGCCGCCTGCGGCCGGGCCGATGGCAAGCCCAAGGCCTTGTGCCGCACCAAGCATCGACATTCCCCGGATCCTCGCGGCCTCGCCAGTAGTCACATCGGCCACATAGGACTGTGCGGTGACGGGCGTCGCGGCCCACGCCACCCCGAAGATCACGCTTCTGGTGAGCAGGATCAGCGCGAACAAGACGGGCACGCCCAACGCGGTGCCGATGTTCGCGATCACGGCGAACGCCAGCAGTCCGCCAGCGGCACCAACCAGCGAGATGAGCAGGACGGCCCGGTGCCCCCACGAGGTCGCGCGGCGCCCCCAGAACGGGCTCACGAGCACGACAGCCGCGGCGGCGACGGTCATCACGATCCCCAGGTGCAGTTCGCTCAGCCCCAGCTCACGGGCCAGCGGCGGCAGGATCGGGTTGACCATCTGCTGCCCGGCCATCAACCCGAACATGGCAAGGCAGACCAGCGGGACTCCTCCGCCCGATAACTTTTCGAACATGTTCGAAAAGTAGCACCGGTGTCAAGATGTGCGCATGCCCCGAACTGGCCGCCCACCCCGGACATCGCGCGCGCAGATCATGTCGGCCGCACGGACCCTGATCGATCGGGATGGCTGGGAGAAACTGACGATGCGCAGGCTGGCGGTGGAGACGGGGACGGCGCCGACCACGCTGTACCACCACGTCCGCGACAAGGAAGACCTGCTGCTGCAGCTGCTGGAGTACTACGCCGCCGAGATTCCGCGCCCGGAGTTGCCGAGCGACCCGCGCGAACGGATCATCGCCGCGGCGACCGTCATGCACGATGCCCTGGCAGGTTGGCCATGGGTCGTCGAAGTCCTCACCGGCGACGACCTCGTCAGCGAATCAGCTTTGTGGATGGTCGAACAGATACTGGCCGGAGTTGTCGACAGTGGACGGACACCGGACGAGGCCGTGCACGTCTACCGAAGCATTTGGTACTACACCGCTGGCGAGATCATGATCCGCGCCCGATCGGCGCGCCGCCGTGCCGAGGGACGGCCGAACTATCGGGATTCGGTGTTGCTCAAGCAAACCGACCTGCCGACCGTGGCAGCGGTCGCTGACCGGTGGCCGGAGTTGTCGTCACGGGACACGTATCGGCAAGGGCTGCGGGCGCTGGTGGACGGTCTGCTTCAGCCGCAGCAGAACGGGTTGTCGCACGGTTGACCGACTTCGCTGCCGTACGTCACGAGGTTCTTGACAGGTTCAAGCACCTCGTCGGCGTTGTCCAGCTTCGGCGCTGCGGGATCGGCGGGATTGCCCCAGGTGGGTGGCGTGCTGTCGATGTCGTAGCGCGCGACGCCGTCAATGAACAACGTCCACCGGGAGTGATCGGGGAAGATGTTCATCCGCATGACCCACCACTTGCCATCGACCGCGGCGGCGACTGGGAAGCGGTCGTGGCCGGTCCGCTGCCACTGGGGGCTGGCCTGCAGCTCTGGAGGCTCCACGCGCCCAGTTTAGTGCTTCGCCGGTGACCTCGTGGCTGCTTTCAACGCGTCCCGGTTCAACCTGCCGATCGCCTCCAGTGGAATCCCTTTTGGACAGACGACCGTGCACTCGCCGGAGTTCGTGCATCCGCCGAAGCCCAGGTCATCGTGGGTCTCGACCATGTCGAGCGCGCGGCTGTACCGCTCGGGCTGACCTTGCGGCAACAGTCCGAGGTGCGTGGTCTTGGCTGCCGTGAACAGCATCGCGGAACCGTTGGGGCACGCGGCAACGCAAGCGCCGCAACCGATGCACGCGGCCGCCTCGAACGCGTTGTCCGCGTCCGCCTTCGGCACTGGGACTGCGTGAGCGTCCGGCGCGCTGCCGGTTGGCGCGCTGATGTATCCGCCGGACTCGATGATCCGGTCGAACGCCGAACGGTCGACGACCAGATCCTTGATCACCGGGAACGGCCTTGCGCGCCACGGTTCGATGGTGATCGGCACGTTCGGGTCGAAGCTGCGCATGTGCAACTGGCATGTCGTGGTCAGCTTGTTCGGGCCGTGCGCGTTGCCGTTGATCATCAGGCCGCACATGCCGCAGATGCCCTCGCGGCAGTCGTGGTCGAACGCGATCGGCTCCTCGCCCTCGCTGATCAGGCGTTCGTTCAGCACGTCAAGCATTTCGAGGAAGGACATGTCCGGTGTGATGTCGTCGACGACGTACATCACCAGCGTGCCCTTGTCGAACTGGTTGTCCTGGCGCCAGACGCGCAGGGTGAACCTCACTTGTAACTCCGTTGACTCGGTTTGACGTTGTCGAACCGCAGTTCCTCGCGGTGCAGGACGGGCTGCGGCCCGTACTCCCACGCGGCGACGTAGCTGAAGTTCTCGTCGTCGCGACGGGCTTCGCCGTCTTCGGTCTGGCTCTCGGCCCGGAAATGCCCGCCGCAGGATTCCGTGCGGTGCAAGGCATCGACACACATCAGCTCGGCCAGTTCGAGGAAATCCGCGAGCCTGCCAGCCTTCTCGAGCGACTGGTTCAGCCCGTCGCCGGTGCCGAGCACGCGGATTCGTTGCCAGAACTCCCTGCGCAGCTGTGGAATCGCTTCGAGAGCTTTACGCAGGCCTTCTTCGGAGCGTTCCATCCCGCAGTGGTCCCACATCAGCTGGCCGAGTTCGCGGTGGATGTCGTCAGGCGACCGGTCGCCGTCCACCGACAGGATCCGCACGACCTGATCGACCACGTCCTGCTCAACCTGGGTGATCGCCTCCTGGGAGACCGGCGGGAACGGGCCGTCGGCGAGGTAGTCGCCGATCGTGTTCGGCAGGATGAAGTAGCCGTCTGCCAGGCCTTGCATCAACGCGGACGCGCCAAGCCGGTTGGCGCCATGATCGGAGAAGTTGGCTTCACCGATCACGAAGAGACCGGGGATGGTGCTCTGCAGGTCATAATCCACCCAGAGGCCGCCCATGGTGTAGTGCACGGCCGGGTAGATCCGCATCGGCACCCGGTAGGGGTCCTCGCCGGTGATCTGCCCGTACATCTCGAACAAGTTGCCGTACTTGGCCGAGACCGCGTCCTTGCCGAGACGCTCGATGGCATCGGCGAAATCCAGGTACACACCAAGCCCGCCAGGGCCGACGCCGTGTCCGGTGTCGCAGATGTTCTTTGCCGCACGGGAAGCGATGTCGCGGGGGACCAGATTGCCGAAGCTCGGGTACATACGTTCCAGGTAGTAGTCCCGCTCGTTCTCTGCAATCATGTGTGGCGGCCGGGAATCCCGTGGTGCCTTGGGAACCCAGACGCGGCCGTCATTGCGCAACGACTCGCTCATCAAGGTCAGCTTGGACTGGTGCGAGCCGCTGACCGGGATGCACGTCGGGTGGATCTGGGTGTAGCACGGGTTCGCGAACAACGCGCCTCGCTTGTGCGCACGCCAGATCGCGGTCGCGTTGCTGCCTTTCGCGTTGGTGGACAGGTAGAACGTGTTGCCGTAGCCGCCGGTTGCCAGGACGACCGCGTCCGCGAGGTGCGTCTCGGTCTGGCCAGTGACCAGGTCGCGGGCCACGATCCCGCGCGCCCGGCCGTCGTCGACGATCAGATCCAGCATCTCGGTGCGCGGGTGCATTTTCACCCGCCCGGCGTTGATTTGCCTTGACAGCGCTTGATAAGCGCCAAGTAGGAGTTGCTGTCCCGTTTGCCCTCTCGCGTAAAACGTTCGGGCTACCTGTGCTCCACCAAAAGAACGTGTGTCGAGCAAACCGCCGTATTCACGGGCGAATGGGACGCCCTGTGCGACGCATTGGTCGATGATCTCGACACTGACCTCGGCCAGCCGGTGCACGTTGGCCTCACGGGCGCGGAAATCGCCGCCTTTGATCGTGTCGTAGAACAGCCGGAAGACGCTGTCGCCGTCGTTGCGGTAATTCTTGGCTGCGTTGATCCCGCCCTGTGCCGCGATGCTGTGCGCCCGGCGTGGACTGTCCTGGTAACAGAAGGACACCACGTTGTAGCCAAGCTCAGCCAGGGTCGCGGCCGCCGATCCGCCCGCGAGCCCAGTCCCGACCACGATCACGGTGAGCTTGCGCTTGTTTGCCGGGTTGACCAGTCGCGCGGAGAATCGCCTTTGCTCCCAACGCTTGTCCAGCGGGCCAGTCGGAGCCTTGTGGTCGGCGATCGGTGCCCCTTCGGTGTACATCGGCTACCCCACCAATCCGGTGATAACGGCGAACGGCACGGACAGGAATCCCGCGGTGATCACGAAAGCGAACCCCAAGGAGAAGGTCTGAATGGCTTTCTGACGTGCGGCACTGGAAGCCCCCAGGCTCTGCAGCGCGCTCCACAACCCGTGCCGGAGATGGAAACCAAGCGCGATCACCGCGGCCGCGTAGAACAGAACCACGTACCAGCGCTGGAAAGAAGCGACGACGTTGTCGTACACCGCCAGATGAACCCCGTTCGGATTCGCCACACCCACAGTCAGATCAAGAATGTGGTAGACGATGAACAGAGCCAGAATCACGCCGCCCCAACGCATTGTCCGTGCCGCGTAGCTGGCCTGGATCTTCGCGCGGTGTTTGTAGCCGGCCGGGCGAGCCTTCTTGGCCCGCCGAGCCAGCTGGATGGCGGCCGTCATGTGCAATACGACCGCGACGACAAGCCCGACCCTGGCGATCCAGACGAAACCCTCGTAGCCGAGCAGGCCGTCGAGCAGTTCCCGCAGCCAGACCGCGTATCCGTCGATGTTGTCCCGGCCAAGGAAGATCTTGAGGTTGGAGGCCATGTGGATGGTGACGTACAGCAGCATGAACAGGCCCGTCACGCCCATGACGGCCTTCTTGCCGATGGTCGACGACCAGATCCGGCCAGGTGTACTGCGTTCGAGCACTGTCACAGGGTCAAGTAGGCGCTTTTCTTGACGAGTCGTCCAATATATCGAACCACTCGATTTGATAGCCTAGGACTATGGAAAGGGTTGACCGACTCACCTTGCAGCAGCTCAGGTACTTCCTGGCGGTCGCGGACGCCAAGCACTTCACCAGGGCGGCGGAGCAGGTAGGTGTGGCGCAACCCTCACTGTCCAAGCAGGTGCAAAGCCTGGAGTCGGAACTCGGAACGCCCTTGTTCAGCCGGGTCCGCGGCAACGTCACGCTGACCCCAGCAGGGGAGTCCCTGTTGCCCATCGCCCGTCGAATCCTGGCGGATGTGGACACGGCTCGACATGAGGTCGCTGAGCTCGTCGGCCTTCGTCGCGGCCGCTTGCGCGTTGGTGCCACTCCTAGCTTGTGCGCAAGCGTTTTCGCGGATGTGCTTGCCCGGTTTCACTCGGCGTATCCCGGCATCCGGCTGCTTGTGGAGGAGGGTGGTTCGCGGGACCTGTCCCGGTCTTTGCTGCGCGGTGACCTCGATCTCGCGTTGATCATCGTCCCGCCGGAGGGTCCGGATCCCGCGTTGACGACCCGGGAAGTATTGCGGGAGGACCTGATGGTGGCATCGGCGGCGAGTCTGCCGCCATTGGTGAATCGGCCGACCATCCGGCTGATAGATCTGCGCGACCGTGCGATGGTTATGTTTCGCCAGGGATATGACTTGCGTGAGACGACGCTGCAGGCTTGCCGCGGCGTTGGATATGAGCCGCGTTTGGCTGTTGAAGGCGGAGAGATGGACGCGGTGTTGCGTTTTGTGGAGGCGGAGTTGGGGGTTGCGATTGTGCCTTCCATGGTGCTTGCCAATCGCCCGGGATTGCGCGGGATTCCCATTGCTCCGCCTGGGTTGAGTCGCACTGTTGCTTTGGCTCACCGTACGGACGTGCCGCCGACGAACGCGGCCCGTGCTTTCAGTGATGTGCTCGTGGAGCACGTCGCGACTCTGTGATTTCAGATTCGTCGCGGAGTGAGATCGTCGAGACGGATCGTGATTGGAGCGGGGAAATCTATGCTGAACGTGTCGGTGACCTCGTCGGCGGCATGATAGCAACTGTCGCTGAGCGAATGCGGCAGCAGCGATACCGGAGCGTCGAGGTCGACCAGCCAATAAGCGGGAATCCCGGCTTCAGCGTATTCAACGGGCTTGACCAGTCGATCGGTTCGCTTCGATCCAGGAGAAACGATCTCGATCGCACACAACACGTCAGCTGCGGAGATTCGCGCTGTGCCCTGATCGACTGCGGTCGAATAGGCGATGGTCACGTCCGGAGCCCGCACAATCGGAGGAAAATCTGCGGCGACCGTTACTTCAATGTCGATTACGGCGGTCATGCCGTCTGGGAGTTGCTCATCGAGCCAATAAGCCAGCCGCTGCGCCGCCCTCTGGTGCGTCGGCAGCGGTTTGGGCGTCACAATCAGGACCCCTTCGACGAGCTCGTAATGCCGGGAATTGTCTTCCGGCAGGGCATCCCATTCGTCGAGGGGCAGCAGGTGGTCCGGCCATAGTTCGACCATTCGCAGCCTCCTCGTGTCTCGTGCCTAGGTGGAAGTGTCGCACGACGAGAGCGGTTCTGGTCGGTCGGTGTACACCGTGGTGTGGGTGGAGACGGACTGTGCCGTTGCTGGACCTTAAAGATCTTTCGGTATTTGAGTGAATTGTGTCATAGGGAAAGGCCGGTATGGTCGAGGAAGTTGAAGCACAGTTGGTAGCTGCTGCCGACACGTTCCAGGCCGGCCTGGGTGGCGGTGTGGGCCTCGTCGATGGTGTCCGGGCACAAGTTGGCCAGCTCGGTGGCTTTGACGTTGCCCCACACCATTTCCATCGGGTTGAGGTCGGGGGCGTAGCCGGGCAACGGTTCCACGCGCAGCCAGTGTCGTTGGGTGGCCAGCCATTCCTTCATGGCCGCGGAACGGTGGGCGGGCAGGCCGTCCCAGATCAGGGTGACTTTCTGGCGGTCAAGGTGATCGAGCAGAGCGGTGAGGAACTCGATCAGCGAGGCGGTGTTGTAGGCGCCTTCTTTGATGCCGAACACGAACACGGCCTCGCTGCGGTCGGGCCGGTAGGCCAGCGCGCCGGACATCGACAGGCGTTTCCAGGAGAACCGGTGGGTCAGCACCGGGGTCTGGCCGCGTGGCGCCCAGGTGGCCCGGACTACGGGCAGCAGGGAGAATCCGGACTCGTCCTGGAAGCAGATCCAGGCCCTTCGGCGCCGGGCGCTTTTTTTATGCGTGGCCACTCCTTTTTCACCCACCTGTCGATGGCCTCCTGGTCGCGTTCGGTGGCGCGGCGGGCGGGACGCTGCCTGCTCCAGCCCAGCCGCTCGCGCAGGATCGTCCAGGTCTGGGTTTGCGAGTACCGCACCCCGGTGACCTTCTCGATGACCTTGGCCACCCGTGCCAGTGTCCACATGTCGGTCGGGAATCCGTTCGCCTTCGGCCCCTGCGCCAGCGCGCCGGCCACCTCGGCCACCTGCTCGTCGGTCAGCTTGGGCAGCCGCCCGGCACGACCAGCCCCGGCCAATGCCTGCCGTCCGCCGGCCGACCACGCCCGGTGCCACCGTGAGGCGGTCTGCGCCGAGACTCCCAACTCCACCACCACATCGACCTGCCGCTTGCCGCGGTCGAACATCTCCGCTGCCCGCATCCGACGTTCTCGCAACGCCTCAAAATCACGGCGGGCAGCTACTTTCTTGCTGCTACGGCCTTTCCGACGCTGGCCGGCCGATCGTGACGGTTCTGGCACACCACGATTGTCCTACCAGGCAAGGCGTATCACCCGCAACGACTCACCCTATTACCGAAAGATCTTTAAGCGCGTCCTGCACGGTCTGTCCCGGCATCCAGTTGCTTGTGGAGAAGAGTGGTCGTGGCGGGCTAGCAGGCTCGACAACCTGCGACCGGTCATCGTCGCGGTGCTGCTGGAGTTGTCCGAACCCACAGTTCGAGCCTGGCTGAAAGACGGTGTCTTCCTTGAAGCCTCGCTGGAAGGCGATGAGACGTCGGCGACCATAAGGCTTGATCCGATTCGTGTTCATCAAGTACTGCACCTGGTGAAGGATCTTCGCGCGCAAGGCAAGAAACGTCACCTGGTCGAGCTGATATGGGCGAAGCTCCAAGACGAAGCTCTACTTGAACGCGAGGATCTGCGGCAAAGTTTGGAACAATTCCGTAGCGGCGACACGGTTGTTCTGCGACCGCGAAAATGACCGACGTGTGGTGGTCGTTCTGGCAGTATTTGCCGAATGGCCGTTCAGGTTGAAATTACGAGGCTTGCGGCCCAGCAGATCGCCTTTCTCAGAGGCAGGGTGAAGTGCAAGTTCGACGAGTTTCTCAACCAGCTTGCCCACGACGGATGCGCGGCGATGGGCTACCGGCTGACAGGTGACATCGTCGAACGGCTGTGTGTCAGGCACTTCCATGGTGCTTGGCGTGTTGTGGCAGCGACGATTTGCCGCCGATCTGGGAGGATGACGAGGTCATCGATCTTGTCCAGCGCGCGCGTGAGTTGGCGACGCGGAGGACCTAGCGTTTTGCCCTCTAAGGTTCAGTCATGGCGATCGTTTACGTGCCGTACCACCAGGATGAATCCCTGGCGGACTCATGCATCCCGGTCCGCTGGGACGCCCCGAGCTACCCGGTCATCTCCATGCTCCCCCAAGGAGATCGCCTCGACCGGTTGCGAGCGCTGTACGACGACGTGGCCAACGAGGTTGCGGCAGAAGTAAAACGTGGCACCACCCCGATCGTCCTGTCCGGGGATTGCCTGGCATCCGTAGGAGTCCTCACCGGAATGCAGCGGGCGGGCATCGACCCGGCGATCGTCTGGTTCGACGCGCACGGCGACCTGCACACGATGGAATCCTCAACCTCCGGCTACCTGGGCGGAATGTCCCTGAGGTTCCTCCTAGGCGCCAACTACGAACTGTTCGGCGAGAAACTCAAATTCCGGCCGCTGGCGGAAAACCGGGTCACGTTGGTCGACGCAAGGGACCTCGACCCAGCGGAAGCCAACTACCTGAAAACGTCCCAGATAAAACACTGCACCCTGGACACCATCGAGCTGCCGGACGGCCCACTGATCGTGCACGTCGACGCCGACGTGATCGACCCAACCGAAATCCCGAAGCTCCGCTTCCCAGTCCCCGCAGGCCCAGCCAGGACCGCAGTGCTGGAAGCAATGGGCGAAGTCAGGGTCCGCAGCCGCCACGTGGTCGCCGTGAGCATCGCGTGCACATGGGAACCGGCACCGGAACTGGAAGCTGCAAGGTTCCAGCTGGTCGAAAGCCTGATCGGCGCCTAACCCGCGTACACCGTGGTGTTGGTGGTGATGAACTGCGCGGTCCCGGTCTTGACCATCAAAGCGTCCGGCACGGGACCACCCGGCGAAGGCTGCATAGCGGGAGACTGCACGGTGAAAGTGGCCTGGAAAGTCTGACCCTTGATCAGGACCTTGATCCCGTTCTGCGACTGAACCGTCAGATTCGACGGAGCCAAAGTGAGCGTCAGCGTCCCAGTCCCCGGAGTCACGAAAGGCGGCGCGGTGTAAGGCAAAGGTCCGCGCAACGACTGCGGCAGCTCGTCACCCTGCAAACAGATGAACTGCCCATTCACCTGCACGTCCGTACTCGAACCCTTGAGCGGAACCGGAGCTTGAATCGCCGGCACGATCACCGGGGGCGGGATGGTGATCTGGACCATGTCGCCCGTTTTGATGACGAAGTCGCTCGGCACTCAAACAGGCTCCCACGAGAGTCCACCGAAAGACATGCACCTTCGGGCGGCTCAAGGTGCGCGGAACGCGCTGAGCTCGGGAAACGCTGTCACGTAGCCGTCGAGCGTCGCCGCGGCGGCGGCCACCGAGTCAACCAAAGGATGTGTTGCCATCGCGAACAGAGCATCGGCGCGGTTCTGCGTCCGAGCCGCCCGGATCGCGGCCTGTTCGCAGCCCTTGACCTGCAGCATCAGCCCAAGGCTGTGAGGATCGACCGGGCCGGGAGCGATCGGCCGCGGCCCGTTGCCGTCCACGAAACACGGCACCTCGACCACAGAGTTGTTCAGTCCGGCAACGGCTCCGCGGTTGCGGACGTTGAGGATCAGCTGGTCAGGCCGGTTGCGCGCGATCGAGTTCATCAACCGCAGCGCCACCTGCTCGTACCCGCCGCCGTCCATGTCGCACGCGGCGCGCTCGGTCATCCCGGCGACCGCCCGCCCTTCGGCGAGGTACGTGCTCTCCCGCTCGGACCGCGTTTCCAACCAGGCCTGCAAAGCAGCCTGCGGGTTCTCGCCGATCCGCTCGTAAAACGACCGCTGCTGGTCCTTCAGGAATTCGCCGCGGGTGGTCTCCTGCGCCCGCATCTGCTCAAGCGTCTCGCGCGCGAAGTAGTAGTAGTGCAAGTACTCGTTCGGCACCGAGCGTAACGTCCGCAACCATTGCGCGCCAAAGAGTTTGCCTTCTTCGAACGAAGTCAACGCGGTCTCGTCGTCGAACAGGTGAGGCAGCTTGTCGTGCCCGTTCACCATCACCCTGCGCAGCCAGCCCAAGTGGTTCAGGCCGACGTAGTCGAACGTCGCGTCCGATTCGGACACTCCCAGCGCGCCAGCCACCCTGCGGCACAAGCCAACCGGCGAGTCGCAGATGCCGATCACACGGTCGCCGAGCACGGCCGACATCGCCTCGGTGACGATCCCTGCCGGGTTCGTGAAGTTGATGACCCACGCGTCCGGAGCACGCCGTTCGACCTGCCTGGCGATGTCCATGGCCACCGGTACGGTCCGCAGCGCGTAGCAGATTCCGCCTGGGCCAACGGTTTCCTGGCCCATCAGGCCGTGTTTCAACGGGATCCGCTCGTCCAAGCTGCGGCCACCGAGGCCGCCGACCCGGATCGCCGAGAACACCATGTCCGCGCCGGACAACGCGTCCTCGAGCGAGGTCGCCATCCGGATCTTCGGCCGCCATGCCGCGCCTTGCGCCTGCTGGTCGAGCACGGCGCCGATCGCGGTCAGCCGTGGCACCAGCACGTCCTGCAGGACGATCTCGTCGACCAGCCGGTCCGGATCGGCCAGCAGGCTCTGGTGCACGAGCGGGACACGGAACCCGCCACCGCCGAGGATCACCAGTTTCATGCCTCGAGCACCTCGACCCCCACCTCTCGGATGACGTTCAGACCCGGACCGCTCGTGTCCGCGTTGGTCACCAGTACGTCGATCTCCTCCGGCCCGCAGATCCGCGCGAGCCCGCCACCTGGGAACTTGCCTCGATCCGCGAGCAGGACGACCTGGTCGGCCGCGGTGACCATGGCCCGCTTCAACGGAACCTCCACCACAGTGTCGTCCATGACCGATCCGTCGTCACGAATTCCTGCCGCACCAAGGAAAACCCGGTCCACGCGGACCTGACGTAACGCGTCCTCGGTCAGAAACCCGACCATGGAACGGTAATTGCGCCGCACGACCCCGCCGAGCAGGATCAATTCCACCGAGTTGTCGTCAGCGAGTTCTTCGTACACCGCGAGATTGCTTGTCAGTACGGTGATTTCGCGGCCACGCAGATGCGCCGCCAGCCTGTGCGTGGTCGTCCCGATGTCCAATAGGACCGATTCTCCGTCGTGCACAAGGCTTGCGGCCGCCTTGGCAACAGCATCCTTTGCGCCGCAATCCTCGCTGGCGACGCGCTCGAACGGCCGCTCATGCGATGGTGACAGCACCGCGCCGCCGTGCACTCTGGTCAGCACGCCTTCACGCTCGAGCCAGATCAGATCACGGCGGATTGTCGCCGCGCTGGTTGCCAGTTGCGCGCACAGCGCGGTGACCGACGCTGACCCATCCTGAGTCAGGCAGCGCAGGATTTCGGCGTGGCGCCGCTGAGGGAGCACGAGTTGAACAATATCAGTCAGATTGCGTCAGACAACTTGTCAATTCTTTGCAGATGGGTGCAGACTCGGCGGATCGGGAAGGAGGCACACGGTGACTGCCGATCCAGCGGCTGGGGGCCCTGAGCTGGACATTCTCCTGTCGGGGACGGTCTTCCTCGACATCATCTTCACCGGACTGGACCACCTGCCTGAGCCAGGTACGGAGGTCTGGGCAACCGGATTGGGGTCCAGTCCGGGAGGAATCGCCAACCTGGCCGTCGCGTTGAGCCGGCTGCAGTTGCGGACCGGGCTCGCCGCGGCATTCGGTGAGGACGCGTACGGCGATTTCTGCTGGGATGTGCTCGCGGTCCAGGAAGGTGTGGACCTCAGCCATTCCAGGCGGTTCTACGGCTGGCACTCGCCGTTGACCGTGTCCATGGCGATCGACCGGGACCGCAGCATGATCACGCACGGGCACCCGGCGCCGATCAGCGCCGACGAACTGCTCGACCCGCCGCCCGCGACCAAGGCGTGTTTCGTGCACGTCGACCTGCACTCGGACCGCTGGGTGAGGAAGTCGAAGGAGCAGGGCGCGCTGCTGTTCGCCGACGTGGGCTGGGATCCGACCGAGCGGTGGGAGCCGTCGATGCTGCGGCAACTGCTCGACGGATATGACGTGTTCCTGCCCAACAGCGTCGAGGCGATCAGTTACACGAGGTCAGACGACGTGACCACGGCAGCGAAGGCGCTCGCGGAGATCGTGCCGGTCGTCGTGGTCACAAGAGGTGGCAACGGCGCCTACGCCATCGATTCGAGCACGGGCGAGGAAGCCGAGGTCAAGGGCCTGAACGTGGCCGCGCTCGACCCAACTGGCGCTGGTGATGTGTTCGGTGCCGGGTTCGTGCTCGGCACGCTCGCGGGTTGGTCGTTGGCCGACCGGGTGCATTTCGCAAACCTATGCGCGGCGTTGTCCGTGCAACATTTCGGCGGCTCGCAGTCCGCGCCGGGCTGGGGTGACATCGCGGCGTGGTGGCGGCTGGTTGGCCGCCGGGACGAACGCGAGCTGCGTGGCTACACGTTCCTCAACGACCTGCTGCCCAGCCATGGCGACACCAAGGTCCGTCGAGCGAGCGCGACCATCGGATTGCGAGGAATCTCTTGAGGCTGATGGCTTTCGTGGCCGTCGCGGCGGTTCTTGCCGCGTGTGCGCCAGGATCTGACAACAAGCCAGCACAACCATCTGCTGGGGAAGTACGGACCGACGTCGCCGCGCTCGGCGACGTGACACTGACCATCTGGGACCAGGAAACCCGACCGGCCCAGGAAGCCCAGATCACCGAGCTGAACAAGCAGTTCCAGGCCAAGTACCCGAATATCAAGATCAACCGGGTGGCCCGCTCGTTCGACGACCTGCGCAGCACGATCAAGCTCGGCCTGACCGCGAACGACGCACCGGACATCGCCCAGGTCAACAATGGCAAACAGGACCTCGGCGCGTTCGTCAAAGCCGGTCTGGTGCGGCCGGTGGATGCCTACGCTACTGCTTATAAATGGACAGAACGCTTCCCGGAGTCGGTCCGTAAGCTCGCCAGCTACCCGGACAGCGGCGATGTCTTGGGCGAGGGCAAGCTCTACGGTGTTCCACAGACCGGTGAGCTGGTCGGAATCTGGTACAACCGAGCCAAACTGACCGAGCTCGGCCTGACGCCGCCGAAGACGTGGCAAGAGTTCGACGCGGCACTGGCCAAGGCCAAATCCGCAGGCCAGGTGGCCCTGCAGATCGGAAACCTGGAAAAGAGCTCGGGCCCGTACCTGTTCGCCCTGGCCATGCACAGGTTCAGCACCCCAGCCGCCGAATCCAAACTGGCCACTGGCACGGCGGACGCGAACTGGCTGACCGAGCCGAACCGGCAAGCGGCACGGCAGGTCAGCAGCTGGGTCGATTATCTGACAACAGGTTTCGCCGGATTGAAGGGTGATGACGCGACCGCGAAGTTCGCCTCGGGCGAAGGCGTCTTCCACGTCAACGGCACATGGAGCCTGGCGACGTTGAAGGACGCGATGAAGGACAACGTCGGATTCATGCTCCCGCCCGGCGGGACCGTGACCGGCGGAACCGGCTTGCCATGGGCGATCAGTTCCAAGTCCCGCAATCCCGACGCAGCTGCGGCGTACATCGACTTCATCACCACACAGTCCGCCATGAAAGTCGTTGCCACCAGCGGAAACCTGCCGGTGATCGACGCCGCCCAGCAACCCGGTTCCGGGCCGGAGCGTGAAGTGCTCGACAAGTGGCAGGAGGCATCGACCTCGCAGAAAATGGTGCCGTACTTGGACTACGCGACGCCCAATGCGTATGAGGTGGTCGGTGGCGCGGTCGAACAGCTGATGGCCAAGCAACTGGACGTGGAGGCGTTCCTCGGCAAACTCCAGGCTGACCTGGAGTCGAGCCGTGGCGGTCGGTGAACCGCGGCGGGTGGGGTATCTCTACGCCCTGCCCGCCCTGCTCGTCTACGCGGCTTTTTTGCTCTTCCCATTGCTGCACAGCGGATGGCTGTCCTTGTTCACTTGGGATGGTCTGTCCTTGGGAACCTGGGCCGGGCTGTCGAATTATGCGGCACTATTCGCCGAAGAAGGAGCGCTCGCAGCCTTCGGGCACGTAGCTGTGTTGATCCTGTTCTTCTCGGTGTTGCCTGTCTGCATAGGACTCGTACTCGCTACGGCCCTCCATAGGGTGCGTATACGCGGGTTGCCGTTCTTCCGGACGGTCCTGTTCTTGCCGCAGGTAATAGCTATGGTCGTGGTGGCTGTGGCCTGGCAAAGGATCTTCGCGCCAGACGGAGCATTAAATTTTTTCCTTGGCACACAAGGAAAAGCATGGCTAGGAGACTCCTCGACGGCCCTGCTGGCGGTCGGAATTGTCGGTACCTGGGTGCAGACTGGTCTCGCGATGGTGTTGTTTCTCGGTGGGATCGGAAAAGTCTCCGCCGACCTGTTCGACGCAGCCAGATTGGACGGCGCCGGACCGGCGGGGGAGTTCCGTTCGGTGATCCTGCCGGCGTTGCGAGGGGAGATCGGAGTGGCACTGACGCTGACCGTGATCGCCGCGCTGCGTACGTTCGACCTGGTCTACATGATGACCCCGTTGGGCGGCCCAGGCGGCTCAACAACCGTGCCCGCATACGAGATCTACCAGCGCGCTTTCCACACAGGCCAAGTGGGTTCGGCAGCAGCCATCGGCGTGGTCATCACAGTCCTGGCATTCCTGGTGACGTACGTGATCACCCGGGTGACCGGAAGGGAGCGAGCATGACTGTGTCTGTTTCGGACGCGGAATCGCTCGCGTCCTTTGCCATCGCAGGCGTTGGTGCTGTTCAAGCACGGCTACTCCCGCTTAGCCCCTTGCTGTCAGCCTTTGTGTTGTTGGGGAGGGGTGGCATGGCTGTTGCCGACACCCTGTTGCCTCGCCCCTGGCGGCTCGGCACCCTGCCAACTCGACCAAGCCCGTTCCCGCCAACCCTTGTTTCCCGCGGGAGGGCGTCTGCCATGACCGTCTCAGTCGCGCGCATTCGCTTCACTTCGGCCTGCCCAGGCGCCATCGACCTGAGGAGGCGGTCATGACCGCCTCCCGTTTCGAGCGTGCCGGCACCTACCTTGTCCTCGGTGTTTTCACCATCTTCGCCCTCTATCCCATGCTGTCCATCCTCTTCACCGCGTTGCGGTCCGAAGTGGTCGGACAAGGCGGCATCCATTGGGCGAACTTCGGCAAAGCGTGGGACGAAGCCCGCTTCGGCAGCTACCTCTTCTCCAGCCTGATCGTCAGTGTGAGCGTCGTCGCGATCACTGTCGTCCTGTCGATCCTGGCCGCGTACGCCTTCGGTACCATGCACTTCCGCGGCCGTGATGCCCTGTTCTACCTGCTGCTGTTGGGGTTGACCGTTCCGTCCGAAGCTGTCGTCGTCCCGCTGTACTACGACCTGCGCGACCTCGGCCTGACCGATACCTATGCTTCGCTGATCTTGCCGCAGGCAGCCCAGTCCATCGCGTTCGGCGCGTTCTGGATGCGGACCTACTTCCGGTCGACCTCACGAGGCATAGTCGAGGCGGCGCGGCTCGACGGCGCCGGACACTGGCAGACGCTGTGGCGAGTTCTCGTCCCGATGGGCAGACCTGCGTTGGTTACGTTGGTGGTCTTGGTGTTTATGTGGACGTGGAACGAGTTTCTGTTGGCCCGGGTGATGATTACCAGCGAAGCGTTACGCACGGCCCCGTTGGGCCTGCAGTTCTTCTCGGGCCGGTCCGATACCAGCGTGCCGTTGCTGGCGGCTGCGTCGGTGCTGGTCGCACTGCCGGTGGTGGTGCTTTATCTGTTCCTGCAAAGACATTTCATCCGCGGCATGGTGGATGGCGCGGTCAAAGGCTAAACGCTAGGAGAGAACAGTGCGCAAGCTCGCCTTGCTCCCCCTTGTTCTTCTCGCCAGTGCGGTGGCGGTCCCCGCTCAAGCGACCGAACGGGATCGCGCGGAGCTCGACGTGCTCTTCGTCGGCGCGCACCCGGACGACGAAGCGGGTTCGCTCGCGGCGCTCGGCCAGTTCAAGGTCCGGTCGGGCGTGGTCACGGTGACACGTGGTGAAGGCGGCGGAAACGCCGTCGGCACCGAGGAAGGACCAGAGCTCGGCCGGTTGCGTGAAGCCGAGGAGAGACGCGCGGTCGGCAAAGCCGGGATCGCCGACGTCTTCAACTTGGACAAAGCCGACTTCTACTACACGGTCAGCTCGCCGTTGACCCAGCAGGCATGGGGTCATGAAGACTCGCTCGGCAAGCTCGTCCGGGTGATCCGGCAGACCAAACCGAAGGTCGTGATCACCATGAACCCGGCGCCTTCGCCGGGCAATCACGGCAACCACCAGTACGCGGCGCGGCTGGCGATCGAGGCATTCGACCAAGCCGCCGATCCGAAGGCGTTCCGTGACCAGGGATTACCGCCGTGGGCGGCGTCGCGGCTGTTCACCAGCGGCCTCACGGGCACGCGCACCACAGGTTCGAACTGCGTCAGCGCCTTCACCCCGACCGAACCGACCGACCGGGTCTGGGGTGTGTGGGGAGGCGTGCCCGCGAACGGCGGACAGACGTGGGCGCACGTCGAACGCGCTGCCCAGCGCGAGTACGCGAGCCAAGGCTGGGCGGGATTCCCAGACGTGCCAACCGATCCCGAGAAGATCGGGTGTGACTACTTCACCCAGATCGCCAGCCGGGTGCCGTACCGCGTGGACAATCGTGGGCCGCTCGGCATCCTCGAAGGCGCAGTCGTCCCCGGCGCATTGCCGTTGGGGACCAAACTCTCCGCGAAGCCGTCGAAGTACGCGGTGACCACCGGGTCCGAGGTAAAGATCAACGTGACGTCGTCCGTGCGCGGCCCGGTCACGTTGATCCCGCCGACCGGGTGGGCTGTTCGCGGCGACACCGTCACAGTTCCCGCTGACGCCAAACCAGGCAAGGCGCGGATCGGTGCCCGTGTCACCAGCGGCGGAAAGTCCGGATTCACCGAAGCCTTGGTCGAGATCGTGCCAGCGCTGACCGCGTCCCAACAGCCGCTGCCGCAGGTCGCCCAGTACCAGCAGTGGGCGCAGGAGGTCGGGCATCCCGAACTCGCCAACTCGGTCGCGCCGGTGCTGACACTGCCGTCCGGTGGCAGCAGAGATATCGACATCACGATTCGCAACCACAGCGAAGGGGCGCGCGAAGGTGCTGTCTCGTTGACGATGCCCGCGGGTTTCGAGGCGAGCCCCGAACAGCGCTTCCCGAGCGTGGCTCCTGGCGCGAGCGCGGTCGTGAAATTCTCGGTCCGCAATACAGATCCGGCACTGGCGACGGGAATGCGCGGCGGCGACTACCGGTATGCAATCAACATTCCTGGCGGCACCGCGCAGGCCGCGCTGGAACTCGTACCCGCGACCACGATTCCGCAGGCCGGTGTTTCTCCTGTGGTGGACGGGATTTCCGGGACAGGAGAGTATCCAGGTCCGGAATTGGATATTTCGTCCCGGTGGGAGGGAGACGACTGTACGTCGGTCAGTGACTGCTCGGCGACGGCTCGATTGTCCTGGCGCGACGACACGTTGTTCGCGTTGGTCACGGTCACTGACGATGTCCTTGGCACGCGGTTGGCCACTGCGGACTGCAAACGGCATTGGCGCACCGACTCAGTCGAGCTGACCATTGACCCACGCGGACGGTCCGAGAACACCTCGACCACGTACAAACTCGCCGTTCTGCCTGCCACAGCGGAAGGACCGCCGTGCGCTTTGCGGGACGCCGACAACAAACAAGGCGCGGCGTCCGGAGTCCGGGTCGCGTCGAAGATCACGCAAACGGGATATGCCGTCGAGGTCGCTGTCCCTCTTTCGGAGGTACCCGGCGCGATCGATCCGGCTTCCGCCGGACTCAACATCCTTGTCTACGACTCGGATACACAGGACCGAACTGGGCAAACGCGGATCGGATGGTCCACTTGGGGCGGCGTGCAAGGTGATCCGTACCGCTGGGGCCGCGCCCGGCTCGACGGTTACACACCGCCACCAGACCGGCCGATAAATCCGCCTGCGCCCGTACTTCCGTTGGAAGCATTGGCGTCTGTGGATTCTCCGCAAACGCTCGAGCAGTCCATTCGGCTCGGACTCCCGCCGGGCGCCGCACCGGCCGCCCGACCGGTCCGCATCCGGCACGGATTACTGCTGACCAGCGAAAAGGGAACGGCCTATGTGTTCGCGAACGGGCAACGGCATGTCCTGCAAGTGTCTCCAGGACTGACAAAGCTGCCGCAGGGCCAACTTTTGTCGGGGTTCATCACGACGAGAGGAGCGACCGCGGCGGCTGAATCACGCTAAGGGCGGTACTTTTCGGAGCTGTCCTACGTCACCGTAGGAGTTTCGGTCCCCTACTTTCCGAGAGGGTGCTGGATGACGGCTTTATCCGGCCAACGGATGCACTACTGCGGTAAGTGTGTGTCCGGCGAGCACGAACTCGGGATCGACAACTGGGAGACGAAATTCTGCCGGTTGCAGCGCGAACTGTGCCAATGCGACTGCGACTGTCCCTACTACCGGGTACTGATCGAAGAACCTCGTTGCCATCGGCGCCGAACCCCGCGCCGATGGCACGTAGGAAGCCGCCACTCCCGCAGCTGGGTCCGCCGCCACCTGAACGAAACGATCGGCCCACCCATCCTGAGCCCAGGGGAATACATCGAAGGAAAACTGTCCACATAAGACAGAGCCAAACCGCGCCGACCCACCACCCCAAGCGTGTCCACCGTTCCGACACAGTGTGTCCACCGTTCCGGCAGCATGAAATGCACGTTCCTGCACGGTGTGTCCACCGTTGCGCGAGGGTGTGTCCACCACTCCGACACACCGTGATGCCCGTTCCAGCACCTTGAGATGCGCGTTGCGGCACAGCGTGTCCACCGTTGCGGCACACCGTGATGCACGTTCCAGCACCTTGAGATGCGCGTTGCGGCACAGCGTGTCCACCGTTCCGGCACACCGAGATGCACGTTCCAGTACCCCGAGATGCGAGCACACATCGCGTGTCCACCACTCCGGCACACCGAAATGCCGTTCCGGCCCGATGAAGTCGCTGGTCCGGCACCCTGAAGCCACCACTCCGGCACGGTGAATCCCGGGACCGGCACGTGAATCCACTGGCACCGTGAAGCCTCATGCCCGCCACAATGACGTCGTCCCCTGGGACCGCCTCCTCGAAGACCCTTAGATCCAAGGATTGCGTGGATCTACCCAACATCTGCCCTTGTGGACGCCTGCCCCAGTCGCCTGACCCGTACCCAGGTCATACCCTGTGGTTATGACTCCCGATCTGGAGTCGTTGCGTCTGCTTGTGCTGGTCGGTGAGCTGGGCAGCATTGGCAGGGCGGCGGCCAAACTGGGCATCGCGCAGCCGTCAGCGAGCAAGCGGCTGTCCAGTCTCGAGCGCAAATTCGGCCTTGCCTTGGTCGACCGTACCCGCCGCGGATCCGCGCTCACCCCGGACGGAAGGGTCGTCACGGACTGGGCAAGGCGGGTGCTCGACGAGCTGAACGTCCTGGTCACGGGCGCGGAAGCGCTGCGATCGAGGCGAGCGGCCGAGCTGCGTGTCGCGGCCAGCCTGACGGTCGCTGAACATCTCGCGCCCGGCTGGATCGGCGAGCTGCGAAGGGCCCGTAACGACCTTTACGTCGGCCTCGTCGTGACCAACTCCAGCCTTGTTTGCGACCTCGTCCGGGGCGGTGAGGTCGATCTTGGATTCGTCGAGTCCCCGACTGTCCCAGCTGAACTGTCTGCCCGCAGGGTCTCGACTGACAGGCTCGCGGTTGTTGTGTCGCCGGATCATGCGTGGGCACGTCGGCGCAAACCGCTCACCGCCGTTGAACTGGCCGACACCCCGTTGGTCGTCCGCGAACGTGGTTCGGGGACTAGGGAAACCCTCGAGCGAGCCTTGCGACGGGCCAAAGTGGGCGAACTTCAACCCGTCGCCGAACTTGGGTCGACCACAGCTGTACGAAGCGCGGTCGTCGACGGCGCCGGACCGGCTGTCCTCAGTGTTCTCGCGGTCGACGCAGACCTGTCGGAAGGGCGCCTTGTCGAAGTCGCGGTCGACGGGCTGGACCTAAGGCGACAGTTGCGCGCCGTATGGCCTGGCGGACGCAAGCTTCTTGGCTCAGCCGCCGAGTTGCTCGCTGTCGCGCTGCGGGCGTCAGGGGTTGACCGCGATGGGTGATCCGCTCCCGTAGACGAGGACTCTGGCGCCCAACGGTGAAGGAAGGGTGACCTCGAACGGGCGCATTTCGCTGTCGCCAGGCAAACACTTTCCCGCGTTGTCCGCGGTCGCGTAGACAGTCACGGTCGTCGCTGATTCCTTTGCCACACCGCGGTACACAGGCGGTTCGGAACCCGGGCACGGTTCCCGGCTGACGAGCAAGGACACCGTCAGCTTCAGCCCGTCGAGCCGCGCGGGCGGGTTCTCCGTGGCGAACCGCGGGAGCTTGCCGAGCTTCCAAAAAACCGACGGCTCCAGTGCTGGCCATTCAACAGTCCCGAAACGCCAGACCGGCAACGTCACCTTGCCACGATCCGTGTCGAACGATGCCGACGCCAGTGTCGCTGGCACGGACGGCCCGCCGCGACGAGCACCCATTGCCAACAACGCCGCCTCGGCGTTGATCGTCGGCCACGAGACCACACCGTCCGGCAGTGTGACCGGCATTGTCGCTGGTGGCGTAGGCGCCGATGCCAGCGTCAGTTCCATTCC
Source organism: Kibdelosporangium philippinense (assembly GCF_021390435.2). GTDB lineage: Bacteria > Actinomycetota > Actinomycetes > Mycobacteriales > Pseudonocardiaceae > Kibdelosporangium > Kibdelosporangium philippinense. Next base: position 537,724 of record NZ_JAJVCN010000003.1, on the reverse strand, counting down.
CGGCTTCGGCAGCGGGTCGAGCAGGATGATCGGCCGGGGTTTTCGGTCAACCGGGAACGTGGTCCAGTCCAGGTCCGGGTGCACCGCGCTCGCCGGTTGCGCCACGGCAGGTTCCCGCTGCGCAGGCGAGCACCCGGAAAGGACCAGAACCGGCACGACCAACCAGAGCTTGCGCATGGTCCACCCCCAGAAATCTCGTTTCGAAGGTGGACGTGTCTGAGGGCGGCTAGGTTGTCGGGAGTGAAGTGGTTCAGGCGGCGCCATCCCGAGCCCGCTCCTCAGCGTGATCCTGCCGAGGCGGCGGCCGAGTTCTGGCGCGGATGGGTCGAGCTGTTGCCCGCGGTCAGCGCCGCGTTGGGCGACAGGGAGCCGAACCGGGTCGAGAACGACCTGTGTGAGCTCGTCGCCGTCGTGCATCCTCAGCTGCACTTCTCGCTCGAACGTGGCCAGCGCGCCATCTACGCCCTGGTGATCTCCGGCCAGGAGGACCCGAGACTGCGGCCGTACACCGACGCGTGGAAAGCCGCAGCACCGGCCGAGGACGCGATCTGGGAGTACCACGACTCCGTTCCGCCCGTGCCCGACCCGACTGAAGTGACCGTCAACCTGGGCGTTCTGCACATCCCGCTGGCGGACGTCCGGGTCGCGGTCCAGGTGGACGAGGCCGAAGGGGTCGTCGACGTCGCCGTGCACCACCCGCAGTTCGCCGAGCTCGACCAGGCGGCACGTGAGGCGCTGACGTACCTCCCGCTCGATGCCACTCTGGGTGAGCGGCTCGCCGCCGAACGACTCCGTCGGGTGGAGACTGCTGAGACCGAGCCGCAGGGTGCGATAGGCCTGCTGGAGCTTCGCGAAATTGTCAGGGGGCTGGACTAGTCTCCAATGCGTGACCAGCACTGACGAAGCCGAAGGCCTCGAAGACGTACCGGGCGACGTCCGCAACCGCCACGCGGAGCTGGCCGAGGAACTCCGCGGCCACCAGTTCCGCTACTACGTGCTGGATTCGCCAACGATCACGGACGGCGAGTTCGACAAGCTGCTCGGCGAGCTGCAGGCGCTTGAGGATGAGCACCCCGCGCTCGCCACGCCCGACTCGCCGACCCAGCGCGTAGGTGGCATGTTTTCGACCGACTTCACCGCGGTTGACCACCTCGAACGCATGCTCAGCCTGGACAACGCGTTCAACGCCGAAGAGATGAACGCGTGGTACGACCGGGTCGCCAAAGAGGTCGGCGACGCCGCTCACTACTTGTGCGAGCTGAAGATCGACGGCCTCGCGATCAACCTGCTGTACGAGAATGGCCGCCTGATCAGGGGCTTGACCAGGGGTGACGGTCGCACGGGCGAGGACGTGACGCTGAATGTGCGCACGTTGCAGGACGTGCCCGAAGTGCTGACCGGCACGGACGAGTACCCCGTGCCGAAGCTGGTCGAAGTCCGTGGCGAGGTCTTCTTCCTGGTCGAGGACTTCCTCGAACTCAACGCCAAGCAGGTCGAGGCAGGCAAGCCGGTGTACGCGAACCCGCGCAACACCGCCGCGGGTTCGTTGCGGCAGAAGGATCCCAGCATCACCGCGAGCCGCAAGCTCCGGCTGATCTGCCACGGCCTCGGCAAGCGCGAAGGCTTCGAGCCCGACCGTCAGTCGCATTCGTATGAGGCGCTGAAGGCGTGGGGCCTGCCCGTGTCGACGCACACCAAAGTGCTGAACACGCACAAGGAAGTCAACGACTTCATCAAGTACTGGGAAGAGCACCGGCACGACGCCGAGCACGAGATCGACGGCATCGTGATCAAGGTTGACGAGGTGCCGTTGCAACGGCGGCTCGGCACCACATCGAGGGCGCCGCGCTGGGCGATCGCGTTCAAGTACCCGCCGGAAGAGGTCACCACCAAACTGCTCGACATCCGGGTGAACGTCGGCAGAACCGGCCGGGTGACGCCATATGCCGTCACCGAACCAGTGTCAGTGGCAGGTTCGACGGTCGCACGGGCAACGTTGCACAACGCCAGCGAAGTCAAGCGCAAAGGCGTGCTGATCGGCGATCGCATCGTCCTGCGTAAGGCAGGTGACGTCATCCCCGAGGTGCTCGGGCCGGTCGTCGACGCGCGCACGGGTGACGAGCGTGAGTTCGTGATGCCGGTGACCTGCCCGGAATGCGGCACACCGCTGCGACCGGAAAAGGAAGCCGACGTCGACATCCGCTGTCCGAACGCCCAGTTCTGCCCTGGCCAGCTGCGCGAGCGCCTCAGCTACATCGGCGGCCGCAGCGCGCTGGACATCGAGGTCCTCGGCTACGAAAGCGCAACCGCCCTGGTCAACTCGGAGGTCTACGAGAACGAAGCAGACCTCTTCGACCTTGGCGAAGAAGAGATCAAGCAAGTCGAGCTGTTCCGCACGATCTCCGGTGAACTGTCCCAGAACGGCGCCAAACTGGCCGCAAACCTGCAGTCGGCGAAGGAACGTCCACTCTGGAGGGTTCTGGTCGCCCTGTCGATCCGCCACGTCGGCCCGACGGCGGCCAGGGCCTTGGCGATGGAGTTCGGCTCCCTCGACCGAATCTTCTCGGCAACGGAAGAAGAACTCGCCGCGGCCGAAGGCGTCGGCCCGACGATCGTGACAGCATTGCAGGACTGGTGGACCGTCAAGTGGCACAGGGACATCGTCGACCGTTGGCGTGAAGCCGGGGTCAAGATGGAAGACGAGCGCGACGAGTCGGTCCCGCGCAACCTGCAAGGTTTGTCCATTGTGGTCACCGGAACCCTGCCGACGCTGTCGCGCGATGAAGCAAAGGAAGCCATCATCGCCCGCGGCGGCAAGGCCGTGGGATCGGTGTCGAAGAAGACGTCGTTCGTGGTCGTGGGCGACTCGCCGGGATCGAAGTACGACAAGGCGATTCAGCTGAAGGTCCCGGTCCTTGACGAAGACGGCTTCCAGGTACTGCTCGCCCGAGGCCCAGAAGCCGCAACAGAGGTAGCCACGATCGGCGGAGAGGAAGAAGAAGCCGAATAAAGGTCGCAATCCTTGCGGAACCCGCCTGGGCGCGACGCTGTCGAACACGCTTGGTCACCATTGGCCGAGTGAGACAGCGGCCTAGCTGGCCAGGAATAGCGGTCGCCACGATGGTGGGCAGCGCTGTGGAGGCTTTACTCAGCCAGGAAATGGAAGCAGCCTGCCTTCCGGCTCCTGACGTGCACGAATGCCACCTCCGGCTGGCTCAGCACCTCAGTCAGTGCGGCCTCGTGGTCGTCCTCGCGATCCAGGAACGTGATGTGGTCATAAGCCCTGGCGCCCGTGTGGTCGAACGGGTTCAGGATCGCCTTGTTGTGCCTGAACAATTCGGGGTACTCGGTTGTGGCCGGGTACCCCGAGCAGGCCTCGTAGTGCACGAACACCGGACCGGCCTCCATCCACGGACTGGGTGAATCCCAAGGCGCGTAACAGATCAGCGCGATGTCTTCATCCACAGCAGCCTTGCGCAGGCAACACCGCAGCGGCTCCCAGCCTTCCGCCACTCGCAGCTGCCACTTGTTGCCGAACTCGTCTTTGCCCGCGTCTCGCATTGCTTCCAGCCGCGGGGCCGGGATCGCGGTGTACCGAATCTCCATGTCGACAAGCGTGCGCCGGTCGGGGCCTCAACGCTGGCGGTTTCCGGCCGCGGCTCTGACCGAGGGGTGCGGGTCGTCCCGCATGGATTGGACGTCTTCGCCGATCCGTCGCAACGCCGTGACCGCCGCCGCTCGGACCCGGGCCGCGGGGTCGAGCAGTGCTGATCGCAGGGGCGCCACGGCTTCGCTGGTGGCCATGTGGCCGAGGCCTGCCGCGGCATGCATGCGGACCAGTTCGTCGGGATCCTTCAAGGACCTGATCAACCCGTCCGGGTGCTTTTCAAACCGCCAGAACCACACGGCCACGCGACGGACATAAACATAGTCGAGGTATTGCCAGTTCCACACGGGTGCCCCGTGCATCGATCGCTCCAAGGCTCGTGCAGCCAGGTAGCGGGTGCGGCGATCGGCGGCGACGTAGATCACGTACTGCAACGTCCGCGCTGACCGTGGGTCGGCGAGGCGCTCGATGCCTGCCAGCGCCGCGCGGCACTCGGGTCCTTCGGCGAATGCGAGGAGACGGCCGAGGGTTTCGGGGCCGCCGATGTCGGCGAGCAGGCGGATCGCGGCCGCGCGGACAACGGGTTCGACGTCGTCTGTCGCGGCCATGGCTGCCTTGGTGGCGCGGGAGTCGCCGATTCGTCGGAGCGCTCGCACCGCCAGCAAACGGACTTGGTACTGGTCGTGGCGGGTGGCGTCGATCAGGGCGGGGAGTGCCGCCGGTGACCCGATTTTTCCCAGCGCCACGACGCATTCGTACACGAGCGCGGGATCGTGGATCAGGTCGGCAATAGGCTGCACGGCCGCTTCGGACTGCGTCTCGCCCAGCAGGAACACCGCGTTTGCGAGGCTGTTGGTGCTGGTCGACAGGATTTCCAACAGCGGGTGGACGAAGCGTTTGTCACCACGCGGCACGATCGTCCTGATGGCGTAGGTCGGCAGCAAGTCGCCTCGGCGGACGACGTCCAACAGCGCGTCGTGTGCCTGTGGGGAGTTCGTTCTGGCCAGCTCCATGACCGCACTGACCTGCGCTCCTCGCCAGATGGGCGATGTGCGGGCCGATACTTCGATCAGCTCCGACAACGACAACTCGCCGCGATCGATGGCCGCGGCGAGCTCGCTGTTGTCCATGAAGTCATTCCAGCACGGTTCGCTTCGCTCGGTCTCGTGCTTTTCTTGCCAGAACCGCGATCGAGAACAAGGCGATCACGGCGAGCACGATGATGTACGCGGACACCGACAGCGACGTGTCCGTCGACTCCAGCAGCAGGACCATGATGAACGGCGCCAGTCCGCCGCCGAGCACCGCGCTGATCTGGTAGCCGAGCGACGCGCCCGTGTACCGCATCTCCGGGGTGAACAGCTCGGCGAACAGTGCTGCCTGTGGGCCGTACATGATGCCGAGGAACGTGCTGGCGATGAAGCTGCTGATGGTGATCGCGAAGTAGTTGCCGGTATCGATCAGCAGGAACATCGGCACCGCCCAGACCATGATGCCGACCGCGCCGAACCTGTAGATCCGGATCCTTGGCACCTGGTCGGAAAGCTTGGCGGCCAACGGGATCACGACGAACTGGGTCAGGCTGACCAGTATCGTGATCGTCAGGATCGGCCCGCGCGGCAACCCGAGATGCCGGGTGGCGTAGTCGAGCACGCCAGTCAGCAGGATGTAGAACGTTGCCGTGTTCACCGCGAACGAGCCGCCCGCGAGCAACACCGTGCCGAGGTGCTTACGCAGAATCACGCCAAGCGGCGACCCGCGCTGCTCCGCGGAGGCCATCTTTGCCTCCGCGGCAAGGAATTCCGGCGTCTCCTCAACCCGGGTGTGGATGAACCACGCCAGGACGAGCACGAAAATGCCGACCAGGAAAGGAATCCGCCAGCCCCACGACGCGAAGCCGGAACCCGTCACCTGAACCGCGAGCAAGAACACGGTATTCGCCAGCACGACTCCAATAGGGACACCGAGCTGGACGAAACTGCTGTAGAGCCCACGCTTTCCCGACGGCGCGTACTCCGCCGCCAGCAACATCGCCCCGCCCCACTGCGCGCCGACCGCAAGACCCTGCAAAACCCGCAGCAGGACAAGCAAAATCGGCGCCAGAATGCCGATCGACTGGTACGTCGGCAGCAGGCCGATCGCTGTCGTCGACAAGCTCATGATCACCAGCGCGGCCACCAACATCGGCTTACGGCCACGCTTGTCGCCAAGCTGACCTGCGATGATGCCGCCAATTGGCCGTGCGGCGAAGCCAACAGCGAAGGTCGCGAACGAGGCGAGCACCCCGGCGACGGGATCGTCAGCCGGGTAGAACTGGCGGCCGAACACGAGCGCGGCCGCCACGCCGAAAATAAAGTAGTCGTACCACTCGACCGCCGCCGCCAAACCTGCCGCGGTCGCGATCTTCCGCCGATGCCGGACGTCACTGTCCATTGAGCCTCAACCTCGCAGAAGAAGTGGGGGCTTGCGCGTCGTCTGAAGTTAGCAACCGCTTAGTATGTCGTCAACGGACCTCTGTGCGGTAAGGAAGTCAGAGCTCCTCTACCTTGCGTTGAAGCTTGTTCATGCCGCCGATCCACCGATCGTTCTGTGTCGCGCGGGTCGCGTAGTACCGGGCGACTTCCGGGTGCGGCAGGATCAGGAACGAGTCGCCGCGCAATGCCTCGACCACCGTTTCGGCGACCTGCTCGGCGGTGATCGCGCCTTCGCCCATCAGCAGCTTGCCGCCCGGTCCGGTGTCCTCCAGCATCTGGGTCAGAACCCCTTGCGGGCAAATGGCTTGCACAGTGATCCCGCGATGCTTGTACGTCGCCAGAAGCCATTCCGCGAACGCCAGCGCGCCATGCTTCGTGACCGAATAGGACGCTGAGCCGAGGGACGTGAGCAGCCCTGCCGCCGACACCGTCGCAAGAAAGTGTCCACGGCCACGCTCCAGCCATTCAGGAAGCAGCGCACGGGCCGCCCGGACATGGGCCATGACGTTGATGTCCCAGGTACGCGCCCATTCTTCCTCTGGCGCGTCCGGGCCGCCCATGGGCGCGATTCCCGCGTTGGCGCAGAACATGTCCACTTCGCCCAGTGCCGCACGAGCTTCGGAGATGAGCCGGGCGACGCCTTCTTCCGAAGCAGCATCGCCGACGACCGCAGTGGCACCAAGTTCCGAGGCGACTGCCGTGATCGCATCGTCCACATCGGCCAGAACGAGCCGGGCGCCTTCGGCGGCGAAGCGATCGGCGAGTGCCGCACCGATGCCACGGGCGGCGCCGGTGATGACAACTCCTGAGTCCCGCAATGGGAAGCTCACAGTCCAACGCCCAACGTGATGCCGCCGTCCAGGGTCAGTGTCTGGCCGGTGATCCAGCTGGCTTCGTCCGATAGCAGGAACGCGACCGCGCCCGCGATATCGGCTGGCACGCCGAGCCGCTTCAGCGGGTACAAGTTCGCGACCGCTTCCTCGTTGCCCTGCACAAGGGCTTCGGCGAACTTCGTCTTCACGATCGCTGGCGCGACCGCGTTCACCCGGATTCCCGGGCTCAGGTCGACGGCCAGTTCCATGGTCAGCCTGATCAGGGCCGCCTTGCTCACGCCGTACATGCCGATGCCGGGCAAGGCGCGCAGGCCGGCGAGTGACGCGATGTTCACGATCGACCCGCCGTGCTCGCCCATCCACGCGTCGCGTGCCTTGCGGGTCCACGCCAGCGGCGCGAGCACGTTCACGCCGAAGATTTTCGCCGCCGCGCCTTGGTCGATGTCGACGAGCGGGCCGAACACCGGGTTGATGCCGGTGTTGTTGACCAGCATGTCCACCCGGCCGAAGGCTTCCATCGTCCGGGCGACCGCCTCGGTCTGGTGTGCGTCGTCGTCAGCCTTGCCCGCTACGAAGATCGCGTTCTCGCCGAGGCCCTTGGCCGCTTCTTCGAGCGGCTCGGGCTTGCGCGCGGTGATGCACACCTTCGCGCCGCGCTCGACCAGCTCTTTCGCGATGCCGAGGCCGATGCCACGGCTGGCGCCGGTGACGATCGAGACCCGGTCCTGCAACGACGTCACGAGTGCCGTCCTTTCCTAAGCACGCGCTTAGCGTGCGACTATTGTTCTGGTATGACGATGTCGCAGCCAGCCGACCTGTGGCCGGACGTCAAACCGGACGCGGCTCGACGGCTGATGTTCGCCGCGGTCGAGTCCTTCGCCAAGGTCGGCTTCCACGCCACCACGACCAGGGACATCGCCACCGCCGCCGGGATGAGCCCGGCGGCGCTGTATGTGCACTTCCCGTCGAAGACGGCGTTGTTGTTCGAGATCAGCCGCAGCGGCCACGAACGGGTGCTCGCGGTGGTCCAAGAGGCGATCGACCGTGACGACCCGCCGCTCGATCGGATGCGTCTGATGGTCGAGCGGTTCGTCGAATGGCACGCCAAGCGCCACATCGTGGCCCGTGTCGTGCAGTACGAGCTGGGCGCCTTGCCCGAGGACGAGTACGCGATCGTGGCGGGCTTGCGACGCCGGATCGAGCAGGCCGTCCAGGGGTTGATCGCCGACGGCGTCCGCGCGGGTGCTTTCGCGGTTCCCGACGAGAAGGTCTTCGCGCGGGCCGTGCTGTCGCTCGGCATCGACGTGGCGCGCTGGTACAGCGAGCGTGCACGCAAGACGCCGAAGGCGCTGGGGCGTGAATACGCCACCCTCGTCCTGCGCATGCTAGGCTCCTCCGCCTGAACGGGTTACCCCGTAGACATACTAGTCGGTATGTCCATCTGCATACTAAGCGGTTGCTCAGCTCACACCCCTCGTGAGTGGTTATCAGGGTTAGAACACCGATAACCACTCACGAGCTTTTACCTGCGATAAGGCGGGAATTCTGGCGGCCGTCGTTCCAGCCAGCTCATCACGCCCTCTTTGGACTCCGGGTGCTTGAACGATTCGGCCATCAGTTCGGCCGACCTGTCACCCGCCTCGGCCAGCGGAATCGCGGCTTCGTCGAGGATTTGCCGCTTCATCACGGCCATGGATCGCGGCGCGCTGTACGCGGCCAGTTCGGCCGCGTACGCCTGTGCCGCGGCAAGCAGGTCTTGGGGCGCATATACCTCCTGGACCAGGCCGTATGCCAACGCGTCCTCGGCGGTGAACGTGCGGCCGGACAGCAGCACGTCCATCGCGCGGCCACGGCCGACCAGATCGGGCAGGAGCTGGGCGATTCCGTACTCGGCGATCAGCCCGCGCCGCACGAACGCCGTGGTGAACTTCGCCCCGGCGGCCGCGAACCGGACGTCGGACGTGCAGGCGATGATGAAGCCGAGACCAGCGCATCCGCCGTTGATGGCCGCGATCACGGGCTTGCCGATGAACGCCGCCGCCTGCACGTGCTCGACCTGGAAGTCGATGCCGCCTTCGGGAATGTCACCGGCGAGGACATCGAGGTCGGCACCGGGGCAGAAGGCCTTGCCAGCGCCGGTGACAACGATGGCACGTACGTTCGGATCGGCTTCAAGGGCACGCAGGACCTCGCCGTACCGGCGTTCCATCGCCAGGTTCATCGCGTTGTTGCGGTCTGGCCGGTCGAAAGTCACGGTCGCCACGCCGGAGTCCACCGAGTAGCGCACGCCGTCCTCGAGTGTCATGCCGACATGCTAAGCGGTTGCTTAGATCACGTCGAGCTTTGCTGTTCACATACCGAACGGTATGGTTGCGCTGTCTGGGAATACGGAGGTAACCGACGATGGCACGCAGGCCAGTCAACACCGCGTCCGGAGTGGACGAGAAGTTGCTTGCCGAGGCCACGAAGCTGTTCGCCAAGCAGGGCTTCGACCGCACGTCCGTCCAGGAGATCGTCGAGGCGGCCGGCGTCACCAAGGGCGCGATGTACCACTACTTCGGCTCGAAGGACGACCTGCTGCACGAGATCTACGGCCGCGTGCTGCGTGAGCAGACCGACCGGCTGGAGAAGTTCGCGGCAAGCGAGGCGCCAGCGGCCGAGCGGGTCCGTGGTGCAGCGGCCGACGTCGTGATCACCACCATCGAGAACCTGGACGATTTCAAGATCTTCTCGCAGTCCATGCACCACCTCAGCCCGGCGAAGCAAAGGGCTGTCCGGGCCGAGCGCCGCAAGTACCACGAGCGGTTCCGTTCCCTGATCGAGGAAGGGCAGCACAGCGGCGATTTCCGGGCCGATGTGCCCGCTGACCTGGTTGTGGACTATTTCTTCGGTTCCGTGCACCACCTGGGTGCCTGGTACCGCAAGGGCGGCAAACTCGCGCCGTCCCAGATCGCCGGACACTACGCCGATCTCCTGCTCACCTCACTGAAGGAGAATTCATGACCAAGGTCGCGATCGTCACTGGCGCCGCCCGCGGCATCGGTGCGGCCGTCGCACGCAGGCTGGTAGCCGACGGATTCGCCGTCGCGTTACTCGACCTCGACGAGGCGGGAGTCAAGGAATGCGCCGCCGCGATCACGGCCGATGGCGGCAAGGCGATCGGCCTCGGCGTCGATGTCAGTGACACCGAGCAGGTAGAAGCGACGGTCGCGCGGATCGCCGACGAGCTCGGCCCGCCGGTCGTGCTGATCAACAACGCCGGCATCACCAGGGACAACCTGCTGTTCAAGATGACCGACGGCGACTGGGACTCGGTGATCGGCGTCCACCTGCGCGGTTCGTTCGTGATGAGTCGCGCGGCGCAGAAGTACATGACGCAGCAGAAGTGGGGCCGGATCGTCAACCTGTCGAGCACCTCCGCGCTTGGCAACCGCGGCCAGGCCAACTACTCGACGGCCAAGGCAGGCCTGCAGGGCTTCACCAAGACGCTGGCGATCGAGCTCGGCAAGTTCGGCGTCACGGTCAACGCCATCGCGCCCGGCTTCATCGCGACCGACATGACCGCGGCGACCGCCGAGCGGCTTGGTGTCTCCTTCGAGGACTTGAAAGCCGGTGCGGCGCAGGCGATCCCGGTCGGCCGGGTCGGCGAGCCGGAGGACATCGCGCACCTGGTGTCGTACTTCGTCAGCGAGGGCGCCGGGTTCGTTTCGGGTCAGGTCGTATACGCGGCCGGCGGGCCACAGGACTGAAAGGCGCTGGGAGATGCGGGTTTTCAAGGACGTCGACGAGCTGGCCGCGGCGAAGGGTGAGGTACTCGGCACGGGAGAGTGGCGTGAGATCACTCAGGAGGCTGTGAACCTGTTCGCCGACGCGACCGGCGACCACCAGTGGATCCACGTGGACATCGAGAAGGCGAACGCCGGCCCGTTCGGTGGCCCGATCGCCCACGGATACATGACGTTGTCGCTGGTTCCGGTGCTGGTCAGGGACATCTACAAGGTCGAGAACGTGGCCATGGTGGTGAACTACGGCTCGAACAAGGTCCGGTTCCCGTCTCCGGTCCGGGTCGGCGCCAGGGTCCGTGCCACGTCGGAACTCCTTGACATCACGGATGTCCAGGGCGGCAAGCAGGCGATCACCAAGGTCGTCGTGGAGATCGAAGGTAGCGACAAGCCCGCGTGCGTCGCCGAGATCGTCAGCAGGATCGTCCGATGAGTCTGCCAGGACTGGATCTTGAAAAGCTGCGCGGCAAGCTCGGCGACGGCCCGCTGTCTGCTGAGATCGTCGAAGGTGGACGGTCGAATCTGACCTATGTGGTCACTGACGGAACCCAGAAGTGGGTTGTCCGAAGGCCTCCGCTCGGACACGTGCTGCCGACAGCGCACGACATGGCCCGTGAATACCGTGTGATCACGGCTTTGAAGGACACCAACGTTCCGGTTCCGGGCACGTTGTTCCTCTGCGAGGACACCGAAGTGCTCGGTGCCCCTTTCTATGTCATGGAGTTCATGCCTGGAGTTCCGTACCGGAGCAGGGAAGAACTCGGCAAGCTCGGTCCGGAAAGGACACGAGCGATCGCGCTTTCGCTGATTGACACCCTGGCCGATCTGCACGCTGTCGACCCAGCCTCGGTCGGTCTCGGCGACTTCGGGCGCCCAGAGGGCTACCTGGAGCGTCAGCTTCGCCGATGGGGCAAGCAGTTGGACGCGTCGCGGAGCCGTGACCTGCCTGGCATCGACCGACTTCACGAGCGGCTGGCAGAGCGACTGCCTAAGTCCACCGAGGCGACAGTCCTGCACGGTGACTACCGACTCGACAACACGTTGGTGCTCAACGACAAGATCACCGCCGTGCTGGACTGGGAAATGTCCACATTGGGCGACCCGCTGGCAGACATCGGCCTGACGGTCGCGTACGCAACGCGTGAGGCGCCGGACGACTCGGTGATCGCGAATGTCAGTGGCGCGCCCGGCTATCCGAGCACCGACGAGGTGATCGACCACTACGCCAAGCGCACCGGTCGTGACGTGTCCAACTTGGACTGGTACATCGCCTTCTCGTTCTTCAAGCTCGCGGTGATCACCGAGGGCATCTACTTCCGCTTCAGCCAGGGAAAGACTGTCGGGCATGGCTTTGAACAAGTCGGCGCTCTGGTCGAACCGGTTGTCGCACAGGGCAACGCGACCCTCAAGGAGAACTGATGGATTTCGGCTACGACGCCCGCACCGAAGAACTCCGCGCGCAGCTCAACGAGTTCATGGACGAGTTCGTCTACCCAGCGGAGCCGGTGTTCGAGGAGCAAGTGGCCTCAGGCAACGACCCGTGGAGCATCCCGCCGATCGTGGAAGAACTGAAGGCCGAAGCCCGCAAGCGCGGCCTGTGGAACTTCTTCCTGCCAGGAGAGCACGGCGCGGGCCTGACAAACCTGCAGTACGCGCCGCTGGCGGAGATCACCGGCCGCAGCCCGCACCTCGCCCCGCCCGCGGTGAACTGCGCGGCCCCGGACACCGGCAACATGGAAGTCCTGTCGATGTTCGGCACCGAGCAGCAGCAGAAGCAGTGGCTGAACCCGTTGCTGGAAGGCGAGATCCGCTCGGCCTTCGCGATGACCGAGCCCGATGTGGCGTCGTCGGACGCCCGCAACATCGCCACCATGATCACCCGTGACGGCAGCGACTACGTGATCAACGGCAAGAAGTGGTTCATCTCGGGCGCGATGAACCCGCGCTGCCAGATCTTCATCGTGATGGGCAAGACGGATCCGGACGGCGAACCGCACCGGCAGCAGAGCATGATCCTGGTCCCGCGTGACACGCCTGGAATGACGATCAAGCGCGGCATGAACGTCTTCGGGTACACGGATGGCGACCACGGCGGCCACGCCGAGGTCGAGTTCAACGACGTCCGCGTGCCAGCGGAGAACCTGATTGGCGAGGTCGGCGGCGGTTTCGCGATCGCGCAGGCCCGGCTCGGCCCCGGCCGGATCCACCACTGCATGCGGCTGATCGGCATGGCGGAGCGTGCGATCGAGCTGATGTGCAAGCGAACCGTGTCCAGGACGGCGTTCGGCAAGCCGATCGCGCAGCAAGGCGTTGTGCAGGACTGGATTGCCGAGTCCAGGGTGCGGGTCGAGCAGTTGCGGCTGCTGGTGCTGAAGACCGCGTGGCTGATGGACACGGTCGGCAACCAGGGCGCGCACACCGAGATCCAGTCGATCAAGATCGCGACCCCGATCCAGGTCGAGTGGATCCTGGACAAGGCGATTCAGGCTTACGGCGCTGGTGGCGTCAGCCAGGACACGCCGTTGGCCGGTCTCTGGGCCCACGCGCGCACTCTGCGCCTCGCCGACGGCCCGGACGAGGTGCACAAGCGCTCCCTCGCCCGCCGCGAACTCGCCAAGCACCTCTAAAACCCCAGGTCACCCCTCGTGAGTGGTTACGCCGGTTAGAACCGGCGTAACCACTCACGAGGGTCTAGCTGGCGGTTCGGACTAGGTCGGCGATGTGGTTTGCGACCGCGCACCACAGCTCACGCGGCAGGTTGTGGCCCATGCCGTCGAAGATCACCAGCTTCGAGCCGGGTATTGCCGCCGCGGTGGCACGGCCGCCCTCGATCGAGGGGTCCGCGGCGCCGTGTATCACCAAGGTCGGGACCCGAAGCTGCCGGAGCTTCGAGGTTCGGTCGCCGTAAGCCAGGACGGAAATGCCTTGGCGGGGAAAGGCACCGAGGTCGTGGCCGCGGTCGTAAGCAAGCGCGGTGGTCGCTCGGACGGCTGATTCGTCGAACGCGAACCCGGGCGACGAAGCGGTCAGCCGCATGGCCTTGACCATCCACTCGATGTAGCCCTCGCGATCGTCCGCGGGCTTGCCGAGGCTGGCGAGAGCACTGAGATCGGCCTGGCCGACCTTGGGATCGCCGGTGTTCGACGAGATCGAAGTCAACGACCGCACCCGGGAGGGGTGCTCGATCGCGATCGTCTGCGCGATCATCCCGCCAAGCGACTGGCCAACCAGGTGCGCGCTGTCGATCCCGAGCGCGTCGAGCAGACCGACCGAATCGTCCGCCATGTCGGCCAACGTGTACGAAGCCGAAGAGAAGTCGCCAGCCATCGCGGCCGCGAAATCAGGCACAGGGGCGTCTCGGAAATGCGTCGAGCGCCCGGCGTCCCGATTGTCGAAACGGATCACGTACAGGCCTCTGGCGATCAGTTCCGAGCAGAAGCCGTCCGGCCAGTGGATCATCTGGGCATTGCCGCCCATGATCAGCAAAACCGGGGGATCGGCCGGATCGCCGAACCGTTCGTACACGATCTCTATCCCGGCAGGTCCGACATTTGCCGCGGTCTCTTCTCGCACGATCCCCAACGCTAACTTCAACGATGTCCCGGAAACGATAGGAGCAACACCTATTTCACCCGGGAAATCGAGACCGGCTAGCCTGCACGAGTGGTGGGGAGAATCGCGACTTGGCTGTGCGCGGCGGCGGCTGTCGGCGTCGCGCTGTGGCTGCTGCTCACCACCCAGAGCTTCAACCTCGACCGCGTGCTGACCGACTACATGGGCGCGCATACAGACTTCGACACGTTCCACCGCTCGGCCGTCGCGTTGCTGCACGGCGATTCGATCTACAACACCGGCGCGGCCGTCACCAACCTCAACCCGCCGTTCGGGAGCGTGCTGCTCGCTCCGCTCGGGTTCACGGACACGTTGACCGCGTACCGGATCTTCAGCGCGCTCACCGCTGTCATCATCCTCGGGGCCGGTTGGCTCGTGGCACGGGAACTGCGGATCCCGGTCTGGACACAGTGGATCGTGCTGGTCGCGTTCCTCGTCTCGTCGCCGTTGATGGGCACGGTCGCACTCGGCCAGGTCTATGGCGTGCTCGCCGCCGGTTTGGCTGTCTCGTGGGTTCTGCAGCGGCGGGGCATGCCGATTGGCGCGGGTATCGCGCTGGGCATCGTGATCGCGATCAAGCCGACGCTGCTGCCGATCATGCTGCTCCCGGTCGTGCAACGGCAGTGGAAAACGTTCCAGTCGACCGTGCTCGCGGGTGCCGCCGCGACGCTCATCGGCCTGGTCGCGACTGGCGTGCAGACGTTCTTCAGGTGGATGGACATCCTGAAGGCCGAGTCGATCAGCACGTTCAGTGACAACGCCTCGTTGCCGAGCTTCGTCGCCCGGCTCGGCGGGCCTGAGTGGGTCGGGTTCGTCCTCGGTGCCGCCGCACTGATCTACACACTGTGGAAAGTCCGGCACGATCCGGACGTCGCACTGTGGGCTGTGACGGCGGCCACTCTGCTGTTCTCGCCGGTCGCCTGGCACAACTACCTGGTGCTTTGTTACCCAGGGGTGTTCGTTGTGTTGCGGCACCGCCAGTTCGCTACAGCCACGTTAATGGTGTCGCTGACGTTGATCGGCGTCGAGTGGAATGTCGTCTTCTGGCAGGGCGACGGCCTCATCGATCACCTCGGCCAGTCGTTCTACTGCTTCATCCTGCTGACCTACTGGTACGCCCTAGCCGTCCAGCACAACCGCGACAATTCCGGCGAGGTGCGCGAGTCTGGCCACCTCAGCCGCACGGAACATTGGCCCGCCAGGGCGACCGACTAGCAGCACTCTGTCCGGTTTGCCCAACGGCGTCGCCGCCAGCTCGGTGCCCAGTTCACGCCAGGTTTCCGGCACCCACGGCTCTTCGCCGTCCAGCACCGTGGCCTTGGCAAGCGGCATGAACGGCAGGTCGATGGTCAGCATCTCCGGCGCCGCGGGGCTCGTCGCCAGTGGCTGCGTGCCGCTCGCGTCGTGCTGGATCACCACGGCCCACCCGGCTCTGATGATCTTCGGGACGCCTTCGGTGAACGTGATCAGGCCGTCCTTCGGCTCCGCCGCGACCTCTTCGACCAGCTCAAGCTCGCGATGGGTGTCCAGGACCCCCGCGTACGGCCGGACCGCGTCCACTTCGACGCCTTCGACCGACTCCGCCGCCGTGATCAACATGTCCGGCAGACGACCGGACGGCAGCTCGACCACGAGGTCGTCGACCGCGATACCGCC
This sequence comes from Kibdelosporangium philippinense, assembly GCF_021390435.2. Lineage (GTDB taxonomy): Bacteria > Actinomycetota > Actinomycetes > Mycobacteriales > Pseudonocardiaceae > Kibdelosporangium > Kibdelosporangium philippinense. The sequence goes on along the minus strand of NZ_JAJVCN010000003.1, from coordinate 521,760 downwards.
ACCACGCTCGACCACGTCCACGCTGAGGATGTCGGCGCCGATCTTGCCGAGCGCGGATGCCACCGCGCCCAGAGTTCCCGGGCTGTCCGGGAGTTGCACCCGGATCAGGAAGGACAAGGCGAACGCCTCCTGCGTCGTGCGCGGAACCTTGCCGTCCGCACCTGCTGCCGGGCGCCGATTGTCGCAGATGGGCGCGCACCCCAAGGAGTAGGCGTCCGAGTCGACTGGGTTACGAACAGCGGTTGACCGGATAACCCGTTCGGGCCCCGGTCAACCCTCGCCATAGACTCACCAGGTCCCAGATGAAATGTAATCCCCCGGGGGTTAGTGGAGTGCCAACCATCTCCCGCGACGAGGTCGCGCATCTCGCCCGGCTGGCCCGGCTCGCGGTGACCGAGCAAGAGCTGGACAAGTTCGCCGGTCAGCTCGACATCATCCTGCAGTCGGTCGCACAGGTGACCGAGGTCGCAGGCGAGGATGTGCCGCCTACGTCGCACGCCGTGCCGCTGACCAACGTCTTCCGTGAAGACGTCGTTCGCCCGGGACTGACCCAGCAGCAGGCGCTGTCCGGCGCCCCTGCCGCTGAGGACGGACGGTTCCGCGTACCCCGCATCCTGGGAGAAGAGCAGTGAGTGAACTCACCCGGCTGACCGCGGCCGAGCTGGCCGCGAAGATCCAGGCCAAGGAGGTGTCGGCGGTCGAGGTCGCACAGGCCCACCTCGACCGGATCGCCGACGTCGACCCGGCCGTCCACGCTTTCCTGCACGTCAGCACCGAGAGCGCGCTGGCTCAGGCGCGCGCGGTCGACGAGGACGTGGCCGCGGGCAACGTGCCTGCGTCGCCGCTGGCGGGCGTGCCGCTCGCGCTCAAGGACGTCGTCACGATGCAGGGCGCGCCAACGACCGTCGGCTCCAAGATGCTCGAGGGCTGGCAGCCGCCGTACGACGCGACGATCACGACAAAGATGCTCGAAGCGGGCATCGTGATCCTCGGCAAGACGAACATGGACGAGTTCGCCATGGGTTCGTCGACCGAGAACTCGGCCTACGGCCCGACGCACAACCCATGGGACCTCAACCGGATCCCCGGCGGCTCCGGCGGTGGTTCGTCGGCGGCGCTCGCCGCCTTTGAAGCTCCGCTCGCGATCGGTACGGACACCGGTGGCTCGATTCGTCAGCCCGCTGCCGTGACCGGCACGGTTGGCGTGAAGCCGACCTATGGCGGCGTCTCGCGCTACGGGCTCGTGGCGTTCTCGTCGTCGCTCGACCAAGCAGGGCCATGCGCACGGACGGTCATGGACGCCGCGTTGCTGCACGAAGTGATCGGCGGTCACGACCCGCTGGACGCCACGTCCATCAACGAGACGGTGCCTGCGGTCGTGCAGGCGGTGCGCGAGGGTTCGCTCGGCGACCTGCGTGGCCTGAAGATCGGTGTCGTCAAGGAGTTCTCCGGCGAGGGCTACGAGCCGGGCGTGATGGTGTCGTTCAACGAGGCTGTCGAGCAGTTGCGCGCGTTGGGCGCGGAGATCGTCGAGGTCTCGTGCCCGCACTTCAAGTACGCGTTGTCGGCGTACTACCTGATCGCGCCGAGCGAGTGCTCGTCCAACCTGGCTCGCTTCGACGCGATGCGCTACGGCATCCGCGTCGGCGACAACGGTGAGCGCAGCGCCGAAGAAGTCATGTCGCTGACTCGCGAGGCCGGTTTCGGCGCCGAGGTGAAGCGCCGGATCATGATCGGCACGTACGCGCTCTCGTCTGGCTACTACGACGCCTACTACGGCTCGGCCCAGAAGGTCCGCACGCTCATCAAGCGGGACTTCGAAGCCGCCTACGAGAAGGTCGACGTGCTGGTCTCCCCGGCAACGCCGACCACCGCGTTCCCGATCGGCGAGCGCACCGACAACCCGATGGCCATGTACCTCGCCGACCTGTGCACGATTCCGGCGAGCCTGGCTGGGCATCCTGCGATGAGCGTGCCGAGCAAGCTTTCGGGCATCGACGGTCTGCCGGTCGGCCTGCAGATCATGGCGCCTGCCCTGCAGGAGACCAGGATGTACCGGGTGGCGGCGGCCTACGAGGTGGCACGCAACGAGTCCGACGGCGGCCCGCTGATCAACCGGGTGCCGGAACTGGAGGTGGCACGGTGAACTTCAAGAAGGCACGCGGCCTGCTCGGTCTTGTCGGTTCGGTCTTCGGCGCGGTCAGCGCGGTACAGGGATTCCGCAACGCGCGCAAGGACAAGGACAAGCTGCTGCTGGTCAACGCATCCGCCAGCATTCTCGTCGCGATCACGGGTGTGCTGCTGACCATCCGCTCTATTCGTAAGGACGAGCTGAAGTGACGGCTGCTGCCGAGCTGATGGACTACGACGAGGTCATCGCGAAGTTCGACCCGGTGCTCGGGCTCGAGGTGCACGTCGAGCTGTCGACCAACACGAAGATGTTCTGCGGCTGCCCGGTCACCTTCGGCGGCGAACCGAACACGCAGGTCTGCCCGACGTGCCTCGGCCTGCCGGGCGCGCTGCCGGTCGTGAACGAGATCGGTGTGGCGTCCGCGATCCGGATCGGCCTCGCGCTCAACTGCGAGATCGCCGAGTGGTGCCGGTTCGCCCGGAAGAACTACTTCTACCCGGACATGCCGAAGAACTTCCAGACCTCGCAGTACGACGAGCCGATCGCCTTCAACGGCTACCTCGACGTCGAGCTGGAAGACGGAACCGTTGTGCGCGTTGACATCGAGCGTGCGCACATGGAAGAGGACACCGGAAAGTCGCTGCACGTCGGCGGTGCGACCGGGCGTATCCACGGCGCGGAGCACTCGCTGCTGGACTACAACCGGGCGGGCGTGCCGCTGATCGAGATCGTCACCAAGCCGATCACCGGAACCGGTTCTCGCGCACCGGAAGTTGCTCGCGCGTACGTGACCGCGCTGCGGGATCTGTTGCGTGCCTTGGATGTCTCGGACGTCCGGATGGACCAGGGCTCGCTTCGTTGTGACGCCAACGTGTCCCTGATGCTCAAGGACGCCACGGAGTTCGGCACGCGGACCGAGACGAAGAACGTCAACTCGCTGCGCTCGGTTGAGCGGGCCGTGCGGTTCGAGATGACCCGCCAGGCCGCGGTGCTGGAATCGGGCGGCACGATCCGCCAGGAGACCCGGCACTTCGACGAGTCGACGGGTTCGACGTCTTCGGGCCGTGCCAAGGAGACTTCCGAGGACTACCGGTACTTCCCGGAACCCGACCTGGTGCCGATCGCCCCATCCCGCGAGTGGGTGGCGGAGCTTCGGCAGACGCTGCCGGAGATGCCGTGGGTGCGGCGCAAGCGGATCCAGCAGGAGTGGAACCTCTCGGACCTGGAACTGCGGGACTTGCTGAACCTTGGGGCGGTCGACGTGATCGCGGCGACGGTGGATGCTGGCGCGTCCCCGGCCGAGGCCCGTGCCTGGTGGGTCAGCAACCTGGCGCAGGAAGCGAACACCCGTGGTGTGGAACTGGGCGACCTGCCCATCACGCCTAAGCAGGTGGCCGAGGTCATCAAGATGGTCGCGGAAGGCACGCTGACCAACAAGATGGCCCGATCTGTGGTCGAGGGTGTGCTCACTGGTGAGGGTGAACCCGCGGATGTCGTGGAAAAGCGTGGCCTGAAGGTGGTTTCGGACGACTCGGCGCTGATCGCCGCGGTCGACGAGGCGCTCGCCGCGAACCCGGACATCCTCGACAAGATCCGCAGCGGCAAGGTGCAGGCCGCGGGCAAGGTCGTCGGTGACGTGATGCGCGCGACGAAGGGCCAAGCCAACGCCAAGCGCGTGCAGGAACTGGTGCTGGAGCGCGCCAACGCCTGAAAACCCCTCGTGAGTGGTTAGCCGTGTTAGAACACGGCTAACCACTCACGAGGTGCACGCTGGGGATTTAGTCGGCCAGGGCCGGGACGCGCTCCTCAGTGGACGATGACGCCACGGTGAAGTCTCGCAGTGGCTCGGATTTGACGAACCACGAGACCACGAAACCGATCGCGATGAACACCGCGGCCCACAGGAAGATGCTCTGAATCCCGGAGACCATGCCGCCGAGATATGCGTCCCGAACCGGCGCGGGCAGTCCTTCGATCATCTTCGGGCTCAGTTGCCCGCCTCCGCTGGTGAACTGCGTGCCTGCGGACCCGAGCGCGGACGTCATCGAATCCGTGATCCGGCTGGAGAAGATCGAACCAAGCACCGCGACACCGAGCGAACCGCCGATGCTCCGGGCGAACGTCGCCGTGCTCGTCGCGACACCGAGGTCGTGCCGTTCGACGCTGTTCTGGGCGATCAGGTTCGTCGTACCCATCAGGAAGCCGAGTCCCGCGCCGATCACCAGGATGTACAGGCTCGATGTGAACGACGAGGTGGTCAGGTCGAGTTGGGTCAGCAACAACGTGCCGACAGCCATCACGGCCGTTCCGATGATCGGGAAGGTGCGGTAGTGGCCGGTTCGGCTGGTCAACTGGCCGACCACGGTCGAGACCACGAGCATGCCCGCCATCATCGGCAGCAGCAGCAATCCGCTGTTCGTCGCCGAGGCACCCTGCACGATCTGCTGGTACTGCGGCAGGAAACTCACTGCGCCGAACATCGCGAAACCGGCCATGAACGCCAGCACCGAGGACATCGTGAAGTTGCGGATCTTGAACAGCTGCAGCGGCAGGATGGGCTCGGCCACGCGCTTCTCGACCCAGACGAACGCGGCCAGCGCGACCACCGTCAGCACCCCGAGGCCGACGATCTGCCACGAGCCCCACGCGTACTGCGTACCGCCCCAGGTTGCGAACAGCACCAGCGAACCGATGCCCAGCGTCAGCAGGGCCGCGCCCCAGTAGTCGATCACGGCCTTGCCGCCTTCACGCTTCGGCAGGCTCAGGGTCGCTCCGACCACGGCAAGGGCCAGGATGCCCAGCGGCAGGTTCACGTAGAACGCCCAGCGCCAGTCGAGGTAGTCGGTGATGAAGCCACCGAGGAATGGTCCGCCGACCATCGCGATCGGCATCACGGCCGCGAACATGCCCTGTGCCTTGCCACGCTCCCGCGGCGGGACCATCTCGGCCATGATCGCCATCGCGCCGACCATCAGGCCGCCCGCTCCTAGACCTTGCACCGCGCGGTACGCGATCAGTTCGGTCATCGAGCCTGATGTGCCTGCCAGCGCTGAGCCGATCAGGAACACCACGATCGAGGCCATGAACATGCCTTTACGGCCGTACAGGTCGCTCAGCTTTCCCCAGATCGGCGTGGAAACCGCGGATGCCAGGGTGTACGCCGTGACCACCCAGGCGAAGTGATTCAGGCCACCTAGGTCCCCGACGATCGTCGGCATGGCGGTACCGACGATCATGTTGTCGAGCATGGCCAACAGGATGCCGATCATCAGTCCGGCAAAGACCGTGTACTGCTTGCGCTTCGATATCGGAGCTGTGAGAGGTGCTGTCATCGGTAGATAACCCCCGCTATGCTTACTTGCCGCCCGGCTAGGTAACTTGCTAGCCGTACGGTAAGCTATTGCTAGCCGGTCGTCAAGTAAGTTGGAGTGAGCATGGGCACACGGTCGGACACCAAGGAGAAGATCCAGGACGTCGCCCTCGATCTCTTCGGCGAACAGGGCTACGACAAGACCTCGCTGCGGGAGATCGCCGAGCGCCTCGGCGTGACCAAGGCGGCGCTGTACTACCACTTCAAGACCAAGGAAGAGATCATCACGAGCCTGCTGCAGGCCACGGGTGAACGCCTCGACGAGATCTCCGCGTGGCTCGCCGACAAGGAGCCGACTCCGGAGAACCGTCGTGAGCTGCTCGAACGCTACGCCGCGGCGATCAGCCAAGGCGGCAGGCACTTCAAGCTGATGCGGCTGATGCAGGAGAACCAGCCCGCGCTGCGCGAGCTTGGCGCAGGACTGAAGGGCCACGAGCGGATGAAGGTCTTGGTCGAGTTCCTCACCGACCCCGGCGCCTCACTGGCCGATCAGCTCAGGGCCCGGCTGTCGCTGGTCGTCTTGCACATGGGCCCGTTCACGCTGCAGGAGTCGGGCGCGACCGAGGCGGAGAAGCAGGCTGCGGCCCTGGAAGTAGGCCTTGGGCTGCTTGGCTAGTCCTTTCCGCCTGTGCCCGCGTTGGCTGCGGTGGTGGAGATGAGCACGACCCGGTCGTCGCTGGAGACCGGCGTGCCACCGGACTTGTTCACGGTCCCGGCCAGCGCGTAGTTCGGGTTCAGCACGGCCATTCCGCCGAGCCGCCCGAAGCCTTCCTTGTCCTGCAGGGAAACCGTGGGCTTCGCGGTGATCACGCCCTCCGGGTTCAACGGCAGGTTCTGCATGTTCCCCGCGGTCGACGCGGCCACCATCAGCACGGCCGGAGTGACGACGCATCCGGCGACGCCTGGTTTGTCCGGCCACGTCCACACCGCGTTGCCGAGCGGCTTGCCCGGCTCCACGTGGTAGATCGCATCGCGTTGCGGCCCACGGTCGGTCACCCACGGCCGCGCGTCCGCGCCGATGCAGATGCCGCCCGGTGCGTGGAAACCGCTGGCGATCACCGCGGTGCTCGGGTCTGGGTTGCCCTTCGCGGGCTTGCCGGTCGTGTCGATGCGTAGCAGCTTGCCTGCCAACGACTTCGGGTCCGCGGCCAGCGCGGGGTTGCCCGCGTCACCTGTCGCCACAAGAAGATTGCCGGTGAGGTCACGCAGCAGCGCGCCACGGTTGCCGGACGGCCCGCGAGGAATTCCAGTCAGCACGGGCTTTGGCGTGTCGCCCGCGGCGAAACGAACGACCCGGTTGTCGGTCGGGGTCGTGATGTAGGCGTAGATCAACTGGTCTTCGGTGTACGTCGGCGACAGCGCGAGCCCGGTCAGGCCACCGTCGGTTGTTCCGTCGACAGGGATCGTGGTCACCGGATTCGGCGTGTTGCCGTAGCGAACCTGCAGCACGCGGCCGGACTTGCGTTCACCCGCAAGCCCCGCGGGCGGGTCGCTGTTCGGAAACGGCGCCACCGAGTCGATGGTGTCCATGCACGTACCGACCACGGCTGGGTGGTAGTCCTTGCAGCCCTCCGGCGGGGGAACCGGCGTCTGTGGACCGCCTCCGCCGCCACGGCCGGGGCCGTTGTTCCCGCCGGAGCCGCCACCCTCGCTCGGGCCGCTTTCCGGGGCCAGTTCGGGCTGCTGGGTCCACTTCGCTGGCGCGGGCTGTTCGGCGAACGACACGCACCCGCTGAGCGCGAGGCCTGCGGCGACGCAACACGCGGCGAGCCGCCATCCGGAACGTGACACGTCACCCAGGCTAGGTGCGAAGTCGTGAACCGTAGGTAAGCGCGGGCGGGATCAACGCGTCGATCGGATCGCGGGCGGGTGGCCTGGCCAGCTCACGTGCCCGCTCGACCGCGGCAACCCGGCGAAGCAGCGACCGCAGCTCGTCGACCACCACATCCGGCGCCTCAAGCGGCAGGAAATGGCTGGTCGGGACGATCCGCACGCGGGCTTGCGGGAGCATCGAGACGGGCTTTGTCGCCCGTTCCGGCGAGGCCAGCAGGTCGTACTGCCCAGCGAGCACGGTGACCGGGCACGTCAGCCCACGCAGATCACGCGCGGGCACGGAACTGACCGCGAGCGCCAGCGTGAAATACCAGCGCCAGTCGTGCTGCACGAACCGGCGCAGCATGCGGATGACCGCCTGGGTGTCCGCGCCCGGCATCATCAGGCCGCTGCGCTGGGCCAGGGTCGCGGTGACCGTGTTCACCGGAATCCGGTGCAGGATCGCGTCGATGATCGGCGAGATCGCGCGCAATGCGTGCGTCCCGGTCAACGTCAGCGCGCGGCGCAGCACGGCCGGAATCCCGAGCGAGCCGAGCATCGCGCCGAAAAGGTCGCCCGGCACGCCCGCGACGAACATGAGGCCGGAGACGCGCTCGGGATGTCTGCGAGCCAGTTCGGCGGCCACCATCACACCGACCGACCAGCCCATCACGACACAGCGCCGTACCCCAGCGGCGTCCAGCACGGCCAGGGCGTCGGCGACGTGGTCAGCCAGCTCGATCCGGCTCTCGTCAGCCGGTCGGTCCGAGCCCATCGTGCCGCGGTGGTACCAGGACAGCACCCGTGCGCCCCCCTGCTCAACAGCAGAGTCCGGCAGCAGCAGCATCGGCCACACTTCCGGCGCTGTGCCCAATCCCGGGCACAGCAACACCGGCGGGCCCGCGTTGTCGGTGCGCCAGCCGCGAATCCTCGTCCCGTCCGGCGAGGTCACGTCGTGTTCGTGCATCGACGCAGAGTCTGCCCTAGTCAGGCCGGCGAGATCGATAAGGCCTACTGTTGTTTTCGTGCCGATCACTGTTCTGGTACCTGATGATTACGGAATGTCCGTGCTGGCCGAGCTGGACGGCGTGCGACCGGTCCGCTTCGAGGTCGGCGAACCTCTGCCACCTGGGGCGCAGGAGGCGGACGTGCTCATCCCCGGTTTTCAGGCCGGGGCCCAGTCGGTCGCGTACATCCCGCAGCTGCCGAAGCTCAAGCTGGTGCAACTGCTCTCGGCAGGCGCGGAGAGCTGGGTCGGCAAGCTGCCTGATGGGATCATGCTCGCCAACTGCCGCGGTGCGCACGGCGGCAGCACGGCTGAGTGGGTCATGGCCGCACTGCTGACGATCTACCGGGAAATGCGCGAGTTCGCGGCCGCGCAGGCGCAACACCGGTGGGACTTGCGCAAGACCGACACGCTGCAAGGCAAACGCGTGCTGACAATCGGCGCCGGTGATCTTGGAACCCAGCTCAAGCGCAGGCTGGAAGCCTTTGACTCGCAGGTGACCTTGGTCGGCACGACCGCGCGTGAAGGCGTTCACGGTGTGGACGAACTTCCCCAGTTGCTCGGCGACTACGACGTTGTCGTTCTGATGGTGCCGGTTACCCCGAAAACCGTCGGAATGGTAGATGCGAAGTTCCTGGCCCAGATGGCGGACGGTGCCGTACTTGTGAACGCGGCGCGTGGACCTGTTGTGGTTACCGACGACTTGCTCGCTGAACTGCGTTCTGGCCGGTTGCGCGCCGCGCTCGACGTCACCGACCCGGAGCCGCTGCCGTCGGATCATCCACTGTGGACGGCACCTGGCCTGCTGCTGACTCCGCATGTTGCCGGAACATGCACGGGCAACTTCGAACGCGCGTATGCCGTGGCGGCAACCCAGATCTCGATGTTCGCGGCAGGCGAGAAACCGTCGAATCTGGTCCGTGGCGAGTATTGATAAAAACTTTGTAGAGCGTTTTCCGGCGCTTTCCCGTAGCCTCCCCGCCGTGAGTACCGACGATGACCGCTCGAGGACCGCGGGCGGCTACCCAGGGATGTATTCCATGGGCGGCGACGACTACTCCGGTTCGCACCGGATGGCTGAGCCGTCGGACGAGGATTACGGCCGGTACGACGATTCCGGCTACAGCAGCTCGTCCACGACAACCGTGTTGTCCAGACCTGGCGCGGACGAGGAGGAGCGAACCAAGCCCGGATATGCATGGCATGGCGGGTTGGACTTCGGTCTGCTCGTACTGCGGCTCGTGCTCGGTGGCACGTTCATCGTGCACGCGTCGCAGAAGCTGTTCGGCCTGTTCAACGGCCCGGGCATCGACGGGTTCGCGCAGTTCCTCGGCACGCAGGGCTTCAGCCAGACCACCATTCTCGCCTGGGCGACCGGCGTGTCCGAGCTGGTCGGCGGCGTGCTGCTGGTGCTCGGCCTGTTCACCCCGATCGGCGCGGCCGCGATCCTCGGCGTGATGGCGAATGTCGTCTACCTGAAGTGGGGCAACGGGTTCTTCAACCCGCCGCGCGGCTTCGAGTGGGAGCTCGCGCTCGGCACGGCGGCGTTCATGCTGCTGTTCACCGGTCCGGGCCGAATCTCGCTCGACCGCCCGACCCCGTGGGGCCGTCGCCCGGTCCCGCTCGGCTTGTTCATGTTGATCGTCGCGGCTGGACTGTCCGTCGTCACGCTTGTCGTGTTCAGGTAAGCACTTCTGGGTTGACCAAGGCCCGGGGGCGATGCCCGGCGATGCCGTTGAGGAGGTTCTCGACGGCGAAAAGTCCCATCGCCGCCCGGGTCTGGACGGTCGCACTGCCAAGATGCGGCACGATCGTGACGTTGTCGAGGTCCAGCAACGCTTTCTCGACCTGAGGCTCCCGCTCGAACACGTCCAGCCCAGCGGCGAAGATCTCGTTGGTACGCAGCGCGTGCGCCAAAGCGGCCTCGTCCACCAACGGTCCGCGCGCGGTATTCACCAGGACCGCAGTGGATTTCATGTTCTTGAACACGTCCGCGTTGAACAGGTGTTTCGTCTCGGGTGTGAGCGGGGCGTGGATCGAGACCACGTCCGACTCGGCGATCAGGGTTTCGAACGGGACGCCGCCCGAGCGGGAGTTGTGAATCACCCGCATTCCAAAGCCTTCGGCCCTCTTGGCGGTCGCTTTCCCGATCCGGCCGTAGCCCACGATGCCCAGGGTCCGGCCGTAGAGTTCGTGGCCGAGCATCATTCTCGGGCCCCAGATCCATGGGGTTTCCGCCCTGAGAAACCGGTCGCCTTCCGCGATCCTGCGGACACACGCCAGGATCAGCGCCCACGCGAGGTCCGCGGTCGCCTCGGTGAGTACGTCCGGCGTGTTCGCGACCAGCACGCCGCGTCGGGTGCACTCGGCGACGTCGATGTTGTCGTAGCCGACCGCGTGGTTGGCCACGATCTTCAGCTGCGGACCGGCCGCGTCGAGCAGTTCCGCGTCGACCCGCTCGGACAACATGGTCAATAGGCCGTCTTTACCGTTGGCGCGCTTGAGGAACTCGTCGCGCGGCATGGCTTCCGGCGGGCCGGTGTAGAGATCGACCTCGCACCGGCCCGTCAAAGCCTGCATCGCTTCGTCGACCATTTCGCGGGTTACGAGGACTTGTGCCACTTGGCAACGATAGCGCGGATGGACACGTAAGCCACTGTGGACAACGCCAGATATACCGGCAGGCCGCCGAGGAACTGGTGCGTCATCTTGGCCACGGCCGTGTACTCGGTCGGCGGCTGCATGATGATCGACGGATCGCCCCAGTGGTGCGTGACGAACGCGGCGATCGGCGTTCCCCTTGCCACGAACATGTCGTGCGCCAACGGCCCGGGGATCGTGATGACCGCGAACAACACGCCCAGCACAAGCGGAAACAGCCAGCGAGGCCGGTCGCGGATCAGCCAGACCGCGAGGGGGAGTAGCACCGCGATGATCGGAGTGAGCGCGATGAAGCCGAACGAAGAATCCAGCGCCCAATGCAGATACGGGCTGATGGCCGGGCCGCCTTCGTTGAACAGGATCGCGTGCACGTAGAACATCGCGGCACCGCCCACGTAACACAGCAACAGCGACGTGACCAGTAGCGTCACGCGGGCCAGCGGATCACGGTAGAACTCGGCAAGAGCGCCGAGCGGTCCTTTGTGGACGATGTGGCTCGCTGGCTGATCAAGGAAAACCGCAGTGATGTCCGGGACGGCGACGGTTTTCGTCATAAGACCACCTCTGTGTGATCTGGTGACAGGAATCGCGCCGGACCTCAGGGTGCAGCACGGAGTAGCCGCCCGAAAATGACACGAAAGCCGGACACGAATGCCCGGCTTTCGTCTACTTAAAGATCTTTCGGTAATAGGGTGAGTCGTTGCGGGTGATTCGCCTTGCCTGGTAGGACAATCGTGGTGTGCCAGAACCGTCACGATCGGCCGGCCAGCGTCGGAAAGGCCGTAGCAGCAAGAAAGTAGCTGCCCGCCGTGATTTTGAGGCGTTGCGAGAACGTCGGATGCGGGCAGCGGAGATGTTCGACCGCGGCAAGCGGCAGGTCGATGTGGTGGTGGAGTTGGGAGTCTCGGCGCAGACCGCCTCACGGTGGCACCGGGCGTGGTCGGCCGGCGGACGGCAGGCATTGGCCGGGGCTGGTCGTGCCGGGCGGCTGCCCAAGCTGACCGACGAGCAGGTGGCCGAGGTGGCCGGCGCGCTGGCGGAGGGGCCGAAGGCGAACGGATTCCCGACCGACATGTGGACGCTGGCGCGGGTGGCCGAGGTGATCGAGAAGGTCACCGGGGTGCGGTACTCGCAAACCCAGACCTGGACGATCCTGCGCGAGCGGCTGGGCTGGAGCAGGCAGCGTCCCGCCCGCCGCGCCACCGAACGCGACCAGGAGGCCATCGACAGGTGGGTGAAAAAGGAGTGGCCGCGCATAAAAAAAGCGCCCGGCGCCGAGGGGCCTGGATCTGCTTCCAGGACGAGTCCGGATTCTCCCTGCTGCCCGTAGTCCGGGCCACCTGGGCGCCACGCGGCCAGACCCCGGTGCTGACCCACCGGTTCTCCTGGAAACGCCTGTCGATGTCCGGCGCGCTGGCCTACCGACCCGACCGCAGCGAGGCGGTGTTCGTGTTCGGCATCAAAGAAGGCGCCTACAACACCGCCTCGCTGATCGAGTTCCTCACCGCTCTGCACGAGCACCTCGACGGCCAGAAAGTCACCCTGATCTGGGACGGCCTGCCCGCCCACCGATCGAACGACATGAAGGCATGGCTGACCACCCAACGACACTGGCTGCACGTGGAACCGTTGCCCGGCTACGCCCCCGACCTCAACCCGATGGAAACGGTATGGGGCAACGTCAAAGCACGCGAACTGGCCAACTTGTGCCCCGACACCCTCGACGAAGCCCACACCGCCGCGCAGACCGGCCTGGAACGCGTCGGCAGCAGCTACCAACTGTGCTTCAACTTCCTCGACCACACCGGCCTTTCCCTATGACATAACTCACTCAAATACCGAAAGGTCTTTAGGTGGTTTCTACGACGGGATTCGCCGCACCGCGCCAGTGGATGCGTCGGTCGCCATGTGTGCGTACGCGCGCAATGCCGTTGTCACAGTGCGATCCCGGTCGACCGGCTGCCACGGCCGCTCGCTCGACTCCATCTTCGCCCGGCGCTCGGCCAGAACTTCTTCCGGCACAAGCAGTTCCAGTGTCCGGGTGGTGACGTCAATCAGGATCTGGTCGCCGTCTTGAACGAGTCCAATTGTGCCCGCGCCCGCGGCTTCGGGGGAGATGTGCCCGACCGACAGGCCCGACGATCCGCCGGAGAAGCGGCCGTCGGTGATCAGCGCGCACTTCTGGCCGAGGCCTGCGCCCTTGAGGAACGCCGTGGGGTGCAACATCTCCTGCATCCCCGGGCCGCCGGCCGGGCCTTCGTAGCGGACCACGAGCACGTCACCCGGCTGGATCTCCTTGTTCAGGATCACCGAAACCGCTTGCTCCTGGCTTTCGACCACCCGGGCAGGACCTTGGAACCGGAACAATGACGGATCGATTCCAGCGGACTTGATGACCGCGCCGTTCTCCGCCAGGTTCCCACGCAGCACGGCCAAACCTCCATCGGCCGTGTACGCGTGCTCCTTGTCACGGATGCAGCCTGAAGCAGCGTCGGTGTCCAAAGAAGACCAGCGGTTCGTCGTAGAGAACGCCTCAGTGGTCCGCACGCCGCCTGGGGCCGCGTGGAAGAGTTCGATTGCCGCATCGGACGCCTGTCCAGATCGGATGTCCCATTCGGACAGCCACGACGTCAGGTCCGAACTGTGGACCGAGTGGACGTCCCGGTTGAGCAGTCCCGCGCGGTCCAGTTCACCGAGGATCGCCGGAATTCCACCGGCCCGGTGCACGTCTTCCATGTGGTAGTCGGAGTTCGGCGAGACCTTCGACAGGCACGGAACCCGGCGGCTGGTCGCGTCGATGTCGGCCAGCGTGAAGTCGACCTCGCCTTCCTGCGCCGCGGCCAGGATGTGCAGGACCGTGTTGGTCGAACCGCCCATGGCCATATCGAGGGCCATCGCGTTCTCGAATGCCTTACGGGATGCGATCTCCCGCGGCAGCACCGAGGAATCGTCGGCGCCGTACCAACGCTTGCACAGCTCGACGACCGTCGTTCCCGCCCTGGAGAACAGGTCGCGGCGCGCGGCATGGGTGGCCAAAGTGGACCCGTTGCCCGGCAAGGCCAATCCGAGCGCTTCGGTCAGGCAGTTCATCGAGTTCGCGGTGAACATCCCGGAGCACGAGCCACACGTCGGACAGGCCGAGCGCTCCACAATCGACAGCCCGTCCTCGTCGACCGACGGGTTCGCGGACGCCGCGATCGCGGTGATCAGGTCGGTCGGCGCCTGCGCGACACCGCCGACGACCACGGCTTTGCCCGCCTCCATCGGTCCACCCGAGACGAACACCGTCGGGATGTTCAGCCGCATGGCCGCGTTCAGCATGCCCGGCGTGATCTTGTCGCAGTTGGAGATGCAGACCAGCGCGTCCGCCTGGTGCGCGTTGACCATGTATTCGACCGAGTCCGCGATGATCTCGCGGGACGGCAGGGAGTACAGCATTCCGCTGTGGCCCATCGCGATTCCGTCGTCCACCGCGATGGTGTGGAACTCGCGCGCGACACCGCCAGCCTCGCGCACGGCATCGGCGACGATGTCACCGAGGTCGCGAAGGTGTACGTGGCCCGGCACGAACTGCGTGTAGGAGTTGGCGATCGCCACGATCGGCTTGCCGAAGTCGGAATCCGTCATACCGGTCGCACGCCAGAGCGCGCGTGCGCCCGCGGCGTTGCGGCCGTGAGTGGTCGTGCGGGAACGCAACTGGGGCATCGCCCCTCCAAAAGACTCAGCGGTGGGAACTACAGCGAGATTACTCCGCCGGGGTGTCCGGTGTGGCCGGACTTTCCTCGTCGTCGGACACAGGATCGGCAGCTGGGTCGGGGATACGACCGTTGCTGACTGTGGAAAGCAGTGACACGTGTCGCAGCCGGACACCCGGCAACCGGGTCACGGTGCCGTCGGTGCCGACCGCGGACACCCGGCCACGGTTGAGTTTCAATGACGCCAGATCGTCCCATTTCAAGGTGCGGCTGGCGAACAAGCTCTGCGCGACAAGGCCGTCGGTGTCAGCGGTCGTGCGATTGCGGAGCACCCAGACGATGAGCGCGATCGGTACCAAGTAGATCGCGAACAAGCCCGGCGCGGCGAATGCGAACGGCGTTGCGGCGACGGCGAGCAGCAGCGCACCGAGATGGGCGGTCGGAGGGGTCCGGAAGACAACCTTGCTGACGGCGGTCACACACAAGATGGTGCACGTTTGCCGCTGGCGGCCGGTCGGCGGGTCCCCCGATCGGGTCCACTATCCGGGATTGGTGTCCCGCAGATTTGACGCATGCGCACGATCCGCACTACCGTCCGAGGTATGTTCAACCCGATTGGTCTCGTACTTCCCAAGCGCGTCGACGCTTAGGGCTACTACAGACTCGTCGACGCGCGACCCTCGTGCGACCTATCAGGTCGACGGGGGTTTTTTCGTGTCTGGACCCCATACCCGACCACTGACTCACGAGGCAGAACCGATGACGAGCGCTACATCGCGACCCGCCGCGAAGCCCGGGGCGCCGAAACCGGGAGCTGATCCCAAACCAGGGGACAGCTCCGCCCCGGCCAACCGTCCGAAACCAGCGCCGCCAACGGGCGCCCCGGTGCGTGTCACTGGAGCCCAGTCGCTGGTCCGTTCGCTCGAGGCAGTCGGTTGCGAGGTGGTCTTCGGGATTCCTGGCGGAACCATCCTGCCGGCGTACGACCCGCTGCTCGACTCCACCAAGGTCCGTCACGTCCTCGTCCGGCATGAGCAGGGAGCTGGCCACGCGGCCACCGGATACGCGCAGGCCACCGGCAAGGTCGGTGTCTGCATGGCGACGTCCGGTCCTGGCGCGACCAACCTCGTCACCCCGCTCGCGGACGCGAACATGGACTCCGTCCCGGTCGTGGCCATCACCGGCCAGCAGACCAGGGCGCTGATCGGCACCGACGCCTTTCAGGAGGCGGACATCTGCGGCATCACGCTGCCGATCACCAAGCACAACTTCCTCGTCACCGATCCGGCGGAGATCCCGCGGACCATCGCCGAGGCGTTCCACCTGGCATCGACGGGCCGACCCGGCCCCGTGCTCGTGGACATCCCCAAGGACGTGCTGCAGGAGACCACCAGCTTCTCCTGGCCGCCCGAGATCCACCTGCCTGGCTACCGGCCGACGACCCGGCCGCACGGCAAGCAGGTGCGCGAGGCCGCGAAGCTGATCGCTTCGGCCCGTCGTCCGGTTCTCTACGTCGGCGGCGGCGTGATCAAGTCGCAGTCGTCGGCCGAGCTGCTCAGGCTCGCCGAGCTGACCAACATCCCGGTGGTCACCACGCTGATGGCGCGGGGCGCGTTCCCTGACTCGCATCCGCAACACCTTGGGATGCCCGGAATGCACGGATCGGTGGCGGCGGTGGGCTGCCTCCAGCGATCCGACCTGATCATCGCGCTCGGTGCCCGGTTCGACGACCGGGTCACCGGCCAGCTCGCGTCCTTCGCGCCGGACGCGCAGGTCGTGCACGCCGACATCGACCCGGCCGAGATCTCCAAGAACCGCAAGGCCGACGTGCCGATCGTGGGCGACTGCAAGGAGATCATCACCGAGCTGATCGGCGCGGTGCAGGCCGAGCACGAACGCGGCAAGGCCGACCTGACCGCGTGGTGGGCGCAGGTGAACAGCTGGCGGGAGACGTTCCCGGCCGGGTACGAGTGGCCGACCGACGGCACGCTGTCGCCGCAGTACGTGATCGAGCGGATCGGCCAGCTGGTCGGCCCGGACGCGATCTACACCGCGGGCGTCGGCCAGCACCAGATGTGGGCCGCGCAGTTCGTGAAGTACGAGAAGCCGATGACCTGGATCAACTCGGGTGGCCTCGGCACGATGGGCTTCGCGGTGCCAGCCGCGATGGGCGCCAAGTTCGGCATGCCGGACAAGGAAGTCTGGGCCATCGACGGCGACGGCTGCTTCCAGATGACCAACCAGGAGCTGGCCACGTGCGCCATCGAGGGCGCGCCGATCAAGGTCGCGGTGATCAACAACGGCAACCTCGGCATGGTCCGCCAGTGGCAGAACCTGTTCTACTCGGAGCGGTACTCGAACACCGATCTCGGCACGCACAAGCACCGGATTCCGGACTTTACGCTGCTCGCTGAGGCATTGGGCTGCGCTGGCCTGCGGTGCGAGACTCGCGAGCAGGTCGACACCGTGATCAAGCGGGCGATGGAGATCAACGACCGGCCGGTCGTGATCGACTTCGTGGTCGGCAAGGACGCGCAGGTGTGGCCGATGGTCGCGGCTGGCACCGGCAACGACGAGATCATGGCGGCACGCGGGATCCGGCCGCTGTTCGACGAGGATGAGATCTGATGTCCACCCACACACTGAGCGTCCTGGTCGAGAACAAGCCGGGTGTGCTTGCTCGCGTTGCGGGTCTGTTCTCCCGGCGCGGCTTTAACATCGAGTCGCTCGCCGTCGGACCGACCGAGCACCCAGACGTGTCCAGGATGACCATCGTGGTCGCAGTCGACGAATTGCCACTCGAACAGGTGACAAAACAGCTCAACAAGCTGGTGAACGTGATCAAGATCGTGGAGCTCGAACGGGGTTCCGCGGTCCAGCGCGAACTGTTGTTGGTGAAGGTGCGCGCGGACGCGACCGTGCGCAGCCAGGTGCTGGAAACGGTGCAGCTCTTCCGTGCCAAGGTGGTTGACGTCTCACCGGAGGCGCTGACCATCGAGGCGACCGGGACGGCGGACAAGATCGAGGCGCTGCGCCGGATGCTCGAGCCCTATGGCGTGCGTGAGATGGTGCAGTCCGGAATGGTCGCCATCGGCCGCGGTCCCCGCTCGATCACCGCGACGGCCGTTCGCTGAAGAACCCCACAGGTTGATAAAGGAATCAATGAGCATGAGTGTCGAGATCTTTTACGACGATGACGCGGACCTCGGTGTACTGAGCGGCAAGAAGGTCGCGGTCATCGGGTACGGCAGCCAGGGCCACGCGCACGCGCTGAGCCTGCGTGACTCCGGTGTGGACGTGCGGATCGGCCTGCAGGAGGGCTCGAAGTCCCGTGCCAAGGCCGAGGAGCAGGGCCTGCGCGTGCTCACCCCGGCCGAGGCGTCGGCCGAGGCGGACATCGTGATGCTGCTGGCGCCGGACACCAAGCAGAAGAAGATCTACGACGAGGAGATCGCGCCGAACCTGCAGGCAGGCAACGCGATCGCGTTCGGGCACGGCTTCAACATCCGCTACGGCCTGATCCAGCCCGCGCCCGAGATCGACGTCTTCATGGTCGCCCCGAAGGGCCCTGGCCACCTGGTCCGCCGCCAGTTCGTCGACGGCAAGGGCGTGCCCGCGCTGATCGCGATCGAGCAGGACGCCACCGGCAACGCGCAGGCCATCGCACTGGCGTACGCCAAGGGCATCGGCGGCAGCCGGGCGGGCGTGATCAAGACGACCTTCAAGGAAGAGACCGAGACGGACCTCTTCGGCGAGCAGGCCGTGCTCTGTGGCGGCACGACCGCGCTGGTGCAGGCCGGTTTCGAGGTGCTCACCGAGGCCGGTTACGCGCCGGAGATCGCGTACTTCGAGGTGCTGCACGAGCTCAAGCTGATCGTCGACCTGATGTACGAGGGCGGCATCGCCCGGATGCGTTACTCGATCTCCGACACCGCCGAGTACGGCGACGTCACCCGTGGCCCGCGCGTGATCACGCCAGCGGTCAAGGAGGAGATGCGCAAGATCCTCGGTGAGATCCAGGATGGCTCGTTCGCCAAGGAGTGGGTGGGCGAGGACGCCGCCGGCCGTCCGAACTTCACCAAGCTGCAGGCCGAGGGCGAGCAGCACCCGATCGAGGAGGTCGGCCGCACACTGCGTGGCCTGATGTCCTGGGTGGACCGGCCCATCACGGAAACCGCCTGATCAACCCTCGTGAGTGTTTTCGCCGGTCTGGTGTTTTAACGTTCCGGGTGGTTGATCTTTGACATGGAGGCGGCCACCGCTCGATGATCTTGGTTCCTTCCACAGAACTTTGATCACGAAAGCGGTGGCCGTGTCTGGCAGTGTGCCTGATGGATCCCTTGTAGGCCAACTCCGGCGGCTGCGGCGGTTCCGCCGGGCGGTGTATGAGTCGTTCACGAGGTGGCCGGATGTGTTGTTCGAGATGGTGGACGCGTTGTTGTGTCATCCGGGCCGGTTGGAGTCGTTGCCGTATCTAAGCTTGGAGCCGGTGTTGCGGCGTGGGCATGGCAGTGTGTATGCCGCGTTGGATCGGGGCCGGATCGACGCCGCGGTGTTGGCGGGTGTGTTGGCGGGTGTGGTGGATCGGTCCTCGGGGCTGGTGTTCGCGTTGGATTGTTCGCAGTGGCCGCGTCCGGATGCGCCGACCAGCCCGGACCGGACGTTGAACTACGACGCGGGCAAGGATGTTGGCGGTGGCAGCGGGGTGGTGACTCCGGGCTGGTGGTTTCAGTGGCTGGCCGCGACCGGGACGAGCGGTTCGTCGTGGGCGTCGCCGGTGGCGGTGGCGCGTATCGCGGTGGGTGAGAACCACAATGTGGTTGCTGTCGGGCAGATCGAGGCGTTGCTGAAGCAGGTGGCTGCCGACCGGGACCCGGACGGTGGTGATGATGGTGGTGGTCTGGTTCCGATTGTGTGTGCTGACGGGGACTACAGCCCGGTGTATCTGGGTGGCCGGTTGACCGGCGAGCGGGTGCAGATCGTGGTCCGGTTGCGTAAGGACGCGGTGGTGATGGCCGATCCGCCGCCGCGGGAACCAGGCACGATCGGGCGGCCGCGAGTGCACGGGCCAAAGATGAAACTGTCCGATCGCCGTAGCTGGCGTGACCCGGACGAATACCTCGCGGTGCCCGCCGAGCCTGGGCGGGCCGCGGTGAGTGTGTCGGTGTGGCATGGGATGCACCCGCGTGCCTCGGAATCGGCGGCACTGCGGGAACCTGGCTACCGGCCCGGGTACTCCCGCCCGGTGACCCGGGGCAGTGTGGTCTGGGTGTGTTCGGCCGACCCGGCGTACCCGCCGATGTGGTTGTTCTGGACCGGGCCTGAGGGCTCGTTCGATCTTGACCGGGTGTGGCGGGCGTATCTGCGCCGTTACGGCATCGAGCACCTCTTCCGGTTCCTCAAGCAATACCTGGCTTGGACCCGCCCTCGAGTGCGTGGCCCCGAGCAAGCCGAGCGGTGGAGTTGGCTGGTGGCTGTGGCTTATGTTCACCTGGTCCTGGCGCGTGGGCTCATCGCCGATCAGCGACTGTCCTGGGAACGACGCCGGGGACCGCTCAGCCCGCTACGGGTCAAACGCGGGTTTCGTGGGCTTCACCCGCGCCTGGGATCTCCGGCGAAACCGCGAAAACCTTCACGGCCCGGTCCGGGCCGCCCGACAGGGCATACATCCATCCCCGCGACGCGGCATCGCATCGTCCGTCCAGTGACAAAAACCTAAACCCAGCAACGAAAGCAGGGCCGCCGCTCCGCGACGGCCCTGCCCACCATGCCCTCACAACGTTAAAACACCAGGCCGGTTAGAACCGGCGAAAACACTCACGAGGGTTTTTGCTATACCTAGCGCTTATGAATGGTGACACTGCGCCGATCTATGACGACAAAGCGCATGTTCGCGGGAATCTCGACCTGACGAACGCCGAATGGCAGCGCTTCGCCGAACCGGGTGCCGACCCAGGTGGCGAGTACGTCGAACTGGCATTCGTGCAGCACAGCGACGGGGTCACGTACACCGCGATGCGTAAGTCGACCGAGCCGGACGGCACCATTCTGGTGTTCACTCCCAGTGAGTGGGATGCGTTCGTCAAGGGTGTTCGCGCAGGTGAATTCGACGAGCCTTGGTAGTGCGGCATAACTCATTCGTAACGTGCCTGTGAGGATCTAGACTCCTGCTTGTCCGGGCCCGGCGTCGTACCCGGTCTCCTCCCACATCATGAAATGATCAATTGGAGTGCGTTGCCGTGACTGCAACCAGCCGACCTGTCGTTCTGATCGCCGAAAAGCTGGCGCCGTCCGTGCTGGACGTGTTCGGCGAGGAGGTCGAGGTCCGTCACGTCGACGGCACTGACCGGCCCGCACTGCTCACCGAAGTGGCCAACGCGGACGCGTTGCTCGTCCGGTCGGCGACCCAGGTGGACGCCGAGGTGCTCGGCGCGACCTCGCGCCTGAAGGTCGTCGCGCGTGCCGGTGTCGGCCTGGACAACGTCGAGGTCCCGGCCGCGACCGAGCGCGGTGTGCTGGTGGTGAACGCGCCGACGTCCAACATCGTTTCGGCTGCTGAGCACGCCGTCGGCCTGCTGCTGGCGGTGGCCCGCCGGATTCCCGCGGCCGACCAGAGCCTGCAGGGCGGCGCGTGGAAGCGCAGCGCGTACTCGGGCGTCGAGATCAACGGCAAGACCGTCGGTGTCGTCGGCCTCGGCAAGATCGGTCAGCTGTTCGCCGCCCGCCTCGCCGGGTTCGACACGACGTTGATCGCCTACGACCCGTACGTCTCGGCCGCTCGTGCCGCGCAGCTCGGCATCGAGCTCGTCGAGCTGGACGAGCTGCTGGCCAGGGCCGACTTCATCTCGGTGCACCTGCCCAAGACCCCGGAGACCAAGGGCCTGATCGGCGCGGCGCAGCTGGCCAAGACCAAGAAGGGCGTGATCATCGTCAACGCCGCCCGTGGCGGCCTTGTCGACGAGCAGGCACTGGCCGACGCGATCCAGTCGGGCCAGGTCGGCGGCGCCGGAATCGACGTCTTCGCCACCGAGCCGACGACCGCCAGCCCGCTGTTCGGCCTGCCGAACGTCGTCGTCACCCCGCACCTTGGCGCGTCGACCACCGAGGCACAGGACCGCGCGGGCACGGACGTCGCCCGGAGCGTGCTGCTGGCGCTGCGCGGCGACTTTGTACCCGATGGTGTGAACGTTGCCGGTGGCGCGGTCGGCGAGGAGGTCCGGCCGTACCTGCCGCTGACCCAGAAGCTGGGTCTCGTGCTCGCCGCGACGGGCAGTGGCACGCCGACGTCGATCACCGTCGAGGTGCGCGGCGAGCTGTCCAATGAGGACGTCGCGATCCTGCCGCTTGCCGCACTGCGCGGCGCTTTCCACGGCATTGTCGAGTCCCAGGTGACGTTCGTGAATGCCCCGCGCCTTGCCGCGGAGCTCGGTGTCGAGGTCGACATCGTCAAGGAGTCGGAGAGCGCGGCCCACCGCAGCCTGGTGACCCTGCGCGCGGTCTACGCCGACGGCGCCTCGATCACGGTGTCCGGCACGGTTTCGGGCCTCGCGCAGGTCGAGAAGCTCGTCGGGTTCAACGGCCGCAGCTTCGACCTGCGTGCCGAGGGCACCGTGCTGCTTGCCTCGTACCCCGACCGCCCCGGCGTGATGGGTACCGTCGGAACCCTGCTGGGTGAGGCAGGCATCAACATCGAGGCCGCCCAGATCAGCCAGACCAAGTCCGGCAACGACGCGATCATGCTGCTGCGCGTCGACCGCCAGGTGGACGCCTCGGTGCTGGACTCGATCGGCCTGAGCATCTCGGCAACGAACATCCGCGCGGTCCAGTTCGACGCCTGATCAACCCGCGCCCTGCTCAACCCTCGTGAGTGGTTATGCGTGTTCTAACACGCATAACCACTCACGAGGCTGACGTTCGGCCGGATGTACTAGGTCGTTGGGCCATTCGCGGATAGGTTGCTTTCCGGCATCAACAATGCGCGGAGAGTGAGGCATGCGTGGCCCGTCCGACCGGGTGGAGAAGGCGTCCGGTGATCGCAACGGTCACGCTCGCGCTCGTCGCGAGTGTGACGACCGCGGGCACCGCGATCAGCAAACCAAGCGATTTTCCGCTGGCGACCAGCCTCCCGATCAGACAGCTGGCGCAGACCGACAAGGTCTCGGCGCGCGTGGCGAACACCGGTCCGGTGAGCGCGTTCGTGGAACTGGCGAGGCGCCCGGCCGTGGATGTCTACAATGAACAGTCCACAAGGGCCGGTGGCCACCGCGATCAGGCCAAGCAGAAGGCTCGTGAAGCCGCCGACGAGATCGGTCGGACAGCCTCAGCCCTGGCCAGCGCGCTCAAGACCAGGGACGCGACTGCCAACCTCGTCTACACCACCACAAACGCCGTCGCGGGCATGGTTGTCCGTGCCGATGCGGAAGCGATCCGCGAGCTGGCGGCGAAGCCCGAGGTGCAGTCGATCCGCCCGGTCGTGCCGAAGACGCGCACGAACTCAAGCGCCCTGCAGGTCACCAAGACCTTGAACGCCTGGCAGAACGCCGGGAAGCTCGGCGACAAGATCCGGCTCGGCATCGTCGACGACGGCGTCGACTACACCCACGCGACCTTCGGTGGCCCAGGAACACCGGCCGCTTACACCGCGATCGACCGGACCAAAACCGACCCCAGCTACTTCCCGACCGAGAAAGTCGTCGGCGGCACGGATCTCGCGGGTGACCAGTACGACTCCTCCGGCGGACTCGGGACCGAGACACCGGCGCCGGACCTGAACCCGATCTCCTGTGGCGATCACGGCACGCACGTCGCCGGGACGGCCGCTGGGTATGGCGTGAACGCGGACGGGTCCACGTTTCGCGGCGACCACACCAAACTCACGCCCCAAGCCGCCAACGACATGCGAGTCGGCCCAGGCTCCGCGCCCAAGGCCCTGATCTACGCTGTCAAGATCTTCGGCTGTCTCGGCGCGACCGAACTCACCGCGAAGGCGATGGACTGGACGCTCGACCCGAACGCGGACGGCGACTTCACTGATCACCTTGATGTCGTGAACATGTCGCTGGGCAGCGACTTCGGCGCGCCGGACGACCCAGACAGCCTGTTCGTGCGCAAACTGGCCCGCAACGGCGTGCTTTCGGTCATCGCGGGCGGCAACGGCGGCGACGTGTACGACATCGGCGGCGCGCCCGGCAACACACCGGAAGCATTGACCGTCGCCAGCACGCGTGACCCGTTTGTCCTGCGGGACGCGGTCGAAGTGACCGCTCCAACGCAGGCGGAAGCGGGCGGTCAGTACGGCATGGTCTACAAGGGATACGACAAGCTGGATCTGACCCAACCGGTGGTGACCATGGCCACTGAGTCCAATAAGGATGGTTGTAAACCGTTCGCCGAAGCCGACAAGACCAAGGTCGCTGGCAAGTTCGTCTGGCTTGACTGGGCTCCCGAGGACTCCAGTCGCCGGTGCGGCTCCGCCGGTCGCGCCGCGAACGCCAAAACCGCCGGTGCTGCTGGTGTGTTGCTGCCGTCCGCGACCGATCACTTCGACGCTGGCATCGCCGGTATCGACAGCCTGCCGATCTTCCAGTTCACCGCGACGGCGACCAAGCCGCTGCTGCCCGCACTGGAAGCAGGCACGTTGATGGTCCGGATGCTCGGGTCGAAACGCGGGGCGTACAAGAGCAACTCGCCCGAGATCAACGACACGCCAAGCACTTTCACCTCACGCGGGGTACGCGGCCCGGCCGTGAAACCCGATGTGGCCGCGCCTGGCGACACCATCTCGTCGGCGCTGTCCGGCAGCGGCAACCAGACCTTGGTGATCAGCGGGACCTCGATGGCCGCGCCACACGTCGCAGGGATCGCCGCATTGGTCCGCCAGACGCATCCGGAGTGGTCCGTCGAGGAAGTCAAAGCCGCGGTGGTGAACACCGCTGGCGATGATGTCCGAACCGAACCGAACGGCACTTTGCTCGCGCCGCAAAGGGTCGGTGCCGGGCGGGTGAATGCACAGTCCGCTTTGGACAGTCAGGTGCTCGCGATGGTCCTTGAGTCGCCTGGCGCGGTGAGCGTCTCGTTCGGCACGGTCGAGGCGGTCACCCGCATGTCGGCATCCCGGACCGTGAAGCTGGTCAACAAAGGCAGCGCGCCCGCCGAGTTCCAGGTGGCCTATCAGGAGATCACCAAGACTCCTGGCGTGCGGTACGAAGTCTCGCGCGGCCCCGTCCGTGTGCCTCCGCGCGGCACCGCGTCCGTCACGGTCACGTTGCGCGTCGACGATCCGCTCGCGATGCGCCGGACCATCGACCCGACCGTCGCGCCCGTGCAGGAGGAGTACGCGCGCCAGTTCGTCGCCGACGCGTCCGGCAGGCTCGTGCTGACGCCGAAGTCCGGTCCCGCGCTGCGCGTTCCGGTGTATGCGGCGCCAAAGCCCGTCGCCAAGCTCACGGCTGAGCCTCAGGTCAGCTTCGACAGCCGGGAACAGGCCTTGCTCCCGCTGCGCGGCAAGGGACTCGATCAAGGCGAAGGCCGTGAGTCGTATCGTTCGCTGATCAGCGTCCTTCAGTTGCAGGCGACTTCACCACAACTGCCGTCGTGCCGTCGCAAACTGGCAAAGGGCTGCACTGTCAACGACACGGCCAAGGGCGGCGACCTCCGATACGTCGGCGTTGCGTCCACCGCACCGCACGCCGTCGAACAAGGCAAACCGGAGAAAGCGATCCTCGCGTTCGGCATCGCCACCTGGGGCAACTGGTACAACCTCGGCAGCAACACGGTTCCGTACGTGGACATCGACACGACCGGTGACGGCAAGTGGGACTTCGAAGCCGCCGTGACGAAGCTCACCGGCACGGATGTCTGGGTGGTGAACACAGTGGACTTGGCGAAGCCCGGCACCCCGTCGGTGGCGCGCGTCGCGCTGAACGGCTCGCTTGGCGACGTGGACACCGGCGTGTTCGACACGAACGTGGCCGTGCTGCCCGTGCCGCTCAAGGCGATCGGCATCGACCCGACGGCAGCGTCGGCGCGGATCTCGTATGCGGTCGGTGTCGCCGGGTACTACAGCCCACCCGGTTCAGGCAGCAACCTTGTTGACAGCGTGGACGGGATGTCGTTCGATCCGCTCAAGCCCGGCCTGCGGGCGACCGGCCAGGGCGGTGACGCGCTCGTGTTTCTCGCCAAGCCAGGCACGGCACTGTCCATCAGGCGGGACAAGGCGGTTCTTGGCATCGACAAGTCGCAAGGTTTGTTGGTGCTCAGCCATCACAATGCGACCGGAGACCGGGCCGCGGTGGTGCGGATTCCCGCAAGTTGAGATTTCGTGATCCGAAAGGGGGACCCCCAAAGCGTGGTCGAGGTACGGATGACCGGGTGGGGGCGGGTAGCCTTCCCTGAACTGTGTGGCCCGAACTCTGGGCCTGTATCCACGGAGGTGTCTGCATGCGGCTCGCGGTGATCCCCGGTGACGGGATCGGGCCGGAAGTGATCGCCGAGGCCCTCAAGGTGCTCGGCGAGGTCATTCCGAGTGCTGAGATCACCCGGTACGACCTTGGGGCCGCTCGATGGCACGCGACGGGGGAGTTGCTGCCAGAGTCGGTTCTCGGCGAACTCCGGGAACATGACGCGATCCTGCTCGGCGCGGTTGGTGATCCATCGGTGCCGAGCGGAATTCTGGAACGTGGACTGCTGCTGCGGCTGCGGTTCGAACTCGACCACCACGTGAACCTGCGTCCGGCGCGGCTGTACCCGGGCGTGCGCAGCCCGATCGCCGACCCCGGCGACATCGACATGATCGTCGTCAGGGAAGGAACGGAAGGGCTGTACGCCGGCAACGGCGGACTGTTGCGCAAGGACACGCCGCACGAAATCGCGACCGAGGTCAGCGTGAACACGTCATTCGGCGTGGAACGCGTTGTCCGCGACGCGTTCAACCGTGCCGCGAACCGTCCACGCAAGCACCTGACGCTTGTGCACAAGACCAACGTGCTCGCGCACGCCGGATCCTTGTGGTCGCGGGTGGTCGAGGAGGTGTCGCTGCAGCACCCGGACGTGACTGTGGCGTACCAGCACGTGGACGCGACGACCATTCACATGGTCACCGACCCAAGCCGCTTCGACGTGATCGTCACCGACAATTTGTTCGGCGACATCCTCACGGACCTCGCGGCCGCGGTGACCGGAGGCATCGGCCTGGCGGCGTCCGGAAACCTCGACATCACCCGGCGCAACCCGAGCATGTTCGAGCCGGTGCACGGAAGCGCCCCGGACATCGCAGGCCAGGGTG
Source organism: Kibdelosporangium philippinense (assembly GCF_021390435.2). Lineage (GTDB taxonomy): Bacteria > Actinomycetota > Actinomycetes > Mycobacteriales > Pseudonocardiaceae > Kibdelosporangium > Kibdelosporangium philippinense. The sequence continues at coordinate 494,802 of NZ_JAJVCN010000003.1, read as the reverse complement.
TCGCGGACCCGACGGCCGCGGTGCTGTCGGTGGCGTTGCTGCTCGACCACCTGGGTGAGCGGGAAGCGGCTCGGCGGATCGAGGCCTCCGTGGCCTTCGACCTGGCAACCCGCGACCACTCCTCGCCCGGCGGCACGTACGCGATCGGCGACCGCCTGGCGGCACTGGTCTCGTCGAACTCATCACGCACCAACGCGTAGCCAACAAGCCGAAACCCAGTAAGCCGAAACCCAGAAGGCCGCCCGCCCAAGCAGGCGGCCTTCTACACGTCGTGCCCACCCTCGCCCACACCGTGTCCACCGTTCCGGCATGCCGTGTCCACCGTTCCTGAAGTGTGTGTCCACCGTTCCTGCACACCGTGTCGACCATTCCGGCACACCGTGTCCACCGTTCCGGCATGCCGTGTCGACCATTCCCGCATGTCGTGTCCGCCATTCCGACACCATGAAATTCCCGGGTCGGTGCTGACTGCGCCCCTCGCCACCAAGCCATCGCTGCCCTTGCTCAGCCTCCGGCTAATGGCCACGTCAGCCAGCTCCCCACTTTGTCCAGCCGCACTGTGTCGGAATGTGTATTTCGGGGTGCAGGAACGGTGGACACGGGCTTCAGGAACGGTGGACACGCCGGGGTGGGGTCTCAGAACCTGGGAGTCGCCGACCGGGGAGTGGTATTCGGACTCACGATGTGGTTTCATGCTCACCATGACCACATATGGCGTGATCATTATCGACCAGCGCGCTGGGTAGCTTCGACGAAGCCCAGTGCGCCGACCTCTCGCATCCTGCGGGAGGTTTTTTGTTTGTCCAGACTGACCACCACCAGGAGCGACCGTGACTCGCACGACCCCGGCCGGCACACCGCTCGGCGACGACTTCCACGTGTACGACACGACGTTGCGGGACGGGGCGCAGCGCGAGGGCATCTCCTACTCGGCCGCGGACAAACTGGCGGTCGCCAGGTTGCTGGACGAACTGGGTGTCGGGTTCATCGAAGGCGGCTGGCCAGGCGCCTTGCCCAAGGACACGGAGTTCTTCGCGCGCGCGGCCGAGGGCGAGCTGGAACTCAAGCACGCCGCCCTTGTCGCGTTTGGATCGACCAGAAAAGCTGGCACAACGGCAGCGGAAGACTTGCAGGTACGGGCCCTTCTGGACTCGCAAGCACCGGTCGTGACGCTGGTCGCGAAGTCCGACCTGAGGCACATCAAGCTGGCCTTGAAGACCGATGTGGACGAAGCGTGCGAGATGGTCCGTGACACGGTCGCCTTCCTGAAAGGTGAAGGGCGCCGAGTCTTCCTCGACGCAGAGCACTTCTTCGACGGTTACGCCTTCGACTCCGACACGGCCCTGCGCGTGCTCACGGCCGGTGTGGACGGTGGCGCGGACGTGGTCGTGTTGTGCGACACCAACGGCGGCCAGTTGCCGTTGCAGCTGGCCGACACAGTCAGGGAAGTCGTCGACCGGACCGGGTTCCGGGTCGGCATCCACTGCCAGGACGACACTTCATGCGCGGTCGCGAACTCCATCGCGGCAGTGCAGGCGGGCGCGACGCACGTGCAGTGCACCGCCAACGGATACGGCGAACGGGCAGGCAATGCCGATTTGTTCGCCGTCGTCGGGAATCTCGTGACCAAGCTCGGCATGCCGGTGCTACCCACCGAATGCGTGCCAGAGCTCACCCGGGTCTCCCATGCTCTTGCCGAGATCGCGAATCTCGCACCCGACACCCACCAGGCTTACATCGGGTCGTCAGCGTTCGCCCACAAGGCGGGCCTGCACGCGAGCGCGATCAAAGTGGATCCGGAGTTGTACAACCACATCGATCCGGCCGTCGTCGGCAACGACATGCGGGTACTGGTCACCGAGATGGCCGGCCGGGCCAGCCTGGAGCTCAAGGGACGTGAGCTCGGGGTTGACCTGGCCGGCCGGCCCGCCGCGCTTTCCGGCGCGGTACGCAAAGTCAAGGAGATGGAGGCGCGCGGATGGTCGTTCGAAGCCGCCGACGCCTCGCTGGAACTGTTGCTACGAGCCCAGGTTGCTGAAGCAGAACAGTCCCCTGTGGACACGCCGCCGTTCGTGCTCGAGTCGTATCGGGTCATCCTCGACCATCACGTTGACGGCACAGTCGTGTCCGAGGCCACGGTGAAGGTGCACGTCGCGGGCGAGCGTGTGATCGCGACAGCCGAGGGGAACGGTCCGGTGCACGCGTTGGACGCCGCGTTGCGTAAGGCACTCGTGCCACACCTGCCGTGGCTCGAGCAGGTCGAGCTGGCGGATTACAAGGTCCGAATCCTCACCGAACACCCGGGCACGGACGCGGTCACCCGCGTGCTCGTGGAGTCGACGGACGGTCAACGCGAATGGACCACGGTCGGCGTGCACGGCAACATCGTCGAGGCGAGCTGGCTGGCGTTGTGCGACGCGTTGGTCCACAAGGCATTGCGCGCCAGCCTCCAGGTCTGAGCGTTAGGGTGGGCTTGTGCGTATCGCTCGTATTGCTCATTCCGAAGGGTTCGCCTACGCCGCTCTTGGCGACGCCGACGGGCAGGAAGTCGCGCTGGAGATCGCCGAGCAGCCGTTCGTGAAGCCCACGTTCAGCGGGCGGAAATGGCCGCTCGCCGATGTCCGGCTGCTCGCGCCGGTCCTGCCGACGAAGGTCGTCTGCATCGGCAAGAACTACGCCGACCACGCCCGCGAAATGGGCGGCGAGCCACCAGCCGACCCTGTCATCTTCATCAAGCCGTCGACCAGCGTGATCGGCCCGAACGCGGCCATCAAGCTGCCTGCCGACTCGTCCAGAGTGGACTTCGAGGCCGAGCTCGCCGTGGTGATCGGCCAGCCGTGCAAGGACGTCCCCGCGGAGAAGGCCGCGTCGGTCATCTTCGGTTACACGATCGGCAACGACGTCACCGCGCGCGACCAGCAGAAGGCCGACGGGCAGTGGACGCGTGGCAAGAGCCACGACACCTTCTGCCCGCTCGGCCCCTGGGTCGAGACCCAGCTGGACGCGTCCGACCTCGCGATCAAGACCGAACTGGACGGCGAGGTCAAACAGGACAGCAGGACCTCGCTGCTGCTGCACGACGTGCCCGAGCTGATCGAGTGGGTCACGCGCGTGATGACCCTGCTGCCGGGTGACGTAATTCTCACCGGAACCCCGGCTGGCGTCGGCCCGATGACCGCGGGCCAGACGGTCTCGGTGTCCGTCGAAGGTCTCGGCACGCTGACCAACCCCGTGGTAGCCAAGTAAAAAAGACCTCGTGAGTGTTTTTGCCGGTTAGAACCGGCAAAAACACTCACGAGGGTTTACCTGCGGGCATAGTCGGGGGCGTGCTCCGGTCGGACGCCGATCGCGATGATGTACGCCGGAATCGCCCGCAGCGGTGGGAAAAGCCGCGTCAGCATGGTCGGCGCCTTGGGGAACGTGGTCCGTTCGCCCTGCAGCACCGGTGCGAGCACCTTGGCGTGCAGGAACCGTTGCAGTCCTTGTGCGACGACCATCGGCAGCCAGCGGCGTTTGCGCACTTCGGCCAGGTCTTCCTGGCTCACGCGGCCTTTCTTGAGCGGCTCGGCCAACAGGCGGCCTGCCGCGGCGGCGTCCTGAACGGCGAGGTTGATGCCGATCCCGCCGACCGGTGACATGGCGTGTGCCGCGTCACCGATGCACAGCAAGCCATCGCGGTGCCATTCGTGCAGCCGGTTCAGCTTCACGTCCAGCATCTTGACGTCGTCCATGCTCCTGATGTCGTCGACACGGTCGGCCAACCGAGGGTCGAGCTCGACGATCCGGTCGCGGAACGCTTGCAGCCCTTCGGCGCGCAGCCGCGGATCGTCGCCTTTCGGGCCGAGATACGCGATCTGATAGTAGTTCTCGCGGTTGATCTGCAGCAGCAGTTCCTTGCGTCCCATCGCGATCTGGATACCGCTGACCTCGCCGGTCTCGTGTTCGAACCGGGGCAGCCGGAACCACCACGCGTCCAGCGGCACCGGGAATTCCTCAGGCACCAGCCCAGCCTCCCGGCGCAGCAACGACGACCGACCGTCGCATGCGACCGTCAGATCGGCGTGCAGCTCGCCCTCCTCGCCGTCTTTCGTGCGATAACGGACACCCGTGATCCGCTCGCCGTCCTTGAGCAGCCCGATGACCTCGGTGTTCATTCTCAGGGTGTACGTCGGCTCCTGCTTTCCCGCGTCGGCGAGCAGGTCGAGGAAGTCCCATTGCGGGACCATCGCGATGAAGTTGTACGGCGCGCGAAGCCTGCTGATGTCACCGAGAACAGTGGTGCCGTCGCCCGATGGGAAGCCGACGGTCTGCAGTTTCGACTGCGGCAGCTTGCGGAACTGTTTGCCGAGCCCCAGTTCGTCGATCATCCGGACGGTCGACGCGTGCACGGTGTCGCCGCGGAAGTCCCGCAGGAAGTCCGCGTGCTTCTCCAGCACGGTGACCTCGATCCCGGCACGCGCCAGCAGCAAACCAAGGAGCATGCCCGCCGGTCCGCCCCCGACGATCGCGCAGGTCGTGCGCTCCATCTCGGAACCCTCCTCTTTTTCATCACTTGTTGAATAACTGAAGGATGCTCCTCTCGGGGCGCCACGTCAAGCCGATGTCGCTCGGATAGCCTCATCTCTGTTATGAACACGACATCGCTCGCGGGCGTGAGAGTCCGCTTCTGCCCGTCCCCGACGGGGACCCCGCACGTCGGGCTGATCCGTACCGCGCTGTTCAACTGGGCCTTCGCCAGGCACCACGGCGGCGAACTCGTCTTCCGGATCGAGGACACCGACGCCTCCAGGGATTCCGAGGAGAGCTACACCGCGATCATCGACGCGCTGAACTGGCTCGGCATCGACTGGGATGAAGGCCCCGAGGTCGGCGGCGACCACGGCCCATACCGGCAAAGCCAGCGCGGTGAGATCTACGCGGATGTCGCACGCCGTCTGCTCGAAGCGGGCGAGCTGTACGAATCGTTCTCCACTACGGAAGAAGTGGACGATCGCCGCAAGGCGGCCGGGCAGGACACCAAGCTCGGCTACGACAACTTCGACAGGGACACAACCGACGAGCAGAAGGCCGAGTTCCGCGCGCAAGGCCGCGAACCGGTGCTGCGCCTGCGGATGCCCGACGAGGACATCACTTTCACCGACTACATCCGTGGCGAAGTAACGTTCAAGGTCGGCACGGTGCCCGACCCGGTGCTGGTCAGGGCGAACGGCGCGCCGCTGTACACGTTGACCAACCCGGTCGACGACGCGTTGATGCGCATCACCCACATCCTGCGCGGCGAGGACCTGCTGCCGTCAACGCCACGGCAGATCGCGCTTTTCCACGCGCTCAAGCGGATCGGCGTCGCTGAGTCCATTCCGGACTACGCACACCTGCCGCTGGTGCGTGGCGAAGGCAACCGGAAGCTGTCCAAGCGGGATCCCGAGTCGAACCTGTTCACCTACCGGGAACGGGGTTTCCTGCCAGAGGGAATGCTGAACTACCTCGCGTTGCTCGGCTGGGCGATTGCCGACGACCGGGACATATTCAGTATGTCCGAGATGGTGCAAGCCTTTGACATCAGCAAGGTGAGCTCCAACCCGGCGCGGTTCGACCTGAAAAAAGCCGAAGCCATCAACGCGACACACCTGCGCGCGCTGGCGCAGGACGATTTCGTGGAACGGACACTCCCGTACCTCGCGGCGGCCGGACTTGTCGCTGAGAAACCAACGGATGAGCAGCGCGCGTTGTTCGTCGCGACCGCTCCGTTGATTCAGGAACGCCTGGTCGTACTGTCCGACGCGGTCGGTATGGTCAGGTTCCTGTTCGAATCCGAAGAGGACTTCGCGCCTGAGCCGGACTCCGCGGCGAAAGCACTTGGCGAAGACGCGAAACCGGTGCTGGACGCGGCGATCGCGGCGTTGGAGCCACTGGCCGACTGGACCACACCGGCCATTGAGGAAGCCCTGAAGGGCGCACTCATCGACGGATTGGGTCTCAAACCGCGCAAAGCGTTCGCGCCAGTGCGTGTAGCGGTCACCGGTCGCACGGTGTCACCGCCGCTGTACGAGTCGATGGAGTTGCTCGGTCGTGAGACAACCCTCACCCGCATGAGGCAGGCACGTAACACCTGACGGTTGTTGATCCGATACAGGCAGTTTGGCCCCCTTGGCGACAAGGGGGCTTAACCGTGTCAGTGCTCCAACAATCACCTCGATAGACGAATCGAAAACAGGTGTGACGCGCCTATCGTCTCTGGATGGCATCAGCGCTGGAGTTGCGGTCGGAGCTTGAAAGATCGGTGGGCAATCCACCGGAAATCAAGGCAGTCTGTCTGGACATCGACGACACACTCGTGGATTTCACCTCAGCAGCGCGATCCGCATTATTCACACTGATCGGCCGAGATGACATGTGGCCGGCATGGCAGCACACGACGGACGAGTACGTGGCCAGAGCGGTCTCCGGCGAACTTGATCCATCGACGATGCGTTTGCAGCGGACTAAGGCATTCCTAACCGACATGGGAGTGCTGGTGGACGACGAGACAGTGCGCGTACTGGAAGATCGACGGCAGACCCAGATGTGCAGCGGCTGGCGGCTCTATGCGGACACGCTGCCCTGCCTCGACTGGATGCGAGCGGCCGGCCTGAAGCTCGCCGCTGTGACGAATGCCTCTGGGCCCGCGCAGCGAGACAAGCTGGCCTGCCTCGGCCTGACCCGGTTCTTCGACGCGGTGGTAATCGCGGGAGAACGAGGCGTCGCAAAGCCCGACAGCGGCATCTTCCACGCCGCCTGCCAGGAACTTCAGGTAAAACCAAGCAACGCCGTGCACGTAGGAGACCGCCTCGACCTCGACGCGATCGGAGCGCGGGACGCAGGCCTGCACGCCATCTGGCTCAACCGCGAAGACGTGCCGTCGGAGCGCGCCCCACAGGACGTCCAGGTGATCGCAGACCTGACAGAACTGCCATCGCTGCTCGTCAGCGAGTACGTCACACCGTCGGTGAGCGTGCCAGCCCCGCGATGAAGACCCCGATTTCCACCCCCTAGGACCCATCGCGTACTATCTGTCCCGGCGCCAAGGACAACAGTCCGAGACGCCGGTGGGGTATGGTGTAATTGGCAGCACGACTGATTCTGGTTCAGTTAGTCTAGGTTCGAGTCCTGGTACCCCAGCGGAAGAGCCCCTAGGAGCAAGTGCTAGGATTCCTCCAACAAAAGAAAACAGAAAGTTCTTGGCCCCGTCGTCTAGCGGCCTAGGACGCCGCCCTCTCAAGGCGGTAGCGCGGGTTCAAATCCCGTCGGGGCTACGCTTCAGACGCCCCCTGCTCAGTTGCTTCGCAACTTTCGCGGGGGGCGCTTCGCTATTATTTTGGGGGGCCGAGCCCCCCAAACCCCCACGTTTTGGTTTTGGCTCTTTTTGCCTTGCTTGCTTTTCGCTTTGCTAGGTTCGGCTTTGGCTTGCTGGCTTTGGCTTGGGTTCCGCTTGGGGCTTGCCTTGGCTGGTTCGGCTTCGCCTTGCTGGCTTTCGCTTGGGGCTTGGCTTTGGCTGGGGCCGCCTTCCGCTTTGGCTTGGGGGCTTGGGGCTCACCTTTGGGCTGGGCTGACTTGGGGCCAGTGCCACTGGCTTAAGCGAGTTCTCGCACTTCGGAGGTGGCCTGCGGGCGTGGGGCGCGGGGTTGATCTTGAGAGGTGCGGAATGCGAGTGGCCGGGCCCGCGAGCACGGCGTACCCGCGCCACAGGTGGACGGGACTGTCTACAGTGGCCTTCGTTCCGAGCCGCCATGGTCCGTGAGGGGAACTTTTGGCGCGTTGGATGCCGCGAAGGTGGCCTTCACGGCACCAACCTGGGTAACAGGAGTGACGCGCGGGGTTAAGTGAGATTGATGTGACGATCAATCGTCTATTGTGGACATCAACGCCACCGGCAATCGGCCCTGCGCTGCTTGCGACCAGCCAGAATGCTTAAGTCAGTGGCATTGGGCTTGGGCTGGCTCGGCTTTGGGTTCCGCTTCGCCACTACACGCTGCCTTCGGGTTTTTTCTAGGGCTTCGGGGCCTGGTCGCGGCTTCTTTGTGGACGGCTTGGCCTTTGCCGGGCTGCGGGTTACAGCCTCTGTCCGGCCGGGACAGTCCCACAATGGCACGGATGCGGCGGTGGTCCGCCTACGGGAAGTGGGCCACGGCGGCGGCTATACGGATCGCCGTCGTCAAACGGCGGGCGCATCAGCGCCAAGAGCCTCCTTCGTGCTCCCTTCCTCCCGTCTGGCCTGTGCTCTGCAAACCGTGGGTGTCAAGGGGGTTCGCCTATGCAGACCAGCCCCGAGCGGCGGCGGCACGGATCTCCTTGACGCCCATGGTTCCCATCGGGCAGGCCGGACGGGAGGAAGGGAGTGCGGCTTTCCCCTTCACTCTTGGTGGTCTGCCGTCTGGCGAGGACATCTTTTGAGATGCCCTCAGACGAGACCGTCACGTGCGGACCGTCTGAAAATAAACTCCACTGTGGATGTCCGAATTAGACATCCACAGTGGAGTGACAAGATCCAGGTCAGAGGCGGTTGTGCAGGGCGTCTGCCGCCGCCAGCAGGTCCGCGGCCCAACGCGAACCTGGACGGCGGCCCATCCTGTCTATTGGCCCCGAAACCGACACAGCAGCCACAACGTTCCCAGCACCATCACGAACCGGAGCAGACACACTAGCCACTCCTGGCTCACGTTCCGCCACGCTCTGCGCCCATCCGCGCCGCCGAACCTCGAGCAGCGCCCGCTCTCCAAACACCGCGTCGTTCAGCAACGCCCGCTGGGTCCCGGGATCCGCCCAAGCCGCAAGGACCTTCGCACCTGACCCTGCCGTCATCGGCAGGCGGGCTCCCACAGGCACCGTGTCGCGGAGGCCGGAAGGTGGCTCTGCCGCACATATGCAGATTCTGTGCATTCCGTCTCTGCGGTACAGCTGGACGCTTTCTCCGGTTATGTCACGGAGTCGGGGCAGTACCGCGTTCGCCGCGTCCAACAGTGGGTCTGTCGCTCCACCCGCCAGCTCTGAGAGCGCCGCACCCGGGCGCCACCTGCCGTCGGATCCTCTGCGTAGCAGCCTATGCACTTCGAGGCCTACCGCCAGCCGGTGCGCCGTCGCGCGCGGCAAACCGGTTTTCGTGCAGAGTTCCGCCAGACCACAGGGTTCTTTGGCAACGGCCTGCAGCACCGCCATTGCCTTGTCCAGAACACCGATTCCGCTATGCTGTCCCACACAACGATACTAACTTCCCGATATCTGAGATGTCCAGTATCTGGGAACCCACCACGAATTCTGCGTTGGAGGAGCGATGGGCCACACGCTCGCTGAGAAAGTGTGGAACTCACATGTAGTACGCCGAGGCGATGGCGCTGAGCCGGATCTGCTCTACATCGACCTGCACCTCGTGCACGAAGTGACCAGCCCGCAGGCGTTCGACGGGTTGCGTCAGGCTGGCCGTCCGGTCCGCCGCACCGATCTCACTGTGGCGACCGAGGATCACAACGTTCCCACCGTCAACATCGAGCTGCCGATCGCCGATCCCGTCTCCCGCACCCAGGTCGAGACGCTGCGTCGCAACTGTGCCGAGTTCGGTGTCCCGCTGTATCAGATGGGACACAACGAACAGGGCATCGTGCACGTGATCGGCCCGCAGCTCGGCCTCACCCAGCCCGGCATGACCGTCGTGTGCGGCGACAGTCACACTTCCACCCACGGCGCGTTCGGCGCGATGGCGTTCGGCATCGGCACTTCCGAGGTCGAACACGTCCTCGCCACCCAGACGCTTCCGCTCCGGCCGTTCAAGACCATGGCCATCAACGTCTCCGGGTCGCTTCGCCCCGGCGTCACCGCCAAGGACATCATCCTCGCCGTCATCGCCAAGATCGGAACCGGTGGCGGACAGGGATATGTATTGGAATACCGCGGCAGCGCCATCGAAGAGCTGTCCATGGAAGCGCGGATGACCATCTGCAACATGTCCATCGAAGCGGGCGCCCGCGCCGGTTTGATCGCGCCGGACGAGACCACGTTCGCGTACCTCAAGGGGCGCAAGCACGCCCCGCAGGGCGCCGACTGGGATGCCGCCGTGGCAGCGTGGAGAGACCTCCGTACCGACGATGACGCTGTCTTCGACCACGAGGTTGACCTCGACGCCGACAGCCTGACTCCTTTCGTTACCTGGGGCACTAACCCCGGCCAGGGTCTGCCGCTGTCTGAAAAGGTTCCTGACCCGGAACAGATCGCCGACGAGAACGAGCGCTTCGCCGCTGAGAAGGCCCTGTCCTACATGGACCTCAAGCCGGGCACGCCGCTGCGCGAGATCCACGTGGACACCGTCTTCCTCGGATCGTGCACCAACGGCCGGATCGAGGACCTCCGTGCCGCCGCCGACGTTCTGCGCGGGCACAAAGTTGCCAGTGGAGTACGGATGCTGGTCGTCCCCGGTTCAATGCGGGTTCGCGAAGCCGCGGAGTCCGAGGGCCTGCACGAGGTTTTCCTCTCCGCCGGCGCCGAGTGGCGCTCCGCCGGGTGCTCGATGTGCCTTGGCATGAACCCGGACCAGCTCGCGCCGGGCGAGCGCAGCGCATCGACATCAAATCGCAACTTTGAGGGCAGGCAGGGCAAGGGCGGCCGTACGCACCTCGTCTCGCCACTCGTCGCCGCCGCGACCGCCGTTCGCGGAACCCTGTCCTCTCCCGAAGACCTGCTCGCAGGGTCGAGCATCAGCACAGAAGACCTCCTGGACTGAAAGAAGAAGCACGTCATGGAGCCTTTCACCAAGCACACCGGGGTCGGTGTACCCCTCCGCCGGTCCAACGTGGACACGGACCAGATCATCCCAGCGGTGTACCTCAAGCGGGTCAGCAAGACCGGTTTCGAGGACGGTCTGTTCGCCGCGTGGCGCCAGGATCAGCAGTTCGTGCTCAACCAGGAGCCGTACCGCAACGGCAGCGTCCTTGTGGCCGGTCCGGACTTCGGCACCGGCTCGTCGCGTGAGCACGCCGTTTGGGCGCTGTCCAACTACGGCTTCCGCGCCGTGCTGTCGTCCCGCTTCGCCGACATCTTCCGTGGCAACTCGGGTAAGCAGGGACTGCTCGCGGCAGTCGTTGAGCAGCACGACATCGAGCAGCTGTGGAAGTTGCTGGAGACCGAGCCGGGTACCGAAGTGACCGTCGACCTGCGGGAAAAGCTTGTCACAGCGAAGGACTTCACCGCGCCGTTCGCCATCGACGACTACACCCGTTGGCGCCTCTTGGAAGGCTTGGACGACATCGCGCTGACACTTCGACACGCCGAAGCCATCGATTCGTTCGAAGCTTCCCGACCCGTCTGGAAGCCCGTCACAACCCTTGTCTGACGGGCGGATTCCGGGCCCAAATGTCACCCCGATGGGCGGATCGCAAAACTCATAAGCAAAAATATGGCGTGGCGCGTGGTGGTCACGCGCTTTTCGGCATATGGTGGCGATAAGTCGGCCGCTAAAGGCCGTAACCGTCATGTGGTCATAGTGGAGGACAGAAGGGTGAACAAGGCCCAGCTCATCGAGGCGCTCACGGAACGCCTGGGCGACAAGAAGACCGCAGGCGCTGCGGTCGACGGTCTCGTCGACGTGATCGTTCGTACGGTCAACAAGGGCGAGAAGGTCAACATCACCGGCTTCGGTGTTTTCGAGAAGCGCGCCCGTGCAGCCCGCACCGCGCGCAACCCGCGCACCGGTGAGACCGTGAAGGTCAAGAAGACCAACGTGCCAGCTTTCCGTCCCGGCACTGGCTTCAAAGAGGTTGTGAGCGGCGCGAAGAAGCTGCCGAAGGTTGCCGCCGCCAAGCCGGCCGCCTCCCGCAGCACCGGCACCACCACGCGTGCCGCTGCCACTCGCACCACGGCTTCGACGACCCGTAAGACGGCCGCCGCGAGCACCGCCCGCAAGACGGCCGCCGCCAAGCCGGCCGCCAAGGCCGCGAAGCCGGCAGCAGCGAAGACCACGACCACGCGTCGTGCCGCTGCGAAGCCAGCCGCGAAGACGACCGCCAAGGCCGCAGCGAAGAAGACCTCCGCTGCCGCGGCGAAGAAGCCGTCGACGCGCAAGAAGTAAGCAGTAGCCATAAAGCCGTGAGGGCCGCCCGGGGACGCCTGGGTGGCCCTTACGGCTTTGTTATACCCACCAAGGTGTCCCCTGACCACCCAAACACCCCACAAGCCGCTACGGCCCTCCTAGCCGCCCACAATGTGCCGCGCGGCATCACAGCTGCCGCGAACGCCAGCACGGGCATCCAGCGCCACTTTCCCGGCATATCCAGGCGTTTCACGCCTGCCCGACGCGACTGTGCGAGGACCAAGCGCCACTTTGGGAGCATGTCGAGGGTCTCCAGCGCACCGAACGCCACTTTCGGGGTACCTCAGGGGTTCTCTGAAAGCCCCCTGAGGACACTTTGCGGAGTGTCAGGCGGCCCCTATGACACTTTCGGGCGCAACAAGTGGTTCATCCATCCGCGCTGCCCTCGGTCCGGCTTTGGGGTCATATCCAGGCGTTTTATCTGATCCACTGCTAAAGCCGGGGCTGGCCGGGGGATGCTCCGAACGCCACTCTGGGGGCATTACGGGAAGTTCCTCACCGGGCACTGGCAAGGGGGATATGCGGCGGTTTCGGCCGCGCCCCCAATGCCCGGGATTGGGGGCACCGCTTAATTGGCCCAACAGTGTTTCACGGCTTCGGAAGCGGGCTGGGATAGTAATCGGCCGCGGCCAGTCCCAGTCCCGCGTGGACGAATGTCAGCAGCCACACACTGCCCTTCTTCGCCCGCACTTCTGGCAGGTCAAGGCCCGATTCCTTGGCGCAGGAAGAGATCAGCCCAGGGATCACGCCACCCTGGCTGGAGACCACCGGGATCCCCTCTCCCGCCGCGATTTCCCGCAACCGGCGCAGCCCGGCATCCGGGTCGCCCGAATACTCCTGTTCGCCGAGCACTGGCTCGATTGCCACCGTCCTACCGAGATCCTCGGCGAGGCCCGCAATCGTCTGCACGCACCGTACGGGCGGCGCCGCGTACATTCGATCCGCGCCGAACAGCGGCAGCATCGAGCGCAGTGCCCCGGCTTGCCGAAGACCGGCAGGCGAGAGCGGACGCTCGATGTCCGGTGCGTGCCAACCCTCTCGTTTCCCGGCCTTCGCATGCCGCACGAGCAGCACCGACGTGGTTTCCAATGGCAGCCGGGCAAACTCGGTCAGCACGTCCGCATCCTGCGGATACGTCAGGATTTCGCGTGCCTTGTCGACCGGCAGCCAGCGCAGCTCGTCGACTTCCTCGTTCGGCTCGAACGATCCGTCAACGGCCCGTGCGGCGAAGTAGTCGACGCGTTTGGCCGCGCCACGGACCGAATACCGAACAGTGTTCAGATGTCTGCCGAGCACGACGCGGAACCCGGTCTCCTCGGCCAGTTCCCGCACCGCCGCATGTGGCACGGTTTCGCCCGCGTCGACTTTCCCTTTCGGCAGCGACCAGTCGTCGTACCTGGGACGGTGCACCACGGCGACCGTCCCGTCCGGCTGCCATGCGACCGCCCCAGCGGCCGCGATTGAGCTGTGAGACACGTCAGCCGGTCGCTCCATGCAGCAGGATCATTTCCCGTTGGTGGTCACGGACCTGGTCGCTGCCTTGCGGCGAGGGTTCCCATTCGCCGTCCGGCTGCAACACCCAGCACCGGGTGTCCGGATCGAGTGCCGAATCGAACATGGCGTCCAATTGTTTTACCAGTCGCCGATTGCGGACCGGCACCTGAACTTCGACGCGGCGATCCAGATTGCGGTGCATCATGTCCGCGCTGCCGATCCAGTGCTCGCCAAGTCCGGTGAAGTGGAACACCCGGGAGTGCTCGAGGAACCGGCCGAGGATCGAGCGCACCGAGATGTTCTCGCTCAGACCAGGGATCCCCGGCTTCACCGTGCAGATTCCGCGCACCACCACGTCAACCGGCACACCGGCCTGTGACGCGCGGTACAACGCGTCGATGACCTGCTCGTCCACCAACGAGTTCATCTTGATCCGGATGCCGGAAGGCTGGCCTGCGCGGGCGAATTCGATCTCTTGTTCGATCCGCTCGATGATGCCGCGCCGGATCCCGTGCGGTGCCACCAGAATCTTGCGGTACGTGTCCTGTCGTGCGTATCCGGTCAGCACATTGAACAGGTCGGTCAGGTCCGCGCCGATCGCCGGATCGGCGGTGAGCAGGCCGATGTCCTCGTACAACCGCGCGGTCTTCGGGTTGTAGTTACCCGTTCCGATGTGGCAGTAACGCCGGATCGTCGATCCTTCCTGGCGCACGACGAGCGAGGTCTTGCAGTGCGTCTTGAGCCCGACGAGGCCGTAGACGACGTGCACACCGGCCTTCTCGAGTGCCCTCGCCCACTTGATGTTCGCCTGCTCGTCGAACCGCGCCTTGATCTCGACCAGCGCGACGACCTGCTTGCCTGCCTCGGCCGCGTCGATGAGCGCGTCCACAATGGGCGAATCACCCGATGTTCGGTACAAGGTCTGTTTGATCGCGAGCACGTGCGGGTCGCTGGCCGCCTGCTCGATGAAACGTTGCACGCTCGTTGAGAACGAGTCGTACGGGTGGTGCACCAGCACATCGCCTTCCCGCAGCGTCGCGAAGACGCTCTTGGGTGTCTCGTGTTCGGCGAACGCCGGGTGCGTCGCGGGCACGAACGGCCGGTCCTTGAGGTCCTTGCGGTCAACGGCATGCAGCTGCCACAGGCACGAAAGATCCAGCAGCCCGTTGATGACCACGACATCGTTCGGCGCCACTTCGAGCTCACGCAGCAGCAGTTCCTGCATGTGTTCGCTCATGTCGCTGGCGATTTCCAGCCGCACAGGGGGACCGAAGCGGCGCTGCGCCAGTTCCCGCTCAAGCGCGAGCAACAAGTCCTCGTCGCGGTCCTCTTCGACTTCGAGGTCCGCGTTGCGGGTCACCCGAAACTCGTGCACCTCGGTGACTTCCATTCCGGTGAACAACTCACCGAGATGGGCTCCGATCAGGTCTTCGAGCGGCAGGAAGGTGGCGCTCCATTCGTCCCCATTGGACTGCACCTGCAGCAGCCGTGGCACGTTGTCCGGCACCTTGACCCGCGCGAACCGCTCGGTGCCCGCCTCAGGGTCCCGAACGGTGACCGCGAGGTTGAGCGACAGCCCGGAGATGTAGGGGAACGGGTGCGCCGGGTCGACCGCGAGCGGAGTCAGTACCGGGAAAACCTGTTCGGTGAAGTAGACGTGCAGCCGGTGTTTGTCGTCCTCGGCCAGCTCGGCCCAGCGCACGATGCGGATGCCGCGCTCGGCCAGTTCCGGCCGGATGCGCTGCTCGAACGCCAACGAGTGCTGTTCGACGAGCTCCTGGTTGCGTTTGGCGATGTACGCCAACTGCTCGCGCGGCGTGAGCCCGTCGGCACTTCGTACCGAAAGGCCGGTCTCCCTGCGGCGCTTCAACCCGGCGACCCGCACCATGTAGAACTCGTCGAGGTTCGACGCGAAGATCGCGAGGAACTTGGCTCGTTCGAGCAAGGGCTGTGACGCGTCCTCGGCAAGGGCAAGCACCCGGGCATTGAAGTCCAACCAGGACAGTTCCCGGTTGAAGTACCGGTCGTCGGGCAGGCTGTCGTCGGCCGCGGCCGCGGTTGTCGCCGCGGGCGGCGCCGAGGGAACCGTCCGTTCGGGCCGGTTGTTGGCTGCCGGTGGTGGAGCCGGCGCGGTCGGCTGGTCGCTGCTGTCGGTGCTCACAACCTGATTGTCCAGCACTTATCGCCGAAGTGCGCGTCTCTGTGTGGACAACGTGGTTAACACTCGATCGGCCCACCGGCCATCGCGCACAGTAGCGCGGAAGTCCGCTGGCCAAGGCCTAGATCACGAGCGGCAAGAAGATCTTCGGCGGTGTCGACGTCGCACCGCAGGGATTCCCAGGCTTCGGTGAGCGCGATCGCCCCGGTCGCAGCGTGTTTACCCGCCGAACCAACACCGAACCGGGGATTGAGCGGTTCACCAGCCGCCGAAAGCAGCAGTGTCGTCCCGGTCGTCTGCCGGTCGGCGCAGAAAGCCCGCCTGCCATCAGCGGTTTTGATCGCCTCGGCCAGCTCGCTCGGCCGCAGTGCCGGCAGATCCGCCTGGAGCGCCCCTATTTGTCCGGCCTTGTCCGACTGACGGTCTGATTGGCGCAGCAGCATGGCGCCGTGCCGGAACGCTTCGTTGAGCCCGCCCGGTCCGCCTTCGGGCACACACTCGAACCCTTCGTCGGCAAGCACGCTCGCGACCGTCGGATCCGAGCTCACCACCAGGACCCGGCGCACACCGTCGGCATTGGCAGCGGCGGTCACTGTGTCCAAAAGCACGGCAAGCACCAGGTTGGTGTGCTCTTCCGGACGTACCGCGCCCCGCAGCCGCGACTTGGCCTCCGGCAGCATTTTCACGGGCACGACGAGATCTGTCTGCACCTTGAGATTCTGCATCAAAACTCAGGGGAGGTGCTTGGTCATACACTCCTGTGCAGTCAGTTGGCAGAGGAGGAGCTTTGGCGCGTCGTGAGAAGGACGGGGTCTGGGTCAAGATCGCCGCTGCGGTGTTCTACCCGATCACCTGGTTGGGCAAGCGGGTGACGCGTGGCACGGAACGCATTCCCCGCCAAGGCGGCGCGATTCTGGTTTTCAACCACATCTCGCACCTCGATCCGGTGGTCGACGCGGTTTTCGTGCACCGCAACAAGCGGGTGCCGAGGTTCCTGGCCAAGGACAGCCTCTTTCGTATCCCGGTCGCCGGCAAGATCATCGGTGGCGCGGGAACCATCCCCGTCTACCGGGGCACGGCCAACGCGGCCGACAGTCTGCGTGCGGCCAACGAAGCGCTGAGCGAAGGCAAGCTTGTCTGCATCTATCCGGAAGGAACGATCAGCAAGGACCCTGATGGCTGGCCGATGCGTTCCTTCCCTGGTGTGGCGCGGCTCGCGCTGGCCAACGATGTGCCCGTGCTGCCGATCGCACGATGGGGCACCAGCCAGATCTGGAACGGGTACACCAAGAAGTTCACGCCGTTCCCGCGTAAGACGGTCACCACTTATGTCGGTGAGCCGGTCGATCTTTCGCAGTTTCGTGGCGAGGATCCGCCAAGCAACACCACCTTGATGCGGGTGACCGAGCTCATCATGAACGACGTGAAGACGTTGCTCGCCGAGATCCGCGACGAGAAGGCACCGAACAGTTTCTTCAACCCGAAGAAGGCGGAGAACTGAGATGTCTCTGAGGCGGATCGCGGTGCTCGGCGCGGGTTCGTGGGGAACGACCTACGCCAAAGTGATAGCCGACGCTGGCCCTGACGTCGTGTTGTGGGCCCGCCGCCCGCAAGTCGCGGCGGCTGTCGCACAGAATCACGAGAACCCGGACTACCTGCCGGGAATCCGGCTGCCGGACAACCTGACGTCCACATCGGACCCGGCCGAGGCGCTTGACGGCGCCGAGGCGGTCATCCTGGCGGTGCCAAGCCAGAGCCTGCGCGCGAACCTCTCGCAGTGGCGGCTTCCGGCCGGTGCCACCCTGGTCAGCCTGGCCAAGGGCGTGGAACTGGGCACGCTCAAGCGGATGAGCGAGGTCGTCGCGGAAGTCGCGGGCGTGCCGTCGGATCACGTCGCCGTGGTGTCCGGACCGAACCTGGCGATGGAGATCGCGCGCGAACAGCCGACCGCGACAGTGATCGCGTGTGAGGACCACGATCGTGCGATCGATCTGCAACACGCGAGCACCACGGGCTACTTCCGGCCATACACGAACACCGATGTGATCGGCTGCGAACTCGGTGGCGCGTGCAAGAACGTGATCGCCCTGTCCTGCGGAATGGCGTCCGGCCTTGGCTTCGGCAGCAACACACTGGCCACGTTGATCACGCGCGGACTTGCCGAAACGTCCCGGCTCGGGATGGCGCTCGGCGCGGACCCGATGACCTTCGCAGGCCTTGCCGGGCTGGGGGATCTGGTCGCGACGTGCTCGTCGCCGTTGTCGCGCAACCGGACTTTCGGTGAGCGGCTCGGCCGTGGGCAATCGTTGGCAGAGGCGCAGGAAGCGACGCACGGACAGGTCGCCGAAGGCGTGAAGTCCTGTTCGTCCATTCGGGCGCTGGCCGTGCGCCACGGTGTGGACATGCCGATTACCGAGGTGGTGCACCGGGTCTGCCACGACGGCCTCGACCCGCGTGAGGCCGGGGCTGAGCTGATCGGCCGGAAGGTCAGGCCGGAGCGGTGACCGGCTACGGTGACGGGACCCGTTGTGTGCACGGCGGTCTGGGCGAGCCGGAGCCGGGAAATCCTTTGCTGGCCTCGCCGGTGTTCGCGACCGGGTTCCACGCCGGGCACGAGTCCTATGGCTACGGCCGCGCCGACAACCCGACGTACCGCGCGTTGGAGTCAGCGATCGGCGCGTTGGACGGCGGGGAATGTGTGGTCTTCGCCTCTGGCATGGCCGCGATCGCCGCGGTGCTCGGACTGGCGCCGACGAAGGTCGTGTTGCCTTCGGACGGTTACTACTTGACTCGTTCGCTCGCCGCCGAGTTGCCGGTTTCCGTCGTCGAAGTCCCGACAACCGGGCCGTGGCCGTCTTTCGACGGTGCCGAGCTCGTGTTGCTGGAGACGCCGTGCAACCCGGGCCTGGATGTGTGCGATATCACTGCCTTGGCCTCGGCGGCGCATGCCGCTGGCGCCCTTTTGGCTGTGGACAACACGACCGCGACGCCCATCGGGCAGCGTCCGTTGGAACTCGGCGCGGACATCGTGGTGTGCAGTGACAGCAAGGCGCTGTCCGGCCACAGCGATGTCCTGCTGGGACACGTGACCTGCCGTTCGCCCGAGCTGGCGGCGAGAATTCGCCAGACCAGAACGATGCACGGCGGGATCCCAGGGCCGTTCGAGACTTGGCTGGCGCACCGCGGGCTGAGCACTTTGGACCTGCGGCTGGCCCGGCAGGCGCAGAACGCCTCGGCGCTTTACACCGCGCTGCGCGGACATCCGCAGGTGTCGAACCTGCGATGGCCTGGGGCGGAGCAGGATTCGTCCTACGTCATCGCCTCGAAGCAGATGCGCCGGTTCAACGGGGTTTTCACGTTCACGCTCGCTTCGCGGGAAGCGGTTGAACAGTTCCTTGCCGCGTCGAAGCTCGTGACGGCGGCGACGAGTTTCGGCGGCGTGCACAGCACCGCCGACCGTCGGGCGCAGTGGGGCGACCCGGTGCCCGAGGGTTTCCTGCGGTTCTCCGCTGGCTGCGAGGACACCGAAGATCTGGTCGCGGACGTCCTCGCAGCGCTTTGAGGTCCACATCAGACACTGCCGTCGCATGTGTCGCACGTGTCACATGCGACGGCCCCCGGTCCACTTGATGGACGTGATTTGACGGACCTCGGATCCGCTGCTTTCCTATTCGGCATGATGCGCGCTATGGCTGACGGACGGGGTCACATCGACCTCGGCTTCGTCGCGAGCGCACTGTGTCTTCCTCGGTGATCGGCCCGCTGTCATCGCCCACGCCATTTTCCGAGGAAATCCCCATGTTTGCCGTACCAGAGAACACCGTTGTCGAAGCCGCGCCTGTCAAGAAGCACGCGGCCAGGATCGCGACCGAGTTCGCACTCGACCGCGACCGCTGGAAAAGCCACCTGCGCTACGACCCGACCGAACGATTCGCGACGCTGCTTGATCGCGTCGACGACCACGAGGTCTGGCTGATGAGCTGGTTGCCGGGACAGTCAACGGATCTGCACGACCACGGCAGCGCGACCGGTGCGTTCACGATCGTCTCAGGTGTCCTGACCGAGCGCGTCATGCGCGCCAACACCACACTTGAGCTGCAACCGGGACAGTCGCGCGTGTTCGCGCCGCACTACGTGCACCAGGTTTCCAACAACGGCACCGACCCCGCGGTGAGCATTCATGTGTACCGCACTAGCCGTGAGATGCGGACCTATCCCTGACGTGCGCCGGGATCTCCCACCCTGCTGACAGATCGTCGCTTGGCACGGGTGAACCCCATTGCTGTGTCAACGGAAGCACGCCGGCCCAGGCGCTGTCCTCGAAGACGTCTTCGGGTTCGTCGCCAGGGCCGCCCGAGCGGACCTTCACGGCGGCTTCGTCCAGCGACAGGGCCAATACCGTGGTCTTGGCCAGTTCCTTCGGGTTGGGCTGGCGGCAGTGCTCCCACGAACCGGGCGCCATGTGTTCGGTGAGAACACGCAGACCGTGCAGGCGTTCCTCCGTGGATTCGACCAGACGGGCGGGTCCGTGGATCACGGCCGAGCGGTAGTTCGCGGAGAAGTGGAACACCGAACGGGCGTAGACGATCCCGTCGAGCAGGGTCACCGCGACACAGATCTCGTTGGCCAGCGCACTGCGCAGGCTCAGCGCGCCAGTGGACCCATGCAGGTACAGGGTTTCGCCGTCGCGGCCGTATCCAGTTGGAAGGACGAGCGGCGAGCCGTCGACGACGACCGACAGGTGGCAGATGATTCCGGCGTCGAGAATGGCGTCCAGCGCGGCCCGGCCGGTGACGGCGCGCTTCTTTCCGCGTTTGATTGTGCTGCGTGGTGTAGGGGATAGTTGAGGTCTGGTCACGGCTACCAGTGTCTTCGGCAAAGTGGCATCATAAAAGGGCCAAAAAGATCGAAAACCGAAAGGCCAATTCTGGTGTCAGCCGACCCGCCAGCGCCGCCGGTCACGTTGGACCGCGAGTCCGAAACCCCGCTGGCCGTGCAACTTGCCGACGCGCTGCGCTCGGCCGCAGCGGACGGACGGCTGCGCAGCGGGGACCGTCTTCCCTCCACTCGCGCGCTTGCCACACGGCTCAACGTCAGCCGGACAGTCACGTCGGCGGCGTACGAACAGCTGCACGCGGAAGGTTGGATCGCGGGCAAGCACGGATCGGGCACATATATAACGACAGCCCCGCCGGGCAGCCTGCCGGAATCCGCGCCCCGGCCGAAACGCGGTGCGAGCACGCCGACTTTGATCGACTTCACGCCCGGAACCCCGTGGGCAGGCGGAATCGACCGCGCGGCCTGGCGGCGAGCGTGGCGTGCCGCAGCGGACGCGCCCCCGCTGATGCGCCCGGAACGCGCGGGCCTGGCGGAGTATCGGGCGGTCATCGCCGAGCATCTGTTGCGGCACCGCGGTTTGCGGGTCGGCGCCGAGGACGAGACCGTGCTGGCAACCAGTGGCACGGCGTCGGCCGTGTCCGAACTCGCGTTCGCCGTCCTGGGACCTGGCGCGACGGTGGCGATCGAGGAACCCGGATACCAACGCGCGGCCCAGGCGATGATCGCGGCCGGGCTGAACGTCGTCCAGGCGCCTGTCGATGTGGAAGGGTTCCGTGTCGATTCGGTGCCCGATGGGGTGAAAGCGGTCTATTGCTCGCCCGCGCACCAATATCCCTTGGGGGGCCGGATGCCCGCGGGTCGTCGCGTCGAGCTCGTTGAACGCGCGCGCCGAGACGGTTTCCTTGTCATCGAGGACGACTACGACGGCGAGCTGCGGTATGACGTGGCGCCGCTGCCTTTGCTCGCCGCGCTGGCCCCGGATGTCGTGGTGCACCTGGGAACCACGAGCAAGATCCTCACCCCGACCCTGGGCACCGGGTGGATGGTCGCGCCGCCGTCAGTCGTGTCGGCGATCCTGGAACTGCGTGACCGCACGGGAATGGGACCCGCGGTCGCCGGGCAACGCGTACTGGTCGAGTACGCCCGCAACGGGGATCTCGGCAGGCATCTGCGACGGCTGCGCCGGGAGTTGTCCGAGCGGCGTTGGCTCGTGGTGGATGCCTTGCGGGAAGCAGGTTTCGAGGTTCTCGGCGATGACGCGGGTGCCCATGTCGTGATCCCGTTGCCCTCGGCTCGCGCGGAACGGGAAGTGCGGATCAAAGCCGAGGAATTCGGGGCCAGGGTTGACGGACTGACCAGGCATCACGCTGGCAGGCCCCGATGGCACGGGATCGCCTTAGGCTACGCGGCGTGCTCGCGTGACGAGCTCGCCAGTGTGTTGCCGCAACTGGTCGACCTGCTCAAGCACGCAGGCCGGACACCATGAGACCCTCGTGAGTGGTTATCCGCGTTCTAACCCTGATAACCACTCACAAGGGTTTTTTGGTGAGGGTCTTGCCGATGAGGCTGGAGATGTCCTGCAGTGGACCGGTTCCCGTGCCGCGTGGGATGGTCAGCGCGACGTACACCGGCCGGTCGGCCAGATACCAGGTGGTCGCGGTCTCGCTGTCGATCGGCAGCCACGCGACACCATCGATCGCACGGAGGTTCTGTGTGTCCGGCTTCAGCTCGGCCGGCTTGTCCAGACCACAGCGCAGCACGATCGGGTCGGAGCGCTGGTCGGTCCACGCGACCGACGCCGGCGGCGCGGGCTCGGCCAGCGCCGCCTTGGTCAGCGTGGTCGACCCGGACTGCAGTGTCGCGGGGACCTTCTGGACAAGGGTGGTGCAGTCGGCGGATCCCGCATTCGGTGCGGGCACAGGCACAAGGGCGACCGGTCCGGTCCGCAGTGGCGCCGGTGGCACCGCGGGCTCGGCCAGCTCGTCGGTCCGTGAACCGAAGACGATGGCGACGATGATCACGCCGACGACGAGCAGCCCGGCCAGCCCGGCTGCGATCAGAATCCTTGGCCTGTCCACCTATCCACTACAGCATGACCTAGAGATGAACCACCGGGCAGGTCAGCGTCCGTGTGATCCCGTCGACGTTCTGGATCCGCGCGACAACCAGCTGGCCGAGCAGGTCGACACTGTCCGCCTCGGCGCGCACGATCACGTCGTAGGGACCGGTGACATCCTCCGCGGTGGTGACTCCCTGTATGCCTGCGATCTCCGCGGCCACCGCGGCCGCCTTGCCGACCTCGGTCTGAATAAGGATGTAAGCGTGGACCACCGGCGTGCCCCTTCGTCTGGACAAGAATGCTCAAGGTAGGAACGTGGTCAGCAACGTACCCCAACCGGGGAATGTTTGGTGATCCGAACATTCGGTATCGGAGGCTTTTGTGCGATCGGACACGCCGGATCAGCCCGGCACCGTCGCCGAGTTGGGTGAGTTCAGCCTGATTCAGCGGCTGACGGGCGGGCGCGGCCAGCCGCCAAGCACGCTGCTCGGACCCGGTGACGACGCGGCCATTGTGGTGGCGTCCGACGGGCGGGTGGTGGCGAGTACGGACGTTCTCGTCGAAGGCGTGCATTTCCGGTTGGACTGGTCCACACCGGAACAGGTTGGACACAAGGCGGTCGCCGTGAACCTCGCGGACGTGGCCGCGATGGGCGCCACGCCGACAGCCGTGCTCGTCGGGCTGGCGTGTCCGCCGGAGACCACAGTGGAGCTGCTCGACGGGATCACCGCCGGGATGTGGAAGGAAGCGAACCGGGCTCGCGCTGGCGTGGTCGGCGGCGATGTCGTCAGCTCGCAGAACTTGGTGATTTCCATCACTGCGCTGGGAGATCTGCAGGGGCGGGAGCCTGTCACGCGGTCCGGGGCGTTGGCTGGGGACGTCGTCGCGGTGTGTGGCCGGCTGGGGTGGTCGGCGGCTGGGCTTGCCGTGCTGGGCCGCGGGTTCCGCTCACCGGTCACGGTTGTCAGCGCGCATCGTGCGCCGGAACCGCCCTACGAGGCAGGCGCGCAAGCGTCGTTGGGCGGGGCGACCGCGATGATCGACGTGTCCGACGGCCTGCTCGCCGACCTCGGCCACATCTCCGCCGCGTCCGGCGTCGCGATCGACGTCCGGACGGATCTTCTTGAGGTGCACCAACGTCTGGTCGACGTCGGCACCGCACTCGGCGCCGACCCCCGGCACTGGGTGCTGACCGGCGGCGAGGACCACGCGCTCGCCGCGACTTTCCCAGGGCCGTCGGAAGTTCCGGAGGGCTGGGTCACCATCGGCACGGTCAGACGGGGCGAAGGGGTTACCGTCGACGGCCGTCCGTACGAGGCACCGGCCGGCTGGCAGCACTGGCGCTGATTATCCACTTTGGAGGGTGTTGTGCCCATCTATGCCCTTGGCGACAAGGAACCGATCATCCACCCGGACGCGTACGTCCATCCAGATGCGACAGTCATCGGGGACGTGACGATCCGCGCGTTCGCCTCGGTGTGGCCGACGGCCGTGCTGCGCGGTGACTCCGGCAGCATCCAGATCGGCGAACGGACCAGCGTCCAGGACGGCAGCATCCTGCACTGCACGGAGTTCCACCCGACCGTGATCGGGGCGAACTGCGTGATCGGCCACAACGTGCACATCGAAGGCGCGACGGTCGGCGACTACTGCCTGGTCGCCTCGGGTTCGGTGCTGCTGAACGGATCGGTGGTCGAGGAAGGCGCGGTGCTCGGCGCGGGTGCCGTGATGTCGTTCAACGGACACCTGCCCGCCCGCCGGATGGCCCTTGGCGTGCCCGCTCGTATCCGCGAGAACTACGAGGTGCCCGCGATGTCGACAGTGCCGATCGCGGACGGGTACGTCGAGCGGATCAAGATCTACAAAGCGGGCCTGCGACGCCTGGACTAGCGGCATTTCCGGGTGGACTATCCTCCGGCTGCATGGCACGCCCCTTGAACGAAGTCATGGACGCCGGTTGGGCACAGGCGCTTGAGCCGGTCGCGGAGAAGATCGCGACGATGGGCGAGTTCCTGCGCGCCGAGATCGCTGCGGGTCGCACGTACCTGCCCGCCGGTGAGAACGTGTTGCGCGCGTTCAAGCAGCCGTTCGACGACGTCCGTGTGCTGATCGTTGGGCAGGACCCGTATCCGACGCCGGGGCACGCGGTCGGCCTGTCCTTCTCGGTCGCGCCGGACGTCCGGCCGATCCCCAAGAGCCTGATCAACATCTACAAGGAGTACTGCGAGGACCTCGGCTACCCGAAGCCGTCCAACGGCGACCTGACGCCGTGGACGGAGAACGGCGTGCTGTTGCTCAACAGGGCGTTGACCGTGATGCCGGGCAAGCCGAACTCGCACCAGGGCAAAGGCTGGGAAGAGGTGACCGAGCAGGCGATCCGGGCGCTGGCCGCGCGTGGCACGCCGCTCGTGTCGATCCTGTGGGGCCGCAACGCCCGTAACCTCCGGCCGCTCCTGGATCCGTTGCCGTGCATCGAATCCGCGCACCCAAGCCCGATGTCGGCGGCCGGTGGGTTCTTCGGTTCCAAGCCGTTCAGCCGGGCCAACCAGTTGCTCGAGCAGCAGGGGGCGTCGCCAGTGGACTGGAAACTGCCCTGAAAGCACTGATCTTCGATTTCGACGGCCTGCTGATGGACACCGAGTCCACGCAGCTGGAGAGCTGGCAGTACGAGTGGCGTCAGCATGGCCTCGAACTCGACGTTGCCACGTTCTTCGCCGATCACGGCGGGGACGTGAGCGAGCTTCGGTACGCGACTTTGGCTTCCGCGGTCGGTGCCGGGTATGACCGTGTTTCGAGCCATGCCCGGCGGGTGGCTTACCGGGATTCGCTGAACGCGGTCCTGCAGTTCCGTCCGGGTATTCAGGCGTGGCTCGATGCTGCTTCTGGTTTCCGGTTGGCTGTGGCGAGCAGTTCGCCTGCCTCGTGGGTGCTGCCTTTGCTTGAGCAGTCCGGTTATCGGTCGCGGTTCGAGGTTGTCGCCTGCGGTGACGAGGTTTCCGCGCACAAGCCGGATCCGGCCGTGTACTACCTCGCGTTGGAGCGCCTGGGGATCGTGGCTTCGGAGGCGATGGCCTTCGAGGACACGCCACACGGTGTGGCCGCTGCCAAGGCCGCAGGCCTGCGCTGCGTCGCGATCCCGAACCCGCACACTGACGCGTCGCTGTTGGGGGCGGCGGACAGGGTGTTGGGAAGTGCGGAGGAGATGACGTTGGCGGAAGTCATCAGTCAATAGGGAAAACCCGTTTCTTCTTCACCTCGATCATCAATAGCTTGGGGTGATGCGGCGGGATCTGGGGTTGATCGTCACCGGGGTCGGCATCTCGATGTTCGGCGCCAGCCTGACCAGGCTTGTCCTCTTGGTGCAGCTCAAGGATGATGGCGCGCTGGCTGTTTCCGCGG
This sequence comes from Kibdelosporangium philippinense, assembly GCF_021390435.2. Taxonomy (GTDB): domain Bacteria; phylum Actinomycetota; class Actinomycetes; order Mycobacteriales; family Pseudonocardiaceae; genus Kibdelosporangium; species Kibdelosporangium philippinense. Next base: position 468,741 of record NZ_JAJVCN010000003.1, on the reverse strand, counting down.
CGATGATCGCGTGGATCCTGCCCGCCGCGTTGGGCGCGCCGATCGCCGGGTTGCTGGTCGACAGACTGCCGAACCGCCGCTTGATGCAGGCAGCCCAACTGCTGCAAGCACTTTCGTCACTGGGGATGGCGTTCGCCCTCGACAGCGTGATCGCCATTCTCGTTTTGACGTTGCTGGTCGGCTGTGGCTCAGCGATATCCGACCCAACCGCGGCCACCCTCGCGCCACGAGCCGCGGGCGAAGGCGACGTCGCCAAGGGTTTCGCCTGGCTGGCCAGCGCCCGGTCGGCCGGACTCGTCTTGGGCACAGGCACGGGCGGCCTGCTGCTCGAACTGGTCGGCGCGAGGCAGGCGATTCTGCTGAACACGGCCGCGTTCCTGATCCAGGCGCTGCTGTTGTTGCTGCTGCGGGTCGATCGGGACCCTCGGGTCGAGCACGGATCCGTACGCAGAGAAAAAGGCGCGGCGATGGCGGGGATCCGGCACCTGAAGGGCGATCGGATCATCGTCATCAGCATCGGCGGCCTCGCGGTGGTCGCGACCTGTGTGACCTTGATCAACGTCGCCGACGTTTTCCTCATCCTCGACGTGCTGCACGGCGGGCCGGTGCTGGTCGGCTGGATCTACGCGACGTGGATGGTCGGTCAGGTGCTCGGCGCCCGAACAGCAGGCCGGTTCGTCACGCAGCGCGCGATGATCCGCACGCTGAGCTGGGCTGGGGTGACTCTCGGGTTGGCGATTTTCATGCCCGCGGTCTTCGCGTACACCGCCGTGATGCTGATCGCATTTCTGTTCGGCGGGTTCGCCAACGGCATGCAGATGGTCGCGCGACAGGCTTTGGTGCGGATGCGCACTCCGGAACATCTGCACGGCCGTGCCTTTGCCGCGAATGACTCGGTGATACGTCTCGCTGGCGTGCTCGGCACGTTGATCGGCGGTTTCGCCGTCACGGGCGTTGGGCCGCAGTGGGCTATGGGGACCGCGGGTGTTGCGGCTGCGCTGGTCGGGGTCGCGACGCTGCTGGCGACCCGGGAACGCGAACCGGCCCGGGTCGCCGAAGCAACCCGGGCCGGTTGAAAGAGCGAGAGCTCAGCCCCGGACGACCTTGCCAGCCTTCAGGCAGGAGGTGCACACGTTCAGCCGCTTGCGCTGCGAAACGCCCAGCTTGGCGTGCACGGTCTGGATGTTCGGGTTCCACCTACGGTTGGTCCGCCGGTGGGAGTGCGAGACCGACTTGCCGAAGCCCGGCCCCTTACCGCAGACGTCGCACACAGCAGCCACGTCAGTGTCCTTTCCTCTGGGTTGCCGGCGGATCAAAGCCGACGACGTATAGCCCGGGCCAGCCAGGCAACTTAGACAGGGTAACGGGTCGCGTCCGGCGGTTACAAACCGGCCCCATTCTCGGCAGCGGGCGTGTGTTCGTGGTTACTCTCGCGCGAACCATCTCGTGAGCGGGAGGACACGACCGTGCTGCAGGCTCTGGACGCTGCCGCGATCCGCCGCTGGGCCGCGGTGAGCGTACAGACGCTCGACTCGCAGCGGGAAGCGATCGACGGCATCAACGTGTTCCCGGTCGCGGACGGTGACACCGGCTCCAACCTGCTCGGAACCATGCGCGCGGCCCTGGAGGCCTTGCTCAGGGCGCCGGTTGACGAGCGCTCTGAGACCGGAGCTGCGCTGACGGTCCTGGCCAAGGGTGCTTTGGCGGGCGCGCGCGGCAACTCGGGCGTGATCGTCTCTCAGATGCTGCGTGGCCTGGCCGAATCGCTGCGTGAAGTGGATCAAGCTGGTGCGGACGACCTGGCGAAAGCCCTGGTCAGAGCCGCTGAGCTGGCCGCAGAGGCCGTCGCAGAGCCACGCCCGGGCACGATGCTGACGGTTCTCACAGCGTCGGCTGCGGGCGCTCGTCGGGTCCGCTCAGGCGTATTGCGCGAGGTCACGGCCGCCGCCGCGCGGGCTGCGTCGGAGGCGTTGGCCCTGACGCCACAGCAGCTCGACGTGCTGGCTGAGGCAGGTGTGGTGGACGCTGGGGGACGTGGCGTTCTCGTGTTGCTGGAGTCGTTGGTCACGGTCGTGAATGAGCGTGACGAGCCGGTTGTGCCGTACTCGACGTCTCAGCCGTCGCCTTTGGCGGCTCGTGAGGCCGGGTCGACCGAGTTCGGCTACGAGGTCATGTACCTGCTCGACTCCACAGCCGAGGACAAAACGACCGTCCTTCGCGACACGTTGATGACGCTCGGCGACTGCGTGTCCGTTGTCGGTGACGGCGACGGGTTGTGGACCGTCCACGTGCACTGCAACGACGTCGGCGCGGCTATCGAGGCGGGCGTCGAGTCAGGGCGCCCGCACCGGATCATGGTCGCGCGCTTCGCCGACGCCGAGGGCGCGCCGTCACGGTTCGGACGCGCGCGGGTTGTGGTCATACCGGCTCGTGGCGCGGGTATCGCGGCGCTGTTCCGTACCGAGGGCGCCCTTGTTCTCGAGATCGGCCCTAATGACGAGCCTGACGTGTGGGACCTGCTGAACCTGATCACCTCGACGGGCGCGTCCCACGTGACTGTCCTGCCTGGTGACGAGGGCCTGATGGGTATTGCGGACGAGGCCGCGACCAGGGCAGTCGCCGGTGGCCAGGACGTGATCGTGATCCCGTGCGCCTCGCCGGTGCAAGCGCTTGCGGCCTTGGCCGTACACGATCCGGCCCGGCGCGCGGGCGACGACGTGGTCTCGATGGCCGAGGCGTCCGCCGCGACTCGGCGCGGCGAGCTCGTGGTGGCCAGCGAGGACGCGATCACGTGGATTGGTCCGTGCAAGGCAGGCGATCTCCTGGGCTTCGCCGACGGTGACGTGATGCGGATCGAGCACGGGCCCGTGACCGCTTCGATGATCACCACAGGCGCGTTCGCGGTTCTCGACCGAATGCTGGCCGCGGGCGGCGAGCTGGTCACAGCCATGCTGGGCGCCGATGCGCCGGACAGTTTGGCTGACGAGCTGGAGAAACACCTTCGTCGCTCGTATCCGGCGGCGGAGTTCGTCGCTTACCGGGGTGGACAGCGCGACAGCGTGGTCATGCTCGGTGTCGAATAGAAGTGTCGGTGGGTCTCGATAGTCTGTTCTCCGATGAGTTCGTTCGATGACAGCCTGCAGCCCGTGCTGGGCAAGAAGTCGGCCGATGCCCTGGCGCAGGCGCTTGACCTGCACACCGTTGGCGACCTGCTGCGGCACTACCCGCGCCGGTACGTCGAGTTCGGCGAGCTGACCAACATCGCCGGGCTGGAGATCGGCGAACACGTGACGATCCAGGCCGAGATCACCAAGGTCACCCGCCACCAGATGCGTCAGCGGCACGGAACGCGGACCGAGGTGGAGATCACCGACGGCAAGAGCAAGCTGACCATGTCCTTCTTCAACCAGCTTGGGAAGTACAAGGAGCAGCTGCAGGTCGGCAAGCAGGGCTTCTTCGCTGGCAAAGTCGGCGTGTTCAACAAGAAGCTGCAGCTGCAGAACGCGGAAGTGCAGATCTTCGACGAGGACGACGATCCGGACCTGCAGAAGATGCGGCCGATCTACCCGGCGGCGGCGAAAATGCCGACCTGGAAGATCAGCAACTGCGTGAAGCAGCTGCTCGGAGTCTGGGAGGGCGCGGACGACCCGCTGCCCGTCGAGCTGCGTAAGGACCGCGGAATGATGCCGCTGGACGCGGCCTTGCGGGCAATCCACATGCCCGAAGGCTGGGACCAGATCGGCGCGGCCCGTAAACGCCTGAAGTGGGACGAAGCCATCGCGGTCCAGCTCGCTTTGGCCCTGCGCCGCCAAGCGGCCGCGGCCCGTCCGGCGCCAGCGTGCCCATGCAAGTCCGGCGGGATCATGGACGCGTTCGACGCGCGCCTGCCGTTCGAGCTGACGGCTGGACAGAAGGAAGTCGGCGAAGCCATCGCGGCAGACCTGGCCAGCACGCACCCGATGAACCGGCTGTTGCAAGGCGAAGTCGGTAGTGGAAAGACAATCGTGGCCCTGCGCGCGATGCTGCAGGTCGTGGACTCGGGCAGGCAGGCCGCGATGCTCGCGCCGACGGAAGTCCTTGCCGCGCAGCATGCCCGCTCGTTGCAGGAGATGCTCGGCGACTTGGCTCAAGCAGGCGAACTGGGTTCTGCCGACCAGGCGACCCGGCTGACCCTGCTGACCGGTTCTTTGCCTGCGGCTGCGCGTAAACAAGCTTTGTTGGACGCGGCATCCGGCGCGGCGGGGATCGTGGTCGGCACCCACGCTTTGATCCAGGACAAGGTGTCGTTCGCCGACCTGGGCTTTGTGGTTGTGGATGAACAGCATCGGTTCGGCGTGGAGCAACGGGACGCTTTGCGCACAAGGGCCGCCGACGGTTCAAGCCCGCATGTGCTGGTCATGACGGCGACACCGATTCCCCGCACGGTGGCCATGACGGTTTATGGCGACCTTGAGACGTCGGCTCTTCGCGAGCTGCCGCGCGGTCGTTCACCCATCGCGACGAACGTGGTCCCTGTCGCCGAGAAACCCCAGTGGCTCGACCGTGTCTGGCAGCGCGTGCGCGAGGAGATCGCCAACGGTCACCAGGCATACGTGGTGTGCCCCCGGATCGGCGAGGCTGGCTCGGAGGAAATGGAAGAGCCGCCGTTGAACGACGACGGGCGCCGTCAGCCGTTGGCAGTGGAGGAAGTCGCGCCAATGCTGGCCGCGGGTCCGTTGAAGGGCCTCCGGATCGCGGTCCTGCACGGCAAGATGCCCGCGGACGACAAGGACGCCAGAATGCGGGCGTTTGCCGCTGGTGAGGTCGACGTTTTGGTCGCGACGACGGTTGTCGAGGTCGGCGTGAACGTCCCAAACGCCACGGCCATGGTGATCATGGACGCCGACCGGTTCGGCGTCAGCCAACTCCACCAGCTCCGCGGCCGCGTCGGCCGCGGCAGCGCGCCCGGCCTGTGCCTGCTGGTCAGCGAGGCGTTTGAGGGCACGACTACGCGTGAACGCCTGGATGCCGTGGCGTCCACTTTGGACGGATTCGAGCTGGCCCAGCTGGACCTGGAGATCCGTCGTGAAGGCGACATCCTCGGGGCGACACAGTCAGGACGGAAGTCGCAGCTGAAGATGCTGTCGCTGCTGCGGGACTCGGAGATGATCGCCGAAGCCCGCGAAGAAGCCCAGCGTCTGGTAGCCGCCGACCCCGGCCTCACCAAGAGCCTAGGCCTGCGCGGGATGGCCGAAACCCTGGTCGACTCCGAACGAGCCGAATACCTCCAAAAGGCCTGATAAACCCTCGTGAGTGGTTACGCCGGTTCTAACCGGCGTAACCACTCACGAGGGGTGACCTGCTACTTCGAGGGCTTCTCGGCGCCCTCGAAGTGCTTGATCGCTTCCTGCACGGCCTGGTTGGTAGCGGCCAGGCGTTCCGCGATCTGGTTGCGGAGCTCGATCAGGCGCTTGGTCGAGGTGTCGGCCGCGGTCTGCTTCTGCTCGGCCTTCGTCAGGATCTCGGAAGCGATCTCCTCAGCGCCCGACCTGGTTTCCGCGGCCACCCGCTCGGCCTCGGCCTGCTGAGCGGCAATAGCCGCCGCGGCCTCGTCGGCCAGCTTCTTTCGCTGGGCCGCGGCGTCCGCGTCGAGCTTCTGCCGGACCGCCGCCGAGTCTTTGTCCACGGCCTCGGCCGCACGCTTGGCCTCGGCGAGCATCTTCGTCGCCTCTGCCCGGGCTTCGGTCATCAGCTGCTGGTGCTCGGCCGTCAACTGCGACTTGAGCCGGTCGAACTCGGCGTCAAGGTCGTTGTTGTGCTTCGTGTACTTCTCTTCCAATTCCGCCCGGCGGCGATCCAGTTCTGCCATCCGGGTGTCGTGCTGGGTTTGCAGCTCACCGGCCAGTGCGTCGGCTTTTGCCCGGATTTTCGCCGCGTACTTGTCCGCGTCGTCGCGGATCTTCACCGCGTACTTGTCCGCGCCGAATCGGGTTTCCGTCGAATAGGCGTCCGCTTTGGCGCGAAGTTCTTTCACGTGTTCTTCGCCGCCTCGGCGAAGTTCTGCCACTTCTTCCTCTGCCAGCCGCATCATCTCGCGGACGCGCTCGGTCATCGCCGTGGCGCTGCTGGGGTTCGTGGCCATCCGTTCGAGCCGGCCCTTGGTGTCCGTCAGCTCCTGCTGCGCGTAGTTCAGCGCCTTGGATAGTTCGGCGACTCGCGAATTCGCTTCGTCGCGGGCGATCGACGCGTCTTTCAGATCGCTGACGAGCCCGGTGACCCGCTCGTTCACCTGCTTCTTGTTATATCCGTTCAACGCGGAGTCGAAGTAGGTGGGCGTGGACTTCTGGGACTCGTTGGCAACGGCCATTGCACCACTTTAGTGAATCCTCCGATCGCGCAACCTGTGAGGTGCGCCCACCGGGTAGTAGCGATCTTGGTCCAGTCGGCCCATTGGTGATCACCTTGTCGACTGACCCGCATGCGGACAGTCAATTAGCCCTAATGGTCCAGACCTGTCTGTCGCCGGTCGTTTACCCTGTGTCCACACCCTTACGCGGCGTGGCGGGAAGTGGGCCGCACTATGTCGGATTACCGACACACCGTCGTCCTGCGTTGCGTGGACGGCCTGTTAAGGGATGCGTTAGCCAACTGGATAGCGTCGTTACCCGGATATCTGGTCGCCGGAGCCGCGGCGACGGGCGATGGTCTGCTGCGCCTGTGCACTCTGCGATCGCCCGACACGGCAGTGGTCGAACTGCGTTCGGCCGCGCCGGAAGAGCTCGAGTTCGTCGGGGAACTGCGTGCGGTCCGCTGCGAACCGCACATCGTGGGCCTGCATCGCGCATTGGACGCCCGCAGCCTCGCGTTCCTGCATCACGCCGGTGTCCACCGGCTGGTCAGTACGCGGTTCGGCGTCGCTGGTCTGCGTGACGCACTGGTCGAAGCCGACGAAGGCTGGCGCCCTGCCGTCGCCGGCCATGGGCTGAGTGGCCGGGAGCTGGAGATCCTCGCCCTGATCTGCGCGGGCTGCTCGGCCGCGGAGATCGCGGGCGAGCTCGGCATCAGCCCGCACACCGTCACCAACCACAAGCGCCGGATCTTCGCCAAGCTGGACGTGCAGAGCCGCACGCAGGCCACCGCCGAAGTCGGCAGGCTCGGCATGCGGCTGCCCGGCCAGCAGTCGCGAAGACCCAGTGGTGAGGCGCCGCGCAATCTGACCAGGCGCGAGCGCGACATCCTCGACTCGATCGCCAGGGGTGAATCGGTCCGGCAGACCGCGCAAGCCCTCGGCATCGCCATCAAGACCGTCCAAAGCGAACAGCGGCAGCTGTTCTCCAAGCTCAGCGCCAGAAACCGCCCGCAAGCCCTGACCAACGCGCGCGGCTATGGCCTGGTTGATTCGAACTGAGTTCCAACCAGTGGACACGCCCGCATGACATCGATCACCTGAACCCGTGCCCCGGGTGCCTCCGACCGGTAGCGTTCTCCGGACGACCAGCGCGCGACCAGGAGGTATCCGGGCGATGTTCCGCAAGATACTCGTCGCCAACCGCGGCGAGATCGCCATCAGGGCGTTTCGCGCCGGCTATGAGCTCGGCGCCGGAACGGTTGCCGTCTTTCCTTACGAGGACCGCAATTCGCTACACAGGCTGAAGGCCGACGAGGCGTACCAGATCGGTGCGCAAGGCCATCCAGTACGGGCGTACTTGTCGGTAGACGAAATCGTGAAGGCAGCTCGTAGGTCCGGTGCGGACGCGGTGTATCCCGGTTACGGCTTCCTGTCGGAGAATCCCGACCTGGCACGGGCCTGTGCCGAAGCCGGAATCACGTTCGTCGGTCCGACCACCGAGGTGCTCGAGCTGACCGGCAACAAGGCCAGGGCGGTCGCCGCGGCCAAAGCTGCCGGGCTGCCGGTGCTCGAATCGTCCGCTCCTTCGTCCGATGTGGACGAGTTGCTCGGCGAGGCTGAGCGCATCGGCTTCCCGGTCTTCGTCAAGGCGGTCGCCGGTGGTGGCGGCCGCGGTATGCGACGGGTGGAGCAGCCAAGCGCACTGCGCGAGTCGATCGAGGCCGCGATGCGCGAGGCCGAGTCGGCGTTCGGCGACGCCACCGTCTTCCTCGAGCAGGCCGTGGTCGACCCACGGCACATCGAGGTGCAGATCCTGGCCGACGGCACCGGCGAAGTGATGCACCTGTTCGAGCGCGACTGTTCGATGCAGCGCCGCCACCAGAAGGTGATCGAGCTGGCGCCCGCGCCGAACCTGTCCGAAGAGCTGCGCGAACGCATCTGCGGTGACGCGGTCAAGTTCGCGAGGCACATCGGATACCGCAACGCCGGTACGGTCGAGTTCCTGCTCGACCCGGCCGGCAAGCACGTCTTCATCGAGATGAACCCGCGCATCCAGGTCGAGCACACCGTGACCGAGGAGGTCACGGACGTCGACCTGGTCCAGTCGCAGCTGCGGATCGCCTCCGGCGAGACGCTCGCGGACCTCGGCCTGAGCCAGGACACTGTGCGGCTGCGTGGATTCGCGATGCAGTGCCGGATCACCACCGAGGATCCGGCGAACGGATTCCGTCCGGACACCGGCATGATCAGCGCCTATCGTTCGCCGGGCGGCGCGGGCATCCGGCTGGACGGCGGAACGGCCTTCGCGGGCACGGAGATCAGCGCGCACTTCGACTCCATGCTGGTCAAGCTGACCTGCCGTGGTCGCAACCTGGAGACGGCCGTGGCCAGGGCGCGTCGCGCGGTCGCGGAGTTCCGGATCCGTGGTGTGGCAACCAACATCCCGTTCCTGCAGGCAGTGCTGGACGACCCGGACTTCCGGGCAGGCCGGATCACCACCGGTTTCATCGAGCAGCGGCCGTACCTGCTCACCGCGCGCAGTTCTGCCGACCGAGGTACGAAACTGCTGTCGTACCTCGCGGATGTCACGGTCAACAAGCCCAACGGCGAGCGGCCGAGGTTCGTCGACCCGGTGGAGAAGCTGCCGCCGATCGAGCTCAACGGCGCCCCGCCCGCGGGTTCGAAGCAGAAACTGACCGAACTCGGCCCAGAGGGATTCGCGCGCTGGCTGCGTGAAGCCAAACTGGTCGGCGTCACCGACACGACGTTCCGTGACGCGCACCAGTCCTTGCTGGCCACGCGAGTACGGACCAAGGACCTGCTCGCCGTGGCGCCACACGTCGCGCACACCATGCCTGAGCTGCTCTCGGTGGAGTGCTGGGGTGGCGCGACCTACGACGTCGCGCTGCGGTTCCTCGCCGAGGACCCGTGGGAGCGACTGGCCGCGCTTCGTGAAGCAATCCCGAACATCTGCACGCAGATGTTGCTTCGTGGCCGCAACACGGTCGGGTACACGCCGTACCCGGAGGCGGTGACGAACAAGTTCGTCGAGGAGGCCACGAAGACCGGGATCGACATCTTCCGGATCTTCGACGCCCTCAACGACGTCGAGCAGATGCGCCCGGCGATCGAGGCGGTCCGCGCCACCGGCACGGCCGTTGCCGAAGTGTCCCTTTGCTACACGTCCGACCTGTCGGATCCGGGCGAGCAGCTGTACACATTGGACTACTACCTCAAGCTGGCCGAGCAGATCGTCGGCGCTGGCGCCCACATCCTCGCGGTGAAGGACATGGCCGGTCTACTCAGGCCACCAGCCGCGACGAAGCTGATCACCGCGCTGCGTAAGGAATTCGACCTTCCTGTCCACTTGCACACGCACGACACAGCGGGCGGCCAGCTGGCGACTTACCTCGCGGCGATCCAGGCCGGTGTGGACGCTGTGGACGGCGCGGCGGCCTCGTTGTCCGGTACCACTTCACAACCGTCACTGTCGGCGATCGTGGCCGCGACTGACCACAGTGAACGGGAGACCGGGCTGAGCTTGCAGGCGGTGTCCGATTTGGAGCCGTACTGGGAGATCGTGCGCCGGGTGTACTACCCGTTCGAGGCCGGTCTCCCCGGCCCGACCGGGCGTGTCTACCTGCACGAGATGCCTGGTGGTCAGCTGTCGAACCTGCGTACCCAGGCCAAGGCGCTCGGCCTTGGCGACCGGTTCGAGGACATCGAGACGGTGTACGCGGCAGCCGACCGAATGCTTGGTCACCTGATCAAGGTGACGCCGTCGTCCAAAGTGGTCGGTGACCTCGCGTTGCACTTGGTCGGCGCGGGCGTTGACCCGAAGGAGTTCGAGGCCGATCCCGGGCGTTTCGACATCCCGGACTCGGTGATCGGATTCTTGCACGGCGAACTCGGCGACCCAGCGGGCGGATGGCCAGAACCTTTCCGTACCAAGGCACTGCGCGGTCGTTCGGCGCCGAAGGGCGTTACGGAGTTGTCCGATGAGGACAAGCAGGCGCTGGAAGAAGACCCGCGCGGCACGTTGAACAGGTTGTTGTTCCCCGGGCCGACAAAGGAGTTCCTGGCGCACCGCGAGCAGTACGGCGACACGTCGGTGCTGGCGAGCAAGGACTTCTTCTACGGCCTGCGGCCCGGGACGGAGTACCCGGTCGACCTGGAGCAGGGCGTCCGGCTGCTGATCGAGCTCGAAGCGGTCGGTGAAGCCGACGATCGCGGCATGCGAACCGTGATGGCGACGCTGAACGGCCAGTTGCGCCCGATTCCCGTGCGCGACCGATCGATCGCGTCGAACCTGCCGGTGGCGGAAAAGGCGGAAAAGGGCAACCCGAACCACGTTCCGGCACCATTCGCTGGTGTCGTGACGCTGGCGGTGTCCGAAGGCGACGAGGTCGAAGCCGGTGCCACGGTAGCCACGATCGAGGCGATGAAGATGGAGGCCGCGATCACCGCGCCGAAGGGCGGCCGCGTGCAGCGCCTGGCAATCGGCTCGGTGCAGCAGGTTGAAGGCGGCGATCTGCTGATCGTGCTGGCGTAGGGCAAGGTGGCCGTGACGGGTTTCCGTCACGGCCACCTCTCATCATGGGGGTTTGATGCAGGTCCACGCTGTCCCGCAGCGGCAAGGCGCCCTGGTCCCCAAGGCGCGTTTCCTGCCTGAGGGCTGCTTGGCGCTGAGCCGGTTGGCTGGGGAAATCGCCGGTGTGCAGCCGGTGGTCGTACCGGTGTCCACAGAGGACTCGCCCGTGATTGACGGAGTTGCGAACCGCGCGGCGCTGATCGTGAACCGGACGGCCCAGTTGGCGGCCTTGGAAGCGCCGGGCGGATCGGTACTGACGATAGGTGGCGACTGCGGCACGGACGTTGTGCCGATCGCTGTGGCGCGGTTCCGCTTCGGCGAAAGCCTTGGTGTGGCCTGGTTCGATGCGCACCCGGACTTGAATACGGTTGAGACCTCGCCATCAGGCGCGTTTCACGGCATGGCGTTGCGTGTGCTGTTCGGTGAAGGTGACGCAGAGTTCGTGGCAAGCCCGGCATTGCGGCCCGGCAACGCTGTTTTGATTGGCGCACGGTCGATTGACGAGGGTGAGCAGGCCGCGATCGACCGCGGGCTGGTCTCCGCGGATTCCATACCCGGCGAGCAGATCTATCTCCATGTCGACTTGGACGTACTGGACCCGGCGGAGTTCGGCGGCGCGACGTATCCGGAGCCGGCCGGGTTGAGCATTGCCGAGGTTGCGGCCGCGATCAACGGGATCCCGGTGCCAGTAATCGGCGCCGGGATCACCGAATGCGCGACCGCGGATGAGAAGGAGATCCGCAAACTCGCGCCTCTTGTCGAGGCAGTTGTAGGAGCGCTAAGGCGTGGCGCTGGAGTCTGAAGGGCTCGCCCCGCTCGCCGAGGCTGTTGACGGCCTGCGGGACCTGCGCAACCGCTTGAGTCGCCTACCGAGGCTGTCGCAGGAGCTCTACCGCTCGACTCTCCAGATCCAGGCACTCGTCGACAATCTCGGCCATCGCCGGATAATCCTTCGACATCTTGGCCTTCTTGGCCAGCCGGGACCATGCCGCGCCGGACTGCTTGAACAGCTTCGCGGCCTCCGCCCTGCCGACCTCGTCGAGAAAGTCGGCGTACAGCGGGCGAGTGGCGCCGGGCGCGGTGTTCTGCTCCTCCAGACACTCATAGAGGCGCTTGGTGCCGTGGTCGGTGTCGCCGAACCGCTTGGTCCACCCGGCCTTCGTTCGCGTATCCCTCAGCTGATCGGCCAGTTTGGACATCCCTGAGAAGCCGAAGTTGACGTCGAAGTTGTTGCCGAGGACCGGACCAGTCATATGGTCCACAGTGGTCTGGATGGCGTCCGAAACGGCCTTGTCCAGATCTGGCTTCCCGGCCGTGCCCATCACGATCGCGTGATGCTTTCCCTTCCGGTAAGCCGACCATGCCTTGGAAAAGTCCTCGATGGACAACTCATGTCTGTCCACATCGATCAGTGACACTGTTTCCGAGATTTCGACGACCAGCACGGTGTACGGGTCGTAGCCTGCCCATGGTGAGGGCTCGTGCCACGGCAGCGCACTTCTGTCCACTTCGGCAAAGACCGGCCGTGTTGCTTTACGCAGCTTGGCGATCCCGGCCTCAGCCTTCCCGCTGTGCTGCTCTACAAAGGACACGTTGAGCCGGTTGAGGACCGCGGGCACCCATGGATCTGGGTGATGCTGAGCCATGATGGTCATCAGCGGATGCATGCCTTTGTACTCGAAGACGGCGTACATGAACCCGATTCCACCGGCCAGCCCGGTGATCATGGCCTCGCTGTACTCGTCATCAAGGGCGGTTGCGAGCAGTTTGGACACCCGGTGCTGTGGCTTGGTCTTGCTTGTGATGTGCCAGCGGGCGGTGGTGTAGGACTCGCCGGTCGCCGCCATCCGGTCGCGGACGAGGCGCTTGAGCTTCTTGTGGTCGGTCATCGCACTCCCAGGACAGCCTTCGGAGCCGTACCCCACGCCAGCACCCGGGTGCCGTCCTATTTCTCGTCGCGACATGCTCGACCACTCGCGATGACAACGGCCACCTTTGCCTCCGCTCAGCCGGGCGGCGTGGGCGACCGGTCAGGAGGTCAGGCCCGCGAGCGAGCCCGCCCGAAAGGCTATATCGGTTGGCGGGCTCGCGGCCAGGGCGTTATCAATGCTGTATGGACTTCGGTTACGCCGACCCGCACGCCGAGAAAGTGCTGCAGACCTTCATCCGGAACGGCCACCTGGTCCGTTTCCCAGCAAAACGCGGCCGCAGACGCATCCTGCTCGAACACATCGCAGCAAGCTTCGAACCCGGACGCCGGTTCCCTGAGAAGGAAATCGACGTTGTCCTGCGTGCCTGGTGCGACGGCGGCGAAACCGACTACGTGACCCTGCGCCGATACCTGGTCGACGAGGACCTGCTCAGCCGCGAGCACGGCCACTACTGGCGAACCGGCGGCTGGGTCGCCTAGTCCGAGTAAGGGTCGCGCAACGGCGTCCGGCCCAACTGCCGGACGATCTCCTGAGCCCGCTGGCGGGCAGCGCCTGCTGCCGTGTAGCGCTGTGTCTTGCCGTGGCCGAGCGGCTCGATCAGGCCGAGCCGACGCAACGTTTGCAGGTCACGAACCGCTTGATCCCTGGTCAGATTCTCATCGTGCTGGTACGTGGTTCGCCGCACCTGGCCGAGTGCGGCGGCATACAAAGCAGACACGACACGCTCGTCCAAGCCTGTGGCCGAAACGATCTCAGCCAGCTCGTGCCAGGTCTTGGCGGCACGCTCCAGCCTGCGCTGGACGAGTTGAGCCTGCATATGGTGTGCGCGTAGGCAGAACCGAACCCACGTATGGGTGTTGCGTTCCGGCTGCCATGAGGTTCTGGTCTGCCGGAGCGCCTCGTAATAGGCGTAGGTGTTCGTGGCTTCGCCAAGCCATTCCTCGATCGAAGCGAACTCGGGAGCGAGCACCTTGTCCCTGGCGAGGACCAACCTGTGCAGACACCGGGACATTCGACCGTTGCCGTCTCGCCAAGGATGAATGCTCACCAGGTTGAGATGCGCGATCGCCGCTCGGACCAATACCGGCGCGTCAAGATCCCCGGTATTGAGCCAATCCATCAACTCAGCCATCAGTTGCGCGATCTGCTCCGGTTGCGGACCCGCGTAGACCGGGTTCAGCGGATCGCCGCCAGAGACGTAGATGGCGCCCGGTCGGTAGCGGCCAGGCCACGCGGACAAGTCGTGCTTGAGCATCATGAAATGCAAGGCGCTCAACAACATTTCGTGGAACACGAAGCCATTCATGTGGGCGGACTGCTGCACCCACGTCAAGGCCTCGCAGTAGCCGGTGACCGCGGCACGGTCGGCGTCGTCGACCGATGCGGACATTTCCTCGCCATCGACCAATGCCTGAGCGTCCTGAATGGTCACCACGATGCCTTCGATCGAGTTCGACCCTTGGATCGCTCCGGCGACCAGGCTGCGTCGGAGCTGGCCTTCCCACCGTCGAGGCTCGGCGACCTGGTGGCGCAGTTCTTCCCGGAAACGCTCGATCTCGCCAAGGACCTGCTGGTCTTTGGCGTCGAGGTCAGGTACCGCGAAGAGCATGCATCGACGCTACGAGCCTCGTAGCGTCGATGCAACAGAGCTCATCGTCGGAATCGAGGTGCCGGAAAGTGCATTTCACTGTGTCGGAACGGTGGACACGGTGTTCCGGAACGGTGGACACGGTCGCAAGGAACGGTGGACACGGTGTTCCGGAATGGTGGACACGGCGGAGGTGGGGTGGGTTAGGCGGGCCAGGTTTCTTCGGTTGTGAGGACGGTCAGGCGTTGGGTGGCGCGGGTCAGGGCGACGTAGAGGGCTCGGGGCCCGGTCATCGACTCCGTCACCATCTCGGTCGGCTCGACCAGGACGACGGCGTCGTACTCAAGGCCCTTCGCCTCGATCGCGTCGACGATCTTCACCCTGTCGTCGTCCACTTCGGACATCCAGGACCGGACCTTGTCGATGCTCGTCATCGACGCGATCACGCCAACGGTTCCGTCGACCTGCTCCAGCAGTTCCCGTGTGGCATCACGGACCGCGCCAGGCAAGGACCCCGGCACCACGGTCTCGACCACAGGCGAGATCCCTGTGTCACGGACGGCACGCGGGAGTTCATCGGAAGAGGCGACGTCACGGACCACGCGGGCGGCGAGGTTGAAGATTTCCGCTGAGTTCCGGTAGTTCGTGCGCAACGTGAAGCGGCGGCGGGTGGTTCGCTTGCCCAGCGCGATATCCCGCGCCTGCTGCGCCTCCGCCACGTCCGGCCACGTGCTCTGCACCGGGTCGCCGACCAGGGTCCAGCTCGCGTATTGCCCTCGTCGCGCGATCATTCGCCATTGCATGGGCGAGAGGTCCTGCGACTCGTCGACCACGATGTGCGAGTAATCCTCATAGTTCTCGGGACGGCGACGGCCCGACGGGTCCGGTTGTTCCTCGAGCAACACACGGCGGTTACGGCGCTTGGGCGGCGGGCCGATAAGCGTCCGTAGCTCATCGAGCAACGCCACGTCAGCCACCGACCAGTCGTCATGTCGCCACGAGGCCGCCAGTTGGTCGACTTCGCGCGCTGACAACGTCGACCCGGCCGCACGAGCCAGGCGGGCGCGGTCGCCGAGCGAACGGAGGACGTCGATCGCTGTGAGTACCGGCCAGAAGACCACTACGAAACGGTGGAAGTCGATCCGCTCGCCGAGGTCGATCAGCAGATCCTTCTTCTTGACGTTGTAGCCCTCGTACGACTCTGCCTTGTGCCACAACGCTTCCAGCAACGCTTCGGCGGCGTCCACGCGGGACCGGTTGGGCAGACGGCCGAGACTGTGCACCTGGCGGCGGACTTTCGCCAATTCTTGCTCGTTGAGTTTGAGGACCTCGCCGCGGTACGTGATGCGGAACTCCGTCGGCGCGTCCGGTGGCGTGTCGCGCAACGCCTTCTTCAGCACGCGCCGCATGCGCAGCGAGCCCTTGATCGCCGCGATCTGCGCGGGGTCGATACGTGTGGCTTCGATGCCGTCCAGCAGGTTGCCCAACGACCGCAGTTCGACGCTGTCCTCACCCATCGATGGCAGGACACGCGAGATGTACGAGGTGAATGCGGCCGACGGCCCGAGCACGAGAACGCCCGCGCTGCCCATCCGCTTGCGGTCGCGGTAAAGCAGGTATGCCACGCGGTGCAGCGCGACCGCGGTCTTGCCCGTCCCTGGGCCGCCGGTGATCTCTGTGACGCCACGCCATGGCGCGCGGATCGCCTCGTCCTGCTCCTTCTGGATCGTCGCCACGATGTCGCGCATCTGGTCGCTACGCGCGCGGTTGAGCGACGCCATCAGGGCGCCTTCGCCGACCACCTGCATGGTGTCCGGCTGCTCGTCGGGCATCAGCAGGTCGTCGTCGATCTCGATCACTTGCTGGCCGGTCGAGCGGATCACCCTGCGGCGCACAACACCCATCGGCTGCTCGGCCGTTGCCTGGTAGAACGCCGCGGCCGCTGGTGCGCGCCAGTCGGTCACCAGGTTCTCGAACTCCGCGTCTCGGATGCCGAGCCTGCCGACGTACAGCGTCTCGCCGCCGTTGTCGTCGAGACGGCCGAACACCAGGCCTTCGTGCTCCGAGTCGAGCGTCTGCAGGATCCGGTTGGCGTGCCGGACCATCACGTCTCGCTCGTAGAGCATGGACGCTTGCTCGAACACGGCTTCGGTACCGGCGCCGTGCGCGAGCCGGTCACCGCGATCACGCATCTCTGCAGCTTCGACGCGCATCTCGGCAAGGCGTGCGTAGACAACGTCTACGTGCTTCTGCTCGATCGCGATCTCAGCTTGTCGGACTGCGGCCTGCGACACCCACGACCCCCGGTTCTCCTTTGGGACGGAAGAGCCACATTACGCTCTCTCAGCGGTTGACAAACCACTTGTCCAGTGGATGTTGGTCCAGATCACGTTCCACATACGTGAAAGCTTGACCAACTGCGTGGCCGACCCAAGATTATGCCCCTATGACATTGACTGCACTCGTCACAGGTGGTGGCACGGGAATCGGCCGTGCCATCGCATCACAGCTGGTCAGCGACGGTGTCGAGGTGGTGATCACCGGCAGGCGGCCGGATGTGCTCGCCGCGAGCGCGGCCGAGATCGGTGCGAAACACGTGGCGTTCGACGCGGCGGACCCCGAAGCGGTCCAAGCGGCACTCGACCAACTGCCCCAGACCATCGACATCCTCGTCAACAACGCGGGCGCGAACATGGCACGCCAGGGACTCGCGGCCAAACCGGGCGACCTGGCCGCGCTGAAGAAGCTCTGGATGGCCGACTACGAGTCCAACGTGATCTCCACGGTCCTGGTCACCGAGGCCTTACTGCCGAGGTTGGCCGAGAACGGCCGGATCATCAGCATCAGCTCGATCGCGGGCTTCCGCGGCAGCGGTTCGTACGGCCCGGCCAAGGCCGCGATCGTGCCGTGGAATGTGGAGCTGGCCAAGAAACTCGCCGGCCGGGCGACCGCGAACGTGGTGGCGCCGGGGATGACCGTGTCGACCGAGTTCTTCAACAACACGCTGACCGAGGAACGCAGGGACTTCCTGATCGGCGAGATCCCGTCGGGCCGCGCAGGGCTGCCTGAGGATGTCGCGAAAGCCGTGTCCTACCTCGCCTCACCCGGCGCCGCCCATGTCACCGGGCAGGTGCTGCACGTCAACGGAGGCGGCCACAACGGCCGGTGAGATCATCACCCGGTGACTCGGATAGTGGCAGGTACGGCTGGCGGCCGCCGGTTGGCCGTACCACCCCGGGGCACCCGTCCCACGTCAGACCGGGTGCGTGAGGCGCTGTTCAGCGCCGTCGAGTCGATGCTGGATCTCTCCAGCCTCAAGGTTCTTGACCTGTACGCGGGATCGGGCGCGCTGGGGCTTGAAGCGTTGTCACGCGGGGCTTCGAGCGTCACCTTCGTCGAATCGGACCGCACCGCGGTCAACGTGCTCAAGGCCAATATCGCTGCGGTCGGCCTGCCCGGGACTTCGGTCGTGCAGGCGAAGGTGCTGACCTTCCTGTCCGGCGACGCCTCGCCGTTCGACCTGATCGTGGCCGATCCGCCGTACGACATGGACGTTGCCGCCGAGGTGACGGCCCTCTCCCGCTGGGCCGCGCCTGGTGCGCTGGTCGTACTCGAACAGTCCGTGCGCGCGGTTGCCCCTGCGTGGCCCGCGCCGCTGGAGTCGTTGCGGACGAAGAAGTACGGCGACACCGTGCTGCATTGGGCCGAGTACCCGGAGGAGTGACCGGCGCCACGGGAACAGTGGGTGAGCCCGATCGGCTGCTACCTTTCGGCCTATGCGGAGGGCGGTCTACCCAGGCTCCTATGACCCTGTCACCAACGGGCACCTCGACATCATCGAACGGGCCGCCAAGGTCTTCGACGAGGTCGTGATCGCCGTGATGATCAACAAGTCGAAGCAGACGTTGTTCACGGTCGACGAACGCACCGAGATGCTCTCCGACGTGACGAGTCACCTCACGAACGTAAGGGTCGACTCCTGGCACGGTTTACTGGTCCAGTACTGCGAGAAGTACGGGATCAAAGCGATCGTGAAAGGAATGCGCGCGGTCAGCGACTTCGACTACGAGCTGCAGATGGCGCAGATGAACCAGCAGCTGTCCGGTGTCGACACGCTGTTCATGCCAACCAGCCCCGCGTACAGCTTCCTGTCCAGTTCGCTGGTGAAGGAAGTAGCGAAATACGGCGGCGACGTAGCCCATCTTTTGCCGGCGCAGGTGAATGAACACCTGATCAAAAGGTTGAATGTACAGCGGGCACCCGGGGAATAACGTTGAATGTGCGGCATGCACTCGGTAGCACAATGACGTATCGCCGTGGGCGCAGCGAGCTGGCGGGGAGTCAGTGACGGGTGCCCGCAGCGCCCGGGTAGCAAGCGACGTATAGCTGTGAGCGGAGCGAACTAGCTGGAAGTCGGTGACCGGGTGCCCGCGCGTGTCTGCCGCTCCGGCATGGTGTGTTGAACGCGCGAGCGGCGCACGGCGGCAAGCGAGCCACAGCGAAGGCGAGTCGAGCAGTTTGACTCGCCGTGCCGGTGGGGCGGACACGCGGTAGTTCATCCAACCCAGCCAGGTCGTGAATGCCAGGCAAGCCAGGAGACAGGCCTGTCAGCAAGGTAAGGCCTGAAAAGACTGGGTCTCTGCATTTCAGGGCGTCTTCCTTCGCCCGCGAGCCGGCGTGTGTCCACCATTCCTTCACGGTGAGTCACACTGCTCGACTCGCTTCCAGCCCCGCTGGTACCCGCCGTGCGCCGCTCGCGGGTTCAACTCACCACAAGGAATGGTGGACACACGCGCTGTCGCGCCGTAACCCGTCGCTTCGCTCCGGGGGTTGGGCACAGCACAGCAAGCGCGTGGTAGGTATGCCGCGCACTAGAGCTTGAGTTTCATCCCCACGTGGCTTGGTTCGAACCCGAGTCGCTCGTAGAACCTGTGCGCGTCCACCCGGCTGGCGTCCGTGGTCAGCTGCACCAGCCCGCAGCCCCGCGCTCTGGCTTCCGAGATGGCCCATTCGATGAAACGCTGTCCAAGGCCGGAACCCCTGTGGTCTGCGTGCACTCGGACGGCTTCGATGGTCGCTCGCTTCATCCCTAGCCGGGACAGCCCTGGGGTGAAGGTCAGCTGGAGAGTTCCGGCCACCACACCGTCGAGGACAACCACCGCCAGGTATTGGTTCGGATCGGCCGAGATTTCGTCGAATGCCGCCAGGTACCGCGGATCGCCTGGGCTTTCTCTCGATGCCCCCAATTGGTCGTTGGCGATCATCGCCACGATCGCGGGTACGTCCGCTGCCTCAGCTCGCCTGATTTCCATGGGCATGCCGTTCATGATTCATCCGGGTGTCACTCGACCGGGTTACGTTTCGTGAATGACCAACATCACATTACGTGTAGTGAAGGTCCTGTTCGCGCTCGTGATCGGTCTCGTCGGGGTCGCCGCCCCTGCGGGTGCGAGCCAGGCGGCCATCCAGGCCGCGTGCGGCGACACCTCCGGGTTCACCCGGGTCAACCTCTCCGCCCTGCCTCCCCAGGCCACCGACACCGTCCGGCTCATCCAGCGGGGCGGGCCGTACCCGTTCCCGCAGGACGGCACCGTTTTCCAGAACCGGGAACGGCTGCTTCCGCTCTGCTCGACCGGCTATTACCGCGAGTACACCGTCAGGACCCCTGGCAGCTCCACCCGCGGTGCGCGGCGGATCGTCACTGGCTCCGCCGGTGAGTACTTCTACACCGCCGATCACTACGCCAGCTTCCGTCTGGTCGACATCCGCGCCTGACACACCCCTGCGTCCTCCACCCCAGCTCGCCGGGAAACCGGCAGACTGGGGTGGAGTAAAAAACGCGTCTTACGAGGGAGACAACAGGGTGTACCGGGTGTTCGAGGCTCTCGACGAGCTCGTCACGATCATCGAGGAGGCCAGGGGCGTCCCGATGACCTCCAACTGCATCGTGCCGCGAGGCGACTCCCTCGAACTGCTCGACGAGATCAGGGACGCCATTCCCGGCGAGCTCGACGACGCGCAGGACGTGCTCGACAAGCGGGACGAAATCGTCGGCAAGGCCGAGCACGAGGCCGCGACCAAGGTCAGCAAGGCCACCTCGGACGCCGAAAGCACGCTGGCCAACGCGCAGGCCGAGGCCGAGCGCATCCTGGCCGAAGCGCAAGCACGCGCCGACCGAATGATCAGCGACGCCGAGCAGCGCGCCGACCAGGAGATCGAAAAGGGCCACGCCGAGTACGAAGAGCTCGTCGGCCGCGCGCACGCCGAGGCCGAGCGGATGCTGCAGGCAGGCCGTGAGTCCTACGAACACTCGGTCGAGGACGGCAGGCACGAGCAGGCCCGGCTGGTGTCGCAGACCGAGGTCGTCGCGGCGTCGCACGTCGAGTCGAACCGGATCCTCGAGGCCACCGCCGCCGAGGCCGACCGGCAGCGCGCCGAGTGTGACGCCTATGTGGACGGAAAGCTGGCCGAGTTCGAGGACCTGCTCGCGCACACGCTGCGGACCGTCGGCAAAGGCCGCACGCATTTGCGCGCGACCCAGGCGACGGGTATTCACACACCGAATCCGCACGTCCAGCCGGTGCTCGGGCAGACGAACGGCGCCGCGCCGTTTGACTACGACAGTTGACAATGCCCCGATTTCGCGCCCGACAGCCCGGTCACGTACGCTTGTCGGGTTGACCTTTCCCGACCAACTACCTTCTCGAGTTCTGACATGTCCGAAAACCGGCAGGCCACCACCCGGAACGCCGCCGCAAGCCCGTGGGTGATCGACACCCGTGAGCTCGGCCGCCGCCCGGGCAGCAGCCGTGCCGTCCGCCGGGAAGTGACTCTCGAGTCGCCGCTCGGCATCGAAGACGTCATCGCGGTCCCGACGGGTGCCGTTGTCGACGTGGACGTGCTGCTCGAATCGGTGGTCGAGGGTGTGCTGGTCTCCGGCACCGCGTCCGCGCCCGTCGAGGGTTCGTGCGCTCGGTGCCTCGACCCGCTGTCGGATCATGTCGAGGTGGAGCTGACGGAGCTGTTCGCGTACCCGCACAGCGCCACCGAGGAGACCACGGACGAAGACGAGGTCCCGCGCCTCGTCGACGACCGGATCGACCTGGAGCCCGTGGTACGCGACGCCGTTGTGCTCGCGCTGCCGCAGGTCCCGTTGTGTACGCCCGACTGCGCCGGATTGTGTCCCGGCTGTGGCGGCAAGTGGGCCGATCTCGGCCCCGGCCACGGGCATGAGAAAATCGATCCCCGCTGGGCCGCGTTGCAAGACCGGCTCGGGGATTCCAGTGACCGACCTGAGGAGAAGTAGCCGTGGCCGTTCCCAAGCGGAAGATGTCGCGCTCGAACACGCGCTCGCGCCGCGCACAGTGGAAGACCACTGCGATTCCACTTGAGCCGTGCAGCAACCGCGCTTGCCGTCAGCCCAAGCCCCAGCACGTCGCCTGCCCGAACTGCGGCCAGTACAACGGCCGCCAGGTCACGCAGCCTGCTTGATCGAAAAGGCGGAGGCACAGAGGGCAATGGGAGGTAGGGGCGGCCGGAACGGCGCAGGAGATCCCACTTCGCTGATGGACGCGCTCGGCGTCCAGTTGGACTCCGATTTGTTGCAGCTCGCCCTGACCCATCGCTCGTACGCGTACGAGAACGGCGGCCTGCCACCCAACGAGCGGCTGGAGTTCCTCGGCGACTCGGTACTGGGCATGGTGATCACCGATCACCTGTACCGGACACACAGCGAGTTGCCGGAGGGCCAGCTGGCCCGGTTGCGGGCGAGCGTGGTGAACATGCACGCGCTCGCGCGGGTGGCCCGCGGTCTCGGCGCGGGAGGTCTTGGTGCGCACCTGTTGCTCGGCCGTGGTGAGGAGCTCACCGGCGGCCGGGACAAGGCCAGCATCCTCGCCGACACGCTCGAAGCGGTGATCGGCGCGGTCTACCTGCAGGAAGGCATCGACGTCGCGCGCAAGGTCGTGCACAAGCTGTTCGACCAACTGCTCGACGAGGCGCCCCGGCGCGGTGCGGGTCTCGACTGGAAGACGAGCCTGCAGGAGCTGTGTGCGTCGGCTGGTCTCGGCGTACCGGAGTACCGGGTCGAGGAGGAAGGGCCGGATCACCGCAAGGAGTTCAAGGCGACGGTTGTTGTCGCTGGTCAGAGCTACGGCAGCGGTGACGGGCGGACGAAGAAGGAAGCTGAGCAGAAGGCCGCCGAGGCGGCGTACCGCGAGCTTTCCGAGATCCACCTGCCGCAGACCGAGAACGGCACCGGTGCCTGAACTCCCCGAGGTCGAAGTCGTCCGCCGAGGTCTGGCGGACCACGCCGCGAACCGGGTGATCGCGAAAGCAGAGGTGCTGCACCCGCGCGCCATCCGCAGGCATGTTCCTGGTGCGCGCGATTTCGAGTCACGCTTGGCCGGGCAGCGCATCGATGCCGCCCGGCGGCGCGGCAAATATCTGTGGGTCGAGCTGTCCGGTGGTGACGCGATGATCGCGCACCTGGGGATGAGCGGGCAGATGCTCGTCCGCCCGGTCGGTTCCCCCGACGAGAAGCACTTGCGGGTCCGGTTGAGCTTCGACGACGACGGCCCGGAGCTGCGGTTCGTCGACCAGCGCACCTTCGGCGGCCTCGCGCTGTCCGAAGTGGTCGAAGTGGACGGTGACCGGCTGCCGGAACCGGTCGCGCACATCGCCCGTGACCCGATGGACCCGGCGTTCGACCAGTCCGCGGTCGTCAAAGCCATGCGCCGCAAGCACACCGACGTCAAACGAGCCCTGCTTGACCAGACCCTGGTGTCGGGCATCGGCAACATCTACGCCGACGAAGCCCTGTGGCGGGTCAAGGTGCACTGGGCCAAACCAACAGACCGGATGAGCGCGCCCAAAGCCGCCGCGCTGTTGGACGCCGCGGCCGAGGTGATGAACGAGGCACTGGCCGTCGGCGGGACCTCGTTCGACGCGTTGTACGTCAACGTCAACGGCCAGTCCGGGTACTTCGACCGATCGCTGAACGTCTACGGCCAGGAAGGCAAGCCGTGCAACCGATGCGGCCGGCCGATCAAGCGTGAGTCGTTCATGAACCGGTCGTCGTTCTCCTGCCCCCGCTGCCAGCCAAAACCCTCGTGAGTGGTTATGCGTGTTCTAACCCTGCTAACCACTCACGAGGGCTGAGCTGCGAGTTTGTTCAGCAGGGGGATGGTGTTGGCGAGTTGGGCCTGATCGGCTGGGTCGAGTTGGTTGATGCGGTCGGCGAGCTCGCGCGCTTCGCCGTGCGCCAAGGACAGCAGGAGCTCCCGGCCTTTGTCGGTGATCACCACACGAATCGCCCGGCCGTCCGCGGGGTCATGTTCCCGGCGGACGTAACCGGCGGATTCGAGGCTGGCGACAGCCACTGTGGCGGTCGGCTGCGAGCACGGCACTCCGGCCGCGAGTTCGCCGACGCGCATCGGCCCGTTGCCGACCAGTTGCGTCAGCACGATGATCTGCGTGGGTTGCAGCGCCTCGTTACGCACTACGCGCCGCAGCGACCTCATCAACCTGTGCAGCGCGACCACCATGGCGAAGGCCTGTTGGTCGGTGGTCACGTTGTTCACACAAGTTAGAACACCACTTCGGGCTGATATATGTCCAGCCAGGTCGCCAAGGACAACGTCCGCTCCAATGTGTAGCGATGCCCGCCGGGCAGGGCTTTGCGGTCTATCAACGAGAACACCGGGTGATCGGCGGGCAGCGCGTTGGCCTGCCGTTCGATGTCCGCCAGGTACAACGGGTCCTGTGTGGACGGATACGGGCTCTTCACCCGTTCCACAACGGACTGTGGCAGGACGTCCTTGGCCGCGCCGCGCAGTAGGCTCTTCTCCCTGCCGTCGTAGGTCTTCATCGACCATGGCGCGTTGTAGACGTACTCGACCAGCCGGTGGTCGCAGAACGGCACGCGCACCTCAAGCCCGACGGCCATGGACATGCGGTCCTTGCGGTCCAACAGGATCCGGACGAACCTGGTCAGGTGCAGGTACGACATCACCCGCATCCGGTGGGTGAACTCGTCCTCGCCGTCGACCCTGTCCACTTCGGCCACTGCCGAGGAGTAGGAGTCGGTCAGGAACGTCCGCAGGTCGAGAGCTTTCTCCAGCTCCGGGGTAAGGGACGACTCGTGGTGCATGGTGCGGGCCAGCATCAACCAGGGGAAGAAGTCGGTCTGCTGGATCACCGGGTCGTGGAACTGCCGATACCCACCGAAGATCTCGTCAGCCGACTCCCCGGACAACGCGACTGTCGACTTCCCGCGGATTGCCTTGAACAGCAAGTAAAGTGACGCGTCCATGTCGCCGAGGCCGACCGGGATGTCCCGCGCGGTGATGACCTTGCGGCGCAGTTCGGGGTCGGACAGCTCGCTGTGGTTGAGCACGATGTCGGTGTGGTCGGTGTGCACGTAGTCGGCGACGTCGTGCACGTATGGCGTGTCGGGCGTGGCGCGTAGCTCGTCTGGCTGGAAGTTCTCGGTCTGGCCGACGAAATCGACCGAGAAGGACCGCACTGGCTCGTCGAGCTGGTTGGCCGCGATCGTGGTGATCGCGCTGGAGTCCAGCCCGCCGGACAGCAGCACGCAGCGCGGCACGTCCGCGACCAGCTGCCTGCGCACGATGTCGTCGAGCAGTTCCCGCACGTGCAGCACGGTGTCCTCAACGGAATCCCGGTGCGGCTTGGCTTCCAGCCGCCAGTACGTGCGGGTCTTGATGCCGTCCTTGGAAACGGTGACGATCGTGCCTGGCTCGACTTCCCGCATGCCCTGCCAGGTCGCGTGGCCTGGCGTCTTGATGAAGCCGAACAGCTCGCGGAACCCGTCGACGTCGATCACGCGCTTGGCCAGCGGGTTCGCGAAGATCGCCTTGGGCTCGGAGCCGAACAGCACGCCGTCGGGGGTGGGGTAGAAGTAGAACGGCTTGATGCCCATCCGATCGCGGATCATCACGAGTTCCTGCGTGCGCCCGTCCCAGATCGCGAACGCGTACATCCCGTTCAGCCGATCGGCGACCGCGGGACCCCACCGCAGGTAGCCGCGCAGGACGACCTCGGTGTCGCTGTCGGAGAAGAACTCCTGGTCATTGAGCTCGTTGCGGAGTTCGGTGAAGTTGTACGCCTCACCGCTGTAGACCATCACCACATCGCCGTCGGGGGTGGAGACGCGCATCGGCTGCGCGCCACCGGGCAGATCGATGACAGCGAGACGGCGGTGACCGAGGGCGACATTCGGCTCAGACCACGTCCCTGCCGCATCCGGACCGCGACAGGACATGGTCTGCGTCATCGCGTCGACAATCGCCTGCTCATGCGTGAGGTTGCGTCGATAGGAGACCCAACCGGTAATCCCACACATCGTATTTGTCACCTCCTGGGTACGTTCCGTACAACTAGATAGTGAGCTAATACAAGTGTGTTATGCAAGCGTGACGTTCTGGACAATCAGGCAGTAAGGACCCATCGGCCACGTTGTCCGCCCATAACGAGCGCCTCGTACGCCACCTTTGTTTCCTCGAATGGCACGGTTCCGGCGCGCCGTGCCTCAAGGACGCCTTTCGCCGTCAGGGCAAGCATTTCCTGTGCGGCTACGCCATCGGGTTCGACCATTGTGGACGTCACGACGATCCCGCGTTCCGACGGCGGCTCCGCGCCTGGGTAGACGCCCAGATAGGTGCCGCCGTCGCGGACGGCCTTGACGGCTGCCTCGTTGAGTAGCGCGGTGTCGAGCACCGCGTCGAAGCCGTCCTCTAGGGCTGTGATCACGCGGGCGGCCCCGGCCCTTCGTAGGAACTCCGTGTCTGTGGCGCGGGCCAGGGCTGTGACTTCCCAGCCTGCGCGGGCGGCGAGGGCGACGCCGTAGCCACCTACTCCTCCGGCTGCGCCGGTCACCAGCAGGCTTCCTGTGCTGGCTCCGGCGAGAAGCTGCGCCGCGGTCAGGGAATTCAGGGTCACTGTGGCGGCGTCCAGGATGTCAAGGCCGTCTGGGATCTTCGCGGCGTGGGTGGCGGGGACGACCACGTATTCGGAAGCTGATCCTGGCTTGCCCCAAGGGATGTGGATGGTCGCGACCGCTGTGCCCAGTTGCGCGTTCTCGACTCCGGGGCCGATCTCGTCGACGATTCCGGCCAGTTCGAGGCCGATCCCGTTGCCGATGTTCCCGCCGCCGATGATGCGCAGGTCGGCGTAGTTGGGACCGGCCCCGGCGACCTTGATCCGGATCTCGCCCGCTTGGGCGTGCGGTTCGGGCACGTCCCGTACCTCGACCGTGCCGACACCGGTGACAACAACTGAGCGCATCACGCCTCCAGCCATGTTTTGAAGTCCTTGAGCCATGGGAATCTTTTTCGTAGGACGGGGATGTCCGCGTTCCATCCGGCAAAGCGTTGCTGTGTGAGCACTTCTGGTCGTTTCTGGCCGTCCATCGCCGTCTTGATCTGGCTGGGCGTCAACTCGTCACCGGCCAGTTCGATCACCTCGCCGATGAACTGCCCGTCGAAAGCCGCTGTGGCCAGCGCACCGATGTCGTCCACCGCGACCAGTTGGATCAATTGATCGTCCGGCCAGGGAAAATCGAGGCTGGCGAACGTGTCCATGAACGCCACCGGGCGCAGGATGGTCGCGGGTATGCCGATGCGCCGGATGTGTTGCTCGATCTGCCATTTGCTTTCCCAGTGCGGCACGCCGGTCGCCAGATCAGCGCTGGCCACCGACGCGTAGACCAGGTGATCAACTTTTGCGGCTCGTGCGGCGTCGGCGACGTTGATGCCCCGCTGGAGTTCTTTGGTTGGGTCGCCGGGCGCGGGCTGAATGCTGAACACCCCACTCGCGCCCTCGATGGCCGCGTCGAGGCTGCCGCGATCGTCCATATCGCCGACTGCTAGCTCGGCGCCCGCTTTGGCCAGGTCAAGGGCAGCTTTGCTGTCGCGGTCGCGAACCAGCGCGTGTACGTTCTTGCCTTCGGCGAGCAGGCGACGGGCGGTCGCGCCGCCTTGCCGCCCGGTCGCGCCGGTAACCAGGATCGTCACACCTTCCCCCTTGATACAGTAAGCGGAGCACTGCTCCGATAGTTCCGGAGCAGTGCTCCGCTTGTCAACTTCGGAAGGTGTGACATGCCTGAACGGGCTGACGCGCAACGCAACCGTGAACTGCTGCTGGCCGCGGCCCGGGAGGCTGTGGCAGAACATGGAACGGAGGCTTCGCTGCGTGACATCGCACGTCGAGCCGGGGTTGGCATCGGCACGCTGTACCGGCATTTCCCAACAAGGGAGGCCTTGCTGGAGGCCATATTGGACAGTGGCTTCGAAGTCCTGCGAGAACGGGCCGAGCGCTTGCTTGAGTCGTCGGAGCCAGATGCGGCGCTGCTGACCTGGCTGGACGAGTTGGCGACCGGGGCACGGACGTATCAGGGGCTGCCGGAATCCATCATGGCCGCACTGTCCGATGAGGACTCATCGCTGCACGCGTCATGTGCCGCGATGCGGGCATCAGGCGGGAAATTGCTGCAAGGGGCGCAGGAAACCGGCCGGATTCGTGGCGACCTCACGGTTTACGAGGTGATCGCGCTTGCGCTGGGTCTGGCGTGGGTGGCTCAGCAACCAGGTGGATCGTCGGAGCTGATGAGCAAGTTGCTCTCCACGGCAATGTACGGCCTGACGGTGCCGCGGTAAGCCGCCCTCAATCATTCGACAAAAACGTCTTTCTTTCCTCTTTCTTTCGGCTTCGCGACCTCTCTACCGGGGTTTGCTCTGTGTTATGCGCCACTGACCGCTGCGCCCCTCGAATGGCCTAGTCGGCGGACTGTGCGTGACCGGAGACCTC
Source organism: Kibdelosporangium philippinense (assembly GCF_021390435.2). GTDB lineage: Bacteria > Actinomycetota > Actinomycetes > Mycobacteriales > Pseudonocardiaceae > Kibdelosporangium > Kibdelosporangium philippinense. The sequence continues at coordinate 440,476 of NZ_JAJVCN010000003.1, read as the reverse complement.
AGGATCGCGTAAATGCGGTGGTCACCCGCATAAAGACCCCATCAGGTGATCCCTGATCGGGCGGTTCGCCGATGCACGCTCATCCCAGCCGGGTCACCATCGGGGTGTCCCGAGTCGCTTGAGATGGGAGCGCACATGGCCGACTTGGCCTATGCGGTGCTGCTGATCGGCGTTTTCGCCGTGCTGGCACTGGTCTTGCGTGGGCTGGAGCGGTTGTGAGCGGGACTGGGGATCTCGCCAACATCGTCGCAGCCGTGCTGGCTCTCGCCCTCCTCGTCTATCTGTTCGTCGCGCTGATTCGACCGGAGAAGTTCTGATGTCGTCGACATGGGCCGGCCTAGCGCAGGTCGGCCTTCTTCTGCTGGCCTTGGCGCTGGTGTACAAGCCGCTGGGCGACTACATGGCCCGCGTGTTCACCAGCGAGAAGGACCTCAAAATCGAGCGGGCGATCTACCGGGTCGCGCGGGTGGAGCCACGGTCGGAACAGCACTGGAAGACTTACGCGTCCGGTGTGCTGGCGTTCTCGTTCGTCTCGGTTGTCCTGCTGTACTTGATCCAGCGGCTGCAACCGTTGCTGCCCTTCAACTTCGGTCGCACGGTCGACCCTGGTGTCGCGTTCAACACGGCGATCAGCTTTGTCGCCAACACGAACTGGCAGTCCTACGTACCCGAGACCACCATGGGCCACGCGGTTCAGATGCTCGGCCTGACTGTGCAGAACTTCGTGTCGGCGGCGGTGGGGCTTGTGGTGGCGATCGCGTTGGTGCGCGGGTTCATCCGGGCCAAGACGGATCGGCTCGGCAACTTCTGGGTTGACCTGACGCGCGGCACGGTCCGGATTCTGCTGCCGATCTCCTTCGTCTTCGCGATCGCACTCATTGCCCTTGGTGTCGTGCAGAGCCTGAAGTCTGGGATCGCGGTGACCAATGTGGATGGCTCATCGAGCACGATCGCTCTTGCTCCGGCCGCTTCCCAGGAAGCCATCAAGGAACTCGGGACGAACGGCGGCGGCATCTTCAACACCAACTCCGCGCACCCGTTCGAGAACCCGAGCTCGTGGACGAACCTGATCGAGATCTTCCTGATCATGGTGATCCCGGTCTGTCTCACCCGGACCTTCGGTGTCATGGTCGGCAACAAGCGCCAAGGCGCGGTCCTGCTGTCCGTGATGGGCGTGCTCTGGGGCGGAATGCTCACGGTCATCTGGTGGGCCGAAGCGCACCCGAACGGCCCGTTGGCGCTGCTCGCGGGCAGTGGCATGGAAGGCAAGGAAGTCCGCTTCGGCATCCCAGGTTCCGCGCTGTTCGCCAACGCCACCACGTCGACATCGACCGGCGCGGTCAACGCGATGCACGACAGCTTCAGCGGCCTCGGCGGCGGCGGGACGTTGCTCAACATGATGTTCGGCGAGCTCAGCCCGGGCGGTGTCGGCACCGGCCTCTACAGCATCTTGGTTGTGGCGATCATCGCGATGTTCCTCGCTGGGCTGATGGTCGGCCGAACCCCTGAATACCTGGGTAAGAAGCTCGGCAAGCGTGAGGTCACGTGCGCGGCCATCGCGATTCTCGCCATGCCCACGTGCGTCCTTCTCGGTACGGGCGCGGCCCTGCTGATCCCGGGCACCTCGGGCGCGTTGAACAACCCTGGGGCACACGGGTTCTCCGAAGTCCTCTACGCCTACACATCGGCGAGCAACAACAACGGCAGTGCGTTCGCGGGCATCACCGTGACCAGCGACTGGTTCCAGTCCACGCTCGGCGTGTGCATGGCGCTTGGCCGGTTCATTCCGATCGTCGCTGTGCTGTGCCTGGCGGGTTCGCTTGCGGCGCAACGCAAAGTGCCGGAGACCGCGGGCACGTTGCCCACCACCAGCCCGCTGTTCGCGACCATGCTCGTCGGCACGGTCATTCTCGTCGCGGCGCTCACGTTCATCCCGGCCCTGGCGTTGGGCCCAATCGCAGAGGCATTGATATGAGCACGACCATGACGCGCACCCCGAAGGAGGAGACCCGGCATCACGTGGAGAACGCGGGCCGGGTGGGTGCCGGGATCTTCAATCCCAAGCAGCTCGTCGAGAGCCTCCCGGACGCGTTGCGCAAGCTCAACCCGCGTCACCAGGCCCGTAACCCGGTCATGTTCGTGGTGTGGGTGGGTTCCTTGCTCGCCACGGTGTTCGCGATCGGCGACCCTGGCGTGTTCACCATCGGCACGGCCATCTGGCTGTGGTTCACGGTCCTGTTCGCCAACCTTGCCGAGGCCGTTGCCGAAGGCCGGGGCAAGGCGCAGGCCGAAACCCTGCGACGGACCAAAAAGGACACTGTCGCGCGCAGGCTCATCGCCGACAATGTCGAGGAAAGGGTTCCTGGCACCGAACTGAAGATCGGCGACTTGGTCGTCGTCGAGGCAGGGGAAGTGATCCCGGGTGACGGCGACGTCATCGAGGGCATCGCGACCGTGGACGAATCCGCGATCACGGGTGAGTCCGCGCCGGTCATCCGGGAATCGGGTGGTGACCGTTCCGCCGTCACGGGTGGCACCACGGTTCTGTCCGACCGGATCGTCGTGAAGATCTCCACAAAGCCAGGCGAGTCCTTTGTGGACCGAATGATCGCCCTCGTCGAAGGCGCCGAACGGCAGAAGACGCCGAACGAGATCGCGCTGACCATCCTGCTGTCGACGCTCACGATCATCTTCCTGCTCGCGGTCGTGGCCCTGCAGCCGATGGCCGGGTTCGCGGGCAGCCTGCAATCGGTCATCGTCCTCACTGCCTTGCTGGTGTGCCTGATCCCGACCACGATCGGCGCGCTGCTCTCGGCGATCGGCATCGCGGGCATGGACCGGTTGGTGCAGCGCAACGTGCTGGCGACCTCGGGTCGGGCGGTTGAGGCCGCGGGTGACGTCAGCACGCTGTTGCTGGACAAGACCGGCACGATCACGTACGGAAACCGCCAGGCGACCGAGCTGATCCCGGTCGGAACCTCCACAGTGGAAGATGTGGCCGTCGTGGCCCGGCTGTCCAGCCTCGCGGACGGGACGCCGGAAGGCCGCAGCATCGTGGATCTCTGCGCTCGGGAGTACGGGCTGGCGGTGGAGTCCACTGGCGCGGAGAAGGCGGGGGAGTTCGTTCCGTTCACCGCGCAGACCCGGATGTCCGGGATCGACCTGCACGGCCGGATCGTGCGCAAGGGCGCGGCCAGTGCGGTGCAGGCCTGGGTCAGCGAGCAAGGTGGCGTGGTCCCGGACGAGGTCCACACCATTGTGGACAAGATCAGCGCCGAGGGCGGTACGCCGCTGGTGGTAGCCGATGGCAACACGGTCCGTGGCGTGATCCGGCTGTCGGACGTGGTCAAACCCGGAATGCGGGAACGGTTCGACGAGCTGCGCACCATGGGCATCAAGACGGTCATGATCACCGGCGACAACCCGTTGACCGCCAAGGCGATCGCCGACGAGGCCGGGGTGGACGACTACCTCGCCGAGGCCAAGCCGGAAGACAAGATGGCCCTGATCCGCAAGGAACAGGAGGGCGGCCGGCTGGTCGCGATGACCGGCGACGGCACCAACGACGCCCCGGCCCTGGCACAGGCCGACGTCGGCGTGGCGATGAACACCGGCACCATGGCCGCCAAAGAGGCCGGCAACATGGTCGACCTGGACTCCAACCCCACCAAGCTGATCGAGATCGTCGAGATCGGCAAGCAGCTGCTGATCACCCGGGGCGCGCTGACCACGTTCTCCATCGCCAACGACCTGGCGAAATACTTCGCGATCCTGCCTGCCATGTTCGCCGGGATCTACCCACAACTCGGCGAGCTGAACATCATGCGGCTGCACTCACCGAACTCGGCGATCCTGTCCGCGGTGATCTTCAACGCGCTGATCATCGTGGCCTTGATCCCGCTCGCCCTGCGCGGCGTGCGGTACCGGCCGTCCAGCGCGCGGTCGCTGCTCCGGCGAAACCTGCTGGTCTACGGCCTCGGCGGGATCGTCACGCCGTTCATCGGCATCTGGCTGATCGACCTGCTGGTCCGACTCATCCCGGGAATGTGACGACGATGGTGAAGCAAGCATGGGCCGGGCTCAGGATCCTGATCGTCCTGACGGTCATTCTCGGCATCCTCTACCCGCTCGCGGTCTGGGCCGTGTCCCGGATTCCCGGGCTCGAGTCGAACGCCGAGGGATCGATCATCAGCCAGAACGGCCAGAACGTCGGCTCCGAGCTGATCGGGATCGACCCGGTGGCCCAGGACCCCAACCACGACCCGTACTTCCACACGAGGCCCTCCGCCCTGGCCAAGGACCCACTTGGCCCAGCCGATCCGAGCAGTTCACTCGGCTCGAACAAGGGCGCGGCCAACGAGGACTACATCAAGGTCGTGCAGGAACGCAAAGACGCCATCGCCAAGCGCGAAGGCGTGGACCCCTCGCAGGTTCCGGCGGACGCCGTGACCGCGTCGGGGTCCGGTCTCGACCCGCAGATCAGCCCGGCGTACGCCCAACTGCAGGCGGCACGCGTGGCCAGGGAAAACGGCCAGTCTCTTGGCCAGGTGCAGGCGCTGATCAGCGAGAACACCACGCAGGGCATCGGTGATCCCGGCGTGAATGTGCTCAAGCTCAACCTGGCCGTTGCGGCTATGAAGCGCGGGTGAGCGGCCCGAGAGCGCACACTGGCGACGTGGACTACAAGCGTCGTCGCGGCGAGCTGCGGATCTATCTAGGCGCTGCTCCCGGTGTCGGTAAGACCTTCGCCATGCTCGGCGAGGCCCACCGGCGCCGGGAGCGCGGCACCGACGTGGTCGTCGGCCTGGTGGAGACGCATGGGCGGAGCAAGACTGCCGAACTGCTCACCGATCTCGAAGTGATGCCACGCAAGCACATCGAGCACCGGGGCAAGCAGTTCGACGAGCTGGACATCGACGCCGTGCTTGCCCGCAAGCCGGAAGTCGCGGTCGTCGACGAGCTCGCGCACACCAACGTCCCCGGCTGCCGCAACGCCAAGCGCTGGCAGGACGTCGAGGAGCTGCTGGAAGCCGGGATCGACGTGCTGTCCACGGTGAACGTGCAACACCTGGAAAGCCTCAACGACGTCGTCGAACGGATCACCGGCGCCCGCCAGCAGGAGACCGTGCCGGACGGGGTTGTCCGCCGTGCCGAACAGATCGAACTGATCGACATCACACCGGAGGCGCTGCGCAGAAGGCTCGCGCACGGCAACGTCTACCCGGCACACAAGATCGACGCCGCGCTGGCCAACTACTTCCGGCCCGGCAACCTGACCGCGTTGCGCGAGCTTGCTTTGCTGTGGGTGGCGGACCAGGTGGATGTGGCGCTACGGCGGTACCGGGCGGAAAAGGCGATCACCGACACCTGGGAGGCCAGGGAGCGGGTGGTCGTGGCGATCACGGGGGGCAAGGAGAGTGAGACGTTGATCCGGCGCGGCAGCCGGATCGCGGCCAGAGCGGGCGCCGAGCTGATGGTTCTGCACATCCTGCGTGGCGACGGCCTCGCCGGGGTCAGCCCTGGCGCGTTCGGCAAGCTCCGCAAGCTGACCGAGGACGTCGGCGCGACCTTCCACACGGTCGTCGGCGACGACGTGCCGACGGCGATGCTCGACTTCGCCCGTGGTGTCAACGCGACGCAGCTCGTGGTGGGCACTTCGCGCAGGTCGCGGCTGCAAAGGGTGTTCGACGAAGGCATCGGCGCCGCTGTGGTGCAGCGGTCAGGGCCGATCGACGTGCACATGGTCACGCACGAGGAATCCGGCGGGCGGTTGCGTGCGAAGCTGGCCCGCAGCCCGATTTCCCGGCGCCGCCGGATCATTGGCTGGTCGTTGTCGGTGGTGTTGCCCGCATTGGCCACGCTGGTCGGGGTTTGGCTGCGGGATGACCTGATCCTGTCGACGAACGTGATCGACTACTTCCTCGCGACGATCGTGGTCGCGTTGGTCGGTGGTCTCGGACCCGCTTTGTTCGCCTCGATTCTCAGCGCCGCGTTGCTGAATTTCTTCTTCACCGAGCCGTTCTTCACGCTGACCGTGAACGCCCAGCAGAACGTCGTGACTCTCGTGGCGATGGTCGTTGTCGCGATCATGGTCGCGGTCGTGGTCGACCGTGCGGCTCGTCGAGCCGAGCTGGCGGCGCGGGCACGTACCGAGGCGGCGTTGCTGGCGTCGTATTCGCGGACCGTGCTGACGCATGACGAGCCGCTGAACCGGTTGCTGGACAAGGTCAGGGAGAACTTCGGCCTGCATTCGGTGGCACTGCTGGAGAAAACCGACGGCGAGTGGAACCGCGTCGCCTGCGTTGGCGAGAGTCCGTGTGACGAGCCCGACGAGGCCGATGTGGACATTCCGGTCACGAACGACGTGCATTTGGCGTTGCGTGGCAAGGCATTGCCTGCGCACGACCGTCGGGTTCTCGAGGCTGCTGCCGGGCAGGCGTTGCTCGCGTTGCGCCAGCAGCGAATGGCGGCTCAAGCGGACCAGGCGCAGCGCCGCGCGGAAACCACGGAACTGCGGACCGCGTTGCTTTCGGCCGTTGGGCACGACTTGCGGACGCCGTTGACCTCGATCAAGGCCGCGGTTGGCAGCCTGCGCGCGTCTGATCTGGCGCTGTCCGAGCAAGACACGGCCGAGCTGCTGGAGACTGTGGAGGAGTCCGCCGATCGGCTCGCTGGCCTCGTGGACAACCTCCTTGACTCATCTCGGCTGGCTACCGGCGCAGTCGAGCCGCGTATCAAGGCAGTGGGGTACTACGAGGTCGTCGCGCGTGCGTTGTCCGGTTTGGACGGACGTGCCACGATCGCGGTCGACGTGGACGACCGGCTGCCGTTGGTCCGCGCAGACGTTGGCCTGCTGGAACGGGTGATCGCAAACGTCGTGGACAACGCCGTGCGGCACGGAACGCTGACGCCTCGCCGCAACGTCGATGTGGACGGCGACGGCAAGGTCAGCGCGGACGAGCCAGCGGTCGCGTTGCGCGCCAGTGCTTACGGTGACCACGTCGAGCTATGGGTGGTGGACCACGGGCCTGGCCTGCCGAAAGGGACGGCTCCGACGGTTTTCCAGCCGTTCCAACGGCTCAACGACCGGGGGACCGGTGTCGGGCTGGGATTGTCCGTGGCGAAGGGCTTCACCGAGGCGATGGGTGGCACGATCAGAGCCGAGGACACGCCTGGCGGCGGGCTGACCGTCGTGATCTCACTTCCGGAGGCCAAGGCATGACGAAGGTACTGGTGGTCGACGACGAGCCGCAGATCGTCCGCGCGCTGCGGATCAACCTGTCGGCGCGCGGGTACCAGGTGATCACCGCGCACGACGGCGCGGCGGCGCTGCGCGCGGCGGCCGAGGGCAAACCGGACGTCGTGGTGCTCGACCTCGGCCTGCCGGACATCGACGGCACCGAGGTGATCGCCGGGCTGCGTGGCTGGACGACCGTGCCGATCATCGTGCTGTCGGCAAGGACCGACTCCGGCGACAAGGTCGAGGCGCTGGACGCGGGCGCGGACGACTACGTGACGAAACCCTTTGGCATGGACGAACTTCTGGCGCGGTTGCGGGCGGCCGTCCGGCGCTCCACAGTGGCCGGTCCCGGCGACGAACAGGCTGTGGTGGACACGGGCTCGTTCATCGTGGACCTCGCCGCGAAGAAGGTGCTCAAGCAAGGCGCCGAGGTGCACCTGACCCCGACGGAGTGGGGCGTGCTCGAAGTCCTGGTCCGCAACAAGGGCCGGTTGGTCGCGCAGAAGCAGCTGTTGCAGGAGGTGTGGGGACCCGCCTATGCGGCGGAGACCCACTACCTGCGGGTGTACCTGGCTCAGCTGCGGCGCAAGCTCGAGCCGCAGCCGTCCCAGCCGAAGCACCTGTTGACCGAACCAGGGATGGGTTACCGCTTTGAGGTGAACTGAAAACCTCGTGAGTGGTTAGCCGTGTTCTAACCCTGCTAACCACTCACGAGGTCTTGTAGAAGGAGGCCAGCTCGGCGGCGAGCACCTCGTCTGGGAGGCCATGCCACTCGCCGTCCAGGCGTTTGTGGGTCGCTTGCGGGATCAACCGGGCCACGGCTTCCACGCCTTCGTTCATTTCCTTGCCTGTGGCCGTGCTGTCGAGCACCAACGTCGGCACCGGGACCGCGGCGATGTGTTTGTCGGTTGTGGTTCCGGCGATCGTCCAGTCGTACGGGTAGGTGTGCGCGATCTTCTCCAGCATCGGCTTGATCGGGTCCATCTGGGCCATGATCTCTTCCGGCACACCGATCACCTGGTGGAAAAGATCAACCGCCGCGCCCCTTTTCCCTTGCTCGACAAGGGTTTCGAGCTGAACTCGGACTTCGTCGTCGTGCTCATCCGAGCCGCCATGTGGTGGCTCGAACACGGCGAGCCGGGTGATCGGCAGTCCAACGGCCGCCGCTCGCATCACGAGTAAAGCACCCGAGGACCAGCCGTAAACCGAAGCTTGTCCGCCTGCCGCGGTGATCACGGCGGCCAGATCTTCGATTTCCCGTTCGACTGCGTAAGGCTGCGTGTCCGAACTCAGGCCACGGCCTCGGCGGTCGTAGGTGTAGGTCGTGAAGCCTTTCGCCGCGATCAGGTCGGCAAGCGGGCGCAGCGAGTTGAAATCGCGGTAACCGCCGGCCGCGTCCACCAGAATCACGGCAGGACCTGTGCCCTCGTGCTCAAAAGCGATCTTGGTGCCGTCCGCGGATACTGCCGTGCCCATAACGGTGTTCCTCTCTTTGGTTCGCGGTGTTCTTGAGAGGTAGACCGCCGTCGCGACGGAAACTCATCGGTCGGCCCGGGATAACGTCCCGGTCACGGGTGATCACACGATCGGGCGGTTTTTGTTGCTATGGACCAGACCATTCCGAGATTCTTTCATATGTGGAGGGCCTGTTCGCCAGCGACGACGAAGAAGGTGAGCAGTGTGAATGAGTGCCCAGTCTGTCTCGGGTCCGGAATGGCACCCAATCGCAGGGACTATTGTCGTGCCTGTGGCGGTGTCGGCCAGGTACCCAAGTGAGTGCCCGATGTGCCGGGGCGCGGGCGTGTTGCGGTGGCAGCAGCCATGCCCCGACGGGGTGCTGCGCGAACTAGAGCACCCATGCCCCAATGGCTGTGGTGACGGCTGGCGCCATCCCAATGCGGAGAAAAACCAGGTCATCGAGATGGTTCCGGTTCTCGACGGCGAGTTGGTCGAAGACGACGACGACCGTCCTGCCCGCAGGCTTGGTCGTGCCGATCAAGCCAACACGATGGGCGGCGAGTTCGTCGCCACCGCATTGGAAGCCTGGGGTTTCACCGGGAAAGAATGATCATTTCCGGCAAGCCGCCGAGTCTGCCGGACTCGGCGGCTTTGTTGTTTTGCCGTGAAGGTCACCTAACGCGGGGAACTCGGCCCTCACGTATTTACCTTCGGGAATTGAACGCTATTCAGCTGGGTGTGCTTCCCAGCGTGGACTCGTGAGTGGTTAGTCATGTTCTAACCCTGCTAACCACTCACGAGGGAAATTAGAAGCCGAAGTTCTGGGTCCAGTAGAAGCCGTTCGTGTCCACACCGACACCGATCGTCTTGAACCCGCACCTGAGGATGTTCTCGCGATGTCCTTGCGACTTCATCCACGTGTCCATCACGGCCTTCGCGGTCCGCTGGCCCATCGCGATGTTCTCGCCGCCGGGCCGCGGATAACCCTCAGCCCTGATTCGCTGGTCGAACGTCCGACCGTCCTCTGAGGTGTGGTCGAAGTAGTTCTGTTCGGACATGTCGCTGCTGTGCTTCTGAGCCGACCGGGTCAACCTCTCGTCGACGGTCAGCGCGCCGCACTGCGGTACGAACTCGCTACGGGCCTGGTTGACCAGTGCTACGACTTCGCCTGCCAGTCCTGGGCTCGGCGCGTCAGGCTGCGGGGGATCAGGCTGACGCGTGGGAGACGGCTTCGGGGGTGTCGAGCTGCTGGTCTGTGTCGGGCTGGTGGACGAAGGCGGGGTCGAACTGCTTGTCGCGCTCGACGACGTCGTCGGGGACGTCGAGCCGGTGGGGGTGCCGGGTTCGCCGGACAATGCCTTCGCCGATTCACCAAAGGGCGGGGTTGGTTCCACCTGTCTGGCGTTGTTGGCGCCTTCATATCCCACGGCCAGCGGAACTTCGGGGGATTTCCCGTCAGCCTGGGAGGAGAAAATGGTCGCCCCACCGGCAATTGCCGCTCCTGCGACGAGCGCGGTGAGGCCTACCATGATCGTGGCGCGTCGGGGTCGCGTTTCACTCACGGTCGCGCAACGTACCACTAACGGGTGATCTCCACAGCCCTTTCGGCTGTATTTCAGTGGTATCGGCAGCTCAACGTGTTTTCCGGCGAATGGCCGAATTTCAGCCGCGTGGGGCTGGCGGATCCGTCGGCGGTGTGGTTGTGCTGCTCGGGGGCGTTGTGGTGCTCGACGGCGGCGGAGTTGTCGGGGTCGTCGGCGTCGTCGGGTTCGGCGGCGGAGTGACGGTGGGCCCCGGCGGGGTCGGCGTCGGCGGAGGCGGGGTCGGCTGACCCGTCTGGTTCGGCGGCTGAGTGTTGTGCTGCTTGTCCGGCTGGTGCGAAGGCGAGTTGCCGTCCGTTGGCGCGCCAGCGGACGTCTCAGAGCTCGATGGCGCCGTCTCGCTCGACTCGGACGACTGGGTCACGGTCCCGGTCGGCCTGTTGGTCCGCGAGAGGTTGGTGTTCTGGTCCTTGCCAGGCTGTGCCTCGCCGCCTCCTGCCACCGCGAAGCTGGCCAGCGCCGCGCACGCGGTCGCCACGCCGACACCCGCGGCCGCGAGCAGCGCGTACGAACGTTTGACGCCGGACCGCTTGTCCTCAGCCGGTGGCTGGATCTCGGTCCCGTCGGATGTTTCAGCCATGCGGGGGGCTCCTCCTCGCAAGCACTGTGGAAATCCTTACCCGGCCCAACTGGACCGGATCAGGCGATCACGGCTCGGCAACGTACCACTACCGAACGACACCCGTCCGATGCGACTGCGATCATTCGGGGCATGCCTTCAACCGCCGATCAGCCTACGGTGCGACTGACCGCTTGGGTGCACGGGTACGTACAAGGAGTAGGTTTTCGCTGGTGGACGCGTTCCCGCGCGCTCGAACTCGGCCTAGTGGGCTTCGCTCGCAACACTCAGGACGGCCGGGTGGAAGTGGTCGCCGAGGGAGCCAAGGCAGAGTGCGAGCGACTGCTCGTATTGCTGCGCGGCGGAAGTTCACCCGGTCGTGTGGACACGATCGTGGAGCGGTGGTCGGAAGCTCGCGGCGGGCTCAACAGCTTTGTTGAGCGTTAGTCAGTCTGTCCTCTGGTGAGGACGCCCGTTGAGGGGTGAAAATCGGTGTTGGCTGCCCGCTGACGTCGTTGTCTCTATGGTCTGTGAAGGCCGTGCGTTAGTCGGACGCTGGGAGCCCTTGGTGGGCCCTTGATTGTTGCTTCGAGCACGCGGATCAGATTCGTTGTTGCCTGGGCTCCCGCGGGTAGCCGCCCCGCCGGACGCTCGGGGAGAGGCCGATGTTGGAGCAGACACAGGACAACGAGGAGATCATCGCGCGGGTGGCCGCGTTGGATATCGGTAAGGCCGAGGTGATGTGTTGTGTCCGGGTGCCCGATGAGGCGCGTCCGGGTAAGCGGCTGCAGGAGGTCCGGCCGTACTCGACGATGACCCGGTCGTTGCTGGTGCTGGCTGATCGGCTGGCCGGGCTGGGCGTGACCCGGGTGGTCATGGAGTCCACATCGGACTATTGGAAGCCGGTGTTCTACCTGTTGGAGGCGCACGGGTTCGAGACCTGGCTGGTCAACGCCCGCGATGTCAAGCATCTGCCCGGCCGGCCGAAGACGGATCGATTGGACGCGGTGTGGTTGTGCAAGGTCGCCGAACGGCAGATGATCCGGCCCAGTTTTGTCCCGCCGTCACCGATCCGCCGGCTACGGGATCTGACCCGGTATCGGCGTGACCTGGTCGAGGTCTGCACCGCGGAGAAGCAGCGGGTGGAAAAGCTCCTGGAAGATGCCCAGATCAAGCTCTCGGTGGTGGTCTCGGACATCTTCGGGGTGTCCGGCCGGGCCATGCTGGCCGCGCTGGTCGCCGGGCAGCGGGACCCGAAGGTACTCGCGCAGCTGGCCCGCACCTCGATGCGGCGCAAGATCGGCAGGCTGGAAGAGGCGTTCACCGGGTTTTTCACCGATCATCACGCGTTCCTGTTGTCGACCATGCTGGCCCGGGTGGATGCCGGGATCGCTGACGTCGCCCGAGTGGATGCCGCGATCGAGGAGTTGATCGCCCCTTTCGCCACAGCGGTCGACCAGCTTGATGAGATCACCGGCGTCGGGCGCACCGCCGCCCAGGTAGCCATCGCCGAGATCGGGCTGGACATGGCACGCTTCCCAACTCCGGGCCACCTGTGTTCCTGGGCCAAGTTCGCTCCCGGGGTGTCGGAGTCGGCCGGCAAGAAGAAAGGCAAAGCTGCCACCGGGCACGGCAACCCTTACCTGGCCCGAATCCTGGGCGAGGCCGCAGTGTCCGCCAGCAGGACCAACACTTTTCTCGGCGAACGCTACCGGCGCATCGCTCGCCGCAGTGGCGCCAAGAAGGCCATCGTCGCGGTCGGCCGTTCCATTCTCGTGATCATGTGGCACCTGTTATCCGACCCCAACGCCCGGTTCCGTGACCTCGGCGCCGACTACTTCGTCCAGCACACCAACACTCAACGCAAGGTCCGCAACCACATCAGCCAACTGGCCGCTCTGGGCTATCGCGTCACCCTCGAACCCGCGGCCTGACAACCCAACTACCAACCCGGCTCCGCTGCGCTACGCCGGGTGCCTTCGGCCTGCCCACTCACCATCGATTTTCGGATCAGTAACCGCCGGACTGCGAGGTGCCCTGATCATTCGATGCCGGGCCGTCGTTCGGGGTGCACGCGGCGAACACGATCGTCGCCAGCACGCCGATAAGCGCGCCCACTGCGCGGGCGGCGATGCTGTAGCTCATGGAAAGCCGGTCCTTTCGTTGGGTTCGCTCCTTTCACGTTCGACACCGGGCGAAGGTTCACCCAACTGGCTTGAACCCTCCGATGTGACACGGCGTAATAGACGCCGTGGGGAGCACCCCTGAGCAGCGAGACGCCCTGATTCGCGAGCTCTACGACAAGTACCGCCGTCCGTTGCTCGCATATGCGCTGCGATCGGTCGGTGGCGATGTGCAGCGGGCGGAAGACGTGGTCCAGGAGACGTTGTTGCGCGCATGGCGCAACGCCGACACGTTGAGTGTCGATCAGGCGGGGCCGTGGCTGTACACGGTCACCCGCAACTTGATCGTTTCCGGCTACCGTCGAGCTGGTGCACGGGTCACCGAGGTGCCGATGCCGACGCAGGACCTCCCACACGCCGATGACGCCTTCGACCGGGTACTGCAGAGCTGGCAGATCGCCGAGGCCATGCGCGCGCTGAGCAAGGACCATCGCGCGGTGATCGGCGAGCTGTTCTTCCGCAGGCGCACGGTCGCCGAGGCGGCATCAGTGCTCGGCATCCCGCCGGGCACGGTCAAATCGCGGTCGTTTTACGCGCTGCGCGCGTTGCGCGACGCACTGGAGGAACGGGGGGTGACCGGGCTGTGACTTGCCGCCACACCGTCTCGCTCGGCGCCTACTTGCTTGGCGCGCTTGACCCGGCCGACCGGCCGGCCTTCGAACGTCATCTCGAAACGTGCCCGATCTGCACGGCCGAGATGTTCCGGCTGGCCCCGATCCCCGGCCTACTTCAGCGCGTCACACCTGAGGACTTCGAGGCCGTCCAGCTGCTCGATGCCGAGCCTTTGCCCGTCGAGGTGGTCGAACCGGTACCCGAGCCTGAGCCTCGGGTGAGCTGGTGGCGAAGGAGCGGTGTGACGCTGGCCGCGGCGGCTGCCGTCGTGCTGCTCGCGATCGGCGGCATCTTCGTGCTCCGGCCAGTGGGCGGCTCCGATGCCAGCCAGGTGACGTGGAGTGCCGTCGACCCGACGACCGGCGTGCACGGGAAGGTCGATCTGACCACGCGCGCGTGGGGCACCGAGGTCAAGGTGTCGATGCAGGACGTTCCCGCTGGCCGGAAGATCTGTCACCTGGTCGTTTACGGCCGGGACGGCAGCCAGGAAGTCGCGGGCAAGTGGACGGCTGGCTACTACCGTGAGGTCAACTCGATCCCCGGCAGCAGTTCGATCAAGCTCAAGGACATCGACAGGGTCGAGGTCGTCGCCGGTGGTGGCGTCCTCGTCGGTATGCACTCGCCGTAATTTCCGTCATCGGCCCAGCCAGCGCGGGCTATCCCCCGACGCGGGGAGCCTGCCTGCGCGGTTCGCGCAGCGTGCCCGGGTACCCTCGGGCGGATAGACGTGCCAGTTCCCAGCGAGAGGTCGACCGTTTCGTGCACCTCAAGAGCCTGACGCTGAAGGGCTTCAAGTCCTTCGCCTCAGCGACGACGCTGCGCTTCGAACCAGGGATCACCTGTGTGGTCGGGCCCAACGGGTCCGGCAAGTCGAACGTGCTCGACGCGCTGAGCTGGGTGATGGGTGAGCAGGGCGCGAAATCGCTGCGTGGCGGCAAGATGGAGGACGTCATCTTCGCCGGCGCGGGCGGCCGTCAGCCGCTCGGCCGCGCCGAGGTGACGCTGACCATCGACAACGCCGACGGGGCACTGCCGATCGACTACGCCGAGGTCTCGATCACCCGCCGGATCTTCCGTGACGGCGCCAGCGAGTACGAGATCAACGGCAGCAGCTGCCGCCTGATGGACGTGCAGGAACTGCTGTCGGACTCCGGTATCGGCCGCGAGATGCACGTCATCGTCGGCCAGGGCCAGCTCGGCGCGATCCTCGAGTCGAAGCCGGAAGGCCGCCGCGCCTTCATCGAAGAAGCTGCCGGTGTGCTCAAGCACCGCAAGCGCAAGGAAAAGGCGCTGCGGAAGCTCGACGCGATGCAGGCCAACCTGACCCGCCTGACCGACCTGACCGCGGAGCTACGGCGTCAGCTCAAGCCGCTCGGCAAGCAGGCCGAGATCGCAAGGCGCGCCCAGGTCGTGCAGATGGATCTGCGGGACGCGCGGCTGCGGCTGATCGCGGACGACCTGGTCAGTGCGCGGCACGAACTCGCCAAGGACGAGGCTGACGAGGCCACCGTACGCACCAAGCGTGGTGAGACAGAGCGTGCGCTGCAGTTCGCGCAAGCCGAGCAGAACGAGATCGAAGCCAGCCTTGCCGAGGACGCTCCGGCGCTGAACGCGGCACAGGACGCCTGGTACCGGCTGTCAGCGCTGGCTGAGCGGTTGCGTGGCACGGTCCGGTTGGCTGCCGAACGCGCGCGGCACCTGTCGGACGCGGGCGAACGGCAGAACCAGGGCAAAGACCCCGAAATGCTCGAAGCCGAGGCCGAGGAGGCCGCCGAGCTGGAGGTCGAGCTCGCCGAAGGCGTCGAAGTCGCCCGCGAGGCCCTGTCCGAAGCGTTGGCACGGCGGTCCGAGCTGGAAAACGCGGTCGCGACGGCCGAGAAGGCGCACATCGCCGCGGTTCGTGCGATCGCTGACCGGCGGGAAGGCCTGGCGCGGCTCGGCGGACAGGTCGAAGCGCTGCGTAGTAAGAACAGTGCGACCGCCGAGGAAATCGAGCGGTTGTCCACGACTTTGGCCGAAGCCGAGGAGCGCGCCGAAGCGGCCGCGGTCGAACTGGCCGAGACCGAGTTGGAGACCGGCGTCGAGGAATCCGACGACGAGTCGTTGGTGCAGCGTCACGAGCAAGCGGTTGCCGCGTCCGAGCATGCCAAGGCCCGGGTCAGCGAACTGGTCGCCGCTGAGCGTGCGGCCGAGCGGGAGATCGCGTCGTGGCGTGCCCGCGTGGACGCGCTTTCCCTTGGCCTGAGCCGTAAGGACGGCGCGGGCGCGCTGCTGGCCGCCGGACACAGGTTGCCCGGCTTGCTCGGCTCGATCGCCGCACTGCTGACCGTCGAGCCCGGCGCCGAGGTCGCTTTGGCTGCGGCGCTTGGTCCCATTGCTGATGCTGTTGCAGTTGCTGGCGGGGATGACGCTCTGACGGCGCTGTCCTTGTTGCGGGACAACGATGCTGGGCGTGCCGGGATCGTCATCGGTGGCGGTCCGTCCACTGTGGATCGTTCGGCGTGGCCGTACCTTCCTGGCGGCGCGCGGTGGGCTGTCGACTTGGTGCGCTGCCCGGAGCCTTTGCGCCCGTCCATGGAACGCGCACTCGACCGTGTCGTGGTCGTCTCGGATCTGCACGTGGCCCGCCAAATCGTCGCCGCACACCCTTCTTTGCGCGCGGTCACAACGGATGGCGATCTGCTTGGCGCGGACTGGGCCGTCGGTGGCTCGGGCCGCAGCGAGAGCGTGATCGAGGTCCAGGCGGCTGTCGACGAGGCCAACGACAAGCTGACCGCCGTCGAGCACACTCTGGCGGAAACCGTTGGGGCGCTTGCGGGTGCGCGCGCTGAAGAGGACGCCAGGCGGGCCGAGGTCAACGCGGCCAAGGAAGCGCTGAGCGAGATCAAGGTCCGTAAGGCGCGGTCCGGTGAGCGGATCTCCCGCATGCGCCAGGCCGCGAAGACGGCACAGGCCGAGGTCGAGCGGGTCCGTGGCCAGCGTGCCAAGGTCGAGCAGACCAGGGAAGACCAGCTCGCCAAGCTGGCTGAGCTGGAAGAACGCCTGCTCGGCGCCCAGGAACAGCCGATGGACGACGAGCCGGACTCGCGAGTGCGCGACGAAGCCGTGGCCCAGCTGAACACCGCCCGGCAGACCGAGATGGACTCCCGCCTGGCCCTGCGGACAGCGGAAGAACGTGCCCGCGCGGTCGCGGGAAAGGCTGAAGGCCTGCGCCGCGCAGCTCGTCAGGAGCGCGAAGCTCGCGAGCGCCACGAACGCGCGCGCCAGGCGCGGGAGCGCGGCAAGCGCGTCGCTGACGCGGTGGTCGAGGGCGGCGAGCTCGCGATCGAGCGCATCGACCTGTCGTTGCAACGCGCAGCCGCCACACGCGACGAGGTCGCGTCCCGCCGCACTCAACGCGAGGCGGCGCTGCTCGACATCCGCGGCCGCGTGCGTGAACTGTCCACGGAACTGGAAAAGCTGACCGACGCCGTCCACCGCGACGAAGTCCTGCGCGCCGAGCAGCGGCTGCGCATCGAGCAGCTGGAAACCAAGATCGCCGAAGATTTCGGGATGGGCCTCGACGACCTGGTGATGGAGTACGGCCCAGACCGGCAAATCCCGCCACCGGCCAACGAGCTCGCCGAATACGAGGCAGCCAAGGAGCGCGGCGAGGACGTCGTCCGTCCGCCGTCGACGCCATACGACCGGGACACCCAGCAGCGCAGGGCGAAGAAGGCCGAGCGCGACCTCGCACTGCTCGGCAAGGTCAACCCGCTGGCGCTCGAGGAGTTCGCGGCGCTGGAAGAGCGCTACAAGTTCCTGTCAACGCAGCTGGAAGACCTCAAGGCGACCCGGCGTGACCTGCTGACGGTGGTCAAGGAGGTCGACGACAAGATCCTCGAGGTCTTCGCGTCGGCATACGAGGACGTCGCGCGCGAGTTCGAGATCGTGTTCAACACCCTGTTCCCCGGCGGGGAAGGGCGAATGGTGCTGACCGACCCCGACGACATGCTGACGACGGGTGTCGATGTCGAAGCCCGCCCGCCCGGCAAGAAGATCAAGCGCCTGTCGTTGCTGTCCGGTGGCGAGAAGTCCCTGGTGGCGGTGGCCATGCTGGTGGCCATCTTCCGCGCCCGCCCGTCGCCCTTCTACGTGATGGACGAGGTCGAGGCCGCGCTTGACGACACGAACATGCGCAGGCTGATCGGGTTGATGGAGGAGCTCAAGGCGACTTCACAGCTGATCATCATCACGCACCAGAAGCCGACGATGGAGATCGCGGACGCCCTCTACGGCGTGAGCATGCGTGGCGACGGCGTCACCCAGGTGATCTCCCAGCGCCTGACCAAGAAGGACTGAAGCTTCACCACTCGCGGTCGAATGCGGCCACGTCAACCCCCTGTGTTCACGGTGCCCCGGTACGGCTGTGCCGCACCGGGGCAACCCCCAGTCTGTGATGCGCGGTCAACGTTCTTCCGCGTTATGTCCACTCTCGTGCTTTATGTGCACAGAACCCGCACAGGTGCCCGCACACTGGTGAGCGCGAGAATGTGGCAGGCGGTGCGCACAGATCGCGCACAGATCGACGTGGAATCCGCCACGCGGAGCTTGGTCTGCCGCGTCGGTTACGCCACGATGGACACTGGAGAGCGCAGGGTGAGCGACGAGGGGATTGACGTGGAGTTTCGACTCCTGGGGTCGCTCGAAGTACGCCATGACGGCGAGAACGTCATGTTGGGCGGCCAGCGGCAGCGCACGGTCCTTGCTGCCCTGTTGATGCGCCCGAACTCGGTCGCGAGCGTCAGCTACCTGGCACAGGCCGTGTGGGAGAAGCCGCCAGTCGCCCCGGAATCGAACCTGCGTACCTATGTCGCGGGGCTCAGGCGTGTGCTCGGCGGGGATCGTCTCGTCACGCGTCCCGGTGGCTACCTTGTCTCGATTCAGCCCGGTGAGCTGGATCTGGACGACTTCCGGCGATTCGCCGACGATGGCGACAAGGCGTGGCAGGAAGGCGACTTCACGTCGGCCGTCGAGCATTTCGAACGGGCGTTGTGCCTGTGGCGTGGCCAGCCGCTGTCGGGATTGTTGCCGGGCCCGGTACTCCGGGCGGACATCGCGCGGCTGGAAGACCAGCGGCTGACCATTGCCGAGCGGTACGCGCACGCGCTGATCGAGCTGGGCAAGCCGGATACGGCCGTGGGGGACCTTCGTGCGCTGATCGTCGAGTACCCGCTCAGGGAAGAGCTGTGGGCGCAGTTGATGCTCGCGTTGCATCGCGCTGGGCGTCAGGCGGAGGCGTTGGACGCGTTCGCGTCGGCCCGCCAGCACCTGATCGACGAGCTGGGGATCGAGCCTGGGGCGCGGCTGCGGCGCGTGCAGCAGGAGATCCTCGCGGGTGAGCAGGCCGATGAGCCCGACGAGGAGATCAGCGCCTGGCGGCAGCTGCCGATGGACATCGCCGAGTTCATCGGCAGGCACGCCGAGTTGCGCACCCTGCACGCGATGGCCGAGCCGTCGTCGCGGACGGCGCTGGCGATCGCGACGATCCACGGCATGCCAGGCGTCGGCAAGACGCGCCTCGCCGTGCACTTCGCCCATCAGCTGGTCGACGCCGGCCGTTTCGACCAGATCCAGTTGTGGGCTGACCTGCGTGGATTCGACGCCGAGCGGCCGCCGATCCCGCCGAGCGCGGTCCTCGAACACTTCCTGCGGCTGCTCGGCATCGCCGGTCCGCTGATTCCGCAGGAACTGGAGTCGCGCGCCGCCCTCTTCCGTTCCCGGCTCGCCGAGAAACGCGCGCTGATCCTGCTGGACAACGCCGCGTCCGAGGAGCAGATCCGGCCGCTGCTGCCAGGTACCCAAGGCAGCCTTGTGCTCATCACGAGCCGTCGTAACCTGGCCGGGCTGGTCGGCGCGCGTGGGCTTCCGCTTGACGTGCTGCCGCAGCCCGAAGCGATCAACCTGCTGTCGTTGATCGCGGGCGACGACCGGATCGAGGCCGAGCCACAGGCCGCCGCCCGGACGTCGGCGCTGTGCGGGCACTTGCCGATCGCGCTGTCGCTCGCGGCGAGACGGCTCCGGAAGCGTCCGATGTGGACAGTCTCGGACCTTGCCGCCCGGCTGGAACGCGAGGAGCGACGGCTGGACCAGCTCGCGCCGGGAACGCGTGAGATCCAAGCCCTGTTCACGATGTCGTACCAGGCGCTGCCCGCGGAGCAGCAACGGATGTTCCGGTTGCTGGGACTGCATCCTGGTGACGACTTCACTGCCGAGTCGGCCGCGGCCCTTGCCGGTATCCATCCGGACGACGCGGACTTCCACCTCGAAGCCATGCTCGACGAGCACCTGGTGCAGCAGAACACCCCGCGCCGATATCGGTTCCACGACCTGGTCAAGCCCTACGCCCGCGAACTCGCCGCAGGGCAGTCGGCGCATCCGCTCTACACCTGGTATCTGCACGCGACCGAGGCGGCGCGGATGGCGTTCGACCCGCTGCGGACCCGGGCTTTCGGTTTTCCGCCCCTGCCTCGCGACACCGTGCTGCCGCAGTTCGCTGATCACAAAGAGGCGCTGGCCTGGTACGAGTCCGAGCGCGCGACGTTGCGTGTTGTCGTCCAAGTCGCGGCGGAGAACGGCCTGCCGGAGGTCGCGTGGCGGCTGGCTTGGGTGCTGCTGAGCTTCTACTACCGGCGCAGCCACTGGGACGACTGGATCGACGTGTACCAGATCGCCTTGAAGGCGGCCAAAGCCAGCGACGAGCGGCATGGCGAAGGCATCATCTGGTGCGGGCTTGGCGTGGCGTACAGCGATTTGCAGCAGTTCACCAACGCCATCGACGCACACCAGCACGCGCAGACGATCCTCGAGGAAGTCGACGACCTGAAAGGGCAAGCCTGGAACCTCAACAACCTTGGGGTCGTCTACGTCTACCTCGACCGGCTCACCACGGCAGCCGACTGCTTCCACCGTGCGCTCGTACTGTTCCCGCAAACCGGTGACCGGCAAGGCGAAGGCATCGCACTGAACAACCTCGGCGACACGTACCGACGGCTCGACCGGCCGGACAGCGCGATCAAGCACCTGGAACAGGCGTTGAAAATCCAGCAGGAAATCGGCGACAAGTCCGAGTCCGGCCTGCAGTTCACGTACGGCACCCTCGGCGACATCCACCACGACGCCGGCAACTACAAACAGGCCGCGCGCAGTTACGAAGAGGCGCTCGCGGTCAGCAAAGCGCTGGGGGATCAGCGGACCAGCGCGAGGATGCTCGCCAACCTCGCGCAGACGCTCAACGCCGACGGCGACCCCGAGCAGGCTCGGCTGCGCTGGCAGGAAGCCATGAAGATCTTCGATGAGCTTGGCGACCCGCAAGCCGACACGATCAGGGCCCAGCTGGGTTAACCGCTTTACTCAACCTGGCCGCCGGCTCATCCGCGTCGGGCCCGCTCCTGACGTGGTTCATCACGTAACCGAAGGCGATCCCGGTTTCCGGGTCGGCGTATCCGATCGATCCGCCGAGACCGGAGAAGCCGAACGCCGTTGGCGAGTACCAGGCCGCCGTCGGCGTGGGCAGGCCGAAGCCGAGACCGACATGGAAAGGCCGCCTGGTCACCAGATCGGGCCCGCTGGTCTGCGGGATCGTGGCCATCTTGATTGTTTCCGGCCGCAGGATCTGGTTGCCGATCAGTCCGGCGTAGAACCCGGCCAGTGCCCGTGCGGTGCAAATACCATTGGTCGCAGGGATTTCGGCGACCTGATCGGCTGGCGAGTTGTGGTCGAACGCAGGCTCGACGCAGCCGTATGCCCGTCGTGTCAACGAAGTCGAATCCATGAACGCGGCCGCCAACTCCCGCATCTCCTCGGGCAGCTCGCCGAAGGTCGGCGGCTGCATGACGAGCCTGCTGACCCGGTCAAGGTCGTCGTGTGGCAGGCCGATATGGAAATCCAGGTCAAGTGGCCCGGCGATCTCGTCACGGAAGAAGCCGCCGAGACTGCGTCCGGAAACCCGCCGCACGACTTCGCCGACGAGCCAGCCGAACGTCAGCGCGTGATAACCGTGATCGGTCCCGGGTTCCCAGAGCGGGCGTTGCGCGGCGAGTGCCTTGACCATCGGATGCCATGCCAGCGCGTCGGCGCGTGCGATCGGTTTGTCCAAGGCGGCCAATCCGGCTTGGTGGGTCAACAGCCAGCGGACCATCAGCCGATCCTTGCCTGCGGCCGCGAACTCCGGCCAGTAGTCGGCCACCGGCGCGTCCAGATCCACCTCGCCGCGCTCCGCGAGCAGCAGCAGGCAGGTGGCTGTCGCGGCTTTGGTCGTGGAGAAGATGACCTGGAGCGTGTCCCGCTCCCACAACCGGTTCGTGCCGGGGTAGGCCATTCCGCCCCATAAGTCGACGACCGGCTTGCCGTGCAGGTAGACGCTGACCGCGGCACCCACTTCGGCACCAGCGGCGAAGTTCGCCTCGAACGCGGCGCGGACCGCCTCGAATCCTGGCGCGGTGTGTCCGTTGATCAATGGGACCTCACAGCGTGTTCGCAGAGTGCGACCAGTTCACGGGTGTACGCGGCCACATCGAGATCGGGCGTGACGAACATGCGCAGCAACGCGCCAGACAGCCAGTCCCGGATGATCACTGCGATCTCACGGGCCGGGAAGTCGCGGAACTCGCCAGCTTGCTGGCCGCGGACAAGCACCTCTTCGATCCCGTCCAGCTCAGCGGAGTTGGGCTGGTCGAACCAGCGCGTGCGCGCCTCCGGATGGCCGTTCAGGATCTGCGTCAACGCGAGCATGTGGGTGCGGTGTGTGGCGTAGAAGTCGATGCTGCCCGCCACGAACCCTCGCAACGCCTCGGCGGCTGTGTCGCTTTGATCCGAGCGAGGGCGGACTATCGCGCTTCCGGTGGCGTACACGTGCGCGACCACTTGGCCGATCAACTCGTCCTTGTTGGCGAAGTGGTACGAGATCAAACCTGGGCTGCTCAGGCCGGCTCGTTTCGCGATCTGCGCGAAGGAAGCCCTGGTGTAGCCCAGTTCGGCGATGGTTTCGAGTGCGGCGGTGACGATCTGCTTGCGCCGCGCGGCCTCGGTGAAAGTTAGGTCACCCGACCCACGATTAGGTTGCACAACCTAAATCTAGTACGGCTGTCAATTCGGTAGGTTAGGCGAGGCTAGCCTTATTCAACGACTGTGGGAGTTGTGATGGCTGACCAAGCTGCACGCCAATTACTCCGCCAGGTGTCCATGGGAGCGATGGCCACGTACGTCGTCGGCGCCGCCACGAAACTGGGCTTGGCCGACGTGATCGGCGACCGCGTGTGCTCGACGGAAACCGTGGCCGAGGCTTACGGCGTGCCCGCCGAGCGGATGGTTCGCTTGTTGCGGGCGTTGGCGGCACTCGGGTTGTGCGTAGAGGAGTCGGCGGGTCAGTTCGGGCTGACCGAGGCGGGATCGTTCCTCAGGACCGATCACCCGGAGTCGGCGCACGCGTTGGTCCGGATGTTCACCGACCCGATCATGCTGCACGCCTGGGCAGACCTGGACACCAGCGTGCGCACGGGAAAGCCCGCGTTCGACGCGGTGTTCGGCAAGCCGTTCTTCGGCCACCTCGCCGACCGGCCCGAGATGTCCGCGTTGTTCAACGCGTCGATGAGCCAGGCCACGCGTGCGGTCGCTGCCTTCGTACCGGATCACTTCGACTTCGGACGATTCCGGACAATCGCGGACATTGGTGGCGGCGACGGAACCCTGCTGGCCGCGATCCTGAACGCACATCCGCAACCGCGCGGAATCCTGTTCGACACCGCCGAAGGCTCAGCGCAGGCAGTCGCGACTCTCGCCCCGATGCAGGGCCGATGCTCGATCGTCGTCGGCGACTTCTTCGAGACCGCACCCGCCGGAGTCGACTGTTACGTGCTCAAAAGCGTGATCCACGACTGGAACGACGAACAAGCCGGGCGAATTCTGCAGCACTGCCGTGCAGCCGTTCCAGCGGACGGCGTGCTCGTGGTCATCGAGCCGGTCCTGCCCGACCTGGTCGAACCGGGCACTTCGCCCGGTCTGTACCTCAGCGACATGAACATGCTCGTCAACCTCGGCGGCCGGGAACGTACGCGTGCCGAGTTCGCGAAGCTGTTCGCCGACAATGGATTCGAGCTGATCGAGACCATCGCACTGCCGCCGGAGATCGGGTTCAGCGTGCTTGTGGCCACACCCAACGGCTGACGCTGGGCCATTTGCTGGTCGCAGAGCCGCGCTCGATGTGCTTACTCTTGGTAGGTGGCTGATCGGATCTGGAGTGCTGGGCATCCGCTTCGGGAGATTCTCCACGCCAGGCGGGCAAACCGCTCACTGCCGGGCAAGCGGGAGGATCCGTACAAAGTCGGTCTCGCCATCGAGGGCGGTGGCCTGCGCGGCATAGTCTCCGGCGCGATGCTTGTCGCGCTTGAGGAACTCGGCTATTCCGACGCGTTCGACGAGGTGTACACGAGTTCGTCCGGCGCCATGAACGGCACCTACTTCATTCTGCGGGATACGTGGGTCTCGCTGTCCATCTACTACGACGATTCGACTGGGCGGGAGTTCGTCGACTTCGGGAGGGTGTTGCGGGGACGTGCGCCGATGAACCTCGACTATCTCTTCGAGGATGTCTTCATCGGCAGGAAACCGTTGGCGTATCAGAAGGTGATCACATCACCGCAGCGCCTGCACATCATGGTCACCGATGTCGACGCGATGAAGACGGTCGATGTGTCGGAATTCCATTCACCCGCGGACCTCAAGGAGACGTTACGGGCGACCGCGTGGTTACCTTTGGCCACCAAGGGAACCACGCCGTTCCGGGGCAGGCGCGCGGTGGATGGGTCTGTGCTGCTACGACATCCGTTCCGGATGGCGCGCGAGGATGGGTGTACGCACATCTTGTCGTTGAGTACCAGGCCGATGACGGCCATCCATCGTCAGAACTCCTTGACCAACAGGGTGGTCGCGCGATACCTCAACCGGCTCGCACCCGGGCTCGGATCGGGATACATGGAGGCGTTGGGCCAGTTCATCGACGAGGACAAGCCCTACCTCGCGGCCAGCCGGTTGCATCCCGAAGCGGACCCGGCCGTGCTCGACGTGGCGCCCATGCCAGGGACGCCCGAGGTGAAACGGCACGAGTCCAACTTCGGTGTGCTGCTGCAAGGCGCGCGATCGGCCTACCGGGCGTTGCACCTCGCGTTGGAGGACAAGGACGTGTACGTCCTGCCTAGGTTGACCGCCTACCAGTGATCAGGACAGCAGCCGGTCGATCTCGGTCATCTGGTCCGCCGACAACGGGCCGTGCTGCAAAGCGCCCGCGTTCTCCTCGGCTTGCTTGACCGTCCGGAAACCGGGAATTGGCACGGTTTGCTTGCTGCGCGCCCAGATCCAGCCAAGGGCGCCTTGGCCAAGCGTGCGTCCGTCGGCGGTGAGGGTTTCGCGGATCGCGTTCACGCGCTCGAACCACTCTGGCGATGGCCTACCGTCCACATAGAACCGTAGCCATGACGGTGGTGTGGCACGCAGATCCGTTCCCGTGTGTTTCGTTGCCGCGTTGTCCCGGCCACCGAGAAGTCCCATTGCCAGTGGTGTCCGGTTGATGCTCGCGACTCCGTATTTCTCGGCGACCGCGATCATCTCCGGTGCTTGGTGGAGCACGCTCAGCTCGTGTTGCACGGCCGCGCACGACGCGCCCTGTGCGAACAGTTCTGCTTGGGCTGGCGTGTCTGTGCTCCAGGCGTATCCGCGGATTTTGCCTTCCTTGACCAGGTCCTCGCACGCGTCGCGCAGGAGGATTGCCTGCTCGTCAGACGGTCCAAGGTGGAGCTGGTACAGGTCCAGGTAGTCAGTGCCGAGTCGCTTGAGCGAAGCGTCCAATGCGGACCGCATGTAGCCGACCGAATCGTCCTCGCCGACGAGCCATTTGTTCTGCTCGTCGAGGACATTGCCCCATTTGGACGCGAGTACGACCTCGTCGCGCTTGCCTGCGAGCGCGCGGCCGAGGACTCGTTCACTGCGGCCGGTGCCGTAGATGTCCGCTGTGTCAAAGAAAGTCACGCCGAGTTCGACGGCTCGGCGGATCGCCGCGATGGACTCTTCGTCGTCCACTTCGCCCCAGCCGAGCGGGCTGCCGTCGGGCAGGCTCCACGGCCCGCCGATTGCCCAGCAGCCGAATCCGAGCGCGCTGACCTCGATGCCGCTCCGGCCGAGCGGGCGCTTGTCGATCATCCACATCCCCGTTTGTGTCGACCCCAGTTCGTTTTCGATTCTACGCGCCGGTTCTTGCGCTGCCGCGGTCGTTTGAGGCATTCTTGAGCCGTGATCGACGCGAAGGGCGGCTTCCGCCCCACCCGATGAGCCAGTGGCGACTGCCAGGAGCAGTCGACAACGGGCATACTTTCTTCGCACACGCGCTGGCTTTGGCGGCCGCGCACGGACCTGGCCCGTGGCCGGATGGCGGATACCCGCTACCAGACGAGGAATCTCCGCCGCCAATGATGTCCGGATCGGTGAGCGATGGTGTCCGGACGCACCATTTCGCGGTGAACGACGGAACCGCGGCAGCGATCAAGATCGCCGACGCCATCCGTGGAATCATCGAAGACCCGCCAGATCTCGTTGCGATACAACGACTTCACGACCTGATAGCCGACCATGACACGTTGCCGATCGCTGATCCGCTCAGCGAGCGGCTTGCCTGCCTTGACCGGGACCGGGTCAGGGAAGTCGGCCGGTGGCTGGCCGAGTACGGCACCCGGCGGGACGCAGTCGCGACCGGGATCGTGCTGATCGGCCTGACCGGCGACGAGCGTGACCGGGAACTGTTGCTGTTACTGGGATCCCTGGAAGATCTCGCGTTGTACGCGGTTGTCGCGCTCGGCCGGACCCGGTCCGACCGGGACATGGCGATCTTCGAACTGGCACGGCGTGTGCGGGCGTGGGGCCGCATCCAGGCCGTGGAACGTCTCGAAGGCACACCGGATCCCGAGATCAAGGCATCCGCCTGACGTCGTGTCCACCGTTGCGACACACCGTGTCCACCGTTCCGGCACACTGAAATATCCACAGCGGCACCTGCCGCGCATTTCAGTGTGCCGGAATGTGCATCTCGGTGTGTCGCAACGGTGGACACGGTGTTCCGGAGTGGTGGACACGGTGTGCTGGAACGGTGGACACGGCGTTGGGTCATCCTGTGGGTTGACAGCCTGTGGCCTGATGTGGGCGGGTTGGTTTTTCGGCAGGCTGTCCACATGCGAAAGATCATTCTTGCTGTGGCGGCTCTGCTTGTGTTGGGTGGCAATGTTCCTGCACAGGCGGCGACCCTGGAACTGCCCAAACCCGCTGGGCGCAACCAGGTTGGTGTGACCGAGTTGCATCTGGTGCAGCACGGTCGCGCCGATCCCTGGTTTCCCAACGAAACCCGGCAAGTGATGGCCAGTGTGTGGTATCCGGCCTTGCCGCTGGGCCGGAAAGCGCCGTATGTCGCTCCCGCGCTGGCCAAGCACTACGAGACCGAGCCACCCATCGGCGTACGGACGGACTGGGGCAGCATCCGGACGCATTCCTATGTCAATGCCCCGGCCTTGCCGGGACGGTTCCCGGTGGTGCTGTACTCCCCAGGAGTCGGGAATTCCCGCACGATGGGCACGATCCTGGCCGAGGAGCTGGCCAGCCGTGGGTACGCCGTCGTCACGGTCGACCACACCTACGAGACCGCGATCGCGTTCCCTGGCGGGGAAGTCAAGACCGACAAGGCTTTCGCCCTCCCCGGTGAGGATCCGGCCGAGATCGAGAAGGCCAAGCAGCGGATGATGGACGCACGGGAGAACGACGTCCGGTTCGTGCTGGACAACCTCCACAACCTCACAATGCTTGACCTGGCCAAGGTTGGCATGTTCGGCCACTCCGGCGGCGGGATCACCGCGGCGCGGGTGATGCAGGTGGATCGCAGGGTTGACGCTGGCATCAACATGGACGGCTGGTTCTCGTTCGGCTACAACCGGCCTGAGCAGGGCGTTGACCGGCCGTTCATGTTCATGGGCGCGGGCTCGGCGCCGAATCTGCCGCCGCTGTACGGCAAGCCGCGCACCCATCTGTCCGAACCGGACTGGCAGAAGTTCTGGCAGGCCTCCACCGGCCCGTTGCTCGATCTGAACATGCCCGAGGGCAGGCATTACACGTTCACCGACGCGCAGTGGCTGCTGCCAAGGCTCGGCGGCGATCACAGCGGCTTCCTCGGCACCGTGGATCCGGCGCGGGCGATCGACGCCCAGCGGGTCTACGTCACCGCCTTCTTCGACCGGCACCTCAAGGGTCGGCAGCAGCCGTTGCCGCAACACCCGGATGTCAGGTTCATCAGGTAAAATGCCGGGCGCTTGAACGGGTGTTCGCTGATCCGCGTTAAACCAGATGCGCACAGTCGTTCGAGCGTTCAGGATTTCGGTCATGACTAAGATCCGTCCGGCTACGCGGGCCGATCTGCCGGCCGTGCTGGAGCTCATCACGCGCCTGCAGGCCGACCCCGCGCACGGCATTGGCTTCTACGGCGATACCGAGGCTGAAATCGCCGACGAGCTGGCTGCCGTCCAACCCGAGTGGCATGAAGGTGCCCTGCTGGCCGTCAGGTCGAGCGGGGCGATCTGTGGCGTGCTCAGCACCGACGTCAACCCCGAAGTGGGCAGGGCATGGCTGTACGGGCCGCACATCGACCTGCCAACCGGCCACCCAGCGACTCCGCCGGCCTGGCAGAAGACCGCCGACATGCTCTACGAAGCCGCTTTGCGGCTGCCACACCTGCAGGGCATCGGCGACCTGAATCTCTACGCCCACACCGAGAACCGTGAGCTCGCGGAGTTCGCCAAACGGCACGGCTTCGAACGTGAGACACCGACCCGGATATTCACTTTGCAAGGGGCCGACCTGCGGGCCATGATGACGCAGGACCGCGAGCACGTGGAACGGCTGCCGTCGGATGGCAGCATGAACGCCCAGTTCGCTGACCTGTTCGACCGGGCATTCCCGAACACCGCGAGTACCTCGCAGCAGCTGCTGGACCTAGACAAACACGTCGTGGTCGCGCTCCGGCAGGCCGACGGCAAGCTGGCCGGGTTCGCATCCGGCTACACGATGGAAGTCGAGCACCTGGTCGACTACGTGGCCGTGGAACCCGACATGCGATGTGTCGGCGTCGGCAGGCGCGTGGTCAAGGGCCTGCTGGGCGAGCTGGATGCCCAGAACGGCGCCCGATCACAGGCCACTGCCGTGGTCAGTGTGGAAAACCACGCGTCAGGGGCGATGTTCGCCGGGCTCGGGTTCAACGTTGACCTAGTGCTTGTCTCCTATCGGCGTAAGCCATGACTGCAATGCCCACCACCACCGCAACGAGTGCGCGAGCGAGCCGTTGCCGTTCGGCGTCGGGTCGAACGATGTCAGCTCCGCCATCCGGCGAAGTCGGTGCTTGACCGTGTTCGGGTGCACGTGCAGCGCGCCTGCCACGAGATCGGTACGGCCGCCATGTTCTAGATAAGTCAACGCCGTCTTGGCGAGCAGCTGATGGAACTCGTCTTCCGGGTCAAGACCGACGAGATGTTCCGTCGCGAGCATCCGCCCCAACGCCGGGTGGGTGTCCACGCTGAGCGGCAACGCAAGCGACGTCAGGTGCTGCAAGCCGCGGAGCCGACGCCGGCGCGCTGAGGCCAGAGCCGTCTGACACAGGCGGTACGCGCCGGCCAGATCCGCGGCGGGCACAGCGGGTGCGGCCACGAGCAGGATCTCGAACTGCCGCTCCGGCAACCGCCCGCTGACCGCGCACAGATACCCATCGACCATGCCGCACAAGCCATCCGCGGTCGTCAGCGACGCCTCGAACGCGCGTGCCTCACGGGGCGCGCTGACGTCCGCGATGATGCAGTGGTACCTCTTACGCGGATCAAGGCCGACCGCGGCGACATTGCCCGTCGGTCCGTGGTGGAGCAAGCTACGCAACGCCTGCAGCCGGACTGCGTGCGTCGTGCGGGTCAGGCTCAGTTCCGTCTCCCGATAAACCTGGACAAGCCGGTTCTGCATCTCGTTGGCCAGCGCGTCCAGCTCGATCAGACACGCGAAGACCTCAGCCGGCTCGATGTCCGACTTCGCCGTCCGCTCGAAGATCTGGGTCATCACGTAATGCCTGCCCGCCTGGAATCCCTCCAGCAGCGAGGCCAGCGGGATGCCCTGCAGCGCGCGGTCCTCAGCGAGCCGGTCGGCCACGTGGATGCTGTCGCCGAGCTCGACACCGTCGATGTACGCCGAGGACACCGCGGCCATCAAGGCAGCGATATGTCGCTGGACGTCCTGTTGTGGCAGCGCGGCAACCAACGCCGACTTGGCCCTCGCCGCCGAGGTCACGCCTTCGACGGTGTCGGGCTCGGCACGCATCTGTTCCAGCAGCCGACGAAGTCTCGTCCGACCAGCAGGCATCTTTGCCTCCTCGCAAAACCTTCATCGGTGAAGGTATTGCGAGGAGGACTGATCAGCCAAATGACGCGACCGCTGCCTCGCTGAGCACGCCGAGCCGCTCACGCTGCGGGAAGTGCCCGACAGGGATCGACGCGACCTCTTTCGCCGTTGCGTAATCGATGACTGAGATGGCGTTGCGCTTACTCAGTGACACCAGACAGTGCTTTCCGTCGACACTCGTCAGCGTCCAGTACGGCAGGCTGTCGGTCGGATAGTGCACGTATCCCTTCGCGCCCAGGCCCGGCCGGTCGAGCAGGACGGTGTAGTCGTCGATCGTGCCCGCGGCGCATATCCGGTCACCGGAATACGCCATCCCGTGGTGCGCGGAGTTCTGCGGGTAGTCGTTGACGTCCATCGCCGCGGCCTTCTCGCTGAACGGCAACTGGACGGTCCGTACGATCCGCCCGGCCTGCAGGTCGTACTCGACCAGACCGTTGAGATAAGAGAGCTGCGCGTACATCGTCTTGTTGTCCGGCATGAACAGCGCGGGCCGGATGCCGTACTCGAACTGGTACGTGCGCTTGACCGTCCAGGTCGCCGGGTCGACCGCGGTCAGCTGGCGCTTGCCTTTGGCCCAGTTGAAGGCCTTGCTCAGCGACACGTTGCCGATACTGGAGTTGTACAGCGTCTTGTTGTCCGGCGCGTAGTCGTTGCCGTGCGGATAGGCGCCGGTAGCGAAGGTTTTGACGATCGCGCCGGTCCTCGTGTCGTAGACGTGCGCCTTCTCGACACTCAGCGCGGAGACGATGAACTGGGTGCCGTCCGGCGAGATCGCCGCGTGGTCGGCCTTGAAGCCTTCCACCTTGGTACGCCAAAGCTGGCGCCTGCTCGCCACGTCGTAGGCGACCACGTCGGCGAGGTTGCCGCGCGAGACGTACAACGTCTTGCCGTCGGGGGAAAGCGCGATGTCGTCGACGAACTTCTTGTATCCCTGGATGCGGTTCACCGTCTCGTACCCGATCCGTTCGACCGGGTTCATCGCGGCGAGCCGCTGTTCGAGGTCGGGGATGGCATCGAGGGTGCCGATCACCTGGAATGTGTGGCCGTCGAGGAAGCTGACGGTGCCCGCCTGCGCGTTGCCGATCAGCACGACGTCCCTGAGCTGCTGGGCCTGCGCTGGAACGACGCCGGTGAGGGCGAGGAGAACACCCACGGCGGCAGCCGTCAGCCGCTTTGAGCGCATCGGAACTCCTCTCGTACGAGGGGTAACAAGTCTGTTTTCCGGCGTGACCCCGCGCCAAGGCCGGGCACGCCAACGGATCGGCCGTCGACTGTCCGCGGCGGCCAATGAACCCAATCGAAGGCGGCGGCGTAGTACCGGCATGGGCAGATTCAAACGGCACTGGAAAGCGTGGCTGATCGGCGCGATCGCGCTGGGACTGCTGGCGTTCGTCGGTGGCCCGTGGTTCTACATCAACGTGCTCTCCGAGCCTCCTGCCCAGGAACTGGCACTGGGAGAGGGCCAGCAGGGTGGTGGCGGCGCGGCCGTCCCGGTCGACGGGACGTGGGCTGTGTCGGAGGGTTCGCAGGCGGGGTACCGGGTGAAGGAGATCTTGTTCGGCCAGGACACCACAGCGGTCGGCCGGACGGGCAAGGTGACTGGCACGGTCGCGCTCGGCGGTACCCAGATCACCAGCGGCACGGTCACGGTGGACATGGGGTCCGTGGCGACCGACAAGAGCGGCAGGGATGCGAACTTCCGTGACCAGATCATGTCGGTGTCCCAGTTCCCGACGTCGACCTTCGCGCTGCAGGGGCCGGTCGATTTCGGCGCCGTACCAGCCGCCGGGCAGAAGGTGACTGTCAAAGCCACCGGCCAGCTCACCTTGCGCGGTGTCAGCAAAGCTGTGCGGGCAGACCTGAGTGTGGTGCGCGGCAACGACAGTATTCAGGTGCAGACGAGCATTCCGGTGATGTTCGCGGACTACCGCATCCCGGATCCCGGAATTCCGGGGATCGACATCGAGGACAACGGTGTGATCGAGGTATTGCTGAACCTCAGGAAGGCGCCGTGATCGCCGCCACCGCCAACCGGGTGACCTCGTCGCACAGTTGGTCCAATGGCCTGCTGCGGTTGTGCATCGACCAGTAGTACACGAGTTCGTTGACCGCGCCGATGAACGCGACCGCGGTCAGGTGGAAGTCGCGGGCCGCGGCCTCACCTCTGTGTACGGCCCGATTGGCCTCGCTGACCAGGAACTCGATGATGCGTTCCCGCCATTGCAGCCGATGTTGTTCGACGTTCGGCGACACGCCGACTACTTCGACGTACGCCAGTCTTGTCCACTTCGGATCGCTTGAGGTGGTGTTGATGTACGCCCGCACCATCTTCCCCACGCGTTCGCGCAGGGGATCTTCCTCGCAGCCGGCCAGTGCTTTGAGGGCGTTCTCCATTGCCCGTTGGGTGATTCGATCGTGCAATGCGACCAGCAGTGCCTCCCTGCCTGGGAACTCTTCGTAGAAGTTCCTGGTGGACACGCTTGCCGTCGCGCAGAGCCGTTCGATCGACGTCGCCGCGTAGCCGTCGGATCCGAACAGTTCGAGTCCGGCTTCCATCAGGCGTTCGTGGCGCTCGGCTCGCCGTTGCGCATCGGACCTGCCGCCGTAGTGCCTGCGTGGTGCACGCGTGCCGGTCATGAGATGCCGTCCCCTCCCAAAGGTGCTCCCACAATAGACTCCTTCACCCTTGGGAGGGGCTGCGCCTTTACGCGGCTTTGACCGCGGCTGGTTGTTCGGTGTCCGGCGGAGTAGCGGGTGTCCGGTGCCGCAACGACATCAGCCCGCCGACAATCAGCGTGATCACCACGCCGAGCACCGGGTACCACGGATACGCCAGGCTGACCGAGGTCGCGGTCGGCTTGCCGAAGTCGATCGCGAGGAACTCACCCGTTGCCTTGGTGAACTTCAGCCCGAGAATGACAAGAGCCACTACGACAACCGTGGTCACGAATGCCACGATCGCGTCCAATTGCCTTGCCTTACGGAAGATCAGGCCGAGCAGGAACGCGCCGAGCAGCGCGCCGGAGGTGAATCCCGCGATGGACAGACCCTGCTCGACGATCGGCTCGCCGCGCCGGAAGAACGTCGCGAACAGCCCGGCGACCACCACGAGCACCGCAGCCCATATCACTGTCCAAATGCGACCCTGACGGAACAGCTCGGCGTCGGTCAGCTTGCGCCGCACTACTTTCTGGTACACATCCGTCACCGTCGATGACGCCAGTGCGCCGAGCGACGAACTCAGTGCGGCAGCGAGGATTCCGGCGAGGACGAATCCGGACAGACCGGTCGGCAGTTCGTTCACGATGAAACTGGCGAACAGTTCGTCGTTGTTGTTCAGCCCGAGCCCCTGTGTCGGCGAAGCGCCGTTGTAGAACGCCCACAGCATCACTCCGATGAACAGGAACAGCGCGAACTGCAGGAACACCACGATTCCGCTGCCGATCAGCGCTTTCTGGCTTGCCTTGACGTCTCGTGTCGCCATCAGCCGTTGCACGATCAACT
This sequence comes from Kibdelosporangium philippinense, assembly GCF_021390435.2. Taxonomy (GTDB): domain Bacteria; phylum Actinomycetota; class Actinomycetes; order Mycobacteriales; family Pseudonocardiaceae; genus Kibdelosporangium; species Kibdelosporangium philippinense. The sequence goes on along the minus strand of NZ_JAJVCN010000003.1, from coordinate 406,819 downwards.
GGTCGGCACCGTGCGACGACATCGACAGGACCGCGCCACCGACCACCGCGGTGATCAACGCGTACTGGTTGCTCAACACCGCCGAGGAGAAGTCGAACATCTGGAACTTGTTCGCGTCCGCTGCCCGGCCGAGCCACCCGTCTGGCAGCTTGCCTGCCAGCACGATGATCACCGCGGCCGCGCCGAGGACGTACCAGAGCATCTGGATCGCGTCGACCCAGACCACCGCGCGCACACCGCCGAAGTAGCTGTAGACGACCATCGCGATGCCCAGTGCGGCAACGATCCACCAGTAGTTCACGTCCGGCAGGCCGAGGCTGGCCAGCACCACCTTGATCGGGATGGCGGTGGCGAACAGGCGCAGTCCGTCCGCTAGCAGCCGCGTGAACAGGAACGTCATTGACGCCGTGCTCTGGATCCCGCCGCCGAACCGCTTGCCGAGGAAGGCGTACGCCGTCACCAGATCACCGGCGATGTACTTGGGCAGCAGCACGTACGACACGACAATGCGGCCGATCACGTAACCAAGAGCCAGCGACAGGAAAGTCATCCCACCCGCGCCGGGTGCCGCGAGGTAGGCAACCGTCGGCACACTCAACACCGTCAGCGTGGACGTCTCCGCGGAGACCACCGACAGGCAGACAACCCACCACCGGATCTTGGACTCACCGACGAAGTAGTCGTCCGACGATTTCTGCCTGCCGCCGATCAGCACCCCGATCAACGGCATGCCGACTAAGAAGATCGCGATGATGAGCAGATCAAGGACGCGCATGAGACCCTCCCAGTGGTGCTACGACACGCAAACGCCTCACGGTGGTTGTCGCGGGCGCCGGCATGCGCAGTGGATCGCGGCCCGGCGTGATGCTGCCGAGCAGTCGCGGTCCTGCCGCGCCGGTCCGCGGATCGGCAGGGATCCCGTGCCAGGTCAGGAAACCGAGCACGGCGGTGAGATAGGCCTCCTTGGCGTCACTCGCAATCCCCAGTCCATCACTTGTCACGATGTCCAAGCGGCGAGCCAGCGCGGCCATCAACGCGGGGTTGCGGACCCCGCCGCCGGAGGCGACTACGCGATGCCCGGCACACGCGTCGGCGATTGTGACGGCAGTCAGTTCGACCAGCGTGGCCATCAGGTCCGGTCCGGTGACCTCGTCAACCTTGGCCAGTGCGGCTTTCAGATAGCCGATGTTGAAGTGTTCCTTGCCGGTCGACTTCGGCGCGGGCAGTCGGTAGTACTCGTCGGCCAGCAGGACATCGAGCAGGTCTTGGCGGACCGTGCCTGCCTTGGCGAGCGCGCCGTCCTCGTCGAATCGTTGGCCTGTCAGCACTTCCGCGGCTGCGTCGAGCAACGCGTTGCCAGGACCGGTGTCATACGCGATCGCTCCTGACAATGTGATGTTGGGCAGCGTGATGTTGGCGATTCCACCAATGTTCAGCGCGACTTCGTTCTGCAGCCAGAGGCGGTCGAACAGTCCGGCGAGCGGGGCGCCGTGCCCGCCCGCGGCGACGTCACGGGCGCGTAGGTCCGAGATCACCGGCAGGCCGGTCTTTTCGGCGATCCACGCGGGTTGTCCCAGTTGGAGCGTTCCGCGGCAAATACCGTCCTCCACCCAGTGGTAGACGGTTTGTCCCAGTGACGCGATCACGTCGGCGGCGCCGAGTTCGCGGATGGCAGTCGCGGCTGCATTGGCGAAGGATTGTCCTATTCGCGTGTCGAGTCTGCACATCCGCTCTGAATTGCAGGAAGTGGCGTTGAGCAGATCGTCGCGCAGGTCCGCTGGGTAGGCGACTTCGAGATGCCCTACCGGGGTCAGCTCGATAGTGTCCGCGGACAGCCGCATGTCGGCCAAGGCCGCGTCGATGGCGTCCACCGACGTGCCAGAGATGAGGCCGACGACCCTGCTGGCGTCCATAGACCTGTGGTGTATTCCACACAACGGGATATGGCAAGACTCGTCGTTAACTCTTGACCTAATCGAGTTAAATAACGTTGAAGCTTGTCGAAGCTATGGATGCGAGGATGGCGGGGTGTCCACCGAACTCATCGTGATCCTCGCGGTTGTCCTGGTCCTGATCGCCGTCGCCGTGGTCACCGGACTGGTGCTGGCCAAGCGCCGCCGGGTGAACTTGACCGACACGGAGCGCAAGTCGGTCGAGGACCGGGCGAAGTATCAGGCGGGTAGCGGGATCAGCCTGTCATCGGGCGGTACGACCACTGTCGAGCCCCCGGTGCACCCGGTTGAGGACCGCACCGAGGTCGACGGCCAGCCGGGCGTTGGCGACGACGCCTCAGTGCCCCGGGATTCCGAGAAACGGGACATAGTCGACATCGCACTGCCGGATTCCCTCGAAGTCGAGGAGAAGCCGCAGGAAATCGACAAGATCGAGCCGACTTCGGGCCGTCTTGAGCGGCTGCGCGGCAAGCTGGCGCGGTCCCGGTCGACCTTCGGGCAGAGCCTGCTCGGCCTGCTGGGCGCGGGTGACCTGGACGAGGACTCGTGGACCGACATCGAGGACACGTTGTTGCTCGCGGACCTCGGCGCCGCCACAACCGCCGAGATCATCTCGAAGCTTCGCGGCGAAATGACGTCTCGTGGCGTCCGTACGGCCGACGAGGCTCGCGCGGTCCTACGTTCGGTGCTCGTCGAGGCCTTGCACCCCGAGATGGACCGCTCGGTACGTGCGCTTCCACACGAGTCCAAGCCTGCGGTTGTACTGGTCGTGGGCGTCAACGGCACCGGCAAGACGACCACGACCGGCAAGCTTGCCCGGGTTCTAGTCGCCGATGGCCGTTCCGTTCTGCTGGGTGCTGCTGACACGTTCCGTGCGGCCGCCGCTGAGCAGCTCGCCACGTGGGCCAGTCGGGTTGGGGCTGAGGTCGTTCGTGGCAAGGAAGGCGCCGACCCCGCTGCTGTGGCTTTCGATGCCGTCAAGCGTGGCACCGACGCTGGCGTGGACGCGGTCCTCGTGGACACCGCGGGGCGTCTGCACACCAAGACCGGCCTGATGGACGAGCTCGGCAAGGTCAAGCGTGTGGTGGAGAAGCAGGCCAAGATCGACGAGGTGCTGCTTGTCCTTGACGCGACCACCGGCCAGAACGGGCTGACCCAGGCGCGGGTGTTCTCCGAGGTCGTGGACGTGACCGGGATCGTGCTCACCAAGCTCGATGGCACGGCCAAGGGCGGCATTGTCTTCCAGGTCCAGCGTGAACTCGGCGTCCCGGTGAAGCTGGTCGGCCTCGGTGAAGGCGCCGACGACCTCGCGCCCTTCGAGCCAGGCGCGTTTGTCGACGCCCTCCTGGGCTAACTCCCAGCGTGGGACTCGTGAGTGGTTAGGCGTGTTCTAACCCTGCTAACCACTCACGAGGGCTGCCGGTCGTTGCAACGGCCATGTTCTTCGTGCCGGAGATTTGCGAGGATTCGCGCGCGGGGAAGATTGGCCTGGGCTACAACGGTTCCGTGGGGGGTGCCGCTGCGAGTCCCCGCCTTCGTGTCTGAAGGGGACATCGCTTGACATCGCGAAGATCCGCACGCCTGCTGGCGTGCGCCCTGGCATGCGCTCTTGGCTCTGTCGCGCCACCGGCCTCGGCGCAGTCCGAGGTGCCTGACCAGCCGGTCGAATTGACCGAGCTGGGTTCCGAGAACACCAGGGTGTTCCAGAACCCGTCTGGGACAAAGACCCTTGAGCAGTTCGTCCGGCCGTTCCGGGCTCGTACGCCGGAAGGCTGGGCGCCGGTCGACACGACTTTGGTACGCGACCCCGACGGTTCGGTGCGGCCCAAGGTCGCGCCGATGAAGATCCGGCTGTCCGGCGGCGGAAACAGCCCAATGGCGTCCTTGGAACGAGACGGGAAAACGCTTGCGCTCTCGTGGCCCGGTGAGTTGCCTTCACCTGAGCTTGCCGGGGACACGGCTACTTATCGTGCGGTGCTGCCGGGTGTTGACCTGCAAGTGAAGGCCGATGTGGACGGTTTCTCGCAGGTTTTGGTCGTGCACAACGCCGAGGCCGCGGCGAACCCGGCACTGCGGGAAATCAAGTTCAAGGCCTCCGGTCTGCCGGTCAAAGCAGGCGACAACGGCAAGACCACAGCCGTGGACGACAGCGGGAACATCATCTTCGAGTCGGGTCCACCGACCATGTGGGAGACGCCAGCCGCCGCCCGGTCCGCTGTGGCGCCGGAGATCGACCATCGCCCGATGGACCTGCGGGTTGGCAATGGCGAGCTGACTGTCGTACCCGATGCCGGGATGCTCACGTCGCCGCACACCAATTTCCCGCTGTACATCGACCCGTCGTACAGCGGGACGCAGAACCGCTGGGTCTCCGTGGACTCCTACTCGCCGAACACCGAGTACTGGGACTTGGACCGGGACACGGCACGGGTCGGCCTGCAGACGTTCAAGTCGCCGCATGGCCTGCACCGGTCGTTCTTCCAGGTCAACACGTCCCCGATCGCCGGTGCGCAGGTGCTGAACACGTGGTTCGCGATCACCCTCGACCACTCGGGCGCGTGCGCCGCGACCCCGGTGGACCTGTACCACACCAAGGGGATCGAAGCGGGCACCAAGATCACCTGGAACACCACCACGGAGTCCGGCACCGACAAGAAGTGGTGGCTGACCAAACTGGACAGCCGGTCCGGCAACGCCAACGAAGGCGGCGGCTGCACCACGACCCAGCCGGACCTGCCGATGGAGTTCAGCTCGGCGGCGTTGAAGACGTTGGTGCAGAACACGGCCAACGCCAAGACCGGCACTTTGACGTTCGGCCTGCGTGCGCCCAACGAGGGCTCGAACGCGCAGTGGAAGAAGTTCTACTTCAACACCGCCCGGCTTGTGGTCGAGTTCAACAACAAGCCAAGCGTGCCGACGAACTTCACGACCGTCCCGCCGACGCCGTGTGGCACGGCCGCGGCGCCGGTGGCGTTGAACACGGCCTCGCCGACGTTCTCTTCGATCGCGTCCGATCCGGACGGTGACAATGTCAAGGCGCGGCTGGAGATTCTCGACGGCAACACCGTCGTGCACGCTTCGGACACTCCGCTGTTCAGGTCTGGTGGCGCGTTCTCGTGGTCGCCTGTGGCCGCTGGGGTTCTGCCGGACAATCAGCCGACGAAGGTGTTCAATTATCGCGCCCGGATCATGGATGCTCTTATTGCTGGACCGGACTCGCCGAGTTGTTACTTCACGGTCGACCGGACTCGTCCGGTTCCGCCGACCATCACGTCCACCGATTTCCCTGACAACACACCGGTTCGGTCCGTCGGTGAACTCGGCACCGTGAAGTTCAGCGGCACGGATACGGACATCGCGGGTTTCCGATACGGTTTCCAGCAGGACAAAACGACCATGTGGGTCGCGGCCGACGCGCCCGGTTCAGCCACGGTCCCGATCACTGTGTGGGACGACAATTCCAGTCGGCCGCTGTATGTCCGGGCTGTGGACAAGGCGGGCAACATCAGTCCGTTGAGTCCAGCTTGGACGTTGACTGCGCAGATTCGTACCGTTCCCGGCGCGGCGATCCGTGGGGATACCAACGGGGACAGGCGTGCCGACTTCGCCATGTTGTTCGACCAAGGCAATGGCCGGACGGCGGCGTGGAACTTCCTGTCGACGGGTACTGGTTTCTCGTCCGGTTATGTTGGCTGGGACACGGATGTCAGCGGCGGTTTCCCGCTGTACCGGATCAAGAGTGCGAATGGCGACTTCGACGGTGACGGCCGTGGCGATATCGCGGTGCTTCGGGAAGACCCGGATCGTAAGGTCCGGCTGTACCTGTTGCGCTCGGACAGCAACCGTTTCGACGCCGAAAGCGAACCCGCGTGGACCGGAGACTACCGGTTGTCCCATTTGAGAATCACCGCAGGCGACTTCGATGCCGACGGCGATGACGATCTGGCTGTGTTCCAAGGGCTTCCGGGAGCGCAGACGAAACTGTGGCTGCACCGGTCCGGTGGCGGGGTGTTCGCGGCACCCGTGCAGCAATGGGAGGGTGCGTTGGACATCAACCACCTTTCCCCGGTCGCGGGTGACTTCGACGGCGATGGCGATGATGACATCGCCGGTTTCCGTGGTGCGCCGGGAACACTGCAAACCAAGCTTTTCCTGCATGTGTCGAACGGTTCTTCGTTCGCGGCGCCGGTTTCGCAGTGGGAGAGCACTGCTTTCGATCGCTCCAAGGCGACCTTCGTGACGACGAACGTCAATGGCGACGCTGAGGGCAAGGACGAGATCGTGGCGTCCTACAACCGAGGCGGGACGTCAACCCAGGTACAGATCTTTACCGCGGGCAGCCCATGGTCAGTTTCGACCGGCTGGGAGAGCACGGCTTTCGATTCCCTGAAGTCCTCCCTTGCCGCAGGGGACTTCAATGGCGACGGCCGTGGTGACATCGCATCGCTGTACGACACCGGAAACGGTCAGCGTCAGATGTACACCTTTGTTTCCAACGGAACGACGTTCGCCGACAAGCGAACCGACTGGCAAGGCGAGGTCGCTGACGTGGCCGACGCTGTGTACATCGAACCGGGCCGCAGGTACCGCCTGCAGCCGAGCCACAGCGAGAAGTGCACCGGGATTCCGGCGGGCAACGTGGCCGACGGCGGGCCGTTCCAGCAGCAGGACTGTGCCGCATCGGCCGCTCATCAGCAGTTCGAGCTGGACCGGATCGGCAGCACACCGTACTTCCAGATCAAGACGGACGCGGGCAAATGCCTGGACATCCCAGGCTGGAAGCACGAGGACAACGTCGCGATCGGACAGTGGACGTGCGAGCCAACCGGTGCCCCACAGGCAAACCAGCAGTTCCGACTGGATTATGTGAGCGGCAGCGGGATGGATGTCGTTGTCCAGCCCCGGATCATCCACAGTGACAAGTGTGTGACGGTCGCGGGCGGATCCACAGCCAACAACACGGCTGTGACACAGGTGGCCTGCTCAGGGGCCGCACACCAGCGGTATGTCTTAAGAATAGAGCCCTGAAAAAGCTCGTGAGTGGTTATTCGTGTTCTAACACGAATAACCACTCACGAGGGGTTTTTGCTAGCTGTGCTGGGGGAAGTCCTCAGCTATGTCGCGGAGTGCTTCTTCCGGTGAGTCCCGGACGGCGTCCTTCAGCTGTTCGAGCAGGTCGAGTCGATCGACCCGTTCGAGCAGCACCGCCAACCCGCGCAGCTCTTCCCAGCGGTCGGGGTCCGGGTTCGCTATCTCCCGTGCCGTCACTGCTTCCAGGTGCGGGTTACGCACCTCCGGAGGCAACGCCGCCAGGATGTACCTTGCCCTCTGCGAGATCGGGGAATCGCTGAGCGCGGTGTCGAACAGTTCGGGCAGGAACTCCCGCACCAGTTCGGGACGCTCGGGGGCACGATCCCCGATCAACCGGATCGCCGCGTGGTGGCTGTTGCCGGACGCGAAGATCGCCCGCAATGTCTCCACCGGGTCGCCTGCCAGCACCGCGTCACCGGCCTCACGATAGGACGCGGTGGCACGTTCCAGCGCCTCCCATGCTTTGTCCACTGTGCTCACCCCCTTGGCCTCGTGCTTCTGATCTTCTTCACATACTCCCACGGCAGGCCTTCGATCTTCGCTTTGTACTCGCTGAACTTCATCCTGCGCGTCGCGTAGATCGTGTAGTGGCCCGGTGGGTCGTTGTCGTGCACCCAACCGAGGCCCTCCGGCAGCTTCGCTTCCTTGGGCAGTCGCCACATCGCGCCACCGCTGGTGTGCCGCGCGAGCGCCTCCTCGTTGTCGAACGCGGAGTGCCCGGCGGGTTTGTCCTCCCCGGCCTGTGACAACACGTCGTCGCCGTCGCGTATGTAGTCCTTACCCCAGCGCTTCGGGCTCTCGCTCACCTGCGGCCCGACTGTGGTGTTCTTACCGGTCGCGACGATGTCCGGCCGTGGTTCTTTCTTCTGCTGCCGTTGCCGTTTGCGTTCCTTGTGTTGCTGGCGTTTCTCCTTGACCTTTTCCTTGATCTTCTTCCAGGTCCGTTTGAACTTCTGGACCGCCTTCTTGATCCGCTGGACGTTCTTCTTGCCGATCCATTTGGCGACCTTCTTCTTCGCTTCCTTCCAGACCTTGGATTTCTTGATGGTCTTGATGGTCTTGGCGACCCAGACTCGGACCTTCTTGACCACCATCACGGTCACCCAGCGGGCGACCTGCACCCATTTGATGCCGATCTTCTTGGCGAGCCACGCGAGACCGCTGACGATCTTCTTGCCGACCCAGACCATCACGCGCTTGAGCACCGGTACCACGAACTTCCTCAGCACGGGCACAAGCACCTTGGTCGCGACGACCCTGGCGACGATCACCCAGAACCGGCCGTCCGGGTCGGCGTAGGTGATCGGGTTGTTGTTGCCGTACGCGTAGGCGTTCATCTGCTGCGGCTCGGAGTAGTCGATCTCCGGGTCGGGCGAGATGAACTTGCCTGTCGACGGGTCGTACGCGCGTTCGCCAAGCTGAGTCAGCCCAGTGTCGGCATCGATCGTGCCGCCGACGAACCCTTGCTGGCCCGGCCACGTCGCAGGAGCGGTGCCACGCACGGAACCGAACGGGTCGGTCCGCCGCCGCGTCACTTCCTGCGTGTCCGCGTCGATGGACAGCTCTGCCGTGCCGACGTGGTTGGGGTCCAACCAATGCAGCTTGTCGTCCGAGGTACGGACCGCGACGGTCTCTTCGTCGTGAATGTAGTGCCGCGTGCCCTGAACCGCGCCTGCGGGCGTGAGCAGGACCTCGGTTGTGCCGAGGTACAACGTGGTTCCGCTACCGTCCCTACGGATCAGGCGTTCGCCGTCGGCGTCGTAAACGTACGACGTGACCTTCGCGCCGTCGGTGACCTTGGTCAGCTGGCCTTCCAGGTCCCATTCCAGTGACTGGCCCTTGCGAGCGGTGGTGTTGCCGTTCGCGTCGTAGCCGTAGTCGTCGACCTTCGTGCCCTGCGGACCGTTCGTGGTCACCTTCTGCACACCGTGCGGACGTGCCTGACCGGGCTCCGGATAGGTGTACGTACTCGACGTCGTCTTGCCGTCCGGCGCCACCTTGGTCTCGGTGGTCCGGTTGCCAGCTTTGTCGTACGTCCACCCGTGCCAGTACGGCGCCGGACCGCCAAGCCCCGCGGAACTTGGCTGCGTGGCACAGTTTCCGTCGCGCGGCGTCCACGCACCGGTCATCCGGCGCAGGTAGTCGTGCTGGAAACACTGGGTGTCGGCCGGTTCACCGGTGTCGGCACCCGGCTGGTTGTGGATCCGGGTGATGTTGCCTGCCGGGTCGTAGGTGAACGACGAGTTGGCAACCATCCGGCCAGGTGTCTCGCGCTCGGTCACGGTACGCAGCAACCGCCGCGTGCCGACCTCGTACTCGGCGGAACGCTTGACCCACTTGCCACCCGCGGACAGCGTCACCTGCAGCGGCTCGGAGTACGGCGTGTACGTCGTGTTGGTGACATACGACGTCTTACCTGTCAACGTGGTCGGCAGGCCGAGGCTGTTGTAGCCGTAGGTCAGCGTCTCCTCGGCCAGCCCACCAGCGGCGGGCATGGTCGCTGTCGCGATGTCCCCGTCCTGCCGGTAGGTGGTCGAGAACTTGTACGTCCCGGCCAGTTTCCCTTCTGCCCCAGGGATCGTGAGGCTCAACCCGGTCGGCCGGTTGCCGGAGTCGACACCGGTGATCGACTGGGTGTACGCCTGACCGTTGACGTACCGCGTCGACGAGGTCGACACGCCAGGAACGAGCGTGCCGTCCGCCAGCTTGTCGAACGTCCACTCGGCACGCTTCGGCCCAGTCAGCGAACCCTCGTGGATCGCGGTGTTGCGGCCGATGTCGTCGTACGCGAACGCCAGCACATTGCCCTTGGCGTCCTTCTTCGTAGCGACGTGGTCACCGTCGTCGTAGGTGAACTCGGTGATGCCACGGTCCGGGTCGATCGTCTTGACCTCACGGCCGAGCAGGTCGTACTCGTGCCGCCAGACGTTGCCAGCCGGGTCGGTGACGCTCTCGAGCTGACCGTGCGGGGTGTAGGTGTACGTGGTCTTGTCGTACTCCCCGCTCGGCGACTTGCCCTTGTACTGGCGCAACTCGACGAGCCTGCCCTCGGCGTCCATGATCTTGCTGGTCGGTGTGGCGCCGTCCGGCGGGTCGACGTCGTAGCGGCTGCCTGAGTACGAGTGCGTGGTCCGCCACTTCTCGACGCCCTCGACCTTGAAGATCTCCGCGGTCAACCGGTCTTCGCCGTCGTACTCGAACACGGTCTGCGCGGGCAACATCGCCTCGTCCGGGGCGACCACGTCGGTGCCGGGCGGAGCGTCGTTGTAGTACGGACCGTTCGTCTTGATCTCAAGGCCCCGCGAGTCGTAGATCGTGTCGGTGATGACACGACCGCCGCCCGGTGCCGGGTCCTGCGACTGTCGTTCACGCATCTGACCGTCGAGCAGGTCGATGTCTGTGACGTACTGCCCGTCGGGCTGCAGCGTCTTGTTGATGACCGCGTTGGGCCCGTTGGCACGCACCAGATAGCTGTGCTCGGTGCTTGGGCTCTGCGTACGGTCCCGGCCTGGCAGCCACGACTTGATCACGCGGCCAAGCGGGTCGAACATCTTCTCGGTCCGCTTGTTGTTGGTGTCGGTGATCGCGGTCGGCTCGCCCCACGCGGGCTCGTACTCGGTGCTCGACACGTGCCCAAGTGGATTGGTGGTCGTGACCTTCGTCAGCGCACCGCCCACAGTGGACTCGTACTTCATCGTGCTCTTCTTGCCGAAGACGTCGTACGCCTCAATTGGACGGCCGTAGGAGTCGTACTTCGTTCGAGCGACGGTCTTGAAGCTCGGCGCCCCATTGACCCAGCCGTTGAACTCGTCACGACGTGTCGGCTCACCGCGAGCCGGTGGCGCGCCGAGGGTGTCGTTGTCGTCGTAGAACGTCCGCTCGACATCCACCAGGTCAGCCGGGAGGTTCGGCGTCTTGTCACACGCCACCCGGACCGTTTCCTCCTGGTATTCCACGTCCAGGACGTACGTCTGCGGGTTCTGCGTGTAGCTGTACCGGGTACAGGTGTCGTCGTTCGGGTTGTTCAGGTCGTTCAGGTTCTCGGTCCGGATCAGCAGGCCGGCCGCGTCGTAGACGTTGTTGGTCCCCGACTTGAACTGCGTGCCGTCCGGGTGGACCTCGGTCTGCCGGACCGCGGCTTCACCGGTCTTGCGTGACCGCGTGGTTCCCCAGCTGCGCACCCGGGTCGCGGTCGGCTCGGACACCCACTGGTCGGTGATGGCCCGCTCGGAGACCTTGCCACCGGCCTTGTCGTAGGTGATCCGTTCCCGCTCGACACCGGCGAGCTCGTTGCTGTCGTCGATCGCGACACCGTTGGAGTCGACGACCTTGACGTCCTTCACGCCGCCGGCAGCCGTCTTGTCCTCGTCCATGCCACGGAAGAACAGGGTCTCGGTCTGTTCCTGCCCGCCCTTGATGGTCTGGACGCGGTCATAGCCACGCCACTGCGACCACGACTTGCGTTCGGCCGGGATCAGGCCGTCTTCCTCGTCGTGGTGCCATGCCGGGGTGCCGACGTACTTCATCTCGGTCACCTGCGGGGCCAGACCGGTGGTCAGGTCCTTCTCGGTGATGTCGGCGACGACGTACTTGTGGAACCAGTCGAAGCGTTCCTTGGCGAGATCGTCCAACGAGTCCGGTGTCCACTTGAGAGGGTGGCAACGCTTGGCGTTGTTGTCCTCGACCGGCAGGTTGCTCGGCGCGGCACATTCCTTGGCCATGTAGTTGACCGCGATCTCGCCACCGGTCTCGGTCCGGATCGCCTTGAGCCGCCACCAGTTCATCGGCGGGATGCCTTCGATCCCGTCGACCCGGTTGGACATCTGCACGCCGTCGAAGTTGACCTCAGGCAACGCGACCGTGCCGCCGACAAGGCCGGTGCGCTTGATCGACGCCAGCCACATGCCCGCCCTGGTGCCGTCACCCGGCGCAGGGAAGGAATGCGTGAACGCCCACTCGTCGACGTTCTTGTAGGCGGTGTTGTTCCACACCTTCGTGGTGACCTTCGCCAGCCGCTTCTGCGACCAGAACGTCGGCGTGTACTTGTTGGCGCAGTTGGTCGTGCTCGTGCACTGCTGGTCCAACGGGGTGTCCGGCCAGTTCTCTGGCTTGGTCGTGACGCAGTCGGTGCCGGGGATACACCGGTCAGCCACGGTGAACGCGACCTGGCCGATGGCCGGTTTGGTGTAGACCTCGCCGTCCTTCTGGCCGTAGTCGATGCGTTCGAGGTAGCCGTCCCGCACGTACGAGCTGACCTTGGTCGCGGTCATGTTGCGGGCGTAGTTGTTGGTCTCGGTCTTGTAGAAGTAGCTCGACGTGTTGCCGTTGACATCCACGACGTAGTCGAGGTTCCACCGCCACGCCTGCTGGCACCACGAGGTGTCGAACGAGCCTGCCTTGTAGCAGTCCTCGCCGTTGTGGTTGCCGAAGACCGGGGCCGTCCACGCGGAGTTCGTGGTCGCCTTGCCCGTCGTCCAGCCGGGAAGCTTGTTCAGGCCGAAGAAGTACTGCGTGCCGTCCTTGGTCGTGATCTTCCAGGCTTCGCCGTTGTTGTCGCCATTGTCCTTTCCGGACAGACGCTCGATCTTCGACCCGTCGTCGCTGCGCAGCCGCCACTCTTTGGTCTTGTCGTCCATGACAAGCTCGCCACCGCTGCCGTTGAGCTGCAGCGTGGCGTTGTCGGTGCGCCAGCACAGGTCGCCGGTCTTCTTGGTGTTGTTGCTGTCCTTGGTGTCCGTGGAACAGCTCGCGTACCGGCGTTCGATGTAGCCGCCCGGGTTGAGGTCGAAGCCTTCACCGGCCCAGCTCGGCTGGTTGTTCGTGGCCGACGTGTGCGCGTCCACCGAGCCGGAGGAGTACGAGAGCTCCAGTTCCGGCTCTGGCCCGTCGAGTGCGGGCGGAGCGTCCATTTCGTACTGCCACGAGAAGTCGCCGGACGATGCGCCGGACGACCACGTGGCACCCGGAGACAGCGACGAGGCGCCCAAGTCTCCAGCGCCGGAGGACGAACCGGCCGTGACCGCGAACATCTGGTTCGCGCTCGGCGTCACGTCCGCTGACAGTGTGCCCGAGCCGTCGTTGTGCGTGCTCAGGGTTTTCGGTTGGCAGTCAACGGCTTCAGGTGTGTTGAGGGCACAGTCCGGCAGGATCGCCAGCTTCAGCCGGTTGGCCCAGTCGCCGCCGTAGGCGTCGCGGAAGCCGGAGTAGTCGACCTCGACTTCGAGTTCTTGGTTCTCCGCACCGGAAACACGGAACGCGGGTCCGTCCAAGCGCTTGGGCAGGACCTCGACCCGAATCGTGGTGTCGGCAGCCGCGCGGGCATTGTCCTTGCGGGACACGCGGATCGGCCCCGGTGACGCGCCACGTTGCTGTGCGCCGATCTCGGTCGTGGCCGGTGTGGGGAACTCGACCTTCGGCGTGCCTTTGAGGGCTTTCTCCTCGGCCGCGTCTGGCCCGATGGGCGTCGGTGGAACGGTTTTGACGGGTATGGATTTGTCGGTGCGTGGCGTGTAGTCGGCTTCGGGTGCCGCCACGGCAACCTCGGGGAGCACCGTCACCAGGGTCGATACGATCGCGAACGCGATCCCCGCCCCGGCGAGGCGGTGTCTTCTTCGTGTCATTCGGTTGTGCCCCTCCAGCGTAAAAAAAGGCATACCCCCAGGGCGATCATTCTCGGGTGTTTCACGTGGCCAAGTACGCACGTTTGCGCGATGTGCCAAAAAGCTTCCACAACGCCCGTTTTTGTGTTAATTCGCTGTGAGATGCCCAGGTCAAGATGCCTGTGAAAAGTGTGAACCCTGATTCAATACGCTGTTCGGTGCAATCCGGTGTGATCTTTGTCTGGATAGCGAATATAAAAAGTGCGCCCACGGAATCCGGGGGCGCACTTCGGGGCTTTTCTTGACTCAGCCGGTGCTGCGGGCGTGCAGCGTTTCGGCGATGGCCTCGGCCACGCGCTGCACGATCGGCGCGACCCGCTGGACGATCTCGTTGGTCAGCCTGCCCTCCGGTCCGGAGATGGAAACCGCTGCGGGGCTTGGGGTCCCCAGGACGGGCACGGCGATGCACCGGACGCCGAGCTCCTGCTCGCTCTCGTCGATGGCGTAACCGCGGTTGGCGACCTCGGCGAGGTGCATCAACAGCAGATCCGGGTCCTGGAACGTGTTCGGCGTGTACGCGGGCATCCCGGTGCGCTTGAGCAGCTCACGCACGTCCTGCTGGGCCATCTGGGACAGCATCGCCTTGCCGACTCCGGTCCCGTGCGGCAACAACCGGCGGCCGACCTCGGTGAACATCCGCATCGAGTGCCGGGACGGCGCCTGGGCGACGTACACGACCTCGTCGTGTTCGAGTACGGCCAGGTTCGCGGTCTCGCCGACCTCGTCGACCAGTTCGGCCAGCAGCGGGCGCGCCCACGTGCCGAATTGGCGCCCGGCGTTCTCGCCCAGCCGGATCAGGCGTGAGCCCAGCGCGTAGCGTCGGTTGGGGTGCTGCCGGACATAGCCGAGCGTGACCAGCGTTCTGATCAACCTGTGGATGGTCGGCATGGGCAGGCCCGAGGTCGTCGCCAGCTCGGAGAGGCTGGCCTCGCCGCCCGCGTCGGCCAGGCCTTCCAGCAGGTCGAAGGCGCGTTGCAGCGACTGCACGCCGCCGTTGCTCCCTGGGGCCACTGCCGCCTCCTTGGCATACGTTGAAGTTCCGCTATCCAAAAATTATAGTCCGTAACGCAGAAAGAAAGGAGTCATCCCTTGTCCGATTCTGATCGGATCCTGACGCCTGAGGCCCATGCCTTCCTGGCCGGCCTGCACAGCGCGTTCGGTGCCCGACGAGACGAACTGCTGGCCAAGCGGGCTGAACGGCGCGCCGAAGCCGCCCGGACCGGGCGTCTGGACTTCCTCTCCGAGACCGCTGAAATCAGGTCAGCCCAGTGGCGCGTCGCCCCGGCGCCAGCCGACCTGACCGACCGCAGGGTCGAGATCACCGGCCCGACCGAGCGCAAGATGGCGATCAACGCCCTCAACTCCGGCGCCAAGGTCTGGCTTGCCGACCTGGAAGACGCCAACACCCCGCACTGGGACAACGTGGTCGGCGGCCAGGTCAACCTGTACGACGCCGTCCGCGAAACCATCGAGCTGACCACGCCAGAGGGCAAGGAGTACAAGCTCAAGCCGGGCAAGCACGCGACGATCGTGATGCGCCCGCGTGGCTGGCACCTCGACGAACGGCACCTGGAGTTCGACGGCAAACCGGCCGTCGGTGCCCTGGTCGACTTCGGCCTCTACTTCTTCCACAACGCGCAGGAGCTGCTGAACCGCGGCAGCGGGCCGTACTTCTACCTGCCCAAGATGGAAAGCCACCTCGAGGCGCGGCTGTGGAACGACGTGTTCACGCACGCGCAGCGTGAGCTGGGCATCCCGCACGGAACCGTCCGCGCGACCGTGCTGATCGAGACCATCCCGGCCGCGTTCGAGATGGAGGAAATCCTCTACGAGCTGCGTGACCACGCCTCGGGGTTGAACGCCGGCCGCTGGGACTACCTGTTCAGCGTGATCAAGTACTTCCGGGACGCAGGTGCTTCCTTTGTCCTGCCGGACCGCAACTCGGTCACCATGACGGCGCCTTTCATGCGCTCGTACACCGAGCTGCTCGTGCGTACGTGCCACAAGCGGGGCGCGTTCGCGATGGGCGGGATGGCCGCGTTCATCCCGAACCGCCGTGACCCCGAGGTCACCACACAGGCGCTGGCCAAGGTCCGTGACGACAAGAGCCGCGAGGCAGGCGACGGATTCGACGGCTCGTGGGTCGCGCACCCCGACCTCGTCTCGGTGTGCCAGGAGGTCTTCGACGGCGTTTTGGGCTCCGAGCCCAACCAGCTCGGCAAGACCCGCGATGAGGTCTCGGTGACCGCGGACGACCTGTTGAATGTCGCCGCGACTCCGGGTGGTGCTTCTGAGGCTGGGCTTCGCGCGGCGGTTGACGTGGGCGTTCGGTACATCGCGTCCTGGCTGGGCGGCAATGGTGCCGCGGCGATCCACAACCTCATGGAGGACGCCGCGACCGCCGAGATTTCCCGCGCTCAGGTCTGGCAGTGGGTTCGTAACGACGTCGTGCTGGACACCGGCGCGACCGTGACGGCTTCGCTTGTCCGTGACGTCCTCGCCGAGACGCGCAAGGAACTTGACGGGCTGCCGTTCCTCGACGAGGCCGCGGAGCTGTTCGACCAGGTCGCACTGGCCGACGACTTCGTGGACTTCCTGACCCTGCCCGCCTACGAGAAGATCGATTGATGATCCTCGACGGACCCACGATCGCGTCGCTCACCGCTCGTCTGTCTGAAGTGGACAAGCGGCGGGCGGCGCGGTACCCGGGCGGCCGCAGCGGGCGCCAACCGGTGCACACGTGTTACGTGCCCGCTTCCCAGGTCGGGCCGAGCACCCCGCGTGACTGGGGCGAGCAAGCGCTTGCGGCCATGGCGGAACACGGTTTCGACCTGTCCAAGGACCTCGCCAACCGGGTGAAGGCCAAGCTTCGGTCTGAACCGGTCGAGGACCTGCGGATCGACTTCGAGGACGGCTACGGCGCGCCTACGACTGAGGACGACGACGCCCGGTACGCGGCAGGGTGCCTGGTCCGCTGGCACGCCGAAGGGATCGCGCCCTTCTCGTCCGGCATCCGGATCAAGTCGTTCGACACACCTGCGTTGCGGGACCGTGCCATCCGGACGCTGGACATCTTCCTCGAGTCGCTGCACGACCTGCCGCCCGGTTTCGTGATCACGTTCCCCAAGGTCACCGCGACGGAACAGGTCGAGGTGTTCGTCTCGTTGCTGGAGATCCTCGAGCAGCGGCTCGGCTGGCCGACGGGTTCGTTGACCTTCGAGATCCAGGTGGAGACCACCCAGTCCATTGTGGATAGCGAAGGAAAGCTGGCCATTCCGGCGTTTCTCGCGGCCGGTGGGCAACGCGTGGTCGGCCTGCACTACGGCACCTACGACTACACAGCGGCTGTCGGGCTTGGTGCGGCCCAGCAGAACCTCGCGCACCACGCGGCCGATTTCGCGCGGCACGTGATGCAGGTGTCCGCCGCCGGGACTGGTGTGCGGCTGTCCGACGGATCGAGCAACGTGTTGCCCGTTGGCGACACCGCGAAGGTGCTGGCGGCGTGGCGTGTCCACTACGGACTGGTCAGGCGGTCCTTGGAGCACGGTTTCTTCCAGGGATGGGACATGCATCCTGCCCAGCTGGTCTCCCGATATGCCGCTGTGTTCGGCTACTACCGGCAAAGCCTGGACAGTGACGCTCGGCGACTGGCCGCTTACGCGGCGCGCGCCGACAGTGCTGACAGCGACGGAATTCTGGACGAACCGGCCACCGCGCAAGCGCTTTCGGCGTCATTGTTGCGTAGCGTGGACTGTGGCGCGGCGACGGCCGAGGAGATCACCCAGGCGACTGGACTTCACTTGGACGTGCTGCGCGGGTATCACCGGCGGATAACGAGTTAGGGCAAGCTGGGGGCTTGGAGGTGACGCGTGGACTTCCTGCGTCCTGAGAGCCTCAGCGAGGCCTTGCAGATGAAAGCGGCCATGCCGGACGCGGTGCCGATCGCGGGCGGTACGGACGTGATGGTCGAGCTGAACTTCGACCACCGGCGTCCACCCGCCTTGCTCGACCTGACCCGCGTGCCCGAACTGGCCAATTGGTCGCGCGACGGCTCGGTGATCACGATCGGTGCTGCGTTGCCCTATACGCGCTTGATCAACGAGCTTGGGGCCGATTTGCCTGGTCTCGCGATCGCGTCCCGGACCGTGGGGTCGCCGCAGATCCGTAACCGGGGCACGGTCGGCGGCAATCTTGGTGCTGCTTCGCCTGCGGGGGACACGCATCCGGTGTTGCTGGCGTGTTCCGCGGTTGTGGAAGTCGCTTCGGTCCGTGGCGCCCGGTCGATTCCGGTTGATGAATTCTACCTTGGCGTGAAACGCAATGCTTTGGAGCCGGACGAGCTGATCACCGCGATCCGGGTTCCTCGCGCGTCGGGTCCGCAGCAGTTCGCGAAAGTGGGGACGCGCAACGCGATGGTGATCGCGGTGTGTTCGTTCGCCATCAGCCTTTCCGACTCCCGGGTCGGTGCCGCGATCGGCTCGGCCGCGCCGACGCCACGCCGTGTGCGTCAAGCCGAGGAATTCCTTGCCGGAGAGCTCGATTTCGCTCAGCCTCGGCCGTTGCTCGATTCGGTCAAACAACGTTTTGGTGAGCTGGTTTCGGCGGAGGCTTCACCGATCGACGACGTCCGGGGCAGTGCCGCGTACCGGAAACACGCGCTTGCTGTGCTGGCGCGGCGGACGCTTGGCTGGGCGTGGGACGCGTACCGCGAAGGAGAACGGTGATGCGCGTGAACCTCACTGTGAACGGCGAAGCGCGCCAGGTCGACGACGTGTGGCCCGGTGAGTCGCTGCTTTACGTGCTGCGTGAGCGAATGGGGCTGCCCGGTTCCAAGAACGCATGCGAGCAGGGCGAATGCGGCTCGTGCACGGTGTACATGGATGGCACGCCAGTGTGTTCGTGCCTTGTCGCCGCCGGTCAGGCCGAGGGACGTATCGTTACGACCGTCGAAGGGCTCGGGTCTGAAGACGCGCTCGACCGCGTGCAGCAGGCCTTTGTGGACGCTGGCGCTGTCCAATGTGGCTTCTGCACACCAGGTCTGGTGGTTGCCGCGCATGACTTGCTAGCGCGGACTCCGCAGCCGTCCGATCCGGAGATTCGCGAGGCCCTGGCTGGAAACCTCTGTCGCTGTACGGGGTACGAGAAGATCCTGGACGCGGTTCGAATGGCGGCCAAGTCATGACTACGACAGTTGCCACGCAGGGCGGTATCGGCACGAACGCTCAACGGCCCGACGGTGCTTTGAAGACTCGTGGTGAGTTCGCGTACTCCTCGGATCTGTGGCATGAGGACATGTTGTGGGGCGCCACTTTGCGCAGCCCGCATCCGCATGCGCGCATTGTTTCCATTGACCTCACTGAGGCTTTGAAGGTTCCGGGCGTCTACGCGGTGTTGACGCACTCGGACGTACCGGGAACCAATATTTACGGCCTCGAGCACGCTGATCAGCCTGTTCTCGCTGCCGATGTGGTCCGCTACCAGGGTGAGCCCGTGGCTGTGGTTGCCGCGGACCACCCCGAAACCGCGCGCCGGGCGATCAAACGCATCGAGGTTGCCTACGAGGTTCTGCCGCCGGTCGTGAACACTGAGGACGCGGCGCACGGCCGCGCGAAACCGTTGCACCCCAACGGGAACATCGTGCGGCACGTGAAGATCCGGCATGGCGTACAGGACGTCACCGCTGACGTGGTGGTCACCGGCGAATACGAAGTCGGCATGCAGGACCAGGCCTTTCTCGGGCCGGAGTCCGGGCTTGCGGTGCCAGCGGAGGACGGCTCGATCGACCTGTTCATCGCGACCCAGTGGCTGCACGTGGACCAGCGTCAGGTCGCGGTGGCATTGGGGCTGCCGCTGGACAAGGTCCGGCTGACGTTGTCCGGTGTGGGTGGCGCGTTCGGTGGCCGGGAGGACCTGTCGATGCAGGTCCATGCGTGCATGTTGGCGTTGCACACCGGAAAACCAGTGAAAATGGTCTACAACCGCGAGGAATCGTTCTACGGGCACGTCCACCGGCACCCTGCCCGGATGTACTACGAACACGGTGCCACCCGGGACGGGAAACTCGTCTACGTCAAGTGCCGCATCTACCTCGACGGTGGCGCTTATGCCTCCAGCACCGGTGCCGTTGTGGCGAACGCGGCGACTTTGGGCGTGGGTCCGTACGATGTTCCGAGCGCGACCGTGGATTGCTGGGGCGTCTACACCAACAACCCGCCTTGTGGCGCGATGCGTGGTTTCGGTGCTGTGCAAGCGGCTTTCGCTTATGAGTCCCAAATGGACAAACTGGCTGCCGCACTTGGCATTGACCCAGTTGAGGTACGGCTGCGTAACGCGATGAGTGAAGGCAGCGTCATGCCGACCGGACAGCTCGTCGACTCGGCCGCGCCGGTGGCGGAGCTGCTGACATTGGTCCGTGACAAACCGATGCCGCTTAACGGAACTGACCTGACCGACATGCCAGGTGGCGTCTCGAACACCACCCATGGCGAGGGCGTTGTCCGTGGTGTCGGTTACGGAGTCGGCATCAAGAACGTGGGTTTCTCGGACAGCTTCGACGATTATTCGACAGTCCGGGTGCGGTTGTCCGTGATCGGCGGGGAAGCCGTGGCTTCCGTACACACGGCGGCTGTCGAGGTCGGCCAGGGCTTGGTGACGGTCCTTCAGCAGATCACCCGGTCCGAGCTTGGCGTTGACGTGGTGACCATCGAACCAATGGACACATCGATCGGCGACGCTGGCTCAACCTCCGCCTCGCGTCAAACCTATGTCACCGGCGGCGCTTTGCGAGCTGCCTGCGAAGCTGTCCGAACTGCTTTGTACAAGCGCTTCGGGGACACAGACCTGCCGCTAGCGCAAGTGCTTGGCACGGATGTGATTGACGAGGTCGTGGAATGGCGGCACCGCCCGACCTACCGGATCGACGCGGAAACGGGCCAGGGCAACGCCCACGTGCAGTACGCGTTCGCGGCGCACCGGGCCGTTGTCGACGTGGACGTGGAACTCGGCCTGGTCAAGGTCGTGGAGTTGGCGTGCGCGCAGGACGTCGGCAAGGCGATCAACCCGGAAGCCGTTCTCGGTCAAATCCACGGCGGCACAGCGCAAGGCCTCGGGTTGGCGGTGATGGAGGAGATCCAGTTGGCGGACGGGAAAATCCGCAACCCGTCATTCACGGACTATCTGATCCCAACTGTCCTCGACATGCCGCCGATGGTCGTCGACGTTCTCGAACGCCCGGATCCCCATGCGCCGTACGGACTTCGCGGCGTCGGCGAACCGCCGACCATCTCGGCAACCCCGGCCATCGTAGCCGCGATCCGCGCCGCAACCGGCAAGGCGCTGTCCCGCGTGCCCGTCCGGCCAGAACACATCACGGAGACCATGTAATGGAAGAAGAATGGCTGGCCCAGGCGGTCCGTCTGGCCACGGACAACGTCGCCTCCGGCGGTGGCCCATTCGGAGCGATCGTGGTGCGTGACGGCGAAACCATCGCCACAGGTACAAACCAGGTCACACCAACCCTCGACCCGACCGCGCACGCCGAAGTCGTGGCGATCCGCAACGCCTGCAAGGCAATCGGAGACTTCAAGCTCACCGGATGCGTCCTCGTCTCATCGTGCGAGCCGTGCCCATTGTGCCTCTCAGCGTCCCTCTGGGCCCGCCTCGACCGGGTCATTTACGGCGCCGACCGTGACGACGCAGCCAAGGCAGGCTTCGACGACCGAGCGTTCCACGACCTTTTCAACCAACCCCGGGAAACCTGGCCACTACCTGTGTACGCCCTGCGGTCGGAGGAGAACTTCCAACCATTCGCCGCCTGGCTGGCCAAGCCCGACCGCACCGAGTATTAAAAGGCCCCTCGTGAGTGGTTATCAGTGTTAGAACACGGATAACCACTCACGAGGGCTGACCAGCGGCGTCGAGGTTCAGAGGTAGCGGTCGAAGAACCTTTGGACTGCCGTCACCTGGCCCTAGAACTCCGGCAGCGTATACCAGGCCAGGCCTGGATCCTCCGCGTCATCCCGGACCACGCTGCCCTCGATCAGTCCGTACGGCCGGTCGGCGGCGTAAAAGACCTCGTTGTTGTTCTCCAGTCCAAATGGAGACAAATCGACAACGAAGTGGTGCTTGTTCGGCATGGACAGCCGGATCTCGGCCACCTCCGGCCGGGCCTCCATTACCGCCGCACCCATCGCGTACAACGTCTGCTGCAGCGACAAACTGTGTTTCTCCGCAAACGTGGTGACCAGCAGGTCCCGAATGGCTGAGAAGCTCGTAGACCAATCGATCCCGGAACCCTGATAGCGCCACCGAGCCGTCACGGCGGTAGCCAGAATCCGGTCGGTCGTCTCCGGCAAAGTCGTGTACTTGTCCCTCGGGTACCCGTGGAACTCGGAGCCGGTTGTCTTCAACACCACGAGATCCCGCAGACCCGAGACCACCCAGTGCTGGTCTCCGGACACGGTCACAGCCGTCGTGCGTATCTCTGAAGAACCGCGCGAAAAAGCATGAGCGTTGACCCGGTCCCACCCGTGCGAATCGATCAACACGCGGGCGCCGGTGATCTGGTCAAACGACGAAACGAAATGCCGCCCGAGACGCAGCGCGAAGTCCTCGATCTCGCCGACCGGCTGCTCTTTGGCGAAGGCGAACACCGTGTTCTTCTGCGTGTCCGTTGCCACGACGTCACTGTTGTCGCCAGTCAGGTGCGTGGCCGCCAAGTCACCGCGCAGGGACGTACTCACCGTCAGGTCCTGCAGCGAGTGCACGGAACCCGCCCGGCTCACCGTGACCATCCGGACCTCGGCCTTGCCGTACTGGTTCGGCCCCAGGCTGTACGCCAATTCAACTCCCTCGGTAGGTCGAATACGCGAATGGGCTCAGCAGGATCGGCACGTGATAGTGCCCTTCGGTAAACCGGAACTCGATCGTGATCGTCGGGTAGAACGCCTGTGGCCCGTGGTAGGCCGCGATGTCGAACACCAGCCGGTACACCCCAGGCTCCAGCGTGGACGGCCCCAGGGAACGCAGCCGCCCGTCCGAATCCGTAACCCCGGAAGCCACGACACCGTCCGCGGACTCCAGCCGCACAGGAACCCCAGCCGCTGGACGGCCAAGAGCCGCGTCCAAGACGTGGGTTGTCACCGCGCTAGCCAACCAACTGCTCCAAACGGCGAAGGGCGATCTTGGCCAGTTCGCCGTTCACGATCCTCAGCTCGTCCGCCGCCGAGTTGTCCAGACGCTCCTCCAGCACCGCAAGGAGCTCTTCGCCCGACCTTCCCGAAGCGAACACGAGGTAGATATGCCCGAATCGTTCTTCGTACCGTGCGTTCGCCGCCGCTAGGCGCGATCCCAAGGACTGGTCAACGCCGGACTGTTCTTCCTGTGACCAAGCGTCGCCGTTTGCTCGGTCGCCTATTCGGGGATGCGCGGCCATTGCCAGGTGGAGCTCGTCGTTGCTCAACTCGCTTGCCCTGGAGAAGGCCACGGACAGTAATGTCGCACGGTCGGCGAACGGTCGCATGGCGAGCACCTCGTCTGCCCAGCGAGGCACCGCGAGACAATCTCTCAGCATCGGCCGAAGCTCTTCGGCGGGGGCGGAGTTGAATAGGCGCAGGTTGACGGCAGGCACGGGCCCACACTAGCCCGCGATCCTGTTTCACGAAGCGAAAAAGCACGAAGCGGAAAGAGGGTGGCAGGTGCTGGACCTGGTGTTCCGGGCCCGCAGGATGATCACCTCGGCTGGCATCACCGAGGGGACTGTCGGCGTGCGGGATGGGCGCATCGTCGCCGTCGAACCGTTGAACAGTGCCCTTGACGCCGACCGGGTGATCGAGCTCGGCGCGAACCAGGTGTTGCTTCCCGGTCTCGTGGACACCCACGTGCACGTCAACGATCCCGGCCGGACCGAGTGGGAAGGCTTCAAGACCGCCACCCGCGCCGCCGCGGCCGGTGGCATCACGACCATGCTCGACATGCCGCTCAACAGCCTCCCGCCGACCACCGACGTGGACGCGTTGGAAGTCAAGCGCAAGACGGCCGAAGGCCGGTTACACATCGACGTCGGCTTCTGGGGCGGCGCCGTGCCCGGCAACCTCCAGCAGTTGCGGCCCATGCATGAGGCCGGTGTGTTCGGGTTCAAGAGCTTCCTGCTGCACTCCGGCGTCGACGAGTTCGGCCACCTCAGCTTCCCCCAGTTCGAGGCCGCGTTGGGCGTGATGAACCGCTTCAACGGCTTGATGATCGTGCACGCAGAGGACGGGCACTCGATCACCAAGCCGACCGGCCGCAAGTACGCGGACTTCCTGGCGTCCCGCCCGGACGAAGCCGAGAACACCGCGATCGCCAAGGTGATCGAGCTGACCCGCAAGACCGGCGCGCGGGCGCACATCCTGCACCTGGCGTCGGCGAGCGCGCTGCCGATGATCGCCGAGGCCAAAGACGAAGGCCTCGACCTGACCGTCGAGACGTGCCCGCACTACCTCACGTTCGTCGCCGAGGAGATCCAGGACGGCGCGACACAGTTCAAGTGCTGCCCGCCGATCCGCGACGCGGCCAACCGCGAGGCCCTCTGGCAGGGGCTCAGGGACGGCGTCATCGACTTCATCGTCAGCGACCACTCACCCAGCACGGTCGAGCTCAAGCGGCTCGACACCGGCGACTTCGGCGACGCGTGGGGCGGGATCGCCGGCCTGCAGGTCGGCCTGCCCGCGGTGTGGACGCAGGCACGGCGCCGTGGCTTCACGATGTTCGACGTGGCCGAGTGGATGGCCCACCGGCCGGCCGAACTGGCAGGCATGCAGCACAAGGGCCAGATCGCGGCCGGTTACGACGCCGATTTCTGCGTGTTCGCCCCGGATGAAGCATTTGTCGTGCAGGCCGAGCAGCTGTACCACCGCAACCCCGTCACGGCGTATCACGGCATGCCGCTCGCTGGCCGAGTTGTGTCGACGTGGCTACGCGGTATCAAGGTCACCGGTGAGGAGATGCACGGCGACCTGTTGGGCAGGGAGGATGCGTGAGCTTTCAGGACAGTCCTGACCTGGCGAACCGCCGCTTCGGCGGCGCGGTGGTGTGGGCGAACGACGAGCTCTTCGCCGAACGCGAGAACCTGATCAAAGCGAGCGAACCGGTCTTCCAGACCTACACGTTCGGCCACAAAGGACAGATCTACGACGGCTGGGAGACCCGGCGCCGCCGTGAATCGGGCGTTGACCAGGCGATCGTCCGGCTCGGCATGCCCGGCGTGATCAAGGGTCTGGTGATCGACACGGCGTTTTTCACCGGTAACTACCCGCCTTTCGCGTCCGTCGAGGCGTGCGGTGTCGAGGGCTATCCGAGCCCGTCGGAGCTGACCGAGTGGACGA
The DNA here is from genome assembly GCF_021390435.2 of Kibdelosporangium philippinense. Lineage (GTDB taxonomy): Bacteria > Actinomycetota > Actinomycetes > Mycobacteriales > Pseudonocardiaceae > Kibdelosporangium > Kibdelosporangium philippinense. The sequence continues at coordinate 381,754 of NZ_JAJVCN010000003.1, read as the reverse complement.
CCGTGCTGCCGAAATCGCCGCTCTCAGGCGACACGAAGAACCTGTTCGAGGTCACGGATACCCGCCGCTACACACATGTCCGGTTGACGATCTACCCCGACGGTGGCGTGGCGCGGCTGCGTGTGCACGGCTCGCCTGTCGCCGACCCTCGGCTGCTGAACTTCGACCATCTCGACCTGGCGGCGCTGGAGAATGGCGCGGAAATAGCGGACTGCAGCAACAAGTTCTATTCGTCGCCGAACAATCTCATCGCGCCAGGACCGGCCGCGGTGATGGGCGAGGGCTGGGAAACCGCGCGCCGCAGGGACGACGGCAACGACTGGGTATCGCTTCGCCTCGCGGCCAAGGGAATCATCCGCCTCATTGAGCTGGATACCAGTCATTTCAAGGGAAACGCGCCCGGCTGGGCCACCGTCAGCTGCGCGGACGCTTCTGGTGAGTGGCATGAGCTGCTCAGCCGGGAACGTCTGCAGCCTGACACCCGGCACGTGTTTCGCGTGACCGAGGAGCACGAGGCCACGCAGGCCAGGCTGGATGTTTACCCGGACGGCGGAATGGCGCGCTTGCGGCTGTGGGGTTCGCTGACCGAGGAAGGCCGCGGCCTGTTCGTTTCCCGCTGGCAGGACCGGTTGCCGTGAAGACACCCTCGCGGCGTTAGACGCATGAGGACCGCCCTTGCCGCGTTAGATGCGGTGAGGGATGTCTTCACGGCGTTTGCGCGTTGCCACGACTGTCAATCCCTTGGCGAAGGGAGTTGGTGGTTGTGGTCGACGCTCGTACACACAAGGCAACGCAGGTTCTCGGCCGGTTCGGGATGATCTGTTACGGCGTTGTGCACCTGCTCGTGGCGTGGGTCGCCCTCCAGGTCGTGTTCGGCGAATCCGAGCAGACCGACCAGAAGGGCGCGGTCGGCGAGCTCGCTGAAACACCTGTCGGGCCAGTGCTGTTATGGGCCTTGGCGGTTGGGTTGCTCGCGTACGCCCTCTGGCAGGTCCTGATGATCTTCAGGGGCTACACCTGGGTGGCCGAAGGCAAGCAGCGGTTCCTGCGTAAGTTCGGCGCGGGCTCAAGGGCTTTCGTCGCGGCCGCGATCGGTATCTACACGATCGAGCTGGCCAGTGGGAGCGGTGGCGGTGATTCGAGCAACCAGTCGACGCAGGAGTGGACGGCGAAACTGATGGCCCAGCCGTTCGGCCGGGTCCTGGTCGGGATTCTGGCGTTGATCATTCTGGGTGTCGCGGTCGCGGCGATTCGGCGTGGTGTGAAGAAGAAGTTCCTCGAAGACCTTGACCGCGCACGGCTGCCGAAACCCGCTGAGCCGCTTGGTGTTTTCGGCCACAGCGCCAAAGGCGTGGCGTACGGGATCATCGGGTTCCTGGTGGGCATTGCCGCGATCAACGCGGATCCTGGGCAGGCGCAAGGCTTGGACGGCGCACTGAAGACGTTGCAGGCGCAGACTTTCGGCTCGATCCTGTTGTTCGTTGCCGCGCTTGGGTTCGCCGCGTACGGCGTGTTCTGTTTCGCCGCCGCACGCGCGCACAAGGGCTGAAAGAAAACCACAAGATCGTCTGGATACCGTCCGGCTTCAGGGAGGTATCACAGATGAATAAGATCATCGCGAAGATCAGCCTTGGTCTGCTCGCCGCTGGCGCGGTCGGGTTCGCCGGGGCCAGCTTGCCGGGCAGTGACACGGTCGAGGCCCAGGCGGGTGAGGCCTACAAGACCCTTGTGGACAACTCGATGCACCAGGGCATCGACACCGATGGCGGCGACCGGGCCGAGCTGATCGTGGCAGGCGCCTACAAGAAGCTGGGCAAGTAGTCAGACCGGGCGAGTCACTCGTCCGGCTCGGCGCCGGTTTCTCACACGGGTGTGATGAGGCGTGCTTGGACCTCGGGCAGCTTGTCGAATTCGGCCGAGGCGTCGGTCGTGAGCAGGATCCGTCCGGTTGCTCGGGCAGTAGCGGCGATGATCAGATCATGCGCGCCACGCGGTTGACTGGTCTGCCTCACGTGCACCATGAGCTCAGCATGATGCTGTGCGATTAACGGGTCGTAGTTCTCAATGGGGACCACGGTGAGCACTTCGTCGAGGAATGCCCGTTGAACGGTGCGGCGAGCTTCGTTGTGATCTTGTAGAACGCCGGTCAGGTACTCGGCAACGACCACCGCTGGGATCGAAACGTCGTCCTCGTCGGTGAGGCGAGAGAGGTCAAGTCGGCCCCGCACAGCGTGGACAAGCACACCTGTATCGAGAATCAGTCGCGCCATGGGTCCTTGTCCAGCTCAGCCGACGCTGTTTCCCGGGCGGCGGCGATGTTGTCGGCGAACTCGTCGTCGAAAACGTCGTGAGTACTCCAGCGGCGGACGATGTCACGCAGCGCGCGGCCGTTGGCCCGAGGCGCGGGCACGATAAGCGCGACGCGACGACCGTTCCTGGTCACCACGATCGTCTCGCCGTGTTCCGCCTCGTCGAGTAAAGCCGAGAAGTTGCGGGACGCCTCGGAAGCACTCATCTCTCGCACGTGTTCAGAGTATCAGAATCAGACAATCAGATCGCGCTCAACCGGGCTAGTCGGTCTGCGGGCTTCTGGCGTGGGCAGCTCGTGCACTTGGCCTCGTCCACGGCGGTGTAGATCAAGCAGCACGACACCCGCCGCACGAACTCCCGCCCGTTGACCTCGACATACCGTGGCCGCGGCAACTCCGGCCCGATCATCGCGGCGAAATCAGCGGCCTGAGCCGTCTTGCCCGCCCACAGCAACCGCGTCGCCAAAGAATCGGCCGCGATCGCCCACAGTTGCCGCTCCCGAGCCCCGCTGACGGCGGAAACCGACGAGATCGCGGTGGTCAGCATTTCGTGGGTCCGCGCAGGCAAATCCCCGTCAAAGACCGCCGAACGGGCCTCGCGAACGCGTCCCTCCGGGTCCAGCGCCAACGTCAACGCGCTCAAAGCGGGATCCCGCGACTCCACAACCGCCCCGAACAACACCGAACTCGCCGAATACCACCACAGCACCCCCAAGGCGACACTGTCACCCAAGGGATAACGCCTCGTGGATAAGGAAAGCTGTGCACGCAACCACGACGAGTCCGTGATGGCCGTGCCCGGGACTTCGATCATGGTTCCCTACGGTAGACGGAAACCACGAACGCCGCGGTCACCGTCAAAGTCCGCTGGATCGCCGCCAACGCCTGCGGCGGAACGTGATACGCGTTCGGTCCCATGTGGACAACCCGGTGCACGTCCTCGGGCTCGAGCGTCAGCTCGATCTCGCAGTCGTGCCGTCCCCGCAGCGAGAACTGGGCCTGCAGCGACGAGTCGAGCCTGGTCAGTTTGTCCGCGTCGACCTCGAGCATGTCGACGTACGTCCGCAGCTCCGACAGGTGCGTCGAGTCCGGCGTGACGACCACGAGCGTGCCGTCCGGTCGCAGTACCCGATGGCATTCGATCAGGTTCCGCGGCGCGAAGATGTTCATGATCACATCCGCTGACCCGGTCAGCAGCGGCCACGGCTTCCACAGGTCCCACGCCACCGCGCCGATCCCCGGGTGCGCGCGGGCCGCCTTGCGCAAGGCGGCCGTGGACGTGTCCATTCCGATTCCGGTTGCCGCGTGCGCTCTGGCCAATGTCGCCGCAAGGTAGTAACCCGTACCGGTACCCGCGTCCACCACGAGGGCGTCTCGCCGCAGGTCACGCGCTGCCTCGTGGGCGACCAGCCGGGCCAGCGGGGCGTAGTGGCCTGCCGCGAGGAACTCGTCACGGGCAGCCACCATCTCCTTGGTGTCGCCGACCCCCGCGCCCATCAGGTTCACGTAGCCCTGCCGGGCCAGGTCGAAATTGTGCCCGGTCGTGCAGCGCAGTGCCCGGCCTTCGAGGCTGAAGGGGGACTGGCAGTGCGGGCAGCACAACGCGCCCAGCGCTACCGGTGGGAATCCCACCGGCTGGGCAGCCTTCTCGTCGCTCCTACCTCGGCTCATCGTCCTAAGACGCTATCCAGCGGCGAGCCGGCAGACAAAGCGGGATGTCCGATTGGTAACAATTCGACGTCCACCAGGGAGGAAACGCGCTCGTAACAATGCATGTCGCACAGTTCACAGCGGCGAAACGCGCGGTGCCATCTCAGGAAACACCGCTTATCGATCCTGCCGGAGCAAAAGACAGCACGGGAGGACGATGTGAACGCAGGAGACACAGCCTGGATCCTGGCTAGTGCCGCCCTGGTCATGTTGATGACACCAGGGCTCGCGTTCTTCTACGGCGGCATGGTCCGCTCGAAGAGCGTGCTCAACATGCTCATGATGAACTTCATCGCGCTCGGCGTGGTCGGGGTTCTCTGGGTGCTCTACGGCTACTCGTTGTCCTTCGGCAACGACTCGTTCGGCGGCCTGCTCGGCAACTTCGACCACGTCGGGCTCGAGGGCACGATCGGTGCCGTATCCGGTACCGCGCCCACTCCTGAGGATCCGGCTGGTCACCAGTACCCGGTGCTGGCGTTCGTGATGTTCCAGCTGATGTTCGCGATCATCACCGTCGCCCTGATCTCCGGCGCGATCGCCGACCGGACCAAGTTCTGGGCGTGGACGATCTTCTCGGCGCTGTGGGCGACGATCGTCTACTTCCCGGTGGCGCACTGGGTCTTCGCCTTCTCCTCGTCCGACGGCTCGGTGATCGGCGGCTGGATCGCCAACCAGCTCAAGGCTTTGGACTTCGCCGGTGGTACGGCCGTGCACATCAACGCCGGTGCCGCCGCGCTCGCGCTCGTCTTCGTGCTTGGCAAGCGGACCGGCTGGCCGAAGGACACCGGCCGTCCGCACAACGTGCCGTTCGTGCTGCTTGGCGCGAGCCTGCTGTGGTTCGGCTGGTACGGCTTCAACGCCGGTTCGGCCTTGGGCGCCAACCAGACCGCCGCTGTCGCGTTCACCACGACCACCGTCGCCACCGCCGCCGCGGTCATCGGCTGGCTGCTGGTCGAGCAGTTCAAGTACGGCAAGCCGACCACCCTCGGAGCCGCGTCCGGCGCGGTCGCCGGTCTGGTCGCGATCACCCCGGCAGCCGGTTTCGTCAGCCCGCTCGGCGCGCTGGCCATCGGTGTCATCGCCGGTGTGCTGTGTGCTCTCGCGGTGAGCCTGAAGTTCAAGTTCGGCTTCGACGATTCGCTCGACGTCGTCGGCGTGCACCTGGTCGGTGGCCTGATCGGCACGTTGCTCGTCGGCCTGTTCTCCACCACTTCGGTGAACTCCGCAGGCGCCGACGGCCTGTTCTACGGTGGCGGCCTCGCCCAGCTGGGTAAGCAGGCGGTCGCGGCCGGCGCGGTTCTGGCGTACTCCTTCGTCGTCACCCTTATCCTCGGGTTCCTGATCAAGGTCACCATTGGATTCCGGGCGTCCAAGGAGGACGAGGTCTCCGGTGTCGATGAGGCGCTGCACGCCGAGAGCGCCTACGACTTCGGTGGTTTGGGCGGTGGCGGTGGCCTGAGCAACTCCGTCAAGCCCACTGGCGCACACTCCGCGGCTTCCCTTGAGGAGAGCAAGGCATGAAACTCGTAACCGCGATCATCAAGCCGTTCACCCTTGACGACGTCAAAGCCGCGCTCGAGCAGTTGGGTGTGCTCGGTATGACGGTCAGCGAGGTCCGTGGCTACGGCAGGCAGAAGGGCCACACCGAGGTCTACCGCGGCGCCGAGTACGCGGTCGACTTCGTGCAGAAGGTGCGCATCGAGGTCCTCACCGACGACGCGGCGGTCGACAAGGTGGTCGAAGCCGTCGTCGAGGCGGCGAGGACAGGCAAGATCGGTGACGGCAAGGTCTGGGTCACGCCGGTGGACACCATTGTTCGGGTGCGAACCGGGGAACGTGGTACCGACGCCCTGTGATTACGCCGGGGGAAGCCCCGTCTGCGGCTGATCTCGTCCAGGCCCGCGACCGGTTGCTGCAACCGGTCGCGGGCCAGCGGCGGCTCACGCCAGACGCGCTTCGCGAAGCACTGACCGATCTGCACGAGTTCTGGCTGACCGCGCACGCCGCGCAAGCCGGAATCGGCGCGGACCAGGGGGTCGCGCTGGTCGCGGTCGGCGGACTCGGCAGGAGGGAACTCGTGCCGTACGCCGACCTCGATCTGCTGTTGGTTCATGAAGGCCGGACCGGCGCGGTCGCCGAGCTAGCCGAACAACTGTGGTATCCACTGTGGAATTCCGGGATCGGCCTCGACCACTCGGTCCGTACCGTCGGCGAGGCGCTTGACGTCGCCGCCAACGACCTGCGGACCGCGGTCGGCCTGCTGGACGTCCGGCTCATCGCAGGGGACTCGCAGGTCGCCGAGCGACTCGCCGCGTCCGCCCGCGACAGGTGGCGGGCCAGCGCCCGTAAACGCGCCCCGGCGCTGGCCGAGGACGCGCGGGTGCGCTGGCAACGCAGCGGGGAAGTGGCCCACTGGGTCGAACCGGATCTCAAACACGGCCGTGGCGGCCTGCGGGACATCGGCTTGTTGCGGGCGTTGGCCGCGGCCCAGCTGATCGACCGGCCAAGCGAGGAACTCGAACAGGCACACCGGTTGTTGCTGGACGTGAGGACCGAGTTCCGGCGGATCGTCAAGCGTGCCAACGATGTCCTGCGTGCTCAGGACGCCGACGAGGTGGCCGTCGCGTTGGACAAGGGCGACCGTTTCGACTTGGCCCGCGCGCTTTCCGGCGCTGGCCGGACCGTGGCGTACGCCCTCGATGTCGCCTTGCGCAGTGTCGCTGCCGAAGGACCTCGGCGAGTGCTCAGCAGGCTCAGACGTGGGCCGGAACGTCGACCACTCGACGAAGGCGTTGTGCTGCACGGCAATGAGGTCACGCTGGCTCGTGATGCCGAGCCGACCCGTGATCCGGCGCTGCTGCTCCGGGTGGCCGCGGCAGCCGCGCGTACCGGAAACCAGATCTCGCCCGCGACTCTGCAACAGCTCGCCGAAACGGCGCCGGAACCTCGTTCCCCATGGCCGGTTCAGGCGCGTGACGAACTGATCGCGTTGCTGGGCGCGGGAGAAGGCCTCATCGACGTGATCGAGGCGTTGGACCGCACCGGTTTGTGGGCACGGCTGTTCCCGGAGTGGGGTGCTGTGCGCGACCTTCCTCCACGGGACGCAGCCCACAAATGGACGGTCGACCGGCATCTCGTGCAGACCACGGCACATGCCAGCAGGCTCGTCACCAGGGTCGCCCGGCCGGACCTGTTGCTGCTCGGTGCGCTGCTGCACGACATCGGCAAAGGTAGGCGTGCCGACCACTCCCAAGTCGGCGCGGCACTTGCCAATCAGGTCGGCGAGCGGCTCGGCTTGTCCAAACAGGACGTTGACACGCTGTCCGCGATGGTCATGCATCACTTGTTGCTGCCGGACACCGCGACCCGGCGTGACGTGACCGACGAGGCGACAATCCTGCGGGTCGCCGAAACCCTCGGCGGCGACCCGGTGCTGCTGGATCTGTTGCACGCCTTGGCCGAAGCCGATTCGCTGGCAACCGGTCCCGGCGTGTGGACGGAGTGGAAAGCGGCATTGATCGGCGAACTGGTCACCAACAGCCGCAAAGCGATGGCGGGCGAGCCGATCCCCGGGCCCGACCCGCTCGATTCACCACACCGCGCCCGCGCGGAAGCCGTTGCCGCGTCAGGGAAACATGACGTTGACGTAGAGGCGTCCGGTCGGGTCGTGACCATCACGGTCTTCGCGCCGGACCGTCCAGGCCTGTTGTCCAGGGCTGCGGGCGTGCTCGCGTTGAACTCCCTGGAAGTGCATGCGGCGAGCGTCGACTCGTATGCCGGTATCGCGGTTGACGTGTTCACCGCGTCGCCACGGTTCGGCTCGTTGCCCAACGAGTCTTTGCTGCGTGAGCAGATGGGCCTGGCATTGTCCGGCAAGCTCAAGCTGGCACAACGGCTGGCGGACAAAGAACGTGACTACGGCGGTCAGCCGGAGGACGCGCCCGAACCACGCGTGCTGTGGTTCGACGACGAGGCAGGCAAGGACTACCCGGGCGCGGTCGTGCTCGAACTGCGTGCCGCGGACCGCATCGGGCTGCTGTATCGCATCGCGGAAGCTATCGAACGGTGTGGCGCCGACGTACTGTGGGCTCGCGCGGCTACCCTCGGTGCCACGGCCGTCGACTCGTTCTGCGTCAGGGCGGCCGACGGCGGCGAATTGTCCGGCGCCAGCAGGCAGAAGCTGGCCGAAGCCGTCCGCCTGGCGGCCATTACCTGAACCCAGTTGAGTAGTCCTACCCACCCCTACTCGGGGGCCTTCACGCTGCCGCGACACCCCCGCCTGGCGGCAGGCTGGTCCCTGTCACGAGGAGGCAGGTGCGAGAGGGGACACGGAGCAGGAGGGAGACCGCCCGGACGGGGGCCGGGCGGTGGGCCGTGTACGCGGGTGCTTGCTCGGACCGTGAACCGCCCGGCTGGCCCATCGAGGGGTAGGGCCTACCGGGCGGTTCTCCGCGTTCCCAGGACAGCAGCACGCCCAAGCCCACCGCGTGTCCACCATTCCCGAACACCGTGTCCACCGTTCCGGCACACCGTGTCCACCACTCCGGCACACCGAAATGCACTTTCCGGCACACCGTGTCCACCGTTGCCGCATGCCGTGTCCACCGTTCCGGCACACCGTGTCCACCACTCCGGCACCCTGAAATCTCCGTTCCGGCACCGTGCGATGCCCTCCACACCCCCTCGATCACCGGCCTTTGCCACACGTGGATCCATGCGCGACTACCCTGGTGGTGATACCCACGACATGCCTGGAGTGCCGTACCCGTGTTCGACACCCTTTCCGACCGGCTCACATCGGTCCTGCAGAACCTGCGTTCCAAGGGGCGACTGACTGACGCGGACATCGACTCCACCGCGCGCGAGATCCGGATCGCGCTGCTGGAGGCCGACGTCGCGCTGCCGGTCGTGCGTGAATTCATCGCGCAGATCAAGGAGCGGGCCAAGGGTGCGGAGGTTTCCGCGGCGCTCAACCCCGCGCAGCAGGTCGTCAAGATCGTCAACGAGGAGCTCATCGCGATCCTCGGCGGGGAGACCCGCAGGCTGCAGTTCGCCAAGCAGCCGCCGACCGTGATCATGCTCGCCGGTCTGCAGGGTTCCGGTAAGACGACCCTCGCCGGCAAGCTCGCGCGCTGGCTCAAGACCCAGAACCACGCCCCGCTGCTGGTCGCCTGTGACCTCCAGCGGCCGAACGCGGTCACCCAGCTGCAGGTCGTCGGTGAGCGGGCCGGTGTCGCGGTCTACGCCCCCGAGCCGGGCAACGGCGTCGGTGACCCCGTCGACGTGGCCCGTCGCGCGATCGACGAGGCCAAGCGTGCCCAGCACGACGTGGTGATCGTCGACACCGCCGGTCGCCTTGGTGTCGACGAAGAGCTGATGAAGCAGGCCGCGGACATCCGTGACGCGGTCGAGCCCGACGAGATCCTGTTCGTCGTCGACGCGATGATCGGTCAGGACGCGGTCACCACGGCCGAGGCCTTCCGTGACGGCGTCGGTTTCTCCGGTGTCGTGCTCACCAAGCTCGACGGTGACGCTCGTGGTGGTGCCGCGCTGTCGGTCCGCCAGGTCACCGGCCAGCCGATCATGTTCGCGTCCAACGGCGAGAAGCTCGAGGACTTCGACGCGTTCCACCCCGACCGGATGGCCAGCCGCATCCTCGGCATGGGTGACGTGCTCAGCCTGATCGAGTCGGCGCAGCAGGTCTTCGACGAGAAGCAGGCCCAGGCTGCGGCGGAGAAGCTGACCGCAGGCCAACTCACCCTTGAGGACTTCCTCGAGCAGATGCTCGCGGTACGCAAGATGGGCCCGATCGGCAACCTGCTCGGCATGCTGCCCGGCGGCGCGCAGATGAAGGAAGCCGCGGCCAACATCGACGACAAGCACCTCGACCGGCTACAGGCGATCATCCGCGGCATGACACCGGCGGAGCGGGCCGACCCCAAGATCATCAACGCGTCCCGTCGTGCCCGGATCGCCAACGGCTCCGGTGTCCGGGTCGCTGAGGTCAACGACCTGGTGAACAGGTTCTTCGACGCCCGCAAGATGATGCAGCAGATGGCCGGCCGGTTCGGCTTCGGCGGCGGTGGCGGCGGGATGAGCCGCAAACAGAAGAAGGACGCCCGCAAGAAGGGCCGCAAGGTCAAGGGCAAGGGCAACCTGCCCGCGCTGCCCGGCTTTCCCGCTGGCGCGCCGGACCTGTCGAAGATGCCGCCCGGCCTCAACGAACTGCCGCCCGGTCTCGCCGGTCTCGACCAGCTGCCCGCGGGCTTCGACCCGTCGAAGCTGAAGTTCCCGAAGAACAACAAAGACAATTGACCGCGCTGCACCTGCGGGGAGTCGTCCTCCCCGGAGACGAGACCCGTGACCTGTGGGTGGTCAACGGCCGGATCCGGTTCACGCCGGTTGCGCAGGCCGAGACCGTGGTCGACGGCGGGTTCCTGCTGCCTGGCCTGGTGGACGCGCACTGCCACATCGGGATCTCACCGTCCGGCAACCCGACCCTTGAGGAAGCCGCCGAGCAGGCCGAGATCGACCGTGACAGCGGTGCCTTGCTGGTGCGTGACTGTGGCGCGCCGATCGACACAAGGCCGCTGCAGGAACGGCTCGACCTGCCGAGGATTGTCCGCGCGGGCAGGCACATCAGCAGGCCGAAGCGCTACATCCGGTACCTCGGCGTCGACCTCGAAGACCCGTCGGAGCTGCCGGACGCCGTGGCCGAGCAGGCCGCGTACGGCGACGGCTGGGTGAAGCTCGTCGGCGACTGGATCGACCGGTCGGTCGGCGATCTGGCGCCCCTGTGGCCCGACGATGTGCTGGTCAAGGCCATCAAGGTGGCTCACGACGCTGGCGCGCGCGTGACCGCGCACGTGTTCGGCGAGGACGCCATCCCTGGCCTGCTCGCGGCCGGAATCGACTGCATCGAGCACGGCACTGGTCTGACTGCGGACACCATCGCCACGATGGCCTCGTCCGGTGCCGCGCTCGTGCCGACCTTGATCAATATCGAGCTTTTCCCAGACCTCGCTGCGAGTGCGACGAAGTTCCCGATCTACGCGGCGCATATGCGGCAGTTGCACGCTTCCGTGCGCGACACCGTGCGAATGGCTGTCGAGGCAGGCGTTCCTGTGTACGCGGGCACCGACGCGGGTGGCGGCATCGATCACGGCCGTTTGGTCGATGAGATAGAAGCCTTGCACAGCACGGGAATGAGCCGGACGGACGCACTCGCGGCCGGGTCGTGGGCGGCGCGTGGCTGGCTGGGCTATTCGGGTATCGAAGAGGGCTCAGCGGCCGACATCGTCGCCTATCCGGCGGATCCGCGTACTGACCTGAGCGTGCTCCGATCACCCACTCGGATTGTCTTGCGTGGTCGGATCGTGCGTTGATACGCCGAATCACTCGGTGACACGCCGAAACTCGCCGTAGTCTGCGAAGCAGGCCGCGCACTTGCCTGAGTGCGCCATCGAGTCTGCTGCCGGAGGACGCCCGTGACCCCACCACCGCCACGGGAGTCTGAAACAGTGGCTGCGGAACCGATCGAGCCACCGCCCGTGCCGGACTACAGCCACCGATGGGGAATCGGCGCGTTCCTGTTCGTCGAGGGCGTCTTGCTGCTGTCGGCCGCGTTCATCAGCGCGATACTGAGACCGAGCGACTCGACCGAGCCGATCAGCGTCGCCACGATCGTGATCGGGTCGATCCTGCCGGTACTGATCGCGACCGGGGTGGCGCTGCTGATCACCCGGCTGCGCGGCAACGGGCCGAGGATCGACCTGAAGTGGTCGTACACCAGGGAAGACTTCAAGGTCGGGCTGAAGTTCGGCCTGATCGGCCTTGTCCTGACCACGGCGGCGGCGATGATCTGGACGAAGGCCGTCGGCGACGAGAACGCCACGTCGGCGTTCAGCGCGCTGGTGGACAGCCGGTCGTTGCCGATCGCGGCGGGGATCGTGATGTTCCTGTACGCCTGGCTGATCGGGCCGATCTGCGAGGAGATCATCTTCCGCGGCCTGCTGTGGGGCGCTCTCGAGCGGCTGCAATGGGGCCGGTGGACAGTGTTCGGCCTGAGTACAGTCGTGTTCGCGGTCAGCCACCTTGAACCGCTGCGCACGTCGTTGCTGATCGTGATCGGCATCCCGATCGGGCTCGCGCGGCTGTTCACCGGACGGCTTGGCGCGAGCGTGGTGGCTCATCAGGTCAACAACTTCGTGCCCGCGTTGACGGTGTTGCTCGTGTCGATTGGTGTGATGGCGCCCTGATGGATCTCAACAGTGACCTCGGCGAAGGCTTCGGCGTATGGAAACTGGGTGACGACGCGGCTTTGCTCGGCGTGGTGACGTCAGCGAACGTCGCATGTGGCTTCCACGCGGGCGATCCGCGGACCATGCGAACGGTGTGCGAACTGGCCGCGTCCCACGGGGTCGCGATCGGTGCGCAAGTGTCCTATCGGGACCTCGCCGGGTTCGGCCGCCGTTTCATCGACGTCGACCCGCTCGAACTTGCCGACGATGTGCTGTACCAAATTGGTGCCCTGTCCGCGTTCGCCTCAGCTGAAGGGACGCGCGTGGCGTACGTGAAACCGCACGGAGCCTTGTATAACACCGTCGTTCATCACGTTGACCAGGCCGCTGCGGTTGTCGCCGGAGTCAAGGCATGGGGCGACATTCCTGTGCTGGGCCTGCCTGGTTCGGCGTTCTTGGCGGCTGCCTCGGAAGCTGGGCTGCGGACCGTCGGTGAGGCGTTTGCCGATCGTGGGTACACGCCGTCCGGGACGCTTGTGTCGCGTCGTGAGCCAGGCGCGTTGCTGACCGACACGGCCGCTGTTGTCGAGCGTGCGGTCAGGTTGGCTTCGGACCGTCAGATCGTCGCTGTGGACGGGACCGTCATCGACGCGTCTTCCGTTGAGTCCCTGTGCCTGCACGGCGACACGCCTGGCGCCGTCCAGCACGCGCAGGCCGTCCGTGCCGCGCTGGAAGAAGCCGGGGTCACGCTCGCTGCGTTCTGACGCCCGATCCGGCCGGGATCTTTGCCCGCCGATCGCGGGGGCTTGTCCCCTGGTGGGTGGGATTCCGCAGGTCCGAGGGTAAGTGGATCACTCGTTCACAGAGGAGATCCCATGTCGCTCACCCGGCGGTCCTTGTTGACAGCGTCCGTGTTGCTCGTGCCCGGTGTCGCCGCTGCCGCCGCGACAGACTTCCCGCCAGTGCCCGGAATGCTGGGGGATCGCAGAGCCAACGAGATGTGGTACCAGTTCGACGAGGTCGCCTTCTACAACGCGTCCCAGGAGATCCAGGACACCTACGCGACCCTCGCGGCGCACGTCGGCGTGCCGAACTTCGTCGACGGGTTCAGGGACGTCTGGCTCGACCTGAGCTCCAAGCCTGGCTACCCGGGCACCTACGCCGACTTCGCCAGGCCGGTCCGGCGTGAGCTGCAGACGCTGTCAACGCTGCAGCTGACGTCGTTCGACACGTACTACTCGCCCGACAGCGCCCGCTTTGTGGACGCTTTCGGCTGGTTCGGCGAGGGCGTGCTGTTCGACCCGCGCCGGGCGGCTCTTGAGCAGCAGGTGCACACGATGGTGCCGATCACCAACTATCACGGCTGGCATGCGTACGTGCGGGCGATGATGGTGCTGGGCATCGACACGGCCCGGTGGGCCCGGATCGACCCGGCGATCGGGTTCGCGTGGGCCGTGCAGTCGGTGGCCAACCCGAGCGCCAACACGCCCAACCCGTCGCTGCCTGTGGACAAGGTCCGGGCGCTGCGGGACTCCTGGCTGCCTCGAACCCCGGAGCAATTGGACCGGGATTTCAAATCCATCCCTTACCCAGCAAACTGACTGGTCAGGACTCGTGAGTGGTTAGGCCGGTTAGAACCGGCCTAACCACTCACGAGTCCTGAGCTGGGTGTTCCGGGCGTGAGCCGGGGTGATTGTGAGCGGCGGTGGCTCGTCTGGCACAATCATTGATTGTCCGCTGTGGCTGGACCCTCTCACCACGCCATGGCTGCCATTCGGGCCTCGCCCCCGTGCCCCACGCGGGTCGAGCGAGTTCCACCCGTAGCACCAGAACGTCGAGGAGTACCACAACCCGTGGCAGTCAAGATCAAGCTGCAGCGTCTCGGAAAGATCCGGTCGCCGTACTACCGCATCATCGTCGCCGACTCGCGCACCCGTCGCAGTGGCAAGGCCATCGAGACGATCGGCCGCTACGCGCCGAAGGAGGAGCCGAGCCTGATCGAGGTGAACTCCGAGCGGGCCCAGTACTGGCTGGGTGTCGGCGCGCAGCCGACCGAGCCGGTCGAGCACCTGTTCAAGATCACCGGCGACTGGCAGAAGTTCAAGGGCCTGCCGGGCACCGAGGGCACGCTGAAGGTCAAGGAAGCCAAGCCGGACAAGGCGGAGCTGTTCGCCGCCGCGCTGGCCGCCGCTGGCGAGGAGCCGGTCACCGAGGCCACCACGCCGAAGAAGAAGAGCAACAAGAAGGCCGACGCCAAGGCTGACGAGGCCAAGGCGGATGAGGGCGCCAAGGAAGACGCGTGAGCTTCCTCGCGGACTCGCTCGAGCACCTGGTGCGCGGGATCGTCGACCACCCGGACGAGGTCCGGGTGGAGCTGGTCACCACGCGCCGGGGCCGCACTCTCGAGGTCCACGTCCACCCCGATGATCTCGGCAAGGTGATCGGCAGGGGTGGGCGGACCGCCACCGCCCTGCGTACGGTCATGGCCGGGATAGGCGGCCGGGGTGTCCGCGTGGACGTGGTGGACACCGACCACTAGCGCCCATGGATGTCGTCGTCGGCCGCGTGGCCAAGGCGCACGGGATCCGCGGCGAACTCGCCGTGGAAGTGCGCACAGACTCGCCCGAGCAGCGTTTCGCTCCTGGTGCGGTCGTGGCCGCGCGGCTGCGCGACGGTTCGTCTCGGCCATTGACGCTCTCCGCTGTACGAGCACACGGTGAGCGTCTTCTCGTCTTCTTCGACGAGGTTCCCGACCGGACCGCCGCTGAGGCACTCCGAGGGGCTTTGCTCCTCGCCGACACGGACGCGCTCCCACCGACTGATGATCCCGACGAGTTCTACGACCATGAACTCGAAGGGCTCGCCGCTGTGCTCGCAGACGGGTCTCCCGTGGGGACTGTCCGCGAAGTCGTGCACAGCGCCGCGGGCGAGTTGCTCGCGCTGGATGTCGATGGACGTGAGGTCCTGGTCCCGTTCGTCCGGGAAATCGTCCCTGAGGTGGACATTGCCGGGCGCCGCGTGGTGCTCGACCCGCCCGAGGGCCTGTTGGACTGATCATGCGCATTGACGTCGTCACGATTTTTCCCGAGTACCTGGCGCCTCTGCGCGCCGCGTTGCTCGGCAAAGCCATCGACCGTGGGTTGCTGGACGTCCGCGTGCACGACCTGCGCGACTGGACCCACGACGTGCACAAAGCAGTTGATGACAGTCCGTATGGCGGCGGTCCGGGCATGGTCATGAAGCCTCAGATATGGGGCGACGCCCTGGATTCCGTGTGCGCGGGCGATACGCCCCGGTTGGTCGTGCCAACGCCTGCGGGCAAACCGTTCACGCAGGTGATGGCGCGTTCGTATGCCACGGAGTCACGCCTGGTCTTCGCGTGTGGCCGCTATGAGGGCATCGACCAACGCGTGATCGACGACGCCGCTCGCCGCATGCCTGTCGACGAGGTTTCTATCGGCGACTACGTGCTTGTCGGTGGTGAGGTCGCGGTCATGGTCATGGTCGAGGCCGTCGCCAGGTTGCTTCCTGGCGTGCTCGGCAACCCGGCGTCGGCCGAGCAGGACTCGTTCTCCGACGGCCTGCTCGAGGGACCCAGCTACACCCGGCCCGAGGTCTGGCGGGAGTTCGCCGTACCGGACATCCTCCGGTCGGGAAACCACGCCGCGATCGACCGCTGGCGCCGTGACAAAGCCATCGAGCGGACCTTCGAACGTCGCCCTGACCTGCTTGAACGCCTGCCAGAAGGTGCGCTGGACAAGCACGACCGCGCCCTGCTGGAACGGCTGCGCACGGGGGCGATTTCGCCTCCGGCATGACGACCTGTCATACTTGCTCGGTTGCTGCTGTCGGGCCCTGTTTCCGACGCGCGCCAGAAAGCCCTCTCCCAGGTTGGCTCAGGGGTTGTTGCCATGCCTGCCGGGAGACACGAAGAACACACCCGATGACGAGGATGGACAACCGATGAACACCCTGGATGCACTGGACGCCCAGTCGCTGCGTTCCGACATCCCGGACTTCCGGCCGGGCGACACCCTCAAGGTCCAGGTCCGCGTCATCGAGGGCTCGCGCTCGCGAGTCCAGGAGTTCCAGGGCGTCGTGATCCGCCGCCAGGGCGGTGGCGTTCGCGAGACCTTCACCGTTCGCAAGATCTCGTACGGCGTCGGCGTCGAGCGCACCTTCCCGGTGCATTCCCCGAACGTCGCCAAGATCGAGGTCGCCAAGCGCGGTGACGTCCGCCGGGCCAAGCTCTACTACCTGCGCGAACTGCGTGGCAAGGCCGCCAAGATCAAGGAGAAGCGCGAAACCCCTTCGGGCGTGTGACGCGACCGGCTCCTTCTGCCGTAACCTGGCGACGTGGTTAATCCCGTGCACCCCAACGCACCCGAGGATGATCCGGAACGTCCGGAAGAAGTCACCGGTCCGCTGGAATCCCAAAAGTCCGAAGCGCGTGAGCCTGGCATTTACGAGTCTCGGCGCGGACGTCCGGCGGACGTCGATGAGTCGGAATCAGGCAAAAAACCCAAAAAGAAGAAAATGTCTTTTTGGAAAGAGTTGCCGATCCTCATCGTCGTGGCTCTTGTCCTGGTCTTCCTGATCCAGCAGTTCCTCGCGCGGGTGTACGTCATCCCATCGGGTTCGATGGAGGAGACGCTGCACGGGTGCCCAGGCTGTCAAGGTGACCGGATCCTGGTCGAGAAGGTCACCTATTACTTCACCGATCCCGCGCCCGGCGACGTCATCGTCTTCAAGGGCCCGGGTCCGTGGGTGCAGAACGAATTCGCGGGTGACCGCTCGGAAAACGCGTTCGTCCGTTTTCTCGAGCAGCTCGGTTCGGTGATCGGCCTCGCCCCGCCGGACGAGAAGGACTTCGTCAAGCGCGTGATCGCGGTCGGCGGTCAGACCGTTCGCGGCGACGCCGACGGCAAGGTCTACGTCGACGACAAGGTCCTCAACGAGCCGTACGTGTACTGGGAAGGCGGCGCCCCCAACGGCGACCAGGCGTTCGAACCGGTCACGGTTCCGCCGGGCACGCTGTGGGTCCAGGGCGACAACCGCAACAACTCGTCCGACTCGCGCAAGCAGGGCAACACCCGGCTCGAGGGCGTCGTGCCCGTCTCCGACGTGATCGGCAAGGCACAGGTGATCGTGCTGCCGCCGAACCGCTGGGGCGGCATCTCCGACCCCAACCCGCAGGCGCTGGCGTCGGCCCCGCTGTGGCAGAACGGCATCCCGCTCGGCGTCGGTGTGCTGCTGGCGTGGCCGGTGTGGCGGACTTCGCGTCGAGTCGGCCTTGCTGTCTCCCGGTCATTCAAGGGTTCCTCCGAGCGGAAGTAGCCCAGTGCCGGTCACCTTGAGCCTGCGCCCGCCGCGCGTTCCCATTCGGCGTGACGGCGGGACCTGGGCCATGCAGAGTGCATTGGAACGTCGTGGTCTTGGGCCGGTCGTCGGTGTCGACGAGGCCGGTCGTGGTGCGTGTGCGGGGCCGCTCGTGGTGGCCTCGTGCATGCTGAAACCCAGTGACGCGGCGAAGTTCGAGGACCTCACCGACTCGAAGCTGATGACCGCGGCCGCGCGCGACCGGATGTTCGACATCGTGCGTAAGCGTGCGCTGGATTACGCGGTTGTCGTCATTCCACCCGATGAGGTGGATTCTCGTGGCGTGGGCTACGCGAACCTGGAAGGCATGCGCCGGGCCGTGGCGTGGCTGAAAATGCAGCCCGGATACGTGCTCACCGACGGTTTTCGCGTGTCCGGCTTCACCGCCCCGAGCATGGCCGTGATCAAAGGTGACCTCGCTGTGGCGTGTATCGCAGCCGCGTCCGTGCTCGCCAAGGTGACAAGGGACCGGATAATGGGGGAGCTGCACGAGGAGCTACCGGCCTACGGATTCGACGAGCACAAGGGCTACATCACCGGCAGGCACCACGCCGCGCTCGGTGAGCACGGGCCCAGTGCCGTGCATCGTTGGTCGTACTCCAACGTGGCGTCCGCGGGGATTCAACACGGCTTGCGCCCGCCGCGCCGCGTGGCACTGAGTGTGGCGGCGGCTGACGTGGTTCACAATGGGGGCTCCCCTCGGCAAGAGGTGGAATCAGGACGAGGAGGAGCTCGGGTCGGATGAGTGCGGAGGACCTCGAGAAGTACGAGACCGAGATGGAGCTGCAGCTCTACCGGGAGTACCGCGACATCGTCGGCCAGTTCTCCTACGTTGTGGAGACGGAGCGGCGGTTCTACCTGGCCAATTCGGTCGACGTGCAGATCAGGGACGCGGACGGCGAGGTGTACTTCGAAGTACGCATGTCCGACGCCTGGGTCTGGGACATGTACCGGCCGGCCAGGTTCGTGAAGAACGTCCGGGTGATCACATTCAAGGACGTGAATGTCGAAGAGCTGGACAAGCCTGAACTCAGGCTGCCCGACGAAGGCCTTGGCTCCTAACCGAGCAGGTGAGCCCGGAGCAGGTCGTTGAACTCAACCGGGCGCTCGACGTTGGCGAGGTGAGCGGCGCCATCGAGGACAGCAAGCCTGCTCCGCGGAATAGCGGCGGCGATGTCCCGAAGGTGATCGGGTGGCGTGGCCGGATCCTCAGCCCCCGCGATGGCCAAAGTAGGCGTGGGGATCTCCGGAAGCTCCCCGGCGAAATCCCACGCGGCTAGCGCGGAGCAGCAGCTGATGTACCCATCAGCGGGCGTGCTGGTAACCATCGCGCGAACAGCCTCACGCTGCTGAGCATCGGCAAACCCAGGGCTGAGCCACCGGCCAAGCGTGAAATCAGCCAACCACTCCGTGCCCTTCGCACGCACGTTCTCAGCCCGCTCAGCCCACGCCTCCGCCGGCGCGAACCAAGACGACGTACAAGCAAGCACAAGCTGGTCAAGCCGATGCGGGTGATACCGCCCCAGCCATTGACCAACCGCACCCCCGAGCGACAAACCGCAGAAATGAGCCTTCTCAACCTGCAACTGGTCAAGCAGAGCGATCACATCGCCGGCTAAGTCGGCGATCGTGTACGGACCGTCAGGGACAGGAGACTTCCCATGTCCACGATGGTCATAGCTGACCACGCGGTACTCATCGGAGAGAGCGGTGCGCTGCGGCAGCCACATATCGAGATTGCTGCCGATCGACCCGGAGAGGATGAGGACGGGGGCGTCCTGCGGGCCTTCGATCGTCCGATGCACCTCGACGGGCTTCACTGAGCTCCCTTCGCCGTCACTCGCCGGTCCGGGCAACCACCCTAGTGGCATCCCGGTTGCCGAGACACCCGCCAAACGAGCGCCTACCACACACCGGCGACAAAACTCCGCCCTCCAAGATCGCAAATTCCCGATCGATACACAACCAACCGCTTATCCACAGCCACCATCCCCACCCCTGGCACCCCACCCCACCCCGGCGGAAAGCTGGAATCACACCACCCAGCGCACCACAGGGGACACCAATGGAAACCACGGCGCCGAACACCAAACGGCAACAGTCCACAGAGTCACGGACATCAGTGCCACCGCCAACCCCATCGAAGGCGTCTGTGCCGAAGTCACGCCGGCCATCGACTTTGAAACCCCCAGTGCCGAAACCTCCCAACCCCCACCATGAACTGGGCCGCAAAGGAGAAGACCTCGCGGTCGCATACCTCTCCCGCCAAGGCCTTGTTCTGCTGGACCGCAACTGGCGCTGCAAAGAAGGCGAACTCGACCTGATCCTGACCGACGGCTCGATGGTGGTCGTCTGCGAGGTCAAAACCCGTGCGGGAGATGGCTTTGGCGACCCTGAAGACGCCGTCGACGACCGCAAAGCCAGACGCATCCGCCGCCTAACCCACATCTGGCTGTCCACATTCCGCATCCCCTGGTGCGAAATCCGCTTCGACATCATGGCCATCACCTGGCCGCCGCACAGCAAACCGCGCATCACCCACATCAAGGAAGCCTTCTGATGGCACTGGCACAAGCATGGTCGGTCGCACTGTTCGGAATGGACGGTCGGATGGTTGAGATCGAAGCCGACGTAGGAAAAGGCGCGTCCAAGATGGTCATAGTCGGCTTGCCCGACGCGGCCCTCAACGAAGCCAAGGACAGAGTCCACGCAGCCGTCCGAAACAGCGACGAAGAATGGCCAAAGCAACAGATCACCGTGGCCCTTTCACCTGCGGCAGTGCGAAAAAACGGCTCAGGCTACGACCTGGCGCTTGCCTGCGTCATTCTCGCGGCAGCCCGGGCGGTCCCGGCCGAACTCGTCCGTACCACCGTGATGATCGGAGAACTTGCCCTCGACGGCCGCGTCAGAGATGTGCACGGCGTCCTGCCGTGCCTGCTGGCGGCACGCCGCGCAGGTGTCAAACGTGCGGTAGTACCGACAAACGCGTTGCCCGAAGCAGCGTTGGTCACCGGTATTGATGTACTCGGAGCCGACGAGCTCAGAAGCGTCCTCGACTGGTTGAGAGGACAGGATGACGCCTTGAGAACACCAGGATCTCAGGAGTCGGCGGCCGTCGACGACCTGCCTGACCTCGCCGATGTGGTCGGTCAACCCGAAGCCCGTTGGGCGCTCGAAGTAGCCGCGGCCGGTGGCCACCACCTCCTGATGGTCGGCCCACCAGGAACAGGAAAGACCATGCTTGCCCGCAGGCTGCCCGCCTTGCTGCCGCCACTGACCCACGAGCAGTCCCTAGAAGTCACGGCCGTACATTCGGTCGCTGGCCTGCTGAAGCTTGAGTCGCCATTGATCACGACACCGCCATTCTTCGCGCCCCATCACACGACATCCGTAGCCGCACTCGTTGGCGGTGGAGTCGGATTGGCCAAGCCAGGCGGCATCAGCCGTGCTCACCGTGGAGTTGTCTTCCTCGATGAGGCCTGTGAGTTCGCGCCGGACAGACTCGAATCACTGCGCACCGCGATGGAAGAAGGCGAGATCCGCCTGGCACGAAGAGACGGCGTTGTGCGGTATCCAGCCCGATTTCAGCTCGTCCTAGCGACCAACCCATGCCCATGCGCACCGCCAAGGGAGACCGAATGCTCATGTCCGCCCACTGCAAGGCGCCGGTACTTCGCGAAATTGTCTGGCCCGTTCATGGACCGCGTCGACCTGCGTGTCCGAATGCGACCGCTCACCTCGATGTCCACAATGGATGGAGCCGAGCCGGAAAAGACGGAGCACGTGCGAGCCCGCGTGTGGCGCGCGCGAGAACGAGCGCGACAACGCTGGTCGGAGCACGGGTGGACAACCAACGCCGAGGTGCCCGGACCATCTCTCTGGCGTGAATTCGCATTGCCACGCAAGGTAACTGCACTTCTCAACCGAGGGCTCCATTCAGGAGTACTGACTGGGCGAGGTGCTGATCGGTGTTTGCGCGTCGCGTGGACGTTGGCGGACCTGGCTGAAGTCGATCGGCCAGACGCTGACCACGTCGCGGCGGCGCTGGAGTTTCGTGATCGAAGGGCGGCCTGAAATGACGACAGATGAACAGCGGCTGGCATGTGCATACTTGCTCAAGGTGGCGGAGCCACCAACCTGTGCGTTGAGAAGGTTCGTGGCTGAGCACGGCCTTGTTGCCGCTGCAGCGGCTGTGCGCGCGGGGAACGTGCCGGATCAAGTGTCGTTGGAAACATCGGCACGACGACATATCGACACGGCAGCGGAAGATCTCGCTGCCGGTGAACATGCTGGTGCCCGCCTCGTGACACCCGAAGACGAGGACTGGCCAGCATGGCCATTGCTGCCGCTGACCAACGCAGCGGCCCGAGGGTTGAAGTGGGCGAGTGCGCCGCTCGGACTGTGGATACGCGGCACCGCACCGATTGAAGAGTCGTTCCAGCGCGCCGTTTCCGTTGTTGGTGCCAGAGCAGCCACGTCCTATGGCGAACATGTCGCTACCGAAATGGGATACGGCCTAGCCAGTCGCGGGATGACTGTCGTTTCCGGTGCCGCCTATGGCATCGACGGCGCCGCGCACAAGGGTGCCCTGAACGCCAACGGATGCACGGTAGCTGTACTCGCGTGTGGCATCGATCGAGCCTATCCATCCGGACACACCCTGCTGATCGACCGCATCGCGGCCCAAGGACTAGTGATCACCGAATACCCACCGGGAACACCACCGGGCCGCCATAGATTTCTGGTCCGCAACCGAATCATCGCGGCCCTGGGCACCGGCACAGTGGTCGTCGAAGCAGGCCAACGAAGCGGCGCGCGGAACACAGCGGCATCGGCAGCCGCGCTCGGAAGAGTGCTGATGGTTGTGCCCGGACCCGTGACGTCCGCGATGTCGATGGGCTGCCATGACTTGCTCCGCAACGGACTCGCCACATCGGTGAGTTCGGTGGCCGAGGTCATCGAGTCAGTCGGATTGTTCGGTGACGACTTGGCAGCCAAGCCGGACAGCACCCCACGACCCACCGACGGCCTTGACCCAGAATCCCTCAGAGTCCACGAAGCCCTCGAACTACGGTCCCCGGTCTCGGCCGAACGAATCGCCGAAGTCTCCGGCGTCCCCTTGCCCAGAGTCCGCGCCGTACTGCCCGCACTGGAACTCACCGGCCTCGCCGACAGATGCGAATCCGGCTGGCGCAGAGCCAACGCAGAGGTCTAGGAGGTCGGCGTGACATGAGGAACGCTCAATACCCCACGGTAAAGCGTCGTTGGATGAACTGCGGGCGCTCGGCTTCGTCAAGGAGAGCAACGGCTAGATCTTCCGCGGAGATGTCGCTCGTGCCATCTTCCGTCACGAGTAGTTGGTTGGTTCCTGTGCGGAAACGGCCCGTGCGTTCGCCGCCTGTGATCAACGCTGCTGATGGGCTGAGATACGTCCAGTCGCGGTTGGACAGACGGTACAGATTCAACGCATCGCGGTGGGCGAGTACCACCTTGCCGTACTCGGGCGGGACGCCGAGAACGATGGGTAACTGCTCAACGAAGCCCTCGACGTCGACAACCTGCAAGCCGGGCTGCACCTCAAGACTGCCCGCGCCGCCGACAACGAGCAACCGTGTCGACGGATGCCGGTCCAACGCGGCCAGCAATGCGCTTGCCGCGCTGGGCAATACGTCGGCATTGGCGATGGTGTCAGGGATGTCGTCGCCCGCGTTGATGGCGTTGACAACGACGTCGAGTCCGGAGATCGCCGTGATGATGCTGTCGACGTCGAGCACGTCGGCGACTTGCCAGGTCACCGAACCCGCGTCGGCCGGGATCTTGGACTGGTTGCGAGTGAACGCGCGGACATCGTGGTTACGGCTCAAAGCCTCTGCCACAACGCGTTGGCCGATCACGCCGGTTGCTCCGAACACACCGATTCGCACAGGTACGCCCCAGATTGTCTGAACGGCATTCAATAACTGAACGCCGTATAGTAACTGTACGGCAGGTAGTATTCCAACGCTGTACGGTGTCAACCGTGAAAGAGGCGGTGTCCACAAGACGGGAACGACTGCGGGCCGAGACATCCCGTGAGATCAAGGCGATCGCACTGAAGCTCATGGCCGACAACGGACCGGACGGTATTTCGCTGCGGGCGATCGCCAGGGAAATGGGCATGACAGCCGGGGCGATCTACGGCTACTTCGCCACGCGCGACGACCTGATCACCACGCTGATCTCGGACGTCTACACCGATCTGGTCGATCAGATGGAGGCCGCTCGCGACTCGAAACGCGAGGACGACGCAGGCGGGCGGCTACTCGCCTGGGGCGAGGCGTTCCGTGAATGGGCCGTGGCCAATCCGCAAGGGTTCCGGCTGATCTATGGCGACCCAGTCAACGGCTACCAGTCTCCGGGGGACGGTGCCGCGCCCGAGGCTGAACGGCGCGCGTGCCTTGGCCTTGCCGCGCTGGTGGCTGCCGTATGGCCCGAAGCAGAAGCCACGCAGTCATTCGGGAACCATCGTTGGTCGGACTTCGATCCATCGTTGGTCGCGGTGTTTCGGGAGTCGTTCCCTGGTCTACCGCCCGCTGCCGTGGCGCTTTCCCTGCGTGTTTGGGGGCGGATGCACGGACCAGTCGCCTTGGAGATCTACGGCCACCTGGCAGCCCAGACCCATCAGCCCGCGAAGCTCTACCGTGCCGAGTTGCTCGATCTGCTGGCAGCCTTGTCCGTCCCAGTCTCAGCAAAGCGGAGCTAGTGGCCGGCGTCAGAAGCTGCTTAGGTGTACTGCAACCAGTTGCCGGTCGCCGAGCGCCATCCGCACGCCGGTGAACTGGTGTTGAACAGGCCACGACGTCGCCAGATTGGCCTGGCGATCATCGCCGTCGCCTGTGCGGTTCACGCTTTCTCTGCCGTCAACGTTCTCAGACAAACCGCTACAGGCTGGGGTCGGCGGGGCAGTAGTTGTCGCGTTGCCACTCGACCGCGGCGACGCCGGGCACGGCCATCAGGGTGTCGACCGCTTCTGGGGCGATCGAGCCGGTGACCGTGCCGAGCGCTTCGAAGACCTCGTCGACCAGCAAGCCTGCCCGGCGCAGGTCCTCGACCAACCGGGGCATGTCGGTCATGCTCTCGTCCTCGATGGAGACCATGATCTTGGGCACGTCAGCCTCCTAGCAGTCCAGGAGACTGACGCTAGCCTACGGAGCCTGAACCAGCCCTGCTCCGACGTCGGTTGACGGCAGCTTGAGCCGGGAGGCGGTCTGCACGAGGCGTGCCCACAGCTCCCACGACTTGGCGTCGTACTGGGCCGAGATCAGCGCTGCGATGCCTGCGACGTGCGGGGTGGCCATGCTTGTACCGCGCAGTCGCTTGTGTGTGCCGCCCTTCCAGCTCGACAGGACGTCTTCGCCCGGCGCGACGATGTCGACCTGTCCGATCGCGTCCATGGTGCCGCAGGAGAAGTCCGCGATCGCCTGTGCTTCGTTCACGGCGCCGACCGACATGATCGACGGGCAGTTCGCAGGGTGGCTGACCGACGCGATGTGGCCAGCCGAGCGGGAACTTTCGTTGCCTGCCGCGGCGATGATGAGGGTTCCCGCGTTCATCGCGCGCTTGGCGGCCTGCTCGAACACTGTCGAATGCGGTGTGCCTGGCTGTGTCGGCGCGCCAAGGGACATCGAGACCACGCGGCAACCGTTCGCGATCGCCCACGAGATCCCGGACAGGATGCCGCCGTCGGAGCCGGAGCCGCGATTGCTCAACACCTTGCCCGCGTAGATGTCCGAGTTGAACGCCACGCCGTAGCCAGGTCCGGCTGCAGGCTTGCGCGGACCGCAGGCAGTGCCGATGCAGTGGGTGCCATGGCCATGGCCGTCTTGCACGTCCTCGCCCTTGATGAATGACGCGGTTGTGACGTTGCGTCCGGCGAAGTCGGCGTGACTCACGTCGAAACCGGTGTCGAGCACCGCGACGCGAATACCGGTCGCGTCAAGGGGACAGGCAACGGCGCGAACTGCTTGCAAGCCCCAGGTGAAGGCGCTTTCGTCGGCGCTTGCCGTCGGTTCCGCCGGAGCTTCGGCCGTGATCGCGTGCACGATCCGCTCAGCTTCGACTGTCGCGATCGGGCCGGGCTCAGCCGCTGCGACGGCGAGCCTGCTCGCCTGATCCTCGGCTGCGGTCACCACTGCCACACCGAGCTCGTGCAGGATCAGACCGTCTGCTTCGTCGAACATCGACGTGACCGACGCACCCGCCGAATCGGCCGTGCTGGCCATCCGAAGACCGGCCACCCGTGACATCGCGCGAGCGCCCGCAGCCACCGCGTCATCTTCGAGCAGGACCAGATAACGGCCGGTCAGACCGGCGTCTTGTGGGTTCGTCATGCCTCCTTACCTTCTTCCTGTGTCGATCGGGGCTGGTCGTAGGGTTCCGACGACCCAGGGGTGCTGGGTATGGCTTCCATGCGTCCGCCGTGGATGGCCCAGGGGGATTGGCCGCCCAGCACCCCACGACGACCCGACCGCTAATTGGGATGCGCGAACAAATCGCTGTGTAAGGACACGACGGCGTGGTCGTTTGCTGGGACCATGAACCTGACGAACAGGAAGGTGACGCTCGTGCCCGGAGTATGGGCAGGCATCGATGCCGGCAAGACCCATCACCACTGCGTGGTGATCGACGCCGCCGGCAAGCGGCTGTTGTCGCGGCGGGTGGCCAACGACGAGGCTCCGCTGCTGGAGTTGGTCGGCGAGGTCACCGCGCTGGCAGACGAGTTGGATGGAGAGCTGACCTGGGCGGTCGATCTCAACTCCGGCGGGGCGGCGTTGCTGATCGCCTTGCTGGTCAACCACGACCAGCGGTTGCTTTACATCCCCGGGCGCACCGTCCACTACGCGGCCGGCATGTACCGCGGAGACGGCAAAACCGACGCCAAGGACGCCGCCGTGATCGCCGACCAGGCCCGGATGCGCCACGATCTGCACGTCGTGCACACCGGCGACCCGGTCAGCGTCGAACTGCGGATCCTGACCAGCCGCCGGGCCGATCTGGTCGCCGACCGCACCCGCACCATCAACCGGCTGCGCGCGCAACTGCTGGACTACTTCCCGGCCCTGGAACGCGCCTTCGACTACAGCACCTCCAAAGCCGCCCTGGTGCTGCTGACCGCCTACCAAACCCCTGCGGCATTGCGACGAATCGGTGCCAACCGCTTGGAAACCTGGCTGCGCAACCGAAAAGTCCGCAACCCCAGCACCGTCGCCCAGACCGCGCTGAACGCCGCCAACGCGCAACACACCACCATCACCGGACAAGACCTGGCCGCCGCGATGGTCGCGCGGCTGGCGAAGGGGGTGATGACTCTCGACGAGGAGATCAGCGAGATCGACACCTTGATCGAGAGCCGGTTTCGCCAGCACAAACACGCCGACGTGATCCTCAGCCTGCCCGGCTTCGGCATCCAGCTCGCCGCCGAGTTCCTCGCCTACACCGGCGGCGACATGACCGCTTTCGGCAGTCCCAACCGGCTGGCCGGCGTCGCCGGACTCGCACCAGTACCCCGCGATTCCGGCCGGGTCAACGGCAACCTGCACCGCCCCCGCCGCTACAGCAGACGCCTGCTGCGCGTGTTCTACCTTTCCGCCATGGTCAGCATCCGCTGTTGCCCCGCCTCGCGGACCTACTACGACCGCAAACGAGCCGAAGGCAAACGACACACCCAGGCCGTCCTCGCCCTGGCACGCCGCCGGCTGAACGTCTTGTGGGCACTGCTGCGCGACGGCACCACCTACCAAGCAACCCCCGCCGCAACGGCAGCGTGACCCCCTCACCACCGCAGCTCCCAACTACTTGACAACTTCATTGGGAATCCCCCTCTTCCATTTCCGTCCCCAGGTTTACGCAGGATCGAGACGATCAAGGGAGACGTAACGGGCAGGCCGTTGGTCCTTTCGGGCTATTTCTCGATAGCCGGGACACGTGATGCAGCAGAGAGCACTGTGGGTGCTTACGCCCGCAACAACTGCCGTACGCGGGCCGCTTCGCGCGTGAGGTGATCCCGCTCTGGAACGCTTGTCGCGAGGCGAGATGCCTCGGCGTACAACTTGGCGGCTTGCTCAAGGTCACCGATGCGTTCGCGCAGGTACGCCAGCACTGCGGCGTAACGAGGCAAGCTCGGATCCAGGTCAGCCACCTCTGCGAGACCTGCCTGCGGTCCGTTGGCTTCGCAGACGGCCACCGCACGGTTGAGTCGCACAACTGGGCTGTCGGTGAGGAGTAGCAGTTCGTCGTACCACTCCACGATCTGCGCCCAGTCCGTCTCAGACGTGCTCGGTGCATCCGCGTGCAGAGCGGCGATCGCGGCCTGCGCCTGGTATTCGCCCAACCGATCGCGGAGGAGCGCGGCCTGCAGGATCATCACCCCTTCGGCGATCAGACCGGTGTCCCAACGCGATCGGTCCTGCTCGGCAAGCGGCACCAACCGACCACCTGGCCCAGTACGAGACGCACGACGAGCATGATGCAGAAGCATGAGCGCGAGCAGACCCGCGACCTCAGGCTCATCGGTCAGGACGACGAGTTGGCGCGTGAGACGGATCGCCTCGGCCGCCAGGTCGACGTCGCCGCTGTACCCCTCGTTGAACACGAGGTACAGCACCCGCAGCACCGTCCCGAGATCGCCGGTCTGATCAAGCTGCAACTCCGCGATCCGCCGCTTGGCCCGAGTGATCCGCTGCGCCATGGTCGCCTCGGGCACGAGGTAGGCGTTCGCGATCTGCCGTGTTGTCAGCCCGCCAACTGCCCGGAGTGTGAGGGCAACGGCCGAACTCGCCGGAAGACTGGGATGCGTGCACAGGAAGTAGAGCCGCAACGAGTCGTCCGTGGCAGGCACAGGACCGGCCGGAGGCTCAGCGTCCACGGCGAGCTCCCGCCCGCGCCGCGACGCCTCAGAACGGGTGGCGTCGAGAAACTTGCGCCATGCGACCGTGACCAACCAAGCCTTCGGATCGCGCGGAGGATCGTCCGACCACGTCTCCAACGCCCGGATCAAAGCTTCCTGCACGGCATCCTCAGCCGACGCGAAGTCAGCCCCGCGCCGGACGAGAACACTCATCACCGTCGGCACAAGCTCCCGCAGGTGCGACTCGTTCACTCGGTCACCACGAGCGGCTGGCCGTAAAACGGCCGCACCTCAAGCCATTCGCGAACCGGCTCGCCACCTGCTCCCGGAGCGGCAGACAACTCTCCAGCCAACTCAAGCGCACGGTCCCATGACTCCACATCGATGATCATCCCGCCAGCGATGAGGTCCTTGGTCTCGGCGAAGGGCCCATCGGTCACCGGCGGGCGACCTTCGCCGTCGTACCGAACGAACGTGCCTTCAGGCGACAGTGCCAGTTCGTCGACGAACTCGCCCGTCTCCACCAAGCGAGCCGCGAAGTCGCGCATGTACTGGACATGCGCGTCGACCTCAGCCGGTGTCCACTGGTCCATTGGCGCGTAGTCACTGGCCGGGCCACCTCGATAGTGCTTCAGCAGCAAGTACTTCACGGTAGTTCTCCTTGACGATCGCGAGGCCGCACATCCGCTCGTGCTCCAGGGACGGAGTCAGCGCCACATTCTCGACACCCAGAGACCCCGACTTCAGGAAATTTTGCTCGCGAGTTCGCCGACAATGATCCCCGCCTGCCGGTTGGGCTGGGATCGGAACGCTGGGCTGGGATCGGAACGCTGGGGTGGGGTTGGCAGGTCGGGTGGGTGAAGGCGTGGCGTGGTGGGCTGGGTCGGTGGAGCGGGCTGGGGTCGACATGCTGGGCTGGGTCGGTGGAACAGGCTGGGATTTGCACGGTGGGCTGGGATCGGAGGGGCGGGTGGGTGAGGGCGTGGCGCGGTGGAGGCGGGTCGACACGCTGGGGGTGTGGTGCTTGACCTCGTCGCTGTGGTCGCGCAGCGTTGTGTGTTGTGTCGTCGACTGCTCGTCGCCGGGTCGACCTGCTGAAGGTTCGGGACGGATTGCCAGCCTCCGATCAGGAGATGCTGGCCGCCTATGAACGTCATCTTCGGGCTGAGCGGGGGCTTTCTTCGCACACTGTGCGTGCCTATGTGGGCGATGTGGTCTCGCTTCTTGGCCATGTGTACGGACTTGATGTTGTTGGTTCGGGATCGCCGCCTGCGCAAGGGAAATCCGCACAGGGAAAGGCGATGCCAGGCAAGCCGATGCGTGGGAAGGCTGAGCTGGAAGAGGCTGGGGCAGGCAGGTCCGCGCCAGGAGAACCTGAACTGGGCAAACCTGAGCTGGGAGCCCACGCGGTAGGAAAGCCTGGGCAGGTCGCGCCTGGGCAAGGGAGCGTCGGGTTGGGGGAACTCGCGCTGGGAGGGGTCGGGTCGGGAGTGGTCGAGCGGGGAGAGCCCGAGCTAAGAAGGCTTGGGCAGGGCCTGCTTGCGCAGGGGAACGTTGAGCTGGGGGAACTCGCGCTGGGAGGGCCCGAGCCAGGAGTGGTCGAGTTGGGAGAATCCGCGCTGGGAGGGGTCGAGCTGGGAAGTCCTGGGCAGGGTGTGGCTGTGCCAGGGAACGCTGAGCCGGGAGAGCCCGGACTGGGAGGGGCAGAGCTGGGAAGTCCTGGGCAGGGTGTGCCTGTGCAAGGGAACGCTGAGCTGGGGGAACTTGCACTGCGGGGGACCGGGTCGGGAGTGGCCGAGCGGGGAGAGCTTCCGCTGGGAGCGGTCGGGGCGGGAGAGGCCGGGCTTGGCAGGTCTGGGTTGGGGGAGTCGGAGTCTGGCAGGCCTGTTCATGCGGGGCTTGATTTGGCGGGGATTCGGGGGTGGCTTGCTGCTCAGCGGGCTGCTGGGACTGGGCGGACTACGTTGGCGAGGCGTTCGGCCGCTGCGCGGACTTTCACTGCTTGGGCGCATAGGCGGGGGTATCTCTCCTCCGATCCTGGGGCTCGGCTGGTTGCTCCTCGGCGGCAACGGACGCTTCCTTCTGTCTTGCGTCAGGATCAGGCTGCGGAGCTCATGCGGGCTTCTCAATCCGGGGCCGCGGAACGAGATCCCGTATCAATGCGGGATCTCGTCATTCTCGAGTTGTTGTATGCCACCGGAATTCGAGTTTCTGAACTCTGCGGTCTTGACGTTGACGACGTGGACATGGATCTTCGTGTGGTGCGAGTGATCGGCAAGGGTGACAAGGAAAGGACCGTTCCTTTCGGCTTGCCCGCGC
Source organism: Kibdelosporangium philippinense (assembly GCF_021390435.2). Classification (GTDB taxonomy): domain Bacteria; phylum Actinomycetota; class Actinomycetes; order Mycobacteriales; family Pseudonocardiaceae; genus Kibdelosporangium; species Kibdelosporangium philippinense. The sequence continues at coordinate 350,912 of NZ_JAJVCN010000003.1, read as the reverse complement.
AACGCGCTGTGCGGGACTGGCTGACGGATGGGCGGCCTCTGCTTGCCGCCGCGCACTCGCCACCGGCTCTTCTCATCGGTGCGCGCGGCGGCAGGCTTCAGCCCAGCAGCGTTCGGCGGATCGTTCATGACGCGCTCACGGCGGTGCCCGGGGCGCCGGACCTCGGTCCCCACGGGCTACGCCATACGGCCGCCACGCATCTGCTGGAGGGTGGAGCCGATCTCCGGAGCGTTCAGGAATTGCTCGGACACGCCACGCTCGCGACCACTCAGTTGTATACACACGTGACAGTTGAGCGGCTACGCGCTGTACACGACCAGGCTCATCCCAGGTCGTAGCGGTAAACGTGTTCCGGACAGCGGTACGGCGCGACTCGCCGTGACAATTTGAACGCGGTAGGGGGCGAGATGAGCACGGAAAGCTCCTAAGCTGGACGGCATGTCGCGCGGCTCCAGGCTGGATCAGGTCACCCCCGATCCAACGAGATCGGATAACGCAGGGAGAGGTTCTCGTACCGTGGCCGTACCCGAGCCCGAATCCGAGCCCGCGAAACCGAGTACCAACGGACGCGGCAGCACCCCTTACGGCATTGGCCAGCCCAACGGTGTCCTGCCTGGTGACCATCGCACCGCCGACGATGTCGAGGCCGGCATCGTCGCCCTCTGGACCGAGTACGGCAAAGAGCGTGACCAGCCGCTGCGCGACCGGCTCGTCCTGCACTACGCCCCGCTGGTCAAGTACGTCGCCGGCCGCGTCGGCACCGGTCTTCCCGCCCACGTCGACGTCGGTGACCTCATCCAGTCCGGCATCTTCGGGCTTGTCGACGCGATCGAGAAGTTCGAGCCGGAACGCGGCCTGAAGTTCGAGACCTACGCGATGCAGCGCATCCGCGGCGCCATCCTCGACGACCTTCGCCAGCAGGACTGGGTCCCGCGATCGGTGCGTGGCCGCGCCCGTGAGGTGGAGCGGGCCCTTGAACGGCTTGGCGCCAAGCTGCAGCGGCAGCCCAGCGACGCCGAACTCGCCGCTGAGCTCGACATCAGCGTCCGGGACCTGCACGAACTCTACGCCCAGCTGCAGCTCACGAGCGTTGTCGCGCTGGACGAACTGGTTGCCGCGGGCCGGGGCACCGCTTCGCTCGCCGAGACGCTGCCGGACGAGGGCGCCGAAGACCCAGTGGCGACGCTGGTCGACCTGGACAACCGTCGACAGCTCGCCGGAGCGATCGAGCAGTTGAACGAACGCGACCGGATCGTCGTAACGCTGTACTACTTCGAAAACCTGACCCTCGCCGAGATCGGCAAAGTCCTTGGCGTCACCGAGTCCCGCGTCTGTCAGCTGCACACCCGGGCAGTGCTGCGGCTGCGGGCAAAGCTGGTCGAGCAGTCCGACGTCTGAACCGCGCGAACTCCAGCCGGGCGAACTCCAGCCGGGCGAACTCCAGCCGGACGGTGGCGGATCGGCTGAGTACGGCAGCAGACGGACCCGGCCGCGCGACAGCAGTCTCAACGGATTCAGGTAGTCCTCGCCCCGGCGGGCGCCCCAATGCAAACAGGCGACCGGGCAGTGGCCGTCGAGCAGATGCCCGATCACATCGCCTCTTCGCACGCGCTGACCTCGGGCAACTGCTGGGGTGACCGGCTCATAGGTCGTCCGGAGACCACCTGAGTGCTCGAGCGAGACAAGGGATCGGTCCACGACCGCGCCCGCATGGATCACCAAGCCGTCCGCGGCCGCCATCACCTCCTGCCCGGCGACGCCTCCGATATCCACCCCGCGATGGCCCGGTCCATACGGATTGACCGGTGGGATGAACGGGCGAACGACCGGGTGCGGCGGTGGCAGCGGCCAGGAAAAGTGCGTGCGCGTTCGAGAAGAAAGTGGCGCCGCCGCCGTCGCAGGGGCGGCGATCAGCAGGGCCACGATCATGGCGGTGAGCTGCAGGAAGAGGCGCACGGTTCAAGGCTGCCTTGATCGCAGAGGGGGAACCACCCCGGCAAGATCAAGTTGTGGGTAACTGGATGGCTGTGGACAAGTCGGTTGGGAAGGGGTAGAGCGGTTAATGGTTTGTCGGTTCGGCGGCGTACACTGCTCACGCGGCCCGTGTGTTCACGGGGCGACTTCGCGTGCCAGTACGACCGGTCGATCTGATCGGTGACGACGCCCGTCGGTCCCACTCCAGGAGTGGGTTCGGGCGCCGGTACTGCCACCAGGGCGGCAGACCACCCGGTATGCCGCGAGAACCGACTAGCGTGCCGGCCTTGACGACAAGACCGGTATGCCCGATCAGAAGAGGTGCGAATCCGGCCATGGCCGTCGTCACCATGAGGCAGTTGCTCGATTCCGGCGTGCACTTCGGGCACCAGACCCGCCGCTGGAACCCGAAGATGAAGCGCTTCATCTTCACCGAGCGCAACGGCATCTACATCATTGACCTGCAGCAGACGCTGACCTACATCGACCGCGCGTACGAGTTCGTCAAGGAGACGGTCGCGCACGGTGGGTCGATCCTCTTCGTCGGCACGAAGAAGCAGGCGCAGGAGGCCATCGCCGAGCAGGCGCAGCGCGTCGGCATGCCCTTCGTCAACCAGCGCTGGCTCGGCGGCATGCTGACCAACTTCTCCACCGTGCACAAGCGTCTCCAGCGCCTCAAGGAGCTGGAGTCGATGGAGCAGACCGGTGGCTTCCAGGGTCTCACCAAGAAAGAGATCCTGATGCTGACCCGCGAGAAGGACAAGCTGGAGCGCACCCTCGGCGGTATCCGCGACATGTCCAAGGTGCCCAGCGCCGTGTGGATCGTGGACACCAAGAAGGAGCACATCGCCGTCGGCGAGGCCCGCAAGCTCAACATCCCGGTCGTGGCCATCCTTGACACGAACTGCGACCCGGACGAGGTCGACTACCCGATCCCGGGCAACGACGACGCCATCCGGTCGGCCGCGCTGCTGACCCGCGTTGTGGCCGAGGCCGCAGCCGCAGGCCTGATCGCGCGCTCCGGCCGCAACGGTGCCGCGGTCGAGGGCGAGGACAAGCCTGAGCCGGGTGCGGCCGCCGAGCCGCTGCCCGAGTGGGAGCGCGACCTGCTGGTCAGCGCGACCGCCGACGCCGGCGAAGCCCCGGCGAAGACCGACTCCTGACGAAGCTCTCGTAACGGTGCCCGTTCCCCACATGAAGGGGAGCGGGCACCACCCCGAACAAGGATGGAAACACGCACGATGGCGAACTACACCGCCGCGGACGTCGCGCGGCTGCGTAAGCTCACCGGCGCCGGAATGATGGACTGTAAGAAGGCCCTCGAGGAGTCGGACGGCGACTTCGACAAGGCCGTCGAGTTCCTCCGCATCAAGGGTGCGAAGGACGTAGGCAAGCGCGCCGAGCGCGCCACCGCGAACGGCCTCGTCGTCGCGGACGGCGGCGTGATGGTCGAGCTGCGCTGCGAGACCGACTTCGTCGCCAAGAACACCGAGTTCCAGGAGCTGGCCAACCGGATCCTCGAGGTCGCCAAGGCCACCAAGCCCGCCGACGTCGAGGTGCTCAAGGCCGCTGACCTCGACGGCCAGTCGGTCGCCGACGCCGTGCAGGCGCTGTCGGCCAAGATCGGTGAGAAGCTGGAGCTGGCCAGGGTTGTCGTGCTCGACGGCCCGGTCGCGCTCTACCTGCACAAGCGTTCCGCTGACCTGCCGCCCGCCGTTGGCGTGCTGGTGGAGTACCAGGGTGACGACGCGGAGGCCGCTCGTGGCGCCGCGATGCAGGTCGCTGCGCTGAAAGCCAAGTGGGTCAACCGGGACGAGGTGCCCGAGGACCTGGTCGCCAACGAGCGCCGGATCGCCGAGGAGACCGCTCGCGAGGAGGGCAAGCCGGAGGCGGCACTGCCCAAGATCGTCGAAGGCCGCGTCAACGGCTTCTTCAAGGACGTCGTGCTGCTCGACCAGCCGTCGGTCACCGACTCCAAGAAGACCGTCAAGGCTCTGCTGGACGAGGCAGGCGTGACGGTCACCCGCTTCGCCCGCTTCGAGGTCGGCCAGGCCTGACCCGAAATTTCGGGTAGAACGAGCGATGACAGCATGGGCGGGGTCGCGGCGCGTCGGTGAGACGCTCGCGGCCCCGCCGTCGCATGCAAGGCCGCAGGAGGAGATGTGACCGAAGCCCCCAAGCCGTTCCGCAGAGTGCTGCTCAAGCTCGGTGGTGAGATGTTCGGCGGTGGTGCCGTCGGAGTCGATCCGGATGTCGTGCAAACAGTGGCAAGGCAGATCGCCGAGGTGGTCCGCGCGGGCACCCAGGTCGCGATCGTGATCGGCGGTGGGAACTTCTTCCGTGGCGCCGAGTTGCAGCAGCGGGGCATGGACCGGGCGCGTGCCGACTACATGGCGATGCTCGGCACGGTGATGAACTGCCTTGCGCTGCAGGACTTTCTCGAGCAGGCCGAGGGTGTCGAGACGCGGGTGCAGACCGCGATCACGATGAGCCAGGTCGCCGAGGCGTACATCCCGCGTCGCGCCATCCGTCACCTCGAGAAGGGCCGTGTGGTCATTTTCGGTGGCGGTACCGGCATGCCGTACTTCTCCACCGACACCACGGCGGCGCAGCGCGCGCTGGAGATCGGTTGCGAGGTCGTGCTGATGGCCAAGGCGGTCGACGGGGTCTTCACGGCCGACCCGAAGACCAACCCGGACGCGACCATGTTCGACCACATCACGCACCGCGAGGTTCTCGAGCGCGGGCTGCAGGTGGCCGACACGACCGCGTTCAGCCTCTGCATGGACAACAACATGCCGATCGTGGTTTTCAATCTGCTGACCGAGGGCAACATCGCACGGGCGGTCCGTGGTGAGAGGATCGGCACGCTGGTGAGCACGCCCGGGAGTACGGTTCCGGTATAGGCGGTTATGTCCGTACTGACGGGTTCGCTGGTAAATCGCAGTCACACGAACGGCACGAGCAAGGAGCAGCCGTGATCGACGAGACACTTCTCGACGCCGAGGAGAAAATGGAAAAGGCGGTGACGCACGCCAAGGAGGACCTGGCAGCGGTGCGCACCGGCCGGGCAACCCCGACCATGTTCTCCCGCATCGTCGTCGAATACTACGGTTCACCCACGCCGTTGAACCAGCTTGCCGGCATCACCATCCCCGAGGCCAGAATGGCCGTCGTCAAGCCGTACGACGTCAGCCAGCTCGGTGCGATCGAGAAGGCGATCAGGGACTCGGACCTCGGTGTCAACCCGAGCAACGACGGCACGATCATCCGCATCGTCATCCCGCAGCTGTCTGAGGAGCGCCGCCGCGAGATGGTGAAGCAGGCCAAGGGCAAGGGCGAGGACGCCAAGGTGGCGATCCGCAACGTGCGCCGCAAGGCCAACGAGGAGCTGCACCGGATCGCCAAGGACGGCGAGGCTGGCGAGGACGACGTGGCACGCGCCGAGAAGGAGCTGCAGCACGTCACGGACCGGTACGTCGCCCAGGTGGACGAACTGGTGAAGCACAAAGAGGCAGAGCTGCTCGAGGTCTAGTTGACTACGGAGATGGGCAGCACAGCCGAAACTGACAAGGGCGAGCCGGCCGGGGACGAACCGAAGAAGTCCCGGGCCGGCCGTAACCTGCCGGCCGCCATCGGGGTCGGGTTGCTGCTCGGCGCTGCGGTCATCGTTTCGCTGGTGACCGTGAAGGAGATCTTCATCGGGATCGTGGCGATCGCTGTCGGTGTCGCCACGTACGAACTGTCCAGCGCGCTCAAGCGCAGCGCTGGCATCCAGGTTGCGTTCTGGCCGGTGTTCGTCGGTGGCCAGGCGATGGTCTGGCTCGCGTGGCCATTCGAGCGCAACGGCGTCGTGTCGGCGTTCGTGGTGACGATCCTGGCGTGCTTGTTGTGGCGCTTCCGTGGTGGCATTGAGGACTACCTGCGGGACGTCTCGGCGTCGGTGTTCACGGCCGCGTACGTGCCGATGTTCGCGTCGTTCGCCGCGATGCTCGTGGTGCCGGACGACGGCGTCGCGCGCGTGCTGTGCTTCCTGATCGCGGTTGTCGCCTCTGACACGGGCGGCTACGCGGCGGGTGTGCTGTTCGGCAAGCACCCCATGGCAAAGGTGATCAGTCCGAAGAAGTCATGGGAAGGCTTCGCCGGTTCGATGATCGCCGGTGTGGTCGGCGGCTGGCTGTCGCTGAACCTGATGCTCGGCGCGCAGTGGTGGCAGGGCGCGCTTTTCGGTGCCGCGATCGTGCTCACCGCGACGCTCGGCGACTTGGTGGAGTCGCTGATCAAGCGTGATCTCGGGATCAAGGACATGGGCAATCTGCTGCCGGGCCACGGTGGCCTGATGGACCGGATGGACTCCCTGCTGCCTTCCGCGGTGGTGTCCTGGTTGCTGCTGCGCCTGTTTGTCCCAAGCTAGCCCTGAGTATTCATGGCGATCTTGATTCGGGCGCCGTGTCGGAACAGGGAAAAGTGCTCCTGAGCTGGGAAGATGAGGTTGCTAATGCCTGTTCTTACCCATGAAGCTCTGGAGCACTTTCGACGTGGATGTTACTGGGTGGTCGCGGGATCTGGCGGTAGAAGTCGGTGGGCGTGGCGTGGTCAGTCATGCCGGGACCGCGGCGGTGCGGTTGCTGGCCGACCGCACCGGGTTGACGGAAGGCTTGTCGCGGGCGATGGCGCGGCGTGGGTTCATGCCGGTGCATGACCGTGGCCGGGTGTTCGCCGACACCGCGGTGTTGATCGCTGACGGCGGGCGGGTCCTGTCGGATCTGGCTGTCCTGCGCGATCAGGCCGAACTGTTCGGGCCGGTCGCCTCAGATCCGACGTTGTGGCGCACGTTGGACGCGGTCGGTCAGGTGCAGCGCAACAAGATCGCCCGTGTGCGTGCCCGGATCCGCGAGCATGTGTGGTCGTTGATCGAGCGACGGCACGGCCGGATTCCGCCGTCGCGGGTGGCCGACCGTGATCTGGGCACGACCGTGGTGGTCCGGTTGGATGGTTCGCTGGTGATCGCGCACTCGGACAAACAACTCGCCGCGGGAACCTACAAGGGCAGCTTCGGTCATCATCCGCTGCTGGCCATGTGTGACAACACCGGCGAATCGCTGGCCCTGTTGCTGCGCACAGGAAGCGCCGGATCCAACACGACAGCTGATCACCTCGAGGTCCTCGACGCCGCGATCGCCCAGATCCCGGCGAAACATCGAAGGAACCTTCTAGTCACCGTGGACGGCGCGGGCGCCTCCCACGGTCTCATCAAGTACATCACCGCGCTGAACGCCAAGCCAGGCAGGCAGGCGCACTACAGCGTCGGCTGGGAACTCGGTGCGCGGGAACGAGCCGCGATCGGCCGTGTCCCCGCGAAGGCATGGCAGGCAGTGCTCGATCACCACGGCGATCCTCGGCCGCTGGACAAAGCCGGCGTGGTGGAACTGACCGCGCTACTACGTCACCACCCCGACGGGGACCAACTGGAGAACTGGCCGGCCGATCTGCGGATCATCTGTCGTCGTGAGAAACCCCACCCCGGCGCACAGTTGTCCCTGTTCGAAGAAGCCGACGGCTGGCGCTACCAACTGGTGGCCACCAACACCCCGGGCAGCGGTTCGGGCGCCACCGTCCAGTTCCTGGAAGCCCGTCACCGCCCGCACGCCCGAGTCGAGGACCACGTCCGCTGCGGCAAGCAAACCGGCCTCGGTCACCTGCCCTCCACCAAGATCGAGATCAACCGGGCCTGGTGTCTGGCCGCCACCATCGCCATCGACCTGCTCGCCTGGCTGCGCCTGCTCTGCCTTGAGGGCACCCTCGCCAAAGCCGAACCCAAAACCCTGCGCTACCGGCTACTGCACACCGCCGCCCGCATCGTCCGCGGCCAACGCAAACGCAAGATCAAAATCCCGGAAACCTGGCCCTGGGCCGACCCTCTCGCCGCCTGCCTCCGGGCAGCGCTGGCCCTGCCACCACCAACTCGATGACCCCTGTCCCTGCCCCTCGACCTGAAAGGCCCGCCCCCCAACCCGGCGCCCAGCCAACACCGGCGGCCGGGCTCGAACCCTGACCATCACCACACAGCAACCAACTCAAGATCAACATCCGAACCGGCACAGGCGGACACGTCACCCACGTGAATGATCAAGGCTAGGTCGTGAGTGGTTAGCAGGGTTAGAACACGTCTTCAGTCTCATGAGAGTTGTCGCTAAGCGTGTCTCATCTGATGTGTCGCTTGATCACGCTATGACCTCGCGTCATGGCGGGAAAGCAGGCGAAGATGAGACTCATGGACGCGACCTTGATCGTGGACCCGGAGATCGACAACGTGGCCGAGTGGTGCCGGCTCAACGGCGTGAATCCACGCACGTTTTACCGGCACCGCGCCCGGATCCGGGCCGAGGGCGAGTGGCGGCCTCGCTCGCGTCGACCACACTCGAGCCCGGCCGCCACACCCGAACCGGTGGTCGCGTTGATCCTGGGGTTGCGTGAGCGGTTGGCGCCGGACAACGGCGCGGACAACATCCGGGCCGAGCTGGAAACACGCGCGAACAGCCCCGGCTGGCCGGCCGGTGCGCGGGTGCCGGCCCGGGCCACGATCAACCGGATCCTGGACCGGCATGGCCTGCTGGACAAGAACCCGAAGAAGCGCCCACGAGCGTCCTGGCGGCGGTTTTCCTATGCCCGACCGCGGGATTGCTATCAGATCGACGGCACCGAGCACACCCTCGCGGACGGCACCACCGTGGTGGCCATCGATGTGCTCGACGACTGCACACGGGTCTGGCTGGCCAGCCATGTCGCGCCCATGGAGACCACCACCGCCGCGCTGGAGGCCATCGCGGCCGCGGTGCGCGACCGGGGCGCACCCGGGCTGATCCTGGCCGACAACGGTACCGCCTGGACACACCCGCACCGCTCCCGCGACAAGAGCTTGACCAGCGAGTTCTCCCGAACCGTGTCCGCCGAGTACGGCAGCAGGGTGATCCACTCCAGCCCGTATCACCCACAGACCTGCGGCAAGGTGGAACGCCTGCACGCCACCGCCGACCGGCTACTTTCCCACCGCTGGCCCCAACCAGCCGGCAGCATCGCCGAGCTACAAGCCCGGCTGGACACCGTCCGCGAGCACTACAACACCCGCCGCCGACACTCGGCCATCGATACCACCCCGGCCCAGGCCTGGGCGCTCGCGCCCAGTCACGGCGGCCCGGGCGACCTGCCCCGCCAGGACGACGCCACCATCCACAAGATCAAGGTCATGCCCAACGGCACCGTCGCCCTGGCCGACTACCGCATCAGCGTCGGCCGCGACCACGCCGGCAGCACCGTCACCCTGCTGCGCTACGGCGATCGGGTCACCGCCTACACCACCAACGGTGACCCGATCGGACACCTCACCCTGGACAAAACCAAGAAATACCAAGGAAAAGTCGTCCACGCCGCCTAACCAGCACACCTAAACCGTGACACAACTACCGAGACACATCCTTGACACATCTCCCGGGACATGACAAGGGTTAGAACACGGCTAACCACTCACGAGGGATCAGTCGTCGTAGGGATCGTCGTTCCCGGTCCCCAGTTCCTCTTCAGAGGGTGCGTGCGGGGTCGTCCGGTTCGACGAGTCGATCAGGGTGAACACGGCCCCAGCGGGATCTTCGACCACGGACAACCTGCCGAACGGTGAATCCGCTGGCTCGGAAAGCAGGCGCCCGCCGAGTCGCACGGCAAGGACAGTGGCCTCGTCCGTCCCCAGCATCGGACCGACCTCGAAGTAGATCATCCAGTGTGGTTTGGTCGCACGCGGGAAGTCCGCGCCGAAGCGCATCCGGCCTGCGACGGGTTCGCTGTCGCCGAGCAGGGTCCAAGTCGTGTAGTCGAAGTCCTCGCCGTCGCCGATCTGTTCGAGTTGGTAGCCGAACAGATCGACGAAGAACTTGTCGGCCGAGTCACCGTCCCATGTGTTCAGCTCGCCCCACCGGAATTCGCCCTTGGTGCCCGTGGCGAACGGCCACGGCGCCGCGGGTTGCCAGAAGCCGATCGTCGCGCCGGTCGGGTCGGCGGCGACCAACAGGCTGCCTTGGCCGTCGAATTCCTGTGGCGGCATCAGAATCTGCCCGCCCAATCGGACAATTCGGTCAGCCGTTCTCTGGCTGTCCGAAACTGCGAGGTATAGCGTCCACGCCGGTGGGTCCGGCATATCCGGAACGCGATAGAAACCGGCCGCGGGAACGTCGTCAGCCAGTGCGGTGAGATAGTCGCCTGTCGGATTTGCCCGATATTGCCAGCCGAAGAGGCCGCCGTGGAAGTCCCTGCTGGCCTTCGGGTCCGTCGTGGCGAGGTCGATCCAACAGGGTGTGCCAAAACGCATGGCGACCTCCGATGGGGAAAGGGGCCGAACAAAGCCCACCGTCGGACGATACGCCTCAACAATGTGTTGTGGTTTGCTGTTTTGGTGTCAAGGTCATGGCTTCCTGGTCTCGTTTCCCGCGCACGGGAGGTGTTGCTGGCCGGCGTTCGCCCTGATGACGTTGTGCCGAGCCCGAATATCTGGCACTGGCCGGAGCTCTATGAGGTGGAGAACCGCGCGCAGGATGTGGACGGCGAGATCTGGCGAGTGCTGGCCGAACGGTGCGAGTGGACAGGTTTGGATGTGCTGGACCTCGGCTGTGGTGACGGATTCCACCTGCCACGGTTCGCCGAGACCGCGCGCGCCGTGCACGGTGTCGAGCCGCACATTCCGTTGGTGCGCAGGGCAAGGCAGCGGGTCGCCAACCTATCGTCGGTTGAGGTGATGGTTGGTGCCGCGCAACGGATTCCGTTGCCGGACGCGTGCGTCGATGTCGTTCACGCCAGGACGGCGTACTTCTTCGGGCCGGGTTGCGAACCCGGATTGGCTGAAGCGGACCGGGTTCTGCGGCCGGGCGGCGTGCTGGCGATCGTGGACCTTGACGGACGCGGCGTTCCCTACGGCGACTGGTTGCGCGCTGATCTTCCCAAGTACGACCCGGTGAAGATCGAGGAGTTCTTCGCCGACGAGGGTTTCGACAGCCGGGACGCCGGCACGACATGGCGCTTCGAAAACCGCAAGAGTCTGGAAGCCGTGCTACGGATCGAGTTCTCCGCGCCGGTCGCCGCCAAGGCGATCGCGAGTGTCGGCGGGCTGAGCTTCCCGGTCGGCTATCGGGTGCGCACCCGTCGTAAACCAAGTGGTCTAGTCCACCCGGACCGGTAGTGTCGGCCTATGGCGATCGATGGCGACCTCCGGTCCGTGTCCCTTGTGACAACACGCAAGCACCGCCCGGCCCGGGTTCTTGACCTTGTTCGGGCCCGGATCGACGACGAGGAAGCCAGAACCGACGCCGTGCCACGGTTGGAGCAACGCGTTGCCGACCTGCTCGGCAAACCGGCCGCGGCGATGTTCCCGACCGGCACGATGGCACAGCAGGTCGCCATGCGCATCCATGCCGATCGCCGGAACACCCGGATGATCGCGTTCCATCCCCAGTGCCACATGGAAGTGCACGAGCACAAGGGTTATCAGCTCGTGCACGGCCTGTCCGCGCAGCTGGTCGGCGACTACCACTCGTTGATCACGCTGGCCGACCTCGAAGCGATCAAGCAGCCGGTCGCCGCGTTGCTGCTGGAGTTACCGCAGCGCGACATCGGTGGCCGGTTACCCGCGTGGGAAGAGCTGGTCGCGCAGGTCGACTGGACAAGGGAACACGGCGTCGCGTCCCATCTGGACGGTGCCAGGCTGTGGGAGGCGCAGCCGTTCTACGGCCGTTCGCACGCGGAGATCGCGGCGCTGTTCGACAGCGTGTACGTATCCCTCTACAAAGGACTGATGGGGATCTCCGGCGCGCTGCTCGCCGGGGACGCGGAGTTCATCGACAACGCCAGGATCTGGCGCAACCGGCTCGGCGGCAACACCGCGGCGGCGTGGCCGATGGCGCTGGCCGGCGAGCGCGGCTTGGACGAGCTGCTGCCGCGGATGCCGGAATTCCTGGTCAGGGCGCGGACTCTTGCCGGGATGCTCGGCGGCATCCCTGGTGTTCAGGTGGTCCCGGAACCGCCGCAGACGCCGCTGTTCCACGTCCACCTCGCAGCCCAGCCCGATCGGGTGCTCGAGCACGCCAAGCTGTTGGGCGAGAAGACCGGGCTGCGGGTGTTCGGTCAGGTGCGGCGCTCGTCGAACCCGATGACCTGCAGTTTCGAGGTCACGGTCACCGAGCAGTTCGACGACGTCACCGACGCGGAGGTCCGCGATTTCATCGGTGAGCTAATGCTGGCCGCGGGCTAGCGTCTCGCCGATCCAGGCAAGTTACTTCGACACATCGGTGTAGTAGGTGCTCTGCGTGCCGTCCGGCAGGACCGAGCCGCCGTTGGTGACACCGGCCAGCTGCCAGCCGAGCCAAGTGCGGACCATCGCCGGGCCGCCGGAGTCACCCGGTCCGGAGCCGTGTCCTTGCGGGCCGGTGAACTCCAGTTTGTCGCCGAGCTTCGACTCGTTCGTCTTGGCCACCGGCATGGTGATCTGTTTGAGGTGATCAGGGAAGACCGGCTGGCCGTTCGGGTCCTTGCCCGCGTATCCCCAGCCGAGCAAGCGGGCCGGGGTGCCGACCGATGGCGTCTTGATTGCCAGCAAGGCAGGCCGGTTGCCGGGCCGGCGATCGAGTTTGATCAATGCGAGATCGGTGCCCGTGGCGTAGTACATGTCGCCCTCTTTGACCAACTTCGCCGAGGGGTGCGGGTATATGGCTGACGCGTGCGCCACGACGCCGCCATGGGAAACGTTCAGGCTGCCGAGACGGATCGCGCCTGGAGCGGAGACTCCGTCCGGCGTCAGGAGGCAATGCGCTGCGGTCAGCACCCATTGCTGAGCGATCAATGTGCCACCGCAGTAGGACTTTCCGTCCGTCTGCAGCGACCCCATCCACGACTCTGGCCGATCGACGTCGCTCCCGCCGATGATCGCGTTCCCTGGTGTGCCCGTAAGCAGTACGCCACATGCCGCTGTGGCCACGATTGCCGCCTTGGCCCGTCCGAACACCGTTGCCTCCTCATCGAGATCGTGAGGATCAGCAAAGCCGGGCGAGGATGTCCGGACGGTAAGGGCATTCGCTTACGCCCTGCTTATCGGCGTTCACTCGGTCGAGCCAAGGATCGCGTAGATCGCGCGCCTGGTCTCGTTCAATGTCTCGATCGCACGGGCTTTCTGCGTCTCGGACGCGGCCTGTGACACCTGCCCGACCGCGGACACCAGCTGGTGCAGTGCGGTGTGCAGCTCGACCTCCTGCTCGCCGACCTCGTCGGCGACCTGCTCCCACGGTGGGGTTTCCTGCTGCTCGGCCTGTGCCCGGCCTTCGTCGGTCAACGAGTACTGACGCTTGCTGCCCGAGCCGCCTTCCAGGCTGAGCAGGCCGCGGTCGGTGAGCATCTGCAGGGTCGGGTAGACCGAACCAGGGCTCGGCCGCCAGAAGCCGCGGCTGCGCTCGTTGATCTCCTGGATGATCTCGTAGCCGTGCATGGGGCGCTCGGCGAGCAGGGCCAGTACGGCTGCTTGCACGTCGCCACGGCCACGCCGGTGACCGCGCCCGCGTCGTGGCCCGAAGCCACGGCCGAAGTCACGCTCGAAGCCGAATCCAGGTGGGAACGGCCCTCGACGGCCTCGGCCGCCGTGCCGTCGCATGTCGAAATCGTGTGGGTGATGCATGGTTTCTCCTTGTTGAGTCAGTCGGGATCTATCCCGATACGTCAACGATATATCGAGACCGATCGCGATGCAACTCTCAAGAGGCTCGCGGTAGCCGGAGGGTCACGTCCAACCCGCCATCCGCCCTGGGTACGGCCTCAATATCGCCGTGGTGCGCACGGCTGATCGCGCGTGCGATGGACAGCCCGAGCCCGAAGCCGCGCTCGCCTGCCGTGCGCTCCCGCTCGAGCCGCCGGAACGGCTGGAACAGCACGTCGATCTCGTACGGCCGGACCGGCGGCCCGGAATTGCTCACGGTGACCGTGCTCCAGCCGTTCTCCGACGCCGTCCGAACGCTGATCCAGCCGTCCGGGACGTTGTGCCGGATCGCGTTCTCGACCAGGTTCTGGGTCAGCCGTTCGAGCATGACCGCGTCGCCCGTCACAGGCGCTGGCGGCAACACGGCGAGCCGGATATCGACTCCCGCGTCCCGTGCGGCTGGCGTGAGCTGGTCGATCACGTTGTCGGTGACGTCGGCCAGGTCGAGCGTGCTGCGCTCGACTGGTTCGTTCGAGCTGTCGGCCAAGGTCAGCAGTCCGTCGATGAGCCGCTCGTGGCGCGCGTTGATCTCCAGCAGCGACTCGCCCATCTGGACCGCGTCCTTCGAGGTTCCCGGCCTGGTGATGGTGATCTCGATCAACGCCCGCTTCACCGCGAGCGGCGTGCGCATCTCGTGGGACGCGTTCGCGATGAACCGCTGCTGCCCGTCGAACGACCGGTCCAGGCGCTCCAACATCGTGTTGAACGTTTGCGCCAGCTCGGTGACCTCGTCGCGAGGCCCGGTGTGCGTGATGCGTTCCTGCAGGCCACGGCTCGCATCCGCGACAGCGATCCGTTTCGCCGTCTCGGTGATCTTGTGCACGGGCTGCAGGGCGCGCCTGGCCAGCAGCCAACCGAGTGCCGCGGCGACCAGCCCGACCCCGACCAACGTGATCGCGCCCTGTGTGAGCAAGGAACTCAGGATCTCTTGGCGCTGTTGTTGTTGCGCGGCTTGCAGAGTGGCCGCGAAGTCGGTGAGGTCCTGCCCGTCGCGGACCAGGCCGAGGCGGGTGAGGCCGGTGCGCAGCGCCTCCGAGTCGGGCACGTCTACCTGGGAACGGTTGAGGATTTGCCAGACCAGGAGATACGTCAGCGTCAGCAGGATCGCACCGGCAAGGAAGAACAGCGAGCCGTACACGACCGTCAGGCGGCCACGGATCGTCCAGTTACGCGGAAGCAGCCAGTTCATCGGATTCGGTATCCCACGCCTGCGACCGTCTCCACGATCGGCGGATCACCGAGTTTGCGCCGTAACTTCATCATGGTCACCCGCACGACGTTGGTGAACGGATCGATGTGCTCGTCCCACACCTTCTCCAGCAGGTGCTCGGTGGACACGACCGCGCCGTCGGCACGGACGAGCTCGGTGAGCAACGCGAATTCCTTGTTGGCCAACGTGATCGCTTCGCCGTCCCGGCTGACCTCGCGCCTGGCGGGGTCGATGCGCAGCCCCGCGCGCTGCAGAACTGGCGGTACGGCAGGCAAGGTCCGGCGGAGCAAGGCATGCACGCGAGCCGACAACTCGACGAACGCGAACGGCTTGGGCAGATAGTCGTCCGCGCCCAGTCCAAGTCCCGCAACGCGGTCACGGATGCCTGCGGCGGCCGTGAGCATCAGGATCCGCGTCTCGCCGCCCGCGACCGTCCGGCACACCTCGTCGCCGTGCACACCGGGAATGTCGCGGTCCAGCACGAGCACGTCGTAAGCGTTCACGCCGAGCCGTTCCAGCGCTTCGTCACCGCGATGCACGACATCCACCGCGAACGTTTCCCGCCGCAGCCACTCGGCGATCGCGTCCGCGAGGATCGGCTCGTCTTCGACCACCAGAACTCGCATGTGCCCATCATCGGCGAGACTGCTATAACGTGACCGTTAACTCCGCCCGTTCGAGTTACGCCTGGGTTATAGCCACCCTGCTCGACTGACGAACCATGCGACGAATCATTACCGCGATCAGTCTGCTGGTGCTGCTCGGTGCGTGCGGTAGCAACGGCTCGGCCGCGCCAACCTCTCTGCCCGCCGAACCCACCGACCAGTTGCAGCAGTTCGCCAAATGTATGCGGGACAACGGAATTGACGTACCGGATCCAGCTCCGGACGGCGGCTGGGACGAGGCGAAGATCGACCGCGACAGTCCAGCTTTCAAAAAAGCTACTGAGGCGTGCAAACAGTTCCTGCCGGGCGGCGGTGATCTGTCCAAACTCGACCCCGAGCTGATCGAGCAGATGCGGCAGATGACGCAGTGCCTGCGGGACAACGGGGTCGACGTGCCCGACCCGGATCCGAACAGCCCGGATCTGGGCATCGGCGCGTTGCAGGGCATCGACCGGGACAGCCCGGCCGTCAAGAAGGCCATGGAGGCGTGCAAGGACAAGATCCCCGGACGGGTGGGCAAATGAAACGCGCGACTCGGATGGCTGCCGGACTGGGTGCGGCCGTTGTGGCGGTCGGCGCTGGGAGCATGGCGGCGTTCGGCTTCGGCGGTACGGATCCGGCGCCGCCACCGTCGAGCGGCTTGCCGCCGAGCACGGCCAAGGTCACGTCGACCACGCTGACCAGCACTGAGAAGGTCTCGGGGACCTTGGAGTACGGCGCACAGCACCCATTGACGCGGAGCGCGCCAGGGATCGTGACCTGGCTGCCCGCGGCAGGCGAGGTGATCACCCGCGGCGAGAACGTGTATTCGGTGGATGATCAGCCGGTTCCCGCGTTCTACGGAAGCATTCCGCCCTACCGGCCGCTGAAATCCGGTGTCGAGGGCAACGACGTCAAGCAGTTCGAGGAAAACCTGCAGGCGTTGGGCTACAAGGGCTTTACCGTCGACACCAAGTTCACCTCGGCCACTGCGACCGCCGTCAAGCAATGGCAGGAAGACCTCGGCAAGCCGGAGAACGGCACCGTGCAGACTTCGGACATCGTGGTGGTGCCCGGTGAGGTTCGGGTCGCCGAGTTGTTGGCCCAGGTTGGCGTACCGGCGAATGGCCAGGTCATGAAGTACACCGGGACGACACGGACGGTCACGGTCCAGCTCGACGTCGCCAAGCAGCACCTTGTCAGCGAAGGGATCTCGGCGAAAGTGACGTTACCGGACGGCAAGTCAGTCGCGGGGACGGTCGCGTCCGTGGGCAGTATCGCGACCGCGCAGCCCGCGCAGCAAGGCAGTTCCACCACTTCGACAATCGAAGTCGTTGTGACGCTTGCGGATCAAGCCGCTGCTGGCAAGCTGGACGCGGCGCCGGTCGATGTCACGTTGGTGGCTGACAAGCGGGAGAACGTGCTCGCGGTGCCCGTCGGCGCGTTGGTCGCCCTGGCGGAAGGTGCTTACGGCGTCCAGCTTCTCGATGGCACTTACGTTGCCGTGGAGACTGGGATGTTCGCCGACGGCAAGGTCGAGATCCGTGGCGCCGGGATCAGTGCGGGAACCGTTGTGGGAGTCCCGAAGTGATCCCGGTCGTCGAACTTCGGGGTGTCAGCAAGGAGTATTCCGGTGGCGTGACGGCATTACGCCAGGTCAGCGTGGCCATCGGGCGTGGTGAGCTCGTCGGGATCGTTGGGCCGTCGGGTTCAGGCAAGTCGACCATGCTCAACATGATCGGCACGCTTGACCGGCCGAGCACGGGATCTGTGCACGTCGAGGAGTACGACGTGCACTCGCTGAGCGATGGCGAGCTGTCCGCGCTCAGGGCACGCGTACTGGGATTCGTGTTCCAGCAGTTCCATCTCGCCGCTGGAGTGTCTGCTTTGGACAATGTGGCCGACGGTTTGCTCTACACCGGAACGAACCTGCGTGAGCGCAGGCGGCAGGCCAGGGACGCGCTCGGCCGGGTCGGCCTGGGGCACCGCGTCGATCACCAGCCGCACGAGATGTCCGGTGGCGAACGGCAGCGCGTCGCAATCGCGCGTGCGGTCGTTGGTGAACCGGCGTTGCTGCTGGCTGACGAGCCGACAGGCAACCTCGACACGCAGTCTGGCGCCGGTGTGATCGCGTTACTGCGTGAACTGAACGCGGCAGGCACGACGGTCGTGATCATCACGCATGACCGGGATATCGCTGCCGCTCTGCCACGACAGGTGGACATGCGCGATGGTCAGATCGTGGGTGATCAGCATGGCTGACCGGCTGCGACCTGCCCGGCTGAGCGCGCGTGACGTGCTGCGAGTCGGCGGAGCCGGGCTGCGGGCCAGGCCGCTGCGGGTGTTCTTGTCCGCGTTGGGGATCGCGATCGGGATCGCCGCGATGATCTCGGTCGTCGGGATCTCCACGTCCAGCCGGGAGAACCTGGACCGCCAGCTGGCCGCGCTCGGCACCAACCTGCTCACCGTCGGGCCTGGTCAGTCGCTGTTCGGCGAGCAGAGTCACCTGCCGGACACCTCGATCGGCATGATCGACCGGATCGAACCGGTGCTGTCCACGTCGGCGACTGGGAAAGTGGTCGGTGCCAAGGTATATCGCAACGATCGGATCCGGGAGACGCAGTCAGGCGGGATCGCGGTCCTGGCCACGCGGCCAGATCTGCCGGACACCGTCGGCGCCACGGTAGGCAGCGGCGTGTTCCTCAACGACGCCAACGCACGTTATCCCGCGGTTGTGCTTGGTTACAAAGCGGCGGAACGCCTCGGCGTCGGCTTGGCTGGCCCTGACCAGCGCGTGTACCTCGGTGGTCGGTGGTTCACGGTTGTCGGGGTACTGAATCCCGTTCCGCTGGCGCCTGAACTGGACCTCGCGGCGTTGATCGGCTGGCCCATCGCCGTGGAGGCGCTGAAGTTCGACGGGTACGCGACGACTGTCTACACGCGAACTCGTGAGGACGCGGTCGAGGCTGTGCAGGCAGTGCTCGCGGCGACGGCGAATCCGGAGAATCCCAACGAGGTCTCGGTGTCCCGGCCGTCCGATGCGTTGGCCGCCAAGCAAGCGACCGATCAGACGCTGAACGGGCTGCTGCTCGGTCTTGGCGCGGTCGCGTTGCTGGTCGGTGGTGTGGGTGTGGCCAATACGATGGTCATTTCCGTGCTCGAACGACGGGCCGAAATCGGTCTGCGGCGGTCACTCGGCGCGACTCGTGGCCAGATACGCGTGCAGTTCCTCGCGGAATCGTTACTGCTGTCGGCTTTGGGCGGGATTGGTGGTGTGCTGCTGGGCGCCGTCGTGACCGTTTCCTATGCGGCGTACCAGGATTGGCCTTCGGTCGTGCCCGCGTGGGCGTCTGCTGGTGGAGTGGTCGCGACGATGGTCATCGGCATGATCGCCGGTCTGTATCCCGCGATCAGGGCAAGCCGATTGTCACCCACCGAAGCCTTGGCAACGCCCTGACACCCGAACAGGCGAATTGCTCCCGGCATCCGACCCAGCCCCATGCCAGGCCGGGTAAGAAGGAAGCATGCGGGTCCTTCTCATCGCCATCCTGGCGTTCGTCCTCGCACCCGCATCTACTGCGGTTGCGCAAGAAGACATCCTGGTACAGCTCAAAAAGCTGCCAGGGATGACAGTCGTGTCCGAGTCAAGCGCGCCTGGCGGCCACCGGTTCTTCCTGCTGGACTACCTGCAGCCCGCCGACCACGACAATCCGTCGGCGGGCTCGTTCACGCAGAGAATCCAGTTGCTGCACAAGGAAACGACTCGGCCGATGGTCGTGCACACGAGTGGATACGCCATGCGTACCACGCCGTTCGAGGCCGAGCCGACGGTGTTGCTCGACGGCAATCAGATCTCGGTGGAGGCCCGGTTCTTCCAACCGTCACGGCCGCAACCAGCGGACTGGCGGCACCTGACCATCAGGCAGGCCGCGGCTGATCACCACCGGATCATCATGGCGTTCAAGCAGATCTACGGTGGCAGATGGATTTCCACCGGCTCAAGCAAGGGCGGCATGGCCTCGGTGTATCACCGCAGGTTCTATCCGGCCGATGTGGACGGTCTGGTGGCGTATGTCGCGCCGAACGACAGAGACAATAACGACGACCGCGCATACGACACGTTCTTCGCGACCGTCGGCACACCGGCGTGCCGTGCCGCGCTGAACACACTGCAACACGAGGCGCTCAGACGCCGTGCCGAACTCGTGCCGAAATTCGAGGCATGGGCCGCGGCGAGCGGCTACACATTCGCGCAACTGCATGGAACGGTCGACAGGGCATTCGAATTCACCGTGCTGGACACGGTCTGGTCGTTCTGGCAGTCCCATGGATCGTCCTACTGCGACAGGGTGCCGGGCGTTACCGCGTCGACCGACGAGGTTTACCGGTTCATCGACGCTATCAGCGGTTGGTCGAGCTACACGGATCAAGGCGCGATGCCGTTCGTGCCGTACTCCTACCAAGCAGCGACCCAATTGGGTTGGCCGTCCTTGAAGTTCGAGCACTTACGAGACGTGATGCACTACGAACCGTCGTTCTACGGCGCGAACTCGAACCTGCCGCCGCACCTGCGTTCCACGCACGACCCGCACGCAATGATCGACATCGATACCTGGGTGCGCACGCGGTCGAGCCGGATGCTGTTCGTCTACGGGCAGAACGACCCGTGGGGCGCCGAGCCTTTCTTGCCGAGCAAGGACGATTCGTACAGTTATGTAACGCCTGGTGCAAATCACGTCACCGCGAGTATTTCAAACCTTGGTCCCAGCGAGAAAAGCGCTGCCACGCAGGCGTTGCGCCGCTGGGCGAGGTGAACGAAAGGGCGGTTTTCGCACGTTAGCGACTTCAGTAGCTATACGCACCGAACGTTTCTTGTCAGAATGCGCAGGTTCGCCGCTGGGAGTGAGGAGATTCGGCGTGTTACTGCGAACAGCGTTGGTGGCCGGTGTGGTCACCGCGTTGACGTTCGGCCTGGCGCCAGCCGCCACAGCCGAAGAGGACATTGTGGCGCAGCTCAAGCATGTGCCAGGACTGACGGTGGTCTCCGAGGGGGCGGCACCGGCCGGTTACCGGTTCTTCATCCTGAACTACTCGCAGCCGGTCGACCACCGGCGCCCGTCAGCAGGCCGGTTCGAGCAGCGTTTCCAGTTGCTGCACAAGGCAACCGACCGGCCGATGGTGCTGCACACGTCCGGCTACAACATGCGCACGACCGCGTTCCGGTCAGAGCCGACGCAGCTGATCGACGGCAACCAGATCTCAGTCGAGCAGCGGTTCTTCGAGCCGTCCCGGCCGAACCCGGCCGACTGGGACGACCTGAACATCTGGCAGGCGGCCACCGACCACCACCGGATCGTCGAGGCGCTCAAGCGGATCTACTCGAAGAAGTGGATCTCGACCGGTGCCAGCAAGGGCGGCATGACCTCGGTGTACCACCGGCGGTTCTACCCGCGTGACGTCGACGGCGTCGTCGCGTATGTCGCATCGAACGATGCGATCAACAACCAGGACCGGGAGTACGACAAGTTCTTCGAGTCGGTCGGCAACGACCCGGCGTGCCGCCAGACGCTCAACGACGTCCAGCACGAGGCGCTCAAGCGGCGCCCGGAACTGCTGGCCAAGTACGAGGCGTGGGCCAAGGCCAACAACCGGACGTTCAACCAGGTGCTCGGCAGCGCTGACAAGGCGTTCGAGATGACCGTGCTCGATGTCGTGTGGGCGTTCTGGCAGTACTCGAAGCAGGCCGACTGCGCGACCGTGCCAGCGAAGACCGCGTCGTCCGACGAGATCTACAACTGGGTCGACAAGATCGCGGACTGGTCGTTCTACACCGACCAGGACGTGCTTGCCTACGCGCCGTACTACTACCAGGCCGCGACCCAGCTCGGCGCGCCCGCGTTGAAGTTCAAGCACCTGCGCGACGTGACGAACTACCCGCCGTCGTTCTACGAGGCCAACTCGAACCTGCCGCCGTCGCTGCGTTCACGGCACGACCCGTGGCCGATGATCGACGTCGACTTCTGGGTGCGCACGCAGTCGAGCCAGATGCTGTTCGTCTACGGCGCCAACGACCCGTGGGGTGCTGAGCCGTTCGTGCCGAGCAGGCGCGATTCGTTCACCTACACCGCACCGGGTGCGAACCACGGCGCCAACATCTCCCAGCTGGTCCCCGCGGACAAGGAAGCGGCGACCAAGGCGTTGCAGCGCTGGGCAAACGTGAGCGCACCGCTCGCGACCGCGTCGAAGGCGTTGAGTGTCAGCGAATTCGACAAGCTGGAAGACGCACGGGACCGCTTCCCGCGCTAGCCGGATGTCGTGAGTGGTTAGTCCGGTTCTAACTCGACTAACCACTCACGACCTTTGCCCTGTCAGACGACGTTGTCTTCGTCGTCCTCGTCGTCATCTTCTTCGATCGTCCACTTGAGCTGGAACTCGATCTCTTCCTCGCCATCACCCCGCTCGTGCTCGATGGAGAACTCGGCACGCTTGGGCACGCGGATGCGTTCGCCCGCGATCGAGATGCGGAACGGGGTTTCCGACTCCAGCGCGTCCGCGAGCCTGCGCAGCTTCGCGACCACGTCGGCGGTGGCGTAGATCTTCTCGACGTCCCGTGTTGCGTCGGCCATGTGACCTCCGATCTCCGGGCCCCCAGTGCAGGCGCCTGTGCGCGGTATTCAACCGTGCTGTGCCTGATGTCTAGAGGCAGACCCAGACATACAGGCGTTCGCCCTGTTCAGTCGCGTGCCTGGCCAGATCGACCAGTTCCCGCACCAGTTCGGCGAGAAACTCAGGATCGGCATGGCCAAAGAACTCCTCAGCCGTCGCCCACTCCCGCGCGATCTCGGGTATCTGTGCGTCATCGGCTTGCGCGAGTGCTTCTTTGAGGCTGTCGGGTACGGCACCGACGAACTTGTCTTCGTCGTCGGCCACTTCACGGGTCCAGTCGGGAGCGGCCGTCACAGTGTCGATGTCCTCCCCGGTCAACACGACAGCCAATCTGGCTAACGTCACGGAGGGCTCAATTCCCTTTGCTTCCACCGTTTTGAACGGTGGATCCGCGTGCAGTGGCCCTCCGGACGCGAAAAGGGCGGCGGCTGCCTGCTCATCGGACGCGGCCGAGAAATAGTCCGTCAGAAGTCCCATGCCAGGCAGCGTGTCAGAGCCCGAGCACCCGCCGGAGGCCTTTGTCCAGATCCCTCATCAAGCCGGGCGGCAGCATGCCCACCTGGTCACCGAGATCGTTCTTGTTCAAGGTGATGAGCGCGGTCACGTTCACCACGGAGTCCTTCGGGAGCCCGGTCGCTGACGTCGGCAGAAAGACGTTGCCGGGCGCGGTAGCGAGCTTCGTGTTCGACGTGATCACCGCAACGAGCACGGTCGCAAGACGGCTCGCGTTGTACGGATCTGCTTGGACAACGAGAACCGGTCGATGCTTGGCGGGCCGTGAGCCTTCGACTTCCCCAAGATCAGCCCAGTGAACGCCGCCGCGTTCGATCACCACTCGTCGTCAACGTCCGCCAGATGACGCCGCCCCACGGCGGCCGCCACCGCGTTCGATTCGTCGATGCCATCGAGGGCCGCATTGATCTCGCTGGTCAGCGACTGCTGTTCCAAATGGTCGAGGTAGAACCGAGCTGCGCGCGTGTAGAACTCCGAGCGCGTCACCCCTAGCGACTTCGCGCTCTGCTCCACCTGGGTAAACGTCTCGTCAGGCACCGAGATCGCCGTCTTCATGCCATCCAGTATAACCCGGTATAACCAGGTCGTGTCAGCCTTCGACCGGGTCGAACGGATCCCTCAACGCGATGCCCGTATCGGCGAAGTCCTTGGTGTTGCGTTGGAGAGACCGCCGTAGGCCGCGGTGACCATGGTCATTCCTCGGCCATCGCCATTGATGGCGTCGACCATCTGGTTCATCACGTAGGCCACGGTCATCCCAGCATCGAGGTCGTTGAACACGAGCGACCCGCCCATACCGCCCCAGTAACACGTCCGGCCGCTCGCTCCGTAACCCAACCCGTACCGCATCGGCACGCCCAGCACGTAATCCAGCCCTTGGTACTGCTCCTCCAACGCCCGCTCGCACCCCGCCCGTGACAGCAGCCGCACGCCACCGACAGCCCCACCACACGACACGACGGACTGCACAGTGGCAACGGAACGTGCGTTGCCGTAGCCAGCGCCCGATGGAATCTCCGCGCGTCGCCACGCAACGGTATTCGCGTGCGCTGGCTCGATGTACGGATTGGGCTCAGCATCGAACAGTTCGCTCGGTGGCGGCGGCGTCATCCCGCCGGGCGGAGCTATGGACAGCGCGAGCCGATGGTCGTGCTCCGCAGGCAGTCCAATGTGGAAGTCCGCGCCCAACGGACCGGCCACCTCCGCGGCAAAGAAGGCGCCGATGGTCTTGCCGGTGATCCGCCGAACCACCTCACCAAGCAGAAAGCCTTGTGTGGCAGCGTGATAACAGCCGACCTCGCCCGGCGTCCACCGAGGAGTCTGCCCAGCCAGCAACGAAGTGACCCGCGCCCAGTCGTAGAGATCCTCAACCACCACCGGGTCGTCCCACGTCGGCATACCCGCGGTGTGCGACAACACATGCCGCACCCGAACATCGGCCGCACGGAACTCCGGCCAATACCCGGCAACCGGCGCGTCCAGATCGAGATCACCCCGATCAGCCAAAATCAACGCACACAACGCAATCATCGTCTTGGTCGTCGACCACACGTTGGTGATCGTGTCCCGCTGCCACGCCACCGTCCGGCCCGCGTCGGCAAACCCACCCCACAGATCGACTACAGGTTCCCCGCCGACGAAGACCGCGACCGACGC
Source organism: Kibdelosporangium philippinense (assembly GCF_021390435.2). Lineage (GTDB taxonomy): Bacteria > Actinomycetota > Actinomycetes > Mycobacteriales > Pseudonocardiaceae > Kibdelosporangium > Kibdelosporangium philippinense. Next base: position 326,467 of record NZ_JAJVCN010000003.1, on the reverse strand, counting down.
ACCCACATCGTCCTCGTCCAACGACGCCGCCAACGCATCGCGCACCTCGGCAAACCGCTCATCACACGTGCCCTGCAAATCCGCCATACGCCGGACCCAACCGCGTCCAACGCACCCGGCGCCACTGAAATAGCAGCCTTCACCAGCCAATTGGCCGCAGGTCGTCAGCTCATGGCCGTTGGCGGGTCGGTCTGCCAGCATGGACCGCATGGCGCATGATCCTCGTTGGGATCTTCTCAGCAAAGCCGAGCCGCGGATCATCGACGGCTTCGCTTCCCACGGTGTGATCAAACTGCTGGTCAGCGCCGCTTTCGAGTCGAACGACTGGTTCTCCATCACGCTGAGCACACAAACCGACGAACAACGGAACAGATTCGGTACCACCGAGAACCCGCTGCTGGCCGAAGTACGCGCGATCCTCATGGGCGCAGGGGTTCACGACGAGCCAGGTCTCGTACCTCAAGACCTCGGTCGCGTCACAGGAGACCGTCGACCGCGACTACGAAGGCAATTGGTTCTACTGGATGCGGTGACCGATCAGCCTTCGGCGGCGATTTCGCGACCTCGGATGTTACGTACCGTCTAATACTTGCAAGATCGTAAAAGCGCGGTTCGTCTCAGGCCGACTCGCGATAGACCCTTCGAGCTATCTGCTCGACCTGTTCAACGGTGAGCACCGGTGCAGTGGGCTCGCGCATGGCCTGAGTGAGTAGGCGGCGCACAAGCGCGGAGGTCGGGATGTGCTCTGCCTCCGCGCGAGCCTTGAGTTCGGCGACCAACGATGCGGGAACCCTCAAAGAGAGGGCAGCCTGCTGGTTGTCGGCTGCATCCGCGGCTATCGCCTCAGCCTCTTCGTCGGCGATCTCCTCGCGCAACTGCGCATGTCGTAGGAGCCGCTCACGCTTCGCGTCGTCGTCTTCGGTCTCGGCTGCGGCCCTTTTAGCGGCGATCTCCGCTCGGATGGCGGCGAGGGCTTGTTCCTTGGTGGTTCCGTCGGTCATGGCGTGCCGTCCTTTCCGTCAGACTCGTCGCGATATGCGCGAAGATCGGCTCCGCTGGTCTTCCACGCGGTCACTCCTGAGTGATCTACGGGATCGATGATCACAGTGACTACGAATCCAGCTGAAGGCGCGTGACCGATCACGCGGATGTGCCCATGTCGACTTTTTGGGTCAGGAGCACGGGTTATCCGGTGCGGGTCGGTTGCTGCCTCCAACGTCCAGGCGGGTTCGATGTCTGTGGCACCCGGCTAGCGAGCCGAACGATGACGAATATGCTCCGCGTCTTCGTCGTCCCACCACAGCCCGATTGTCACAGCTCAGCGTGACACACGTGCACACGTTTACACACACGTGACGGTCTAGATCAGCCTTCGGCGGCGAGTTGGCCGCAGGCGTCGGCGATCTCTTGACCCCGTGTGTCCCGAACGGTGCAAGCCACGCCTTGGGCGTTGACTCGGCGGACGAACTCGGTCTTGACAGGCTTCGGCGACGCGTCCCACTTGGAACCCGGGGTGGGGTTCAGTGGGATGACGTTGACGTGCGCGAACTGGCCCAAGTACCGGCGCAGCAGCTTGCCGAGCAGGTCGGCTCGTCCCTGGCAACGGACTTACAACCCGCCTGACTTCAACGCGGGCGGTAAACGTCGGCGCGGTGCTCTACGCGAAGGACGGTGACTTCTCGACGCTCATCATCAATCTCATACAGGACACGAAACGCGCCCCGTCGAGCCGATCGGATGCCATCCAGTTCATATCGGAGGGCTTTACCGGCGCGGTGAGGATTGTCCAGCAGTGTGCCGGTGATGAACACGACTACAGCGGCGGCGACGCCTTCTGGAAGCTTGTGTTGAATGGTGCGGGCTGCGCTCGCGGCAACCTGAAGACCATAGGGCTCAGTCACGGCTGCGGTCGTAGCGCGCGGATCGCGTCCACCCCACGAACCACGTCCCCTCGGTCAACCTCACTGCGACTTTCGCGAATACCAGCCATGGTCTCTGGATCACTGAGGATTTCCAGCGTCTCCTCGAGCGCTGCTAGGTCCTCGTATCCGATCAGCACTGCGGCGGGACGCCCGTTGCGGGTGACCACGACACGCTCATGCTCGCGCTCTGCCCGGTCGACGAACTCCGACAGGTGGTCGCGCACGGCCCGCAACGACTCCGTAGTCATGGCCACAATTGTGGCACACCTCGGCGCTAGCTGTCAGCCTTCGGCGGCGAGTTGGCCGCAGGCGGCGGCGATCTCTTGACCACGCGTGTCGCGAACGGTGCAAGCCACGCCTTGGGCGTTGACCCGGCGGACGAACTCGGTCTCGACGGGTTTGGGTGAGGCGTCCCATTTGGAGCCCGGGGTGGGGTTGAGTGGGATGACGTTGACGTGCGCGAACTGGCCCAAGTACCGGCGCAGCAGCTTGCCGAGCAGGTCGGCTCGCCAAGGCTGGTCGTTGATGTCCCTGATCAGGGCGTATTCGATGGACACTCGTCGGCCGGTTTTCTCGGCGTACCCGCGGGCAGCCTCAAGGACCTCGGCGACCTTCCACCGGGTGTTCACGGGCACGAGCGTGTCGCGTAGTTCGTCGTCTGGGGTGTGCAGGGAAACCGCGAGCCGGACCTGCAGGCCTTCCTCGGTCAGTTTCCTGATCGCGGGGACCAGGCCGACGGTGGAGACGGTGACTGAGCGCTGTGAGATGCCCAGGCCGCTTGGTGCCGGGTCGCAGATGCGGTGGACGGCGGCGACCACGCGCTTGTAGTTCGCGAGTGGTTCCCCCATGCCCATGAAGACGATGTTCGACAGTCTTCCGGGACCACCGGCGAGGTCGCCGTCACGCATGGCCGCGGCGCCGTGCCGGACCTGGTCGACGATCTCGGCCGTCGACATGTTGCGTTGTAGTCCGCCCTGGCCGGTCGCGCAGAACGGGCACGCCATGCCACAGCCCGCTTGGCTGGACACGCACAGCGTGGTGCGGTCGGAGTACCGCATCAGCACGCTCTCGAAGAGGGTGCCGTCGTGTGCGCGCCACAGCGTCTTTCGGGTGGAACCGTCGTCACATTGCACGTGTCGGACGACGGTCAGCAACGGTGGCAGAAGTTCGTCAGCCAGACGCTGCCGTGCGTCGGCTGGGATGTCTGTCATCGCCGACGGGTCGGCGGTCAGTCGTGCGAAGTAATGGTGCGACAGTTGGTTGGCGCGGAACGGTTTCTCACCAAGTGCGACGACCGCTTCTTTGCGCTCGGCGGTGGAGAGGTCGGCTAGGTGGCGCGGCGGGAGGCCACGCTTGGGCGCGTCGAAAACAAGAGGCAGAGCGGTCATAGCCCTACCAGTGTGGCACAGCCCTACGAATGGCGGATCTGAAGCAAAGGCCGTGGCCATTACCCTCCCGGCGGAACCCATGAGGGAGGACGACGTGGTGCGTTCGATCATCGTGGCCGGGGTCATAGCGACCGTCTCCGTGTTCGTGCCGGGAGTGGCGTCCGCCGCCGATACGACACGCGGCCCGTGCCAGTACACGAAAACCCCGAAGAACCAGCGGCCCGGCCGGTGCCGTTGCCCCCTGACCCGCGTAGAACGCCGTCACACGGCACCGTGCGGGTCGACCTGCCGACCAACCAAGGCAAGATCAACCTCACCCTGGACCGGGCCAAGGCACCCTGCACGGTGCAGAGCTTCCTGCATCTGGCCAAGCACCGGTTCTACGACTTCACGTCCTGTCATCGGCTGACCAACTACCCAACCCTGAAGGTCCTGCAGTGCGGCGACCCGACGGACACGGGCGAGGGCAGCCCTGGCTACCGATACAAGGACGAGCTGCCGACAAACCTGCCGCCCGCGCCAACGGACCCGACAGGTGAGCGCAAGCTCTACGCCCGCGGCGTGCTCGCGATGGCCAACGCGGGCCCGAACACCAACGGCAGCCAGTTCTTCCTGGTGTACGGCGACTCCGCGCTGCGCCCGAACTACACCATCTTCGGCACCGTCGAATCGGCCGGACTGTCCACTCTGGACAAGGTGGCCGCCGGTGGCATCGCGCCGCCGGGTTCCGTCGACGGCAGGCCCGCGCTGTCCGTGGACATCCGCAAGGTCAGGGCTAACTGCTGACCTGAACGACGATCGCGGTCGCGTTGTCGTTCCCGCCAGCGGCCTCAGCGCCAGCCAGCAGGTCCCGCACCATCGCCTCCGGTCCTCGGCGACTGCCGAGAATCTCGAGGATCCGGTGGTATGGGACCTGCTCGGCAACACCGTCCGTGCAGAGCAGGAAGACGTCCCCTGGCAACGGTTCGACGTGCATGATGTCCGGCGCTGGCGCACCGAGACGCCCGATATACCGCGTGAGCTGGTAGCGCGCCGCGGCAGCCTGTGGCGAATCGAAGGCGAACAAGCCGTTCACCGCGCCAAGCCAAGCCATTGTGTGGTCGACGGTCAGGATTTCCAGCAGACCGGCCCGCAGCCGGTAGAGCCGTGAGTCGCCGATCTGCGCGACCAGTAAGCCGTCTTCACCTTCCAGCAACGCGGTCAGCGTGCATCCGGCGAGATCGCCGAGTTGCTTGCCGAACTGGCTTACCTTGGCGTGTGCTGCCGTGACCGCGTTACGGATTCCCGCGACCGTCGGCTCGACGGCAGCCATGATGTCCACAGTGGTCTGTCCCGCCATCGTGCTGCCCGGACCGTCACCCATGCCATCGGCGACGACGGCCACCAACGGGCCAAGGGCCAGCCGGTAGGTGTCGAAGTTCGCCTGATACCGGTTTCCGATCTCGCTCCCGGCTGCGGCGATGACGGTCATCGCAGTACCGTAAACCGCGTGGAGATCTGGGTGAATCCGGCGTGCTCGAAGTGCCGTACCGCGGTGAAGATGTTGGACGAGGCCGGCAGCGAGTACACCGTCCGCCGCTACCTCGAAGACCCGCCAACGGCCGAGGAACTCGGCGCTGTCCTTGACCGGCTTGGGCTTGAGCCGTGGGATATCGCGCGGACGCAGGAAAAGGGCGCGAAGGAACTCGGGCTTGCCACATGGCCCAAAGAGCGCGACCGCTGGATCGAGGCGATGGTCGAGCATCCGATCCTGATCCAGCGGCCGATCATCACCGCCGACGACGGCACTACGGTCGTCGGGCGCTCCGATGAGGAAGTGCGGAAGGTGGTTTAGAGCACTTCGTTGAGTTTGCCGGTCGCGACGTCGAACACGAAGCCGCGCACCGAATCCTTCACCGGGATGAAGGGGCTTGTGCGAATCCTGGCAATTGATTGGCGCACATCTTCGTCCAAATCGCCGAACGCCTCCGCCGCCCATGGCGGCTTCACGCCGACGTCTTCGAGTATCGACTGTTTGAAGCCGTCGTCGGTGAACGTCAGCATTCCGCAGTCGGTGTGGTGGATCAGAATGATCTCTTTCGTGCCAAGCAATCGCTGGCTGATCGCGAGCGACCGGATCTCGTCCTCGGTCACCACGCCACCGGCGTTTCGGATCACGTGTGCTTCGCCTTCACCGAGGCCAAGCACGCCGTACACGTTGATCCTCGCGTCCATGCAGGCCACGACGGCGACGTGTTTCGCTGGCGGAAGGGGCAGCGGGCCGGTGAAGGTCTTCGCGTAACGGGTGTTGTTGGCGAGCAGTTCGTCCGTGACGGACATGTCTGGTCCTGTCGTGAAGTTGGTTGGCTGAAAACCCGTGCCCGACCAGTTCATTCACGTATGTGCATCAACGCAAGGTAGCCCAGATGGTGGGACTTGCGGCTGAGGCATAAAGACTATCCAATGGGGACATTTGGCGGAACATTCTCAAGTGTGCGCAATCGGGTGGGGATCTTAGGATCGGCGCTGTTGTTGGGTCTGGTCGCTTGCACCGGGCCTGAGCTCGCCGGTGCGCAGCCGTTGAACACCGATCCGGTCACCGATGTGGGGCCGGAGGTCTGTTCACTGCTGCCGCGAACGGCAATAGCTCATATGACCGCACGTGCCGAGGAGAATCTGATATCGGTCGGCGAGATCGCCGTCGCGCCTAACGTTGACCGGAGTCAATGTGAGGTGCTTGTCTCCGAGAACGCGGAGCGGCAAACCGTGGTGTCGTTACGAATTGACGCCGATCAAGTCGGGGCCATCACGCGAATCAACACCGCGACGGAAGTCGCCAAGGAGCGCGCGGCGCGTGCTCCGCTGAGCAATCCGGTACGGACTGGTACCGACAACAAGCCGGACATCTCTCTCGCCATCACGTGCGGCAAGCGTGCTGTCCACATCGGAATCGAGATCACCGGGTACGACGTAAGGCGCAAGACGATCGACCAGGATCTCGCGGATCTTTCGGGGATTGTCGCGGCCAAGTACGGCGACCGGACCGGGTGCCGTGCCGAGGTCGCACCGCCACTTGCCGAGGAGGCACGCGGATCCGTGCGCATGATGGCCGGCAATGGCGGCGCCGGTGTCCCGAGTGGACGTTCGCCCGGACCGTCCACAAGCATCGGTCACGTCGAAGCGCTGACCACTGCGCCGGATGGGTCGGTGTATTTCGTCGGCCGCAAGTACGACGACTCGGTCAACCTGCGCAACGCCGATGAGGACGGTGGCAGGTGGGGCGAGACGATGCGGATCGCGCGGATCCGCCCCGACGGCGTCGTCGAAGTCGTGTGGGATCCAAATCTGGCACCGTTTTCGACCAACAACGACCCGGTCGCCGGTGACATCTCGGAGAAGCTGCGGCTGCAGGGCGGCGACACGTCCGGATCGGTCAACAGGATCGTGCTCAACAAGGACCAGGTTTGGCTGCTGCCCGCGGGCACGTCCTCGCGCCCGGGAGAGAGCCGGTTGAGCCGTCCGGTCCGGATCGTTCAGCTCACCGGCGGCCGCGCGGTCGACCTGCGGGCCATCAAAGCGCCGGTCGGGGAGGACTCGACGCGGGTCAAGGACAAGAACGGCCAGCCCGTGCCTGATGGGGTGAACGTCTGGAACACCGCGCAGTTCTCCGCGCTCACCTTCGACGGCGACACGCCCGTTCTGCTGGACGCGACGCAGGCAAGAGTCTGGCGGATCGACGCGCTACGGGACGGCAAGGTGCTCGACGCGACGATGTTGCCGATCGGTGCGGAGGTCGCGTCGGGAACCGAAGCGACCGGTCTGGCCGGCGGCCGGTTCGCGGTCAGCACCCAGCAAGGCGGTCTGGCGTTCCTGGATTCGCGCGGCCGGATGATCCTGTCGGCGCCCGCGGTCAATGCCGAGGTCGACGGCGCCGGTCCGTGCCCGTTGGAGCTGGGCAGGCGCCAGATCGCCGCCGCAGGTGACGATGTCGTCGTGCACGCGATCGCGAGCCAGGTCTCCGCGCCCGCGGTCGTCAGGGTGGACAGTGAGACCGGGGTCGTGAAAACGATCCAGGTCAGCGGCTATCCAGGGCCGCGCGATCCGGCCAGCGACGTGGCGACAACGCGGTTCGCGAAGTCGTTCGGGACAGCCGCGCACGCCACCACGATGTTCTCAACGGGGTGGCCGGTGTCCGCGTTGGGCGCCGTCGGGCAGAACGTCCTCATGGCGCCGTTCGGCACGAGAATCCTCTACGAACTCGTGCCGCGCGGGTAACTCAGCGACGCCAGGACGTACGGCGCCGGATCTGGTCGATGACCAGCAGGATGACCAGACCGGCGCCGGTCCCGATCAGCCAGAGGTCCTCGGTGCGGCCGGTGTGGTTGCCGATCAGCATGATGAACATCGCGAACGCGGTGAACCAGCCCGCGATCCGGGTGCCCTTGGGGAAGCTGCCGTGCCAGCCCCACTCGGCCGACGGCTCGTCCTCCGGGCTGACGGTGTGCGCCGGAGCCTTCTCAGGCGTCGAGCTCGCCACGGTCCCTCCTCGATCATGCTGATTCCCACGTTCATCGTCGCACACAGCCCACTGGCGCACGCCTCAGGCCCGGTCGGCGACAATGGGCGTGATGTCCGCAAACACTCGCTCAGTTCTCCTGCTCGGTTCCACCGGGTCGATCGGCACCCAGGCACTCGAGGTGATCGCGGCCAACTCGGACAAGTTCCAGGTTGTCGGCCTCGCCGCGGGTGGCTCGAACCCGGCCGTGCTGGCAAAGCAGGCCCATGACTTCGGCGTCAAGGCGATCGCCGTGCCGGACGCATCCGGCGCGGACTTCGGTGACGCGCGGGTCTTCACCGGCAGCCGTGCCGTGCTTGACCTGATCGAGGCGGTGCCCGCCGACGTGATCCTCAACGGGATCACCGGCTCACGTGGACTCGAACCGACCCTGTACTCGCTGGCCACCGGCGCCCGGCTGGCGCTGGCCAACAAGGAGTCGCTGATCGCGGGCGGCCCGCTGGTGCTGCAGGCAGCCAAGCCAGGCCAGATCGTGCCGGTCGACTCCGAGCACTCCGCGTTGGCGCAGTGCCTGCGCGGCGGGCGTGCCGAGGAAGTCGACCGCCTGGTCGTGACCGCTTCCGGCGGGCCGTTCCGCGGGCGCAGCGCGGCCCAGCTCACGGACGTCACGCCGAAGGACGCGCTGGCGCACCCGACCTGGTCGATGGGCCCGGTGATCACGGTCAACTCGGCGACCCTGGTCAACAAGGGCCTTGAGGTGATCGAGGCGCACCTGTTGTTCGGTGTGCCGTACGACCGGATCGACGTGGTGGTCCACCCGCAGTCGATCATCCACTCGATGGTGACCTTCTCCGACGGCTCAACGCTGGCACAGGCCAGCCCGCCGGATATGCGCCTGCCAATTTCGCTGGCGCTCGGCTGGCCGGAGCGGCTGCCCGGCTCGGCCAAGCCGTGCGTGTGGGATCAGGCCACCTCGTGGACCTTCGAACCGCTCGATGACGACGTGTTTCCCGCAGTCCGGTTGGCCAGGCAAGCAGGCGAGACCGGTGGCTGCCACCCGGCCATCTACAACGCGGCGAACGAGGAGGCCGTCGAGGCGTTCCTCGACCTGAACGTCGGTTTCACCTCGATTGTGGAGACTGTGCAGCGAGTATTGGGTGAGGCTGACGCCTGGACAGGCGCGCCGAGCGGGGTCGAGGAGGTCCTTGCCGCCGAAGAGTGGGCAAGGACACGCGCCCGGGAAATTCTGGGAAGGAACTGAGCGTGGTCTTCTTCATCGGAGTCGTGCTGTTCGCGCTCGGCATCGGCCTGTCGGTCGCGCTGCACGAGGCCGGGCACATGTTCACGGCCAAGTGGTTCGGCATGAAGGTGCGCCGGTACTTCATCGGCTTCGGCCCGAAGATCTTCTCGTTCCGCCGGGGTGAGACCGAGTACGGCCTCAAAGCCATCCCCGGCGGCGGATTCTGCGACATCGCGGGCATGACCGCGCTTGACGAGATGACGCCGGACGAAGAGAAGAACGCGATGTACAAGTACCCCGCGTGGAAGCGGGTCATCGTGATGTCCGCCGGGTCGATCACCCACTTCATCCTCGGCTTCATCATCCTGTACATCCTCGCGGCCACCATCAGCCTGCCCAACCTGGTCGACAAGCCGGTCGTCGGCGCGACCGCGTGTGTCCAAAGTGACACCATCGACATGGACACGAACAAGCCGCGCCCGGCGTGTGCACCGGCCGACGTCGGCCCGGCCGCGCTGGCAGGCCTGCGGCAAGGCGACGAGATCATCGCGGTGAACGGCACGAAAACGCCCACCTTCGCTGATTTGCGGACAACACTGAAGCCACTGTCCGGTCCGACACGGATCACAGTGGACCGTGACGGCACCGAGCAGACGGTCGTCGTGGACGTGACCGTCGCACAGCGACTGATGCTGCGTGACGGCAACCGCGTGCTCGAAGACCAAGGCAGCATCGGTGTCCTGCAGCAACGGAAGTTCGAGTACAACGCGTGGACCGCGATCGGCGGTACGGTCTCGTTCACCGGCGACATTTTCGTGAAGACATGGGAAGGCCTGATCCGGTTCCCCGAGCGGATCCCGGCTGTGGTGCGCGCCATAGGTGGCGGAGAACGCGATCCCGACACCCCGGTCAGCGTCGTCGGCGCGAGTATTCTCGGTGGTGACGCGGTTGAGCGTGGCTTGTGGGACGTTGTCTTGCTGCTGCTGGCGAGCCTCAACTTCTTCATCGGCGTGTTCAACCTGTTGCCGCTGTTGCCGCTGGACGGGGGACACATAGCGGTGATCGTCTACGAGAAGATCCGCAACTTCGTACTCAGGATGCGGGGGAAACCGGCGGGTGGCCCCGTGGACTACTCGAAGCTGATGGCCGTCACCATGGTGGTGGTGTTCATCGGTGGAGCGGTGATGCTGCTCACGATCACCGCCGACATCGTCAACCCGATCAGGCTGAACTAGTGGTCACGACCGGGAGTCCGTCAGGGGTCTCGACGGCCCAGCTTCCCGCTGGCCGCACGGACAGAAAGGCACTAGTACAACCCGGTACGAGCCCCTTTCTACCGCACGCCCAGCGAAAACCTGGATCCGCCGAATACCCCCAACGGCCTCCCGGTCGTAACCACTGACTCAAGAGGAGATCTCATGACAAGCGGCGAAGTGCTGCTCGGCATGCCGTCGCTACCGCCACCGGTGCTGTCGGAGCGTCGCAAGACCCGGCAGTTGATGGTCGGCTCGGTCGGCGTCGGCAGCGAGTTCCCGGTGTCGGTCCAGTCGATGACCACAACGGTGACCGCGGACGTGAACGCGACGCTGCAGCAGATCGCGGAACTGACGGCGTCCGGCTGTGACATCGTGCGCGTGGCGTGCCCATCGCAGGACGACGCGGAGGCGCTGCCCGCGATCGCCCGCAAGTCCCAGATCCCGGTGATCGCCGACATCCACTTCCAGCCGAAGTACGTGTTCGCCGCGATCGAGGCAGGCTGTGCCGCGGTGCGCGTGAACCCAGGCAACATCAAGAAGTTCGACGACAAGGTGCGTGAGATCGCGGCCGCGGCCAAGGACCACGGAACGCCGATCCGCATCGGCGTCAACGCGGGCTCGCTGGACCCGAGGCTGCTGCAGAAGTACGGCAAGGCGACGCCGGAGGCGCTGGTGGAGTCGGCGCTGTGGGAGGCGTCGCTGTTCGCTGAGCACGACTTCCACGACATCAAGATCTCGGTCAAGCACAACGACCCGGTGGTCATGGTCCGGGCGTACGAGCTGCTGGCCGAGTCCTGCGACTACCCGCTGCACCTCGGCGTGACCGAAGCAGGCCCGGCATTCCAGGGCACGATCAAGTCCGCGGTGGCCTTCGGCGCGCTGTTGCGCCAGGGCATCGGCGACACGATCCGCGTCTCCCTGTCGGCCCCGCCGGTGGAAGAGGTCAAGGTCGGCACGCAGATCCTGCAGTCATTGAACCTGCGGCCGCGTAAACTGGAGATCGTGTCCTGCCCGTCCTGTGGGCGTGCGCAGGTGGACGTCTACAAGCTGGCCGACGAGGTCACCGCGGGCCTGGAGGGCATGGAGATCCCGCTGCGGGTCGCCGTGATGGGCTGCGTGGTGAACGGTCCAGGTGAGGCCCGTGAGGCTGACCTTGGCGTGGCGTCCGGCAACGGCAAGGGCCAGATATTCGTGAAAGGCAAGGTCATCAAGACCGTGCCCGAGCACCAGATCGTCGAGACGCTGATCGAAGAGGCCATGCGAATCGCCGAGGACATGGAGCCGATCGGCGGCACATCGCCAGTCGTCTCGGTGTCCTGACAACTCGGACTCCTCGATTTCGGGTTCCATCTGGCACGCTTAGTAGGTGCTTCGGATGGCTTCCGCGCGGTTACTCGACGAACGAGACGGCATGGCGGTGCGGGCCGTGCTGGCCGCCGATCCGGTCGTGTGCTGCATGGTGGCAGCCCGGGTGGAGGCCGCAGGCCTCGACGCCTGGCGGCTCGGCGGAGAGCTGTGGGGAGCGGACGTCCGACCGATGCGAAACGGCCGCCTGGACGGCCTGTGCTACGTCGGACCGAACCTGATCCCCTTGCGCGGCAACAAAGCCGCCCTGCGCTGCTTCGCTGACCGGGCGTTGCGGCGCAGGAGGATGTGCTCATCGCTGGTCGGCCCGGCAGACCAAGTCCTCGGAATGTGGGCCGAGCTGGAGCCAGAGTGGGGCCCACCAAGGGAAATACGGGCAGAACAGCCGCTGATGGCGATCAACACCAGTCCGTTGGTCCAGCCAGACACCCTCGTGCGCGCCGTGCGGCCGGACGAGCTCGACCGCTACCTACCGGCAGCGATAGCCATGTTCATCGAGGAAGTCGGCGTCGATCCCCGAGTGGGAGACGGCGGCGCCGGGTATCGAGCGCGGGTCGCCGAGCTGATCGCCGGTGGGCGGGCATTTGCCCGGTTCGAAGGCGGCGAGGTTGTGTTCAAAGCCGAGATCGGGGCGCTGTCCAAGTCCGTCGGGCAGATCCAAGGTGTCTGGGTACACCCGGACAGGCGTGGCGGAGGCCTGGGCACGGCCGGAACGGCAGCGGTGGTAGAACGCCTGGTCAAAGGCATGGGCCGAACGGCAAGTCTGTACGTCAACTCCTTCAACACCCCAGCAAGAGCCTCCTACGCGAAGATAGGCTTCACCCAAGTCGGCTGCTACGCCACGGTCCTGTTCTAACCCCACCTGCAAAGGTCAGAGGCTGATTCGCCCAACACCTGCGCAAGGTCAGGCGTTTACCCACCTTCCGCAGTGCCCACCAAGGCTTGCCCACTGTGTGTGAGTGGTGGGCGACATACCCACCTCGCTCGAGAAGTTGGGCGGTGTGCCTACCTTGGTCGAGGGTTGGGCGGCTTACCCGCCTTCCGCTGTGCCCACCAACGTTTAGCCACTGTGCGTGAGCGGTTGGGCGGTTTACCTCACGTTGATCGAGGGGATGAAGGGTTGGGCCTGGAATGTGTGGCGTGCACCCGGTAGCACAATGACGTATCGCCGTGAGCGAAGCGAACAGGCGGGAAGTCAGCGACGGGTGCCCGCGCGTGTCTGCCGCTCCGGCATGGCGTGTTGAACGCGCGAGCGGCGCACGGCGGCGAGCAAGCAGGCTGGTGGCGAGTCGAGCAGTTTGACTCGCCGTGCCGGTGGGGCGGACACGCGGAAGATCACCCCAACCAACCCGGCTGGACCTTGAAGCCAGCAACGGGGCCGGGCCTGTCGGACACACCAGGCCGTAAAAGTCGGGGCTTCCACTGCACGGTGTCTCGCATTGCACCGCCCTGGCGCGTGTCCACCGTTCCGTCACGGTGTGTCAAACTGCTCGACTCGCTTCCAGCGCGGTTGCTTCTCCCCATGCGCCGCTCGCGTGTTCAACACACCATGACGGAGCCGGTGGACACGCGAACGGGTGCGTGTCCACGTGAGGACTGGGTCCCTCCGGCATACTGCGGCGAGTGAGACGAATCGGTCTAGTCACGGCACTTCTCGTGGTTTTGCCCGTTGCGGGGTGCGGGTTCTTTTTCGGGTCGGACCCTAGTGCCGAGGATGTGGCCGGTGCGTTTCTGACCGAGTTGGCCAAGGGCGACACAGCCGCCGCCGCCGGTCGAACCGACTCGGCCGACTCCGCCAAGTCGCTGCTTGACAAGATCCGCGGCTCGCTGAAGCCCGCGGGGATAGTGACCGAGGTCACCGGGTCGACTGAGATGGAGGACAAGTCGGCACGGGTGCGGTTCAAGGCTGATTGGGACCTTGGCCGCGACCGGCACTGGACGTATGAAGGCGAGATGGAAGTACGGCCGGACAATGACTCCTGGCGCGTGCACTGGGGGCCGTCGGTCATACACCCGAAGCTTGGCGTTCAGCAGACCATCGGCGCGCGGGACAAGGAGGCGGTGCAGGCGCCTGTGCTTGACCGGGAAGGCGCCCCGCTCATGTCGCCGGAGAAGGTTGTGTCCGTTCTGCTCGATCCGGCGAAGGCTGGCGACGTCCCCGTGGTGGCGGCGGCGCTGGCGGCTGAGGCGAGCAAGGTGGATCCGGCGATCACGCAGCAGTCGATCATGGACGGGGTGGCCAAGACGCCCAATGGCCAGTCCTACACCGTGGTCTCGTTGCGCGATGCCGACTACCAGGCGGCGAAGGCCGCGATCTATGAGCTGCCCGGGGTGCGGTTTGTCGCGTCGACGCGGCTGCTCGCGGGGGACAAGAACCTGGCTACGCAGTTGCTGCCGAGCATCCGCAAACAGGTGGAGGCCCAGATTTCCGGCAAGCCGGGGTTCCGGGTGGTCACGCTGAACGCGGCCGGTGGCGAGGTCGAGGAGATCTTCGTCAAGGACGCCGAAGCGGGTACGGCCGCGAATGTGACGTTGAGCCGCCAAGTCCAGACGGCAGCCGAGGCCGCGATCGACGGCATCCCGCAGGCCAGCGCGCTCGTAGCGATCAAGCCGTCGTCGGGGGAGGTGCTCGCGGTGGCGCAGAACCCGGCGGCCGACGCGCAGGGCGCCATCGCGTTGACCGGACGCTATCCACCGGGGTCAACGATGAAGATGGTCACGGCCGCGGCCGCGTTGCAGGCCGGGACCGTCAAAGCCGACACGCCTTCGCCCTGCCCAGGCAAGATCGTGATCGGGCCGCGCGAGATCCCGAACTCGAACGAGTTCGACAAGGGGACCATCCCGCTGAGCCTGGCGTTCGCGCACTCGTGCAACACGACGTTCGCCAAGCTCGCGTCGGAGATGAAGCCGGACACGCTGACCAACGCCGCGCGGCAGTTCGGCCTCGGCGTGGACTACGTCATCCCTGGGATCACCACGATCACCGGGTCGGTGCCGCCTGCCACGGACCAGACCGAGCGCGCCGAGGACGGCTTCGGCCAGGGCAAAACCCTCGCGTCACCGTTCGGAATGGCTGTCGTGGCCGCCACGGCCGCGAGTGGAACTGTGCCGAAGGCCACTCTTTACCGGGAAAACCCGACAAAGATGGACGTCACGCCGCAGCCGGTGCCCGCGCCCGTCCTCGACGCCATGCGCGAGATGATGCGTGAAGCGGTCACCATCAACTCGCAAGCCTTGAGCCAGCTGCCTGACGTGCGTGGCAAGACCGGAACGGCCCAGTTCGGCGACGGCACGCACTCCCACGGCTGGTTCGCCGGATATCAGGGCGATCTGGCATTCGCCATCCTCGTCACCGACGCCGGTGCGTCCGGTCCGGCGATTGACGCGACTGACAGGTTCCTCCGTGGGATCTCATAGAGTTGGAGACATGCCCGTACGTGCCCCGCTGACTGCCGGCGACCAGAGCCCGCGCCGTTCAGTCCCCGTCACCATCGCCCGTCCTGAGTACGTCGACAAGGCCGCCCCGGCGCGCAACACCGAGGGGACGTACGTTCAGACGCCCGAGGTGATCGAGGCCATGCGCGTGGCAAGCCGCATCGCCGCGCAGGCATTGCAGGAAGGCGGCAAGGCCGTCAAGCCGGGATCGACGACTGATGACATCGACGCCGTCGTGCACGAGTTCCTCCTCGACCACGGCGCCTACCCATCAACCCTCGGCTACCGCAACTTCCCCAAGTCCTGCTGCACCTCGCTGAACGAGGTGATCTGCCACGGCATCCCGGATTCGACCGTGATCGAGGACGGCGACATCGTCAACATCGACGTGACCGCGTTCATCGGCGGCGTGCACGGCGACACCAACGCGACATTCCTCGCGGGCGACGTCGCCGAGGAGAACCGCCTCCTGGTCGAACGCACGCATGAAGCGACAATGCGCGCCATCAAAGCCGTTCGCCCAGGCCGCGCCCTGAACGTGATCGGGCGCGTCATCGAGTCGTACGCCAAGCGCTTCGACTATGGCGTCGTCCGTGACTTCACCGGGCACGGCATCGGCCGCTCCTTCCACAGCGGCCTGGTGATCCTGCACTACGAAGAGCCCTCGGTGCAGACAGAGATCGAGGCAGGGATGACGTTCACGATCGAGCCGATGATCACCCTCGGCGGAATCGACTACGACATCTGGGACGACGGCTGGACAGTGACGACAAAGGACAAGAGCTGGACCGCCCAGTTCGAGCACACCATCGTGGTCACGGACACCGGCGCGGAGATCCTGACCCTGCCGTGATCGACGAGAAGCCGCCCGCGGCGACCGCCAACGCCTGATGCACCGCCGACTCGTAGCCTCGCGTGTCGGCGTCGGCGTTCGCCGCGTAATGCTCCACTCCCACGCGCAAAGCGGCGTTGATCATCGCGGCTTGTACCGAGATGGTCAGGTCCGGCTCAGGTAGTCCGGCGCGCTGCGCGAGTGCCTCGGCGAACACCGGCTCGGCTTCCCGGTGCGCTTCCAGCCATACCGCGCGCAAGCCCGGCTCGGTTCTGGCCAGCCGCACCAAATCCAACATGGCCTTTCGGTCGTCGATGCCACTGTCGATCGGCGGCGGGCAACGCGATGCAGCTCGGGCCGGACGGCTGTCTGTACTACCCGCACATGTTCACCAACGAGGTCTACCGGAGACCGCTCGACGGCGGAACGCCCGAGCTCGTGGCGGCGGACGTGCACGAGCCTGTCGCGGTGCGCTTCGACCGCGAAGGCGTTCTGATGGTCATCTCGCGTGGTGTGGAAGGGATCATCACGCGTATATCCCCGGATGGACAAACGGCAACTCATCACGACGGGTGTGATGTGCCTGGACAACGGCGCGTTCGACGAATCCAACCGTATGTACGTCTCCAGCTATGCCAGTAGTGGCATAGCAGAGGTGTACCCAAACGGTCAAATCCGTCAGGTTGTGCCGCAAAACCTCGTCGGCCCTTACGGCGTGACCGTCGATTTCGGCGGGACAGTCCATGCGGCGGACCACTATCGCCTAGGCGACGACCTAGCGATCTTCTCGCACGGCATCGTCGCCGACCAGGATCAATTGCACATAACCTCGCAGTACGGCGAGGTACGCACGAACCAGCGCGTACGTGCCCGAGAGCTGGACCGTCCGGTTGGCATCGCTGTACGAGACGACGGTGCGCTTGTCGTTGCTGAGGCAGGCGCCGGACGGGTTATTGCGATCGAAGCCGATGACACGATCACCGTGGTGGCGTCGGGTTTCGGCTCACCTGTGGACGTGGCGTTCGACGCTCAACAGCGTTGCTATGTCAGTGACGAGCTCGGCGTGATTTACCGGATTGACGACGGACAAGCCGTGGCTATCGCTTCCGGGCTCGCCACTCCACAGGGCCTGACCGTCCGTGGCGAGGAGTTGTTCGTCGTCGAGGTCGGACACCAACGGGTGCTGGCCATTCACCTGGACACGGGTGAGCGCAGAGTCGAAGCCGACAACCTCGCCATCAGTCCGCCGGAGAAGACGGCCCGCGCGTTGTTCGCGCATGGCATGCCTGGCTGCCCAGGACAGTTCGCTGGAATCGCGGTCGGTCCGGATGGTTCCTTGCACGTGGCCGGAGAAGGCAGTGTGCTCCGAATTTCGCGGGAGGATTCATGAGCAGGGACGTACTCGTCGTCATCGGTGCCGGTGGGATAGGCCTGGCTTGGGGCAAGCGCGGCGCGCGGGTTAACACGATCAGTCCAGGTGTGGTCTCGACTTCGATGATCGAGGCAGGTTTGGCGTCGGAGAACGGGGCGGCGATCCGCTCGATGATCGGCTTGTCACCGGCCGGGCGGATGAGCACGCCCGACGAGATCGCGGCCGCGGCGGCGTTCCTGCTCGGCCCGGAGTCGACGTTCATCACGGGCTCGGACCTGCTCATCGACGGCGGAGCGACCGCGGTGATGCGTACGCCCCAGTCCTGACGGCTCTCGGGTTTACGCGGGAGAGCGGGGGCCGCAGGTCGCGGCCGACATGAAACCAAGTCCCGATGGTCGGTACATGCAAAAGGCCCGCTGTCAGCGATAAAGCGGCGAATAGGGCGAAAAACGGGACAAACCCCGCAAAAGAAACTTTAAGGTCCGCGTGCCCCCAGTCGTCACGCGAACCGCGAAAATCAGGCCGGGTGTTCGGCCAAATAACTCAATGCCTCCGCGAGGAACCCGCCTGCCTCACGGACAGCGCGTTCCTGATCCCGGTCACGGATGGCGAACAGCAGACCCCGGTGGTCGATCTTGCGGGCGTCCGGCTGTGACTCGTCCAGCGCCTCGATGCTCGCCTTGATCACTTCGGTCAGGCCGGCGTGCAGTTCGGCGAGCAGCTGGTTGTGCGACGCGATCACCACGAGGTGGTGGAAGTCCGCGTCGATCTGCACGAACCGGGACCACTGCATCGCCGTTGCCGCTTCGTCCCGCATTTCCAGCAGACGGGTCAGCTGCTCGAGCTGTGCTTCGGTTCGGTTGGTCGCCGCGAGGCGGGCGCCTTCGACTTCCAGGGTCCGCCGCACTTCGAGCACGTCCCGCAGCTCTGAGCCGCAGAGGCGGCGGACTGCTCCGGACAGTTCACTCGTCGCGCGGACGAATGTGCCATCGCCCTGTCGGACTTCGAGCAGTCCGGCATGGGCGAGGGCGCGGACGGCCTCGCGGACGGTGTTGCGGCCCACGCCGAGCGCGGTCACCAGCTCAGGCTCGGTGGGGATTCGTTCGCCAACCCGCCACTCGCCCGTGGTGATCGCACTCCTCATCTGGTCGATCACCTGGTCGACAAGGCCGGCACGCCGGGTTGTGGCCAACGGCACGGTGTCATCCTCCCCACCAGGATGTTTGGACAACCAAACATCCCACGTCTGTCCTAGTCATCACCGACGATGTTCGTCGAATGAACAGACTGCCATCTCATCCGGTGTTTCGCGTAGGGCCGGTCGGTTTTTAATCCGCGGGTGCTGATCGCGGGCGTTGCTTATCCTGGTAGTCGAGATGGGAACCCCACTAAAGGAATCGACGCTCGCCGATTTGGCGCAGCGGCTGCCTACGCTGACCCTCCGCGACGAGCGCAAGCTGGGCCGTCGCCTCGAAGGCGTCCGCAAAGTACGCAAGCCGGCCGCCCGCCAAGCCGTGATCGAGCAGATCGCCGCCGAGATCACCGCAGCCGAACTCAAGGTCGACGCGCGGCGCGCCGGCCTGCCAGAAATCACCTATCCGGCCGAACTGCCGGTCAGCCAGCGGCGGGACGACATCCTTGCCGCCGTACGTGATCACCAAGTCGTGATCGTGGCCGGCGAGACCGGGTCGGGCAAGACCACCCAGCTGCCCAAGATCTGCCTTGAGCTCGGCCGGGGTGTACGCGGCACGATCGGGCACACGCAGCCGCGCAGGCTCGCGGCCCGCACGGTCGCCGAGCGGATCGCCGAGGAGCTCGATATCCCGCTTGGCGAGGCAATCGGGTACAAGGTCAGGTTCAACGACCAGATCAGCGACAGCACGCTGGTCAAGCTGATGACCGACGGCATACTGCTCGCCGAGATCCAGTCCGACCGGCTGCTGTCCCAGTACGACACGCTGATCATCGACGAGGCGCACGAGCGCAGCCTCAACATCGACTTCATCCTCGGGTACATCAAACAGCTTCTGCCCAAGCGGCCCGATCTCAAGGTGATCATCACCTCGGCCACGATCGACCCGGAGCGGTTCTCCCGGCACTTCGGCGACGCGCCGATCGTCGAGGTCTCCGGCCGGACTTACCCGGTCGAGGTGCGCTATCGGCCGATCATTGACCCGGATGATCCGAACGCGGACGAGGACCGTGACCAGACGCAGGCGATCCTCGACGCGGTCGACGAGCTCGCCGCCGAAGGCCCCGGCGACGTCCTGGTGTTCTTGAGCGGCG
Source organism: Kibdelosporangium philippinense (assembly GCF_021390435.2). Taxonomy (GTDB): domain Bacteria; phylum Actinomycetota; class Actinomycetes; order Mycobacteriales; family Pseudonocardiaceae; genus Kibdelosporangium; species Kibdelosporangium philippinense. The sequence continues at coordinate 306,876 of NZ_JAJVCN010000003.1, read as the reverse complement.
AACGCGAGATCCGGGACACCGCGGAGGCGGTATCAAAACACGCGGCGACCAAACAAGAGCTGAAGAACACGGAAATTCTTCCGCTCTACGCCCGGCTCTCGTTCGCCGAGCAGCACCGGGTGTTCCAGTCCCATCGCGGCAGACGGATCGTGCTCGCCACCAACGTGGCCGAGACCTCGCTCACCGTGCCAGGCATCAAGTACGTGATCGACCCCGGCACCGCGCGTATCTCCCGGTACAGCAACCGGTTGAAGGTACAGCGGCTGCCCATCGAAGCCGTCTCCCAGGCGTCAGCCAACCAGCGCAAAGGCCGCTGTGGCCGCGTCTCAGAAGGTATTTGCATACGGCTCTACACCGAAGACGAGTTCGACGCGCGGCCGGAGTTCACCGATCCGGAGATCCTGCGGACCAACCTCGCCTCGGTCATCCTGCAGATGACCGCGGCCGGGCTCGGCGAGATGGCGGAGTTCCCGTTCATCGACCCGCCGGACAAGCGCAACATCGCCGACGGCGTGAACCTGCTGCAAGAGCTTGGCGCGCTGGAGAAGGGCGCCTTGACGTCATTGGGCCGCAAGCTCGCGCAACTCCCGGTCGACCCGAGGCTGGCCAGGATGGTCCTCGCGGCCGACGGCAACGGCTGCGTCCACGAAGTCATGGTGATCGCGGCCGCACTGTCCATTCAGGACCCACGAGAGCGCCCGCAGGACAAGCAGGAACAGGCACAGCAGGCACACGCCAGGTTCGCTGACAAGACCAGCGACTTCCTGTCGTACCTGAACCTGTGGGAGTACCTGCGGACCAAGCAGAAGGAACTGTCCGGCAACCGGTTCCGCAAGCTCTGCAAGGCCGAGTTCCTGAATTACCTGCGTGTACGTGAGTGGCAGGACATCTATTCGCAGCTGCGGCAAGTGATGGATGTCAAGCCCAAACCAGCCGAGGGTGAGATCGACTCGGTTCGCGTGCACCAGTCGGTGCTTTCCGGCCTTCTGTCCCATATCGGGCTGCGTGACCAGCAGAAACAGGATTACATCGGCGCGCGTGGCGCCCGGTTCGCGGTGTTCCCCGGCTCGGCGTTGTTCAAGAAGCCGCCGCAGTGGGTGATGGCCGCTGAGCTGGTCGAAACGTCCCGGCTGTGGGGCCGGATCGCGGCACGCATCGAGCCCGCGTGGGTCGAACCGCTGGCCACGCATCTGGTGAAGCGCACGTACAGCGAACCTCATTGGGAACGCAAGCAAGGTGCCGTGATGGCGACCGAACGCGTGACGCTGTATGGCATTCCGATCGTGACGAACCGGAAAGTCAACTACGGCCGGATCGATCCGGAGCTGTCGCGGGAGATGTTCATCCGCAGCGCGCTGGTCGAAGGCGACTGGGAGACGCGGCACAAGTTCTTCCACGCCAACCGCAAGCTGCTGACCGAGGTCGAGGAGCTGGAGAACCGGGCGCGGCGGCGTGACCTGCTGGTCGACGACGAGACCCTGTTCGACTTCTACGACAAGCGAATCGGCGCGGAAGTGGTCTCCGGGCGGCATTTCGACACCTGGTGGAAGAAAACCAGCCGCGAACAGCCGGACCTGCTGACGTTCCCGACCGAGATGCTGCTCAACGCGAACGCGCAAAGCGTGACGCCAGAGGCTTTCCCGGACAACTGGGATCGCGGCGGCCTGACAATGCGGCTGTCGTACCAGTTCGAACCGGGTCGCAAAGACGATGGCGTGACCGCGCATATCCCGTTGCCAGTGCTCAATCAGGTCACCGCGGACGGTTTTGCCTGGCAGGTTCCCGGCCTGCGCGAGGAGATCATCACCGCGCTGCTGAAATCGTTGCCCAAGCAGGTGCGGCGCAATTTCGTGCCCGCACCCGACTGGGCGAAGGCGATTCTGCACCGGATTCCGGACCTCAAAGACGAGAGCCTGCTCGACGCGGTCGAACGTGAGATCAAGGCGCTGTCCGGGATCGCGGTGGCCCGTGAGGATTGGGATCTGACGAAGATTCCTGATCACTTGCGGGTGACGTACCGGGTCGAGGACGAGCGCCGCACGCTGCTGGCCGAAGGCAAAGACCTCGGCGACCTGAAACGCAAGCTGCAGCCCAAGATGCGTGAGACCCTGTCGTCCGCGGCTGGTGAGATCGAGCGCAAAGGCTTGCGTACGTGGGAAATCGGCACGCTGCCGAAGATGCTCCGCCAGGAGCAGCACGGCTTTGTCGTGACCGCGTATCCCGCTTTGGTCGACGCGGGCACTTCGGTCGACGTCCGCATGTTCGAAACCGAGGCCGAACAGCGTGACTCGATGTGGAAGGGCACGCGGCGGCTGTTGTTGCTGAATACGGCTTCGCCACTGAAGTATGTGCTCGGCCGGATGTCCAACACCGCGAAGCTGGCGCTGTCCGCCAACCCGCACCGCGATATGCAGGACTTCTTTGATGACTGCATCGCGTGTGCGGTGGACAAGCTGGTCAGTGATGGTGGGGGCGTCGCGTGGGACGCGGCTGCGTTCAAAGCCTTGCAGGACAGGGTTCGTACGCACCTGAACCCCACTGTGCTCGAGGTCGTCACGCAGGTCGGCAGTGCGCTGGCCGCGTACAACTCGGTCCAGACCCGACTGTCCGGAATGGGCGGCCCCCGGCTGGAACCGTCCTTGCAGGACATTCGGCAACAGCTGTCTCGCTTGGTGTACAGGGGTTTCGTGACCGCATCCGGCTACGAGCAGCTGCCAAGCCTGACCCGGTACCTTCGCGGGATCGAGCTGCGGTTGGACAAGCTGCCCGAGCGGCCGGACCGTGATCTCGAGTGGGCGCAGAGCGCGCAGGATGTCTGGCAGGCCTACCGTGAGCTGCCCGACTCGCCGGAGGCCCGCCGGATCCGCTGGATGATCGAGGAACTGCGGCTCAGCTACTTCGCGCAGTCGATCAAGACCGCGTACGCGGTGTCCGAGAAGCGGATCTATCGCGCGATCGACCAACTCATGTAGAACGCGCCATATTGCGCGTTCGCCATATCACGCGCCGTATGTGACACGCTGGTCCGAATGGGCGGACCGGCGTGTTCTGGCGCGTGAAAGATGGCGCCTATCCGGCCGTGAATTGACGGCTTCGAATGTCGCCGAAATGACATGAACTGCGGTTTTCGTGAATGCACCCGGCTGGCCGGCGAATCCACCCGACCGTGCGGCTGAATCGGCACTACGGTCAAGTGGGGCGCTTGGTGGTGGCAGAGCGCCACTCGGGAAAACGAGAACGAGGAGCATTCGGTGATCTTCAATCGATGGGCGGCGCTGGCTGTTCTGATTGGCGCATTGGCACTGCCTGGGTTGATAGGCACGGCGTATGCGGCGGACAAGCCGGGCAACAACCAGGCGTCGGTCAGCAACAACGGCAATGCCAACCACACAACGATCTCCAACCTGCTCGCCAGCGCCAACTGGATCAAGGTCGTCAACAACAACGCCGATCACAACAGCACATCGGTGGAGAACGAACACTCGAACGGCAATGGGACATGGGTGGGCAACCACCACGCGGACCACAATGACACCGCGGTCAGCAATGATCATTCCAACGCCAACTCCAGTAGCGTCACCAATACGAACGCAAACCACAATGACTCGGCCGTGTCCAATCACCACGCCGACCACAATGCGGTGAGCGTCAGCAACACGCATGCGAACGGCAACGACTCGACGGTGTCCAACAACCACGCCGACGACAACGGCGTGAATGTCACGAACACCGCGGCCAACGGCAACGACACCGCCGTGTCCAACGACGACGCCGACGACAACGCTGTGAACGTCACCAACGCGCACGCCAATGGCAACGACACGGCTGTGTCCAACGATGACTCGGACCACAACGGCGTCGCGGTGACGAACAACCACGCGGACCACAACAACACCGCCGTGTCCAATGACGACTCAAACCATAACGCCGTGGTCGTCGGCAACACCGGCGGCGATCACAACAACACCGCCGTGAGCAACGACGACTCCGATCACACCACGTCGGTCGTGAGCAACGTCGCGAGCAACAGCAACAACACCTCTATCAGCAACAATGACGCCGTCGGATCGACGACCGTCGTGAGCAATAACTCCAGCAACAACAATGACACCGCGGTCAGCAATAGCGGTGTCAGCAACAGTACGACTGTTGTTGCTGGTAATGGCAGTCATCACAACTCCACAACAGTCGCCAACAGCGGTGACGGCAACACCGTCGTGGTAACGAACAAGGGCTGATAACGCGTAGCAGAGGGCGCGGGGGTGAGCGGGACCGGGGTGCCGGTCCCGCTCGCGTTACCCGATCCGGCGACGTTCTCGCTGGGTCGGTTTTGCATTTCCCCAGAACAGTTGTCACGATGAGTGCGCGCACTTTTCTCAGACGAGTGAACATGGCGCAGAAGTTTTGGCTTCCAGGCGCGCATCGGTAGTGTTTTTTGCGCGTCGCGGATCGTGAGTTCTCCGATCCGGCCCTCTGTTGTCGTTGTGAAAGGTTTCCCATGCCTGTGAAGAGGCGTTTTATTGTGCTTGGTGTCCTGTCGGCCGCCATGTTCAGCCCAGCGGCCACCGCGTTCGCGGATCAAGACGAGGACGTGCTCAGCGGTTTCGACGGTGACGCGCCGCTGGTACAGAACGTCAGCGTATTGCCGATGCAGATGTGCGGCAGCGGCGTCTTCGTGAGCGGCCTGACGGACGTGCCCAAGGTCGACACGGGCAACTGCACCAACGCCCCGAACGGCAACCCGTTGCAGCAGTTGATCACCAACAGCACCCTCGGCCGCTGAAAAGACCTCGTGAGTGGTTATTGGGGTTCTAACGCTAATAACCACTCACGAGGATCTACCTGGTAGTTCGTGGTGTTGGCCGGGCTGCTGGGTTGGGCGATGGCTTCTTGGGGTCGTTGTACTCGAGTTCCTTGGGCACGGGCTCCAGTGTGGGCTTCTTGGGAGCGTGGGCAGCGCGGTAGCCGTCCATCACCGCGCGCCAGATCGTCGTTGGCTCGCCTGCGGGGGTGATGTCCCTGCCCTCTTTGTTCTTGATGGCGATGATCCTGTCGGCGCCCATCCACACCGCGGTCACGATGTCGAAGTTGTAGCCGACCATCCAGGCTTTGGCGTTCGCGCCCCCGTCACCGAACGCGCGAACCCCCGGCCGGACGAACGCGCCTTGGTCCCGTTCCAGTCCGAATATGACGGTCTGCGCGATCCGCGACGGAATGGCCTGCAACGTGGGAAGCGTGGCGTTGTAGCGAGTGTTGCCGTCAATGTCCTCGACGCGGCTGACGAAGTGCGGGGTTGTCCGCATGCCGTTGGCGGCGAGGGTGGCGTACGCATGAGCCATATCAATCGTCCGAACGCTCGTGCTTCCGCCACCGACAGCGATCCGCGTATCCGGGTCCGCGCCAAACGCGGGCTTTCCACGCAGCTCGCGCGCGATCCCGAGCTGATGGGCAGCCTCAGCAACCGCGCCAACACCGACCTGGGAAGCGAGCTCGGCCGAAGCGGTGTTCGCCTGTATCCCCAAAGAAGCACGCAGGCTGCACGGCGAACACCGGACGCCAGCAGGATTCTGGAACGGGATACCGTCGATCATCCGAGGGGAAGTGCCATCCAGCGGGTGATCGGGCCGGAAACCCTGACGTAGCGCGGCAACCGCGACAAAGGTGCCGAAAGTCGTGCCGGCGTCCTGCGGCGATTGCGCGTAGTCCAAGCCGACCCCATTGCCGCCGCCGTGATAAGCCAGCACCCCACCGGACTTCGGGTCAAGTGACACCGCGGCCGCCCGCAGATAATCCGGCTGACCTGCCATGACCGACGACACCGACTGCTCAAGGCTGGTCTGCGCGGCCTGGTCGATCGTGGTGATCACGCGGTACCCACGTTGCTGCAGCGCGTCCCGTGGCAGGTCCGCCAGGTCCTCAAGCTCGGCGAGCACCTGGTTCTCGATCTGTAGCCGCGCCGAGCTCTGTGCGGCGTTGCGGGGCAGGGTTGTCGGGAACTTCAACGACGCGCGGTTGGTCAGCCAGCCGTTCTTGGTCATCTGGTCGAGCACGAAGTTCCACCGGCGCTCGGCGTTTTCCCTGTCCACGTCCGGATCCCAGTACGTCGGCCGCTGGATCACCCCGGCAAGCAGTGCCGCCTCGGACACGTCCAGCTGTTGGACGTTCTTGCCGAAGTACGCCTGCGCCGCCGCCTGTATCCCGTTCGCGCCGCGTCCGAAGTAGACAATGTTGAGATAGTGAGGTGATCTCAGCGACTTTCACGCGATCTTGCCGTGTTCGAAATGCGTGAGGACAAGGGCGGCTTTGACGATGTCGCCGATCTTGCTGGGGTTGGCGGTGAGATGCCGCAGGCTGCGCCAGCGTCCGGTGAGTAGGGCGAAACCACGTTCGCCCAGACACCGTAGGCCACGCAGCAGAGCGTTGCGTGTGCGGGTGTCCACGTCGAGGACCTGGCCATCGGCAGGCTGTTTGACCGGGGTGTGCACGCCGATGCCGGCACCGTCGTAGCCGCCATCGGCCAGCGTCGGCAGATCAAGGTGCGAGGCGGCCCAGTACAGCGCACCCAGCACATGCTCGCGCGCCACGGTCAAGTCATGGAGTGAACCGGGCTCGACATCCGAGACCCACCACGGAAAACCGTCCGGCGCGCACAGCGCTTGGATGTTGCCGCCGTGCTCGCGGGCTTTGCCGGAGTACCACAGGTCGATCGGCTCGCCTTTCACGCTCAACGTTTTCTCGCTACAGCGATCGGCGGAGAAGACCTTTCCATCGAGGATCACGTAGGCCGTGCCCTCATCCTTGGCCCGCTGCAGGGCCTCATGCAGGTCCGGCGCCTGCTCGGCGAGCACGATGACGACCTCATCCAAGTAGCGGTAGCCGGTGGCGCGGGAGATGCCGTGATCGCGAGCCAGGGCGGGGACGTCGGTGTTCTGCCGGAACCAGCGCAGGCCCAGCACCGCGTGGCGAAAGCAGGTCAACGCCCTGCTGTTCTTGCGGGTGCCGCGTCGGCGGCGTTCGGCGTGCAGCAGCCGGCTGAGGTAGAGGGCCAGTTCACGCGGGACATCGAGCATGGCACGATACGCAATCACGGGGAGCCTTCTGGTCCGGACTTGATCTTCGCAATCCAGTTCTACCAAGGGCTCCCCGCCCATCTTTCCCCGGGTCTCACCACTCCCCAGCACATCGACCAGCGCTCGTCCGAGCAGCTTCGCGGCTCAACAAACGAACCAGAATCTTGGTGAGATTACCTCAGTGAGGTGATCTCAGCGACTTTCACGCGATCTTGCCGTGTTCGAAATGCGTGAGGACAAGGGCGGCTTTGACGATGTCGCCGATCTTGCTGGGGTTGGCGGTGAGATGCCGCAGGCTGCGCCAGCGTCCGGTGAGTAGGGCGAAACCACGTTCGCCCAGACACCGTAGGCCACGCAGCAGAGCGTTGCGTGTGCGGGTGTCCACGTCGAGGACCTGGCCATCGGCAGGCTGTTTGACCGGGGTGTGCACGCCGATGCCGGCACCGTCGTAGCCGCCATCGGCCAGCGTCGGCAGATCAAGGTGCGAGGCGGCCCAGTACAGCGCACCCAGCACATGCTCGCGCGCCACGGTCAAGTCATGGAGTGAACCGGGCTCGACATCCGAGACCCACCACGGAAAACCGTCCGGCGCGCACAGCGCTTGGATGTTGCCGCCGTGCTCGCGGGCTTTGCCGGAGTACCACAGGTCGATCGGCTCGCCTTTCACGCTCAACGTTTTCTCGCTACAGCGATCGGCGGAGAAGACCTTTCCATCGAGGATCACGTAGGCCGTGCCCTCATCCTTGGCCCGCTGCAGGGCCTCATGCAGGTCCGGCGCCTGCTCGGCGAGCACGATGACGACCTCATCCAAGTAGCGGTAGCCGGTGGCGCGGGAGATGCCGTGATCGCGAGCCAGGGCGGGGACGTCGGTGTTCTGCCGGAACCAGCGCAGGCCCAGCACCGCGTGGCGAAAGCAGGTCAACGCCCTGCTGTTCTTGCGGGTGCCGCGTCGGCGGCGTTCGGCGTGCAGCAGCCGGCTGAGGTAGAGGGCCAGTTCACGCGGGACATCGAGCATGGCACGATACGCAATCACGGGGAGCCTTCTGGTCCGGACTTGATCTTCGCAATCCAGTTCTACCAAGGGCTCCCCGCCCATCTTTCCCCGGGTCTCACCACTCCCCAGCACATCGACCAGCGCTCGTCCGAGCAGCTTCGCGGCTCAACAAACGAACCAGAATCTTGGTGAGATTACCTCAGTGTGTGAACAGCTCTTTCTTGGAGTACGTGTCCGCCAGCTTCTTGGCGAGGACCAGCTCTTTCCACTTGCGCTCAAGCGAAAGCTGCTCGTTGCCGGTCGCCTTCTTGACGTACTGCTGGGTGATCGTGGACCCGCCACCCGAGTCGCCGGTCAGGTTGTTCCACACCGCGCGGGCGATCCCGGTGATGTCGAAGCCCGAGTTCTCCCAGTACGTGTTGTCCTCGGCCGAGAGCACCGCGTTCTGCACGTGCACAGGAATGTCCTGGAACCGGATGGACGACCGGTCCCCGCTCTTGGGCGAGATCCGCGCCAGCTCCGTCTTGCCGTCCGCGTAGTACAACGTGATCGTCTGGTTCTGACCAGCGGCGATCTGAGCGGGATCCGGTATCTCGTATAACGAGTAGCTGTAGCGGAACGCGATCAGTGGCGCGGCCAACGACAGGAACACCAAGACGTAGAACGTCTTGCGAATCCAGCCCCACACAGTTCAGTGACTCCCCGGCGTTGATCGACATGTTGTCGACAGGTACACGCCGGGGTACGCAGAAAGGATTAGTCCTTAATCCAGAACGAGCTTGAGCAGCGCGTTCTCCACGACCTCCGGCATGCCGGGGTGGATCCAGTACTGGCCACGGGCCATGTCGTCGGCGCGCAGGCCGAAGCTCATCGCCTGGATCAGCGGCTGGATCACGCTCGAAGCCTGCGGCCCCATGATGTGCGCGCCGATGAGTTCGCCACTGGCAGGGTCTGCCAGCAGTTTCACGAACCCGGACGTGTCCTCCATCGCCCAGCCGTATGCGATGTCCGCATACGCCTGCTCGGCCACGACATACCGCCTGCCACTGGCTTTGGCTTCCCGCTCGGTCAAACCGACCGACGCGATCTGCGGGGACGTGAACACCGCGGACGGCACGAACCTGTGATCGGCTTTCCGCAGATCCGAGGGGTGCAACAGGTTGTGCTGCACGACCCGTGCCTCGTGGTTGGCCACGTGCTTCAACTCGTAGGGCGAGCTGATGTCGCCAAGCGCGTACACACCATCCACTGTGGTCCGCTGGTACTCGTCGACCACGACGTGCCCGGACGGCGCGACCGCGATGCCGCCAGCGGTCACGTTGAGGATGTCCGAGTTCGGCGTACGCCCGACCGCCACCAGAAGCACGTCAGACTCCACAGTCTCGGCGCCAGACGGGCCTTCCAGGTGCAGTCTGATCACGTCACCATCGCGTTCCGCCCGGACAGTCTTACGATCCAGCCGGACATCCCACTTCTCACGGGCCAGTGCGGTGAACCGCGAGGAGATGTCGTCGTCCTCACTGCGCAGCAACGCACCGGAACGAGCGATGACCGTCACATCGACGCCGTAGGACGAGAACACGTGCGCGAACTCGGCCGCGATGAACCCGCTGCCAAGGATCGTCAGCTTCTTCGGCAGCTTCGCCAGCCGCATGATCGTGTCGCTGGTCTCGTAACCGACCTCGGACAGGCCCGGTACGTCCGGCGCCTTCACCCGGCCACCGGCGGCCAGCACGAACTTGGGCGCGGTGATGGTTTCCTTGCTGCCGTCCGCCAACGTGACTTCGAGCACCTTCGGCTCGGTGAACCGGCCGGTGCCTTCGAACACCGTGACGTTCGAGTTGTCCGCGTGGTTTTTGCGGTAGTCACGGCCGCCTGCCGCGATCGGATCGATCCGGCCGAAGATCCGGTCCCGGATGTCCTCCCAGCGCACACCATCCAGCGTCGAGTCGACGCCCAGCCGCGCGCTCGCCGCGGGAGCCGCCGCGAGATCAGCCGTGTGCACGAACATCTTCGTCGGGATGCAGCCGACGTTGAGGCATGTGCCGCCGAAGGTTCCCTTTTCGACGACGGCCACATTCCAGTCCTTGAACCTCGGGTCGAGGATGGAATTGCCGGAGCCGGTACCGATTATCACCAGATCGAAGGTCCGCACGCCTGCATAACAGCACACGCCGATGGCTTGTTCCCAGCGTGGGCCTCGTGAGTGGTTACGCGAGTTCTAACCCGCATAACCACTCACGAGTTTCTCAGTGCTGGTAGGTGGGTACGAGGATGGCGCGCGCCAGCGTGTGGAAAGCCAGGTTGAAGCTGACGTACGCGGCCGAGGCGCCCTCGTCGACGCCGAGCTTCTCCTGGTCCACGGCGTGCACCACGAAGTAGTAGCGGTGCACCTGGTCGCCAGCGGGCGGTGCCGCGCCGTCGAACTTGTGGTTGCCGAAGTCGTTGCGCGTGTGGAACGCGCCCTGCGGCAACGTGGCATCGCTTTCCCCCGCGCCGGTGTCCAACGAGGTCACCGAGGCCGGGATGTCGATGGCCAGCCAGTGCCAGAAGCCCGACGGGGTCGGCGCGTCCGGGTCGAAGCACGTCACCACGAAGCTCTTGGTGTCCGACGGGAAACCGGACCAGCTCAGCTGCGGTGAGGTGTTGCCGTCCTCGAACACCTGCGCGCCGGGCAGCTGCTCGCCGCCGGTCACGTCGGTCGACGACAGCGTGAACGACCGGACCGTTGGCAGCAGGTCGTAGGGGTCAGGCGTGACGGGACGCTCCAGGCTCATGCTCTACCTCCGGTAGTTGGTCTCACTGATTTCGAGAGTCAGGGACAACCCTGGTCTTTGCCGGGTATGCGGTCCAGTCGGCCCTCTTGATGTCCGTTTCCGCGTACGTTGGCGTTAACCACAGGGAGAGGGTTTACCACCGTGACTGAATCCGACGTCCAACAGTCGTCACCGCGCGTCCGATTCCCCGGAATCAGTCCACGCGCATACGAACACCCGGCCGATCGCGGTGCGATGGCCACTTTGCGCGCCGTACCTGGCGTCGCCGACGTCCTCAAGACGCTGAACGCGCTGTTCAACGAGCGCGCCGAGCGGCTGATGGCGGTGGCGTCGCACGTGCGGGTGGGCCCCTCGCAGTACCCGGTGATCGACCGGATCCGCACCGAGGCCGCCGAGATCCTCGACCTCGAGCAGGTCCCCAAGGTTTACGTCGCCCGCGACCCACGCGTGATCGCGCAGACCAGGGGGATCGACGAGCCGTTCATCGTGGTGTCGTCCGGTCTTGTCGAGCTGTTCGACACCGAGGCGCTGCGGTTCGTGATCGGTCACGAGATGGGCCATGTGCTGTCCGGGCACGCGGTGCTGCTCACGCTGCTCGACCGCCTGTTGAAGCTGCAGCGCTCGATCGCCTGGGTGCCGATGGGCGTGATCGGGCTGCGCGCGGTCATCGCGGCGCTCTACGAGTGGCAGCGCAAGGCCGAGCTGAGCTGTGACCGTGCCGGTCTGCTCGTTGGCCAGGACCCGCAAGCCTCACTGCGTGCGCACATGTACCTCGCTGGCGCGACCGACCTCTCCCAGATCGACATCCCGGCCTTCCTCGAGCAGGCCAAGGAGTACGAAGAGGTCGAGGACATCCGCGACAGCATCATCAAGCTGCTCGCGGTCGAGCAGCAGACGCATCCGTTCGCGGTCGTCCGGGCCTCGCAGTTGCAGCGCTGGGCCGCGTCCGAGGAGTACCGCACGATCCTGACCGGCGACTACAAACGCCGCGACGCGCAGGACGAGGGCAACCCGCTGAACGAGGACATCCAAGGTGCCGCGAAGTCCTACAAGGACGCGTGGGACAACTCGACCGACCCGCTGGTCAAGGTCTTCAACGACGTCGGCGGCGCGCTGTCGGGTGTCGCGGACAAGGTCTTCAGCGGCTTCCGCCGTCGCCCGTCCGACGATGACGACCAGAACAACGACAGCAACAGCGGGAGCAAGAACTAAAAGATCTTTCGGTATTTGAGTGAATTGTGTCATAGGGAAAGGCCGGTGTGGTCGAGGAAGTTGAAGCACAGTTGGTAGCTGCTGCCGACGCGTTCCAGGCCGGCCTGGGTGGCGGTGTGGGCCTCGTCGATGGTGTCCGGGCACAAGTTGGCCAGCTCGGTGGCTTTGACGTTGCCCCACACCATTTCCATCGGGTTGAGGTCGGGGGCGTAGCCGGGCAACGGTTCCACGCGCAGCCAGTGTCGTTGGGTGGCCAGCCATTCCTTCATGGCCGCGGAACGGTGGGCGGGCAGGCCGTCCCAGATCAGGGTGACTTTCTGGCGGTCAAGGTGATCGAGCAGAGCGGTGAGGAACTCGATCAGCGAGGCGGTGTTGTAGGCGCCTTCTTTGATGCCGAACACGAACACGGCCTCGCTGCGGTCGGGCCGGTAGGCCAGCGCGCCGGACATCGACAGGCGTTTCCAGGAGAACCGGTGGGTCAGCACCGGGGTCTGACCGCGTGGCGCCCAGGTGGCCCGTACTACGGGCAGCAGGGAGAATCCGGACTCGTCCTGGAAGCAGATCCAGGCCCTTCGGCGCCGGGCGCTTTTTTTATGCGTGGCCACTCCTTTTTCACCCACCTGTCGATGGCCTCCTGGTCGCGTTCGGTGGCGCGGCGGGCGGGACGCTGCCTGCTCCAGCCCAGCCGCTCGCGCAGGATCGTCCAGGTCTGGGTTTGCGAGTACCGCACCCCGGTGAGTTTCTCGATGACCTTGGCCACCCGTGCCAGTGTCCACATGTCGGTCGGGAATCCGTTCGCCTTCGGCCCCTGCGCCAGCGCGCCGGCCACCTCGGCCACCTGCTCGTCGGTCAGCTTGGGCAGCCGCCCGGCACGACCAGCCCCGGCCAATGCCTGCCGTCCGCCGGCCGACCACGCCCGGTGCCACCGTGAGGCGGTCTGCGCCGAGACTCCCAACTCCACCACCACATCGACCTGCCGCTTGCCGCGGTCAAACATCTCCGCTGCCCGCATCCGACGTTCTCGCAACGCCTCAAAATCACGGCGGGCAGCTACTTTCTTGCTGCTACGGCCTTTCCGACGCTGGCCGGTCGATCGTGACGGTTCTGGCACACCACGATTGTCCTACCAGGCAAGGCGTATCACCCGCAACGACTCACCCTATTACCGAAAGATCTTTTAGGAGCCTGTCGCCGAGAAGTGCATCAGGTCCTTGGGCGTGCGCCACGTGCCGCCCCAGGTCCAGCCGATTGCGGCGAACGCACGCTCGACGGTGTCACCGGCCCGGATCATGCCGGGCCGGACTCTCCCACGGTCCAAATACGCGGAGGCGAGCTCGGGCAGCACGAGCTCGCCTTTGCTGTACGGATTGCAGAACGGGTTGATGTCGACCGCGAGGCCGTAGGCGTGCGCTGACCAGTTGGTCTGGCCACGCGCGGGCCTGCAGACGAATGCGGTCGTGCTGTTGCCGTCGCCCGTTGGTGGCGCGGTCAGCTCAGGCGGCGCGGTCACGAGCATTTCCTCGATCGGGAACTTGGCCGCGTACAGCTTGCCGAACACGCCCGTGACCTGCTGGGCGACCTTCGTGTTCACGATCATCTCGCCGGTGTGCGGGCGGTCGTCGAATCCCCAGAACGACATCGTCAGGTACCTCAGCTCGTCCTTGGTCACCGGACAGGCAGCCTGCCAGGTGCTGCGGGCCAGCACATCGGCCGGAATAGGCGCGATGGTCGATTTGTACTTACCGTCCGCCGGTGGCGCCAGGACGTCCTTTGTCGGCAATGACCGGTTCACCAGTTCGGGCGGTGTCGGCAGGATCTGCCCGAACCCGCCAGGCGCCTTCGGCAACGGGTGTTTGCCGACTTCCCACACCGGCTTGGCGGCTGCCGTCGTTTGCGTCGTCGCGACGGGTGTTTGGGAGGTCGTGGGCGGTTCGGGCAACTGTTGCGCGGCAGGTTGCACACTGCATCCGGCCACGAACAGCAAGATCACGAACATCCTCCGCACCCGCCTAGCTAATCACGACTCAAGTCCACCCGATTCAGTGACAGCGCGTTGATCTCTTCTCACCTAACGTGGGCATGGTTCGCAAGGGGAGTCTGGAGGAGCACGCCATGAGGGACAAACTCAGAGTCGGCCGTCTGCTGGCGGTGGTGTGCCTCCTCGCCGGTCTGGTCGCGGCCGCGGTGCCCGCGTCGGCCGACGTCCGGATAGTCGGTGGCACAAGGGCGAGCACGCAGCAGTACCCGTTCGTCGTGTACCTGGCGGGGCCGGACGGCTTCCAGTTCTGCGGTGGCACGCTGGCCTCGTCGATCAAGGTCATCACGGCCGCGCACTGCGTGAAGAACCAGGTGCCCAAGGATGTCATCGTGGTCGCCGGACGGGACGACAAGAAGAACAGGTCCGAAGGCCTCGAAGTCGCCGTCAAAGGAATCTGGACCCACACGAAGTACTCCGACGCGCTCGCCGGGCACGACGTGGCGGTGTTGACCCTGGCGACGCCGATCACCGCGTACAAGGCGTTGCCGATCGCCACGTCCAACGACGACTTCGCCTACGCCGAGAACACCGACGCGACCATCCTCGGCTGGGGACGGACCTCGTCGGGCGGCTCGACCTCGCAGTACCTGCTGCAGGCGCAGGTGCCGGTCGTATCGGACGAGAGCTGCCAGAGCTCGTTCCCGAAGTACAACTCGAGCGCGATGGTCTGCGCGGGTTACCCCCAAGGAGGGATAGACGGCTGCCAGGGCGACTCCGGCGGGCCGCTGATCGCGCACGGCAGGCTGCTCGGGATCTCCTCGTGGGGTGAAGGCTGCGCGCTGCCGAACAAGCCAGGCGTGTACACCCGGGTGATGTCGTACTACACGGAGCTGATGCAGCAGATCAAAAAGCCGATGCCGTGACATCCTGCGCGGGTGAGCACCACTGAGGACTGGGAAAACCGCGTGACCGCGCTGTGGGCGGCGCTGGATTCCCACGAGGAAGCCGACTTCAGAGCGCGGATCGAAGCACTGGCGGACGAGCTGCCGAAGGACGATCCGGTCGGGCTGTTCGAGCGCGCGTGCGCGAACGACTCGACCGGGCTGCCGGACAAGGCCGAGCCGCTCTATCGGGCCGCGCTCAAGTCCGGCTTGAGCGGCTACCGGCGGCGCCGCGCCTTGATCCAGTTGGCCAGCACGCTGCGCAACCTCGGGCGTGCCGAGGAAAGCGTCGAATTGCTGACCGCGGAGCGCGGCCGTCCGGACGCGGATGAGTCAGTGGCGACGTTGGATGACGCGCTCGACGCGTTCCTCGCGCTGGCCCTTGTGGACACTGGGCGGGAAAAAGAGGCCGCTGGGCTGGCGTTGGCCGCATTGGCCAAACACCTGCCCAGGTACAACCGTTCGCTTGGTTACTACGCGACTCACCTCTGAGCGGCGCCCGGCGGGGCGCAGCGGATGATCACGTCGATGGCCTTGTCGATGTCCGATTCGGTGAGGTCCGCGCGGACGGTCAGCCGCAGGCGCGAGATCTTGTCCGGTACTGACGGCGGCCGGAAGCAGCCGACCCAGACCCCGGCTGCCCGGCACTCGTCCGCCCAGCTGAGGGCGTCCGCAGGGGACGGAGCCTGTACCGAGATCACCGCGGCGTCCGGCATGGACGCCCGGAAACCCGCTTCCCGCAAGCGCATCGCCACGGTCATCGCGTTGTCACGAACGCGTGTCGCCCGTTCGGGTTCTTCTTTGAGCACGTTCAACGCTGCCAAGGCAGCGGCCGCGCTGGCCGGCGCCAGGCCCGTGTCGAAGATGAACGTCCGCGCGGTCTCCAGCAGATGACGGATCACGCGGCGCGGCCCGAGCGTCGCACCTCCTTGTGCGCCAAGGGCTTTCGACAACGTGATGGTCGTGATCACGTTCGGTTCCTTGATCAAACCGGCTTCCGCGACCGCGCCTCGGCCACCTTCGCCGAGCACGCCGAAACCGTGCGCGTCATCGATGAGCAGTCCCGCGTTGTGCTCACGGCACGCTTCGGCGAGCGCGGGCAGCGGCGCGAGGTCTCCGTCTACTGAGAACACTGAATCGGTGACAACCAGGGCGTGCTCGGTCCGGCGCGTCGACAGCGCGTGCTTGATCGACTTCGCGTCGCCGTGGTTCATCACTGCGATGTCCGCACGTGAGAGCCGACATCCGTCGATCAACGACGCGTGGATATAGGCGTCGGTAACGATTGCCGAACCTTTTCCGGACAGTGCCGTGATCGCGCCGAGGTTCGCCGCGAAACCGGACGAGAACACCAAAGCTGCTTGTGTGCCACAGAAAGAAGCCAACGCGTGTTCGAGTTCGGTGTGCAGCTCGGTGGTCCCGGTGACCAACCGTGACCCGGTCGATCCCGCGCCCCAGCGCAACGCGGCCGCGGCCGCGGCACCGGCGACACGCTTGTCCCTGCTGAGCCCGAGGTAGTCGTTCCCGGCAAGGTCGAGCAGTGAATTGTCCGCCCTGCGAGGGCGAAGTTGCCTGGTCAGCCCGGCGCGGCGGCGGTCTTCCGCGCGCGCGTCGATCCAGTCGAAAACCTGCTCTCCCGTCGCTGTCACACGATGGAGTGTCGCATCGCGAGTGCCTGGGGCGAGCACGGGAGGTGCCGAGCGTCACGGTACGGTCGCCGAGTGAGTGCGGGAATCAGCTTTGTCGGGGCGGGTCCGGGGGCAACGGACCTGATCACGGTACGAGGCGCTCGCCGTATCGGCGAGGCCGACGTGGTGTTGTGGACACCGAGCATCATCGACGCCGGATGGGTGCGCGAGAACACGAAACCCGAGGCCGAACTGATCGATTTGGCCCGGCACAGCGACGACGAGATCGTCGAGCTGTACCGCAGGGCGGTGCGTGACAAGCTGCGCGTGGCGCGCTTGTTCGCGGGCGACCCAGCCACATGGGGCGGATTGCGGGCACAGTTGGACATCTGTGCGCGGGTTGGACTCCCAGCGGACGTCGTCGCGGGCGTGTCGCCGATGTCGGCGGCCGCGGTGTCGGCAGGTGTGTCGCTGGTCGAGGCCGACTACGCCGACTCCGTGATCATGGCGGGCCAAGAAACAGTCGGTATGCCCGATCTGGCGCAGATCAAGGAGTACGCGCAGTTCGGTACGACGATGGCCGTGCTGCTGCCCGCCGCGCGCGCCGCTGAACTCGCGGATGCGTTGCGCGCCGGTGGTTACGACGACGAAACGCCGGTTGTGGCCGCGTACAAGGTGAGCTGGCCGGACGAGACCGTCGTGCGGACAACCATTGGTGAGCTTGTCGCAACGGTGAAGCAGCACAGGCTTTGGCGTCACACACTGTTCCTGGTCGGCTGTGCCGTGCGCGCAGGCCGTGCACGCCCTGCTGCTGGGGAATCGATGCGCCGCCCGGAAAACGCGGTCCGTTGGTCGCGTACGCGCAGCCGGTCGAGCTGGCGCGCCGACACCCGGCCTGCTCCCACCCCGGCGCCGGAACCTGAAGAGCCGAAGCGCGTGACGGTTGTCGCCGAGCCCGTGCCGAAACCCGCGCCCGCCAAGGCAGCTGCGGCGAGCACGCCGACGAAATCCGTGACAGCACAGGCAAAGAAGACGCCCGCGAAGACTGCTGCCGCTGCGAAGTCGGCCGCTGCCAAGACCGGCGCCAAGCAGCCCGCGAAGTCCACTTCGGCTTCACGGACCACGACCGCGAAAACGGCGGCCAAGAAGCCAACTCGCGCGCAGCCGCAGCGCCGCCGGAGCAGCTGAGCATGACCGACTACGAGCCGATGCCCACCGACTGGGAGCGCGCGCTCGCAGTCGTAGCCCACCCGGACGACCTGGAATACGGCGCCTCCGCGGCAATCGCGCAATGGGTCGACGAAGGCAAGACGGTCGTGTACCTGCTGGCAAGCCGTGGTGAAGCCGGAATCGACGGCATACCACCGGAAGAGTGCGGCCCGCTGCGCGAAGCCGAGCAGATCGAGGCGGCCAGGGTCGTCGGTGTGTCCGAAGTGGAATTCCTTGACCACAAGGATGGCGTGATCGAGTACGGCATCCCGTTGCGCCGGGACATCGCCTCAGCGATCCGCAGGCACAAGCCAGAACTCGTGATCACCTTGAACCACGCGCCGCACTGGCCAGGCGGGCACCGTAATTCGCCGGACCACCGTAACGTCGGTGAAGCGGTGCTCGACGCCGTCGGCGACGCCGGAAACCAGTGGATCTTCACCGAGCTCGGCCTGCCGAAGTGGCAGGGCGTGCGCTGGGTGGCGATCACCGGTTCACCGAACGCCGGGCACGCGGTGAGCGTCGAGTCCGGTTTGGACCGTGGCGTGGCATCCCTTGAGGCACACCAGAAGTACCTGGAAGGCCTCGGCCCCGGCCCGATGTCCGATCCCAACGTGTTCCTGCGTGACCACGCCCGGCAGACCGGCGAACGCTTCGGCGGAAAACCAGCCGTCGCCTTCGAACTTTTCCCAGCGTAAGCCTCGTGAGTGGTTATCCGTGTTCTAACCCGGATAACCACTCACGAGGGTTTATCAGGTGCGGAAGGGGCCGGTTACCTCGTAGGTGATTCCGCCGCTGCTGCTGCCGGACGTGCCACGCTGCGAGGAGAAGTACAGGCGCTTGCCGTTCGGGGAGAACGCGGGCCCGGTGATCTCCGAGCTGCTCTGGCCGTTGATCCGCAAGAACGGCGCCACGATGGCGTTCGGCGTGATGATGCAGATTTCCATGTTGCCGCCGTCCTCAGCGACAAAGAGGTCACCACCACTCGACCGGGTGACGTTGTCCACGCCGGTCAGCGGCGGCGTTCCGCTGGTGACAAGCGAGTCGTCGTAGGTGAGGCTGATGGTGCTGTTGGCCGCGTCGTAGGCCCACACGCGGCCATCACCCTTTGTGGTGAACCAGCAAATCCCGGCGGCGTAGTAACACCCTTCGCCGCCGTTGAACCGCTTGGTCCCGGCGACCTGGCTGCGCGTGGCTGGACTGCCGTCCACGTCGGGCACCTGCTTCCACGTGACCGGCCCGCTGGTCTGCGAGTTCGTCCCGATCATGACCTCGAGCCGACCGGCCGAAAGGTCACCCCACGTGTTCGGAATGAACCGGTAGAACGCGCCATCCGGAACGTCCTCGGTCAGGTAGATGACCTTGCGATCCGGGTCCGCGGCACAGGCCTCATGCTTGAACCGGCCCATCGCCGGGCGCCGGACAGCGGCCTTCACGCCCCACGGATCCGTCTCGTAGACATAGCCGCGGTCGACTTCCTCACAGGAAAGCCACGTGTTCCAAGGAGTAGCACCACCCGCGCAGTTCACGTTGGTCGCCGACAACGTCCGGTACGCGCCAGTAATGTTGCCGTTGGCGTCGAACTTGATCGAACCAGCGCCGCCGGTGATCGCGACTTCGCTGTTCGACGTGTAGATCCAGCCCGCGCCGTCAGCGAAACACGCGCCACCGTCCGGCGCCGCGTGCCAGGTGTAGTTCGTGCCGGTCACGCGCTGACCGGTGCGAGCCACGACCCTGCTCGTGAAGTTACTCGGCAGCATGATGCCGTTCGCGTCCGCCGCCTGCAACGGCCCGTATGGGCTCGGACCAGGCTGAGCGGTTGCGGCAAAGGCGTCGGACCAAGATGCTCCGCCGAACGCGGCGGCGGCTGCTCCGACAACTCCCACTCGTAAGAAACTGCGACGTTCCACGATTTTGAACTCCGTTCGCGGTGGGTGCAGGGTCAGTTGCGATGGGTAATGAGGCTAATCATGGGTGGTGACGGCTCCGCCAACAACCGGCGAATCTGACGGGATATTGACGCGATGACCTGCCCGCCGCGGACGGGGTCGCTACGACCCTGGTAACCGGACTATTTACTCCGCCTGGGTGAACGATCCTGATCGGGTCCGGCGCAGCAGGGCCTGGGCTACGAGGATCACGATCAGCAGGCCACCGCTGATCACGGCCTGCTGGTGCGGGCGGTCGGCGAACAGGTCGCGGATCAGCCACAGCACGGCCACCCCTGCCAGCGTGCCCGCGACGGTTCCCGAGCCGCCGCACAGCATCGTGCCGCCGATGGCTACGGCGGCGATGGCCTGCAGTTCGAGGCCGACGCCGACGTTCGCGGCGCCCGTACCCGCCTGAGCAGCAGCGATGGTGCCCGCGAGACCGGCAAGCGTGCCGGACATCATGTAAACCAGGATCTTGGTTCGCGCGACGGGCACGCCCATCAGGTCGCTGGCGTCTTCCGACCCGCCGACGGCCGCCATGCGGAGACCGAAGGGCGTGCGCCGCAACAACAAGCCACAGAACAGTGCGACCGCCAAAGCCAGGGGCAGGGCGATTTGACCGAGCGTGAGGAACCCGGAGTCCTTGGGCACGACATAGGTTCGCTGTCCCTCATCGGAGATGAGCTGGCCGAAGCCACGTGTGAAAAGCAGGCCGCCGACCGTCACGATGAACGGCGCCAACTGTTTCCGCCCAATCAGCCAACCTTGGGCCGCACCGGCCAAAGCCCCGGCGGCCAACGGGATGAGCAACGCAGGCAGCACGCCCCACTGCGACGAGTAAGCCGCGAGCACGGCACCCAACGCGTAGACAGCGCCAACGGACAAGTCGATGCCCTTGGTCACGACGACCATCGTCATGCCCACAGCGACAATCGCGAGCGCCGACGCCTGGTTCACCATCGTGCTCAGGTGATCGAGGGGCGCCGGGGTGAAAACCAACAGCAGCAAGAAAATCGAGGGAGCGCCCCGCGTCATCGAACACACCTCAGCACCGCCACGATGATGATCACCGCGTGGAACATCAGGATGAGTGACGTTGGTGTGCCCAACGTCAGCAATGCCGTCGTGAGCAACTGCATCACGAGCGCGCCCGCGATGGTGCCACGCACGCGGACTTGCCCACCGGACAACGGTGTTCCGCTGACGATCACCGCGCTGATCGAGGCAAGTCCGGTGTGGATGGGATAGACATGCTGCGGCGCAGGCAAAGCACCGGCCAGGGCGGCGAACACGCCACAAAGGACGTAAGTGGTGATCAGGACCCGCGTCACCGGCAGGCCCGAATATCCAGCAGCCTTCCGGTTACCGCCGATCGCCACCAGCTGACGGCCGTACGTCGTTCGTTCCGCCAAAAACGCCACCACCACAACGAGAACCACCGCGATCAACACTGGATGCGGGATGCTTCCCTGTGGTTGACCAAGGACGTTCGCCAATCCGCGGCCGCCGACCAGGATCGCCAACGTCGCCACGATTGGTTGGACTCCGAAAACCGCAATGAGCGAACCCGACAACGCGCCCGCCATCGCCCCAGCGAGCAGCGCCAGCACAGGCGACGCGGGAAAGAGCGCGGCGCTGATGGACATCACCGCCCCGATGGACAAGTCGATGCCGCCTGTCCCAATGACCAACGCGACGCCCAGCGCCGCGATCACCACGGGGGCCACCGCGACCAGTTGCGCGTACAGCGTGTCTGGGGTCAGGAAGGTAGCGGAGATCGAGCAGTTGATGATCACGAGCACCACAAGGGCCGCGTATACGCAATAACCCCGGCTCACCCACACCTGGGTTCGCGTCATTGAGGCCCCTCGGCGATCGCCGACATCACCGCGTCCGTGGTGACCTGTTCGCCGCGTAGTTCCGCGATACGGGCGCCTTCGCGCAGCACAACGACTCGGTCCGCGCCCGCGACGAGCTCATGCACGTCGCTGGACACGAGCACGATGCCAAGCCCTTGCCCCGCCAGTTCTTCAACCAGGGCACGGACTTCGACCTTGGCGGCGACGTCGATGCCACGCGTGGGCTCGTCGAGCAGAAGCACCTTCGGGCTCATCGCGAGCCACCGGGCGAGCATGACCTTTTGCTGGTTGCCGCCGGACAGTTCACGCACCGGCTGTTCGGCGCTGGCCGCGCGGATTCGTAGCCGCCGCATGAATGTCTCGACCAATTTGTCCTGTTTGGACCGTGACACGATGCCCGCTCGCGACAGGCGGGGGAGCGCCGCGAGGACGATGTTCTCGCGGACCGACAGGCGCGGGATGAGGCCTTCGGCCTTGCGGTCTTCGGGGACCAGCACGATGCCCGCGCGGATCGCCTTGGCCGCCGAGCCGGTTTGGATCGGCTTGCCCTGCACATGGACCGTGCCTCGTTCCAGGTGACGCAGCCCGGCGAGGGCTTTGACCGTTTCACTGCGGCCTGATCCGTGCAGGCCGCCGAGGCCTACTACTTCACCTGCGTGTACGTCGATGTCAACGTTGTCAATCTCGGCGTGCTTAAAAAGCCCATGTGCCTGCAAAACCGAACTCCGCGATGTGTTGGGCACGTGGTGCGGGCGGATGTCGGCAAGATCGCGGCCGAGCATCGTGGCCAGCAGCCTGCTCGGGCCGATCTGCGACATCAGTCCGCTGTGGACGACTTGGCCGTCACGCAACACCGTGATGCGGTTGCAGATCTGGTAGAGCTCGGTGAGCTGGTGGCTGATGTAGACAACGGCGACATCGCGCTCGTGCAGCCGCCGGATGACGTCGAACAGTGTGTCGATCTCCGGTGGTTCCAAGGATGCGGTGGGTTCGTCGAGGATCACAACGCGCGAATCGGTGTCCACCGCGCGCGCGATCGCGATCATCTGCCGGATGCCGGGGGTGAACGAACGCAGCTCGCTGCGTGGGTCGATCAGCAGGCCGAACGAGTCGAGCAACCGTCCTGCGGCCGCGTGCATCTGTCGGAAGTTCACCAGCCCCAACCGGTTTCGTGGCTCCCTGCCGAGAAACAGGTTGGCGCTGACCGACATCGAGCCGACCAGGTTCGCATCCTGGTACACCGTGCTGATTCCACGCGCCAACGCGTCCCGTGGGCCGCTGAACCGGACTGGTTGTCCCTTGTGGAACACCATGCCCTTGTCCGGCTGCAACACGCCGGTGAGCACCTTGACCAAAGTGGACTTACCCGCGCCGTTCTCGCCGGCCAGTGCGTGCACCTGGCCGCGTTCCAGCAGGAAGTCGACGTCGCGCAGGACCGGTACGCCGGCGAACCGTTTCGTCACCCGTACGGCTTCGAGCAAGCCACCCTCCCTTGAGCCGATCGGTGGACACGGATCACCCGTTCGTGACGACGTGAGTCTTATTAGTTACTGCATCCAGACCAATCGTCAAGAGCTGTGGCATCACGATCGAAACTGATCGATTCAGGGCAGGAAATCGGTCATCGGGACACTGTTTTGTTTCCTATTACGCTATTGGGCAATGTGGACTGCCAACCCCAAGGACCGTAGTGCCGCAAGCTCTTCCGGGTTCGCGCCCGCGTCTGTCACGACATGACTGATGCCGCTCGCTGGCACGGTCTGGACCATCGTGTCGACGCCCACCTTGGTGTTGTCCACCAGGGCGACGACTTCGCCCGCGGTGGCCGCCAGCGCGCGGTCGATCGCGGCCACGGCGGAGTTCGGAGTGGACATACCGCGGGCCGCCGTAAGCCCGTTGCCGGACAGGAATGCACGCCGTACACGCAAGTTCGCGACACTGCTCTCGGCCGCGCTGCCGACCAAGGCGTGAATCGAGCCACGCATCAGGCCGTCAGTGACCATCACCTCGATCCCCGGCGACCTCGCAAACGCTTGCGCGGCCAGGAGCGAGTTCGTGACCACTGTTAACTCGGACAGCCGTGCCAAGCGCTTGGCCAACGCGAGCGTGGTCGTTCCGGCGCCGATGACGATCGCGTCGCCCGGCGACACGAGCTCGGCAGCCAGGTCCGCGATCGCCGCCTTCTCCTCGCTGGCAACCCCGGTTTTCTCGCTGTAGCTGGGCTCGTAGGCCGTCCGATCGTTGGCGACGGCGCCGCCGTGCCGTCGCGCCAGCATGCCCTCGGCTTCAAGTTGCCGTAGATCGCGGCGGACCGTCACCTCGCTCGTTTTGACGATGCGTGCGAGCTCACGCAGCGACACGGCTCCGTTGGACCTGACGAGCTCCAGGATGACCTGGCGGCGTTCGGCGGCGAACATGCGCCGAGATTATCTAATCGACCACTTGTGTACCGAAAGTGATCAGTTATGACGACTTTCGGGCGAGCCAGCTGTCAACTTCGGTCAGCGCTTTCGTCCGAACGGCCTCGGCGGACAGGAACAAGTCGTGTAGACCGTCTGCAATCTCCACAACCGTGACGTCACGGCCGAGTTTGGGTGCGTATTTGACCATGTCAGCGACGTCGAGGACGGTGTCAGCGGTCATCGCGGCAGGCGTCCACGCCTTGGTGCGCAGCAGGCTGCGGCTCGAGTGCAGCACGAGGACAGGCACACGGACGTCGAGCCCGGCCTGGAGCTTGGCGTGCCCGATCCGGATCGCCCGCAGCCAGCCCATCAGGACAGGGAAGGCGTTGATCGGCTTCATCTTGAGGTCGTACTCCCACTCGCCATGGTGGGCCTTGTTGATGCTCTCGCCATACACCCCGCCAAGCCCAGGACGCAGCACGAGCTTCGGCAGATAGCGGCCGAGCGCCTTGATCAGCACGGTGCCGACCGTGCGCGCGATCCACGGCTCAGCAAGCTCGAACCACGGACTGTTGAGCACGAGTGCGTCGACCGAGAGGTCCTTGCGCGCGTCCAGCCACAGCGGCGTGATCAAGCCGCCAGTCGAGTGCGCCATGACCGTGAACCGCTCGTGCCCGTCCTCACGGATCAGCTTGGCGGCTGCGTCCAGCTCCTCGTAATGAATGCCCAGGTCGAGAGCGAAGTTCGGCGTGTCGCCGTCGCGCAGTGAGCGACCGTAGTAGCGCAGGTCGACCGCGTAGAAGTCGTACCCCTGCGCGGTGAAGTGCTCGGCGACGTGCCGCTGGAAGAAGTAGTCGGCGAACCCGTGCACGTAGAGGATCGCGCCGCGCGTCTCACCCACGGCAGGCACCCGCACCAGAGTCGCGATGACGCCGCCCTTGAGCTGCAGCGTGCGTGTGTCGAAGTCGTCGCTCACCTCGGGGACATTAGCGGGTGGATGTGACGAATTCGATGGGCGTGGTGACGCGAGTCATCCAGGTGAGCAGGCATGCTGTCCGTCATGCACAACGAGCCCCATTACCTGGCCGGTCTCTCCTTGGCCGGTCGCCGGGTTGTCGTCGTCGGTGCGGGAACAGTCGCGCAACGACGCCTGCCCCGCCTAGTGTCCGCAGGCGCACAGGTGGAGGTGGTCGCCCCAGAGGCAACCCCCGCCGTCCAAGCCATGGCAGACAACGGCGAAATCACCTGGCACCAGCGGACATACCAGCACGGCGACCTCACAGGCGCCTGGTACGTGGTGAGTTGTGCATCCGACGCAGCCGTCAACGCAGCGGTCTCTGCGGAGGCTGAGGAGGCTCGTGTCTTCTGCGTCCGTGCTGACGCGGGTACCGAGGGCAGCGCCGTCACGCCAGCGGTGGGGGATCACGACGGTCTGTTGGTCGGTGTGCTCGCTGGCGGTGAGTACCGCCGCTCTGGGGCCGTACGCGATGAGCTCCTTGAGGCACTGCGCTCGGGTCGTATCGAGGCGCGTCCGTCTGCTTCGGAACTGCCGGGCGTTGCTTTGGTTGGCGGCGGCCCTGGAGATCCTGACCTGATCACCGTCCGCGGCCGCCGGTTGCTGTCCCGCGCGGATGTCGTTGTGGCAGACCGGCTTGCGCCGCGTGAGCTCTTGGACGACCTGCCGCCGAGTGTCGAGGTTGTCGACGCTGCCAAGATCCCTTACGGCCGCGCGGCAAGCCAGGACGTGATCAACCAGACGTTGATCGAGAACGCGCTGGCCGGGAAATTCGTGGTGCGTCTGAAGGGCGGCGACCCTTATGTGTTCGGCCGTGGCTTCGAAGAACTGATCGCGTGCGCGAAGGCCGGGGTTCCGGTCACGGTCGTGCCCGGCGTGACTTCGGCGTTCGCCGCCCCGGCAGCCGCAGGCGTGCCGGTCACCCATCGCGGAGTAGCGCACGAAGTCGTCGTCGTCTCCGGCCATGTCGCCCCAGGCTCCGAACTGTCCCTTGTGGACTGGTCGGCACTTGCCAGGCTGCGCGGAACAATCGTGCTGCTGATGGGGGTCGAGCGAATCGGCGAGTTCGCCGCGGCACTGCTGGCAGGCGGCCGCCCCGCGGACACGCCCGCCGCGGTGATCCAGGAGGGAACCACCCGCAACCAGCGCGTCGTCCGGTCCACATTGGACAAAGTGGCCGAAGAAGTACGCGAGGCAGGCATCCGCCCACCCGCGATCATCGTTTTCGGCCCAGTCGCAGGCTTGTCCGAACCAGGCTGACCAACGAGCGGGCAGACCTCCGCGCAGCCTCTCCCGCGCCAACAATTCCCCCAGGGGAACCCCCAATTTTCACGTTACCAGTGGGGTACGACAGTTTCGTCCGCGTACGCGAAGGCCCCTGCGACGGGCAGCCTTGACTGCAACAGCAATTCCCCAGGGGGACCCCCGATTTTTACGTTACCGCAGGGGTCTGACAGTTTCGTTCGATCCTGTCGGAGGTGCTTGGTTCGATGCTGCCGGGGTCTGCTGGTGCTTGGGTGGGCGTTGCCCGGGGACTGCTGCTTGGTTAGGCGTTGCCGAGGTCTGTTGCTGCTGCCTGTCCTGATGATCTCGCAGTGGCGAGGGAAGCCATGCGGCCGCCATGCCATCGATCTTCGACGTTGCCTCAGCAGCAGCAATGAGAAGCATGCCGGCGTGCTCTCGTCGCCGACTTCGCAGGGCTGTGGGTCTGCAGTGAGATGCTCATTGTTTGCGCCGTCTTTAGCTCCGGTGCACTCATCTGCGGGCGTTCAGGTGAAACAAAAATGCCCTCGGCCGAGGCCGAGGGCACCTTTTGGTGATGCTGTCTTATTCCGCGGAGACCTTGCGGCCGGAGCTGCGGCCGCCGTCACGCTTGCCGCGGAAGGGGCGGGAGCCGCCTTGGCTGTGGCCTGCGCCGTCACGCTTGCGCTCGCCGGAGAACTTCCGCTCTCCGCCGAACTTGCGCTCACCTGAGCCGCCGAACTTGCGGTCGCCGTTGAACTTTCGGTGACCACCGCCTCCGTTGCCCTTGAAGCCGCCGGTACGGGGGCCCTTCGGGCGGCGGGGTTCGATCACGCGCTCGGGGACCGGCTCGCCGCTGGGCACGCGGGCGCCGGTGATGCGGATCAGCTCTGTGTCGCCGGGGCGGACCTTGATGTTCTTGGCGCGTACGCCTGCACGCTCCGTCATCCGGCGGACACTGTGGCGCTGGTCGTGGGTGATCAGGGTGACCACGGTGCCGGACTGGCCCGCACGCGCCGTACGACCTGCGCGGTGGAGGTAGTCCTTCGGGTCGGCCGGTGGGTCGACGTGCACGACCAGGCTGACGTCGTCGACGTGGATGCCGCGGGCGGCGACGTCGGTCGCGATCAGGACTGGGGTGTGGCCGTCCTTGAACTCGCCGAGCACGCGGGTGCGGGCACCCTGGGCTTTGCCTCCGTGCAGCGCGCCCGCGTTGATGCCGATCGAGCGCAGACGGGTGGCGAGCCGGTCGACGTGGTGCTTGGTGCGCACGAACATGATCGTGCGGCCTTCGCGGGCAGCCACCTCGGCGACCACGTTCGGCTTGTCCTCGCGGGAAACCAGCAGGACGTGGTGGTCCATTGTGGTCACGCTCGCCGTCGCAGGCGCGACCGAATGGGTGACCGGGTTCTTCATGTACTGCTTGATGAGCTGGTCGACGTCGCCGTCAAGCGTGGCGGAGAACAGCAGCCGCTGGCCGGTCGGGTCGGTCTGGTCCATGATCTCGCGGACCTGCGGCAGGAAACCCATGTCCGCCATCTGGTCGGCTTCGTCGATCGCCGTGTACCGGATGTCGTGCAGGGTGACTGTGCCCTGGCGCACGTGGTCGGACAACCGGCCAGGCGTGGCGATCAGCAAGTCGACACCGCGGCGCAGCGCCTCGGCCTGCTTGACGAAGGACATTCCACCGACCGCGGCACGGCACCACAGGCCGAGCGCGCGGGCAAGTGGCGAAAGCGCGTCACTGACCTGAAGGGCCAGTTCTCGCGTCGGGACAAGGATGAGCGCGCGCGGCCGCTTCGGCTTGGCGCGGCCACCGTCGAGTTGCGTCAGCAGCGCGAGGCCGAAGGCAAGAGTCTTGCCGGAACCGGTCTGTGCGCGGCCGAGCACGTCTTTGCCCGCGAGTGCGTCTGGCAGGGTCGCGGCCTGGATCGGGAAGGGCTCGGAGATGCCGGCCTCGGACAGGGCGGCAAGCAACGGCTGGAGCAGGCCCAGCTGGTCGAACTTCGGTGACACGAAGACCTCTCGGGAGTTGGCACGTCCCGAGCAGGTGTTTCCAGCCGGACGAGCCCGGCGCACGGATGCGCCGAATGGATTGGGGGAGCTGTGCGGCTGTCTGCCGCGGTAGTACTGATCAGCTTACCTGAAGCACAACCACGGCCTCGAACCGATTAGTCCCGCTGTGACGTAGCGAACTTTACGCGTCCACTTTATTCCGTTGCCGATTGCGTCAGATCACGAGCTCCAGCGCGGTCGGCCCGGTCTGCTCCAAGCGCAGATCCGCTTTGGCCGCAACGGCAATCACCTTGCCCACGGAGTCCGGTTCCGACGTCGTCGTTGCCAGGGCGCGCGCCAGTTTGCCCTTGTGCGCCTTGTTGAAGTGGGTCACCGCCAAGCGTCGTCCGCCCTTTTCCTCACTGACCACTTTGACCGTGATGGCGCCAGGGATCTTGGCCAGCCCGGCATACGGCCCTGAACGCATGTCAACGACAAGGCCGTCCAATCCGGCAAGAACTGGCTCCAATGCCGGACGCCACAGCGCGCCGAGCGAACCGACGCCAGGAACCGAACTGGACGCCGAAAGCCGGTATGCGGGCACATGATCATCCGCACGTACCAAACCGAACAAAGCCGACGCGACAGCGAGCCTTTCGGACGCACGGCCACGCTCCGCCGGTTTCATGCCAGCGACATCCAATGCGTCGTAGAGCACGCCTGTATAGCGCGACAACGACGGCATTGTCGGCGAAGAATGTAACGCCGCGTTGCGTGCGACTTCGCCAGACTGGCGTTCCGACAAGCCAAGTGCGGCCAGGCTGGCGGGGACATCCTGCGCGAGGTCGACAAGAGCGGCCAACAACTTCGCCCTGACCGGCTCAAGTTCGGGAAACGACAGCCTGGTCAGGTCGAGTGAGGGGCCGCTACCGCCCTCTGCCTTGGTCTCCGACGGCGGAAGCAGCACGAGCACGCCGGGAAGTTTACTTAGTGCTCCTCTCCAGCTACGCAGAAGACGTTGCCTGCCGGGTCGGCCAGGACAGTCCATGACAGTCCGGGCACTTTCTGCTCGTCGACGATGGTCGCCCCCAGGCCCGCTAAGCGGTCGACCTCGGCGAGGCGATCGTCGGTGTGCAGATCGATGTGCACCCGGTTCTTGCCGGTCCGTTCTTCGGGGACTTTCTGCAGGCCGAGCGCGACGCCTGAGGGATCCCACGGCGCCAGCATGACGAAGTGGCCTTCGTAGTCGCTGGTGACCTCGGTCCTGAGGGCGGCGGTCCAGAAAGTTGCCAGGTCACGGGGCTCGGCGCAGTCAATAGTGATCATCTTGAGGTGCATGAGGACGACGCTAGACCCACCCACCGACAGTTTTGGATCGTCCTCGCTCCGCTCGGACGGGCTTTGTCGCCAAAGCCGGTCATTTTCACCCCACCCCACGCAACCGACACCGCTCAGTGCCCGCTCTCCGCTGTGGTCGGGGCGGCGTCGGGCGTGTTGCGGTGCGTAAATGACCGGCGCGACAAAGCCGAACGTGTGGAGAAACTGGAAAGCTGGACCTCATGCGGACGATTGACTGGCGTGATGACCGAATTGTCCTGATTGATCAGACCTTGCTGCCCGGCACCTTGAAGATCATCGACATCGACACGGTCGACGAGCTCATCGATGCGATCAAACGCTTGGCCGTCAGAGGTGCTCCTGCCCTCGGTGTCGCGGGCGCCCTTGGCGTCGCGCTGGCCGCGAAAAACGGCAATGACGTGCCAATCCAAGCCGACAAGATCAGCAAGACCAGGCCGACGGCCGTGAATCTGTCCTGGGGAGTCGGCAAGGTCCTCGCCAAGCTTGACCAGGGCGTCGAAGCCATGGTCGACGAGGCCAAGCACATCCTCGAAGACGACATCCGCCGCAACGCCGACCTTGGCCGAAGAGGCGCGCAGTGGTTGATCGACCGCCTTGGACAACCCATCAACGTTCACACGCACTGCAACGCGGGAGCGCTCGCGTGCGTGGAGTGGGGGACCGCGTTGGGCGTTGTCAGAGCACTGCAAGAGCGTGACGCCATAGGCCACGTGTACCTCGACGAGACCCGTCCGCTCCTGCAAGGCGCGCGGTTGACGGCGTGGGAACTACAGCAGATGGGCATCGACCACACAATCGTTGTCGACTCCGCGGGTGCGACCGTGCTCGCCAGGGGGTTGGCTGACGCGGTGATCGTCGGCGCGGACCGGATCGCGGCCAATGGCGATGTCGTCAACAAGATCGGGACGTATCCGCTCGCTCTCGCCGCGCAGCGGGCTGGCATTCCTTTCCTTGTCGCCGCGCCGGAATCCACGATCGATCCGGACACGCCGGACGGTTCGGCCGTGGAGATCGAGATCCGGGATGCCGCCGAGATTCTCGGCGAACACACGCCGGATGGCAGTACCGCCCTCAACTACGCCTTCGACGTCACCCCGGCCGACCTGGTCACCGCGATCGTCACGGATGAACGGATCATCGATGGAAAACCGTTGGACTGAAACGTATCCCGACCCGCTCGACGACTGCGTCCAGGCATCACGGCTGCTGGGTGCCGAGCCGCACCTGGTGCTGCACGGCGGCGGCAACACGTCGGTCAAGGTGACCGTCCAGGACATCACCGGCGAGCAGGTGGAAGTCCTGTACGTCAAGGGAAGCGGCTGGGATCTGGCGACCATTGAACGGCCGGGTTTCGCGCCACTGCGCCTCGACCGGCTGCGGCAACTGGTGCAGCTCGAAGAACTCCCGGACAGCCGGATGATGAACGAGCTGCGCTGTGCCTTGCTTGACGCGAAAGCGCCGGACCCCAGCGTGGAAACGCTGATGCACGTCCTGTTGCCGCATACCTCGGTGCTGCACAGCCATTCCGACGCGGTGATCACGTTGACCAACCAACGCGAACCGCTGGTCAAAGCGGTCTACGGCGACAAAGTCGTGGTTGTGCCCTACGTGATGCCCGGGTTCAAACTCGCCCGCGTCGCCGCGGAGATCTTCCAGAACCAGCTGACGGACGGCATTGTCGGCGTTGTCCTGATGAACCACGGCCTGTTCACGTTCGGCGACACCGCCAAAGAGGCCTACGACCGGCATATCCAGCTCGTCACCGAGGCTGAGGCGTACATCGGCCAGCAGACGACCACAGCCGAGGCCAACCCGGCGGACCCGCTGACGATCGCCAGGATCCGCAAGGAGATCGGCCCGATGATCGTCAGCAGGCACCGCGATCCAGCCACGATGGCCTTCGTCAACCGGCATGACCTCGCCGACGTGGCCACACGAGGCCCGGCCACCCCTGACCACATCATTCGCACCAAACGGGTGCCGCTGATCGGCCGGGACATCGACGCCTTCCGCCGTGACTACCGGCAGTACTTCGCGGCCAACGCGACCGACGGCCTGGTGATGCTCGACCCTGAGCCGAGGGTGATCCTCGATCCGGAGCTGGGCATGCTCACGATCGGCAAACGCGCTACAGATCATGAAAGGCCAGGGTTGATCTTGTCCTTGGGCGGCGTGTCCTCCTCGATCCTGATCGATTCATGATCTACGCAGGGATGGATGAGGTACGCGGATGGAGGTGGCCTTTCCGAGCGGGGCAGGGCCACACGCGAAGCTGTCCGGTTGCAGGCGGCCCAATGGTTCGCCCAGGACGTGCCGGCCGCCGAGATCGCCCGCAGACTGCGGGTATCCACCAACGCGGTCTATACCTGGCGGCGTCGATGGCGTGCCGAGGGTGAGGCAGGGCTGGCGTCGAAGGGACCGGGCGGATCGTCCTGCCGGCTGGACCAGCCACGACTGGACAGGCTGGCCCAGGCTGTGGAACAAGGCCCAGCCGTGCATGGGTTCGGCGAGGATCAGCGCTGGACCCTGGCTCGGGTCGCCGATCTGATCGCCCGGCTGTTTCACACCCGCTACACGCTGCGCGGGGTGTCGTATCTGCTGCACCGCATGGGGTTCTCGCCACAAGTACCCGCCCACCGCGCGATCGAGCGCGACGAGCAGGCGATCGCCACCTGGCGGCGGGAGGTATGGCCGGCGGGAAAACGGTAGCGGCGCAGCAAGGTGCTTGGCTGTGTTTCGAGGACGAGGCCGGGCAAACGCTGCGCCCGCCGAAAGCCCGCACCTGGGGCCGCCGGGGCCAGACACCACAGATCCCGGTGTCGGGCAAGGGTTCGGGCCGGGTATCGGTCGCCGGGCTGGTATGCGTCCGGCCCGGGCACCGGCCCCGGTTGATCTACCGTGTCCGGACCCACCGCGGCCGCAAGGGGGAACGGCGCAGCTTCGCCGAAACCGACTACGCCGCCCTGCTGGACGCCGCACACCAGCAGCTCGGCGCCCCGATCGTGTTGATCTGGGACAACCTCAACACGCACACCAGTCACGCGATGCGCAAACTGGTCGCGGCCCGCGACTGGCTACACGTGATCCAACTCCCGCCCTACGCCCCGGACCTCAACCCGACCGAGCACGTGTGGTCCCACGTCAAACGCAACCTCGGAAACCTCATCGTGCACGGCATCGACCAGCTCACCGCCATCGTGAAGAACCGACTCAAACGCATCCAGTACCGACCCGGGCTGATCGACGCGTTCTTCGCCCACACCAGACTGAACCTCGAACCACAACCGCCGTAATCCTGGCCTTTCAAGATCTGTAAGGACGCGGACATCGCCAGGGACATCTACCGGCACACGATCCGGATCATCGAGGACGCTGAACGGATCGGCACGTACCAGGCACTGCCGGAGCGTGACCTGTTCGAGGTCGAGTACTGGGAGCTCGAACAGGCCAAACTCAAGCTCGCCGGCGCGCCAGCGGAGTTCACCGGCGAGGTCGCGCTGGTCACCGGCGCCGCGTCGGGCATCGGCAAAGCGTGCGTGCAGGCGCTCAAAGCCAAGGGCGCCAGCGTGATCGGACTGGATCTGACCGAAACCGACAGCGCGGCCGACTACCTTGGCCTGCGCGCGGATGTGACCGACCCCGAAGCGCTCAAGCAGGTGATTGCCCAGGGCGTCGAGCGGTTCGGCGGGATCGACATGGTGATCCCGTCGGCCGGTGTCTTCACTGGCAATACGCCGATCGCCGAGCTTGATCAGCGGACCTGGCGGCGGACGATGGCCGTGAACACCGACGCGATCGCCGAGCTGTTCACCCAGGTGCACCCGTTCTTGAAACTGGCGCCCAACGGCGGCCGGGTTGTCGTGATCGCCTCCAAGAACGTGCCTGCCCCTGGACCGGGCGCGGCCGCGTATTCGGCCTCGAAAGCCGCCGTGACCCAACTTGCCCGGGTCGCCGCGCTGGAATGGGCGGCGGACGGCATTCGCGTGAACACGGTCCATCCGGACGCTGTTTTCGACACCGGCCTGTGGACCAAGGACCTGCTCGAACAGCGGGCCGCGCACTACGGCGTGCCGATCGATGAATACAAGCGGCGCAACCTGCTGAAAGCCGAGGTGACCAGCGCCGGAGTCGGCAGATTGGTCGCGGAGATGTGCTCGGCGACCTTCGGCTGCACGACCGGCGCGCAGATCCCGGTCGACGGCGGTAACGAGCGGGTCATATAACCGGTTGGAAGTGGGCCTGCGGCGTTCACTACTCTCGTTGGCACTATCGCCACGAGGAGTGAACGCCGTGATCACCAGGATGTCGTCGCTGTTCCTGCGCACCTTGCGTGAGGATCCGGCGGACGCCGAGGTACCTAGCCACAAGCTGCTGGTACGCGCCGGCTACGTCCGCCGGGTGGCCCCGGGCGGTTACTCCTGGCTGCCGCTGGGCATGCGCGTGTTCCGCAACGTCGAGAACATCGTGCGTGAAGAGATGGACGCGATGGGCGCACAGGAGATCCAGTTCCCCGCCCTGCTGCCCCGCGAGCCCTACGAGGCGACCAACCGGTGGACCGAGTACGGCCCCAACCTGTTCCGCCTGAAGGACCGTAAGGGCGCGGACTACCTGCTCGGCCCGACACACGAGGAGCTCTTCGCGCTGACCGTGAAGGGCGAGTACAGCTCGTACAAGGACTACCCGGTCATCCTGTACCAAATCCAGACCAAGTACCGCGACGAGGCACGTCCCCGCGCGGGCATCCTGCGCGGCCGCGAGTTCGTGATGAAGGACTCCTACTCCTTCGACCTGGACGACGAAGGCCTGGCGCGCTCGTACCAGCTGCACCGCGACGCCTACATCAAGACGTTCGACCGGCTCGGCATGGAGTACGTGATCGTCAAGGCGACGTCCGGCGCGATGGGCGGCTCGGCGTCGGAGGAGTTCCTCGCGGTGGCCGCGTCCGGTGAGGACACGTACGTCCGCAGCACCGCATCGGACTACGCCGCGAACGTCGAGGCCGTCGTGACCCCCGCGCCCGCCGAGCAGTCCATTGAGGACAAGCCGGACGCGCAGGTGCACCACACGCCCAACACGCCGACCATCGAGACGCTCGTCGACTTCCTGAATGGCGCTGGCCTCGGCCGCGAGTTCACGGCCGCCGACACGTTGAAGAACGTCCTGGTGAAGACGCGGCAGCCGGGTTCGACGGACTGGACCCTGCTTGGTGTCGGTGTTCCGGGCGACCGTGAGGTCGACATGAAGCGGCTCGAGGCCTCGCTGGAGCCTGCCGAGGTCGCGCTGTTGGAGGAGAAGGACTTCGCCGCGAACTCCTTCCTGGTCAAGGGATACATCGGCCCTGGGGCTCTGGCCGCGAACGGGGTTCGTTACCTGGTTGATCCTCGGGTTGTCCGTGGGACCGCGTGGGTGACGGGTGCGGACAAGGCTGACCACCACGTCGTGGATTTGGTGTGCGGCAGGGACTTCACGCCGGATGGCACGATTGAGGCTGCCGAGGTTCGCGAGGGCGACCCCGCGCCCGATGGCGAAGGCACGTTGGTGGCCGCGCGGGGTATCGAGATCGGGCACATCTTCCAGCTGGGCCGCAAGTACGCGGACGCTTTCCAGTTGGATGCGCTTGGGCCGGACTCGAAGCCGATCCGGATCACCATGGGCTCGTATGGGATTGGCGTCTCGCGTGCGGTGGCCGTGATCGCTGAGCAGTACCACGACGAGAAGGGGCTGATCTGGCCCCGGAATGTCAGCCCGTTCGACCTGCACGTCGTTATGGCGGGTAAGGACGACAGCATTCGGGAATATGCCGAGAAGCTCGCTGGGGAGTTGGATTCCGCTGGCGTTACTGTGCTTCTGGACGACCGCAAGGCTTCGCCTGGGGTCAAGTTCGCCGACGCCGAGTTGATTGGCGTGCCGACGATCGTGGTTATCGGTCGCGGTCTCGCCAACGGGGTTGTCGAGGTGAAGGACCGAGCTAGCGGTGGGCGCGTCGAGGTACCGGTCGGCGAGATCGTGGAGCACCTGACGGCGCTCGTCCGCAGCTAGAAGCTCGTGAGTGGTTAGCCGTGTTAGAACACGGCTAACCACTCACGAGGGTCTTTTTAGTTGGCGGGGTGGAGGCTGGTTACGATTTTGAGCAGGTCGCCTTCCGGGGTTGCGTTGGCCACTCCTTGATCCGCGAATGCCGCGATGACCACGCTTGTCTTGTCCGTTGGCTTCGACTCAAGCACTACGACACTCACGGTCGCCGCGTTGGGTGAGCACTTGTCCTCTGCGCCCGGAGTGATCGTCATCTTGGCGGTGACGGCTTGGGCCTTTTTGTCTTTGTCCACCACGACTGGCTGCGCTTGACCCATTGTGACCTTGGGTTTTTCGCCTGACTTGGTCGCGTACGCCCCGTCGGAGATTCGTTGCGCCGCAGCCACTGCCTGTGCCGCGTTGTCTCCTTCGTTCTTCACGGTCAACAGGCCTGCGATCGACCGGAAGGTGTTTGGTGCTCCGGGGCAGATGCCTCGCATGTAGATCGCTGGGGTGTACAGCGTGAACCTGGTGTCCCCCGAGCCGAAGGAGGCTGTCGAGGTGAGGGGTTCCCACACTGGCGGGACGTCGTAGGCCTTGGTGGTGACCAGTTCTCTGCCGTCGTTGACCGCTATCACCTTCCAGCCTTCGACTTTCGGGGCTCCCGTCGCTTTGGGCTGCAGTGGGTTGTTCGATGGCGCTGATCTGGTCGGGGAGGACGTGGACCGCGTCGGGTTGGCGATGGCGAGCGGCGAGCCCGTTACCGGGTTCGTCGGGTTGACGATCAGCAGCGTCATCACCAGACCGACCACCACGACAGCCGCTATCACCACCGACACGATCAGGCCGGTCGGCTTCTTGGGATGTGGCTCGTCGTAGTAGCCGAGTCCTTGATATCCCCCACCTGGAGCACTCACGGCACTGAGACTAGCGACCCTGCTGTAGCTGCCTGTCAAGAACTGCGGAAAGCACTTTCTCAGTGTCGGACAGGTCACGGAACACCGCGTGCGCGCCGGCCTCACGCAGAGACGTGAGGCTGTGTCTGCCTGTACCGACGCCGATTGCCACGGCTCCGTGGTGCAGTGCTGCTTGTACGTCGTGGGGTGTGTCGCCGATGACGACGACCGAGTCGGGTGCGAAGCCGCCGTGTTTCGCGGCGGCCAGTTCCATCGCCGCCGAGACCAGGTCGCTGCGTTCCGCTGACAGCGAGCCGTAGCCGCCGATTTCCAGGTCGATGTGTTCGAGCAGGCCGAATGGGTCCAGCTTGACGTGCGAGACCTCCGGCAGGTTTCCGGTCACCAGCGTCTGGACCACGTCCTCGCGGGCGGCCAGTTCCGCGATGACCTCGTAGACGCCCGGCAGTACGCGGCCGCGTTCGCGCAGCAGGTGGCGTTCGGATTCGGCGATCGCGATCAGCTGGGCGAAGATCGCCTGGATCTCGTCCTCTGTCGCCTGCGCGCCGTGCGCGGACAGCAGTTCATGGGTGATTGCCCGTTCGGTCCGGCCAGGGAACGCGGGCAGGTGCGAGAGGGTGAGGCCGAGTGCGCCTGCCAGCGCGGCGGAGTACCACTCCCGGCCGATGCCTTTCAGGTCAACCAGTGTCAGGTCGATGTCCCACAGTACGAGCGTTCGGTTACCCACCGATACATAGTGGCACGATCGGGCGACGTCGTCGGCATGTCGCATAACTTCCCGGTTACCGACAAGCGTTGACACCTCTCTAGTTTGCATTGCAAACTTAACCGCATCGCAAGCATATTGGGGGTCAAGAATGCGAAGAGCCCTGCTCGCTGCCGCCCTTCTGCTGCTGGGCAGTGCGACACCGGCGTTAGCCCAAGACACCGTCTTGCTGACGGTGCATCACATCGGGAGGGACGGCACGACCGCTCAACAACACGACACCTATGTGGTCAACAAGGAGACCTACGAAGTCAGCCCGGTCGTCGAGGGGTCGATCAAGCTGTTTCCGGGTCAGTACGCGCTGGTCAGCACGATCAACGGTGCAGCAAGCCGGGACCTGCTGACGTATCCGAACCTGGACATGACCAAGGACGTCC
Source organism: Kibdelosporangium philippinense (assembly GCF_021390435.2). Classification (GTDB taxonomy): domain Bacteria; phylum Actinomycetota; class Actinomycetes; order Mycobacteriales; family Pseudonocardiaceae; genus Kibdelosporangium; species Kibdelosporangium philippinense. Next base: position 269,195 of record NZ_JAJVCN010000003.1, on the reverse strand, counting down.
GTCTGGATCTCGACGCCCGCGTGGCGAAACCCGTGGTGGTCAAGGCTCCTGACCCGACGGCCAAGTTGGTGTTTGGTGACATCAGCGTTCCGTTCGGCGGCATGGACGTGGACAACCTGGACGGAGTGGCCATCGCGCACCTCGGTCCGCGGACCAAGGACGTCACCGCCTGGATCAACACGCAGTGGCAAGGCGCGGACTTCTACGCCCTGGCCTGGCATTTCAACGACGGCCTTCCCGACGGGTTCAGGCGCACGCCGAGCCACAGGGAACTGGCCAAGGTGCACGCGAAATTCGGCGCCACGCGGAAGGGCACCATGGGCTACCGCACGCTCATACCCGCGACAGGACCATCGGATCTCGACGATGACCGCGGATCCGCGATAGCCGTGGAAGTGCCGTTACCCAGCGAGCGAACTGAGTACTACAACACGGACACGTACTGGATTCCTGAGCTGCGCCAAGTCGAGGCCGCCGAGGAACCGCCGCCACCGTGGGAAACCGACCACTCAGTGATCGCCAGGCCGCAGCGCTACCCGGCCGGGACGTACGAGCGGCCCTTCAACTACGCCATCGTGGGTCCGGCGGTGCCGAACGCGGGCTTGCCTTCCCCAAGCGTCGTACGGAGTCCTGACCAGATCGCGGGCTATGCCCGGATGTACTCCGACGGCTTCGGCAACGCCGGTTGGTCCAAAGAGGACAAAGGAAGTACGGTCCTCTACCGGGACGGCGTCAAGGTCGGCGAGAACAACATTGGCAGTGGCGGCTTTTTCGATGTCCCGCCGCAGGACAGCGAGTACCGCCTCGAGCTGACATCGAACCGCGCCTCCATGGCCACGCTCAGCACGCAGGTGAGCATCGCGTGGACGTTCCGGTCAAGCGCGGCGCAGACCGGGCTGCTTCCGTTGTCGACCATGAGGTTCGTGCCCAAGCTCGACGGCAACGACGGCAAGCCCGCGATCGTCCCGGTGTTCCTGCGCGCGCAGCACACCGAGATCGATCGGCTGGCGAAACACCTCACGATGGACGTCTCCTTCGACCAGGGCGCGACGTGGAAACCCGCGAAGGTCGTCGGCAACGCGGGCGCGATCATCGAGTACCCGCCCGGCGCGAGCACGGTCTCCTTGCGAGCCAAGGCAACCGACTGGAATTCCAGTACGGTCGAGCAGACCATCATCAACGCCTATCGGGCAGGATAGGGCGCATGAGCGACAGCGCGGCCGAACTGCTCGGCGATCTGGGTCAGTTGCGCAGGAAGGTCCGCAGGGACCGGCGCGGCTACTGGTTCCCGCTGATGTTGTTCGCCGTGCTGATCCTGCTCACCCCGCTGTGCTACTGGGCCTTGTCGGCTCGATATGACGGGATCCCATTGGTGGCCACCGGGTCGTCGACGATCTGGAGCGATGGCGACTCGGTGGTCATGTGGTACTGGACGATCGGGCTGATCCTGTGCATCGAGGCGTCCGCGTGGTGGTACCGCAGGCGCGGTGTGATGGTCGGGGTCGAAGGAAGAATGGGCGGTTATCGCCTTGTCGCCGCCGCTGTGCCGCTCGCGCTGCTGTTCGGTGGCCGGTTTCTCGAACTGACCGCATGGACCCACTGGGACATCTCGCTCTCCGCGAGGCCGGACATTCTCGAGCCCATCATGATCGGCTCGGCGATCGTGGCAGGCGCCGCCGCCTTGGTCGGCGTCCGGTGGAAGCGGCTGTGGATGGCCGGAATGATCGTTGCGGCGGTGTTCGCGATGCTGGCGTTGTCGGCCATCGCGGTCGTCCTGCTGCGCGGGCTGGTCCCGCTGCTGATCATCGCTGGCGCGTTGGCCGTGCTGGCTTGGCTGGAGCGCAGTCCACTGCTCGCCGTAATCGCCGTGCTGTTCGGCGCGGCGATCACGCACGCGAACACGGTCGGCCTCGGGAGGCTGTTCGGCCTCGACAACGAGTGGCAGCTGTTGCTCGACGCGGCGCCACCTGCGGCGGTGCTTATGATCGGCGGCGTGATTGCGCTTGTCCGGTCAAGGCGTGCCGCGGAATGACCGAGCACCCGACAAACGACCTCAACGATGTTGTCCACCAACGGCATCGGCTCGGCATCCTGACGATCGCGGCCGAGTCCAAACGGGTCGAGTTCGGGTATCTCAAAGAGGCGCTTGAGCTCACCGGCGGCAACCTCTCCCGGCACATCACCGTGTTGAACACCGCAGGCCTGCTCGACATCGAGAAGGGGTACGAGGGCAGGCGCCCACGGACCTGGGTGAGCATCACCGACGCGGGCAAGCGGGCGCTGGCCGCTGAGATGGCCGCGCTTCGCGCCCTCGTGGCCAGGCACGATTCCTAGGGCACGAGCCGCAGGCTGTTGATGATCGCGTCAAGGCGCGCGGTGTCGGCGAGGGGAGTGGGCTGCTCGGGACCAGCCACGCTGTCCGCGGCAAGCACGATCACGGAATTGCCTGCCTGCGTGGACACCGCGACGACGGTGACCGTGCCCTTGCTGCCGGTGCACTGATCAGTCGACTCGGGCAACGTGGCCTCGGCACGGACCATCGCGCCTTGGACGCCGTCGATCGAAAGTGGTTGTGGCCGACCGATGTTGACGGCCGCGGTCCGGTGCCCGTCGCTGTACTGATCGGCCGCGACAGCCGCGGCCAGCTCGGCGGCGGCCTTGCTCGGCCTGCGGTCGGGCTGTGCGAGGCCGCTGGCGGCGAACGCACGGCCGTATTCCGCGCCTTGGCACGTGTAGCGGCCCCAGTCGACGAGGTTGCCGAGTTTGACGCCGTTGGATGTGGTGAGCGACTCCTCGGCGTCCGCGAGTTCCCAGTCCGGCGGGACGTCGTAGCTCACCTTCGCGGTGGCGTCGGTCACTGTTTGCCAGGTGTCGTGCGGCGCCGCGGCCGCTGGCTCGTCGAAGTACTCGGCCGGACGTTCCTCGGTACGGCTGAGCAGGCCCGCGGCCGCGATTCCGCTGGCGACGAGCAGGCCCGCGACGACGCTGAGGGTCACCAGGAGCCGTGTCGACCGTCGCAAAACCACACCTGAACGGTAGCTCGTCGTGATCGGTGACGCTTAACAGGCCTTATTTCAACAACAGCTGATTTATCGAGTCATGGAGGCGTACGCTCACGCTTAATTCAACACATGATGAGAAAGGCGTGGCGATGACCGTGAAAGCACTGGCCGCGAGCCTGATCGGCGCATTGGTTGCGGCCGTACTCGGACTGCTGACCTTCGGTGCGCAGGCAACCGTGAACCCCGACCACGTGCCCTTGGCTGTGGCCGGACCGCCTCAAGTCGCCGAGCAGTTAGCCAGACAAGGCGGCGAACACGTCGCGTGGCGGGCTGTGACGGCAGCGGAAGGACGTCAACTGCTTGAGGACAAAGAGGTCTACGGTGTTCTCGAACTCGGCAACCCGGTCACGGTCGTGCTGTCCGGCGCGATCAATCCCGGTGGAACGCAAGTCGCGCAACAGGTTCTGGCCGGTGCCGGGGCAGCGTTGAGTCAAGGGCAACCGCCACACATGATCATGTTGCATCCGGCGGGCACGGCTGGCCGGGTCGCACCGCTCGCGGGCAGCGCGCTGATCTGGATCGCCGGTCTGGTCGCGGGCCTGCTGTTCGTGTTCATGAAAAAGCGTGAGACGCCCGGCATCGGCACACGCATCACGCTTCCCTTGGCTGCCAGCGTGCTGTCGGTCGGCGTGGTCGCGCTTCTGCTGCTGTTGTGGGATTCCAGTCTGCCGCTTGGCTGGGACGTGCTCGGCTACATGCTGCTCGCCGCGCTCGCTTTCACCGGCGTGCAAGGTGCTTTGCTGCGCCTGATGGGAATCAGGGCCGCGGCCATCCTGGCACCGCTGTACCTGATCGCGCCCGCGGTCGCCGGTCAGGTGCCTGAACTGCTGCACCCGTTCTACCGTGACGTCCTGTGGTCTTGGACGCCCTTCAGGTTCTCGGCCGAAGGACTGCGGAGTCTGTTGCAGGGCACCGGTTCCGCGCCCGACGTGACCACCGGCCTGATCGTGCTCGGCTCGATGGCGGTCGTCGGGCTGCTCGTGATCCTCTGGCCCGGGTCAGCCCGCCAGGAAGCTGAGGCGAACAGTCCGAACGGGGTTGTCGCCGTTGGTGTCCACTAGGCACACCGACTGCCACGTGCCCAAGGCCATCCGGCCGTCGAGGACAGGCACGCTCGCGTACGGCGGCAGAAACGCCGGAAGTACGTGATCCCGGCCGTGTCCCGGCGATCCGTGCCGGTGCTGCCAGCGGTTGTCCTTGGGCAACAAGTCACCCAACGCCGTCAACAGGTCGTCGTCACTGCCCGCGCCGGTCTCGATCACCGCGAGACCGGCCGTCGCATGCGGCACCCACACGTGCAACAGCCCGTCCGAAGCGTCGGCATCGGACAGAAACCGGGCGCACAACTCGGTCAGATCGTGCACGACTTCGCGTGATCCGGTCCTGAGCTGAAATTCTTCGCTGTACATATCCGGGATCATGCCGGGTACCGTGCATGCGTGCGCATCGCATTCGGGCAGTCCTTTGATGTCCCTGCCGGGTATTTGAACACGGCGAGTATCGGGATTCCACCGAAAGTAGCTGTCGATGGCCTGACGGATGCCGTCCGGCGCTGGCGGTCCGGGGCGGACACCCCAGCCGATTTCGACGCCGACGTACGACTTGCCCGAAAAGCCTGGGGCGCGCTGATCGGCGTCGAGGAGAGCACAGTCGCTTCCGGGGCAAGCGTTTCCCAGTTGATGAGTCTCGTCGCGACGAGCATTCCGGATGGGACGCGGGTGCTCGCGGCCGAAGGCGACTTCACCAGCGTCACGTTTCCCTTTGCCTCGCAAGAACATCGCGGGGTCACCGTGACCGAGGTCGGACTGGCCGACCTGCCGTCCTATGTGGACCGTTTTGATCTTGTCGCGGTGAGTGTGGTGCAGTCGGCCACCGGCGCGGTTGTCGACCTCGAAGCGTTACGGGACGCGGCGACCGCCGCCGGAACCGCCGTCGTGCTCGACGTCACTCAGGCCGCGGGCTGGATGCCCTTGAAACTGGATTGGGCCGACTGGGTTATCGGCGCTTGCTACAAATGGCTGATGTCGGCGCGCGGCGCCGCGTGGCTGGCGGTGAAGCCGGAAGCCTTTGAGCGCACCATTCCCATCGCGGCCAACTGGTACGCGGGTGAAGATCCAGCCGCGACGGCGTACGGACTGCCGCTGCGACTAGCGCCGGACGCACGCCGGTTTGACCTTTCGCCCGTGTGGTTTTCGCAGCTCACCGCCGCGGTTGTGGTGCCGTGGCTGGCATCACTCGACATCGAGGCGGTCAGGGATCACTGCGTCGGCCTCGCCGACGGCCTGCTGGTCGCGCTCGGGTTGGCACCGCAGGGATCCGCGATCGTGTCGCTCGACATCCCGCATGCGGCGGAGAAATTAGCCGCCGTGGGCGTGAAATCCAGTGTCCGCGCAGGTCGAGCACGTCTTGCGTGCCATCTGTACAACACCGCCGGAGATATCGAATCGGTACTCTCGGCACTCCGGGACTGATGGACTAGGTACCGTGCCTCTCGTGTCCGATCCTTACCGCCCGGGTCAGTACAACAGCCCGGACCAGACGACGCGCATCCCACGGGTGACGTCGCACCCCGCTCCGCCGCAACGACGTGCGCCGGAGCCAGGGAACAACAAGACCCGCGAGTACGTGCTCAAAGGGCTTGGCCTGGTAGGCGTAGCGGTCGTGTCGGGCATGCTGTGGTGGCTGATCCAGCAGAGCGGCAACGCCCCTGACACGTCGTCACTGTCGACAAGCACCCCGCAGCCGACGACGAAGTTCAAGTTCGTCAAGCACGAGCAGGTGGCCGAACCGGTGCGCGACAGCAACTGCGCCCGCGTGTCGTACTCCAAGGTGCAGGACTTCTTCGAGAAGAAACCGTGCACCGAGGTGATCCGTGAGCTCTACACGACCAACGTCGACGGCAAGAAGGTCTTCAGCTCGGTCGCGGTCGTCCGGATGTCCAGCTCCGCCGACGCCGCCGAACTCAAGAAGCTGACCGAGACCAACGGCACCGGCAACGTCAACGACCTGGTCAAGGACGGGCGCGTGAAGGTCGCCGGGCTCGCGTCGCTCGGCAACGGCGCGTTCGCCGCGAAGATCAGCGGCAACGACGTGATCATCGTCGAGTCGGACATCGAAGGCGGCAGCAAGAAGGGCGACGACGCCAAGCTCGAAGAAATCAGCACCGACGCCCTGGCCTTCGGCGAACAGCTCAAAAAAACCTCGTGAGTGTTTTCGCCGGTTCTAACCGGCGAAAACACTCACGACGGTTGACCTGGCATTTCAGTGGCCGCTGGGCTCTGGCCGCCTGCTTTACGCCACCTGGTGCCACGGACGGCTGAGCTGGTCAGCGCCTCCAGTGCGGTTTTACGCAGGTCAGCGTCGTCCGTGTGCTCAAGGACCGAGCGCCACGCCACGGCCGCGTCGGATTCCGCGATCGCCAGCACCGCCAGGCTTGAGGCCTGATCGGTCACCGGTTGCGGTGGCACGTATGCCACCTCAGCCGTCTTTGGTGCGACGTCGCTGGCGTTCAGGGACCGCTCGATGGTGTCGCGGCGGGCTCGGTGCGTGGTCGCGCCCTCGTTCAGCGCGTTGTTGAACGAGTTCGGCAGGAAGGCGCTGACCAGGCCGTACGTCCAGATCGCCGCGTGCTCGGCGCCCAAGGCCTGCTGGACGGCGTCGATCGAATCCGCCGGGATGGCCTTCGCGGATGGCTGAGTCATGCGACCACTTCCCGCAGGCTCGCGCAGCTGGCGGCGACCGAGCCGAGCAGCCCGGCTCGATACCGGGGCACGGTGGCGACCAGTTCGCCCGTTTGCTTCTCCGCGGCCTTGAGCGCCTCGATCATCGTCGCCTTCGTTGCGGGCGCGGGTGGCGCGCTCGATGTGGTCGGCGGGGCCGAGGTTGTGACTTTGGGTGGACGCGCGCGGTCCACTTCGGCCTGCAGGGCGGTCGCGTGCGCGGTTCGCGCCTTCGCAACGGTGCCTGCGGCTGTCGCCAGATCGGTGTTCGACTGGGCGAGCGCGGTCGCCGCGGCGGCGTCCTTGCGGGCCTGTTCCGCCAACGCTGCCAAGGGATCCGGCGGTGGCGGGCCATCGGGTTCCGACGTGCACGCGGGGACCAACGGAACGGCAAGAACCGCCAGCACGGCACGCCGGGAAAACCTCTTCACAGTGAGTCATATTGCCAGCAGGCGGATCGCGTGGCGGGCGGTGTCGGCTGGACGAGATACGCTGGGCTGTACACACTCGAACTGATCGAGAACATCATCCAGAACAGGAGCGGCGGAACGTGGCGAACCAGCAAGGTGATCTCGGGGCGGCGCTGGAGCCCGTCGTACGGGACGCCGTTGGCGCAGCAGGCTTCGAGCTCGAGCAGCTTGAGGTGCAGCGCGCCGGTCGTCGCAGCCTGGTCAAAGTGGTGGTGGATGGCGAGAACGGGATCGAGCTGGACGAGGTCGCCGGCGTCAGCCGCACCCTCGCGACCGTGCTCGACGACCACGACCACGTCCTTGGCGGCCCGTACACCCTGGAAGTGACCTCGCCGGGGTTGGACCGGCCGCTGACCAAGCCAAGGCATTGGCGCCGGGCGCGGCTGCGCCTGGTGAAGGTGCGTACCGCCGACGAGACGTTCACCGGGCGCGTCGGCGACGCAAGTGAGAACGACGTGCGCATGCTCGTCGCCGGCGAGCTGCGGCAAGTGCCGTTCGACGCCGTCGACCACGCCGTCATCGAGGTCGAGTTCAAACAACCACCGCCGGACGAATTGGCCGCGCTGGGCGGCGGTAGCCAGGAGGGGGCACGGTGAACGTCGACATCGCCGCGCTTCGCGCCATCGAGCGCGACAAAGACATTCCGTTTGAGACGGTCATCGAGGCCATCGAGACAGCTCTGCTCACCGCGTACAAGCACACCGACGGGCACGTGCCGCACGCCAAGATCGACATCGACCGGCGCACCGGCGTTGTCCGGGTGCTTGCCCAGGAACTGGGCCCTGGCGGCGAGGTCGTCGAGGAGTGGGACGACACGCCGGAAGGCTTCGGCCGGATCGCGGCGACCACGGCCCGTCAGGTGATCCTGCAGCGGCTGCGGGACGCCGAGCACGAGAAGACCTTCGGCGAGTTCTCCGCCAAGGAGGGCGAGATCGTCGCTGGTGTCGTGCAGCGTGACGCGCGCGCCAACTCGCGTGGCATGGTCGTGGTCCAGGTCGGCGACACCGAGGGTGTGCTGCCCGCGGTCGAGCAGGTGCCTGGCGAGCGCTACGAGCACGGCCTGCGGATCAAGTGCTACGTCCTCGGCGTCACGCGCGGTGCCCGCGGCCCGCAGATCACGCTGTCCAGAACGCACCCCAACCTCGTGCGCAGACTGTTCGCCCTGGAGGTCCCGGAGATCGCCGACGGCACCGTGGAGATCCCCGCGGTCGCACGTGAGGCAGGTCACCGTTCCAAGATCGCGGTGCGTTCCACGGTCGCCGGAGTCAACGCCAAGGGCGCGTGTATCGGACCGATGGGAGCTCGAGTCCGAAACGTAATGAGCGAGCTTGCCGGCGAGAAGATCGATATCATCGACTACTCCGACGATCCGGCAACGTTCGTCGGGAATGCCCTCTCACCTGCGAAGGTTGTATCTGTGCGGGTGGTCGACGAGCGCGCGAAGACCGCGCGCGTTGTCGTGCCCGACTTCCAGCTTTCGCTGGCGATCGGTAAAGAGGGCCAGAACGCAAGGCTTGCCGCTCGGCTGACCGGGTGGCGTATCGACATCCGTAGCGATGCTGAGACTGCCGCGAACGCGGCTGGACCGACATCGGGTTCGGCCGAGTAGGCGGTTGTAGGTAGAATCTTGGCAGGTCGTCGTCGAGGGCCGGTTCCCGCACGTCGAGAGGCTCCCCCGCAAGGGCATGGCCCGGTACGTACGTGCGTGGGCTGCCGGGCAAGGACGCTGGCCGAGGAATTACTGCGCGTGGTCGCCGAGGACGGGAAGCTCGTACCCGATCCGCGGCGGCGGCACGCTGGGAGGGGCGCTTGGTTGCATCCCGTTCTGGCGTGCCTGGACTCCGCCGAACGCAAGAAGGCGTTCCCGAGGGCGCTTCGCGTCCAAGGACCGCTGGATGCCGCAGAGGTGCGAGCCCGAATCGGGCACACCGCCCGACCGACAGAAGACCAGACAGCTGGTCTAGCCGGACACAGGAAGCAGGTCGACCCGTCATGAGTCAGCCGTGAAGCCGACACCATGAACGTGCGACGGTAGGACGAGGTCGAGCGGGTTACGTTGCCGCCGGCCTCCCCAGTGAGGAGAGCAGTGGCAGGCAAGGCCCGCGTGCACGAGCTCGCGAAAGAGCTCGGTGTCACGAGCAAGGAAGTACTCACGAAACTCGCCGATCTCGGTGAGTACGTGAAGTCGGCGTCCTCCACCGTGGAGGCGCCGGTGGCGCGCAGGCTGCGGGACTCGTACCCGAAGTCAGGCGACGCCAAGGGCGCCAAGCCAAGCGGCGCCAAGCCGGGCCCGAGGCCCGGCCCGCCGGCCCCGAAGCCGGCACCCCAGAAACCACAGCAGCAGGCCCCAGCGGCCGCGGCGAGTGCTGCCCCGGCAGCCACGCCGTCCGCCCCGCCTGCCAGCAAACCAGCGGCAGTTCCCGCGCCCAAGCCGGCCCAGCAGCCGGCCGCCGCGGCCGCGAACAACACGGCGACTTTCCAGTCCGCACCGGCCAAGCCGGCTGGTCCGGGCTTCAAGCCAGGCCCACGGCCCGGCCCGAAGCCGCCGCAGCAGCAGACAACGCAGCAGCCCTCGCCACAGCAGGCGCCGTCGCAGCAACAGCCCCAGCAACAGCCGAAGCCGGCCGCCGCGCGTACTGACGCGCCGTCGACCAAGCCTGGGCCGCGTCCGGGGCCGAGGCAGCAGCCGGCCCAGCAGGGTGGCGGGAACACGGTTCCGCCGCGTACGCAGTCCCCGAAGCCTGGTCCGCGCGCGCCGCGGCCGGGTAACAACCCGTTCGGTGTCGGCGGCGGCGCTCCCGCGCCTCGTCCGGCTGGCCCGCGCCCAGGTGGTGGCCGTCAAGAAGGCGACCGTCCGGAGCGTGGCCCGCGTCCAGGTGGCGACCGGCAGGATCGTCCGCCACGCGGCGACCGCGGTGACCGTCCGTCCGGCCCAAGGCCGAACCCGGGCAACATGCCGCCTCGCCCGAACCCGGGCATGATGCCGCCTCGTCCGCAGCGTCCTGCCGGTGGTCCCGGCGGCGGTGGCCGTGGTGGTCCCGGTGGCGGTGGCGGCGGCCGTGGTGGCCCCGGCGGTGGCGGCGGCGGTCGTCCCGGTGGGGGCGGCGGCGGTGGCTTCCGTGGCGGCGGTGGCGGCGGCGGAGGTGGTGGCTTCCGTGGCGGCGGCGGTGGTGGCGGAGGCGGCGGCTTCCGTCCCGGTGGCGGCGGTCCCGGTGGTGGCGGTGGTGCGCCTGCCGGTGGCGGTGGCTTCCGTGGCGGCGGCGGTGGCCGTCCCGGTGGTGGCGGTGGTCGCGGCGGTGCCGCAGGCGCGTTCGGCCGTCCCGGTGGTCCCTCGCGCCGTGGCCGCAAGTCGAAGCGGCAGAAGCGCCAGGAGTACATGGACAACATGCAGGCGCCGAGCGTCGGCGGTGTCCGGTTGCCGAAGGGCAACGGGGAGACCATCCGGCTGCCGCGCGGTGCTTCGCTGACCGACTTCGCCGAGAAGATCAACGCCAACCCGGCTTCGCTGGTGCAGGTGCTGTTCCACCTCGGCGAGATGGTCACCGCGACGCAGTCCGTCTCCGAGGACGTGCTCGAGCTGCTCGGTACCGAGATGAACTACACCGTGCAGGTCGTCAGCCCGGAGGAGGAGGACCGCGAGCTGCTCGAGTCCTTCGACATCACCTACGGCGAGGACACCGGTGGCGAAGAGGCCCTGCAGGCCCGTCCGCCGGTCGTGACCGTCATGGGTCACGTCGACCACGGTAAGACGCGCCTTCTGGACACCATCCGCAAGGCGAACGTGATCGCGGGCGAGGCCGGTGGCATCACCCAGCACATCGGTGCCTACCAGGTCAAAGCCGAGCTCGAGGGCAACGACCGGCTGATCACCTTCATCGACACCCCCGGTCACGAGGCGTTCACCGCCATGCGTGCCCGTGGTGCGCAGGCCACGGACATCGCGGTGATCGTGGTCGCGGCCGACGACGGTGTGATGCCGCAGACGGTGGAGGCGATCAACCACGCCCAGGCGGCCAACGTGCCGATCGTGGTCGCGGTGAACAAGATCGACAAGGAGGGGGCGAACCCCGCCAAGATCCGCCAGCAGCTCACCGAGTACGGCCTTGTCGCCGAGGAGTACGGCGGCGAGACCATGTTCGTGGACATCTCGGCCAAGCAGGGCATCAACATCGACGGCCTGCTCGACGCGATCCTGCTGACCGCCGACGCGGCGCTGGACCTGCGGGCCAACCCGAACATGGAGGCTCAGGGTGTCGCGATCGAGGCTCACCTCGACCGTGGCCGTGGCCCTGTCGCCACCGTGCTGGTGCAGCGTGGTTCGTTGCGTGTCGGTGACTCCATCGTCGCCGGTGACGCGTACGGCCGCGTGCGCCGGATGGTCGACGAGTACAACGAGGACGTCACGGTGGCAACGCCATCGCGGCCGGTCCAGGTCATCGGCTTCACGTCGGTGCCGGGCGCCGGTGACACGTTCCTCGTCGTGGACGAGGACCGGGTGGCACGGCAGATCGCCGAGCGCCGCCAGGCCAGGACCCGTAACGCGCAGAACGCCGCGAAGTTCAAGCGGTACTCGCTCGAGGACCTGGACTCGGCACTGAAGGAGACCGGCGAGCTCACCTTGATCATCAAGGGCGACAACTCGGGTACCGTCGAGGCACTCGAGGACGCGCTGATGAAGATCGAGGTCGGCGACGAGGTCCAGGTGCGGGTCATCGACCGCGGTGTCGGTGGCATCACCAAGGCGAACGTCGACCTGGCGATCGCGTCCGGCGCGATCATCCTCGGCTTCAACGTGCGGGCCGAGTCGAAGGTGGCCGACCAGGCCACCCGCGAAGGTATCGACATCCGCTACTACTCGGTGATCTACCAGGCGATCGACGAGATCGAGCAGGCCCTCAAGGGCATGCTCAAGCCGGAGTTCGAGGAGGTCGAGCTCGGCCGCGCGGAGGTGCGCGACGTGTTCAAGTCCTCCAAGTTCGGCACGATCGCCGGTTGCTTGGTGATGTCCGGCGAGATCCGGCGTAACGCCAAGGCCAGGTTGCTGCGCGACAACAAGGTGATCCAGGAGAACCTGCCGGTCAGCTCGTTGCGGCGGTTCAAGGATGACGTGACCGAGGTCCGTGAAGGCTACGAATGTGGTCTGACGCTCGGCTCGTACTCCGACCTCCGGGTCGACGACGTGATCGAGACCTACGAGATGCGCGAGAAGCCGCGCAACTGATTGCCAGTCCGTGCGGGGCTCGGGTGACCGGGCCCCGCACGGGGTCTTTTTTCGATCATTCATACGGTGATGCCCGTTGTACGTCGGTGCACTCGAGCTGGACATCCTGCTCGGTGACGTCCATTCGCTCAAACAGAAGCGGTCGGTGGTCAAGCCGGTCGTCGCGGAGTTGCGGCGCAAATTCGAGGTCAGCGTGGCCGAAGCCGGTCATCTTGACCTTCATCGTCGTGCCCTGATCGGGGTGGCGGTGGTGGCGCCGGACGCTTCGCACGTGCGTGAGCTGCTCGAAGCATGCGAACGGCTCGTGTCCGGCAGACCAGAACTGCAGCTGCTGTCCGCCCGGCACCGGCTTGTCGGTCCCGAGGACGACTGAGAGTTTTATCGAAGGAGGGGAGCGCCGTGGCCGATCCGGCCCGCGCCCGCAAACTTGCGAAGCGGATCAAGCAAATCGTGGCGTCCGCGTTGGAGCACGAGGTCAAAGACCCACGGCTGACGCTTGTGACGATCACGGACGTCAAGCTGACCGGTGACCTGCAGGACGCGACCGTGTACTACACGGTCTTCGGAGACTCGCTCAACGCCGAGCCTGACACGAAGGGTGCGGCGGCGGCGCTGGAAAGCGCCAAGGGAGTGCTGCGTTCCCTTGTCGGCCAAGGAACAGGAGTGCGGTTCACCCCGACGCTGACCTTCGTGGCCGACACGATCCCTGAGGACGCCAGGCGAATCGACGACCTGCTCGCGAAGGTGAAAGAAGCCGACGAAGAAGTCGCCAGGATAGCGACCGGCGCGAAGCCAGCCGGTGAAGCGGATCCATATCGAGCGCCACGCGAACAGGACACAGAGGACTGAGCTGAGGCAGGGCCGTATGCAGGCCCTGCCGCTACTTTTTACGGGCGACGACGATGTCCCGGACGATCGCCTGATCAACCCGATGCGTGAAATCGAGATACGGTCCGGTTTCCAGCGGCTCAAGGCCTGCCTGGCCGAGCACGTCGGTGACGTCGTCGCGCTTGGCGACGTTGGTGTTCCACGAAATCCCCAGCGCCCCACCGGGTTTGAGCAGTCGAGCCCACCCGTTCGCTGAAGCCTTGACCAGCTCAAGTGGACTGCGATGCAGGCCCTGTTGCTGAGTCCGGCTGCCGTGCTGCACGCCGTAGGGCGCATCGGCGACAACGAGATCGAACGTGCCTGCCCGGTAGAACTCGGTGGCTTTGGCGGTGTCCCCGTTGATGTACGTGAGATCCAGCGCCTCGCCAGCCTTGTAGCTCTCCTTGGTGATGCCGATGGAGGCGTGCAGCTTGCGCCCGATGTTCTTGTGCTCGCGGCGGATCCGGGTGACCTCAGCCTCGTGCTTGAGCCGCTTACGCTTGAGCCAGGTCTGAATGAAGGTGGAGTAAGCCTCGAAATCCTTCTGGTCGATGTCCAGACCGGCGGCGTGATAGCCGTACATCAAAGCCTGGTTGAGCGTAGTCCCCCTGCCGCACAAGGGATCGATCACCCTGAACCGGTGATCGAGCATGTCGCCTGCCATGGCCGAGGCCAGGAGGGTGACGTTGAGCAAGAGCTTGGTGAAGTGCTCGTTGGTCTTGCCCTGGTACTTCTGAATGGTGATCAGATCATCGTCGAACTTGTCCAGCTTGGCGAGTTCGACCGGCTCAAGCAAGCGCCCGTCCTGGCGGAACAAGGCGTAGATGTTGGACATGTTGGCAAGGAAATCCGCGTCCTTGCCGCTCAGTTCGTCCGCCTCGAAGGTGACGTATGGGATCCCGCCAATGCGAGTCTCGGCGATATCGCCGATCCGACCCCCAAGCACAGCCTGGCTGAACACTCCCAGCTCAGCCATGGTCAACCCGGTCGCGGACTCGGCGTAGACCCGGTTCGTCGCAGGAAGGACTAGAAGTGCGTAGCGGGTCATCGGAACCAATCAGGGAGAGCTCGGGATCGGGCGAGGCAGCCTAACTGATCGGCCTTAACGCGCCCCGCACCGCACCGCCATTCCGTACATTGCGCGGCCTTCATCGCATCGCCAATCAGCGCCTGCCCAGCCTGCACTCCATCCCCATCGGCACCCGCGCAGCCTCCACCCCACCACCAATTCCCGAAGGGGAACCCCCGATTTCAACGCTACTCCAGGGGTACGACACTTCCAGGTTTCGCCCGCGCCACACCGCACCAGCAATTCCCCAGGGGGACCCCTGATTTTTACGCTACCGCAGTGGTACGACAGTTTCCCGTCCCGCCGGGGTTGACCAGCGAAAAGTCCGAAACTGTCAGACCTGTCCGCTACGGTCGCCATGACCGAACAGTTGACCTCAAGCATGGTTGAGGTCGCAGACTGACTGCCACACGTACCGAACAAAGTCTGGGGAGACCACCGTGGACATGAACTTCTCGTCATGGATGGCGTTGGAAAGCGCCATGCAGGAAGGAGGTCAGCGCGTCAGCCGGGAGACGGTCCGCCGCATCATCCGGTTCGCGCGACCGCTGCGCGGTGCTGTGCTGGCATTGCTGGCGTTCAGCGCTATCTCGGCGGTGCTCGCGGTGGCAACGCCGGTCCTCGCGGGCCGCGTCGTCGACGCGATCACCAACCGCGAAGGTTCGGGTGTCGTGCTCGGCCTCGCGTTGATCATTGCCGCGATCGCGGTGGTCGACGCGGTAGTCGGCATGATCGAGCGATGGCGCTCGGCAAGTGTCGGCGAGGAGTTGATTCTTCAATTACGCCAGGCGGTCTTCGATCATGTGCAACGCATGCCGGTCGCGTTCTTCACGCGAACTCGCACGGGTGCGTTGGTCAGCAGGTTGAACAACGACGTGATCGCAGCGCAGCGCGCGTTCACGATGACGTTGTCCATGGTCACCAACAACATCATCGTCCTCATGCTCACCCTCGTGGTGATGTTCGCGCTGTCGTGGCAGATCACCTTGCTGTCGCTGATCATGCTGCCGGTCTTCTACCTGCCTGCGCGCAGAATGGGGCGCAGGCTGGCAGGTTTGGAACGTGAGGCAGCGGGCCACAACGCGGCGATGACCACGCAGATGACGGAACGCTTTTCCGCCCCGGGTGCCACTCTGATCAAGCTGTTCGGCCGCCCGCAGGACGAGTCGGCGGAGTTCGGCAAGCGGGCTCGTCGCGTGCGCGACATCGGCGTGCGGACTGCCGTGAACCAATGGTTGTTCATGACGGCCTTGTCGCTTGTGTCGGCGCTCGCGCTTGCTTTGGTCTACGGCCTCGGCGGATTCCTTGCGTTGGAAGGACAACTCGACACAGGAACAGTCGTCACGCTCGCGCTGCTGCTCACTCGTCTGTACGGTCCGCTGACTGGCCTTGCCAATGCCCGCGTCGATGTGATGACCGCGCTTGTCAGCTTCGAGCGGGTCTTCGAGGTTCTCGACCTGCCGCCGTTGATCAAGGAGAAGCCGAACCCCAAGACTGTTCCCGACGGTCCGGTCTCGGTCGAGTTCGACAACGTCAACTTCGCCTATCCGGCAGCGGACAAGGTCTCCCTCGCGTCTCTTGAGGATGTCGCGGCGCTGGACACCAGAGGCGGCGACCAAGTCCTGCACGACATTTCCTTCCGCGCCGAACCTGGCCAACTCGTCGCACTCGTCGGTTCGTCCGGCGCGGGCAAGTCGACCATCGCGTCCCTCACGCCCCGCCTCTACGACCCCGACTCCGGCACCATCAAACTGTCCGGAGTGGACGTTCGTGACCTGTCGTTCAGCTCGATCCGTGACGCCATGGGCCTGGTAACCCAGGACGGCCATCTCTTCCACGAGACCATCGGCGAAAACCTCCGCCTCGCCCGCCCAACGGCAACAGACGAAGAACTCTGGGACGCACTAACCCGCGCCCGCCTCGCCGACCTGGTTCGTTCATTGTCCGACCAACTCGACACAGTCGTCGGTGAACGCGGCTATCGCCTGTCCGGCGGCGAACGCCAACGCCTCACGATCGCACGCCTGCTGCTCGCCAAACCCCGAGTAGTGATCCTCGACGAAGCCACAGCACACCTGGACTCATCATCGGAAGCGGCCGTCCAAGAGGCCCTCGTCGAAGCCCTCGCAGGCCGAACAGCATTGGTGATCGCCCACCGCCTGTCCACTGTCCGCGCCGCCGACCTCATCCTCGTCGTCGAAGCAGGCCGCATCATCGAACGCGGCACACACGACGAACTCCTCGCCGCCGACGGCCGCTACGCTGAGCTCTACCGCACCCAATTCGACGACCGCACTCCAGCCAAAGTGGACGCTTCTTAACTTCACGAGACGCGGTTGCGGCACCTGGAAATCCGGTGCCGCGGCCGCGTCTGGTTAGCGGCCCTTGAGCGGGCCGAGCACGACGTCGAGGCCGAGATGCTCGGCGAGCAGGTGCTTCAACTCGGGGGCCGGTGATGAGCTGGATCCGGCCATGGCGTGCGGCAAAATCCTCGGTGGCTTTGCCGAACCAAGAAGTCGTGACGAGCACGCCGCGGCTGGCCCGTTTGTCGTCCATGACGCCGGCGAGCGCACGTACCGCCTCGACAGGCACAACTGCGCGGTAGCGCTTGGCTTGGATCACGCAGGTTCCGCCCATGATCGGGTCCTCGTTCATGGCGACCGCGTCCACGCCGTCATCGCGCGATGCCTGAGTGACCCAGGACTTCATCCCCATCGCCTCGAACAGTTGCTTGACAAGGATTTCGAATTCGAGCGGTCGCATCTCGACCAGCACCGGCCGGGCATCGAGCCCGGCTGCTGCGTCATGGGCGTCCACCAACCGGTATTTGGACAAGTCAGGATCGAAGATCGGCCGGACAGCCTCAAGGTCCCATGGGTGCGGGGAGACGAGCGCGTTGAGGTGTCGCAGACACACTGACCAAGCACGGACGTTCCGGTTGGCCGGTGGCTTTGTTCCGAGTGGAGACGTGACCGTTGATCGCGACCTCGTTGATGACGCCCGCCGGATGAAGATCGAAGACATCGCGCATGGTGCGCAGGACCACTTGAGCGACCAGATTGGCGTACCGCTGCTTGATTTCCTTGACAGGTCGTGGTTTCGAAGTGATCTCGTCCCGCGTGCGGACATATGCGCATTTCGCGATTCTCTGGGATGACATCAAGGCCAGGCAGATCACGGACCACGAGTAGCTTGCGGGCATCGCTCTGGTATGCGGTCTCCACACCGACAGGGAGGTCGGCAGGTAAGGGCGATGCTTCCAAGAGCAGCTCGACGTAATCCTCGACTGTCTGAGGAACGCCTGCCGTGACGTTTCGCTCTAGTTCGTCAACGTGCGCGTTGTTCTGCTCCACCTTTTGACGCAAGGAAGTTTCAGCTTGTGTGTGTTCGGATTCGGCGTCGGCCAAGCGGCTCAGTCGGCACCGCTCATCTTGTTCGTGCTTGGCATTCGCTGCGGTAAAACGCTCCTGAGCGGCCACGATTGCTCGTTCATGGCTGCCTTGCGGAGCATCCGTGCCACCCCAGTGGGCGGTGGTGGCGCGTAATCGTCCACCGGGGAGGTGGCGGTGCGACAGACAGGCCGCCGGGATCGAACGGCGTCTGTTTGTAGGTCTGCCGGAGCTGGTTAAACGAGAATACGGAGAGTTTGGTGCCGGTAAGAATCGTGTCCAACTCGGCAAGGCGCGCAGCGACTGTTGCCGTCAACTCAAGCGCGAGAGTTTGCTGATCTTCGATGTGCTGAGCGCGCTGCTCACGAATCGCCTGTGCTTCAGCGCGTTTCGCGACCTGCGCGGTGCGTTGCTGCTCTCGTATCGCTTGGTCAGCCAAGCGCTTCTGTTCTGCTTGGAAGCGTCGTTCGGCAAGTTCGCGTTGCTTACGTTGATGTTCCAGCTCAGCGAAGAATCCGCGCTTTCGCGCCATCAACTGTCCCGCCCCTCGGTAACGCCAAATTCGCCTCACAACATTAGTGGGCTGGTTCGGTTGGCGCTACGTTCCGCACAGACGGCGGCCACGAAACCGTTATGTCAATCGGCCGTTGGTGCGTCTCGCGTTTGAGTCTTGCCTTCGGCGCTGGACCGGTTGACGCCGTCGATCGCCACACAGATGCCGAAGATCCGATCATGGCTGGTCCAACCGTTCACCCGGCCGCGGTTGTTGCTGATCTGCACACGCTTGCGCACCGGGTCGAGAGCGGATACGAGGTGCAGGTACACGGTGCCCGCGACGCGCGCCAAGACGATGTCTCCAACCGCCAACTTCGTTGGATCCACGGGAGCAACGAGAACCAACTGCCTGCTGCGAATCAGTGGGACCATTGAAGATCCGGTTGGCCGGAACGTGACGGTGGCTCCGCTGGCAACCCGTGTCGCCACTGCGTTCAACACGCCCATCCAGCGATCGTGACAGATTCAGCTGCGAGCATCCACCGATTTTCCTCCGCTAGCATCGAGTAAGCCACTGCGGACATAGGACGCGTCGCCCAGTGACGGACCCAGCCAGGCCTGGCAAGGCCGAACCATTGCCGACAGTCCAGTCCCACGGCTGCTGACCACGCGTAGCGCCATTAGCCGAGCATGCCGGAGTACCTCGACGAGATATGCCAAACCTTGGGGACCCACTCGTGGATTTACTTCGCCGCCTTCCCTGGGCGTGCCAACAACGGTATCAACGCCGTCGCTGTGCTCTGCCCGACCGCGACGGGATCACTAGGGCGCACCCTCATTGACGAAAGGCGGCTATGTACGCAGCCGCGTCAGCACTTCGTCGAGAGCGCGTCGGACTAAGTCGGGGACACCGTTGCGGCGGAGATCTGTTAGGACTTGTTCGTTGATGCCGCCTGGCGTCATGTGTTCGTTGGTCAGTACGGCGAATGAATCTGTGCGGTGGAGCAAGGATTGGCCGAGTTGGCCGAAGATGTGCCTGGTGTAGGCGGTTGCGTCATGTTCATCGACCCCGTGGTTGGCAAGCCAGGCTGTGATCGTTGCGAGGTAGTCGAGGTGTGCGGCGAATGTTGCTGTTGCTGCGCTGAAGACTTCCAGTGCGGTCTCGTCGGTGGGTGTGACGAGGCCGCCGACTCGGTTGAACAACTCGCGGGCGGTTGGGTTGTCGGGGTACATCACGGTCAGGCTGTCGCCGCTTGCAGCTGACGGCAGGGGGATGACACGGATCAGTTGTTTGGCCGGCGCCGTCCATTCAGACAGTTGCGCCAGGCTCACCCCGGCCATTGCGCTGATTACGATGTGCTCCGGATGAAACGTCAGATCCGCTAGGACATCGCGTGCTATCTGTGGGCGGACGGCCAGCACGATCGCGGTTGCGCTTTCGAGCACGTCCTGGTTGGTGTCGCATATCTGCACGTTTGGGAATCGGCTTGCCAGATCTTGGCTGACAGTACGGCTGCGCGGCGAGAGGAAGATCGCGGGCGCGCTGAGGCCTTGCACAATCGCAGGTGATGTGGGTGCGCTGACGCCTTCCACGATCGCGGCTGTGATCGCGCCTGTTCCGATGAACCCGTAGGGCGCCATAGCTACTGGTCTCGTGGTTCGATCAGGTCCCAGCGGTTGCCGTACAGGTCGGCGAACACTGCGACCGTGCCGTATGGCTCATGGCGGGGTTCTTCCAGGAACTTCACGCCGTGCTCAAGCATGTGGGTGTGGTCGCGGGCGAAGTCGTCTGTGTTCAGGAAGAGGCCGACGCGGCCGCCGGTTTGGTCGCCGATTCGGGCTTCTTGTTCTGGCGAATCTGCTTTGGCCAATAGGATTGCGGTTTCTTTAGATCCGGGTGGGGCTACTGTGACCCAGCGTTTTTCGTCGCCTTGGGGTGTGTCTTCGCGTAGGTCGAAGCCTAGGGCGTTGGTGTAGAAGGCGATTGCTTCGTCATAGTCGCGCACGACGACTGCCACGAGGCCAAGGTGCGGCATGGGGTGCCTTTCAGGAGATCAGGGCGCGGATGTCGTCGGCGTCCAGGCTTGACCCGAACATGTCGCCTTCGTCCAACACGCTGGCGATCAGTTCGGCTTTCTTCGCTTTGAGCGCCATGACTTTCTCTTCGATCGTGTCCTTGGCGATCAGGCGGTAGACGATCACGTTGCGGGACTGGCCGATCCGGTGCGTGCGGTCGACCGCCTGCGCTTCGGTCGCGGGGTTCCACCAGGGGTCGAGCAGGAAGCAGTAGTCGGCCTCGGTCAGGTTCAGGCCGAAGCCGCCCGCTTTGAGGCTGATCAGGAACACTGGCGCCGTGCCGTCCTTGAACTGCTGCACGACTTTGCCACGGTTTCGGGTTGTGCCGTCGAGATAGCAGTGCGGGACGTCCAGTTTCGCGCGCACGATGTCGAGGAAGCTCGTGAACTGGCTGAACACCAGCGCGCGGTGACCGCCTGCGACAACGTCGTGCAGTTGGTCGAGCAATGCGTCGACCTTGGCGCACGGTAGGTCTTGGTGTTTCTCGTCGACCAGGGCGGGGTGTAGGCTCAGTTGCCGCAGCATGGTCAGCGACCGGAAGATCGTGAACCGGTTGCTGTTCATGTCCTTGACCATGCCGAGGATTCGCAGCCGCTCGCGTTGCAGATGCGTCTGGTAGACCGTGCGGTGCTTGGGATGCAGCTCTACCTCGAGGATCTGCTCCTGCTTGGCAGGTAGGTCGGTGGCGACCTGGTCTTTGGTTCTGCGTTTGATCAACGGGCGGACGCGGCGGCGTAGTTGTGCGAGCAGATCTGGGTCGCCCGTCCGTTCGATCCGGCGCGCGTAGTACTGCTGGAACCGGACTGGGCTGGGGAACAAGCCGGGCGCCGTGATCGACAGTAGCGACCACAGCTCCATCAGGTTGTTCTCCATGGGCGTGCCCGTGATCGCCAGTTTGAATGGTGCTGGCAGCTTGCGGGCGCATTGGTGCACTTTCGACTGGTGGTTCTTGACCACTTGCGCCTCGTCGAGCACCATGCCCGCCCACTGCACCTTCGCGTAGTGCTCGACGTCGAGGCGCATCAACGTGTACGACGTCAGGACTACATCAGCGCCTGCGATCAGCGCGCCCAAGTCCTTGCGTCGCAACGTGTCTGATATGGACACCACACACAGTCCTGGCGCGAACCGGGCAGCCTCGGATTCCCACGTCGATACGACACTGGTTGGCGCGACCACGAGGAACGGCGCGTCCGCGGCCGCGTGACAGATCAGCGCCAACGTCTGCAGCGTTTTGCCGAGACCCATGTCGTCGGCCAGGACTCCGCCGAGCCGGTTCTCCCACAGGAATGTCAGCCAGCGGAAGCCTTCCAGCTGATACGGGCGCAACTGGGCGTCGAGCGACCGCGGCACGTCGAACTCCGGTACCTCGTCCAGGAGCCCACGGACCTGGTTGCGCCACGCGCGCGCTTGATGATCGACCACGCCGAGGTTGGCCAGTTCGTCCCACAGTCCGGCTTGGAAACGGCTGATCTGCAAGGAGTCGCTCGGCTGATCGAGCAACCCGCGCGCCTCGATGATCAGCTTGTGCAACGACCGCAGCTCCGGCTTCTGCAAGGAGAAATACGCGCCGTCCGGCATCAGCAGGTATTGCTCGTCCTTGGTCAGCGCCAGGAACACGTCCATGAACGGCACGGTCCGGCCGTCCACAGTGATGGTCACGGACAGGTCGAACCAGTCGGTCTTGCCCGGGATCTCCTCTGTGGACACCCCGATGCGGACCGTGCCCATTTCGCGGTAATCCGGGCGCACACCGAATACCTCGACTTCGACATCCGGCATGTCCTCGATCTGCGGCAGCACCTCGGTGGTGAACCGCATGGTGTGGACGTCCCACAGTGTTGTGTCCTGTGGCTTGAGCGTCAGGTTCGCCAGGATTGCCTGTTCCTGATCGGGGTCCCGGTACTCTTCCGGCTGGGCGTCAAGGGGCGCACGCAGTTCGGTGTTGCCGATCCGGTAGAGCCATTCCCAATCGAGGTCCAGTTGGTGATCGTCCCGATAGGACGCGTTCAACCGCAACGTCGGCCCGGATATCGACGGCGGCGTGAACGACCCGTCGGTCGAGACGAATTGGGCCGTGTGCCGCAGGCGTGGGTAGTAGCGGTCGACGAACTTTGACCGTTCCCACGGCGGAATTCGCAGCCGATGATCGCTGACAACCATGTCCTGCAACGACTTCGGCACTTCCTTGGCGAGTTTCGCCAGCCCGATCCGGCATTCGTCGACCTCGCCGAGCTCGTCCAGCTCTTCCCGGCTGACGTAGACCAGGCCATGCCCATCGCCGAGAAACCGCACGGGGACGACCTCGCCCTGACCGTCGACCCGGACCACCGGCTTGATAACGAGCTCGTCGCCATCCGTCGCGTCGAGGAACAGCTCACCGGACCCGTAGTCGACGTTCAGCAGCTCCACGCCGATCTCTTGCGCTTCGTCGAGCATCGTCCACAGGTGCCGGGTGTCGAAGTGGGACAGATCGATGACCTTTTCGTCCCGTGGGTACATGTCCTGCGCCTTGTAGACCGCGTACATCTGGCGCAGCAGCCGGACATGCGCGTCGTTGTAGCCTTCGAACGGCGTCAGCCTGCCCCAGGAGACATTGCCGCTCACCCAGCCGTTTCGCCCTTGCCGCACCACTTTCGCGAACACCGTTGGCGCCGGTCCTCGCGCGCGTGACACCAAGGGCTCCGTCGCCAGCGTCAGTTCGACGCCCAACGGAGCCCCGCCCGGCTCTGTCGTCGCGCCGAGCAGCGAGCTGAGGGACTGTTCCCAGTTCGATGCCACGACTACAAGCTAGCGGGCCCCACCGACAGTTCTGGTCGACCCCCGCGTCACCCCAGGTCAGCCCTCGTGAGTGGTTACGCCGGTTAGAACCGGCGTAACCACTCACGAGGGGAGTTGCTTTCCGACCTCAAGACGTTCCTTGAGAGCCGCGGGTAGCTTGGAGGCGTGGGGCTGACTAGACGGACGATGATCCTGGGCGCGACCGGCCTGGCAGTCGGTGCGTGCACGGCCGAAAACCCGCCTGAGAACACGCCCCGAAACACAGCCGAAAGACCGCCGTCGAGCTCAAGCCCGCTGGTCGCGGAATCCGTTGTCACCGCGAAGTTCGCTTCGAAGGCCCGGGGCCGTGAAGTCACGATGATCACGATGGCGCCGGACGGCCATGATCCCGATGACCTGCCGAAATGCCTTGCATTACACGGTCGTGGGGCTGACGCGGCCTGGATGGTCAGGCTGGGCGTCCAGAGGTTTCTCACCGAAGCCGCCCGAAAAGCGCAGCCGTTCGCGGTCGTCGCTGTCGACGGCGGGGATACCTACTGGGTGGACGGGAAACCCGGTGACAATCCGCAGAAGATGCTGCTTGAGGAACTCGGGCCGATCCAGGCTGCTTTCGGTATCTCCATGGGCGGCTTCGGGGCGTTGCGGTTCGCACGGGCTCGCAAAGACCTCAAAGCTGTTGTCGCCATCAGTCCGGCGTTGTTCCGGGACTGGCCGACGGCCAAGTCCAAGCGGGTTTTCGCCGACCAGGCGCACTGGGAGGCCAACGAACCGCTCAGGCATGCCAACGACATTGTCGGCATGCCGGTCGGAATCTGGTGTGGTGCGAGCGATCCGTTCATCACGGTCACCAAAGCCCTGATCAACAATGCGAAACCGGCCAAGTCCGTCATCACCCCGGGCGCCCACACCGAGGAATACTGGGCGGGGATCATGCCCGAGGTTCTGACGTTCGTCGGCGAGCGGATCAGCGGGACAGTGTAGCCAGCAGGGTCTCGATCAACAGCTCGACCGGGCCTTCGGCCACATATCCGGCCGCTCGCCGGTGCCCGCCGCCACCAAGCGCGACCGCGACTTCCTGGACGTCCACTTCGGACACCGAGCGCAACGAGACCGACCATGACAACGGCTCGATCTCCTTGAACACCACGGCGACTTCGGCTTCTTGCGTTGTCCGCACGATGTCCACAACGGACTCGACTTCTTCGGCGCGGACGTCGGCCGCGTCCGCCAGAGTCACGTACGTGTACACGACGCCCCGACCACCAGCGGCCGACTTGTCCAGCTTGGCTCGGCCGAGGACGTGCGAAAGCATTGGCAGGAAAGCGAAAGGATGGGCTTCCATCAAAGAGCGTGCTGTCTTGTCCGGGTCGACGCCAGCTTCCAGCAAGCGTGCGGCCAGCCGGTGGGTTTCCGGAGTGGCGCGGCGGAATGATCCCGAGTCTGTGACGAGGCCCGCGTACACGCAAGAAGCCAGTTCTGCGTCGAGTTCGACGTTCAGGGCGTCCAGCAGATCGGCGACCAATGCCGCCGTCGCGACGGCGTGCTCGTTGACTACGTGGTGCGTGCCGTAGAACGTGTTCGACGCGTGGTGATCGACGACGAGAACGTTTCCACCTGCGGCGATCGTGTTGGCGACGCGGTCGCCGAGCTTGCCGAGCCGCGCGACGCTGCCCGTGTCGAGCGCGATCAGCAGGGGTGAGGATTCGGGGACCTCGGCCGCAGGCACGAGCAAGCCTGCGTAGTCCAAGGGGAGCAACGATTCCGGCACGCTGTCGGGCGAACCGAAAGACACCCGCACGGTCGCTCCGCGCCGGTGTAGTGCCAGGCCTAGGCCCAGTGCGCTGCCGAGCGCGTCCGCGTCCGGGTTGACGTGGGCAAGCAGCGTTACGTCGGTGGCCGCTTGCAACAGTTCGATGGCGCCGTCGAGATCACTCACACCTTGTAGCGTAAGGCGTTCCGATCAAGATCAGTGAACGGCGCCAGTCGAGCGTTGCCGCGAGCGGTGTGCCGCGACGTGCACGCGGTTGGCGCAGCGCGCCGAGCAGTATCGCTTCGCGCGGTTCGTCGAGGTGTCCAGGAAGTAGTTCTCGCAGTTCGCGTCGGCGCACTGGCCCCAGCGGGACAGGCCGTAGCGCACGATTCCGTGCGCGATTCCCCACGCGGCCGCGGCGGCAACCTCGGTGGCTGGCGGCTGATCCGGGTCTGCGACGTGGATGTGCCAGTTCGGTTCGGCGTCGTGACCCGCCGACAGCCGTGGGCGCAGGGGATAGGCCTCTAGCAGCGCGTTTACAGCTGAACGGACGCCAGGGGTGTCCTCCGCGACCGCTGCGGCGAGGGCGGTACGCAGGCCTTGGGTGACCGGCCGAAGGGCGACCAGGTCGTCTGAGGTGACTCGGGCCGCCCACCACGGTTCCTCGTGCAATGCCTCCTGAAGTGCGGAAACGTCCACCAGGGCGGCGTTGGCCAATCTCACAGCCACGTCCAAGTAATCGGCATTGTCCACGAGCGGTCCTTACATTTACCCTGTCAGGGGTCTAACTGGATTACACACCTTACCCAGGGGGATGCTCGTGACGCCGCTTCGGCGCTTGCTCTCGCTTGCCGTCCCGGCGCTGGGCGTGCTCGCGGCCGAGCCGCTCTACCTGCTGGTCGACACCGCTGTGGTCGGTCATCTCGGCGCGATTCCGCTAGCGGGACTGTCGGTCGCGGGCATCATGCTCGCGCAGGTCTCGACCCAGATGACCTTCCTGTCGTACGGCACAACCGCGCGCGTCGCCCGGTTACACGGCGCGGGCAGGCGCGCTGACGCGGTTGCCGAAGGCGTGCAGGCGACGTGGCTGGCCATCTTCATGGGCCTCGTGCTGATCGTCGCGGGACAATCGCTGGCCAGGCCCGTCGCGGAGTTGCTGTCCGGCTCGCCGGAAGTCGCCGACGCGGCGGTCAGCTGGCTGCGGATCGCCTTGCTGGGTGTGCCGTTCATCTTGATCACAATGGCGGGCAATGGGTGGATGCGTGGTGTTCAGGACACCGTGCGCCCGTTGCGCTATGTGTTGGCGGGCAATGCTTTGTCCGCGGTGTCGTGCCCGATTCTGGTGTACGTCGCCGACTGGGGGTTGGAGGGCTCGGCGATCGCGAACGTTGCCGCCCAGGTGATCTCGGCAACGATGTTCGTGCGCGCGCTGCTCGTCGAGAAGGTCTCGGTCAAGCCGGAGTTCGGCAAGATGCGGGCGCAACTGGGGCTGGGGCGTGACCTGGTCGTGCGCAGCCTGGCGTTCCAGGCGTGCTTCGTGTCGGCGACCACGGTTGCCGCGCATACGTCGACCGCCGCGGTTGGTGCACATCAAGTCGTGTTGCAGCTGTGGACTTTTCTGGCGCTTGTCCTTGATTCACTGGCGATCGCGGCGCAGTCCCTGGTGGGGGAGGCGTTGGGCGCTGGGGACGAACGTCAGGCGCACAAGGTCGCGTGGCAGGTGACTGGGTACGGGTTGATCTTCGGTTGCTTGCTTGGTGTGCTTTTCGCCGCATTGGCCGGGGTTTTGCCGAGGGTGTTCACGCCGGACGCGTCCGTGCTGGCTGAAATCCCGAATGCGTGGTGGTTCTTTGTGGCGCTGCAACCGATTGCTGGTGTGGTGTTCGCGCTTGATGGCGTGTTGCTCGGCGCGGGCGACGCCGCGTTCATGCGTAATGCCACGTTGGTGGCGGCGATTGTCGGCTTCCTGCCGTTCATCTGGGCGTCGCTGTTCTTCGGCTGGGGACTGGCCGGGATCTGGACCGGACTGGCCGCGTTCATGGTGATCAGGCTCATTGCCGTTTTGCTTCGCGCGCGTTCCGGAAGGTGGGCTGTGGTGGGGGCAGTTCGTTAGCATAGGTGGGCTATCTAATTGATCTGGAAGGAGTCCTTGTGCGCGCCGCCACCAAGGCGTGGGTGATCTGGGGAACGGCAGTGGTCGTCTACATGGCGGCGGTCTTCCATCGCGGTTCGCTCGCGGTGGCCAGTCTTGAAGCGACGGAACGGTTCGGCGTCGGACCGGCCGCGCTCGGCACGTTCACCGTGCTGCAACTGCTTGTGTACGCGGCGATGCAGGTGCCGACAGGGCTCCTGGTCGACCGGTTCGGCCCACGTAAGGTGCTTGTCACGGCGGCGTTGCTGATGGGTGCCGGGCAGGTGTTGTTCGCGCTCGCGACCTCGTATCCACTTGGTCTGATTGCCCGCGCGGTGCTGGGTTTCGGCGACGCGATGACGTTCATCAGCCTGCTGCGCGTGGCATCCGCGCACTTCTCGGCGCGCCAGTACTCGCTGGTGGTTTCGGTGACCGCGGCGCTGGGTGGCCTGGGCAACTTGGCCGCGACCGTGCCGTTGACGTTGCTACTGCACAACGCGGGCTGGACAACGACTTTCCTGATCACCGGGTTGGCGACGGCCGGGTACGCGCTGGTCGCGTCCCGCTTGAAGGACACGCCAGACGGCCCGGCGCCGCGCGGCGAATTGATGAAGTTCCGTGTGGTGGCTCGGAATGTGCGTGATACGTGGCGTACTCCGGGGACCCGGCTGGGTTTCTGGGTGCACTTCGCGACCATGCAGTTTCCTGCCGTGCTGGCGTTGCTGTGGGGATTTCCGTATCTCGTTACCGCACATGGGCTTTCCGAGCCTGCGGCGAGTTCGGTGCTTGGCGTGATGGTGATCGTGACGATCACGAGCGGGCCGCTCATCGGCGCGGTGATCGGTCGCCGTCCGGAATTACGGATGTTCCTTATTGCCGGGTACCACGTCGTCGGGCTCGGCCTATGGGCTGTGCTGTTGATCAGTCCGTTTCCTCCGGTGCTGCTCGGTGTCGTGTTCGGTGTCATCGCGCTCGGGTTGCCGTTGTCGGCCATCGGTTTCACGATCGCTCGTGACTACAACCCCCTGACTCGCGTGGGCACGGCGAGCGGCGTGGTCAATGTTGGCGGATTCCTCGCGGCAACCGTCGCCGCGCTAGGCATCGGCGTCGTTTTGGACATCACCGACTCGTACACCTATGCGTTGCTCGTGCCAGGTGCGTTGATGGCGCTCGGCATCTGGCGCACAGCCGTCTGGTGGCTGCGCGCCAGAGCCGAGGTGTTCGCCGCGCAGGCACGCGGTGAGGACGTGCCCGTGCGGATCAGGCAGCGCCGATGGGACACGGTGTCCCTCAGCGCCTGAGGTTCACCAGATCAGGGCCTTGATGGTGTCCAGTGAATCCTCCGGCGTCAGCGCAAGAGAGACCAACTGGTCAAGGCGGTGACGTGCCGCCACCACCGTGTCTCGGTCCTGGGACTGAGCCAGACCGAGGACCGTCTCCGTGCACACGATGTCCGGTTCGTCCGGGTCCGGGAATTCCAGCAGCGTCATCGATCCCTCCAACCCGCCGTGCAAACCGGCCGACTGCGGCACGATCTGCAACGTCACGTTGGGCAATTGGGCGCGTTCGACCAGGTGAACAAGCTGTTCCCGGTCGACGCCCTGCTGCACGGCGGGTTCGTGGATCAAGGCGTGCAGCACCAACGGCTTCTCGTCCGAGAACAGCCTGCGTTGACGCCTGATCCGGACCGTGACAGCGGCTTCGGCGTCGCTGACGTGCTGCAAGCTCGCCCGCGCGTACCGCTCGGTCTGCACAAGGGCTGGCAGCAGGCCCAGCGAGAACTCGACCGCCCGCGCGGCCTCGTTTTCCATGCAGACGTAACTGCCGTCCTTGAGGCCCAGATCGCGCCACCAGCCTCGTTTCTTCGCCAGTTCCCACAGTTCGAGGCGTGGGTTCCAGTCCTCGGGCGGCAGCCCGTAGAGCCGGAGCATCGCCCGTAGTTCGTGATAGCCGGGCAGTTGCCCGTTCTCGATCCGGCTGAGTTTCTGCAAAGTCAGGTGCAGTCGCGTTCCCGCCTCCTCCTGCGTCATGTCCGCCTGCTCGCGCAGCCGCTTGAGCTCGCGCAGCAATTGCCTGCCGTGATAGTTCGGAAGCCCCGGCGTTCCCATGATCTGGCGACGGTAGGCAGTGAAATCAGGAGTTGAGAATCGCGATGCTGCGCTGGGTCAGTCCCACCAGAGCGTCACGACGTGGTGATCAGACGGGACCTCGATCGCTGCGTCCCATCCGGTACTCGGTGTCTCCGGCCGCAGCTCCGCCGCCCACGCCGCCACCTCCGCGGCCGAAGCCGTCGTGACCACGTACACGTGCCAGCTGAACGGCCATTCGTCCGGCCCCATGACCTCTTCGATGCCGACGAGCACGTCATGCACCGAAGACTGCGACCGGATCGAGCCCAGCACCGAAGCGAACCGGGAAACCCCTGGATGTGGCGACAAGTTGCAGCCGATGGACGCGGGATCGTCGTTGCCGTCGAAGAACAGCTCGAGCGGCACGACCGGCTCGGCCGTGCCTTCCTGGCTGGCGATCTCGGCGAGCAAGTCGGCAAGCACGGCATACCTTTATCGCATCCCGGGGTGCCAATGCGAGGATTCTGACCGTGTCCGCGAAACGCTCCACTGTTCCACCCGGCCTTGTTGTTGTCGACAAGGCGCCGGGAATGACGTCGCACGACGTCGTCGCCAAGGTGCGCCGGATCCTCGGTACCCGCAAGGTCGGCCATGCCGGCACGCTCGACCCGATGGCCACCGGCGTGCTCGTGCTCGGGGTCGAACGGGCGACCAAGCTGCTCGGCCACCTCGCCCTCGACACCAAGGTCTACCTCGGCACGATCCGGCTCGGCTCGGCGACGACCACCGATGACGCCGAGGGGGAGGTTCTGTCCGAAGTGGACGCTTCGGCCGTCACCGATGAGGCCATCCACGCCGGGATCGCCAAGCTGACCGGCGACATCATGCAGGTCCCGAGCTCGGTCAGTGCCGTCAAGATCGATGGGAAACGGGCGTACGCGCGGGTTCGTGAGGGCGAGCAGGTCGAGATCCCGGCCCGGCCGGTCACTGTCAACCGTTTCGACGTGCTGTCGATTCGGCGAGAGGACGCCGCGGTCGAGATCGATGCCATGGTCGACTGCTCGTCCGGCACCTACGTCCGCGCGTTAGCGCGTGACCTAGGCGCTGATCTTGGCGTAGGTGGGCACCTCGCGGCGCTACGGCGGACGCGTGTCGGTCCGTTCGACCTGCGTGTCGCACGCACGCTTGAGCAGCTTGAGCAGGATCCCGGGTTGTCGCTCGACTTGGACAATTCGGTCGCGACCGCGTTCAAGCGCTATGACGTGGACGAGCGGCAGACCGCCGCGTTGCGTTACGGCCAGCGGATCCCCGCTGCTGGGGTGCAGGGCACGTATGGCGTGTTCGATCCGGAGGGGCATGTGCTCGCGCTCGCTACCGACGAGGGTTCTGTGGCGCGGCCCATAGTGGTGCTTGCCCCTGCGGGATAAATGGCCCTGGACCACGTACCCTCACGGTCGTGCAGCGATGGCGCGGGTTGGAACATATTCCGGGCGGCTGGGGGCGATGCGTTGCCACCATCGGCGTGTTCGATGGTGTGCACCGGGGCCACCAGAGTCTGATCCAGCGAGCCGTTGAGCTGGCTCACCAGCGGGATGTGCCCAGTGTGGTGGTCACGTTCGATCCTCATCCGTCCGAGGTCGTCCGGCCAGGGAGTCACCCTGCCCAGCTGACCACGCTTCGTCGCAAGGCCGAGTTGGTCGAGCAACTGGGCGTCGACGTGTTCTGCGTGCTGCCGTTCACCGCCGAGCTGTCCAAGGTGCCTGGTGACGAGTTCGTCCACGAGGTGCTGGTCGACCGGCTGCACGCTTCGGCCGTCGTGGTCGGCGAGAACTTCCGGTTCGGGTACAAGGCGCAGGGCGACATCGAGCAGCTGACCAGCCTCGGCCACCGGTTCGGGTTCACCACCGAGGGCGCGAAGTTACTCACCTCGGCCACGAATGGGGAGATCACGTTCTCCTCCACGTACATCCGGGCCTGTGTGGACGCCGGTGACGTGGTCGCCGCCGAAGCCGCGCTCGGGCGGCCGCACCGCCTTGAAGGCATCGTGGTGCGCGGGGACCGGCGTGGTCACGAACTGGGGTTCCCGACGGCCAACCTGTCGACGCCGAGGTATACCGCCGTTCCCGCGGATGGTGTCTACGCCTGCTGGTTCACGCTGCTCGGCAGCCCGAACCGGGAGCCGATGAAGGCCGCCGTGTCGGTCGGCACCAACCCGACCTTCTCCGGCAGGGAACGCCGCGTCGAGGCCTTCGTGCTCGATGTCGACGAGGATTTCTACGGCCAGCGCGTCGGACTTGACTTCATCGAGCGGTTGCGGCCGATGGAACGCTACGACACCGTGGATGCCCTGATCGAGCAGATGCACCTCGACGTGGCCAAGGCACGGCAGCTGCTCGACTAGCTCGGGATCTGGCAATTCGCCTCGCCAGGGGCTCTGGCCTGGCAAGATGCAGGGGAACCGACCTGCGACGAGGGGCAAAGGTGGAGGACCAGAAGATCGTCCAGCGGAACCTGGAGCTGCAGAAACAGTGGTACGGCGAGCCGCTTGGCGACCGTGTCCGGCGGCTCGTGGTGGCGTTCGACGTCTCACAGGCGAACCTCGCCGACGTGCTGGGGATCAGCGCACCCATGCTCAGCCAGGTGATGAGCGGCAGGCGGGCCAAGATCGGCAACCCGTCCGTCCTCGCCAGGCTGATCATGCTTGAGCGCAAGGTGCTCACCCCGGAGGTCGCATCCGGCCGCAAGGAAGCCCTGCAGAAGGCCCTTGAGGACGTCCGTGACTCCAAACCCACCGTCAGCCGGGACATGCTCCCGGTCGATCCAGGCCGCGCTGACCGTGCCGCGCTCGCGATGCTGCGCCGGACCGCGACCGTCGAGGAATTGACCGAGGCAGCGCGGCTGCTGGACGGTCGTTTCCCGGCTCTCGCCGAAGTGCTGCGCAGGGCGGGTGCCCTTACGTGAGGCTGTTCACCGCGGCGGTCCCACCGCCCGAGGTCCTCGATCACCTGGCCGCTGTTCTCGACGGAGTCGACAACGTCGACTGGGTACCGCGAAACAGCTGGCACATCACGTTAGGCTATTACGGCGAAGAAGATCCGGAGACCCGCGTGCCGTGGGTCCGCTCGCAGGCCAAAGGCCTTGTGGCGCCGACGGTCTCGCTCAGTGACGCCGGCAACTTCGGCAAGACGCTGTGGATGGGCGTGTCCGCAGTGGACTCGTCGTTCGCCGCTCTCGGCGCCGCGCTGGAGTGGAACGCGCACCGCCCGTGGCACCCGCATCTGACCATCGGGCACGGCGAGGTGCTCGACCTGCCGTACTCCGGTCCTCAGTGGACCATCGAGGAGATCGTCCTGCTCGGCGCCGACCGGCGATACGAATACACCGTGGTAGACCGGCTGAGGTTTGCCGACTGACCTGCGGGGAATCCTTTCGGGGACATTCATATCCCCAGGGAGTTGGTCATGGCTGAGTCAGTACGGGCACGCGTACAGCCCACCCAGGTGCTGGCCGGACTCGTCGGCCTGGCGTTCCTCGCGCTGGGCATCATCGGATTCGCGCACACCGGCGTGAACGACTTCGCCGGACAGGGCCACGCGATGTTGTGGGGCGTCTTCGCGATCAACCCACTGCACAACATCGTGCACCTGTTGTTCGGCCTTGTGGGTGTGCTGCTGGCGTTGACCTCGGTCACCGCGCGGCTGTATGGCTGGGTGCTGTTCGCCGGATACGGGCTGGTGTTGATCTGGGGCCTGATGCTCGTCGGGCTGACGTCAACCAACCCGGTGTCCGAGCTTGGCAACCCGCTCAACCTGAACGTCGCGGACAACTGGCTGCACCTCGGTATCGCGGTGCTCGGCCTGGTGATCGCGATCATGCCGTTGCGGCGCAAGATCGTGGAGCGTGAGCCGGAGCCGGTGCAGGAACCCGTCACGGATCCTGTTCCGGCGCAACAGCCGCAGACGACTGCCGCTGTCGACGACCAGAAGGCGACGGAAGAGCCGAAGCCACGCGGGTTGCACCGGTTGAGCCGCCTGCGTAACCGGTCGACGGCCCACTGAAAAACCCTCGTGAGTGGTTAGCAAGGCTAGAACCTTGCTAACCACTCACGAGAGCAGAGCTGCGAAGAAGCGCTCCAGGTGCACGTGCCACGTCGCCAGCGACTCGGCGACGGTGTCGGCGCGCGCTGCGGGAATGGTCTGGGTCAGTTCGACGCGCACGCCGAGCTGCGGGTCCGATGCGAACTCCCAGCGGACGGTGCCTGCGGGTGATCCGTCGGCCAGCCACTCGTATTCCAAAACGTTCGGTTCGTTGGCGACGATCACGCGACCGGGCGGAGCGTGGTCGTTGGTCGCGGGCAGCGGCGGTTCTTGGTTGACCGGCGAGTTTTCGGTCAGCAATGCCCAGGCTTCGGCCGGTGGCTTCCAGACCAGGTCACGGGCGAAGTGCAGCGTGTAGCCGTCGTCGGTCTCGCGTACCGTTCCTTCGCCGAGGCCGAACTCGTCGATGTAGCGTTCGGCCCGGCTCAGCCAGGAGTCCTCTGCTGACAGGGTTTCTCCGTTCAGCCGGGCGTGCATCGCGGCAAGGCACTGGTCCCAGCCAGCCGCGGTACGGGCCGCGCCCAGCTTGCCGATCCAGCCGCCGCCGACCGTCTGCGTGAACACCAACCGGCAGCCATCGCCGTCCGGGATCAGCTCGAACCGCAGCACGTCCTCGTTCCACCGGAACATGAACACCTTGGGCGGATCGAACTCCAGGACCTCGCCGTCCCAGGCGCCGTCAACCACGGCCTCTTCCGGGAACACGAATCGCATCGGCGCGCCCGGCCGCAGTTCCGCCTCGATGGCCGCGGGGAACCAGTGCGCCAGTTCGGCGGGTTCGGTGATGGCGCGCCACACCTTCGCGGGCGCGTGCCGCAGGCGGCGTTCGAACCGCAGCGTCGGCTTGCCGTCGATCGTGCTCAATGTCGCACGTTCGGTCACGTCAGTCCTCCATGGTGTCAAGGTGCCGTTCCAGTGCGTCCAAACTGGACGACCACAGTTGCCGGTATGGCGCGAGCCACGCGTCCAGTTCGGTCAGTGGCTCAAGGCGCAGCCGGTACCACCTGCGTTGCGCGTCTTGCCGAACCTCGACCAGCCCGGCGCTACGCAGCACCTTCAGGTGCTTCGACACCGTCGGCTGGGTCAGCCGCAACTCGTCCACCAGGTCGTTCACGGGCCGCTCGCCCGCACGCAACAGGTCGAGGATCTGCCTGCGGTTCGGTTCGGCCAGCACCTCAAAGATGGATGCCATATGGGCAATATAGCCCGATGGGCATACAGTCTGTCAACCCCACGCGATCGCGCTGCCATTCTGAACCCGGACCAGGACGGTCAGGGTGACCACGGCGATGGCGATGAGTGCGGTCACTCGTACCCAGGTCGTCGGGGTATTCGCGGCAATCCACGCCAACGCCCAGCACACCGCGGCGGCGAAGCCGATCACTGCGGGCAACCGCAACACCGCGAGAGCCGCGGCGATACCGGTCAGTGCCAAAAGGACGATCGCGGCGGCGTTCCCCGGCGCCGCGTCGAAGGCGGCAGCTGTCGTCGCTGCTCCGGCGACTGTCGCGACACCAACCCAGCCCAGGTAGATCATGACGGGAATGTGCAGCAGCAGCCGGTCCGCCCAGCCGTTCGCGGGCTGCAGTCTGAGAGCCGCGGCGATGAGGCAGATCAGCAGGGCGACGATGACCACCTGAGCCAGCAGGATCAGACGGTTGGTGAACAGCAGGATCCAGGCCGCGTTCAGCACGCCTGCGGCCACCAACCACCAGCCCGTCCGCCGATGCACGTCCCGATTTCGTTGCAGCGCCTGGCGAATCGCCATCGCGCCGAAGCCGACATAGATCAACGACCAGATGGTGAACGCGGTGCCGGCGGGCAGCAGGAGCGTCGGATACGAGTTGGCCACGACACCAACCGACTCGCCCCACAACCCCGCGCCGCCGACAATCCCGGCGAGAACCTGAAGCACAGCAGCACAAAGGAGCGCTATCGACCGCGTCATCCGTCTATTGTCGTCGCCCTGCCGGGCATCGGCATGACGAATGCTAACCCGACAGGTAACGCAGCACGGCCAGCACGCGCCGGTGGTCGGTCTCCGACGGCGGCAGGCCGAGCTTGCCGAAGATGCTGCTGATGTGCTTCTCCACGCTGCCATCGCTGACATACAAGGACTTGGCGATCGCGGCATTCGTCCTGCCCTCGGCCATCAGCCCGAGAACTTCACGTTCCCTGGCCGTCAAAGCCGAAAGATCCTGGGAACGCCTGCTCGCGCCAAGAACCTGAGTCACAACCTCCGGATCGAGCACGGTCCCGCCAGCCGCGATCTGCTCGCAGGCGGACATGAAGTCACCCACGTCCGCAACCCGGTCCTTCAACAAATACCCAACCCCACGAGCCCCGCCAGCCAACAGTTCCGACGCATACCGGGTCTCGATGTGTTGCGAGAAAACCAACAACCCCACCGAAGGATGCGTTTTCCGGACGGCCAAAGCCGAACGGATGCCTTCGTCGGTGAAACTCGGTGGCATGCGGACGTCCACCACAGCAATGTCCGGAACATGCGAGGCGACCGCGGCTTCGAGTTCCAACCCCGTGCTGACCGTCGCCACGACCGTGTGGCCACGCGTGGTCAGCAGCAAGGACAGGCCGTCCCTGAGTACGGCGCTGTCCTCGGCGATGACGATCCTCATGCTGGAAATGAGATCACGACCTTGGTCGGGCCGCCCAAAGGGCTGTCGACCGCCACAGTTCCGTCCACAGTGGCCACACGTTCGCGTAAACCGGCCAATCCCGCGCCGGGTTTCACCAACGCGCCACCGATTCCGTTGTCCACGACCTCGATCCGGGGCCCAGGACCAGTGACAGACACCGAGGCTTCGGTTGCCATGGAGTGCTTGGCGATGTTCGTGAGCAGCTCGGCCGTACAGAAGTACGCGATCATCTCGATCGCCTGGGCTGGACGGGAATCCAGCGACACCGACAACGACACAGGGATCGGGCTGCGGGACGCCAAAGTGGCCAGTGCAGCGTCGAGCCCCTTGTCCAGCGCGGCCGGGTGGATTCCACGAGCCAGATCGCGGACTTCGACCAAGGCTTCCTTGGCGTTCGTGTGGGCGAGGTCGACCAGCTTGCGGGTCATCGCCAGGTCAGGTTCGCCGTTCAGCTCCTCTTTCACCATGCCGAGGTGCATCGCCAGCGCGACCATCCGTGCCTGGGTGCCGTCATGCAGGTCACGCTCGATCTGCCGCAACCGAGCCGCGGTGTCGTCAACCGCGTGAGCCCGGGTTTCCTCCAGGTCACGGACCCGTTGCGACAGCGTTGTCGGACCAAGCAGCCCGCGGATCAGCATCCGGTCCAGCCACAACAGACCATGCGTCACGCGCGGCGCCGCCCACAGCAGACCCAGCCCAACCAGGGCCAACAACACAGCATTGGGCCAGGTGTCCACCTTGAAGTCGACGAACGGCAGCCCGAGCTTGTCCGAGAGCACGTACCAATAGGCGATGTGGGTCAGCATGAACAGCCCATAGACCCAAAACGCCATGCTCAGCACGAACGTGGCCACCCCGACAGGCGCCTTGAGCACGACGTAGAGCACCGCACGCCAACTCGCCGGGTCACGCAGCACCGCCGGGATGATTCCGCTGGTCGGCGCCGGGGGATCGGGCTTCGCGACCTTCGTACCGAGCAACGACCGGGCCATACCTCGATATGTATTGCCGAGCCCACGCGCGATGAGCACACCGAGCGCGGCGATGGGCAGACCGATCAGCGTGATGGACAACCCCGCGCCGACCACGAGCGGGGCGAGCATCGCCACCAGTCCCACGAGGCACATGGGCAGGCAGGCGAGCACGTAGAGCACCTCAGCCCCTGTGCGTTTCGTGAACATATGCCCAGCTTGCCGCACGCTTCGTGACCGGACGACCCGGTTAGCCCCCATGCCGAAAATAAGCACGAGCGTCAGGCCACCTCGATTCAGTAGAATGGACATCACCTGGTCGACTGCGAGATCCGAGCGTGTGGCGCCCGCTCGGTTGCCTGCGTGCGCGTCGGCCCTGATATCCTTCGTAGTTGGGTCCTGCTGTAGTCCGTGGCGGCTGGTACCGACTAACGCCCTGTTACCGGGCGTCCTCACGGGACACATAGCTGAACAAGGAGAAACACGCGTGGCGCTGACCACCGACCAGAAGAAGACGATCCTCGGCGAGTACGGCTTGCACGACTCGGACACCGGATCACCCGAGGCACAGGTCGCCCTGCTGACCAAGCGGATCAGTGACCTGACCCGGCACCTTCAGGAGCACAAGCACGACCACCACTCCCGCCGCGGCTTGCTGCTGCTGGTGGGTCGCCGCCGCCGGTTGCTCAACTACGTGGCCAAGGTGGACATCCAGCGGTACCGGTCGCTGATCCAGCGACTCGGCCTCCGCAGGTGAGCTTGGGAGGGGGAGCGGCCAGGGGCCGCTCCCCCTCCGCACATTGACAAGAAACAAGAGGGCTTAGCGGACGGGGCAGTAACTGCGCCGGTCCTCGGTAGTGGCTTCCGGGTGAGCAAAGAGGAGACCCGGGGGCTTCGATCGAAGACCGGCCTCGTCCACACCGCGTCGACGGCGGAAGTTCCGACCGCGGGCCCGTAAGACGAGGAGAAACAACTACATGACTGACTCCCAGGAACCTGGGGTCCACGAGACCACTGCCGTG
This sequence comes from Kibdelosporangium philippinense, assembly GCF_021390435.2. Taxonomy (GTDB): domain Bacteria; phylum Actinomycetota; class Actinomycetes; order Mycobacteriales; family Pseudonocardiaceae; genus Kibdelosporangium; species Kibdelosporangium philippinense. The sequence continues at coordinate 231,349 of NZ_JAJVCN010000003.1, read as the reverse complement.
ATCGACAACGGCAAGTACGGCACTCGCACGGTCCGCTTCGAGACCGGCCGCCTCGCGCGGCAGGCCGCGGGCAGCGTCGTGGCCTACCTCGACGAGGAGACCATGCTGCTGTCGGCGACCACCGCGTCGAAGCACCCGAAGGAGCACTTCGACTTCTTCCCGCTGACGGTCGACGTCGAAGAGCGGATGTACGCGGTCGGCCGCATCCCCGGCGCGTTCTTCCGCCGTGAGGGCCGCCCCTCCACCGACGCCATCCTGGCCTGCCGGTTGATCGACCGGCCGCTGCGCCCGTCGTTCGTCGACGGCCTGCGCAACGAGATCCAGGTCGTCGTCACGGTGATGAGCCTGGCGCCGCAGGACCTCTACGACGTCGTGGCGATCAACGCCGCTTCTGCCTCCACCCAGCTGGCCGGCCTGCCGTTCTCCGGCCCGGTCGGTGGCGTGCGCGTTGCTCTGATTGAGGGCCAGTGGGTCGCGTTCCCGACCTACGAGCAGCTGGAGAAGGCCGTGTTCGACATGGTCGTCGCCGGCCGGATCGTCGGCGAGGACGTCGCGATCATGATGGTCGAGGCCGAGGCGACCGAGAACGTGATCGACCTGATCGGCGAGGGCGGCACCGCGCCGACCGAGCAGGTCGTGGCCGAGGGCCTCGAGGCCGCGAAGCCGTTCATCCGCTCGCTGTGCGTCGCGCAGCAGGAGCTGGCCGGTCTCGCCGCGAAGGAGACCGCTGAGTTCCCGGTCTTCCCGGCCTACCAGCCGGACGCGTACGAGGCTGTCCAGGCCGCCGCTTCCGAGAAGCTGGCCGAGGCGCTGACCATCGCGGGCAAGAAGGAGCGCGAGGCCGCGATCGACGACGTCAAAGCCGGTGTGCTTGAGATGGTCGGCGAGCGCGAGGAGTTCGAGGGCCGCGAGAAGGAGCTCGGCGCTGCCTTCCGTTCGCTGAACAAGAAGCTGGTCCGCCAGCGGATCCTGCGTGACAAGGTCCGCATCGACGGCCGTGGCCTCACCGACATCCGTCAGCTGTCCGCCGAGGTCGCCGTGATCCCGCGGGCGCACGGTTCGGCGCTGTTCGAGCGCGGCGAGACCCAGATCCTGGGTGTCACCACGCTGAACATGCTGCGGATGGAGCAGCAGATCGACTCGCTGTCGCCCGAGACGCACAAGCGCTACCTGCACCACTACAACTTCCCGCCTTACTCGACCGGTGAGACCGGCCGGGTCGGGTCGCCCAAGCGCCGCGAGATCGGCCACGGCGCGCTCGCCGAGCGTGCGCTGGTCCCGGTCCTGCCCAAGCGGGACGAGTTCCCGTACGCACTGCGTCAGGTCTCGGAAGCGTTGGGCTCCAACGGTTCCACCTCGATGGGCTCGGTGTGTGCGTCGACCCTGTCGATGCTCAACGCCGGTGTGCCGCTCAAGGCGCCGGTCGCGGGTATCGCGATGGGCCTGGTGTCCGACATCATCGACACAGGCGACGGCCCCAAGACTGAATATGTCGCGCTGACCGACATCCTCGGTGCCGAGGACGCCTTCGGTGACATGGACTTCAAGGTCGCCGGTACCAAGGACTTCGTGACCGCGCTGCAGCTGGACACGAAGCTCGACGGCATCCCGTCGGAGGTGCTCGCCAAGGCGCTGGCCCAGGCGTACGACGCCCGGCTGACGATTCTCGAGGTGATCGCCGAGGCGATCGACAAGCCGGACGAGATGAGCCCGTTCGCGCCGCGCGTGACCAGCGTGAAGATCCCGGTCGACAAGATCGGCGAGGTCATCGGCCCGAAGGGCAAGATGATCAACTCGATCACCGAGGAGACCGGCGCCGACATCTCGATCGAGGATGACGGCACGATCTACGTCGGTGCGGCGGACGGCCCGTCGGCCGAGGCGGCGATCTCCAAGATCAACGCCATCGCCAACCCGCAGCTGCCGAAGGTCGGCGAGCGCTTCCTCGGCACGGTCGTCAAGACCGCCGCCTTCGGCGCGTTCGTGTCCCTGCTGCCGGGCAAGGACGGCTTGGTGCACATCTCCAAGCTGGGCAACGGCAAGCGGATCGGCAAGGTCGAGGACGTCGTCAAGGTCGGCGACAAGCTTCGCGTCGAGATCGCCGACATCGACTCGCGCGGCAAGATCAGCCTGGTGCTGGTCAAGGAGGAAGACGCCGAGAAGAAGGCCGACGAGGCCGCGGCCACCGACGAGAAGGCATCGGCAGAGGAGCCCGCGACCACGTGACGGTTCGCAGTTCACAAGCCGCGGGCGCTGCCCGCGGCTTTCTGCAAAAGCCCGGCACCACCCGCACGCTTGAGCGCACGGAAGCCGGTGAGGTCCGCCGGACCTTGCTGCCAGGCGGACTGCGGGTGGTGACCGAGCACGTTCCCGGCGTGCGATCGGCCTCGGTCGGTATGTGGGTCGGTGTCGGGTCCCGCGACGAGCAGCCGAACGTCGCGGGTTCCGCGCACTACCTCGAGCACCTGCTCTTCAAGAGCACCTCGCGGCGCACCGCGATGCAGATCGCCGAGGAGATCGACGCGGTCGGCGGCGAGCTGAACGCGTTCACCGCCAAGGAACACACCTGCTACTACGCGCACGTCCTCGACGAGGACCTGCCGCTGGCGGTGGACCTGGTGTGTGACGTGGTCTTCGAGGCGTTGTGCACGGAGAAGGACATGGAAACCGAGCGCAGCGTCGTGCTCGAAGAGATCGCGATGCGTGACGACGACCCGGAAGACCTGCTGCACGACGCGTTCTGCGCCGCGCTGTTGCCGGATCACACGCTCGGCCGTCCAGTCCTCGGCTCGGAGAAGTCCATCACCGAACTGAGCCGCAACGCGCTGTACAACTTCTACAAGCGCCGCTACACGCTGCCCAAGATGGTCTTCGCGGTCGCTGGCAACATCAAGCACGCTGACGTACTTCGCTTGGTGCGTAAGGCACTCAAGGCGCGCTTGGTTGGCGACGTTGCTCCCGTTGCTCCGCGTAAGGGCCGTGCTCGCATCGCTGGTGCTCCGCGCCTGGTTCTCCACACGGAGGACACGGAACAGACGCACCTCATGCTCGGCGTGCGCGCGTTGGACCGGCACGACGACCGTCGGTTCACGTTGGGCGTGCTGAACGCGGCGCTGGGCGGCGGGATGAGTTCCCGGCTGTTCCAGGAAGTCCGCGAGAAGCGTGGCCTGGCGTACCAGGTCTACTCGTCGATCGCGTCCTATTCGGACACTGGGCATCTCTCGGTTTACGCGGGCGTGCAACCGGACCGGCTTGGCGAAACGGCCTCGGTGATCCGCGATGTGCTCGCGCAGGTCGCGCGTGAAGGCCTGAGCGACGCGGAAGTCGCGCGTGGCAAAGGACAACTGCGCGGCGGGCTCGTGCTTGGCTTGGAGGACACCAGTTCCCGGATGTCGAGGATCGGCAAGGGCGAGCTGACGTACGGTGACTACCTGACCGTCGGCGAGACGCTCGACCGGATCGACGCGGTGACCGGCGAGGATATCGCCTTGCTTGCCAAGGAGTTGCTGTCCCGGCCGATCGCCGCGGCAGTAGTCGGCCCGTACGATCACGTCGACGATGTGCCCGTCGAGGTTCACGAGGTGATGAAATGACGATCCGCGTTGGCGTGCTCGGCGCGCAAGGGCGGATGGGTGCCGAGGTCTGCCGTGCCGTTGACGCGGCGGAGGGCATGGAGGTTGTCGCCAAGATCGACGTCGGCGACGACATCTCTAAGCTGGACGGCGCCCAGGTGGTCGTCGACTTCACCCACCCCGACGTGGTCATGGACAACGTCAAGTACGCGGTGGAGCACGGAATCCATTGTGTCGTGGGCACTTCGGGCTTCTCTGCTGCGCGGCTGGACACCGTTTCCGAATGGCTCGCGGCCGCACCGGAAGTCGGCGTGCTCATCGCCCCGAACTTCGCGATCGGCGCGGTGTTGTCGATGCGTTTCGCGGAGATGGCGGCGAAGTACTACGAGTCGGTCGAGATCATCGAGCTGCACCACCCGCGTAAGGCCGACGCACCATCGGGAACGGCCGCACACACAGCCCGCCTGATCGGCGCCGCGCGCGCCGCCGCAGGCCTCGGCTTGGCGCCGGATGCGACCACGCACGACCCAGACGGTGCCCGCGGCGCGTTGGTCGACGACGTGCGTGTGCACGCAGTGCGCCTCTCGGGACTGATCGCGCACCAGGAAGTCCTGTTCGGTGGGCCAGGGGAGACCCTGACCATTCGGCACGACTCGACGGACCGCAACTCGTTCATGCCCGGCGTGGTGCTCGCGGTGCGGTCGATCGTCGACCGTCCCGGCCTGCTCGTCGGCCTCGACAAGCTGATGGACCTGTGAAACTGTCCGCCCGGACAACAGCGCTGCTGCTGACAGCAGTGCTGGTGGTGTACTTCGTGCTGATGACCGGGCGGGCGATCGCGTTGCTGGAAACCGGAACCGGGGTCGGCATCGGCCTCGGTATCGGTGTTTTACTGCTGCCCATCGTAGGCGCGTGGGTGGCCGTCGCGACGATTCGCTTCGGCCTGCAAACCGAGCGCCTCGGCCAACGCCTGGCCGCCGAGGGCTTGTTGCCGGATACTTCTTCGTTGCCCCGCATGCCTTCCGGCCGGATTGACCGCGCGGCCGCGGATGCTTGGTTTGACGAGCGTAAGGCTGAAGTTGAGGCTGCGCCGGAAGATTGGCGTACGTGGTTCCGCCTCGCCCACGGCTACGACATCGCCGGTGATCGCCGTCGTGCCCGCGAAGCGATGCGTAAAGCTCTGGAGCTGTCCGCCCAGTAAAGTTGATGGATGGAGCGACAGGCCGGGTTAGAGTGGGCGATGCCGTTCGTCACCGCGTCCGTGGACGCGATCGCAGAGGCTGAAGGCATCGACTCGGCCCCGGACAGCCCTCGGTCTTCGATCCCTGTGCGTTTCGAGCCTGTGGTTTCTTCTGACGTGACCTCGCCTTGTGAACTGGGCGTGGTGGAGGCTGCGCTGGCGATCGCGGGCGGCCAGCTCTCGCCGAGGGAGTTGTTGGAGTCCTGTCTGGCGCGCATCGATCGCACCGAGCCTGTGGTGAGTGCGTTCGTGCGGCTGACTTCGGAGGCTGCTCGGAGCCAGGCCGACTTGGCTGGCCAGCCGACGGGTGTGTTGCACGGGATTCCGTTTGCGGCCAAGGATTTGTTCGACACCACGAATGTGGCCACGGAGTATGGCAGCCGGGTTTTCGCGGGACGGATGCCCGCGTGGGATGCGACTGTGGTGAGCCGGGTCCGGTCCGCTGGCGGGATCTTGGTGGGCAAGACGGCGACGCATGAGATCGCTTATGGCGTGTCCACGCCTGGGGTGCGTAACCCGTGGGATCTGACTCGGATGGTGTCGGGGTCTTCCGGTGGTTCGGCTGCTGCTTTGGCCGCCCGGCAGGTGCCGATGGCTTTGGGCACGGATACGGGCGGTTCGCTGCGGTTGCCGTCGGCGTTTTGCGGGACTTCGGCCATTCGTCCGACTCATGGCCTCATCCCGCGTAATGGCGTGATGACCTTGGCGCCTTCTTTCGATGCTGTTGGCCCGATGGCTCGTAGCGCGCGGGACTGCCTGTTGCTGCTGCGGGTGCTGGCCGGTGAACCTGGTTCGCTTGCTGCGCCCGTGGTCGACCTTCGGCAGGTTCGGGTTGGGCTTGCCGATATCGCGACTCCTTATGAGGTAGCTGTCGCGGAAACCCTGCGGTCATTGGGCGCGCAGATCATCGAGGTCACGTTGCCTTCGCTGCCGATCACCCAGGCTGCCGCGAGCGTGCTCGTGTTTGCCGAGGCCGCTTGTGAATTCCGTGCCCAGATAGCGGATGGCGCGCAGTTCGCCGATGACATTCAGGCGTTCCTTGAGGCCGGATTGACCGTCCTGGCGTCCGATTTCCTGCACGCCACCAGGGTCCGGGCCGCGATCCGGCGTGACTACGCGAACCTGCTGGGGACAGTGGACGTGCTCCTGCTGCCCACCAGCCCAATCACCGAGCTGCCACACGGGATTTCCGAGTATGAGGGTGTACCGCTGATTCCGGTGCTCACGCCGTACACGTTCCCGGCCAGCCTGACCGGTTTGCCAGCGATCGCATTCCCTTGCGGTTTCAGCACTTCCGGCATGCCCGTCGGGGCACAGCTGATGGGTCCCGCGCATTCAGAGGACTTGCTTGCTGCCGTCGCCGACGCCTACCAGCAGGCAACGGATTGGCACACGCGCATTCCACCCGTATGACCACTGTGGATTTCACCCCGCCGTGTCCACCACTCCGACACACCGTGTCCACCGTTGCGGCAGCATGAAATTCCCCATGATCATGCCCCTGGCGATTTCGTGGTGCCGGAAAGTGCATCTCATTGTGCTGGAATGGTGGACACGGTGTGCTGGAAAGGTGGACACGCGGGTGGCGGAGTGGCCGGGGCTTGAACGAGATGTGAGGCGGGGCTAAGTTCGGCCTGTGGGTGATTGAAACGTCTCAACGGGGAGCGGCCATGCGTGCTGGTTTCGCTGTGTTACTGAGCCTCTGTTTGATCATCACCGGGTGCAGCAAGAAGGAACAGCCCCCGGCTGGCGGCCAACCGCGGATCAAGGTCGCCTTCGTCCCGAAGTTGCAGGGTATCCCGTACTTCGAGGCGATGAACACCGGCGGGCAGAAGGCCGCGCAGGAGCTCGGCATCGACTGGATCTACAAGGGCGGCACGACCGCCGACCCCGGTGCGCAGACCGAGATTCTCAAGTCGCTCATCCAGCAGAAGGTCGACGTGCTGGTGGTGGCGCCGAACGACCCCGACTCCGTCGTCCCGATCCTCGCCGACGCCGCGAGCAAGGGCATCAAGGTGCTGACGTCCGACACCGACGCGCCGAATTCCGTGCGGGAGTTGTTCGTCAACCAGGCGACGGCCGACGGGATCGCGCACTCGGTCATCGACTCGCTGATGGCGCCGATGGGCGGCAAAGGCAAGTACGCGATCGTCTCTTGTGGCCAGACGGCCGCGAACCTCAACACGTGGATCGGAGTGCAGAAGCGCTACGCGGCCGAGAAGTACCCGAACGCCACCCTCGTCGACACGGTTTACGCCGGTGAGGACGAAGCAAAGGGCGTGTCCATGGCGAAGGACCTGCTGAACGCGCATCCGGACCTGACCGGCCTGATCGGCCAGTGCACGACGTCGGCGCCGGGTGTTGCGAAGGCCGTGCGTGAGGCGGGCAAGCTCGGGAAGGTCTTCACGGTTGGTGTGGGCACGCCGAATTCGATGAAGCCTTACTTGCAGGACGGGTCGTCTTCGACCTCGATCCTGTGGGACGTCGAGCAGTTGGGCTATCTGACCGCATGGGCCGGTGCGAAGGTCAAACGTGGCGAAGCGATACAGGCTTCGAACAACGTGTCGGCCAAGCTGCCTGCGGTGAAGTTCGAGAACAAGATGTTGTTGCTGGGTGATCCGTTGAAGCTCACCAAGGACAACGTCGGTGACTACGACTACTGACGCGCTGCTCACGCTTACCGGAATCCGCAAGCACTATGGCGGCGTCTATGCGTTGCAAGGTGTGGATTTCGAGGTGCGGCCCGGTGAGGTGCACGGACTTGTCGGCGCCAATGGTGCTGGCAAGTCCACGCTGATCAAGATCGTGTCCGGGGCGGAGAAAGCCGACGAGGGCACGGCTTCGCTCAATGGCGAGGCGTTGGGAGATACGGTCAAGGCGCTCAGGGCCGGGATCGCCACCGTGTATCAGGATCCGCAGCTTTTCGGCGAGTTGACGGTGGCTGAGAACGTTTTCGTCGGGCGAGAGTTGAGGAGGAATTACCTGGTCGACTGGCGTGAGCAACAGCGGCGGGCCACAGAGCTGCTGACCAGCCTTGGGCTCAGCGAGAAACTCGCCGGGCAGCGCGTCGCGGATCTTTCTGTCGCCGAGCAACAGCTTGTTTCTGTCGCTAAGGCGCTTGCCCACGAGGCCCGGATTCTCATTCTTGACGAGCCGTCCGCCATCCTGACCGACCGGGAGATCGAAACCCTTTTCACAGCCATCAGAACCCTGAAGGACCGGGGAGTCGGCATCATCTACGTCAGCCATCGCCTCGATGAGCTCGCGCAGATCACCGACCGCGTAACGGTTCTGCGAGACGGCAAGGTCGTCGCGAGTGAGCCGACGAAAGATCTGACCGTACGCCAGATCGCCGAACTAATGGTTGGTCACGCCATCAACGGCACCACAGCCGAAGCCGGCGCGCCCCAAGGCGAGCCGGTCCTGAGAGTGGAGGACCTGAACCGTCGCAACAGGTTCACGAACGTGAGCCTCGAAGTCCGGCCAGGGGAGATCGTCTCCCTGTTCGGCTTGGTTGGCTCAGGCACAGGCTCGATTGCCCGCGCGATCTACGGCGTCGAACCCGCTGACTCCGGTACAGTCCGAACAGGACAGACGGCGATGCTCCCAGGCGATCGGTCGCGTCAGGGTGTGTTCGCCACCAAGACCGTCGGCTTCAACATCTCCATCGCATCGTTGAAAGGCCTGTGGCTGAAACGTAAGCAGGAACGCCGCACGGCCATCGAGTTCATCGAACGCATGCAGATCAAGACCCCAGGCCCGAACGCCCTCATCGCAACGCTCTCCGGCGGGAACCAGCAGAAGGTCGTCCTGGCACGGCAATTGGTCGAACGCCCGGAGGTCCTCGTGCTGGAGGAACCGACTCAGGGTGTCGATGTCGGTGCCAAGGAGGAGATCCACGGCCTGGTCAGGGACATCGTCGGGCAGGGTACGGCCGTCCTTCTCGTGTCGTCGGACTTGCCGGAAGTGATGAGCCTCGCGGAAAAGATCCTGGTTGTCCGGGGCGGCCGGATCACCGCGCGCTTTGACCGAGGGGCGGCGCAGGCGGACGTGCTCGCGGCAGCGGCGGGTGACGAGTGACCAAGACCGAGGGGCAAGAGGTCGTCCTCATCGCCGTACTCGCGGTGCTGTGGCTGGCGCTCGGGTTCGGCACCGACACCTTCTTCGCAGCCGCCAACCTCCAGAACATCCTGGCCACGGTCGCTCCGGTGACCATCATCGGTGTCGGCATGACCGCGGTCATCGTCACCGCCGGGATTGATGTGTCGGTTGGCAGCGCGCTTGCAGTCGTGATGGTCGTCGTCGCGCAAATGTTGCGGGATACCGAGCTGGCGCTTGTTCCAGCGATACTTCTTGGCCTGGGAGTAGGCGGAGTTCTCGGTGCGATCAACGGCGTCCTTGTCGCATACGGCCGAGTGCACGCGATCATCATCACCTTCGGCACATTGAACATCTTCCGGTTCGTCGCACTCCAGATCTTCGACGGCAAGGAAGTCGCGGGAGTCCCAGCAATCCTGGAATTCCTCGGCGGCGGCGCCGAAGGACGAAGCTTCGGCATCCCGCACGCCTGGCTCTTGGCGATCCTGCTCGCCGCAGGCATGTGGTTCTACATGCGACACGCGCCAACCGGCCGTCACCTCTATGCGATAGGCGGCAACGCGCCCGCCGCCCGGCTGGCTGGGATCCGGGTGACCAGGCGCTTGGTTGGCGTGTACACGATCACGGGTGTCCTCGTTGGACTGGCGGCCTGCTGTGTCATCGGTGGCGGCGGGCTCGTTGGCCAAAGCGCCGGAACAGGCTTGGAACTTCAGGTGATCGCGGCTGTGGTGATCGGCGGGACGAGCATCCTCGGTGGCCGCGGATCCGTTCTGGGCACGGTCCTTGGGGCGTTGCTGGTCGGCACGGTCACGAGCGCGGTCACATTGCTCGGCTGGCGCAGTGAGCTGACGGCTCTGTTCATCGGGGTGTTCATTCTGCTGGCTGTGGGCGCGGATTTGATTCGGGAGCGAAGGAGGCGGCGCCTGTGAAACGGCTGATTACCGACCGCGTCCTGCTTCTGTTCGCGTTGCTCGTCATTCTCGTGGTCTGGATGAGCGTGCTTGGCGCGAACGGCTACTTGGTGGCGCCGTACGATGCGGACTATCTCCTGTCCTCTTTGGAATCTTTTGTTCCGCTGTGCTTGCTTGGCTTGGCTGAGCTGTTGGTGATTGTGTCCGGGCGTGGTGGGATCGACCTGTCGGTCGGGGCGATGGTCAGCCTGGTTGGCATGATGTTCGGGTTCATGGTCGGCTTTTGGCACTGGCCGGTGTGGCTCGCGATCGCCGGCGCGCTCGTGGCTGGCGCGGTTCTTGGGGCTGTGAACGGTTTCCTGGTCGCGTGGCTTGGTGTTCCCGCCCTTATCGCGACTTTGGCGACGTACTACGCCTTTACCTCGTTGGCCTTGGTCAGCAACAACAATGCGCCGATCTCCACGCAGCCGATCCAGGACCTGCATTCGCTCACCAGCACAGTTGGCCAGGTTCCGTTGCAGGTGTTCACGTTCCTGCTGCCGTGCGCCGTGCTGGCTTGGTTGCTGGCCAACCGGACCAACTATGGCAGGCGTCTCTACGCGGTCGGCACGAATGAGGCCGCGGCCAAGTTCGCCGGTCTTCCCGTTGTGAGCATTAGATTCCGTGCCTATGTACTTTCCGGGATGCTCTCGGCCGTGGTCGCGGTGATAACGGTGGCACAGTTCGCTTCCGCACGCCCGGATGCCGGAACTGTCGGCAACGGCATGGCTTTGCCCGCGATCACCATCGCGATCCTTGGCGGCACGGCGATTACCGGCGGGATCGGCCGCGTTGGCGGCGTGCTCATTGCTTCGCTGTTCGTGGTCTGGCTCAACGCTGGGATCCTGCTCGCGTTCGAGGATTCGCGGGGAAGCCAGTACCAACTGCTGGCGCTTGGCGCGGTTTTGGTGGTCTCCGCGCTGCTCAACCGGGTCACGCTCGCCCGACGGGAGTAGCGGTACTGCGCCGTACGGGCGACTGTGGGATCCGTTGGCGCGATGTACCGTGCATTTTGTCAGAACATCACCAACTCCCGTCTGTTCGCGCGAAAGTTCCACCCTGTCAACGATCGTGCGATGAGGGCCAGACGAGAGCGCCGCGAGCTCGGCCGGGCTCGCGATGCGGTCTTGCCCTTTTGCAACCGAAGAGGAAGAACCTGCGCGTTCTACTGGGAGCCTCGAAGGGAGCGAAAGTCCATGGAAGTCATGGCTCCGACGACGGCCGAAGCATCTTGGTTCTGTTGTGGACCGGCGTTCGGCCCGTGTGATTCGGCCGGTGGCGGCGCATGCGGCACCTGCAGGTCAGCTAGCCTGCACTGTGCATGGCCGAACACTTCGGACGCATGCTTCGACATCACGCGTCCTGACCGCTGTGGCAACGACGTGTTACGCCGCACCTGTGGTCATCAGTTCTTCGTCAAACATCTGTGTGGCACAACCGAAATCGGCGTTACCGTGCGGGACTGCGGGCCGCAGACCGACTTGTGGTGCGGCGAACAACGCTGCTGTAGCGGCAAATGCGCGACCGACCGGCTGATCGACTTCACGCCGGCCGCGTTCACCCGGCTCGGCAACTTGTCCGCGGGGATCATCCCGGTCACGATTCGAAGCTGAGGAGGTGTCCAGAATGGAATCACGGAGGAAGTTCCTTACCGCCGCCGTGCTCACGGGTGCGACCGCGTTTGGTTCGCTGGCACCGGAAACGGCGTTCGCCGAGCAGTTGAGGCTAGACCCGGACGCCGTCGATCCGGACTTCGCTGAAGGACGGATCACCGGCATTCAGGGCACCATTCTGATGGTCACCGGATCGGACAAGACGTTCCACCGCATCCAGATCACCAGCGGCACCAGCATCTGGAAGCTGCGCAACACCACGCTCGACGACGCCAAACTCGGCGACGGCCTCTACGCGCGCGGCGCCAGGATGCCCGACGGCGTCCTGGCCGCGGACTCGATCTGGCTCAACATCGTCAACCTGCGGACGCACATTGTGGCGATCAACCGGAACGTGCTGCATCTCGATCACCACGGTCACCGCATCGTCGGGCACGTAGTCGCTGGTACGACGGCCGCTGTCTACAACGGCACTCCGGCGATCAGCGACCTGTCGTTGCTGCAGGTCGGCAAGCACGCTCAGGTGATCGGCGCGTGGCGGCCGGATACCAACGACGTCGACATCGCGACCGTCTACGCTGCGGCGGCGTGATGGAGGTTCTCGTTGCAGCCGTGCTGTTATGGGCGGCCGTCTTCAAGTTGCGTGGCGGCTCGAAGAGATCCGCGCTCGGCAAGCTGGTCGGCAAACACCGTACAAAGACAGCGTTTCGTATCATCGGCGTTGTCGAGATAGGACTGGCGATCAGCCTTCCCGTACCCGCGGGAAAGTGGGCTGTCGCGGCCTGGTTTCTCGGCCTGTTCGGATATCTGATGTGGGCACGAGTCGCCGCGCCTGACTCCTCGTGCGGCTGTCTTTCCGACAAGTTCGCGCCCGTCGGCATGCGGGCGATCGTCAGGTCGCTGGTGCTGGCGGGAGCGGTCTTTCTGCCTTGGCAGGCGGTGATGGCTGCCGTGGCGATTGTGCTGCTGTCCGCCGAACGTGACGGCGAACGGGCGACCGCCGTGTTCGCGGTTCCGCTGCAGCGCGACGAGCCCGAAGCGGTCCGTTTCGCCCTGGCATAACAGCAAAAAACCCTCGTGAGTGGTTAGTCGCGTTAGAACGCGACTAACCACTCACGAGGGATATCCAGCGCTTACTCGTTCACTCGCGGCAGTTCTTGCCCGAGTTGATGCACTTGACCAGGCGCAGCATGATCTTCTCCGACATCACGTTGGCGAAGTCGTTGTGGTCCGACGCCGGGTTGTTCTTCTCCTGCGTGAAGGAGTCGAGCGAGTAGCCACCCTTGAGCTGGACGTCCCTCGGGATGTCGTAGGTCAGGCTGATCCGCAGCTCGGGGATCGCGGTGAAGCCCTTCTTGCAGGTGCCGTTGGCCTCACGGTGGATCACGTGGTCACGGTGGTTGGCCGAGTCGATGTTCTTGCCGTCCCAGCAGCTCGGGAAGTCGTGGATCCGCATGACCTGCGAACCCTCCGGGCAGATCGGGTACTTGTCCATCAGGACCTTGTTCTCGAACCCGGAGCAGGTCCACACCTTGCGGGCGTTCTTCGGGCCGTTGGTCGACACCTTGGCGTCACCGGTCAGGATCCGCATGAACTTCGGCATCGCCTTGACCTTGGCGTTCGGGCTGCCACGGAAGGTCAGGTCGACCTTGACCGGCCGCTGGATGGTGCCGTTGTTGATACCGATCTCGAGGTTCTTGTCGCCGGGCTTCGAGTGCTTGTGCTCCTGCTTGCCCTCGGTGTTGACCTCGTTGTTCTCGTCGCCGTTGTCCGTCACGCCACCGTTGTTCGGCTGCTTGATGCCACACGGGGCGAGCTGGCCGAAGTCCTTGGGCTGCTTGCCCGGCTGCATCAGCGCCTGGGTGATCTTGTCAAGCGACTGCTTGCGCTGCTCGGTCAGCGGGCCGACGACCTCCTGGTCGATGTTCTTGGCCGTCTCGAGCTTCTTCTCGGCAGCTTCCTTCTGCTTGTCCAGGTTGTCGATCTCCTTCTCGATCACCTGGTTGGCCGAGTCGGGGATTTCCTCGGGCAGTTCGCTGGCGACGTCCTTGCAGTCCACGCGGGGTTCGCGCTTCTCGACAGCGGCGTCCTGCTGGTCCTGCTGGTAACGCTGCCAGTTGCCGTCCGAGTCCTTCGTGCCGTTCTTCTGCGATGCCTTGTCCGCGCTCGGGATGCGGACGACCGGCCAGAAGTAAGCGGACTTGTCACCGTTCTTACAGGTGGTGCCGCTCTTGGCGAGGCTCTTGTTGTTCGAGTCCGCGTTCGCGGTCAGGTTTCCGACGTAGTCGTGCAGGTGCTCGGCACCCATCTTGATGCCGGGCTGTGCGATGAAGTTGTCGGCGTTGAAGTGGCCGTTCTCGTTGCGGCCACAGTTCACTGTGAAGGTGCCGCGCGACGCGTTCCCCTGCTGCTTGGGGGGATTGACGTTCTGCTTGACCTTCGTGATGTCCACGAACTGCGACTTGTCGGCCAGTGCCGCGCTTGCGTCCGGGTCATTGCCGGTAGTCGTAACCACGACTAGGCCACCGACTGCGATCGCGAGGCCTAAGGCTCCGGTTGCGATCTTCGTTCGGCGGGAGATGCGGTGTCGCCCAGTTGTGCGGGCCATCGACTACTCACCTCGTTGTTTCATTTTTCGGTTTATCAAAGGGTTTTTGTATCGGCGGGTAAACCCCGGCAAGGCCGTGAGTGCCGCGCGGATGCGGCACTCACGGCTGTGAAGCTGCTACTCGTTACAGGTCCGGCCTTCGTTGACGCAGTCGACGAGCCTGTTCATGATCTGGTTGGACATGACGTTGGCGAAGTCGTCGTGGTCGGAGAAGGGGTTGTGCTCCTCCTCGGGGAAGGAGTCCACTTTGTACCGGCCCTGTTCCTGAACCTCCTGGGGAATGTTGTAGGTCAGGGTGATCCGCAGCTGCGGGACCGCCTTGAACCCGTTCTTGCACTGCCCGTTTTCCTGCGGGTAGATGATGTGATCCCGGTGGTTCTCGGAATCGATGTTCTCGCCGTCCCAGCAGCTGGGGAAGTCGTGGATCCGCTTCACCGGAGCGCCGTTCGGGCAGATCGGGTACTTGTTGATCAGGACCCGGTCCTCGAAACCGGCGCAGGTCCAAGAATCCCGTGCGTTCTTCGTGCCGTTGGTCGAGACCTTCGCGTCGCCGTAGAGGATGCGCAGGAACTTCGGCATCGCGACGACCTCACCGACAGGGCTGCCGCGGAACTGCAAGTCGACGTCGGCGGGACGCTGGATTTCGCCGTCGTTACCGGCCAGCTCGTTCTCGGCGTTCGGTTCGTCCAGCTCGGGCGCCTCTTCCTCGTTGCCCTGCTGGTCGTTGTTGTTCTGCTGGTTGTTGTTCTGACCCCGCTGGTCGTTGTTGTCGCCGTTGTTCTGGTTCCGGTTGTTCCGGTCACCCTGGCGCCCGTCGCCCTGCTGGTCGTTGTCGCGGCCCTGGTTCTGGGCCGCCCGCAGGCTGCCCTGCTGCACCAGGTTGTTGCGCTGGTTGCCGTCGCGGTCCTGGTCGGCGTTCTGGTTGCCGCCGTTGCGGTTGCGGCTCTGCTGCTGATCTTGCTGCTGCTGGTCAGCGTTGTCGTTGTCCTGCTGGTTGTTGTTCTGACCAGCGTCGTTGTTCTGGCCCTGCTTCTGCTGGCCAGCGTTTTCCTGACCCTGCTGCTGACCGGCGTTGTCCTGGCCTTGTTGCTGTTGCTGTTGCTGCTCGTTCTCGGCGACGTCTTCTTCGTCTTCGATCCGGATGACCGGCCAGAAGTACGCGGACTTGTCACCGTTCTTGCAGGTGGTGCCACCGGCCTGGAGGCTCTGGTTGTTCGAGTCGGCGTTGGTGGTCAGGTTCCCGACGTAGTCGTGCAGGTGCTGGGCGCCGTTGCGGACACCGGGCTGCGCGATGAAATTGTCGGGGTTGAAGTGCTCGTTCTCGTTCTTTCCGCAGTCCACCGTGAATGTGCCGGTCGACGCGTCGTTCTGCTGTTCCGGCAGGTCCACGTTCGGCTGAACGGTGGTGATGTCCACGAAGAAGGACTTGTCCGCGAGATCTGCTCTGGCCTGCCCTGGGTCACCGGCGGTCGTCCAGACCGCGATCCCACCGACTGCCAACGCGAGACCCAGTCCTAGGGTCGCGATCTTGGTTCGGCGGGAGATTCGGTGACGCCCTGAGTATCGGGCCATCGATTTCTCACCTCGTTCCGGATTTTGGCCAGGCGAGGACGCTGAAGCAGCTCGGCGGGACTGCCACGAAGGGGTAGTGCCTGGGGTTGTGGGGCGGAAAGCTTGGGTCGGGGTTTTTCCTTGCTCATGGGGGGATACGAACGCGTTGGCCGGGGTCGTTCAAACGAGGCCTGTTCGTTACCGTTTCGTTATCAAGTCCGTCGACCTACTCCGCTGGGTCCAGATTACGCAGGTCAGGACCACAATCGCGGCAATGATCGTGGTCCAGCCGACCGGCTCAGCCAGCAGAAACGCGGACCAGACCAGCGTCAGAACCGGCTGTGCGAGCTGAACCTGGCCGACCTTCGCCACCCCGCCACGGGCCAATCCGGCGTACCACGCGAAGAATCCCAAGAACATGGAAATCACTGCCACATAGGCGAAACCAAACCACGCCGTGCCGCTCGCGCTGGAGAAATTCATCGTGACCAGTGAAATCGGCACGGTCATCGGCAACGACACGACCAGTGCCCAGCACACGGTCCTGGCGCCGCCGAGATCACGGGCCAGCGCGCCACCTTCCGCGTAACCCAATCCGCACAGCGCGACACCGATCAGCAAAAAGACGTCGGCGATCCCAAAACCGCCGGAAATACCGCCTGTGGTGGCGATAAATGCCAACACGGCGAGAAATCCCACGCCGCTGGCCAGCCAGAACGCAGGTCGCGGCCGTTCACCGGCGCGCACGACGGCCCAGACTGCTGTCGACATCGGCAACCCGGCGATCACCACGGCGCCGTGCGCAGACGTTTGCGTGGCCAACGCCAAGGACGTGAACAGCGGAAATCCGACCACGATGCCCAGCGCGACGATCAACAGGCGCCGGACTTGGTCGCGGGTCGGCAGCGGCGCACGGACGAACGCGAGATAGGCGATCGCGAGCATGCCCGCGACGGCCGCGCGACCGAATGCGACGAACCACGGGTCGAGTCCGCCGGTCACGGCCAGCCGCGTGGCTGGCAGAGAGAAGCTGAATCCCAGCACCCCCAGCGCGCCGAGTGTTACCCCAGCTGGCGCGATAACGTTACTCTCTACTCTCATGAATGAGGATAACGCAGCGCTCCGCGTTATCGAGGATCTGAAATCGATCGTCCGCAGTGGTCGGCCCGGCGATCGCCTGCCGTCCGTGCGGTCCTTGATGGCCAAGCACAAGGCGTCGCCGGTCACGATCCAGCAGGCCATCCAGCGCGTGGCCAGTGAAGGTCTGGTGGAGGTACGGCCAGGCCGGGGCAGTTTCGTCGCCGACCATCCGTCGCCTGCGCGGCAACCGGATCTGTCCTGGCAGTCCGTCGCCCTCGGCCCGGGACGGCCCGGTGAGGACTTGGTGGCCGGATTGATCGAGGTGCCACGGCCCGAGGTCCTGCAGCTGTCCAGCGGCTACCTCGACCCAGGGCTTCTGCCCGTCGAAGCGCTCAGCGCCGCGATGAGCCGCGCGGCTCGCAGGCCTGCGTCGTGGGGCCGTGTGCCGCTTGAGGGGCGCGAGGAGTTGCGTGCGTGGTTCGCGCGCGAGGCAGGCGGCGAACTGCGCGCTGGCGACATGACGGTCTGTTCAGGCGCGCAGCCAGCGTTGTCAGCCGCGTTTCGTGGTTTGAGCGAACGCGGTGATGTCGTGCTCCTTGAGTCACCGACGTACGTGGGCGCTATCGCCGCCGCGCGAGACGCCGGGTTGCGCGTTGTTCCGGTGCCAACGGACGCTGACGGTGTACGACCCGATTTGCTCGCCGCGGCGTTCGAACGAACCGGCGCGCGACTGTTCTACAGCCAACCACTGCACGCGAACCCGCATGGCGCCACGCTTTCCGCGGCGAGACGGCCCGAGGTGTTCGCGATCATTCGTGCGGCAGGGGCGTTTCTCATCGAGGATGATTGGGCGCGCGGTCTCACCATCGACGGAATCGCCCCACCGACCTTGACCTCGGAGGATGTGGACGGACATGTCGTGTACGTCCGTTCACTGACCAAAGTGGTCGCACCGGGTCTGCGGGTCGCGGCGATCGGTGCACGCGGTGTCGCCGGAAAACGGTTGCGCACAGCGCGTTCATTCGACGATTTGTACGTGTCCGGTCCGTTGCAGGAAACCGCGATCGACTTCGTGACTTCGCCTGTATGGCGCAGGCATTTGCGCTTGTTGCAGGGCGCGTTGCGGTCCCGTCGCGACGCTTTGCTGAGCGCACTGCACTCATATCTGCCGGATTTTCGCGTTGCCAAGCCCAGTGGCGGTTTGCACGTCTGGGCCGAATTGCCCGACGGTGTCGACGATATGGCGTTCACGGCGGCGGCAGCGGCCCGTGACGTCGTGGTTTTCCCTGGTAGGCCTTGGTTTGCGGCGGAACCGTCCGGCTCGTACGTCCGGTTGACGTTCGGTGGCGCGCCGGAACACGCGCTGGCCGAAGGGATTCAGCGGCTCGCCGAGATCAGAGCAGCCATCCGGTGATCAGCGCGGGGGACATCGCCAGCACGGTGAACCGCAGGCAGCGGCCGGCGAATCCGGCCACGACAAAGGTGGACATCGGCATTTTCGCCATACCGGCCAGCACACTCGTCGCCATGAACGGTGGCAGACCGACTACCGCGCTTACGCCATATGTCCCAGTCATCCAATGTGGATGCTTGTGACACTTCTCGGTCAGCCAATGCAACCAACCACGCACCCGTTTTGTCCGTTGTTGCCAACGAATTCGACGCTCGGTGAGCGGTTTGTCCTTACGGTGCATAAAGGTTGGTAAGCGCAACGATCCACGTGCGGCCAAGTAGTACAGCAACTTGCCGAGCACCTGCGCGACCGCGACGACCGCACCAAGCGCGAGGCACGGGATATTCGGCTCCTGCGCGATCAGCGCGAGGACGAAAACTTCCGTACTGACCAGGGGAATCAGCGCAGAACTGAACGCGACACCGGCCGCGAGCAGCAGGCTGATGACCAAGTCCTTATCCCCTTGCCTGTGTGATTCCCCTGTCTGTCAGGGTATCGGAGCCACCGGTGGGCGGGCCTCGGTCATAAGGACGGTTCAGGTCAGTCGGAGGTTCAGTTCTCCGGTCAACCGAATCTCACGCAATGGCCGTCCGCCCGCGTCAAGAGTGCGAACCATACCGTCCCGTTCCCACCCGGCACGCTCGTAGAACGCAATGGAAACATCGTCGTTTTCCGGCACCCATACGACACCGCGTGACAAACCGATCGCACGCAACCCGCTTGCCGCCGTCGCGAGCAACCGGCCGCCGTGACCGCGCCGCCCCCACCGTGGCTCGACGAGCAACGTGGCGATCACTCCGACCATGTCGGCGTCTTCAGGCAGCTTGCCGTCGACGTCCGCGATCTCCGTGTCCGGCGCGGGCCCGGCTGCGCAGAAACCGACCGTCCACGTGCCTTCGGTGGCGACGTAGACCGTGGCGTTGCCTTGCTTGACGGTCTCCTGCCAGACCTCGGCGATCTCGGCCTGGTCCAGGCCAGCGAGGACTTCCTCGGGCAGAAGTGAGGTGTACGCGGCACGCCAGGTCTCCACCTGGATCCGGGCGATCTGGTCGATGTCTTCGGGTTCAGCGGGGTGTACCGCGGCCTCAGCCATGGTCAGAGAATCTAGTGAACCGAAACCGTGGCTTTGTCGCGCCGGTCATCTACGCACCGGAACACGCCCGACGCCGCCCCAGCCACGGCGGCAAGCAGGCACTGAGCGGTGTCGGTCGCGTGGGGCGGGGTGGACCCGCGCGGAGCGAGGACAATCCAATATTGTCGGACCCCGGTGGCACTATGCGCTCACTATGGTGACGATGACCGAGGCCGCCGCCCGCCGCACGGCGCTGGCCGCACAGGGGTTCTGCGATCCACGCCCGACCACGACGCCGTCGAGACGGCATCTGCTGCGGGTGACCAGCCGTGTCCAGCTCATCCAGCTGGACTCGGTGAACGTCGCGGTCCGCGCCCACTACATGCCGTTGTTCTCACGGCTGGGCGCGTACCCGATGGATCTGATCGACGATGCCGCCTGGTCGCATTCCGCCCGAAAGCCTCGGTTGTTCGTGGAGAAATGGGCGCACGAGGCCAGCCTGATCCCGATCGAGGACTGGCCCCTGCTGCACCTGGGCAAACGTGCTGGCTGGTGGCGGCACTACGAGAAGGTCGTCAACCGCTCACCGGGCCTAGTCCAGGAGGTCTTGGCGGCGGTCAAGGAGTTGGGGCCGGTCGGCGCTGGCGCGCTGGAGCGAGCGATCGTCGGTGAGGGGGAGAAGCGGCAGAAGGGCACCTGGTGGGAACGCTCGGACGTCAAGCACATCTGTGAGTACCTGTTCGGCGTCGGGGAACTCACGACCGGGTCGCGACGTAGCTTCGAGCGTCTCTATGACCTGACCGAGCGGGTCGTGCCGCCGGAGATCCTCAACCAGCAGGTTGCGCCGGAGGAAGCGGCTCGGCAACTGGTCGAGCGATCCGCGAGGGCTTTGGGAGTGGCGACCGAGCCGGAACTGCGGGATTACTACCGGCTAGGGCCGGATGCCAACCGTCAGGCGGTGCTCTCGCTCGTCGAGGACGGCGTTCTTGTTCCCGTCGAGGTCAATGGCTGGAAGCGTAAGGCGTTCATGCACGCGGACGCCAAAACTCCGCGCCAGGTCAAAGGCCGCGCGTTGCTGTGCCCGTTCGATCCGCTGATCTGGGAACGGGATCGCACGGAACGGATTTTCGGGTTCCGGTACCGCATCGAGATTTACGTACCGGAACCCAAGCGGGAGTACGGGTATTACGTGTTCCCGTTTCTGCTGGACGGTGAACTCGTTGCGCGCGTTGACCTCAAGGCCGATCGGGCGGCAGGGCTGCTGCGGGTGCACGGAGCTTTCGCCCAGGCCGGTGTGGACAAAGCACGGGTGCTGCTCGAACTGTCCGCCGAGCTCAAGCTGATGGCCGAGTGGCTCGGACTGTCCGGTGTGGCCGTTGGCAAAAAGGGAGACATCGCCGCGCCACTGACCAAACTGGTGAAGTAGCAGGCAAACCCTCGTGAGTGGTTATTCGTGTTCTAACCCGGACAACCACTCACGAGGTCTTTTAGCCGTCGAGGGCTGCGCTTACCACTGCCGAGCCGGAGCGGGTTCGGCCATGGACGCGCAGCTTCACCTCGCCTTCCGGCGGTGAGTCCTTCAGCATGAGCTCGCTGAGCGCCTGGCCCGTGCTGGACTGCAGGTCGACCTCGGCCAGCGTGCCCTGCCGCACGCCGACGCGGATCTCGCCGGAGCCGGTGTTCAGGTCGATCTTCCCGGACGCCGCGTCGGCCACGGTCAGATCGCCGGTCCCGGTTCTTGCTGTGACGTCACTGGCCACAGCCCCGAGCCACACGTCACCGCTGCCGGTGATCAGAGCCGCGCTGGACCCGCCGACCGACGAAACCTCGACGTCCCCGCTGCCTGTGCGGGCCTGCAGGCCGCCAAGCATCGGGCCAAGCCGGACCGCACCCGTCCCCGTGATCACGGTCGCCGCGCCGTCCGCCCGGTCCGCCTTGATCTCGCCAGAACCCGTGCACACCGACAGCCGTCCGGCCGCGCCGGTCACCAGCACATCGCCGGAGTGGCTGCGGATATCCACATTCGAGCCGGACGGCGCCCGCACGGTTATCCCGAGAGGGACATAGCGCATCCGGTCCGGTGCGCGCACGACGATCCGGTTGTCCGAGTACTCGACGACGGCCTGAGAGGCCGCGTCTTCGGGTGACGGCACCGCCTCGAACTGGGAGAGCAGGCCCCACAGCTGGGAAAGCCCTTCGGAGAGCGGGTTTCCGCTGTCCGGCCGGGGCCGGACGCGCACGCTGATGCCCGGTTCGTCGGTCAACAGCACGTCCACCGCGCCCGACTTGATCCGCACCTCGATGTCCTGTGGCCCGTCGGCCTCGAAGTTGTGCACCTTCTCCTCGGTCATTGGCCCTCAGTCCATCCGTGCACCCGCGACGACGGGCCGCCACGGTCTTCGTCGTCATGACGGTGCTGGTGCCCGGACCACTTGCGGCGCAACGCGCCCTGCACGGCCTGCGACACGAACGTGTTCAGCGACACACCCTGTGCCGCGGCGGCCTGTTCGGCCTGGCTCTTGATCTGCTCGAACATCCGCAGGGTCATCCGGCTGATGTTCTCCGCGCTGTTGTCGCCGGGTGGCGGCAAGGGCTGCTCGGGTTCCGGGTCGGCGGCGCGCCGGGTCGGCGTGACGACCACCTGGACGTCGCGACCGGCCAGTTTCACCTCGACCACATGGTCATCGAGGGCCGATGTCACCTCGGCGGCGACGTCGGCCAGCGCGTTCATGAACGCGAGACGCATCGCTGGTTCCAGTGCGGCGGACAACACGGCCGCCGCCCGCCGGGTCTGCTCGTCCCCGGCTGAGGCGGTGGTGGCGAGGTCCTCCCGCAGCGAGTCGATATACGGCGTGAGATCCATGACGTCACTATGACATCACTCGTGACGTCATCGCAAGGATGAGTGATGTCACCGTGACATCACGCGTCGGTTGTGGGCGTGTCGGACCCGGACGGTTAGGCTCACCGCCATGACCGAGACCGTCGCCCCCAAGGTGCAGCTGATCGCCAAGACCGAGTTCATCCCACCGGCGGACGTGCCCTGGTCGACCGACAGCGACGGCGGGCAGGCGCTCGCCGAGTTCGCGGGCCGTGCCTGCTACCAGTCGTGGAAGAAGCCCAACCCGGCCACCGCGACCAACGCCGGATATCTGCGGCACATCCTGGAAGTCGGCCACCTCTCGGTGCTCGAGCACGGTTCAGTGAGCTTCTACATCTCCGGCATCTCCCGGTCGCTGACCCACGAGCTGATCCGGCACCGCCACTTCTCGTACTCGCAGCTGTCCCAGCGGTACGTGCCCGAGCGCGACGCCGCGATGGTCGAGCCGGACGTGATCGCCAACGACCCCGAGCTGCACGCCAAGTTCATCGCGGCCGCCGACGCGGCGGTCGAGGCGTACACGGAGTTGCTGGCGGGTCTTGAGAAGAAGTTCGCCGACGAGCCGAGTGCGACCCTGCGCCGCAAGCAGGCCCGCCAGGCCGCTCGCGCGGTGCTGCCGAACGCCACCGAGACGCGGATCGTCGTGACCGGCAACTACCGCGCCTGGCGGCACTTCATCGCGATGCGCGCGAGCGAGGCCGCGGACGTCGAGATCCGTGCGCTGGCCGTGGAATGCCTGCGCCAGTTGCAGAAGGCCGCCGAGAACGTGTTCAGCGACTTCACCATCTCCGCGCTGCCGGACGGCACCGAGGTTGCCCACAGCCCGCTGGTCACCGAGGGATGAAGCGGCTGACCGTCGACGTGCGGCCCGGCGAGTACTCGATCGCCAAGCTGCCGTCGGGTTCCCCCGTGCCGTCACTGCCTACTTCGGACGGTCTGGTGTCGATCACGAGCACCCCGGACGAACTCTCGGTGGTGTCGCTGGCGGGCATCTCGCCTGCTGCCGAGAAGGTGGACGAGGGCTGGCGGCTGCTGACCGTGCGTGGGCCGTTGGAGTTCACGCTCACCGGGATCATGGCTTCGCTGGCGGGATCCCTGGCCGCGGCCGGGGTTTCGCTGTACGCGATGTCCACGTTCGACACCGATCACATCCTGGTCAAGGGGACTGATTTGGATCGGGCGGTGGCGGCGCTGCGCGAGGCTGGTCACGAGGTGCACGCCTAGGCGCACTTTGGACCGGGCGGTGGCCGAGTTGCGCGAAGTGCACGCCTAGCCGCCCTTTCGGGAGCCTTTCTGTCGGAGGGCTCCCGTAAGGTGTCCGGCGTGGATCGAGGGGACCATCTGGGGGCAGGCCGTTACCGTGTGCTCGAGGAACTCGGGCGTGGCGGGATGGGCGTGGTGTGGCTGGCCGAGGACCTGACCATCGGCAGGCGCGTGGCGATCAAGGAATTGCTGCTGCCACACAACATCGCGCCTCAAGAACGGCAAGTGTTCGAGGAACGTGTCATGCGCGAGGCACGGACCGCCGGTCGGTTGAACGACCCGGCGATCGTGACTGTGCATGATGTGGTGCGCGAGCACGGAAGCACGTTCCTGGTGATGGAACTCATCGACGCCAAGAACCTTTCCGACGTGGTCGCGCAGCACGGCCCGATCCCGGTCGACCAGGTCCTGAGCATCGCCGAGCAGCTGCTGTCCGCGTTGGAGGCCGCTCATCGGGCGAACATCGTGCACCGGGATGTCAAGCCCAGCAACGTGATGCTGGACGCGAACGGGCGCGTGAAACTGACCGACTTCGGCATCGCACAGTCCATTGAGGACCCGAAGCTGACCTCGAGCGGCACGCTGATCGGGTCGCCGACCTACATATCGCCGGAACGCCTGCTCGGCCAAGAGGCTTCGCCAGCCTCCGATCTGTGGGCGTTGGGTGCCACGTTGTTCTTCGCGGTCGAAGGCTATGGCGCGTATGAACGTCCGAGCACGCCCGCGGCGATCCAGGCGATCATGAACGAGCGCGTCCAGCTTCGCCGCGCGCACGGGCCACTGGCAAACCTGATCATGGGCCTGTTGGACCCCGACCCGCGGACACGGCTGAACGGTGGCCAGGTCCGGTACCTGATCGACCAAGCGAGGCAGCACGCAACCGCTGGCGTGCAACAAGGTCCGGTGCCGACGACCAAGCCGATGCCCAAGAACAAGCGTGGCGCCGTGATCGCGGTCGTCGCGGTGGTGCTGATCGTCGCGCTCGGCGCGGTCCTCGTGTTTTCCGGCGTCTTTGAGAGCAAGCAGAAGCAGGAAGCCGCTGGTCCGCAGACGTCTGGGCAGCAGCCAAGTGAGAATCCCACCAGCGAGAGCAGCACCAGCGCCAAGAGCACTCCGCCGCCTGCCACCGCGGGCGGGAACAGGGCCGCGACGACCAAGACCTACGGCGAGGACGGCGAGATCACCAACCTGCAGGTGGTCATGTCCGGCGAGCCGGGCACGTGTTTCATCGGCCTCGACCTCAACGAGCCCAAGTTCGACTGCACAGTCGAGCACGACACCGAGATCTTCGGTCAGTTCCAGCTCAACCGCGACTCCGGCGACTACCCGGGCGAGCAGAGCATGGTCAAGGAGGCCGAGGCCGAGTGCAAGTCCCAGTTCGATGGCCTTGCTGGCAAGGACAAGCTCAAGCTGTGGACGCTGATTCCCACCAAGACCGCGTGGGAGGACCTCAGGCGCCGCAAGGCTCTATGCGTGGTGTCCAAGGAGGATCGCACCCGGATGACCGGCTCGGTCAAGGGAAATTGACCAACGGGAAGCACTCTAAAGGTGCAACCTTGAGCAGCCTGACGGGGATCGGCGGGGCGGGAGTTAGAGTGCCCGCGTGTCCCAGGAGTTCACGCAGAGGATTGTCAGCGGCCGCTACCAGATCGTCCATGAGATCGGCCGTGGTGGCATGGGCATCGTCTGGCTGGCCGAAGATCGGACGATCGGGCGACGGGTCGCGATCAAGGAACTGCACCTGCCCGACGGGATCGACCCGCAGGAACGGCACATCTACGAGGAACGCGTGCTGCGTGAGGCACGCATCGCGGGCAGGCTGAACGATCCCGCGATCGTCACGGTGTACGACGTGGTGCAGGAGCACGGCAACACGTTCATCGTGATGGAGCTGATCGAGGCGCCCACGTTGGCGGACATCGTGCGGCAGCGCGGCGCGTTGAGCGAGGCGTACACCGCGCAGATCGCCCAACAGCTCGTGTCCGCGTTGGAGGCTGCGCACCGCGCTGGGGTCGTGCACCGGGATGTCAAGCCCAGCAACGTGATGATCGACGCGAACGGCCGCGTGAAGCTGACGGACTTCGGCATCGCGCAGTCGACCGACGACCCACGGCTGACCACCAGCGGCACCCTGATCGGCTCGCCGACGTACATGTCGCCCGAGCGCCTGCAGGGGCACGAAGCCGTTCCAGCATCGGATCTTTGGGGCCTTGGCGCGACGCTGTTCTTCGCGGTCGAGGGGTACGGCGCCTACGAGCGCACGACGACGGCCGCGTCGATCCAGGCGATCATGAACGAGGTCGCGTACCTGACCCGGTGCCGTGGCCCGCTGGCTTCGTTGATCATGGGACTGCTGAACTCGAACCCCGACGGCAGGCCGACCGCGCCGCAGGTCCGTGCCTTGCTCGGGCAGGCGACGCAGGTCGCGATGAACACCGGCCCGACCGCGCCGGTCTGGACGCAACAGCCCACCAGCACCCAGACGAGCAAGCCGCCTAAGGGCCGCAGAGCTTTGGCGATCGGCCTGGTCGTCGTGCTGGCCGCGGCCATGTTGGCCGCGGGTTGGTTCGGCCGTGACCTCTTCGGAACGGCCGCGGCAAGTGGCGGGGAACTCCAGCCGACCCTGACCTACGGCGTCGGCGGCAACATCCCGGTGTTCGACGTGTACTTCAACCGGGGTAAAAGTTGCCTGGACGCGCGGCCGGCGGACAAGGTCCAGTACGACGCCGTGGTCGACTGCGCGAAGGAAGAGCACCAAGCCGAGGTCTTCATGGAGTACAAGACGCTCATGAAGATCGCCGAAAAGGAGAAGAACACGCCAGCGGCGGCCTATCCGGCCGACAACGCGCTCGATCGGTATGCCGAGAGCTCGTGCTCGATGTTCTACAACTCCAACGAGGTCCTGAAGAACAAGGCGATGAATGTGATGGCCGTCATCCCGTCCAAGCAGGCGTGGGAGGCGGAAAAGGCCCCGCAGCGGTCGATTTACTGCATCGCGTGGCCCGCGGACAACAGCGCCATGACGGGCTCGATCGTCCCGGACGAGACATCTTGAGTAACGTGAGGTCATGGGTCTCGCAAGCGATGAACGTGACCGGCTGAGCATCCTGTTCGAGGAGGTCGGGCCGGACGCGCCGACCCTGTGTGACGGCTGGCAGACCAAGGATCTCGCCGCTCACCTGGTGCTTCGCGACCGCAGGCCGGACGCGGCAGGCGGCATCATGCTGCCCGCTCTGGCCGCGCGGACCCAGCGCGTGCAGGACGAGTTCGCCGCGAAGCCGTGGGCCGAGCTGGTCGACTTGGTCCGCACGGGCCCGCCGCGTTGGTCGCCGCTCAGCCTCGGCGTGCTCAACGACCTGGCGAACGGAGCCGAGTACTTCATCCACCACGAGGATGTGCGCCGGGCCGTCCCGGGTTGGGAGCCGCGGCCCGAGAACGCTGCCCGCGATGAGGCGCTGTGGCGCACGTTGCGGTTCGCCGCCCGCCGCGCGTACCACCGCAGTGTGGTCGGCGTGCTGCTCAAGCGGCCTGACGGCGAGACCATCGTGGGCAAGCGTGGCCCGAACGCGGTGAGCATTTCCGGCGCTGTCGGCGAGCTCATGTTGCACGCGTTCGGCCGTGAGCAAGCCCGCGTCGAGTTCTCCGGCGACGAGGTCGCTGTGGCGGAGATCAAGGGCACGAAACGAAGCTTTTAAAGCACGGACAGCCGACTACCGTGGAATTTTCGCGACGGGGACGGCGCGGGGTATCCGTGCAGGTGGACGGGGTACCTTCAGCGGTATGACGAGATGTCCTTCGGCCGCTGCAGGTCGGCCGTTCGGTCGTGTTCTGACCGCCATGGTCACCCCGTTCGACGCGAGTGGCGCGCTTGATCTGGCCAAGGCCCAAGAGCTCGCGACTCACCTCGTCGACCTCGGCAACGACGGTCTGGTGCTCAACGGCACCACCGGCGAGGCGCCGACCACGACCGACGACGAGAAGGCCGACCTCGTGCGTGCCGTCGTCGAGGCCGTCGGCGACCGCGCCACCATCGTCAGCGGCGGCAGCACGTACGACACCGCGCACAGCGTGCACGTGACCAAGAAGCTGGCCGCTGCGGGCGTACACGGCCTGCTGGCCGTCACGCCGTACTACTCGCGCCCGTCGCAGGACGGTCTGATCGCGCACTTCACCGCGATTGCCGACGCGACGGACCTGCAAGTGATGCTCTACGACATCCCGCCGCGCGCGGTCACCCCGATCCAGACCGACACGCTGTTCCGCCTGGCCGAGCACCCGCGCATCCTCGCGGTGAAGGACGCCAAGGGCGACCTGAACGCGGGCTGCGACGTGATCGCGAACACGGACCTGGCGTACTACTCGGGCGATGACGTGCTGAACCTGCCGTGGCTGTCGGTCGGCGCGGTCGGTTTCGTCAGTGTCATCGGACACGTCGCCGCCGACCGCCTCTTGCAGCTCGTCGACGCCTACGAAAGCGGCGACGTGACCAAGGCGCTTGAGGTCAACCGCAGCCTGCTGCCGGTGAACCGCGCGATGGGCCGCACCGGTCCTGGTCTCGGCCTCGCGTTCGTCAAGGCAGCGCTGCGGTTGCGTGGCTTGGACGTGGGCGACACGCGGCTGCCGATCCTGCCCGCGACCGAGGAGCAGACCGCCGCCATCGCCGCCGATCTGACCGTGGCCGGTGTCTCACTCGGACTGCCTGACACCGTGCGATCGTCATCTGAGACGGTTAGTAGGTGATCGAAACCTCGCAGAACCTCCCGCCGCGGCTGGCCGAGGGCGGGCTCCGCGTGGTCGCTCTCGGCGGAATCGGCGAGGTCGGCCGCAATATGACCGTCTTCGAGTACGACGGCAGACTGCTGATCGTCGACTGTGGCGTGCTGTTCCCCGAGGACCAGCAGCCGGGCGTCGACCTGATCCTGCCGGACTTCCGTGCCATCGAGGACCGGTTGGACGACATCGACGGCATCGTGCTCACGCACGGGCACGAAGACCACATCGGCGCGGTGCCGTTCCTGCTCAGACTGCGTGCGGACGTGCCGGTGATCGGTTCGAGGTTCACCCTCGCGCTGCTCGCCGCGAAGTGCAAGGAACACCGGCAGGACCCGGTGCTCGTCGAGGTGACCGAGCGTGAACGGCGGTCAGCGGGCCCGTTCGACCTGGAGTTCTTCGCGGTCAATCACTCCATTCCGGACGCTTTGGCCGTCGCCATCCGCACGCCTGCCGGGCTCGTGCTGCACACCGGTGACATCAAGCTCGACCAGTTGCCGTTGGACGGTCGCTTGACTGACCTCGGCGGCTTCGCGCAGCTCGGTGACGAGGGCGTGGACCTGTTCCTTGTGGACTCGACGAACGCCGAGGTCCCCGGCTTTGTCACGCCAGAGCGTGAGATCGGGCCGGTGCTGGACAACGTGATCTCGCGGGCCACCCAGCGGGTGATCGTGGCGTGTTTCGCCAGCCATGTGCACCGCGTTCAGCAGGTGCTGGACATCGCGGTGAACAGTGGCAGGCGGGTCGCGTTCGTCGGCCGCTCGATGGTCCGCAATATGGGCATCGCCTCCGAGCTCGGTCTGCTGACCATGCCGGAGAACCTGATCATCGACCTGCACGAGGCGATGGACCTGCCGGAGAACGAGGTGCTCTTCGTCTCGACCGGCAGCCAGGGCGAACCGCTGTCGGCGCTGTCCAGGATGGCCCGCGGCGAGCACCGGCAGATCTCCATCCGTCCCGGCGACACGGTCGTGCTGGCGAGTTCTCTCATTCCTGGCAACGAAACCGCGGTCTTCGGCGTGGTCAACGGCCTCGCACGGCTTGGCGCACACGTTGTGCACCAAGGAAATGCGAAGGTGCACGTGTCCGGGCATGCGTCCGCGGGCGAATTGTTGTTCCTGTACAACGCTGTTCGGCCGTCCAACGTGATGCCGGTGCATGGCGAGTGGCGGCACCTACGGGCCAATGCCGCTTTGGCCGTGGCCACAGGCGTTCCCGAGGAGCAGGTGGTTCTCGCTGAGGACGGCGTGGTCGTGGACCTGGTCGACGGCATCGCGCGGATCACCGGCCGGGTCGAGGTCGGACATGTGTACGTGGACGGTTTGTCCGTGGGTGACGTCGGCGAATCGACGTTGTCGGACCGGTTGATCCTTGGCGAGGGCGGCTTCATCTCGATCACGGTCGCCGTGGAGGCCAGCAGCGGCCGTGCTGTGGCGCCGCCGACGATCTCGGGACGTGGCTTTTCCGACGACCCCAAGGCGTTGGACGAGGTCGTCGCTCTTGTGGAGATGGAGTTGTCGCGCACCGAGGCCGAGGGCATCACCGACACCCACCGGATCGCCCAGATCGTGCGCCGCGTTGTCGGCCGTTGGGTTGCCGAGAAGTACCGCAGGCGTCCGATGATCGTGCCTACTGTTATTCCGGTGTAGTTTTCGAGGGCCCGACCGGGTTTGACCGGCCGGGCCCTACCCCCAGTGGTGTTCAGCTTCGTGGAGCGACCGGCTCCATGTCATCGGTCTTTGGATGGAGTTGCGGTCCCACTGAGGGTTGAGACGCACGCTGGACCAGAAAGGCTCCCGCGAGCAGCGTCAAACCGCCGATGATCTGGATCACAGTCAGCCGCTCGTTCAGCAACGCCCACGCGGCCGCGGCCGCGATCACCGGTTCGGCCAACGACAGCACGCTGACCACATTGGACGGTAGGTGCCGCAGCGCGCTCATGCCGAGGATGTACGCGATGACCGTGCTGAACACCGCGATCTCGATCAGAACTGTCCACACAGGACCAGTCGGTGTCGCCTTGGCAAGTGTTTCGCCTGGTAGCGTCCAGAGTGGCGTGAGCACAGCGGCAACGGCCACGGCGCCGACGATCATGCCGTAGGTCGCCATCGTCAGTGGATGTCTCGTGGTGAGGCCGTGTTCACCGATCAGGAAGTAGCACGCGGCGCACAGGGCGGCACCGATTCCCGCGAGCAGCCCGACCACGTCCAGCCGCAGGCCTTCCCAGACCTGCGCGACCATTGCCAGCCCCAGCAAGGCAAGCGCGGTCCCGGCCCACGCTTTCGCTGGCAGGTGCGTGCCCCTGACGAACCTCACCCACAGGGCGACAAGGACCGGCGCCGTGAATTCGAGCAGCATCGCGATGCCGACCGGCAGCCGTGACACCGCGATGAAGTACATCGCCTGCACCCCGGCGACGCCGAACAGGCCGAACCCGAGGAGAACCCGCCAGTCGGCGGCCCTGACCCGCAACAGGCTCGGCCGGAAGATCGCGAGCCCGACGGTCAACAGGATGGCCGCCAGGCTGATCCGGACACTGACCACCTGATGCGGCGTCAGCCCAGCGGCCATCGCCTGCTTGGCCAACGGGCCAGAACTGGCCGAGAACAACGATGCCGCCAGGACAAGGGCCGTACCTCGTGCGCGGTTATGGGTCACGCTGCGGAGTGTGCAGCCCGCCCGGCCTTCTGGTCACGGCGTTTTCCCAGCGTGTGGGTCGTGAGTGGTTATGCGTGTTCTAACCCTGCTAACCACTCACGAGGTTCGCCATGGGGAAACGGTGTCCGTTGGGCGGGTTGGGTCGTGGAACTTCGGTAGGTCCGGCTCGTCCGGGCGCAGTGGCACCAAGTTGTCCGTGATCGCCTGCATGATCCGCTTGTGGGCGCGCACGGCGTCACCGGGTTTGGTCGCCGACAGGTCCGAAAGGTCCACCGGGTTGCCGAAATGGACCTTGAACTTCGGTCGCTGACGCAGGGCCCGCAGGAATGACGTGAGTACCGGCTTGACGTCGTCCCAGCCGGTCACGGTCTCCGTGCCCCAGTACGCAGCCTCGTGCGCGCCCCACTGCGAGATCGGGATCACCGGCGCGTTCGCGGCCAGTGCGATCCGGGCCACACCGGTCTTGCCGCGCTCCGGCCACATCCCGGGGTCGTGCGTGATCCGGCCTTCCGGGTACACCAGCAGCGGCACCCCAGAGGACTTGATCGACTCCACGGCAGTCGCGAAGGACTCGAGCACGGTCGACTTTCCCCGCTCGACCCGCAGATGTCCCGCCTCACGCAGCGCCCAGCCGAGCACGGGCGTGTCGAGCAGGCCACCCGCGAGCATGAACCTTGGCGCGATGCCGATCGAGTAGCACGCCTTCATCAACACCAGCGCGTCGAACACGCCGATGTGGTTCGCGGCCATCACGAGCGGGCCATTTCGCAGCTCACGGGGTACGGAACCGGTCACTTCGAGCTTGCCGACCCCAGCGACGACGGCCCGGTCGATCTCCAGCATCGCCCGCCAGATCGGTGGCGCGGATGCCTCGCCGTCCGCGCGGCGTGTCGGCTCGTGTCCGTCCCGGTACAGCGCAACCATGGTGCGGAGCATGGCATGCCCGGGTCATGGCCGTGTGACCTGGGCTGGCGTGTGACATTTGGGACCAGAGAGGCGAGGGCGACTACCGTGGGACGCATGGCGACGAGCCGGTCCACCACCGCCAAGCGAACCACCGCACGTAAGAAGCCCGCCGCGGTGGCGAAAAAGGCTGCCCCAGCCAGGAAATCCAAAGCAACCGCTGGTAAGGCCGTCAAGGGCACCTGGAACCTGCTGGCGAAGGGCGTTGGCGGGCTCGTGCGCACCCTTGGCAAGACCAAGAACGTCGAACCCGCGCATCGGCGCGACGGCGTCGCGTTCTTCTACATCGCGATGGCCGTGATCATCGGGGCCGCGGTGTGGTGGCGCGCCGCCGGTCCGGTTGGCCGGTACGTCGAGATCGGTGTCCGCTCAGTCATCGGCGCTGGCGCGGTGGCGCTGCCGCTGGTCCTCATCGTCATCGGTGTCACGTTGATGCGCACCGAACCCAAGCCGGACGCCAGAGCGCGGCTCGTGATCGGCTCCCTGCTGATGACGTTCGCCTTGCTCGGCATGTTGCACCTGCTCAACGGCGGTGAGACGAACGCGGAGCAGATGTTCGGCGGCGGCTGGCTCGGGTACCTCTCCGGTGGCCTGATCGCCGCAGGTGTCACAGCGTGGGTAGCGCTGCCGCTGCTCATCCTGGCCCTGGCGTACGGCATCCTGCTTTTCACCGGCACGCCTATCAAGGAGATCCCGAACCGGCTGCGTGAGCTCGGCCGTGACCCGGACGATGTCGCCGAGGAAGAGGAGCAGGCCGAACCCGCCGAGGTCAAGCTTCGCCGCCCGTCCCGGCGCCGCCAGGCCTCGATGGTCGACGAGCCCGCGGTGGAGGAACCCGCGGCGGCCATGCCCGTCGAGGAGCCCGCGCCGCCGCCCAAGCCGCCGCGTGAGCCGAAGCCGAAGAAGCAGGCTGTCCAGGAAAAGCTTCCGATGGCCGCGACCAGGGTCGTGGAAGGCGACTACGAGCTGCCGCCGCCGACCCTGCTGACCGAGGGCGACGTGCCCAAGAGCCGCAGCCGCGCCAACGACATGATCATCGAGGCGATCAGCGGCGTTCTCGAGCAGTTCAACGTGGACGCGCAGGTCACCGGCTTCACCAGGGGCCCGACCGTGACCCGCTACGAGGTCGAGCTCGGCCCTGGCGTGAAGGTCGAGAAGATCACCGCGCTGACCAAGAACATCGCGTACGCCGTGGCCACCGACAACATCCTGCTGCTCGCGCCGATCCCCGGGAAGTCGGCGGTGGGTATCGAGGTGCCCAACAACGACCGCGAGATGGTCCGCCTCGGCGACATCCTGCGCTCGCCGGTCGCGGTGAACGACCCGCATCCGATGGTCGTCGGCCTCGGCAAGGACATCGAAGGCAACATGGTCACCACGAACCTCGCCAAGATGCCGCACCTGCTGTGCGCGGGATCGACCGGTTCGGGTAAGTCCAGCTTCGTCAACTCGCTGCTGGTGTCGCTGCTGGCCAGGGCGACCCCGGACGAGGTGCGGATGGTCCTCGTCGACCCGAAGATGGTCGAGCTGACGCCGTACGAAGGCATCCCGCACCTGATCACGCCGATCATCACGCAGCCGAAGAAGGCAGCGGCCGCGCTGGCGTGGCTCGTCGAGGAGATGGAGCAGCGCTACCAGGACATGCAGGTCAACCGGGTCCGGCATATCGACGACTTCAACAAGAAGGTGAAGTCCGGCGAGATCACCGCGCCGCCCGGCAGCGAGCGTGAATACCGGCCGTACCCGTACATCCTGGCGATCGTTGACGAGCTCGCGGACCTGATGATGACCGCGCCCCGGGACGTGGAAGACGCGATCGTCCGGATCACCCAGAAGGCCCGTGCCGCGGGCATCCACTTGGTGCTCGCGACCCAGCGGCCGTCGGTGGACGTGGTGACCGGTCTGATCAAGACGAACGTGCCGTCGCGGCTGGCGTTCGCCACGTCGTCGCTGATCGACTCGCGAGTCATCCTCGACCAGCCGGGCGCCGAGAAGCTGATCGGCATGGGCGACGGCCTGTACTTGCCCATGGGGGCGTCGAAACCGATCCGCGTTCAGGGCGCGTACGTCAGCGACGAGGAAATCCAGGCGATCGTCGCGTTCACCAAGGACCAGGCGCAGCCGGAGTACACCGAAGGCGTGACAACCGCCGGCGGCGGCCAGAAGAAGGAGATCGACGCCGACATCGGCGACGACCTCGACGTGCTGCTGCAGGCGACCGAGCTGATCGTGACATCGCAGTTCGGCTCGACGTCGATGCTGCAGCGAAAGCTGCGCGTCGGGTTCGCGAAAGCCGGGCGGCTGATGGACTTGCTGGAAAGCCGGGGCGTTGTCGGCCCGTCGGAAGGCTCGAAGGCACGCGAAGTTCTGGTCAAACCGGAAGAACTGGAAAACGTGCTGTTCTCCATCCGCGGCGGTGGACCGTCGCCGGATGAGGATGAGGAGTAATGTCGCGAGTGGTTCTGGCGACAGGAGTTCTCGCATGATGGTCGATGTGCCCACAAAGGACGGAATCGCCGATTCCTACCTGGTGGTACCGGAAGGCGGGCCGCGTCCGGGAGTGCTGTTCTTCGAAGACGCCTTCGGCCTGCGACCAAGGTTGTTCGAAATGGCCGACCGCATCGCGGCGCAGGGCTACGCGGTGCTGGCGCCGAACATCCTGTACCGAGGCGGACCCTGCCCGCAGTTCGACCTGTCGGCACTGCAGGACCCGGACCAGCGCGGCGCGTTGTTCGGCAAAATCATGCCGTTCATCCAGCAGTTGGACGCAGCGGCACTTGCCAGGGACACGGAGTCCTACTTGGACTTCTTCGCCGCGCAGCCAGGAGTTTCCGCTGAGCCAGTGGTCGTCGTCGGGTACTGCATGGGCGGCACGAACGCGCTGCGCGCGATCGAGGCTTTCCCGTCCCGGATCAAAGCTGTGGCTTCGTTCCACGGTGGACGCCTGGCGACGGACGAAGCCGACAGCCCGCACCTCAGCGTTGGGAACATCACCGGCGAGGCGTACTTCGCGCATGCCGACCAGGATCATTCGATGACCGCGGATCAAGTCAAGGTGCTTGAAGCAGCGCTGGACGAAGCAGGCGTGACCTACCGGTCGGAGATTTACGAAGGCTCGCCGCACGGCTGGACCATGGCGGACACGCCGATGTACCACGAGGCAGGCGAGAAGCGCCACTGGGAGAACCTGTTCGCCCTTCTTGAAAGGACCTCGTGAGTGGTTATCCGCGTTAGAACGCGGATAACCACTCACGAGTCTTGATCAGGTGCCCCACTTGCGGACGGCGGAGTAGTACAGGTTGGCCGTTCCCTTGCAGATCACGTTGCCGCCACAGATGCCGTACATGTCGGCCTTGAACTTGTCGTCGACCCTGAGCTTCTTGTCGGCGTTCCAGCGGCCTTGGCGCTTGTTGTTGCGGTAGCCGAAGTCGTGCCGGTGGCAGGCTGGCACGAAGTCGAAGCCCAGTGGCTTGTCCGGCGACCATGAACATGCGTCCGACGACCAGTCGAGTTGGTCGGCGTATGGGCGGCCGTTGCGGATCGAGCTGAACTGTGACAGCGATTTCGAGAAGGAATAGTCGTCCGTCACCGCGGCCAGTTGCGACGGGGTTAATGCCGCGTGGGCCGTTCCGGTGCCGAGTGTGATCGCGGTGATCGCACTGACGGTGAGTACTGTGGCGCGCTTGAGCAGGTTCGGCACGTCTGACTCCTTTGTGGACTTGTCGAGCTGTGCCTCACTCTGCTGATCAATCGGCCCCGGCGCTACCCTCTTTCCGGGTGGTTCAAACCAAGTTCCGTCAAGACTTCCTCGGTGTGTTGGCCGAGCGT
Source organism: Kibdelosporangium philippinense (assembly GCF_021390435.2). Taxonomy (GTDB): domain Bacteria; phylum Actinomycetota; class Actinomycetes; order Mycobacteriales; family Pseudonocardiaceae; genus Kibdelosporangium; species Kibdelosporangium philippinense. The sequence goes on along the minus strand of NZ_JAJVCN010000003.1, from coordinate 195,749 downwards.
CGGGCAATGTTCACGAATGGTCGCGGGCGTGGCCGAAAACCGGACCGGAAACCCGATCTGCCGGTACGGTCCCTCGGTCGGGTGAACCGCCCGTTTGATCAGTGGCTCGAAGTAGGGATCGTCGGCCGCCTGATCCAGCTCGAGCACCGGCGCGAACGGAATGCTGCGCGCCTCGCAGATCTCTTGCCACTCAGCCGTTGTATGCCGTACAGCGAACTCTTCGACGAGTGCGTAGAGCTGCGAATAGTTCCTGGCCCGCTGCTCGTGGTCCTGGAAACGTTCGTCTGCCGCGAGTGCGGGTTCGTCGACCGCGAGGAAGAACTGGGCGATGTTCTTGTCGGTGTACGGCAGGATGCACGCCCAACCGTCCTTTGTCCGCACAGCCCGATGCGGCTTGGCCATCGCACGGTTGAACCCGGTCGGCCCGACCGGCGGCTCGAACGTCTGGCCGCTGAGGTGCTCGATCATGGTGAACGCCAGCAATGTGTCGGTCATCGGCACCTCGACCTGCTGGCCTTGCCCAGTCGCGCGTTGATGCACCAAGGCGGCCAGCACGGAGTACGTGATCGTCAGCGCGCTGACCTTGTCGGCGAGGATCGACGGGACATAGTCGGGTGTGCCGGTCGCCCGGCGCATCAGGTCGACCAAACCGGACGATGCCTGCACGATCTCGTCGTACGCGGCCAGTCCGGCCTGTGGCGAGTCGGTACGGAACCCCTGCGCGTTGCAGTAGATGAGCTTGGGATTGGCCGCGGAAAGCCGTTCGTAGTCCAGTCCCAGCCGCTTGAGCGCCCCCGGCCGCATGTTGGTGAGCAGGATGTCCGTTCCGGAAACCAGTTTGAGCAGCGCCTCCTGGCCGGCCGGTGTCTTCAGGTCGAGCACGATCCCGCGCTTGTTCCGGTTGACGTTCAACGCAAGCGCGCCCATGCCGGGATTGCGCTGTGGCCGCGTGATCCGGGTCAGGTCCCCACTGGGCGGCTCCACTTTGATCACGTCCGCGCCCATGTCGCCGAGAAGTTGGGCGGCGTATGGGCCCATCACCACCGACGCGAGGTCGATCACCCGGACACCGGTCAGCGGACCGTGCGAAGTAGTCACAGATCGAAGTTAGTACTCGCAACGAATTCGCGGATCACCCGCGCGAACCGTTCTGGATCATCAGTGTGCAGCCAGTGACCAGCCCCGGGAAACTCCACCAACTGGGTGTTCGGGCGCTTGAGCATGTCCTGCGCTTGTGCCGCGGACAGCATGAAGCTTTCCGAACCGCGCAGCAGCAACGCGGGACACGACGATCCCAGCCAGTCGTCCCACCAACGACCGACGTTGGCCTGCTGTACGGCCATCATGTCGTCGTAGTCGTAGAGCATCCGCCAGCCCTCGGCTGTCTGCACGAGACTGGCCAGGAAGTAGCCGGGATCCGGCAGGACCGAGAAGAACTCGACGAATTCGTCCCTCGTCCGGGTGATTCTCGGCCACGAGCCGATGTCCACCGTCGGCTGGGCGACCTCGGGCCGCTCGGTGACCGCACCGATGTCCTCGACGATGAGTCCGCGCACCAGATCGGGGTGCCGAGCCGCGAGCTGGTACGCGTGCACCCCACCGAGTGAATGCCCGAATACGATCGCGGGACCGTAGCTCTGCAGGAACGTTGCCGCGTCCTGCACGAACGCGTCTTTGCTGAAGTCCCCGCCGTGTGACGAGAGCCCGTGGCCGCGCTGGTCAAGGGCAAGCAGGCGATAACCGGGGCCGAGGATGTCGGCGAGCGGCCGATGGATCTCGGCACGCCCGAAGGTGCCGTGCAAGGCCAGCACCGGGACACCTTCGCCCTCGTCGAGATACGAAAACCGTCGCCCACGCATGATCATTTCCGGCACTCGGCCCATGGTAGACAGACATCGTGCGGGTTTTCCGGTCTTTCATGGAAACCGGCTGGTGGGAAATGGTGTCCCAAGAGCCGGCTGCGCCACTGCGCCCGACGGTCCGCCAGTACGTCGGTTACCGAGAGAACTCGCTGGTCCCGGTGCGCCGCAGGGAAGTCCCGACCGGGGACGTCGCCCTGATCATGAGCTTCGGGCCACGCATCGAGGTGGCAGGAGGCGGCGCCTGTTCCATTGAAAGCGTCGGCAGTTTCGCCGCCACGGTCAGCGACACCTGGGCGGACACCGAGTACATCGGCGAGCAGTACGGCCTTGAGGTGATGATCAGCCCGCTCGGCGCCAGCCGCCTGCTCGGTGTGCCATTGGACGTGCTCACCGGGGTCGTGGTCGATCTGGAAGACCTGATCGGCGTCAAGGCGAAGCGGCTGATCGAACACCTCGCTGAGCTACCCGACTGGCCAAGCCGGTTCGCCGTGATGGACACCGTTCTGCCGCGATGGCTGGACGAAGGCCGTCCGCCCGCACCCATGGTCGAGTACGCGTGGCAACGGATCGCCGAAACCCAAGGCCGGGTCTCGATCGGCACGCTCGTCGACGAGCTCGGCTGCAGCCGCCGTTACCTGCTGACCCAGTTCCGCTCGCAGATCGGCGTGCCGCCGAAGTCGCTTGCCAGGGTGCTGCGCTGTCGGCATGCGATGCGGCTGCTTCAGGCAGGCGGGAAGTCGATCGGGGACATCGCGTACGAGTGCGGCTACTTCGATCAGTCCCACCTCAACCGGGACTTCAAACTGATCACCGGGATCGTCCCGGGCAGCATCCCATTTTTCCAAGCGGGCATGCCGGGCTCGGCTTAGCGTTGCGCGCATGATCTATCCAACGCTGCGCTACCGGGACGCCGTGAAGGCCGTCGACTGGCTCGTTGAGGCCTTCGGCTTCGAGAAATCGTCCGTGAACCTAACTCCGGACGGCACAATCGCCCACGCCGAACTGCGCTTCGACGACGGCATCATCATGCTCAACTCCGCGCCGGACGACTTCGATTACACGCCGTCCGCCGACTTCAAGTACGTGCCCGCCTCGCTCTACATCGCAGTGTCCGATGTGGACGCACATTACGACAGGGCGAAAGCGGCGGGCGCCGAGATCACGATGCCACTGACCGACATGGACTACGGCTCACGTGAGTACTCGGCACGCGACTTCGAAGGCAACCACTGGCATTTCGGCACCTACCGGCCCGTTTGATCAACCGCGACGATGTCCGCGCCAAGGTCACGCCACCGCTCGGCCTCCCGCCAGCTCGGCAGGCCGTCGACAATGACCGACGCGCCAACGGAACGGACGACCGTGAGCACGTGCCGCAACGCCTTGGTGGTCAGGGCGCCGGGGTGACGCATGCGCCGATCGAGGCGAACTGCCTTGATCGGCAACGCTTCAAGGAACGCAAGATCGGTCAGGTCGAAGTCCCGGATCTCGATCCCCACACCGGTATCCGCCAACGGCAACAGCTGGTCGCCACCGCGAACACTCAAACACAGCCGATCGAGCTCACGGCCGGTCTCGGCCGCGATCCGTTTGACCTCACCGGGATCCGGGGAATTCACGCCGACGTGCACGGGCAGGTCCGGACCGGCCGAGCACACCGTGCGCAGCAACCAGTTCTCGGCTCGCTTGACACAGTCCCAATGCGAAAGAGTGCCCCACGAAAGCTCGGCGTCGAAACCGACCCTTTGCTTGCCGGGCAACCGATGCAGCGGCTGGTAGTGCACGGCGACCTGGCCGGTCTGCAGCGCGGTCGGCAGAACCGCGGCCGCCATCGCGTGTTCACGATCCTGCGGACCGAACAGGGACCATTGTCCCGGGCCGAGCCGTTGTGCGCGAGCAAGCGCTAGTTCGGCCGCGTCGAGCGCGTCGCCAGGGTCGCTGCCAACCGCGTTGACCACGCCAATGGCCACACTCAGCACGATGTGATGACCGGACACCTCGATCGGTTGCCGCAACGCCTCTTGCAGATGCCGGACGATCAACTCCGGCGCGGTGGTCGGCATCAGCACGGCGAACTCGTCCGGCCCGAACCGGGCGACCATGGTGTCGTCAGCGGCCACCGCGGTCTGCAACCGCTGCGCCACGTGCATCAGCACGTTGTCACCGATCTGCCTGCCGAGGCCACGGGTGATCGCGGCGAAGCCGTCGATGTCGAGCTGGCACAGCGTGACCCCGCGCGGCAGCGCCGTTTCCAGCCGGGTCGTGAAGTACTGGCGATTGGGCAGCCCGGTCAGCATGTCGTGCAACGACATGTGGTTCACCCGGCTCTGCAACAGTTCCAGTTCGGTCCGGTCCTCGAACACGATCACGAACCCGGCTTGCCTTGGCCGTGACAGCGTCAGCTTGGTCCACGAAACCTGCTGGTCCTTGCCGATCAGTTGCTGTTTACGCTCGAAATGCCGGGTACCACCGGCGAGCAGCGAGCGGAACAGCCCGGCGTCCTCCGGTGGGACCACGCTGAACAGTGTCTTGTCGGTGAGCTCTTTCGGTTCGTAGCCAAGAACTTCCCGGAACGCCGCGTTCGCGCGGATGAACCGGCCGTCCTCCTTGATCAGCGCGACGCCGTCCGTGCACCCGTTGAGCACCTCGTCGAGCTCGGCCGAGACATCCCGCAGCTTTCGGTGCACGTCGCCGAGCGCGGTCAGCGAGGCCCGGTGCACGGCTTCTTGCTGGGCGAACGTGGATTGCCGGGTCGCTTCGCTGTATCCGGCGGCCATCGCACCGAGCGTGGAGAAGATCCGTTCGGTCCGCCTTGACAGTCCGGCGAGTTCCGGCATCGCGGCAAGCCCGGCGCCGAGAGCATCCATTGTGGACCGGATGCTCTCGGCTGTGCCGCAGTGCATTTCCACCAGCTGAACACCGCACAAGAACGCCGGATCGGGCGTGAACGGGTCGCTGGTGAGCGCGTCGAGCAGGTCGTCGAGCAGACCGGTGAGCCGCTCGTGCAGCTCATCGGCCTGCAGTGGGATGTGGGTGTCGGCAGTGACCGCGACGGCCCATCGCCGGACGATCTTGGCCCGGGACGACCTGCGGGATGGCTGAGGCGCGGTCATGGCGGGTCAGTCGCCGAAGCGGCTTCCGATCCAGGTGCGGATGGCCGCACGGTGCGTGTCCGCGTGCACCGACAGGCCAACCGAGTGCCCGGCGTCCGGCGTCAGATGCACGCTGAGCTGCGCGGCTGAGCTGAAGTACGGTGCCTCGGCGGCCCGCAGCGCGGCTTCGCTCGAGCACGTGTACGCGCAGAACAGCGTGTCCTTGCTGCCGTTGGCGATCAGCACCGGCACGTTGATGCCCAATGAGGCCGGGCCTTCGAACGCCAGCGTCAGCAGGTCGGGCACGACTGTGGCCGACACCTGGTCCTTGGTGCCCTCGTCGGCGTCAAGGATGCTGGGCACGAAGTCGCCGGGCAGGTGGAACACCCCGCGAGTGCCGGGCAGCGTGGTCACGTAGCCAGGATCCGCGGCCCGCGTGGACAGCCTCGGGTCGAGCAGTGACGGGCGGACGCCGTCAACGAAGATCCCGGTCAGCGCCACCAGGTCCATCGAGTGCGTCATCCCCGTCAGCACCACGCCGTCGACGCTTCGGTACGTCGCCGCAGTGAGGATGACGATGCCGGAGCCCATCGAGTGCCCGGCGAGGATCACTGTGCTGAACTGGTACCCGTCAACTCCGGACCGCAGCTTCTGGACGACCTGATGCACTACCGACGCCGCGGTCAGGCCCGTGATCAGGGTGCTCAACGGCTGTGAGCTTTCACCCGTTCCCAGGAAGTCGATCGCGAACGTTGCGAGCCCAGCCGCGGCCATTTCGCGCTGGTAGGAGTAGCCATCGGACATGTCCCAGTAGGCGCGGTTGTACGTGCCGCCGTGGACAAGGAGCTGCACGGTCGAAGGCGTGTCGTCCGCGGGCAGGCACATCTGCCCGCGGACGGTTTGTGGCAGCAGGGTAAGCATGACCGGCACGCTGACTGTCGCGCAGCGCGCCGGTTCGGCAACCGCGTTGGACGCGGTGAGAGTTGAGACGGAAAGGGCGAAAGCGGAGATCAGTACACCGACAAGAGTTCGTCGCTGTCGCACGGAAAGGTCATCTCCCGAATTGGTGATGAATGCGAGGCGCAGATGCTACCTCTAGTATGTCTCCAGTCGGGCCCATGTCATCCGATCGGGTAGTGTTCTGCGTTTCGATCGGGTCTGCGGGTAGCGTTTGTCCCTTTCCGATTCCTTCCGGTGTGATGTGCGAAGGGCGTGAACCGACAGTGACGGATCATGCGACGTGGATACCGACCGACATCGACGTCGAGCGAGCGAGTCCGGCCAGGGTGTACGACTATCTGCTCGGCGGGAGCTGGAATTTCGATATCGACCGAATGATGGCGCAGGCGGCGATCGATCGAATGCCGTGGGTGCGTGAACTCGCTCGGCACAATCGTCAGTTCCTGACTCGTGCCGTGCGGTTCTGCGCAGAAGCGGGTGTGCGGCAGTTTCTCGATCTCGGATCGGGTATGCCGACGGCCAAGAGCGTGCACGAAGTCGCGCGCGAGGTCGAGCCGTGCGCGCGAGTGGTCTACGTCGAGCAGGAGCCGGTCGCGGTCGCGCACGGCGGCCTCATCCTGTCCGGCACGGACGGCGTCGAGATGGTCGGCGCGGACATGCGGGACGTCAGCGTCGTGCTGAATCACCCCGCGACCAGGGAACTGCTGGACTTCGACGAGCCGATCGCGGTGCTGATGGCGTCCTCGCTGCACTACGTGCTCGACCCAGCGGAAGCCGTCCGGGTGGTCAAGGCATACATGGACGCGGTCGTGCCAGGCAGCTACTTCGTGATCTCCCACATCAGCGACAGCGGGGCTGACGGCGCGGACGAGGTGAACAGGCTGGTAGAGCTGTCGAAGACCACGTCGAGCGCGGGTGTGGCGCGGTCGCGTGACTGGATCGAGGAGTTGCTGAGCGGGCTTGACGTCGCCGAACCTGGAGTGGTTTACACGTCGCAGTGGCGGCCGGACACGCGGCTTCAACTGGTCCGTGACCTGCCCGCGCATTCATCGCTGCTGGCGGCGGTGGCGCGCAAGCCCTGATCGCTAACTGAAAGTCGGGGGGTGGGGCGGTGACGGTCGCGGCCGGTCGCGTGCCTGGGCTGGGGCATGCGCTCGCGCTTGCCCGCGGCCCGATGCGGTTCATCCAGGGATTACGTGCGCAGGGCGACGTCGTCACGTTCTATCTGGGCACGACGCCGATCCATCAGATCAATTCACCCGAACTGATTCGCCGGGTGCTGGTGACCGACGCGCATCGGTTCGGCCGTGGCCAGATATTTGCGAAGGCTCGGCAATTGTTCGGCGACGGTTTGGCGACGGCCGACGAACCAGCGCATATGCGGCAACGACGGATCATGCAACCCGCGTTTCACCGTGATCGGATGGCCGCGTATGTCGACATCATGCGCTCGGAAATGCGCGAATTTGTCGATTCATGGCGGCCGGGTCACGTCGTCCGGCTTGATCGCGAGATTTCCCAGCTGACGCTCGCGGTCACCGCGAAGGCGTTGTTCCGGGCAGATCTCGGAACTGCGGCGGTCAGCGAGGTCTGTCGTTCCCTCGGACCGATTCTGAACGGCGTGACCAAGCGCGCGATGGTGCCGGACGTGTACGAACGAATTCCTACTCCCGGTAATCGCCGGTTCGACGCGGGTCTGCGACGGCTGACCACGATCGTCGACGAGGTCATCAAGGCCTACCGGGAATCCGGCACGGACCACGGCGACCTGCTGTCGATGCTGGTGGCCAGCGAGATGACCGATACCGAGGTCCGTACCCAGGTGATGAACATCCTGATGGCCGGGACCGACACCACGGCGATCACGCTGTCCTGGGCTTTCCATGAGTTGGCCGCTGATCCGGCCGTGCGGCACAAGGTTTTCGAAGAGGTCGACACCGTGCTTGGCGGGCGGCCTGTCACCGCGGCCGACATTCCTCGGCTGCTCTATGTGGAGCGAGTGGTCGCCGAGACCGTCCGCATGCACACGCCGGTCTGGCTGCTGATGCGCAAGGCGATCTCGCCAGTCACGCTTGGCGATGTGACTCTCGCGCCCGGGGCGCAGGTCATGATCAGCATGCCCGCGTTGCACCGCGATCCGGCGCTGTTCACCGATCCCTTGCGGTTCGACCCGGATCGGTGGCTTGATCCGCGCGCCAGCGAGTGGCCGAAGGCGGGCGTGCTGGTGCCGTTCGGCGCTGGCCGCCACCGGTGCATCGGGGAGGCCTTCGCCCTCGCGGAGATGATCACCGCGTTGGTGACGGTCTGTCAGAACTGGGAGCTCCTGCCTGTTCCTGGGCACCGCGTACGGGAAGTGGCCAGGGCTTTTCTGCGCCCCAACGCTTTGTTGATGACCGTTCAACGAAGGTGAGAGGCGAAAATCTGGTGAATTAACAGTTGCGGATTCCCGCCGATTGGCGCATCCGGGTCCGGTTGTTGGCGATTTACCGTCAAACCGCCCAAACGTGTCCTGCCTCCGCGTCGAGGAGTACTGATATGCGGTTTCCGGAACGGCTGACCGGACTGGCCCTGCTGGCCGCCGGTGTCGTCGCGATCATGTCGGCCCCGGCTTCGGCCCACGACCCCAACTCGCCCGAAGGCCGCGCGGCACACGCCAAGTTCGCGGCCGACCTGGAACCGCCGGTCCGCGACTCCGCAGTCTCCGGCGCAGCCGCGGTGCCGTGTGTGAACGGCATGGCCAACCAGTACCCCTGCAAGAACGTGGACCTGCTGTCGGTGCTGCCGCTCTCAAGCATCGGCGGTGGCCAGGGCAACAGCATGTGGGGCTGGACGGACTCGTCGACCGGCAAGGAATACGTGATCTTCGGCCGGTCCAACGGCGCCGCTTTCATCGACGTCTCCACGCCGACCGCGCCCCGCTACCTCGGAAACCTGCCGTCGCACAACGGAACCAGCAGCTCGTGGCGTGACATCAAGGTGCACGCCAACCACGCCTTCATCGGCGCCGACTCCATCAGCGGCCACGGCATGCAGGTGTTCGACCTGACCAGGCTGCGTACCGTGACCACGCCGCAGACCTTCACGCCGGACGCGCGCTACACCGGTTTTGGCCCGTCGCACACGCTCGCGGTGAACAACGAGACCGGCTTCATCTACGCCGTCGGCTCCAACACCTGCAACGGCGGCGTGCACATGGTCGACGTGCGCAACCCCAAGAGCCCGGTGAACGCGGGCTGCGTCAGCAACGACGGCTACGTGCACGAGAACCAGTGCGTGACCTACCGCGGCCCGGACACCACGTACCAAGGCCGTGAGATCTGCTTCAACTACAACGTCGACACGCTGACCATTGTGGACGTCACGACGAAGTCGGCCCCACGGCAGATCGCACGCGTTGGCTACGCCGGAGTGCGCTACAGCCACCAGGGCTGGCTGACCGGTGACCACCAGCGCCTGCTGCTCGACGACGAACTCGACACCGACCGGCCGGGCACGAAGACGTTCATCTGGGACGTGCGTGACCTGGACAACCCGATCAACACCGGCGTGTACACCTCACCGACGATCCAGGCGACCGACCACAACCAGTACATCATCGGCAAGTACAGCTACCAGGCGAACTACCGCGCGGGCCTGCGGATCCTGGACATCGGCGGGATCGCGCAGAACCAGCTGAGCGAGGTGGCGTTCTTCGACATCTACCCGGCCAACAACAGCAGCGGCTTCAACGGCGCGTGGAACAACTATCCGTTCTTCGCCAGTGGAATCGTGGCGATCAGCGGCATCGAGCAAGGCCTCGTGCTGGTGAAGCCCAACCTGGCTGGCTGAAGAACCGGAACGCCGGTCTGGCGGAGGGGGTCACCCTGCCGATTCCCTCCCTCAGACCGGCGTTCCCTCCTCTCGAATGACCGTCGGGTGGCACTACCGACCCACTTGTTCGTGAAACATCCCGTGGAATAGAGGATCGCGTTGCGGCAACTGCACTGGGCGACCCGGACCGGTTTGATTGTCCTGATTCTGCTGGTGTTCGGCGCGGTCGGCTATGTCGTGACCCGGCCTTCGCCGGTGGTGCACCACGTCGCGCCGCCGCCGGTCGTGCCGCACAGCGACGGCCTGTCGGACAATCAGGACGGTTTCCGCTTCCAACCCGTTGTGGTGCCATCGGAACGCGGCGCCTCGGTGCCCATTTCCTTCCAGATCATCGGTCCATCGGGCAAGCCCGAGGTGTCTTTCCCGGAGAACCAGACCAAGCAGCTGCATTTCTTCGTGGTCCGGGACGATATGCAGTCCTACCAACACGTTCACCCTGAGCTGCGCGGCGACACTTGGCATGTCACGGCTTCCGTGCCGGATGGCGGCGCGTACCGGATGTATGCCGAGTTCATCGGACGCGATCCGTTGCACCCTGTCGTCTTGGGCTCGGCTTTCATCATTCCCGGCGACACGACTTTCGTGCCGCTGCCCGAACCCGCTGGGTCCACTTCGGTCGATGGCTTCGTCGTGACCAGGCCGGAAGGCGCGGCTAAACCATTGGTTGGCAAGCCGTCCACGATCCGGCTGCGCCTCACCGACTCCTCGGGCGCGCCCGTGACCGCGCCCGAAGAACACCTCGGGGCTTACGGCCACCTGACCGGGTTCAACGCGATCCTGCACTCGGTCACGCACCTGCATCCGTTGCAGCGCCTGGGAATGGCGTTGCCGGAAGGGGAGCTGACGTTCCAGGCCAACTTCGCCGAACGCGGCGAGCACCGGCTGTTCCTGGAATTCCGCGTTGGCGGCGTTGTCCGGACCGCCGCTTTCACCGTATTCGTGACTTGATCCGATCGAGAATGTCCTGCTCCGGCGTGAACGGGACGTTCATCTTCAGCGCGCGCCCGCCGAGCGTGATCGCCTCGCCGAGGAGGCTGACGCCGATGGACAGTGTCATCGGCCTTGCCTCGGTCGGGACTCCCGCGGTCGTGGCGAGGAAGCCGATCCCGAAGTTGACCACGATCGACGTCACCCAGACCGCGAGCGTCCACACGGTGTAGCGCTGCCAGAGGTGGCCTTCTTTGGCGTACAACCTCGGAGTCAGGCCCCTGATCGCGCCGAACCCGAGGCCTACCAGCGCGGCGACGACGATCCACGCGATCTCGCCGCCGGTCGGATGTACGTCCTTGACCAGGTGATACACCCCGATCCCGGTGAGCACGACCGGCGGAACGAAGACGTCTCGCGCGTTCAGTGGCTCGCCAAGGAAGCGCTTCACGATCACCCCGATGACCAGCGCGATCACGATGACAGTCACCCACATTTGCACCCTCCCATTGATATAGCACGACTGTGCTAAATCAAAGTAGCACAGCCGTGCTATAAAAAGGTGTGCCCAAAGTCGTCGATCCGTCGCTTCGCCGGGAAGCCGTGGTGGAGGCCCTGTTCAGCGTGGTCGAGCGGGATGGTCTGGAGCAGGCGTCGCTGCGCAACGTGGCCGCCGAAGCGGGCCTGGCCCTCGGCTCAGTGCGGCACTACTTCGACAATCACGCCGAGTTGATGGTCTTCGCGATGAAGGCGATGAGCGAGCGTGTCGCCAACCGGTTGTCAGCGCACTTCGAGCGCCTCCAGGGCACGGACGATCGGCTTGAAGTGGCCATCGACATGCTCGCCGAGGTGCTTCCCCTGGATGCCGAACGGCGACGGGAGGTGGTCGTGTGGCTGGCTTTCGTCAACGCTGCCCGAACGCACCCATCGCTGCGTTCGCACGCGGATGAGGTCTACAAAGACCTGATCACGCTGGCCACCCGGATCTTCGAGGGCGGCCGTCGCTCAGGCCGCCTCGCTCCGGATGTCGATGTCGCGCTAGAGGCCCGCCGCCTGTGCGCGTTGCTTGACGGGCTGTCGATGGACGCGATCCTGCACCCGTCCCAGATGGACCCGGAGACCGCGCTGGCCATCCTGCGCCGCCACCTCACCAGCCTCCTGGTCCACAGTGGACGTTAAAGCTCCAGTACCATCCGGCTGTTGCCGAGGGTGTTCGGCTTGACATAAGGAAGGTCGAGGAACTCCGCGACACCCTGGTCGAGCGACCGCAGCATCTCCTCGTACACCTCAGGGCTGACCGGCGTGCCCTCGATCTCGCGGAACCCGTGCCGCTCGAAGAACCGGACCTCGAACGTCAACGCGAACAGGCGCGACACACCCAGTTCCTTCGCCGTCGCGATGAGCCGCTCAAGCAGGACGTGGCCGATGCCACTGCCGAGCGTCTGCGGCAGCACCGCGATCGTGCGGATCTCCGCGATGTCCTCCCAGAGGACGTGCAGCGCGCCACAGCCGACCAGTTCGCCGTCCTGCTCGGCCACCCAGAACTCCTGGATGTCCTCGTACAGCGTGACCAGTTGCTTCGCCAGCAGCACCTTGCCTGCGTACCGATCGATGACCGTCTTCATCGCCCGGACATCCGAGGTGCGAGCGCGCCGCACAACAGTCGTGTCGTTCACGTACCCGCCAGTTTGTCTGAGACCTGCCGCTTAACTTAACCCCTGGCCTGCGCGGTTGCCCCATCCGTGTGGTGCAGGGGCTCGTAGTGTGGTCGGAGTCATGCCCCATGGCCAGTTACTCTGATTCGGTGTCTTCCCCCACCGCGAAGCGGCGCGTAGCCATGTTCACCCTCGGTTGTGCCCGCAATGAGGTCGACTCCGAGGAGCTAGCCGGTCGGCTGACCGGCAGTGGCTGGGAGCTGTCCGAGGCGGACGACGCCGAGGTGATCGTGGTGAACACCTGTGGCTTCGTCGAACAGGCCAAGAAGGACTCGGTCGACACGCTGCTGGCCGCCGCCGACACCGGCGCGAAGGTCGTCGCGGTCGGATGCATGGCCGAGCGCTATGGCAAGGAGCTCGCCGAGAGCATGCCGGAAGCGTCCGCGGTCCTCGGTTTCGACGAGTACCCGGAGCTGGCCGAGCGGCTCGACGAGGTGGTGCACGGCAAACAGATCGAGTCGCACGTTCCCGTTGACCGGCGCACGCTGCTGCCGATCAGCCCGGTGCAGCGGCGCGAGACCGAACTGGCTGTGCCAGGACACGGGTGGGGCCCGCGCGTGATGCGTACCCGGCTGGACGACGCGCCGGTCGCCGCGCTGAAGATCGCGTCGGGGTGTGACCGGCGGTGCACGTTCTGCGCAATTCCCTCGTTCCGCGGGGCTTTTGTGTCACGGACGCCGGACGAGATCGTGGCCGAGGCCGCGTGGCTGGCCGAGAACGGCGCCCGCGAGCTGTTCCTCGTCAGCGAGAACTCCACTTCGTACGGCAAGGACTTCGGCCGCGGCATGGACCACCTGGAGAAGCTGCTGCCCCGGCTGGCCGAGGTCGACGGGGTCAAGCGGGTCCGCGTGTCGTACCTGCAGCCAGCCGAGACGCGGCCGGGTCTGGTGAAGACCATCGCGACCACGCCAGGCGTCGCCGACTACTTCGACCTGTCCTTCCAGCACGGCAGCGGCAAGGTGCTGCGCCGGATGCGCCGGTTCGGCGACTGTGACAGCTTCCTCGGCCTGACCGAGCAGATCCGTGCCTTGTCACCCAATGCGGGCATCCGGACCAACGTCATCGTCGGCTTCCCCGGCGAGACCGAAGAGGACCTGCAGGAGCTCGAGCGGTTCCTCCTCGGCGCGCGGATGGACGCCGTCGGCGTGTTCGGTTACTCCGACGAGGACGGCACCGAAGCCGCGGGTTTTGAGGACAAACACGACGCTGACACCGTGGCCGAGCGGGTTTCGCGGATATCCGCGCTGGTCGAGCAGGTCATGATGGAACGCGCCGAGGACCGTGTCGGCGACGAGGTTGTCGTCATGGTCGAGCAGGCCGATGACGAGGTGATCGGTCGTGCCGCCCATCAGGCGCCTGAGGTTGACGGCGAATGCGTGATCGAGGACGGCGACGGCCTTGCCGTTGGTGACTTCGTGCGATGCCGTGTCGAGGGTGCTGAGGGTGTGGATCTGATCGTTCGTGCTCTTGAGGTCGTGACGTGAGCGCCGCGCCCGCCGATCCACACGAGACACAGGCGCCAGCACCCGCGCCTGAGGCGGTGGTCCCGATGCGGCAGGTGCCTTTGCTGAACGTGGCCAACATCCTTACGGTCACCCGGCTGATCCTGGTCCCGGTCTTCCTCGTCGCGCTGTTCACTTCGGAAGGTCTGTCGTTCGGCTGGCGGCTGGCGGCGACGATCATCTTCGCGGTTGCCTCGATCACCGACCAGCTCGACGGCTGGCTGGCTCGTAAACATGGCCTGGTCACGGATTTCGGCAAGATCGCCGACCCGATCGCGGACAAGGCGCTGACCGGCGCGGCCCTGTTCGGCCTGAGCATCCTCGGCGAACTGCCGTGGTGGGTGACGATCGTGATCGCGGTCCGTGAGATCGGCGTGACCCTGCTGCGCTTCTGGGTGATTCGCTACGGCGTCATCCCGGCCAGCCCCGGTGGCAAGGCCAAGACGCTCACTCAGATAGTCGCGATCGGCTTCTTCCTCGCGCCACTGCCCGCGTTCTTCGACGTGGTCGACTGGGTGCTGATGGGCATCGCGGTCCTGCTGACCGTGGTCACCGGTCTCGACTATGTGTTCCGTGCCTTCCGGCTTCGCGCGAAGGGCATCCGCGCGCGGCGAGCTGCCGAGTGAGTCCTCTGTCCGATGCTCTAGGCTTGGACGAGGGCAAGCTCGTCGCGTTGATCGGATCGCTGCGTGATCGGGGAGAGACGGTCGCCACTGCCGAGTCGCTCACCGCTGGTCTCGTCGCGGCCGCGTTGACGACCGTGCCCGGCTCCAGCGCCGTGGTCCGCGGCGGGTTCGTGGTCTACGCGACCGATCTCAAGTGGGGACTTGCCGGAGTCGACCCTGAATTGCTTGCGGCTCGCGGCGCGGTCGATCCGGACGTCGCTGTCCAACTGGCGACCGGAGCAAGGGATCGCTGCGGGGCCACGTGGGGGATCGGCCTGACCGGTGTCGCCGGGCCCGACCCGCAGGACGGCGTCGCGCCCGGTACCGTCCATCTCGGCATCGCCGGTCCGACAGGCGTGGACGTGGCGACGATCACTGTTGCCGGTGATCGGCACGAAGTACGGGCGGCGAGCGTGCGCAAGGCGGTTGACCTGCTCGCTGAGCGTGGCACTGCACCCTGACGGGGGAACATTCCGCCACGCTGAGTCGTTCGCCCTTGGCGTACGGCGTGCCAAGTCGATGCGTGATGACCTACCGGGTCGGTAACGTTGTCGGCACGGGCCCGCCGGTGAAGGGAGGCGCGATGAGTGTGCTGTTGCGTGAGGCGATCGGTGATCGGCTCCGTCATGCCCGCACGATCCAGCGCCGCACGCTGCGCGAGGTCTCTCGGACCGCGCGGGTCAGCTTGGGCTACCTCTCCGAGGTGGAGCGTGGGCAGAAGGAAGCGTCCAGTGAACTGCTGGCCGCGATCTGTGACGCGTTGGAGCTGCCGATGCCGGAGCTGCTCTACAACGTCGCGAACGACATGAGCGGCATCGACCCGGACAAGCTTCTGGAATCGGCCCAGATGGAGTCCGCGGCCAAGCGCGAGGAGCCCGCGTCGAGCGCACCGGCCCAGTCCGGTGGCGGCGGCGAAGCGAGCATGTCGGCAGCTGGACTCGACGGTGGACCGCTTGGCGTACCGGACGAGCTGCTGGGTGCCGGTGACATCGGGTTGGACACGGTGGTCGGCGACAACTTCTCCGACCTGCGGATTCAGACGACGCTGTCGCATCGGATCGGTTCCGACATCGCCAGGGCGAGCGTTTTCGCGGCGTAACTACTACTACGCAGGCCGGCCGGGTTCCCGCATGGGGACCCGGCCGGTCTGTCATTTGCATGAATCTGCGGCCAGGCGCGCGCAACAGGGTTAAGTTCGATGTCAGGGGTTCCGGAGATCTCAAGGAGGTCAACTGACTGTCGTCCGGCAGACCCGTGGGGAATGATCAGGGCCATCCCTGATTTACCCCTGGGCCCGGTGGAACGACAATCGCGCACCTGACACGATGGAACCAGGACAGGTACCCGGGTCGTTGCCTGTGGGCAGCCGTAGTACGCAAGAAGGCAGGCGGAGGAGATGGCCAACCCTTTTGTGAAGTTCTGGAAGTATCTCATGGCGTCGTTCTCGTCCAAGATTGACGAGCACGCCGACCCGAAGGTACAGATCCAGCAGGCCATCGAGGAGGCGCAGCGCCAGCACCAGGCCCTCTCGCAGCAGGCCGCAGCGGTGATCGGAAACCAGCGTCAGCTGGAGATGAAGCTCAACCGCCAGCTCGGCGAGGTGGAGAAGCTGCAGGCCTCGGCCCGCCAGGCGCTCGTGCTCGCCGACGAGGCGCGCGCCAAGGGCGACGAGGCGAAAGCAGGCCAGTTCGAGCAGGCCGCGCAGTCCTTCGCGACCCAGCTGGTGACCTCGGAGCAGGGCATCGAAGACCTCAAGACGCTGCACGACCAGTCACTGCAGGCGGCCGCGCAGGCCAAGCAGGCAGTCGAGCGCAACGCGATGGTCCTGCAGCAGAAGCTGGCCGAGCGCACGAAGCTGCTCAGCCAGCTCGAGCAGGCCAAGATGCAGGAGCAGGTCTCCCGCTCGCTCAACCAGATGAGCGAACTGGCCGCGCCCGGCAACGTCCCATCGCTCGAAGAGGTCCGCGACAAGATCGAGAAGCGCTACACGACCGCGCTTGGATCGGCGGAGCTGGCACAGAACTCCGTACAGGGCCGGATGATGGAGGTGCAGGCCTCCACCTCGGAGCTGGCTGGCCAGTCCCGGCTCGAGCAGATCCGCGCGTCCATGTCCGGTGGAGCGAAGCAGGTGACCAGCGGCCAGCCGACCGCGGCGAACCCAACGGCCAACATCCAGGCCGAGATCCAGCAGCGAGTGGCGCAGGAACAGCGGGCGAACCAGCAAGGCAACTGAAACTACAAAGGATGTGACCTGTGGACAGGCCGCGTAGGGGCGATTTCCTTGAACTTCGCCAGCTTGTGGAAAAGCAGCTACGCGGCCAGGTCGCCGACCAGGTCCGCGCCCAACTGGCCCGTTTCGGAGACCCGGCGGTCAAACATGAACGCCGCAAGAAACGCGCGGCCGCGGCAATGTGGTTCTTCGTCTTCCTCGGCTTGCTGCTCGCGGTAGTCGGCGCGGTGATCGCCACAGGGACCGCTGGCGTCGAAGCAATGCTGATGGGTGCCGTGATCGGCGTCTTCGCCCTTGGCTCATTCGCGCTGGGGGCGAAGTCCGGAGGCCGCCTGCGCAGGCTGAATCGCACCCCGGCCCCCACCGCGAAGCCTTCGCTTCCGCCTGCCAGGTCCGCGGCCCGGGAACCAATGGAGCGATTGCAGGACGCAGAACGAGTGCTGGCGGACTTACTCCGCCAGCTCAGCTCGCCAAGAAGTGCGGTGCCAGCGGACTCGGTGGAGCAAGCGCGCCAATCAGGCGCGGAGGCCGCGAGTGCACTGCGTGAAGTGGCTGCCGAATTGCAAGCCGTTGAACGCGCCCGTGACATGGCACCGGCGGCCGACCGACATGCTTTATCCGAAGGCGTACTTCGAATGAAGGAACAGCTTGAGGAAGGCCTTGAGGGTTACGGCGCCCTCATCGCCGCCGCCGGCCGCCTCGTCGCCGCCAGCTCGTCCAGCAGCCCGGACAACTTCGCCCTCACCGACGCCACAGACCGCCTGCACGGACTGGCAGTAGGCCTAAGAGAAATCTTCCCCGACCGCTAAAAAACACCGTGTCCACCATTCCGGCACACCGTGTCCACCGTTCCAGAACACCGTGTCCACCGTTGCGGCACATCGTGTCCACCGTTCCGACACACCGAAATCTCCCTACACCTCGGTGAGTGTCGCCATGGTCACTCTTCGTAGCTCCGGCGTCGCGCTGCGGCAGCTTGCTGCCAGGTCGCTAGGGCAAACGTGTGATAACAGGAGGGTCACGTACCAACCTTGGCTACCTGACGTGGCAGTATGCCCGCAAGGTTCAGCGGGGAAGGGACGCGACGGTGATGCTGTGGTCCGTACACGGCGACGGACGCCGGGTACGCGACGGTGAGCTGATCGGCGCCCGTGAGCGACTCAGCTGGCCGGTGATGGCGGGCTTTGGCGTGCAACACGTCGCCGCCATGATCAGTGCGACGGTCTTCGTCCCGGTCGCGGTCGGCCTGCCGCCGAGTACCACGCTTCTCTTCTCCGGCGTCGGCACGATCATCTTCCTCGTCGTCACGCGTAACCGTGTGCCGGGTTACCTCGGTTCGTCCTTCGCGTTCATGGCGCCACTGGTCGCGGCGAAGCAACACGGAGTCGCGGCGCAACTGGGCGCTGTCGTTGTCGCGGGCGGCATCCTGATCGTGTTCGGTATCGCGGTCAAGGCGTTGGGTGTACGCCTCCTCGAATCAGTGCTGCCGCCGGTCGTCACCGGTGGGCTTGTACTCCTCATCGGGTTGAGCATGGCGCCGTACGCCGCGGACCCGTTCCAATCGCAGCCGGGCATAGGCGCGGTCACCGTGGGAGCCATTCTGCTGTGTCTCGTGTTGTCACGTGGCATGCTCGCGAGGCTCGCGTTGTTGGTCGGGGTGGGTGTCGGTTGGCTCGTCGCAATCGCGACGGGTCGCATAGAGACGGCGAAGGTCGACGCGCTGATCAACGCGCCATGGTTTGGCGTGCCGGAGTTTCACGCACCTGAGCTGCTGCCGTCGGTGATGGTGTTGTCGGTGCCGGTCGTGTTGGTGCTGGTCGCCGAGATGGTTGCGCACGTCAAGGCCATTGCCGCGATCAGCGGGCAGGACCTTGACCCCAGCATCGGTGACACGTTGATCGCCAACGGAATCTCGACAGCACTCGCCGGGGCCGCAGGCGGTACGGGCACTACGGCCTACCCAGCGAACACCGGATTGATGGTCGCGACAAAGGTGCTGTCGACAGCCGCGTGCGCGATGGCCGCGGTGTGCGCGGTGCTGCTCGCGTTCATGCCGAAGTTCACCGCCCTGATCGACACGATGCCGCCTGGCGTGGTCGGCGGGTTGGGCATCGGTCTGTTCGGGCTGCTCGGCATGCTCGGTGTCCGGATTTGGGCGCAGAGCAAAATCGACCTGACCAACCCGGTCACGATGATGATCGCGGGCGCCGCCATCATCGCCGGGGTTGGCGATTTGACCGTCTCTATCTGGGGACTTGAGCTGCACGGCGTCGCGTGGGGCTCGCTCGTGATCGTCGTCCTCTATCCAGTTGTACGGCGGCTGCGGGTGCGTCGGGACAACCAAGGGCCCAAGTTCACCTGATCAGATGACCTGGAACACCAACGGCGGATTCGCGGTCACCGTCGGGAACGACTGATTCTGCGCACCAGACCCGGCCCGCCGTAGATGAAGCCGGTGTACAGCTGGACAAGACTGGCGCCAGCGTCGAACATCCGTGCCGCGTCGTCGGCGTCCATGATTCCGCCGACCCCGATGATCGGCAGGTTGCCACCGGTCTGTTTGTGCACAAAGGACACGACTTCACGCGCACGCACGGTCAACGGTCGTCCGCTGAGCCCACCGGCCTCGCCGCTCAGGTGCTGATCCGCGGGCGCGATGCCGTCACGGCTGAGCGTGGTGTTGGTCGCGATCACGCCGCTGACACCGTGTTCATCGCACACCTCAAGGACTTCCGCGATCGCGTCGTCGGTCAGATCCGGCGCGATCTTCACGAGCAGCGGCCTTGGTGTGGACCGGTCTCGTTCGGCCAAAGCCTTGCACTCCAACGTCAATTCGGCCAGCAGTTCGCTCAGTGCCGTGCGGTCCTGCAGGCCACGCAGCCCAGGAGTGTTGGGGGAGCTGACATTCACGGCGAAGTAGTCGCCGTACGAGTAGAGCGTCCGCAGCGACTGCCGGTAGTCCTCAACCGCTTGCTCGACCGGGACTACTTTGGACTTTCCGATGCTGATTCCCAACGGCACCTTGGGCTTCCGGCCGTCCAGCAACCGGCTGGCGAGCGCGTCGGCGCCCGAGTTGTTGAACCCCATCCGGTTGATCACGGCCTCGCTGTCGACAAGCCGGAACAACCGGGGTTTCGGGTTGCCGGGTTGCGCGATCGCAGTCACCGTACCGACTTCGACGAACCCGAATCCCAGAGCTGGCCACGCGTGCAGGGCGGTGCCGTCCTTGTCCATTCCGGCGGCCAAGCCGACTGGGTTGGGGAACCGCACGCCGAACACCGTCACCGGCGCGTCGACGTTCAGCACTGTCCCCAATGGTCCGAGCACCGGCGCGGCCTTGGCGAGCAGCGTGGTGGTCTGGTGGTGCGCGACCTCCGCGTCCCCACCGCCGAACCGGAAAAGAGCCCGTCGAATCAGCTTGTACACGCTCTACATGCTGCCTTGTCACCTCAGCGGCTCGCTCACCACCTCGATCTAGACTAAAAATCCAAGATCTGGATTTTTAGTCTAGACTCGGACGCATGTCGGATGCGATCCTGGCCGCGCTACGGCCGGTCATTGAAGGCTTGGCGGCGACGTTCGGCCCGTCGTGCGAGGTCGTCCTGCACGACTACCGCCAGGGGGAGCGGTCGGTGGTGGCGGTGGCCGGAGACGTGACCGGCCGCCGGGTCGGCGGATCACTGAGCGAAATCGGGCTCGCGGTGCTGGCCAAAGGCGATCTGGCGGAGAACGACTTGAACTACGTCACAAGCACGCCGGACGGACGCGTCGTCAAGTCCTCGACCATGCCGTTGCGCGACGAGGAAGGCCACGTTTTCGGCGCACTGTGCGTGAACATCGACGTGACCGCCCTGCGGCAGGCGGGCGACCTCCTGTCCGCGCTGGCGGGCACGACCTCGGTGGAAGTCGCGCCAACGACCTTCACCGACGACTTCGCTGAAGTGGTCGACGCGGTGGTGCGTAAGGAAGAACTGGTGCGGGGCAAGCCATTCGCCGCGCTCAACCGGGTCGAGCGGCTCGGCTTGATCAAGGCTCTCGATGAGCGCGGCGTATTCGCCGTGCGCAACGCGGCGCTCCGGGTCGCCGAGCGCCTCGGCATATCTCGATCAGGGTTGTACGCGGATCTCTCGGAATGCCGGAAGCAGGAATCATGACCACGCTCGAATCGCTCATGACGCCGTTTCTGGTGCTGGACAAGGACAAAGTCGAAACAAACATCGCCAGGTTGCGCGGCCGCTTGGGAACCACACTTCGCCCCCATCTCAAGACTGCGAAAAGCGTTGAGGTGGCTCGAATGTTGTTCGACGACGGGGTTGGTCCGATCACGGTGTCGACCCTCGCCGAGGCGGAAGCCTTTGCTCAACAGGGTTTCACCGACATCCTTTACGCCGTTGGCATCGCGCCGGACAAGCTTGACCGGGTCGCTGCCTTGCGTGAACGCGGCGTGGACCTCGTGGTGCTTGTTGACAGTGTGGAACAAGCCGATGCTGTTGCTGCTAAACGGGTTCCGGCCCTGATCGAGGTCGACTGCGACGGCCATCGAGGTGGCGTCGTACCGGACGATCCGGCCATTGTGGACATCGCGCGATCACTGCAGGACGGCCTGCGTGGAGTGCTGACCCACGCAGGGGAGTCGTACTACGCCGACAGTCCCTCGGCGTTGGCCGCAGCCGCTGAAAACGAGCGCCGCTGCGCCGTGCAGGTCGCGGAATTCCTTCGGGCGGAAGGGTTTCAGTCGCCCATGGTGAGCGTCGGATCGACGCCGACCGCGCATTTCGCGGAGGACCTGACCGGCGTGACCGAGGTGCGCGCGGGCAACTTCGTGTTTTTCGACCTGGTCATGGTGGGCATTGGCGTGTGCGAGATCCAGGATCTCGCGATGACTGTGGTCACCACGGTCATCGGGCATCGCCCGGACAAGGGCTGGATCCTCACCGACGGCGGGTGGATGGCGACTTCCCGGGACCGCGGCACCGCTCGTCAGCGCGTGGATCAGGGCTACGGCCTGGTCGCTGACCTCGATGGCGCCCTCTTCGCTGACCTGCTGATGACCGAGGCCAGCCAGGAGCACGGAATCCTGTCGGTCCGGCCAGGGAGCACCGCTGAGCTCCCGGACATTCCCGTCGGCACGCGGCTGCGCATTCTGCCGAATCACGCCTGCGCCACCGCCGCGCAGCACGACCAGTACCAAGTGACGAAAGGTTCTCGCATGATCGAGTCCGTCTGGCCCCGTGTGCGGGGGTGGTGACGTGCGTTTTCTCTCCGAAGAGGAGTCAGCCGCGCTGATCACCGAGGAAATCGCCTTCGACGCCGTCCGTGAGGCGCTGATTGCCGCGACCACTGGGCAGACGTTCCCAGCTGTCTTCGGCCACGGAACGGACCCTGGCAATCGGTTCACGGTCAAATCAGGGGCTTCTGCCGAGCTTGCTGGCGTGAAGGTCGGCAGCTTCTGGCCCGGCAACGACGCCAAGGGCATGCCGCGGCACAACTCCACAATCCTGCTGCTGGACCAGGAAACCGGTCGTACCGCCGCGGTGATCGAAGCCGGGAAGGTCAACGCTTTCCGTACCGCCGCGGCCGACGCGGTGGCCGCGGATGTCCTCGCCCGGCGGGATGCCACAACGCTGGCGATCTTCGGAACCGGACACCAGGCGCTTTACGAATGCGTTGCGGTGAGCAAGGTTCGTGACCTGGAGTCGGTCCAGGTCGTTGCCCGATCGGCTGATCGTGGTGAGCGGTTCGTTGAACTGCTGTCAAGCAAAGGACTTCGTGCCCAGTTGAGTACGGCACAGGATGCGTGTCAGGCCGACATCATCGTCACCGCCACAACATCCCGAGCGCCACTGTTCGACGCCGACTGGGTTCGTCCGGGAACGCACGTGGCGAGCATGGGCTCGGACGCGCGCGGCAAGCAGGAACTGCCGCCTGAGCTGCTGGCGAAAGCGCGTTTGTTCTGCGACCTGCCTGAGCAGTCCGTTCAGATTGGTGAAATGCAGCACGCCATAGATGCCACGGGGTTGACCGCGCTGGGCGATGTGCTGACAGGGAAGGCTGAAGGGCGCGTCGCGGACGACGACATCACGGTCTTCGACAGCTCCGGCATCGCGTTGCAGGACCTCTACGTGGCCGTCGAGCTGCTGAGAAGGTAGTAAAAAAACCCTCGGGGTGACTCCTTGTGCATGGGCACAAGGTCCGGGACTGGACGATCCCGGAAACCCCGAGGGCCGGTGGCTGCTTTGGATTCGCCGACCATACGCCCGCGTCTACGGCGCTGGCGGACCAGCGTCTGCCGTGTTCGCAGGCCGGCTAGAGCCTGTGGTGGTCCTTAGCGGACAGCCACCTCACGTGTCCTGTTGGTATACAACTTTGGACCACCTCCTCTCTCGTGTACATCCAACTTATGTCGAGTGGGTGCCAGGCGGCAACGAATTTTGCGGACCGGGTTGGCAGGCCGGGCAGTACCAGGTCGTGCGCACCTCGAGCCCGCTGCCTTGATCGGCCGATCGGACGCGGCCACCGCATTTCAGGCAGCCGCGCCGATTCTGCCCATAAACCCACATTTCACGTCCGCGCACAGCGGAGCCTGTCGTGTTCCGACGAGGGGTCATGGCGTTACGTACCAACAGATCCCGGCTGATCGACACCGCGCGTGCAACGTCTACTTCGGATACCGGCGTCCACGGTGACACGCCGAGCAGGAAGCAAACCTCCGATTTGTAGACGTTTCCGATGCCTGCCATGACCCGCTGGTCCAACAGGGCGATGCCGATCTCACGCACCGGGTCCGAAGCTAGCGCGTGCTCGGCGCGCTGGGTGTGCTCGTCTGTCCATGATGGATCGAGCAGGTCCGGCCCGAGGTGGCTGACGAGCGTGTTTTCCTTGCCAGTGGCCAACAATTGCATCTGATGCAGGTGGACACCGATCGCCTCGGCCGTGGAGTTGGTGAGCACGGCACGCACCTGGTGCGCGGGCGAACGCCACCGTGCGCCCGGTCGGCCGAAGCGCCACCCGCCGTCCATGAGCAGGTGGTTATGGAAGCTCAGGTCGTGGTCGAAACGGATGAAAATGTGCTTGCCGACCGTCCGCACGCCGACCACCGTCCGGCCCGCGAGGTTATGCGTCGACAGTTGCGGGTGACGTAGCTCACCACGGGTCAGCTCCTGCCCGGCCAGCGCTTGCCTCAGCCTGTGGCCAGCCTGGCAGACCGTGTCGCCCTCAGACATCAGCCGCTTCGTCGCCGTCGCTCTCGGGCCACGCGAACTCGTGCCGCGCGCGTCGCCCTGACCGCAGCACACGCGCAAGCACGAGGTTGAACGCCAACGCGACCTCGCGCGCGCCGGGCGTGCCCCATTGGTGGATGGGCATGCACGCGCCCTGCGCCTGTTGCACAGCGAGCCGGTCCGGCAGGGCTACGGGCAGTACAAGCGAGCCGAAGTGCTCGCGCAGCTCCTGGATGCGGAACTGGTGCTCGTACGACCGTGGCCGCACGCGGTTGACCACGACACCCAAGGTCGTCAGCTCGGGGTTGTACTGCTCACGTGTCTCAGCGATGGCGTCGAACGCACGCTGCGCGCCTGACACGGCGTACAACGTTGGTTCGGTGACCAACAGGGCGCCGCCTGCGGCCACGAGTGCGGAACGGGTCAGCCGTCCGAGCGACGGCGGGCAGTCGAGGAGCACGAGCTCGTACGGCAGCTCACCCTCCTCGATGTACTTGTTGACCTCTTGCAGCGCGCGACTGAGGTTGCCGAGGCGGCGTGCTCCCGGGTTGGGATGGTTGAGCTCCTCGGTTTCCTCGGAGCCAACAAGTATGTCCACCCCCTCACCCCACGCGCTTGCCGCGATTGCTGACTTGACCACCGGCAACCGGGGGCTCTCCAGCACGTCGGCCAGAGTCGTCTCGGTGTCTTCGGGATCAAGCGTCGCGGTGGCGTTGCACTGCGGGTCAAGGTCGACAACCAGGGTCCGTGCGCCGCGCCGCAAAGCGGCCGACGCCAGGCCGAGCACTACCGTCGTTTTGCCGACTCCGCCCTTGAGGCTCAGTACTGCGACCGTCTGCACTCGGAGAAGCCTACGGTCTACAGACCGTCTCCGTCTCGGGTCCCGTCCACCAATGCCATGACCACCGTTTAGGGTTTCGAACATGCGACCAGATGCCGTGCGCCGCGTGCTCTACGCCGAGCTGGCTGCAGTGCGTGACCGCCGCGCGGGCGAGCCACCGCGAGTGCTGGACGTCGGTGGCGGCAGCGGCGTGTGGGCCGTCCCGCTCGCCGCCGCGGGCTGTGCCGTGACCGTGGTCGACCCGAGCCCGAACGCGCTGGCCACGCTGCACCGGCGCGCGCAGGAAGCCGGTGTGGTCGACTCGATCACCGCGTACCAGGGCGACAGCGACGCGCTCGCCCAGCTCGTCCCAGCCGGGTCGGTCGACCTGGTCCTCGGGCATGGCCTGCTCGAGGTCGTCGACGACCCGAAGACCACGATCTCCGCGATGGCCGAAGCCACCGCCCCAGGCGGGCTGGTGTCGGTCCTTGTCGCCAACCGCTACGCGGCGGTCCTGCACCGCGCGATCACCGGCCGCTTGGTTGAAGCCCGCAGGTTGCTGGACGACCCGGCTGGGCAGTTGGCCGAGGAGACGCTGTCCCGCCGGTACGACATCGCTGGTCTGAAGCAGCTGCTGGTCGACGGCGGTCTCTCGGTTGAGCTGGTCCAGGGCCACGGCGTCGTCTCCGACCTCGTGCCGGGCTCGGTACTGGAGAGCAACCCTGGCGCCGCTGAGGCACTCGCACAGCTGGAGCTCGCCGCTTCGACCACGTCACCGCTGCTGGACGTCGCCGCACGGCTGCACGCTCTCGGCCGTCGCTGATCCGAAAATCGATGGTGAGTGGGCAGGCCGAAGGCACCCGGCGTAGCGCAGCGGAGCCGGGTTGGTAGTTGGGTTGTCAGGCCGCGGGTTCGAGGGTGACGCGATAGCCCAGAGCGGCCAGTTGGCTGATGTGGTTGCGGACCTTGCGTTGAGTGTTGGTGTGCTGGACGAAGTAGTCGGCGCCGAGGTCACGGAACCGGGCGTTGGGGTCGGATAACAGGTGCCACATGATCACGAGAATGGAACGGCCGACCGCGACGATGGCCTTCTTGGCGCCACTGCGGCGAGCGATGCGCCGGTAGCGTTCGCCGAGAAAAGTGTTGGTCCTGCTGGCGGACACTGCGGCCTCGCCCAGGATTCGGGCCAGGTAAGGGTTGCCGTGCCCGGTGGCAGCTTTGCCTTTCTTCTTGCCGGCCGACTCCGACACCCCGGGAGCGAACTTGGCCCAGGAACACAGGTGGCCCGGAGTTGGGAAGCGTGCCATGTCCAGCCCGATCTCGGCGATGGCTACCTGGGCGGCGGTGCGCCCGACGCCGGTGATCTCATCAAGCTGGTCGACCGCTGTGGCGAAAGGGGCGATCAACTCCTCGATCGCGGCATCCACTCGGGCGACGTCAGCGATCCCGGCATCCACCCGGGCCAGCATGGTCGACAACAGGAACGCGTGATGATCGGTGAAAAACCCGGTGAACGCCTCTTCCAGCCTGCCGATCTTGCGCCGCATCGAGGTGCGGGCCAGCTGCGCGAGTACCTTCGGGTCCCGCTGCCCGGCGACCAGCGCGGCCAGCATGGCCCGGCCGGACACCCCGAAGATGTCCGAGACCACCACCGAGAGCTTGATCTGGGCATCTTCCAGGAGCTTTTCCACCCGCTGCTTCTCCGCGGTGCAGACCTCGACCAGGTCACGCCGATACCGGGTCAGATCCCGTAGCCGGCGGATCGGTGACGGCGGGACAAAACTGGGCCGGATCATCTGCCGCTCGGCGACCTTGCACAACCACACCGCGTCCAATCGATCCGTCTTCGGCCGGCCGGGCAGATGCTTGACATCGCGGGCGTTGACCAGCCAGGTCTCGAACCCGTGCGCCTCCAACAGGTAGAACACCGGCTTCCAATAGTCCGATGTGGACTCCATGACCACCCGGGTCACGCCCAGCCCGGCCAGCCGATCAGCCAGCACCAGCAACGACCGGGTCATCGTCGAGTACGGCCGGACCTCCTGCAGCCGCTTACCCGGACGCGCCTCATCGGGCACCCGGACACAACACATCACCTCGGCCTTACCGATATCCAACGCGGCCACCCGCGCGATGATCTCCTCGTTGTCCTGTGTCTGCTCCAACATCGGCCTCTCCCCGAGCGTCCGGCGGGGCGGCTACCCGCGGGAGCCCAGGCAACAACGAATCTGATCCGCGTGCTCGAAGCAACAATCAAGGGCCCACCAAGGGCTCCCAGCGTCCGACTAACGCACGGCCTTCACAGACCATAGAGACAACGACGTCAGCGGGCAGCCAACACCGATTTTCACCCCTCAACGGGCGTCTTCACCAGAGGACAGACTGACTAACGCTCCAATACGACGTAGACGAATCCGAGCACGCCCGTCAGCGCGGTCACGACCGTCATCGTGACCGGCAGCAACGCGCCCGGCAAACGCTTGCCTTCGGCCAGGTTGGCGGCGTTTGTTTTGTAGCGACGCCACGCCAGCCACAACGCGAGCAACGCTAATGGCACGACGACCGCGCCGAGCCCGAGCGCCAGCGCCAGGCTCTTCGGGGCCGCGAAGCGGAACGCGATCAAGGCGACCACGATCAGCGACAGGCACGTCCGCATCCACGCCAGCGCGGTCCGTTCGACCTGCAGGCCGGGGTCCCATGGTTGTCGCCTCATCGGGTGAGAACCAAGATTCCGGCGAGCACACCAGTGACTGCAAGGCCGATGCCGAGGACCGCGGCCATCCATGGCGAAGGCAGAGGTTCACCCAATCGGAGGGATCTTTCGCACGCCACCCAGTGCTGGAAGGCGCTCAGGCTGCACGCGATCCCGGTCACCAGCAGCGCACAGGCCACGGCAAGGTCCAGGACGTTGCCCGCCGGTCCGAGCGCCGCGAAGCCGACCCCGGCCGCCATCAGCGCGATCGACGTCCGCAACCAGGCAAGGAAGGTGCGCTCGTTGGCCATGGAAAACCTGGGATCCGGCTCCTCGCCGACCCCGTACACACTGCGTGGCCACCTGGACATGGACCAGACGGTAACCAGTGATCGCCACCTCGGCCGCGCCGCCCATTTACGACCTCGGCTTTGTCGCGCTGGTCATTTACGCCACGCAACACGCCCGACGCCGCCCGGCCCACGGCGGCGAGCAAGCACCGAGCGGCGTTGGCTGCGTGGGGCGGGGTGGACCCGCGGTTGGGGGTGGGCGGCCCCCGCAGGGGGTCGGAATGTAAACAGTCCGGCTTTGGCGACAAAGCCCGCCCGAGCGAAGCGAGGGCAATCCAACACTGTCGGTGGGTGGGGCTAGCGTGTCGGAGCAGGCGAAAAAGCAGGTGATCCATGGGAAGAAGCGGTGACTTACCGCAAGGGCTGGTCGATCGGTTCGTGGCGCGCGACGGCGTCTGGCCGGACGACACGGGCTGCCCGATCCTGCACGTCGACATGGACGCCTTCTACGCATCGGTCGAAATCCGCGAGCGACCGGAGCTGAGGGACAAACCGGTCGTCGTCGGCGGGATCGGCAACCGGGGTGTCGTGTCGTCGGCCAACTACATCGCGCGCAAGTACGGCGTGCGCTCGGCGATGCCAACCAGCCGGGCGCGGCGGTTGTGCCCGCATGCGGTGTACGTGTCGCCGACCTTCGGGCTGTACCAGGAGGTGTCAAGGGGCGTGCTTGGCATCTTCCGGGACATCACGCCCTTGGTCGAGCCATTGAGCCTGGACGAGGCGTTCCTTGACGTCTCCGGCGCGCTTCGGCGGATGGGGATGACCTCAGGGCAGATCGGCCAGCTGATCCGTGCCCGGGTCGAGGAGGAACACGGGATCACGTGCTCGGTCGGAGTGGCGCCGACCAAGTTCGTGGCAAAGCTGTCGTCGGGACTCTGCAAGCCCGATGGCATGCTCGTCGTGCCCAAAAAATCCGTGCTCGAGTTCCTGCACCCATTGCCAGTCTCGGCGTTGTGGGGCGTCGGCAAGAAGACAGCTGAGCGCCTGGCCGACGTCGGCCTCGAACGCGTCGCGGACGTAGCTGCTGCACCCTTGCCCCGCCTACGCCGGATCATCGGCAACGCGCTCGCCGAACACCTGCACCCCCTCGCGCACGGATACGACGACCGCAGCGTCGAACCAGAATCGGTCGACAAGTCAGTGGGTGCGGAGGAGACGTTCGAGGTCGACCACTGGGACCGCGAACTGCTCAAACGTGAACTCCTGCGCCTGTCGGAGAAGACAGCGGTGGCGCTGCGCCGCCGCGAACTGCGTGGCCGGACAGTGTCGATCAAGGTGCGATTCTCCGACTTCACCACGATCAGCCGGTCTCGAACGCTGCTCGTGCCAACGGACGTGACACAGGAGATCTTCAAGGTCGCCTGCCAACTGCTTGTCGAGCAGACGCCCCCGGGCGCGGTCCGACTGATCGGAGTCCGAATGGAGCAGCTGACAACGGAAGGCGGCGAGCAGTTGTTGCTCGACGCCCCAGAAAGCGGCTGGCGCGAAGCCGATCAAGCCGCTGACAAAGCCCGCGCCAAGTTCGGCCTCGGCGCGATCCGGCCCGCATCCTTGTTGGGCGAAGGCCCAGACAGGTCAGGAGCGACCGAACCCCGCCCCGACCGCACTCCGACCTGATTGGCCAAGCCCCGCCCATTTCTCAGCTGGCTGCCCGCTACACCGTTATCCGATGTGGCTGTCTTGGCTGACTTGGAGGGCCTGCCGCTAGACCTAGTGGCGCGTCTCGAAACGTTCGCCGGGTTTCTCGACGGCCCAGCTTCCCGCTAGGAGGCCGCTGAATAATCGGCGTGTCGCCCCAGGATGTGGGTTTGAGCTGGGAGAATCGTTTCATGCAGGGTGTGGAGCGTGGTGATCGGGAGCTGCTGGACGCGGAGGCGCTGGTCGGTCATCTGGTCCCGGCGGGGAGCATGTTCGCGTTCCTGGCCGGGCATCGCCGGAATCTGTTCCCCGATGGAGAGTTCGAGGATCTGTTCCCCTCGGGCAAGGGACGGCCCTCGATCCCGGCGTCGGTGATGGCCTCCATCCTGGTGTTGCAGACCCTGCATGATCTCTCGGATCGGGAGACCGCTGAGGCGGCCCGGTGTGACCTGCGGTGGAAGGTCGCGACCGGGATGGCATTGGACGACAAGGGATTCGACCCCTCGACGCTGGTGTACTGGCGCAAACGACTGGCCACCTCGGGGCGGCCGCATCGGATCAACGACGCGGTGCGCACGGTCGTCGAGGAGACCGGGATCCTGCGTGGCCGCCGCAAGCGGGCGGTGGATTCCACGATCCTGGCCGACGCGGTCGCCACCCAGGACACCATCACCCAGCTGATCTCGGCGATCCGGCGGGTGGATCGGCAGGTGCCCGGCGCGGCGGAGCAGATCGCGAAGGTGTGTACCGGCCATGACTACAGTCGGCCGGACAAGCCGAGGATCGACTGGGACGACCCGGCCGCCAGGGACGCGCTGGTCTCCGCGCTGGTCAACGATGCGAACGCGCTGGTGGCGGCGCTGGCCGATACCGAACTGGAAGGCGACGCGGAGTTCGCGTTGGCGTTGCTGGCGTTGGTCGCCGGTCAGGATGCCGAGCCCGCCGAGGGCAGTGACGGCACTGATGGGCGGTGGCGGATCGCCCGCAAGGTCGCCCCGGACCGGGTGGTGTCCACAGTGGATCCGGATGCGCGGCATACCCGCAAGTCCCCGGAGAACCGGCGGGACGGGTATCGGGCGCACGTGGCGGCCGAGCCCGAGACCGGGATCGTCACCGACGAGAAGGTGACCACGGCCGCCGGCACGGAGAACTCCGACCCCGCTGTGGCCGAGGAGTTCCTCGACGCCGAGGACGGCAAGCGCGCGTGGTACGGCGATTCCGCCTATGGCACAGGGGATCTACGCGGTGGGATCGACGATGCCGGGCATGAGGCGGTGATCAAGCCCAAGCCGCTGCGGGCTCCGGTCGAGGGCGGATTCACCGTGGACGACTTCACCGTGGACGAGCAAGCGGGCACGGTCACCTGCCCCAACGACATCACCCGCCCGATCAGCCGGACCCGGGTCGCCACCTTTGGCGCTCTCTGTCGTGCCTGCTCACTGCGTGCACAGTGCACCACGTCCAAGACCGGCCGTAAAATCGTTCTGCACCCACGAGATGACCTGCTGCGCCAAGCCCGACGCGACTGGGCGGACAAGCCCGAACTGCGCGAGAGCTACAGGACGTTCCGCCCCAACGTGGAACGGGTCATCTCCCAGATCGCCAGCCGCGGTGGCCGACGTCTCAAACTCCGATATCTAGGCACCGGCAAGAACAACGCCTGGCTCAAACGCCGCACCGCAGCCTTGAACCTCCGCAACCTCATCGGTCGCGGCCTGACCCATACGGCGGGCGCTTGGACCCTGGCTACCTGAGGGAAACCACGGCCCAACCCCCAGTCTTGGGGATTGTGAACCTCGTCGAGCAACCGCCCTGGGCTCCCTGAACGCCCAGCATCACCCATGAATCAGCAAGGCCCAGGTCCTCGCCTGCCATCACTCGGTGACAACCAACCCGCAAACCACCCTAATTCAGCGGCCTCCTAGGCCGTGTTTCAAAGCTGGGAGCTGGTGCGTTGCTGGGTGATCGCTGTCGCGGCGTGTCGTTGATCGAATAGGCGAGGTCTCGGGGTAGATCGATTCTCGACCAAGACAATCGATGACACCGGAGACCTCGTGGCCACCCTAGCGGTGACGGGGCGAGCGGACTTGACTGACGCTCAGTGGGCCGTGCTGGCAGTGCTGTTGCCCGTTGGACGTAAGCCTGGTCGCCCGCCGAAATGGACGAAACGACAGCTCATCGACGGGATTCGGTGGCGGATCCGGGTTGGTGCACCGTGGCGGGATGTGCCACCGGCGTATGGCTCGTGGCAGACCGTGTACGGGTTGTTCCGGCGTTGGCAGCGCGCCGGAGTGTGGCAGCGCATCCTGACCGCGTTGCAGGCCATCGCGGACGCCGAGGGCGAGATCGTCTGGGATGTGAGCGTCGATTCCACGGTCGCGCGGGCGCATCAGCATGCTGCAGGTGCGCGGACAAGAGGCGATCTGCAGGCCGAACCGCCGAGCACCGAGACCGGTGGCGCCGAGCCGGACGATCACGGGCTGGGCCGCTCACGAGGTGGGTGGACCACCAAGGTGCACCTGGCCTGTGAGCAGGGCCGCAAGCTGCTGTCATTGGTGGTCACCGCGGGCCAGCGTGGCGACAGCCCGCAGTTCATGGCGGTGCTCGGCCGGATCCGGGTACCCCGTCTGGGTCCGGGACGGGCGCGCACCCGCCCCGACCGGGTGCTGGCGGACAAGGCCTACAGCTCGAAGGGCAATCGGGCCTATCTGCGGCGACGTGGGATCACCGCAGTCATCCCGGTCAAGGACGACCAGGCCGCCCACCGCCGCAAGAAGGGCTCGCGAGGTGGGCGGCCACCGGCATTCGACCCACAGGCCTACAAGCGGCGGCATGCCGTGGAGTGCGGCATCAGCCAACTCAAACAGCACCGGGCCGTGGCCACGCGCTACGACAAGCTGGCCGTGCGCTACGAAGCGACCATCCACATCGCTGCGATCAACATCTGGCTACGACCGCACTTATGAAACACGGCCTAGCCCCCTACCACACCCGGCCGACAATCCCCCAAAAAAGAAGCTCCCCAACCCCCACCTATCCACATCCGCGACCAGTCCACAGCCAAGCCAGCCAACCCCTGTCGCCCAAACCCCCGCGAAGGCAAGCTGGCATCACGCCCAAAAACCAGCGTGAACAAGGAGAAATCCGATGGCGTGGAACGAAACCAAGGCGACGTTGACCGGCCGGATCTGCACCGACGTGCGGGTGTACAACGCCGACGACGAGGAGCGGGTGTTCGCTGTCTTCAGCGTCGCGACCAACGAACGTAAGTTCGACAAGGAAACCAACGCGTGGGTGCGCGGCCGCGAGCTGTTCATGAAGGTCAAATGCTTCCGGCGACTAGCTGGATCCGTCGCGGCGACCTTTGTCAAGGGTGACCCCGTCGTGGTGACCGGAAAGCTGTACACGAACAAGTGGGAGAAGGACGGCCAGACCCGCTCGGAGCTGGAGATGGAAGCCAGCGCGATGGGCCCGGACCTGACCTTTTGCAAGATCGTGTTGCTCCGCGACGAGCGGTCCGGCATGCCGATCGAGACGGTGGCGGCATGACACTGATCGTCACTTCAGCCCCGTACACGGCAGTCGCGGTAATCGGCGTGTACGGACCGCTCTACGATCGCGGGCATGGCGGAGTTCATCTACACCATGAGGAAGGTGCGCAAGGCGCACGGGGACAAGGTCATCCTGGAAGACGCGAGCATCTCGTTCTACCCGGGTGCCAAGATCGGCGTGGTCGGTCCGAACGGGGCAGGCAAGTCGACCGTCCTGCGGATCATGGCGGGACTGGACCAGCCGAACAACGGCGATGCCATTCTCTCGCCGGGCTACTCGGTCGGCATGCTGCAGCAGGAGCCCCCGCTCAACGAGGACAAGACCGTTCTTGGCAACGTCCAGGAGGGCCTCGGCGAGGTCAAGCAGCAGCTGGACCGCTTCAACGAGATCGCCGAGCTGATGGCGACGGACTACTCCGACGAGCTGATGGAGGAGATGGGCAAGCTGCAGGAGGCCCTGGACCACGCGGACGCGTGGGACCTGGACTCGCAGCTGGAGCAGGCGATGGACGCCCTGCGCTGCCCGCCGCCGGACGCCGACGTCAAGGTGCTCTCCGGTGGCGAGCGCAGGCGAGTCGCGCTCTGCAAGCTGCTGCTGTCCAAGCCCGACCTGCTGCTGCTCGACGAGCCAACCAACCACCTGGACGCCGAGAGCGTGCTGTGGCTCGAGCAGCACCTCGCCTCCTACGCGGGCGCGATCCTCGCCGTGACCCACGACCGGTATTTCCTCGACAACGTCGCGCAGTGGATTCTCGAGCTGGACCGTGGCCGCACCCACGGTTACGAGGGCAACTACTCCGCGTACCTGGAGAAGAAGGCTGAACGGCTTGCCGTGCAAGGCAAGAAGGACGCGAAGCTGCAGAAGCGCCTCAAGGAGGAGCTCGCGTGGGTTCGCTCCAACGCCAAGGCGCGGCAGACCAAGTCCAAGGCCCGTCTCGAGCGGTACGAGGAGATGGCGGCCGAGGCTGAGAAGACCCGCAAGCTCGACTTCGAGGAGATCCAGATCCCGCCTGGCCCGCGTCTGGGCAGTGTGGTGGTCCAGGTCAACGACCTCAAGAAGGGCTTCGGCGACCGCACCCTGATCGACGGTCTCACGTTCGACCTGCCGCGCAACGGCATCGTCGGCGTGATCGGCCCGAACGGCGTCGGCAAGACCACGCTGTTCAAGACCATTGTCGGCCTTGAGCAGCCGGACAGCGGTACCGTCAAGATCGGCGAGACCGTGAAACTGTCCTACGTGGACCAGAACCGAGCCGGCATCGACCCCAAGAAGAACGTGTGGGAGGTCGTGTCTGGCGGGCTGGACTACATCCACGTCGGCCAGGTCGAGATGCCGTCCCGCGCGTACGTCAGTGCGTTCGGGTTCAAGGGAGCGGACCAGCAGAAGCCCGCGGGCGTGCTGTCCGGTGGCGAGCGCAACCGGCTCAACCTCGCGCTGACCCTCAAGCTGGGTGGCAACCTGATCCTGCTCGACGAGCCGACGAACGACCTGGACGTGGAGACCCTCGGTTCGCTGGAGAACGCGCTTGAGCAGTTCCCCGGCTGCGCCGTGGTCATCTCCCACGACCGGTGGTTCCTCGACCGCGTGGCCACCCACATCCTGGCGTGGGAGGGCACCGACAAGGACCCGAGCAAGTGGTTCTGGTTCGAAGGCAACTTCGAAGGCTACGAGAAGAACAAGATCGACCGGCTTGGCGCGGAAGCGGCCAGGCCACACCGGGTCACGTACCGCAAGCTGACCCGGGACTAGGTCGCATCGGTGACAGCGGGCAGAAAGGGAACTTGGTCGGACGGCGGAACGGACGGCGAACTGCTCGCCGGAACCGCCGACCGGTTGAGGTGGCGCGCACCCGAGCTCACCTTGGTCTTCGCACGGCAGGCGGCGACGCATGCCGACGAGGCCAAGGACCGCTCGCTTGCGTTGCGCGCCAATGCCCTGATGGTCGCTGCCCTGGTGCGCCTCGGCAAACACGCCGAGGCCGTTGAGCCTGCTGTCGCCGCCCTGCGCGAAGCCGAGACCGCCGGTGATCGTGACCTCGCCGGGTCGGTCCGGGTCGACCTTGCGGCCAGTACCCGCGCGGTCGGGCTGACCGGAAGTGCTTTTGTCCTAGTCCGTCCCATGCTGGAAGGAAGTGATACCCGCCCCGCGGTGCGGGCAGGTGCGCTCGCCGAGATCGTCGGTGGCCTCGCGCAAGCCGGGCGGCTCGACGTCATCGACGAGGTGCTTTCGGAAGCCGACCGTCTGTACGCCGCCGACGAGATGCTGAGTGGCGACGTCCGGCGGATCATGCGAGCCCTGCTGTACGCACGGATCGCGTCATTCCGCCGCCGGTGGGGCAACGCCACCGGAGCGGTCGCGGCGGCCACGGAAGGCTTGACCCTGCTCGACGGCTTGTCCGATCCGGGAACGGATTCCGGGCAGGCGCGGGCAGAGCTGGGCCTTGAGATGGTCAGCGCGCTGCTGGACGCCGGTGAGGAGGCCGCCGCGGTCGGCCAAGCCGATCAGACGTTGTCCCAGCCGGTGCGGGCGACGTCAGCTGCTGCGATCGGGCGGCTGATGCTCATCCTCGCCACGCGCGTGCATTTCCCAGCCGGACGAGCCAGGGAAGCACACGCGCTGCTCGCGGAGATAGTGCGCGTCGCACGCAGACACGAACTGGACGGACTGCTCGCCGATGTCCTGACATCGCTTGCACACGCCCAGGAAGCCGACGGAGACCTGACCGACGCCCTGAACTCGCTGCGTTCAGCACGGGCAGCTGAACAACGCAGGCTCCGGGCCGACACCTTGGCTCGCCTGATCGTCCTCGAGGAACTCGGTGCGGGCACAAGGCTGCCCGACGACACAGAGTCCCTGCTCCGCCGCGTGGTGCGGACCCCGGCCAGGTCCATCCCGGAAGCGGCAGGAACAGAGCTGAGCGCCCGCGAGGCCGCCAGCCGCGAAATGTCCGGCAGGGAACTCGCCGGCCGAGGAATCGGCCCAGGCCCACGACCCCGTCCAACCCGGGGCGCGGGTACCTACGACAGTGTCGGCTACGAACGCACAGGCCAAGGCACAGAAGGCTACGACGCGGCCGCCACCGCGAGCCAGGACTACGACGCGGCGGCAAGCCAGTCAGCCAGCGAGGGCTACGGACTGGCCTCCCAGGGCTACAGCGTGACCTACGACCTGGAGGGCTACCCAACTCTGACCACAACAGCTGGCTACGACCTGGCAGCCAGCCTCGGCCTGAACGACGACGCGGACAGCGGCACCGCGGGCCGACGCGGACGCTCGATCGCGAGCACGGGCGAGACCGCGGGCACGGGCACGGGTGCGGGCGTGGGATTCGGGAGTGGGGCAGGGATAGCGGGAGGGGGAGGGGAGGGGGGCGGGGGCGGGGCCCCTGGAACCTCTGGGTTGGCCGCCAGCGGGTCGGGCGGCAGCAGCATGGGGCGCAGCGGTACCCACGACCTTCTCGGGCGGGAGCTTGCCGGATGGGAGATGGTTGCCAGGGAAAGGGCAGCCATGGACCTCGCTGGGCAGACCCGCGCCGGATCCGACCTCGTCGACGCCGACCGCGCCGCGCCCGAGTGGGCCGGTGCCGATCCGGCTGCCGTCGACCGCGTCGTCGGACGTGCTGCCGTCGACCGCGCGGCCGTGGACATGCACGCCGAGGACTCCGAGCCCGTTGACATGGCGGAGACAGTCGAGTCCGAATCGGAGTGGGCCGCCACCGCCGTCGCCGGAAGCACCAGTGAGCAGTCCAGCCGCCCGAAGGGCAGGCGGGCCGCTGACTCGGACAAACCGAAGTGGCCGGACGCGTCGCAGAACGAGCGTGACGAGGAAACCGGCCTGCTCAACCGGCAGGGTTTGCGGCGCAGGCTGGCCGCGGCCCGTCGACAGGCCCGGCCGACCGCGCTCACGCTGGTCCGGCTCGAGCCGAGCGGGGACGAACCTGAACCTGAGCCGCGCAGGAAAGACCCCGACAGCACAGACCGGTTCAGCGCGGCCCTAATCAAGGCCATCGACACCGCGGGCGTCGGCCGGATACCGCCGGAGATCGATCCGGACGTGCTGACCTCGCTGGCCGATCATGTCCGCGACATGGCGCCGCGCGATGCCGAACTGGCCAGGCCGGAGGAAGGTGAGCTCGCAGTGCTGTTGCCCGATACGACACGGGATGAAGCCGAGCAGTTCGCTGCCACCCTGCGCGAGACGGTGTCCACTTCGGACTGGGATGTCGAGGATCCCGCGCGGGGCGTCAACGTCAGCACCGGCGTGGCGCAATACCAGGAAGGCACGAGCGAGGACGCGTTGCTGAGCGCCGCACGTGAGGCCCTGACCCATAACGAGCAGGAACACGACCAGCCGGACTGGCAGTCCGTCGAGCCGCTCTACGACCTTCCGCCAGAAGACAGTGGCTACACGTTCATCCAGGAGTACGCCGGGCTGTCGAGTGACGTCGCGGACCCGGAGATGGCCGAGTACCTGGCTGGCTTCCCGTTACCGGACTACGGCAGCCAGTGGCCGGCTGCCGATGAACGAGGAATGCCACAGGACGACAGCGTTGACGCCGAAGGCGGCCGTTCAGTGCTCGATAGGCTGGATATCAGTCGCGGCAGCGGCGGCCGTCGACGCGCGCCGGACGCGTTCAAAGCGGACCAGCTATCCGAATACGACCAGTACGCGATCGACCAACCAATGAAGACTTACAGCAGCACCGGCGACGAGATCCTGGCCGCGGCGGAGGAAGGCGAGCGCGCCTCCATCCCACAGCCGCCCGACCCGGACGAGATCCCCACCCCACCGGACAGTCCAGAGGTTCCGATCCCGCCCGACCCGGACGTGGAACCCCAGCCTGGCCGTCGCAGGCGCCCGACAGAACCGGACGAGCCAGCCGAAGACCCGGAGCACAGGCCAAACCCACGCCCACGGTTTCCAATCGGACCGGACATCCCCGCCCCGGACGACCCAGACGCCGACCCAGACCCACAGCGCCGCAGATGGACATCGGAGCTGGATCCGGAGAACCCCAGGGCCCGTCGCCGCGCCCTGCCACGCGACCCATCCCGTCGCGCGACAGAACCGGACGACAATCCGGAAACAACCGGCCGCCGCCGAATGCCGGACGCGAACGAAACAGAAACCCCGGCAGCCAGCACGAGGCCAGGCGAGTCGACGGGCCGACGGCGCATGCCGGAACCCTTCGAGGAACCCGAGCTCTCCACCAGGATCGAAGCCCCGAAGCCGGAAGTCGGCCAAACCACCGGCCGCCGCCGGATGCCAGAGTGGCCAAACGAAAGCGAAAGCGAACCCGAAAACCCCGAAAGTCGGAGGGCGCAAGGAGAATCGACGGGTCGTCGGCGCATGCCAGACATATGGCCGACCGAGCCAGAGCCAACAGGCCGTCGACGCATGCCCGAACAAGAACCGGAGCCTGGGCGGCGACGCAAGCCAGAACCATTGCCGGAAAAAGAACCGGAAAAAGAGTCTGTCGGACGCGAAACGCCAAGCGCCCCAGAGCGAACAGGCCGCCGCTGGAAGCCCGACGCGCAGGATCCAGGTGACCCCGGCAGTCGCCGGAACCCCGATGTGGCAGATCTGGCTGGCCTAGGCGTCGGCCGGAAGCCCGCCTCGGAAGACCTAGGTGACCTGGGTAGTCGGCGGAATTCGGATCTGCGGGACCTGGCCGGCGTTAGTGGCCGGGGCAAGCCCGATCCAGAAGACCTGGCTGGCCTCGGTGGTCGGGGTGGCCCCGATGTGAAGGACGTGGCTGGCTTTGGTGGTCGGCGGAAGTCTGACGCGGATGACGCGGTTGGCTTTGGTGGTCGGCGGAAGCCCGACCCGGATGACCTAGCTGGCCGGGGAAAGTCCGATTTGGATGACTTGGCTGCTCTCGGTGGTCGCCGGAAATCTGACGCGGAGGCCCCGTCCGACGGCGGCCGTCGGCGGAAGCCTGACGCGGAGGACGTGGCTGACTTCGGTCTTCGCTGGAAACCAACGGAGCCAAGCGGTCCGGGTGAATCCGAAGGACACAGTGGACCCTCGGGTAACGCGTTCCCGGAGGCGTCCACGGGCCGCCGACGGATGCCGGAATCGCTTCGCTCGCAAGGTGGCTCGCTCGATGTGCCGGGTGACCATGAAATGCCGCGTCGCCGCGGGATGCCAGACCAGGCGTCAAGCGGAGCCGTAGACCGCCGCGAGATGCCGCTGCCAAGCGACACTGCTGGTGGCCGGGAAGTGTCGGGGCCGAGTGGCACTGTTGGTGGCTGGGAAGTGTCGTCGGTGGGCGATCCCGTTGGTGGCCTGGAGATGCTGTCCTCGGGCGATACAGCTGGGCGTCGCGAGATCCCGCCGCACAGCGAGTCCGCTGGTCGTCGAAGGATGCCGCAGCCACAAGGCGGCGAGGAGGAGCCGACTGGATCGCGGCCGCCTGAATCACGCGCCATCGGCGAGAAAACTCGGCCGAACATTTCCGAATCCCTTGGCCTGGACGCGATCCTCGGTGAGACGAGTTTCGGCTCACCGGATGCTTGGGGGACACGTGCCCAACGCTCGCACCCCGGATACCCCGGTGCGGAATCGGTTTCGGATGAGGTAGCTGGCAGGCGGACGCATGGTCCGGACATAAGCCACGAGCGGTCTGCCGAGTCGCCCGGCATGGATGCGACGTCGAGTGGTGCGCCCCGGGCCCAGACCGATCGCGGCCGCCGAGGCGACCTTGAGGCCGACCAACAGGTAGACACTGGCGGTCGATTCGCTGGGCCGGAAACGGTCTCGAATGAGCTTGTGCGTGAATCGCTTGGGCTCGAAGCGATTCTCGGCGAGGACACCGCCAGGAACGCGCCCACCACACGCATATCTCGCGGCCGGTCCGACGCCTCCTCTGTGCGAGATGCCATTCTGGGGTTGGCGGGTTCTGGTGAGTCCTCTGTGGATCGTGTTGGAGAGGAGACTCGGCCGGGGCGCCGTCGGGCGTCGGAGCCAGATACCGCCGCTCCCGCTCCGCCGCCGCAGCGACAACAGCCTGCCGCCGCGGTGCCTTCTGCCGCTGCTTTGCCTCCTGAGCAGTCTGGTCCTGTCGACGTCGCGCGCCCCGCGGTTTTCTCTTTGGGGCCCGAGGGTTTGTCGCGGCGCCCCTCTCCTTCGGGAGCTGCCACCGGGGTGGCCTCGGACGCTGGCACCGAAAAAGCCACAGGCACCCAAAAAGCTACAGGTAGTGAAAAAGCCATCGGCACTGAGAAAGCTACGGGCGAAGACGCTGTCACCGAATCGGGTGTCAGCAAGAACACTGAACCGGTCGAGAAAACGATTCAGCCGGACGAATCTTCCATGGCACGTCGGCTTTCTTCTTCAGGTGTCGACGAATTGTCCAAGCGGCGACTGACCGAGGGACGTCCGGAAAGGCCGAGGCGGCGTACCGAACGGGCCGCTGATGAGGCTGGTGATGACCGGCCCAGCCGCCTTCGGCGCCGTGAACGGACCGATTTGAAGTTGGCCGATTTGCTCGCTGAAGCCCTTGTGGCGTACCAGTCGTCGACTTCTGATGCCCCTGATGAGGACGTTCTGTCCGCATATGAGGGGCTTGAGGCGGCAACCGGTGAGGACACCGACCGCCACCGCGGTGAAACCGGCTATTGAAGCCCCCTAAATCATCATCAAGTCCCACTGGTGGTTGCATGGGTTGGATGCGCGGCCAACTAGGGTTAGGTCGCAGCTGGCACAACAACTGGCACAACGACGTGCCGCACACGGTGCCGACGAGCGCGGAGCCTGGAGAACATGACCTCGACTGGAGTCCAGTCCCATCCGAACACCGTCGCGGCAAGGGCAGCCGCCATGGCCAGCCCTGAGCAGATCAGGGACGAGCTGGTGGCGCAGGCCGCGGGATCGGCCCCCGAGATCGCCGACTTGATCCGGCTCTACTACCGCTATGTGCCACCGGAGGAAGTCATCGACTTCGCTCCCGGCGACCTGGTCGGTGCCGTTCGCGCGCACCTTGACCTCGCGGCGAAGCGGGTGCCTGGGCGTCCGGTGATCCGGCCGATCAACCCGACGGCTGAGACGGATGGCTGGTCAACCACTTCGACCGTCATCCAGATTGTCACCGACGACATGCCGTACCTCGTCGAATCTGTCAGCGCCGAGCTGGTTCGCAGTGGCGTGCAGGTTCAGCGTGTCGTGCACCCCATCGTCGTGGTGCGCAGGGATGTCGCGGGCACCCTGCGCGAGGTCCTGCCGACCGCCGACCCGGGCGAGCCGCCCGCGGACGCGCTGGTCGAATCGTGGATGTACATCGAGATCGACCTGGTCACGGACCCGGATCGCGGCCGTGCGATCGCCACCGGGCTGTACTCGGTGCTCAACGATGTGCGTGAGGTCGTCGAAGACGCCGCCAAGATGGCTGGGCAGGCGCGCCACCTCGCGGACCAACTGGAAGCCGACCCGCCGCCGCTGGAGGACACCGACGTCAGCGACGGGATCTCGTTGCTGCGCTGGCTGTCCCAAGGTCATTTCACGTTCCTTGGTTACCGGCAGTACGAGCTGGTCCAGGGCGACGGTGACCCCGCGCTGAAGGCAGTGCTCGCGACCGGTCTCGGAGTCCTGAGGCAAGACAGTCTCGCGGCACGCAGCCTGACCGCGGGACCTGACTCGATTGTCGCGTCCGCGTTGGCGCCGAAGCTGCTTGTGCTCACCGAGGCGAGTGCTCCGTCCACTGTGCACCGTTCGGTATATCCGTACTACGTCGGCGTGAAGACGTTCGACGCGGACGGCCAGGTCACTGGCGAGCACCGGTTCCTCGGTGTGTTCACCACGGCCGCGTTGCACGAGAACGTGCTGGACATCCCTGTGGTCGAGCGCCGCGTGCGTGAGGTGATCCACGAGGCCGGGTTCCCGTTGGAGTCGTACTCCGGTCAGCGGATGCTCGAAGTCATCCAGAACTGGCCGCGTGCCGAGCTGTTCTCGTCCACCGCGGAATCGTTGTACGCCACCGCGACCGGCGTTATCGCGCTCGCTGACAGACGCAGGCTGCGGCTGTTTCTCCGCCGCGACCCGTACGGCCGCTTCTTCTCGTGCTTTGTGTTCCTACCGCGTGACCGGTACACCACGACGACCCGGCTGGCCATGCAGGAAGTCCTGCTGGCCGAGCTGAACGGCTCGAACCTGGAGTACAACGCGCGCATCGGCGAGTTCTCCCTCGCCCAGGTCTACTTCACCGTGCACACTGATCCGCAGCACCAGCAGCAGATCGAGCCGGACGTGCCGCGTATCCAGGAGAAGCTCACCGCGGCCATCCGCAGCTGGGAAGACCGGATGGCCGAGGCCGTGGTCGCCGAGCAGCGGGAGAAGACCGGCAACGGCGCCACCGGCGTGGTGTCGATCGGCACCGAGTCCGCTTCGCAGCAGGGCCAGCGCCTCGCGGGCGTCTTCCCCGAGGCGTACAAGGAGGACTTCAGCGCTTCGGAGGCGTTGCACGACCTGCGCAGGCTCCAGGCCCTCGAGAACGAGGGCGACATGGACATCCGGTTCTATGTCCCCGAGCATGCGGAGCCGGGGGAGCGGCGCCTGAAGCTGTACCTGTGCGGCGAGGGCGTGACCTTGTCGCAGGTGCTGCCGGTGTTGACGGCCATGGGCGTCGAGGTGATCGACGAACGGCCGTACGAGCTGCGCAACGACGGCGGCATGGCCTGGTGGATCTACGACTTCGGCCTGCGACTGGATCCGTCGATGCTGGCCGACCGGACCGACGAGGACCTTGAGCTGGCCAGGACCCAGTTCCAGGACGCCTTCGCGGCTGCTTGGCGCGGCGAGGCCGAGGTCGACCGGTTCAACTCGCTGGTGCTGCGCGCGGGCGTCAGCTGGCGGCAGGCGACGATCCTGCGGGCGTACTCGCGTTATCTGCGGCAGGCCAGCACGCCGTTCAGCCAGGACTACATCGAGGACACCGTCCTGCGGCACACCGATGTCGCGACGGCCCTGGTCAAGCTGTTCGAATGCCGGTTCGACGTCACGACCGACGAGCAGACCAGGCTCGCGAGCCTGAAGACCCAGGTCGACGAGATCACCCAGATGATCGACGAGGTCACCAGCCTCGACGAGGACCGCATCCTGCGCAGTCTGCTCATGCTGATCAACGCGACCCTGCGCACGAACTACATGGTCACCGACGCTGACGGCAACGCGCGGCCGTACCTGGCGTTGAAGATGGACCCGCGTGCGGTGCCCGAGCTGCCGCAGCCACGGCCGCGGTTCGAGATCTTCGTGTACTCGCCGCGCGTCGAGGGCGTGCATCTGCGGTTCGGGCCGGTCGCCCGAGGCGGCCTGCGTTGGTCCGACCGCCGCGAGGACTTCCGGACCGAGATCCTCGGCCTGGTCAAGGCACAGGCCGTGAAGAACGCCGTGATCGTGCCGGTCGGCGCGAAGGGCGGGTTCGTGGTCAAGCGGCCACCTGCCGCCTCCGGTGACCCGGGCTTGGACCGTCAGGCGCAGCTCAACGAGGGCATCGCGTGCTACCGCATGTTCATCTCCGGGTTGCTGGACCTGACCGACAACCTCGAAGCGGGCAAGACGATCCCGGCGCCGCAGGTCGCGCGCTACGACAGCGACGACAGCTACCTCGTGGTCGCGGCGGACAAGGGCACGGCGACGTTCTCCGACATCGCCAACGAGGTCGCCAAGGACTACGGCTTCTGGCTCGGCGACGCGTTCGCCTCCGGCGGCTCGGTCGGCTACGACCACAAGGCCATGGGCATCACCGCGCGCGGCGCGTGGGAGAGCGTCAAGCGCAACTTCCGTGAGCTGGGCGTGGACACGCAGACCCAGGACTTCACGGTCGTCGGTGTCGGCGACATGTCCGGCGACGTGTTCGGCAACGGGATGCTGCTGTCCGAGCACATCCGCCTGGTCGCCGCGTTCGACCACCGGCACATCTTCATCGACCCGAACCCGGACGCGGCCACGTCGTTCGCCGAGCGCCGCCGGATGTTCGACCTGCCGCGGTCCTCGTGGGACGACTACGACCGGTCGTTGATCAGCAAGGGCGGCGGGATCTGGCCGCGCAGCGTCAAGTCGATCCCGCTCAGCGCGGAGATCGTCGAGGTGCTCGGCCTGCCCGAGGGCACGGCGAAGCTCACGCCCTTCGAGCTGATGAAGGCGATCCTGCTGGCACCGGTGGACCTGCTGTGGAACGGCGGCATCGGCACGTACGTCAAGGCCGCCACCGAGTCGCACGGCGACGTCGGCGACAAGGCCAACGACGCGATCCGCGTCAACGGCGCCGACCTGCGCGTGAAGGTCGTCGGTGAGGGCGGCAACCTCGGCCTGACCCAGCGCGGCCGGATCGAGTTCGCGCGCTCCGGCGGCAAAGTCAATACCGACGCGCTGGACAACTCGGCCGGGGTGGATTGCTCCGACCACGAGGTCAACATCAAGATCATGCTCGACCATCTGGTCACCAGCGGGAAGCTGACCGAGCAGCAGCGCAACGACCTGCTCGCTGAAATGACCGACGAGGTCGGTGACCTGGTCCTGGCCGACAACTACCGCCAGAACGCCGTGATGGGTGTCAGCCGGGCGCACGCCACGCCGATGCTGTCGGTGCACGCCCGTCTGGTCGCTGAGTTCGCTGAGCACCACGGGCTGGACCGGGAGCTTGAGGCGCTGCCGACCGCCCAAAGGTTCAAGGAGATGGAGAAGGCGGGCCTCGGTCTGACTTCGCCGGAACTGGCCACGCTGCTCGCGCACGTCAAGCTCAGCCTCAAGGAAGAGCTGCTGGCCAGCGAACTGCCCAGCCAGGGCGTGTTCGCCAGCCGGTTGACCGACTACTTCCCGAGTCAGCTGCGTG
The DNA here is from genome assembly GCF_021390435.2 of Kibdelosporangium philippinense. Classification (GTDB taxonomy): domain Bacteria; phylum Actinomycetota; class Actinomycetes; order Mycobacteriales; family Pseudonocardiaceae; genus Kibdelosporangium; species Kibdelosporangium philippinense. The sequence continues at coordinate 150,827 of NZ_JAJVCN010000003.1, read as the reverse complement.
AACGGTTCGGTGACGCGATCGCGGCGCACCCGCTCAGCCGTGAGATCACCACGACCGTGCTGGCCAACGAGGTCATCGATGGCGCCGGGATCACGTACCCGTTCCGGCTCGCCGAGGAGATCCACGCGTCCGCGACCGACGCGGTCCGTGCGTTCACGGTGGTGACCCGCGTGTACGACCTGCCGTCGATCTGGCGGGAGATCGACGCGCTGGACAACCAGATCCCGACCGAGATCGCCGACAAGATGGTCCTGGAGACTCGGCGGCTGCTCGACCGGGCCTCACGCTGGCTGCTGTCCAACCGGCCGCAGCCGCTCGCGGTCGGCGCGGAGATCAACCGGTTCTCCCGGGTGGTCAAGGTGATCGCGCCCAAGGTCGGCGACTTGCTGCGTGGCCAGGCCAAGCAAGCGGTCGAGCACGACACCGCTGAGCTGGTCAAGCACGGCGTGCCCGAGGCGTTGGCTGGGCGGATCGCCGCCCTGCTGGACGCGTACGGCCTGCTGGACGTGATCGAGGTGGCCGAGCTCGCCGAGCGCGAGGCCGGGATGGACATGGAACGCAGCCCGCTCGAGACTGCGGAGCTGTACTACGCCATGGCCGACCACCTGGACGTCGACCAAGTGCTGACGTTCATCAGCGGCCTCGAACGCGGCAACCGCTGGCATGCTTTGGCACGACTGGCGTTGCGGGACGACGTGTACTCGTCGTTGCGCTCGATCACGCTGGACGCCTTGCAGCACAGCGACCCGGGCCAGAGCGCGCAGCAGAAGATCGAGAACTGGGAGAAGGCGAACGCGTCGCGGCTGGCGCGGGCCCGTACGGCGCTCGACGAACTGCGGCACTGGGCCGGCCGGATGGACCTCGCGATGCTGTCGGTCGCCGCACGCCAGATCCGCAGCATGATTCGCTGAGTTCGTTCGGGAGGTTCCGCGGTGGGTGTGTACTACGCGACGGTCTGGCCGAGGTGGTCCGATATGGACTCCTACCGGCACGTCAACCACGCGCAGACGATCACGCTGCTCGAGGAGGCCAGGCTCCAGCTGCTGTACGGCGAGGGCGCGCGGCACGGCGCGGGCATGGTCGACGGCGGGCTGGTCGTGGCACGGCTGGAAGCGGTGTACCACGCACCGCTTTTCGTCAACGGCAACCCGTTCCGCGTAGCCCTGTCGATCACGCGGATGCGGGTCGCGGACTTCACCATCCACCAGGAAGTCCACTGTGGACCATCGGAGGACGACAAGGTGGGCGTCGTCGCCGACGTCACCCTGGCGCCGTACGATCTAGAAAACGAGAGGCCCCGGCGCCTGACCGACGCCGAACGGGATTTCCTTGCTGGCTGGCGGTCCGGGGGAGACTAGGTGTCCGAGCTGACTTTCGGTGACTCGCACGAGCGGGACGACCTTGGCGCGTTCGTCGCAAGGGCGGTCCGGCTTGACGCCGACTCGGTTGTGCGACTGAAAGCCCGAACTAGCGGCACCACTGGTGAAGACCTGATCGACGCCTGGGTGGCGACGCCGTTCGACGTGCTCGCCACACGCACTGTCCGTGGGCAGATGAAGCCGGACGACGTGACCGTCTCGGCCAACGACCTGCTGGCCGCCTTGGCGATCGTGCGCGGCGACACGGTCGACCCTGGCCTGCCGCGTGATCTGATGTGGCGTTCGGCCCTGCCGCCCGGGCAGGGCTGGCAGGTCATCGACCAGTTGCCCGCCGAGGTCGTGTCCTCGCTCGCGGACCGTGGCCTCACGGTGGCGCGCGAGAACCCTGGCCCGCACGGCACGCCACCCGCGTCGCTGTTGGACCAGACCGTGCTGACGGTCAGCAGCGACGGCATGGAGATCAAGGTGCCGTTGCGGTGCCTGTTCGCCATGTCCGGCATGGGCTTCCTCGGCAATGAAGGACCCGACGACCGCGTCCGCGTGACCGCGACCGACTCATGGCTGCGCATTGACGCCCGCTTCGGAGCCGTAGTGCGACGGCGTCACGCGCTGCTGCCACTCTTGGTTTGATACAGCTCGTTTGACTCTTGTAAGGAGCATCCGGGTCGCTCAGGGTGCATGCTGTCGATATGAGCGAAGACGACAAGCCTGCTGAGGACGCGTTAGCCAAGGAATGGCTCGCGGAGACGTTCCCAGAGCCCGAGCCGTGGCCAGAGCCGCGCCCGGCCGCTCCGGAACAGCAGCCGTACGTCGTGCAGAACAAGCACTCCAGGTTCGGTGACGGCCTGCGCGGCGCAGCGGCGCTCGCGGCAGGCTTGTACGTCTACGACGCCGTCACCGACGACTCATCCGACGCCCCCGACATCGGCGGCGACTTCAGCGCGTCCTAAACCAGCCATACAGCGGCGTCGGGCGGCAACTGGCCGTCCACGAGAGGCTCGCTGGCCAGCAGCAGCTCGCCCGGAGGAATCGGCACCGGCGCCGACGAGGTGTTCAACGCGCAGATCAACCCGCCGCCCTTGCGGCGGAACGCGAAGCACCCGGCGGGCGCGCCGTACCACTCGACCACTGCCCCGCCGAACGCCGGATGGGACTTGCGGAGCTCGATCGCGTGCCGGTACAGCGACAGCGTCGAGTCCTCGTCCTCCAGCTGAGCCTCGACCGTCAACGACGCCCACTCCAACGGCATCGGCAGCCACGTGTTCGCGGTTGTGGAGAACCCGTACGGCGGCTCTGTGCCTTCCCACGGAACGGGAATGCGGCTCCCGTCGCGGCCACGCCTGGTGTGCCCGGACCGCTTCCATACCGGGTCCTGCAACGCCCACTCAGGCAACTCGACGGTCGGCAGCCCAAGCTCTTCGCCGTTGTAGATGTACAAGGCTCCCGGCAAAGCGAACTCGACCAACGTCATCGCCCGCGCGCGCCGCAACCCGAGTTCACCGTCGCCATAACGCGTCACGTGGCGAACGACGTCATGGTTGGACAGCGTCCAAGTGGGCGTGCTGTCCGCGGCCGCGTGCAACGAGGACTCGATGGCCAGCCGCACGGCGTCGGCGTCGAAATCTGCTTCCACCAGACGGAAGTTGAAGCCGAGGTGTAGCTCGTCCGGCCGCAGATAGTGGGCGAACCGTTCGTCGCCCTTCACCCAGATCTCGCCGATGGCCATCGTGTTCGGGTAGCCGTCGAGGACCTTGCGGATCATCCGGTGGACTTCGTGCACGCCGTCGTTGTCGAACCGAGGGTCGACCGCGTTGTCGTGCAGCCCGGTGCCCTCTTCCCGCGGAGCCATGTCGGGCAACGACTCCGGCTTGGCCATGCCGTGCGCCACGTCGATGCGGAACCCGTCGATCCCGCGGTCGAGCCAGAACCGCAGGGTGCGCTCAAGGTCCGCGGAGACCTCGGGGTTGGCCCAGTTCAGGTCCGGCTGTTCTGGGGCGAACAGGTGCAGATACCAGTCACCGTCCGGTAATTGGCTCCACGCCGACCCACCGAAGATGCTCGTCCAGTTGTTCGGCGGATACGCGCCTTGGCGGAACCAGTAGCGGTCGCGCTCCGGCGAACCCGGCCCTGCCTCGACCGCCGCGACGAACCACGGGTGCTGATCGCTGGTGTGGTTGGGTACCAGGTCGATCGTCACCCGGATGCCGCGCTCGTGTGCCTCGGCCACCAGCAGGTCGAACTTCTCCAGATCACCGAAAACCGGGTCGACGTCACGCGGATTGGCCACGTCGTAGCCGTGATCGGCCATCGGCGAGGTGAAGAACGGGGTCAGCCACAACGCGTCGACACCGAGCAGTTCGAGATAGCCAAGCCGCGACCGGACCCCGTCGAGATCACCGACCCCGTCGCCATCGGAATCGGCGAACGATCTGACGTAGACCTGGTAGAAAACGGCGTGCTGCCACCAGGGTCCGTCGGCGTTTGTTGGCACGGTGGGTCATCCTGCCATCGTGGTGGGGTGGTCTGGGCTGGAAACGGCTATCCGTTCGGCTGGGCTTGAGTTTCAGACCCAGCTGTTGAGCAGACTGTTCGCGGCCATTTCCAGGTAGTCCCACAGTTGCTTGCGGTGTTCCTCGGACAACCCTGCCTCATCGACCGCGATTCGCATGCACCGCAACCACGCGTCTCGCTGCAACGGGCCGACCTGGAACGGCGCGTGCCGCATCCGCAACCGCGGGTGACCGCGGTTCTCCGAATACGTGTGCGGTCCGCCCCAGTACTGCATCAGGAACAACCGCAGCCGCTCCTCGGCCGGGCCGAGGTCCTCCTCCGGATAGAGCGGCCGGAGGATCTCGTCCTTGGCCACCTCGGCGTAGAACCTCGCGACGATCCGATGGAAGGTCTCTTCGCCGCCGACGGCCTGATAAAAACTCTGCGCCTGCGTCACGCCACCATTGTCCTACTTCTGTGGATAGAGGCGGCCAAGGGGAGGCTCGATCCCTGCCTCTTCCAACGCTGGAATGATCCGGGCGCGCAACGCGCGCTGCACGGCCCACTGCCGACCGGCACGGACTTTCACCGTCAGTCGCACGGTGATGCTCTCCGGTGTGACTTTGTCCACACCAAGAAGCTCCGGTGGTTCCAGCACGTCATCGGACACCGGTTCACCCGCGACCTCGTCGTCCACGATCCGCTTGATCACGTCGGTCGCGGCCTCGATGTCGGTGCTGTAGGCCAGCGGGATGTCGACGACGGCGACCGCGAAACCCTGGCTGGAGTTGCCGACCCGGAGGATCTCGCCGTTGCGGACGTACCAGACCGTGCCGTTCACGTCACGCAACGTGGTGACACGCAAGCCAACGGACTCAATGGTTCCGGTGGCAGGCCCGACATCCACGATGTCGCCGACGCCGTACTGGTCCTCGAGCATCATGAACACGCCGGACAGGAAGTCCTTGACCAGGTTCTGCGCGCCGAAACCGATCGCGACACCGACGATGCCCGCCGAGGCGATGATCGGCCCGAGGTTGATCCCGATCTCACCCAAGATCAAGATGAACGCCAGGCCGTACACCAGGAACGACACCAGCGACTTCATCACCGAGCCGATGGTCTGCGCCCGCTGCTGGCGCCGCTCGGACACCAGCGCGCCGACTGCCTGGGGCGCACGCTCCTTGAGCGGCTTCAGCAGGCGCGGGGTCTTTCCGTTGCCAGCACCACGGGCCAGCCGGTCGATTGTGCGCCGCGCCACAAAACGGATGACGAACGCCACGACCAGGATGATCAGGATGCGCAGAGGTGCCTTGGCCAGCCAGTCCACCGCGCCGGAAAGCCAGACGTTCCCGGTCATGTCAAACACCGTACGACACAGCGTGCCGACGTTGTTCACGCAGGTAGGAGGCTGTAAGCCGAGTGTGTTCATCGGTCCGATCTTGTGATGGGGGACGAGGGCACGCCGCAAGGCTAAGGCGGCCGCGTTCAACGCTCGTTCACGGGGGTTTTGACGAACCGGGACGTGACACGTATGTCAACACACGTGCGCGAGGGGTGTGGTTTGTGGTCGACTATGCCTTGCACCCCGGTGGAGGTGGTCGCGTGCCCGACCGAAAACCGACTCCGATAAGCGACGCGAAACTCGGTGCACCCGGCACCGGGAGCGCGTCGCTGACAGTGCTGCCTACGCAACTGCCAGTGGCGGAGCAGCATTCGGCGTCGACAGTAGCCACAGGGCCACCTGCGCCCACGGTCCCGGTTTGGGGCCGTCGCAGGGTCCTGTTACTCAATGCCACGTTCGAGCCGCTCACGGCCCTGCCACTACGGCGAGCCGTGGTGCTCGTCGTCTGTGGCAAAGCTGAGGTCGTGCACGGTGATCCAACCGGAATCGTGATGCATTCCGCCACGTCCAGCGTGGAGATCCCGTCGGTGATCAGGCTCAGCAACTACGTGCGCGTGCCCTATCGAGGACGCGTGCCGTTGACAAGAGCAGGCTTGATGCACCGTGACCGCTACAGGTGCGCTTACTGTGGCGGTCGGGCGGAAACTATAGATCATGTTGTGCCGCGCAGCCGTGGAGGTCCCCACACATGGCAGAACTGTGTGGCCAGCTGCGCGAAGTGCAATCACAAAAAGGCCGACAAGCTGCTCAGCGAGCTGGGGTGGCGCCTGCGGGTAGTACCCGCGGCGCCACGCGGACCGCACTGGCGCCTGTTGGCCGGGGTTGCCGACGCCGATCCGCTATGGCTGCCCTACCTGGGCGAGCCCGCCGCTTAGCAGCGGGAAGTCTCAGGACGTAACGCGCGTACCCGCGGTGACACGAGTCCCGCGGGTTACGCGAGTGCCCCGGGTAACTCGGGTGCCGCTCGTGACGCGCGTTCCTTGGCGCGTCACTCGGGTTCCGGCTGTGACGCGGGTGCCTTCACGCGTCACCCGGGTTCCTTCACGGGTCACGCGAGTGCCTGACGTCACGCGTGTGCCGCGCGTCACACGCGTGCCCCGGGTGACCCTGGTGCCACAGGTGACCCGCGTACCTTCTGCTTCCGAGCAGGCGGTCACCCTGGTTCCGCGGGTGACCCGCGTGCCGCGAGTGACCCTCGTACCTGCCGTGACTCGAGTTCCCTCGGCGAAGCCGTCACACAGTGCAGCGAAAAGAGCGTCGACTGTCGCCTGATCGGGGGTCGGCATCGTGGTCATGTCGGGGCCTCCTCGTGACTCAAACGTGAGAAGTAGTGCTTCGAGCGGGGTCCGCAAGGTCCGTACAGGTGAAAGTTATGGGTCGGCCGAAAAAGTTGCAAGCCGTCAAGAGAGTCCAACCGTTCGGTTTGGACTCGATGCGGCCGTTCGCCACCACAGACTCCGCCGGGCGCGGGACATACTCGGCAGTCACATGGCGCATAAGCCTTACCAAGGCCGCAGGACAGGCGACTGTCCGAAGTCGGAACGCTCCCAATGAGTGACACATGCTCGTCCCGCGTCGGCTGGTCGTGTCACCTGAGGTCCGATGCGTGACACGCAGCCATCTCGCCTCACACGGTCGTGTCACCTGGGAACCGACTGACCGCGATGCTCGTTGCCGAATTCGGAAGGCGTGTGGGGGCGGCGCTGCGAGCGATCGCGGCGACGGTCCTGGACTGGCGGGCCCAGCGTGTCCTTGCTGGACCATCGGGCCGGGCCTTGCTGGACTACCGGGCCCAACGCGCCCTTGTGGAGCAAGGTCAGATACCTTTAGCGCGTGAGCCCGGTCGAGACAGTTCTCGTCTTCGTCGTGATCCCGGCGGCCATCTATGGCGTCGTGGCATTGCTGACGTTGCGCGAGCGTGCCGCAAAGACCCCGAGGTACCGCCCAGGACAGGACTGGGACTACCCAGCTGTCTGGTGGACGGCCAACCCGGCAGGCGCGGCGCAGCCAGCGCACTCGACGGACGAGGAAGACACCGCGCAGCACGCGCGGACCGCTTGGGGAGGTGCCCGTGGCAGCTGGTGAGGTCGTCAAGGCCGGACCGGTCATCGACGAGTCGCAGCTTCCGGAGGGCACGGTGGTCACCGCCACCGGCCGGATCTCCGCGGCCAAGGCCTACGAACTGGCGACGCCCTCGTTGCCGTTCACGCCGGCCCAACTGTCCCGGTTGGACGAAGCGCTGACCCTGGCCTCCCGTGCCAGCGGCCTGTCCTTCAGCGTCTACCTCGGACCGCTTGGCGAGGGCAAGATCGCGGACACCCGTGGCGAAGCCGAGCGGCTGCACGCGTCCACGCAGGACCCCAACCACGCCGCGCTGATCGCCGTGTCGCCCGCGCAGCGTGTGGTCGAGATCGTGACCGGTGAGGAAGCGTCCCGGCGCCTGCCTGACCGTGGCCTCAAGCTGGTCGTGATGGCCCTTGTCGCGTCTTTCAAGGAAGGCGACCTGGTCGGCGGTCTGGTCAGTGGCCTGCGGATGCTGGCCGACCAGGCGGGCACCCCAGCCCACTAAACCGACCAGGCGGGCATCCCAGTCCGCTGAGGAACTTCTGCGAAAGCTTCAGGGCCGCCCACGGGCGGCCCTGAAGCTTTTCTCATGCCTGCTGGTCGAATTCCCGTGCGGCCAGGGCACGCACGATGCCCGCGCGGCCCTCGGACACCAGGCGCCGCAATGCGGGCGGACGCTCCTGCGCCAGCCACGCGTCTGCGGCCTCGACCGTGCTGCGGTCGACCTTCCACGCCGGGAACAGGCCGAGCACCATGGACTGCGCCCGTTCGCTGGAGCGCCGGTCCCACACGCTGGCCACGTCCTCGAAGTACTTCTCGGCATAGGACGCGATCAGCTGCTTCTGGCCGGGGTGCGAGAACCCGGAGATGATCGCCTCGTTGATCGCGTTCGGCAGGTCGTCGTCGTGCACGGCCCGCTGCCAGGCCTCCTCTTTGGACTCCGCGGTCGGCCGCAATGCCAGCGCGCGCTCCGCGTGCCGCTTGCCGGTGGCGGTCGAGTCACGCTCCAGCTCGGACGCCACCTCGTCCGCGCCCGCGGCACCGTGGGCGACCAAAGTGGTCAGCAGCCGCCAGCGCTGGTCGGTGTCCACGACCAAGCCCGGCAACGGTGCCGATCCATCGAGCCAGCCACGGATCAACGCGACCTTCGAGTCGTCCAGCACCGAAGAAGCCAGGGCGGCGACAAACCCGAGCTGGTAGTCCGAACCCGGCTCGGCCGAGCGCACCAGCTCGACCAGGCGGTCGGTGAACAGCTGCCATCCCTGCGGCGCCCAAGCCGGGTCGGCGTACGAGGACAAAGCGGTCTGAGCCTGCAGCAGAAGCCGTTGCACGACACCGATCTCGGTCTCCGCGGCCACTCCGCTGACCACCAGCTGGACGAAGTCACGGGCCTTCAGCTCGGCCTCACGCGTCATCTCCCACGCCGCGGACCAGCACAGCGTGCGCGGCAGCGGCTCGGCGATGTCGGCGATCCGGTCGATCAGGGTTTCCAGCGAGCCTGGGTCGAGCCGCATCGTGCAGTAGCTCAGGTCGTCGTCGTTGACCAGCACCAGCTTGCCGCGCGGGACCCCGGCGAGCTCGGGGATCTCGGTACGCGGGCCGTCCACGTCGACCTCGACCCGCTTTGTCCGCACGATCTTGCCGTCCACGTCGTCGTACACGCCGATCGCGACCCGGTGCGTGCGCAGTTCGCCCGCGCCTGGCTTCGCGCCGCCCTGTGTGATCGCGAACTCGGTGAACTTGCCGTCCGCGTCGAGGGAGAACGACGGGCTGAGCGAGTTCAGGCCGGTCGTCTCCAGCCACTGGGCGCTCCACCACGACAGGTCACGCCCGGACGCCTCTTCCAACGCGCCCAACAAGTCCGCGAGGGTCGCGTTGCCCCACGCGTGCTTGTCGAAGTAGACCCGCAGGCCGGACAGGAAGTTGTCCTCGCCGACGTACGCGACGAGCTGCTTGAGCACCGACGCGCCCTTGGCGTACGTGATGCCGTCGAAGTTGACCTCGACCGCTTCGACGTCGGCGATGTCCGCGGCGACCGGGTGCGTGGACGGCAGCTGGTCCTGCCGGTAGGCCCAGGACTTCTCGATGTTGGCGAAGCTGGTCCACGCGTGCTTGTACTCGGTCGCCTGTGCCTGAGCGAACACCGAGGCGAAGGTCGCGAACGACTCGTTCAGCCACAGGTCGTCCCACCAGCGCATGGTCACCAGGTCGCCGAACCACATGTGCGCCATCTCGTGCAGCAGCGTCTCGTTGCGACGCTCGTAGAGGTAGCGGGTGACGCGGCTACGGAAGACGTAGTCCTCAAGGAAGGTCACGCAGCCCGCGTTCTCCATCGCGCCCGCGTTGAACTCCGGCACGAACGCCTGGTCGTACTTGCCGAACGGGTACCGGACGCCGAAGTTCTTGTGGTAGAAGGCAAAACCCTGCTTGGTCTCCTCGAACAGCCGCTCGACGTCCAGGTGCTCGGCCAGCGACGCGCGGCAGTACAAGCCCAGGGGGATGTCCGGCTGGCCCGGCTCGCTGTAGGCGTCACGCCATTCCGCGTACGGGCCCGCGACCAGCGCCACCAGGTAGGTGGACATCGGTTTCGTGGTCTCGAAGATCCGCGTCACCGCGCCGGTCGAAATCTCCTCGGTGGCCTCGATGGCCGAGTTGGAGACGATCTTCCAGTCCGCGGGCGCGGTGACCGTCATCTGGTACACCGACTTGATGTCGGGCTGGTCGAAGCACGTGAACACGCGCTTGGCGTCCGCGGTCTCGAACTGCGTGTACAGGTAGACACCGTTGTCGACCGGGTCGACGAACCGGTGCAGGCCCTCGCCGGTGTTCATGTATCTGCACTGCGCCTCGACGACGAGCTCGTTGGTCTCCGCCAGGTTCGGCAGCTTTATCCCGTTTGCCTCGTCATAGTCTGATACGTCCAGTTCGACGCCGTTGAGCACGGCGCGCTGGACCGACTCGGCGACGATGTCGATCCACGTGTCCGCGCCTGCCTTGCGGCTGCGGAACTTCACGGTCGTCTGCGAGGTGAAGGTGTTCTCCCCAGGCTGCCCCGACCCGTCGGTCAGGTCCACCGCTATCGCGTAGGAGTCGACCTCGACCAGCTCGGCGCGCTGCTGGGCTTGGGCACGGGTCAGGTTGGGGGCGGCCACTGATCACCTCAGGTTCGGCTGGTAGTTGACAACGGTATCCAATCACGCCTTGCGGGAAGATGTAGACGGCCGATCCGGTTGTGCAGAACATGAGCGCCCCAGCAGACACCCCTGCAGCCAAGACGAAGGTCGACTTCTACTTCGACCCGACGTGCCCGTTCGCCTGGATCTCCTCCCGCTGGATCCTCGAGGTGGAGAAGCAACGGGATCTCGACCTCAGGTTCCGCGTGATGAGCCTTGCCGTGCTGAACGACGGACGCGACCTGCCGCAGGAGTACCGCGAGTTCCTGGACAAGGCCTGGGGCCCGGTCCGGGTCGCCATCGCAGCGGCCCAGCTCAAGGGTGAAGAGGTGCTGCGCGACCTGTACACCGCGCTTGGCACCAGGATCCACAACCAGGGCAACAAGGACTACGACCAGGTCATTGTCGAGGCGCTGGAGGAGCTGGGCCTGCCAGCGGAGCTCGCGAAGGCGGCGCACAGCACCGACTACGACGAGGCGCTGCGCAAGAGCCACCACGAGGGCATGGACCCGGTCGGGATGGACGTCGGCACGCCCACGATCCACATCGACGGCGTCGCGTTCTTCGGCCCCGTGCTCACGAGCATCCCACGTGGCCAGCAGGCCCTCGACGTGTTCGACGGCGCCAAGCTGCTGGCCAGCTACCCGGACTTCTTCGAGCTCAAGCGCACCCGCACGGGTGAGCTGAAGTTCGACTGACGTTCTAAGGTCGGTGGTGTCCCTTCCGATACCACCGAACTTTCAAGGGAGTGCCAATGGCGGCCCCTGTCACAACCCGCACCGGTCACGTCATCGACGGCCAGCAGCTGGACGGCGGGGGAGAGACCATCGACGTGGTGAACCCCGCCACCGACGAGGTCATCGCGACCGTCCCGGCAGGCGCCGCCGCTGATGTGGACGCTGCGGTGCAAGCGGCTGGGAAAGCCTTTGTGACGTGGTCGCAGACCTCAGTCGCCGACCGAGTCGCGGTGATCCGGCGTATTGCTGCCGAACTGGGTACGCGGCGTGAAGAGGTGGCGGCGACCGTCACCGCTGAGATGGGTTCGCCGATCTCGTTCTCGCTCAACGTGCAGGCGTCGCTGCCGATCGCGGTGACCAACGGTGTGGCGGACCTGCTGGATGGCGAGTTCTCGTTCGCCGAGGAGATCGGCAACTCGCTGGTGTTGCGTGAGCCGATCGGTGTGGTCGGCTGCATCACGCCGTGGAACTACCCGCTGCACCAGATCGTCGCCAAGATCATTCCCGCGTTGGCCGCCGGGAACACTGTTGTCGTCAAGCCCAGTGAGATCAGCCCACTGACCGCTGGGTTGTTCATGGCGGTCCTTGAGTCCGCTGGTGCGCCCGCGGGCGTGGTGAATCTCGTACACGGTACGGGACCCGTTGTGGGAGAGGCGCTTTCGGCGCACCCGGGCGTGGACATGATTTCGTTCACCGGGTCGACCCGCGCGGGCAAGCTGGTCACGACCGCCGCCGCGGGAACGGTGAAGCGCGTGTCGCTTGAGCTGGGTGGCAAGTCCGCCAACGTGATCCTCGACGATGCCGACATGACCGCCGCGGTGAAGAAGGGCGTTGCCAACGCGTACATCAACGGCGGCCAGACGTGTACCGCGTGGACGCGCATGCTTGTGCCCGCGTCACGGCACGACGAGATCGTCGAGATGGTCGCCGCCGCGGCCGCGAAGTACACCGTCGGTGACCCGAACTCCGAGAGCACCCGCATTGGGCCGATGTCCTCGACCGCGCAACGTAACCGCGTGTTGGGCTACATCAACAAGGGCATTGACGAGGGCGCGACTGTGGCGTACGGCGGCGCGGACACCTCCGGCCTGCCGACGACCGGTGCGTACGTGCCGCCGACCGTGTTCGCGAACGTGCGGCCCGATATGACCATCGCGCAGGAGGAAATCTTCGGCCCGGTGCTCGCTGTGCTGCCATACGGCGACGAGGACGAGGCCGTCGAGATCGCGAACTCGACTATCTACGGCCTGTCGGGCTCGGTGTTCTCCGGCGACCCGGAGCGCGGCTTGGCTGTGGCCAAGCGGATGCGTACCGGTCAGGTCAGCATCAACGGCGGCTCGTTCAACCCGCTGGCGCCGTTCGGCGGCTACCGGCAATCCGGCAACGGCCGTGAACTCGGCAAATACGGCATCGAGGAATTCACGGAGTTGAAGTCCATCCAGCGATAAGGACTTCGCGCGCCCGCGCGACGAAGTCTTTGTCTGTTGGGGATCCGTGCCCGGGGACGACGACGTCAGGATTCAGTGCCAACAGGCGTTCCAGCGCCGCTGGCCACTGCGTGATGTCGCCGTCCCCGAAGGACTCTTCGATGAACGCCGGGTGCTCGACCAGGTCGCCCGCGAACACCGTCGCGGTGTCCGGAACCTCGATCACGGTGTCGCAGAACGAATGCCCAGGCCCGAAGTGGTGTAGCACGACCGTGCGGCCACCGAGATCGATCTCAGCGCGTTCGGCGAAGGTCTTCGTCGGCGCGACCAGTTCGGACTCCTCGACGGCCGTGGCCATCTCCGGCTTGCCTTCGTCCCGGTATCGCCGAGCCCAGACGGCTTGTTCTTCCTGGTCGAACCGGAAGTTTTCGTGCGCCCACACGTCACACGGCAGGAAGGCGCTCGTGCCGTAGCAATGGTCGAAATGGTTGTGCGTGTACACGACCTGCCACGGCTTCGCGGTGATCTTCCTGATCTGGCGCCTGAGTTCCTCGCCGTGCACGGGCGTGTCGATCACCAGGCACGTGTCGTCGCCGATCACCAGACCGGTGGTGAGATCGAGCTCCTCGTGCCGGAAGGCATGGACACCGGCGGCGATCACTGGAAGACGCCGTTGACCAAGGTCGGTGTGGCCTTGCTGACATTCACCTGGCCCGCGAGCGCGATGTCCTCGGACAGTCCCTTCTCACCCAGTTCGAGACCAGAGCCACACCCGCCCAGCAATTCCGCCAAGTACGGCTCGGCCGTGCGATACGACGTCGCCGCGAACGCAGCCTCGGGCGATGCCGGGCTGTAGCCCTCCGCCAGTAACGCGGACACGATCGCGCCCGCGCCAAGGTAGTCCTCCATCGCCACCCGCATCGCGCCGGACTTCTGACGCTCGTAGAAGTTCACGCCCCACTGCTCACCTGCTGGGATCACGCCGATCGGGCCACGGTCAGCCAAATCGATCGCCCTGTCGGCGACCGCGGCGGCATTGCGTAGGCACCCGGCCATCACGCGGGTCCGCTGCGCGGCGAATTCACTGAGCCTGCCGCCGTTCGGCGAGGTGAACGTGAGCTCGGTGCCCGCTTGGACGGACTTGAGTTCACTTGGACGTTTCAACCCGGTCGATTGCTCGTCCGGAGCCTTGACCACGACGCGGGCCCCCTGGCTGACGGCCAGATCGACCGAGGTGGTGAAACTCAACACGTCCACGATGATGAGGACCGTGCAGTGCGGGGCAAGCGCCTCGACGCCCGCCATGCCCCATTCCATCCGTACGCCGAAGCCGTCCTGAGTGAACATGCGGCAAGCCTGCCAGTCGCGTCCATGGCACACTTCGGCGCGTGCGTGTGTATCTCGGAAGTGACCATGCCGGTTACGAGCTGAAGACATATCTGGTCGACCACCTCAAGCAAGCCGGTCACGAGGTGATCGACGTCGGGCCGCACGTCTACGACGCGCAGGACGACTATCCGCCCTTCTGCATCGAGGCGGCCCGGCGTGTGGTGGCGGACGAAGGCTCGCTCGGCATCGTCATCGGCGGCTCAGGCAACGGCGAGCAGATCGCGGCGAACAAAGTCGAAGGCTGCCGCGCCGCGCTGGCCTACAACGTGGAAACGGCGCAACTGGCGCGTCAGCACAACAACGCCCAGGTCGTCGGAGTCGGGGCGCGGATGCACTCGCAGGAAGAGGCGGCGACGATCGTCGACGCGTTCCTGGCGACCGAGTTCGAAGGCGGCAGGCACCAGCGCCGGATCGACCTGATCTCGGACTACGAGCGCACCGGCAACCCGCCCGCATTGCCGGAGTAGACTTTCTGGCAAATGCCTGAAGGTCATACGCTGCACCGGCATGCCCGGATGCACCACCGTCGCTACGCCGGACATCCGGTCGCGGTTTCCAGCCCGCAGGGCCGGTTCGCCGCCCAAGCGTCCATTCTGGACGGCCGGAAGCTCGTGCGCGCGGAGGCGCATGGCAAGCACCTGTTCCACGTGTACGGCCCTGACGCGATCGTGCACATCCACCTTGGCCTGCTCGGGATCTTCGACGAGCACAAACTGCCGTTGCTCGACCCGGTCGGCCAGGTCCGGATGCGCGTCGTGGGCCGTACACATTGGACAGACCTACGTGGCCCGAACGCCTGCGAACTGTGGACAGAAGACCAGGTGCTGGCGTTGCGGGCCCGGCTGGGTCCCGATCCGCTGCGCCGTGACGCCGACCCGGACAAGGCCTTTCACCGGATCTCCCGCTCCAAGGTCCCGTTGGCAGCGTTGCTGATGGACCAGGCGGTGATCTCCGGGGTCGGGAACGTCTACCGTGCGGAAATCCTGTTCCGGCACGGTGTTCCGCCGATGCTGCCGGGCAAAGAGGTGGACCCGATCCTGTTCAAGGAGATGTGGGTCGACCTGGTCGCGCTGATGAACCACGGGGTGAAGGCCGGGCAGATCGACACGGTCCGGCCTGAGCACATGCCCGAGGTGATGGGCCGCGAACCTCGCAAGGACGCACACGGCGGCGAGGTTTACGTGTACCGGCGAGCCGGTTTGCCGTGCTACGTCTGCGGAACCGAGGTCCTGAAGGCGGACCTCGCCGGTCGCAACCTCTTCTGGTGCCCGGCCTGTCAGCCTGAGTAATCGGCTGTGCTGACCTGCGTGAGCGATCCACGGAAGAGCCGGATGGGCCCGGTGGGCACGGGAACGTCGCTTGGCACGACGATCACCCGACGGAATCCCGCGACCTCGGCCGACGTGACCCCATCCGGGGAGTCCTCGATGGCCACGCAGTCAGCGGGATCGACACCAAGCCGTTCAGCGGCGAGCAGGTAGGGCCGCGGGTGTGGCTTGGTCTGATCGCCGACGTCGTCGCCACACCACCGTGTCCCAATAGTCACGGCCGATCTGGTTGAGCACGATCGACACCAGACCTTGCCTGGTGGTGGTGACCAGTCCGAGCGCTATACCGGCCGAGTGCAGCTGTTCGATCAGCTCAAGCGCACCGGGTAACGTCTCCAGCTTTTCCGTCAGCAGCTTCGCGGTGTAATCGGTGAACCAGCTGAACGCATCGTCGATTTCGGCCGTCGTCACGAGCGGGTTTCGGTCAGTCAGCGCACGGCGGATTATTTGATAGTCGCTCACCCCGACCGCCTGCTCGCAGCTGGGCATCGTGATGGTGCCGCCGAGATGGGCCGCAAGGGCGGTACGTGCCTCGTGCCCCTGTCGCTCGGTGCTGACGATTGTTCCGTCCATGTCAAAGAAAACTGCAGCGGGTTGCGGCAAGGCGCTGACTCCAGTCAGAGATCGGAGAGGGCGGGGGACGGAATGAAGCGTGGCGACGTGAACGGCATGGCGAGAATCGCGTCGATGTTGTCGGCGACTTTCTCAAAAGCGTTGTTGTAGTAGTGCGCCACTTTCGACGCCTGTACCTGCAATGGGTAAGGCGCGCGGCCGATCACGATCGAGCTGTCAAGGACGTGGTGGGTAACCGCGTAATCCTCCGCGCGATAGGGCATGAGTGGTTCGTCCACCGCGCCGGGGGACCAGGGGAATGGGGCCGCCGCGCCGGAATACCGGGTTTCTTGGTTGCGGGTGCGTCAGCCAATAGCCGACGTGCACGCCTTCGTCCTGATATCGAGATTGGGTCGATCCAGCACCGGATGCAGGTATGACACCGAGGCTGATGAGCGCGTGCCGTCTTCACGTCACGCATATCAATGCGGACAATCGCCATCAGTGAGGTGATCTCAGCGACTTTCACGCGATCTTGCCGTGTTCGAAATGCGTGAGGACAAGGGCGGCTTTGACGATGTCGCCGATCTTGCTGGGGTTGGCGGTGAGATGCCGCAGGCTGCGCCAGCGTTCGGTGAGCAGGGCGAAACCACGTTCGCCCAGACACCGTAGGCCACGCAGCAGAGCGTTGCGTGTGCGGGTGTCCACGTCGAGGACCTGGCCATCGGCAGGCTGTTTGACCGGGGTGTGCACGCCGATGCCGGCACCGTCGTAGCCGCCATCGGCCAGCGTCGGCAGATCAAGGTGCGAGGCGGCCCAGTACAGCGCACCCAGCACATGCTCGCGCGCCACGGTCAAGTCATGGAGTGAACCGGGCTCGACATCCGAGACCCACCACGGAAAACCGTCCGGCGCGCACAGCGCTTGGATGTTGCCGCCGTGCTCGCGGGCTTTGCCGGAGTACCACAGGTCGATCGGCTCGCCTTTCACGCTCAACGTTTTCTCGCTACAGCGATCGGCGGAGAAGACCTTTCCATCGAGGATCACGTAGGCCGTGCCCTCATCCTTGGCCCGCTGCAGGGCCTCATGCAGGTCCGGCGCCTGCTCGGCGAGCACGATGACGACCTCATCCAAGTAGCGGTAGCCGGTGGCGCGGGAGATGCCGTGATCGCGAGCCAGGGCGGGGACGTCGGTGTTCTGCCGGAACCAGCGCAGGCCCAGCACCGCGTGGCGAAAGCAGGTCAACGCCCTGCTGTTCTTGCGGGTGCCGCGTCGGCGGCGTTCGGCGTGCAGCAGCCGGCTGAGGTAGAGGGCCAGTTCACGCGGGACATCGAGCATGGCACGATACGCAATCACGGGGAGCCTTCTGGTCCGGACTTGATCTTCGCAATCCAGTTCTACCAAGGGCTCCCCGCCCATCTTTCCCCGGGTCTCACCACTCCCCAGCACATCGACCAGCGCTCGTCCGAGCAGCTTCGCGGCTCAACAAACGAACCAGAATCTTGGTGAGATTACCTCAGTGCGTCAGAATCAGCATTCTAAGCAGGTACGTCTGCCCGGTCTGAACTCTGTATTCAGAGTTTAGAATGTAGAGCGCAGTGTTCAAAGTTCAGCCATGCCTGGGCGTCGTCCGCTGCCTCGCTGCCCCGTGTCCACACCCATGCCTTCAGCCTGAACTCTGTATTCAGAGTGCAGCATGCAAAGTTCACCCAATGCCACGGCGGGCGGCCCGAACCGGCCGCTGTCACCTGTCTGGCTACTGATCAGAAATCGCCGAAATCGCCGCCGCCGAAGTCACCCCAGCCGCCGCCATCGCCGCCACCCCAGTCGCCGCCCATATCGCCGCCGCCCATGTCACCGCCCATGTCACCGCCAGCGTCGCCACCCGTGTCAGCCATGGCGTCAGCCTGACCGGCGTCATAACCGGATTCCCAAGCCGCAGCGTCCGGAATGCCGACCATGCCGGAGAACATGGCGTCGAACAACAAGAACGTACCGACGCCCCAAGCGCCAGCGATGAGCGCGGGCTTCCACCACGGCTCGCTGTACCAACCCTGAGGCACCGGACGGCCCGCGACGCGACCACCGGGGTAGTAGTACGGCGTGCCGGAACCCGGCCGCGCCGACGCCGCGTACTCATGACCCTCGACGTTCACCCGACGGTCATCGGTCACGCGACCCGCATCGATCTGCTCGCGGTCCTCGGGCAGCGCAGGGCCGGGGTCCAAGCCCATCGCCTCGCGCGCCGCGCGCACGTAGTACAGACCCTCGAGCGCGGTCTTGGTCACGAGCCTCGCCTGCTCGACCGTCCGCACCTGGTCCATCTGCGACCCGGCCGCGGTGTAGCGCTCGGACGCGTCGGCGAGCGCCTGCTTGGACGCCTCGTCGGTCCCGGTCAGCGCCATCACCTGACCCCCGAGCCGCTCGACCCAGCGTCGCGCGTCGGCCTTGGCGTTCTCCAACTCGTTACGCCGAGCTGTCGCGCGTTTGTTGGCCGCCATGAAGATCAGTCCGGCCACAACCACAATCACTACAACCAGCACGATGCCAGTGGTCACGGCGCCTCCATTCGAAAGTCCTCAAATTGGACAACGCCGGAAGCCACCTCGCCAGTTCCCGCCGCCCTGTGGGTCAGAACACCTCCGGGCAATACGGTTGCTGGTCGCCGAGAAACGCCCGGGCCGCCGGAATGAGAGTTCCGGGCCTGAGTTCACGGACCCTGCCGACCGCGGCCAAGGTGCTCAACTGGACGCCGCCGAGAAACACCGAACCCAGGTCGGCTGTGTCCACGAGCAGGTCCGCGTCCGCGTCGGTCCGCTCGACCGTCGCGGCGCCTGCCGAGTCGACGACCAACCGCCACCTGCCTTGATTCCACGGGCAAAGCTCGTCGGTCACCTCGAACACCGTGTCCAGTGGCGCGGAGTACCTGCGCTGGACCAGCGCGCGATCCACGTCGACGATTCGGACCCACAACGAGTCTTTCTGCTTACGCACGACCTGGTACGGATCCTTCAGCAGATGGACCAAGGGATCGTCCTGCGGAATCGGCGCCTCGACCTCGGCGACAAGATCGAAATCGAGCAGGAAACGCCAGATCGCTGCCGTGCCGACCGGAGTCGACGCTGCCAGTTCCAAGACGTTCAGGTCGCTGATCGGACCGCGATCGCCCCATTTCCGTTTCGTCCGGAAAATCACGTACCCGTCCGGGTGAATCGCGAATATCAGCTGTGAGGCACCGTCGCGGAACGTCGGCGTGTCCCACAGGTAGTGGGTCCAGCCGCGCTCGTTGCGCGAAAGCCAACCGGTCCGTTGCGGTGCGACCCGGTCGTACAGCTCGGTCACGAACGGCATCGCCTCGTCACGTGACACGACGCGGACACGGTCCTTGCCGACGTCCACGCCAGGCCGGAACGCGGCGCCTTTCGGCGTGTGCGCCCGCAGGTAGTGCGACGCCAACCCGTACCCGAAGCGGCTGTAGATCCCGCCCTCGGACGCCCAGAGCGCAGCGACGGGCTCACGGCTCTGTTCGTGCAGACCGTGCAGTTGCGCGTGCATCAACTTCGTCATCACGCCACGCCTGCGGTGCCCAGGTTTCACTGCGACGGTGGTGACCGCCGCGAACGGCCGCGGCCCCGCGCCTGGGAACGTCATGTCGAGGGTGAGGACGGCCGCTGTGCCGATCAGCTCGTCGCCGTCGTGCACCAGGTGCAGCCGGTCGGGCTCCCATTCCGTGCGGTACCACTCGTCGTCCTTGTCCGCGATTTCCTCGAGGAACGCGGCGCGGATCATGTGCAGTACGTCGTTGAAGTCAGCATCGGTCGCGAGGCGGATCGTCGGCTCTGACACGCCAGTCTTCTTATTCGAACTGGCGAAACATTGCCACTGAGTTTCCGGTGGACGTATGGTGTGCGCACTTTGCGGCGAACTGGGCGAACGACTTGACTTGAGACTGGGTAGGGATCCATGCGCCTGGACACCCTGACTCTGGTGCGTGAAGCACGGACCGAGGACGTGGCGAGCATCGGTGAGGTGCACGCCGAGGCGTGGCGTGTCGCGTATCGCGACCTGTTCGAATCGAAGTTCCTGGCCGCGCAGGTGGAAGTCCGCCGGGGCCAATGGGCGGACCTGCTCAGCGATCCGGACTCGCCCGGAACCGTGCTCGTTGCCGAGCGCGGCCACAGGGTGATGGCGTTCAGCCATTTCGGGCCGGCGGAGGAAGGCGACGGCAAAGGCGAGATCTTCGCGTGTTACGCCAGACCGGCCGCGTGGGGGGCGGGTGTGGCGTCCACATTGCTGGCTCGTGTCCAGGAAACCCTTGCTGATCAACGGCATCGCGACATCAGGGCGTGGACACTGTCCGGTGCGAATCGCGCGCGGCACTTCTACCGCAAGGAAGGCTTCCGCGACTCCGGCCGCCGCCGGGAATGGGACTACGGCGACGGCAGACCGGTGCTGGAACTGGAGTACGTCCGCAGCATCCGGCACCTGCGGCACTGAGAACTTATTCCATTGTGGACAAAGCGGTGCGGACGTAGTCCGGAATCGGCTTCTTGGAATTCGCGGACGGATCGATGAACACGTGCCGAACCTCGCCCTCGGTGATGACCTGGCCGTCGACCCGGAAGACCGGACGGGTGATCACGCTCGTCGTCCCCAGATGGTGGATCGGAATCTCGATATCGACATTGTCGTCGAACCGGGCGCTACGCACGTACCGCAGGCGCGACTCGGCGACCATCATGTCGTCGCCCTTCTCGACCATGTCCTGATACCTGCAGACATGCGCGCGCCACAGCTCGGTCAACGCGACGTCGTAATAGAACATGTAGTGCCCGACGAACATCACGCCCTGCTGGTCGCACTCGCTGTAGCGAACCCTGATCCGATGAACGAACATGCCACATTGTTACGTATCAGGTCAGCGCGTAGGCGCGGACAGAGAAAGTGCCCATGCCCTTGATGGCCAGCGGAGCGGCGTGGAACCGGAAACCGTGTGGCGGCAGCGCGTCCAGGTTGTTCATGTGCTCGACAATCGGAATGCCCGCACGCAGCAAAACAGTGTGTGCTGGCCGGGTCCCATCGCCGGTGTCGTCCACGTTCATCGAATCGATTCCCACCACCGCGGGCCGTTGTTCGACGAGCCACTCAGCGGCATCCTTGGTAATGAACGGATGCTGCCCGTTGGTGTACGTCTCGGTGCTCCAATGCCGATCCCAACCGGTGTTGATGAGAACAGCCTTGCCGGTGACTTGGTAAGCCAGCAGCAGTTTCCGGTCGATCACGCGTTCGCCCGTGCGCACGGTGATCCCTTCGACGTCGACAAGACGTTCGATGTCAAGCCCGGAAAGGTCGGCGCCGTCCCGAAAACGATGCGCAGGACTGTCCACATAGGTGCCGGTATTGCTGACCATGCTGATCTTCCCGATCTGGAACTCGGTGCCAGCGCCATAATTCCGATGTGAGTCCGCAAAGGACAACCAGTCGCTGATCTCCGGGCCGGGAAGACCGGTGTGCGTGGTCATGCCGTGCTCGATGACATGACTCAAGTCGAACACCCGCCGCTTGGCCGCGGAAACCTCGACACCCCGGGATCCCTTGTGCGGCTCCTGAATGAAGGCCTTGTTGGCGATGGTGACGTCGCCGACCATCAACAACCCGAGATGCCGGACGAACAGCTCGGCCAGCGCGGCGTCATCGATGTCCGCGCCAGGGATGTCCAGCCGGAACTCCTGAGCCTGCAAAGCCCCGCCGTTGCTGAAGGTCACATTCGCGTCGAACTGCACCCGCCACTCGCTCATGACCAATATTCTCATCCGATGCACACCGCCTGTGTCGAATGCGGCGGAGTCGTCGCACCAGACGGCCATTGCTGGGAATGCGGAGCGGTCCAACCCCGCTACCGCGCACACATCGAGCTCGCAGTGAAAAGTGGCGCGGCCGCCGTAACAGACCGCGGCCTGCGCAGAGGCATCAACGCCGACGCCATGGCCCTCCTCGACGCGGACCCATGGACCATCGGCGTCGTCTGCGACGGAGTCTCAATGTCACCCCGCCCAGAGCGAGCCGCCCAAGTCGCCGCCGCAACAGCATCACAAGTCCTGGCAACAGAACTCGAAGCCAACACCCTCCCCGAAGCCGCACTGGAAAAAGCGGCAGCACGCGCATCCCAAGCCGTATCCGCCTTAGGCACACCGGAATCAGCACCCGCATGCACGTACATCGCAGGAATAGCAGGAGAATCCGGAATCTGGACCAGTTGGATCGGCGACAGTCGCGCCTACTGGATCCCAGCCGAAGGCCCCGCGATCCTGCTGACCGAGGACGACACAGGAGACCTCGACGCCCTATCCAATTGGCTTGGCGCCGACGCCCCCGCATCCACGCCGCACATTCGCAGCCTCCACCCAACCACCCCAGGAACATTCGTGCTGTGCACAGACGGCCTCTGGCGCTACCTACCCGACGCGGAGTCCATCCGACACCAGATCGCCGACAGTCCAGAGCAAACCGTGCAGGCCCTCGTCCAACACGCACTGGACTGCGGCGGCCACGACAACATCACGGCAATGGTCATCCCATGGCCAGGACGACGAAGCGCGAAAGAGAAAGGTGCGCGTACCCAGGCCATGGGACAGACCGCAAAGGCCTGACCAGCGGGGAAGAGGTGGAGCGGGTGACGGGAATCGAACCCGCATGACCAGCTTGGAAGATCGGGCCGTGATCTTGGCACCGACCAGGCAAACCCTTGACCTGCGGGTTCCCGGGCGATCGGTGCCCTGAAGGACCGTGATTGACCGCTGTTGACCGCCATATGGGGCACGCGAGGGGCACGACTCGCCGCGTGCTCCGCTGGCCTGTCCTGGCGTAGACCTGCGTCAGCTCGTGGTGCGTCCAGAGGACGGCCTGACCGGGTCCAGGCTGCCGATTGCTCCTCATGGTGCCTCTTCCGTCACGGGCGCGATCAAGGTGATTCGGTCAGTCCCTGCCCGACCCCTTCCCCTCGCCCTTGCCGCCCGTTAGCACCGAGACACCGGTGTCAAGGGTGGGCGCTTGCGTCCATTGCGCAGCAACGCCGTAGGCGCCCTTGATGCCGGTGTCCCGGTGCTAAACGATTAGAAATGAGGGATCTCTAGTGCTCAGCCGATCCAATTGCTTCGGCTGCATGCTCGGCTCACCAACGCGGCGGCATACCGTGACCTACGCATTACGAGCTGCCCCAGACACCCATTCAGGACAGTCCGAAATCGTCAGTCCAAGGTCAGAGGGGGTGCGTAATCTGGCCTGAACGACCCCTGAACGAAGCCGAACTGCAACCCAAACTGCAGCCCTTCTGTGGCCCTGACAGGCGCACACTCGCGTCTATGACCAATGAGGACCGTGACCATAAGCCTCTCAGCGAACT
This sequence comes from Kibdelosporangium philippinense, assembly GCF_021390435.2. GTDB lineage: Bacteria > Actinomycetota > Actinomycetes > Mycobacteriales > Pseudonocardiaceae > Kibdelosporangium > Kibdelosporangium philippinense. The sequence continues at coordinate 127,481 of NZ_JAJVCN010000003.1, read as the reverse complement.
CGCAGCTCAGAGCCGTGGAATCACTCAGCGGTTGGAAGAGTTCCCTCTCGACGAGCCGATCGTTGAGACCGACATGCCATCCGAACGGGTCAGACTTCACAGGCAACAGGACGAGATCGAAAAGGAACGTAAGCGCCTAGACGATCAAGGCTGACGTCGCGCTTGGCATACAAGCCACAACACGGTTGGCCGATGGCTCAATGCGCGCCGCCACTGGCTTCGCCAACCTACGCGGCGGCGCGGGCCTGTCCGGGCGACCGACCGGGTGTAGCGAAGCGGGAGCCCGGTCGTGTCGCGATGGACGGCACCCGCGCCGCGTGCGGTACGCGCGTCGCCAGCGGCGGCGCTCCTTGATCCTCTAGCCCTGAGTATTCATGGCGATCTTGATTCGGGCGCCGTGTCGGAACAGGGAAAAGTGCTCCTGAGCTGGGAAGATGAGGTTGCTAATGCCTGTTCTTACCCATGAAGCTCTGGAGCACTTTCGACGTGGATGTTACTGGGTGGTCGCGGGATCTGGCGGTAGAAGTCGGTGGGCGTGGCGTGGTCAGTCATGCCGGGACCGCGGCGGTGCGGTTGCTGGCCGACCGCACCGGGTTGACGGAAGGCTTGTCGCGGGCGATGGCGCGGCGTGGGTTCATGCCGGTGCATGACCGTGGCCGGGTGTTCGCCGACACCGCGGTGTTGATCGCTGACGGCGGGCGGGTCCTGTCGGATCTGGCTGTCCTGCGCGATCAGGCCGAACTGTTCGGGCCGGTCGCCTCAGATCCGACGTTGTGGCGCACGTTGGACGCGGTCGGTCAGGTGCAGCGCAACAAGATCGCCCGTGTGCGTGCCCGGATCCGCGAGCATGTGTGGTCGTTGATCGAGCGACGGCACGGCCGGATTCCGCCGTCGCGGGTGGCCGACCGTGATCTGGGCACGACCGTGGTGGTCCGGTTGGATGGTTCGCTGGTGATCGCGCACTCGGACAAACAACTCGCCGCGGGAACCTACAAGGGCAGCTTCGGTCATCATCCGCTGCTGGCCATGTGTGACAACACCGGCGAATCGCTGGCCCTGTTGCTGCGCACAGGAAGCGCCGGATCCAACACGACAGCTGATCACCTCGAGGTCCTCGACGCCGCGATCGCCCAGATCCCGGCGAAACATCGAAGGAACCTTCTAGTCACCGTGGACGGCGCGGGCGCCTCCCACGGTCTCATCAAGTACATCACCGCGCTGAACGCCAAGCCAGGCAGGCAGGCGCACTACAGCGTCGGCTGGGAACTCGGTGCGCGGGAACGAGCCGCGATCGGCCGTGTCCCCGCGAAGGCATGGCAGGCAGTGCTCGATCACCACGGCGATCCTCGGCCGCTGGACAAAGCCGGCGTGGTGGAACTGACCGCGCTACTACGTCACCACCCCGACGGGGACCAACTGGAGAACTGGCCGGCCGATCTGCGGATCATCTGTCGTCGTGAGAAACCCCACCCCGGCGCACAGTTGTCCCTGTTCGAAGAAGCCGACGGCTGGCGCTACCAACTGGTGGCCACCAACACCCCGGGCAGCGGTTCGGGCGCCACCGTCCAGTTCCTGGAAGCCCGTCACCGCCCGCACGCCCGAGTCGAGGACCACGTCCGCTGCGGCAAGCAAACCGGCCTCGGTCACCTGCCCTCCACCAAGATCGAGATCAACCGGGCCTGGTGTCTGGCCGCCACCATCGCCATCGACCTGCTCGCCTGGCTGCGCCTGCTCTGCCTTGAGGGCACCCTCGCCAAAGCCGAACCCAAAACCCTGCGCTACCGGCTACTGCACACCGCCGCCCGCATCGTCCGCGGCCAACGCAAACGCAAGATCAAAATCCCGGAAACCTGGCCCTGGGCCGACCCTCTCGCCGCCTGCCTCCGGGCAGCGCTGGCCCTGCCACCACCAACTCGATGACCCCTGTCCCTGCCCCTCGACCTGAAAGGCCCGCCCCCCAACCCGGCGCCCAGCCAACACCGGCGGCCGGGCTCGAACCCTGACCATCACCACACAGCAACCAACTCAAGATCAACATCCGAACCGGCACAGGCGGACACGTCACCCACGTGAATGATCAAGGCTACAGATCATGAAAGGCCAGGGTTGATCTTGTCCTTGGGCGGCGTGTCCTCCCGGATCCTGATCGATTCATGATCTACGCAGGGATGGATGAGGTACGCGGATGGAGGTGGCCTTTCCGAGCGGGGCAGGGCCACACGCGAAGCTGTCCGGTTGCAGGCGGCCCAATGGTTCGCCCAGGACGTGCCGGCCGCCGAGATCGCCCGCAGACTGCGGGTATCCACCAACGCGGTCTATACCTGGCGGCGTCGATGGCGTGCCGAGGGTGAGGCAGGGCTGGCGTCGAAGGGACCGGGCGGATCGTCCTGCCGGCTGGACCAGCCACGACTGGACAGGCTGGCCCAGGCTGTGGAACAAGGCCCAGCCGTGCATGGGTTCGGCGAGGATCAGCGCTGGACCCTGGCTCGGGTCGCCGATCTGATCGCCCGGCTGTTTCACACCCGCTACACGCTGCACGGGGTGTCGTATCTGCTGCACCGCATGGGGTTCTCGCCACAAGTACCCGCCCACCGCGCGATCGAGCGCGACGAGCAGGCGATCGCCACCTGGCGGCGGGAGGTATGGCCGGCGGGAAAACGGTAGCGGCGCAGCAAGGTGCTTGGCTGTGTTTCGAGGACGAGGCCGGGCAAACGCTGCGCCCGCCGAAAGCCCGCACCTGGGGCCGCCGGGGCCAGACACCACAGATCCCGGTGTCGGGCAAGGGTTCGGGCCGGGTATCGGTCGCCGGGCTGGTATGCGTCCGGCCCGGGCACCGGCCCCGGTTGATCTACCGTGTCCGGACCCACCGCGGCCGCAAGGGGGAACGGCGCAGCTTCGCCGAAACCGACTACGCCGCCCTGCTGGACGCCGCACACCAGCAGCTCGGCGCCCCGATCGTGTTGATCTGGGACAACCTCAACACGCACACCAGTCACGCGATGCGCAAACTGGTCGCGGCCCGCGACTGGCTACACGTGATCCAACTCCCGCCCTACGCCCCGGACCTCAACCCGACCGAGCACGTGTGGTCCCACGTCAAACGCAACCTCGGAAACCTCATCGTGCACGGCATCGACCAGCTCACCGCCATCGTGAAGAACCGACTCAAACGCATCCAGTACCGACCCGGGCTGATCGACGCGTTCTTCGCCCACACCAGACTGAACCTCGAACCACAACCGCCGTAATCCTGGCCTTTCAAGATCTGTAATCAAGCGCCCAGTGCTGTGGCTGCTCGGTTTCATCGCGTTGTGCTCGTCGGTCGCCGAGGGCGCGAGCGTCGACTGGTCAGCGTTCTTCGGCGTGCACGAGCGCGGGATAGGCGAAGCACAAGCAGCATTGATCTACGCCGGGTTCTCCATATCCATGGCCATCGCGCGCCTGCTCGGCGAGCGCACCGAGACCCGTTGGGGTTCGCAGCGCATGCTGATCGGCGGCTCGACCATTGGCGCACTCGGGTTGTTCATCGCCGTGCTCGTACCCGTACCGGCGTTCACGTACATCGGTTTTGCGTTGGCCGGTATGGGCCTGGCGTACGGATTCCCAGTCGCATTGGAACTCGCGAGCGCGGTCGGGCGACGAGCTGACGGCGGCGGTGGCGAACGCGAGCTCGGATTTGTGACGACCATCGCATACAGCGGTTTCCTGCTCGGCCCGCCCATGATCGGCGGGATCGCCTCAGTCACATCCCTGCCCGTAGCGCTGGGCGTGGCCGCGGTCATCGCGTGGGCCATGGCGCCGCTGACTCTGCTGGCGAACCGTGCACGGCGACGGGAACAGCAAACCCGTCAACAGGCCGTCGAGACCGCCACCGCGTGACCACTACTCTCAGCTTGTGACCTCCACCGACTCTCCACCGCAGGCGACCGGTACGAAGCGAGCGCGTGCTCGTGTCGGACCGTTGCTAGCGGTCGGCGGTGTCCTCGCGGTGCTCGTTGCGGCGGCGCTGTTCGCGCTCGTCAGCGACCGTTATCTGGCAGGTGTTCCCAACCCTGGCGCGTTCACCGCGTACGGCATGATCACGCTGCGTGTGGTGGCCGAGATCAGTGCCGTGCTCGTGATCGGTTCACTGCTGTTCGCCGCGTTCATGGCCCCGCCACAGCAGTCCGGTGTGCTCGCGCCCGACGGTTACGCGGCCGTGCGTATGGCCGGGTGGGCGTCGGTCATCTGGTGCGTCAGCGCGCTGCTGTCCATTCCGTTCACGACCGCTGATACGTTCGGCCGTCCGGTGTCGCAGCTGTTCGACATCCAGACGCTTGTCGACCTGGCGGGCGCCGCGGAGCTGACGAACACATGGCTCGTCACAGCGGCGATCGCGTTCCTCGTCGCGGTCGGCACACGGCTTGTGCTGACGTGGGGCTGGGCCACGGTTCTGTTCTTCGTCTCGGTCGGAGGTCTGCTCCCGCTGGGCGTCAGCGGCCACTCATCCAGCGGTGGACAGCACGACCTGGCGACCAACAGCCTGCTGCTGCACCTGATCGCCGCCGCGCTGTGGGTTGGCGGGCTGGTCGCGCTGCTGGCCCACGGCAGGCGCAAGGGCGAACACCTCGGGCTGGCCGCGAGCCGATTCTCCAAGGTCGCACTGGCGTGCTGGATCGTGATGGCCGCGTCTGGCGTGATCAACGCGCTGGTGCGGCTGCCGGTGGCCGACCTGTTCAGCACCAACTACGGCCTGCTCGTCGTCGCCAAGATCGTCGCGCTGCTCGCGCTCGGGGTGTTCGGGTACTTCCAGCGCGAACGCGGTGTCGCGACCGCTGTCGCTACGGGTTCCGGACGCGCGCTGGTGAAGCTGGCCGCGTTCGAAGTGCTGGTCATGATGATGACTATCGGCATCGCGGCGGCGCTGGCCCGAACCCCGCCACCGCAGCAGGCCGTCACCCAGCCGAACAACGTCGAACTGCGCATCGGATACACCTTGGATGGTGCGCCGACGTTCCTGAAAGCGTTGGTGGACTGGCGTTTCGACCTGATCTACGGCACGGCGGCGATCGCGCTCGCGGTGCTCTACCTGCTCGGTGTGCGACGGCTGAAGGCCCGCGGCGACGCCTGGCCGGTCGGCCGCACGGTCGCCTGGCTCTGCGGCTGCGCGACGATCCTGCTGGCGACATCGTCCGGGATCGGCCGGTACTCACCGTCGATGTTCAGCATTCACATGATCAGCCACATGATGCTGAACATGCTCGCGCCGATCCTCTTGGTCCTCGGCGGAGCGGTCACGCTGGCACTGCGCGCGCTGCCAACCGCGGGCAAGGACAATCCGCCTGGGCCCCGTGAATGGCTGGTGGCGCTCGTGCATTCGCCGCTGGCGCGCCTGCTGACGCATCCCGTCGTGGCGCTGGTGTTGTTCGTCGGCTCCTATTACATGCTGTATTTCTCGGGCCTGTTCGACAGCGCGCTGGATCTGCATTGGGCGCACTTGGCGATGAACGCGCACTTCGTGATCACCGGCTACATCTTCTATTGGCCGGTGATCGGTATCGACCCAGCGCCACGTCGCCTGCCGCCGGTCGGGCGCCTGGCGATGGTCTTCGCGTCGCTGCCGTTCCACGCGTTCTTCGGCGTGATCCTGATGAGCATGCAGCAGATCATCGGCGACCGGTTCTATCGTTCGCTGGCGCTGCCTTGGGCCAGTGACCTGCTGTCCGACCAGCGCCTGGGTGGCGGTATCGCCTGGGCGGCCGGTGAGTTGCCGCTGATCGTCGTGCTGGTCGCGCTGCTGGTCCAATGGGCCCGCCAGGACGAGAAAGAAGCCCGCCGCCGCGACCGCAAGGCGGACGCCGACGGAGAAGCGGAACTGGCTGCCTACAACGCGATGCTCGACAAGATGAACGGCGGAAAGCGCGGCTAGGAGGCCGCTGAATAATCGGCGTGTCGCCCCAGGATGTGGGTTTGAGCTGGGAGAATCGTTTCATGCAGGGTGTGGAGCGTGGTGATCGGGAGCTGCTGGACGCGGAGGCGCTGGTCGGTCATCTGGTCCCGGCGGGGAGCATGTTCGCGTTCCTGGCCGGGCATCGCCGGAATCTGTTCCCCGATGGAGAGTTCGAGGATCTGTTCCCCTCGGGCAAGGGACGGCCCTCGATCCCGGCGTCGGTGATGGCCTCCATCCTGGTGTTGCAGACCCTGCATGATCTCTCGGATCGGGAGACCGCTGAGGCGGCCCGGTGTGACCTGCGGTGGAAGGTCGCGACCGGGATGGCATTGGACGACAAGGGATTCGACCCCTCGACGCTGGTGTACTGGCGCAAACGACTGGCCACCTCGGGGCGGCCGCATCGGATCAACGACGCGGTGCGCACGGTCGTCGAGGAGACCGGGATCCTGCGTGGCCGCCGCAAGCGGGCGGTGGATTCCACGATCCTGGCCGACGCGGTCGCCACCCAGGACACCATCACCCAGCTGATCTCGGCGATCCGGCGGGTGGATCGGCAGGTGCCCGGCGCGGCGGGGCAGATCGCGAAGGTGTGTACCGGCCATGACTACAGTCGGCCGGACAAGCCGAGGATCGACTGGGACGACCCGGCCGCCAGGGACGCGCTGGTCTCCGCGCTGGTCAACGATGCGAACGCGCTGGTGGCGGCGCTGGCCGATACCGAACTGGAAGGCGACGCGGAGTTCGCGTTGGCGTTGCTGGCGTTGGTCGCCGGTCAGGATGTCGAGCCCGCCGAGGGCAGTGACGGCACTGATGGGCGGTGGCGGATCGCCCGCAAGGTCGCCCCGGACCGGGTGGTGTCCACAGTGGATCCGGATGCGCGGCATACCCGCAAGTCCCCGGAGAACCGGCGGGACGGGTATCGGGCGCACGTGGCGGCCGAGCCCGAGACCGGGATCGTCACCGACGAGAAGGTGACCACGGCCGCCGGCACGGAGAACTCCGACCCCGCTGTGGCCGAGGAGTTCCTCGACGCCGAGGACGGCAAGCGCGCGTGGTACGGCGATTCCGCCTATGGCACAGGGGATCTACGCGGTGGGATCGACGATGCCGGGCATGAGGCGGTGATCAAGCCCAAGCCGCTGCGGGCTCCGGTCGAGGGCGACTTCACCGTGGACGACTTCACCGTGGACGACTTCACCGTGGACGAGCAAGCGGGCACGGTCACCTGCCCCAACGACATCACCCGCCCGATCAGCCGGACCCGGGTCGCCACCTTTGGCGCTCTCTGTCGTGCCTGCTCACTGCGTGCACAGTGCACCACGTCCAAGACCGGCCGTAAAATCGTTCTGCACCCACGAGATGACCTGCTGCGCCAAGCCCGACGCGACTGGGCGGACAAGCCCGAACTGCGCGAGAGCTACAGGACGTTCCGCCCCAACGTGGAACGGGTCATCTCCCAGATCGCCAGCCGCGGTGGCCGACGTCTCAAACTCCGATATCTAGGCACCGGCAAGAACAACGCCTGGCTCAAACGCCGCACCGCAGCCTTGAACCTCCGCAACCTCATCGGTCGCGGCCTGACCCATACGGCGGGCGCTTGGACCCTGGCTACCTGAGGGAAACCACGGCCCAACCCCCAGTCTTGGGGATTGTGAACCTCGTCGAGCAACCGCCCTGGGCTCCCTGAACGCCCAGCATCACCCATGAATCAGCAAGGCCCAGGTCCTCGCCTGCCATCACTCGGTGACAACCAACCCGCAAACCACCCTAATTCAGCGGCCTCCTAGCCAGATTTTCCTCTGGGCAGCACTGGCCAAAGGCGCCCCCGGTACAGGCACCTTCGTCCGGCACGCCCAGCGAAAACCTGGATCCGCCGAATAAACCCAGCAACGCTCCGAGACACACCACTAGCTGCCCCGACCGTTAAACCGAGCGACAACTCGATCTGGCGGCTCGGTCAAGGCCGTCGCCGCCGGTCGGCGAGCTTCTGCCACTGGCCGTCTGGCCGCAGAGGCGGCACCCCATGGTCGCGTAACCGGTTCCGGGCGAACTCGTGCCTATCTGACCCGGACTTTCGTGGCTCTTCGAAGTTATGCGGGGTTGAGGCATCCTCGGCCTTTGCGGGTGGTGGCGCAGCGGGTGCGCAGACGTTGACTGACCGGGTTACGGAAGCCGTAGGCGTCGCGGGCGACGGTTTTGATGACCCGGTTGGTGCCCTCGGATCCTGCATTGGTGATGCCGGTGTCGAGGAAGGCGAGGATTTCGGGCCACCAGGCCGAGACCGTGCTGGCCAGTCGCTCCAGTTCGGGCAGGCCGGCTGTGGCGCACCGCTCGTAGAACCGCGACAGCCGGGGCCAGATCACGGCCCGGTCCGGGTGGGTGCGCGCCAGGTCGAGCAGGTCGAGCAGGTCTTCCTTGGCGTTCCACGCGGTCAGGATCGGTGTGCCGATCCCCGTCGGGAGTGCCCGCAGGTCGTCGATCATCGGGTCGAGGTGTTTCTCGTGTATCCGGGCGGCCGAGCGGGTCAGCCGGTTGCGCAGTTCCCACTCCCGGTTGCCTTTGCGGCCTCGCCGGCCCCGCACCTGCAGGGTGACCCGGCGACGGACCTCGGTGAGGGCCTGGTTGGCCAACTGCACGAGATGGAAGTGGTCCACGACCAGCCTGGCCTGTGGTAACACGGCGCGGACCGCGGCGGCGAAGACGGTGCACATGTCGATCGCCACGACCCGGATGCCCTGGCGCCAGGCCTGGTCCCACTGGGTGATCCAGTCCCGCACGGCCACGCTGGTGCGGCCCTCGACCTGCCCGAGCAGGCCCTGCCCGCCCGCGAGGTCCACGAACCCGACATGCCACCGATCCACTGTGACCTCCCAGCACTGCTGGTCGTCGTTCCAGGTCCACTGCGGACGGCCCCGGCGGATCTCGTCGATCCCCAGCACCGCCACCGGGTCTGGCCTGTCCGGCAGCACCGCGGCGGCGTGGGCGGTGAACGCGGCCGACACCACCGGCCAGGACAAGCCGTGATCCCGAGCGGACTGCACGATCGTGCGCCCACCATCGGCCACCGCCGCACCGGCCGCCCGCCGCAACCGACCGGTCACCCGGGCCCGCGCCGGAACCTGCTCGACCGCCTCGGTGAACGTCTTCCTGCCGCAGTCCTGCTGGTCACAGTGCCAGCGACGTTTGCGCCACCGCAGATCGACCTGTCTGCCAACCACCGGCAGATCCCTCGGCTGTGTGGTCACCCACTCCTTGATCCTGGTCGCTGTCACGCCGCATCCCGGGCAAGCACGGGCCTGCTCGTCTGCGGTGACCAGATGGACCACCGGCCCACCGTGTGCTGCTTCATCGACCCGAACGACAACCAGGCCGGCCAGGCCCAGCAGACGGGTCGTATCGTTAACCATGCCCGTGGCTCTTCTGTCGTGATCTTCCTGCGTAGACAACAGAAATGATCACGCACAGAGCCACGGGCCCTCACACTGGGCAGAAACCTCACGACCCAGTCAAACCCCGGCCAAGTTCGAAGAGCCACTTTCGTCTGATACATACCCGTCTGGCGCATGTGGTACACCATCGTATTTATCACCCGGATGGCGGAGTTCGGGATTTCAGTAACTGGGATAAAACGACCGCGAAACAGCGCCGTTACCCCTGGCGTTCCCATTCTGGCTAACGTTTTGGCCTTCTCTTCAGATGGAACATTGGGAATCCGGCATGGGGGACGTGACACACGTGGCTGGATCTGATCGGCGAAAGAACGAGGTCGGGCGCACTGGGGCGCGCTTTGGCCACGTGCCTGCCGTTGGCGGGCACGCTGAGGAGGAGTGGGGTGAGCCCGCCGTGCCCACGGCGAAGCCAGGGACAGGCCCGGCAGGTGCGCGTTTCCAGCGGGCTGACGCACCGCCGCCGCCACCGTTGCCAACGCTGCCACCTGCGGATATCCCGCAACAACAGGGTGGCTGGCTGCCCGAACCCGAGCCTGAGTGGACCGAGGTCGACCGGACCCGCTCGATCGTCCGGCCGTACGCGTGGACCGGTGGACGTACCGAAACGGCGTATGACCTGCCGATTGAGGCGTTGATCTCGACAAATCGCACAACGCTCGCGCGAATTGGTTCAACAATGACCCATGACCATCGTTCGGTCGCGGATCTTTGCTTGTCGGCGCGTTCGGTCGCGGAGGTCGCCGCGTTGTTGTCGTTACCGCTTGGAGTCGCCCGTGTCGTTTTGGGTGATATGGCGTCGGCCAGCATGGTGGTCGTTCACCGGCCCAAGTCGGCGAACGGCGAGCGGCCCGATCTGAGCTTGATGGAAAGAGTCCTCACGGGACTCAGAAATCTCTGAACGCAACAATTCCGGCTAAACCCGGTGCGGTGCCGCGCGCCCAAGTGCGGCCAAGCGTCCCTGGTCCGACACGCCCAACCGCGTGCCGCGACTCACTTGAGGAAATTGACAGGTTCACCCGAGCGATGGCGACCGGCCACCCGCTGGACACAGACTGTCACCGAACGTCATCGTCGCTGGACACGGCGGCTTTGGCGTCCCCGAACGCCCCGCTGACTCCGCCGATTGCGTGTCCTTGTCCGGCGGGCATCCTCGTCTGTGTCGCGATGTGTTGGCAAGACCCTGCGGGAGAGTGCAGGATCGGGTAGTCGAGCAGGCGCGGGGCTCGTATCCTTGAGGTGACGCCCCAGGGATGGGGCGCCCGCCGGGTACGGCGGCCGCAATCGCCCGGCGCCCGTGAGAGCTGTGCCGGAGGAGGAAAGATGCCACTCTCCGAGCACGAGCAGCGACTGCTCGATCAGATCGAGCGCGCGCTCTATGCCGAAGACCCCAAGTTCGCTTCCACTGTGCGCGGTGCGCGCCTGAGGCGTCCGTCGCGCAGGCGGCGGGTCCAGGGCGTAGCGCTGTTCGTGGTTGGCGTCGCCCTGTTGGTACTGGGTGTCGTCGTGCAAGAGTTCTGGTTTGGAGGATTTCCAGCCGTCAGCCTGCTCGGCTTCCTAGTCATGTTCTTCGGCGCGCTAATCACGTTGACCGCCATCCGGCGGGGCAACGATGGCGCAGCTGCTCAGGCCGAGGGCGACGGTAAGAGTCGCCCCGCAGGCCGGAGCTCGTTCTCACAACGAATGGAGGAGCGCTTCCGCAAGCGCTTCGAGCAAGACTGACCCCACGGCGTCCCGAGGGCCACCGCGCGGCGGAAACACGCCTGCAGGTGGCCCTTACGCATGCGCTGAGGGGCATTGCAGCGGGCACTCGACTGGGCAGAAACCGGCATGGATGGGTTCTGCGGCCAGCCGGAGCGCGGCCCTCGGCCCTCGGCCCCCGGGTATCCAGCGTACCGACGGGGTACGACAAGTCCGCGTGTCGAAGATCAACTGACCTGAGGTGGTCCACACAAAGTCGGGCCCCTGAGGCGAACTCAGGGGCCCGATTGTCAGGTCGACGGTGCTGCCTCGAAACCCTTCGCGGGCGGATCGTCCGAGCGGCCGCTCTTTCGAGGCTTGCGGGGTTTCATCACCGATCGCGGGAAGAGCTTGGCGCGCAAGGACAGTGGCGCGTTGCGTTTCATACTGTCACGCACTTGTTCGACGGCCTCCGGCAGTTCGGGATCCGGCGCACCTCCTCCGCCGTACCAAGAGCGTTCGAGGATGGTGACCATCTTGCGTAGTCCGTCCTTGCCTGAGTCGTCCAACGAGTGTTCACGGACCAACCGTCGGGCGGTCATGCGGACGGTGTCGGTCGATGGCGCGCTCGCGCCACGGTCCCACGACTCCGCCATCACCTCATCCCACGCTGCCATAGGTGCTTCCGAGGTGCTGCCGTAGACCATCTGGAGGCGATCTCTTCGGCGCCAGTATCTGGTTAGCGCGGGGAAGGTGGATAGGCCGATCAGGAACAGCGGGACGGCTAGCCACCAGCTGACGAGCGCTGCGGCGAATACCGCGGCCAGCAGCCACAGCACTGTAGCTATGGTGGCGAGGATTGTTCTCTGCCGACGTTTTCGGGCAGTGAGGGACGCTCCGGTCAGACCGAGCCCTGCGACACCTAGGCCGGTGAGCAACAGCAGTGACAACACTGTCGCACCGCCTGCCGCGGCCATGCTCGCGTATCCGTTCCACGCCAGTGAGTCCTGTGACTCGGTGACGCCCTGGTCCGGCTGTGACGGGTCGTCGTTTGGGGCCCTGGGGGCCGCGCTGCTTTCCGAGTCCTCTGGGGCCGTGGGGGCGGTGCTGCTCTCGTTGGGCAATGGGCCGGAGGAGGAGCTTCCCTGGGCGTTCATGTACGGCGGGATGTAGCCGCGGCCGTCGGTCAGCGGCGTGGGGTCTACCGTGATCCAGCCATACTGCGGGAAGAAGACCTCGACCCATGCGTGGGCGTCCTGCGTTGAGATCGTTCGGTAGTCTCCTGCCAGGAAACCTGATGTGTAGCCGATCGCCACGCGGGCTGGGATGCCTGCCGCGCGGGTGAGCACCGCCATCGCTGACGCGTACTGCTCGCAGAAGCCCGCCCTGCCGTTGAACAGGAAGTCGACCAACGCGTCTTGGTCGCTTGCCGCCGCCGTCTGCAGTTTGTACGTGAAGTTGTTCTGCGGGCCGAAGTAGTTCTTCAACGCCAGAACTTTGTCCCACTGGTTTGTTTTGTCCGCCGTCAGTTGGCGCGCGAGGTCGGTGACTCGTGGGTCGAGCGGCGGCAACTCCGTGTACTGGGTGCCGACTTGGTTTCCTGCGCTCGGTGACTGGCGCAGCTGCTCGTAGGTTGGCTGGTTCAGGTCGACGAATTCGACGTACGGGCTGAACTTCCGGGGCTTTCGGGTGTAGACCGCGCCGCTCAGTTCGTCGAAGCGAGCATCACCCGGCAGGCCTTCGATCAACCGTGGCGATGGGTAGACCGGCGCCCAGTTGTCCTCCGAGTTGATCGGTTCGATCTCGACTCTCGTCGTCTCGCTACTCGGGCTTCTGCCTGGTTCCAGTGGCAGTTCCGTGTTCAACGGCCTGCCGTTGGGCATGCCTGGCCCGAGGTCCCAGCCTTGGTTCGCGATGTACGTCTTCAACGTCGTCGCCCGCAGGTACTGCCGGTTGTCGGTCAGTCCCCTGATGCGGAACATCTCCTGGTTGCCTTTTTGGTCCAGCATTCCGCGCAGCTTCGTGAACGCCTTCAGCGAGAAGCCGCCGGATGCGAGACCGCCCGCACCAACATTTCCGGGCAGTTGCCCGACCGTGCCGATGGGTGTGAAGACCGCGCCGACGATCAACGCAAGCACGACAGCCACCGATACGAGCGCGACGGGCGCGCTGGCGTTGTTGCCGCCGCTGTTGCCTGACCGCGGTGAATGGCCTCGCCAGACCTGGTGGCGGTGCGTGCCGTCAACGGCGAGGAGCACGGCGTACGAACCGGCGCCGAGCACGAACGACCACCACGGCAGCATGTCGTCGGCGAGCGAGGCTGGGACCGCGTACACGCACAGCAGCACCAGACCGCTGGCGGCGGGCGTGCCTGCGGCGACCGCGAGTGAGTCGACGAGCACCGCGACGAGGCCGATCGCGATGACCACGAGACAGAGGATCGGTGTGGTGGGGTCGACTGGCGGGACGCCTGTCTGCACCACTGTGACCGCGTCGCGTAAGACGTCACCGATCTGGTCGACCGCTTTGGGCCCTGGCAGGAAGCCGAGTACGCCTTCGGTCGTGAACAGCGCGATGACCAGGCACATCAGCGCGAACAGCTGCGCGAGACCGATCAGCAGGATCGGGAAGCGCATCGCGCGCAGGCCGATTCCGGTTCCGGCGACGACGATGATCGCCACGGCCGCGTGGCCGAGCCACACGCTTCCAGCGATCACGCCGGACAGCGCCGTTGACGCGCACAGCGTTGTGATCGCGGCGAAGATCGGGGTGACGTTGTTCGACGGCAGCTCAGGGGCGCGCTGGATCGTGCGCGGCTGGGTTGGCGGTGGGGGAGGCGGCGCTGTTGGCCGGGACGGGGTATAGACCATCAGGACCATCCACTCGCGTGCATCGCGCCACGGCTTTGGCTGGCGCGGCACAGGTTGTTCCAGATCTGGTGCATCGGGACGTCAGGTTTGGCGATGACCGTGCTCCAGCCCGCCGTGTTGAGCAGCGTCGCCGCGCTCTCCGGGTCGGCGGCGGTCGAGTCGCTCTGCGTTGTCCATGCGTGGGTGTCCATCAGGATCGCCAGGCTGCGGCTGGCCCGCGGCCGATAGCGGATCAACTGCTCGACCGACTCCGGGTCGATCGAGCCGAGGATCGCGACCAGTTCCTGGCCTTGGCCGGGGTCGCCCGCGATGGCGATCTCCTTCTGGTGCGACGCCTGCAGCGCGGCGAGCGAGTCGAGCACCAGGAAGTCGCTGTGGATGCCGTCGGCGCTTTCCGGCGCGATCGGCCTGCCGTCCTCGGCGACGAGCCGTACGCGGTGACCGTTGCGCAGCAGGTGCAAGCTGACGCTCGCGGCCATCGAGACGGCCCATTCCATGCTGGCCGTCGGGCCGCTGCCTTTATGGGCGTGCTCACGGTGGTCAAGCAATACGGTCGTGCCGCCGCGCCACGGGCGCTCCTCGACACGGACCATCATCTCGTCGCGGTGCGCGGTCGAGCGCCAGTGCACCTTCCGGAGGTCGTCGCCTTGCCGGTACGGCCGGACGACCGCGTCGTTCTCGCCTTGGCCGGAGGACAACCGGACCGAGCCGTCCTCGCCCGCGCCCATGCCCGATCCGCCCGGCATCCCAATCAGCGGGACGACCCGGGGGACCACGATCAACCGAGTCACCCCGGCGAGCTCACGGTCGAATTCGGACAAACCGAATGGATCGGTTACCTTGGCGCGTAACGGACCTAAGTGCTGAACGCCGCGCATCGTCGGCTCGACGGTGTACCGCAGCTGGATGCCGTTGTTACGCGGCAAGTGCTCGATCACGAACCGTGGCCTACCACCGAGGGTGTACGGCACGCCGTCCTGCAGCAGCAGTCCACCCGTCGGCAACCGTCCGGTGCTCCAGACGTTCAAAGACACCTCGGCACGGCCGCCAACCGGGGTGCGCATCGGGTTGATGTGCCGTTCGGTGTGCAGCCCGACGCGCGACCGTCCGGCCAGGAAGCAAACCAGCAACGGCATCGCGATCACGAAAACAGACACGCGCAGCAGGTCACGTTCGTTCAGCACGAACGAGCAGAGGGCAGCGGCCAGACCGGCGGCCAGCAGGCACCGGCCACGAGTGGTCATGCCCGCCAGTGGACCAGCCATCGTTTACGGCCTGTTCCCTGTGGGCCACTGCGCGGCCGGATCGACGCCCTGCGGGACCGGCACACGCTGCAACAACCCCCGAATCATGTCCGCAGGCGACCGACGCGCAGCCTGAGCCTCCGCGGTGAGCACGAGACGGTGCGCGAGCACAGGCACGGCAACCGCGTGCATGTCGTCCGGCACAACGAAGTCACGGCCGGACAGTGCGGCCTGCGCACGCGCGGCGCGTACGAGGTGCAGCGTCGACCGTGGCGAAGCGCCGAGACGGATCTCCGGCAGCCGACGGGTCGCGGACACAAGGTCGACGGCGTACCGCCGAACCTCGGGCGCGATGTGTACACCGCGCACGGCCTCGACGAGCGTGCGTACCTGCGCGGCGTCCGACACGGGCGTCAGCGTGGACAGCGGGTCGTGGCCCGCGTGCTCGTCCACCATCGCCAGCTCGGCGTTCGGGTCCGGGTAGCCGATCGATACACGCGCGGTGAAGCGGTCGCGCTGCGCCTCTGGCAGGGCGTACGTGCCCTCCATCTCGATCGGGTTCTGGGTCGCGATCACCATGAACGGTGACTCGAGCCGGTATGTGTTGCCGTCCACCGTCACCTGGTGCTCTTCCATGCACTCAAGCAACGCGGACTGGGTTTTCGGCGATGCGCGGTTGATCTCGTCGCCGACCACGATGTTGGAGAACACCGGGCCGGGCCGGAACTCGAAGTTGGTGGTCTGCCGGTTGAAGATCGATACGCCGGTCACGTCGCTCGGCAGCAGGTCGGGGGTGAACTGCAGCCGGGAGACCGAGCAGTCGATCGACTTCGCCAGTGCCTTGGCCAGCGAGGTCTTTCCGACCCCTGGCACGTCCTCGACCAGCAGGTGTCCCTCGGCGAGCAGCGTGACCAGTGCGATCCGCACCACGTCCGGCTTGCCGACCAGCACCCGCTCGACGTTCGCGGCGATGCGCTGGGCTGTGGCATGTACCTCATCGAGCGCCTTACCCGTACTAGCGCGCGGCGTCGGGCTGGGACTCGTCCCATTGGCCTGCTGCAGTGCATAGGGGTCGGACCCAGCACCGTTGCCGCCATATGGGTGCCCAGGCAACGCGGCGGACGGGGTAGAAGACGTCACTCGACCTCCTGATGCTCCTCGGTGGTGCTCTCCCAGATCCCACCGATGCGATGCCAGCTCCTCACTCCCCTGATTGGGCGAACGAGGGCGGCACAGCTTGACACGAGTGGTGTCAAACCAGGGCGAAGTCGCCCGGGGTTGTCATTCTCGATATCAGTATCCGGCAAGACGCCCTCGACGTGCAGGGCAGTTGGCGACAAAGGCCCCACTCCTTCGGCTCCCGTGCCCCCTTTGGACGCGCCCGTTCCGACGAGGTTGCTGCCATTCTGGATGCTCACACGCCGCCAAACGGCGGCACAAGGCAATCGGACAGCAGAAAGACAGGGCTTGGACAGGCAGGATCAAGCCATTCGCCCGAGGCATGTCACCATGACCATGACCATGATCAAAAAGCCGACGGTCGCCGGGTCTGGTATTCCGGGCCCGGTCACCAAAGACGCCCGCGCGAGGGGAACTTTTGGGGCGTTGGACCTGGATTCACCGTTGATCTTGGGTTGTGGTTGTGGTGGTGGGTGGTTGTGGTGGTGGGCTGGTGGTGTGTGGTGTGGTCGTGTGGGAGTTGCTGGTCTGCCCAGCTTTTCCACTGTGGTCTTTCGGGTTGGGCCTGGTCAGGCGGGTGGTTAGGGGTTCAGGCGGGGTGGGGTGGGGCGTGGATGGTGGTGAACAGGTGGGTGAAGTCGGTGGCCCAGGGCCAGTCTTGTGGTAGTCGCAGGGTGATGTGGCGGGCGGTGCGGGTGACGCGGGCGGCGATGGTGATCAACCGGCGGCGCAGGGTGGTCAGCCGTGTTCGGGCGTGGGCAGGGCCGGCCAGGCAGGCGGTGGCGCGCAGGAGGTTGTGGGTCAGGGCGGCCAGGGACAGCCAGGCGGCGTTGGCGGCGAACAGTCCGGACGGGAAGTGGGCCAGCGGGCCGGCCGCGAGTTCGGCGAAGACGTGTTCGATCGCGCCACTGCGTTGGTCGTGCAGACGCCAGGCGGTGGCCGTGTCGAAGCCGGCCGTGTCGGGCTCGGTGGTGTCGGGCTCGGTGGTGGCGGGCCTGGTGGTGGTGGGTGGGAGGTTGGTGAACACCGCGTGGTAGCGCCAGGCTGGGAACAACTCGCCCTGCTCGTCGCGGGTGGTGATCCGGGTCCGGCGGACCAGTAGCCGGGCGGTGGTTTTCTGGCCGGGATTGACGGTCGGGTTGGTGAACGCGGTATGGCTGGTCTCGGCGATCTGGGCGGTGTGGATCAGTTGCCCGGTGTGCGGGTCGAGGACCGGGTCGCGGTAGGTGTGCTGCTGCCAGGCGTGCTCGGTGATCGCGTCGATCGCCTCCCGGATCGCGGAATGTTGTGGGGCGGTGATGGAGAACCAGGCCCCTTCCCGCGCCAGCATCGTGATCAATTCCCCGACATAGAACCCGGAATCGCCGCGTACCAGCAGCGGCCCGGTGGCGCCCGCGGCGCGGGCGGTGCCCAGCGCGCGGCGGGCCAGCGAGCTCACCGCGCGGCGGGTATCGGCGTTGCCGCCCCGTAACCGGGTCGCCACGATCACCGGCCTGCCCGCCGCTGTGGTCAGGGTCGCGGCCAGCGTGTTCAACCCCAACACCCCGGTATAGCCGAACGCGGCCCCGTCTTTGCCCCGCCCGTAGACCTGGCTGATTTTCGAGTCCAGATCCAGCAACCCCAACCGGTCGGCCCCCGCCAGCAGCGGCGTCAGCTCCGCCAAGCGGGCCAGCAGCCGGGCGGAGAGTTTCTCCAGCTGAGCGACATGACCCATGCTGAACCAGCGCAGAAACGTGCCCACAGTGGACGGTGCGCGGATCCCGGTGAACAACCCCGCCATCCCACCATGCCGCAGCACATCCAGATCACTGATCGAGTCCGCGCCCGCGGCCATCCCGGCCACGATCGAGCTGATCTTCGCGCCCGCGTTCGCCCCCACCGAACCACCCAGCCGGACCAGCTCACCGGCCAGATCCGACAACCCCGCGTCCTCGGCCAGCCGCATCACCGCCACCAGGCCCGCGTGCGACACCAATCCCGGATCGTCGAACCTCACCGACACCGCGCCACGCGTATGCGATGCTTTCACTCAGCAGATGCCCTCTCACTCGGACCGATATGTTTCTGTCACAAGAACAATCGTCCCAAGTCAGAGGGCATCTGCCCGTTCACGACACGACCAACCCGCCAAGATCTTCGGTGAATCCAGGTTGAACGCCGTGAAGGTGACCTTCACGGCACAACAAAAGCCGACGATCACCGTCAGTCATCACCCGAACCGGCACGAGTCGGCTGGGTCCGCCTGGCCCTCCCCACATTCACCCACCGGACCGGCCAAGTGGCCCGCGAATGCCCACTGTGGACATCTGAACACCTTCTGAACAGCGAATAAGCATCCCTGTACCGAGGGAGGGGGCCACTGCGGCCCCACCTGGCCCCCACCTGCGTCACCTGCGAAAACGCGTCCTTCGACCGGGTAATCCGAGTCAGATCCGCGTTGACTGTGGTGAAAAGTGGGGTACTGTGGCCGCAAGTGGGGCAGAAGGGTGTCCCATGGCCGGTCCGCAGGGCTGGTGGGGAGGTGGTGGACCGATGTTCCTCGGTACACACACCCCGAAACTGGACGACAAGGGGAGGCTGACGCTGCCGGCGAAGTTCCGCGACGCCCTCGCGGGGGGCTTGATGGTCACGAAGGGTCAGGATCACTGTCTCTACGTCTTCCCCCGTGCGGAGTTCGAGGAAATGGCCCGGAAGGTCGCCGCCGCCCCGCTGACGAACGAGGCGGTTCGTGCCTACCAGCGGTACCTGTTCGCCGGAACGGACGAGCAGCGGCCCGATGGCCAGGGACGGATCGCGATCGCGCCTGAGCTGCGGCGGTACGCCAAGCTGACCAAGGAGTGCGTGGTGATCGGCGCGATCACCCGGCTGGAGATCTGGGACGCCCAGGCCTGGCAGGCATATCTGGACGAGCACGAGGACAGCTACGCGCAGGCGCGGGAGGAGGTACTGCCCGGATTCTTCTAGGCAGATCGCGGGATGCCGTGAGGCCTCGGCCCGGTGGCGATCGACCCTGGCGCACCTTCCCCGGCGCCAGGTTCGCTTCTCCGGGCTGGGACCTGACGGCATCTGTTTTCTCGCCGGACGAATCACGAGCAGTACCTGCAGAGGGGTCGAGAACCATGACGCGCGAGAATCCGCGGCACGTACCCGTGCTGCTGGAGCGGGTCCTCGCGTTGCTCGCCCCGGCGCTGGCTGAACCACAAGCGGTCCTCGTGGACTGCACCCTCGGCCTCGGTGGCCACTCGGAAGCCCTGCTCCAAGCGCATCCCCAGGTCACATTGGTCGGGCTGGACCGCGACCCCAACGCGCTCGCCCTCTCCCGTGAGCGCCTCGCGCCGTACAAAGACCGAGTCCACCTGGTCCATGCCGTGTACGACGAGTTGCCGGACGTGCTCGATGAGCTCGGCATGGCGACCGTGGAAGGTGTGCTGTTCGACCTCGGGGTGTCGTCGATGCAGCTCGACGAGGCCGACCGGGGCTTCGCGTACGCCAAGGACGCCCCGCTGGACATGCGGATGGACCAGAGCACCGGGATCACCGCGGCGGACGTGCTGAACACCTACGACGTGCCTGACCTCGCCCGGATCCTGCGGGACTACGGCGAGGAACGGTTCGCCGGGAAGATCGCCAAAGCTGTTGCGGCGGAACGGCAACGCGAGCCGTTCAGCAACAGCGAACGCCTCGTGCAGCTGCTCTACAACGCCGTGCCCGCGGCGAGCCGCAGGACGGGCGGGCACCCGGCGAAGCGCACGTTCCAGGCACTGCGGATCGAGGTCAACGGCGAGCTCGAAGTCCTGCGCCGGGCGATGCCCGCGGCGCTGTCGCGGCTGAGCGTCGGCGGCCGGATCGTCGTGGAGTCCTACCAGTCACTGGAGGACCGGCTGGTCAAGCGTGCGTTCGCGGAGCTGGCCAAATCGACCACACCGGAGGGCCTGCCGGTCGAACTACCAGGCCACGGACCGCAGATCCGGCTGCTCACCAGGGGAGCCGAGCAGGCCGACGAGGCGGAGACGGAATACAACCCACGCGCGGCACCAGTACGGCTGCGGGCGGCGGAACGGATCAGGGAGGCGTCATGACCGCACCGGCAAGGGTAGGCGGGTCATCCTCGCGCGGCCGCTCGTCGCAGTCACGTCGTAAGGCTGACGCGGAAGCCACCACAGCAACGCCGGAGACGACCGAAGCGCCAACACGGACGCAACGCCGCCCGCGCACCGCCGCGGCGGAGAAGGCGTACGCACGCCGCGCCCAGCGCGAAGGCCGCACAGGCGAGCCAGTCCAACGGAGGCCGCGGCCGCCGCGGCCGAAGAACGAGCGCGGCAGCGCGTCGCGGGCTTCGTTCGTCATGCTCATCATGGGTTTGCTCGTCGTTGGCGTGATCAGCACGCTCTGGCTGTCCACACAGGCCATTGCCGACTCGTATCGTCTTGACCAGGCCAAGAAAGCGGCGACCGAACTGGCCGAGCGGGTCGAGATGCTGCAGCAGGACGTGACCAGTCTCGAGTCCGCGGCCACGCTCGCGGACATGGCGCGCAAGCTGGGCATGGTCCCGGCGGGTGACCCGTCCCGGCTGGTCGTCGGGCCGGACGGCAAGGTGAGCGTGATCGGTGATCCCAAGCCGGTGACCGCGCCGCCCGCTGGAGGCACCGGCTGATGGAAAGAGACGAGTGGATCCCGCCGTCGGTTCGCAAGCAGCAGCAGAGCTACCCGAAACGCAAGCCACCCCAAGGCAAATCGGCCCAGAGCAAATGGACTCAAGGTAAGTCTTCACAGGGCAAGGCGAGTTCGAAGGGTAAGCCACCGACGAACCACCGGCCGTCCGCGAAACCGGCGCGCCCGCCTGCCCGTAAGCCACCGGCGAAGCGGGCGCCGATGCTGCGGCGCAAGCGCGTGGCCTCCAATCCACGGCTGCGCATCGTCACCGTCCGGTTCGTGCTGATCGCCGCGTTGATCGCGGCGGGTGTGCGGCTGGTCCAGGTACAGGGGCTCGAGGCTGAGGCGTTGACCACGCGCGCCAACAAGCAGCGCGCGACCACCATTCCTATTCCGGCGAAACGCGGCGACATCATCGACCGCAACGGGATGAAGCTCGCGTTCAGCGTGGAGACCCGCGCGCTGGCGTGGTCGCCACAGGTGGTGCGCAAGGACTACGAGAAGAACAAGATCGACTATGACACCCGGGTCAAGGAGATCGCGGCGAAGATCAAGGCCGTTCTCGGTGACAAGGTCGACGAGAACGAACTGCTGACCAAGATGATGTCGGACAAGTACAGCACGCTGGCCCGTGACGTGCTGCCCGCGCAGGAACGGCAGATCCGCAAGCAGTACCGGGAAGTCATCTCCGAGACGCAGTCCCGCCGCGACTACCCGGGCGGCACGGTGGCGTCCAACATCCTCGGCTACGCGAACTGGCGGTCCGACGACAAGGATCCCGCCAAGCACAACGTGCACGGCCTGTTCGGGATGGAGAACGACCGGGACGCCGAACTGGCCGGTGAACCGGGCAGACAGACTGTCGACACCGCGGAAGGCGCGGACGGTGTGGTCATCCCCGGCACGGAACGCAATGTGCAGCAAGCGAAAGACGGCTCGGACATCGAGCTGACCATCGACGCTGACGTCCAGTACGACGTCCAGCAGAAGCTGGCCGCCTATGTCGCCGCGCAGGGCGCGAAAGGCGGGTCCGTCATCGTGATGGACGCGCATACCAGCGAGGTGTACGCGCTGGCCAACGACAAGAGCTTCGACCCGGCGAACCCCAAGGGTCCCAACGGGTACGGCAACCCGCAGGCCACCGGCAACCCGGCGGTGACGACGCCGTACGAGCCCGGCTCGGTGAACAAGATCGTGACCGCGGCGGCCGCGATCGAGGACGGCCTCACCAAACCCGAGGACACTCAACGGGTACTGGACACTCACAAGGTCGCCGACCGGACTATCAAGGACGGCTGGGACCACGGCCCGCTGAACATGACGACGACCGGCATCTTCGCCAAGTCGTCCAACGTCGGCACGCTGATGCTGGCCGAGCGGGTCGGCCAGGACCGGTATGCCGAGATGCTCAAGAAGTTCGGCCTCGGCCAGCGGACCGGCATCGGCCTGCCCGGTGAGAGCCCCGGGTCGGTACCCGAGCGCAAACAGTGGTCCGGCTCGACGTTCGGCAACCTGCCGATCGGCCAAGGCCTTTCGATGACCGTGCTGCAGATGGCCGGGACGTACCAGACCATCGCCAACAACGGCGTACGCGTGCCGCCCCGGATCATCAAGTCCACAATCGACCGGGACGGCACCAGGCACGTCGAGCCACGCCCGGAAGGGATCCGGGTGGTCAGCGAGCAGACTGCGATCACGGTCCGGAACATGTTCCGCGCGACCATGCAGAAGGCGCCGGGCAACCAGACCGGCACTGGCGTCCCCGCGGCCCTCAACGGCTTCCAGATCTCCGGCAAGACCGGCACCGGGCAACAGATCGACCCGCTGACGGGCAAATACAGTGAATCGCTTCACACGATCACGTTCGCCGGCATCCTGCCCGCGGACAGCCCGAGGTTCGTTGTCGGCATCCTGATCGACCGGCCCGACTATTTCGGGGCACCGAACGGCAAGACGGCCGCGCCACTGTTCCACGACATCGCGTCCTACCTGGCACAGCGCTTCAACTTGCCGTTGTCGCCGGAACCGTCCCCGGTCGTGCCGCTGACGGTGGGTTGACCGCCTACCACGCCTGTACGCGGGGCAAGATCGAGCACCGCCGGGTGACGGCCGAACGAGCGAAGGTAGCCTCTCGCGCGTGCCCGCGAAGCTCGAGGGCAAGGCTGTGAACGCGCCGCCCCGCCCTGCCAAAACAGAACCCGTCCCATTGACCACCCTGGTGGCCCGTGCGGACGCGCACCCAGCCCATGGCGATCTGGATGGGATGGTCACTGGCGCCACCTTGCGTGCCCAACATGCCCAGCCCGGCGACCTGTTCGCCGCGTTGCCGGGTGCCCGCGTGCACGGAGCGCAGTTCGCCCGTGACGCGGTGGCCGCTGGCGCCGTCGCGGTCCTCACCGACCACGCGGGTGCGGACCAGTTGGCGGATCTGGACGTTCCGGTCCTTGTCCACAAAGACCCACGTGGCGTGCTCGGATCGATCGCCGCATGGATTTACGGCGAGCCGTCGCTGCGCCTGTCCGTGCTCGGTGTGACGGGGACGTCCGGCAAGACCACGACTACTTACATGCTCGACGCTGGCCTGCGCGCCGCCGGGCACACGACCGGCCTTGTCGGCACCGTCGAGACCCGGATCGCCGGTGAACGCCTGGCCAGTGCGTTCACCACGCCCGAAGCACCCGATCTGCAGGCGTTGTTCGCGGTGATGGCGGAACGAGGCGTCACGCACGTGCCGATTGAGGTCTCCAGCCACGCCTTGTCGCTCGGCAGGGTCGGCGGAACCCGGTTCTCGGTCGGTGCCTTCACCAATCTTTCCCAGGACCACCTGGATTTCCATCAGGACATGGACGACTACTTCAACGCCAAGGCGTTGTTGTTCGACGGCCGGTCCACCAAGGAAGTGGTCAACACCGACGGCGAGTGGGGCGCGCGCCTGGTCAAGGCGGACACAATTACTGTGAGCACCGAGCACAGCGCTGATAGGACTGCCCAGTGGACCGCCTCGGGCATCACGTCCTCGATCGACGGTGAGCAGACGTTCACCGTGCACGGCCCAGATGTTCAGTTCCTGGTGACGCTGCCGATGCCCGGCACGTTCAACGTCGCCAACGCGTTGCTGGCCGCCGCGTGCCTGACCGTCATCGGAGTCGAGCCGGACGCGATCGCCAGGGGACTGAACGAGGTTCAGGTTCCTGGCCGGATGGAACGTGTCGCTTTGGGGCAGCCGTTCACGGCCGTCGTCGACTACTCGCACAAGCCCGCCGCAGTCGCGCTCGCGTTGGACGCGATCCGCGCGCGGACAACGGGCCGTGTGATCACGGTCCTGGGTTGTGGTGGCGACCGTGACGCGGCCAAGCGGCCGTTGATGGGCCACGAGGCCGCGGTCCGCAGCGAGCTGTTGATCGTGACTGACGACAACCCGCGTAGCGAGGACCCGGCCGAGATACGTAAGGCGATGATCGCCGGGGCCATGGCCACTGAGGGCCGTGGTGACGTGCGCGAGATCGGTGACCGGCGTGCGGCCATCGCCGCCGCGGTTGCCGAGGCCCAGCCCGGTGACGCGGTCGTGATCGCGGGCAAGGGCCACGAGACCGGCCAGGAGATCGCCGGCATCGTGCATCCGTTCTCCGACCGGGACGAGCTCTCGGCCGCGATCCGTGAGGTGACCCTGTGATCCCATTGACCGCCGGACAGATCGCCGAGGCGGTCGGCGGCAGGCTGCACAACGTCGAGCCCGACGTGGTCGTGACCGGCACGGTCGAGTTCGACTCCCGCGAGGTCAGGCCGGACGGCCTGTTCGTGGCACTGCCGGGAGTGAAGGTCGACGGCCACGACTTCGCCAAGTCCTCAGGGGCTCGGCTGACCCTCGCGGCCCGCGAGATCGACGCGCCCGCGGTGATCGTTCCTCCGGTGACCGAGGCGAACCACGGCTCGTTCGCGCTGATCGGCGACAAGGACGGTTCTGGTGCCGCGGTCCTTGCCGGTTTGGCCGCTCTCGCCCGTTATGTCGTCGACCGCTTGCCTGGTCTGACGATCGTCGGGGTGACCGGTTCGTCCGGCAAGACCTCGACCAAGGACCTGATCGCTCAGCTCGTCAAGCCGATGGGGCCGACGGTCGCGCCGCCGGGCTCGTTCAACAGCGAACTCGGCCACCCGTGGACGGTGTTGCGGGCCGATGAGCAGACCAAGTACCTCGTGCTCGAACTGTCCGCCCGCGGCATGGGCCACATCCGTGAGCTGACCGAGGTAGCGCCGCCGAAGATCGGCGCGGTGATCAACGTTGGCACCGCGCACGTCGGCGCCTACGCCTCCCGTGAGGACATCGCGAAGGCCAAGGGCGAACTCGCCGAGGCGCTGCCGGAGGACGGCGTCGCCGTGCTCAACGCGGACGACCCGCTGGTGCGGGCGATGGCGTCCCGGACGAAGGCCCGGGTCGTGCTGGTCGGCGAGAGCGCCGACGCGCAGATCCGCGCCGCGAACATCGTGCTGGACGCCGAGGCGCGCGCGAGCTTCCAGCTCGTGACGCCGCAGGGCAACGCCGACGTCAAGCTGACGCTGCACGGCGAGCACCACGTGGGCAACGCGCTGTCGGCGGCCGCGGTCGCGCTGGAACTCGGTGCGACGGTCGACGAGGTGGCCGAGCGGCTCTCACAGGCACAGCGCATGTCCGCGCGCCGGATGGAGGTCACCACCCGGGCGGACGGCGTCACGTTCGTCAACGACTCGTACAACGCCAACCCGGAATCGGTCCGGGCCGCGCTGAAGAGCATCGTCGAGATCGCCAGGCAGGGAAACCGCCGCACCTGGGCGGTGCTGGGAACAATGGCCGACCTCGGCGCCGAGCACGTCAACGCGCACGACGGGATCGGCAGGCTCGCGGTCCGGCTGGACATCAATCGGCTTGTGGTGGTGGGAGAAGACGCACGGGCTATGCACCAGGGCGCCCACCTCGAAGGCTCATGGGGAGAGGAATCCGTGCTGGTGCCGGACGTCGACGCGGCGATCGCGCTGCTTCGAACCGAACTACGACCTGGTGACGTGGTACTCGTCAAGGCCTCGAAATCCGCGGCCTTGTGGCGAGTCGCCGATGCCCTCCTGGAGGACAGTAAGTGATCGGCATCGGTATCGCCGGCGCGATCGCGCTGGTGATCTCCATCCTGTTCACGCCCTACCTGATCAAGCTGTTCTCACGGCAGGGCTTCGGGCAGGAGATCCGCGAGGAAGGCCCGCAGGGCCACAAGTCCAAGCGCGGCACCCCGACCATGGGCGGTGTGGCGATCATGGTCGCCATGTGGGTCGGCTACCTCGGCTCGTACGGCGTGAACATGCTGATGGGCCGGGACGAGTCGCCGACCGCGTCCGGCTGGTTGGTGATGATGCTGACCACCGGCCTCGGCCTGGTCGGCTTCCTCGACGACTTCATCAAGATCCGCAAGCAGCGCAACCTCGGCTTGAACAAGACGGCCAAGCTGGTCGGCCAGCTGGTCGTCGGTATCACGTTCGCCATCCTGGCGCTGCGGTTCGTCGACGAGAACGGCCTGTCGCCCGCCTCGCCGAACCTGTCCTTCATCAGGGACATCTCGTTCATCTCGTTCGGCACGGTCGGCTTCGTGGTGTTCTGCTACGGCATCATCGGCGCCTGGTCGAACGCGGTGAACTTCACCGACGGCCTCGACGGCCTGGCCGGTGGCTCCGCGGCCATGGTGTTCGGTACGTACGTGGTCATCTGCTTCTGGCAGCTGCGTAACGACTGCTCCGCGGTGCTCGGCCCGGCCTGCTACGAGACCCGCGACCCGCTCGACCTCGCGATCGTCGCCGCCGCGGCGATGGGCGCGTGTATCGGCTTCCTGTGGTGGAACGCCGCACCGGCCAAGATCTTCATGGGTGACACCGGCTCGCTGGCACTGGGTGGCCTTGTCGCCGGTTTGTCCATGATGACCCGCACCGAGCTGCTGATGATCGTGATCGGTGGCATCTTCGTAGTGGAGATGCTTTCGGTGATCGTGCAGATCGGGGTCTTCCAGATGACCAAGAAACGGGTGTTCCGGATGGCACCCTTCCACCACCACTTCGAGCTCGCCGGGTGGGCGGAGACCACGGTGATCATCCGGTTCTGGCTGCTCGGCGGCGTCTGTGCGATGTTCGGGCTCGGCCTGTTCTACAGCGAATGGCTGGCGGCAAGTGGCGCGGGCTGATCTCGTCGGGCGCAACGTCCTGGTCATCGGCGGCGGCGTGACCGGGCGCTCGGTCGTGGCCGCGCTGGTGGACCTCGGCGTCAGCGTCACCATCACCGGCGGTACGCCCGAGTCCTTGCGGGAGTTCGGTGACCTCGCGCGGCCAGGCCTGACGGCCCCGCCCGAGGGCACGGACCTGGTGGTGACCACGCCAGGCTGGAAGCCGGACAGTCCGTTGCACAAGGCCGTGGCCGACGCGGGCATCGAGATCATCGGTGATGTCGAGCTGGCCAGGTGGTTGTCGTCCGGTCAGACCTGGCTCGCGTTGACCGGCACGGACGGCAAGACCACCACGGTCACGATGCTGGAGTCGATGCTGCTCGCGGCCGGGGTGAAGGCCGTGGCCTGCGGGAACATCGGTCTGCCGGTGCTCGACGCGGTCCGTGCGGGCTACGAGGTGCTGGCGGTCGAGCTGTCCAGCTACCAGCTGCACTGGCTGGAGTCCCTCGATGTGGACGCGGCCGTTGTGCTCAACGTGGCCGAGGACCACATCGACTGGCACGGCTCGATGGAGGCGTACGCGGCCGACAAAGCCAAGATCTACCGGGGCGCGAAAACCCGGATCTTCAACGCCGACGATGAATGGTCGGTCCGGCTGTCCGGGGGCGTCGGCGAAGGCTTCACGGTCGGAGAGCCTGGTCCGAACCGGTTCGGCGTGACCGACGGCTGGCTCGTGGACGGCGACACCCAGTTGTGCCGCGTCGACGAGGTTCAGCCGCCTGGCCTGCACAACGTCAGCAACGCGCTCGCCGCAGCCGCGCTGGCCAGGGCGTACGGCATCAGCCCTGAAGCGATCCGCGAAGGCCTGCGTAGCTACCAACCCCAGCCGCACCGGGTCCAACTGGTCGGCCAGATCGACGGAATTCCGTTCATCAACGACTCCAAGGCCACCAACACCCATGCCGCGGCCGGGTCTTTGATGGCCTACGAGCACATCGTGTGGATCGCAGGCGGCGAACTGCACGGCGCCGAGGTCGACGTCCTTGTCGCCAGCGTGGCCGACCGCCTACGCGGAGTCGTGCTCATGGGCGTTGATCAGGAGGTTTTCGCACAAGCTGTGGAGCGACACGCCCCCGAGGTCCCCATCACGAGGTTGGATTCACGAGACCATGGGGCCATGACTGCAGCGGTACGCGCGGCCCGCGCACTGGCATGCCCTGGTGATGTCGTCCTGCTCGCGCCCGCTGCGAAGTCGTTCGACATGTTCGAGGGCTACGTGCACCGCGGCGAGGTGTTCACGAAGGCAGTCCAGGCGTCGGCGTGACAGGGAGGCATTGTCATGACAGCCACCCTCACTCCGGGCGAGGAGCGTAAGCGCGCAAGGGCGGAACGCCGCAAGCGCACGAGCGTCTTCACGCTGCTGACGGCATGGCTCGGCCGACCGTTGGCGAGCTTCCACCTGGTGCTTGCCGTGTTCGGTCTGCTGACCGTGCTCGGTCTGGTGATGGTGCTGTCCGCGAGCTCGGTCGTGTCGCTGGACACCGGCTCGTCGGTGTACACGGTCTTCAAGAAGCAGCTGCTGTTCGTGGTGATCGGCACGGTGGCGTTCTGGGTCGCGGTCCGGATGCCGCTCAAGAAGATGCGGCAGTTCGCGGCGCCCGCGCTCGCGGTGTGTTTCGGCCTGCTGGTGCTGGTTCTGGTGGTCGGTACCACACGCAATGGGACGACCAGCTGGTTCGTGATCGGCCCGATCTCGTTCCAGCCCATCGAGGTCGCCAAGCTCGCGCTGGTGCTGTGGGGCGCGCACGTCCTGGTGCAGAAGAAAGCCATGCTGCACCAGTACCGACATCTGCTCGTGCCGCTGGTCCCCGTCGCGCTGCTGATGTTCGCGCTGGTCATGATGCAGCCCGACCTGGGCGGCACGGTCACGTTGATCGTCGTTCTGTTCGCGCTGCTGTGGTTTGCGGGCGCGCCGATGCGCCTGTTCGGTGCCGCCACGCTCGGTGGTCTTGGTGGCATCGTGGTGCTGTCGCTCAACGAGGGCTACCGATTGGCCCGCGTGCTGACGTTCCTCAACCCGGACGCGGACCCGACCGGCAAGGGACACCAGGCGCTGCAGGCGAAGTACGCGCTCGCCGACGGCGGTCTGCTCGGCCGGGGCCTCGGGCAGGGACAGTCGAAATGGGAGTACTTGCCCAACGTGCATAACGACTTCATCTTCGCGCTGATCGGCGAGGAGCTGGGGTTCTTGGGCTGCGCGCTGGTGCTCGGGCTGTTCGCCATGCTCGCCGTGGTCGGCCTGCGAATCGCCGCCCGCAACATCGACCCGTGGATCCGGATGGTCGCCGCCACTTTGACGGTGTGGCTGGTCGGCCAGGCCGCGATCAACATCGCCTACGTGGTGGGCCTGCTGCCCGTCACGGGAATCACGCTGCCGATGATTTCCGCCGGTGGCAGCTCGATCGTGGTCACCATGTTCGTGTTCGGGATCCTCGCAAACTGTGCTCGCCATGAACCCGAATCCGTGGCCGCACTACGCTCGCAGGGACCAGGTCGGTTCGGCCGGCTCATGAAGCTGCCCGCCCCCGACGTGTACAACCCGCCGCAGAAGCGCAAGCCGTCGCGACCGTCCACGCCGCCACGAGCGACCGGACGCCGCGAACCGGCTTCCCGGCGGGCAGGCACGTCGGAGCGCCAGCTGAACGAGCGCCGCAGGACTCGTCGTAGCGTTCCGGTTCCGGAACACCGTCGGGAACACAGGCGTTCGGCACGCGGCCGTGCCGGCCATCCCCGTGCGGACGAAGGAGGACGTCATTAACCAGGGACCGTGTGTCGTGGTGGCCGGTGGGGGCACGGCCGGGCACATCGAACCGGCACTCGCGTTGGCCGACGCGGTGCGGCGTGCCCGGCCAGACGCTCGGGTCGTCGCGCTCGGAACGCCGCGCGGCCTCGAAGGCAAGATCGTGCCCGCGCGTGGCTACCAGCTGGAGATGATCCCGCCGGTGCCGATGCCGCGTAAGCCCACGATGGACCTGCTCAAGCTGCCGCTGAACGTGCGCCGCGCGATCAAGCAGACCCGCGACGTGCTCGACCGGGTCGGCGCGGATGTCGTCGTCGGGTTCGGCGGGTACGTGTCGTTGCCCGCGTATCTGGCCGCGCGTGGCCGTCTGCCGATCGTGGTGCACGAGGCGAACGCCCGTACCGGGATGGCGAACAAGGTCGGTGCCCGGTACGCGGCCAGGGTCGCCGCCGCCGTGCCGGATTCGGGATTGCCGAACGCCGAGGTGATCGGGATCCCGTTGCGGCAGTCGATCACAGAGCTTGACCGGCAGGCACTGCGTGACGAGGCGCGCCGGTTCTTCCGGCTGCACCCGCACGCGCCGACGCTGCTGGTGTTCGGTGGTTCGCAGGGCGCGGTGTCGATCAACAACTCGGTGGCCCCGCTGGCGAGCGAGTTCGCCAGGGCCGGGATCGGTGTCCTGCACGCGCACGGCGCCAAGAACACCTTGGCGGTCCAGCAGATCCCGGGCGCACCGCCGTACGTGCCGGTGCCGTACCTGGAGCGGATGGACCTCGCCTACGCGGCCGCCGACGCTGTGCTGTGCCGGTCCGGCGCGATGACCGTTGCCGAGGTCTCGGCTGTCGGACTGCCCGCCGTGTACGTGCCGCTGCCCATCGGCAACGGCGAGCAGGCGTTCAACTGCCGTCCCCAGGTCACCGCCGGTGGCGCGATCATGATCCCGGACAACGAACTGAGCCCGGACAAGCTCAGGGAGGTCCTGCTGCCGCTGCTGACCAACCCGCGCAGGCTGTCCGCGATGGGTGCCGCCGCGCAGAGCACCGGGCACGGCTCGGCCGCTGACGTGCTGGCCAAGATGGTGCTGGACGTGGTGCGCAAGTGAGCAGCACCATCACCACCCCTGCCGTGCTGGAGCGGGCGCATCTGGTCGGCATCGGTGGCGCCGGGATGAGCGGTATCGCGCGCATCCTGCTCGCCCGTGGCCTGCAAGTGTCCGGTTCGGACGCCAAGGAGTCGCGGACTTTCCTCGCGCTGCGCGCACAGGGCGCGAGGATCGCCGTCGGCCAGGCCGCCGAGAACCTCGATCTGTTGGCGGACGGGCCGTCCGCTGTGGTCGTCTCGACAGCGATCAAAGAGGACAATCCGGAACTGGTCGAGGCACGCAAGCGCGGCATCACCGTGCTGCACCGCTCGGAAACGTTGGCTGGCCTGATGGTCGGCCACCGGGTCGCCTGCATCGCTGGTACGCATGGCAAAACGTCGACAACGTCGATGCTGACTGTCGCATTGCAACACTGCAGGTTGGACCCGTCGTTCGCGATCGGCGGCGACCTCAACGAGTCCGGCGCGAACGCGCACCAGGGTTCCGGTGGGATCTTTGTCGCCGAGGCAGACGAAAGTGACGGCTCGTTCCTGGTGTTCTCGCCGTCGGTCGCGGTCGTGACCAACGTCGAGGCCGATCACCTTGACCACCACGGCACCGAAGAGGCGTACACGGCGGTCTTCGAGTCCTTTGTGGACCGGCTGAACTCCGATGGCGTGCTCATCGTCTGTGTCGACGACCCAGGCGCGGCCGCACTCGCCGAGCGAGCAGAAGCACGTGGCCTGCGCGTACGGCGCTACGGCCGCGACGCGGACGGTGACGACTCGGCCAGGCTGCTGTCGTACGACCCGGTCGACGGTGCCGGTCGTGCGGTGATCTCCTTGGCAGGCAAGGAGATCGAAGTCGGCATCGCGGTTCCTGGTGAGCACATGGCCCTCAACGGGCTGGCTGCTTTGCTCGCTGGGCTTGAACTCGGCGCGCCGCTCGAGGGTTTGCTTGACGGCATTGCCGCGTTCGGTGGCGTGCGCAGGCGGTTCGAGTTCAAGGGCCGTTCTCGCGGAGTTCGCGTGTACGACGACTACGCCCACCACCCGACCGAGGTCGCCGCACAGTTGCGAGCCGTGCGTCCGGCAGCCGCGGGCGGACGGGTGCTCGTCGTGTTCCAGCCGCACCTCTACTCGCGGACCCGGATGTTCGCCAAGGAGTTCGGCGAAGCGCTCGCGTTGGCCGACGAGGTCGTGGTGCTGGACGTGTTCGGTGCGCGCGAAGCGCCGGAGCCGGGCGTCAGCGGAGCGCTGATCGCCGACGCTGTCCCGTTGCCAACTGACCACGTGCACTACGAGCCCGCGTTCGACAAGGTGCCCGGGCTGGTCGCGTCATTGGCGAAAGACGGGGACTTGGTTCTGACCATGGGTGCCGGTGACGTCACCTCGCTCGGTCCCGAACTGATTGCCGCACTGGACCGGCAATGACCACGCCTACGCGTCCCGAGAGCCGCCGCCCCGCCAGCAGTGCGGGCGCGGCGGCTCGCGAGCGCAGGGAAAAGCGGGAACTGCTGCGGCCGACCCGCCGCCGGGCGTTGATGCGCCGGTGGATGGTCGTTCTGGTGTTCTTCGGGATCGTCGGCTTGCTTTACGTGATCTTGTTCACGCCAGTCCTCGGCGTGCGCTCGGTCGACGTCCAAGGCCTGGAAGGCCTGACACCGGACGAAGTGCGCACGGTCGCCGCCGTGGAGATGGGCAAACCCTTGGTCCGGTTGGACACCGGCGAGATAGCCGACCGGGTCGCCACTTTGCCACGAGTCGCGAAAGTCAGCGTCGAGCGCTCGTGGCCGAGTACGGTGGAGATCATCATCACCGAACGAACCCCGGTGGCGTACGCCAAGCTCGCCGACGGCGCACACATGGTCGACGCGACCGGAGCCGACTACGCGGTCGTCCCCCAAGCGCCTGCTGGACTTCCGTCGATCGAGGTCGCCACACTGGGCACCGGTGACGCGGCGACCCGTGCGGTCGTCGACGTACTCGGCAGGATTCCGCCACAGCTGAAGGAACGGGTGGTCACGCTGGCCGCCAAGACCCCAGGCGACGTGCAGCTCAGGCTCACCACGGGGCAGTTGGTGAAGTGGGGCAACGCGGCGGATTCCGAGCGCAAGGCGATGGTGCTCGCGGCATTGCTGCAACGCCCTGGCAAGACGTACGACGTAGCTGCCCCGGATTTACCGACCGTTTCTTGACCTGTGAGATCGGGCGACACGCGGAATCCCGGAATTCCCGGTATTTTTAGTGCTGCCGGGTGATCGCATGCGTCACACACGGCGTGGCTGCTGGACCCGAGCACGTTCCGTCTTTACCGTCCACGGTTGAGGACGTACGGGGTTGACATGACTCTGAATCTCTGGTTGAGGTTGAGGGTTTGCGTGGCCGCCGGACGCAAAACGGCGTGAACCACGTGTGAACCTATGACTGGAGGAAGGCGGAACCGATGACGCCCCCGCACAACTACTTGGCGGTGATCAAGGTCGTCGGTATCGGCGGCGGCGGGGTCAACGCGGTCAACCGGATGATCGAGGTCGGCCTGAAGGGCGTCGAGTTCATCGCGGTGAACACCGACGCGCAGGCCCTGCTGATGTCGGACGCCGACGTCAAGCTCGACATCGGCCGCGAACTGACCCGTGGCCTCGGTGCCGGTGCCAATCCTGAGGTCGGCCACAAGGCCGCCGAGGACCACCGCGAGGAGATCGAGGAAGTCCTCAAGGGCGCGGACATGGTGTTCGTGACCGCTGGCGAGGGCGGTGGCACCGGAACCGGTGGCGCGCCTGTCGTCGCGTCGGTCGCGCGCAAGCTCGGCGCGCTGACGATCGGTGTCGTCACGCGGCCGTTCTCCTTCGAGGGCAAGCGCCGTGCGCGGCAGGCCGAAGAGGGCATCACCGAGCTGCGCAACGAGTGCGACACCCTGATCGTGATCCCGAACGACCGGCTGCTGCAGCTCGGCGACGTCGGCGTGAGCCTGATGGACGCGTTCCGCTCGGCCGACGAGGTGCTGCTGTCCGGTGTCCAAGGCATCACCGACCTGATCACCACGCCCGGTCTGATCAACCTGGACTTCGCCGACGTGAAGAGCGTTATGTCCGGCGCTGGTTCGGCGTTGATGGGTATCGGCTCGGCCCGTGGTGAGGGCAGGGCGATCCAGGCTGCGCAGAAGGCGATCAACTCGCCGCTGCTGGAAGCCTCGATGGACGGTGCCCATGGCGTGCTGCTGGCGATCGCGGGTGGCTCGGATCTCGGCCTTTTCGAGATCAACGAGGCCGCCTCGCTGGTTCAGGAGTCGGCGCACCCGGAAGCCAACATCATCTTCGGAACGGTGATCGACGACTCGCTCGGCGACGAGGTCAGGGTGACCGTGATCGCGGCAGGCTTCGACGGCGGCACACCGACGCACAAGAAGCTGGACCCGCAGATGGTCGCGTCGCGCACGCCGGCCAACCCGCCGACGGCGACGGCCGAGGCCGGTCAGGTCTCGCGGCCCGCACCGCAGCCTGCCCCGGAACCGAAGCCGCAACCGGCGCCGACGATCCAACCGGCACCCCAGCCGCCTGCGACCACGTACACCCCGCCGGCCACTCCGCAGCAGCCGACGCAGTACGCGGCGCCGCGGCCGACCGAGCGTCCGACGAGCCTGCCCGGCCCGCGGGCGACTGGCCTGGACTCAACGGGGCGTGGGCACCTGCCCAGCCGCGCGGTCCCGGTGACCGAAGACCCGGACGACGAGGTCGACGTCCCACCCTTCATGCGTCGCTGACCGAACTACCCTCGTGAGTGGTTTCGCCGGTTCTAACCGGCGAAACCACTCACGAGTCTTTTTATGGGTGGGAGTGGATTTGCGCATCAGGCGGGTGGTCACCACACGAGCCGGTGGTGTCTCGGCGAAGCCGTACGACTCGTTCAATCTGGGGCCGCATGTCGGCGACGACCCGGAAGCCGTGTCCGCGAATCGGCGGCGGCTGGCTCGTGACCTGAAACTTCCCGAGGACCACGTGGTCTGGATGGAACAGGTGCACGGCCGGACCGTCACGGTTGTCGATGGGCCACGCACGACTCCTGCCGAGGCGACCGACGCGCTCGTGACGACTCAGCCGGGACTCGCGATCGCGGTGCTCGTCGCCGACTGCGTTCCGGTGTTGCTCGCCGACCCCGAAGCCGGAGTCGTCGGCGCGGTCCACGCGGGCCGGGTCGGCGCCCGTGTTGGCGTCCTGCCAGCAGCACTGCAGGCGATGAAGGATGCGGGAGCACGCATGAATCGGATCGAGGTTCTGCTCGGTCCGTCGGTCTGTGGTCAGTGCTACGAAGTTCCGCCGGACATGCAAGCGGATGTAGACAAACACCTGCCGGGCAGCGCCTCGCGGACCAGGTCTGGAAAGACCGGTTTGGACCTTCGTGCCGGACTCTGGGAGCAGCTCGCCGCGATCGGGGTGAACAAGATCGGGATCGACCCGCGGTGCACGGTTGAAGATCGTTCACTGTTCAGTCACCGCAGGGAAGGGACCACTGGGCGATTGGCCGCCCTGACTTGGGTCGATCCGGCATGACCGGCCGACGGGAGTGGCTCGCGGCGAACATCCGGACCGTCCAAGATCGGATCGCGGCGGCATGTGCGCAGGTCAACCGGGATCCAAGCGACGTGATGTTGCTGCCGGTGACCAAGCGGTTCCCGGCTTCGGACGCCGTCCTGCTGGCGGAACTCGGCTTGGTCCAATTGGCCGAAAACAAAGATCAAGAAGCCGGGCCGAAGGCTCGGTCCGTCGGTGAATTGCTGTCTGGCGTCGACGTGCGGTGGCACATGGTGGGCCAGCTCCAGCGCAACAAGGCCCGTTCGGTGGCCAGGTGGGCCGCGGTGGTCCAGTCCGTGGACTCGCCACGGCTGGCCGACGCGCTCGCCCGTGCGGTGGACGCGGCGCTGACAGCGGGTGACCGAAATTCGCCATTGGACGTCCTCATCCAGGTCTCACTGGACGGTGACGCGAACCGCGGCGGGTGTCCGATCGGCGAGGTCGCGGCCCTGGCCGACGGGGTAGCCCAGAAGGGTGAATTGAATCTCAGCGGACTGATGGCCGTCGCGCCACTGGGCTGGTCAGCTGATCATGCCTTTGACCTGCTGGCAAAGGTCTCCGAGCGGACCCGTAACGATCATCCCGGGGCGACCGAGATGTCGGCGGGGATGAGCTCCGATCTGGAGTCCGCCATCGCGCACGGGTCCACCTGCGTGCGTGTCGGAACCGCTCTGCTAGGGGACCGGCCGTTAATCTCACCCTGAGTGCGATTCACGGCCTGGTCCCCACGGTTTTGGGTATTAGTGGATCGGGTAGCTGTTTCCGCATGTCGGGGAGTCGCGGAGGGAAGGCAACGGCATGAGTGCTCTGCAGAAGCTGAAGGCCTACTTCGGGATGGTCCCTGCGGAAGACGAGGACTACGAGGGCGAGGACGAGCGCTACGGCTCGTACCGCTCCGATGGGTACCGCTCGGAGTATGTCGAGGATGACTACTCAGCGTATTCGGAGCGTGCCCCTCGCCGGCGCCGTTCCGGCTTCCGCGAGGAAGCCGACGACCAGGACTACCAGCCAGCGGACCGGGGCAGGGGCCGGCCCGCATGGGCTGGGGACACGCCGCCGACAAGGGGCGCACTCGCGGTGGAGCCGCACCGTGAGCCGGCCGGGCGGCTGCGCCCCGTGCCGGAGTCCGCACCGGCCGCCACCCCGCTCGGGCGGATCATCACACTGCATCCGACCAGCTACATCGAGGCCCGGACCATCGGCGAGCACTACCGCGAGGGCACCCCGGTGATCATGAACCTGACCGAGATGGACGACTCGGACGCGCGGCGTCTCGTCGACTTCGCGGCAGGCCTCGCGTTCGCGATGCGCGGTGCGATGGACAAGGTCACCAACAAAGTGTTCTTGATCTCACCGCCGAATGTCGACGTCAGCGCCGAGGACAGGCGGCGACTCGCTGAGGGCGGGTTCGCCAGCAGGGGCTGATGAATGGCAGAGTTGTAGCGTGGAACCAGTGCTCCTAGCCGTTTGGTACGTGTTGTTCGCGTTCTGGCTACTGCTCACCGCTCGTGTCATCGTGGAGCTAGTCCGGGCGTTCGCCCGCGAGTGGCATCCAGCGGGCGGGGTTGCGGTTGCGCTGGAGACCATCTACACAGTGACCGACCCTCCGGTCCGTTTGTTCCGTCGGTTGATCCCGATGGTTCGGATCGGAGGCGTAGGACTGGACTTATCGATTATGGTGCTGCTGCTGGTCGTGTTCATCGGGATGCGACTGGTGTATCCCGGGTGAACGGGGAACCTGGGTGCCCGCAGGCCGTGAGTGCGTGAGGTGATCTGATGTCGTTGACCCCCGCTGACGTGCATAACGTCGCGTTCAGCAAGCCTCCTATTGGGAAGCGGGGCTACAACGAGGACGAGGTTGACGCTTTCCTCGACTTGGTCGAGGGCGAACTGGCCCGGCTGATCGAGGAGAACAACGACCTGCGCGCGCAGGTCGAGCAGCTGGACGCGCAGCTCGAGTCGGCGCGGGCGGATCTGGACGACGCCAGGACCAACCTCTCCTCCGGCCCTCCGACCCGCGTCGTGGACGAGCCTGTGCCGTCCCGGCGGCTGACCCCGGTGCCGCCACCCAGCGCACTGGAGCAGACCAACCCTGGCGCTGGTGGGGGGGACCACCACGTCCAGGCGGCCAAGGTCCTTGGGCTCGCCCAGGAGATGGCCGACCGGTTGACCGGCGAGGCCAAGGCCGAGTCTGACGGCATGCTCGCCGAGGCTCGTACCAAGGCCGAGCAGCTGATGTCCGAGGCACGTGCCAAGTCCGACACCATGATCAACGAGTCCCGTACCCGGGCCGAGACCATGCTGAACGACGCGCGCACCCGTGCCGAGACGCTGACCCGCGAAGCCCGCGACAAGGCCACGGCCCTGGAACGTGAGGCCCAGCGCAAGCACACCGAGCTGATCGGCTCGGCACAGCAGGAACGACTCACCCTCGAGAAGAAGCTGGACACGCTGCGGACCTTCGAGCGCGAGTACCGCACGCGCCTGAAGACCCTCCTGCAGTCGTCCTTGCGGGAGCTGGAGGACCGCGCACCGGCGGCACCGTCGTCGGAGGGGAGCCGGTCGGCCAGCCAGCAGGGGTATTCGTTCGGGCCGCGTGCGGCCGAGGCTGGCTGAGCTGGCGAGAGTCTGACCTAGAAGATGCTGTACCTGGTCCTGGTCCTCGTGGTGGCGTCGCTCGGTCTGTTGATCGCGGCGCTGACCACGGCCAACACGCTGTGGGCGTGGATCTCCGTGATCATCAGCGTGTTCGCCGGTGTCCTGATGCTTCGGGACTGGGCCCAGAACAGGCGTCGTCGGTCGCAGGAGGCTCCTGCGACCGGCCATCCTGTCTCTGTCTCGGACGAGCCGCCGGCTAGGGAATGGCCCGCCGAGGAGCCGATGCTGGCTCCAGCAGCGCGACCCCCGGCTCAGGCTGCCGTGCCGCATCGAGAGTCGGACGCGTCCGACTTCGACGAGTCGTTCGAGGCGTTCGAGAAGCAGTTGCAGGATCCTGCGCCGTTGCCAATCGACCGGGAGCCCTCGTACGAGACGCCGGTCTTCGGTGAACCGCCCTTCGGCACCACTCCGCCGGAGCCGGTCACCGCAGTCCAGGAACCGGTCACCGATCTGCCTCCGGAGTCCGCGACGGGCTACTTCCGCCCGGTCGAGGACGCGTTGCAAGAGCCGGAGTCGGCGACCGTGATCCAACGGCCGGTCGCGCCGCCGGATGAAGCAACGGCCTTCCAGCGACCGGTCTCACCGCCGGACCAGGCGACCGCGTTCCAGCGGCCCGTCTCACCGCCTGAACTGGTGACGGCCGTTCAGCAGCCGGTGCTCGACGCGAACATCGAGCCGCCGGAAGAGGCCACGGATGCCACCGACCTGCTCGTGGTCAGTGAGCTCTCGGCCGAGGTGGTCGTGATCGACGAACGGCCCAGGTACCACTTGGACTCCTGCGCCTGGCTCGGCAACCGCCCGATCCTGCCGCTGCCGGTGTCCGAAGCCCGCGACCTCGGGTTCACCCCGTGCGCGCTGTGCAGCCCGGATTCCACTCTCGCCGCACAGCAGAGGGCTCGCTCGTAACCCGTTTGCCGGGGTTTGTACCCTTGGAACTACAGGCACCGATCCGGCCATCACCGGGGAGCCTCCGGAAGAACAGACTCGTGGAGTCTCAGTAGAACCGGACGGGTAGGCCCGTCACAGCCGTCAACGAGAGGCTCCTTCGGGAGCAATCGGGGTGGTACCGCGGTACGCCAGGAAAGCCTGGTGTGTCGTCCCCAGTTTGGGCAGACGACCGCGAGAGGCACCCGGACATGCCGTACCCCAAGGCCACCCACGGCGGCGAGGCAACTGTGCCCGCCCAGCCGTCCTTCCCCAAGCTCGAGGCCGAGGTACTCCAGTACTGGGAGATCGACCGGACGTTCCAGGCGTCGGTCGAGGCACGGCCAGCCGGGGAGAACGGCTCCAACGAGTTCGTGTTCTACGACGGTCCGCCGTTCGCCAACGGCCTGCCGCACTACGGCCACCTGCTGACCGGCTACGTCAAGGACGTCGTGCCGCGCTTCCAGACGATGAAGGGCAAGCACGTCGAACGCCGGTTCGGCTGGGACACCCACGGCATGCCCGCCGAGGTGACCGCGGAGAAGGAACTCGGCTTCAAGACCAAGGCCGACATCGAGGCCTACGGTGTCGCCGCGTTCAACGACGCGTGCCGCAAGTCCGTGCTGCGCTTCACCTCGGAGTGGCGTGACTACGTCACCCGTCAGGCCCGCTGGGTCGACTTCGACAACGACTACAAGACGCTTGACCTCGACTACATGGAAAGCGTCATGTGGGCGTTCAAGTCCTTGTGGGACAAGGGCTTGGTCTACGAGGGCTTCAAGGTGATGTGGTACTGCTGGCGTTGCGAGACGCCGCTGTCCAACACCGAGACCAAAATGGACGAGGTCTACAAGGACCGGCAGGACCCGGCGGTCACCGTCAGCCTGCGCCTGGACAACGGCGAAGAGGCGCTGGTCTGGACGACCACCCCGTGGACGCTGCCGAGCAACCTCGCCGCCGCCGTGCACCCGGACGTCGACTATGTGACCGTGGAGCACGAAGGCCGCAAGTACTTGCTCGCCGAGGCAAGGGTTTCCGCGTACTCGCGGGAACTCGGCGAGGACGCTGCTTCGCGCATCGTGGCCCGGTACAAGGGAAGCGAGCTTGTCGGCCGTCGTTACCGGCCGCCGTTCGACTTCTTCTACGGCCAGCAGCCCAACGCGCATCAGATCCTCGCCGCGGACTACGTCACGACCGATGACGGTACGGGCATCGTCCACATCGCACCGGCCTACGGTGAAGAGGACAAGAAGGTCACCGACGCTGCTGGCATCACGGTCGTCGGCCCGGTGAACCCGCACGGCGAGTTCACCGACGAGGTCGCGCCTTACGTTGGCATGCATGTGTTCGACGCCAACAAGGTGATCATCCGCGACCTCAAGGAAGCGGGATTGCTGCTGCGGCACGAGACCTACGACCACCCGTACCCGCACTGCTGGCGCTGCGACAGCCCGCTGATCCAGCGTGCCGTGTCGTCGTGGTTCGTTGCGGTGACCCAGTTCCGTGACCGGATGGTCGAGCTGAACCAGCTGATCAACTGGGTTCCCGGGCACGTTCGTGATGGCCAGTTCGGCAAATGGCTGGCCAACGCGATCGACTGGGGCATCTCGCGAAACCGGTACTGGGGTTCGCCGATCCCGGTGTGGCGCTCGGACAACCCCGAGTACCCGCGGACGGACGTCTACGGTTCGCTTGACGAGATCGAGCGTGATTTCGGTGTCCGGCCAACGGATCTGCACCGGCCCGCGATCGACGAGTTGGTCCGCCCGAACCCGGACGACCCGACCGGCAAATCGATGATGCGCCGTGTCCCCGAGGTGCTCGACTGCTGGTTCGAGTCCGGCTCGATGCCGTTCGCCCAAGTGCACTACCCGTTCGAGAACAGGGACTGGTTCGACCACCACTACCCGGGCGACTTCATCGTCGAGTACAACGGCCAGACGCGTGGTTGGTTCTACACGCTGCACGTGCTGGCGACGGCGTTGTTCGACCGGCCGTCGTTCCGTTCCTGTGTGGCGCACGGGATCGTGCTCGGCGATGACGGGCAGAAGATGTCCAAGTCGCTGAAGAACTACCCGGACGTCAACGAGGTGTTCGAGCGCGACGGCTCGGACGCGATGCGCTGGTTCCTGATGGCATCGCCGATCTTGCGTGGTGGCAACCTGATCGTCACCGAGCGCGGGATCCGGGATGCCGTCCGGCAGGCCGTGTTGCCGCTGTGGAACTCGTACTACTTCCTTGCGTTGTACGCCAACGCCGAGGGCGTGGAGGGGACCTGGCGGACCGACAGCACGCACGTGCTCGACCGCTACATCCTTGCCAAGACTCATGATCTGGCCGCTTCGGTGCGCGTTGCGTTGGAGACGTACGACATCTCCGGCGCGTGTGCCTCGGTCCGTGAGTACCTGGAGGTGCTGACCAACTGGTACGTGCGGCGCTCGCGTGACCGTTTCTGGGCCGGTGACAAGGATGCGATCGAAACGCTGCACACGGTCCTTGAGGTCGTGAGCCGGTTGACCGCGCCACTGCTTCC
The DNA here is from genome assembly GCF_021390435.2 of Kibdelosporangium philippinense. GTDB lineage: Bacteria > Actinomycetota > Actinomycetes > Mycobacteriales > Pseudonocardiaceae > Kibdelosporangium > Kibdelosporangium philippinense. Next base: position 85,738 of record NZ_JAJVCN010000003.1, on the reverse strand, counting down.
GCTGACTGCGGAGACGGTGTGGCGCGGGCTGACGGGCGAGCGCTCGGTGCACATGACTGACTGGCCGTCGGAGGACTTGCTGCCCGCCGACGACGCGTTGGTCGCTGGGATGGATCGGGTGCGTCAGGTCGCGTCGGCTGCGTTGTCGTTGCGCAAGGCCAACAAGCTGCGCGTGCGGTTGCCGTTGGCACGCCTCGTGGTCGCGTCCGATGACGCCGCCGTGCTCGACCCGTTCACCGATCTGCTGAAGGACGAGGTGAACGTCAAGCAGGTAGAGCTGACCACGGATGTGGCCGCGCACGGGCACTTCGAGCTCGTGGTGAACGCGCGGGCGGCCGGTCCTCGGCTTGGCAAGGACGTGCAGACGGTGATCAAGGCCGTGAAGGCGGGCGAGTGGTCCACCTCAGCGTCAGGAGCCGTTGTCGCGGCTGGGATCGAGCTGCAGGAAGGGGAGTACGAGCGTCGGCTGGTCACGGGTGATCACGGCGTGGCGGCTCCGCTGCCTGGCGGTTCGGGTCTGGTCGTGCTCGACACCGACGTGACGCCTGAGCTGAACGACGAAGGGCTGGTGCGCGACCTTGTCCGGGTTGTGCAGCAGGCTCGTCGCTCCTCCGGATTGGACGTCGCCGACCGGATTTCACTTGTGCTTGAAGTGACTGGCGATGTCTTGCGGGCCGCACAGCACCATGAGAAGTTCGTCGCTTCGGAAACCCTGGCCGAAGAGGTGTCCTACGGTCCAGTTGGCCCGGATGCCGTCGAGGGCACGGTCGGCGATGGCGTAACGGTTCGGGTCAGCGTTACCAAGAGATAGCTCATATGCCACTACGTTGACACTTTCTGGCATGCTGCCAACGGACCGGGGGGTCTTAGGCACGTGTCTCGGCAGGGGGAGTGGAACGTAGTGACTGACGGCAGAAGACGCGGGATCTTGATCGGCGGGGCCCTGGCGGCGGTGGCAATCATCGTCGCCGGGGTCTTTGTTTTGTGGCCCTCATCATCGGAGAGCAAGACGGCGGATCAAACGCCCGCGGCTCGGACAACTCCGCCGAAAAAGCAGCCAAGCCTGGTGATCGGGCCCTTCCTGAAGGCCCTGTCGGCAGGTAAGGCGGACGAAGCGGCCGCATTGACGGATAACCCTGAGGCGGCCCGTGAAGCGATTACGGCGCTGTTCAAGGGGCTTCCGGCCGGTTCGCTGACGTACGAGGGCATGCCGTCGACCGACCCGAATCCCGCGACTGTACCGGTCACCGCGACATTGAAGGTCATGGTGCCGCTCAGCTGGAACATGTCGGTGCCGGTCACGAAGGTCAGCGACGACAAGTGGGTCGTGAAGTGGTCGCCAACCGTGCTGCACCCGAAGCTGCAAGCCGGTCAGACCATCGCGGTGTTAGGGGAACAGGGCGAAACCGGCGAGGCCGCGGTGCTCGATGACGCAGGAAAACCGCTCGCTGTCTGGGAAGGCTCGACGACCAAGCCAACTGGCCCGCAGATCGCGGCTCCCGTGATGAAGGCGCTCCTGGATGGTTCTTCGGGCGGCAGCAGCGGTTCGGGGGACAAGCGGTACGTGGCGATTGTCGACAGCGCAGGCAAAGACGTGGAGCTGCTGTACGGCGAGAAGCCGACGCACAGCTCGGCCGATGCGGTGAAGTCCACGCTGAACGCGAAGATCACGGCAGCGGCGCAGAGCGCGGTCGACAAGTCCAGCCAGCCAAGCATCATCGTGGCCATCAAGCCGAGCACCGGCGGGATCCTCGCCGTGGCCAACAACTCCTCGGCAGGGGCGACGGATGCGTTCAGCGGCCTGTTCGCGCCGGGATCGGCCTTCAAGATCGCCAGCGTGGCGGCAGCGATTCAGCAAGGCCTGAACGTGGACTCACCAGTGGAATGCCCAGCCTCGGCGAACATCAGCGGCCGTACGCTGAAGAACGCGGGCTTCGACGTGCCGAACGCGAATCTGCGAACGGCATTCGCAAGGTCGTGCAACACAACCTTCGGCAAGATCGCCAGCCAGCTCCCAGCGGACGGCCTGAGCAAAGCGGCAAGCCAGTTCGGACTGAACGCCGACTTCGAAATCCCCGGCCTGAGGACAGAATTGGGCAAAGTCGAGCCCTCAGGAAACGCGGTGCAGCGCGTGGAGGACAGCATCGGCCAGGGCCGGGTCGTCGCCTCCCCGCTGGGAATGGCCGTAGTGGCCGCCACTGTGGCCAGCGGGAAAGCGGTGACGCCAAAGCTGCGTGCGGACGTGCAAACCAACGTGGTGACCGGCTACCAGCCACCCTCGGGCGCAGTCCTGAGCCAGATCAAGTCGATGATGGGCGCGGTCGTCACATCCGGAACAGCGACCTCGCTAAGCAGTTTCAAAGGCACCTACGGCAAGACAGGCACGGCGGAAACAGAAAGCCAAGGAACCAACGCCAATAGCTGGTTCGTCGGTTTCCGTGGTGACGTCGCCTTCGCGGTGCTTGTCGAAGACGGCAAGACATCGACGCCAGCACTGACCGTGACGGCGAACTTCCTCCGCGGCTTCTAGCCGGTTTCGGGCGGCAGGACATAGACGCCTGCACTGACGGTCATGGCGAGCTTCCTCTGCGGCTTGTAGCCGAGTTTCCGTCTCGGGTGGCACGGCATCGACGGCAGCCCTGACCGGGACGGCGAACTTCCTCTGCGGCGTCAAGCCGACTTTCGTCTCGTGCGGAGCCACCTCATCCCTGATTGCATGTCAGTGACGTGAGGAGAATCTTCGTGAGGACAGTGCTGCGCAGGATCCTGACCTGCGGAATTGTCATCGGTTCGCTAATCGCTGCGGCACCGGCTGGCTACGCGCAAACGACCGGTGCGGATTGTGTCGACCGCGCGGTGCCAGTAACGGTGTCGGAGCGCCGACTGGATCTGGCGGTGCCGCAGGAAGTGCTGCGCCGCAGTGGCTTCGACCGCTTCGGAGCAAAGTTTGAGCGCCAACTGTGCGCCATTCGGACGAAACATGCCGCATCCGCTTTCATCCGTGCGGAAGGCGACAGCCTGTGGCGCGCGGCGGTAGACCGCGTTCAAGGCCGTGGACCTGCAGGCGGAGACCTGACCAGAGCAGACGACCGTCCGCTCTACTGGGCCCGCCTGGCGCTGACGAAGGCGTTGCGCCAATGGAAACCCCGCTTCACCCTGCCGGAAGCCGACCGCACGGGCCTGATCAACGCAATGGAAACCAGCTCCCGCGGGCAAGACACGGTCAACTTCCCACCGGGTCTCAAACGAGTGATGGTGAGCGGCTTCGACCCATTCCAGCTAGACGGAGACATCCGCCGCAGCAACCCATCGGGAGCAACAGCGCTAGCGCTGGACGGCGTGATCATCAAAACCCCAACCGGTCCAGCAATAGTGCAAACAGCGATGTTCCCAGTCCTGTGGGGCCCCTTCGAAGCAGGAACAGTCGAGCGCACATTCCTTTCCCAGATGCCAAAACTCACCATGTTCACAACGGTGAGCCAAGGCCGAGTCGGCCGAATCGACATAGAACGCTACAACGGCCGCTGGCACACAGGCTTGGACAACGACAACCTCACCCGCGCGACGACAATCCCAATCCCATCAGGGATCCCGACGGTAACCCCGCAACCGGAGTTCGTGCCGACAACCCTGCCGTACGAGAAGATCCTCGCGGCGACAACAGGCCGCTTCCCAGTCTTCGACAACACATCGGTGACAGAAATCCCAGCAGGCGCAACAACGCCAGTAGTCTCCCCAACCGGCCCAACGCCAGGATCAACAGCAAGGGCAGGCGGCGGAGGAAGCTACCTCTCCAACGAAATCGCCTACCGCACAACACTTCTGCGTGACGCATTGAAGCTGAAGGTCCCCGGCGGCCACGTGCACACGCCGGTCCTGCAGTTCGCCCCAGACAATACAACAGCGATAACAGACCCAACCTTCGAGCAGAACCGGGTAGACATCGTCGCCCAAGTGAAGAAGATCCTCGAAGCAGCCCTGTCCTGACACCTAAGAACCCCAACCGCGGCCTGGCTCAGAACAGAGCCGGGCCGCGGTCGTATGTCCCAGCCACCAGCCACCAGCCACTCAATCCAACCCAACCCGGCCGCTCAGGCAATCCAGTCACTCAGCCCAACTCGCCGCTACCCTCTTTGTCAGGATCGTGTGAGACACCCGGTGTGAGTACCGGGGTTCCTGACCAAGGGCGGGATCGGAGATCCTTGTGTACGTGTCCACTCCCGCTGACGACCAGCCCATCCCGTCGACACCGGCGGGCGATCCCGCGCCGCGTCCGTCCCGGCGGGTGTTCAGCCCGGAGTACAAGCTGGCGATCGTCACCGAGTACGAGAACGCCCCCAACGGCGAGAAAGGCGCGATCCTGCGCCGGGAAGGCCTGTATTCCTCGCACATCATCGAGTGGACACGCGCCCGCGACGCGGCCGCCCTGACCAGCGGCCCGGCGGACCCGTCGACACCGGCGAAACGCTCGAAGAAATCAGCCGAGCAGATCGAGCTGGAGAAACTCCGCCGCCAGAACGAGAAACTGCGATCCGACCTGGCGAAAACCCGGATAGCGCTGGACATCATGGGAAAAGCACACGCGCTCTTGGAAGGACTCTCCGAGAGCGCGGAGAACGACGAGCCGCCGAGGACGTCATGACGGCCGCGTTCACCGAACTACGCGCAGCCGAGGTCTCGGTGCAGCAGTCGTGCGCGCTGACCGGGATCTCCCGCGCGACCTACTACCGGCGCGCCAACCCGCCGCCGGCCAAGCACGGTCCGTGGCTACCGCGCCAACCACCGCCCTCGGCGTTGACCGACACCGAACGCACAGCCGTGCTGGCCTTGCTAACCAGCCCGACCTACGCGGATCTGGCGATCCCACAGGTCTGGGCCCGCGAGCTGGACGAGGGCCGATATCACTGCTCGATCTCCACCATGTACCGCATCGCCCGCGCGGCTGGGCAGGTGTCCGAACGCCGCCGGCTGGCCACCCATCCACCCCGGGTCCGCCCGGAGCTGATCGCCCGCGGCCCCAGCGAGGTGTGGTCCTGGGACATCACCGCGTTGAAAGGACCGGTCAAAGGCGTCTGGTACAAGTGCTATGTCGTGCTGGACATCTTCTCCCGCTATGTGACGGGCTGGCTGGTCGCCGCGGCCGAGGACGCGGTCGTGGCCAAGGATTTCCTCGCTGACGCGGTCGCCCGCAACGGGGTCGAGCCGCACACCATCCACGCCGACCGCGGCGGGGCGATGGTCTCCAAACCAGTGTCCGACCTCCTGGTCGATCTCGGCGTGCTGCGGTCGCATTCCCGCCCCCGAACCTCGAACGACAACCCGTACTCCGAAGCCCAGTTCAAGACGATGAAGTACGTGCCGGATTTTCCCGACCGGTTCGGGTCACTGGCCGACGCCCGCGCGTTCTGCGAGAGCTTCTTCCTGGCCTACAACCACGAACACCGGCATTCCGGGATCGGGATGCACACCCCGGCCTCGGTCCACTTCGGCACCGCCGAGCAGATCCAGACCCAACGCCAAACCACCCTCAACCGGGCCTACGCCGCACACCCCGAACGCTTCACCCGCCGACCCCGGCCACCCAAACTGCCCGAGGCAGTCTGGATCAACCAACCCATTCCACAGTCACAACCAGCCCTGTAGACACAAACCGTCTCAATTGGACTTGACAACTACCGCTAAGCCAACCCAGCCGTTCAACTCAACCCAGCCGTTGAACCCAACCCGCCGTTCAGCCAACAGGGGACTGTCAAATTTTCGGTGTAATTGGATCTTGATAAGGTTAGATTCGGTCGGCGGACAGGCGTCCGTCGAAGGCGATGTCGAAGGCGTTGAGGGCGGCTTTCCAGCGCATGGTCCAGCGTCCTCGGCCTTTGCCGGTCGGGTCCAGGCCCATCAGGGCCATGTACAGGCACTTGAGTGCGGCTTGCTCGGTGGGGAAGTGTCCGCGGGCATTGACCGCCCGACGCAGCCGGGCGTTGATGCTCTCGATGGCGTTGGTGCTGCAGATGACCGTGCGGATCTCGACGTCGAAGGCCAGGAACGGGGTGAACTCGGCCCATGCGTCGGTCCACAGCCGCACGATCGCCGGATACTTACGTTCCCATTTCTCGCTGAACTCGGCGAACCGGTCTAGCGCGGCCTGCTCGCTGGGTGCGGTGTAGACCGGTTTGAGGTCCTTGGCCAGCACGCCCCAGTCCTTCTTGGAGGCATACCGGAAGCTGTTGCGCAGCAAATGCACGACACAGGTCTGCACGATCGTTTTGTCCCACACGGTGTTCACCGCGTCGGGCAGGCCTTTCAGTCCGTCGCAGACGAGCATGAGCACGTCCCGCACGCCCCGGTTCTTCAGTTCGGTCAGGATCCGCAGCCAGTACTTGGCTCCCTCACCGTCGCCGTGCTCGCCGGCCCACAGCCCGAGGATGTCGCGGTCGCCGTCGATGGTGACCCCGAGCGCGAGGTAGATCGACCGGTTGGCGACCTGCCCGTCGCGGATCTTGACCCGGATCGCGTCGATGAACACCACCGGATACACCGCGTCCAGCGGCCGGTTCTGCCATTCGGTCATGCCCTCCAGCACCCGGTCGGTGATCGCCGAGATGGTGTCCTTGGACACGCTGGTGCCATACACCTCGGCCAGATGCGCGGAGATCTCCCCGGTGGTCAGACCCTTGGCCGACAGCGACAGCACGATCCCGTCGATGCCGTCCAGCCGGCGCTGGCGTTTGCGCACGATCGTGGGTTCGAACGAGCCGTCCCGATCCCGCGGCACGGTGATCTCGACCGGGCCGGTCTCGGTCAGCACGGTCTTGGCCCGCGTGCCGTTGCGGGAGTTGCCGCCGTTGCGGCCGGCCGGGTCGTGCTTGCCGTAGCCCAGGTGAGCGTCCATCTCGCCCTGCAGCGAGGACTCCAGCACGATCTTGGTCAGCTGCGCGATCAGCCCACCCTCACCGCTGATCGCCATACCCTCGGCTTGTGCTCGCTTCGCCAGTTCGGCCACGAGCTTCTCATCCACCACCGGGCTGGCCGCCGTCGTGGCCTGAGTCTTCGTCCTGTCAGTCACAGGTGTACCCTCCACTTTGGACAGTTACACCGAAATTTTTACACTCCCGCCAACAGAACCACATAGGCCATGCCTAATCCCAACCTCAGCGTGCGCTTGCCTTGCAGGCGATGTTCGACAGTGATCACTGTGCATAGTGCCGACTTTTTCGGGTAGTCCATCGTCAGTTTCACACCGTGTTCGACAGCTCCCGGATAATCGGGTGGTGGATTTTCGCTTTGCTGTCCGGGTGAAACCCGGTGCGCGTAAGGATCGGGTCGGCGGCCGATGGGGCGAAAACGCGCTCATTGTTGCGGTTGCGGCACCTGCCGTGGAAGGGAAGGCGAACGAGCAGCTGCGTGTCGTGCTGGCCAAGGCTTTCGGTGTGCGCAAGGCGGCTGTGTCTCTTGTGGCGGGTGAGCGTGGTCGCGACAAGGTTGTCGAGCTGTCGCCCGCACCAACTGATGCGGCCGAACGGCTCAACACGCTGCTGGCCGAGAGCACTTAGGACAGATGAGACAATGCTGGCGTGAACGGGCTGACCCTCGCCCTGGGGATCGGGGCCGCCGTGGTGCTCGTGGCCGTGCTCGCGGTCCGGGTGTCGGTCCGGCTTGGCCTCCCGTCGCTGTTGCTGTACCTGGGCATCGGGGTCGCGATCGGCGAGGCGGGGATCGGCATCCGCTTCGACGACGCCCAGCTCACCCAGGCATTGGGCCTCGCGGCGCTGGTGCTGATCCTGACCGAGGGTGGCCTCACGACCCGCTGGACAGAGGTCCGACCATCCGTCGGAATCGGCATCGCATTGTCCACTGTGGCCGTAGCAGTCAGTATCGGCGTGACCGCGACGTGTTTGCACTACATCCTCGGCCTTGACTGGAAACAGGCCGCACTGTGGGGATCGGTGCTGGCATCAACCGACGCTGCCGCGGTCTTCAGCGTTCTGCGTGGCCTGGGCGTCAGCAAACGTCTGGTCGGCTCACTCGAGCTTGAATCCGGCCTGAACGACGCCCCGTCCTACATAGCCGTGGTGCTGCTGTCGACCGCCACCACGATCGACTGGATGTTCCCCCTGCTTGCCGTGTACGAACTGGCAGCGGGCGCGTTGATCGGCCTAGGCCTCGGCTGGCTGGGAGCGGTAGGTCTGCGCCGGGTCGCATTGCCCGCCACCGGCCTCTACCCGTTAGCCACAGTCGCCGTATGCGTGGCCGCCTTCTCAACCGGTCAACTGGCCCACGCCTCCGGCCTGCTGGCGACCTACGTCGCGGGCCTGGTCCTCGGCAACTCCAAGCTCCCACACCGCGCCGACACGCTGTCTTTCGCTGAAGGCCTGGGCTGGCTGTCCCAGATCGGCCTGTTCGTTTTACTCGGCCTGTTCGCCTCACCCTCCCGTCTGCTCGCATCGGTTGTGCCCGGCCTTGTCGCCGCGGCAGTCCTGCTGTTGCTGGCCCGACCTTTGTCTGTCCTGCTGTCTGTCCTACCCTTCCGCGTCCCATGGCGAGATCAGCTCTTCCTGTCGTGGGCAGGGCTACGCGGTGCGGTACCGATCGTCCTCGCGATGATCCCGCTCAGCGAAAACCTGCCCGGTGCCAGAGACCTGGTCGACGCGGTCTTCGTGCTCGTAATCGTGCTGACCCTGGTCCAAGGCGGCACCCTGCCTTTTGTCGCCCGGTTGCTCGGCCTCGCCAAAGGCGCACGGTCCGAGCAGGTGGAGGTCGACGCCGCACCCCTGGACGAGCTGGGAGCCGAGCTACTCCAGGTCAAGATCCCGGACGGCTCCAGGCTGCACGGCATCTACCTGACTGAACTCCGGCTACCGCCAGGAGCAACGGTCAGCTTGGTCACCCGTGAAGGCGACGCTTTCACCCCAGCCCCAACCACCCGCCTGCAAGTCCACGACCAAATCCTGATCGTGGCCACGCAGCAAGCCCGCGACGCGACGGAACGCCGCATCCGCGCCCTCGACCGGGCCGGCCGCTACGCCCGCTGGCGCGGCGAGCACGGCGACTAACCAGCGACCCAACCAAGCCCCTCGACCACAGCAACTACCAGCCACGCCTGCGAAGCCCAGCCAGCCGAGCCGCAACCGAACCAGCGGTTGAAGCGATCAACCATGCCTGCGGCGCGCTTCCGATGGATAAGCCCGTGACCGGTTTATGCCAGCCAAGCCTGTCACGGTGGCCTCCGATCACATCTGCGGTTCGACCCGCGAGTTCAAGCCCTGCGATTCGGTCCATCTAGTCAAGCCTGGCCGGTGACAGTCAGTCCTCGGTCGTCGGCTGGTGACGGCTTCTGTGGGGAGCGCCAGCATTCATCTCTCGAAACTCCCGGTCTCGCAGGCTCGGAACCGTTCTCGGCAAAAGTTGGCTATCACCTGGGGTTTCAGGTAGTCCGTCGCCCGGGTGGAGCAACGTGAGTGCGCTGCGTGAGTTGTGGCATACGGCACATTTAGGCCGTCGGGTGGTCGCGTCAAACGGTCTCCTTCCGCTACTGTTCGAAACGAAGGTCATGAGTGCCAGCGCGAAGCCCCGGCTTGCTGGCCGGCAACCCTCCTACCGCGGTGGGGTGCCCCGGGTGAGGACCAGGCCCGCCACAAACCGTGGCAGGGCAAGCGCGGACCCTCCTGGGTCCCCTAGGCCCGGAGGAGCCGAGAAATGACGCTCGCACTGCCCAGCCAACGCCAGTTCGCTCAGGACCACGCCCAGGTGCCGCCGGTCGTCAGCGACACGCTGACTGTCCCCCTCGCCACCGGTGAGCAGATCCAGTACGCCAACCTCGACCATGCGGCGAGTGCACCCTGTCTGCGCAGCGTGCAGGATGCCGTCGACGAACTGCTGCCCTGGTACGCCAGCGTCCACCGCGGCGCGGGTTTCGCCTCCCAGGTCTCCACCAAGGTCTACGAGCGTGCCCGTGACGTTCTGCGTGAGTTCGTCGGTGCACGCACCCGCGACACTGTGGTCTTCACTCGTAACTCCACGGATTCCCTGAACCTCCTCGCTCGATCGTTGCCCAAGGCGACGTCAGTGGTGCTGTTCGACACCGAGCACCACGCCGCTTTGCTGCCGTGGCGGGGACCTTCGGTGCGCCGCGTCCAGACTCCGCCGTCGGCAGGCGACGCCGTTATCGCCTTGGACAACGCATTGGCAGCAGCGCCAACAGGTCCACGTCTTGTGGTGATCACCGGGGCCTCCAATGTGACCGGTGAGCTTTGGCCGGTCGAGGAACTCGCCGAGGTCGCCCGGCGCCACGGCGCGCGAGTCGCGTTGGACGCGGCTCAGTTGGCGCCGCACCGCCCGATCGACATCAAGTCGTGGAACGTCGACTACGTCGTGCTGTCAGGACACAAGCTGTACGCCCCCTTCGGCGCCGGTGTTCTCATCGGCCGCGCCGACTGGTTGCAGGCGGCGGAGCCGTACCTGGCTGGCGGCGGAGCCACCAAGCAGGTGGTGAGCTGGGGTGACCGCCTTGGCGTCGCCTGGTCAGCTGTGCCTGAGCGGCATGAGGCCGGGTCCCCGAACGTCGTCGGCGTGCACGCCCTTGCGGTGGCGTGCAAGACGATCTCCGCGCAGTGGGCCGACATCGAAGCCCACGAACTCGCCCTGCTGCACCGGCTGCGTAAGGGCTTGCGTGACGTCCCAGGCCTGTCCGAGCTCAGCATCTTCGACGGTCCGCGCGTCGGCGTGGTCAGCTTCACGATCGCTGGCCATGACGCAGGCCTGATCGCGGCCGCATTGTCCGCCGAGTACGGCATCGGCGTGCGAGACGGCGCGTTCTGCGCACACATCGCGACTCGTCGGCTGCTGGGCAAAGTCGGCTCGACAGAGCAGCGTGCCCTGCGGGCCAGCCTCGGCCTTGGCAGCACCATCGAACACGTGGACCGGCTTGTCAACGCACTGAGGACATTGGTGACCGAGGGCCCGGCGCTGAACTACCGGCTTGAGGACGGCCGCTGGGTGCCCGAGAACGACATTCGGCCGCTGCCGTCGTTCCTGACCGACTGATCGCACCGGGCGGGGCGCGGCCCTGCAGGCCAGCCATATCTCCGGATCTTGTCGTTCGTGCTGTCCTGTGTGGTCTCATCGTCAATACTCCCTGCCATGAGCTATCTAGGTCCTGGTTGGCCGCAGCCGCCCTATGGCGGATACGCGGCACGCCCGAGCACGGCTCCCGCTTATGTCTCGGCGGCGTTGTTTGCTGCGTGCGCGGTGATCTCCCTTGTGGTCTCGATCATTTCCTGGGACGGCTCAACGAGAAGCATTGAAGCGGTCCTGGCTGTGCCAGGGATGATGTTCTCCGAGGACCTCACCGGCAACGTCGATTTCGGCATCTCCATGGGGATCTCGGTCGGCTGCACCTTCGTTTTGTTGGCGATCCTGCTCGCGGCCAGGCTGGCGTTCGCCCGGTGGCTCACCGCGATCCTGGGCGCCGTCGTGGTCCTGTACCACGTCTACGCGATCGTCAAGGTCCTCGTGGATGGTGGCGGTGCGTTCATCGCCGCTCTGACCTTGTCGCTTGTTCTCTGGCTGCTTGCGGAGATAGTCGTGCTCCTTCCTGCTGTTGGTCAGGCAATGCGGTAGGTAATCAGGGCACATCCCGCCGGAGTATCGCGACGGCCGCGCCACCACAAGCCGCGCCGACGTAGCCGATCACGACCAACGGGTGGTTCATGTTCGGCAGCATCAGCTGACCTATCCGGTCGTCCCACGGGGCAGGCAAGAAGCCGACCAGGACCGGCAAGATGAACACCAGTGCGGCGATCGCGGACAACGCGCCCGCTGTCGAGCGGAGCACTACGCCGAGTCCCAAACCGACAATGGCGACCACCATTACCACCACGCTGGCCCGGACCAAGCTGGGTAACTCCTCTGCGAAGGGCGTTGCATATCCAGGAAACCCCCTTCTAGCAAGGATGTCCTTGCTCACCAGGTACGTCGAGAATGTGACGAGGAGACCGGACAGCAACGCGAGCACACCGACCACAACTGCTTTCGACGCCAGCACGGACAGTCGCCTTGGTGCGACCGTCAAGCTCGTGTGTATCGCGCCCGTCGCGTACTCGCCCGTCACGATCAGAACACCGAGCACTGCGAGACAGAAGTGCAGGAAGGGTGCCGTGGTGTCCTCGATCGAGGCGTCCGAGAGACGTCCCCGGCTTTCCAGCGACATGGCTTCCCATGTCTGACCCCATGCATACGCCAACAGTGCCCCGAGCAGCGCGATCGCGATCACCGCGAGCAGTACGAACCGGGTCGATCGACTAGTGCGGATCTTCAGCCACTCGGCCGAAAGCACATCTCTCATCGCTGGTCACCTGTACGGTAGTTGACGCTGTCCGAGGTCAGCGCCAAATAAGCTTCCTCGAGGGACGCGTTGCGTGGAGTCACTTCGTGAACGGTGATTCCGTGCCGCGCGACCATATTGCCGATGTCGGCCACTGCCAGTCCTTTCACCAACAGGCCACCCAGCTCACTGTCCACTGTGGCACCTGATGCCATGAGTATCGAAGCCAGCTCGGCTGGCTGAGGGGAACGAACCAGCACACCTCGGTCGAACTGCCTGAGCAGGTCACGGACTGTGGTGTCGCTGATCAGCCGACCACGGCCGATGATCAGTAACCGGTCGGCCGTCTGCTCCATCTCACTCATCAGGTGACTCGAGATAAGAACAGTGCGGCCTTCGGCAGCCAACGATCTGGTCAGGCCGCGGATCCAGCGGACGCCGTCCGGATCCAGTCCGTTGACCGGTTCGTCGAATATCAGCACGCCAGGATCACCCAGAAGAGCTGCGGCGATGCCGAGCCGCTGTCTCATCCCCAACGAGAACCCGCCGATCCTTCGTGTGGCGACGCCTGCGAGGCCAACCTGTTCCATGACGGACACCACGCGGGTGTCATGTATGCGGTTCGTCCTGGCGAGACAACGGAGGTGGTCGAATGCTGTTCGTCCACCTTGGACAGCGTTGGCGTCGAGCAACGCTCCGACTTCATGCATGGGGAAACGCAACTGGTCATATCGGCGGCCCTGCACCAACGCCTCGCCCGAGGTGGGCGCGGCGAGGCACAACACCATTCTCATGGTGGTGGACTTCCCTGCCCCGTTCGGGCCCAGGAAACCGGTGACACAGCCGGGATTTACTTGCAGCGACAGGTTTTCCACCGCCGCGGTGGCGCCGTAGCGCTTGGTGAGGTGCGTCGTTTCGATCACGACTCCACGCTGCCGCATCCGGGCTGGTCGGCGCATCTGTCTGGAGATAGAACCGCGATCTCTATCTCCAGACAGAGGCGAGATGTCGGACCCCCACGCTAGCGTCGAAGGCGTGGACGAAAACGAACCTCGACCCTTCCAGTTCGGCGGGACGACAAAAGCGCAACAGTACTTGTGCGACAGCGCTTTCGCATTCGCCTTCGCGCTGCTGGCCGTGTTCTCGTGCCTGCTGCGCGGCGTCGCGACGCCTGCGCCGGAGTGGCTCGCCGCGGTCATCGTGGCGGGCAGCATCCTGCCGATAGCGGTGCGCCGCCGCTGGCCGCGGCCGGTGTTCGGGATCGTCCTCGCCCTATCAACACTGTCAGTTCTGCTGAATCTGACCGACATGCCCTACGTGGCCCCAGCGGCCGCGGTGTACATACTCGCCCTGACAGAGCGGAGACCTCGATGGGAACCGACCTTGCCACTCGGCCTGCTCAGCAGCCTCGGCCTGCTGATGGTCTTGCTCATCAGCCCGGTCGGTGTGCGGGGGTCGACTGCGGGCCAGTTACTGGTCGGCCTCGCGATCATGGGCACTACCTGGACAGTGGGCCGGGCGATCCGTGATCGGCGCGCGTATCTGGCACGGTCGACCGATCGAGCAGTGACCGAGGAGCGGCTGCGTATCGCGCGTGAACTGCATGACGTTGTCGCGCACAGTATGGGTCTGATCGTAGTGAAGGCCGGATTCACCAACCATTTGCACAACGTCCAGCCAGTCCAGGCGCGAGAGGCGTTTGACCTCATCGAGTCAGCAGGGCGAAGCGCGTTGACGGAGTTGCGACACATGTTGGGAGTGCTGCGGACCGACGGCTCTCCGGTCGACCTCGCTCCAACGCCGCAGACCCGTGACTTAGTGGAACTCGCCGATCGAGCCGCGCTGGCAGGCGTGCGGGTCACTATGGAGACCCGAGGCGTGGACCGATTACCGGAGGGTATTGGGCTGTCGGTGTACCGAATCGTGCAGGAGGCATTGACCAATGTGGTGAAACACGCGGCACCGACGGTGTGCCGAGTCGTGGTGGAGAACAACGAAAGTCAGGTGCGGATCGAGGTGGCTGACGATGGATCCGGCGGCAACATCTCAGGCCGTCAGCCTGGTCATGGCCTGATCGGAATCAGAGAAAGAGTGACGATGTACAACGGAACCTTCGAAGCAGGACCACGTCCGAGTGGCGGATTCCGTGTCTCCGCAACACTTCCTTACAGAGCGACGTCATGAACGGCTCACATGAGTCGGCGATCCGCTAGCGGTATTGGGGCACAAAGGATGGCGAGACACCGCTTTGTCCGTCGGCAGGCTGAACGACAGTGGGCAGGTTGCGATGTATGGCTTTCGAGGCGGGGCCGTGCCCCGGACAAGGGGTATGGGTGCAAGCCGTACTTCTTCGTGGAGGGGAGTGATGAGCAGCTTGTGTGTTGCGAGGCGATTTGTTGGTGATGGGAGAGATCAATGAGTGACGAGACATGGGTTGGTTCTGCTGTGCCGCAGTTGGGGCTCAGTGGCAAGGCGATGAATCGACCGCGTTTTCGAGGCGGGCCCCTGTTCTGGCGAGAGGCTACGGAGACGACCTACTTCCTTGTGGAGGGCTTCGTGAGTTGTTTGTGTGATCAGGAACGATCCGCTGGTGGTGCCGAGGAGCAACGACTGAGCAGATGTGGTCCAGGTCCGCCCCCGCCATGATCGGGCGGTGTGAGGCCTTTTGTGGCAAGGGGTTTGGGTCGGTTGTCCGGTCTGTTTGGGTGGATCCTGTTGCAGGGGGCGGATTCCATGCCGCTACGTGTCCTTATCGGGAGTGGTAACCGTCTAAGTCAGAAGCGGTCGGTGCGTCGGTTCACTGGTCACTTCGGCACACGAGAGGGCTAGCTGTCATGTCTGGTGAAGCACTCCGCTTCCTTGCGGTCTGCGCACAGGAAGGGCTTCAGTCGCATCTGCTAGCAGTAGATGTGGGTGAGGAGAAGACAGTCAGTGTGACTGCGTCTTCACGTGGTGGCCTGCCTCGGCGTGGAGCTGTCATCACACGGCCTGGATCCTCGGCCGTGACCGGCGGGCGGTGGGTCTTCGGGCACGAGATGGCGGCGCTACCTCACGACAACCCGGTCTGGCAGGTCGGTCAGCTCGTCCAGATCGACCAAGGTCGACAGCACCGAGCGGCCGCTGGATCGGACCTGGCGGATGTGCTCACAGCGCAGTTCCTGCGTGCAGACGTCGACACTGCGCGCCCGGGGGCATGCGATGAGCGGTTTCTGATCGATGGGCAGGTCCTGGCCGACGACCAGTTTCTGTTGATTGTCGTGTGAGGGGTGCCGATCGACGGGTCAAGTGCGGGCCGGTGATGGTTTGACTGGTCAGGGTAGCTGGTGGTTACACATGCCTTGTGAGATAAGGAAAAACGGAGGCGAACTGTAGGGTGACGTCGTGGATCGGTGTGGGGAGCTTGGGTTCTGGAAGGCTCGATGTTGGCATCTATGGCTGGGAGAGGAAATGAGGACAGGATGGCTGTGGCTGTTATGAGTTCGGCTGGTGAAGGCGGACATGGTTCGGGTTGTCATTGCCGATGATCAGGCCTTGCTGCGTGGGAGCTTTCGGGCGCTGATCGATTCCGACCCGGATTTCACCGTCGTCGGTGAGGCCGGGACCGGGCGGCAGGCGGTCGATATCGTTGATCAACAGCAGCCGGATCTCGTGCTGATGGATGTCCGGATGCCGGAGATGGACGGGATCGAGGCCACACGCTTGATCTGTGCTGCGCGACCGGAGACTCGGGTCTTGATCCTGACCATGTTCGACCTCGACGCGTATGTGTACGGCGCGCTTCGGGCAGGGGCCAGCGGGTTTCTGCTCAAGGATGCGCGGCCTGGTGACTTGCTTGCGGCGGTCCGGACTGTTGCGGCAGGGGATGCGTTGATCGCGCCCAAGGTGACCAGGCGGTTGATCACGGAGTTCACCAGGCGGCCGGTGCAGCGCAGAGCCGCCGAGGAGCTCACGATGATCACCGAGCGGGAGACAGATGTGTTGACCCTGATCGCGAAAGGACATTCCAATGCTGAGATCGCACAACGGCTGTATGTCAGCCAGGGCACCGTAAAGACTCACGTCAGCCACTTGCTCGGCAAGTTCAAGGCTCGTGACCGGGCGCAGCTCGTGATCGTCGCCTATGAGACCGGTTTGGTCTCGGTCGCTTCGGACTTACTTGGCGACTGACCTGGCTTACGCTGGCCTCGATGACTGAGTCGGACGTGGACTTCGTGACGCGGGCTCCGCACCCCGCGCTGCGTCACCTTGTCCGGCGGTACATCGGGTATACGCAGCATGACGTCAGCTTGTCGGTTCACCGTGGGCTGCCGTCCGGCGCGGTGACGCTGATCATCAGCTTGGCTGAGCCGATCAAGATGGTCGGTGGGCCCGGTGGCGGCGGTCAGACCCAAGCCGCGGTCGGTGGGCTGCATCTGGAGCCAACGTTGATCCAGCAGGACCGGTTCCAGCAAGGGCTGCACCTCGAGCTGAACCCGGTCGGTCTTCGGGCCTTGCTCGGGATTCCGGCGACCGAGCTGACTTCGGACGTCATTGACCTGGCTGATCTGCCGGTGAAGTGGGCTGGCTCGTTGCCGGATCGGCTGGCGGCGCAACCGACGTGGGCGGCGCGGTTCACGCTTCTCGACGCCGAACTGTCCGGGACGCTGTGTCCGGTCAACCTGGTGGCCGAAGTGCAGTGGGCTTGGCGGCAGATGATGACCGGGCGTGGGGTGCGGTCGGTCAACGACCTGGCTGACGAGGTCGGGTGGAGCAGACGGCATTTCACGTCACGATTCGCGCGAGAGGTGGGACTTGGACCTAAACAGGTGTCGCGGCTGATCCGGTTCGAGCACAGCGCGGCGCTCATCCGCGGTGGCCAGTCGCTGGCCGAAGCCGCCGTCGCGGCGGGCTACTACGACCAGGCGCACATGACCAACGAGTGGCGGGTGTTCGCTGGGTGCACTCCAGCGACGTGGGTTCGGGAGGAGCTCCCGTTTCTCCAAGACCTAGGTGACGAGGACCCGGCACAGTCGCTGGCATGACCGACCACAACAACGCAGGCGACAACAACCCAGGCGTGTGGACATGTCTCAGGTACAACGACGCTGATGCTGCTCGGGTCTTCATGACCGAGGTGCTCGGCTTCGCCGAGACGCTGACCGTTCGCGACGACAACGACAACACCCGAATCGTGCATGCGGAGGTGAAATGGCCTGAAGGCGGCGGGATCATGTACGGCTCCGGCGGTACCCACGCGGACTACCCGCAGCCCGTTCCCGGCACCCAGTGGATCTACGTGGTCACCCAGGACGTGGCCGCCGTCCACAAGCGGGTCGTCGCGGCGGGCGGCAAGGTGGTCACTGAGCCCGAGGACACCGACTATGGCTCGCGGAACGTGGCCGTGGCCGATCCCGAGGGCAACATCTGGACCTTCGGCACCTACCCGGGTGCGTGACCTTTCCGACCGGTGCGGGCCCCGCTCCGGCCGGGGGTGAGCGGGGTGTCGGGTGATGCGTGGACAATGACCAGGTGAGTACCGAGAGCAATCCGGAGGAGCCAAGGCCACCGCGGAAGGCGGCGATCCTGCTGAGCACGGCCGTCGTGTTCTTCGCGGCCGACCTGGTGACCAAGGTCGTGGCACTGGCCCAGCTGGAGGGCAGGGAACCGGTCCGGGCCCTTGGCGGCCTGGTCTACCTGCAGATCGTTCGCAATCCGGGTGCCGCGTTCTCCGTCGCGACCGGGATGACCTGGGTGCTCGCGCTTGTTGCCATCGGAGTGGTTGTCGCGATCATCTGGGTGCTGCCCAAGCTGCGGTCCGGCGGGTGGGCCGTTGGGCTCGGGCTGGTCCTGGCCGGTGCCATTGGCAACTTGGTCGACCGGTTCTTCCGGGCACCTGGACCGCTGCGGGGACACGTCGTGGACTTCGTCTCCCTGTTCGGCCCGAATGGGGAGTACTGGCCAGTGTTCAACGTCGCGGACTCCAGCATCGTGGTGGGCGGCATCCTGATCGTGGTGCTGTCGCTGCTCGGGCACGAGTACGACGGCCGTCGTTCGCGCGACAAGAAGAAGACGGAGACCGCGCCAAGTGAGTGACCTGCGAACCCTGCCCGTTCCCGATGGCCTTGACGGCATGCGGGTAGATGCCGGACTGTCCAAATTGCTCGGGTTGTCCCGGACTGCTGTCGCGGCCATCGCTGAGTCGGGCGACGTTGTCATCGACGGGCGGCCTGCCGGTAAGTCCGACCGATTGGTCGCGGGCACGTGGCTTGAAGTGACGCTCCCCGCGCCGGAACGTCCAGTGGAGATGATCCCTGTTCCCGTTGAGGGCCTGCGGATCATCTTCGAGGACGACGACATCGTCGTTGTCGACAAGCCAGTCGGCGTCGCCGCACACCCCAGTCCCGGCTGGACTGGGCCGACCGTCATCGGCGGCCTCGCCGCGGCTGGCGTGCGGGTGTCCACATCGGGCGCCGCTGAACGGCAGGGCGTTGTGCACCGGCTGGACGTCGGCACCACCGGCGTCATGGTCGTCGCCAAAAGTGAATATGCCTACACCGTGCTCAAGCGGGCGTTCAAGGAACGCACTGTGGAGAAGATCTATCACGCAGTCGTCCAAGGACTGCCGGATCCGAGCACGGGCACGATCGACGCGCCGATCGACCGGCATCCCAAGCACGACTACAAGTTCGCCGTTGTCGCGTCAGGGAAGCCGAGCGTCACGCACTACACGGTGCTGGAAGCGTTCCGGGCGGCGTCACTGGTCGAGGTCAAGCTGGAGACCGGCCGGACACATCAGATCCGGGTGCACTTCTCGGCACTGAGGCACCCATGCGTCGGGGACCTGACCTACGGTGCGGACCCCGTGCTGGCGAAGCGGTTGGGCGTCACCCGGCAGTGGCTGCACGCACGGACACTCGGGTTCGACCACCCGGCCGACGGCCGATGGGTGGAGTTCACCAGCGAGTACCCCGAGGACCTCGCGGTGGCCCTTGAAGGGCTACGCGCCGAGTCCTGATGGCAGGGAAGGCTCCATGATCGAGGCGAGCGCCTCGATCATGGCGTCGGGTTGGTGCGGGTCGACCGGTCGAGGCAAGCCATTGGCCGGAGTGTGTGCTGGTCGCGGCTCAATGGTTCTGGCGGGCTTTCGCAGCGGACTGCGTCCGGTCGGTCGGGCTCGATGGCGTGCTGGCAGAGGCGTTGGCAGGACTGCGTGGCCGGGTTATGGCTCAACGGTTCCGGCAGGGCCTTGGCAGCAGCGTGGGCCAGCTATGGCTCGACGGTCCAGGTCAGAGCTTTGGACGTGTCGTCGGGCCGTGCTGTCCACCGAACGGCTGTGACCTCGATGTTCTCGGGCAGCACGTACACCGCGTGGCCACCGGCGGTTTCGCCGGGAGCTACGCCGATCCGGTGTGGCGGGCGGGACGAGAGTGAGACCGGGGCCTTGGGGACCGCTTGACCGTCCTTGGTGACCAGGACCAGGTACAGGTCTGGCAGTGAGTTGAAGTTCACCGCGCCCCTGTTCACCATCTCCGTGTGGACGACCACCGAGCGTTCACCTTCCTGCAGGCGGTAACCGGCCGCGGTGAACAGGAAGTCGGCTGGGTCGACCACCTCTACGAGTTGGATTGCCAGGCGCTCGCCTTCGAGCCCTTCGGTCTCCAGTGTGCCGCCGACCTTGCCGGTACGTGCCGTTGCTGGGCGGGCGGGTGGGGGTGCGGGTTGCACCTGGACGGCCGCGTGCCCGGCTGGTTGGTCGCCTCGGGCCCATGCGGACGTCTGGGGTGGCCCCCATGTGCTCATCACCGGGTCTGCTGGTGGTGGCGGTGGTGGCTGGGCCGGGATCGGCTGGCTTGGTGGCTGTGCGGGGCCCGCGTAGCGGCCTGATGGCGTGCCGTGGACCGGGTACGGGCCGGACGGGGTCGCAGGGACCGGGGGTGGGTACGGACCTGAGGGCGTTCCTGCTGGCTGCGGGTACGGGTGGACCGGCGGAGCTCCCGTTGGCGCGCCCCCGGAGGGAGCCACAGGGTAGCCCGTTGGTGGCGGGTATCCGCCGGATTGGACGACGTTCGGCGGGTAGGCCGCTGCCGGATATGCACCGGATGGTGTGCCCTGGACCGGGTAGCTGGGTGGTGTCATGGCCGCCAGCGCGGCCCGTATCCCGTTTGGGTCGCATTCGACGCCTACGACCAGCGGGAGGCCATTGGCCGACAGTGCGACTAGCCGGGAGGCCACCTCTCGTGGGTCCATTCCCAGCCGGGCGGCGACTTCGTGCACGGCGGCCCGGCCCATCTCGGCGATCAGGCTGAGCAGTCGCATGTCCACGGGATCGGGGGTCACCACGGCTGGAAACGCTACCCCGTCGTGGTGACCAGCGCGTGCACCGCCGTATCCCTCTCGCCCGAACGGGCGCGAGGCTCTCTTGTCATTGATCACCTTCTGAGGTGAAGATACGCGCACCCAACCGCCAGTGGGTTTTGGTGAAGGTTCCACTTGGGAGGCGCGACGATGCGACGATGGCCCTTGATGTCCCTGCTTGTGGCCGTGCCGTTGCTGGCCGCAGGGTGTGTTGGCAAGCCTGCCGACACGAACACCGGGCAGAACGCGGACGCCAAGGAGATCACCCTGACGATCTCCTCGAACGCCCTTGAAGGCGGCAAGAACGCCAACATAGCCAAGTGGACCGTCGACTACGTGATCCCCAAGTTTGTCGAGGCGCAGAAGGCCAAGGGCGTCACCGCCACGGTCCGGTTCGACGGCAACGGCGCGGACGACAAGGACTACAAGACCAAGGTCGCGCTCGATCTGAAGACCGGCGGCGGCGCCGATGTCCAGGAGATCGACGGGATCTGGCTGGGTGAGTTCGCGCAGGCCGGGCAGGCCAAACCGCTCGCCGACCTGGTCGGGCAGGACAAAGTGGACGCGTGGGAGGGCTGGTCGAAGATCCCGTCGGCCGTCACCGCGCTCGGTGACTTCGAAGGAAAGCGGTACGGCGTCCCGGTCGGCACCGACGGTCGCGTGCTGTACTTCAACAAGAAGCTCTTCACACGGGCCGGGTTGCCTGCCGACTGGCAGCCGCGCAGCTGGGACGACGTGCTGGCAGCCGGGCAGAAGCTCAAGACCATCCCTGGTGTCGTGCCGATCCAGCTGAACGCGGGCACCGCCATGACCGAGGCGACGACGATGCAGGGCGTGCTGCCTTTGCTCGTCGGTACTGGCAAACCCGTCTACGACAGCGGCAAGTGGCAGGGCGCAACGCAGAACGTCAAGGACGTCCTCGGGCTGTACCAGAAGATCTATTCCGGCGGCCTCGGTGACCCGTTGCTGCAGCAGGAGGCCAAGGGGCGCGACAAGTCCTTCGCACAGTTCGCCGACAACAAGATCGGCATCCTGCTGGAGAGCGACTACTTCTGGCGCGCGGTGGTCAACCCCGCCAACGGCGTTGCCAAGATGGCCGACCGGGACACTGCCGTCGGCTGGGCCAAGATCCCGGCTGAGCGGGCCGGTTCCGGTGTCGGCGGCCAGGACTTCGTCAGCATGTCCGGCGGCGGGATCCGGATCGTCAACCCGAACTCCAAGTTCCCGCAGCAGGCATGGGAACTGCTGCAGTTCATGAACTCGTTCGACGCCACCAAGGCACGTGTGTCCGCGACGCCGCAGATCACTGTGCGCAGCGATGTCAACGATGACGTGCTCAAGGGCGACCCGATGCTCACGTACGTGTCCAAAGAGGTCCTGCCGATCACCCGCTACCGTCCCGGCCTTGCTCAGTACACGCAGGTCTCCTCGGCGTTGCAGCAGGCGACGGCCGATGTGGTCGCGGGCAAGAGCGTGGACGAGGCCGCGGCGACGTACCAGCAAGCCGTGGTGAAGGCGGTCGGCGAGGGCAACGTTGCCACCGGCTGACGTCGCGACTGCGCCGGTAACCGCGAAGAAAAGGACCAAGAACTCAGCGCTCGCGACCGACTCGGCCGGTCTCGGCCGTGGTCGCGCGCTGCTGTTCGTGGCACCCGCGCTGGTGCTGATCGGGGTTTTCCTGGTCTTCCCCGCGCTGTGGAGCATCTACATCGGACTGACCAACTACACGTTGACCGGGCCGACGTCGGTCCGTCCTGACATCGTTGGCGTCGACAACATCACCGACGCGCTGAGCGACCCGCTGTTCGGCAACTCGCTGTGGCTGACCTTGGTCTTCGTGTTCGGGTCAGCCTTGATCGGCCAGAACATCCTCGGGTTCGCGCTGGCATGGATGCTGCGCAGCGCGCGGCGTTGGCTGCGGCGCCTGGTCGAGGGCATGGTGTTGCTGGCGTGGATCTTGCCGAGCACGGTGGTCGCGTACCTGTGGGTCGCCGTGCTGGACAGGGATGGCGGCACGCTCAACGCGTTGCTGAGCACGCCGGGCACTGCTTGGCTCGTCGAGTATCCGATGATCAGTCTGATCGTGTTCAACGTCTGGCGTGGCACGGCATTCTCGATGCTGCTGTACAGCTCGGCGCTGGATGTCGTGCCACCGTCCCAGTTGGAGACCGCGCGGATGGTCGGCGCGGGCAAGCTGAGCACGCTCAGGGACGTCGTGTTCCCGCACATCCGTGGGCATGTGCTGACCAACACCTTGCTGATCACCTTGTGGACGGCCAACGACTTCACGCCGTTCCTGCTGACCGCGGGCGGCCCTGACCACCGGTCGGAGACGTTGCCGGTGTTCATTTACCAGCAAGCGCTTGGCTCGGGCGCGCTCGGCTACGCGTCGGCGATCTCGTTCCTGCTGTTGCTGGTGAACTTGGTGATCGCGTTGGTGTACCTCAGGTTGCTGCGGAGGCGCGGATGACTTCCCTGGTATTGCGCCGGATCGCGTACACGGTCTTCTTCGCGGTGATCCTCGCGTTCTTCGCCGTCCCGATGCTGTGGCTGGCCAGTGCGCCGTTCGACAGCAGGCCAGGTCTCGGGCTGCGCTGGCCGGACTGGACGTTCGACAACGTCACGGCGACGTTCGAGCATCCGTACGCACTGGGCTCATTGCTGAACTCGTTGGTGCTGTGTGGTTTGGCGATGATCGTCACGACCGCTCTCGCCGCGGTCTCCGCCTACGCCCTGTCCCGCGTGCGAATTCCCGGCCGGGACATCCTGCTGTACGTCCTGCTGCTGCTGTCCAGTGTGGTCACCGGGACGGCCGCGATGGTGCCGATCTTCGTGATGATGTACCAGCTCGGCCTGATCAACTCGCAGTACGGCACTGCACTGGTGATCGCGGGCGGCATGCTACCAGCCGCGATCTTCATCCTCAAGGACTTCGTCGACGCGGTGCCGCGGTCCTACGAGGAGTCGGCGCGAGTGTTCGGCGCGTCCCCGTGGCAGATCCTGCGGCACGTCGTGCTGCCGATCGCCCGCCCAGGCATCGCGACCATCGTGGTGTGGTCGTTCGTCCAGGCCTGGGGCAACTTCCTACTGCCGTTCCTGCTGTTGCGGGACGTCGACAGCCAGCCTGCCGCCGTGCTGATGCGCACCCTCTACGACGAGGGCGGCAGTGCCAACCTGACCGTGATCCCGGTGTTCTCGTTGCTGTACTCGATCCCGGTGGTCGTGCTGTACCTGTTCGTGAGCAAGCGTTATGGCTTCCGTTTCCACGGGGGGATCAAGAGCTGATGGCCCGGATCAAGATCGACGAACTGTCCACTGTGTATCCGAACGGGGTACGTGCGGTGGACGAGCTCGACCTGGAGATCGCCGACGGAGAGTTCTTCGCCCTGCTCGGGCCGTCCGGCTGTGGCAAGACGACGTTGCTGCGCACCATCGCCGGGCTCGAACAGGCCACCGACGGCACGGTGACGATCGGCGAACGGGACGTCACCTCGGTCGAACCTGGCAAGCGCCAGGTCGCGATGGTCTTCCAGGACTACGCCCTGTTCCCGCACATGACGGTGTCGGAGAACATCTCCTACCCGTTGAAGGTCAGGCGTCAACCCAAGCCACAGCAACGAGAAGTGGCCGAACGGACAGCCAACAGCCTGAGCCTCGGCGGCTTGCTCGAGCGCAGGCCAGGCCAGCTGTCGGGCGGTCAGCAGCAGCGTGTGGCGCTGGCGCGTGCCGTCGCGATCGACGCCGAAGTACTGTTGCTGGACGAGCCACTGTCCAACTTGGACGCACGGCTACGCCTTGAAGCAAGGACATTCCTGAAGCGACTGCAGAAGGAAATCGGTGTGACGACGGTGTTCGTCACGCACGACCAAGCCGAAGCGCTCGCCCTCGCCGACCGGATCGCGGTCATGGAGTCCGGCAAGATCCGCCAGTTGGGCAGCCCGCGCGAGGTGTTCGGCCGCCCAGCGGACACGTTCGTCGCCAACTTCATCGGCTCGACCCCGATGAACCTGCTCGACGGCACCATCGAGAACGGCGAACTGGCGGTGGCCGGGGCCACCCTGCCCTCGCCTGTGGACCTGCCGGACGAGACAAAGGTGACGGTCGGTGTCCGACCGGAGTACCTGGCGCTCGGTGCTGAAGGACCGGGAATCACCGGGACCGTGTCCACGATCGAGAACCTCGGCGTGAGTTCACTCGTGACACTGGAGTGCCCGGACGGCAGCCTGGTCGGCCTCACGGTCCGCGAGCAGCACGAACCGGCGATCGGCTCGACGGTCACGGCGGCGCCGGAGGAAGGGCGCCTTTTGCTGTACAGCAAGGAGGACGGCACGATTCTCGGCTAGCCGACCCGCATCGCCGGATGCTGTGGGTCGTCGTAGCGAACGGCCACGTCG
The DNA here is from genome assembly GCF_021390435.2 of Kibdelosporangium philippinense. GTDB lineage: Bacteria > Actinomycetota > Actinomycetes > Mycobacteriales > Pseudonocardiaceae > Kibdelosporangium > Kibdelosporangium philippinense. The sequence goes on along the minus strand of NZ_JAJVCN010000003.1, from coordinate 60,691 downwards.
GCCGTGGTCAACGGGTCCACTTCGGCGTCGTAACGGGCGAAAACGGGCAAACTCCACGCGTCGTCCGCCGGGGTCCGGCGGGCGAGCGCGGCCGGGGAAAGCCAGAGATGGACCGCGAGGTCGAACGGCAATCCCCGGCCCAGCAACAATTCCCCGTCCACCACGACCACGCCGTTGGCCGGTAGCGGGACGTAATCGGCTCGGGTGGCCCGGTCGGTCTCGGCGTTCCACAGCGATGGCAGAACCTTGTCACCGGTGAGCACCTCGCGCCGCAGCGCGCCTTCGTCCAGCCAGGACGAATACCGAATTTCCTGGTCGGTCTTGCCCTGCTCGAACCGCAGTGACGCGGGCCGAAGGAAGTCATCGGCACGCACCCTGATCACCTGCCTGCCCAGCACCCGCAGCGGGTCGATCAGGGCGTCGGCCAGCTCGTGCGGTCTGGCCGCCGGCGCACCGTCCACAACGACCCGGATCTGGCCGGGCACAGCGGTTATGCATGACACGACGTGCTCGGTCAGTGCGGCGAAGGACACAGGTTGGAAGCGCACGACACCCAAGAATGTCAGACCTGTCATGTTCAATCGGGGTGGCGCCCACGGACTGGGCGGTGGACGTTTAGGGTGGTGAGTTGTGGCCGCGGACTCCTTCACACACCTGCATGTGCACACCGAGTACTCGATGCTCGACGGAGCGGCGAAGCTGAAAGACATGTTCGCCCAGTGCGAGAAACTGGGCATGACCTCCGTCGCGATCACCGACCACGGTCACATGAACGGTGTCTACGACTTCTTCAAGCAGGCCACCGGCGCGGGCATCAAGCCGATCCTCGGCATCGAGGCATACGTCGCGCCCGGCTCACGGCACGTCAAGGACCGCGTTCGCTGGGGCGACCCGTCGCAGAAATCGGACGACGTCTCCGGTAGCGGTGCGTACACGCACCAGACGATCTGGGCACGCAACGACACCGGCCTGCGCAACCTGATGCGCGCCGCCAGCCTCGCCTCGATGGAAGGCCAGCTGGGCAAGTGGCCGCGGATGGACCGAGAGCTGCTCGCCGAGAACTCCGAGGGCCTGATGGCCACCACCGGGTGCCCCTCGGGTGAGGTACAGACCCGGTTGCGGCTCGGCCAGTTCGACGAGGCCGTGAAGGCCGCGGGCGAGTGGCAGGACATCTACGGCAAAGAGCACTTCTACGTCGAGCTGATGAACCACGGCATCGACATCGAGCTGAAGGTCCGCAACGAGCTGCTCGACCTGGCCAAGAAGGTCGGCATCCCGTTCGTGGTCACGAACGACTCGCACTACACGTACGAGCACGAGCGCGACGCCCACGACGCGCTGCTGTGCGTGCAGACCGGCAAGACCATGCAGGACCCGACCAGGTTCAAGTTCGACGGCAGCGGCTACTACCTGAAGTCGCCGGACGAGATGCGCGCGATCGACTCGTCCGACGCCTGGCAGGAAGGTTGCCGCAACACCCTGCTGATCGCCGAGAAGGTCAGCACGGAAGGGATGTTCAAGTTCCGCAACCTGATGCCGAACTTCCCCATCCCGGAGGGGATGACCGAGGGCGAGTACTTCAAGCAGAAGGTCTGGGAAGGCATGAACCGCCGCTTCCCCGACGGCGTCGACGAGGTCCACCGCCAGCAGGTCGAGTTCGAGATCGGCGTCATCCTGCAGATGGGCTTCCCCGCGTACTTCCTCGTGGTCGCCGACCTGATCAACTGGGCGAAGTCCAACGGCATCCGCGTTGGCCCCGGCCGTGGTTCGGCCGCAGGCGCGCTGATCGCGTACGCCATGGGCATCACGGACCTCGACCCGCTCGCGCACGGGCTGATCTTCGAGCGGTTCCTCAACCCGGACCGTGTCTCCCCGCCTGATATCGATATCGACTTCGACGAGCGCCGTCGCGGTGACGTCATCCGCTACGTGACCGAGAAGTGGGGCGAGGACAAGGTCGCCCAGGTGATCACGTTCGGCACGATCAAGGCGAAGGCCGCGATCAAGGACGCCGCCCGCGTGCTGTTCGGCCAGCCCGGCTACGCGGTGGCCGACCGGATCGCCAAGGCGTACCCGCCAGCCGTGATGGCCAAGGACATCCCGCTGTCGGGCATCCACGACCCGAACCACAAGCGGTACAAGGAAGCCACCGAGATCCGCGCGCTCTACGACCAGGATCCGCAGGTCAAGCAGATCATCGACACCGGCCGCGGCCTCGAGGGCCTGATCCGCAACGCCGGTGTGCACGCCTGTGCCGTGATTCTCTCAGCTGAGCCGCTGCTTGACGTGATCCCGCTGTGGAAGCGCCCGCAGGACGGGTCGATCATCACCCAGTTCGACTACCCCACGTGTGAGTCGCTTGGCCTGCTGAAGATGGACTTCCTCGGCCTGCGCAACCTGACGGTGATCGACGACTGCCTGCGCAACATGGAGCGCAACGGCAAACAGCCGGTCGACCTGCAGACCGTGGCGCTGGACGACAAGGCGACATACGAGCTGCTGTCGCGTGGCGACACGTTGGGCGTGTTCCAGCTCGATGGCGGGCCCATGCGTGACCTGCTGCGCCTGATGCGCCCCGACAACTTCGAAGACATCTCCGCGGTCGGCGCGCTCTACCGGCCGGGCCCGATGGGTGCGAAGTCGCACACGAACTACGCGCTGCGTAAGAACAAGCAGCAGGAGATCACGCCGATCCACCCGGCGCTTGCCGAACCGCTCGAGGACATCCTCGGCACGACCTACGGCCTGATCGTGTATCAGGAGCAGGTTATGGCGATCGCGCAGAAGCTGGCCGGGTACACGCTCGGCCAAGCAGATCTGCTGCGCCGCGCGATGGGTAAGAAGAAGAAGGAGATCCTGGACAAGGAGTTCGCCGGGTTCGAGAAGGGCATGCTGGACAACGGCTACCCGAAGGACGCGGTCAAGACCCTCTGGGAGATCCTGGTCCCGTTCGCGGACTACGCGTTCAACAAAGCGCACTCCGCCGCGTACGGCCTGGTGTCGTACTGGACGGCGTACCTCAAGGCGAACTACCCAGCTGAGTACATGGCCGGCCTGCTCACGTCGGTGCGTGACGACAAGGACAAGGCCGCGATCTACCTGGCCGAGTGCCGCAAGATGGGCATCACGGTCCTGCCGCCGGACGTCAACGAGTCGGACCGCGACTTCGCGCCGGTCGGCGACGACATCCGCTTCGGCCTCGGCGCGATCCGCAACGTCGGCGCGAACGTGGTCGACTCGATCATCCGAGCGCGAAACGAGAAGGGCGCGTTCGTCGACTTCTCCGACTTCCTGCGCAAGGTCGACGCGCAGGCGTGCAACAAGAAGGTCGTCGAATCGCTGATCAAGGCAGGCGCGTTCGACTCGCTCAAGCACCCGCGCAAGGGCCTGTTCCTCGTGCACACCGACGCGATCGACGCGGTCATGGACACCAAGCGCGCCGAGGCGGTCGGCCAGTTCGACCTGTTCGGCGGCGGCGACTCCGGCGGTGACGACGCCGGTGGTGTGTTCGACGTGAAGGTCCCCGACGACGCGTGGGAGACCAAGCACCAGCTCGCGCTTGAGCGGGAAATGCTGGGTCTGTACGTCTCCGGGCATCCGTTGGACGGCGTCGAGCACATCCTGTCCGCCCAGTCCGACACCCCGATCGCGGCGATCCTCGAAGGCGGCATCGCCGACGGCGCCCAAGTGGTCATCGGCGGCATCCTCGCCTCAGTGACCCGGCGGGTGAACAAGAACGGTGAGCCGTGGGCCTCCGCCCAGCTCGAAGACCTCGCCGGTGGGATCGAAGCGCTGTTCTTCCCGAAGACGTACTCGGTGGTCGGGATGAGCGTGGTCGAGGACGCGATCGTCCTGGTGAAGGCCAGGGTGGCGAAACGTGACGACCGGATCTCGCTGATCGCCAACGACCTCGTGGTGCCCGACCTCGAATCGCTGGCAGGCAGCCAGCCGTTCCGGGTCAGCATGCCCGCGTCGAAGTGCACGCCGACCGTGGTCGCCCAGTTGAAGGACGCGTTGTCGACGCATCCCGGCACGACCGAGGTGCATCTGCGCCTGATCAACGGGCAGCGCAAGACTTTGCTGCGGCTCGACGACGCGCTGCGCGTGACGCCGAACCCGGCGCTGATGGGCGACTTGAAGGCGCTGCTCGGGCCGGGCTGCCTGGCCTAAGCGTTCTGCGAGGCGAGCAGCAGTTCGTGGCGGGCCATGGCTGCGGTCGGGGCGTGTGCGCCTGCAAGCAGCGCCTCGTAGTCCTCGGCGAGCTTGGCGACTTCCTCGCGGGTGGGCGCGAGTGCCTTGTGCAGCAAGAGGAAGCCGTTGAGGTCTGCCGCTTTGCCGCCCCGGCGCAGGCGGTAGAGGCAGCCTTCGAGCAGCATTGCCCGGTCGAGGGACTGGTCGTCGGCGAGTTTGCGCGGCCAGTCGCCTGCTTCGAGCAACGGGCCCAGGCCGTCCACTTCGAACAGTCGACGGGCCAGTGACGAACGGCTCGTGTCGGCGTGGCCGGTGGCGATCCAGGCATAGACGAGGCCGTCGGTGGCCAGCGGCGCGATGCCGGTGTGCGCGGCCAGGCCTGTGACCAACTGCTGCATGTCCGGGTCGAGGCGGTCCGACGGCAGCCGGAGGGCGAGGCGGTCAACCAGGTCCGGCAGCCACGTCACCCGGCGGTCCAGCAACACCTCGATGACCAAGTCGATCACGTCGGTGCCGGTCTCGTCCTCCCGCATGCCGTTTCGTGCGATCCATACCGCGACACTGGACGCGGATGGCAACAATGCCGCGCCCGCGACGGTCATCGCACACATTCTGGGCGCCCAGAACCGCTTGCTGACGAATGCGCCGGTTCGTTGTTCTTTTTCATAAGCGCGGAGCGATTCAGCCAGTTTCTTACGGACGCCCGCGTCCAACTGACGGACCTGACGTGCGACGTTGTCCGGGTCCCCGCCGTCGATGAACGGGTGCAGAACGGTCCAGTCAGTCATGGAATACGACGTTAGCCTGCCGACCATCCAGCTGATGGCCGGGCTGGATACCGCCGATGTGTCGAAATTCGGCCCTAAATGCGACCAATTGGCACTAATGTCGATCCGTGGACGTCGCCGAGTTGATCGCGTTGGACCGCGCGCACGTCTGGCATCCGTATGGGCCGATGCCGGGCACGAGGGATCCGTACGTCGTCGAATCCGCGTCGGGGGTACGACTGCACCTAGCCGACGGGCGTGACCTGGTGGACGGCATGTCGTCCTGGTGGGCGGCGATCCATGGGTACCGCAACCCACGGCTCGACAAAGCCATGGCCGACCAAGCAGGCCGCATGAGCCACGTAATGTTCGGCGGCCTGACACACGAGCCCGCCGTACAACTCGCGTCGCGCTTGGTCCAAATCACGCCGACGCCCCTGCGGCACGTGTTCCTCTGCGACTCAGGTTCGGTCTCGGTCGAAGTCGCCGTGAAGATGTGCCTGCAGTACTGGCGCTCAACCGGGCGCCCGGAGAAACGCCGCTTGATGACATGGCGCGGCGGCTATCACGGCGACACGTTCCACCCGATGAGCGTCTGCGATCCGGACGGCGGAATGCACTCGCTGTGGCGCGGTGTCTTGCCAGAGCAGCTTTTCGCGCCGACCCCGCCAGCGGGGTTCGACGCGGGCGTCGACCACGAGTACGTCGCGACCCTCGCCGACATGATCGAGCAGAACGCCGACGAACTGGCCGCCGTGATCATCGAACCCTTGGTTCAGGGCGCGGGCGGCATGCGGTTCCACGATCCGCGGTATCTGCACGTACTGCGTGAACTGACACTGACCAACGATGTGCTGCTGATTTTCGACGAGATCGCCACAGGGTTCGGCCGGACGGGGACGTTGTTCGCCGCCGACCATGCTGCGGTGAGTCCGGACGTCATGTGCCTGGGTAAAGCGCTGACCGGCGGCTACATGTCGATGGCCGCGACGCTGTGCACGTCCGAGGTGGCTAACGGGATTTCCCAGGGCGAGCTGCCGGTGCTGGCCCACGGGCCGACTTTCATGGGCAACCCGCTTTCCGCGGCTGTCGCGAACGCCTCAATCGACCTGCTGTTGGAGAGCGACTGGGCCGGTGAGGTCAGACGGATCGAGCACGGGCTGATCACCGGTCTTGAACCCGCACTCGACTTGCCTGGCGTGCTCGATGTGCGGGTTCTTGGCGCAATCGGGGTGGTGCAGCTCGATCACCAGGTCGACGTCACCGAGGCCACCAAGGCCACAGTGGATGCCGGTGTCTGGCTCCGGCCGTTCCGTGACTTGATCTACACGATGCCGCCGTACATCACCTCAGACGAGGACCTCGCACAGATCACCAAGGCGCTGTGCGCGGCGGTCGCGGCAGGCTAGTGCTGACAGCGCGGCTTGGTCCGACGCTGGTACGACAGTGCCGTCACGGCGGCTGCTATCCCGAACCCACCAAACCCGAGCGCGCCGACGGCGGCCACCCACACTGGGATGTCGGTGTCCACGACGCCCGCGAGAGCGAGTACGACCCAACCCAGCGCGAGCACGCCGTACGGTCCGAGCAACGCTGCCAACCATGCGGGCGTTAGCAGCGTCCAACGCGGCAACGCTTCGCCCCATTTGCTTATTAGCGCCCACAGCAGGGCTATGCCTGCTAACGCTGCGAGCGACGTGCCATCGATTCCATGTCTTGCTAGGAATCCGTACAATCCGTTGCTGTTCGTCAGGTCGGGGCCTTCCATACCGTTGATGGGCAGACCGATTGCCCATAGCACCTTCATGAGGACGTAGGGCACGAATGCGATTGCTCCCGCAGCCGCTGTCCAACGCAGTGCTTTCGTTACTGGCTTCGTTGGAGGTGCGGGGGAGTCGTGCGTTCTCCCGCAACGCGGGCACCGTCCGTTTGCGCGACGCCTTGCCGTGACTGCTGTGGCAGCGAACATCGCCGCTCCGATGAGCGAGACCGTCTGGGCGATCGCTTGTGACCAGCTGTCGACCTTTCCGGTCAGTACGAAGGCTACGACCGTGATCATCGTGAACACTCCGCCCGCAAGCGCGATCGCGGCTACCGCGGATGCTCCTAGCCATGCTGTGACATGCGGCTTTTCGCGGGTACAGAAGAGTGCTGCGATCGTTCCGACGAGGCCTATGGCGACCATCGGCCAGTTCGGCGCGAAACCCGAACACTGCGGACATCGCGGCCCAGGCAGCGGCTGCACCGGCCAGCCAGTTCGTCTTGCGCACACGGACAGATTTCCGCAGTGTCCTGGCTGGACGGCCCATGCCGCAGAGGGATCTTGCTCCCGCCGTGGCATGAACTCTGAACTTTGAACTCTAAATTCTGAATACAGAGCACAGCATGTAAAGCACAACCTGCACAGCGCCTACCCGCGCACCTTGCACTCTGAATTCAGAATGCTGAACTTTGAACGCAAAGCACAGCATGTAGGGCACAGCATGTTGTGCTCTATATTCAGAGTGCAGGGCGCGAGGTGGGGTGGTGCGGGTGTGAGGTGCGGAGTGCGCGGCGGTTGCAGGGCACGAAGTGGAGTGGGGCACGAGGTGGTGTTGGGTGCGAGGTGGTGTTGGGTGCGAGGTGATGCTGGGTGCGAGGTGATGCTGGGTACAGGGCTCTGTGGGCTGCGAGGTGATGCTCAGGTACTGGGCTGTGTGCTCTAGATGACGTGTTCGGCGTAGGTGGCAACCACTCGGTCCACTACCTCGTCCCCTGGGCTGTCCCAGATCGACTGGTTGAAGATCTCTACTTCGATCGGGCCCGCATAACCCGTGGCGTCCACGGCTTGCCGCAACCGCCGCAGTTCGATGCATCCGTCGCCCATCATGCCGCGGCCGAGCAGCACGCCTTCCGGCAACGGCGTGATCCAGTCGCAGACCTGGAAAATCGAGATTCGCCCGGCCGCACGGGCGATCGCCTGGTACACCCCCGGGTCCCACCAGATGTGATACGTGTCCACACAGACGCCAACCTGGTTGGCTGGGAACAGGAATGCCATGTCCAATGCCTGATCCAAAGTAGACACGACGCAGCGGTCCGAAGCGAACATCGGGTGCAGTGGCTCGATGGAAAGCTGAACACCCTGCTCCGCGGCATAAGGAGCAAGCTCGGCGATCGAGTCGATCACGTTCTGCCGAGCCCCATCGATATCCGAGCTGCCCGCAGCAAGCCCACCGGACACCAGGATCAGGATCGACGTGCCCAAGGCGGCGGCCTCGTCGATAGCGCGGCGGTTGTCGGCGATCGCGTCATCGGAAGCGAAGAAACCGCCACGGCACAGCGAAGTCACGGTCAGGCCAGCGTCACGGACAAGCTTCGCCGACCGTTCAAGTCCGTACTCCGCCACGGGACCGCGCCACAAGCCAACCTGGGTAATCCCCGCACGGGCACAACCGTCGACAAAAGTAGGCATGTCCCATTGGGTGGTGGTGGCCTGGTTGAGGCTCAACCGCGAGCTCACGTGGAAACCTCCAAGAACGCACGCATCCTGTGCACGGCCAGCGCCGGGTCGGGCAGCAAACCGGCGGCGTCGGCCAGTTTGAACAACGTCACCAGGTGCGGCACGGACCGGGCGCTCTCCAGCCCGCCGACCATCTTGAAGTGCGACTGGTGCCCGGCAAGCCAAGCCAGGAACACGATCCCGGTCTTGTAGTAGTACGTCGGCGCTCCAAAAATGTGCCGGGACAGCGGCACGGTCGGCGCGAAGATCGACGAGTAGGCCGACACATCCCCGGTGTCCAAAGCCCGGACAGCCGCTGCCGCGGCCGGGGCGATGGCGTCGAAAATTCCCAGTAGCGCGTCGCTGTGCCCTGACTCATCACCCAGGATCAGCTCTGGGTAATGGAAGTCATCGCCCGTGTAGCACCGCACACCGGCAGGCAGTCGCAGACGCATCGCCACTTCGCGGGACGCGTCCAGAAGCGAGATCTTCACGCCGTCCACAGCGGACGCATTGGCCTTGATGATCTCCAGGAACACATCCGTTGCCACGTCCAGATCCGGCGAACCCCAATAACCTTCCAGCAAAGGATCGAACATCGGCCCAAGCCAGTGCAGGATCACCGGCTTGGACGTCTGGGACAGCAACTGTCCGTACACCCGGTGGTAGTCATCGGGTCCGGAAGCGGCGGCGGCCAACGCACGACTGGCCATCAGGATCACCTGGCCGCCGGTCTCCTCGATCACGGCGATCTGCTCAAGGTACGCATCGATCACCTCGGAAACCGAATGCGGACCCGGCGCCAATTGGTCTGTCCCGGCGCCGCAAGCCAACGGCCCAGCCGCATTGGCTCCAGTGCGGCGAATCAACTCCTGGGTAGCGGTCCAATCCAAGCCCATCCCACGCTGCGCGGTGTCCATAGCTTCGGCGACACCGAAACCGTGCGACCACAAATGGTTCCGATAGGCCAGGGTCGCGTCCCAGTCGACAGCAGCGGGACTGCCAGGTGTGTTGTCACCCAACGGATCCGCGACCACGTGCGCCGCTGCGAACAGCCGACGGCTGACCGGAGCCGGGCCAGGGTCATACCCGCCAGACGAAACGACCGTGTACGGCCCGGAAGGCAGTTCGATGATCACAGGTCCAACTCCGGGATCGACAGCCGACGGCCTTCACGCGCGGACCGCAGACCGAGCTCCGCCAGCTGCACGCCACGCGCACCGGCCAGTAGGTCCCAGTGCCAAGGCGTGTCCAGCACGACGTGCTTGAGGAACAGTTCCCACTGGGTCTTGAAGCCGTTGTCGAACACCGCGTTGTCCGGGACTTCCTGCCACTGCGAACGGAAGTCCTCGGTCGGCGGGAGGTCCGGGTTCCATACGGGCATCGGCGTCTGCGAGCGGTGCTGCACGCGGCATCGCCGCAATCCCGCGACCGCGCTGCCTTCCGTACCGTCCACTTGGAACTCGACGAGCTCGTCGCGGAACACTCGCGTTGTCCACGAGGAGTTGATCTGCGCGACGATTCCGCCTTCGAGTTCGAAAATCCCGTAGGCCGCGTCGTCCGCGGTCGCCTTGTACGCCGCGCCTTGCTCGTCCCAGCGGGTCGGGATGTGGGTGGCGGCAAGGGCTTGCACGGTCCGCGGTTTGCCGAAGATGTGGTTGAGCACGTACTGCCAGTGGCAGAACATGTCCAGGATGATTCCGCCGTCGTCTTCCGCGCGGTAGTTCCACGACGGCCGGTTGATCGGCTGCCAGTCGCCTTCGAAGACCCAGTAGCCGAACTCGCCGCGCACCGACAGGATCCGGCCGAAGAATCCGCCGTCCACCAGGCGCTTGAGCTTCAGCAGGCCGGGAAGGAAGATCTTGTCCTGCACGACACCGTTCTTCACGCCAGCGGACCGCGCCAAACGCGCGAGCTCCAGAGCTGTGTTGAGGTCCGATGCCGTCGGTTTCTCGCAGTAGATGTGCTTGCCTGCCTCGATCGCCTGGCGCAGCGTCTTCTGTCGCTCGCCGGTCACCAGCGAGTCGAAGTACACCTGCACGCCCGGATCCGCGAGCGCCTCGGTCAGGTTCGTCGTCCACGGCAGGTCGTGCTCATCGGCGATCGCTTTGACCTTGTGCTCGCTGCGGCCGATCAGCACCGGCTCCGGCCAGATCACGCTGCCGTCGCCGACCGGGATCCCGCCTTGCTCCCTGATGGCCAGAATCGACCGCAGCAGGTGCTGCCGCAGGCCCATCCGCCCGGTGATGCCGTTCATCGCGATGCCGACCGGCCTACGATCCGCCATCGTCTCCCCTTCCCCTTCTGAAAAGGCTCACGGAAACCGGCCTCGGCCGCGACCAGGCGCTGCCCTGCACAACGACCGTTCGCGGACCGAGACCGGCGAGCCACCCGCATGGAGGCACACGCGTCACGTCCACCTCCGTAGAAAGCGCTTACTATCAGCGTAAGCTAGGCAGGCACCGGACCGGGTGTCAATAGGCTGTGCTGGGAGGTAACCGGATGGCGGCGACATTGGCGGACGTCGCGGCACGCGCGGGAGTGTCCACCGCGACGGTGTCGCGAGTGCTCAACGGCAATTACCCGGTCTCCGCCGTGACGCGTGAGCGCGTCCACCGGGCGCTTGGTGAGCTTGACTACGTCGTCAATGGACCGGCACGAGCACTGGCCGCGGCAACGTCGGAAGTGATCGGCGTGATCGTCAACGACGTGTCCGACCCGTTCTTCTCAATCCAGGCAAGCGGGACACAGTGGGAGGCCGCGAGCGCGGACCTGCTCGCTGTCATCTGCAACACCGCGGGCTCGCCATCGGACGAGCTGAAGTACATCAGCATGCTGTTGCGTCAACGCGTCCGAGGCGTCGTGCTGACCGGCGGTAGCCGTGAGGAGCCCGAGCACCTGACGGCGATTACGAAACTCATTGGCCAAGCGCTCTCTGCGGGCACGACGGTCGTGATGTGTGGACGCCCCGCACCGCCGGATGTCGACGTGCCGTGCGTGGCGTTCGACAACGAAGGCGGTTCGCGCGCGCTGACCAGGCACGTGATCACGATGGGACACAAGCGGATCGCGTACGTGGCGGGTCCACCTGGCAACAGCACGACGACCGCACGGCTGAACGGCCATCTCAAGGCCCTGGAAGAGCAGACCATCGAGAAATCCGTGGTCCTGCACGGCGATTTCTCCCGTGCGTCGGGGTTCGACGCGGGGATGGAACTGGCCGACGCCGGGTACACGGCGATCATCGCGGGCAACGACCTGATGGCGCTCGGTGTCATCGCTGCGTTGCGGCAGCGTGGAATCCGAGTGCCTGACGACATCTCGGTCGCGGGTTTCGACGACCTGCCTGCCGCGGTGGACGTCGTCCCAGCGCTCACGACCGTGCGGCTCCCTTTGGACCAGGGAGCGAGGCGTGCGGGACGGATCGCGAGCGGCGTGGAGGTCGTCACGGGCCCGACGAAGCTCTGGATGCCCGCCGAGTTGATGGTCAGGGAATCAGTGACTCCACCCCGCTGAGTAAGCGCTTTCATAACCCCCGGCGTGTCGTACCGTGAGTACGGCTCGTAGTCTGGTTCGACGTGAGCGTGATCGTGGTCACCGGTACCGGGACCGGTGTGGGCAAGACGATCGTCACCGCAGCGATCGCCGCGCTGGCCCAAGCCGACGGCAGGCGAGTCGCGGTGCTCAAGGCCGCACAGGCCGGACTCAATGAGGACGGCACCGGCGACGTGGACACCGTCCGCAGGCTCGCTGGCGACGTGACCACTCGTGAGCTGGCCCGATACATCGACCCGCTCGCTCCGGAGACCGCGGCGAGACGCAGCGGCATGGCTACGATCGGGCCAGCCGACATCGCCCAAGAGACCTCCATGCTGGACGAGGACCACGACGTCGTCATCGTCGAAGGCGCGGGCGGCCTGCTGGTCCGGTTCGACAGCAACGGCTCGACGATCGCGGACGCCGCGTGGGCCATGGGCGTGCCAGTGATCGTCGTGGCACAGGCCGGCCTCGGCACCCTCAACGCGACCGCGCTGACCGCCGAGGCACTGCTGCGCCGAGGCATCGAATCGCTGGGTGTGGTGGTCGGCAGTTGGCCAGCCGAACCCGATCTCGCCGCCCGGTGCAACCTCGAAGATCTCCCGGTCGCCGCGGGCGCGCCGCTGCTCGGAGCCCTGCCGGAAGGCGCGGGCGCGCTGGATCGCCAGCGTTTCCTGGAAATCGCGCGCGGCGGGCTGTCGCCGTGGTTCGGCGGCGAGTTCGACCCCGAGCAGTTCGCGATGACCTACAAATCCTCGTGACCATCTGCGTGAGATACGTCCCTCACCGCAGGGCTTGTTCTAAGGCAGACTGAGCGACCGGAACCAGCCCCGGGCTTGAGGGAGGACCATTGACGGCCGCAGCTGAGAAGACCGACATCTTGAAGATCGCGCGTGAGCAGGTGCTCCAGCGCGGGGTCGGGCTGTCCCAGGAGCAGCTTGTCCAGGTGCTCACGCTCGACGACGACCGGCTCGAGGAGCTGCTCGGCCTCGCCCACGAGGTCCGGATGCGCTGGTGCGGCCCTGAGGTCGAGGTCGAGGGCATCGTCAGCCTGAAGACCGGCGGCTGCCCGGAGGACTGCCACTTCTGTTCGCAGTCCGGCCGCTTCCCCACACCGGTGCGCTCGGCCTGGCTGGACATCCCCGGCCTGGTCAAGGCCGCTCGGCAGACCAGGGATGCCGGCGCGACCGAGTTCTGCGTCGTGGCCGCGGTCCGTGGCCCGGACAAGCGTTTGCTCAGCCAGGTGCGGGACGGCATCAAGGCGATCAGGGACGACGGCAACGACATCCAGATCGCCTGCTCACTGGGCATGCTGACGCAGGAGCAGGTGGACGAGCTCGTCGACATGGGCTGCCACCGCTACAACCACAACCTCGAAACCGCGCGCTCGCACTTCCCGAACGTGGTCACCACGCACGCGTGGGAGGAGCGCTGGGAGACGCTGCGGATGGTCCGTGAGGCGGGCATGGAGGTGTGCTCCGGCGGCATCATCGGAATGGGTGAGTCGATCGAGCAGCGCGCCGAGTTCGCGGTCCAGCTCGCCGAGCTGCAGCCGGACGAGGTGCCGATGAACTTCCTCATCCCCAACCCCGGCACGCCCTACGAGAACTACCCGATCGTCGAAGGCGCCGAAGCGTTGCGCACGGTGGCCGCGTTCCGGCTGGCCATGCCGCGCACGATGCTGCGGTTCGCAGGCGGCCGTGAGCTCACCCTGGGTGACCTTGGTGCGGAGCAGGGCATGCTCGGCGGGATCAACGCGATCATCGTCGGCAACTACCTGACCAACCTCGGCCGCCCAGCCAGCCAGGACCTCGAGATGCTCGCGGACCTGAAGATGCCGATCAAAGCGTTGAACGAGACGTTGTGACGTATTGCAGCTGGTGCGGTAAGCCGGAGACCGAAGCCGACCACGCGTACTGCCAGAAACGGCTGGCTCTGATCGACCCGCCGCGGTTCTGCCCGCAGTGCGCGCGGCGGATGGTCGTTCAGGTGACCCCGACCGGGTGGACGGCCAAGTGCAGTCGGCACGGCGAGTCAACTTCGGCGCAGTCCACAAGTTAAGCTCGGTTCCCTGGGTAGTCGACCAGGGGAGGTTTTGGCTGTGGCGGAACAGCCCGTCGAGGCGCAGCAACGGGATGCGCCAGCGGAGGTTCCGCTGTATCCGCTTTACGGCGCCCATTACTACCTCCCGCAGCCGCCGCGCTCACGCGTAGTGATCAAGGCGGATCTGCTACCCGCGGTCAGCGTGTTGTCGTTGATCACGCTGGTCGGCATTCCGCTCGCGTACCTGTGGTCGCTGCTGGCGCCGAGCCAGCTCAAGTCGGTGACGACGCGCGGCCTGATCCCGTTGACCGCCGAGAGCTACCACCGGTTCGACTCGATCGCGGTGTTCGTGCTGCTCGGCTTCGGTGCCGGGCTGATCGTCGGTGTCGCCGTGTGGTTCCTGCGCGAACGCCGTGGCCCGGTCACGATGGTCGCCGCCGTGCTGGGTTCGTTGGGTGCCGCGTATCTCGGCACGCTGATGACCGGCATGTTCACCGGCTGGATGTACGAGGTCCCGTCGACAACCAACATCGGAGACACCCTGACGATCGCGCCGACCCTCGAATCGATCTGGGTGATCCTGGCGCAACCACTGGCCACAGCGTTGGCCTACGGCGTCCTCGCTGCCTGGAACGGCATGGACGACCTGGGCCGCCGTCTGGGTTAGGGCCGCTTGGCCACCAGGCCGTCGAGCAGCGCGTCGAGGCCGTAAGCGAACAGGTCCTCGGTGTCCGGGGTGTCGAGCGCCGCGAGCAGTCGTGGGTACGGCGCCGCAGCCTGTTTGGCCAGGGGCAGCACCTGTTCGGCCCATTCCGCGTCGCTCAGGCCACTGCGTGCGAGCGACGTGAGCCACGCGGCCTCGCCGATCCCGGCGCCGATCACATAACTCAGCACGAGCCGCATCGCGCGGTTGCCGTCGACAAGGCCGAAGCCGCCTTGCTCGAACAGCGCGAGCATCTTGTCGCTCATCCGGATCACGTTCGGCCCCAGGTAGGACAGGCCGACCTGGCCGAGAACCGAGCCGACCCACGGATGCCGGGTGATCATCGCCCGGACGCTCTGCGCGGTGCTGATCACACCAGCACGCCAGTCGTCTCCTGACGGAACCTCGATCTCGCCGTAGACCTCGTCGATCGCCAGCTCGATCAGCTCGTCCTTGTTGACCACGTGCCGGTAGAGCGAGGTCGCGCCCGCGTACAGGCGTTTGCCCAGGTTACGCATGCTCAGCGCGTCAAGGCCGTCGGTGTCCAGCAGCTTGATCGCCTCGCTGACGATCTGCTCGCGGCTCAGCGCGGGCTGCTCGCGCCCCTTCTTGGGACGGGCCCACACGGACGGAATCTCTCTCGTCATGCGTTCACAGTAGCGCACGATGTGCGCTCTTGCATCACTGTTCGCAGTGTGCGTACAGTGTGCGCATCGACCGAACAACGTTCGCAGAATCTGGGGAGTGAGCCCGATGCAAGAGCGGAACCCACGCCGCTGGTGGATCTTGGTGGTGTTGGTGCTCAGCACGTTGGTGCTGGTCATCGACAACATGGTGCTGACCGTGGCGGTGCCGCCGCTGTCCGAGGACCTGGCCGCGAGCCCGCAGGACATCCAGTGGATCCTGGACTCCTACATCCTGGTTTTCGCTGGCCTGTTGCTGACTTCGGGCAGCCTCGGTGACCGGTTCGGCCGCCGGAAGGTCATGATCATCGGGCTGGCGCTCTTCGGCGCTTCGTCCTTGCTCGCCGCGTTCGCGTCGGATCCGGCGCAGCTGATCATCGCCAGGACAGTGATGGGCATCGGCGGCGCGCTGATCATGCCGAGCACGCTGTCCATCCTGATCACGGTCTTCGACGACAACGAGCGCCCCAAGGCCATGGCCGTGTGGAGTGCCGCCGCGACCGTCGGGTTCGTTGGTGGTCCGGTGTTGGGTGGTGCGCTGATCGCGTGGTTCTGGTGGGGTGCGGTGTTCTTGATCAACGTGCCGGTCGCTGTGTTGGCCATCATCGCCGCTGTCGCTTTGATGCCGGAGTCCAAGGGCCCGTGGCAGAAGCCGGATCCGCTGGGTGCCGTGCTGTCCGCGCTGGGCATGACCGCTGTCGTGTGGACGATCATCGAACTGCCGAAGTACGCGTTCTCTGACCCGAATGTCCTTGTGCCGCTGGGTGTTGCGGTCGCGAGCTTGGTCGCGTTCGTGGCATGGGAGAAGTACACGCCGTCGCCGATGGTGCCGCTCAAGTTGTTCAAGGCCCGCAACTTCAGCGGTGGCAGCCTGGCGTTGACGCTGTCGCAGATCGGCAACGGCGGCCTGATGATCGTGGTCACCCAGTACCTGCAGTTCGTCCTCGGGTTCACGCCGACCGCGGCCGGGTTGGCGTTCCTGCCGATGGCCGTGGGTTCGTTGGTGTGCAACGGTGTTGGCGCCACGCTCGGCCAGAAGATCGGCAACCGCCTGATGGCCGCGATCGGACTGGCGCTGTACGCGGTCGCCTTCTTCTGGATGTCAACGCTTTCGTCGGGCGCGGGTTTCCTGCCGATCGGCGCCGCACTGTTGGTGCTGGGTTGTGGTGGCGGTCTTGCGGTGCCGGCGGCGATCGCGGCTTTGATGGGCACGGTCCCGCCGGAGCAGGCAGGCGTCGGTTCCGCGTTGAACGACACCATTCAGCAGTTGGGTGCCGCGCTTGGCGTCGCCGCCTTGGGCAGCATTCTGAGTGGCGCGTTCACGGCTGAGATGCCCGCCGGTTCGCCGATCTCGATCGGTGAGTCCATTCAGGTGCCCGGCCTTGCCGAGACCGCGAAGATCGCGTTCACCGACGCGATGTCCACGACGTTCGTGATCAGCGGGATCGGTGTGCTCGTGGCGGCTGCGATCGCGCTGATTGTCATGAGGGACAACAGAAAGGTGAGTGTAGAGCCTGTCGTGAGTGGTTATCCGTGTTCTAGCACGGATAACCACTCACGAGCTTTTAGTTGAGGTTCATCGGGGCCGAGAAGGACGACGCGGGAGCGGGGACAGCGTGGAGTGCCGCGATGATCCCCGCTTCTCGTGTGAGCAGGGAGTAGACCATCCGCAGCCGGTGCAGCGGCCGCGTCTCCTCCAGCAAGGCCTGACGGTCCTCCATCGGCAGCAAGGCATCCGCGGCCAGCAGATGCGCGAGCGCCGCAGGGTCCGTGTCGTCCGCTGGCTCGTCCCAGTCCTCGCGTTCCCAAGCGGTCTCGCAGTACCGGCGATACGCCGCCCGAGCCGACTCGGCCAGCGAGTCGATCCGGTCCGCACCGGCGGCGGGGATCTCGTCGTCCGGGATCCACTCGACGGTCCCGACGAGGTAAGGCGCGCTGGTCGCGTCGAGGTCGAGCAGCCGGAACCGCCGCTCACCCGTGGTGATGATGTCGTAGCGCCCATCGCCGAGGCGGGTTGCCTGACGCAGCAGCGCCGAGCAGCCGACCGCCAGCACCTGGTCGACCTTGTCGACTTCCTCGCTGACGGGTGCCTTCATCGCGACCACACCGAAGCGTTTCTCCGGCACTGTCCCGGTGACCAGGTCGACGGTCAGCTGCCGGTAGCGCGGCTCGAAGATGTGCAAGGGCAGGTTCGCGCCCGGCAGCAGCACTGTCTGCAGAGGAAACAGCGGAAGCGTCTCGGGCACAACACTAAAAGTACGGGCATCACCGCGTTTTCGCAGCGGGCGGGCGCAATACCGCGAACTCGTCGGTCACCTGCATGCCACGGACAGTGAACCTGAACAGTGCCGCCGGCCGCCCGCCTGCCCGTCCTGGCTTGGTGGTTTCCCCAGTTGGCTCCAGTAGCCCACGCCTGGACAGCACGCGCTGCAGGTTCGTGGACGACACGCTGTAACCCAACGCAGCCGAATAGATTTCCCGCAATTCGGACATCGTGAACGTCGGTGGTGCCAGTGCGAAGCCGATGTTGGTGTACGAGAGCTTCGAGCGCAGCCGGTGCTGGGCCCGCCGGACGATCGCCTCATGGTCGAAAGCGGTCGTTGGCAGGGCGTTCACCGGGTGCCAGCAGGTGTCCGGCGGTACTTCGGGGTCGTTGTCGGACGGCACGAGCCCGAGGAAAGCCGAGGCGATCAGACGTGGCCCTGGGACGCGGTCGGGCGCGCTGAACACGGCCAGCTGCTCGACATGCGCGAGCTGCCGGACGTCGACTTTTTCCTTCAGCTGACGGCGGATCGAATGCTCGACGTCCTCGTCCAGTCGCAGCCTGCCACCGGGCAGAGACCACCGGCCAAGGTGCGGCTCCTTCGCCCGTTCCCAGAGCAGGACCTGGAGTGATCCCGCTCTCACTTGCAGTACCGCGGCCAAAACCTCATGGCCGAGGACGGGGGGCTCGGTGGTAGCATCAAGCATGTTTTCGATCCTTAGGCGAAAACCTCGGGATGGGAAACCCGGAGCTAGGAGGACCTGATGACGGCAACATTGACTCCTTATAGCGGGGTCGAGCCGGACGCGGCTTGGCGGGACGAGGTACGGCGCCTGGTCGATCAGCGCGACGCCGTCCTGCTCGCGCACAACTACCAGCTTCCCGAGATCCAGGACATCGCGGACTTTACTGGTGACTCGCTGGCGCTGTCGCGGATCGCCGCCGAAAGCAGCGCGTCCACGATCGTGTTCTGCGGCGTGCACTTCATGGCCGAGACCGCCAAGATCCTGTCGCCGGACAAGACCGTGCTGATCCCCGACGAGCGGGCCGGGTGTTCGCTCGCCGACTCGATCACCGCGGCGGATCTGCGGGAGTGGAAGGCGCAGCACCCTGGCGCGGTGGTCGTGTCCTATGTGAACACCACGGCCGAGGTGAAGGCGGAGACGGACATCTGCTGCACCTCGTCGAACGCGGTCGACGTGGTCGCCTCGATTCCCGCGGACCGTGAGGTGCTGTTCTGCCCGGACCAGTTCCTCGGCGCGCACGTCAAGCGCGTGACCGGCCGGGACAACATCCACATCTGGGCGGGCGAGTGCCACGTCCACGCCGCGATCAACGGTCCTGAGCTGGCCGAACGCGCCTCGCAGGACCCGTCGGCGGATCTGTTCGTGCACCCGGAGTGCGGCTGCGCGACCTCGGCGCTCTACCTGGCAGGTGAGGGGATCGTGCCGCCGGAGAAGGTGAAGATCTTGTCGACCGGCGACATGGTCAAGGAGGCCAAGGCGACCAATGCGACCTCGGTGCTCGTGGCGACCGAGATCGGCATGCTGCACCAGCTGCGCAAGGCGGCGCCGGAGATCGACTTCCGGGCGGTGAACGACCGCGCCTCGTGCCGGTACATGAAGATGATCACACCGGCCGCGTTGCTGCGTAGCCTGCGGGAGAACAAGGACGAGGTGCACGTCGACCTCGAGACCGCGGCCCGCGCGCGTGCCTCGGTGCAGCGGATGATCGAGATCGGCCAGCCCGGCGGTGGGGAGTGAGCCCGCAATGGGAGGCCCGTGCCGACGTGATCGTCGTCGGTACCGGCGTCGCTGGCCTCACAGCCGCGTTGGAGGCCCGTGAGCGTGGCCTGAGAGTCCTGGTGATCACCAAGGCGTCGGCGAGCTCAGGCAACACACGCTGGGCGCAAGGTGGTGTCGCTGTTGTCCTGCCTGGTGAGCACGACGAAGGCGACTCGGTCGCCGCGCACGTTGAGGACACGCTGGTGGCGGGCGTCGGCCTCTGCGACAACGACGCGGTCGGCGCGATCCTGGCGGACGGCGCGACAGCCGTGACACGACTGCGCAAGCTGGGCGCGGTTTTCGACCCTGCCGGGGATGGAAAGCTGGCCAGGACCAGGGAAGGCGGGCACAGCGCGTTCCGTGTCGTGCACGCGGGCGGCGACGCCACGGGCGCGGAGATCGAGCGCGCGCTGTTGGCGGCGACGCAGGACGGGCGCGTTCCGTTGCTGGACAACCACATTGCTGTCGACACCGTACGGACGGCGACGGGTGCGGTTGTCGGTTTGCTTGTGCTGGACCCGAATGGTGTTCCCGGCGTGGTGAGCGCGCCAGCCGTGTTGCTGGCCACGGGTGGCTTAGGACAGTTGTTCCAGGCGACCTCCAACCCCGAAGTGGCGACGGCAGACGGGCTCGCGTTGGCCCTGCGTGCCGGTGCGCCCGCGGCGGATGTCGAGTTCGTGCAATTCCATCCGACCGTGCTGTACACGGGCCCGGGCGCGCGTGGCCGCTGCCCGCTGGTGACCGAGGCTGTTCGAGGTGAAGGTGCCGTGCTCATCGACCCTCTTGGCGAGCGTGTGATGAAAGGCGTGCACCCGCTGGAAGATCTCGCGCCGCGTGACGTCGTCTCGGCCGCGATCACGCGCCGGATGGCGTCGGAGCCTGGCGGCATCGACGATCACGTCTTCCTTGACGCGACCCACCTGGACGCGGCGGAGTTCCGCCGTCGTTTCCCGACTGTGCTCGCGGCCTGCAACTCGGTCGGCGTGGACCCGGCCAAGGACCCGATTCCGGTGTCTCCAGCCGCACACTTCGCGTGTGGCGGCGTGGCGGCCACTGTGGACGGGCGGACCGGCGTGACCGGTCTCTACGCGGTCGGTGAAGTCGCCCGCACCGGCCTGCATGGCGCGAACCGGTTGGCGTCCAACAGCTTGCTCGAAGGCCTCGTGGTCGGATCCCGCGCGGCACAAGCGATCGCGGAAGACCTCGCGGCCTGCGTACTGGCGGATCCGCGCGCGGCTGTGAAGGCGCCGTTGCCGACGGCGCCGGTCGCGGACAGGGACGTCCTGCAGCGCGTGATGAGCCGTTACGCCGGGATCGGCCGTGATTCCGAAGGCCTTGCCGTGATCGGCTCGGTGCTCGATGTGTCCGCAGTGGACACTGTGCTGAAGACCAGCCAACGGGTCGAGGACGCGGCGTTGACGTTGGTGGCCCGCGCGCTCATCGCGGCCGCCGCGGCACGCACGGAAAGCCGTGGCTGTCACGTGCGGACCGACTTCCCCGACACGGATCCCGCGTGGCAGCACAGCCTCGCGGTCCGGCTCAACCCGTCCGGCCAGCCCGTGCTGGCGGCCAACACTTTGCTGAGGAGCGCGGCATGAACGAGGAGGCACTGGCCGTCGTCGACTGGGCACTCGCCGAAGACCTCCGGTACGGCCCCGACGTCACGACCGAAGCCACGGTCCCGGCCGACGCGATCGGCACCGCCGCGATCACCCCGCGCAAGACGGGTGTGCTCGCGGGCAACGAGGCCGCGTTGGCTGTTTTCCGCCGCCGGGTGGACAACCTTGAGGTCCTGACCCGGACGCAGGACGGCGTTTTCATGGTGCCGGGCGAGGCTGTCCTGGTGGTCCGTGGCTCGTTGCGTGGCCTGCTCACTGCCGAGCGCACGGCGTTGAACCTGGTCTCGCACCTGTCCGGTGTCGCGACACTGACCCGGGCCTGGGTGGACGCGATCGAGGGCACCGGATGCGTGATCCGGGACACCCGAAAGACCACGCCAGGCATGCGGCTGCTGGAAAAGCACGCGGTGCGGATGGGCGGCGGCCAGAACCACCGGCTCGGCCTCGGCGATGCCGTGCTGATCAAGGACAACCACGTGCTGGCCGCCGGGTCGATCACGGCCGCTTTCACCGCCGCCCGGCAGCACGCGCCACAGCTGCCGTGCGAGGTCGAAGTCGACACCCTCGACCAGCTCGATGAGGCACTCGGCCTTGGCGTGGAACTGGTGCTGCTGGACAACTTCACGCCCGAGCAGTGCGTGGAGGCGGTCCGGCGCGCCGCGGGTACGCGGACCGAACTGGAGGCGTCCGGCGGGTTGACGCTGGATGTCGCACGGGCATACGCCGAAACGGGCGTGCATTACCTGGCAGTGGGTGCATTGACGCACTCCGCGCCGATCGTGGACATCGGGATGGATCTTGCTCCGGTGGAAACACCGGCGGCTGTTTCAGCGGGACGCTAGGGTGCGGGTGTGCCCAGTCGTCGAATCCTGTTGAGCTCAGTCGCGCTCTGCTCAGGCCTTGGCCTGGTCGGGTGCACGGCGGCGCCGACGCCGACCGCCTCCGGCAGCACGGACAGCACTGCCCTTGTGCTGGCTGTGCCGTCCGAGCCCGCCAACGTGCACCCGTTGGCGGGATACGGGACGCACGGCTCGGCCCAGGTCTTCGACGGGCTGCTGGAGCACCAAGCGGACTCGGCGTTGCGGACGGCGTTGGCCGCGGAGATGCCGACGCCGTCAGCCGACGGCAAGTCATGGACCGTGAAACTGCGCGGTGACGTGCGGTTTCACGACGGCAGCGCGTTCGACGGCAAGGACGTCGTGGCGACGTACCAGGCGCTGCTGAACCCAGAGTTCGGTTCGCCGCTGCGTGACCGCTACAGCATGATCACGGGCGTCACCGACGTGACACCGCCGCCGACCACCACGACCGCGACGACGGCTCCGCCGACTTCGTCCAGCCGTGTCGCGCCACCGCCGCGGACGGTTCCGGTCGGCAGCACCGTGCGGTTCGACTTGTCCCAGCCGTACGCGCCTTTCCTGGACCTGCTGGTGCTCGGAATCGTTCCTAGCGAAACGCTGTCAACCCCGGGACCGTTCACCGGCCTCAAATCAGTCGGCACCGGCCCGTACCAGCTGGAGTCCTGGCAGCACGGCACGAGCATGACGTTGCGTGCCAACACTTCCTACTACCTCGGCGCGCCCTCGGTCGCGCGGGTGACGGTCGACTTCGTGCCCGACGACGACGCACGGGTGCAGCGGATTCGTGACGGCAAGCTGGACAGCGCGGCCTTGCCGCCCGCGCAGGCGCAGGCGTTCGAGCAATCCGACGTGTTCCAGGTGCTGCGTCAACGCAGCGCGGCCGTGCGTGCCATCGGAATGCCCACGGACAACCCCGTGACGGCCGATCCCGCTATCCGTCTCTCGCTGAACTACGCGGTAAATCGTCGCGCGATGATCGACGGTCCGCTCGCGGGCCACGGCACCGAAGCGTTCACACCGCTGTCGCCGGTCCTGGCCGAGTTCTACGAACCGACGGCGAAGTTCTCACATGACGTGCCGACCGCGAAGTCGTTCCTCGACACCGGCGGTTGGGTCGCTGGATCGAACGGCATCCGTACCAAGAACGGTGTTGCCGCTCAGTTCGTGCTCGCGTACCCGGTTGGCGACAACGTCGCACGTGACTTGGCAACGGCTTTCGCGGCCGACGCGGACGCGGTTGGCGTGAAGGTCCAGACGCGCGCGGGCACTCCCAACGCGGGTGAGGCGTCGGTTGTCGGTGCGGGTGACCCGTTCGACCCCGACCTGGCGTTGTACCCGTTGCTGCGTGGGAGCGACAGCAAGATCACCTCATCGCTGGACGCGGCTCGCAGCATGTCCGACCCGGCGCAGCGCGTCGCCGAGTACCGAAAGATGCAGCGTACGTACATTGAGGCGCCGAGCATGGTCGCGCTCGTCGGCCTGGAGCACACATACGTGTTGCGTCGGAACTGGACGGGCTACCAAGCGGTCGTCGACGCGGACAGCCAGGACGCAACGTGGGGCGCTTGGTGGAACCTCTCCCGGTGGCAACCGAGGTAGCGTCAGGTATGTGATCGATCTTGGCGCGGTACGCGCAGACACGCCTGGCTGCCATGACCTGATCTTCCTCGACAACGCAGGCTCGTCGTTGCCGCCGACACCGGTGCTCGACGAGGTCTTGTCGCACTTACGCCGTGAGGCTCAGATTGGCGGCTACCGTGCCGCCGCCGAGCGCGCGGACTCCCTTGAAGAGGGCTACTCGGTGGTCGCCTCCTTACTTGGGTGCGAGCCGCACGAGGTCGCGTTCACCGACAGCGCGACACGGTCGTGGCTAGCCGCCGTCGACGCCATGGGCCTGACGCCTGACGACCGTGTGCTGGTGACGGAGGTTGAGTACCACAGCAACGCCTTGGGCCTGCTCAACCTGGGTCTCAAGCTGGAACCGATCCCGTCGGACGCTTCGGGCGCTGTGGACGTCAACGCCTTGCGGAACATGCTCGATTCCAGGGTCAAGCTGGTGTCGCTGGTGCACGTGCCGACGAATGGCGGCTTGGTGAACCCGGTCAAGCCAGTGGTCGAGGCCGCGCATTCGGTGGGCGCGTTGGTGCTGCTCGACGCGTGCCAGTCCATCGGGCAACTGCCGGTTGACGCGGCTGCTTTGGGCGTGGACGTGATCACGGGAACTGGGCGGAAGTGGCTCCGCGGGCCACGTGGCACTGGTGTGCTGGTGGTGCGTGACCAGTCCGGGCTGCGGCCGCGTCTGATCGATGGCAAGGCTGCCGTGTGGGAGTTTCCCGACCGGTTCACTGTGGCTGCCGGGGCGCGCGGGTTCGAGTTGTGGGAGTACGGCGTGGCCGAGCGTCTCGGGCTGATCGCGGCCGCCAAGTACGCCTTGGGGCTGGGGATGTCGTCGATCGCTTCGGCCGTGTCGTCGAATTCGGCTTTGATCAGGGGTGCTTTGCGGGAGATCCCGGGTGTTTCGGTGCACGATCTCGGCAGGGAGCAGAGCGGGATCGTGAGCTTCGCCAAGGCTGGTGTCTCCGCCGAGGAAGTCCGGGACCGGTTGTGGGACAAGGGGATTGCCACTTCGGTGACGTACTCGACCTCGACCCAGTACGACATGACCCGCCGAGGCCTGACGTCACTGGTCCGGGCCTCGCC
The DNA here is from genome assembly GCF_021390435.2 of Kibdelosporangium philippinense. Lineage (GTDB taxonomy): Bacteria > Actinomycetota > Actinomycetes > Mycobacteriales > Pseudonocardiaceae > Kibdelosporangium > Kibdelosporangium philippinense. The sequence continues at coordinate 36,060 of NZ_JAJVCN010000003.1, read as the reverse complement.
GCACTACTTCGTGTCCGCTGAGGAGATCTCGGCCTTCGCATCGGCCTTGACTGACGTGTAACCCACTGGTTACGCTTCCGTCTGTGGTTGACCTCGTGGCCGGCGCGATCGCTGACCCCGTACGCAGAGAAATCCTGGAGTTGCTGCGCGCGGGGCCACTACCGGCCGGTGAGATCGCTGGCCGGTTCACGATCACCCGCCCGGCGATCAGCCGCCACCTGCGCGTGTTGCGGGAAAGCGGCCTAGTGCGTGACGAAACCGTTGGCAGACAACGGATGTACGCACTTGAACCGGCGGCGCTGGGCGAACTCGCGGCATGGATCGCCTCGATGGTGGCGGCCCCTGTATGGGAGCAGCGCCTCGACGCGCTGGAAACAGAGGTCTACCGAACCCGACGCGAACGGAGAGAACAGCATGAAGCCCATCCCAACCGGAAAACTGGTTCCGACGGATAACGGCTACGACCTGGTCCTGACCAGGACATTATGCGCGCCGATCGAGGACGTCTGGGCAAGCCTGACGGAGTCGTCGCGCACCAGTCGCTGGTTCGGACCATGGGAGGGTTCGGCGGGCGCGGGCAGCACGATCAAGGTCCAGATGGTCCACGAGGAAGGCCAGCCGTGGATGGAGATGCACATCGACGCGTGTGAGGCACCCAGCCGTCTTGCCGTGACGAGCGTGGACGACCACGGGGTGTGGCGCCTGGAAGCGCTGCTTTCGGAGACGGCCGGGACGACGGAACTCAACCTGGTGCAGCACATCGAGAAGGCTGACGGCGTTGGCAGCATCGGCCCAGGCTGGGAGTACTACCTGGACATGTTGATCGCCTCGCGCGACGGCACGCCGACCCCGGACTTCAACGACTACTACCCGGCCCAGCAGGGGTACTACGACACCCTGCTCGCCAGTCGCTAAATCGCCGTGTCCACCGTTCCAGAACACCGTGTCCACCATTCCAGAACACCGTGTCCACCATTCCGGCAGGGTGTGTTGACCTTTCCGGCACACCGAAATTCCCTGCACGAGCACACCATCACCTGAGTCAACTTCGTGCCCGCGCGGACTGTGCGTTTCACGGTGCCGGAACGTGTACTTCATGGTGTCGCAATGGTGGACACGAAAATGGGGAGCGGGCGGTGGCTTGATGTGGCACCGTCGGCCTGGTGACACTCATCGACCGGATTGAACGGGCCGCCGGAGTGCCCGGCCTCGCCGCGCTGCTGGGCGACCTGCCAGCGGCGGACCTGCGTTCCCTCCTGCTCGAAGTCCACCGCCGCCAAGCGGGCAAGCTGAAGCCAGCCCACATTCTCAAGCAGTACAAGCAAGACCGTTTCACCCAACCAGCCACAGTGGACCCACAAACCCACGCGAACTACGACCGCTATGCCTTCGAAATCCTGAAAGCCAAGGGATACACTCCAATCGAGCTGTCTCCGGTCAGTCCACTTGGCACGGTCAGCGTGCTCTCCGGAATGGGCCAGAACCGCGTGATCGCCACGGCCCGAGGAACCGAAGTGATGGCCGACGCGACCAACGTCCTCGCCATGGAATCGGCGGTCCACAGGCACAGAACGGACCGGGTGAAGCTCTGCGCGTCCCAAAGAATGGTCCGAGCCCAGCCGTTCCCCGAGGGATGGTCGTCACATTTCCGGCTGCTCGCGTTGACCATCGCGGGCCGCGACGAAGGCTCCTTCAGGTTCGAAACCGAAAGCCTGTTCGCCCAGCTCAGCGCCATGATCACACTGATCGGCCACCTGACCGACCTGCAAGCAGGCGTCACCGTGCTCGACGAGACGCGCAGGACAGTCCTCAAAGACCGCGTCCTTGGGCCGCTGAAAGCAGCATTTCCCCATGTCAAGGTGGGTTTCGATGATGAAAGGCAGAAGGGCCGCGGCTATTACACGGACGCCTGTTTCGAGCTCAAAGCCGGGGACATGTCGTTGGCGGACGGTGGTTTCACCACGTGGACACGCCAGTTGCTCGGCAACGCCAAGGAGCGGCTGCTCACCGGCGGCCTCGGCCTCGATCTGATGCACGCCACATTCGGCACGCCAACAGCCGACCTTTACCCTTGAGCCATGCTCAGCCGCATCGATCTGCGTGGCCGTGTGCCGTCGCCCGCCGAACTGCGGGCTGCCCTCCCAAGAGCTGAGACGGATGTGGACGTGGTGCTCGACCGCGTCCGTCCGTTGGTCGAGGCGGTCCATCATCGCGGTGTCGAAGCGGTCCTCGAGTTCACCGAGCAGTTCGACGGCGTGCGGCCGGCGACCATCAGGGTCCCCGCCGAGGAACTCGCCAAGGCCGAACGTAAGCTCGCGCCCAACGTCAGGGAAGCGTTGCTTGAGTCGATCAAGCGTGCCCGTCTTGTGCACGCCGACCAGCGCCGCAAGGACACCACAACCCAGGTTGTGCCTGGCGGAACGGTCACTGAGCGTTGGGTTCCGGTACAGCGAGTAGGCCTCTACGCGCCGGGTGGTCTGGCGGTCTATCCGTCCAGTGTGGTCATGAACGTCGTTCCGGCGCAGACCGCTGGCGTCGAGTCGCTCGTGGTCTGTTCGCCGCCGCAGAAGGACTTCGGCGGCCTGCCGCACCCGACCGTCCTCGCGGCCTGCGCGCTGCTCGGGGTCGACGAGGTGTGGGCTGTTGGTGGTGCTCAGGCGGTCGCGTTGCTCGCCTACGGCGGGATCGACACCGACGGCGGTAACCTCGCACCGGTCGACATGGTGACCGGGCCGGGCAACATCTACCTGACCGCGGCCAAGCGCTTGCTCCGCGGCCTGATCGGAATCGACTCCGAGGCGGGGCCGACCGAGATCGCGATCCTGGCCGACGAGACGGCCGATCCGGTGCACGTGGCCGCCGATCTGATCAGCCAGGCCGAGCACGACACGCTGGCCGCGAGCGTCCTGGTGACCACGTCGGTGGAACTGGCAGGCAAGGTCGACGCCGAACTGCGCCGCCAGGTGCAAGCGACCAAGCACAACGAGCGCGTGGCGACTGCCTTGTCCGGCAAGCAGTCCGGCTGTGTTTTGGTGTCCGATATGGACACAGGAGTCAAGGTCGTCGACGCGTACGCGGCCGAGCACCTGGAAATCCAGACCGTGGACGCCAGGGCAGTGGCGGCGCGGGTGCGCAACGCGGGCGCGATCTTCATCGGCGCGTATTCACCTGTGTCCCTAGGGGATTACTGCGCGGGTTCGAACCACGTACTGCCGACGGGCGGCTGTGCGCGACATTCGTCCGGCTTGTCAGTGCAGACGTTCCTGAAGGGCGTCCACGTCGTGGACTACTCCGCGGATGCCTTGCGCGAGGTCGCCGACATGGTGATCTCCCTCGCCAACGCCGAAGACCTGCCCGCGCACGGCCAAGCCGTCGCGGCCCGATTCGATTTGGGTAGATTCGAGAACCCATGAAAGACGTGAAGCTAGAGGATTTGCCGCTGCGGGACGATCTGCGCGGCCGCACGCCCTACGGCGCGCCGCAGCTCGATGTCGCGGTTCGCTTGAACACCAACGAAAACCCGTTCCCGCCGCCACCCGAGCTGGTCGCCGACGTGACGGCATCGGTCGACGAGGTCGCGCGCCAGTTGCACCGTTATCCCGACCGGGACGCGGTGGCGCTGCGGGAAGATCTGGCCGCGTATATCGCCAAGAGCACCGGATATCCGGTGACGCGGGACAACCTGTGGGCCGCCAACGGGTCCAACGAGATCCTGCAGCAGATCCTGCAGGCGTTCGGCGGTCCAGACCGCACCGCATTGGGTTTCGAGCCGTCCTACTCGATGCACCCGATCATCTCGGCTGGTACGAAGACCGAGTGGATACCGGCGCCACGTCGCGAAGATTTCTCGCTGGATGCCTCCCAAGCGGTAGAAATTTTGCGCCAGAAGCAGCCTGACGTCACTTTTGTGACTAGTCCCAACAATCCGACGGGGCAGTCGGTCCCGCTTGCGGACCTTCGGGTCCTGCTCGACGCGGCGCCCGGGATCGTTGTGGTGGACGAGGCTTACGCCGAGTTCTCGTCCCAGCCGAGTGCCGTGTCCCTTCTGGACGAGTACGGCCACAAGATGATCGTGTGCCGGACCATGAGCAAAGCGTTCGCGTTCGCGGGCGGGCGACTCGGCTACATGATCGCCGCGCCCGCCGTTGTTGACGCATTGCAGCTGGTTCGCTTGCCGTACCACCTTTCTTTGCTCACACAGGCCGCCGCGCGAGCAGCGCTGCGGCACGCCGGCGCCACCCTGGCGTCGGTCGCCAAGCTCGCCGCCGAACGTGACCGTGTCGTCGAAGCCCTTGTCGGAATGGGATATTCGCCGGTGCCGAGCGACGCCAACTTCGTCCTCTTCGGACGGTTCGAGTCCGGCGCCTGGCAGTCCTATTTGGACCGTGGCGTGCTGATCCGTGACGTCGGGATCCCAGGACACCTGCGGGTCACCATCGGCGCACCGGACGAGAACGACGCATTCCTGGCCGCCAGTAAGGAGATCATCGGGTGAACCGGATCGGGAAGATCGAACGGACAACCAAAGAGTCGTCCGTGCACGTCGAGATCGACCTGGACGGCTCGGGCAAGCTCGACATCGGCACCGGCGTGCCGTTCTACGACCACATGCTCACCGCGTTCGGCGCGCACGGGTCCTTCGACCTGGTCGTCCGTGCGACCGGCGACGTCGACATCGACGCGCACCACACGGTGGAAGACGTGGCGATCGTGCTCGGTCAGGCGATCAGGGAGGCGCTGGGCGACAAGGCGGGCATCCGGCGCTTCGGCGACGCCTGGATCCCGATGGACGAAACCCTCGCGCACGCCGCGGTGGACGTCTCCGGTAGGCCGTACTGCGTGCACGTCGGCGAGCCCGAGCAGTTCAACACCTTCACGATCGGCAACAACTACCCGTTCGTGCTCAACCGGCACGTGTTCGACTCGCTGGCGTTCCACGCGGGCATCGCGCTGCACGTCCGCGTGATCCACGGCCGGGACCCGCACCACATCACCGAGGCGCAGTTCAAGGCCGTGGCCAGGGCACTGCGCGCGGCCGTCGAGCCAGACCCTAGGGTGAGCGGGGTCCCGTCGACGAAGGGTGTGCTCTAGTGCCGAAGGAAGTGCCGATCATCGGCCTGATGATCCTGGCCGGGTTCCTCGTCGGCGGCGTGTACGCGGCGTGGAAGACGGCCAAGGTTTTCGCGATCCTGCTTGGCGCGCTGGCAGTGCTGGCGGTCGGCGGCGCCGTCGCGTGGCTGCTCTAGAGCCCGTGCAGGATACGCCGTAGACCCAGCAGGAACCCCTCGAAGCGCTCGAGTTCTTCCGGCTCGTACACGCTGACCAACTCTTCCATCTGGGAGCTAAACGCGCCGAAGAACTCGCGCGCCGGTTCCTCGATCGCGTCGCTCATCCGGATGGTCACCTTGCGCCGGTCGACGTGTATCCGTAACCGCTCGATGTGACCTTGCCGCTCAAGCCTGTTCAGCAGGTTTGTGGTCGCCCCTGATGTCAGCCCCAAGCGTTCACCGAGCTCCTTTGGGGACAGCAGCTGCCCGTTGTCCTCGGCATAGAGGATCTCGACGATCGCGGCGGCGTCTGTGGAATGCAGCCCGAGGTGGGCGGCGAACTGACGCGTGATCTCGGTGTAGTCCGCCCCGAACCCCCGTAACGCGTCGAGGATTCTGAGCGCGTGCGCATTGAACTCCGGATCCGCCGCGTGCGGCCGGATCGGCTCCCGGTTCTCGGCATGCGTCGTCGCCACTTGGCTGCCCTACCTCCACCAATCAACCAAGCACTTGCTGCATTGACAACCTACCCAACCCCACTGGTAACTTCACAGTGAAGAAACTTTCTGGGGAAGGTACAACGAATGTTCGATCCCTTTGCCTCAACAGTGCGAAACATGACCGAGCCCAACCTGGTCCCAGCCGCCCTGCGCGAAGCGGGCCCCGTGGTCGTCGCAGCCGCGCCAGCGGGCGGGAACGTCTGGCTCGTGACCGACGCTGACCTGGCCAAACAGGTCCTGTCCGATCCGCGAATAGTGAAAGACCCAGCGATGGCGCCGCTGAACTGGGACCCGGTGAGAGCGGGCCTGGAACCAACGGCCACCCAGCGCCCCTCACTGACCACAATGGACGGACCAGCGCACACGGCGCTGCGCCGAGCGCAAGCCCCTTTGCTTACCGGCAAACGAATCCGTGACCAGCAAGCCAGAATCGAAGAGCTCGCCCGTGACGTACTCTCGTCCTATTCAGGCGTCGTAGACCTGATGGCAGACTTCACAACCCGCTACCCCCTAACGGTCCTGCTGGACATGATGGCGATCCCACCGGAAACGTGGACAAAGCGATGGAAGCCTGCAGGCAAATGCTCACCGGAGACCAACCCGACGCAACCCAAACACTGATGGACATCGCGGCAACCGGCCGAGAAGGAGGCTTGGCAGCGGAACTCAGGCAGCGCCTCCCACCGGAGACACCAGAGGAAGAAATCCGCTACCACCTATTCGGCCTGATCTTCGCCAGCCAAGTAACAACGGACGCTGCACTAGGCTTCCTCATTGCCCGCACCCTCGGAACATCGGCAGACGACCCGGTAGAAGAGACGTTACGGCACAACCCACCTGCACCCCTCAGCCTCTGGCGCTTCACTACAGAACCACTGGAGCTCGCCGGTGTTGAGCTCCCCGAACGCGCACCGGTACTCGTGGATATCGGCGGTTTAGGCCTGACCTTCGGCGCAGGTCCACACTTCTGCATCGGCGCCCAACTAGCCCAAGCCGAACTCCGCGCAGTGCAAACGGTCCTGGCCCGCGACTTCCCATCCGCACGCCTCGCCATGCCGTACGAGGAGCTCGAGCAGATCGTGTTCGGCGGCATAGGCGGCAGCCGCCTGAAGGAGCTCCCAGTCGTCCTCAGCTGACGAGCTAGACGACGTCACGCCAGATGACCGCGGTGACATCGGCTGTCCGGAACTCTCGATCGACGTAGTCCGCGAGGTCCAACCCGTAAATGACCGTGTCATGAAGGGAATGAATGGACAGCACGGGATGTGCTGAGGTGTCGCGGCCAGCCGGTAGATAGCGGTGGGAGTACACGGGAACCATGCGTGGCAGGTCCGCGAGTTGTGCCTGCGCTTTGGCCACCGCGTGCTCGGGATCGGCAGGACGCTTGCGCCATTCAGTTGGCCACTAGGAGCCGTCGCGGACAGCGTCGAGAACCACGTCCACGGGGTGATCAAGCTGTTGCCACAAGGTTTCCGGGTCGCCGTCGCGCCAGTCCGGCCAGCCCCAACCCGCATGCTCTCGGGCGTCGTCGCCGACGGTCCGCACCGGCAACCCCTCGGCCAGAAAGGCGCGATGATCGCTGGCGAACTCGAAGCCGTAGCGTCGTTCGATGGTCGCGAACTCGGCGTCCGTCAGACCCGGCTGAATGTCGACACAGCCCACGCGCTCGAGCCGTCGCGCGGCCTCGGAGCCGAGTGGGTCACCGATCAACAACACAGGAGGATTGTGTCAGCCTTGGTAAGCCTGCCGGTGCTCTGAACACAGGTACAGCGCCAGCATCGCCTCGAATGCGCGGAAATCGGCATCGTTCTCCGCCCGCAGCGAAGGCATGTGGTCGCCCTCGTGTATGTCTTGAAGCCGTCCGAGTCCCTTGCTGACGCGTGAGCTCGAAGGGTTCCGGTGGCAGGCTCGCCAGGTCGTGACCATCCAAGTTGAGGACGTCGGTGTCGCGGGCTTCGTCGATCCGGCGGTGGGCCTCGTCGACACCTTCAGCGTCTCGTTTCGGTCGCCGTGACCTGTTCGGAGCAGCAGGTAGGCTATGGCCGTGCGAGTTGTCGTTTTGGACTATGGGTCGGGGAACCTTCGTTCCGTCGAACGTGCACTTCAGCGCGTTGGCGCCGACGTCGAGGTGACGGCCGACAGCCATGCGGCGCTCAACGCGGACGGGCTCGTGGTTCCTGGCGTGGGCGCCTTCGCTGCCTGCATGAAGGGCTTCAAGTCCATCCAGGGCCATCGGACAGTGGGTACGCGGCTTGCTGGTGGGCGGCCTGTGCTCGGCATCTGCGTTGGCATGCAGATTCTCTTCGAGCGGGGCATCGAGCACGGCGAGGAGACTGAGGGTTGCAACGAGTGGCCTGGCACGGTCGAGCGGCTTGAGGCTGACGTTGTCCCGCACATGGGCTGGAACCGGGTAAAGGCCCCAGAGGGCTCGGTTCTCTTCGATGGTCTCGACGCTGACACGAGGTTCTACTTCGTGCACTCTTTCGGCGTGCGCAAGTGGGAGCTTGAGCCGTCTGACACGCTGCCGGCGCCGCTGGTCACCTGGGCGAACCATGGCTGCGATTTCGTCGCCGCCGTGGAGAACACCGCGTTGTCCGCGACGCAGTTCCACCCAGAGAAGTCCGGCGACGCCGGCGCGCATCTACTTCAGAACTGGCTCAAGTCCCTATAGGACCAGTGCTCCCGGTGTCGTCGCCCAGTCCGGGAAGTTCGGCACATTGTTGTTGGTCTCGTTGAATGTGCCGTCACCGTTCGAGAACGCCACCGGGATGCTGGTCAAGCCGTTCGCGGCGGTCACTGCCAGGTCAACGCGGTTGTCGCCGTTGAAGTCCCGCGCGACGACCTCGGCGCCGGGTGCCGACGCGAAGGCCGGGAAGCCCGACACGCTCGCGTTGGTGAAGGTGAACGTGCCGGTTCCTTCCGAGAAGGCCACTGGGATCGTGCCCCAGCCGGCGCCGCCGGTCAGCACGATGTCCGTGCCAGCTGCGGTACCTCCCAGGTCCCGGGCGATGATCTTCACGCCTGGGGTGGTTGCCAAGTTCGCAAAATCGGATGCGCTCGTGTTGGTGACATTGAACGCGCCGGTTCCGGTCGAGAACGCGATCGGGATCGTGCTCCAGCCCTTCACTCCGGTGAGCGAATAGTCGGTCCGGCCGTCGGCGTTGTAGTCGCCGGGGAGCAGCTTCGCGTTCGGTGTCGCGGCCAAGCCCGGGAAGTCGGGCACGCTGTTGTTGGTGACGTTGAATCCGCCGGAGCCGTTGGAGAACGCGATCGGGATCGTGCTCCAGCCGCCCACGCCGGTCATGGACAGGTCGGCCCGCTTGTCCCCGTTGAAGTCCTTCGCGACGACCTTCACGTTTCCGCTGCGTGCCCAGTCCGTGAAGCCCGGCGCGCTGTTGTTGGTGACGTTGAATCCGCCGTTACCGGTGGAGAACGCGATGGGAATCGTGCTCCAGCCGTAGCCGCCGGTCATCGCGATGTCCGTCCGGCCGTCCGCGTTGAAGTCACCGGTGACGATCTTCGCACCTGGGGTTGTCGCCCAGTCCGGGAAGTTCGGCACGCTGTTGTTGGTGACGTTGAACGTGCCGTTGCCGTTGGAGAACGCGATGGGGATCGTGCTCCAGCCCTTCACGCCGGTCATCGCCTGGTCAGTCCGGCCGTCACCGTTGAAGTCACCCGGGAGGAAGTACACACCCGGCGACCCTGCCCAGCCCGCGAAGTTCGACACGGGCGAGTTGGTGACGTTGAATCCGCCGTTGCCGTCCGAGGCCGCGATGGGGACGGTGCTCCAGTTCTGGGCGCCGTTCATCGCGATGTCGTCACGGTTGTCGTTGTTGTAGTCCGCGTCGTGATCCGTGACGCCATTGGGGATACGGGTGTGTACCAACAGGTTTGGTGAACCAACCGTGTCGCCGACCCTGTCCCGTGTCGCGTCAGTCAGAATCGCGTTGGTCACCTGCTGCGGTGTGTCGTAAGGATGTTCGGCCAACCACAGTGCTGCGGCGCCCGCTACGTGTGGGCTGGCCATCGAAGTGCCTTCCCCGGTGGCCGTCGCATTGTCCGACGTGTGGAAGGACGACACGATGTCCACGCCCGGCGCGAAGATGTCGGTGCACGAACCCCAGTTGGAGAAATCGGCCCTGCGGTCGTTGGCGTCTGTCGCGTTGACCGTGATCGCCTCGGCGACCCGAGCAGGGGAGACGTTGCACGCGTTCGCGCTGGCGTTACCCGATGCGATGGCGTACGTGATGCCCGACGCGATCGAGTTACGAACAGCCTCGTCTGCCGCGGGGTTCGGGTCGCCGCCGAGGCTCATGTTGGCGACGGCTGGCCGTGCGGCGTTGCGCGTCACCCAGTCGATGCCGGAGATGATGCCTGCAAACGTACCGCGGCCGTTGCAGCCCAGTACCTTCACTGCGACCAGGTTGACGCTCTTGGCCACACCGAACTCCGCGCCCCCGATGGTTCCGGCGACGTGCGTGCCGTGCCCATTGCAGTCGGTGTCGATGCCGTCGCCAACCGTGTTCACACCCCAGCGCGCACGGCCGCCGAATGTGGCGTGAGAAATCCTGATTCCGCTGTCGAGTACATAGGCCGTGACATTCGAAGCTGATCCGTCGAATACGTACCTTCCGTCGCGTCCGACCTGCCGCTGGTCAACCCGGTCGAGGCCCCATGATGGCGGGTTCGACTGCGAGTCCTGCTTTGTTACCCACCCATTTTCCTGAACGTAGGAAACGCTCGGATCGGCGGCAAGACTGGCCGCCTCCTTGGCGGTCATTTTCGCCGCGAATCCGTTCAGCGCAGCGCTCCACGTCGACGTGACGTTGCCCCCGTACCTTGCGGTAAGCGCGCTTGCGATGTTGGCCTGGCGATCCTTCAGTACGACGATGTAGCTGTCGGGAATTGCGTCGGAAACGCGTTGAACAGTTCCAGTCTGGGCAAAAGCCGTCGGTGCGACGAAAGTGACAGCCGCGGCCGCTGACACAACAGCGGCTGTCAATACTCTGGAAGGACTAAGAGAAACGGGTAAACGCATTAATCTCCACCCCTGGTTACGTTGCGCATACGTTTACCATCATGGCGTGTCGAACATGAGTTTGGCTAGCGGTTAAAATTCACACGCAACAAATTCTTGTTCGCCGGTCGGCGACGCAGCCTCGGGGGTAGCCGCTACGCCAAGTGTAGCCGCTACGCCAAGTAGAGTCTCCGCCGTGACTCTGACGTTGCTCCCAGCCGTTGATGTGGCCGATGGCAAGGCCGTGCGCCTTGTCCAGGGCGAGGCTGGCACCGAGACCGCGTACGGTGACCCGCTGGAGGCCGCTCTGGCCTGGCAACGTGACGGCGCCGAGTGGATCCATCTCGTCGACCTCGACGCCGCGTTCGGCCGCGGCTCCAACCGGGGTCTCGTTGCTCGTGTCGTCGGTGAGCTCGGCATCCAGGTCGAACTGTCCGGTGGGATCAGGGATGACGAGTCACTGAAGGCCGCGCTGGCGACTGGCTGCCGCCGGGTGAACCTTGGCACCGCGGCCCTCGAGGACCCGGAGTGGTGCGCGAAGGCGATCGCCGAGTACGGCGACAAGATCGCGGTTGGCCTTGATGTGCGGATCACTGAGGAAGGCCACCGGCTCAAGACCCGCGGCTGGACCAAGGACGGCGGCGACCTCTGGGACGTGCTCGACCGGTTGGACCGCGACGGCTGCTGCCGTTACGTGGTCACCGATGTCAGCAAGGACGGCACGCTGAAGGGTCCGAACCTCGACCTGCTCGGCGAGATCTGCGCAAGGACCGACGCGCCGATCGTCGCATCCGGTGGTGTGTCCAGTGTGGACGACCTGCGCGCCTTGGCCACTCTCGAAGCCGATGGCGTCGAGGGTGTGATCATCGGAAAAGCGTTGTACGCGGGCGCTTTCACGTTGCCTGAGGCTCTGGCGGCAACACGCTGACGACCGCGGCCTCGATCCGGTCGACCGGTACTCCTGACTCGCTGAACGTGTCCTTGATGACGGTGTCGTCCAGTGCCACGAGGCCGAGCAGGATGTGTTCGGTGCCAACATAGTTGTGGCCGAGCCGAAGGGCTTCCCGCACGGTCAGTTCGAGAACCTTCTTGGACTGACCGGAGAACGGGGTGTGCGGGCTCGGCGGATTCTCGACGGCCGGGCCTAGTTTCGGGGTCACTGCGGCGATGATGGTCTCTGGTTTCCCACCGAGTGACGTGAGAGCCCTGATGGCCAAGGCGTCCGGCGGAGCGAACAGGCCGAGCAGGATGTGGCCAGGGGTGATCTCGGCGTGCTTGAGGCGCTCGGCTTCCTTCTCCGAGGCCACGATCGTGATGCGGGCCTTGTCGGTGAACCGGGCGAACTGGGAGACATCCAGCTGCTCGGGGGCGTTGGAAGTGAACCGTTTCTGAGCGGCCTGCTTCGTCACGCCCATGCTCTGCCCGATCTCGGTCCACGAGGCGCCGGAATGTCTTGCGCGGTCAACGAAGTGGCCGATCAGGTGGTCGGCCACTTCGTTGAGGTGCTGTGCGATGAGCACCGCGTCGGTCAGTTGTTTCAGGGGCTCGGTGTGCAGTTGCTCCACCGCGTTGATCAGGTCACCGAGGGTTGGCGTGTTCGTCATGCGTCAACTGTAGGTTGACGATCCGGAAAACGTCAACTCTAAGTTGACGATGGACGTGAAACGCGGGATACAACGCCGTGAAGGCCGCCTTGATTGGACTCAACGCACCTAACTCGGCCCTCGCAACCCCGGGAACCACGCAATCCCCGCAACCCCGCCCGAACGGCTGGTCCCAGCGCCCGACGACCCACACCAGGCGCATGATATTCACAGGTCAACAGCCTGAGTCCGGTCAAGTCTCGACCAGAGCCCAGTCTTAGGTTCCTGGCATTGGCCTCTAACGCGTCAAGGGAGGCCCTCGCGCGTCTAACGCCGCGAGGGTGGCCTTCGCGGCATTGAAGCCAGTTCAGGTCGCGCGCTGTGAGGTAGCGACCGCCCTCAAGTACTCGGCGATCGCGTCGCGGTTGCGGGTCAGGCACGAGATCCGGGCGGTCATCCGGTCACGTTCGGCGGCAAGCAATTCCAGTGTTTCCGGGGTCGCGTCATCGAAGTGGATCTCGCGGGGATTGTTCAGGCACGGCAGGATCTGCTTGATGATCCGCGTCGGCAACCCGGTGTCGAGCAGGCCGCGGATCTGCAGCACTCTGTCCACATAGGCCTCTTCGTAGTCACGGTAGCCGTTGGCCAGGCGGTTGGCTTTGATCAGGCCTTGTTCCTCGTAGTAGCGCAGTAACCTCGGCGGTGTTCCGGTCCGGTCAGCAAGCTCGCCGATCCGCATCTGTGGTCCCCCTCACGCCGCCTTGACCTTCACATCGATGTCAAGGTTTGAGCATACCGGACATGGACCGGAAACTGCCGCTGCGAGCGCTCATTGCCCTGGCCACAGCCGCTTTTATCACGATACTCACCGAAGCCCTGCCCGCTGGGCTGCTCACCGGGATGAGCGCCGATCTGCGCGTGAGCGAGTCCGCGATGGGGCAATCGGTGACGATCTACGCCCTGGCAACCGCCATCGCGGCGATCCCTTTGTCAGCTGTCACGTCGAGGTGGCGGCGTAAGAAGCTGTTACTGGTAGCCATTGTCGGATTCGCGGTGGCCAACACGGTCACTGTGGTCTCGTCGAGCTACGTCCTGACCATGGGTGGGAGGTTCGTCGCTGGAGTAGCCGCTGGCGTCGTGTGGTCGCTGCTGGCCGGATACGCCCGGCGGATGGCGCCGGAAGGGTTGCAGGGCAAGGCGATGGCGATCGTCATGGCCGGTATCCCGATCGCGCTTTCCCTCGGCATTCCCGCAGGCACGTTCCTTGGCGGGCTCGTCGGGTGGCGGGTGACGTTCGCTGTTGTCTCAGCACTCGCGGTCGTGCTGATCGTCTGGATCGCCGCGATGGTGCCCGACTATCCCGGACAGCAAACAGGGGAGCGGGTTTCGTTCGGGCAGACGCTCAGGATCCCTGGTGTCGTGGCGGGTTTGTTTGTAGTGATCGCGTTTGTCTTGGCGCACAACGTGCTCTACACCTACATCGCGCCCTTCCTGAACTACGCGGGCGGTGACGTGGACCTCGTGCTGTTGCTGCTTGGGGCCGCCTCAATGGCGGGCATCTGGATCGTCGGCGTGTACATCGACCGACACCTGAGAATCCTGCTGATCGTGAGCACGGTTCTCGTCGCTGTTGCCGCCGCTGGCCTGACTGGAAGTCCGTACGTCGCCGCAGTGCTCTGGGGGTTGGGCTGGGGAGGCATCCCGACGTTGCTGCAGACCGCGATCGCACACGGCGGTGACACCGCCCAGGCCATGCTCGTGACGTCATGGAACGGCTCGATGGCCGGTGGCGGCATTGTTGGCGGTGTCTTCCTCGACTCCTTCGGACCCCAGTCGTTCCCGTGGGTCGTCGTGGCGCTGCTTGTGCCCGTGTTCGTGGTGGCGACAAAAGGCGTACGGGAGCCGCGTGCTGCCGAAGTACAGTCGTAATCATGTCTGGGGTAGTGGCGGCCGTGAGCCGCAGCGAGGAGTACACGTTCACCAAACCCACCGTGGACAGCATCACGTTGCTCGCCGGGCTCGGCGTGGAAGATGACATCCACCAAGGCGTGACCGTGAAACACCGATCAAGGGTGCGGCGTGATCCGAGCCAGCCGAACCTTCGGCAGGTCCACCTCATCCACCAGGAGCTGTTCGACGACTTCCGGGCAGCCGGGTTCACGGTCGGGCCCGGCCAGATCGGCGAGAACGTGACCACGAGCGGCATCGACCTGCTCGGCCTGCCCACCGGCACCCTGCTGCACCTCGGCGCCGAAGCCGTCGTCGAGGTGACCGGCCTGCGCAACCCGTGCGCGCAGATCGACAACTTCGCCACCGGGCTGCTCAAGCAGGTCCTCGGCAAGGACGACGCGGGCAACGTGATCCGCAAGGCCGGGATCATGTCGGTCGTGCTCATCGGCGGGATCGTTCACACCGGCGATCAGATCCGGGTCGAGCTGCCTGCCCAGCCCCACCAGCCGCTGCAGCCGGTCTGAGCATGAATGCCGAGCTGGCCAGGCTGGCCGACGCCCAGTACGTGCTGGTCACGACCTTCCGCAAGGACGGGCGGAAGGTGCCGACCGTCGTGTGGTGCGCGCGCGACGGGGACGAGTTGATCTTCTGGACCCGGGTCGACGTCGGCAAGGTGAAACGTTTGCGCCGCAACCCGAACGTGGAGATCGGCGAGGCCGACATCCGCGGCAAGCCGAAGAGCGAGCCCATCACGGGCGTGGCACGCGAACTCGACGCGGCCGAGACCGCGCGGCTGCGCAAGGTGATGGTCCGCAAGTACGGCCTCAGCGGAGTGTTCGTGATCTACGGCAGCAGGCTGTTGCGGGGCAGCGACGCCACCATCTGTTACGCGGTCACGTCCACGTAGGCTTTGCGCATGGCTGTCGCGGTGCGTGTGATCCCCTGTCTTGACGTCGATGCTGGTCGAGTGGTCAAGGGCGTCAACTTCACGGACCTGGTGGATGCCGGTGACCCGGTCGAGCTGGCCGCCGCGTACGACGCGGAAGGCGCGGACGAGCTGACCTTCCTGGATGTCACGGCGTCCTCTTCGGACCGGGAAACCACGTTCGACGTGGTCAGGCGCACAGCCGAGCAGGTCTTCATCCCATTGACGGTCGGCGGCGGCGTGCGCGCGGTCGAGGACATCGACAAGCTGCTGCGGGCGGGCGCGGACAAGGTCAGCATCAACACCGCCGCCATTCTGCGCCCTGAGCTGCTGAAAGAGGCGTCTCAGTGGTTCGGCGCACAGTGCATCGTGCTGTCCGTGGACGCGCGGCGAAAAGGCGACGGCTTCGAGGTCACGACCCACGGCGGCAAGCGCGGCACCGACATCGACGCGATCGAGTGGGCCGCGCGGGGCCAGGAGCTCGGGGTCGGCGAGATCCTGCTGAACTCGATGGACGCGGACGGCACCAAGGCCGGGTTCGACATCGAGTTGATCAAGCGGGTGCGCGCGGTCGTCGACGTGCCGCTGATCGCCAGTGGCGGCGCCGGTGCCGTCGAGCATTTCGCGCCCGCGGTCGAGGCCGGTGCGGACGCCGTGCTCGCCGCCAGTGTCTTCCACTTCGGACAGTTGCGGATCGGTGAGGTCAAGGACGCCATGCGGGCCTCGGGAATCGAGATCCGGTGACCACGCCCGCCGAGATCAAGATCTCGCTTGGCGTGATCGGTCTCGGCGCCGTGTTGTTCGTGATCGTGGCCATGGCGTGGGATTCGAGCAACCTGCGCTTGCCTGTCGGCGCGGGCATTGTGGCCGTGGCCGTGTGTGTCGGCCTGATCTTGCGGCTGCGTTTCGCCCGCATCGCGGCGATGGTCGTGACCAGTTTGCTTGCCCTCATCCACCTGCTGATCGCGTTGTCCGATATGCCACCTTGGTGGGTGCGCGTGGTGTCCGGCCTGTTCACCGCCGGATATCTCTTCACCGCCGTGCTGGTCAACACCGAGCCCGCACGGCACTACCTGGAGCCGAAATGAGCCTCGACCCGAAGATCGCCGCACGTCTCAAGCGCAACTCCGACGGGCTGGTGTGCGCGGTCGCCCAGCAACGCGGCACCGGCGAGGTGCTGATGGTCGCGTGGATGAACGACGAGGCGCTCGATCTCACTCTCACGACGCGCAAGGGCACGTACTTCTCGCGCAGCCGTCAGCGACTCTGGGTCAAGGGCGAGACTTCCGGTCACATTCAGCACGTACATGAAGTCCGGCTTGACTGTGACGGCGACACCGTGCTGCTGATCGTCGACCAGGAAGGTGCAGCGTGTCACACCGGTGACCACACGTGTTTCGACGCTGACGTGTTGTTGACCGACTGAGTTCTTTGACCCGTAGGGCTTTCTTTCGGCGCCGGGATGGCTCAAGATGTCGCGCGTGCAGACTGCGGCGGCTTTCGGTGACCGGCCGATAAGGCGAATTGAGTCCACAGTAGACGCAGCACCGGATGCCGCGCTGGCCACGGCCATCACGCAGGCCAAGGGCGGCAACGAGAACGCGTTCCGGGTGGTGTACCGATCCGTCCAACCCGCATTGTTGCGTTACCTGCGGGTATTGGTCGGGCAGGATGCCGAGGACGTTGCTTCCGATGCATGGCTGCAAATCGCGCGTGACCTGCCGTCTTTTCGTGGTGATGCGGACGGTTTCCGTGGCTGGGCAACAACGATCGCGCGTAACCGGGCAATGGATCACCTTCGGAGCCAACGCAGACGCCCGGTCGAACCGGTCGAGGAAGTCGTCGATCGCCCGGCCACAACGGACACCGCGGAGTCCGCTGTGGACTCACTGGCCACCGGCGCCGCACTGGCGATGATCGCGAAACTGCCGCAGGACCAGGCCGAAGCGGTCCTGTTACGCGTGGTCGTCGGGCTCGACGCGAAGGCTTCCGGCAAGGTGCTCGGCAAGCGGCCAGGCGCCGTGCGCACGTCGGCCTACCGAGGTCTGCGCAAGCTGGCCGAGCTCCTCGAACAGGCCGCTGACCAGGCAGAGTGACACTTTTGACGACCACGACGCTGAGGTATCCGAGATGAGCACGAGACGTTTCCGCCGGGTGGACCGGCGTACCGCCCGGCAGCAGGGGCTTGGCGGTACGCCGGACCAGGCGTTGGAGCAGTTGCTCGCCGACGCGTCCGCACCGGCCCATGCCAGCGAACTCGCTGGCGAGGAGGCCGCGGTGGCCGCGTTTCGAACGGCTCGTCTCGCCGAAACCACACAGCCTCGGAGATGGTCGATGCACAGACTTACCAAGCTTGTCACGGTGAAGGCGGCAGCCGTCGCCATTGGCGCGATGGCCGCTGGCGGCGTCGCTTTCGCTGCTGCGACAGGAAACCTGCCTTCACAGGACAGCCCGGTTGTGCCTGCCACGACCAGCGGTTCCACCACCGCGCCAGGTGAAAACCCTGACAAGAACTTGCCGAACAAGCCGGATAACAGCCTTAAGCCGGGCAGCGACAAGTCCGATAAGGACAACAACGCGAACAACCCGTCGCCTTCGCTGCACGGTCTTTGCCAGGCCTACAGCGCGGGACCGGCGGCCGAACACGGCAAACGCCTTGAGAATCCGGCTTTCGGCGCGCTGATCGACGCCGCTGGCGGCCGGGACAAGGTGCCAGGGTTCTGCGCAACCGTGCAGCAGCCAAACGAACAGAAGACCAACGAGCACAAGCCAACCGAGCCAGGCAAGCCGACGCAACCGGGGGAGCACGGCAACAGCCCGGCGCAACCTGGGGAACGTGGGAACGACGAGCAGCCAGGCAAGGACAAAGGCACGCCGCCGTCAGCGCGCCCAGAGAACTGACCGCGGCGCGAGTGGCGACATTTGCTCCCAGCAGACGCCACTCCCCAGGGGCGGGCGGCGGTCACACCCCCCGGGCCTCCGCTCGCCCTTCCCTCTTAAGGAGACACGATGACGTCGACATGCTCGTACACAGTCACGGCAGGCGGATATGTGCTCGGAGTGCTGACTGTGCGGGAGAACAAGGACTTTCACGACCACGTCGAGGTCTGCGTGGACTGCAGGCGTGAGGTCGTCGAACTGTCCCCGGTGGCCCGGATTCTCGCGCCGCTCAGGACCGCGGCCCGCTCGGCCCACCTCAACTAGGCGAAGCGATCTCGCCAGTGAAGTAGCGCTGCACGGTCGGCCCGACCGCGGCGGCCAAGGTCTCGATGTCGTTGCTTGCCAACGGTTCGAACTTGGCGACGTACCGAACCATGCCCATCCCGATCAGCTGGCTGGCCACCAGAGTGGCCCGGAACATCGCGTTGTCGGCTCCGGTCTTCGCGGCCACCCGCGCGAAAATCTGCTTGAGAAAGATTTCCCGCAGCCCGTGCACGGCCATCTCGTGGCCAGCGACGCTACGCACGAGAGCCGCGAACTGGCCGCCGCCGGTGCTGTCCCAGACGGTCAGAAAACGCCGGACGACCCGGTCGCCGAGGGTGTTGACGTCGCCGCTGGCGATCTCGTTCGCGATCTCCGCCGGATCGACCGGCAGTTGCAGCACCGACTGGGCGAACAGGCCTTCCTTTCCGCCGAACCAGTGGTTGACCATGGCAGGGTCGACGCCCGCCCGTTTCGCGATCGCGCGGACCGTCGCGCCCTCGTAGCCTTGTTCGGTGAAGACCGCTCTTGCTGCTTCGATCAGGGCGTTCTTGGTGTCGGCACCGGCGGGCCGCCGCCCGCGGCGCTTGCCTTCTTGTTCCGCGCTTGTTGTCACGTCACCATCATCACTCGCCACGGCGAACTTTTCAACATGCGGTGAATTTTGTCCGACTGGGTACTTTAACCTGCCGCTCAACCCGGTCGTGCGTTGTCGTGGTGTCCCGGCAGAATGGCCGGCATGGCCAGCGTGATCGGATCCGACCTGCCCGTGCACACCGGGATGGGCGCGATCAGCCCCACCCGTGAGGAGTTCCACGCTCTCGCCCGCGAACGCAGGGTGATCCCGGTCACCCGCAAGCTGCTCGCGGACGCCGAGACCCCCGTCGGCGTCTACCGCAAGCTCGCCGGCGACCGGACCGGGACCTTCCTGTTCGAGTCGGCGGAGAACGGCCGGTCCTGGTCACGATGGTCCTTCGTCGGCGCCCGCTGTGCCGCGTCGCTGACCTCCAAGGACGGCAAGGCCACGTGGTCCGGCAAGGTGCCGGACGACCTGCACGGCAACGGCGACCCGCTTGAGGCCCTGCGGGAGACGTTCCGGCTGCTGCACACCGAGCCGCTGCCTGGCCTGCCGCCGCTGACCGGCGGAATGGTCGGCTACATCGGCTACGACACCGTCCGGCGCCTTGAACGACTACCTGAGCTGGCCGAAGACGACCTCGGGATCCCCGAGCTGGTGATGATGATGGCGACCGACCTGGCCGCTCTCGACCACCACGAAGGCACGATCACGCTCATCGCCAACGCCGTGAACTGGGACAACACCCCGGAGCGGGTGGACGAGGCGTACAACGACGCGGTCGCACGGCTCGGCAGGATGACCGAGGACCTGTGGACGACGGCACCGCCGACCGCGATGGTGTTCGAGCGGCCCAAACCGCAGTTCACCCGCCGTCGCAGCCGTGCTGAGTTCGGTGCCGCGGTCGAGACGGCCAAGGAAGCGATCCGGGCCGGTGAGGCCTTCCAGATCGTGGTGTCCCAACGGTTCGAGATGCAGACGCAGGCCGACGCGCTGGACGTGTACCGAATCCTGCGGACCACCAACCCGAGCCCGTACATGTACCTGCTGCGGCTGGACGGCTTCGACATCGTCGGGTCCAGCCCCGAATCCCTGGTCACGGTCAGGGACGGGATCGCGACCACGCACCCGATCGCCGGTACCCGCTGGCGTGGTGTGGACGCGGACGAAGACGCCATCCTGGAAAAGGACCTGCTGTCCGACGAGAAGGAACGCGCCGAGCACGTGATGCTCGTCGACCTCGGCCGCAACGACCTCGGCCGGGTCTGCGAGCCCGGATCCGTGCACGTCGTCGACTTCTTCCGGGTCGAGCGCTACAGCCACGTGATGCACATCGTGTCGACGGTCACCGGCAAGCTCGCCGAGGGAAAGACCGCTTTCGACGCCGTGACGGCGTGTTTCCCCGCCGGAACGCTGTCCGGTGCGCCGAAACCCCGTGCGATGGAGCTGATCGAGGAGCTCGAACCGACAAGGCGAGGCCTGTACGGCGGCGTGGTCGGCTACCTCGACTTCGCGGGCAACGCGGACACCGCGATCGCCATCCGGACCGCGTTGATGCAGGCAGGCGTGGCGTACGTGCAGGCTGGCGCGGGAATCGTGGCCGACTCGAACCCTGGCGCCGAGGACGACGAGTGCCAGAACAAGGCTGGCGCGGTGCTTGCCGCGATCGCCATGGCCGAGACGATCAGGTCGGCATCCGATGGCTGAGCAAGGTCCCATGGCTGCGCGGGATCCGATGGCCGAGCGGCGTCCACTATGGATCGTGGTGGTCCTGCTGCTGGCCGCCTCAGCCGGGCTGTGGGGTTCGTCGCGGCTGAATTGGTCCGCTGAACTGACAGGTTCCGAACAGGTGAGCGCCTTGATCCCGTTGGCGCTGATCTACTTGGCCGGAATCGCCGGTGTGCTGGCGACCAGCGGACTGCCCCGCCGGATCGTCGGGGTGTTGTTGGCGCTGACCGGTTTCACGGCTTGTTGGCTCGCTGCCAACGGCGCCTTCGCGGCCGGACAAGTGTTGTGGGGCCGTGGCGTGGCGTTGCTCGCCGGGCTCGCGGTCGTCGTCGCCGGGGTGCTGCTTGTGCGTTACGGCCACAAGATGCCAAGGCTTGGTGCGAAGTACGACCGCCCCGGCGCCGAGAAGGAGCCGGAAGGCGAGAAAGAGCTCTGGAACGCCCTGTCCGAGGGAAAGGACCCGACCGTATGACCCGTCGCGCAATCGTTGCGTCGCCAGGCGCATGCTTACTGTGCACGGCCGACCCGGCGTCCTGCCGCGAAATGGCGCGGGGTTAGCATCAGTGCGGCGGGAAGGGGCAAACGCGTGAGCGTTCTCGAGTCGATAATCGACGGTGTGCGCGAGGATCTCGCGGCCCGCGAAGCAAGGCTTCCATTCGAAGTCCTCAAGGAGCAGGCGGCGAAGGTGCCGCCGGCCAAGGACGCGCGAAGCGCGCTGCGCTCCACGGATGTCGGTGTGATCGCGGAGGTCAAGCGGCGCAGTCCGTCCAAGGGTGACCTGGCTGACATCCCGGATCCGGCTGTGCTGGCGAAGGACTACGAAGAGGCCGGCGCGCGGGTGATCAGCGTGCTGACCGAGCAGCGGCGCTTCGGGGGATCGCTGGCTGACTTCGACGCGGTCCGCGCTGCGGTGAGTGTTCCGTTGCTGCGCAAGGACTTCGTAGTCAGCCCGTACCAGGTGCACGAGGCGCGGCTGCATGGCGCGGACCTCGTGCTGCTGATCGTGGCCGCGTTGGAGCAGAACACGTTGGTTGGTCTGCTCGACCGGGTCGAGTCGCTCGGGATGACGGCCCTTGTCGAGGTGCACTCGGCCGAGGAAGCCGACCGTGCCCTTGAGGCCGGTGCGTCGGTGATCGGCGTGAACGCCCGCAACCTGCACACGCTCGAGGTCGACCGTGAGGTCTTCACCCGGATAGCCCCGGGGTTGCCGTTCGAGACGATCAAGATCGCCGAGTCCGGTGTCCGCGGTCCCGGCGACCTGATGGCGTACGCCGGTGCCGGTGCCGACGCGATCCTGGTCGGCGAGGGACTTGTGGCCAGCGGCGATCCCAAGGCGGCGCTGACCAAGCTGGTCACCGCCGGTTCGCACCCCGCATGCCCGAGGCCGTCCCGATGAGCGATGAGAAGACCGGGCACGAGCACGACTCGCACGACCCGGACGAGCGCGGTTACTTCGGGGCCTTCGGCGGCCGGTTCATCCCGGAAGCCCTGGTCCCGGCACTGGAAGAGCTGGCGGCCGAGTACGACAAGGCTCGGCTCGACCCCGACTTCGTCAACGAGCTGCTGCGCCTGCTGCGTGACTACGCGGGCCGTCCGTCGATGCTGACCGAGGCGCCGCGCTTCGCCGAGCACGCCGGTGGCGCGCAGATCTGGCTCAAGCGCGAAGACCTCAACCACACCGGCTCTCACAAGATCAACAACGTGCTTGGCCAGGCGCTGCTCACCAAGCGGATGGGCAAGAAGCGGGTCATCGCCGAGACCGGGGCCGGTCAGCACGGCGTGGCAACGGCCACCGCGTGCGCCCTGCTCGACCTCGACTGCGTGGTCTACATGGGCGAGGTCGACACCGAGCGCCAGGCGCTGAACGTCGCCAGGATGCGGCTGCTCGGCGCCGAGGTCATCCCGGTCACGACCGGCTCGCGGACGTTGAAGGACGCCATCAACGAGGCGCTGCGCGACTGGGTCACCAATGTGGAGACCACGCACTACCTGCTCGGCACGGCCGCGGCCTCGCACCCGTTCCCGCTGATGGTGCGTAACTTCCACCGGGTCATCGGCATCGAGGCCCGCGCGCAGATGCTGGAGAAGGCCGGGCGGCTGCCCGACGCCGTCGCCGCGTGTGTCGGCGGTGGGTCCAACGCGATCGGCATCTTCCACGGCTTCATCGACGACAAGGACGTCCGTCTGGTCGGCCTTGAGCCGGGTGGGCACGGCGTCGAGTCCGGTGAACACGGCGCCACGCTGTCCGAGGGCAGCCCAGGCCTGCTGCACGGCTCGCGGTCGTACCTGCTGCAGGACGAGGACGGCCAGATCACCGAGGCGTACTCGATCTCCGCAGGCCTCGACTACCCGGGCGTCGGCCCGGAGCACTCGTTCCTCAAGGACTCCGGCCGCGCCGAGTTCTACCCGGTGACCGACGCGGAGGCGATGGACGCGTTCCAGCTGCTGTCGCGCACCGAGGGCATCATCCCGGCGATCGAGTCGTCGCACGCTCTGGCCGGTGCCCTCAAGCTGGGCAAGGAGCTGGGGCCGGACGGCGTGATCCTGGTCAGCCTGTCCGGCCGGGGCGACAAGGACATGGACACCGCGGCCAAGTACTTCGGCCTTGTGGGGAAGGACTCCTGATGGGTCGCTTGGACACGCTCTTCGCGGCCACTCGTGCGGAGAACCGGGCCGCGCTCGTCGGCTACCTGCCCGCCGGGTATCCCACTGTGGACGGCTCGGCCGACCTGCTCACGGCCATGATCGAATCCGGCTGCGACATCGTCGAGGTGGGCCTGCCGTTCTCCGACCCGGTGATCGACGGCCCGACGATCCAGCACGCCGCCGAAGAGGCGCTGCGCGGCGGATTCCGCGTGAAGGACATCTTCTCGGTCGTCGAGCGCGTCTCGGCGGCCGGTGGCCACGCCGTGGTCATGTCGTACTGGAACCCGGTGTACCGCTACGGCGTCGACGCGTTCGCCCGTGACCTCGCAGCGGCCGGTGGACTCGGCATCATCACGCCGGACCTGATCGTCGACGAGGCCGACGAGTGGATCGCCGCGTCCGAGGCCCACGGCCTTGACCGGATCTTCCTGGTCGCGCCCGCGTCCACGGAGGAACGGATCGTCCGTACGGTCGCCAAGACGAGCGGGTTCCTCTACGCCGCATCGGTCATGGGCGTGACAGGCGCCCGTGACTCGGTCAGCAACGCTGCGCCGGACCTGGTTGAGCGCGTCCGCGTACACACGGACTTGCCGATCGGTGTGGGTCTCGGTGTCCGCTCCGGCGCGCAGGCGGCGGAGATCGCGGCGTACGCCGACGCGGTGATCGTGGGCTCGGCGTTCGTGGCCAAGGCCGCCTCGGGCACCGACGAGGTTCGTACGTTGGCAGGCGAATTGGCGCAAGGTGTGCGTTCACGCGTCGTCGCAGGTCAGGCCGGTTAACCGAACCAGTCGGCAGGGTGGTATGCGGGCCGGGTGAGGCAAGGCGTTAACGTGTGCCCTCGTGACCGGAGCGACAGTCTTCCTGGCGAACATCCCCAGCCCCGACCGGGGCGTGTGGGAAATCGGCCCGATCCCGATCCGCGCGTACGCGCTGTTCATCATCATCGGAATCATCGTGGCGATCTGGTGGGGCGAGAAATGCCTGCAGGCCAGGGGCGGGCGCCCCGGTGAAGTGGTCGACATCGCGGTGTACGCGGTGCCGTTCGGCCTGATCGGTGGCCGGTTGTACCACGTGATCACCGACTACCACCGGTACTTCGGCGAGGGCAAGAACCCGATCGAAGCGCTGTACATCTGGAACGGCGGCCTCGGCATCTGGGGCGCGATCGCGCTCGGTGCCGTCGGCGCCTGGCTCGGCTGCAAGCGCAAGGGCATCCCGCTGCCGGTGTTCGCCGACGCGGTCGCGCCCGGCATCGTGGTCGCGCAGGCGATCGGCCGGATCGGCAACTACTTCAACCAGGAGCTCTACGGCGGTCCGACGACCCTGCCGTGGGGCCTGGAGATCTACCAGCGGGTGAACCCGGAGACCGGCATCGCCGACCAGCTCTCGGGCATCGCGGTGGACCACACACCGATCGCCGTCGTGCACCCGACGTTCCTCTACGAGCTGCTCTGGAACCTCGGTGTCGCGCTGCTGGTCGTGTACGTCGACAAAAAGATGCGCCTCGGCCACGGCCGCGCGTTCGCCTTGTACGTCGCCGGTTACACCCTTGGCCGGACATGGATCGAGCTGATGCGGACGGACGACGCCACGCTCGTGTTCGGCGTCCGGATCAACGTCTGGGTCTCGATCCTGGTGTTCATCGGCGCGGTCGTGTACTTCATCCTGGCCCGCAGCAAGGGCGAACGCGAAGACCTAGCGTTGTTGCGCGGCGACGGCACGCCACAGGACCCGTCCCCGATCGAAGCCTCCGACGACGCTGTGGACGAGGACTCCGACGACAAGGACGCCGCGGACAAGAAGGATCCCTCGGGCTCTGACGCCGCAGACGCCTCGGACGCCTCGGAGAAGGACGACGAGGCCAAGGACGAAGAGACCGCGAAGGTCCCGGCGGCACCGGAAGCCAAGGACGACGAGAAGGACGAGTCCGAGGCCTCGGAGCCAAAGAAGGACTGAGACAGCCAACGAAGTGGACAAGCCCGGCACTTGTGCCGGGCTTGTCGCTTTACTGTGGTTGATGTGCAGCTGCACCGAGGCTGCGGTGGACGCCGCTCGTAAGTTCCTCGGTCAGTGAGTCGGCGGTGGCGGCATGCAGCCTGCGTCCGCGATGGAGCCTTCGACCACCACCAAGGCCCGCTGCGGCGTGACGTCTCCCTTGATGCAGCCGCCGCGGATGCTGAAGCCGAACATCACACCAGGCGGGGTAACGAGCGTGCCGGTGTTGTCGTACCGGGGGTACAGCTGGGAGACACCGGCGTCCGGGTAACCGAAGTCGGCGATGGCCTTGCGGGTCGACTCGACCGTGAAGTCCTGCTTGGCGTGCAAGGCTTCCAACTTGGGACGTAGCCAGCCCGCGATGGTCTCGCAAGCGCGCGTGTCGTCCTCGGTCATGTCCTTCGGGTCCTTCCACGCGTTGTTGTCCACGTGGTTCAGCGGCATGTCGGCTGGGAGACTGGGCTTTTGCGGTGGGTACGTCGGCGGTCCATCGGATTTGCCGAGTGCGTTCTGCCCGCATGCCGCGACAAGTGACACCAACGCGCCGATGACAATCCAGCGAGGGAAGGACATAAACGTTCCTCGGTCAGTGCGTGAAGGGCATCAAGTTGCAGCCCACTTCGGCGATCGGTCCTGTCGCGCTCAGGCTGACCGCGTCCGGCGTGACGGCGCCGGTGACGCAGCCGCCCTTGACACTGAACCCGAAGGCGGCGCCCGGCGGCGGAACCGCGTTCGGCTCACGGGTCCTCATCGCCTGCAGGTCGACGTTAATCCGACTAACCAATGCCCCCTAGTCATGTCCTCACTGTGCCACAAGCCCTTGGCCGGTGATCGTCGGAAGGTCAAGGACAGTCAGCAGTCCTGGCTTGACCGTCACGACCGCGGGGATCGCGTTCACCAACCGCATCGCGGTGGTTTTCAGGCCAGCGGTGTTGTGGTCGCCGTCGGTCGCCAGGAGTTGCAGATCCACGGTCATAGTCGGCTCACCAGTGACAATGACGCGATAGCTGCCCTGTCCAACTGGCTGCGGCCACTCCGGCGCGAGGTCCGAACGTAGCCGCGTGATGTGCTCGAGCACGCACACCGCTTTGCCGTTGACTTTCCCGAAAACCTCGAACCGGAGGGCGGCGGCGGTCCCTGCCTCGATCACACCGGACTTGATTTCAAACGTTTCCGGCGCGGGCACAGTGTCGAACGTGGCCGTCACCTCGTCCAGTTCGACATCAAGGCCCGCGGCGATCTGCCGGACAACACTGCCCCAGGCCAGTTCGAGCACGCCGGGCTGCAGCAGCAGCGGGGTGTCGCCGGGTTTCGCGCCGAAGCCCATGATCTCGAACAGGACCTTGTGGTTGTCGTACGTCGAGTAGTCCAGGATTTCCTGGCAACGGACCTCGTCGATCCGTTCGCTGATCCCGGTGAGTGCCAGCGGGAGCGTGTCGTTGGCGAAGCCGGGGTCGATCCCGTTGACCCACAGGGAAACCTGGCCCTCCTGCGCCGCGGCTTTGATCGGGCCGGAGACTTCCTCTGGCACGACACCGTCGGGGAACTGCAGGAACACCGGCGAACTGGACACCACGTTGACCCCGGCACGCAGGATCTTGGCCAGGTCGTCCATGGCTTCGCTCAACCGGTCGTCAGCCATGGCGGTGTACACGACACAGTCAGGTTTCAACGCCAGCAAGGCATCCGCGTCATTGGTGGCCTTGACGCCCAGCTCCCGGCCAAGCCCAGCGAGCTCACCGGCGTCCCGGCCGACCTTCTCGGCCGAGGACACCCAAACCCCGGCGAGTTCGAGGTCGGGCCGGGCGTCGATGCCCGCGATGGCTTGGCGTCCAACGTTTCCGGTGCTCCACGCGACAACGCGATACGTCACAGATCCTCCAAGCCGAGATCGAGCGTCGGCCGCTCGATGCCACCGTCCACTTCGAGCACTTTGCCGGTCACGAACTTCCCTGTGCCACTCACCAGATAGAGCACGGACGCCGCGATGTCCGCGGGCTCCCCGATGACCTTCAACGGGGTGGCCTGTTCCATCTTGGACTTGATTTCCTGGTTCTGCAGCACGATATCCAGCGCCGACGTGGCAACGGACCCAACGCAGATCCCATTGACCCTGATCTTCGGCGAAAGGTCCGTGGCGGCAAGCCTGGTGTAGTGCGAAAGCGCGGCCTTGGCGGTGCCGTAAGCGATGAAACCCCGGCCAGTCAACCGTGCCATGGCCGACGAGATGTTCACGATCGACCCGCCGTCGTTCGCCAGCATGATCGGAACGGCTGCGAGGTTCAACGCGTGCGCGGTCGCCACATTGAAATGGAACGCGTCCTTCAAGGCTTTGGGCGAGGTCCGCATGAACGGACCTGGCATCGACCCGCCGACATTGTTGACGACGATGTCGAGCCGCCCGAACTCCTCGTTCGCGGCCGTTGCCAACTGCGTGACGGCATCAAGGTCGCTCAGGTCAGCCTCGACGACCTTGGCCCGCCTGCCAGCGGCTTCGACTCGTTGGGCGACGTCTTTGAGCTGCTCGGCGGTGCGCGACGAGATGACTACATCAGCCCCGGCCTCGGCCAGTGCGACGGCGGTAGCGGCCCCGATTCCCCGCCCGGCCCCGGTCACCACAGCGACGAGTCCGTCAACCCGAAACCGATCAAGGATCATGTGAAAAACTGTAACACGTTCTAGTCGTCGATCACCTTGATCTTCGCGGCCTGACCGGGCACCCGCCGCCACCGCTGCGCGGTCGGCCGGTCCGGAACATGCACGGTGGTGTCCTTCATTGACAGCGCAACGGGATCGACCCTGGCCGCAGGCTCCCGGAGGTACAGGGTTTTCAGTTTCGTGAGCTTGCCGATGACCGAGATGTCGTCCACCTGAGGGCAGTCAAGGTCAAAAAACTGCAGGTTGGGGACCTGCTCAACGGCAGCGATGCTCGATAGGCGGCCAGACCGCAAGGTCAGCCGGTCCAGGTGCTCGAAACGTCCGATGGGCTCAAGGTCGGTCAGCCAGTCAGCTTCGAAAAGGTTCAGTGTGATGAGGCGCGGTAGCTCGGCTGCCAGTTGAGGCAGACCGCCAGGTGGCGACGTATGCCCGCGAAGGGTCAGCCGAAGCAAGGTGGGAATGTTCCGCACTGACTCGAATGAGGTCAGCGTTTTCGGAGTTTCGATGCTGAGGTGGTTGAGTCTTGTCAGAGTCCGCAGCGGGCTGAAGTCCGTGACGGCATCCAGATCGTGCAGCCGCAGCGAGGTGAGTCCGGGCGCTGAGCGAACGAACTCGATGTCCTCGAACCCGCTGCTGCCGAGGGTCAGCATGGTCAATGCGGGGAGTTCGGCCAGTACCCCAAGCCCGGTCAGTGCGGTCGCCGACCACACGGCAAGGCTGGTCAGTTTCGCGTGTCGTGCCAGCGGGCTCAGATCGGACAGATTTCCTGACAGCCACAAGTTGTCGATCGGCGGCAGACCCCGAAAGCATGGCCAAATCGGCCACGCCTTGCAGAGCCAGATACTCGATCTTGGCAAGCGCGACCCGCCGAGACGCTTCCAGCTGAGCGGCATCGAGGATGAACGGCACATCGAGGAATTCCCTGAGATGGACAACGACCTGATCGCCAAACGCGGCAGGATCGAAATACCTGCATTTGTCCAGCAAGAACCGCTCCAGATCGCCCGGAGCAGAGCGGGCGTACGTCGACAACAGGTCAAGGGCCTGTTCTCCGCCGATCAACGCGACCGTCTCGAACAGCGCCTTCGCCTGAGCCTTGGTCATCCCGGAGATGCTGCCGGGCAAGTGGTTCAGCAACGGCTGACCGATCGAAGCGAGCGACTGAGCCTCAGCGAATCGCTTGGGCGGAACCAACTTGGCCAGACACTCGTCAATGCGCCAACGCAGATCCACATCGAGCGGACCAGACGTCTCCAGGCACGCGGCAGCGAGCAGCCTGAGCGTACGAGCATTCCGAGGTTCCGCGTCGGCGCGGTCAAGTAAGCCGGACAGCAACTCGTGCCGCGTGGGCTTGTTGGCATGACCAGCCGCGAGAATCACGGTTTCCCGCCACGCATCCAGATGCGCGCGATCGATCAACAGCCCGACATCACCATGCTCGGCAGCTTCGCTGGCGGTCAGGTACTCCTGAAAGCTCCTGTGAACAAAGTCGATCCGATCAACAGCCGGTTCCCTGAGCACACCACTGCGTTGCACGAGATGGTCCACAACAGACCCAGCCTGCTCAACCGGAATCGACATGGTCGCAAGCCGTTCAGTGATCCGCTGAACGGCGTCCTGCTTCGTAAGTTCGGTCCGATTGTTCAAAGACAGCCGCCAAGCCAAGTACTGCAACAGATGAAGCTTGTTCCGGATGGTGAGCGAGACATCGCTGGCGATGCGCCGCTCAATGTCCCGACGTTCGAGCAACATGTCCAGCGTGGCGGCGTAAATACCCATCCGGTCAGGTGGAAGCGCGGTGTGCTGATCAAGGTTGAGGGCGCAGAGCAGTGAGCAGAGAAGCGGGTTCGTCGCGAGTGTCTGCAGCGGCGCGCTGGTTTCCAGCTTCGCCACGAGAGCCCGCTCGTAACCAGGAAGTTCATTCTCCGCGCACGGCAGATGCCCAGCCTTCCGAATGGCCTTGTGCCAGTAGGCGATCAACTCGCGAACATCCCGCGGACTCATCCGTTCCAGTGCGGCAGGAGCAAACCCCTCATGCTGAAGCCAAGCAGGCGCGGCGGCCCCTGGACGCGCCGTCACCACAACCTTGTTCTGCGGATACGTCTGCAGCAAAGTCCGTAACCAAGAACGAACGCTGTTGCGTTCTGCCACAGGTAGTTCATCCACGCCGTCGACAAGCAGCAAAGCCTGCCCGTCGGTGAGCACCCGATGCACCCAACCTGGCGGCATGAGCGAGCCGAACGGACAGTTGTCCAAGAACTGCTCAGGATTCGGCATCCTGCTACCCGTATAACCGCGAAGCCTGACAAAGAACGGAACCAGCCCGTTCCACCTCGCAAGATCAGCCTCAAACCGCCCGCGAGCAGCGGTGATAGCCAGCCACTGCATCAACGTGGTCTTGCCGGACCCAGCCTCGCCAGTGAGCAACGTCCGATCAGCCCCAGCAAGCGCCTGCTCAACCCGCACAGTGCTGGTCTCAGGAAGATTTTCACCCTCATGACGGTTGTCGACGGCGACAGTCAAGCTGACATACGCGACGCTCAACGCAGTCTGTGGCCGAAAGTTGCGAGTATGAACCCCGAAGAGCTCAACGTGATCGAACGTGCTGATGACGTACTTCAGGTACCGCTGAACAAACTCATCATCCTGATCAGTGCCCGCCGGAGCGTCAAGCGATCGCATAGGTAGCCGCGCAATCACCTGATCAACCTGTTGCCGCAACTCAGACATGCGTGTGAGCGATTCGGAAACCCCACGCGGAGTGAACGACGCAAGATGAATGGCGACCTGCACGTAAATAGTGCAGCTCTCCGCAAGCAGCCGGTTGTACAAAGCCAACCCAGCCTCACTCAGCAGAGGAGGCCTGCCCATCTTCTTCTGTAGAAGCCGGTTGAGTTTCGCAGGATCAGCGTCCACCGTGAAGAAGGCGTCATCAGAGAGATCAGCCGCCGCAAAAGCCGCAACAACCCCCTCAACAGCCAACGCCCGCTCGGCATCCTCAAGCCCGCGCCATTCACCTGTCGAGAACGCCTCCAACCGTTCAGCAACGGAGTCGCACATAGCCTCAATCTCACGCGTCAACCGACGACGCTTGAAGTCATCGAGAACGGTGACATTGACAAGCTCGGAAAGCGAAAGCGACCGATGAGCCCGTTGCCGCCGATCAGAGATAACAGCCTGAGCAACAGGCTTGATGAGACTCTGAGCCAAGCGCAACACATCGGTCATAGGAAGAACCTACCGAGTGGAAGGTGACGTTGTCGTCGGAAACCCGCCAGCCCACCCGAGATGTGGACTGATGGAGTAGATGGCGTGTTCGCGGTCCTTGCGGTGATGACAGGAATCTTCACGATAGTCACAACAGAAATACTCCCCATCTGTCTCCTGACCTCAATAGCAGCAGACTTCTCCATTACAGAAGGAACAGCGGGCCTGACAATGACCATGCCCGGCCTCCTGGCGGCGGTGTCAGCACCACTGGTCACGGTATCCACAGCTGCGGTAGACCGCCGAAAGATGCTGTGCGCCTTGGTACTCCTACTGACACTGGCGAACATCCTCGCGGCAGCGGCACCGGCGTACTGGGTCGTGGTGATCTCCCGAGTGCTGGTCGGAATCACCATCGGCGGTTTCTGGTCAATCGGCGCAGGCCTAGCAGCCCGGTTGGTCCCACCAGAAGCGGTCCCCAGAGCCACCTCGGTGATCTTCGCCGCCGTCCCACTGGGTTCTGTACTGGGTGTGCCAATGGGAACGTTCATCGGAGACTTCACGGGGTGGAGGACAGCATTCGTTGTCATGGCGGTGTTGTCAGGCGGAGTGTTCGTCGCCCTGATGGTGGCCCTGCCGCCCCTACCGCCAGTCGACGTCACCCGCCTCAGCGTCCTACGCGGTGCACTCGGAAGCAGCCGGACAGCACTGTCGGTGACGTTTCTCGTTGTCCTAGCCCACTTTGGTGCCTACACCTACGTCCGTCCATTCCTCGAACAAGTGACGCAGGTAGACGCAGGCATGATCACACTCCTCCTACTGGCATACGGCGCCGCAGGCGTCATCGGCAACTTCGCAGCGGGAGCAATGATCGCGCACCGGCTACGACCAACATTCACCACCAGCACAGCAATGATCGCCGGAGCAACAATACTGCTGCCAGCATTAGGTTCCTGGGACATAGGAGCGGCGGCCCTGCTGATGATCTGGGGCGTGGCGTACGGCGCAGTCCCAGTCTGCTCACAAACATGGTTCGCCAAGTCCGCGCCCGAAGCACCAGAGGCAGCCTCGGTCCTGTTCACAGGATCATTCCAAGCGACGATCGGTATCGGCGCATTACAGATCATGAAAGGCCAGGGTTGATCTTGTCCTTGGGCGGCGTGTCCTCCCGGATCCTGATCGATTCATGATCTACGCAGGGATGGATGAGGTACGCGGATGGAGGTGGCCTTTCCGAGCGGGGCAGGGCCACACGCGAAGCTGTCCGGTTGCAGGCGGCCCAATGGTTCGCCCAGGACGTGCCGGCCGCCGAGATCGCCCGCAGACTGCGGGTATCCACCAACGCGGTCTATACCTGGCGGCGTCGATGGCGTGCCGAGGGTGAGGCAGGGCTGGCGTCGAAGGGACCGGGCGGATCGTCCTGCCGGCTGGACCAGCCACGACTGGACAGGCTGGCCCAGGCTGTGGAACAAGGCCCAGCCGTGCATGGGTTCGGCGAGGATCAGCGCTGGACCCTGGCTCGGGTCGCCGATCTGATCGCCCGGCTGTTTCACACCCGCTACACGCTGCGCGGGGTGTCGTATCTGCTGCACCGCATGGGGTTCTCGCCACAAGTACCCGCCCACCGCGCGATCGAGCGCGACGAGCAGGCGATCGCCACCTGGCGGCGGGAGGTATGGCCGGCGGGAAAACGGTAGCGGCGCAGCAAGGTGCTTGGCTGTGTTTCGAGGACGAGGCCGGGCAAACGCTGCGCCCGCCGAAAGCCCGCACCTGGGGCCGCCGGGGCCAGACACCACAGATCCCGGTGTCGGGCAAGGGTTCGGGCCGGGTATCGGTCGCCGGGCTGGTATGCGTCCGGCCCGGACACCGGCCCCGGTTGATCTACCGTGTCCGGACCCACCGCGGCCGCAAGGGGGAACGGCGCAGCTTCGCCGAAACCGACTACGCCGCCCTGCTGGACGCCGCACACCAGCAGCTCGGCGCCCCGATCGTGTTGATCTGGGACAACCTCAACACGCACACCAGTCACGCGATGCGCAAACTGGTCGCGGCCCGCGACTGGCTACACGTGATCCAACTCCCGCCCTACGCCCCGGACCTCAACCCGACCGAGCACGTGTGGTCCCACGTCAAACGCAACCTCGGAAACCTCATCGTGCACGGCATCGACCAGCTCACCGCCATCGTGAAGAACCGACTCAAACGCATCCAGTACCGACCCGGGCTGATCGACGCGTTCTTCGCCCACACCAGACTGAACCTCGAACCACAACCGCCGTAATCCTGGCCTTTCAAGATCTGTAGCCGGAGGATTCGTGGTGGACGAAACGTCCCCATCGGCTGTGATGATCCTGGCGGCCACGACAGCAGCCCTAGCCTTGATCATTCACGTGGGTGACGTGTCCGCCTGTGCCGGTTCGGATGTTGATCTTGAGTTGGTTGCTGTGTGGTGATGGTCAGGGTTCGAGCCCGGCCGCCGGTGTTGGCTGGGCGCCGGGTTGGGGGGCGGGCCTTTCAGGTCGAGGGGCAGGGACAGGGGTCATCGAGTTGGTGGTGGCAGGGCCAGCGCTGCCCGGAGGCAGGCGGCGAGAGGGTCGGCCCAGGGCCAGGTTTCCGGGATTTTGATCTTGCGTTTGCGTTGGCCGCGGACGATGCGGGCGGCGGTGTGCAGTAGCCGGTAGCGCAGGGTTTTGGGTTCGGCTTTGGCGAGGGTGCCCTCAAGGCAGAGCAGGCGCAGCCAGGCGAGCAGGTCGATGGCGATGGTGGCGGCCAGACACCAGGCCCGGTTGATCTCGATCTTGGTGGAGGGCAGGTGACCGAGGCCGGTTTGCTTGCCGCAGCGGACGTGGTCCTCGACTCGGGCGTGCGGGCGGTGACGGGCTTCCAGGAACTGGACGGTGGCGCCCGAACCGCTGCCCGGGGTGTTGGTGGCCACCAGTTGGTAGCGCCAGCCGTCGGCTTCTTCGAACAGGGACAACTGTGCGCCGGGGTGGGGTTTCTCACGACGACAGATGATCCGCAGATCGGCCGGCCAGTTCTCCAGTTGGTCCCCGTCGGGGTGGTGACGTAGTAGCGCGGTCAGTTCCACCACGCCGGCTTTGTCCAGCGGCCGAGGATCGCCGTGGTGATCGAGCACTGCCTGCCATGCCTTCGCGGGGACACGGCCGATCGCGGCTCGTTCCCGCGCACCGAGTTCCCAGCCGACGCTGTAGTGCGCCTGCCTGCCTGGCTTGGCGTTCAGCGCGGTGATGTACTTGATGAGACCGTGGGAGGCGCCCGCGCCGTCCACGGTGACTAGAAGGTTCCTTCGATGTTTCGCCGGGATCTGGGCGATCGCGGCGTCGAGGACCTCGAGGTGATCAGCTGTCGTGTTGGATCCGGCGCTTCCTGTGCGCAGCAACAGGGCCAGCGATTCGCCGGTGTTGTCACACATGGCCAGCAGCGGATGATGACCGAAGCTGCCCTTGTAGGTTCCCGCGGCGAGTTGTTTGTCCGAGTGCGCGATCACCAGCGAACCATCCAACCGGACCACCACGGTCGTGCCCAGATCACGGTCGGCCACCCGCGACGGCGGAATCCGGCCGTGCCGTCGCTCGATCAACGACCACACATGCTCGCGGATCCGGGCACGCACACGGGCGATCTTGTTGCGCTGCACCTGACCGACCGCGTCCAACGTGCGCCACAACGTCGGATCTGAGGCGACCGGCCCGAACAGTTCGGCCTGATCGCGCAGGACAGCCAGATCCGACAGGACCCGCCCGCCGTCAGCGATCAACACCGCGGTGTCGGCGAACACCCGGCCACGGTCATGCACCGGCATGAACCCACGCCGCGCCATCGCCCGCGACAAGCCTTCCGTCAACCCGGTGCGGTCGGCCAGCAACCGCACCGCCGCGGTCCCGGCATGACTGACCACGCCACGCCCACCGACTTCTACCGCCAGATCCCGCGACCACCCAGTAACATCCACGTCGAAAGTGCTCCAGAGCTTCATGGGTAAGAACAGGCATTAGCAACCTCATCTTCCCAGCTCAGGAGCACTTTTCCCTGTTCCGACACGGCGCCCGAATCAAGATCGCCATGAATACTCAGGGCTAGCGACCATGACCATCGGGTCAAGAAGAAAGCCAACGGCACGGATGCGGCGGTGATCCGCCCACGAAAAAGCAGGCCACAGCGGCAGCAATACGGATCACCGCCGCCACACGGCGGGCGCGTCAGCGCCAAGAGCCTCCTTCGTGCTCCTTCCTCCCGTCTGGCCTGTGCACCGCAAACCATGGGTGTCAAGAGGGTCGGCCAACGCCGACCAGCCAGGCACCCAGGCCATACCGACTCCCTTGACGCCCATGGTTCCCATCGGGCAGGCCGGACGGGAGGGAGGGCGGCTTTCCCCTTCACTCTTGGTGGTCTGCCGTCCGGCGAGGACCTCTTTGTCTTTGGTTCTTCATCATTGAAAGCGAAGGTTGCCAGCCACAGAAACCAACACGGCGCCAAAGCAGGAACTTCATACGGCTGAGGTGGAGACTTAGTGGTGCTAGACCCAGCATCCCGACGCGCCGAAGGTCAACAAGCCACGCAGCAAAGCCAAACACGGCATGCCGGAACGGTGGACACGGTGTGCTGGAACGGTCAACACACCCTGCAGGAACGGTCAACACGGTGTGCTGGAATGGTGGACACGGTGTGCTGGAATGGTGGACACGGTGTGCTGGAATGGTGGACACGGTGTGCTGGAATGGTGGACACGGTGTGCTGGAATGGTGGACACGGTGTGCTGGAATGGTGGACACGGTGTGCTGGAAT
>NZ_JAJVCN010000002.1 GCF_021390435.2 Kibdelosporangium philippinense | reverse complement strand
TGCGGTCGGCCAGCAACCGCACCGCCGCGGTCCCGGCATGACTGACCACGCCACGCCCACCGACTTCTACCGCCAGATCCCGCGACCACCCAGTAACATCCACGTCGAAAGTGCTCCAGAGCTTCATAGGTAAGAACAGGCATTAGCAACCTCATCTTCCCAGCTCAGGAGCACTTTTCCCTGTTCCGACACGGCGCCCGAATCAAGATCGCCATGAATACTCAGGGCTAATACGACAGCAGCACAGTGTGATCTTGGTGCGGGGTCGTGATCATGGGTGCGGCCACCGCGTGATCAACTTCGAGGTGTGATTGGACTCGAGGAAGACGCGGTGGCCGCGTCAGAGACTGTAGTAGACGAGGGTTTCGCCCGCTGGCAGGCCGGGTTTGACGACATGTTCGCGCTGGTAGCTGGCCGGTTCGCGCAGGCCGATTCGCGTGCCCGTGCTCAGAAGTACCTACTAGGGCTGCTGTCTGGTGTGGAGCGCAAGAACTCCTGGTCGTTGGCGGAGCTCGCCGGGGAGAGCAGCCCGGACGGCATGCAACATCATCCGGATCATCACATCGCTCGAGTTCTATCGACTCGGCTGGTAACCCTCATGAATAACGCTCAGAGGCCGTTTGTTCTACCAGTCCAGGGAGCACTTTTCGGGTGAATACTACGCCAGAGTGGACGCGTGGGTTGGCAGTGGAGGTGGGCGGGATCGGTGTGGTTTCGCATGTCGGGGCGGCGGCGCTGCGGCTGCTGGCTACCAAGGTTGGTTTGACCTCTGGGTTGTCGACTGCGTTGCGGCGCAAGGGATTCATGCCGACACATGATCGCGGCCAGGTGGTCACCGACCTCGCGGTGATGATCGCCGATGGTGGCGAGGCGATCAGCGACATCGCCATCGTGGGCGATCAGAGCGAACTGCTGGGCCCGGTGGCCTCGATGCCTACCGCATGGCGGATCCTGGACGAGGTCACGCCGGCCAGGTTAAAGAAGATCGCC
Organism: Kibdelosporangium philippinense; assembly: GCF_021390435.2. GTDB lineage: Bacteria > Actinomycetota > Actinomycetes > Mycobacteriales > Pseudonocardiaceae > Kibdelosporangium > Kibdelosporangium philippinense. The sequence continues at coordinate 2,838,579 of NZ_JAJVCN010000002.1, read as the reverse complement.
TCGGCTCGGGCGAAGACCTGCCGCTACGTGTGGACGCTGATCAAGGCCCGGCACGGCCGGATCCCGCCGGCCAGGATCGCCGGTGGGGATCTCGGCGCGACGGTCGTGATCCGCCTGGATGCCACCCTGCAGACTGTCCACAGCGAGAAACAACACGCGGCACCAACCTACAAACACACCTTCGGATTTCACCCACTGTCGGCGTACGGACTCATGTGACCAGCCACGTACGGGTTAATGTGTCCACTTTGTAGCGTGTCGGGGTGTCGGTACGCGCTGGTGATCGTCAAGCTGTCGTGCGACCTGGCGGGTGTGTATAGGGACGGCACTGGTGATCTTGGACGAGGAGCGGTGGGCGGAGCTGCGTCGCTTCCGTGGCTTGTATGAGTCCGGCGCGATGAGCATCTCTGCGATCGCGCGGGAGACCGGGCTGCACCGGCAGACTGTCCGCAAATACCTGGCCAGCGACGCGCGGCCAGGACCGCCGCGAGGCAGCAGCCGCAAGGGGACCCGCACGCCGGTGATCGCCGCGATGGCGCCGGTGATCGATGCGTGGCTGCGCTCAGAGCTGCTGCTGAAAGGCACGGTTATTCACGAGCGGCTGGTCGAGCAGTACGGGTTCACCGGCAACTATCAGCGCGTCAAGCTGTATTTGCAGGAGGCCCGTCCCAGGATCGCGGCCGAGCTGGGTATCGCCCCGGACGAGCTGGGGCTCCTGCACCGCCGGTTCGAGGTGATCCCAGGCGCGCAGGCCCAAGTGGACTGGGGGGACGAGGGTCAGATCCTCGCGCATGTCGGCATTCCGAAGGTCTACTCGTTCCACATGACCTTGTCCTATTCACGCGACCCGTTCTGCTGCTTTACCACCAGTCAGGACCTGGAGACCTTCTTCGCCTGCCATCGCCGGGCGTTCGAGCACTTCGGCGGGGTGCCTCGGGCGATCGTCTACGACCGCACCAAGACCGTGGTGCGTCGGCATGTCGCCCCAGGCAAGGCCGTTCCGTTGCATCCGGAAGCCGTGGCGTTCGCCGGGCACTACGACTTCGACATCGACGTGCTGGCCGCATACCGCCCGACCGGCAAGGGCCGGGTCGAGCGCCAAGTCGCGATCGTGCGCGATCACGTCCTGGCCGGTCGTGGGTTCGCCAGCCTGGAGGAGATGGACTCGGCGTTCACCGCCTGGGTCCCGTTGCGGCGCAAGCGCGTCCACAGCACGCACGGCGAGGTCATCGGCCACCGCGCCGCCCGTGACCACTCGGCCCTGCACCCAATCCCAGTCAGTCCGTATCTGGTCACGCAGCGGCATCTGCGGCACGTCGGCAAGGACTGCCTGGTCGCGTTCGACGCCAGCCTTTACTCAGTTCCTGCCCGCAAGGTCCGTCACCGCCAGCTGGTCGAGATCCGCGCCACCGCCGACACCATCAGCCTGCATGCCACATCCATCGACGCGGCCACGACCGGCAACCTAGCCGACGGCACCCTGCTGGCCGTCCATCCCCGGGCCACGACCAGAGGCCAGCGGGTCGTCGACGAAACCCATTGGGACGGTCTGCCCGACGGCCACACCCGCGCGGTTACCACCAGCATCGAGGACGACGACCACGACGGGAAGGTCATCCCGCTGCGGCCCAATACCGCGCCTGAACAGTCGTGGCCCCGGTCACTGGAGGCGCTGCTCACCCGCACCGCCGCCGCACAGATCAAGGTCGAACACCGCCCGCTGTCGGTCTATGAACAACTCACCGGCACCGGACCCAGCAGGACCACAGCACTACCGCAGACGAAGGATCACCGTTGAACGAGCTGGTCACCACCCGCATCCGCTCCACCGCCACCCGGCTCGGCCTGAACCACCTGCCCAGCCAGCTCGACACCTTCGCCCGCCGCGCCGAGGACAACCAGATGGGATACCTCGAGTTCCTCGACCTGGTCCTGGAAGAGGAAGCCGCCGTCCGCGACGAACGCCGCTTCCGCAGCGCCCTGCGCCTGTCGAAACTGCCGCACCACAAGACCCTGGACGACTACGACTTCTCCTTCCAGCCCGAGCTGGATCCGCGGAAGATCAAAGACTTGGCCACGCTCTCGTTCATTGAGGACAAAGGCAACGCCGCTCTGCTCGGGCCGCCCGGAGTCGGGAAAACACACATCGCCGTCGCTCTCGCGGTCGCTGCCTGCCGCGCCGGCTACACCGTCTACTTCACCACCCTGGACGACATGGTCCGCCGCCTGAAAGCCGCCGACGCGATCGGACGGCTCACCAGCACTCTGCGCACCTACCTACGGCCCAACGTCCTCGTGATCGACGAGGTGGGCTATCAGCCCCTCGAACGCGCCGAAGCCAACCTGGTCTTCCAGGTTATTTCGAAGCGCTACGAGAAAGGCTCCGTCATTCTGACCTCGAATAAGAACTTCGGGGAATGGGCCCAAGTCTTCAGCGACGAGGTCCTCGCCACCGCGATCCTCGACCGGCTCCTGCACCACTGCGACGTCATCCCCATCAACGGCCCCAGCTACCGGCTGAAGAACCGACTCGCCGCCATCACGGACACCGCCACCGTCGCTTGACACCTGGACACATCAGTTCGTACTCACCTGGACACATCACCGGATACGCCGACGCCGAGGAGCGGGTGCTGACCCGGTTCGCCGCGTTCACCGCCGCCCGGTTCCCCTGTCAGCAGGCACCCACCCAGGAGTCGGTCGAGGCATGGATCGCAGCCGCCCGTCGGCGCGAGGTCACCCCATCGACCCTGCACGGCTTGGCCGCGCCGGTGCGGGAGCTGGCCCGCTGGCTGGGCCGCCGGGGCGTGGTGGCCTATGTCCTGCCGGCCGGGGCACTGCCCCGCCCCGCCCGCTACGTCCCGCACATCTACACCGACCAAGAGCTGGCCGCGGTGTTCGCCCAGACCGACCGCTGCCACTACGACTCCCAGGTCCCGTTCCGGCACCTGGTCATGCCCGTGCTGTTCCGCACGATCTACGCCTGCGGCCTACGCGCTTCCGAAGCCCGACTGCTGGCCTTCGGCGACGTCGATCCCGAGGCCGGGGTCCTGACAATCCGCGACGGCAAGGGCGGCAAAGACCGGCAGGTCCCGGTCAGCGCACCGCTGCGCGAGCGACTGGCCGACTACTACGACCACGTCGCCGGGCGCACCGGCGCGGACTGGCTGTTCCCAGGCACCACCGGACGCCCGCTGACGATCGGCAACATCGACAAGAACTTCCGCCGGTTCCTCTGGCAGGCCCGCATCCCCCACGGCGGCCGGGGCCGTGGCCCGCGCGTCCACGATCTGCGGCACACCATGGCAGTCAACAATCTTCGGGCCTGGTTCGCCCACGGCGAGGACATCGCGGCGCTGCTACCGATCCTGCAGACCTACATGGGGCATTCGTCGGTTGCCGACACCGACTACTACCTGAGGCTGACCGCCGAGTCCTACCCGCACATCGCCGCCCACATCCAACACGCCTACGGCGACATCGTCCCGCCTATCACGGAAGGCCCTCGTGATGGCCACTGATTTCGCGGTGTTGCTGCACCGGTTCCTCACCTCACACCTGGCCGGGCTGCGCGGCTGCTCACCCAACACGATCGCCTCCTACCGTGACACCTTCAAACTTTTGATCGCCTGGTTCCGCGACCACAAATCCGTCCCGCCCGACAAACTCGCCCTCGACCGCATCGACTCCGACGCGATCACCGCATTCCTCGACTGGCTGGAAACACAACGGCACAACAGCATCTCGACCCGCAACCAGCGCCTGGCCGCGGTCAGCTCGTTCTTCCGATGGCTGCAATCCCACGACCCGGCCCGAATGGCCGCCTGCCAGGACATCCTCGCCATCCCCGCGAAACGCAAGACCCAACCGGGCGTCCATCACCTCACCGTCGCCCAGACCCGCCGCCTGCTCGCCGGCCCCGACCGGTCCACCCGGCCAGGCCGCCGCGACGCGACCCTGCTGGCCGCCCTCTACGACACCGCCGCCAGGGTTTCCGAATTCACCGACCTGACCGTGGGTGACATCCGCCTGCAACCCCCGGCCCTGGCGATGCTGACCGGCAAGGGTCGCAAAATCCGCCACGTCCCGCTCGGCGACAACACCGCGGCCCTGCTGAAGGCCTACCTGGCCGAACACGGCCTCGACACCCCCGGCCACGACGAGCACCCGCTGTTCACCAACCAGCATCACCGCAAGCTCAGCCGCGGCGGAATCGCTTGGATCATCAGCAAATACCGGGCTCGCGCCGACGACTCGGAACTGACCGGCGCACACCTCGGCCCGCATACCCTGCGCCACTCCAAGGCCATGCACCTCTACGAGGCCGGTGTCCCGCTGCCCTACATCCGCGACATCCTCGGACACATCGACCTGACCACCACCGAGATCTACGCCCGCGCCTCCACCGAGGCCAAACGCAAAGCCCTCGAAGCCGCCTACACCGAAATCGTCACCGACGAACTACCCGAATGGAACCACGACACCGGGCTGATCAGTTGGCTCGCCAGCTTGTGAGCCCAGCACGCCTCACGAAGGTTATGCGCAGTGCTCGACCCCGAAATCGCTGGCCCCCAAGCCTTGTCGCCCGCACTGCGCATAACCCAGCGCTGTTCATAAGGCGGGTTATGTTCAGCTGAACATAACCCGCCCTGGGGAGTCCCCCGATCCCGCTTTTCCAGGGCCCCGCCTGGATGCTGCAACGGTGCACGTAGCCACCGTTTGACATACAACACGACCCACGGCTGGTCAGTGTTCGCCTCCACCGCTTTGACCATGAGATCCCACGGCACGCTGTCGAAAAACTTCTGGATATCCAGATCGACCACCCAGTTGTATTTCCAGCACCGCTTCCGACACTTAGCCACCGCATCGATCGCCGACCGCCCAATACGATAGCCGTCCGAGTCGTTATGGAAGATTGCTTCCGCGCGCTCCTCCAACCTTCGGGCCACCACAGTTTGAGCGATTCTGTCAGCAATCGTGGGAACGCCAAGAATTCTGACCCCACGGCCTCCATCTTTCGGTATCGGCACCGCCCGCACCGGAGGTGGAAAATAGCTTCCCGATGACATCCGGTTCCAGATCCGGTAGAGATTGTTCTTCAGATCCTCATCGAACTTATCGAGTGAGCAGCCATCCACGCCCGGTGCTCCACCGTTGGCCTTGACCTTCTGGTACGCCTCCCACACTTCCCGCTTCGAGATACGAAACGGCTTGACTTCTTCAGTCGACTTCGACGCGCTCACTCGATCCCTCCCGAAATGTCTTCGGTTGCTCGAACGAACTAATCTGGACAGTCCGGCACCTTCGCTCCACTCCCATTACAGGAGCTTCTCCACTACTATGAGCCGGTCCGAATGCGTGCCCCGCGACGGTACTCAGCGCCTCATGGTTTCCGCCACTTGTGCGCGCTTCCTGTCGCTGCCCGTACCCCGCGAACAGCGGTATCGGGGTACGCCTTCCCACGTTCCATGCGAGAGCAGCAGAACGGGCTCGCGTCACCTTCATGCCGGGTACCGCCTGGCCAGTAGCCGGGTGTCCGCCAGGCTCATCCCAGGGTCACGACCACACCCCGGTTCTGATACCACTTGAAAGTTTCGACACTTCATCAGTGATTCGCTTGCGCTCGCCTTCCCGTCCCCTACCTGACGCATCTCGTACGCCTTTTCCTCATCGCTCACCACGACGGTCTCCAACCAACGCAGCATGAGGCGGTTTGGTATCTCCCCCCGAAGGGCGACACCGAAGGGCCAATCCTTCATCTCTCACATAGCACCACATCAAACAGAGATACCTACATTCCCCACTCTTTGTGTTCGTGGCGCACGGTCGCTACTTTTTTTGCGAACTCGACCTGCATCTTCAGCTCGGCGTTCTCCGCACGCAGCCGCTCCAACTCAGCGCGCTCCGAATCCTCCAATGGCGTACTCGCCGAGGTATCGGCCCCCTGGCTTTCTTCACCCAGCTCCCCAACGTTATCGCGTGCACACCGATATTGCGTGCGACCTCGGCAATCGGCCGATGATCATCGATAACCAACGCTACCGCCTGAGCCTTGTACTCCTCGGTAAATCGGCGGCGTGTCGAACCCACTGATGCGTCTCCCGAACAATCGGGCGGCACCTACCCCTCGTGTCCACCAAACCGGGAACGGTCCAGAGAGACGCCGCGGCTCGTGTCCACGGGGCCTGGCATGAGGTGCGACGCGCCGATGCCCGCGCGCAGCAGATCTATGGTCGTCGGCAACAACAGGCTTTTGGGATTCTGGGGGAAGACGAACTTGCCTGGGCGTTGTCGGTGCTGCCGGACGACTGGGTGTTGCTGCGTGGCTACCGCAACAGGTGCGGCGAAACGGACCAGGTGCTCGTTGGTCCTTCCGGGATATGGGTGATCGAGGTCAAGTACCGTCGCGTGCGGCTGAACATCGATGGTGACGAGTGGTGGTACGAGAAGCTCGATCATCGAGGCAGCGTTGTCGGCGTTGAACGGGCGATAGACGGTGGTCGGCGCAGCTGGGCGCGACAAGTCAATGATGTTGCTTTCGACTTGGCTGCGTGGCTCACTCGCAACCGGTATGAGGTCCCGATCTACACGGCGGTCATGCTCATGAGCGTTATTCTGGCGACTTGATCACCTCAAAATAGGACAACGACCCCAGGCAAGTAAGATCGTTTTCCTCTCACAGAAGACAACTTACAGGCGGGGTCGTTGCGTTATCAGACTACTACAGGGCTTGCTGCTGACCAGATCCAGGAGCTTGTCGCGCGCATCTGGCAGATCATCCAATGCCATGAGAACCAAGCGTGGCCTCCGACCGTGGGACTGTATCGCGCTGTCGTGATCACTTTGGTGTACGTCCGACAGAATCTGAACCAGGCGGCCGTGGGCGATCTGTTCGGCGTCAGTCAGTCGACCGTATCGCGGATCTATCGAGGCATTCTCCCATTGATTGGGCAGGCCCTGTGCCTGCACATTCCAAACCTCAAGGAGGCCATCCGCGGCCGGCTCGTCCTGGTCGACGGAACCGATGTCCCGACCGGCAACCGTGCTGGTCACGAAGACAACTTCTCCGGCAAGCGGCGCCGCGCGGGGCTGAACATCCAGGTCGCCGCCGATACGGAGGGAGGCCTGCTGGGAATATCCGCCCCTCTGCCTGGCTCGATGCATGACCGGAAAGCGTTCGCCGAGTGTGACTGGGAAGATCTTCTGGCCGAGACCTCAGTCATCGGTGACCCTGCCTATCAGGGCACTCACACGATTACGCCTCGCAAAAAGCCAAAGGGCGGCGAGCTCTCGGCTGACGACAAGGTGAACAATAAATTCATCTCCTCACTTCGATCCGCCGTCGAGCGATGCATCGCGCATATCAAGAACTGGAAGATGATTGCGACCGGCTATCGAGGACGCCTTTCCGAGCTCCCCAACATCATCCGGATCATCACATCGCTCGAGTTCTATCGACTCGGCTGGTAACCCTCATGAATAACGCTCCATGAATGACGGTGCGCAGATCGGTCGACGGGTGAATCAGAAGGTCAGTCTTGTTGAGACCGACCCGGCGTATCTCCTCGGCGAGCTGTCTCGACTCCAGTGGGTCTTGTCACCGCAGAGCTGCGAGGAGCTCGTCCGCCTGATTTGCCGCGACCACCAGTTTCATGCCAACCGTCGACGACGGTCTCGCCGACGGTCCTGAGCGCAGGTTGGTTGTCGGCCGGCGCGCGATCACTCACGCTTGTTGATCGCTACAAGTCGGGTTGGCTGTGCCCGGCGCGGCAGATTGACGATCGTCACCCGGTGACAGCCATCGTGCCCGATTGCATCTTTCCGAGATCGGTTCCGTGTCAGCGACTGTTGTCGTCGTGCTCGGATGTATCTGGTGTGGGTTCGGCCAGGCAGCGCGTCGCTGAGTCAAGTGTCCCGTGCGGGCGGTTCCGGTGACGGCTAGCGGTAATTGATCATGTGTGAGCACTCCTACCGTCACCTGGTGGGGACGGATTCGCCCATCAGGGGGACCGTGGCCAGCTGCTGCGTGGAGGCCGACGTTTGACGTTAGGTTCGTGCCATGGTGGAAGACCGGGACGAGGAACTCAGCATTGTGCGAGTCGCTATGGCGGTGCGGCACCGGAGCCTCCCACCGGCGGCGTTCGACGCCGCGTTCGCGGATGCGACGGTCTATGTACGGCGTACGCCGGGTGATCGGCCTGGTGTGATGGTCTCGTCGATCCCGGGGAAAGGGCAGTGGGTGCTGGCGTTCTCGACGCTGGAGCGGTTCGCGGCGTTCGGGCAGGACAAGCCGTGGCTGAGCACCACCGGACGCGATCTGTTGACCCAGCTTCGCCCGGGTATCGGTGTCCTGTTCGACCTCGGTGAGGATCACGGGCTTCCGTTGCTTCCTCAGCGTGATGGGCCGGCGACGTTCGCTGGTGCGGATGTGCCGGAACCGAACGGCGCTGGATGTGGTCAAAGGTCTGGAGGTGGTCAGGATGCCTGATGGATTCGATGTCGATCTGGCCGCGCTTGATCAAGCAGGCCAGGCGATTTCCCAGACGATGCACGACATGAAGACCTGCGAGGTCGACGACATCGTCGGTGCCACACACCTTTATGGCCATGACGGTCTGCGCGGCGCGTTCGACCACTTCTGTGACCGGTGGCAGTACGGCGTCGAGGTGCTGCTTGAGGACGGCGACAAGATCGCCAAAGCACTCAATGCCTCGATGGACGCGTACATCGAGAACGACAGCAACGTAGAGCAGACATTCCGGGCTACCGGAGCTGGTGACGACCCGGCTCGGGATGTGGCCGATGGCTGAACTCGGCCAGACAGGTGATCCCCGGCAGTTGGTCCCCGGAGACCCCAGCGCGATCGAGGAGAATGTGGTCGCGATCCGTGGCCGCGGACAGGCCATGGACAACGCGGGCCACGGCTTGAAGAAGATCGACAATGGCGCGTGGCAAGGCGCTGCCGGGGACGCGTTCCGGGACCAGTTCAGCTATGAGCCCGGTCGATGGTTCCAGGCTACGGACGCCTTTACCGCGACTGCGACGGCGTTGTCCAGTTATGCGGAGACGCTTCGGTGGGCACAAGGGCAGGCCGGCGATGCGATCCGGTTGTGGGACGAGGGCGAACGCGCCACGCAACAAGCGAAGCAGGCGCATGAACAGGCTGCCGCAGAGGCGGACGCGCGGACGAAAGCCGGAACACCGACCACAGTCGCTCCTTTCTCTGATCCCGGCGAGGCGAAACGTCAAGCGGCGCGCGAGACGTTGAACCGGGCCCGGCAGCAGTTGACCGAAGCCGGTGATCGCGCCGCCGCGGTGATCAAGGGCGAGGGCGACAAGGCGCCCGAGGAGTCGGGGTGGGATGCCTTCTGGGGTGGTGTCGGTGATGTGGCTGGGTTCGTCGGCGACATCGGCGTCGGCTTGTGGGACGGTTTGGCAGGGACTGCGGAGTTTCTGTGGGAACTCAGCCCTCATCACCTGATCGACAACCCGGACCATTACGGGGAAATGTGGGACGGGTTGACCTCGGCCGCGGCGTTCGCGGTGGACAATCCGCTCGAGTTCGGTAAGCAGATGGTCAACTGGGATCAGTGGAGCAAGGAGCCCGGACGTGCGTTGGGTAACACAGCGTTCGGGTTCATCCCAGTCGCGGGCGTGGTCGCCAAACTCAGGAAGCTACGTAAGCTGTCCAAATTGGACACGAATGTGCCTGATGTCAAGCCGAACCTGCACGACTACTTTGACGGTGGGGCCACACCGAAGGCCAGCGATCTGGACAAGTGGGCCCAAGCACAGGGGTGGACCAAGACCCAAACGGAGAACGGTCCGCCGAAGTACGTCGACGACAACGGGGTTGTCCGGGTGACGATCAAGCAAGGCAGTCCCCGCGCGCCGGGCAGCGGGCATCCTCATGTCGAGATTCGCGATGAGAACGGTCAGCGTACGGACCCGTTCGGCAATCCTGTGACCCGCAGGGACCCTGGTAACCACACCGAGATCGACTGGGACTGGTGACGTAATGACCGACTACACGACCGTGGCTGATCTGTCCGCGCTGTATCTGGAGGACAGTTATGTCCTTCAGATCGTGGAGCAACCCGGCGCGGTTCGGTTCCGGGTTGAGGCTGTGCTGACCCCAGAACATCCTGCGTACCATCCACCGAAGCCAGGTGAACAGTACTGCTACGCGACAGGGTGGTTGCTCTTTTCCGCTGTTGCGAAAGTCGAGTGGACGCGTCGATCTGACGCGCATTTCACTGATGCGGCAGGTGAAGTCGACCTGGGCAACATCGACTACATGAAGCGAGAGGCGGAAGGCTGGGCACTGGGAGGGGACTGGGGCGACATCGTGATCGCCACCCAGACGGACCCGCGGTTCCTGCTCGACGATTCGCCCGATGGCGACCATGCGCCATGACGGGATGATGACACAGGAACGTGGCGCACGTCCGGGCGATCGGCGCTCGGCGGAGTCGATGACGAGTTGTCGATCTTGGTTGAGGCGTGGGCGCATCAGGGACCATGTACGGCCGCGCTGACGCACAAGGTGTTGGGCCGACGCCCTCACATTGCTTCACGTCGCCACGAGCCTCCCGGTCGCGCCTCGGCGACTGGTGTTGTGTCTGTGCGATCTAGAAGCTGATCACCATTTCACGACCGCACGATCGCGGGCGGCTCATGCCGTGCGCACCTTCGCGATCGAGGTTGTCGTGGTCGAGCTGTCCGCCGAACTCGAGGTCGGAGTTCGTACCGCCTAACGGCGCCGATATCGGTAGGCCACGTCCGCGCCTGGTTATGCCGCCTAGTTCGTTGCGACCAATCGGAACTGGTCATGTCTGGTTCGTTAGTCGCGCCCGTGAATCTACCCATCAGTGGTCACTCCGATCAGGTGCCGGGTTCGCGTGCTGGGGCGTTCGTGCTTGCGGTGTAGCACTCGAGTTGCGGCGGGACTCCACGCTCGAAGACGGCGCGATCGAACGTCGGTGGAGGTCCGGTGAAGCGGACCTCGCGTAGATCGGGACTGTAATTTCAACGGTGTAACTCCTGAGGTGTAGGAGACACCAGTGACTGATGTGACATCGAATGGAGCGGCCGATCGGCTCGCCGACGAGGTTGTGGACGAGCAGTTGGTTCGGGAGTTGACAGAGCGGGCCAGGGCGCAGGGCCTGCAGCTGACCGGTGAGGGTGGGTTGCTGGGCCGGTTGACCAAGATGGTGGTCGAGTCCGCGCTGGAGGGCGAGATGGACGACCACCTCGGCTACAGCAAGCACGACCCGGCCGGCCGCGACGGCGGGAACTCCCGCAACGGCAAGCGCGGCAAGACGGTGCTGACCGAGGCCGGGCCGGTGGAGATCGCCGTGCCGCGGGATCGGGACGGCAGCTTCGAGCCGAAGATCGTGGCCAAGCGGCAGCGGCGGCTGACCGGGGGTGGACGATCTGGTGATCTCATTGTCCGCCAAGGGCTTGACGCATGGGGAGATCTCTGCGCACCTGGCCGAGATCTACGGCGCGGAGGTGTCCAAGCAGACCATCTCCACGATCACCGACCGGGTCACCGACGGCATGACCGAGTGGCAGAACCGGCCGCTGGACGCGGTGTATCCGGTGGTGTTCATCGACTGCATCAACGTCAAGATCCGCGAGGGCAACGTGGCCAACCGGCCCATCTACCTCGCGCTGGCGGTGACCGCCGAGGGGACCCGGGACATCCTCGGGCTGTGGGCCGGCGAGCACGGCGACGGCGAGGGCGCCAAGTACTGGCTGCGGGTGCTCTCGGAACTCAAGAACCGCGGCGTGGCCGACGTATTGATGCTCGTGTGCGACGGCCTGAAGGGCCTGCCCGACGCGGTCGCCCAGGTGTGGCCGCAGACCATTGTCGTGCAGACCTGCATCGTGCACCTGCTGCGCAACAGCTTCCGCTATGCCTCCAAAAAGGACGGGGCCCAGATCGCGAAGGACCTCAAGCCGGTCTACACCGCGCCGTCCGAGCAGGCCGCGCTGGATCGGTTCACCGAGTTCAGCGAGAAATGGGAGAAGAAATACCCGGCGATCACCCGGCTGTGGACCAACGCCTGGGGCCGAATTCGTGCCGTTCCTGCAGTTTGACACCGAGATCCGCACAATCATCTGCACCACCAACGCGATCGAGAGCATCAACGCCCGCATCCGCCGCGCGGTCAACGCCCGCGGGCACTTCCCCACCGAGCAGGCCGCGCTCAAGTGCGTCTACCTCGCGATCATGAGCCTCGATCCGACCGGCACGGGCCGCAAACGCTGGTCCAATCGCTGGAAGAAAGCTTTGAACGCCTTCGAGATCACCTTCGACGGACGCCTGTCCGCCGGACGCAAGTAACCCCAACAAGATCAAGTTACACCGTTATCTTGACGGACCCATCGGGGGGTGCATTCGACGACTCGGTCCAAGGGCCTGGTCGAGCGGGCCAACGGCTATCTGGAGACTTCGTTTCTGCCCGGTCGGGGCTTTAGCAGTCCGGCCGATTTCAACACCCAGTTGGTGGACTGGCTGGTGCGCGCCAACATTCGCCAGCACCGGGTGTTGGGTTGCCGGCCGATTGACCGGTGGGAAGCCGATTGGGCAGCGATGCTCGAGCTGCCGCCGATCGCACCGGTGGTGGGCTGGCGGGCCGGCACCCGGCTGCCGCGGGATCACTACGTCCCGCTGGACTCCAACGACTACCCGGTGCACCCGTCGGTGATCGGTCGTCGAGCAATAGTCAAGACCTGTGGATGAAGATCTTTTAAGCAGCGGATGGTGAGACATGTTCGTCGGGTCGTTCGACGAGTTTCCCGTTCTCAAAGCGGGCGCCGGCACGGACGAGCGCGACCAGGTGAGGCGCGTTCACCGCGCGCCAGCGGGCTTGTGCGGACTCGATGAGCTTGAACGCCATGGCCAGTCCGGCGACGCGGGAACCCGGGCCCTTGGTGATTTTGGTGCGGTGGCGAACGGTGGCGAAGGTCGACTCGATCGGGTTGGTGGTGCGCAGGTGGACCCAGTGTTCGGCTGGGTAGTCGAAGACCGCCAGTAGTTCCTCGATATCATCGGTGATCTTGCTGGCGGCCTTGGGGAATTTCGCACCGTAGGCGGCGTCGAACGCCTTGACCGCCGCGAGGGCGTGCCGTTTGTCCTCGGCGTTCCAGATCTCCGCGAGGGCTTTCTTCGCACCGGGATGCGCGGACTTGGGCAGCGCGGATAGCACGTTGCCGATCTTGTGAAGCCGTAAAAGATCAACTTGTCGGCGTGTCGGTTCCCGCTGGGTTCGGCGAGGAAGCCGTCGTAGCCAGGAGCTCGGCGGCGGTGCGGTAACGGGTGGACGCCGGGGATGGGAGACAGTCGTCGCGCTCCAGGAGCGGCCGGGTCTCGCGGACGACACCGGCGACGGCCGAGCGGCTCACGTCGCCGAGTGCGTCGGCAAGAACGTCCAATGTGCACAGTTTCCTGAGATACAAGACAGTGAGCAGGATGCGTTCACTGTTGCTGATCTTCTGGGGAAAGACACCACCACGGGCGCCGGGCCGGCGGGGGCCGCCACGACGCTGATGAGTGAGACGTTCGGCGTGGGCGGCCTGGCGGGACGCGAGCCTTTCGGTGAGGTCGTTCAGCTCGTCCCGGCTCATCCCGGTCAGGACCGGATCGGACAACGCCTCAACGATCGCGGTGCGAGCCGGACGGATTCCGTGATCGAGGAACGTGAGCAGGTCACCAGCGGCGGCGAAGCGCACCGAGGCCACTCCTGAGTTGTGGCCGTGGTCTTCGAGGACGTCCCGGGTCTCCTTCACCAGATCGCCGATGCAGGTGTTGGTGACCTCCAGCAGGTCGGCGAGCACGTTCATGGAACAGACCTGACGCTGGTAGATCAGGGTGATCAGCAGGCGGGCGGCATCGTCGAACAACGGCTTGCTGCCGCGGAGTTTGCCGGTCGCCCGGCGGGCTCGCCCGCCGCGCTGCTCGCTATAGCGCTGCTGCACCCGAGCGGCTTGGGCCTGGGCCACCGCGGCGGACAACTGGTCCAGTTCGGTGCTGGTCAGGCCGGTCAGCCGGGGGTCGGCCAGCCGGGCGAGCATGGCTCGGCGGCGATCGGCCGGTCCATCCTGCTCGCCGATCGGAACGACGTCGCTGGAACATGAGACGGGCCGAGGGTGCAGGGTGTAGTTCCAGGTGCCGTGGGTGGCGTGCCGCTTCAGAGGCAGGGCGTCGAAGCGTTGTTTGCTGATCGACACGCCGATGGGGTAGTCGCCGGTGTCCAGGGCTGCTTCAACCCGCAGCCCGCCCCGTGGTGCGGGTCGCCGCGATGGTCTTGACCACGACCTCATGGCTGGTCAGTGGTCGGCCTCGCCAGTTGAGGGTGATGTGGGAGAACAGCCGATGCTCGATCTTGTTCCACTTCGAGGTGCCCGGTGGGAAATGGCAGACTGTGATCGCCAGCCCCGTCTCGGCGGCCAGCGCGGCCAACTCGCTCTTCCACACGCGGTAGCGGTGACTGTTGGAGCCACCAGCATCCGCCGTGATCAACAGCCGTGACGCGTTCGGGTAGTCGAGGCTGCCTCGTGCCTTCCACCAGCGGCGGATGGACTCAACCGCGAACACGGCGGTGTCATGGTCGACGCCGACGTTAATCCAGCCGGTGTTGCGGGCGATGTCATAGATGCCGTACGGGATGGCCTGCTGCACATCCGGGCCGGTGAAGAAGAAGTGATGATCTTCCACCTCGACAGGCTGGCCCTTGGGCCGCCACTCCCGCCCGGCCATCGGCAGCCGCCCCAACTGTTCCCGCTTCTTGGTGTCCACACTGATGACCGGCTCACCGCTGGCCTGATGGTCCTTGGCCTGGTCATTGATGTAGCGAAACTGGGCATCCCGATTCGGATGTTGGGCGCCCTCCAGGGTTTTGGCGTTGGCCTGCAGGCTGAATCCGGCCGACTTCAACAGTCGGCCGACCGTCGGCGCCGACACCGAGTGCCCCTGCCGGGCCAACTCCTCTGCCAAGTGCCGCAACGACTTCGTCGTCCACCGCAACGGCGATTCCGGATCACCCCGCTCGTCCGGCTCGACCATCGTCAGCAAGGTCTTCACCACGGTGGGATCAGTGTCCTCGACCGGCTTACGGCCGCCACCCAGCGCTCGGACCCGACCGTCGGGCAGCCGCTCGACACTCGCCTCCAGTTCCCCCACCCCACGGCGGACTGTGGACTCGCTCATCCCGGCGATCCGGGCCGCGGCGCGCACCCCGCCATGCCCCAGCAACCGAGCCTCGACCGCCACGGCTAACCGCCGCTGCCGCTCGTTCAGATGCGGCAGCAGCACCACGAACCGGCACTTGAGCTGGAACAGTGCCTCTTCCAAGATCGCCATACAACACCAACGAACCCAAGATCAAAAAGCAACAACTTAATCTTTTACGGCTTCTGTGGAACCAGCAGCGTTGTTCCGCTGTGTCGGGGAACACTTCGCGTAGCGCGCCCCAGAATCCCAGCGCCCCGTCGCCGATCGCGAGAACTGGGGCGTGCATCCCGCGGCGGGCGCAGTCACGCAGCAGATCCGCCCAGGACTCGGTCGATTCGCGGTAGCCGTCGGCCAGCGCGACGAGCTCCTTGCGGCCGTCGGCGCGCACGCCGATCATCACCAGCAGGCAGAGTTTGTGTTCCTCCAGGCGGATGTTGACGTGGATGCCGTCCGCCCACAGATACACGTAGTCCATATCGGACAGATCGCGCTGAGCGAAGGCGCGCTGCTCGGTCTTCCACTGCTCGGTCAGCTTCGTGATCACCGTCGCTGATAACCCTTTCGCAGAGCCAAGAAACTGCCCCAGGGCGGGCACGAAGTCCCCCGAGGACAGGCCGTGCAGGTACAACAACGGCAGCACCTCGGTGATCTTCGGGGTTTTGCGGGCCCAGGGCGGCAGGATCGCCGAGGCGAACCGCTTCCGCTCGCCGGTGTCCGGGTCGATGCGCTTGTCGTTGACCCGCGGCGCGGTCACCTCGACCGCGCCCGCGCTGGTCAGCACCTCACGCGGCTGGTGGTAGCCGTTGCGCACCACCAGACGGCGGCCATCAGCGCCGCGCTCGTCGGCGAACGCGGCGATGTAGGCATCTACCTCGGCCTGCAACGCCTCGGCCAGCATCCGCCGGGCACCCTCCCGGACGATCTGGTCGATCAACGACGACGCACCCGCCGCCGCCCCTCCCGTGTCGTTCGAGTCATCGCCAGGGACTACGGTGAGCATGGGCGTGCCTTCCCGACCGACGCGCCAACGTCGGCCTTGCTTGAGGGACTAGCTGATCATCGGGGTACGCCCTTCCTCGGCTGATCCACAGATCTCAAGCATTGCTCTCGGTCGTCGGGTGTCCGGGTACTAGGGCCTGTTTCACAAGTTGATCAAGGTTTGAGATGATCTTGATTCGTGGGGCGTGGTGATCTGACCAACGAGCAGTGGGCGAAGCTGGAACCCTTGCTGCCCAGGGGCAAGAAGCCTGGCAGGCCGCCGAAGCATGCGAAGCGGAAGCTTATTGACGGGATCCGGTTTCGGGTTCGAACCGGTGTGCCGTGGCGGGATCTGCCGGAGCGTTACGGCCCGTGGGAGACGGTGTATGGCTTGTTCCGGCGGTGGCAACGGGATGGCACGTGGAAGAGGATTCTGGTCGCGTTGCAGGCGGACGCGGACGCTGCGGGCCTGATCACCTGGGATGTCAGCGTGGACTCCACGGTGGCTCGTGCGCACCAGCACGCGGCTGGTGCGCGTCAAAAGGGGATCTCCAGAAGGAGTCTCCGGGCGGGGTCGAGGTCGAACCGGCCGATCACGGGCTGGGGCGCTCCCGAGGCGGGTTGACGACCAAGACTCACCTGGCGGTCGAGCAGGGACAAAAGCCCTTATCAATCGTGATCACCGCTGGCCAGCGAGGTGACTCGCCCCAGTTTCAGGTGGTGCTCGACCGTATCCGGGTACCCCGGCGGGATCGCGGTCGGCCGCGCTGCCGCCCGAATCGGGTGCTCGGCGACAAAGCCTACGGGTCCCGCGCCAACCGCGCCTACCTGCGCAGGCGCGGTATCCGCTGCACCATCCCGGACAAGGCCGACCAGGTCCGCAACCGCAAGAACAAGGGCTCACACGGAGGACGACCACCCGCATTCGACAAGGAGATCTACAAGCAACGGCACGCTGTCGAGTGCGGGATCAACCGTCTCAAACGAAACCGAGCCGTCGCCACCAGATACGACAAGCTCGCCGTTCGCTACGAAACCACGGTCACCATCGCAGCGATCAACGAGTGGCTCCCATGACTTTCGAAACAGACCCTAGCTCACGTGCAGTGACACGTACGGGTTGATGTGCAGAGGTTGTCCGCGTGTCGTGCGCGGGCGCTGTTGATCAGAGGGACACCCTTCGCCGGGTGTGTGCGTGGGCGAAGGGTGTCCCATCCTAATGATCCTGCACTCGGAGCGTTGGATGGAACTGCGTCGTTATCGGTCCCTGTTTGAGGCGGGGATGAGCATCTCGGAGATTGCCCGGGAGACCGGGCTGAACTGGAGGACGGTCAAGAAGTACATCACCGCGTCGCCGCCGGTGGTGGTGCCGAAGGGGACCTCGCGTAAGGGCTGTATTCCGCAGGTGATCACCGAATATATCCCGGTGATCGACGCGTGGCTGCGGGCGGATATCGCGTTGAAGGGCACGGTGATTCACGAGCGGCTGGTCGAGCAGTCCCTGTTGACTGAACTAACTGGCAGGTTTGCCCAGGCCAACGGGCCACTGTGAGAGTGTCTGGCTAGGGTGCCCACCCATGATCGACGACGTGGGTCAGTCGCGGGACCTCGCGGCGTTAGCGGTGCCCTTGGTGGGATCGCTTCAGGAGACGGGCGATCCGTGGTTGCCGTTCCGACTGGTGGACCCGAGCGGGGAGCCGGTGGAAGCGGTGTCTGCGTTCTTCCGCGATTTGCAGGCCGCCGGGCGATCCGAGGCGACAGCCCGCTCGTATGGGATAAATCTGCTTCGATGGTTCCGATTCTTGTGGGCAGTTCAGGTCCCGTGGGATCGAGCGACACGGGTCGAGGCACGGGATTTCTGCCGTTGGATGCTGGTGGCTGGCAAGCCGCCTCGCCCGCACTGGCGCAGACCGGGCGAGGCTCCTAAGGTTTCGTCCACTGTGGATGTTTATGCGCCGTCGGTGCGTGCGCATTCCGAGACGGTGCTGCGTAGTTTCTACGAGTTCCATGTCGACGCGGGCAGCGGGCCGTTGGTGAACCCGTTCCCGTTGGACAGGTCGCGGCGGGGCCGGCGAGCGCACGCGCACCACAATCCGATGGAGCCGCACCGCAACGAGCGGACTGGTTTGTATCGGCCGAGACTGCCCGCTCGGATCCCGCGCAGCGTCCCGGACGAGGAGTTCAACGAGATCTTCGCCCGGCTGCCCTCGCACCGGGACCGGGCGTTGGTCGCGTTCTATGTCTCCACCGGGGCAAGGGCATCGGAGCTGTTGTCGGCCACTCAGGGCGGAGTAGATCCCGGGCGGCAGCTGATCACGGTGGTGCGCAAGGGAAGTCGGGTGGTTCAGCAGTTGCCTGCGTCCACCGACGCGTTCGTCTGGTTGCGCCTTTACCAGGTGGAGATGGACGGGCTGATCCTCAAGGGCCGGCGGCAGCCGTTGTGGTGGACCTTGCGGCGGCCCGTCTGCCCATTGACCTATCACGCGGCGCACCGCATGTTCGAGCGCGCGGCCGACGCGGCGGGCAGCGCGGCGACCTTGCACGCGTTGCGGCATACAGCCGCCCACCGGATGGCCGAGGATCCCGCCTTGCCGCTGACCGATGTCCAGTTCGTCCTCGGGCACGCCCTGCTCACCACTACTCAGATCTACCTGACTCCCCGCAAGGAAGAGGTGATCCGCCGGGTGCTGGCGCACCACGCCGAACAAACCCGTCACGCCGCGCGGCGCGCCGCCGCGCCTCCGGCCCCCTGGCCGAATCGTTGCAGGTGCTGTTCGGAACCAGGTCGTCGTGACCAACAGCGTCGTCGAGGGCTCGAACGCGGCTGTGCCGTCCGCAGCACGGCCAAGGCCGGACCGCACGATGCCTCCCGCCCGTCCTGCGGGCACGGACTGGCCGGCCACGCGGCGGAGCCGGCAGGAGGTCTGGGCGCGGTTGTCCCAGCCACCGTTCGTGCTGGACAACCCCAACAGCCAGTACTGCCGCAAGAACGGGCTGATCCTTCTGTTGGAATGGTTGGAAAGCCAACCCGGCGACACCTGGCAGGACCGATGGCTGGCCAGCGGCGCGGACACGGCAGGGAAGTCCTGGCGGCAGATCCCGGCACGATGGCTCCGCGACCGCGGTCATCGGACCGAATGGAGGCTGGGCGCGGTGTCGGGCGCGGTACTGGTGGCGATCAGCGCCGACATCGTCCGCCCTTCGTTGGCCTGGCTGCTCACCAGCGCCACCCGCCGGGGTTCCCTGGCCGCTGGCATGTCGCAGTGCCGGGATCCGGAGGGCTTCGCCGGGCTGCGTCGGTTGTGTGACGCTGACCGGAGCGTGTCCGCGCCGGCCACCAGCCGAACCGTCTACCGCGCCGCGCTGATCCTCGCGGCCAAAGGTGGAACGTTGAGCCAGATCACCACCGGGGATGCCCTGGAGTTGCTGGACACCGAGGCCGCCATCTATCCCAAGTCGGCGGGTGACACGCACCTGTTCTATCGGATGCTGCACACGCTGGGCGCGTTCGGCGACCACGCGCCAACGAGTTTGCGTGAGTTGCGCAGCAGCGGCCAGCGCACCCCCGAGGAACTGGTCGACCGCTACGAATTGACCTGCCGCCCCATCCGTGACCTGTTGGTGGAATATCTGCGGGAGCGGCAGCCCGCGTTGGACTACACCAGCCTCGACTCACTATCGAGCATGCTGGCTGGGCGGTTCTGGGCCGACCTTGAGCGGTACCATCCGGGCATCGACAGCCTGCATCTGCCCGTCGAGGTCGCCGACGCGTGGAAGCAGCGGCTGCGCACCACCACGAGAACCGTCCGCAACACGGGCGGCCAACTGGTCGAGGTGTCCGCCCCGCGTGTCAACTACCGCGAGTGTCTGACCCCGGTCCGGGCCTTCTATCTCGACCTGGCCCACTGGGCGGTGGACGATCCAGCACGCTGGAGCCGCTGGGTCGTGCCCTGCCCGGTCGGCGGCGAGGAAGTCAAGCGCAGCAAGGACAAACGTCGCCGCAAGTCCCGGATGGACGCCCGGACCCGCGAACGGCTTCCTGTCCTGCCGGTGCTGGTGCGCACCGTCGATCAGCGGCGCAAGAACGCGGCGGCGCTGCTGGCCGAAGCCCGCATTATCGAGGCCAAACGCGAAGGCTGGCTCGGCGAAGTCGAAGGACTCCAAATCAGCCTCGCCGGGGCTGAAGACAAACTCGCCCAGATCGACAAACACTCCCGCAACACCGGGACCGTCGACCTCGGAATCCCTTCCCTCACAAGAGATTCCTGAACGACATCGTGACGATCAACAGACCTTCTGATCAAGTTCAGAGAATATGGGTTTTCTGGGCATTACCAGCGGGTGAAGATGTATCTGCAGCAGGCTCGGCCGCGGATCGCCGGCGAGCTGGGGATCGGGCCGGACGAGTTGGCGGGGTTGCACCGCCGGTTCGAGGTGTTCGCCGGTCTGCAGGCCCAGGTCGACTGGGGCGATGAGGGCGCGATCCTGGCCCATCGCGGCATTGCGAAGGTCTACTCGTTCCACATGACGTTGTCGTAGTGGACACCATTGTCGGCACCCACAACGTTGGCGAGCGTCGGCGGATCCCTTGCGGCAGAGGTGACCCCGGAACGACTGCTGATCAGCGGCCAGGTACTCACGTCCGGCCTGAGCGTGCTGCTGGAAACGATCGCGCACACGCTCACGTCAGCGGAATTCGTCGGCGATTGCGTACTGGACGAACGCCGTGTGCTGACCGCCCAACTCCGGATGCTGCAACGAGACGCGGCCGTGATCGCCCGCCGTGCTTTGCAAAGGCAGAGGTTCGGCAAGCACCCGGCCGCCGAGGAAATGTCCACAGCGGACGAGATCGCCGCCCATCAATCCGAAGGATCTACGTGACCTGCACAAAACCGCGGTCGTACCGCGCGGGGCCACCTTGGTACTCGTCGGCGACATCAACGTGGACGACGCGGTAAGCCAAGCAAGCACGGCATTGCGCGACTGGACCTCCCTGACAACCGCGAAGCAACTCACGTCGTTGCCCGTGATCACCGGCGGCCCGCTGCTGTTGGTGTCCAATGAGGACGCACAAGACTCCCAGATCCGCCTTTCCGCGCAAGCCGTAGGACGGACACACCCGAAGTACCCTGCGGTCGTACTGGCCAACCTGGTCCTTGGCGGCTACTTCGCGTCCAGGCTGACCGCGAACCTCTACGGCGCAGGCAAACCGCACACATACCACGCCAACTCGTACATCGAGCTGCACGCCGACACAGGCAGCGTGGTGGTCGAGATCGACGCGGCACTCGAGGCCACCGCGGAAGTCCTGAACGAAACCCGCTACGACTGGCCAGGCTGCTCTACCAGCCACCCGACGATGCCGAAGTGGCGGCCGCACGGGAATACGCACTGGGCGCCATGCACTTCGCGTCGGCGACACAAGCGGGCCTTGCCGGACAACTGGTAGCGCTCGCCGGAAGCGGACTTGGCCTGCCGTGGTTGCTGGGCCTGCACGCCAGGCTGCTCAACACATCGACAACCGAGATCACGCAGGCCCCACAGGAGTTCCTGACTCCCGTCAACTGGACCGGGGCGGTAGTCGCCAGCCAGAGCCAGCTCGCCGCCCTCGCGGAGTTCTGCGCGGTGACCGGGCACCTTGACCGATGAGAGCCCATCCGGTCGTCTGGACCGCGAAGTTGCTCGGCGCCGCGGTCCGGATACCTGATCATCGTGCCCTGTCCTGTGCCGATGATAACGCCGAAAAAGCGATCGGCGATGCACCGCCGCACAATGTTCCCGTATATGAACGAGACCAACAGATCGATAACGGTACAAACTGGATCGAATATCGGTGGCGAATTCCGTTCAGTCTTGCGCCGCAAAGGTTTGCAATTGTCTATACCAAGTCAAAAAGCACAGCGCAGGCGAGCCGCAAATACATCGACTCCTGCCCGCGCGTACCTTGGCGTCGCGCGTGACGTCTGGTCGTATCCCTTTCACCGTTTCTTATCAGGAGGGGCTATACGGGAAAGCTACGTTCGCGCAGTGCGAAGGGGGTTGTTTTGTCCGTTGCGGCCCTCGCCGCGTCGCTCCTTTTCGCACCGCCGGCTTCGGCGACGATCTACAACCTCAACAACGGCAACTGTCCGACGGACCAAGGTGACGCGGTATGCATCTGGGCCTCTGCCAGGTACAGCGGGAACAGCAGTGGCGTCTGACGGGTGGCATGAACTCCCGATCAAGTATGCCGTCATGTTTACAAAAAATCACCTGTACACGCCCGACATGGACAATCACTCGTACGACGCAGTGCGGTTCCTGTCATCGCAATCCGGGTCGATCAAAGCCCGGGTGCACGGCAAGGCGATGTGCTTCTTCGAAAAGAAGAACTACGACTACTCCGGCGATGTGTTCAAGGTCGAGGACTGGCAAGACGCGCCCACCTTGCCATGGTGAATCGACGACAAGATTTCCTCCTTCAGGCCCTGCTGAAAGTCGGACCGAGGCTCCTCTGCTCCTACTTCCTATCTTCCCGAGGGGGAGCAGAGGATAAAGGTTCCAGGCCGCCCGTGCGGACGCCTGGACACAGTCCGAGGCTGCCGGGACACACCCAAGCCTCGGATCCCGGGCCGCTGTCGCCCACGTCGAGATGACGGTTCCACAGCTGCTCGGTGAGGCGCTGCTGTCCACCCCCGACATGACAGCAAGCCTCGACCCGTACCCGCTCACAGGGCAGGCGCGGGCCAAGAGCCCCGGACCGCGCGGCTACCTTCCCCCGGCGCCGGTCCGGGGTTCCACGGCTGGTCAATACCTGTGGCGTGCGATGGGCAACCCCAAGGTCGCACCCGAACCGAGCCAGCACCGTTCACGCAGCCGTCAGGCGGTCTGCACGAGATTCTCGGTCACTACCTGACCGATAAGTCGCATCGAGCACACCGCGCCGGGGTTGAGCAGCAGGTCCACATCGTGTTCGGTCAGCAGCCCGCTCAACTCCTCGGCATCGACCTCCTGCCAGTTCTCCGTGTGCACCAACGCCCGATGCAGCGGCGCGGTGGTCACGAGCAGGCACGGGACGTCGTCGGGTGACGGCGCCACGATCGGCGTGCCGTCTTCTTCGAGCGCGACCGCGAAACCCGACTCCTGCATGATCGAGAACATCACATCGGTGTCCATCTCGCCCCGCGTGACAAGCCGAAGAGCCGCATCCACCGGATCGGTCGGAGAGTTCGGAGTGGACGGCTCGTAATCCGGATTCGGGTTGAACCGGCTCAACGTGCCGTCCGCGCCCGCCAGCCACCCACCCACGATCGCCACCAGCGGAACACCAGGGCCGTCGGCCTCATCGCCGTCTTCGACGTCCGTCTCGGCTTCCGCATCCTCAGCAGGATGCCAGCCCGGGTCGATCAAGAACACCCACTGGTCGCTGGCTTCCGTCGCGCCGGTGAACCCCTGCTCGGTGAGCTGATCGGCGATCTGCTGGATCTACTCCTCACGGCTTGCTCCTGCTGCGGTCATCCTCGTTCCTCTCTGCAGAGGGCCAAAGCCCTTGCTTGGCACTGTCACGACCGCCACATCATCGATGAGGTCTGCCCGTTCCGGCACAACGCGCATCGCTACGGGTGACGCCCAGCCTGAAATTGTCGGATTCATCGACCAACGCCAGTTACCACCAGGCGACAGGACGAACCATCCCTAGACTGCCAGCCAACGACGTAATCTCGTTACGTGGCAACGTTCTCCGCGCGAGCGCGCTTACCGTTGCCCGTTGTGTCACGGCAGCCGTATGGCCTGCTCGGCTGATCAGTGTCCAGCGTCGTCTCTTTGATACCAAGACATTCCAGGACGAGACGGAGCCGAGCTCGATCCCGGTCGAACTGATCAGCCCGTCTGCACCAACTTGTCGGCCAGAACCGAGCCGATGAGCCGCATGGAGCACGGGGCCCCGGGGTTGAGCAACAGGTCTACCTCATGCTCGTTGAGCAGCGCCACCAGCTCGTCAACGTCGACCTCACGCCAGTTCTCGGTGCGCACCTGCTTGCGGTGCAGAGGCGCCGTGGTGGCCAGCAGAGATGGCACATCATCCGGCGCGGGCGCCACGATCGGGGCGTCGTTCTCGTCGAGCGCGACGGCGTACCCGGCCTCTTTCATGATGGAGAACATCGTGTCGGTGTCCATCTCACCCCGCGTGACCAGACGCAGCGCCGCGTCGACCGGATCGGTCGGAGAGTTCGGAGTGGACGGCTCGTAGTCCGGGTTCGGGTTGAACCGGCTCAACGACCCGTCGGCGCCAGCCAGCCAGCCACCGACGATCGCCGTCAACGGCACACCGGGCCCCGCAGGCTCCTCTTCTCCGTCCGCCTGCTCCTCTGCCTCGGCTTTGTCCTCAGCCGGCTCCTCATCCTCGAGCGGCTGCCAGCCTGGGTCGATCAGGAAGACCCACTGATCCTTGGCCTCCTCGGGGTTCACAAACCCCTGGTCAGTGAGCTGCTGAGCAATCTGCTGGATCTGCTCCTCACGGCTCGGGTTGGCTGAGGTCATGAGTTCTCTTCTCCTATCCGGGTGGCCAGCTGGTCGATCACCGCCGAACGAACCGGCGATAGGCAGTATGACGCGCCGGGATTGAACAGCAGATCCCCATCGTGCTCCACACGCGGCCCGACAAGCTCACCGGAGACGACTTCTTGCCACTTCTCAGTACTAACGGGCAATCTGTGCCGGCAATACGTGACACGAGCAGGCACGACACCCGTCGTCCTGCGCGGGCCCAGTCGATCAAGGAATGCACGACGATCGGTTCGGCGATCACGAGCCGCGCACCGCCCACGCCCCGGCTTGCGGTGTCCACTCTGGACCGTCTTCCTGCAGCACACCGGCGCTGAACCGGTGCAGGCCCCGCATGTCCACAGTGACCCAGCTGCCACCGTCGAGTACCCGGATCGTCTGGCGTCGGCGCCCCTCACGGTTGACCACCGTGCCGAAGCCGACCCTGCCCCGCGGTGCCGACAACTCGAATCGCGGGAACCGCGTCCGGACCGTGCGGGACAAGTCTTCCACATCGCCCAACCCGGCGTAGGACGCGAGAAGCATGGCCCGGCCGTTGGTCACCAGCCCCAATCGCACGAGCAGATCCATGAACACCTGCAAGGAAACGCTCAGCCGCTTGCCCTCGACTGTGACCTCGACGCCCCGCGCATCGGTGTACGCGTCGTAGATCGACGCGTCCTCGATTCCAGGGACACCACCCTCATCGAGGAACCGCCGCAACTGTCCATCCCGGACGAAGGTGACCGCAATAGGACCGTTGCCGTCACGAACACTTTGCCACCGCACCTGACCCGCATCAAACCACCACTGCGCGCCCGAGTCGTCAACACCGTGATGAGACAAGCTGGTCCGCACGGTGGTCAGGTGGGCAGTCGCGGCATTCCCATTCCCGTCGGCCAGCATCCGCGACACCCGGCCGACGAGGTCTGTCCGGCCAGGCAATCCGTGCTGCCTCAACAGCGCAAGGGCACTTCCCAGGTTCGCGGCGGACGCCTGTGCGGCTTGGATACCACGGACAGCCAGTTCGTCGTTGACCATGTCAACCAGGTGGGCGGACGACCGATGGTCGAACCCAGCCTCCGTCAGCGCGGCGAGCACTCCATGCTGTTCGAGGTAGTCGCGGATGCCCGGACTGGGATCGGGACCCGCCCAGCCGGCCGTTGTGCGTACCCGCATGTTCTCGTCCCAGTACTGCTGCCCGAGTTCAAGCATGCTCAACGCCTTGGCAGGCAGGTGGAACTCATCGAGCTGTGACGTGACCGGGTCCAGCTCAGCCAGGATCACCTCCGCCGGTTCCGGCAGCATCTGGGTGTCCCGCAGCACTCGCAGCACGGCGATCTTCACCAGATCCGGGTCGCCCAAGCCGGATTCAAGGATCTCCCGCGCCGACAGCAAATCCAGCACTCGATCGTGCCGCAGCCGCCCGGCCATCACGGCGACAGCCTTGGCCACACGATCAGTCATGGCGAACAACGGGATCGTCGCCGCGTAGTGCGCCCGCAGCTGTGGGTTTTTACCCTGCCACACCCGTAGCTGATCCAGGATGTCGTGCAGACTCGGATTCTCGCCCGCCGCGGGCGCACCAAACCCGACCCATTTTCCGCCGTGCTCGATCTCCGTCGCAGGAGCCCCGTTGCCATGGAGGTCGACATGCCAGGTGTCCAGCACCGAGGTGGACGCGAACAGCACGAGCTCCGGATAGCGCACCCGCATAGCGGCCCAGATGTCGAACGCCAGGCCGGTTTCCATTCCCAGCGCCGCAGCATCACAAACCAGCAGCACCACCGATCGCAGCGGCCCGCTGAAAAGACGGAACGAGACTGTCTCGAACATCAACGCGGCGACAGTGCTGCCATCGATGAAAAGTTCGTCACCGTTGATCAAGGTGACCATTCCGAGTTGGCCGCGGGCGGCCCCTGTGACGGCGTGCATTTCCAGGTAGAACGAAGGCTCTTGTCCCGGCAAGGTCCAGCCTTGATCATTCACGTGGGTGACGTGTCCGCCTGTGCCGGTTCGGATGTTGATCTTGAGTTGGTTGCTGTGTGGTGATGGTCAGGGTTCGAGCCCGGCCGCCGGTGTTGGCTGGGCGCCGGGTTGGGGGGCGGGCCTTTCAGGTCGAGGGGCAGGGACAGGGGTCATCGAGTTGGTGGTGGCAGGGCCAGCGCTGCCCGGAGGCAGGCGGCGAGAGGGTCGGCCCAGGGCCAGGTTTCCGGGATTTTGATCTTGCGTTTGCGTTGGCCGCGGACGATGCGGGCGGCGGTGTGCAGTAGCCGGTAGCGCAGGGTTTTGGGTTCGGCTTTGGCGAGGGTGCCCTCAAGGCAGAGCAGGCGCAGCCAGGCGAGCAGGTCGATGGCGATGGTGGCGGCCAGACACCAGGCCCGGTTGATCTCGATCTTGGTGGAGGGCAGGTGACCGAGGCCGGTTTGCTTGCCGCAGCGGACGTGGTCCTCGACTCGGGCGTGCGGGCGGTGACGGGCTTCCAGGAACTGGACGGTGGCGCCCGAACCGCTGCCCGGGGTGTTGGTGGCCACCAGTTGGTAGCGCCAGCCGTCGGCTTCTTCGAACAGGGACAACTGTGCGCCGGGGTGGGGTTTCTCACGACGACAGATGATCCGCAGATCGGCCGGCCAGTTCTCCAGTTGGTCCCCGTCGGGGTGGTGACGTAGTAGCGCGGTCAGTTCCACCACGCCGGCTTTGTCCAGCGGCCGAGGATCGCCGTGGTGATCGAGCACTGCCTGCCATGCCTTCGCGGGGACACGGCCGATCGCGGCTCGTTCCCGCGCACCGAGTTCCCAGCCGACGCTGTAGTGCGCCTGCCTGCCTGGCTTGGCGTTCAGCGCGGTGATGTACTTGATGAGACCGTGGGAGGCGCCCGCGCCGTCCACGGTGACTAGAAGGTTCCTTCGATGTTTCGCCGGGATCTGGGCGATCGCGGCGTCGAGGACCTCGAGGTGATCAGCTGTCGTGTTGGATCCGGCGCTTCCTGTGCGCAGCAACAGGGCCAGCGATTCGCCGGTGTTGTCACACATGGCCAGCAGCGGATGATGACCGAAGCTGCCCTTGTAGGTTCCCGCGGCGAGTTGTTTGTCCGAGTGCGCGATCACCAGCGAACCATCCAACCGGACCACCACGGTCGTGCCCAGATCACGGTCGGCCACCCGCGACGGCGGAATCCGGCCGTGCCGTCGCTCGATCAACGACCACACATGCTCGCGGATCCGGGCACGCACACGGGCGATCTTGTTGCGCTGCACCTGACCGACCGCGTCCAACGTGCGCCACAACGTCGGATCTGAGGCGACCGGCCCGAACAGTTCGGCCTGATCGCGCAGGACAGCCAGATCCGACAGGACCCGCCCGCCGTCAGCGATCAACACCGCGGTGTCGGCGAACACCCGGCCACGGTCATGCACCGGCATGAACCCACGCCGCGCCATCGCCCGCGACAAGCCTTCCGTCAACCCGGTGCGGTCGGCCAGCAACCGCACCGCCGCGGTCCCGGCATGACTGACCACGCCACGCCCACCGACTTCTACCGCCAGATCCCGCGACCACCCAGTAACATCCACGTCGAAAGTGCTCCAGAGCTTCATAGGTAAGAACAGGCATTAGCAACCTCATCTTCCCAGCTCAGGAGCACTTTTCCCTGTTCCGACACGGCGCCCGAATCAAGATCGCCATGAATACTCAGGGCCAGGGGGAGGCCAGGGTGAGTGCGTTTGTGTGCCAGTTGGCCGCGTCGGGCGCCCCGAGATAGAGGCCGGTGGTGTGGCGTCGCGGCTGGTCGAACCAGAAATCCAATCCGCGGTCGTCCGTGAAGGACACGCCGACGACTTGGCTGGAGTCGGCTGGATCGTGGACCGTCCTGCTTCGCACCTGGGTACTCACGAAACCGACACGGTCTCCCCGTGCATTCCGCCCGGACAAGGCGACCAAGGGCCGCGCCACGAGTTTGCCCTCGGCCGGGTTCCAGTCGCCGGCCGGCGTGGTCCATGGCTCGGCTGGGCGACGGCCAGTCCCGCCGACCGTGACGAACCTGCCTGCTGTCACACGGCTCAGTGCGCGACCGTCTGTTCCCAGCCCGTACTCGAAAGACCCCTCTGGCGCGGTCACCTCCACCTTGAACACTGCCGCCAGCACGTCCGCGACGCCACCGGGCAAGCCTGTGTCACAGGCTAACAATGTCAGTGTGGTGTTGGTCTTGGTGAGTATGCCCAAGTCGACCAGCACTCGCCCGAATACCACCGGGAGAACGGTCAGCTTGTCCTTGCCGACTGTCAGTTCAACAGTGTCACGACTGCCGTGCACGTCAACGACATTGGCACTCCTTCTCTCGGCTGCCGACAGGAACTCTTCGAGGATCTCCGGATCACCCTGAACAAATGTGGTCGCCACCAGGCCCTGCTGGGATCGGATCTGCTTCCGCCAGACCTGATCGGCTCTGAACACACGCTTCGTACCGTCGTCGACGGTTCCCAAGTACCCGGCCTTGGCCAGCAGCTTGTGCGCTGTGCTCACGTTCCCTTCGGCGATCGATTGCCATACCTGAAGAGCGAGATTCAGTCGGATCGTGGCAGAAAGGTCAGTTCGTTCTGGCATGCCGAACTGCGCCCACAGTTTCAACATCTTGGCGAGACTCACCGTGGCGTCTCGCGCCTTGTCCGCTCCCTGATCACGGAAAATGTCATTCACCCGGTCGGCGACGACTGCAGTTTGCCGTTGCCCCAAACCGGAGTCCGCCAGCTGTGTGAGCACGCCATGCCGATCGAAAAGACGACGTACCGCAGCCGTTGGTGCCGGGCCTGCCCAGGAAACCTCCGTGCGAATGGAAAGGGCGTTGTCGGCATTTACCTCGCCGAGCTTGAGCATGCTCTTCAGTGGTTCTGGCAGGTTGTCCTGGATCACCCGACCGCTGATGCCACGCTTGGCCAGGACCACTTCCCGAGGATCCGGGACATGGTGATTGTCACGCAACAGGCGAAGCACCGCGGTCCACACCAACGCTGAATGTCCCACGCCGGATTCCACTACATCGCGCACCGACGCCAGATCCAGCACCCCATCACCCTGCAACCGCGAAACCAACGACTGAAAAACATTCGAAACCCGGTCAACCACACTGAAAAGGGGAACCGTGTCCGCATAGTGCTCGCGCAGCGGCTGATTCTTGTGAACCCAGCTCGGCAGCTGAGCGAAAACATCCGGCAAGGTCGGATCGTCGCCCGGCACCGAACGGCCGAAGCCTATCCATCGACCGCCGCCGGAGATCGTCGTCGGCGGATGAGGTTCGAAACCCATCGCGATAATATCGCTCGGGGCGAACAGAATCAGGTTTTCGTATCGCCTCCTGAGGGCGGCCCAGGTGTCATAGGCCACCCCTGCCAACCCACCGACCTCCACCGCGGAACACATCATGAGACTCACTGAGCTCAGTGGGCCTGAATACTGCGGGAAGGCGTGGGTCTGCAGCATCAACGCCGCAACTGTCGCCCCATCGATGAACACTTTCCGGCCATGCGTCAGTCTGACGACACCATTTCGGCCGCCGGGCTGTCCGTGCATGACGAGGTAGAACGGCTTTCCTGTCACCCGCGCAGTCCATGGCGAGGGGAGCATGAGCTGGTCAGTGTGCAGCTCTGGAAATTCCCGGCCAAGATGCAGAGTGGTCATGTCTCGCCGCGAGCGCGGCAACCAGTTCGCAATGGCCCGGTTCAAATCGGCAGCGAATGACACACCGACAACCTGATCCTTGGCTACCGGGTCATAGATGGTGCGCTTTTGTACCTGGTTGCTTACGAAGACGACCGTCTTGCCGTCCTCGTCCCTTCCTTTGAACATCGAATAGCGAGAACGAATGGCGAGTTTGTCAGGAGCAGGCTGCCAATCCGAGCTTGATGTCGTCCATAGTTCGATAGGCCGAATACTGGCCCCGGCAACGGCGAACCATCCCTTTCCGCCCACTCGTGTCACTGCACGGCCGTCAGTTCCGAGACCGAACTCGACGCGTCCCGCGGGTGCTGTCACCTCCCATGGGAACATCGATGACATCACTTCCGCAAGACCTCCGGTAAAACCTGCATTAAAGGCGAACAATGTCAGCTTGCCGGTTCCCGGTGTCATAATGCCGAGGTCGACAAGCAGCCGCGCGAATACTGCCGCGTGGACTGACATCTTTTCTCCGGCCACGGTCAGATCGACGGTATCGTAATGACCGTGCACGTCAACAACGTTCGTGTTCTTATTTCCCGCCACCGCGAGAAACTCGTGCAATATCTGCGGCTCCTCGGGCACAAACGTGACCGCGACAACGTTACCACCGTCGTCCCGTACAGTGTTCTTCCAGACGTCGCCCTTCTTGAACACCCGACGTGTGCCGTCGCTTGCTATGCCGGTATACACCAACTTGGACAGGGACAGGTGGACATTTTTTTCATTCCCCGCCTCGATCTGGCGCCACATCTGCAGGACAAGATCGGCCAAGGTCGCACCCGTGACGTCCGCCCAGTCCGGCAAACCATAATCCGCCAGGAAATCCAAGGTGCGCGCGAGACTCTTCACCAAATCCCGAGCCTTGTCCCGGCCGGAGTTGACCAGGCGGTCATTCAGCAGGTCGGCAACATAAGCGGCCCATCGTGGGCCCAGCCATGCATCCCGGAGTTCGGCGCCTTCTGCCAGAAGCATGCGCCGTATCTCGGGGAGTGGGTTCTGGCCCGCCCAGGAGACTTCGGTGGGTGTCTCGCCGATATTGAGCATGCCCTTGGCCTGCTCCGGCAGGTCGAGCCGGTCCACCCGGCCGGAGGCCGGATCGAGCTTGGTCAGGATCACTTCCCGGGGCTCGGGGAGAGCCCGATCGTCTCGCAGCCCGCGCAGCAGTGCGCTCCATACGATGTCCGTGTGTCCAAGGCCGGACTCCACGACATCTCGTACCGACAGCAAGTCAAGGACGTGGTCCTGCTTCAGTCTTTCAGTCAGTACGGGGAGCGCCTGCGCGACTCGGTCAACCGCGGAGAACAGTGGAATCGTTGCCACGTAATGCTCTCGTAGCGACTTGTCTTTATCCGGCCAACTCCGCCTGTTGGTCAGAACTTCCTGCACCGTCGGGTTGGTCCCAGGTGCGACGCTGCCAAGCCCGACCCATCGGCCACCGCCATGAACAACGGTCAGCGGACCACTGGCCACCTCATCGCCCAGGATGCTGATTCCACTGCTTGGCGCGAACAGCGCGAGATCTTGGTGGTGTTCCCGCAGAGCTGTCCACACATCGAACGCGAAGCCCGCTGTGTCGCCGATGGCCGCCGCGTCGTCGACAATCAGTACCATCGCCTGCAAACCACGCGGGAGCTTGGTGAAATCAACCGTTGTCCGCACGAGTTCCGCGACAGTTCGACCGTCGACGCGCACAGTTCGACCACCATGCAACAACAGGGCACCCAGCCGCCCGCGGCCGGCCTCGTCGTTGACGCCGTTCATGTGCAGGTAGAACGGATTGGCCACGCCCGGAAGTTTCCACGGCGATGTCATGGCCAGCGTCGCGGCTTCCCGGTTGGCCGGATTCCCGAGATACAAACCTGTCATATCGCGCCGCGGCCGGGCAAGCCACTGCTCGAGACTCGACTCATCCACAAAGGACATACCGGTCGGCTCGCCACCACCCGCCGGGTTGTGCACCAGCCGCATCCGCACATCGGCGCTCTGGACATGGACGGCGTTGCCATCCTCGTCCCAGCCTCGGTACTGCGCACGCGATGTCAGCCTCTTGGGATTCCATCGTACGCTGTTCGGTATCCACTGCTCGGCAGCCTGACGACGAGACCGTTCGACAGTGACCCATTTGCCCGCAACCCGCATCAGCGGACGGTCATCTGTCCCCATGCCGTACGAGACGCGCGTCTCCGGCGCTGTGATCTGCCAAGGGAACACTGCTGCCATCTTGTCCGCGACGCCACCTGACATCCCCGTAGCACAGGAGAACAAGGTCACCTTGCCGCTCTTGGTGTCCATCAGCCGAAGCGCTGTCAGAACATGCGCGAACGCGAAACCGTCGACGGAGAGCCGCTGCCCCTCCACTGTCAGCTCAACAGCGTCGCGGCTACCGTGTACGTCCACTACCGTGGTTTCGCTGTCGGGCGTTGCCGCGAGGAACTCGCTCAACAACGTTTCTCCACCAGGCACGAAGGTCACTGCGACCACACGGCCCTCAGACCTGATTTCCTTGTGCCATACCAATTGCGGGGTGAACGCCAACTGCTCGCCGCCAGGTGTGGTCCCCACGAAGGTGGACGGAGCGAGCACCTCCCGCACCATGTCCTCGTTGCCGTTCGCCACTGCTCGCCACGCGTCCATAACGAAATCCGCAACATGTTCCGCTGCGGCATTCGCGCGCTCCGACAAACGGTATTGCTGTACAAGCTCCAACGTCCGTGCCAGGCTGGCCACCCGTTCCACCATCGTGTCAGGCCCGTGCTGGATGAGCCCGTCATTTACGATGTCGACCAGACGAGCAGCCCACCGCTGGCCAAGCCCAGCATCCCGCAACACTGCCAGAACTCCGTGCAGGTCAAGCTGGGCACGCACGTCCGGCAACGGATTCGGTGCGGCCCAGCGAACCCGGTGAAGGCCTGCGTTGCGCGGGGAGCCATCCGCCATCGACTCACCGATCGCGAGCATGCCGATGGTCTGCTCCGGCACACGGACATCGCTGTGCACGCGATCGCCCGGGTCCCACTCGGTCAGGTTCACAAACTGTGGCTCCGGCAGACGCTTGTCGTCCCGCAACGCCCGCAACGCCGCCGTCCACGCCACCTCGGAGTCACCCAATTGGTCTTCTACAGACGGCAGATCCAGCACCCGATCCCGCCGCAACCGATCGGCAAGCATCGAAACGGCCCTCGACACTTGATCGACCGCGGCGAACAACGGAACCCGCCGAGCGTAGTGATCCCGCACGATCGCAGGTTCGTTCCGCCACGCGGGCAACTCATTCAGAACTTCCCACACGGTCGGGGTCTCACCCGGCCATGGCGCCGGATCGGCCGCCCAACGCATCTCCGAGAGGCCGACATACCGCGGTGCACTACCCGCGTACACATCACCAATCTCGAGCATGCTCTTGGCCCGCTCCGGCACATAGACATCGCGGTACACACGCTCGTCCGGATCCCACTCGGTCAGGTTCACAAACCGCGGCGCCGGCACATTCTCGTCATCCCGCAACACACGCAGCGTTGCCGCCCAGACGACCTCGGAGTCAGCCAACTCCGCCAGCACCGACGGCAAATCCAGCACCCGATCCCGCCGCAACCGATCGGCAAGCATCGAAACGGCCCTCGACACTTGATCGACCGCGGCGAACAACGGAACCCGCCGAGCGTAGTGATTCCGCAGGTTCTCGTTCTTCGCGGACCATTCCGGCAACTGACTCAGAACATCCCACAGGTCGACCACATCACCTGGCGCCGACGCCCCGAAGCCGACCCAGCGGCCGCCATCCACAATTCTCGTCGGATTGCCGACGATGTCATATCCCCAGGAGAATATTTCACTGGGCGCGAACAGCACGACCCCGCGATGCCGCTCTCGTACGGTCTGCCAGACATCGAACGCCAACCCCTCTGAGTTGCCCAGATGCGCGGAGGAGCAGCTCATCAGGACTACTGACCTCAGCCGCCCCGCATAGCGTCCAAACGCGTCCGTCTCGTGTACCAATGCCGCCAGCGCCGCCCCGTCCAGCAACAGCTCCCGGCCGTTCAGCAGATTGACGATTCCATACCGGCCGTTGGGGGCGCCATGGGTCCATACGTAGAACGGCCCACCCAGCCCACGCATCGTCCATGGTGACGCAACAGCGAGCGTCTCGGTCTGCGCGTCCGTGAAAGCCTTGTCCAGGTGCAGCACCGTCGTATCCAACCGACTATAGGAACCCCACGCCGCGATGAGCTCGCTCTGGCTGGCGTTCATGAACGAAACAGCGACAGCCCGTCCATCGGACCGAATGGTGCGCGCTCGCACCTG
This sequence comes from Kibdelosporangium philippinense, assembly GCF_021390435.2. Lineage (GTDB taxonomy): Bacteria > Actinomycetota > Actinomycetes > Mycobacteriales > Pseudonocardiaceae > Kibdelosporangium > Kibdelosporangium philippinense. The sequence goes on along the minus strand of NZ_JAJVCN010000002.1, from coordinate 2,803,820 downwards.
ACCACTGGTGAACCGATGCACAGGACCATCAGCCGTGTCCCGGCCTTCGAACGTCTCATACGGCGAACGAACCGCCAACCGCCCCCGCACCACCACCGAATCAGAACCCAGCCCCACCCGCGGCACAGCGGCCCGACGGCCAGACCGGTCCACAGTCACCCACGAACCACCGCCAGGCGACCGCAATACCGCACCACCATCCATCCCGACGCCGTACTCGATTCGTCCCTCCGGCGCGGTCACCTCCACCGGGAACACCGACGCCAACACTTCCGCCACACCACCAACAGCCCCCGCGTCGAACACCAGCAACGTCACCCGGCCACCCGCCGGACCCACCACACCCACATCAACCAACAACCGCGCGAACACCGCTGCGTGGACCCACAACCGCCCACCGGCGACCGACAGTTCGACACTGTCATGATGGCCGTGCGCATCGACAACCCGACCTCCACCATTACCCGCCACGCCCACGAACGCCCGCAACGCATCCGGCTCATCGGACACGAACGTCATGCCAACGACATCGCCATCCTCGTTCTCAACCGGCAGCTTCCACACCGCGTCAGCCGCGAACACCTGCCACACACCATCACGCGTCACACCGGCATACCCGAACTCGGCAAGGCGCTGGTGCGCAGCCCCCCGGCTCCCCTCCAGCACCAGGTTCCATACCTCGACAGCGAGATCGGCCTTGACCGAACTGTCCACATCCGCGCGGCCCAGCACGCCGTACTCCGCCAACCAGTCCATTGTGTCCGCAAGACCGGCGACGACCGCGGGCACCCGATCTACACCGAGCCGCTCGGACAAGTCATTGGCTATGTCGACCACTCGTGCAGTCCATCGCGCACCAAACCCGGCTTCGTGCAGCTTGTTCCACACGCGTCGGCTGCTAAACTCGGCAGCCACCTCGGGTTTCGGTTCGGCATCAGCCCAACTGGCATCGACCTGGAGTTTCTCAGCCGGATCCAGCTCCTTGTCGTAATCCAACATGTCGTCGGCCGACTCAGGCAGCGAAACCTCCTCAAGCCGGCCAGTAGTGCCACTCCGTTCGGCCAGTACGGCCTTCGTGGGCTCCGGCACATCCGTACCGTCTCGCAACACCCGCAACACTGTCGTCCACAGTGCACTGTCTGAACCAGACTCTACGACGTCTCGCACCGACATCAGATCCAGCACGCCATCACGTCGCAGCCGCTCGGCCAGCGCACGCACAACGAGGTCCGGCCGCAGCGCGTTTTCGGCCAGTTGAGCCATGTTCAGGACTTGGCCGGTGTCGACCGCTTCCGGCCCCCGCTGTTCGGCCAGCAGGACCACGGCCTCCTGCCGCACGGCGGCGATGTCCAGTACCACATTGACATCCGTGTCACCGGTGATCGCCCAGCGCACCAACTTCCGCTGAACCGACGCGACAAGGTCCTTGGCGGACGACGCGACCGGCTCAGCGCGCAGCCACTGCACAAGATCCAGCAGAGACGACACCGCCTGAACGATCTTGCTGTTCGCCACCTTGCGCAACGCGGCACCCACTTCGCCATCCGCGTGCTGGATCGCCTCGGCCCAGTCATACGCCGACTGCTCCCAATCGCCGACTTCTTCCAGCATGTCGCGCAGCCGGGCCTCCGGCACAGCGCCATACCCGATATGGCGCAGCTCGACCAAGACCAACGGAAGTCCGTCGCCACCTTCGTCGACGTCAATCCCGTTGTTTTCGGAGTCGTCATCGTTCAGGAGCGGAAGCATTCCGATCACGTCCTTCATCGCGACCGGTTGCTTGCCCAGTGACTGCAGCGTTTCCGACCCCAACAGGACAGTCTCAAGGAACTCGCCGACAGTCCTGTCCTCGTTTGCCATCGTTACCGACAGCGGATCACTGTGACCTGAAGCCAGCTTGAGCCGCTCTTCGGACATGTCCGACAGCACATCCTGGAACCCCTTCAGGAACGTGCGCGCACTCGCCGGTAGCGGAAGGTCCGTGAACGACGCACGAACGGCCGCCGCGACATAGTTCTTGATCACGATCCTGGAGTCGACACTGTGCAAAACTGGCGCAAGGGCATGCACAAGCGCGAAGGCGACATATCCGCCGAGCGCGTTAACGTCTGCCAAGCCACGAAGCACGGCGCGTGGTGGATGAGGCAATTTCCCACGCAGATGCCAGTCAACGAACATGGCGACAACGTCGTCGGCGAACTCAAGGCCGTGCCGCAGAACATCCGCCATTGTCGGGAAAGGGGTGCGCTCCTTGACCTTTTCCAGGAACCCCCACAGCCCTTCCACCGGAACACCCACGGTGAGCTGCGTATAGCTCGACCGGCCGTCCGCAGAGTGCTCGGTGCCACCGATCGTCGCACCGCGAGCCTCATCGAAGATCACGTACCCGGCACTCTCCGGGAACACGCCCTCGAACGGAACCTGCTCTCTACTGCCGTTGGCCGACCGGTACATCCGCGCACGAGCGTCCCGTACTCCCGCGAGAACAGCCTCCGGAGCGGGACGTCCATCATCACGACGACGCAGGTTCCGCATGGGCTTGGTGCGTATTTCGACGATCTGGATCTGTACGCGTTCGGCCACGGTGGCACCGGCGGCTACCAGAGCTTTCTCGTTGTCAAACAAGCGCTCATCGGTTGCCAAATAGGCGAAAGCATCCTCGACGAGGATGTCCAGAATCCCCGGCAATCGGGCCAACACCTTACCGTGCTTGACATTCAGGCCCGGCCTTAGAATCACCCGGTGCTTGATCTCCTGCTCGGCACCGATCGCGCGCTCGTGCCACTCACCCAGCACCGGCGTCCACTCCGCACTGTCAAGCGCTGTGGCAGCCAGACCGGGCTGTCGCTGCCCGAACAAGACGACCGTGATCCAGTTGCCGTCGGCGATCCGGAGAGCCGGGCGAACCACGTGCTGGTCGCTCAGCAGGCCATACCCGAGAGCACCCTGCGGCGCTGACAACTGGAAGGTCGGGAACTGCGGCCATATCCTCGCGGCGATCACGTCCACCGCGCCGAAACCGGTGTCGCACGCGAACAACAGGGCCGGACCGGGCGATACCAGCCGCAGCTCCAGCAACAATCGCGCGAACGTGTCCGGATTGACGGACAACGGCACGAAGTCCTCCGGTCGTTCGGCACGTACCCACAGCTCCAGCCCGTCCGCACGGCCATGCAAGTCGTAGACCGAGAATCCCGGTGTCGCGGACAACCCGCCAAATTGCACGAACCGTTCCAACGCATCCGGCTCGGGCCGCACGAACGACACCGCGACGACACCGTCCGTGTCCAGCGCGACGACCTTGTGCCATACCTGACCAGCCGTGAACCACGTCGTGCCAGCAGGCCCACCCACGCCCGAGTACCACCCAGCCGCCGGCAGCTCGCCCACAGCCAAGCCGCCATCACCGACAAACAGGTCCATGCCGTCCGTCGGAGGTCCGCCGGGACCCTCGCCTGCGAGCTCCCTCGGCAACCGATCCACGTCCATGTTGCTGTGGTTCGGGCTGCTGTCGACCGCTGTGCCCGCGCCGCCGTCCATTGCTGTTCGCGGCAGGTAGGCAGCAAAGTCACCGAACAACGTGGGATCGACCTCGGTGGGTCGCTGTGGCCGGGCCGTGATCCGCACCCGCCGGTAGATCCACTGGTGATCTCCAGAATCCAGAGCGGTCTTGGCCGATGGTTCGGCTACGCGGGTCCGCAGGCCGAACGTCGCACGCGGTGTGACGTGCCCGGCGCGTTCCAGAGCCCGCACCAACGCCTCTCGCGCCGCGCGAGCCCGCACCCGGCCTCCTTCGGCGAAGCCGTCCACCACGACGCGCCAGTGCACCGGCCTGCCATCCTGCTCGGATGGCAGGCCGAGTAGTGCGGCCGCGAGTTGATCCGTGATCTCCTTCGACACGACCAGCGCTTGTGGACTGAACGGCAGGAACAAGTCCCATCCAAGAGAACCGCGTCCGACATCCACCGCCCGAAGCTGATGTGTCTCGGCCATCGACAGCCTGCTGAACCGGTAGAAGCCGATAACCTCGCCAACGAGCGCCGCTGTGTCGTCCGCTGTCTGGACGAACCGCCCCACCAGTGCTTTCGCCATCCAGTCCGCTTGATCCGGGCCGGGTGCCAGCGTCGGCGTCCTCTTCTGGAGTTCGGCGGCGAGTTCGCCGACAAGGACCTTCCGCACATGCTCACCGAACTCGGTGCGGGACCCGAAGGTGGCCACGACCAGCCGGAAACTGGCCGACACCAGCCCGTTGCCCGCATCCGCCAGATCCGTTCGGTCCAGGAACTGTTGCGCGACACGACGCAGTTCCAGTCGATCCGGGCTGAAACGCGGGTCGTGTCTCGGAACCGCCCGAATCGACGCCGTGTGATCTGGACGCCTGCCCCAATCACGACGCACGACGTCGGCAAGGTCGTCTTCGCCTGGAGGAGGCACCTGAACCCGGGTGGCGACCAGACGCATCTGTCGTCCGGCCACGGCTTCCCACGAATCTGTGCCGCGGTCAGCCCACAGTTCGCTCATGTCGTCCGTGGCGCGGTTGTTGTACGTCAGCGCGACATGGGAGGGCCACAACCTGCCCGGCTCGACCGCCCGTGCCGCCCATGCCCTGACGTCGAGCCCGAATCCCTCGGCCGTCACGATCCATGTGATCGGTATTCCCTGGTCGTCCACTTTGGGCAGGATGCGGTACAGGCTGGCCCGCAACCGGGTTGCCAACCCGGTGTCCGATTCGCTCTCCGGAAGCAACACGTCCCAGTGCGGCGCACCGTCAACACCAATGGACTCGCGTAGATCACCTTCCACCGGAATATGTTTCCCGTCCAACGCCACGCTCTCGGCGAAAAGGGATTCTGTGTCCACTTTATACTCCGGCGCCAAGTCGGTCACCCGCGCACCCGCCAGCTCCGCGCCGGCACGCGACCACATCCGCACAGGTGCCCACTCAGGACCTTCGAGCACCGGGACCATCGGGTTGGCCTGCGTGCGTCCCGATGGACCGGTGGTCGCCACCCACATAGTGCCGACCCCGCTGACCATCAGCGTCGGCTTGACGTCCTTGTTCCGGTTCTCCACGAAGCCGAACTCGAGGCGGCCTTCCGGCGCGATCAGCTCGAAGTCCGGAAACCAGGTACGGATCTGCCCCGCGGCCACGTCCGCGACGCCACCAAGGACGCCAGCCTCACAGGAGAACAACAGCGCCCGGCCACCGTGCACGAGGTCGAGATCGACCAACAGCTGAGCGAAGACATCCGGACCGACCGACAGCTCATTGGTGCCGACAGACACTCGCACGGTTCCCCCGCCGCCGTGCACGTCGATCACCGGTATGTCCACAGTGTCCGCCGCCGCGAGGAACCTCTCCAGGGCATACGGCTCGTTCTTCACGAACGTCACGGCGACAGCATCACCAGACCGCGCTTGGATCTTCCTCGCCCACACCTGACCAGCCGTAAAGTACGTCCGCACGCCCGAAGCGGTCACGCCCTCATATAGCGCGGCCTCCTCCGGTGTCCCCGGTGGCGCCACCACACCCGGCCGAACATCCTCAAGAGCGAACAGATCGAATCGGTCGATCATGGTGACCGAATCCGCTTCGACCTCGACCGCACTGTCGCCCAGCAGCTCCCGCGCCGCATCAACATCGCCGGTCACCGCGAACTGCCACGCGCGCACGACAAGGGCCACGACATCCTCGGTCCCGAGGTCGGCATGCGCCAGCAACCCGTACTGCCGGACAAGCTCCACGGTCTGCGTGAGACCCGGCGCGATTTCCGGCATCGTGGTCGGGCCGTGCCGTTCGACCTGGTCGTTCACCATGTCGACCAGACGCGCTACCCACCGCTGGCCCAGTCCGATGTCCTGCAGCGCCGCACCGACCGCGTGCAGATCAAGCAGCTCGCGCACCTCTGGCAATGGATCCGGCCCCGCCCAGCGAACGTCCCGGACACTGGTGTCCCCAGCAGGCTCCGCGATCTGCAGAATCCTCGCGGCCTGCTCCGGAATATGGACGTCGGTGTGCACGCGATCAACCGGGTTCCATTCGGTGATGATCACCCGCTGCGGCTCGGGCACATCCTCGCTGTCCCGCAACGCACGCAGAGTTGCCGTCCATATGACCTCGGAGTCACCCAACTCCTCAAGCACCAACGGCAGATCCAGCACCCGGTCGCGCCAGATCTGTTGCGTCAACGTCGAAACAGCCCTCGCAACCCGGTCAACCGCATCGAAGAGCGGAATCGTCCCGGCATAGTGCCGGCGCAGCGCATCATTTTTGTCCGGCCAACCTGGCAACTGGTCCAGAACATCCAGCACGGTCGGATTGGCACCCGGTGCAGGTGCACCGAAACCTACCCACCGGCCGCCGCCACGGATGAAGGTCGGCGGCTGACTGGTAAGTGTGTGCAACCAGCCCAGGGTCGACATGCCCAGCCAGTTGCTTGGCGCGAACAACACCACACCTTCATGCTGATCCCGGATGGCTTTCCATACATCGAACGCCAGCCCCTCCGAATCACCCAGCGACGCCGAGTGGCAGCTCATCAAGACCACAGACCTCAGCGGCCCCACATACCGCTGAAAAGCATCGCTCTCGTGCACCAGCGCGGCCACCGTCGCCCCATCCAGCAACAGTTCTCGACCGTCCAGCAATTTGACGTTTCCGACCTGACCGCCGACCTCGCCATGCGTCCACACGTAGAACGGCCGACTCAGTCCACGCATCACCCACGGCGACGGGACGGCGACCGTCTCCCGCTCCGTGCTGTCGAATTTCATGCCGAGGCACAGAGCAGTCGTGTCCTGCGTGATCGGCAGCCAACGGGCAACCTGGTCGTTCTCGCTGAAATCGATGAACGACAGGCCCACAACCCGCTCAGCGGATGCCGAGTCTTCAATGGTGCGGGCCCGCACCTGAGCGCTGGTGAAGTGGATCAGTTCGCCGCTGTTCTTGTCCCGGCCTTCGAACACCCGGTAAGGCGACCGTACCGCCACGGTGCCTCGCGCCAAAGCCAGCTCTGACCCCGATTCGATCCACGGTGCGGATGCCCGACGACCGGACTGGTCCACGGTAACCCATGAACCGCCGTCCGTGAGCCGCAAAACCGCACCACCGTCGACCCCAAGCCCATACGTCACCCTGCCTTCCGGCGCGATCACCTCACCAGGGAATATCGACGCCACAGCATCCGCGACACCACCGGAAACCCCGGTGTCAAAAGCAAGCAATGTCACCTTGCCACCCGCCGGGCCCGCGACCCCCAAATCAACCAGCACGCGCGCGAACACCACGGCGGGAACGAACAACAGTTTCCCACCGACCGACAACTCGACAGTATCGTGATGGCCCTGAACGTCGACGACTGTTCCACCACCATTGCCCGCCACCGCAACAAAAGCATCCAACGCATCAGGCTCATCGGATACAAACGTCACGCCAACCACGTCACCATCCGCGGACGTGACTTCTTTCCGCCATACATCATCAACCACAAACGGCCGCCATACTCCGGCGCTTGTCACCCCGACGTATGAGAAGTCAGCGATACGCTCATGCGCGGCCCTATTTTCGCCGCCTGCCAACAACGCCCACACGTGGACAGTAAGGTCCGCCCGAACGTCGGTGTCGATGATCCCGCGGCCGAGCAGCCCGTACGCGTCCAGCAATCCCAAGGTCTCGGTCAGTGTCCTGACCGACCACGACACCACATCGGGACCGAATCGCGCGAGATGGTCATTGGCCATGTCCGCGATGCAAGCGGCCCATCGCTCACCGAAGCCGGCATTCTCCAGCTTGGCCGCAACATCGTACAACCCGAACTGGGCCGCAACCAAAGGCGCGGGCTTCGGCCCTGCCCACCGGGCCTCCATCCATGCCCGCGAGTCCTCTTCATCCCAGTGCGCTTCACCCAGCTCGAGCATGCTCACGGCCGACTCCGGAAGGGAGACCTGGTCAAAACCGCCGTCAGGATTCGAGCCCCCGATGATGACCTCACGGGGTTGCGGGACAACTGTGCTGTCCCGCAATGTCTTGAACACGGCAGTCCACATGTCGTCCGCGCGGTCCGGATCCGAATCGACGGCTTGCCGCACGGACAGCAGGTCCAGCACACCGTCGCGGTGCAACCCCTCGGTCAGCGCAGCGCTTACCAGGTCATGTCGCAACGTCTCTTCCGCCAGCCGAGCGGTGTTCACAACGTCGTCGGTGTCATCACCTGCCGGCAGATCCGGCTGCGCGGACAGCAGTTCGCCTGCCTCCTGCCGCAGAGCCGCGATGTCCGATACCAGCCGGACATCCGTATCACCGGTCATCGCCCAGCGCAGCAGGTTCTGCTGAACCAGCACAAATGGATCCACGTTGTCGCGGGGGACGGGGTTCTCTCGTAGCCGCAGGACCAAATCCATCAGCGACGCCACAGCCTGAACGATCTTGTTGTCCGCCACCGCGCACAGCGCGGCGCCCACGTCACCATCCGTGTGCTGCACTGTCTCAGCCCACTCGTACGCTTGCCGTGCCCCGTCGCTGACGTCCCCAAGAAGCTTGCGAAGCCGCTCCATCGGCATCGCGCCGTACGCCACATGACGGAGCTCGACCAGGATCAACGGGTGTTCGAAGGCACCACCGTTGGTGTCCGGCTCATCCTCGATCGACGTCATTCCGATGACATCGAACATGTCGACCGGTGACGTACCAATCGCCTTGAGTCGCTCTGGTCGGACCAGAACAGTGTCCAGGAAGTCCTGGATAGTCAAACCGCCCTTGTGGAGCTCCAGGTTCAGCGAACCAGGATCGTCATCAGGGGGCTTAACCGCCTTGTCGATCTTGGCCGCGACCATGTCAGCCAGAACATCCTGGTTGTTTTCCAGGAAAGTACGCTCCTTCTCCCGCAGTTCGATGGCAGTGAACTGGGTACGAGCCGCCGCTGCGACATAGTTCTTGACCAGCACCCGCGCTTCCGGATGGGTGCGCTCGTACGCGACTGCCGCGACCGCTTGCGTGAACGCGAACGCGATGTGGCCACGGATCGCATCCACTTCAGCCAGCCCGGCGAGCACCCTCAATACCGCCTTCGGCACCGCATGGCCCACATGCGTACGGACGAACAACTCGGCGGCATCGTCACCGAGCTCGAGACCATGCCGCAAGTATTCACGCGTCTGCCAGTTGACCGTCAGGGTGTGAGCCAATGCCAGGAACCGCGCCAGTCCGTTCACTGGAGCGCCCGCCGTGAACTGCGTATAGCTCGACCGGCCATCCTCCGTCTGCTCGGTGCCACTGATGATCGCGCCTTCAGCGATCTTCTCGAGCACGAACCCGGCGCTCTCCGGAAACACTGTTTCGATCGCGACGTGCTCCCTGCTGTTCTTGGCCGCTTCGTGCAGCCGCCGACGGACGTCTTGCAGCGCCGCCAGAACAGTCTCCGGGTCAGGCCTGCCGGTATCGCCAGGCAGTATTCGCATGGGTTTGGTGCGCACTTCGATGGCCTGGATCTCGACGGCGCCGTTCTCAGCCAGAGTGGCCCCCGCGTTGTTGAGATCGTTGAGCGTCTCGAACACGCGGCCATCAGTCGCCAGAAACGCGGGGACATCCTCCATCAAGATGTCCAGCACGCCCGGCAGCGACGCGAGCAGCAAACCATGCGTGAAGTTCGGCATTACGGCAAGGATCACCCAGTGCTTGATCTCCTGCTCAAGACCGATCGCCCTGCGGCGGAAGTACTCCCGCACTTCTGTCCACTCAGGACCTTCGAGCGCGGGGGCCATGCCCCGCATCCCCTGTCGCGACCCGTGCACGGTGACCCACGTGTCACCGTCGATCAGGACAGTCGGGCGAATCTCCCCGGCCCGATTGCTCACCAGGCCGTACTCCAGCCCGCCAGCCGGCGCCGACAGCTCGAAGCGCGGGAACGTCATCCGCACCAACGACGACACCACATCCACCGCACCGGGAGTGGCATCACATGTGAACAACCATGCCGGGCCGGACGACACCAGTCCCAGATCCAGCAACAACTGGGCGAACGTCGCCGGCGTGACGGACAACCGCCGACCACGTACCCACAACTCGAGCTCACCGGCACGACCATGCAAATCGTAGACCGAGACGCCCGGAGACTGGGCGGTACCACCGAACTGGATGAACCGTTCCAGCACATTCTGTTGGTCCCGCGCGAAAGTCACCGCTACGGCACCGTGTGCGTCACGCGCGACTACCTCGTGCCACACCTGTCCGGCCGTGAACCACGTCCTAGCGCCGGACCTGCCCGTATCCGAGTACCACGGACGGTCCGATAGCCCTTCGATATCGGCCGAACCGCCAAGTATGTCCTGTGCAGCACTGATATCGGGAGCCGGGCTGGTGAAGCCGACCATCACGGTCTTGGGATCTCTGCGCCGCAGTGCTGACCAGACATCGTGGATCGATCCCAGTCCGCCGGAACACACCATGTACATCACCGAGGTCGTGGCGGACTCGAGCCGGGCCAGCGCGCTGGAGCGGAGAATGAGCTCCCCCATGGTGTCCGGTGTGATCAACAGCGACTCGCCTGCCACTTCGACCCGCAGCAGGTTTCCCGCGTGGACTCCGGTCCTCCTGCCGTGCGCGAAGACATAGAACGGCTGCCCCATCCCCGGCAGGCTTTCCGGGCTACGCAGCGACAACGAGCGCACCCTCCACTGAGGACCATCACTCGGGTCCAGGGTGAGCGCCGTCCGCTCTCGTTCTGCGGACGGCAACCGGAGCCAGGTCTGCGCCTGGATGTCGCGCGCGAAGCTCACGCCCGCAATGCCCTCCGCGTCGTCACGGACCGGCCGCATCCAGACCTCGCCGAGAGTGAAGGAGCGATATCCGCCCTTTCCGTCCTCTTTGTAACCCAGGAACACATCGCCTGGATCGGTGTCGTCGGCCATCTGGACGTCGATCGCCGCAGGAACCACCGTACCCGGCTGGGTGTCCTGGGCACGCAGATCGACGAGAGCGGCCGCGTGCTGTTCGGCAGCCGCGCGGTCATGCGAGTCATACGTCCCATGCAGCGCGTCCATCAGCTTACTCAGCTTGACGATCGCGTTGCCATCGTTGGGATCCGCGAGCGTCTGAGCGACTAGACCACTGTGGACAGCGACAGCAAGAACGTCGGCGCGAGCTGAGCCATCACCCGCGGTGATGTCCTGGACCAATAGCCGCACGTTGTGGTTGAAGTACCTGTGCGCCAATGGGTTGGTCGTGTATTCCTGCAGGAGTTTCTCCAGCACGTTGTGCTCGGCCAACAGATCGAGAGCCTTGGCCGTGCGTGCGGCCAGCCGGACCGCCGCCTCAGGATCGGTGTTCAGCGACTCCATCGCCACGCCGTCGACCAGATCTGTGATCACCGCGGCACGGACCTGCGGGGACAGCGCGGTGCGGCCCATCAAGTCGTCGATGACGACGAGGGTGTCGAGCACTTCGAGTGCCCTGGCACTGGACTCCGCCGCGGTCTGGGCAGCGGCATGACCCGCCAGCCTGCCCCATTGGTCGATCTTGGCCAGAATCGCCCGCATGACCTCGGTAGCGACGTCCGGCTGCGGGGCGGCCGCCAGAATCCGGTCAATTCCGTTGAGCGTTGCCAGATCAGTCGCGGACTGCGTGGCGGTCCGGGCCAGCTTGGTGCTTTCATCCTGGGTAACCCACGTGGATCCGGACGTCAGGAGCACAACGCTCATCGGGATGGCTGTCTCGGTCTCGTCGGCGCGAGACTCGTAGGTCATGGCGGAGTTGTCGCCGGTCGTGGCGTGCACCCGGCGAGGACCGCCACTGGCGACCATGCCCCGCACGAAGCCGTCGATGGTGGTCACGCCGACGTCGTTCGCCCGCCCAGCCTGGTAGACCAGCAACGTCACCGACTCAAGTCGTGGACCACCTGCGGCGATGAAGGGCCCGGACTCGAAGACAACCTGTGCAAGGGTCTCGCCATCGACGACAACGCTCAGACCATCGGTGAGCACCAGCGTGGTGCGACCGGCAAGTCCATGAGCGACGACGAAGTACGTGCCGTTGTCACGGGCGAATGGCGCCCAGTCCGACGTGTGCGCACGCGGGAAGTCCCGTTCCCACACCTCTATCTCGTCTGCGGTCTGCGGTAACTCACCGTCGGCCGAGACCGACACACCTCGCAGACCTTCTCCCCAATCAGCGCGCTGCTCGACGTCCTCCGGTGGCATGGAGACAGCGCCGATGACCTTGTTGTTGACGTCCTTGAGCGAGACCCAGTCGACCTCGGTCGCGGCGAACCAGACGGTCTGCCCGTCCACGTGCCCCTCGAAACGGCGTTCTTGCACCGTCGCATGGCCCGCGTTGTCCGGCGAGCCGGTTTCCGCACTGCTCGGACGCTCCCACCACCAGCCCGGTACAGGCTGGTACTGAGGATCGACTGCCGGAGGATGCGGCCACACGCCCGTGTTCCCCGCCCTGTCAACGGTGACCAATGTGCCAGGGTGCGAGATCCGCAGCGTCGGGACGACGTCGTCTGCCGCATTGCGCACGAAACCGAACCCGAGCTTGCCCCGTGGCGCCGACAGCGTGAAACGCGGGAACACCGTCCGCACTTCGGCAGCGACCAAGTCCACCGCGGCGAAACCGGTGTCACACGCGTAGAGCACTGCCCAACCGTTGCCAGCCAACCGCAGGTTCAACAACACGTTCGCGAACACTTCCGGCGAGATGGACAGCTGCTCACCGCCGACTGACACCCCGAAGCTATGTGTTGCGCCGTGCACGTCGTAGACGAACGCCCCGTTCGTCTCCGCGACACCACCAGCCGCCAAGAAACGCTGCAACGCTGTCGGTTGGTCCGCGACGAACGTCACGCCGACCGGACTGTCGTTCGTGGATTTGACCACCCGGTGCCATACCTGCCGGCTGTGGAACCACCGCACCTCGCCCGCGCCGTCCCAACCGAAGTGCGTGGTCCACCGCGCCGGACGGATCCGCAAGCCAATATTGGACTCGAAGCCAGGCTCGGTGAACTCCCATAGCCCCGCGGCCATCGGTGGCAGGCTGACCGATCGTTCCACCCCGGTGAACGAATCAATCTCGCTGGTGATCACCCCGCCGAGCCGCGGCAAGCCAGGCGTCTGACGCAACTTCGTGAGCGCCGCAGTCCACACCAGATCCATGTGGCCGGTGTCGTCGTACGACTCGGCTACGCGCTGCGCCTGCAACAAGTCCACCAGGCCGGACGTACGGTAGCCAGCGATCAGAGTGTCAGACAGCGACACTGCCCGATCGACCACCGAGAACAACGGAAGGCGAGCCGCGTAGAAGTCGCGAAGTTCCTTGTTCTTCCCAGACCACCCCCACATCTGTGCCATAACCTGGTCAATGGTGGGAACCTGCCCAGGATCAGCCGGGCCGCCAAGGGACGTCCACGTTCCTCGCTGTATGACCGAGTAACGCCTTGCGGAGTTCTTTGAAACGCTCAGCGTTAGCTTTCCAGAAGCCGCGTTGACGACGATATTGGGATAGACTTCCCTGATTTCCTGATAGAAAAGGCGCGCCACGCCGTTATCCGGATCGGCAGCTGCGTCACATATCAGCAACGTGACGGAACGCAGCTTCCCCGCATCCACAAAATCCTTGAACTCTCGTGACGACATCACCAGACGAGCGAGCACATCACCGTCCAGATGCTGCCTACGGAGGTCCGCGCCGGACCCACCCGACGGGCGGATCGAGGAATTCCATGAGTGGATCCAGACCCGGGCTTGCATGCCCGGGACACCATCGGTTTCCTTACCATGAGTATCAACAAGGAAGACACCGTCATCCGTAACACCGGGGGATGACAACTGCAGACGCTCGGAGTCGGCCCATGACCCCGTGATAACCAAGTCGGTCAGACCGGTGTCACGAGCCGAAGCAAAAACGTGACTCGTGTCCAGCTCCTCCTGGTTCACCAGATAACTCACGCCTACGACAGAACCGTCAGGACCGGTCAGCGCATGAGAGAAAACCTGCTCGTGGACAAAGTATTCCGTTTCCCCATCGTGATCGACACCCCGGTAGACGTCTGGTCGCGGAGCAGTGGGTGCGGCATCCAAACTCTCCAGCAAGAAGTATTCATGTTCGAACGCACCCCGCAGATACACCGCCAGCCGAACGGCGTTGCTCTCCGGGTTCCGCGTCCCCGCGTCCATGTACAGCTGCTCGGCAACCAAGTCGACAAAACCGGAGTAGAGGTCGGCATCGCCAAGGTCGCCGGATTCACAACGCGGACCGTGATAGCGCTCGACAATCCAGCCAGCCCTGGGAAGCATGCGTTCGAAGGCACGGCCACCCCTCGCGACCCGGGCCATCTGCCGCTTCCAGGCCGGTACGTCGGAGAGGTCCTGCGGCCAATGCGTGGGGCGAACGTTTGTTGTGCGATCCACCGGGCGCGGCCCGGTCAGATCCGGCATGACACCCGACGACGACCTGATCGCAGCCGCCGGAACTCCGATCAAAGGCTGACGCCACCGCGTGGGAAGGACCTGTGTGCCGTCGGGGGACCTGTAGCGATCACCTGTGACGGTCAGCAACCGTTCCACCGACGACGGCAGCGCGACTTGCCGGACCACCTGCTTGCCGGAGCCGAACTCACCGATGATCACCCCGGCGAGTGGCGGCATGTCCGGCGTCCTGCGCACCATCGTCAGGGCAGCGCCCCACACCGCGGAGGCATGCCGGACACGGCCGTCGGTCCGCACCTCCGCATAGGCATTCCGCAAATCGAGAATGCCCGACCGCCTAAAATCGTTCAGCAACGTGTGATAGAGCGAGACGGCCCGGTCAACCGCGGTGAACAAAGGAACTCGAGCCGCGAAGAACGCACGAAGCTCCATATTTCTGGCATGCCACCCATCCATCTGCGCCACAACATCGGCAGTGGAGGGGTCCCGATCGGGAGACGTCTCGGCGCCGTAAGAAATCCAGCTCCCCTCCCACAGGGTAGGAAGACGCTGGCCGTGGGTCACCGTGGCGGCCACAATGTCAGTGGGCGCGTGCACCACGATCCCCGGATAGGCTCGCTTCATTTGCCGATAGAAACGATACGCCATGCCCCTGTTCTGATCACCGGCAGCGGAACACACCAGCAACGTGACAGAACGCAGCTTCCCAGCAGCCACAAAAGACATGAACTCCGGCGAGGACATCACCAGACGAGCGAGCGTGCCACCGTCGGTATGCTGTTTACGCTGGGCCACATTCGCAGTATCCGACGACCTGGTCGAGCCATTCCACGAACGAATCCACAGCGAGGCAAGGCGCAGGCTGCCGCCGCCGGAATCAACAGCGCCGTGGGCATCGACAAGGAAGCTCCCGTCACCCGCGATGCCAGCGGACGGTATGCGCAGCGGAGCGTATCCAGCCCGATAGGCCAAGGTGGTGTGGTTGCTGATGCCAGCAGAAGCGAAAGTTCGACTCTGTGCCAACTGTGTTTCGTTCACCAGGTAGCTGACGCCGACCACAGAACTATCAGATCCGGTCAGCGTATGTGAAACGACACGGTCACCGGTGAAGTATTCGGTTACCCCTGCCTCGTCATCGACACTCCGGTAAACCGCCCGCCGTCCACTGACGTGATCTGGTCGCCCCACGTACATGTGCGCGAACGCCCCACGCAGGTATACCGCCAAGCGGCGAGCGTTACCCTCGGGATCCGCCTTCCGCAAATCCATGTGCAACTGCTCAGCGACCAAGTCGACAACACCCGAGTAGACGCCGGCATCGCCCGCCGCATCGCGCGGGCCGTGATAGACCGCCACGATCCGCTCGGCCCTCTCGACCATGCGCGCGAACGTCTGCCGAATCACGTGTGCGCGGTCCATCTCCTCCTGCCACGCCGTGGCATCAGCGATGTCACTCGGCCAATGTGCGGGACGACCGGTCCCAGCGTGGTTCGCCGTGCCTCGGTCGGCCAAGTCCGGCGTGATACCCGACGACGACCTGATCGCGGCCGCCGGAACTCCGGTCGAGGGCTGACGCCACTGCACGGGAAGGATCCGCGCGCCGTCGACGGCCGTATAGCGAGTGCCTGGGTTGATCAGCAGCGACGCGATCGACCGCGGCAAAGTGACAGACCGGACGACCTGCCCCCGGTGATCGATCTGACCGGTGATCACCCCGGTGAGCGGCGGCAAATCCGGATTGCCACGCAACTGTGTCATGGCGGCCGACCACACCACATCGATATTTCCCGCACCGCGAGCCGCCTCCGCCTCCTCGTGCGCGTTCCGCAAATCCAGAATGCCGGACGGGCTGAAATCGCTGACCAAAGTGCGGTAAAGCGAAACGGCCCGATCAACAGCGGAGAACAACGGAAGCCGCGCCACATAAAACGTCCGAAGCCTCGCGTCTTTACCACGCCACCCGCCCATCTGCTCGAGCACGTCCCGCACGGATGGGTGCTGGCCAGGAGAGGCGGGAGCGCCGAACGAGATCCAAATCCCTTCAGGTATAACAGGATGACGCCGACCGTCCGCCACTTCGGCCATGAGGTCCGCGGTGGCGCCATGGACTACGATATTCGGATAGGTCCGCTTGATTTCTTGATAGAAACGATGCGCCGGACCACTCGTGAGATCTGCTGCGGCATCACAGACCAACAGCGTGACGGCCCTCGGCTTCCCGGCAGCCACGAAAGATCTGAACTCCGGCGACGACATCACCAGACGAGCCAGAACGTCACCTTCGACGTACCGTTTATACTCGCCGGTATTCGCCGCACCCTGCGGATTAATCGAGGCACGCCGTGAACGAATCCACACTGTGGCGTGATCCAGGCCTATACCGTGGGTATCGACAAAGAAACTGCTTCCGTCAACAACGCCAGGAGACCGCATGGACAAAATGCGCGTCGACAAAATCCCTTCTGTCTCCGCATTCGCCTCCGGGAGGATCAGATCGGTAATGTCGCCGGGAGAACTCCGAGCAAACAGCTGACTGAACCTCAGCTGCGTTTGGTCCACCATGTAACTGACACCAACCGCAGAATAATCAGACCCGATCAGTGCGTGTGAAACAACCCGGTCACCAACGAAATAGTCCTTTTCCCCGCTTTCGTCAACACTCCGGAAAATTCCCTTCGATCCCCTGAGGTGAAGCGGACGCCCTGCGTACACGGAATCGAACGCGCCACGCAGGTATGCTGCCAGCCGGTCGGCGTCACCCTCCTGATCCGGCTTCCCCGCATCCAGGTTCAACTGCTCAGCGACCAAGCCGACAAAACCCGCGTACATATCGGCACCGCCGACCACCGATTCGGCGGCCCACCGTGGACCGTGATAGACCTCGACGACCTGCTCAGCCCTGGAAACCAGGTTGGCGGCGAACGTCTGCCGGACCTCACCGACCCGGACCATCTGCTTTAGCCAGGAATCCACGTCGGCGATGTCGCGGGGCCAATGCGAGGGACGATCTGACGCGGAGCTGTCCAGCATCCGCCGCGCCCATCGGCCGGTGAGCGGAGGCAGGTCGGAGCTCCAGCCGAGCCGGGTTGGCCGCACGGCCCCGTCGGCGGTCGGCGAATGTGTGCGCCAGCTGCCGCCGTTCTCGAAGAACCACTGCGCCACGCCGTCCTCGGTGATACCGAACCACAGGACGTCTGTCGGTGCGTGCACGACCGCGTTCCGGTGAACTTCACGGACAGCGGCCCAGAAGT
This sequence comes from Kibdelosporangium philippinense, assembly GCF_021390435.2. GTDB lineage: Bacteria > Actinomycetota > Actinomycetes > Mycobacteriales > Pseudonocardiaceae > Kibdelosporangium > Kibdelosporangium philippinense. The sequence continues at coordinate 2,786,151 of NZ_JAJVCN010000002.1, read as the reverse complement.
CGGCGGAGAATCCACGCCTGCCCGCCTCGCAGGCCCACAACACGACCGGAACGCCTTGGGTCATCGCGGCATGGAAGCCCTCAGCGGCCAGCACGATCCGTGCCAAGGTGCGGCCGTCAGCCCACCAGCCCCTCGCGGCAGCAGTCGGCACCATCGCGTAGCGCTGCTGATCGACATGTGCGTCCACAAGGAACACACGCCCTTGCCACGGAAGCCGGGCCAATCCAGTCAGCGCCGCCGCTTGCGGACCGGCACCGAGCCATTCGCCGACGTCGACAACTCCAGGTCGCACAAAGGACACACCGGCGTTCGACCCATCCGGAGCCGTGACCGGCCTGCTCCATACCCGTTGATCTCCGACCAAGCGCACACGTCCGCCGTTGTGCGCCGAGCCCGGTTGCCCGATCACGCCCGGAGTAGCCACAGTGGACTGTCGCTGGTCCCTTGTCCGCAACGCGGCGGCCACTTGCTTGGCTTCGTCAGTGGAGTCGCCAGGGCGCAGAGAGCCGGACTCCACCATCCACGAACGCGTGCTCACGACTTCGGCGTAACGCCGGGTTTCCCGCCGCTGTCCAGGCGCGACACCGCTGTTCAGCAGCGCGTTGACCTGCTCGGTCAGCGCATGGCCGATGCGCAGCCGCAGCACCACATCGCCTGCCGCGTTCAGCGTGGCCTCATCGCGGGGATCGCCAGGCGAGGGCATCAGCTGCGTGGCTTGGAATCCCGCTGTGCTGAGAGTTTCCACGACCGATTTACTCAGGTCTCCGGTCTCGGCAAGCTGGAACAGCTCGCTTCGGACCTGCTCGAGCTCGTCAACACCCAGGATCGGGGCGCGCTCTGCTTCCCTGTCCAGCCGCGTGACCAGCTCAAGGAAGTCCGCCAAGATCCTGGTGTCCGGGTCAGCCATGACACGGTCGACGGTCGACTCGATACCGGGCGGCATGCTGTTCTTGCGTTGTGCCTCGGCGTACGCGGTCCGCTCCCACTGCGCCACCATGCGCAGGCCGGTCTCAAGTTGTTCTTCGGTCAGCGTGCGGTTCTCGACACCGGGAGGACGTACTTGGCGAAGCTCGATCAACAGCAACGGCAGGTCGATGTTTCCGTCGTTGGTGTCCGGCTGGAGGTAGTCGTTCTCGGTGTTCGCCCCCACACCGATACGCTGCCCGACCGGTATCCGCCCGGCCCGCAGCAGCGTGTTCACCGGCAACAGCGCCGTTTTGAGGTAGTCCAAGGACGTGACCGGGGGCATCCCAGGCGGTATGGAGGTCAACTCGACCGTGAGGACATCGAATTCCTTGGCAACCGGCCCTTCGAGTCCCAGCCTGGTCCAGATGACCTGCTCCAGGTCCGGGCGGTCGGCCTTCAGGCGTTCGACCAGCTTCGTGGCGATGTCCAGCCACTCGCTCTCGTAGTACTGCTGCGCACGCGGCGGTTGCGCGTCGCGAGCCACGGAGAACGGTTGCCTGAGCAGGTGGCTGACGTAGTTCTTGAGCAGTCCGTATTCCCTGGAGTACTCGTGTACCAGCTGCGCACCCACGTGCTGGTACACCGAGGCCAGATGGCCGCTGACGGCGCTCACTTCGGGCAGACCACCGGCCAGCAAGGCCTCGGTGGGGGTGACGTCCCGGCCGGTCACCCACCGCGTGAACGCGTCGCCCCGCTCGCGGCCGAACTCAAGCGCTTCCTTGTGCAGCTTCCGTGTCACGGGATTCCAGATATTCACTTCCTTGTGCAGGAAGTTGTTCAGCGCTTCGGCAGGCACCCCAGCCGTGTACTGGGTGTACGCCCGCCGCGGCGCACCATCCGCGACATCGAGGATCCCGAGGCCGACACCGAACAAGGTCACCCGAATCCGGCTTCCCGGCGGGAAAAGCCGCGTCAACGGCGTCGGCGTGCCGGGCACTTTGGCCGCCTGCGCCAGACGTCCGCGAGTCTCACGCAACGCCCATATCGCCGTGTCCTCACTGACTCGCCCACGGTCACCAATGCCGAGATACGCGATCGGTTTGACCCGGAGCTCCGTGATCATCGCCTCGACCTTGGTGACACCGGACACATCCAGTGCGTGGTCAACCGGTTCGAAGTAGCGCCCGTCGGGAGACATCAGCAGGTTGGTCAGCCGCTCGCCGACGACTTCGAGAACGACGTTGCCGTTCTCGTCGCGAGCTTCGACCAGTGGCAACCCGGTCGGGTACGGATAGCCAGGCGGAGCCACCAGAACGAAATACGCCTCAGCCTCAACGCCGACGGCGCGGGCGCCAGGCGGCGGCTCCGAGTTGGAGTCGATGATCCCGTCGCTCAGCCGAGGTCCCTCGCGCCGCAGGGTCATCCGCACATACGGATCGCCGTGCACGCCCAGCGTGGAATTCAGCCGAGCGCCGGTGGCCTCCCCGATGGCCGCCTTGATCTGTGCTGTCACGTTAGGGCGCTTGATATGCGGACCGCCCAGCACCGCGACCGCGTCGCTCAGCTCCTTGCGCAATCGCTCCGCGATGTACGTGCCGCGCTTCTTGCCTGTCTCGGAACCGTGGTCCCTGTTGTTGCCGAACCCAATGATTTCGACGGAGAAACTCCGCACGAGATCGTGGTAGTCCTCGATCACCCGCGGCGCCAGCTGCTTCGCGAGGTTGTGGACTGCCTCGAGGCGTGACCCCGCCAAGTTGAAATCGAGGTGACGGCCGTGTCGCTGGTTGATCGGCTTCTTCCCGGATTCGAACTTCACCTCCGCGGAGATCGGTTCCTGCGAGTGCACCGCACGGAACGGCTGCGCCTCGCCCGGCGGCACCATCCGGGCCGGTCGCGTCACCACACCGGTCTCGTGATTCCATTCGCCATCACCCGTGACGACATAGCGGGCCCGCGCTGCCTCCGGCAGGCCGACGTGGCGCCAGTACCCGTCCGAGGTCTTCTGGATGTCGGCGACTTTGTTCACCCTGGACGCCATCGGATCCTCGGAGAGCACGGCCAACGCCGCGGCCCAGACGAATGTCGACCTCGTGGCCAGCTCCGGGTCCGATCGCCACCTGGGTTCGAGTTCGGTACGACTGGCACGAACCAGGTCGAGCGTCCCGGTCTCGACAATCGAATCGCGCAATGACGCCACGACGCGATCGGCGAGGCGTGCCGTGGTGTCCCACCAGTCCGCATTGGTGGTCGTGGTCGACCTTGCCTGCGTGACAGAGTTGGCGGACATCTTTCGGACGATCTTGTCGATATGCAACGTCGTCTTGTCGAGAGTGACCCACCGGCCACGGTCGAAGATCGCCGTTGTGTTGTGCATGCCTTGCAGGTGCTGGTCCCCGAGCGGCACGATCCTCCTTGTCGGGGCGTGCACCACTCTGACCGGTTGCTGTGGCGTCGTTATCGTCAAGTGGAAGTCGATGGCGAACCCAGGGTTGCCCGGATTCGTACCGGCGACGCACGAGAGCAAAGTGATCGAATCGACGTCGGCCGGGCCCGCCTGCGCGAACGCCGCCGACCTCAGTACGAAGTCGGCAAGCCGCCTGGCGGACCATTGCCGCATGGGGCCACGGGAGTAGGGGATCTCGACTGTGGAACCATTGCCGTGCACATCAATGAAGAAGGTCTTCCCACCACGCCAAGGAGCCTCGACCCGCCGGCGGTGAGCGGCGCGATCGGCCGGCGTCATCCGCTCGGATGTCCGGTAATCGGTGTCCACCAGGACTGAGTGGTCGCGATTTTCCTGTGTCGAACGGGCCCACTGCAGGACATTCCGCAAGTCCTCACCCCAGGTGAAGGTGATGCCGATGGTGTGGTCATCGCGGTCCTTGAGCGGCACGGCCAACGGTTGAGCAGATTCGCTGTACCCAGGTATTTGCTCGTAGCCCGGGACTTGCCCGGACGGGTCGCGCGGGGCGTAGCGAGGTGGCCTAGGGGAACCCGCAAGCCTCGATGAGCGTTCCCACCACCGGCCCTGGACAGGCACACCCTCCACGACATCAGCCGGTACGGATCGCCTGACACCGGAACTGTCCACAGTGATCCACCTACCCGGGCCGGTAACCCGCACCACCGACCGACCGACCCCGGACTCGGCACGAACCTCACCAAACCCCAGCCTGCCCTGCGGCGCCGACACCTCGAACCCCGGGAACCTCTTCCGCACCTTCTGTGCGAACCCGTCAACGAAGTCGAAACCCGTGTCACACGCGTACAACCTCGCCGGACCATCCGACAACAACCCCAACGTCAACATGATCTGCGCGAACGTCACCGGATCAACCGACAACGACTCACCATCGACCGACACCCGAACACTGTCGGTACCACCATGAACATCGATCGTCCGCTCACCAGGAAGAGCCGTCGCCCCAAGGAACTCCCACGCGTCGGGTTGATTGTCGACAAAAGACACAACATGGTCATTGATCCGCTTGTGCCACACCTGCCGAGCGTCAAACCAACGAACCCTGTTCGCCTCATTCACACCCTGATAGACGTCGTTACCCCACCGAACAGGAACAATCGTCAACCCCACATTGGACTGATAGCGAGGTCCGGAAACAGCGAGCATCCGCCACACAGGCGGCGGCAGAGCAGCTTCGCGCACCACCGCTCCGCTACCCGGATCGGTCTCCGTGACGACGACCCCGCCCAGCCGAGGCAGTCCCGGCGTAAGGCGCAACTGTATGAGAGCGGCAACCCAGACCAAACCCACGTTGCCGGCACCTTCGCGCGCCCGCACCTGCTCCGCAGCGGACAGCATATTCAGAATGCCGGATGAACCGAAATCACGAACCAAGGTCTCATGCAGCGAGACAGCACGGTCGACCACCGAATACAACGGAATCCGCGCCGCATAATAAGCCCGAAGATCCACATCCTTTCGCCGCCATGACAGCATCGTACCTAGCACGTCATGAATGACCGGATCCTGACCAGGAGATGCGCCGCCATACGTAACCCAAAATCCGTCCCCTATCGAAGGGACACGAACAGTCGAATCATTTTTTTCGGGCATAACGTTTCCGCGCACAGGCCCTGTGGATGCATGGACCACAACCCCCGGATAACGTTCGTTGACTGCTCGATAGAAGGCAGATGCCAAGCCGTCAGCCGGCGTCTTCGCCGCGTGACACACCATCAGAGTGATCGAGCGAAGCCGCCCACTGTCCACAAACGACCCGAACTCCGCGGAAGCCATGACCAGACGAGCCAGCACCTCGCCGCTGACGCCCAGCTGGGTCCGCACAAGGCTCCGCTCACTCGGCTGCTCGACCGAACCGCCCACCGGCCCGACCCACGCCTCAGCCTGATTCCTTGTGTTGCCGTGAGAAAAAACGAGGAAAGTCCCCTCTCCCGTCACCCCTGGAGACCGCACCTTTACAAATTTATCCGGACCAATAGCGCGCGTTTCCTCATTGGAGTACCTCCGGTCGTACAGGTTGGTAAAAGCCCCATCACGACTGGAAGCAAAATGTTTGGTTCCCATGAAATGCGGCAGATCATTCCCGTAGGCCAGGCCTACCGCGAAACCATCAGGCCCGATGAGTGGACGAGCAAGAACCTGCTCACCGGTGAAATACTTCGTTTGCCCGCCGGTGTCAACACCGTGGTACCGCGAAAGGTCCCGGTCCGCTCGAGTCGACGGGCGTTCCCACCACCGGCCCTGGACAGGCACACCCTCCACGACATCAGCCGGTACGGATCGCCTGACACCGGAACTGCCCACAGTGATCCACCTACCCGGGCCGGTAACCCGCACCACCGACCGACCGACCCCGGACTCGGCACGAACCTCACCGAAACCCAACCTGCCCTGCGGCGCCGACACCTTGAACCGCGGGAACTTCGACCGCACCGTCCGCGCGAATCCGTCAACAAAGTCGAAACCCGTGTCACACGCGTACAACCTCGCCGGACCATCCGACAACAACCCCAACGTCAACATCAACTGCGCGAACGTCACCGGATCAACCGACAACGACTCACCATCGACCGACACCCGAACACTGTCGGTACCACCATGAACATCGATCGTCCGCTCACCAGGCTGAGCCGTTCCGCCAAGCAACTCCCACGCGTCGGGTTGATTGTCGACAAAAGACACAACATGGTCATTGATCCGCTTGTGCCACACCTGCCGAGCGTCAAACCAACGAACCCTGTTCGCCTCATTCACACCCTGATAGATGTCCGCCCCCCACCGAACAGGGACGATCGTCAAACCCACATTGGACTGATAGCGAGGTCCGGAAACAGGAAGCATCCGCGCCACAGGCGACGGCAGAACAGCTCGACGCACCACTTGCCCGCTACCCGGATCGGTCTCCGCGATAACGACGCCACCGAGCTCAGGCAGATCCGGCGTAAGATACAAACGCATGAGAGCGGCAACCCAGACAAGATCCGAGTTGCCTGCGTTCCGATTCGCCTGCACCTGCTCCGAACCCGGCAACAGGTCCAGAATGCCGGATGAAGCAAAATCACGAACCAAGGCCGCGTGCAGCGAGACAGCACGGTCAACCACCGAATACAACGGAACCCGATCCACATAGTAGGCTCGAAGATCCGCATCCTTCTCGGACCAGTCGTCCATGGCATCAAGCACATCATAAATGACAGGGTTCTGACCGGGAGATGAGCCGCCATACGTAACCCACACCCCATCCTCGATCTCCGGCTCACGACGTTCTGAGCCATTCACTCTCAATAGGGTGTTTGCGCGCACAAGTCCCGTGGGAGCATGGACCACAATGCCCGGATAACTATTGTTGACTGCTTGCTGGAAGGCGGACGCCAAGCCGTCGGCCGGCGTCTTCGCCGCGTTACACACCAGCAGAGTGACCGAGCGAAGCCGCCCACTGTCCACAAACGACCCGAACTCCGCGGAAGCCATGACCAGACGAGCCAGCACCTCGCCGCTGACGCCCAGCTGGGTCCACACGGGCTGACCGACCGAACCGCCAACCGGCCCGATCCACACCTGAGCCCTCTTCCTGACGTCGCCGTGAGAAAAAACGAGGAAGGCGCCTTCTCCCGTCACCCCAGGAGACGGGAGACTCAGACTTATGCGTGAACCAAGAGCGCGGACTTCCTCGTTCGAGTACTTCCGGTTGTACAGCTCGGTGAAACCCTCGTCACGCTTGGCAGCGAATTCCGTATCTTCCATGAACTCCGGATCGTTCCCGTAGGCAAGGCCCACAGCGAAACCATCAGGCCCGATGACTGCACGAGCAAGAACCTGCTCACCGGTGAAATACTTCGTTTGCCCGCCGGTGTCAACACCGTGGTACCGCGAAAGGTCCCGGTCCGCTCGAGTCGACGGGCGTTCCCACCACCGGCCCTGGACAGGCACACCCTCCACGACATCAGCCGGTACGGATCGCCTGACACCGGAACTGCCCACAGTGATCCACCTACCCGGGCCGGTAACCCGCACCACCGACCGACCGACCCCGGACTCGGCACGAACCTCACCGAAACCCAACCTGCCCTGCGGCGCCGACACCTTGAACCGCGGGAACTTCGACCGCACCGTCCGCGCGAATCCGTCAACAAAGTCGAAACCCGTGTCACACGCGTACAACCTCGCCGGACCATCCGACAACAACCCCAACGTCAACATCAACTGCGCGAACGTCACCGGATCAACCGACAACGACTCACCATCGACCGACACCCGAACACTGTCGGTACCACCATGAACATCGATCGTCCGCTCACCAGGCTGAGCCGTTCCGCCAAGCAACTCCCACGCGTCGGGTTGATTGTCGACAAAAGACACAACATGGTCATTGATCCGCTTGTGCCACACCTGACCCGCGTCGAACCAACGAACCCTGTTCGCCTGATTCACACCTTGATAGATGTCCGCCCCCCACCGAACAGGGACGATCGTCAACCCCACATTGGACTGATAGCGAGGTCCGGAAACAGCGAGCATCCGCCACACAGGCGGCGGCAGAGCAGCTTCGCGCACCACCTGCCCGCTGCCCGGGTCAGTCTCCGCGAGAACGACCCCACCCAGCGCAGGCAGCCCCGGCGTTCGACGCAACTGCGTAAGCGCGGCAACCCAAACAAGATCCGCGTTGCCGGCGCCTTGGCTCGCCCGCACCTGCTCCGCGGCGGGCAGCAAATTCAGAATGCCGGATGAATCGAAGTCGCGAACCAGGGTCGCGGACAGCGAGACAGCACGGTCGACCACCGAGTACAACGGAAGTCGCGCCGCATAATAGGCTCGAAGATCTGCATCTTTTTCGGACCAATCGCGCATGGCATTAAGCACGTCATGAATGACAGGGGCCTGACCAGGAGACGAGCCGCCATACGTAACCCATGTTCCTTCCTCTACCGATGGGTTACGAAGAAGATATGGATAATCACTTACAGACTCCAGATCTTCGCGCACAAACCCCGTGGTCGCATGGACAACAATACCCGGATAACGTTCGTTGACTGCTTGATGGAAGGCAGATGCCAAGCCGTCGGCCGGCGTCTTCGCCGCGTGACACACCATCAGAGTGATCGAGCGAAGCCGCCCACTGTCCACAAACGACCCGAACTCCGCGGAAGCCATGACCAGACGAGCCAGCACCTCGCCGCTGACGCCCAGCTGGGTCCGCACAAGGCTCCGCTCACTCGGCTGCTCGACCGAACCGCCCACCGGCCCGATCCACACCCGAGCCGTCTTCATGCGGACGCCGTGAGTAGCAACGAGGAAGGTGCCTTCTCCTGTCACCCCAGGAGAAGGCAAGCTCAGAATTTTATCTTCACCAAGAGTGGAAACTTCCTCGTCCGAGTAATTCCGGTGCGACAGATCAGTGTAACCAAAATCACGACCGGAAGCGAACGGCCTGTCGTCCTCGAGATCCAGATCATTCCCGTAGGCCACGCCTACAACGAAATCATCCGGCCCGATGAGCGGGCGAGCAAGAACCTGTGGACGTGTGAAATAGAGTGTCAACCCGTCATCGTCAATTCCCGGGTAAACCGCCTCCTCCGATATCGCGCGCGATCCGCCCGTCGCATACACATGGTCAAACGCCCCGCGCAAATAGACAGCCAGCTGGACAGCATTCCGGTCCGGGTTCGGCTTATCGTCATCCAGGTACAACTGCTCGGCGACCAGATCAACGACACCGGCGTAGATGTCCCTACCCGAATCGTCATCGACGAGAACACGGCGCGGACCGTGATAGGCCGCGACGATTCCCTCGGCCTGGACCATCAGGTTCGCCACGCCCTGGCGGTATTCCTCGATCCGGGCCATGTCGTCTTCCGCGCGGGCCATTTCGGCCTTCCACGCCTCGACGTCGGAGACATCGGCGGGCCAGTGGCCCGGATTGGCTGCCACCGACTCGTCGTCCGTCGCATCGTCCGTCGAACCTTCAGCGTCAATCGACAACTCATCGTCAACCGGCATGCTCCCGACCGAGGACTTCGCAGCCGCCCAATGACTCGGCAGTGCGTGTTCGGGGAGCCGTACTGTGGCCGAGCGGTTGCGGGACAGTTCGGTCCACAAGAACTCGTACGTCAGCGCGGCTTCGAGCGCGAACTCGGCGTTAGCCGAGTTGCTGTGCCCGCCTCCACTCGTCTCGAAGAACAAGGCCCGGTGGCCCAGCTGAGTCAGCTTGGCCGCCATCTTGCGGGCATGCGCGGGATGCACCCGATCATCGGTCGACGACGTAATGAAAAGCGCGGGCGGATACTCGACGTCCGCATCGATGTGCTGGTACGGCGAGTATGTGCTGAGGTAGTCCCGTTCGCTGGCGACTCGGGGATCACCGTACTCGACGAACCACGACGGGCCGGCGGAGAGCTCGTGGTACCGCAGCATGTCCGTAAGCGGCACGTCCGCGACGACCGCACCGAACAGATGCGGGTATCGAGTGAGCATGACAGCCATCAGCAGGCCGCCATTGCTGCCCCCGCGGATGGCCAACTCCCGCGGGGTGGTGATGTTCCGCCTGACAAGGTCTTCGGCGACCGCCGCGAAGTCCTCAAAGGACTTGTGCCTGCCCGACTTGGTCGCCTGGGTGTGCCAGTCCGGACCGTACTCGCCGCCACCGCGGATGTTCGCCACCACGTAGGTGCCGCCACGCGACAACCAGCCGACCCCGGCCATCTTGCTGTATGTGGGAGTTTCCGATTCCCCGAATCCCCCATATCCGTACAGCAGTGCCGGCCCTGGACCGCTGTCCCGGCCACGCACCACGAAGTACGGAACCCTGGTGCCGTCGTCCGAAGCCGCGAAGTACTGGACGACCGACATTCCCTTGCTGTCGAACGCCGTCGTCTCCTGCCGGACGGTCTTCATGCTTCGATCGGCCGAGTCCCCCCGGATCACCGTCTTCGGCTGAAGATACCCCTCGACCACCATCAGGAACGTGTCGTCGACTGGGTCATGAGTGTCGATCACGGACGCCGAACTGTGCGGCGGCATACCCCCTATCGAAACTTGCGGCCACGGTCCCTCCTCAACCGGCGTCAGTACCCTGAGCTTGGCGTTGACGTCCGTCATCGTTACGAGCAGCAAGCGGTTGCGGGTCCACACGTGGCTCTGCAGCGAGGTGTGCGCATCCGGCTGGAACAACACCTGGAAGTTCCGCTCACCCGCCATGTACCTGTCGAATCGAATGCCCAGCAGCGCCCCCGCTGGGTATGTCACGTCCCCGGCAGTCCATGGCGAGCCCGGCACGATTGTCATCCAGTTCCGATGGACACTGAAGGGCGCGTCGTCCGGCGTGACGACCTCGCGCAGCCCGTCCGGGGTGCGGACGTAGCTGACGGCGTTCTCCATGTCCTTGTAGTGCACGATGAACTGCGTCCGGCGGTCCTCGTCCGAGGACGCGAACACCATCGCGCTCACCTTGCAGTCGGACTGAGGTGCCCGGAAGATCTCCTTGGCGTCGGTCAACGGCGTACCGCGACGCCATTCCTTGAGCACGACCGGGTACCCGGCTTCGCTCACACTGCCTTCACCGAAGTCCGTGGCGACCAGGAGCTGGTCGTCGTCGGCCCAGACGGCGTTATTGCGTGCCTCGGGCAGGGCGAAGCCGCCCTTGACGAACTCCCGCGTGCCCAGATCGAACTCCCGCGTCACGACCGCGTCAGCGCCACCACGCGAGAGGTGGACCATCGCCCGCTGCCGGTCAGGCGACAGCATCGGCTGGTAGCCCGGCCAGTACCAGTCCTCACCTTCCTGCCTGGCAAGTTCGTCCAGGTCGATGAGTGTCTCCCAGGCAGGTTTGGCCGAGCCGTACTCCGCGAGGCTGATCCGCCGCCATAGCCCGCGTTCCTGGTTCTCGTCCTGCCAGAGGTCGTAGAAGTAGCCGTCCTGCACCATCATCTGGTCCGGCTGAGGGAGATGCCCCTCGGCGTCGAGCGCCGCCTTGAAGCGCGTCCGCGACCTCACGAACCGATCCGTCGTACTGAGCGCCACCGTCGTCTCGATGTTGCGGTCCCGCACCCAGTCGAGCGCACGCCGACCGTCCATGTCCTCGAGCCAAATGTATGGATCCTCCGGCGCAGGCTCCACATATGCCGGTACGTCGGCAGGGTCCGGCCCTTCGATCTGGCGGGCACCGGGTGGTGTCCGGACCGACGCTCCCAGAGGCGGACGATCGGCCAGCTCAGGGCCGACGGGCCGCAACGTGACCCGCACGTAGGGATCGTCTTTGGTCTTGAGACGGGTACCGTGGTCCGGATACATCACCAGCGAAGGCACGTCGAACAGTCGATCAGCGAGACCACGCCCTATCAGTTGATGCAGCCTGCTCCGCATCTCCTCGCGGAACACCTCCGCGACGAAGTTGCCACGCTGCCGGCCTGACTCATCGCCATGGAGCCAGTTATGGCCGGCTCCTTCGATAGTCAGCTGGTAAGTGACGCGCGAAGGGGCGCCGTGTACGTCGATGACGTCGTTCTCGACCAGGGCTTCCGCGTACCGCTGCGCGATCGCTCGCACTCCGTCGAGCTGCGCGGAGGCCAAGTCCATGTCCTTCTTCTTGCGCTCGAACACCACCTCCGTGGCGACCGACTGATCCCCGACGACCGCTCGGCTGACCTGCGACTCACCGGGCGGCACCATCCGGGCAGGCCGGGTCACCACGCCCGCTGCGTAATCCCAGCGGCCTTCACCCGTGACGACATACCGCTGCCGTGGCCTGGCCGACCGTATGACGGCACGCCACCGGCCACTCTGGTCTCGGTGTATGTCGGTGACCTTGTCCACACGTGCCCCGAGCGAGCCAGTGGAGATCACGGTCAGCGCCGCGGACAAGGCGAGCTCCTCGGACCTGTCGTCCGTCGCAAAGGCCAGCAACTTCGTGGAACCGGCCAGGTCGAGCGTCCGCGTCGCGTTGATTGACGCTGTCAGGAACGCCAGCACCTGGTTGGCGACATTCGCGGCGCTGTCCAGCCATTCGTCGCTGCCGTACTCGAGGCGCCCGCGATGCCGGCGAGGGATGGCAGCCATCCGCTGCATGACCTTGTGCAGCGCTCGCTCAGCTGTGCCCGCGGTCAACCACCCACCACGGTCGAAGATCAGCGTCGTGTTCCGGATTCCCTCAACGGGGTAGTTGTTCCCGACCGGCACGATCGGCCCGGTGGGGACATGCACTGTCACTGTCCGCATCGCGGGCCGCAGTCGCACCATGGCTTCGTAGAACTCGAACACGAACGGGCCCGGCGCCGGGCGCGCGACGCCCGTGATGAAGGTAAACGCGCCGATTCCTTGCTCCGCTGCCCTGGTGAACACATCGGTTTTGACGATGAACGCCGCGAACTGCTCGCCGCCCCACTGCTCAATGTGGTGGTCGTCGGAGAACTCGACGGCGACCACGGTGCCGTCGCCACGAATGTCGAGGACGAACGTTCCCCTCTCATGTCCAGGCATCGGCACCATCCGTATGTGCCCGGCCCGCTCGTGGACGCTCATCGCCCGGAAGGTCTCGTAGTCGGTGTCGACCAGCAGCGAGTGGCCGCGTTCCGCCTCAGTGGAAGCGGCCCACTGCTCCGCTCGGCGCGCCTCGTCACCGGTCATGAAGCTCATACCGACGGCCCGCCCCACCTCTGTGGGGTGGTAAAGCGGCACGAACCGCACGGAGCTCGCCGGTTCGAGGTGGTCGTCGGCCGTCAGCGGTGGTGCGTCTCGCTGAACGTCGGCAACGGTGTAGGCCGGCGGCCGTTGTGGCTGGCCGGCAAGACGGTAGGCAAGCGCCTGGGCTTCGAGCAGTGCGTCCGCCCTTGGCGAGCTGTCGGGATCGCTCGTGAGCCATTCCACCAGGGCACGGGCGCCATCCTCCCGGCCCGCTGTGACCAGCTCCGCCACGTCCGCGACGATCTTGACCAGGTCGCCGCGCAGCGCCTCCTCGGTCGTGGCAGCAATGACCAGTTCACTGAGCAGGCCCGCGTTGTTCACCACGTCCAGTGCCCAGACCAGGTTGGCGGCGACCGCGGCCGCGGCGCGGGGCCTGCCGGCGAGCAGTTCCATGCGCACTTGCTCGCGTGCGACCTTCGTGACCGCACTGCGCACTTTCCTTGGCACCAACAGGGATTCCAGCTTGCCCGACACGCCTTGCTGGTCGAGCAGACCCGTCGCCTGACGCATGCTCTGAACGGTTGGGGCGGTCGCCGTGGCCGGATCCAGTCCCCACTCCGGATCCCAGTCCGCCGGCACAACCCTGACCTCTACCCGGTCGATGTCCAGTGTTCCACGCGACGGGTCCAGTTCACCGCGGGCACGGAAGGACGGCAGGGTCACGTTCCACGGCTGGTTCGGCGACAGATGTTCGTTCAACAACAGCTCGTACATCGCGAAGAGGTGGTCACGAACCGCAATGGCCCGGTCACGGCCCGCGTCAACCGACGACCGCTCGGTACGCTTGCCCGCATAGCCGGTGATGATCACCTCCGGCGGCTGGGCGCGATCCATCCACCGTTCGAGTGTGCTGTGCACCAGCCACTTCGCGAAGTGGTTCAGGCTGTAGCGGCTACGGATATCGGCGGCCGACACACCGCCGGCGGTGAACTGGACCGCGATCGGGCCGGGCCGGTCGGTCGAGTCGAATTCGCGAGTCGAGTCCCACTCCTGCCGCCAACGGGCAGAGCGACGCACGTCGCGCGAGTCCCATGTGCCCTTGCCAGTCACCATGATCAAGGAGCGGGCGGGCCAGGGCAGGACGATCGGCCGCCAGTGCCTGCCGGCATTGTCCCACGAGAAATCGATGATCTGGCTGAGCGGACGCTGCGCGCGAGCCAAGCTCTCGATCACCCTTTTCCACGTGGCGTCCGGATGGCGGGTGCGGCTGACCATGTCGGCGACCCTGGGGAGATCGAGCTCCCCCGTCTGGATGAGCCGCTCGTCCAGAATCGAGGTGATGTCGCCGGTCAGGTCACCTCCGCCGTGCGTCACGAAGGCGGCGGCCTGCGGCTTGAAGTCGCCGCTGAAAACCATCAGGACCGGACCTGACCGGTCCGGGACAACCTCTTCGGCGTTATCGAGCGGAATCACCCGGCCCGAGGCCACATGCACGGCCAGTCCCGGGTGGACCCGGCGAATCGCGCGGACGACGTCACCGAGCACCGTGTCGTGCTGACCGGCCACCGACCCGTGGGCCTTCGCCACGACCGTGACCGAGGAAGCCGAGGCGACCGGCTGAAGCTCCAGGAAGATCCGCGCCGCGGTCCGGCCATTGGTGTACATCGGGCCTTGCCTCGTCGCGATGGCGACGGCACCGCCTTCTACCAGGATCTCCAGGTATGTCGTGCCACGGGGCTCGTACTTCGACGGTAGGGCGATCTCGGTGGCACGCCGCCTGAACGCCCGGTCCTTGTAAACACTTGCCATGAAGTCCTCGGGTGTGCCCGGAACGACCACAGCCTTGTCAAGGACGGGATACCAGTGCAGAAAGGATTCGTCGGCGAAAGAGAACGCGGACGACCGCGCCGAGTTGTCGTCGGCTCCGCGGTACGCCAGGATGTCCCCCAGCTTGACCGCCATCGGCTTCCCATCAGCGTCCTTGCCGTGGAACCGATCCTGGTCGGCGTACAGCTGCCAAGTCCCGCCATTGTCGATCGTCCACGTGGATCGGGCGGTCTCCGGCGTGATCGCGAACTGGAAGGTGTTCGTCGGCGCGTACACCTCCGCGTGCGGGAACTCGGCACGGACCGCCGCGGAGAAGTCCCGCGCGAGGCCGTCCACCACATTGCTGACGTACAACATCACTGGCGTACCGGCACCGACTGCCGCACGGAATTCGGCAACCGTCAACGCCAGCTGAGCGACCTGACGGCCGGTGCCTGGCCATCGAGGTCCGCGAGAGTCGAACAGCACCGCGCCGGACTCGTTGCTCTGCACCTCGATGCCGAAGGAGTGGCCATGCACTGGCAGCCGGGCCGGCCGGCGGGTCAGCCAGTCGAGGAACGCTTCCTCCCGGCCCCGGACGAACGACATGCCCACCGGCCCGGTCTGACGCGTCGTAAGCAGGCGGCGCCAGACCTTGTCCGGTTGGACGCGGGTGTGGGTGCGAGCGGTGTCAGTGTCAGCGGTGTCCGGGCCGCGGTGCTCCCACCTGCCGTAGTGATCGTGGTTCCCAGACTTGTCCGGACCGGCACGGAACCACTCGAGCATGGCTCGTGCGGCGTCCACCTCGCCGGCCGTGACCAGCGCTGCCATGTCGGCGAGGACCGCGACGAGGTCCGACCGCACCATTGTCTTGGTCACGGCCAACTCGACCAGCCCGTTGAGCAGGCCCGCATCGTGCACGGTGTCCAGCGCCCTGACCATGCCGTCGGCCATCGCCTGCGTCGCCTCTTGCCCAGCAGTCGCCAGCTCCATGCGCACGTGGTCACGCGCGGCCCTCGCCACAGCGGTGTGGACTTTCTCGGGCAGATTCAGGGAGAACAGTTTGTCCGAGACACCTTGCAGGTCGAGAATCGCAGTCGCCTGGTCCATGGTCTCGGCGGACGGTTCGACCGGCCGCGGCGGCACAGCCTCCGGGTCCGTGCCTGGCGGCAGGATCGTCACCTCGACCCGCTGCACGTCGTGCTTGCCGAGCGACGGGTCCAGCGCGCCGTACACGTGATACTCCGGCTCGGCATCATGCGGCCAGTTCACCGGTGCGTACTGCGGGAACAGCCGCTCGTACGCCGTGACCAGATAGTCGCGCACCGCCTTCGCGCGGGCGTTCCCCGCCTCGATGACGGCCTCGTCCGAGCGCCGCCACAGCGGTCCTCTGTTGCCGTACCCGGCAATGGACACCACAGGCTTGGCCACGTGGTCGGACCGCCGCTCCAACGTACTGTGCACTAGCCACAGCGCGAGCTGGTCAAGGCTGTACTGGCTGGTGATACCCGCGACTGTCACGTCGTTCTGAGCGAACTGGACGACGACAGGGCCGTGTTGGTCGTTCGGGTCGAACATTCGCAGCGGGGCCTGTGTGGACTCGCGCCACTCGGCGGGGCGCCGTACCACTCGTGAGCCCCAAGTCCCCTTGCCGGTGATGGTGATCCGGGCACGGGCTCTTGGTGGCAGCACCACCGACTGCCACAGAGGCTCCACATCGCCTCGTGCGAAGTCGACAACCCGATCCAACCGGTGGCCCGAACCGGCCAACTGCCGGATCACCGCCGACCAAGTCTTGTTCGGATCCGGGGTGCGCCGCACCATGTCGGCGACCATGGTGAGGTCCAGTTCCCCGGTATCGGCTAGCCGCTTGGCCAGAACCGACCTGATGAGCTCAGTCCGATCGCCTGACCGGGTCACGAAGTCGCCACCACCGACGATCGCCAGCGTCGGACCGGACCGGTCCGCGAAATACTCGCCGATGTCCTGTACGAGGAGCACCACGTCGGACGCCGCGTGCACGGCCAGCTCCGGGTGAGTCCGATGGATCTCGTCGGCGAAGTCGTCGAGCACCGAGTTGTCCAGGCCGGCCGCACCGCGCGCGGCGTTGCACGCCATGATCGTGACCGAGGACCGCAGCCGTGTCTGTTTGGCGAGGAAGACGCGCGCGGCGGTCCTGCCGCTGACGGAAATGTCGCCGTGCTTCGTCGGAATGACGACGCGGCCGAAGTTTCGGTGCATGTCCTGGGATGTCGTGCCATGCATATCCAGGTATGTCGTGCCATGGGGCTCGTGCCTTGCCGGCAGGTCGACCTCGACCGCGACATTCGTGAATCTACGGTCGGCGTAGGCGGTCTCGTCGAGCTGCTGGAAGGTGCCTGGCAGGACCACCACCTTGGTCAGAGCGGACTGCCAATCAAGGAAGGTCTCGTCGACGAAGGAGATCGCCGACGACCGGCTTGTGCCGTCATCCGGCCCGACATGCACAACCACGTCCGCGAGCCGGACGGTCATCGGATTGCCGGACTTGTCGACGCCATGGACCAGGTCCGGGTCGAAGAAGACCTGCCAGGTCCCCTTGCCATCGATCTTCCAGTCTGACTTCCCCTCCGGCGTGATGCCGAACCGGAAGATGCTCGTCGGCGCGTAGACCTCGGCATGCGGATACCAGGCCTTGACCCCTTCCCAGAACTGCCGGGCGAACCCAGTGCCCACGTCGCAGGCATACAACCTGATCGGCAGGCCTGCTTCGATCGACGCGCGGAACTCCTCGGTCGCGAGCACCACCTGGGCAAGCTGATGGCCATCGCGCCAGACCGACCTGCCGTCCGCGCCGATCAGTCGCGCACCCTGGTTCGTGACCTGCACATCGATCCCGAACGTCCGGCCACGGGCAGGCAGGCCCGTCGGCTTGCCCCTCAGCCATTGCCCGATGGTGACTCTGCCGCCCTGGACGAACGTCATACCGACGACAGTCCCGTTCTCGTCCGGCACGGGCTTGTGCCAGATCGCGTCATCGGTGGCTGTGGTGGGCTGCGTGTCGCCGGGAATGAGCTCCGGGTCGATGCTGCGATGCGACCACACCTGATCGTCGGCGAACCTGACGTAATCGGTCTGCTCACTGTTAGTACTTCGGTGGTCCCACCCTTCGGGTGAGGTATGGGACGCGCCTAGCATGCCCAGAGCCGCCGACGCAGAAGGCGTGCTGTACGCCGGCATCGGCGGCGAAGATTGAGAGAGGTCGTCCAGGTTGTGATCCAAGACACCGGACGGCCCGGGAAGCTTGACCCCGGCACGGCGGGCGACGTCCTGCCTGCGAAGTTTGAGGGTCTGCTTGAGACGATGTGCCGTCCTTCCCTCGAACCCAGCCCGGTCAACGGCGTCGTCGATCTGCTCCGGCCGCACCGCCACCACTCGCAGGGCAGAGGCACGCATCTGTTTTTCGGTCATGCTTCCGAAGACAGCGGCTGCCTGTTCGTGAACATTCCGGTCACGCAACGTGTCCCATTCTTTCGCGCTCCCGTCGAAATCCTCCCTCGTCTTCGGGCGTCCTGTTGCGTGGAATAGCAAGGCACCGCCCGGATCGATCCTGACGGGATTCCCCTCCGGGTCAGTCAGGACATTGTCATATTCGAGACCGACGACGTCATAGTTCCCTAGCCAGGCATCGACGGCGAACCCGTCCTGGACCTTTTCGAGGTACCTGCCATCCTGTAGCCCGTCTACAAAAGACGGGCTACCTGCTCGAACGATCCGTGACGAGACGCCCAGTTCATCACCGATCCAGGCCAACCGGACGTCGGCCGTGTCGATGCCAGCGAGCTGATACAGCTCGGCCGCGAGCACCTCATTGCGAGCATGTTGGGATGTTGACGATTCCTTAAGGTAGTACGACGTACCGTCCGGTGCCCGATAGGTGTCACCGACGTTCGAGCCGACCCGCACCCCGATCTGGCGCCAACTCCTGGTCGGAAGTGGAGAGAAACGGTCAACGGCACGGTGGTCGACCTCGGTCATCCAGACGTCCACCCGGCCCTTGTGCTGTCGTACACGAGTGACCTGGAAATAGGTTCCTGGGCCGAACAGAACCTCCCTTTCGCTATGCGCGTGCTGAGAGACGCTGTCGACGAGATGCCCTGTTTTGGACAAGACGTTGAAGAAGACGTCTCCCGGGAAATTGGTACGGTCCACGTTCGTTCTGAAGAACGAATCCTCTCGAACGATCCGTCCCACCTGGTATTTCGCCAGTACGCCTGCCGTCCCGCCAGCGGCAGGCTCAGCGTGCGCCACGATCGCCCGTTGAACCATCCCTTGGTACTGCGGCAACTGATTCAAGGCGGACACCACAGTACGGATATGGGGATCCCATTTGTTGAGTTCCCCGGCCTCGCGAGTGCGGAGCGCGTATTTCAGTTGCCCGTAGAGTACGTCGCCGGTGTACCCGACGAGCGCGACCAGGTCTTCCTCAGCAATGCCTGCCAGCTCAGGGTGCTTCCGCTGAGCTTCGCGCGCATGTTCGAGGGTCTGCCTGTACGGCTCGTAGTTCTCCTTGAACTTGGCACGGTCCGCATCCGAGGACACGAACCGCGGATTGTTTCGGTAGTCGACATCTAGCGGCGTCACCACCCTGACGACAGATGTCCATATCTCCACCGCACGCCGGGATTCCTCGTCCGTGCGGTCCATCCGCCCGATAGACTCGGCAACCACATCGATTTTGTCGGGGTCGCTGCCTGCCGGAGAGAGCCGAAGGAGTTCCCGCCGCAATGAGTCCTGTACCCGCGTCGCGCGTTTGCGGCCCGTCGCCTTGGCAGTGAGAACCGGGAGCAGCGCGCGGTTTCCGTTCCCCTTTCCTATGAGCTGAACGACGATCCGCTGGTCGGCACCGAGGCGGGACAACTGATCGACAATGTGCTGTGCCAGGTCGCGGATGACTTGTTCTTGGTCCGCATCGAGCTTCGTCGACCCCTGTGCGAACGTCACATCGCGGCGACTGGGCGCGGCCTGCCGGTTCACATGTGACGAACTGGGGACAGGCTCGCTTGTCCGGGTTTGGGGATCCTCACTGAGCAACTCGGAATCCCGGGCCGCGCCGGCGGCGAACATCGGGCGCGGCAGGCCGGACTCCCGCCGAAGCTGATCGGCTAGCAGCTTGTCTACTTCTTCCTCACGACGCTTGTCGAAGATCCGCTGTGCAGGGCGGATCGGCTCCTTCCTGACCGGGTCGACGCGCGCCACAAGGGTCTCGGGGACCGACTTGGCAGTGGTGTTCGGGGCAGGAGAACTAAGACTGGTCTTCGCCGAGGTGTCTGATTTCGCTGGCGGCTCGACCTTGGCGGACTCGGTCTTCGGCGCAGTGTCCGCCCTCACCGAACCGTCCGGCTTCGGAGCCGCGTCTGGCTTCGCAGGCTCGACTTTTGGTGGGGGGTTGGTGTTCGCGGTGGCGTCGACCTTCTGCTGCGAATTCTCGGACTTCGGCGCAGCCGTCTCCATCTTGGGCATGGTGTCGTTGTCGAGTGTGGTACTCGCTGTGGTGATATCGGGTGTCAGCAATGGCTTCGGGCCGACAGTATCCAGCTTCAGGTCCATCGAGCGAAGCGCGAGACGTCCGTCGACCTCGTTCGGCTTGGTTTGCTTGTGGCTGCCCGGATCCGGGGCCGGGTCGGGCTCCGGGGCCGGGTCCGGCGTCGGGGCGAACCGGATTGCGCGGCTGGGACCAGCACCTGGCGAACTGACCGGCCCTGTCGTGTCGCCGGTCCCACCGGTTTCGTTCTTCGTCAGGTCAGCTTCCGCGCCGACTTTGTCCGGTGTAGACGGTTCGGCACCGTGTTCGCTGGCGTACTGCTGCGCGGGCGTTGGTCCCTGTTGCTCGGTGACGGGTTGTTGGTTTTCGAAGTCGTGCTCGACTTTTACCGAGTAGACCTGGACCGGCGGGACGTCGAAGACCATGTCGGGCAGGAACACCGAATACGGGTTGCCCGGTCGGTTGTTGAGCAGCTGCCCGAGCACACCGAGTGCGCTCGTGAGCCCGGCTTTCGGCTCCCCCTGCTTGGCTTCGGGTTGCTCGGCCAACGTCTGCGTTTCCGCGTCGTTGTCGTCTTCGTCAGTCTGGTTGAGGGTGCCGACGGCCTGGTTGACGGTCGCACCTGGTTGGTCGCTCGACTGATCGTCGCCGGCGAGGGTCGCGTCGTCAGCCCAGTCGAATTCGACCTCGGTCGTGGTGTTGTTGTCTTGCGAGACCGATGGTCCGGTGCCCGCGGTCTGCTGGCCGTTGGTGTCAAGGTGGGCACCCGATGCCGTACTGGCCACAGTGGACGGCGGCGGCGTAGCTGCCACCACGTTCGGGCTACCAGACGGTGGTGCTGCACTAGCGGCCGGGCCCGCCGGGCCTTCCAGACCCGGCAAGCCTTCCGGCTCCGGGCGAGTCGTTCCCAGGTTCGCTGGACTCTGCCCCGACAGGCCTTGGGTGGCGGTCGGGGCAGGTGTCTGGACCGCGGGGCCGGTGCCACTCAGACCGTTCGTGCCAGATGTTTGCACAGGCCCGGTTCCCGACTGTCCATTCGAGACGGTCGGGTTCGTGTTCACCGTCGAACCGGTGGCCGATGTCGTCACCTGGTTGGCACCCTGGCCGCTTACCGTGGTGTTGGGAATGCCGTTCGTCCCCGAGAACACTTCGGGTCCGTTGACACCAGGCAGTCCACCCGCCGGACCGGCGTCCGAGTTGATCACACCGTTCTGGGCAGGGCCGTTGGACGAGACATTCGGTCCGTTGCCCGCGACACCAGGCCCGTTGTTCGCCATCGGCTGGTCGGGCGGTGGTACGGGCTGATTGGTCACCTCGGCGGGACCTGCCGGCGAATTGCCTGGTGAATTGCTCGATGAATTGTCAAGGCCGCTGGGACCGACTGTCCCATTTGGATCGCCCGACGACACCGCAGGACCATTCCCCAGCCCGCCACTCACACCGCTGCCCGGCCCACCGTTCACACCGCTGCCCGGCCCACCGTTCGCACCGCTGCCCGGCCCGCCATTCACACCGCTACCCGGCCCACCACTCACACCATTGCCACCCACCGCCGGACCATTACCCGCTGAACCATTCCCTAGCCCGCCGTTGCCCGATCCACCACCAACAGCACTGCCCGGCCCGCCACTCACACCATTGCCGCCCATCGCCGGGCCATTACCCGTCGAACCAGGACCACCCTGACCCGACGACATCACCGAAGGCCCGCCGGTCGAACCCGGGCCGCCATTGCCCGACAAGTTCGTCGGACCGCTGACCGGGCCGCCAACCGGGCCGCCAGAACCGTTGCCAGACGGCAGGTTCGGCCCGGACGGTCCGTTCGTGCCTCCTGACGGCCCGACCGATGGCGCGACCGGACCGCCGCCAGGGGCGGGTGGCGTCAGCGGACCTGAACCGGGCGGGAGCGGCGGCGTGATCGGCCTGCCATCCGGGCCCACCGGCCCATGTCCACCACCGGACAGCGGTGGCTGATGCGTCGGCACGTTGCCGGGCGACGGCGCCAACGAACCAGTACCCGGTGCCGGCGGCGGCGTGACCGGCTGGCCATCCGGCCCCACCGGACCGTCGCCACCACCACCAGACGCACCACCGCCCAGCGGCTGATTGTTGCCGCCACCACTCGTATTCGACGGACCACCAGCCGGACCCACCAGCCCCGCAGGGCCCGAGCCGCCCATGCCAACCAGACTGTCCGGATTGGCCAATGTGGGCGGCGGCACCACCTCCCCGCCGTGCAACCCCGCCTGCTTCTGCCGCTCGTGGATGGCCTCGCGGGCCTTCGTCTCCACCTCATGCATCACCGGGTCAGTGAACGTACTGTTCACAACACCAAAACCAATATCCAACGGCGAACCCCCAACAGCCATCCCCGCACCACCAGCCGCGATCTCGCCCGCCCACCCGGACTGCATCCCGTTGACCCGGTTCTTGTTGTGACTCCCTTTCAGACCCGCTTTACGGCCAGCACTACCCGCCGCAGAACCAGCCCCACCACCGACAGCGCCGATACCCGCCCCGGTCCCCCAGTTCTTGAGATCCACCCGGCCCGGATCGGCCAAGTTGTCGGCAATACCACCCTGCGCGAACTCCTCGCCCGCTTCCTCCGCCGCCTCATCGACGAACCGGCGACCGGTATACCACCAATTGTCCGGCGGAATCTGCTTGATCAGTTTCGGCACGGCGAACCCAGACGTCGGAATATCACCCAGCCCCTTGGACGCCGTCTTGACGAAGTCGTCGAAACCTTTTGTCATCGCTGTGACAGCGACGTTGTCGGTTCCCTTCTTGACGCCTTCCCACGCGATCCTCGCCGCAATAATCGCCGCCGTCTTGTAGCTGATGCCCATCCGCACCAGCCGAACCATCAACTGCCCGAGCGCGAACACAAACGGCCACGTCGCCCACAGAAAGATGGACGCCGCGATATACGCCAGCTCCGACACCGTCCAGACCACCTGGACATAAATCCCGTACCGGCCAGAGTCGATATTGGTGGCCTGCTCGTCGAGCTTCCACGCCTGCAAATTCGCGATATCCGCGAGCGCCTGCCCCCGGCCATCATTGAGCTCCGCCATATGCACACGGAACTTCTCCGCCACCTCGGGACTGACACTGTCCCCGACCCCGTCCACCAGACGCTGCAGGCCCTCGCCCGCGCTCAGAACCCGCTGCGCGTAAGCCCGATACGCCACAGCCTGCTCACGCATCAGCTCGATCTGCCCAGGCGGCAGCGGCCCACCCGCGATCAGGATCGGTAGGCCCTGCCAGCCATCCGGAATCAGATGGCTCTGGTCACCTGACGGTTCAGACATAACAACTGGTCTCCATCACCGCGCAGGTGGCGCTTCCAGCCGCCGGAACGCAGGAAACCCGCACGGCACACCACCTTCGCGTGCTCAGGGGATCATTTCTCGCGAGGCTCTACCTGCGCACTCGCTCGCTTCGTTTCCGTATTGCTCAAGAACGGCTCCATAGCCGAGGCTTTTGTCACCGGAACCGCCTCGGCGCCCGCATCCGACAACAGCGCGCGGTGCGCCGCGGGCTCGGCCGGAATCGGCTCGTACGAACCACTCCAGCGCGTCATAGGCGGATTGCCGCCACCGCCACCGCCACCGCCACCGCCACCGCCACCGCCACCGCCACCGCCACCGCCGGAAGTATCGCCGAACGGTGACATGAGCGCGCCCGCCAAACGGACGTTGTTGTCCTCGTTGTTCTCGAGGGCCCGCCTTCGACACCGCCCGGACCGTCCTCAGCTGATCGATGCAGGTCCTGATGTAGTTCGCGGTCCTCTCGAAATCTGAAACCCGCGAGTAAAGGCCGGGAATGCCGACCCAGGTCAGTTCGCCGCTCATGGCATCCGCCTTCCGAACCAGCCGTTCGGATCGGATTCCCCCCGGCAGCAGCGCGTCCACATCAGCCGTACCGTCCATCATGCTCGTCAGATCAAAACCCGGCGGCGTCACCGGCTTCATCAACTCGGCCATCCTGTCCCGCGACTCCGCCTGCGCCTTGGTCATGGTGTCCATCACCGTCACGGGCGAGCTCCGACGGGGTCAACCGGCGATACGCCGTCAACGGGAACCGCACCGCACCAGACCGTGTTGACCAACAGTCACCGACACCACCTTGCGCGACGCAGTAACGGTCACCTCGATCTCAGCCATCCTGCGGTGCACATCGATCACCTCCCAACGACTCCACTGAAATTCGTCGAAGGCCTGCTAACGCTACTGTTCAAGGGAGGACGACATAAACACCACCTCAATCGGCTACACCAACCAGTAAACGACCACAACGGTCGACAAACAAGGAAGATGCCCTCGAACTCCTCGCCCGAATGCCCGTTTGACTCTGCTTCCGTCACACGGGAAGGACAATCCGGACAGCTCACCCGTGAACCGTTCCCGGTTTGGTGGACACAAGGGTAGGTGCCTCAGCACGGGCGCCCTTAACCTCGGCTATTCACGGGTGTGATCGTCTGTTCTGGGGCCGTGTCGTCAACCTCTTGTTGATCTTGTTTTGTGGTTGGTGGCAGGGTGTTTCGCCGGCTGTCGTGCCGGGTGGACGCCGGTTCCAGGGGCCGGGTTGGGTCCTTTCGGGTCGTTGGGTCGGGTTGTGGCTGGTCAGGGTGGTGGTAGGGCGAGGATTGTGGTGATGGCGGCGGCGAGGTGGGTGGCCCAGGGCCAGGTGGCGGGGATCTTGAGGGTGCGTTGTCGTCCGCCGTGGACCAGTCGGGTGGCGGTGTGCAGGAGTCGGTAGCGCAGTGTTTTCGGTTCTATGTGGGCGAGTTCGCCGTGCAGGGTGAGCAGTTGCAGCCACGCGAGCAGGTCGCAGGCGATGGTCGCGGTGGCGCACCAGGCTTGGTTGATGGCGAAGTCGCGGGAGGGCAGGCGGCCCAGCCCGGTGTCCTTGCCGCAGCGGATCCGGTCTTCGACACGGGCTTGGGTGCGGTGGCGGGCTTCGAGGAACGCGATCTGCCCGGTGGGCGTGTTGGTGGCCAGCAGTTGGTAGCGCCAGCCGTGGTGTTCCTCGAACAGCGACAGTTGTGCCCCGGGGTGGGGTTTCTCGCGGCGCACGATCACCCGCATGTCGGTGGGCCAGGTGGCGAGTGTGTCGCCGCCAGCGCTGTGGCGCAGCAGGCCGGTCAACTCAGCGACGCCGGCCTTGTCCAGGTCGCGGGCCTGCCCGTCGGGGTCGAGCACGGCCTGCCATCCCTGTTCGGGTATCCGGCCGATCGCGGTGCGGACACGGGCGTCCAGGTCGAACCCGATCGAGTAGTGCACCTGAAACCCGCGTCGGTCGTTGAGGGTGGTGATGTGGCGCACCAATTCCAGGGTGGCGCCGGCACCGTCGCAGGTGATCAGCAGGTCGCGGCGGCGTTCGGCGGGGATCTGGGTGATCGCCTCGCCCAGCACGGTGAGGTGATCGGCGACCGTGTTGGCGCCGGCGTTGCCGGGCCGTAGCTGGAAGGCCAGCGATTCGCGGGTGTTGTCACACCATGCGGTCAGTGGGTGTCGGCGTATCCGGTGATGTGTCCAGGTGAGTACGAACTGATGTGTCCAGGTGTCAAGCGACGGTGGCGGTGTCCGTGATGGCGGCGAGTCGGTTCTTCAGCCGGTAGCTGGGGCCGTTGATGGGGATGACGTCGCAGTGGTGCAGGAGCCGGTCGAGGATCGCGGTGGCGAGGACCTCGTCGCTGAAGACTTGGGCCCATTCCCCGAAGTTCTTATTCGAGGTCAGAATGACGGAGCCTTTCTCGTAGCGCTTCGAAATAACCTGGAAGACCAGG
The DNA here is from genome assembly GCF_021390435.2 of Kibdelosporangium philippinense. Taxonomy (GTDB): domain Bacteria; phylum Actinomycetota; class Actinomycetes; order Mycobacteriales; family Pseudonocardiaceae; genus Kibdelosporangium; species Kibdelosporangium philippinense. The sequence goes on along the minus strand of NZ_JAJVCN010000002.1, from coordinate 2,760,024 downwards.
TTGGCTTCGGCGCGTTCGAGGGGCTGATAGCCCACCTCGTCGATCACGAGGACGTTGGGCCGTAGGTAGGTGCGCAGAGTGCTGGTGAGCCGTCCGATCGCGTCGGCGGCTTTCAGGCGGCGGACCATGTCGTCCAGGGTGGTGAAGTAGACGGTGTAGCCGGCGCGGCAGGCAGCGACCGCGAGAGCGACGGCGATGTGTGTTTTCCCGACTCCGGGCGGCCCGAGCAGAGCGGCGTTGCCTTTGTCCTCAATGAACGAGAGCGTGGCCAAGTCTTTGATCTTCCGCGGATCCAGCTCGGGCTGGAAGGAGAAGTCGTAGTCGTCCAGGGTCTTGTGGTGCGGCAGTTTCGACAGGCGCAGGGCGCTGCGGAAGCGGCGTTCGTCGCGGACGGCGGCTTCCTCTTCCAGGACCAGGTCGAGGAACTCGAGGTATCCCATCTGGTTGTCCTCGGCGCGGCGGGCGAAGGTGTCGAGCTGGCTGGGCAGGTGGTTCAGGCCGAGCCGGGTGGCGGTGGAGCGGATGCGGGTGGTGACCAGCTCGTTCAACGGTGATCCTTCGTCTGCGGTAGTGCTGTGGTCCTGCTGGGTCCGGTGCCGGTGAGTTGTTCATAGACCGACAGCGGGCGGTGTTCGACCTTGATCTGTGCGGCGGCGGTGCGGGTGAGCAGCGCCTCCAGTGACCGGGGCCACGACTGTTCAGGCGCGGTATTGGGCCGCAGCGGGATGACCTTCCCGTCGTGGTCGTCGTCCTCGATGCTGGTGGTAACCGCGCGGGTGTGGCCGTCGGGCAGACCGTCCCAATGGGTTTCGTCGACGACCCGCTGGCCTCTGGTCGTGGCCCGGGGATGGACGGCCAGCAGGGTGCCGTCGGCTAGGTTGCCGGTCGTGGCCGCGTCGATGGATGTGGCATGCAGGCTGATGGTGTCGGCGGTGGCGCGGATCTCGACCAGCTGGCGGTGACGGACCTTGCGGGCAGGAACTGAGTAAAGGCTGGCGTCGAACGCGACCAGGCAGTCCTTGCCGACGTGCCGCAGATGCCGCTGCGTGACCAGATACGGACTGACTGGGATTGGGTGCAGGGCCGAGTGGTCACGGGCGGCGCGGTGGCCGATGACCTCGCCGTGCGTGCTGTGGACGCGCTTGCGCCGCAACGGGACCCAGGCGGTGAACGCCGAGTCCATCTCCTCCAGGCTGGCGAACCCACGACCGGCCAGGACGTGATCGCGCACGATCGCGACTTGGCGCTCGACCCGGCCCTTGGACCGAGTCGTCGAATGCACCCGATGGAGCCGGTGAGCAACGAGTTGTGCGGGTGACGCATCCGTTCCATCCGTTGCGTGGGCAGGAGTTCGAGTTCGTGGCGCGCCGCAACAACTGGGGTGAGGATCGGGTCTGCTTCCATGATGAGCGCGGTGAGCTGAAGTCCCTGCCCACGGCTTGGACCGACGTGGTGGAGCCGGATCCGTTCGTGGTGATGGCGGCCGGCCGTTCGCCGTTCCGGATCCAGGACCTGCTCGCGTTGGCCGATGTGCTGGCGAGCCTGCGTCCCTGACCGTCTGAGCTTGATCCACGTGTCAACCAGATTGCGCCGCGAATGTCAGGGCAACTATGCCGACAATGGTCATCATTCGTTGCTCACGGAGGCACACGACCGAGTGAATAGCGGTTGTCCTGCTGGAGAAGTACAACATCGCATGGTTAGAGTCACCGCCCATCGCGTCAAAGTTAGATAGACAAGATCATGGTGGTGGAGCAGGCATGGGCAGGCGACGGGCAGACCCGAAAGCCGAGACGTTGCGTGAGTCGCGAACACTGAACCCGCATCCGGAGTCGGTGGCCGACGAGCGGTTCACCGACTCGGAGTTCTTCGACGCCCGCGACCTCGTGCAAGTCAAGTACGAGATGGTGCGCCGGGTCGAAGTCGACGGTGTCTCGGTGACGACCGCGGCGGCGGCGTTCGGGTTCTCCCGGCAGAGCTACTACCAGGCCGCGGCCGCGGTGGCCGAGAGCGGACCAGCCGGCCTGGTTCCCGCCAAACCGGGGCCCAAGGGTCCGCGCAAACTCACCGACGAGGTCGTCGACCATCTCGAGGAACTCCTGGCCGCCGACCCCACGCTGCGATCGTCGGCGCTAGCAGAGCTGATCCAGCAGCGGTTCGGCACGCGCGTGCACCCACGCTCGATCGAGCGGGCGCTGGCTCGCCGCCACACGGAATCCAAGGAGCGACCCAAAAGCAGCCCCTGACATCCCCACCCACGGCGCGGACACCGCCGCGCGATACGAAGAACTACGCGCGGCGGTGCTGTCCGGCCACGGCGAGGGATGGCGGCTGGGCTGGGGCGTGCTGACCGGCCGCGGCATGGCTGCCTGGACCACGGCGCAACAACAGATTCCCGTTGCCGCACAACAGGATCCAGAACCTCGCCCCGCCCCGACGACGGCCGCGCTGACCGGCCATGCCACCGAACTGGTGCGGGTGTTGGCCGGCATGGCACTGGCAGCGCTGCGGCCCGAACACGATCACCCCGCACGCGATCAAGGAGAAGACTGTGAACACCAGCGCCGCCAGCGCGGCGGGCAAGGTCACCCACGAGCACCTGCGGCGTGACGCCTACCTCTATGTCCGTCAATCCACGCTGAAACAGGTCCTGTCCAACACCGAGTCGACCGCGCGGCAGTACGCGCTGCGCGGCCGGGCGGTCGCACTCGGCTGGGCCGAGTCGCAGATCATCGTCATCGATACCGACCAGGGCCAGTCCGGCGCCTCAGCCGCGGACCGGGAAGGGTTCCAGCGACTGGTCGCCGATGTCGGCATGGGACACGCCGGGATCGTGCTCGGGTTGGAAGTTTCCCGGCTGGTCCGCAACAACACCGACTGGCACCGGTTACTGGAGATCTGCGCGCTGGCTGGCACCCTCATCCTGGACGAGGACGGCCTTTATGACCCGGCGAACTTCAACGACCGGCTCCTGCTCGGTCTCAAAGGGACAATGTCGGAGGCCTTATGTGGACGTCCACATAAAGCTTCCTATGCGAACCCGTCCGTTATGCCGACCTGGCGGGGGAAGTTGTTTGCTCCCAGCAAAATCTGGCTACCAAGTTCGTTATAGTCACAGACCGTTGAGGAACGCGAGGATGGTGTCGGGGGGTTGGTAGCGGCCTGGTGGTGCGTCGCGGGGTGCGGTTCGGGCCAACGCCCGCTCCTTGAGTGCAAGATCGGCATGGATGTAAACCTGCGTGGTGGCCGTGTTTTCGTGTCCCATCCACAACGCGATGACGGAGATGTCAACACCGGCGTGGAGCAGCCGCATCGCGGCGGAGTGCCGCAGGACGTGAGGTGAGATCTTCTTCTCACCCAAGGTGGGACAGGATCGCGCTGCAGTGGCTGCATGTATGGAAACCCGGCGCTGCAAGGCATCCCGGCTCATGGGGCCGCCGCGGCGGGTCGGAAACAACGGGTCGGCAGGCAAACCAGCGCGTTCGGCAAGCCAGGCACGAAGCACCATGACGGCGCCAGCGGTGAGTGGGGTAATCCGCTGTTTTCTGCCCTTGCCCAGACAACTGACGTGCGCGCCGGTGCCCAGGTGGAGATCACTGATCCTCAGGCGGGTGAGTTCGGTGGCGCGCAGCCCGGTCTGGCAGGCCAGCATGAGCAGGGCGTGGTCGCGGCGTCCGGTCCAGTTGCTCGGGTCCGGGGCGGCCAGCAGCGCGGTGATCTCGTCCTCGGTGAGGTAGGTGATCAGGGTGCGGTCGAACCGTTTGGGTGGGATTGCCAGGACCCGCTGGATGACCGCGGCCTGGTCGGGATGGTGCAGCGCTGCGTAGCGGAACAGCGAGTGGATGGCTGCCAGTCGGGCGTTGCGGGTGCGGACGCTGTTGCCGCGGTCGGTTTCCAGATGGGTCAGGAACGCGCCGATCAGCGGAGCGTCCAGATCGGTGATGTCCATAGTGGAGGGTTGTTTGCCGGTCTGTTTCTCGGTGAAGATCAGCAATAGCTTGGCGGTGTCGCGGTAGGCGGCGATCGTGTGGCCGCTGGCCTGGCGTTGCCGGGCCAGTCGGTCGGTGAAGAATGCTTGCAGGGTCGGGGCCAGAGTGCCGCTCATGCGCCACCTGCCAGGTGTTCGGCCAGGCGCTGCCCGGCCAGGGCCATCAGTTCCGGTGCGGCAGAGAGGTACCAAAATGTGTGTTTCGGGTCGGTGTGGCCCAGGTAGGTCGACAGCCTGGGCATCATGGCCGGGATGTCGGCGCCCTGGCGGTACCAGTCCAGCACGGTCGCGACCGCAAAACTGTGCCGGAGGTCGTGGATTCGTGGCCGGCAGGACGCTGAGCGGCGTGTGATCCCGCACCCCTCGGCCAGGCGGGCGAAGACAAGGCTGATGTTGCTGTGTAGCAACCGTGTCCCCCTGCTGGAGAGCAACAGTGCTGGGCTGGCCGGTCGTGGCAGCCGTTCCTGCCGACACTGTCGATAGCGGGTCAGGGCTCGCATCGCGCTGGGGTGCAAGGGAACCAGGCGGTGTTTGCCGAACTTGGTGTCACGCACCATCAGCAATTCGTGCTCGACGTCGAGATCCTCGTCATCAAGGGCGATCGCTTCACTGATCCGCAGGCCGCTGATCGCCAGCAGGCTGATCAGGCTTTGGTAGGTGGCGGCCCGAAGGCGCGGACGCAGCATGGCCGCGGCCTGGATGAGTGACCGGATCTCAGCCTCGGAATACAAGTACGGAGTAGCCCGGCAGGGCCCCACGGCGTGGATCACCCCGGCCGGCGGAACCTCCACACAGGGGTCAAGGCTGTGCAGGTAGGCGGCGAAGCCGCGCACCACGCTGACGCGGATCGCCAGCCAATGCAGGGATGTCCCAGCGGGTAGCGTCGCCCAGGCCAACGCGTTCTCGGTGGTGATGGTGTCGATGCCGTCGTGTTCGAGGTAGTCGACGAACTGACCCAGCAAGCGGCCGGCGTTGGCCAAGCGGAAACCCACAGCGCGACGCAAATCCAAGTAGTCCGCGAGCGCGCGGCGCAGCGGGGGACGTGACTGTGTCATGCCGCCTCACCTGGCCAAGGCCGGGCCAGTGCCCGTAGCGCCTCGGTATCAACCTTCGCGTAAATCGCGGTGGTCAGCGGGCGAACATGTCGTAGAGCTTGGCCGATGTCGCTCAGCGAGCCACCTCCACGCAGCATGGCGGTGGCCGCCGAGTGCCGCAGCCGATGAGCGTGCACCACGCCAATACCAGCCCGTCGGCCCGCGGAGGCCACCGCAGTCGTGACAGCGCCGGTGCTCAACGCCCGATACGGAGCCTGCGCACGAACGAACACCGTCCGGCCCTGGGCAGCGGCAGGGCGTCCGTTGCGCAGATAGGCGACGATCTTCTCCCCGACATCAGCCGGCAGCGGCATCCGATCACGCCGATTACCCTTGCCCCACACCGTGATCTCACCGAGTCGCCAGTCGATGTCGTCTAATCCCAACGCGGCGACTTCACCAGCGCGCAGCCCGAGCCGAAACAGCAACGTGAGGATCGCCAGATCCCGCCGCCCTGTCGAGGTCTGCTGATCACACGAGGCCAGCAACGCGACCACCTGGTCGGCTTCCAGCGCTTGAGGCAGACCTCTCAGCGTCCAGCCCGCTACCGAAGGCACGGCTGTGGCCAGCGGCTGGTCGATGACACCTTCCAGATACAGAAACGTAAGCAGGGACCGGAGAGCCGTCACGATCCGCTGAGCAGACCGAGGCCGCTTCCGACACTGCACCACCACGAACGCGGCCACCTCACCCGCGGTCAAGCGCTCCAGATCAACGTCATCTTCGGTCTTGTTCGCCCTCTCTAGCAGGAACGGTTGTACCAGGCGCACATTCAGCGCGACCGTCGTTTGGGCCAGTCCTCGCTCAGTGGTGAGGTAGTCGCGATAGCGGACCAGTAACTGCTCCACCGGGGTTGTCGCGGCCGCAGGGACCCACGCTGAAACCACCCCCAGATGCTGCAGGTAGCCCACCAGCGGCCGCAGCGCTCGTGCGGTGCGCTCGTTGACGTAGCCGGCCGCGCGGCGGTAAACGAAGTAGGTATCCACCGTCGCGGGGGTCAACTCCGACGTCTCCAGACCCTCCCGAGCCAGCCATCGGCTCAGGTGCGCCATCAACCGCACATGCGCCGCCGCGGTCAGCGGCGTGTAACCCAATCGCTCCAGCTCAGCCCGGTAACCATCAGCATAAGGAGCTAACGGTAGGCACACCCGAGCCCAACACGGAACTGTCGTCATGACCTTCTCCTCTCCATCAAGGTGTTGAGCGAAAAGGAGACGCTGATCAAGGACGCTGATTACGCCGAACTTGGTAGCCAGATTTTGCTGGGAGCAAACAACTTCCCCCGCCAGGTCGGCATAACGGACGGGTTCGCATAGGAGGCCGAACTGCATTTCCTGAAAGCGCGGTTGCGGGGCGGGGTGTTGTCCAAGGCCCGACGCGGCGAGCTGGTCCAGGCCCTGCCGGTCGGCCTGGTCTATGACCCCGTCGGCAACGTCGTGCTCGATCCCGACACCAGCGTCCAAGGCTCAGTGGCGCGCGTGTTCAGCACGTTCACCACCACCGGTTCAGCGCTGGCCGTGGTCAAGGCGTTCGCCGCTGACGGGCTGCTGTTCCCGCGCAGGCTGAAAACAGGCCCGCGCAAGGGCGAGCTGGTCTGGGGCCAGCTGCAACACTCCCGGGTACTGCAGGTGCTGCACAACCCCCGCTACGCCGGTGCGTTCTTCTACGGTCGGCGCACCGATCACCGCCGCGCCGACGGCACCATGACCACCCGCGTCCTGCCGCGCGAGGAATGGACGGTGCTGATCACCGACTCCCATCCCGGCTACATCAGCTGGGAACAGTTCGAGGTCAACCAGACCCGTCTGGCCGCCAACGCCACCGCCCACGGCAACGACCGCCGCGCCAGCCCACCCCGCGAAGGCCCCGCCCTGCTGCAAGGGCTGGTCGTCTGCGGCAAGTGCGGCGGCCGGATGACCGTGCGCTACCACACCCGCAAAGGCAACCACGTCCCCGAATACGTCTGCCAATCCGAGGGCATCCAGCACGGGAAAACGATCTGCCAACGCATCCCCGGCGCCGGGATCGACACCGCCGTCAGCCGATTGCTCCTGGACACGGTCACCCCGCTGGCCTTGGAGACCGCTCTGGCCGTCGCCGACGAGCTCACCGCCCGCGCCGACGAGGCCGACCGCATCCGCGCCGCCGCCGTGAAACGCGCCCAATACCACGCCGACCTGGCCCGCCGCCGCTACCTCGCGGTCGATCCCGCCAACCGGCTGGTCGCCGACCAACTCGAAGCCGCCTGGAACGCCACCCTGCGCGAGCTCGGCGAGGCCACCGACACCTACGAACGCGCCCGCGAACAGCACACCGGACCACTGAGCCAAACACAACGCGACGCCGTCACCGCGCTGGCCGCCGACTTCCCCGCACTCTGGGCGAATCCAGCCACCCCGATGCGGGAACGTAAACGCGTCATCCGCCTGCTGCTTACCGACGCCACCCTGGCCAGGACCGACAGCACCATCACTGTCCATATCAGACTCAAAGGAGGACAGGATCGCACCTTGTCACTACCGATCCCGTTGGCAGCATGGCAAATCCGTCAGACACCGGCCGAGGTCGTATCAGCGATCGACACCCTGCTGGAGGAACACACCGACTCCGAGATCGCCGCCATCCTCACCAGCAAGGGCATGGTCAGCGGCACCGGCCAGCCCCTGCACGCCCGACTCATCCGCCAGATCGGCAAGGCCTACCACCTACGCAGCCACACCCAGCGCCTGCGCGACGAAGGACTGCTCACCCTCAACGACATCGCACGCCACCTCGGAGTCGGCACCAGCACCGTCAAAACCTGGCGCAACCAAGGGCTGCTCACCGGCCGCCGAGCCAACGACAAGAACGAATACCTCTACCAACTCCCCAGCCCCGACATCGCCCGCCCACGACGCGGACGACCACCCCGCAAACCAGCCCCACCCACCGAAACAACCACCACATCAACCACAAGGAGCGCAGTCTGATGCCAACTGTTTGCCGGTCGGGCGGTATGCGGCCAGCACGTCGATGTCGAAGTCGTAGTGCCCGGCGAACGCCACGGCTTCCGGATGCAACGGAACGGCCTTGCCTGGGGCGACATGCCGACGCACCACGGTCTTGGTGCGGTCGTAGACGATCGCCCGAGGCACCCCGCCGAAGTGCTCGAACGCCCGGCGATGGCAGGCGAAGAAGGTCTCCAGGTCCTGACTGGTGGTAAAGCAGCAGAACGGGTCGCGTGAATAGGACAAGGTCATGTGGAACGAGTAGACCTTCGGAATGCCGACATGCGCGAGGATCTGACCCTCGTCCCCCCAGTCCACTTGGGCCTGCGCGCCTGGGATCACCTCGAACCGGCGGTGCAGGAGCCCCAGCTCGTCCGGGGCGATACCCAGCTCGGCCGCGATCCTGGGACGGGCCTCCTGCAAATACAGCTTGACGCGCTGATAGTTGCCGGTGAACCCGTACTGCTCGACCAGCCGCTCGTGAATAACCGTGCCTTTCAGCAGCAGCTCTGAGCGCAGCCACGCATCGATCACCGGCGCCATCGCGGCGATCACCGGCGCCATCGCGGCGATCACCGGCGTGCGGGTCCCCTTGCGGCTGCTGCCTCGCGGCGGTCCTGGCCGCGCGTCGCTGGCCAGGTATTTGCGGACAGTCTGCCGGTGCAGCCCGGTCTCCCGCGCGATCGCAGAGATGCTCATCGCGCCGGACTCATACAAGCCACGGAAGCGACGCAGCTCCGCCCACCGCTCCTCGTCCAAGATCACCAGTGCCGTCCCTATACACACCCGCCAGGTCGCACGACAGCTTGACGATCACCAGCGCGTACCGACACCCCGACACGCTACAAAGTGGACACATTAACCCGTACGTGGCTGGTCACATGAGTCCGTACGCCGACACTCGGCGCCGTATTTGTAACCGGTGGCGTGTTTTTCGGTGACCAGGGCACCAATCGCCTCGGTCATCGTGATGCTGACGTTCATCGCGGCACCCCCTGCGTGGGCGCGTCCGGGTCCAGCGCGCACTTGGCCAAAAGGACCAGGGAGGATTTCAGATAGACACCGGTCGACCGGACGTCCTGGTGACCGAGGATGTCGGCGATCTGCTCGACCGGTGTGCCGCTTTCCATCAGCCGGGTTGCCAGCGAATGCCGCAAGGAGTGCATGCCGTGTCGGCGTTTCTCACTCACCGGAACATGCGCTGCCCGAGCATGTTTGACCAGAATCTGATGCAGATGGTCCTGATCGGAGAACGGGCCGATCGGGGCCATATGTCGCACGAACACCTGCGGGTGCTCGCAGTCGGGCCGGCCGTGGCGGATGTAATCGATCACTGCCCAGCCGACATCTTTCAGCAGCGGTAGCTGCACTCGGTTACCGGTCTTGGCCTGCGTCACGAATAGGCGGTTGCCCGGCCAGTCGAAGTCGGCGAACTCCAGCCGTTTGATGTCCACGCCGCGCAGCCCGAGCCTGGTGATCAGCAGGATGATCGCGTAATCGCGTTTCCCGCAAGGGTTGTCCCGGTCGATCGCTTCCACGATCCTGGCCACCTCGCCTGGACCCCACACCGACGGAATCCTGGCTTGCCGGGACGAGCGTGCCGCTGGCACCGCCTCCAGGCACGCCTCGTCGACCAAGCCAGCGGCGGAGGCGAACCGCAGGAACGACCGCACCGCACAGAGTTTCTGCTCAACGGTCTTGAACTGGTAGCCGGTCAGCGTGGCAACGAATGCCCCGATCATCGCGGCGTCGCAGCAGCCCAACCCTCCACGGGTGCCGGTGAACGCGACGAACTCCCCGGCCAGCGTCCCATAGGTCCGCACCGTCGACACCGACCGCCCAGCCGAGCGCAGCTGTTCCTGGAACCGGGCCACCGTCTCGACGCCAGCCTCGTCCAGCTTGCTCACCGAGCGGCTGTAGCGGCGCAGCACAGCCCCGTGGACCGCGTAATCGTCCAGCATCGCAGCGACCCTGAACAGATACACATCGGTCTGCTTCAGGGTTCCGGCGCGCTCCTTGCCGAAGAACCCGCACGCGTCGTCGACCCACGCCATCGCCGCATCCAAGGAAAACTCCTCGACACCCCTTGCAGCGAAGTACTTTTGCATCCGCCGCCAGCACCCCCGGTACCAGACCAGCGTCGATTCCTTGTAGCCCAGACGCTGTAACTCCGCTTCCAGGCCCGACACCAACGCAGACAACCTCGCCATGACAACCGACCTCCGATCGTGCCGGCCCGGCACCATGCCGGACCTCCTGATCAGAGGATCCGCGCGTTATGCGCAGTGCTCGACCCCCGAAATCGCTGTCACCAGGCCATACCGACCGACACTGCGCATAACCCAGCGCTGTTCATAAGGCTCCGCGGTCTCGCCAGTCCTGGCAAATCTGTTCCTCCACTACGCGTTCGATGCGTGGATGGCCCGGGAGTTTCCGGGCGTCACGTTCGAGCGATACGTGGATGACGCGGTAGTGCACTGTGGATCTGAACGCCAGGCGTACATGCTGCGGGCTGCGATCGGTCGGCGTATGGAACAAGTCGGGGTGAGGTTACACCCGGACAAAACCAAGATCGTGTACTGCAGGGACAGCAACCGGCGCGGTGATCATCCGAACATCTCGTTCACGTTCCTGGGGTACACGTTCGGGCCTCGGCAAGCGCGAGACAGGCAGGGCCGAAGCTTTACCTCGTTCCTGCCCGCGATGAGCCGGGCCAAGCTGACCGACAAGGGGCGGGAAGTCCGCCGTTGGCGGCTTCACGGCCGCACCAATGACACTCTGGCCGACCTCGCGGAAACGATCAACCCGATCGTGCGAGGTTGGATGAACTATTGGGGTCATTTCTATCGATCCGAGATGTTCGTCCTCCTGCGGCGCATTAATTCCTACCTGCTGCGATGGGCCCGCAAGAAATACAAACGGCTGCGCGCATCCAAACGCGCCCAGGCATGGTGGGCGGACGTCGTTCGTCGCGCACCCGGCCTGTTCGTTCATTGGCGTTGGACGCGTGACATATATTCTCCGTCGACTGGATGGTAAGAGCCGTGTGACGAGAGATTGTCATGCACGGATCTGCGGGAGCCTGAGGGCGAGAATCCCTCGGGCCACCCGACTGGTTCGCGAAAGACAAGCAGTGAAATTCGCTGCGATCGCGGACTGGGCAGAATCCGGTGACTTCCCGATCGAGTTCATGTGCCGCGAGCTAGGCGTGTCCCGCTCGGGCTACTACGCCTGGCGCGACCGCGCCCCCAGCCAGCGCGAACGGGCCGACCACGGCCTGACCGCGATCATCACGCAGGTGTACGAACGGCTGCGCGGCAACCCCGGCGTGCGGCGTGTACACGCCGAGCTGATCACGCTCGGGCACCGCGTCTCCCCGAAGCGGGTCTGGCGGCTGATGAAGGCCGCGGGCCTGCAAGGACGCCACCCCAAGCCGTGGAAACGCACCACCATCGTCGGGGACGCGCCGGTGCCGGCGCTGGATTTGATCGGCCGCGATTTCACCGCCGAGGCGCCCAACCAGCGCTGGTGCGGCGACATCACCTACGTCAAGACCTGGGACGGCTGGGCATATGTGGCCACGGTGATCGATCTGCACTCCCGCGCCGTGGTCGGCTGGGCCATCGCCGAGCACATGCGCACCGAGCTGGTCACCGCCGCCCTCGACATGGCCCTGGCCCGCCGCGAACCGCCCGCGGGCGTGATCTTCCACAGCGACCGCGGCAGCCAATACACCTCGACCATCTTCGCCGAATACTGCGCGAAAAATGGAATTCGCCGGTCACTCGGCCGCACCGGGATCTGTTTTGACAACGCGGTCTCGGAATCCTTCTTCGCGACCTACAAGAAAGAACTCGTCCACACCCGGCCCTGGCCGACCGTCAAACATCTCACCAAGGAAACATTCGACTGGATCGAAACCTACTAAAACACACAACGACGCCACTCCACACTCGAATACTTGACACCCCGAGAATACGAGCTAGGATACAGAGAAATCAGTCAGATCGCGGCCTAAACCCGTATCCATAAAAACGGGAACACTCCACTCTCAGCTGGCGTGGCTACCCCGAAGACCCTCTTGAGCAACGGCTTGTCCCGGCGGGCGGCGTCAAGTTGGGCTTGCGTTTGCTGGTACCAATACTGCGAACTGGCAATGTTCGCCTCGGCGGCCTGCAAATACTCAATGGCAGACGCCGATGCCGCCTGTGGCACGGTGATCCTGTTGTCCCGGCTTGATAGAAACGTTCAGGACATGATCGTCACATCGTGTGCTTCGCGGTGATTCGGTTCCACAGTTCGGTGTACGCGGTCGATCGGCCACAGGCGTGCCAAGCCCGCGATGTCCGCGTTGGGCCTGTTCAAACTCTTCGCACGCAAGAGGCCTCCCGAATCGCTGGACAGTGGGATGCGCCCTCTCGGAAGCCACGACCGGCTTCATGCAGATGCTTACCCATCCCCCAACTACATCCTCGTCGCCTACACGGCGATCGAGACTTCACGCATTACCTGTCGGGGCATGGGTTTGACATCTCACTCGGCTGGCTCGTTATCGCTGCCATCGCCCGTAACCTCGACACGAATGAGAGCGCCTGATGACCGACTATGCGTTCCCGAACACACCGGACATCGAGGAAGCGTATCGGACCGCATACCGAGCGCTGGAAGCCCTGGTGCCCCCGCATACTGTCACCGCCGAGGGCGAAGCCCACGTCGCCGAGGTTCTGTCACAGTTCCGAATGCTGGTTGACAGCGCGGAGTTCGTAGTCGCCTCGCAGCTCGGTCCAGCCATCTCGTGGCGAGCGCCACGCCGGGACAGGGATTGGGATCTGGTGCTGTCAGGTGTCGATCTCGACAATGACGCGTACGACTTCGGCGATGTCCAGCTCGACATCGCTGCCTTCGAAGGTCCGACCGGGACTTGGCACGATAGTGCTTTGAACAACGCTGGCCTGGCGTACAAGCGTGCCGCCGGATGGGATCACCCGCCAGATGAGTCGGGCGTCTGGCTGCTGATGTTGGCTCCGGTGTCGGCCAGTGGCGGGGAGGATGGCCCCTGGTTCTACAGCGGTCGTGTCGCCGGGTTCGTGGTTGTGCACGACCGCGACAAGGACGGCGCCTACGAATCGGTCGCCCACATTTGGACGGCCACCGCGTGGCAACGGCGCGGCATCGCACGGCGCCTGCTCGCTGAGGCCAGGTCACGATTTCCCGTCACCAGTGTCGAAAAACCGTACACCGAAGCAGGCGCCGCGTTCGTGCGCGCCTGTCCCGCCCCGGAGGCTCCTCACATCTGAGCACCAGAATCCGTTGCAAACAGTCCGGGTTACCGATCGGTCGATCTTGTCGTCCAGGGGCGCGGACAGGTGTACGACTACAGATCATGAAAGGCCAGGGTTGATCTTGTCCTTGGGCGGCGTGTCCTCCCGGATCCTGATCGATTCATGATCTACGCAGGGATGGATGAGGTACGCGGATGGAGGTGGCCTTTCCGAGCGGGGCAGGGCCACACGCGAAGCTGTCCGGTTGCAGGCGGCCCAATGGTTCGCCCAGGACGTGCCGGCCGCCGAGATCGCCCGCAGACTGCGGGTATCCACCAACGCGGTCTATACCTGGCGGCGTCGATGGCGTGCCGAGGGTGAGGCAGGGCTGGCGTCGAAGGGACCGGGCGGATCGTCCTGCCGGCTGGACCAGCCACGACTGGACAGGCTGGCCCAGGCTGTGGAACAAGGCCCAGCCGTGCATGGGTTCGGCGAGGATCAGCGCTGGACCCTGGCTCGGGTCGCCGATCTGATCGCCCGGCTGTTTCACACCCGCTACACGCTGCGCGGGGTGTCGTATCTGCTGCACCGCATGGGGTTCTCGCCACAAGTACCCGCCCACCGCGCGATCGAGCGCGACGAGCAGGCGATCGCCACCTGGCGGCGGGAGGTATGGCCGGCGGGAAAACGGTAGCGGCGCAGCAAGGTGCTTGGCTGTGTTTCGAGGACGAGGCCGGGCAAACGCTGCGCCCGCCGAAAGCCCGCACCTGGGGCCGCCGGGGCCAGACACCACAGATCCCGGTGTCGGGCAAGGGTTCGGGCCGGGTATCGGTCGCCGGGCTGGTATGCGTCCGGCCCGGACACCGGCCCCGGTTGATCTACCGTGTCCGGACCCACCGCGGCCGCAAGGGGGAACGGCGCAGCTTCGCCGAAACCGACTACGCCGCCCTGCTGGACGCCGCACACCAGCAGCTCGGCGCCCCGATCGTGTTGATCTGGGACAACCTCAACACGCACACCAGTCACGCGATGCGCAAACTGGTCGCGGCCCGCGACTGGCTACACGTGATCCAACTCCCGCCCTACACCCCGGACCTCAACCCGACCGAGCACGTGTGGTCCCACGTCAAACGCAACCTCGGAAACCTCATCGTGCACGGCATCGACCAGCTCACCGCCATCATGAAGAACCGACTCAAACGCATCCAGTACCGACCCGGGCTGATCGACGCGTTCTTCGCCCACACCAGACTGAACCTCGAACCACAACCGCCGTAATCCTGGCCTTTCAAGATCTGTAGCCACGCTCACAGTCGGAAACACTCACGGCAAGATCGACAAAACCACAAGCAAGATCAACTAAATACTGCGCGAAAGGCCGAGGTTAGCCATGGCCTGTTTGCGTGTAGCGTACACCACGCGGTGAACTCGCTCATTCTTCAGCGTGCCGAAGAAGGACTCGGCCATCGAGTTGTCGTAGCAAATTCCAGTCCGCCCGACGGATTGCCGGATACCCAGCGAGCGGAGCGTGTTCGCGAACTGAGCGGACGTGTAGTTGCTGCCACGATCGGAGTGGAATATCGCGCCGCGTTTGATAGGATAGTTCCGCGCGGCCATGCGAATCGCGTCCTCGATCAGCGGTGTTTGATAGTTGTCCGCCATCGCCCACCCGATCACGGCTTTGGTGTAGCAGTCGATGACCGTGGCTAAATATACCCAGCCCTCCCAAGTCGGGATATAGGTGATATCGCCGACCATCTTCTCGCAGGGTGCGCCGGCGGTGAAGTCCCGCGCCACGAGGTCGGGCAGCAGATGCGCCGACGCCTCAGTGAGCCCCAGCCGCCACGGCCGCGGCTGACACGGCTTCAGGCCCAGCTCACGCATGATGCGCCGAACCAGCTCCGGCGTGCAGGGCTCGCCCTGGCGCTCCAGCTGGGCGTGGACACGACGGTGCCCGTAGGTCTCGTCCGAGTCAGCGAAGATCTGCGTGATCAGCTCAGCGAGGTAGGCGCGCCGCTGCCTGGTCGCCGATTCCGGACGGGACTTCCACTCATAGAGGTAATCTCACCAAGATTCTGGTTCGTTTGTTGAGCCGCGAAGCTGCTCGGACGAGCGCTGGTCGATGTGCTGGGGAGTGGTGCGACCCGGGGAAAGATGGGCGGGGAGCCCTTGGTAGAACTGGATTTGCGAAGATCAAGTCCGGACCAGAAGGCTCCCCGTGATTGCGTATCGTGCCATGCTCGATGTCCCGCGTGAACTGGCCCTCTACCTCAGCCGGCTGCTGCACGCCGAACGCCGCCGACGCGGCACCCGCAAGAACAGCAGGGCGTTGACCTGCTTTCGCCACGCGGTGCTGGGCCTGCGCTGGTTCCGGCAGAACACCGACGTCCCCGCCCTGGCTCGCGATCACGGCATCTCCCGCGCCACCGGCTACCGCTACTTGGATGAGGTCGTCATCGTGCTCGCCGAGCAGGCGCCGGACCTGCATGAGGCCCTGCAGCGGGCCAAGGATGAGGGCACGGCCTACGTGATCCTCGATGGAAAGGTCTTCTCCGCCGATCGCTGTAGCGAGAAAACGTTGAGCGTGAAAGGCGAGCCGATCGACCTGTGGTACTCCGGCAAAGCCCGCGAGCACGGCGGCAACATCCAAGCGCTGTGCGCGCCGGACGGTTTTCCGTGGTGGGTCTCGGATGTCGAGCCCGGTTCACTCCATGACTTGACCGTGGCGCGCGAGCATGTGCTGGGTGCGCTGTACTGGGCCGCCTCGCACCTTGATCTGCCGACGCTGGCCGATGGCGGCTACGACGGTGCCGGCATCGGCGTGCACACCCCGGTCAAACAGCCTGCCGATGGCCAGGTCCTCGACGTGGACACCCGCACACGCAACGCTCTGCTGCGTGGCCTGCGGTGTCTGGGCGAACGTGGTTTCGCCCTGCTCACCGGACGCTGGCGCAGCCTGCGGCATCTCACCGCCAGCCCCAGCAAGATCGGCGACATCGTCAAAGCCGCCCTTGTCCTCACGCATTTCGAACACGGCAAGATCGCGTGAAAGTCGCTGAGATCACCTCATAGAAGCCCGATTTCGACACATCCAGCCAGATGCACATTTTCGCGATGGTGTACTTCTTCTCGCCAGCCTCGTCCACCGTATCCTTCTACACCTCGATGGACTCGTAGCGCTCGCTCACCGATACTCGCTCGCAAAGAAGGCCGCGGCTTTTCCCAAAAAATCCTTCTCCAACCGCAGCTCGCGAACTTCCTTCTCCAACTCCCGCAACCGCGCCCGCTCCGGCACCGTCAACGGCGGCTCCTCGCCGGCATGAGCTTTCCGGTACTCATTAACCCAATTCCGGAGACTCTGCTCATTCACCCCAAGCTCCCGCGCGACCGACGCGACGGGACAACACGACTCCACCACCATTTTCGCCGCTTCCTCCTTGAACTCCGGAGTAAACGACCGACGCTTCTTCGACACGGACATCCTCTCTTCCAGACGAAAACCCTAGTGGGTTCGCTGTCCGGAAGATCAACAGCCTCTCACAGACCCTCTCGGAACAGTCCCTCCTCGCTTGACGGGAGTGTAAAAATTTCGGTGTAACTGTCCAAAGTGGAGGGTACACCTGTGACTGACAGGACGAAGACTCAGGCCACGACGGCGGCCAGCCCGGTGGTGGATGAGAAGCTCGTGGCCGAACTGGCGAAGCGAGCACAAGCCGAGGGTATGGCGATCAGCGGTGAGGGTGGGCTGATCGCGCAGCTGACCAAGATCGTGCTGGAGTCCTCGCTGCAGGGCGAGATGGACGCTCACCTGGGCTACGGCAAGCACGACCCGGCCGGCCGCAACGGCGGCAACTCCCGCAACGGCACGCGGGCCAAGACCGTGCTGACCGAGACCGGCCCGGTCGAGATCACCGTGCCGCGGGATCGGGACGGCTCGTTCGAACCCACGATCGTGCGCAAACGCCAGCGCCGGCTGGACGGCATCGACGGGATCGTGCTGTCGCTGTCGGCCAAGGGTCTGACCACCGGGGAGATCTCCGCGCATCTGGCCGAGGTGTATGGCACCAGCGTGTCCAAGGACACCATCTCGGCGATCACCGACCGGGTGCTGGAGGGCATGACCGAATGGCAGAACCGGCCGCTGGACGCGGTGTATCCGGTGGTGTTCATCGACGCGATCCGGGTCAAGATCCGCGACGGGCAGGTCGCCAACCGGTCGATCTACCTCGCGCTCGGGGTCACCATCGACGGCGACCGCGACATCCTCGGGCTGTGGGCCGGCGAGCACGGCGACGGTGAGGGAGCCAAGTACTGGCTGCGGATCCTGACCGAACTGAAGAACCGGGGCGTGCGGGACGTGCTCATGCTCGTCTGCGACGGACTGAAAGGCCTGCCCGACGCGGTGAACACCGTGTGGGACAAAACGATCGTGCAGACCTGTGTCGTGCATTTGCTGCGCAACAGCTTCCGGTATGCCTCCAAGAAGGACTGGGGCGTGCTGGCCAAGGACCTCAAACCGGTCTACACCGCACCCAGCGAGCAGGCCGCGCTAGACCGGTTCGCCGAGTTCAGCGAGAAATGGGAACGTAAGTATCCGGCGATCGTGCGGCTGTGGACCGACGCATGGGCCGAGTTCACCCCGTTCCTGGCCTTCGACGTCGAGATCCGCACGGTCATCTGCAGCACCAACGCCATCGAGAGCATCAACGCCCGGCTGCGTCGGGCGGTCAATGCCCGCGGACACTTCCCCACCGAGCAAGCCGCACTCAAGTGCCTGTACATGGCCCTGATGGGCCTGGACCCGACCGGCAAAGGCCGAGGACGCTGGACCATGCGCTGGAAAGCCGCCCTCAACGCCTTCGACATCGCCTTCGACGGACGCCTGTCCGCCGACCGAATCTAACCTTATCAAGATCCAATTACACCGAAAATTTGACAGTCCCCGCTTGACAGAGGAGAGTTTACAGTCCCAGTCTGTTTGGTTTTGGTGGAGTGGTGGTGATGCTGTGCGGGTATGCTTGCGCCGTTTATTGGTCGCCTTGTCGTAGCAGTTGGCCAATGGTGTCGGCGAGCTCAAAAAGATTGGGAACGTCGTCGATTGCGGCGGCTGCGCCGCTTTTCTGAAGCAGTTCGAGTGCCTGGAGGAGGTACTCGTCGGTCGGGTGGGTGGTTGTTGCGTCGGTGTGTGTGTCTGGGTCTTGCTCTGTGGTGCTGTTGTCGCTCATCAAGCTGTTATCGGGCAGGTCACCGTAGTCGTGGTCGGCCGTGTCTAGATTCGTGACGAGCTGTTCGAATTCATGAAGCCAGTTCTCGTGCTCAATGACGGTGGTGGGTGGCTCGGTGGTGGGTGGTTGTTGGAGGCTGGTGGCGGCAATTTTGAACAGGGTGGTGTACCAGTCATCTGTTGGCGGAGTAGTAGGCGTTGGTGTGGTGGCGTGGTCTATTAATTCTGGTGCCCGGTCGTGCTCGGGAAGCCAGAGCGTGGGGTCACCCTGGGCGAGGACGTGAGATTCCCATCCTGGGGCGTCGGGGTTGGGAACGAGGTCGAGCATGTCGAAGGTGGGGAATGTGTCGGGTGTGAGGGATGACATGAGGTTGGGGGATGACATGAGGGACAGGGTTGGGTCGGTGGTGGGTGGTGTGTGTGGTTGTGCTGGATCGAGGGGGGGCGCTGTCTGAGGTTGATGGGTTTGCGGGCGTGGCGATGTGGGGCCGGTATCGCTGGGCGGGTTGTCCTGTTCGTCGTCGCTGAACAAGCCGTCGTCGCTGAACAAGCCGTCGTCGCTGAACAAGCCGTCGTCGCTGAACAAGCTGCTGTCGTTGGCTGGGCCGCTGTCGTCGGTAGGGGTGTGGGTTCTGGGGGCGAGCAGGGCGCTGAATGAGTCGTGGTCTGGGGCGGCGGCGATGATTGGGCCGTGATCGTGGTGGTTGTCCGGTGTGGTGGGCTGCGGGTGGGGGGGGCTAGTGAGGGAGGATGGGCGTGTTGTGGTGCGAGGAGCGGGGGTGCGGGCAGGGAGGGTGTGAGCAGCGGGATTGCGGGTGGTGATGTCGATACGCAGTTGTCGTTGCATTGGCAGGTGTGCCATCGGCCGGTCGTTGTTCGGGAGATGGCGGACGCTGGTTGTGATGTTGTGGGGCCAGCTGCTCTGGCCCCGGCGTGCCTGGGGGAACGCCCAGTCGTGTAGTGCGTTGAGTATGGCCTGGGCGCGAGGCTTGCCGTGGGTACCGTAGCCGGTTATTCGGACGTGCCCCGGTGTGGTGGGGAGTGAGGTGAGCTGGGTAAGGCGGGTGAGCACGGTGACGAAGTGGTCACGGTCTAGGGCGTTTTCCTGGGAGCCGGGGTCCAGGGGGAACACAATGAGCCAGCCGTGGGCCTGATCATCGTGGTGAGGGGTGGGAATCACCATGGTGGTTTCGGCCATGGACAACCGGGTGAATCGGTAGTTGCCTACGATCTCGGTGATGTCTACCTGATTAGGGTGTTGCCCGGCCTGCAGCGGCAGTACCTGGCTGCCCACGAGTGCTGCGGCGATCCATCCTGATGCGTGGTCGCGATGATGGTCCTGGTCATCAGCGGTGAGGGTGTCGGTGGATGCCGGACGCAGCCGTGCTGTGAGTTGCCGCACCAGCTCGTCCCGCACGAGCCGTGCGCGTTGGTCGGCTCTCTGGAACGCGGTACCGTACGCGGTGACCATCAACCGGCGATCGGCCACGACCACCTCGTCGTTGCCAAGGCTGGTCGACAGCGGCCGTGGTGCGATTGTTGGCAGCCTGTCGGCTAGAGCGTTGACCCGATTGGCGAGAATGGGGTAGTGCTCGGTCAGGTCAGTATCGGACAGGATGATCTGGGACTGTGTCACCTGCCGGTCGTGTGGCCGGATACTGTCACGGGAACCGACATCGTCCAGGCCTGGTGCCACATGTTGCTGACTAGTTCTGGCCCGTTTGGTATCCCGTGCGTCCAGCACCGCTGGTTGCGGGCGTTTGGAGCGTGTGCTAACGGGAACCGGCGCGGTCGCCATCCAATGATCCACCCCGTTGCTGCGCACGTCCAACCGGACCAGCCGCACCACCCGCGTATCAGGCCTGTCGTTCCCCACCTCCTGCGGGGGCAGCCCGTTGGGATGATAGATGTGAATATTCACCCCGTACACTTTCGCGGCTACGATCGGGGTGATGTCACCCGCCGCGTTAGCGTACACACCGGACGTGGCGACCCAGCCGATCAGCTGGTCCCGGTCCTGGCTGGTCAACTCCTCTGTGATACTCCGACCTTGGTCAACACGCATCATTGTGCGGGCGGTCAACTCGAACTCTGCAGTCCACAGCTGGCGGTCTGCCAGCTGACGAGTCAGGTCCTGCCGCAACTCTGCCGCCAAATCCTTTCGCATCTGCACCGCCGACAACGGTCGCCCATCCGCGTCACGCAACCCCGCTGTCCGCACCAGCGCGTGCATAAAACAATCCCCATCCCGGTCAACATCCACCGGGACCAACCCATCCGCCACCAACCGATCCGCCTGCCCCCGCGTCAACCCCGCATCGGTCAACCCCAACAACCAGCCATAACCGTTGCCCCCCAGTGCCTTCCGTTCCTCCCTCCCCACGGATATCGACGGCTCTTTTTCGAGGTCGTGCAGGCGCTGGCCGATGTTGACCCTTACGTTGTCGATCTCGCGCCACGCCCTTTTGTGGATGAGGGGACGCCGGCTTTTGCCATCCCATGCGGGCACCTCGCGCGCCTTGTTGTCGACCAACACATCCCGCAGGGCCTGCGCCCACTGCGCATCAGTCGGGTTATTTTTAGCGGGCTCGGCCGCGTCAGGGAGCGGGCGCCCGCCCATATCCAACAACCATTGATAACCGTTGCCCCCCAGTGCGTCCCATTCCTCCCGACCCACCCGCGCCGTCGGCTTGTCTTTGAGGTTGTGCAGGCGCTGGCCGATGTTGACCGTTACGTTGTCGATCTCGCGCCACACCCTTTTGTGGATGAGGGGACGCCGGCTTTTGCCATCCCATGCGGGCACCTCGTGCGCCTTGTTTTTGACCAACACATCCCGCAGGGCCTGCGCCCGCTGCGCATCAGTCGGGTTTTTTTTAGCGGACTTGGCCGCGTCAGGGAGCGGGCGCCCGACCATATCCAACAACCATTGATAACCGTTGCCCCCCAGTGCGTCCCATTCCTCCCGACCCACCCGCGCCGTCGGCTTGTCTTTGAGGTTGTGCAGGCGGTGGCCGATGTTGACCGTTACGTTGTCGATCTCGCGCCACACCCTTATGTGGATGAGGGGACGCCGGCTTGTGTCATCATCCCATGCGGGCACCTCGTGCGCCTTGTTGTCGATCAACACCTCCCGCAGGGCCTGCGCCAACTGCGCATCAGTCGGGTTTTTTTTAGCGGACTCGGCCGCGTCAGGGAGCGGGCGCCCGACCATATCCAACAACCATTGATAACCGTTGCCCCCCAGTGCGTCCCATTCCTCCCGACCCACCCGCGCCGTCGGCTTTTTTTTGAGGTCGTGCAGGTGCTGGCCGATGTTGACCGTTACGTTGTCGATCTCGCGCCACGCCGTTGAGTTGATGAGGGGACGCAGGCTTGTGTCATCATCCCATGCGGGCACCTCGTGCGCCTTGTTGTCGATCAACACCTCCCGCAGGGCCTGCGCCAACTGCGCATCAGTCGGTTTTTTTTTAGCGGGCTCGGCCGCGTCAGGGAGCGGGCGCCCGCCCATATCCAACAACCATTGATAACCGTTGCCCCCCAGTGCGTCCCATTCCTCCCGACCCACCCGCGCCGTCGGATTTTTTTTGAGGTTGTGCAGGCGCTGGCCGATGTTGACCGTTACGTTGTCGATCTCGCGCCACGCCCTTTTGTGGATGAGGGGACGCCAGCTTTTGCCATCCCATGCGGGCACCTCGCGCGCCTTGTTTTCGACCAACACATCCCGCAGGGCCTGCGCCAACTGCGCATCAGTCGGGTTATTCCTCTGGGTCTTGGTTTTGGAGTTGTTGCGGGCCGCTGCAGTAGGTGCGACCGTCTGCTGGTCGGTCCTGCGGGACCGTTTGACGGCTGATCCGTTTTGGCTTGTTTTCGGTGGGAGCTTGCGCTTAGCCCGCCGAGTACCCGAGGTAGGGCCCGATGGTGTGGTGTTGTGCGCCTGTTTATCGGTCGTGCGGGGGGCTGGGTGGGGCATGCCGGTCGCGCTACCCGCCCCTGTGGACGCGTCGGTGGTCGTGGTGGGGACTGCGTGGCTTGTCTCGAGATTGTCCGTATCGGCCTGGTCAGTGTTGGGGTGGTCGGCCGGATCGCGGGTGCTGTGCCAGGCCACTGAAGTGCGTGTGCCTTGCACGGTGGGTGTTTCCTTTGTGGTGGGCGCGGTATGCGTGGTGGCCAGGGTGGGCGCGGGTGTGTGTACCGGCACCGGTGTAGGTGCTGAGGCAGGGCTGTGCGTGGCGGCTATGTTGATGTCGGCGACGGTTTGGTGGGTTGGTGAGTAGGTATGCCAGTTTCCCGCGGTGGTGTTCTTTCCGGGGTGGCCGGTGTCGATCTGCCACCACGCGATTCCCGACGCTGGGGTTGTGGGGTCTGGGGTGATGCTGACGCCGAAGTGCAGGCGACCGGTCGGGGCGTGGACCACCGCATCCGGATAGTGGCTGGCTATCGCGGTCCAGAAGTCGTGGCCTAGCCGGCCAGCGGCGGCGCAGGCCCAGAGCACGATCGGCCGGTGCGCGCGCAAGGCGTCACGGAAGTCTTCGCTGGTCAGCATGATGCGGGCCAGCGTGCGTCCGTCAACCCAGGCCAGCTCGCCAGCCGGGTAGTTGTGTGGGGTGAGGAGTTGTGCGTGGGTGGGAGTGGCGTGTATGTCCACCAGATACGGTCGGTCCCGGTGATCCCAGGGCAGTGCGATTGTGTTGGCGGCGCGCGACCACTTCCCCGGCTGTCGCTGCCACCAGTCCGCCACACGGCCAACCTCGTCGCGCACGAACGTAGCTCCCACCGGCAGCCCGCTCTGGTCCGCGATCGCCGCCCGCCAGACCGGGCCAGCACCCCGATACCCCACGTAGCGGTCCTGTCCCAGCGAGTCGTGCGTCACAGCGACATCCATCGTCGCAGCGACATCCATCGTCGCAGCGTCCAGCTGCGTCGTGGGCTCGCCGTTGGACTTGGCATCGGTGTTGATGTTCCGACTGGGAGAACCGAGGCCGGTCTTCGCCGAGGTGCCGGACTTCGCCGACGGCTCAACCTTGACGGACTCTGTGTTGGTGTTCGCATTCGTTGTGGTCGTGATGACGTCGACCTTTTGCGGACCTTCGGCCTTGGGAGCGGCGATCTCCGTCTTGGGTGCGGTGTCGCTGTCGGGTGTGGTGCTCGCTGTGGTAATTTCGCTCGCCTGGCTGTCCAGCGTGGCGGGCTCGGCTTTTGGCGCGATGTTCGTGTTCGTTGTCGTCGCGGTCTGCTGTGACTGTTCGGTTTTGGCGCTGTTGACGTCTGTATTCCTGTCAGCTGCCACAACCTCTACCTTGGGCGCGGTCACACCGAACTGGTCGCCCCGATACTCGCCGAGCGAGGTCTGGTCCTCGTTGGGATCGAAGTCGATCAGAGTTTCGGTGTCGAGGTCATCGTAGTGGTCACTGACGAGCGTGACGACATCACTGTCGACATCGGACCGTGAGCCTTCAGTTGCCACGGACGTTTGATCAAACGGCCCTTCAAGGCCTGGTAGACCTTCCTGTTGCGGCCCGGTCGATCCCCGAACGGCGGGGTTTTGCGAAGACGTCGGACCCGAACCGGTTTCGTTGGTGGCTGAGGACTGAACTCCGTTGACCGCCGGGCCGGTTCCTCCGATCACACCGGGGCCACCGGTGACTCCGTTCGACAACTCCGTGGAAACCCTGCCTGTATCACCGCTTACAGCGTTCGGTCCGCTCGACGGCACTGCCGGACCTGTCGAGCCACCTGGCCCGGAGGTCACTGTGCCCAATCCTGTCCCACGATCGACATTGATCGTGTTCGGGACACCAGAGGCAACTGAACCATCGCCGGACCGGTCATTCACGGCTGCGTCTAGTCCGTTGCTTACAACACTCGGTTGGCCGCTAGGTACTGACGATCCACTCCCCGACACGTCTGGCCCCTTGTCGGCGACGCTCGGGCTATTCGACAACTCGTTGTCCCCGGCACCAGAGCCACCGAGGACATTCGAGCCACTGCCGGACCCGCCGTTTACTGCGGCCGGTCTGCCATCCACGCCAGAGCCGCCATTCGTGCCAGGAGCACCCGTGTCGCTGGACAGATACGTCGGGCCGTTGGCCGGGCCGCCCATCACACCGCCAGGGCCGTTCGACGACGGCATACCCAGGCTGTTGTTCCAGCCCTCGACCGACAGCCCGACTGGACCACCAGCGGCAGTCGGCGGCACGAGCGGACCTGAGCCCGGCGCAGGCGGTGGAATGAGCGGCCTACCGCCAGAGCCCACCAGACCGGTGACCCCACCAAAAGGCTGACTAGTCGGCGCGTTGCCCAGAGGCGGCTCGAGCGGGCCTGTACCGGGCGGGAGCGGCGGCGTGACCGGCCTGCCATCCGGCCCCACCAGCCCATGTCCACCACCGGACAGCGGCGGCTGATGCGTCGGCACGTTGCCGGGCGACGGCGCCAACGAACCAGTACCCGGTGCCGGTAGCGGCGTGACCGGCTGACCATCCGGCCCCACCGGACCGTCGCCACCAC
Source organism: Kibdelosporangium philippinense (assembly GCF_021390435.2). Lineage (GTDB taxonomy): Bacteria > Actinomycetota > Actinomycetes > Mycobacteriales > Pseudonocardiaceae > Kibdelosporangium > Kibdelosporangium philippinense. The sequence continues at coordinate 2,734,966 of NZ_JAJVCN010000002.1, read as the reverse complement.
CACCAGACGCACCACCGCCCAGCGGCTGATTGTTGCCGCCACCACTCGTATTCGACGGACCACCAGCCGGACCCACCAGCCCCGCAGGGCCCGAGCCGCCCATGCCAACCAGACTGTCCGGATTGGCCAATGTGGGCGGCGGCACCACCTCCCCGCCGTGCAACCCCGCCTGCTTCTGCCGCTCGTGGATGGCCTCGCGGGCCTTCGTCTCCACCTCATGCATCACCGGGTCAGTGAACGTACTGTTCACAACACCAAAACCAATATCCAACGGCGAACCCCCAACAGCCATCCCCGCACCACCGGCCGCGATCTCACCCGCCCACCCGGACTGCATCCCGTTGACCCGGTTCTTGTTGTGACTCCCTTTCAGACCCGCTTTACGGCCAGCACTACCCGCCGCAGAACCAGCCCCACCACCGACAGCGCCGATACCCGCCCCGGTCCCCCAGTTCTTGAGATCCACCCGGCCCGGATCGGCCAAGTTGTCGGCAATACCACCCTGCGCGAACTCCTCGCCCGCTTCCTCCGCCGCCTCATCGACGAACCGGCGACCGGTATACCACCAATTGTCCGGCGGAATCTGCTTGATCAGTTTCGGCACGGCGAACCCAGACGTCGGAATATCACCCAGCCCCTTGGACGCCACCTTCACAAAGTCATCGAAACCCTGAGTCATCGCGGTAACCGCGACGTTGTCAGCGCCCCTCTTAACGCCCTCCCACGCGATCCTCGCCGCAATAATCGCCGCCGTCTTGTAGCTGATGCCCATCCGCACCAGCCGAACCATCAACTGCCCGAGCGCGAACACAAACGGCCACGTCGCCCACAGAAAGATGGACGCCGCGATATACGCCAGCTCCGACACCGTCCAGACCACCTGGACATAAATCCCGTACCGGCCAGAGTCGATATTGGTGGCCTGCTCGTCGAGCTTCCACGCCTGCAAATTCGCGATATCCGCGAGCGCCTGCCCCCGGCCATCATTGAGCTCCGCCATATGCACACGGAACTTCTCCGCCACCTCGGGACTGACACTGTCCCCGACCCCGTCCACCAGACGCTGCAGGCCCTCGCCCGCGCTCAGAACCCGCTGCGCGTAAGCCCGATACGCCACAGCCTGCTCACGCATCAGCTCGATCTGCCCAGGCGGCAGCGGCCCACCCGCGATCAGGATCGGTAGGCCCTGCCAGCCATCCGGAATCAGATGGCTCTGGTCACCTGACGGTTCAGACATAACAACTGGTCTCCATCACCGCGCAGGTGGCGCTTCCAGCCGCCGGAACGCAGGAAACCCGCACGGCACACCACCTTCGCGTGCTCAGGGGATCATTTCTCGCGAGGCTCTACCTGCGCACTCGCTCGCTTCGTTTCCGTATTGCTCAAGAACGGCTCCATAGCCGAGGCTTTTGTCACCGGAACCGCCTCGGCGCCCGCATCCGACAACAGCGCGCGGTGCGCCGCGGGCTCGGCCGGAATCGGCTCGTACGAACCACTCCAGCGCGTCATAGGCGGATTGCCGCCACCGCCACCGCCACCGCCACCGCCACCGCCACCGCCACCGCCACCGCCACCGCCGGAAGTATCGCCGAACGGTGACATGAGCGCGCCCGCCAAACGGACGTTGTTGTCCTCGTTGTTCTCAAGGATGTCGACCATCGCCTTGACCTTGCCCGCGATGGCCCGATAGTCCCTGGCCCAACCGCCATGCAAGTCTTCCATCTCACCGCCGGAACTGGCGAAATCCGCGGCGAACTTCTTGCCGTTGTCGTCGTCGCCATAAATGTACTGCCCGCCGGTGACACCGCCCGGCGCTGACCGCAACGGGTCGATCGAAGCCTCGATGTAATCCGCCGTGTCATCGAACCCCGGCATGTAGGTCCGGAGGGCGGGGATGCTTGCCCTGATCTCGCCGCCGCTCATGCCGTCGGCCTCTCGAAGAAGCCTGAGCCGTCGAAGTCCTTCGGCAACAGCGCATCCAGGTTGGCCGTACCGTCCATCATGGCCTTCAGGTCGAACCCTGGCGGCGTCATGGGAGCCATCAACTCGGCCATCTTGTCACGGGATTCCGCCTGCGCCTTGGCGATGGTGTCCATCACCGTCGCGGCGAGCTCCGACGGGGTCAGCCTCCGGTACGCCGTCGTCGGGAACTGCACGCTCCGAACCTGGCCGTGTTGACCAACAGTCACCGACACCACCTTGCGCGGCGCGGTGACCGTCACCTCGATCTCGGCCAGCTGCCGGTGTATGTCCACAGCGACACCACGCCTTCGCTCGAACTCGTCGAAGGCCTGCTGGAGCCGCTCTTCCAGTGAAGACACATCCATCACCTCAATCGGCTATCCGAACAAGTAGACGACCACGCCAGCCAATGAACAAGAAAGATGCCCTCAATCACCTTCTCCGGGTGTCTTTCCGGCCCTTGATCGATCAGATATGTGCAACCCAAGGTAAAAAAAGGGCTCACCCCCTTCGCGCGCATTTTGAGGGCGAAGTTGTCCATCGCGTTCTGGAGGCTGGCCGCGCCCTGTCCCTGCCATCCGCTGCCTTCGCCCGCGACCGAGCCCGCGGCCTTGCTGATCTGGGCGGCGAGCTGTTCCAAGTTGGCCTGTGCCCGTCCGAAGACCACGGAGGCCGTGAACAACGTCTGTGGATCGATCAGCCCGGCGACCCGCGCGGGCCCATCGCCGGACGGCGGCATGGACGCACCGCCGAGGATGGCGGCCCGGATCTCCTTCCAGGTCCACGACTCGAAGTCGTTGGAGTTGTTGAAGGCCGCGTTCGTGTCGACGAACACCCCGTCGGAGTTCTCGGTGAATCCTGACGCCGGCATACCTACTAGGGCAGCCGCACTTTGGGATCCTGGCTGGTGAGAGCGTCCGCGGGACCCTGCTGATCATGAAGACAACCGCCTCAAGATCATCATGTTGTGAGGCAAGAAGACCGTGAGGCGGCTGCGGCTGCCATCGTAGAGGGTGACCGTGCGGTGTCGAACCTGGCCACGCTGCACCAGCGGCTCAAGCCCTGTTTCGCCCGGACGCGGCCCTATGACCAGGCCGGGAAGTACATCGTGGCGTTGATGAGTGATCTGCCCCGCAAGAACGGCTGGACCATCGCCGAGTATGTCGGGGACACCACACCGGATCCGACCCAGCGGCTGCTCAACCACGCGGTGTGGGACCACGAGCAGGCGATGGGGGTGGTGCGTGGGTTCGTGGCCGAGCACCTGGCCGATCAGCCGCTGGTGGTGGCGGCGTTGGACGAGTCGGGACAGAAGAAGACCGGCAATGCCACGGTGGGCGTCAAGCGGCAGTACATGGGGTGCGCCGGCCGGATCGCCAACGGTGTGAACACCGTGTACTGCTCGTATGCCACACCCGGTGGGCATGCTCTGGTCGGTGCCCGGATCTATGTCCCGGCCGATCAGCTTGCCGTCCAAGCGCGCCGGGCCGCGTGCGGGATCGGCACGGATGTCACCTTCCGCACCAAGCCCCAACTGGCCATCGATATCTGTCGCGACATGGTCACCGACGCCACGATGCCGCCCTGGGGCCGCGGGCGATGAGGTCTACGGCCGCTCCAGTCAGTTACGGGAGTTCTTGCAAGACCACGGGATCGGCTACGTGATGCGGGTCGGATGCGCCTTCCACATCGCGGTCGCGCCTGGGGACAGCGCCCGCGCTGAGGAGGTGGTGGCTCGCTATCTCAGGCCGGGCGGCAACGCTTGGCAGGTCTGCTCGGTCGCCGGCTCGAAGGGCGAACGCCGCTACGCCTGGGCCTGGATCGCAACCGTCGGCCCACGCCACTTTCTGTTGGTCCGCAAGCACTTGCAGACCGGCGAATTGGCCTTCCATTACTGCTACGTGCCCGAGGGCCGCCCGGTCACGTTGATGACCCTGGTCCGGGTGGCCTGCCTGCGTTGGCCGGTCGAAGAGGGGTTGTGCGCCACGAGGCGCTCTGTCGTATTCCCGGTTCAGCCGGGAGGAACTTGGAGGGAGGTTTCTGGGTCTGATGGCTTACCCAGCGCTGAAAGGTTAAGGGGACAAGAGCATGCCAGGAAACCAGCGGCCGGGCCCAGGCGTCTGGGACGGTGCATTGGGAGACCCGCGTGATATGGCGAAAGCTGGCTTGCTTGAAGCCCAATCTCCAGTGATGGAACTTCGCATCCTCCGGAACGGCGCCTGAAACCGGTGCCCGTGTCCTGCCCTGGTGCTGAAGCCAAGCCGGGGCAACCTCCAGGACGCGGGACGATGCCCAGCGAGGGCATTGAAGGAGATGAGTGGGCCGCCCATCCCGATGTCGACCCGCCTGCGCTGGCCGCCGGAGAGCGTCTCGGGCGTGCGCTTTGCCAGTGCCGTCAAGTCAAGCAGCTCAAGGACGTCGTCGGCTCGCTTCGCCGCGTCGAGGCGTTTCATGCCGTGGCTACAGCCTTGGGTGATCAGTTCGTCGCGGATTCTGTAGTTCTCGCCCGCGCTGTTGTTCTGCCCGACGTAGCCGATACGGGCGCGCACGCCGTCCGGGTCTTTGACGATGTCACAGCCCGCGACGGTCGCTGTGCCGGACGTCGGCGGCAGCAGCGTCGTCAGCATCCGGAACAGCGTCGACTTGCCCGCGCCGTTCGGGCCTAAGCCTGAATCCACCGATAGACCTTGTGTTGATCTTCCGGGGTGTTCTGGTCATGTGTGGATCTTGGGTTTTGGTGGTGGGCATGGTGAAACGGCTGGCTTGTCCAGCGTGTCCACGGGAGGTCTCCGGTCGGGCCCTGGCGGGCGGGTGGTGAAGAAAAGGTCAGGCGGCGGGTGGGCTGGCGGCGGTGTGCAGGGTGGTGAAAGCCTCGGCCCAGGGCCAGTGCTCGGGTAGGTGCAGGACCGGGCGGCCTTGAGGGCGGGCAAGGCGGGCTGGGACGCAGACGAGGTGTTTGCGCAGTGTCGCGCCGCGGGCTTTGGCGTGGAAGGTGCTGGTGAGGCTGCCTGCGGCGCGCAGCAGGTTGTGGGCGAGGGCGGTGCAGACGACCCACGCGGCGTTGGCGTCGAACTGCCCCGATGGCAGATGCGCCAGCGGGCCGTCGATGAGGTCGGCGAAGGTCGTTTCGACGATCGCGTGCTGCCGGTGGGCGAGATCAGCGTCTACTGTGGATAGTTCGGTGTTGGTGAAGAACGCGTGGTAACGCCAGATCGGGAACAGGGCGTTCTCGGAGTTCTTGTCCTTCACCCGGCGTACCACCAGCCGGGCGGTGATGACGTGGCGGGTTCCGGCGAAGGCGGTATAGCCGGTCTCGGCGACCTCGGCGTCAGAGATCAGCTCGCCGGTATCGGGATCTTCCACCGAACCCGGGTAGCGCACCGCGACCCACGCGTCCTCGGCGATCGCCGTGATGGCGGCCTGGATTGACGGGTTGGTCGCCACGGTGATCGAGAACATCGCCCCGGCGCGGCGTGCGGCACTGACCACTGTGCCGGCGTAGTAGGCGGAATCGCCGCGGACCAGGATCCGTCCCGCGCGTGCCCCGGCGGCTTTCGCAGTGTTCAGGGCTTGGGTCAGTAACCTCGCCGCGCCCCGCGCGGAACCGGCGTTGCCTGCCCGCAGACGGATCGCGGCGACGAGGGGTGCGGCCAGCCGGGTGGAGATCGTGACCACCAGCGGCGAGAGCCCTCGCAGCAACAATTGGTAGCCACCGACTTTGGCCGGCCCGAACCGCGCACCTCGTTTCTGGGTGCCGTACACGCGGCGCAGCAGCGAGTCGATGTCCACAAAGGTCATCTGATCCGCCCCGGCCAGCACCGGGGTCTTCGCCGCCAGCGACACCAGCATCGCGCGCAGCACCGCGGCCAGTTGCAGCGCATGGCCGTGGGTGAACGAGCGCAGAAACGATCCCAGCGTCGAGGGCGCGTACACCCCGGTGAACAGACGTTTCATCCCGCCGTGGCGGATCACGTCCAGGTCATCGATACAGTCCGCGCCCGCGAGCATCCCCGCGACGATCGAGGCGACCTTGCCTGCCGGGCTGGCCCCAGTCGACGGGATCGGAGCGTTCGTGATCTCTACCTTCTGCGCTACCAGTTCCGACATGCCCGCCCGCTCGGCCAGCGCCATCACCGGCACGATCCCGGCGCAGGACACGAGATTCTCCTCATCGAACCGCACCGCCGCCCGCGACCACCTGTGCGATAATTTCACTGAAAGTGCCTTCCATCCCCGGGTGATAATCGAGCCTCAGTAACTCGTATTATCACAGGTCAGAAGGCACTTTCACTTGTAACACGCCGCCCCGAACACCCACTCATCAGTGGATTCAGGCTAAGAGGGCATCTGATCTTGGTTGGGGCGATATGTCTGTGTCGGGTGACGGCTGATACCTTGATCAACTTGTGGGGTCCCGGCGTGCGTACCGCAGCGACTTGTCCGATGCTCGCTGGGCGTTGATCGAGCCAACGCTGACGGCGTGGCGTGCTGCCCGGCGTGGGCCGGGAACCGTGATGCGCGTGCATGACTTGCGGGAGATCGTGAACGCGATCCTGTACGTGTGCCGGACCGGGATCGCCTGGGAGTATCTGCCGCACGACTTCCCGCCCTGCAAGACGGTTTATGACTACTACGCCAAGTGGGAAGCCGATGGCACAACGGAAACGCTGCATGACCTGTTGCGTGACCAAGTCCGCGTCGCGAAAGGCCGCGCTGCTGCCCCGACGGCGGCGATCATCGACTCGCAGAGCGTGAAAACCTCCTGCAATGTCAGCGAATCCAGTCAGGGTATCGACGCGGGCAAGAAGATCAAGGGCCGCAAACGGCACATCGCCACCGATGTGCTCGGCCTGCTGCTGGCGGTAATCGTGACCGCGGCGTCGGTGCAGGATTCCGCTGGCGGGCAACAGGTTCTCGATCATCTCGCCGCTGCGCATCCGACCGTGTCGGCGGCATGGGTGGACGGTGGCTACAACAACACAGTCATCCGTCATGGAGCCCAGCGGGGTATCCGGGTTGAGGTCGTCAAACGCCCTTCTGCCAAGGGATTCCACGTGTTGCCCCGGCGGTGGGTAGTGGAGCGCAGTCTGGGCTGGCTGATGCAACACCGCCGACTCGCGCGCGACTACGAAGCCCTGCCCCAGCGGTCGCGCACGATGGTCCACTGGGCGATGACTAACATAATGAGCCGCACCCTGACCGGGGAATCCACCCAAACCTGGCGAAACGATCCACCCAAAGCAGACATTCTTGCCTAACTAAGATCAGATGCCCTCTAAGGCATTGGCGGAGGAGTTGGGCGCCGATCCGTCACCGGAACTGTCATCGCTGCACGCCGAGATCCTGCAGGGCGCGCCGGAAACGAATCTGCGTGTCCCGTTGACGAGCTTCGTGGGGCGTTCTGCCGAAGTCGACGAGGTGAGGCGGCTTGTGCAGGACCACCGCTTGACCACACTCACCGGTCCAGGCGGCTCGGGCAAGACCCGGTTGGCGATCGAGGCCGCACGTGGCTTACCTGGCGAGGTGTGGTTCGTCGAACTCGCCGCGCTCAACGACGACGTGTCCCAGGCGATCCTTTCTGCCTTGGGAATCAGGGAACTCGGCGCGTTACGGACTCGTTCTTTGCTGCTGGTGTTGGACAACTGTGAGCATGTGATCGACGAGGTTGCCCACCTCGCCGACAAACTGCTGGGCGAATGTCCCTTGTTGCGGATCCTTGCCACAAGCCGTGAACCTATTGGTATCACGGGGGAAGCTGTTCGGTTGGTTGAACCGCTCGACCTCCCGCCCGCTGAGGCTTCGTTCGCGGATTCGCTGTCTTATCCCGCAGTGCGGTTGCTGGCCGAGCGTGCGCATCCGGGATTTTCGCCTACGCCTGCGGTTGTCCAGATCTGCCGTGCGTTGGACGGCATCCCGCTCGCTCTCGAACTGGCCGCCGTGTTGTTGCGGACGATGACAGCGGAACAGGTCGCGTCCAGGTTGGACGACAGGTTCCGGTTGCTTACCAAGGGAAGTCGTACCGCTTTGCCTCGGCATCAGACCCTCAAAGCTGTGATCGACTGGAGCTGGGATCTGCTTTCGTCTCGGGAACAGGACGTGCTCTGCCGGCTCGCGGTGTTCTCCGATGGCGCGACTCTGGAGGCCGTTGAACATGTCTGCGGCCCTGACGCCGTTTCTGTGTTGACTTCTTTGGCGGACAAGTCTTTGGTGATCGCGGGTGGTCGTTTTCGAATGTTGGAGACGATCAAGGCTTACTGCTTGGACCGTCTCGACGATGCTGCGGGAGCGCGGCAGGCACATGCTTCGTATCTGATTTCGTTGGCTGAGGCGGCCGATCCGCATTTGCGGCGGGCCGAACAGGTCGAGTGGCTGGCGAAGATGGAGGCTGAGGACGCCAACATCAACAGCGCTTTGCGTTTCGTTACCGATGCGCAGACTGGTGTTCGGTTGACTGCGGCTGTCGGCTGGTATTGGTTGCTCGAGTGGTCTTTGCGGTGTCGTCGGGTTCCTGGTGTTTGCCTTGGCGTTCGCGCTTTGGCTTTGCCGGGTTCGGTTGATCCTGACTTGCGGGCCACGGCTTGCACCGCTGTCGCCCAGTTCAATTTCTTGGGCAATGGTGACGAAGAGCAAGCGCTTGGTTGGGTAAGTGCCGCGCAGCAACTCGGCGGTCGTCACCCACTCGTACAACTCGTGTCCCCGGACCCGCTGGCCTCCGATGATCCTTGGGTGCGTGCGATGGGCCAGCTTTACCTGGCGATCGGTGCCCTCGTTGCTGGCGATCCTTCCGATGCAGGGTTTCGTACGGCTTTGGCCGAGTTCCGGGTTCTCGGCGAGCGTTGGGGGATCTCGACTTCGCTGACCAACTTGGCGGATTTGGCCGCGTGGCGCGGTGATCTCTCCGCCGCCGTGGCTCATTGCCAGGAAGCGGTCGATGTGGTCGAGGAGATCGTTCCTCCTGAGGATGCTTGGAAACCCCGGCTCAGATTGGCCCAGTTGCTGTGGTTGCGTGGCGACCGGGATGGGTCGGCTTTGGCTCTGTCCGTGGCCTCTCGGGACGCTTCGCGGATCGGGTTGCCTGAGGCTCAGGTCGCCGCTGCTTTCACGGCGGCCGATATCGCCCGGTGGGCTGGCGATGTTCCCGCCGCTCAGGCCGCGTTGGCGAAGGCTACGTCTTTGGGCAAGGATCTCACGCTGAACTGGGGTTTCCGTGCGATGGTCTTGGACTTGCGTGCGTATTTGACAGGATCTTCGCGGGAGGATGCGCTGGCTTTGGCGCGCCGCAGCCGGAGCGCGCCGGTGATCGCGCAGGTGTTGATTGGCCAGGCCGACCAGGCTCTTGGCTCGGGCGACCTGGCCGAGGCCGCACGGTTGCTCGCGGAGTCTGTGGCTGTTCGCGGAATGCCGGACCTGTCAAACCCTGACGCCGCGCGCATCCAAGCAAAACTGTCAGACCCCTATGGTTAACTAAAAATAAGGGATCCCCTTGTGACGGGATTTGTCGCGGAGAAGGTTGCGGGGTGGACGGTGTCTCCGCAGGTCACGGAGCTGCGCTGGTATTGGGCAATCAGCGGTCAACGGCAGGCCGCGAAGCAGTGTGGGCGCCAGCTACCTGCGGAGCTGTCTTTTCAACGCAGGTGGCGGAGCAGGAAGTCCCAGGTGCGGCGGTGCACATACGTCTCGTAGCCGGTGAACACGTGATCCGCGCCTGGCACGATCAGCAACTCGAAGTCCTTGCCCGCCGCGATCAACGCCTCAGCCAACCGGTACGTCTGGTCCGGTGAAACCTGGTCATCGAGACCGCCGTGCACGAGCATCAGCTTGCCAGCCAACCCATCCACTGAGTCCACATTGGAGTAACCGGCAAAGACATCCGCGTCGTAAGGTCCGTACATGTCGGTGGTGGCGGGGTCGGTGTATCGGTAATCGTGCACGCCGGACAACGCCACGCCGACCTTGTACACGTCCGGGTGGTCCAGCATCGCCCGAACGGTTGCGAACCCACCGCCGGACAGGCCACAAATGCCCACCCGGTCGAGGTCCATCCACGGGCGCGTCATCGCCAGCTGCCGCAAAGCCGCCACATGGTCATCCAACCCCGCGGACATGTTCTGGTATGACGCGTCCCAGAAAGCCTTGTCCCGCCCGGGAGTTCCGCGTCCGTCGACAGCGATCACCACGAAACCCAAAGCTGCCAACGCTTCAGCGTCGTGACCATGCCATCCTGCGTCAAAAGCCGCGCTGACCCTGGTCACGAACGGGTTCAAATACGTGTGGTCCACGACCGGATACCGAACCGCAGGGTCAAAGCCGTGCGGGCAATACAGCACGCCATACACATCCGTCGAGCCATCGGCGGACTTCACACAGAAACGTTCCGGCGGGGACCATCCGGTTTCCAGAAGCGCAGAAATGTCCGCGCGGCCAAGCTCCTCCACAACATGACCGTCCCACGATCGCACCACATGCACCGGCGGGGTGTCCGGTGTGGACGCTGTGTCGAGGAAGCCAGCGACGCCAGGAACCACCACGTGGTCCAGTTCGTCGGCGGTCACCACAGCAAAACCTGTCCCGTCCAAGCCGACCCGGCAGACCGTGCTGCGGTACGGATCAGCTGAAACCAAGCCAACAGCCACGAAATGCACGACGTCGTCGGCCACCCGCAGGATCTGCTTCACCTGCCACGGACCAGACGTGACCTGCCGAACCATCGAGCAATCCGAGTACAGGTACAGATGGCCCCAGCCATCCCGTCCGGAGTACCACAGCACATCCCCCGATGGCAGCACGTACACCGCGGGCCCCAGCATCAGGTGCTGGCCAGGCAAGATCCGGCCCTCACCGGACTCGTGCACAACCGTGCGCACCAAGCCAGATTCTGGATCGAGCCTGTGCAACGCGAGCCCATCCGAAGTGGACAGGTAGTACACGGCGTCGGCCGCCCACCATGCCCATTTCATCTGGATCGGCGACAGCATCGGCATCGGCACACTGGCCCCATGCAGCACAGCGCCGGAACACACATCGACAACCACGAACTCCGCCAGCTGCACCTGCTCGTCACCGGGCAGAGCCGAGCGTTTCGAGCGCAGACCGTCGGACGAGAGCAAGTACTTGATCCGCAAGCCCTCTTGGATCGTTCGATGTGTCAGCACTTTCGTCGAGTCAGGCGACCACACCGCCGCAGGCGGCGCGTGCGGCAGTCCCAGCATGGTGAACATCGGCGCGTACATGAAGTAGTCCGGGTTGGCGCCGTAGTCGTGGTCCACGTCGCCATCCGTCGTCAGCGGGCGTTCATTGCCGTCCGAACGGATCCAGAGGTTGTAGTCACGGCGAAAAACGACGTGCTTGCCGTCCGGCGACGGGATCTCCATCGGGTTACCGGGCGGCTCGGCCCATGGCGGTACAACCGTTCCTCCGCGCACAAGGTTTGGGCGGTTTGCCGTAAGAAGTTGCTCAGCGATTTCGTACATGCGGCTCACTGTGGTCAAGCGTGCTGACATATGACCTCGCTGGCGCTGACACGGGACTGATATCCGTGACCAGATCCGTCCGCATCACGGCCTACGTGTGCCTTACCAACGGCTGTCCTGAGCCGCGATGCTCGTGGCATGACCAAGGCGCTGATCGTGATTGACGTGCAGGAATCGTTCCGGCAGCGGCCCAGCTGGGCCGAGTTGTCCAACCCGGACATCGTTGGGCAGGTGAACCGGCTCGTGGACCTGGCGAGGGCGGAGAACGACCTGGTCGTGTGGGTGCTGCACAGCGAGCCGGGCAGTGACACTGTGTTCGATCCGGCGAACGGGTACGTCCGGCTGCTCGACGGACTGAAGCCTGACGAGGGCGAGCCGGTGCTGTTCAAGACGTCGCACAACGCGTTCACCACGACCAACCTGCAGCAGACGCTGACCGCACGCGGGATCAGGGAGCTGCTGATCAGCGGCATCCGGACCGAGCAGTGCTGCGAGACGACCACCCGGGTCGGCAGCGATCTCGGGTTCGAGATGACCTTCGTCACCGACGCCACCGCCACCACACCGCTGCCGCACTGGAAGACCGGCGCCGTGCTCAGGACCGATCAGCTGATCGAACGAACCGAGTACGCGTTGGCGGGCAGGTTTGCGACGATAGCGACCGTGGCGGAGCTGACCGGATCGTGACCCGCGTGGTCTTCCTGCTGGTCCCGGGAGTCCATCTACTGGATCTCTCGGGGCCTGCACAGGTGTTCTCCGACGCGGCCGACCTCGGCCTCGGCTACGAGCTGAGCTATGTCGCGCAGAGCGCTGAGGTTCCCAGTGCGCAGGGCCTGCCGCTCGGCGCGGACACGTCACTGCCCGCACTGTCCACTGAGGATCTGATTCTGACGCCAGGCTGGCGCTCCCCTAGGCTCGTGGGCACTGGGCAGCTGAGCGACACGACTCTGGCCTGGGTGCGCGACCACCACGCCGCGGGTGGTGTGGTCGCGAGTGTGTGCGCGGGCGCGGACATGTTGGGGCGAGCGGGTCTGCTCGATGGGCGCCGGTGCACCACCCATCACGACCTGCAGGATGAGCTTGAACTGCGCTATCCGCGCGCGACGGTCGTGCGTGACGTGCTTTACGTCGTGGACGACCGCGTGATCACCTCGGCGGGCATCGCCAGCGGTATCGACCTGGCGTTGCACATGATCACAACGCGCCATGGGCCTGCCGCTGCCGCCAGCATCGCCCGCGGGATGGTCGTCTACGCCCGCCGTAACGGCGACGAACCGCAGTCCAGCGTCCTGCTCAAACACCGGTCGCACGTGAACGAGACCGTGCACCGCATCCAGGACGTCATCGAAACTCGCATGACGGACCGGCTGTCGCTGGCCGAGCTCGCTCAACTCAGCGGATGCAGCGAACGAACCGTGACGCGCCTGTTCAGCCGCGCGACCGGCATGACGCCCTTGCGCTATCAGCAGGCACTGCGCCTGGAACGCGCCGAGCATCTCATCGGGCATGGCGCCACCGTCGAATCCGCTGCCCGGATGGTCGGCTTCGAGGACGCCCGCATGCTTCGCCGTCTCCGCTCGCGCTGACCTGATGGTAGCTTTGTTTGCAAAGCAAAATTAACTGGGCGACTGCCTGGCCTGGCCGGGTAAGTCAGTACCCTTTGCGGGTGAGTTCCAGGCGACCGACGCTCGACACGGTGGCACGCGAGGTAGGCGTGTCCCGCGCGACGGTGTCCAACGCCTACAACCGGCCTGATCAACTGTCCGAGCGGCTCCGTGCGGAAATCATGAGCGCGGCGGCCCGGCTCGGCTACGCGGGACCGGACCCAGTCGCTCGCAGCCTCGCCACTCAGCGCTCCGGCGCGATCGCCGTGATGCTCGACCGCGGCCTGTCGGCGGCGTTCTCCGACCCGGCACTGTCCATCATGCTGGACACCCTGGCGTCCACAGTCGACACCGGCGAACGGCTGCTCGTGCTGATGCCCGGTGGACCGCACGGCGGCGGCCCGAGTCCCGCGGCGGTCGCCCGGGTGCACGCGGATGTCGTCATCGCGTACTCCCTGCCGGACAACGCACCGGCGATCACGGCTGTTCACCAACGCGGGCTGCCTTTGGTTATGGTCGACCAGACCGGCGCCGATGTCCGCGTCGCTGACCGCGAAGGCGCTTCGCTCGCGGCGCAGCACGTGATGAGCCTTGGTCACCGGGACATCGGAATCATCAGCCTGGACATGTCGGCGGACGGGCACACCGGACCGGTGAGTCCACAGAGGATCAGTTCAGCCGAGTTCCAGGTGACCGTCGAGCGGCTCAACGGCTATCTCGACCACCTGCCGCCGTCGACTCCGGTCTGGGAAGCGTCTGCGAGCACACGCGAACTCGGCCGGGAGGCAGCGGCGTGGCTGCTGGCCCAATCCCCTCGCCCAACAGCACTACTGTGCATGTCGGACGAGTTGGCAATCGGCGCAATTCGTGCCGCACGTGAGATAGGTCTCGGCGTGCCGCAAGACCTCACGATCGTGGGTTTCGACGACACACCAGCGGCCGCGTGGGCCGATCCGCCGCTGACCACAGCGCGGCAAGATCTGCTCGAGAAGGGCAGACAGACCGGTGAGCAGGCACTTCGCCTGCTGGACGGCAGACCGCCCGCCGAACCGGTGACCATCCCCGTCACCTTGGTGGTGCGCGCTTCCAGCGGACCGGTGCCAGCAAGACGCCTAGCCCGGTGATCTTGTTCACCCAGACTGGTGCGATTCAGAAACACTGAGGCGTCGGCGAACGATCACCCTTCTGAAGGCGGTTAGCCTGCCGCCCTCAGCCCCCGTAGCTCAGCGGATAGAGCGAGAGACTTCTAATCTCTTGGTCGCAGGTTCGAGTCCTGCCGGGGGCACACAGAACATGGGCAACATCAACAAGCGAGCGGCTGGTACTCGAAGACACCTTCAAGGTGTGAATATCAACCGCATGCCTGTACTTGCTGGTCAGCCCTGCATGGGGGCCGCTTAGTTCCGCCAATCCCGGGTCTGTCAACTTTTCGGCTCTGTCGCTAATTGCGTGATCAACTTGGTGTGGTTGCGCGGAAGACGCTTCACCTCTGTCACAATGGATCAGGGTTGCGCTGGTCGAGTGTCGGGCTATTGGCTGAGTAGTATTCGCTTGCGTAGCAAGGAAAAGCCCGCTCGTCCGAACATCTGCCGCTTCAGATATTTGACCTTCGTGTTGACACCCTCGGCGGGTCCGTTGCTGTAGGGGAGGGTCAGCCCGGCCACGACGGCGTCATGGTCCATCTCAAGCCCGTGAGTGAAGGCGTGCAGGGCAGGCAGATCATCCGCCCGCACGGTTGTGATCCACTCGTCGAGGTCGGCGCCGCGGCGTTGGGTGAGCAGGGCGGCGAACTCGCGGACCCGCGCGACCAGGGCGGTCATCTGCGGGCAACTGGTGATCAACTCGTCCAGATGCCGCCGCTGGTGGTCGGGCAGCAGACGGGTAACCGGCACACCGGGCTCGTCGGCTAGGCGGCGCAGATGATCGCGGTAGGGGTCAACCAGCGTGCGGCGGTACTGCGGAGGGCGCTGTAGGGCCTCGGCCGACTCGGCCCGCGCGTAGCGTTTGACGGTGTTCAGTGCCCAGCCCAGGCGGCGGGCGCACTCCAGCAGCCCGACACCCTGGGCGAGTAAGTCGTGGACAGCGGCGTAGCGCTGCCGGGTGCGTTGCTCGCGTGGGCTGGTCGTGGTGCGGGGTGGTCCGGTGTGCCAGCAGTGGCTGTGGGCGGTCACGGTCTTCTCCACTGCCTTGGCGAGGTTGTGCCACAGGTGCCAGCGGTCGCTGATCTGCACTGCACGCGGGGCGCCTTGCCGGATGGCGTCCGCGTAGGCCGCCGACCCATCACGGCAGACCATCCGTACCCCGGGGTGTTCACGCAGCCAGGCCGCCAGGGTGTCTGCCTTGCGATCGGGCAGCACGTCGACGCGGCGGTGGGTGACCGCGTCGATCAGCACGGTCGCGTACTTCCGGCCGCGTCTGAGCGCGACGTCATCGACACCGAGCACTGCCACCGTCCCTACATCAGGATCGGGCAGCGCATACATCAGACGCAGCAAGGTGCTCCGGCTCGCCAGAAGCCCCAGCCGGGTAGCCAAGCGCGACCCAGCCCTGCCTACCAAGGCCAGACCGATATGCTCCAACGCCTTGCGGCACAAGGAAGTCCGGCGGGCGTGCTTGACGGTCAAGCCCTCGATCTGCTCAGCGAATGTCCCCACCGGACAGTCCGGTCCATCGCAGAAGAACCGGCGAACCCGTAACCGCAGCATCACAGACTGGCCAGCCACCGAGCCGTCCGCGAGCTTGCGGTCGTAGCGGCTGTGCACCCGACCTGACCGGCCGGTGCAGGATGGACAGATCCCGTTCTGCGCCTTGACGCGCGCCCAGATCACCACACCCGATTGAGTTCGCTCGATCTGCTCGACCACCACGCCGGCCAAGTGCGGCAGGAGATTATCCAGCCAACCATCATCACACGCCGACCATGATCACAAAGCCGCCACGAACACCAGCAGCCAACCCACCAAGTTGATCACGCAATTAGCGACAGAGCCAACTTTTCGGTGTAACTGTTGATCTTCGGGGGTTACTTGCGTCCGGCGGACAGGCGTCCGTCGAAGGTGATCTCGAAGGCGTTGAGGGCTTTCTTCCAGCGGTTGGACCAGCGTTTGCGGCCGGTGCCGGTCGGATCGAGGCTCATGATGGCCAGGTAGACGCACTTGAGGGCGGCCTGCTCGGTGGGGAAGTGCCCGCGGGCGTTGACGGCGCGCCTGATTCGGGCGTTGATCGACTCGTCCGGGTTCAACTCGGGGCTGTAGCCGGGCATCAGGTGCAGCTCGATCCGGTCGGCGTTGGCCCGCGGCCAGGCACGCACGGCCCTGCCACGGTGGACCGAGTGACCGTCGGCGATCACGTGCACCTTCCGGCCGGCCTGCCGCGCCAGCCGGTCCAGGAACGCGGCGAACACCGGCGCCGTGAACTGGCCGGTGAACACGGTGAACCACAACGCACCCCGGGACGCGACCGCGGACATGACATTCACCCCCCAGCCGTTTCCCGCCTCACCCGCACCACCGGCGTGTGTCCCTATTGGCGCCCACGACCGGCCTGGTGGGGCGGCATCCGAGCGCAGCCCACACTGGTCGACCCACGCCACCGCCGCACCCTCGGCCCGAGCCCGCCCGGCGATCGCCGGATACTCGGCCTCCAGCCAGGCCCGCACCCTGCTCGGTCATCACCACCCCGACCACCATCCGCACCAACTCCACCACCGCCGCCCGGGTCCACAACGGACCACCGATCAGCAGCTCGTCCGGCGTGTAGTCAGCCATCGCCGTGAACACGGTGCCGCGCTCGGCGGCGCTGATCAGCTCGGCTGGGCCGCCGCACCCGCCGCACCCGCCGCACGGCCAGGGCCTCGCGTCCGTCCCATTGGTAGGCCTGCCACCGGGTGCCCACCGACCGCTCGGAAACGCCGAACACCTCCGCTGCCTGCCGATACCCCCCGCGATCTTCCCGGACTCCAGTGCCGCGACTACCCCCAGCCGCAGCACCTCCCGCTCGGCAGGCGACAACCGACGCGCGTCCTCGATCACGATCACGAGTGATCAACATACCGGCAAGTGATCACTTTCGCCGCAAAACTTGGCACAGTAGCGAGACGATCATCCGGACAGCCTCCCAGACACCACAGGGCTATCCCGAGCACTCGGGCACCTCACCGACGCTGGACAACCAACAGCGCGCTCCGCTTATGCCGGCGTCCGTGCAGTGACCTTGCCGCCGCACCGGTGTGCGTTCATCCCATCGGTTGGGGCAGAAGTCACATCGTCGCCGGAGACAGCGCAGGGACCACGAATCGCGCAACACTGTTGAGCTTCTCCCGCGTTTCCTCGAGTTCGCGCTCCGGCGCCGATTGCGCCACGATCCCCGCTCCCGCGCGCAACCACGTCCGCGTTCCCTGGCGGTAGATGCTGCGCAGCACCAACGCCGCGTCCAACGTGCCGTCGGCGTCGACCGTCAGCACGGCGCCACTGTAAAGCCCACGATCCGGCTCGACGGCACGAATCAGCTCGCACGCCTGCGTCTTGGGAATGCCCGAGGCCGTCACCGCCGGGAACAACGCGGCCAACGCGTCCCAACAGCTCGCCCCCGCCCGCAGCTCGCCCGCGAGCTCCGAGGCGAGGTGTTGGACGCTGCCACGCTCCTTGATCGACATGAAGTCCTCGACCCGCACCGTGCCGGGCGTGCACACCTGGGCGAGTTCGGCGGCCGCGAGCCGCACCGAGATGGCGTGCTCGAACACTTCCTTGGCGTCGCGGTACAATTCCTCGCGCCGGGCGATGTTCATGACGAGATCGCCGTCCAACGCCCTGGTGCCGGCCAGTGGCTGCGTCACGACCACACCATCGGTGTCGACCCTGGTGACGATCTCGGGACTGAATCCCGCGACCTCCCAGTCACCCGACTTCACCAGGAAAGACCTGGCGGGATCGTTCCCGCGCCTGCCCGCGAGGTAGGTCGCGGGTAGATCGACGTCGCCGGGCACAGGGACGGACCTGGACAGGATCACCTTGTCCAGCTTTCCGTCGCGAATATCCCGCACGGCTGAGGCGACCGCCGCCTTGTACCGCTCGGCGTCGTGCTCGACCATGTCGAGGGTGTACCGATCGTTCTCGGGTAGGTGGTGGGGCGAAGTGATCGCTTCAGCCAGCGCGGCCTCCAGTTTGTCGACCTCGTTCGGAGTCTCGGCGCGGAGCAGCGCGACGCCGTCGGTGAATCTGATCTCCTTGCGCGGCAGAACGAACCGGGCGAGCGGCACTGTTCCCGTCCAGTCGGCGTGGCCCGCGAGCTCGAAGGTGATCCAGCCGTATGTCCGGTCCCGTGACGAAACGACGTCCGCCAGCGCGGCCCCGGCGGCCGCGAGAGGATGCGCGGTGACGGGATGCTCGCGGCGCCGGTTCTCCGTGAGGAGTACCGCGCGATCGGCGTACACCTCCACGACGGAGATCTCACCCTCCGCCCACGAGACCACACCACGGTTCTCGTACAGGAAGTACGGCTGCGTGGTGTGCGCGCTGAGTGCGGTGGCGACCGCGAGAGCGTCAGCCTCGAACCTCACGGACCGTTCGGCGTACGTCACAGTGGTTCTCCGATTCGTGCCAGCCGGGACAGCACGTCCGCCTGGTGTTCGATGAGGTAGAAGTGGCCGCCCGGCAGCGAGTCGAGCTCGAACGGGCCGGTCGTGCACTGGGCCCATCCCGCGGCCTGTCGAGCGTCGACCTCGGGATCCTCACGACCGATCAACGCGAGCACCGGGCACGACAGCGCAGAGCCTGCCCGATGCCGATAGGACTCGCTGAGCCGATAGTCCGAACGCACTGCGGGCAGGAACACCGACCGCAGCACAGGGTCTCCCAACACGGCGGCGCCGGGTCCGCCGAGTCGTTCCAGCTCGTCGACCAGACCGTCGTCGGTGCGCACGTGCACAGAGCCCTCGGCGGGATCCATCGGCGGACGGCGGCCGGAGACCACCAGCCCCGCCACTGGCCTGTGGTAGCGGTGTTCGAGCAACCGCGCCACCTCGTAGGCCACCAGCGCGCCGAAGCTGTGTCCGAAAAGGATGGTCGGCAGGCCGGTCAGTCCCGCTGCCTCCTCAGCGATCTCCGCGGCGAGTGACACCACCTGGGCGGCGGGAGGATCGTCGATGCGATCCTCCCGGCCGGGATATTGCACCGCCCACAGCTCTGTCCGTGCGGGCAGCCGCGGACCCCATTGGTTGAAAAAACTCGCCGATCCTCCCGCATGGGGCAAACACACCACTCGCGTTTCCGCAAACGGACGACGCGTCCGGCAGCGTAACGACACCACTTTCACGATGACCTCTCCCTCGGCGCATAGCGGAGTTCAGCTGAGAACGACTATCATTGTCAATAGGGAGTGTGCCGGCTCACCTGTTCGGCCGCGCCACCGTCGCGCCTGTCCATCAGTCCGAAACGCTGCGCGCCAAGGATTTCTTGTCCACCTTGCCCACCGCCGTCATCGGCAGGTGGGCCACGGCCACCACACGATCCGGTGCCTTGTACGCCGCCAGACCGCGATCAGCGAGGAACCTCGCCAGCTCGCGAGCCGATGGCGGCGGACCCGAACAGACCAGGAACGCCACCGCACGCTCCGCCAGGTCGTCCGACACCCCCACCAAGGCAGCGGCCTTAACCCCCGGATAAGCGGCGAGATGTTCCTCGACCTCGACCGCGGCGAACTTCTCGCCGCCTCGGTTGATCTGGTCCTTGCAGCGCCCCACGACGACGAGGTGCCCGGACGGCAGCAGACGCACCAGATCTCCGGTGCGGTAGAAACCGTCCGCGGTGAAGGCCGTGCGGTTGTGCTCCTCGGCGCGGTAATAGCCGCGCACTGTGTAGGGGCCACGGGTGAGCAGTTCCCCGACCTGTCCATCCAGAACCGGACGGCCCGCCTCGTCGACAACCATCACCTCGTCGGCGGGCGAGATCGGCCTGCCCTGGGTGGTGGTGACCAACCGCACCGGATCGTCCAGTCGGGTCATGTTGAGCAGGCCCTCTGCCATGCCGAAGACCTGTTGCACCGTCACCCCCATGACGGAAGCGGCATCCCGAGCCACCTCGTCCGGCAGCCGGGCGCCGCCCACCTGGAGCACGCGCCAGCTACCCAACTCCGGCAAACTCGTGCGGAACTCCTCCAGCCAGTGCGGCACGAGCGGTGGACTCAACGCCGTGATCGTCACGCCTTCACGGGCGATGAGCTCGAAAGCGGTCTGGGGACTCGCATCCCGTGCGAGGACGACGGTGCCGCCCCTGCACAACGTGCCGAGCGCGCCGGGACAAGCGAACGTGAAGTTGAAGCCGATCGGCAGCACGGCGAGATACACCGAGTCACCGTCGAGAGCAGCGACGTCGGCGCTCGCCGCAGCGTTGTAGAGGTAGTCGTCGTGCGTGCGGGGAACGAGCTTCGGGAGCCCAGTGGTACCGCCCGACAGCAGCAACAACGCGAGATCGCCGGAGTCGACGGGCTCGTCGGCTATCTCCGCTGACGAGCTCGAATCACGAAGCAGGTCGTCGAACGCGACGAAATCGGCATGGTGGCCTGTGTCCCCCACCACGACGACACGGGGTGATGTCAAGCAGTCCGCGAGGTCGCCCAGCACTTCGGCGGCCAGTTCCCGGTAGTCGAAGCGGCCGTGCCGATCCGCGACCACGTAGGCGACGGCGCCCGACGATCGCAGCACGTGGCCGATCTCCGTCTTGCGATGGCCAGGCATCGTGTGCACCGGCACGCCGCCGATCCGCTGGAGCGCGAACCACAACAACACGAACTCCGCGCAGTTGGGCAGCTGCACCACCACCCGGTCGCCGCCCCTGATCCCCCACTGTCTCAACGCGACACCGAGGCGATCGGCCGCGGCGTCCAACTCCGCGTACGTCCACCTCCGGTCGGAGTCCACCAAGGCGGTACGCCGCGGCCAACTCACCGCCCACTGGCGCGACAGCGCGCCGAAGGTCATGCCACGCCAGTACCCTTCTCGCCGGTACCGCCGAGCATCGGCGTCCGGCCAACCAGGATGTGTGGTTGCCACTGGTCGATTCCTTTGCTCAGTGGTCGATTCCGTCGTGATCATTGATCACCGAGCGGCAGCGGAATGGCGGTGAAGACCCGCTCCGGGTCATACCGGTCCTTAGCCGCACGCAGCCGGGCGGCATTGGGGCCGTAGGCCTGCGCGATTTGATCGTGGTGATCAGGCCCGAGCATGTTCGCGTAGCCACCGGGTAGAGCGTGCGCGGCGATGGCGGTTGAGGTAGCGTCGGCCCACTCGCGGTGGCGTGCGGCGTCATCGCCCGGCTGCCACAGCGCGGCGATCTCCACCGAGAAGTGCGGCCGGCGGATGCCGAACGCGGTGCTCTGCTGCGCCACTCTGGTGGCGGCGCCGTGGAAGTGGTGCAGGCCGATGGCCGATATGGGCGAGGTCTTCGTGTCACCTGCGGCCACCAGCGCGGCGACGATCTCCGGCGTGTGTCCGGCCACCGTCCTCGTGCGGACCGTGTTGTGCAGTCCCGGTACCACCTGCGAGTCGAACAGCCCGAGCATGGCCTGGTAAGGCATGGGCCCCACTTGGGCCATCATCGGGGAGCCAAGGCGGTGAAGGTTCGCGATGTGCCGGTCACCGTCGTTGATCGGGCCGCTCCAGGCCGGTGACAGCAGAACCGTGGGTGAGCCGTCCGGCCCCGGCATGACGCCGCTCAACACCGTCAGCTCGTCGGGTGCCGCCGCGAGCAACTCGGGCAGTGCGGACAGGACCTGCGTGGCCTGCGACCACGGATACACGATGAACCCGGCCAGCAGCTGCGCCAACGAGTGCAGCCGGATGCGCAAGGAGGTGACCACACCGAAATTGCCGCCACCGCCGCGCAGCGCCCAGAACAGCTCCGGTTCGCGGTGCTCGTCGGCGATGACCACTCGTCCGTCGGCGAGTACCACCTCGGCACCCACGATGTTGTCCAGCGCCAGGCCGAACCGGCCGTTGAGCGGACCGTAGCCACCGCCCAGGCTCATCCCTGCCATCCCGACGTGGCCGATCGTGCCGGTCACGGCCACGAGGTCGTGCGGGGTGCCTGCGGTGATCACATCGCCCGACTTGGCACCGCCCGCCACCGTGGCGATCCTCGCGTCCGTGTCCACCTCGACCTCACGCATCGCGGTGAGGTCGAGGACGAGGCCGCCGTGTCGCAGCGCTCGCCCCGCCCAGTCGTGTCCGCCACCGCGCACGGACAACGGCAGGCCGTGCGTGCGGGCGACGCGCACCGCGACCTGCACGTCGACAACACCGGCACAGCGCACGACGACAATAGGCTCGTGGTCGACCGCGGCGTTGAACACCCGCCAGCTCTCGTCCGCGCCGCTGCCGGGCACGATCACCTGATCAGGCCGCAGAGCACCGGTCAATTCAGCCACTACCGACGCGACACTCATCGAACACCTCCGGGCAACGTGGCGGTCACGATGGACGTGAGACCGATCAGCTCACCCGCGGGACCGGACAGTTCCCGGCCGTAGCGACGCGCCCACGCACCTGCGGAGTCGACACTTACTTGCCAGCCGTCCGCGCCCAGCCGTTCCTGCGGGCTCATCTCGCGCGGTTCGGTGTTCCACAGCGAGTCGAGATCGGTCTTGGCGTCGGCGTTCGTGGCATGGAACGCCGGATGGCTCGTCACCGTTTTGGTGTTCTCCTCGCTCATCCAGTCTCCCGCCAGGCGACTGCCCGGCGCCGACAGGGCGCACACCGTGTCGAGCAGGTCCGCCTCGGCCTGCGCGGGCAGGTAGCACAGCAGTCCCTCGACGAGCCATGCCGTGGCACGGCCAGGATCGAAACCATTGGCCCGCAAGGCGGAAGCCCAGCCCTCACGAAGGTCGGCGGGCACGAAGTGCCAGTGCGCACTGGTGCGGGCACCGGCCTCGGTCAGCACGGCGTGCTTGAACTCAAGCACCTTCGGCTGGTCGACCTCGAAGAGGTGCACGGTGTCCGGCCAGTCGAGGCGGACCGCGCGGGCGTCGAGTCCCGCACCGAGCAGCACGACCTGGTCGATGCCCGCCGCGACCGACTCCACGAGGTACTCGTCGAAGCGACGGGACCGCACGCCGAGGAACCGTGCCGCGAAGGACCAGGCCGGGACGGCCTGGTCCGCGGGCGCTCCAGGAGGCGGCGCGGTCAACCCGCCCGCCTGGGCGAGCAGCGCCGCGTAAGGGTCCTCGATCAGACCGTCCGGGCTGTTCGTCTCCACCGCGCGAGCGGCCGCGACTCCGAGTGCGGTCCTCCCGACGCCGGTGGCCACATCCCATTGCTGTTGCTGTGTGGTCATGGTTGTCTGCAAACCTTTCGGTGGTTGTCAGGCGGGGTCGAGCGCGTCGTGGGTCGACGCGGTGGTCAGCCGCCAGCCGTGAGCGTGCTCGTGTGCCTGCCAGAGCCGGGCGTACCGACCGTGCGCCGCGAGCAGCTGGTCGTGGGTGCCGCGTTCGACCACGAGGCCGTCGTCGAGGACGAGTACCTGGCCCGCGTGGACCACGATGTCGAGCCGGTGGGCGATCACGAGCACGGTCTTGGTTCGTGCCAGTTCGGTCACGGTGGCGCGCACGATCGCGCCGTGCTCGGGATCGAGCGCGGAGGTCGGCTCGTCCAGTACGACGATCGGCGCGTCCTTGAGGAGGACGCGCGCGATGGACACTCGCTGCCGCTGGCCATTGGAGAGTCCGAGACCCTCCTCCCCGGCGGCGAGCTCGATGTCCAGGTCGCCGAGTCCGGCTTTCGTCGCCACCTCTCGGATCCGCTCGTCGGAGGCAGTGGGATCGGCGATCCGGATGTTGTCCCTGAGACTGCCGTCGAACAGGTAGGTGTCCTGGAACACGAAGGACACCGACGACATCAGGTCCTCGGTGGCGATCTCGCGCACCGGCACACCGCCTATGCGCACCTCGCCGTCATCGACGTCGGCGAAGCGGCCGAGCAGACGCGCCACGGTCGACTTGCCTGCCCCCGACGAACCCACCAGCGCCGTGATCCCGCGTTCGGGCAGAGCGAAGCTCACCCCGCGCAGGACTTGCCGGTCGTCGTAACCGAACCGCACCTCGTCGAACTCGACGTCGAACCGCTCGGGACGGCGTGGCAGGGTGGGCTCAGCGAGAGGCTGAACGGCCAGTACCTCGTTGATCCCGTGCAGGGAATTGCGCGCCAAGCGCAGTGCGGCACCCAGCTCGGCCAGCGTGGCGACCGGCTCAGCACACCGGACCAGCAGCACCAGCAGCGCGAGCAGGGTCGGTGCGTCCACTGCGCCGTCGAGCAGAAGCTCGACGCCCAGTGCGAGCACGATGACGATCACCAGCCGCAGCGTGAGGTCGAAGCTCACCAGACCGGGCAATGAGCGCCACAGCATCTTCTGTTCGGCCGCTTTCCCGGCCTGCAGTGCGTCATCGAGTGCGGTGCGACCGCCGAACGCCCGGATCACCGGCTGGTTCTGCGCGAACTCCAGGATGCGGTTCGCCGTGTCCGTCGCTGACACGCCTCGCTCGGCGTCCGCTCGCTGGATTCGGCCGGCGCTGAACCGCTGTACCGCGTACAGCACCGGAGCGGCCAAAGCGAGAGCCAGTGCCATGCGGGGTTCGATGAAGCACAGTGCGAGCAGGATCGCGACCGGAGTCAGCACTCCGTTGGCCACCATGCGCAGCAGATGCGCGGGCACGTTCATCACGCCGAGCACCTGGTCGGTGTTCATCCGTGTGAGCGCACCGATCCTGGTCTTGGTGAACCAGCCGAGCGGAACCCTGGCGATGGCGACACCCAGACGCTCGTGCAACTGCCGCGCCACTGCGACGCCCACCGTGAACCCGTGTTTCTGCGCGCTGAACTGAGCGGCGACGGCGATCGCGGCACACACGGCGAACGCAAGATAGGGCGACCATGCCGTGCCGGGTGCCGGACCGAGTAGCGCGCGCAGCACCGGCACCAGCAGGGCGAGTGCGAACCCTTGCGCCAGCGCGGCGACACCCGCGCGGACGAGCAGCCGCCGCAGCGCCGAGTCGTGGTTCTTTCCGAGCGCGGTGAGCAGTTCCCTGATCACGTGTGACTTCCCTCCTGCGCCTGCCACATCCGGGCATACCGGCCCGGTTCCGCGAGCAGATCCCCGTGGCGTCCTTTGTGGACGATCTGGCCTTCGCTCAGCACCACGATCTGATCCGCGTCGACGATGGTGCGCAGCCGGTGTGCGACCACCAGCAGCGTGCGTCCCCGCGCGAGCTCCGACAGCGCGTCCTGGATCAGTTCCTCCGACTCCGGGTCGGCGAACGCGGTCGCTTCGTCCAGCACCAGCACCGGGGTGTCGGCGAGTACGGCACGGGCGATGGCGATCCGCTGCCGCTCACCGCCGGAGAAGTCCACGTCAACTCCGACGATGGCGTCGTAGCCCCGTGGGTCCTCGACGATCCGGTCGTGCACTCGGGCCGCCCGCGCGGCCGCGTGCACCTGCGCGTCAGTGGCGGACGGGCGGCCGAGCCGGATGTTGTCAGCGACGGACATACGCAGCAGCATGGCGTCCTGGAAGACGAATCCGATGTGCTGGAAGAGAGTCTCGGTGCTGAGCTCCCGAACGTCGACTCCGCCCAGGGTGATCCGGCCGCGCGTCACGTCGTGGAACCTGGCGACGAGAAGGGCCACAGTGGACTTTCCCGCCCCCGACGGGCCGACCAGCGCGGTGACCGTGCCCGGCCTCAGCTCCAAGTCGATCCCCCGCAGTACCTCGGTCTCGCCGTCATAGGAGAAAGCCACGTTCTCCAGGCGCACCACCGACCCGTCAGGGATGCGCGGTGCCTGCGGCTGGGGCAGTTCGGGTTCGGCGAGCAACGCCGTCACCGACTCCGCCGCGGACACCCCGGCACGCAGCTGCTGCATCCAGGTGCCGATGGCCGCCAGTGGAGCGGCCATCGGCGGAGCCAGCAGTGCGGCGGTCAGCAGATCGGCAGGCGAACTGATCTGCGAGTCGACCAGCCAGATGCCCACGCCCAGTACGACAACCAACACCGCGGGCGCGGAGACGGCCAGGAAGGCACTCGTGGTGATCGTCGTGGTCCGGCCGGCCCACGCGCGGAAGAAGTCGTGGAACACGGCAGTGGCGTCGGCGAACCGACGGTGCGCGCGCTGTCCGCCGCCGTAGGTCTTGACGACCGCGATGCCGTTGACGAACTCGACGACACCGGCGTTGATCTCCCGCTGCGCTGTGCCGTATTCGGTGAACTGCGCCGCCGAACCGGCCAGGCTGCGGGCGAACAACGCCACACCGACCACCAGCGGGAGCACACTGACCAGGGCGAGCCACGGGTCGGCCGCGATGAGGAAGCCGAGTGCCGCCAACGGAGTCACCACCACGGCGGTGACGTCGAGCAGGGTGTGCGCGACCAGGTGGTGCAGGCCGTGCACGTCGTCGCGCACGACCTTGGCGACCCGGCCCGCCCCCTGCGTCGCGAACCAGCCCAGCGGCAGGCGGCCGATCCGGTCGGCGAGCCGCTGCCGCAGCCGCAGTTGCAGCCGCGTGTCCGCGAGGTGGCTGAGCGTCGTGGCCGCAGAGGTCAGCAGCGTCGCGGCCAGCACCGCGATCGCCCCCAACACCAACGGAGGCCAGATCGCCGCGGCACCGTGCGGCAACTGTTCGGCGAGGTCGGCGAGCGCGACGAACAGCAGCACACCTGCCACGGCGGCCAGCGTTTGGAGCGCGATCGCCGCGCCGAGCGGCGATCGCACCTCCTTCAGCAACGACAGGGGTGTCATCGGATCAGCACCGCGACTGACGAGGACTCGTCGCGGTGCGGAGTGAGTCCGGACTCCTGCGCCAGTTCCTCAAGGGTGAAGGGGGACCAGGTGCCGCTCGTCTGCACAGTGCGCATGACCTCGTCGCCGTTGATCACCTTCCACGTCCGGAGGGGGCGCAGCGCACCGTCGGAGGTGGGCTTGGCACTGATCCACCACTCGTAGGTCAGCTCACCGATCGACTCGGCCAGCAACCGGATCGGCTCGGTCGGTTGCGCGTTGCTCGCGAACAGGTCGACCACAACGGGTGCGCCCGCTGCCAGTCGTGGCGTGAGTCGCTGCCAGAGGGCGACTCGCTCCGGCGCCGTCAGATGCCCGAGCACACCGATGAACACAGCCGCGCTGAGGCGCTCCGGAAGCGGCATGTCCTGCACCGGCTCATGCCGGATGGTGACCCGTGGGCGCAGCACGGGGTCGGAGAACACGCGGCTGGTGAGCACCGCCCGCATGGGACCTGATGGTTCCTCGGCGATGATGTGCGCCTGGGGAAGCGCCTCGGCGATGATCTGGGTGACGCGGCCGGTGCCCGCGCCGACCTCCAGCACCGGCCCCGCCGCACTGGCCACAGTGGCCAGTGCGGCGGCCAGCTGTTCGGCGATCGTCGGTACGTGCCAGGCCGCGATCAGGTCGTAGAACTCCGCATAGTCCGCGTAGTCGTCAGTGAACATCCTAGTCCTTTCCAAAAATGGTTCTCATTGACTATCGTCGACGCCATGACTCACCTGCGGCAATTTCCTGTGCAGCGCGCATGCCCCTTCTCGGAACCTGCCGAATATGTCGACATGAGGGCTGAAGGTCCAGTCGGTGAAGTGACTTTGTCCACTGGAAGGACAGCTTGGGTGATCACGGGCTACGACGAGGTGCGGGCTATTCTGGCCGACCGCAGGATCAGCTCCGACGTCCGACATCCGAATTTCCCAGCCCTGGTGGCGGGTGAGCAGGAGGTCGCCTCGCGCGTGCGGCCGTTCCTGCGGATGGACCCGCCCGAACACACCGCCTACCGGCGGATGCTGGTCGGCGAGATGACCATGCGCCGAGCGCGGGCGATGCGGCGCGCGGTGCAGCGAATCGTGGACGAGCGGATCGACGAGCTGCTGCGACACGGCGGCCCCGTCGATCTTGTGAGCCAGTTCGCCCATGTGGTGTCGACCACGGTCATGGGTGAACTGATCGGTGTGCGACGTACCGACCCGTGGTTCCGCAAGATCACCGGAGCGCTCGGGTCCCAGCACATCGGCGGAGCCGAGAGCAGTGCGAACAGTGCGACCGAAGGGCTGGACGGACTGTTCGAGGTCTTCGGCGGCCTGGCTCGCGAGCGGGCGCAGGAGCCCGGCGACGACCTGCTGAGCAGGCTGATCATCAATCACTACCGGTCCGGCGCCCTGCAGTGGGACGAGCTGCTCGCGACCGTCACGATCACCGTCATCGCGGGCATGGAGACCACCACGAGCCAGATCGCGCTCAGCGCACTGGCACTGCTGCAGACGCCGGAACTGCTCACCGAACTGCAGACCGACCACACCCTGCTGTCCGGTGCGGTGGACGAGCTGCTGCGAGCGCTGTCGGTGGGTGACTCCATCGCGTTGCGAGTGGCGACCGAAGATATCGAGATCAACGGCAAGACAATTCCTGCCGGTGCTGGCGTGATTCCGCTTTTGGCTGCCGCCAATCATGATCCAACCGTTTTTCCGGAGTCGGAGAAGATTGATTTCCGGCGATCGAATCGAAGTCATGTCGCTTTTGGTTCGGGTGTGCATCAGTGTGTCGGCCAGAATCTCGCCCGCGTCGAGTTGGAGGTCGCGATCGGCACGCTGTTCGACCGAATTCCCGAACTCCGCCTCGCGGAGCCGATCCAGAGCCTGGAGTTTCGCCACGGCGCGATCTCGTTCGGTCCGGTGCGGGTGCCGGTCACCTGGTGAACACCCCGATTTCAGGGCCGAGGAGCCGGCAGCGCAGACCGGCCTCCTCGGCCAGTTCGTCGAGTCCGACAGTCGCCCACTCGTACTCGTCGCGCACGACCCGGACCAGTTCCTCCCCGGCGAAGACCTTCCAGACGGTGCGCCAGCGCAGCAGGCACTCCGCCACGGCTTCGGCGCCCGCCCACCACTCGTAGGTCAGCTCACCGATCGACTCACGCAGGATCCGGGCGCGCGGAATCCGCCTGGCGTACCGGCCTCCCATCAGCTCCACCACGATCGGGCCGGTCTCCGGCATCCGGGCGCCGAGCCTGCGCAGCAGGTCCACCCGCTCCGCAGGCGGCAAGTGGTTGACCACGCCGAAGAGCACGACGGCACTGATCTGCTCCGGAAGCGCCAGCGTGTTCACGGAATCGGCGACCACGGTGACCCGATCACGCAGGCCGGGGTCGGTGAACACACGGCTCGTGAGCACGGCCCGCATCGACGGGCAGGGCTCCGCCGCGAGCACCCGCGTATCCGGCAGTGCCGCCGAGATGACCTCGGTAATCCGACCGGTGCCCGCACCGATCTCGACAACCGGCCCCGTCGATGGGTCCACTGTGGACAATGCGGTCGTCAGCGGCGGACCGCTCACCCGCACCTGGCGGTCGGCGACCAGCTCGTAGAACTCCGCGGCGGCGGTGTAGTCGGCCTTCATGACGTCACCTCGTCGGATCTCACCAGCTCCGAGACCGCCAGCGGTGTGGGTGTGGCGGGCCGGATCAGGTCCGGTTGGCCAAGCCGGTCCAGCAGCTGTTGCCAGCGGCGACACACCGCCAGATCACGCTGGCCCCAGCGCAGCGGGTCCGCCGTTTCCCCCATCGCCGTGGCGAAGTCGGTCAAAGCGGCGCCGATCGCCGCGGGCCAGATCGTGCGAAACGCCTCGGCGTAGGTGGGCTGGTGGCGCACCACCGGACCGAGCGTCGAAGTCGTCGGTAGTTCGAGTGAACCGCCCGCTAGCGTGAGCCGGTGGTCGTCCTCGCGCCGCGAGTGCAGCCGTGGGCTCCACAGCACCGGACCATGCACATCAGCCAGTGTGAGAACGCCGCCGTCGCTGCCCACAGTGATCCTCGGCCAGAACAGCGCGTGGTTGTCGTGATCGGTGGGGTCCAGCTGGTGGTGCACACGCAGGCTCAACGGAACGCCCGCGATCACACCGTCGACCGTCCGGATTGGACCGCTTCCCACCGGCTCGCCGAAGGTGCACGGACTCAAACCGCCCAGCGCCTGCCCGATGATGTCCACCACCGGCTGCAACAGGTGCACAGGCGTCACGACATCGGCGAACAACAGCTTCCGTTTGCCTCGCAGTCGCGTCGCCGCCTCCAGGAAGCGGCGCACCTCGGGCAGGCGTGGGTAGTGGGTGTTGAGCCGGTACTGCCTGCCGTGGGCGCTCGCCGCCCGCAGGCAGGTGGCCAGCTCGTCGGGATGAAGCGGATGCTCCTGGAGCACGTGCACGCCGCGCGCCAGCAGCCGTACGGCCAGCGCGGTCCCCACACCCGCTGGGACCCCGGACGGCACGACCACGCAGGCCACGTCGACGGCGGCGGGCAGGTCCTCGACGCGCGAGTAAGAGGGAACGCCGAGGCGGTCGGCCAGGGCGGCGGAGTACCCGCTGCCCCGGCTGAGCAGCCCGACGAGCTCGAACTGCGGCAGCGCACGGAGGGCGTCGAGGTAGAGGCGGCCGAAGTTCGTCCCGCAGACTATGGTGCGCAAGGGCTTCGCCGGGCCGCTCACAGTGCTCCGTCCTCGAAGGTGTCGGTCCGCAGGTCACCGTCGTGCAGGGTGATCTCGGCGATCGCGCCGGACACAAGGCCGTCGACGATCGTCCGCGGGTCGATAGTCTCGCCTGCGAAGTGCAGGCCCTCGGGCACCCGACGATCGAGGATCGCGCGGGCGGCACTCGCCGCGACGAAGGCGGTGATCCGATAGCTGTTCTCGGCGCGCAACACGGCCGTCACCGCACCCGACCGTCCGGTGAGGACAAACACCATGCGGTAGTACGGGTTGTGCCCCGCCAGGTCGATCCGGGCGGCCCGCACCATCTGGTCACGAATGTCGTCCCGCTCGGCGCCCTCGCGCAGGGACAGCGCGGGCAGACGGCTGAAGACCTTCCTGGCCTGACTTCCCGGAAAAACGTTGTACCAGTCCAGCTCGGGCACCCGATGCCGGCCCGCGAAGCGCTCAAGTTCCGCGGTGAGGATCGGTTGCAGCGCTACCCTGCCCGGGAAAAACGCCGCCTCCGCGTCCTCGCTGGCGCGTAGTGCGCGCAGCTCTCGCCTGCCGTGCCGCAACGCGGCGAGCGGGTACCCGAACGGCTCACCGTTCGCACCGCCCACGGTGAGTGAGAGCAGGATGTCCGTCGCCGCCGTCGGCGAGCAGTGTTCGAGTCCGCCGACATACGCGGTCAACCCGGTCGCATCGGGCACCTGATCGAGCAGGTGGCGCGGCAACAACACGGAGAGCCCTGGCACCGTTCCCGCGGACAGCACCACCGTGCGCCCCGGCGTCACGGCGCCCGACGCGGTCAGCGCCTCGTGCGCGGGGGCGTCACCACCGAGATCCACGTAGTCGGCCCCGACCGCGAGTGCCGCGTTCGCGACCCGGTCCTTCACCGCGTAGGACGGACCCGCACAATTGACCACAATGGACAGACCTGCGCAGAACTCCTTCAGGGAGGCGGGGTCGTCGATGTCGACCTGTACCCGCTCGTGTGCGGGCGGGAGGGTGTCCAGGGTGCGGCCTCCCACCCTCAGCTCTCCCGCGTCCCGCAACAACTCCACGACATGACGGCCGACCGAGCCGGAGGCGCCCAGCACGCCGATCATGACGTCGTCTCCGCACCGGAGAGCGCCAGGTGGATGTGAGCGGAGACCACGTCGCCGTTTTCCGCGCTCAGACAGCTGAAGTGATCACCAGGGATGTCGATCACGGTCAGCCGACCCAGGCACACGCGTTCCCAGTGCTCGGTATGTGCCTGCCGGTCACCGGGGAACTGGTAGGCCCCGTCGTGGCGCAGGAAGGTGATGTCACCGGCGTAGGGCTCCACCTCGTGGCGGCTCAACGCGGCAGTGCTCTGCTGGTACACCCGCAACGCGCGCAGCATTCCCTCCGGGTCCAGTGATCCGGCGAGCTCGGCGGGCAGCGCCTCGCACATGCGTGCGATCCGCCGCATCCTGGGCACTGATTCGAGTGCGAGGAACGTCTCGGAGATGTCGGCGAACTCACCGCCGAGGTCTGCGATCGCCCCGTCGGCGATGACCTTCGGCGTCTTCGCGAGTACTGCTGCCGCGGCCCTCCCGACCCCGGCGAAGTCCGGCGAGAAGCCGATCTTCGCGAGGTCCATTCCCATCATCAGCGCGAAGGAGTACTCCAAAAGCAGTTCGTCGTCGAGGTGGAAGGAGGGCGTGTGGCTGCTGATCACGATCAGCGAGTCAACCTGCGCCTCGGCCTCGGTGAGCGCCCGCGCCACTTCGGTGGCGATGACGCCGCCCACGGAATAGCCGATGATGTTGAACCGGCGGCCTCGGTCCAGCAGCGCGCTTGCGTACTCGTGGGCGATGCTAGGGATCAAACCTGCCGGATCAGCACTCAGATAAGCGTCGACCGAGGAGATCTCCAGCCCCACCACCGTTCCCGCCTCGGGATTGCGCAGCCGTGGGTCCATCAGCAAGGCACTGTAGGGACGCATGGTGCCGTGGCCGGCGTGGACGAGCACCGTCACCGGGCCGTCGCCACCGCCTGCCAACTCGACGATCGGTGTCCTGGTCGTCGAGTCGGCGGCTGTGGCCGCGCGTTCGGCCCTCAGATAGGAGGCGAGGCCGGCGACAGTCGGATGGCGCAGGAGGTGGCGTAGCACCATCTCCCACTCAAGGTCCCATTCGGCGGGCCCGTCAACGCCGTCGAGGCCGTCACGCAGCTGCCCGACGAATCGGGCGACCAGCAGGGAATCCGCGCCCAGTGCGAAGATGTCGTCGGTGCGTCCCACCTGGTCGAGCCCGAGCAGCCCGGCCCACAGCGCCGCGAGCCGCGCCTCCAGCGCGTCCAGTGGCTCGGCTGCTTCGGTGTCGGCGTGATCGGTGCTCACCCATGACGCGAGCGTGCGACGGTCGATCTTGCCGTTGGCGGTGACCGGCAGGCTGTCGACGATCTGCCACCAGGTGGGCGTCATGTAGGCGGGCAGTCGGGTTCCGACGTGTTCGACCAGATCGGACACTCGCACCGGCTCGCGGTCGGTCTTGACCTGTGCCAGGAAGAGCTGTTGACCGCCCGCAGCGAGCACACCGTCGGTGCCGGGCAGTTCCGCCACAATCCGGGCGTCGGCGGCGGCCAGCAGTTCGACCCACTGCTCACGGCGCAGGAACGTCTGACCCGTGGCAGCGCGCACGTCGGTGAACAGCTGGTTGTGGGTGTCCAGGAACTCGGTCGAGATCTGGAGCGCCGCACTCGCGTCGGCGGTGTTCTCCAGCAGTACCAGCCAGCCGCCTGGGACGAGGAGTTCGGTCAGGGCGCGCAGTGTGTCGGCGGCGTTGGCTGCGTTGTTGAGAGTTCCCGCGCAGACGAGCACGTCCACCGAGTTGGGGGCGTATCCCT
Organism: Kibdelosporangium philippinense; assembly: GCF_021390435.2. Taxonomy (GTDB): domain Bacteria; phylum Actinomycetota; class Actinomycetes; order Mycobacteriales; family Pseudonocardiaceae; genus Kibdelosporangium; species Kibdelosporangium philippinense. Next base: position 2,701,563 of record NZ_JAJVCN010000002.1, on the reverse strand, counting down.
GCTCACGCAGGTCCCGGTCGAAGTCGAAGAGGCCGAACCGGCTGCCGGGTTGGTCGGAGAACAGCTCCCGTGCCTGCGCGAGCATGCCCGGCGAGCTGTCGGTGACGAGGTAGTCCACGGAGAACTCCGCGAGCTCGGGCACCAACGCCGCCGCCGCGCCGCCGCCGCGCACTCCCAGCTCCATGATCCGCAACGGTGTCGTCGCGGTGTGCGCGTCGGCGATCGCGCTGACGGCCGCTGTCAGCGCCTGGTGCAGGACCCGAACGGGCAGGTTGTCCCGGTACGCGGCGGACAGCACCGCCGATGCCTGGTCGGCGAAGAGCACCGAGTCGATTTCCACGGTGCCTCGAAGCACGGCGGGCAGTGCACGGGCGCACTCGCGGACCGCTGTGAACAGCACCGGGCTCCAGTGCACGGCACGTTCGAGTTCGGCCGCCTCGTCCCAGGCTTCGGCGACGGTCTCGGGATCCGGCTCGACGAACCCGTGGTAGCGCCCCTCGTCGTCGCGCCGCACCAGGTCCGCGGTGACGAGCAGCTCAAGCCAACGGTCGAGCAGACGATGATGGTTGGGCGGAACCTCCAGTGCAGTGGCGATGTCGGCTGAGGTGAGACCCTCCGACCCGCGCACGGCCGCCGCGACGGTACCCGCGATCGACAGCGTGGCCGCCCGGTCCATAGCGTCCACAAAGGACTTTAGGGAGTGCTCGTCTAGATCGCCCGTAGCCGCGGTCAACGCCCTTTCGGCGGCGCGGGCGACAGTGGGCGGCACCGGCAGCGGAGCTGTCCGTCGGGCAGGCTCGACAAAGGCGACCAGACGCGGTGCCGAAGCGCCGGTACCGGGACCGGTGACACCGTCGACCAGCACGACACCCGACGCGACACCGGGAGCGACGGCCAGCGCGGCCTCGATCTCACCCGGCTCGATCCGGTGTCCTCGGATCTTCACCTGGTCGTCAACCCGGCCGAGGAACTCGATCACACCGTCAGGGCGGTACCGCCCCAGGTCGCCGGTGCGGTAGAGGCGTTCCCCGGTGCCTGGGTGCGTGATAAACCTTTCCGCCGTGCGAGCGGCATCGCCGAGATATCCCTCGGCGAGGCCCACTCCACCGATGTAGAGCTCACCGGTAGCCCAGTCCGGGCAGGGGCGCAGTGCCGAGTCCAGCACGTGCCAGCTCTGGTTGGAAAGCGGCGTGCCGTAAGGGATGCTGCGCCATGCCGGATCGACCCGGCCGACTCGGTGGGAGATCGACCAGATCGACGCTTCCGTCGCACCGCCGAGACTGTGCACCTCGATTCCCTCGCACACGGCGCGGATGCGGTCGGGCAGGCTCAGCGGAATCCAGTCACCGGAGAGCATGGCCAGTCGCAGACCGTTCAGTGCGCGCCCGATGGCGGCGAGATGGCTGTGCAGCAGCTCGAACTGGGCGGGCACCGAGTTCCAGATCGTCACGCCCGCACGGTCGATGGTGCCCGCCCACGCCTGCGGATCACCTCGGTGTGCGTCGTCGGGCAACACCACCGCCGCACCCACCGACAGCGGACCGAAGATGTCGTAGACGGACAGGTCGAAACCGAGCTGTGCCAGTGCCAGCACCCGATCGGCGGGACTCACCGCGAAACGCCGGTTGATGTCGGCCACCGTGTTCGCCGCGGCCCGGTGACTGATCATCACGCCCTTCGGCGCGCCCGTCGATCCCGAGGTGTAGATGACGTAGGCCAGCGCGTCGGGCGCGACGGCGGTCACGACTGGGCGCGTCGCCGGCCGCACGGTGTCGACGTCCAGACAGACACCGGTCGGTCGCTCGGTGAGCCCGGAGTGGGTGAGCGTGACCCGCACGGCGGCATCGGTGCGGATGGTGTCGCGACGCAGCACCGGCTGGGTGGTGTCGATCGGCAGGTACGCGGCGCCTGCGAAGAGCGCGCCCAGCACGGCGACGATCTGGTCCGGCCCCTTGTCCATCAGCACAGCGACCAGTTCGCCGGGCCGTACATCGTTGTCCCGCAAGGCTTGTGCCACCGCGTACGACCGGTCGACCAGCTCCGCGTAGGTCAGCGTGCCGCTTTTCGACCACACCGCGACCGCGTCGGGCGTGTTCCGCGCTGCCGTGAGCACCGGTTCGTGCAACAGCTCGTGGGGAATCGGCGCCGCAGTAGAGTTGACGCGCTGCCTGGTCGACTGGGTGCGACCGGGCAACGGCAGTTCCACCGGCCTCGACCAGGTGTCCGGCTGGGTGGCGAGTCGTCGCACCAGCGCGACGAAGGCATCGAACATGTCGTCGGCCGTGCGGTCGGCAAGCACGCCGTCCCGCACGTCCCATGCCAGGGTCAGGCGGTCACCCCTGGCCATGACCTGGCAGTCCAGCCACACCTGCGGGGTTTGGGTCTCCGCGTGCAGCACCGTCGCCTTCGGTACGCGACCGGGGGTGCCCAGCGTGCTGGTGAACACCACCGGCATGAGCGTGCGAGCGCCTCGCCGACTCAGCTCTGCCAGCACCTCGCTGCCGCTGAAGAGGGGATGTGCCAGATCTTCGAGCAAGGTGCCGTGCAGTGCGCGGACGCGATCAGCGAACGGCAGCGCGTCGGCCAGGTCGACCGCCAGCAGTTCCGCGTTGGTGAAGTCGCCGACGACGGCGCCGACACCGGGATGCAGTGGCAGCCTGGCGAAGGTGGGTACGGTGATCGTGAATCGTGGCGTCCGGCTCCACCGGCCGACGGTCTCGGCATAGGCGGTCAGCAGAACTGAGGATGGTGTGAGGCCGTGGCGTGCCGCCGTCTCGGACAGTGCGTTGAAGTCCGAACCGGACAGTTCGGTCTCGATCCGCCGGAAGGCGCCGACCTCCTCGGGCGTGGACAGCACCGGCAGATCCGGCGCCGGTGGCAGATCCGGCAGCCGACCGAGCCAGTACTCCCGGTCGCGGTCGTAGTGTGGCGAGTCGACCAGCCCGCGCTGGCCGAGCACGTAGTCGCGGAAGGTCAGTTCCAGTGGTGCGAGCTCGGCCCCGTCGTACACATCCTCCAGTTCCGCGAGCAGGAGTTGCAGACTCGCGTAGTCGGTGACGAGCAGGTCCACGGACAGGTGCAGTACGAGCGCCGTCGCGGTGTGGGTCATTCGCAGCGCGAACAGCGGCCAGGTGTCGGTCTCGGGGACACGGTCACGCAGCGCCGCGCGTGCGGCGTCGATCGCCGAGTCCACGGTGAGTGAATCCGCGGTGCGCACGTCGACGGTCTCGATCCGGTACTCGGCGACCGTCTCCAGCACCCGCTGGTAGCCGTCGGCCGACACGACGGCGCGCAGCATGTCGTGGCGGTGCACCAGCGTTTGCCAGGCGGCGGCCAGGCGCGCCGGATCAGCGTCAGGACCGAAGGCCAGTTCGACATAGGCATGGCAGGCGACGCCGCCGTAGTCGTGGGCACGACTGCGCCCGAGCAGGTAGGCGGTCTGGATACCGGTGAGAGGGAACGGCTCGTGCCGTGCGGCCGGATCGGCGACGAGCTCGGCGATGTCCTGCCGAACCCGCAGGTAGTCGAGCACAGCGGGCTTGTCGGCGCGCAGCAGGTCCCGGTACTCCTGCGTGAGGCTGCCTCGGGGAGCACGGAATCGCAGTTCGTCGCCCTCCGCCCACAGGCGGATCCCGATCCGTTCCAGATCGGCTACAAGTTCCTTGGCGTTCACAGGCTTCCACTCTCTTCGTTGCGCTGGTCGACTTTCAGGCGCTGCGTCTCCCGTGCCAGAGCGGCCACGGTCGGGGTGCGCAGGAAGGTCTGCACCGGGAGGTCGATCAGGAAGGTCTCGTTCACCGCGTTGACGCAGCGCAGCACGGACAGGCTGTCGCCACCCAACGCGAAGAAGTTCTCGTGCCGGTTGGTCACCGGGCAGCCGAGCTGTTCCCGCCAGAGTTCCGCGATCCGGATCTCCACCTCGTCACGCGGCTCCTCGGCGGCAGGGGCGTCGTCACCGTCCTGTGCGAGCAGCGCGACTCGGTCGACTTTGCCGTTGCGGGTCAGCGGGATCTCCGCGAGTGCGTCGATCTGGCGCGGAACGGCGTAGTCGGGAAGCCGGTCGGCGAGATGTCCCGCCAGGTCTGCGGGTACCGCGAGATCGTCTGTCACCACGAACGCCCTGAGCCTGCGCGCCGCCCTCTCACCGGACGCGAGGACGACCGCCTTGGACACACCCGGATGCGCGCGCAGCGCGGCCTCGATCTCGCCGAGCTCGACGCGATGGCCGCCGATCTTGACCTGGTGGTCTGTGCGGCCAAGGAACTCCAGCGTGCCGTCGGGCCAGTACCGGCCGCGGTCACCGGTGCGGTACCAGCGTTCACCGGAGCAGTCGACGAATCTCGCGGCATCGGCGGCCGACGCCCCCCAGTAACCCGATGCCACACCAAGGCCGCCGATCCACAGCTCACCGGCGGTCCAATCAGGACAGTCACGGCCCAGGTCGTCGACGACGCGGTATCGCTGGTTCGCCAGCGGCAACCCGTACGGCACGGATGTCCACTCTGGCGGCACCGCGTCGACCTCGATGCTGTTCGACCAGATGGACGCCTCGGTCGCGCCGCCGAGCGCGATGAACCGGACGGTGTCCACCACCGCGCGCAGCCTGCGAGGCAGGTCGAGGCCGACCCAGTCACCGGAGAGCAGCGCGAGCCGAATCTCCTGCGGCACCGGCAGATCGGGGTTCAGTTCGGCGGCGGTGAGCAGGAGGTCGAGCAGCATCGGTGCCGTGTTCCACACCGTGACCCGGTGCAGGGAAGCCAGCCGAAGCCACGCGGTGGGATCGCGGCGGTCCTGCTCGTCGGGCAGCACGAGCGCGCCTCCCACGCCGAGCAGGCCGAAGATGTCGAACACCGACAGGTCGAAGTCCAGCGCGGACAGTGCGAGCACCCGGTCCCGCGCACCCAGCGCGAACCGATCGCTGATGTCGGCCACGGTGTTGCCCGCCGCGCGGTGAGTGATCGCCACAGCCTTGGGATCACCGGTCGAGCCCGACGTGAAGATCAGGTAGGCCAGGTCGTCGACCGACCGCTCGACCGGATTCGCCAAAGGCTCGGCACCGAACTCATCGCCCTGCGCGATCACCACGCGCGCCTGCGCCACCTGGAGCATGCGCTCCCTGCGGACCGGAGGCTGGTCGATGCCCACGGGCACGTACGCCGCACCGGCCGCGAGCACTCCGAGTACCGCGGCTATCTGCGCCGGGCCCTTCGGCAGCGAGACCGCGACGACCTCGCCCGGCCGCACCCCCTTCGCCCGCAACGTGCCCGCGATCCGCAGAGCCTGATCGGCCAGTTCGCCGTAGGAGAGGCTGCCGTCCGCCCAGAGCAGGGCGATCGCGTCCGGCTTCAGCCGCGCGAGACGGAAGAAGGGTTCGTGCAGAAGGGCTACCGGCAGCTCGCGCGCGGTGGCGTTGACCGCCGTCCGCACAGCACGCTGCGCATCCGGCAGCAGCGCGGGCCGAGCGCCAGACCACTCACTGTCCACAAGGGAGTCGAGCAACCGCCGGTAGGCGTCGAACATGGCGTCGAGCACGCCTGCCGGGAACTGCGCCTCCACCGCGTCCCACGTGAGCACGAGGCTGCCGCCCGACTCAGTGACCTGGTTGTCGAGCAACACCTGTGGTGACTGGGACAACCCGAACACTTTCGGCGGGAAGCCGCTGGACAGCTCGGTGTCACCGAGTCCGAGCGCACTGGTGAAAACCACCGGGACCGCCGCGGCCACCGTGTCGGTGCGTCGCGCCAGCTCGCGCAACAGCCAGGACGTGGAGACCGCCTGGTGTTCCAGGTCCTCCCCCAGCGTGCGGTGCAACGCGCGCACCGCGGTCAGCCAGGTCGCGGAGGGGTCAGCCGCGTACCCGATCACGGAGAAGGTGCTGAAGTCGCCGAGCACACGGTCGACGTGCGGGTGCACCGGCCTGCGGTTGAACAGGGTCAGCGTAACGGCTACCGCGGATTGCCCGCTCCAAGCCGCGAGCACCTCGCCGTAGCAGGCGAGCAGCACGGTGGACGGGGTGAGACCGTACTGGCGGCACCGCTCACGCACGATCTCCCACCGGCTTGGGTCCAGGGTCAGTTCGCGCCGGGTGAACCGAGGTGGTGCCGAGTCGCCGGTGCTGGGCAGCGCAGGCGCGGGCGGCAGTTCGTCGAGCCGCGCCAGCGAGTGCTTCTCGGCCAGCGCCACGGCGTCCTGCGGCCACGCCGCCTGCAGGACGTAGTCGCGGAACGAGAAGTCGACAGACGGCAGCACGGCGTTCGGCTCGCGGTAGGCAAGATCCAGCTCCGCGTACAACGTCATGATCGACCGAGCGTCGAGCACCGTGTAGTCAAGACCGATGGCGATCCGAGTGCGTTGCTGACCGTGCCGCGGGTACCGCACGGCATGGACGGCGAACAACGGCCAGCTGGTGAGGTCCAGCAGGCGATGCGACTGCGTGGCACGCAGGCGAGCCAGCGCGTCCCCGGCCGCCGCCTCGTCGCCGACCTCCTCGACGGTGATCCGGAAGTCCGGCACCGCCTCCAGGACACGTTGCCGTCCAGCTTTGTCGAAGACCGCCCTCAGCATGTCGTGACGGCCGATTAGAAGTCTCCAGGCGTCCTCCAATCGCCGCATGTCCACGTCCACACCGTCGAACTCGGTGTAGTGGTAGGTGCCGACGCCGCCGAGCGTGAACCGGTCGTCCCTGCCGAGCCAGTAGGCCCGCTGCGCGTCGGTGGCGGGGAAGGGCTCGTACCTGCCTGCCGGATCACTCACCGCCACGGCCGGGGTGGACGTGGCCGTTCGTTCAGCGGCCTCGTCCGGCCTGCACAACGTGGCGGCGAAGTCGCGCAGCCGTGGCGCGGCGAACAAGCGGCCGATGCTCGCCCCGTACGGCAGAAGAAGTGACACCACTCGCGTCGCCAGCAGCGAGTCGCCGCCCAACGCGAAGAAACTGTCGTCACGGCCGGGAGCCACAACGCCCAGCACCTTGGAGAAGGCATGTGCCACCGCGAGTTCCGCCCACCCGCTCGGCGGCTGCGCGGCCACCACCTCGACTTGGTGTTCGGCCAGCGACGCCGCGACAGACGCACGATCGAGCTTTCCGTTGGAGGTCAGCGGGATGGGGGCGATCGTCAGCTGTTCGGGCACGAGGTGGCCGGGTAGCTGACCGGTGAGCCACTCACGCAGCTCGGCCTCGGACAACGTTCCGTCGGCCATCAGCGCGAGCCTGCGGGCAGGGGCCGTCAGCACTGTCGCGACGGCGGCGGTGACCGCGGGGTGCGCGGCGGCCGTCGCCTCGATCTCACCGAGTTCGATCCGGTGTCCCCGGATCTTGACCTGGTGGTCGGCCCTGCCGAGGAACTCCAGCACACCGTCACCGCGGTAGCGCGCATGGTCTCCGGTTCGGTACCACCGGCGTCCGTCGTGGTCGACGAACTTCACCGCGGTGCGGTCGGCGTCGCCGCGGTAGCCGTTCGCGAGCCCTGCCCCGCTCACCCAGAGTTCGCCCGGCACCCAGTCCGGGCAGTCGCGGCCTCGACCGTCGACGACACGGGTGCGCATGTTGCGTAGCGGAGTGCCATAGGGGATGGACCGCCAGTCCGGGTGCACGCGCTCGACCTCGAAGACGGTCGTGTGGATCGCGGCCTCGGTCATCCCTCCCAATGCGACGAATCTGACGTCCGGCACCAGCGCGCGCAACCGCGCGGGCTGGTCCATCCCGACCCAGTCGCCGCCGAGCATCACGAGCCGCACGCTCGTGGGCAGCGTGTCGGCGGCGGCGAGCAGCATGTCGAGTAACGCGGGGACGCAGCTCAGCACGCTGACCCGATGGGTGTTGATCAGCTCACTCCAGCGACGGGCGTCCCGGCGCTCGTGCTCGGCGATCAGCACCACCGCACCACCGACCCGCAGCAACGCGAACAGGTCGTAGGCGGACAGGTCGAAATCCAACGCGGACAGGGCGATCGTGCGATCGTGCGCGCCGACCTCGAAGAGGTCCCCGACCGCCGTGATCGTGTTGATCACCGCGCCGTGGGACACCTCGACACCCTTGGGTTCTCCGGTCGAACCGGACGTGAAGATCACGTAGGCCGGCGCGTCCGGCCCCGGCTGCGCGGGCTGCACCGGTTCCAGGCCGGCGGCCTGAGCACAGTGCAACACCGGACAGTCCGCGGCGTCCGGAGCGCACGCCGCATCGGTGATCAGCGCGCGAACACCCGCCGAGCGCCGAATGCGGGCACGACGAGGTTCCGGGTGGTCGACGCCGATTGGCACGTAGGCGGCGCCCGCGGCGAGCACGCCCAGCACGGCGACCACCTGGTCCAGCCCCTTCGGCAAGGTGATCGCTACCGTGTCGCCGGGCTGAATCCCGTTGTCTCGCAACAGAGTCGCCACACTGAGAGCACGGGCCGCCAGGTTCCCGTAGGAGACCTCTGCGCCGTTGACGTACAAGGCGGTCCGATGCGGCTCCTCGGTCGCGATCCGGAAGAACTCACCGTGCAGCGACCCGGTCGGTGCGGGTCCGTCGGTGTTGTTCACCGCCGCCCGAACGGCAGCCTGGTCCGGCGGGAGCAGTGTGCCCACCGGCCGGTTCCAGGTCTCGTCATCGGCCACCAGATCGTCGACCAGGCCGCGATACGCCGCGAAGGCGGCCGTGACCACACCCGGCGCGAAAGCGTGTTCCCGGAAGTCCCAGTTCAGCAGCAGGCCGCCGTCGAGCTCGGTGACCTGTGCGTCCAGCAGCACCTGCGGATTCTGCGAGATGATCCACACCGGCTCACCGAAGGTGTCCTGGAGTTCCCGCTCGTAGATCTCGCCGAGCCCGATGGCGCTGGTGTAGACGACAGGGGCAAGCGCGGGTGTTCCCCCGTTGGCCCGGCTGCGCTCCCGCAGCACCTCCACTCCGGAGAACGCGCTGTGCCCGATGGCTTCCAGCGTCACGGCCTGAATCGCCGCGGCCGACTCGGCGAACGAGCGCGCTCGCGTCAGGTCGACGTCCACCAGGATCGAGCTGCTGAAGTCACCGACGAGCCCCTCGGCGCCTTCCCGGTCGAACAGCGGCAGGTTGAGCAGGAATCGTTGTTCGCCGCTCCACGCCGCGAGCGTCTCGGCGAAGGCAGTCGCCAGCGCGGAAGCCGGGCTGACGCGATGCCGCCGCGCCCGCTCGTGCAGCCGGTCCTTGGCCTCCGGTGACAGCCAGTGGTGGTAGCGGGCACTGCGCCGGTATCGCGGCTGGGCCGACTCGGCGGAGTGCACGTCGACCACCACCGGCAGGCGGGGCGGCTCGCTGAGCTCGGGAAGCCTTGCGCGCCACCAGTCACGGGACTGCCGCCACGCGGCGGCCCGGTCGATGCGGCGAGCGGCGAGATAACCGGCGTAGTCGGTGTGGAGCGACGGTAGGACGACGTCCGGCGTCGTGTAGTACGCGCGCAGGTCCGCCAGCAGGATGCGCATGCTGAGCGCGTCTGCGGCGATCATGTCGAGGTCGATGTGGAGCCGGGTGACACCCTCGGGCAAATGGGTCAGCGCCACCTCCAGCAGCTCACCGTGCTCGACATCCATCCGGCGGTGTGTGTGGTGATCGCGTAATTCGGCCAGCCGGGCGACGATCCGATCCGGCTCGGCGCCACGTAGGTCGTGGACTGTGATGGCGTCGTCAGCCACGTGACGTGCGAGGTGTTGCCGTCCGTCGCTGAGCACCGTCGTGCGCAGCATCGGATGACGCCGCCGTACCGCGATCACCGCGCTACGCAACAACTCCGGATTGACATCGCGACCGTCGAACTCCACGTAGAAGTGGGCGCCGACGCCGCCGAGCGGCTGCTCGTCCTGACGGCCGACCCAGTAAGTGTGTTGCAGCAAGTTCAGTTCGAAAGGCTCGACGGCGGCATCGGTGGGCGCTGGCGTCACAGCCGTCGTCGCGGGTGTCGCCGCGACCGCCGTACCCGCTCGTGCGACCAGGCGCTGCCACGCGCGGATGGTCGGGTCGGCGGCGAGATCCGCGAACGTGACACCCACACCGTTGCGACGCAGATCCCCCACCACCGCCATCAAGCGCAACGAGTCGAGGCCCAGTTCCATCAGATCCGCGTCCTCGGCGAGCTCACTCGCGTCCATCCCCAGTGCTGCGGCTACCCGTTCGTGCAGGATGACTAGCCTCCTGACCTAAATGAAAATGACTGTCATTCTCATCCCGAGACAGCTTAGGTGTGCGAGCCGGTCAGTCGCGAACCGTTGTGACTCATGGCACACGAAGGCGCTCTACGTCACAATCCGCTCGACCAGTCGGCCCCGGCGTCCCGATCGGTGTTGGTGAACGGCAGCGGCAGCCGCGCGAACCAGCGTTGCAGGAAGACGTTGATCACGCCGGGGCCGAGCCGGTCACAGATCGCTTGCAGCACCACCGGATCATCGGTAGCGGCGAAGCCGTTGGACAGTGCGGTGAATCCGATCCCGGCCCGCTCGGCCTGGCGTTTGGGTGAAGTAGGCTGCCCACTCGTGTCCGTTGAGCCATACTGTCGGCGTATCCGGTGATGTGTCCAGGTGAGTACGAACTGATGTGTCCAGGTGTCAAGCGACGGTGGCGGTGTCCGTGATGGCGGCGAGTCGGTTCTTCAGCCGGTAGCTGGGGCCGTTGATGGGGATGACGTCGCAGTGGTGCAGGAGCCGGTCGAGGATCGCGGTGGCGAGGACCTCGTCGCTGAAGACTTGGGCCCATTCCCCGAAGTTCTTATTCGAGGTCAGAATGACGGAGCCTTTCTCGTAGCGCTTCGAAATAACCTGGAAGACCAGGTTGGCTTCGGCGCGTTCGAGGGGCTGATAGCCCACCTCGTCGATCACGAGGACGTTGGGCCGTAGGTAGGTGCGCAGAGTGCTGGTGAGCCGTCCGATCGCGTCGGCGGCTTTCAGGCGGCGGACCATGTCGTCCAGGGTGGTGAAGTAGACGGTGTAGCCGGCGCGGCAGGCAGCGACCGCGAGAGCGACGGCGATGTGTGTTTTCCCGACTCCGGGCGGCCCGAGCAGAGCGGCGTTGCCTTTGTCCTCAATGAACGAGAGCGTGGCCAAGTCTTTGATCTTCCGCGGATCCAGCTCGGGCTGGAAGGAGAAGTCGTAGTCGTCCAGGGTCTTGTGGTGCGGCAGTTTCGACAGGCGCAGGGCGCTGCGGAAGCGGCGTTCGTCGCGGACGGCGGCTTCCTCTTCCAGGACCAGGTCGAGGAACTCGAGGTATCCCATCTGGTTGTCCTCGGCGCGGCGGGCGAAGGTGTCGAGCTGGCTGGGCAGGTGGTTCAGGCCGAGCCGGGTGGCGGTGGAGCGGATGCGGGTGGTGACCAGCTCGTTCAACGGTGATCCTTCGTCTGCGGTAGTGCTGTGGTCCTGCTGGGTCCGGTGCCGGTGAGTTGTTCATAGACCGACAGCGGGCGGTGTTCGACCTTGATCTGTGCGGCGGCGGTGCGGGTGAGCAGCGCCTCCAGTGACCGGGGCCACGACTGTTCAGGCGCGGTATTGGGCCGCAGCGGGATGACCTTCCCGTCGTGGTCGTCGTCCTCGATGCTGGTGGTAACCGCGCGGGTGTGGCCGTCGGGCAGACCGTCCCAATGGGTTTCGTCGACGACCCGCTGGCCTCTGGTCGTGGCCCGGGGATGGACGGCCAGCAGGGTGCCGTCGGCTAGGTTGCCGGTCGTGGCCGCGTCGATGGATGTGGCATGCAGGCTGATGGTGTCGGCGGTGGCGCGGATCTCGACCAGCTGGCGGTGACGGACCTTGCGGGCAGGAACTGAGTAAAGGCTGGCGTCGAACGCGACCAGGCAGTCCTTGCCGACGTGCCGCAGATGCCGCTGCGTGACCAGATACGGACTGACTGGGATTGGGTGCAGGGCCGAGTGGTCACGGGCGGCGCGGTGGCCGATGACCTCGCCGTGCGTGCTGTGGACGCGCTTGCGCCGCAACGGGACCCAGGCGGTGAACGCCGAGTCCATCTCCTCCAGGCTGGCGAACCCACGACCGGCCAGGACGTGATCGCGCACGATCGCGACTTGGCGCTCGACCCGGCCCTTGCCGGTCGGGCGGTATGCGGCCAGCACGTCGATGTCGAAGTCGTAGTGCCCGGCGAACGCCACGGCTTCCGGATGCAACGGAACGGCCTTGCCTGGGGCGACATGCCGACGCACCACGGTCTTGGTGCGGTCGTAGACGATCGCCCGAGGCACCCCGCCGAAGTGCTCGAACGCCCGGCGATGGCAGGCGAAGAAGGTCTCCAGGTCCTGACTGGTGGTAAAGCAGCAGAACGGGTCGCGTGAATAGGACAAGGTCATGTGGAACGAGTAGACCTTCGGAATGCCGACATGCGCGAGGATCTGACCCTCGTCCCCCCAGTCCACTTGGGCCTGCGCGCCTGGGATCACCTCGAACCGGCGGTGCAGGAGCCCCAGCTCGTCCGGGGCGATACCCAGCTCGGCCGCGATCCTGGGACGGGCCTCCTGCAAATACAGCTTGACGCGCTGATAGTTGCCGGTGAACCCGTACTGCTCGACCAGCCGCTCGTGAATAACCGTGCCTTTCAGCAGCAGCTCTGAGCGCAGCCACGCATCGATCACCGGCGCCATCGCGGCGATCACCGGCGCCATCGCGGCGATCACCGGCGTGCGGGTCCCCTTGCGGCTGCTGCCTCGCGGCGGTCCTGGCCGCGCGTCGCTGGCCAGGTATTTGCGGACAGTCTGCCGGTGCAGCCCGGTCTCCCGCGCGATCGCAGAGATGCTCATCGCGCCGGACTCATACAAGCCACGGAAGCGACGCAGCTCCGCCCACCGCTCCTCGTCCAAGATCACCAGTGCCGTCCCTATACACACCCGCCAGGTCGCACGACAGCTTGACGATCACCAGCGCGTACCGACACCCCGACACGCTACAAAGTGGACACATTAACCCGTACGTGGCTGGTCACATGAGTCCGTACGCCGACACATACCTTGGCCGGATAAGGAAATGTAGGTGCATACCTTGATGAACGCCGGGCCGAAGTCGATGTGTTGAACAGGAAGAAGTAGTAGACGCTGACCCGCCGGTCGGCCTTGGTGAAACACCACTGCACCGCCCCGGTCGGGCTCTGCCGCTCATAGGCGGTCCAGACTCGCTGAAACTCTTGTGCCACCCCGATCGCCGCGACACCGGACCGGCCAGTAGCGGCCTGACGATCCAGGTGTGGACGCATCAACTCCAACTTGCCGCCGACATCGTGCTTGCCGAACTTCACCCACGGGATGTCGTTGGCCTCAGCGAAATCCGACACCGCCCGGCGGAACCGGTCACCCAACTGCTTGAACAACGCCGGAGACGGGAACGGATATCCCAAGTGACCCGACAGGAACGCCACCACCTGCGCGCTGGTCTGCAACTTCGGCACGTAGGCGTTGAGATAGATCCGGTCCAGACACTGGATATCCGGTGTCACGTGCCCGTCGAGCACGTCGTTGACCGTCACCACATGCCCGCCCCTGACCAGCCTCCGTCACCATGGCTACCCAGGCGAGCATGCTCCGACCCGCAGCGGGCACACCAGACCAGCCACCCTGCTCGGCGGTCCGAGGCGACGCCTCACTGGTACTCCAGCCGGACTTCTTGATCTTGGCTGGTGAGGGTGCCGGAAGACGAGCGCGGCCACCAAACGATCATGAGCAGTTGGGTGGACAACTCAAGATCAGGTGGTGGCCGCAGGCGCCATCCTAGACTCGGCGAACCGATCGAGATCGACAACGCGTCCGAGATCCAGCAGATCAACGCTATCCGCCGAGCCGTCTTCGGCGGTACCGACGACGCGAACCGTTGAAACACCTCGGCGAGGCCCAGACCTGCTTCATGATCCTCAAGTGGAGCAAGTTCGCCGGTTCCTGATGGATCTCAGACGACCGGGGCCGTGCCTCCAGCGAATCACCACGCGAACGATCGACCTGGTCAACACAGCCGTCATCGCCGGCGATATCGCTGCGCGGGATGCCTTCGACCTCATGCGCCACATGACCGACGTCGGCCGACACCTCCGGCTTCCCAACTTGACGGCCGATCTGCAGCGATGACGTGTCGCCCCGGCCAGAACATGTCAGGGTCGGATGATGCTGCCCAAGGCAGCCCGCCCAGACAGCAGCAGCGTGGCGAGGTCGGCACGTGCCGACAGCACCGGCTGGACCGCGCGGTCCGCAGCAGCGGCGGCGACCGCACTGGCGGTTGAACGGGCTGGCGACCGCCACACGCGCTCGGACTGAACTACCGCCGAACCGACCGAGTTGCCCAGACAGCACACCGGACTCGACTGGTCGACACTCAGCCCTATGACCGCTTCGTCCGCATCCGACACCTCGGGCCAACGCCGAGAACCAACGACCTCGACCTCTGTTGACGCCGCGTGCGGCGATCTGACCGTCACATTCGACATCCGCTATATCGACGGCCCCGCCAGTGATCGGCTCGCAGCGGCACAAGCCAGGGCCATATACGCGCTCCTGGAGTGGATGGCCGCAGGCCACACCCACCAGCGTTGACGGTCTGTACCCGCAGATCGAGGCTTGCTTCCGCGAAGTGGTGCCGGTTCGACTCGCCTATCACCAACCTGCACCACTTGAGCGCTCCGTCATGCGCAGGTCAGAGCCATGATTGTCGCGGTGCAGGTTCGAGTCCTGCCGGGGGCACACTTTTCAACCCAGCCTTGAGCGACGGTCCACCCTGTCCCTGGTGTGACCGCTCCGCACTTGGTTACCCATCTCGCCGAGCGTCCAAACGCAAGAATTATTAGGCCGATCGGGTGAAGTCGAGGCCATCCATGCTAACGGCGGATCGAAGACGTGAACGAAAATCGCATTGGCCAGCTCCAGGTCGCTACCGACGGCTTTCTACGCGCCTGCCTGGTTGAGCGCGTCGGGCTAGGCTGAGCTGGGTGGAGATCTTCGACGACCTCGAGGCCGAATACGACCGGTTGGACGGCATCTTCGCCACGCTCACTGCGGACCAGTGGATGCAGCCGTCGGCCGCGGATGGGTGGAGCAACGTCGACGTGCTGCTTCACCTCGCACAAAGCGAAGAAATCGTCACGGCCACAGTCAATGGGACCGCGACGCGCGATCGCGGGGCCATGAGCGTGGACGAAGCGATGGATCTCTGGGTGCGTGCTGATCGTGCTGGACCTGAGGTGGTCTATCCGCGCTGGCAGGCGGCTCGACGGAGCTCGGTTCAGGTTCTGCGATCCGCTGATCCGGCCAAGGCGTCGGCGTGGGTGTCCGCTCCGCTGCGGCCCGCGACGATGGCGACGACACGACTCGCCGAGCATTGGGCGCATGCTTTGGACATCACTGGTCCGCTGAACATTCCGTATCCGGATACCGATCGGCTCAGGCATATCGCACGGTTGGGGCATCGCACATTGCCTTATGCGTTTCAGTTCGCGGGCCACGAATTCGTGCCCATCAGGGCAGAGTTGAGCGGGCCGGATGGGACGAGTTGGCGGTTCGGTCCGGATGACGCCGAAAGCGTGATCAACGGTCCGGTCGGCGCGTTCTGCCGGGTAGGGGCACAGCGGTTGCGGCCGGAGGACTCCGGTTTGACGACCTCTGGGCCGCATGCCGCGCTCGCCTTGCGGTTGCTGCGCAACTACGCCGCCTGAATGCTATTTTGATCGTGAAACGCAAGCACTTCCTGGAGGAAGCCATGGCTGCCCGGAGCCTGTCACCGGGCGCTGCACCCGCCCGGTGAACCGAGTCATCACAACACTCGAGATCACCAGGAGTTTTTACGTGTCCACTTGGTACACGACATTCTTCACCCACCTTCCTAACGAGTTCTGGCGCAGGCTGGCGCCACCCTCCACCGCGGACATCGACTTCGTCGAACGGCACTTGCGGCTGACACCGGGCGCACGCGTTCTTGACGTGCCTTGCGGCAGTGGCAGGCATTCGATCACCTTGGCGGAGCGCGGATACCGTGTGACAGGCGTGGACTCGTCCGCGGAAGCGATCGAGCATGCCCGGGTCACAAGCAGTGCGGTCGAGTGGATCGAGGCCGACATGCGCGACATCCCTCGCGATGGCCGGTTCGATGTCGCGATCTGTATGGGCAACAGCTTCGGATACATGGACCACGACGGCAGCGAGCATTTCCTCGAAGCGCTCGGGGCCGCCGTGCGTCCTGGTGGCGGCATTGTTCTGGATATCGGGGTGACGGCGGAATCCGTGCTTCCTGGGTTCGGGGACGACCGTGAACCGATGGTCGCAGGCGACATCACCGCGTACGCAACGTCCAGCTACGACGTGGCAACCAGCCAGTTGATCACTGATTACCGGTTCGTACAGGGCGATCGGGAACATCGGGGCACGGCCGTGTACCAGGTGTTCACGGTCGCGCACCTCAGCCGGATGCTGTCAACGGCCGGGTTCGGGCGTATCGAACTCTATTCCGGACCGGATGACGTGCCGTTCCACCTCGGCAGTCCACGGTTGATGCTGACCGCGATCCGAATCTAGGAGTGGCCGGGGGCGATGGCGACGCGCGATCGCCCCAGGCAGGCTGGAACCTGTCGCCAAAGCTATTGCTGTGAAAGCCGATCCGTGACACACCCGGAGATTCGGCCCGGAAGGTTCAGCTCGGTGGGGTGAAAGGATTGTCTGGCACGGAAGGCGAGTCCGTGGCGGGCTGCGGCTGAGATGGCGAGTCGGCGGCTGGCTGGGCCTGCTGCTGTTGGTCGATGGCAGGCTGCCGTTGCCACGGCGAATCCGTAGCCGACTGGGATGAGGCCCCTGGCTGGGAATCCGTGGCTGGCTCGTACTGGAACCGTGGCTGCTGCTGGAATTGCTGCTGCTGCGGATCTTGCGGCCGGTGGTTCTGTTGGTAGTGCCTGGCTTGCTCACGCGTGCGGCGCTCAGCCAAGATCGCCGACAGGTATGCGTACACCGGCACGTTCGGCGGCACTGGGCTGCCCAGGTACGCGCTGACCTCCGCCGCAAGCCTGCTTCCGAGGTTGTGGGCGGCTTCCGGGGCCAGTTCGTGCAGCCTGCCGAGGTATTGCCGGATTGCCAGCGCCAAATCGTTCGGCAGGCCCGTTACGTTCTGTGTCGACGCCCAGTTGGCCAGGGGCGGTGGCATGTAGACCGGGGCTACGTTCTGCTCCGGGATGCGTTCTCTGATCACCAATGTGCCTGCGAGCATGTCGCCGACTCGCTGGCTGTTTCGGGAACTCAGGGACACGATCACCGCGACCGCTCCGAGCAGCCCCACTCCCCAGAAGTCCACGAAGAATCCGGCTAGGCCGCGCACCAACGCGTGCCGGAAGCGGATCGGGCCACCGTCCACCCTGACCACGCGCAGGCCTGCTGCCGCTTTGCCGACGGTCTTGCCGCGGGTCAGTGTTTCCGCTGTCACCGGGTATCCGACCAGGACCGCGACCAGTCCTACCAGGGTGACCGTTCCTTGCAGTGCGTTGTCGAATCCGACGAGGCCCGCGGCGCTCAGGATCATGGCGAGGAACAGCAGCGCAGCGGCTTGGATCAGCACGTCGAGCGCGATGGCCAGACCACGGCTGGCCAGCTTCGCCACTCGCACCTCGAGCAGCACGGCCTCGCCACTGACTAGATCTGACATCTGGTGCCCACCCCCTGGTCAATACGGAATAGTAAGGGGTGTGGACATCGATTTGTTCGTCGCGGCACACCGTGCCGACTGGGATCGGCTGGCTGAGCTCGTCCGGCGCGGCAGTTCCGTCCGCGGGGCCGAGGCCGATGAGCTGGTTCGGTTGTACCAGCGCACCGCGACGCACCTGTCGATCGTCCGGACCGAAATGCCAGATCCCGGGCTGATCGGCCACCTTTCCACCCTCGTCGCGCGGGCGCGCTCAGCGATCACTGGGACGCACAGCCCTGCTTGGCGTGAGGTCGCTCAGTTTTTCACCCGGCGCTTTCCTGCCGCTCTTTATCTGGGTTGGCGCTGGTGGGTTCCGACCGGACTGGTGTTCACCGGGGTTTCCGCGTTGATCGCGTTGTGGATCGCGGGCAATCCGGATGTGCAGGCCAGTATTGCCGCGCCGGAGCAGATACGGGACCTGACCCAGCCGGGCGGCGATTTCGAGACGTACTACTCCAGCAATCCCGCCGCGTCTTTCGCCGCGCGAGTGTGGACCAACAACGCCTGGGTGGCCGCGGCGTGCCTGATGCTCGGTGTCCTGCTCGGCCTTCCTGTGATCTACGCGCTGTGGCAGAACGCGGTGAATGTCGGCGTGAGCGGCGGGTTGATGATGTCCGTCGGTCGCGGTGACATCTTCCTTGGCCTGATCACGCCACACGGCCTGCTCGAACTGACTGCGGTGTTCGTGGCTGCGGGTATCGGGTTGAAGCTCGGTTGGACGGTCATCGACCCGCGTGGCCGGACGCGTCCGCAAGCGCTCGCGGAAGAGGGACGGCCTGTGGTTGTCGTTGTACTGGGGTTGGCGTGCGTGCTGGCCGTGTCGGGCGTCATCGAGGCGTTCGTGACTCCGTCGGGGCTGCCGACGTGGGCACGGATCGGCATCGGCGTGGTCGCTGAACTGCTGTCCCTGGCGTACGTGTTCACGCTCGGCCGTCGCGCCGCGCAGGCTGGCGAGACGGGCGATGTCGACGCGAAGTACGCAGGCGACAAGCTCCCAACGGCCGCTTAGAGGGCATCTGATCTTAGTTAGGCAAGAATGTCTGCTTTGGGTGGATCGTTTCGCCAGGTTTGGGTGGATTCCCCGGTCAGGGTGCGGCTCATTATGTTAGTCATCGCCCAGTGGACCATCGTGCGCGACCGCTGGGGCAGGGCTTCGTAGTCGCGCGCGAGTCGGCGGTGTTGCATCAGCCAGCCCAGACTGCGCTCCACTACCCACCGCCGGGGCAACACGTGGAATCCCTTGGCAGAAGGGCGTTTGACGACCTCAACCCGGATACCCCGCTGGGCTCCATGACGGATGACTGTGTTGTTGTAGCCACCGTCCACCCATGCCGCCGACACGGTCGGATGCGCAGCGGCGAGATGATCGAGAACCTGTTGCCCGCCAGCGGAATCCTGCACCGACGCCGCGGTCACGATTACCGCCAGCAGCAGGCCGAGCACATCGGTGGCGATGTGCCGTTTGCGGCCCTTGATCTTCTTGCCCGCGTCGATACCCTGACTGGATTCGCTGACATTGCAGGAGGTTTTCACGCTCTGCGAGTCGATGATCGCCGCC
Organism: Kibdelosporangium philippinense; assembly: GCF_021390435.2. GTDB lineage: Bacteria > Actinomycetota > Actinomycetes > Mycobacteriales > Pseudonocardiaceae > Kibdelosporangium > Kibdelosporangium philippinense. Next base: position 2,682,368 of record NZ_JAJVCN010000002.1, on the reverse strand, counting down.
GTCGGGGCAGCAGCGCGGCCTTTCGCGACGCGGACTTGGTCACGCAACAGGTCATGCAGCGTTTCCGTTGTGCCATCGGCTTCCCACTTGGCGTAGTAGTCATAAACCGTCTTGCAGGGCGGGAAGTCGTGCGGCAGATACTCCCAGGCGATCCCGGTCCGGCACACGTACAGGATCGCGTTCACGATCTCCCGCAAGTCATGCACGCGCATCACGGTTCCCGGCCCACGCCGGGCAGCACGCCACGCCGTCAGCGTTGGCTCGATCAACGCCCAGCGAGCATCGGACAAGTCGCTGCGGTACGCACGCCGGGACCCCACAAGTTGATCAAGGTATCAGCCGTCACCCGACACAGACATATCGCCCCAACCAAGATCAGATGCCCTCTTAGCCTGAATCCACTGATGAGTGGGTGTTCGGGGCGGCGTGTTACAAGTGAAAGTGCCTTCTGACCTGTGATAATACGAGTTACTGAGGCTCGATTATCACCCGGGGATGGAAGGCACTTTCAGTGAAATTATCGCACAGGTGGTCGCGGGCGGCGGTGCGGTTCGATGAGGAGAATCTCGTGTCCTGCGCCGGGATCGTGCCGGTGATGGCGCTGGCCGAGCGGGCGGGCATGTCGGAACTGGTAGCGCAGAAGGTAGAGATCACGAACGCTCCGATCCCGTCGACTGGGGCCAGCCCGGCAGGCAAGGTCGCCTCGATCGTCGCGGGGATGCTCGCGGGCGCGGACTGTATCGATGACCTGGACGTGATCCGCCACGGCGGGATGAAACGTCTGTTCACCGGGGTGTACGCGCCCTCGACGCTGGGATCGTTTCTGCGCTCGTTCACCCACGGCCATGCGCTGCAACTGGCCGCGGTGCTGCGCGCGATGCTGGTGTCGCTGGCGGCGAAGACCCCGGTGCTGGCCGGGGCGGATCAGATGACCTTTGTGGACATCGACTCGCTGCTGCGCCGCGTGTACGGCACCCAGAAACGAGGTGCGCGGTTCGGGCCGGCCAAAGTCGGTGGCTACCAATTGTTGCTGCGAGGGCTCTCGCCGCTGGTGGTCACGATCTCCACCCGGCTGGCCGCACCCCTCGTCGCCGCGATCCGTCTGCGGGCAGGCAACGCCGGTTCCGCGCGGGGCGCGGCGAGGTTACTGACCCAAGCCCTGAACACTGCGAAAGCCGCCGGGGCACGCGCGGGACGGATCCTGGTCCGCGGCGATTCCGCCTACTACGCCGGCACAGTGGTCAGTGCCGCACGCCGCGCCGGGGCGATGTTCTCGATCACCGTGGCGACCAACCCGTCAATCCAGGCCGCCATCACGGCGATCGCCGAGGACGCGTGGGTCGCGGTGCGCTACCCGGGTTCGGTGGAAGATCCCGATACCGGCGAGCTGATCTCTGACGCCGAGGTCGCCGAGACCGGCTATACCGCCTTCGCCGGAACCCGCCACGTCATCACCGCCCGGCTGGTGGTACGCCGGGTGAAGGACAAGAACTCCGAGAACGCCCTGTTCCCGATCTGGCGTTACCACGCGTTCTTCACCAACACCGAACTATCCACAGTAGACGCTGATCTCGCCCACCGGCAGCACGCGATCGTCGAAACGACCTTCGCCGACCTCATCGACGGCCCGCTGGCGCATCTGCCATCGGGGCAGTTCGACGCCAACGCCGCGTGGGTCGTCTGCACCGCCCTCGCCCACAACCTGCTGCGCGCCGCAGGCAGCCTCACCAGCACCTTCCACGCCAAAGCCCGCGGCGCGACACTGCGCAAACACCTCGTCTGCGTCCCAGCCCGCCTTGCCCGCCCTCAAGGCCGCCCGGTCCTGCACCTACCCGAGCACTGGCCCTGGGCCGAGGCTTTCACCACCCTGCACACCGCCGCCAGCCCACCCGCCGCCTGACCTTTTCTTCACCACCCGCCCGCCAGGGCCCGACCGGAGACCTCCCGTGGACACGCTGGACAAGCCAGCCGTTTCACCATGCCCACCACCAAAACCCAAGATCCACACATGACCAGAACACCCCGGAAGATCAACACAAGGTCTATCGGTGGATTCAGGCTTAGAGCCTGCCTGCGGCCTTCAGCGCCAAATAAGCGTCCGCGAGGGCAGGTGCCAGCTCGTCCGGTGTGGCGTCGACGACCTCCACACCGCGCCGCCGCAACAGACCCGCGACGTGCTCACGCTCTTGCGTCGCGCGCGCTGCTGCTGCCGCGTCGAACACGGCTTCCGCGTCACCGCGCGCGTGGGACATCTCGCTGATGCGTGGGTCCGCGACGGACGCGATAAGCACCAAATGCCGTGACGTCAAGGTGTGCAGGATCGGCAACAGCCCTTGTGCCAGCGGATCTGGCTCCAGGCCGGTCAACAACACGACCAGCGAACGGCGTCGGCTGCGGCGCAACACCTCCGCGGCGATTCCAGACGCGTCCGACTCCACCAACGTGGGCTGCAGCGACGCCATACCGTTTACCAAGGCAGGCAACAGTTCCACAGCACTCGACCCCTGCACGCTCGCGCGCACCTGCCTGTCGTAGGCGATGAAGTCGACGCGGTCACCGGCTCGCGAGGCCAATGCAGCCAACAACAACGCGGCGTCCATCGACGCGTCGAGCCGAGGGATGTCGCCGACGCGTCCCGCGGACGTCCGGCCGGTGTCCAGCACGACCATCAGGTGCCGGTCGCGTTCCGGGCGCCAGGTCCGGATCATCACGTCCGTCGAGCGAGCCGTTGCGCGCCAGTCGATCGAGCGCACGTCGTCACCGGCCACATAGGTCCGCAGCGAGTCGAACTCCGTGCCTTGGCCACGAGCGAGAGTGCGCAGCCTGCCATCGAGGTCACGCAATCGGTCCAACCTGGACGGCAAGTGCTTGCGGCTGGTGAACGGCGGCAAGGCCCGTACTGTCCACGGAACGCGGTGCGATCCCTGACGTGCCGCCAAACCGAGCGGACCGAACGCTCGAACCGTTATCCGGTCGGCCATCCTGTCGCCACGACGAGTCGGCACCAGAGTCGTGGTCACGGTCTGCTGGCCACCGCCGCGAATGTCCAGAGCGTGCCGGTCCGACGCGCCCGCGCTGGGCGGCCACGCGTCGCGCAGCACACCGCGAACCCTGGCACCGCCGGGATTCATCACGGTCAACGTCACCGAAGCCGGTTCGCCCAGGCGCGCTGACCGCGTGCCGCCGCGCGTGAATGTCAACGCACTGATCGATGCCGCCAAAGCGAGATCGACCAGGATGGCAGCCACGATCACGCCCGTGACCGCGATGATCCCGATGTACGACGGCACCGCGACACCAACGATGATGGCGCCCAACAGGGCAAGCAGCCCTGCGCGCCCGCTGATCGCCACGGGCCCGTCAGCGGGGAACCGGAACGGCCGCGAGCACGCCGTCCAGCACCCCGTCGGTGGTCGCACCCTCGAGCTCGGCCTCCGGCCGCAGTTCGAGGCGGTGCCGCAAAGTCGGGCGCGCCAACGCTTTCACGTCATCCGGCGTCACATATTCCCGGCCGGACAACCAGGCCCATGCCCGAGACGCGGCGAGCAAAGCGGTCGCGCCACGCGGCGACACACCGAGCCGCACGGCAGGCGAACTACGAGTCGCCCTGCAAATGTCCACAATGTATCCGAGGACCTGCTCGTGCACGGTCAGCGCCTGAACCTGGGCACGGCCGTCGTCGAGGTCCGCTTTGCTTGCCACCGGCTGGATCCCGGCGGCGGCGAGGTTACGCGGGTCGAATCCGGACGCGTGCCGCGACAGGATGCCGACCTCGTCCTCACGCGAGGGTGTCGGCATGGTCAGCTTCAGCAGGAACCGGTCCAACTGGGCCTCTGGCAACGGGTACGTGCCTTCGTACTCGACCGGGTTCTGCGTGGCGATCACGATGAACGGGTCGGGCAACGGCCTTGGCGTGCCGTCGATCGAGACCTGCCGCTCCTCCATCGCCTCGAGCAGCGCCGACTGGGTCTTCGGCGGCGTGCGGTTGATCTCGTCGGCGATCAGCAGGCTGGTGAACACCGGGCCTTCGCGGAAGACGAAGTCGGCCTTGTGCGGGTCGTAGACGATCGACCCGGTCACGTCACCGGGCATCAGGTCCGGCGTGAACTGCACGCGCGTGTTCTTCAGGTCCAGCGCGGTCGCCAAAGCCCGTACCAGCAACGTTTTCGCCACCCCCGGCACGCCTTCGAGCAGTACATGGCCGCGGCACAGCAACGCGATGATCAGGCCGGTGACCGCGGCGTCGTTGCCGACCACCGCCTTGCCGACCTCGGAGCGCAGGGCGATCAGCGCCTCGCGTGAGTTTCCCATCAGTGTGAACCTACCTCATTGGCCAAGGCGTCCAGGTCGTCCGCGATCTGAACGAGCGCTTCTTCCGTCGTTGGTGGTGGTCCGAAAAGGACGGCGTGCACCTCGACACCGGGTCGTCCGGTCCGGGCGGCGACGCCTTCGCTGATCGCCGCGGGGGAGGCGTCGGAAGACAGCCCCAGCATCGGGATCAGTTTGCTGATCGTGGCGCGCCGCAACGCGTCCGCGGCGTGATCGGTGGCTTTGGCCCGCCGGTAGAGCCTCGCGCGTCCCTCGGTCGTTTCCGCCGCGCGCACGACAACGGGCAGTGGTTCGGTGACGATCGGGCCGAGCCTGCGTGCCCGCCATGCCATGAAAAGCAGGACAGCGATGCCGACTTGGCCGAGCGCGAACCACCACGCGCTGGGGATCAGGCTGTACAAGCTCTGGTCGCCTTCGTTGTCACCGCCACCGACCGCGCGGTCATTCAGGTTTGGCATGTACCAAACGAGTTGGCGGTGCTCGCCCAGCACTCGCAACGCCAGGGCCGCGTTGCCTTCTTCGTCGAGGGTGTCGTTCACGATCGGCGAGGCGTCGCCAAGCAACGTGACGTTGCCGTCACGCACCACAGTGCCGTCGTAGCAACTGGTTCGTGCCTCGTAGGTCACGCCTCCGATGTAGACGGCACCAGCAGCATCGAAACTGCAACCCGGCTGCCGGTTCTCCGGTTCGACGAGTCCTGACCGCCCTGTTCCCGGCGCCAACCCGTCCACCGCGCCGCCCGTCGGCGCGATGGCGACCGTCGATCCGGATTCCTCGCTCAACACGCTCAACTGCTCAGCGCTCAGCCAGTTCGGATTGGTGATAAGCAAAGTCGTATCGCCGTTGACCGCTCCGGCGGCGTCGTCTATCGAATTCGCGCGAATGATCTGAACGCCTTGCTGCTCAAGCAGCCTGGCGACGGCGCGGCTGCCCTGCGGCGACGCCGACTCGGGATCGAGCGCGTCTTCCTCACCACCGCTGCTCACCAAGGCGATCACGATCGCGGCGGCGAGCACGATCAAGCCGATCAGCACGGGACCGCGGCCAGCGCTCCAGATTCGCCTGGCGTCGGGGGAAATCGATGTCGTCATCGGCTGGCGCCGTCCAGAGCCAAGTCGAGGTCGACCAACCGCCGGTATTCGTCCACTGTGGTCTCCCGGCCGCCGTACCAAACGTCATCGAACAGCCTTGCGCCCGCACGTAAAGCGTTGGCGTAGTCCGGAATTCTGGCTCCTGCGGCGCGCGCGACCTCGTCGACCGTCCGGCCGGAGCGTTCATCGAGAACACCCCGTTCCTCCAAGCCTCGCGCGATCGCACGGAACCGCTCCCGCACAGCCTCAGGCAGATTCCCTTGTGCCTCAGCAGCATCGGCCGCCCGCCGGTGATCGGCCGCCGTCAGCTTGCGTCCGGCGAATACGGCGGTACTCGCCGCTGCGCGCGCGAACTTCCCAACTTTCAGCCGGATGGCCACGATCACCGCGATGACAATGACCACCAGCGCGATCACGCCGAAGATCCCACCCGGGATCGCGCTCGCGACACCGTCGAGCAATCGCATGAACCGCTCGATCAGCCAGCGAAGGGCCTTCATGAACATCGAAGGCTCGGCTTGCTGGTACGCCGGGTCGGACAGCTCCCTCACGGCCGCGTCGCGCGCGGCGTCGCGGCCGATGTCGACCGGGATGTCGTTGCTGTTCACCAGGCCGTCGGTGGTTGCTGTGGCTGCATCGGGACACCGGCCTGACGAGCCAGTTCGATGTCCATGCCCTCGCGGCGCATCCGGCGGTCGATGTAGATCAGCGTGGTCACGCCTGCGGTGAACGGCAGCGTGATGGTTTCCGCGATGACCGCGCCGAGCGCCGACAACAGGAGGACCTGATTCAGGCCCCCCAGGTCGATGTCATTGGTGAAAGTGCCGGAGACCAGGCCGAACGGTAGTTCCACGATCTGGCTGAGCAGCGCAACCATGATCGCGGCGAGGATCAGAATGCCGAACGTACGCCACCACGCCCCGTTGATCAGGGCACGTGACCGGTCGAAGCTCCTGCCGACAGTGGCGCCTTCGAGGACCAGCGCGGTGCTGGCCAGACTGAACAGCACGTACAGCCAGACGCCAGGGAGAATGAGGAATATCGAACCGACGACGACGATCAGCATGTACAGCAGGCTCAATCCCAGCAGCGCGCCGAACCGGGGCTTGATGTGCTGCCACGCCTCACCGAACGTGATCGGCTGGCCGAGCACCGCCTTGCCCATCACCACGGTCAGCATTCCGGTGAGGAACGTGCCGACCATGACCGAGACGACGCTCGCGGGGAGGCCAATCAGCAGCGCGACCTGCATCTGTGCGACGAAGACATCGAAGTCGGTCGCCGACAGCGGCAGGTCGGGGCTGAGCAGGTCGGTCTGGTTGATCATGAGGAGGACGACGCCGACACTCAGCAGGTTGGACACGGCTGACGCCAGGGCTGAGACTCCGAGCATGAGCTTGGGGTAGGACCGGATCGCGGTGATCGCGCCGTCCAGGATCTCGCCGAGGCCCAGTGGCCGCAGGGGGATCACGCCCGGCTTGGGTGATGGCGGCTGTGGTGGCGGGAAGTACTGCTGCCCGGGGTAGGGCTGGCCAGGGTAGGGCTGGCCCGGGTACGGCTGCTGGCTCGGGTATTGCTGCGGGTACCAACTCGGATACTGCTGCGGGGTGGACTGGCCAGGATAGGGCTGTTGCCCAGCGTAGGGCTGCTGGCCGGGGTCTGGCTGGGCATGGTGGTAGCCGGGGTCCGGCTGCGCATGCGGGGAGCCTGGGTCCGGCTGCGCGTGTGGCTCACCGGAGCCCAACTGGGGGTCTTGGGGCCGAGATTCTTGCGACTGCTCGTTTGAAGCCTGCTGGCCCATGTCTGGCTGCGCGTCTTGCGGCTGACCGCCCGCATCGGGCTGGGCGTGCTGCTGGGTCGGGTCCGGGTGTTGATCTTGGGGCTGCCCGGGAGCAGGATCCTGTGGTCTGTCTGGCTGACCGTCCGGAGACGGCCGTCCGTCTGATTCCGTCACTCGAACCCCCTGCTCCCGCCCGTTGTGTCGGGTTCACTCTAGGGGCACTCGCTACACGTTAAATACATGCGGGTACCAGACACGTCAGCTGCCGCGAACACTGAGGGTTCGGCGGGCGGCCCAGGCGAGTAGAGCCAGCTCCAGCGCCGAGAACAGGACCACAGCGGTCTGGCTCGGCAGCCACACCAGCGCTATGCCGATCGCCAGCACGGGCAGCACCAGTCCGGCATACGCCCCAAGGAACAGAGCGGCGAGCACCTCACCACGGACCGAAGGCTCAGCCAACGCCGCTCCAGCCGCCACCGACGACCGGAAAGCCATCCCCACGCCTGTCCCGCCGACCACAGCCCCCAGGAAAAACAGCCACAACGCGTCGGAAAGCACCGCCACAGGTACGAACACCAACCCGACAGCCATCAACCCGAAGCCGAGCTGCAACTGCGGCCGCATCGGCAGACGGTGGAACACGACCTGAGCCGCGGCCGCCGATCCCAGCAAGGCGAACGTTGCCAATCCCCCAAGCAGCTTCGAGGGCTGGTGGAACGCCAACGTCAGCAGTGTTGGTCCAAGCGCCGTGAACAAAGCCATCATCGCGAACGAGGCGAACGCACCGGTCGTTGCGCCGAAAAACGTCGTCAGCGACTCACGTGGCAACGACACCCGCTGCGGCCGATAAGCCGGACGTTCTCCCGCAACCGACACGGTTTCCGGGACGAGGCTGATCGCGAGCGCACTCAGCAGCAACAGGCCAAGGAAGATCAGGTACGGAGTGGTCAGCGGCGAGTCCACGAACTGCAACAGCACTCCGCTGATCACCGGGCCGATCGCCAGCCCGCCCGTGTTGACCACAGTGGACACCAGGGTTGTGTCGGACGAGCCGGGGCGGGCGATGAGCCGCAGTTCTGACAGGTGCGCAGTGGCCGCGGCGACGATCACGCCGACTCCGGCGCCGCCGATCAGCCTGGCGAGGATCAGCCCGGGAACGTCCGGCCAGGCGACGAAGATGAACGCCGACAGGGCTTCGACGAGTGTCGCCCCGAGGATCATCCGGCGGCGGCCGTACCAGTCGCTGAGGTGGCCGATCAGGTACAGGCTGGCCACGACACCGACCGCGTACGCGGCGAAAATGACCGTGATCACCCTGGTTGGGAAGTCGTCGCGCTGCTGGTAGATGCCGTACAGCGGGGTTGGGATCGTTGAAGTACGCCAGCGCGAGCGTGAACGCGGTGACGATCACCCAGTAGCCCCCGTTGTGGCTGAGGCGCCAGGTGGGAGCGGCGGTCAGACTCATAACTCAACCGTGCGCGCGCAGACTCATCAAGTCCAACGAAGAATCTTGGTCATATTGTCCAATAGAATCGATAAATATGGAGACACGGCAGCTTGAAGTCTTCGTCGCGGTCGCCGAGGAGTTGAGTTTCACGCGCGCCGCGAAACGGCTCTACGCCGTCCAGTCCACTGTGTCCGCGGCGATCAAGGCACTGGAGGCGGAGCTCGGGACGACGTTGTTCGACCGGTCGACAAGGCGGGTCACGTTGTCCGAGGCAGGCAGCGCGTTCCTGCCCGAGGCGAAGGCCGCCCTTGAGGCCGTCGACCGGGCGATCGCCACAGCGCAGGAGGCGTCCGCTGGGCTGCGCGGCAGCATCCGGATCGGCACCATGACGAACCTTACGGTGATCGATCTACCCGGCCTGCTTGGCGCGTTTCGCCAGCGCTATCCCCTGGTCGACATTCATGTCACGGTCTCGACGACCGGGTCGAGTGGAATGGCCGAGGATGTCCGGTCCGGCAGGCTTGACCTAGCACTCGTCGGGCTGCCGGAGTCCGATCTGGTCGGGCTGGACGCAAGACCCCTGGCGAGTTGGCCGTACGTGGTGTTGCTGCCTTCTAGCCACCCGCTCGCCAAGCGAAAAGCGGTTTCACTGAACGACCTGGCGAAGGACACGTTCGTGGATACGTCTGCCGGGTTCGGGAACAGGGTGGTGATCGACCGCGCGTACGTCGCGCTGGGCATGCCGCGACGGGTTGGGGCCGAGGTCGCGGATCTGAGCGCGGTTCCGGCGTATGTGCAGGCTGGGTTGGGTGTGGCCGTTGTGCCCAACCTGGGATTCGAGGTCGGGCCGGGTGCTGTGCGGATTCGGCTCGCGGATGGGATGACGTGGCCGATGACCATCGTGACACTGGCTGGCAAGCCGCCGAGCCGGGCGTTGCGAACCCTGCTCGGGCTGCTCGATCGATTGATATCGTTTGCAGACAGCTAACACCTGTTGACCCAACCTGGGCCGCTAGGTAGCGTGCAATCGTTAGCAGGGGAGACGGGAATGGGTATGACAGAGACGTTCCAGCTGACGGTGAACGGGACCGAGGTCGAAGTGACCTGCGACCGCGACACGCCACTGCTCTACGTCCTGCGCAACCACCTCGACCTGAAGGGCACCCGGTTCGGGTGCGGCCTGGGTCTCTGCGGGGCGTGCAACGTGATCATCGATGGCCACACGGTGTACTCGTGTGACACTCCACTGTGGTCGGTCGCGGGCAAGGCAATCCGTACGGTCGAAGGCCTGACGGACAACCCGGTGCAGCGGATGTTCGTCGAAGAGCAGGCGGCGCAATGCGGGTACTGCGTGTCCGGGATCGTGATGAGCGCGACCGCGTTGCTAGAACAGAATCCGAAACCTGACGAGCACGAGGTACGTACGGCGCTAGACAACAACCTGTGCCGTTGCGGGGCGCACAATCGAATGGTCCGCGCGGTGCTGCGCGCACGCGAGGCGACGTCATGATCCCGCCCGCACTCGCCGCCGCGCCAAGGCTTTCCGGGTGGATCACTGTGCACCCGGACGGTACGGTGTCCGTACGGTCCGGGAAAGTCGAACTGGGGCAAGGAATTCTCACCGCGCTCGGCCAGATCGTCGCCGAGGAGCTGGACGTGGACTTCGCGCGGATCACGATGATCCCGCTGACCGCGCCCCTCACCCCCGAGGACACATTGACCGCGGGCAGCCGATCCCTTGAAGAGTCGGGAGTCGCGCTCCGCCAGGCCGCCGCCGAGGTCCGCGCCCTCTTCGTGCGAGCCGCCGGGCTCGGGCCGGACGCCACGGTACGAGACGGCGTCATCGGCTCTACGACCTATTGGGATCTAGCCGAATCCGTCGACCTGGATGTCGACGCGACCGGTGAACCCACGCCAAAACCCGTGACACAGCACAGCGTTGTCGGTTCGAACGCGCCACGATTGGACCTTCCGGACAAGGTCTACGGCCAACCTCGATTCATCCACGACATGTCGTTGCCCGGCATGCTTTACGGACGCGTGGTGCGCCCGCCCTCCCCCGGCGCGGCCCTGCGTTCGCTCGACACGACGGCAGCCAAAGAACTCGCCGGAGTGGTCGAAGTCGTCCGCGATGGCAGCTTCCTCGGAGTTGTCGCGACACACGAGGAAACCGCGATCTCCGGCGCCGAACTGCTGCGCAAGCACGCCATCTGGCACGAAACCGCATCCCTGCCGCCAGTCGAGGACCACCTGGCATCAACGGACTACGAAACCCAGACCATCGAAGCGGAATCCCCGGACTTCACCACGACCGTGTCCGCCCGATACACCAGGCCGTTCCTGGCGCACGCGTCGATCGGCCCGGCATGCGGTATCGCGCAATGGAACGACTCGCTGCTGGAAGTCTGGAGCCACACGCAAAGCGCGTACAACCTCCGCAAAGCCATCACACTGGCGTTGCCGCTGAACCCGGACCAAGTCACCGTGCATCACGCCGAAGGCGCCGGATGCTACGGCCACAACGGCGCCGACGACGCCGCCTTCGACGCGGTTCTGTTGGCACGCGCGGTACCTGGGCACCCCGTCCAGGTCGTCTGGTCGCGCGCTGACGAACTGTCCTGGGCGCCCTTCGGCCCAGCGATGGCCGTGCAGTTGTCCGCGCGCGTCGAGGACGGCACCATCACCGGTTGGCGCCACGAGACGTACGGCAACGGTCACGCGTCCCGTCCGGGCACATCGCCGATCACTCCGGGTCTTCTCGCGGCGGCGCATATGGCTGATGCGAAACCATTGGTCCCGTCGAACGATCCACCGACTGCACGCGGCGGTGGCGCGCAACGCAATGCGATCCCGCTGTACACGTTCCCTCAGCGCGAAATCATCAAGAACCGGTTGCTGGAGATGCCGCTGCGCACGTCCGCGATGCGCGCGCTCGGGGCCTACCTGAATGTCTTCGCCATCGAGTCCTTTATGGATGAACTAGCCGGCGACGTTGACCCGGTCGAGTTCCGGTTGCGATACCTGTCCGACGACCGTGCCAGGGCTGTGATCCTGGCTGCGGCCGACCGTGCAGGCTGGTGGGACCGGTCACCAAAGCCCGATTATGGCTACGGTTTCGGCTTCGCCCGCTACAGCAACCATGGCGCGTATTGCGCGGTTGTCGCAGAAGTCCGTGCCGAGAACGAACTCCGGGTGACGCGCCTGACCCTGGCCGTGGACGCTGGCCTGATCGTCAATCCTGACGGCCTGCGCAACCAGATCGAAGGCGGCGCGATCCAGAGCACGAGCTGGACGTTGAAGGAACAGGTCCGCTTCGACCAGACGCACGTCACGAGCTCCGACTGGGAAAGCTATCCGATCCTGAGGTTCTCCGAAGTCCCCGCGGTGGACGTGGTTCTGCTCAACCGTCCGGACTTGCCGAGCTGTGGCGCGGGCGAAACCGCGCAGGGCCCGACCGCCGCCGCGATCGGCAATGCCCTGTATGACGCGCTGGGCATCCGAGTCCGCGACCTCCCGCTGAACGCCGAGAACATCGTGGCCGCGATGCCGGAATGAACACTGTCTTCCCAGCTCAGCCCTCGTGAGTGGTTAGCAGGGTTCTAACTCGGTTAACCACTCACGACCCTTTAGGTGCGACTGAGCCTCGGCGGATCAGCTCGACGGGCAGGATCACGCGCTTGGCGGGCGTTGTCGGGTTCGCGATCCGTTCGAGCAGCAGCCTGGCCGCTTCCAGACCCATTTCGTAGTGCGGGATCCGGATGGTCGTGAGCCCTGGCCGTTGCTTGTCCGCGAACGGCATGTCGTTGAAGCCGACCACGGACACGTCGTCAGGGCACGACAAGCCGTGCTCGTCCAAAGCGGAATAACAGCCAAGGGCGATCAGGTCGTTGCCCGCGATGACCGCGGTGACGTCCCGCTGCAACTCCACTGCGGCGCGATATCCGGCCTCTTCGGTGAACGCCGTTGAGAACACCACACGCCCGGGGTCGACCTCCAAACCGTGTGATGCCATGGCATCGACGAACGCCCGGTAGCGCTCCCAGCCTGTGGACAGCTCCTGCGGCCCGGCGACGTGACCGATGCGGGTGTGCCCCAGCGAAGCAAGCAACTGCACGGCCGAATAGACGCCCGCGTTGTTGTCGTTGGTCACTGAAGGGATGTCACTGGAGTCGGTTCGACGGTTCACCAGCACAGTGGGGACGTGGTCGGCGGGCGTTGGGTCGTTGCGGCGGCCGGTGGCGAGGATGAAGCCGTCGGTCTGTCTGCCGCGCATGGCCAGCAGGAGCTCGCGTTCGCGTTCTTCGTCGCCATCCGTATTGCCCATCAGGGCCATATAGCCCGCTTCGCGCAGCCCGTCCTCGATTCCTCGGACGATCGGAGGAAAGACCGGGTTGCGCAGGTCCGGGATGATCACGCCGGCCACCGAGGATGTCTTGGTGCGCAGCGATCTCGCCGCCGAGTTCGGCGCGTAGCCGAGGGATTTCGCGGCTTCGAGCACCCGGTTGGCTGTCCGCGTGCTGACTTTGCCCCTGGTCTGGGGATTCAGCGCACGGCTGGCTGTCGCCGCGTGCACCTTGGCCAGGCTGGCGACATCCTTGATCGTTGGCGGCTTTTCCACGGCGGTCACCCTAGCGGTAACAGCCGGGTTACCTACCGCTATCGGGCCATAATCACCACTTCACAGCAATGTATTTGGACTCCGTGTATTCGAGCAGGCCCTCGTGACCACCCTCCCGGCCCAGCCCGCTCTGCTTCACGCCACCGAACGGCGCCGCGGGTTCCGACACAAGGCCACGGTTGAGCCCGACCATTCCGGACTCCAGCGCCTCAGAGACCCGCAGCCCACGGGCAAGATCCGCGGTGTACACATAGGACACCAGGCCGTGCTCGGTCGCATTGGCCAGCCTGACCGCCTCGTCCTCGGAGCTGAACGTCACGATCGGCGCGACCGGCCCGAAGATCTCCTCAGCCAGCACGGGAGCCGTGGACGGCACGTCGGCGAGCACAGTTGCCGGATAGTAGAACCCAGGTCCATCCGGGCGGGCGCCGCCGACCAACGTCCGCGCGCCAAGCGAAACCGTCTCGGACACCAGGCTGTCCACTTTGTCCACTGCCTCGGCGTTCACCAACGGCCCGAGTTGGACACCGTCAGCCGTGCCCGGCCCCATCGCCAGCTCGCCCATGGCTGAAGCCAGCCGCGCGGCGAACTTGGGCGCGATGCCTGCCTGCACGTAGAACCGGTTGGCCGCGGTGCACGCCTGTCCGCCGTTGCGCATCTTGGCGATCATCGCGCCTTCGATGGCCGCGTCCAGGTCGGCGTCGTCGAAAACCAGGAATGGCGCGTTTCCGCCAAGTTCCATCGAGCACGACAGCACGCTCTCGGCCGCGGTCGCCAGCAGCCTGCGACCAACCTCGGTCGAGCCGGTGAAGGACAGCTTGCGTACCCGCGGATCCGCCAGCATCGCCGAAACGACTGGGCCCGACCGACGAGACGGGACGATGTTGACCAGTCCCGGTGGCGCACCGGCTTCTTCAAGCAGGGCACCGATCGCCAGCGCGGTCAGCGGCGTCTCGCTGGCAGGCTTGAGGATCACCGAGCAGCCAGCGGCCAGCGCGGGCCCGATCTTGCGGGTCGCCATCGCGGCCGGGAAGTTCCATGGCGTCACGAGCACACTCACGCCGATCGGCTGACGCAGCACCATGATCTGGTTCTGCCCGCCGGGCGCGGTCTGCACGGTGCCTTCGACCCGCACGGCTTCCTCGGCGTACCAGCGGAAGAACTCGGCCGCGTACTTCACTTCGCCCACCGCGTCGGGCAAAGCTTTGCCGTTCTCCAGGACAATCAAGCGTGCCAAGGAATCCGCACGTTCCTGCATCAGGTTGAACACAGTCATCAACAGGTCGGAGCGCTCACGGGGCGCGGTCGCGGCCCATGAAGGCAACGCGGCAGCGGCCGCGTCGACCGCGGCCAGCCCGTCCTGCACGGTTGCGCTGGCCACGGCCGCGATCTCGTCGCCGGTCGCCGGGTCGAGCACCGGGATCCGCGCGCCATCCGAGGCGGGCAGCCACTTCCCGCCGATGAACAACTCGGTCTTCATGCGAACAGCCTTCGTTAGTACGGGTTGGCGATGAACAGGTCCTGTGCCGGGAACTTCGTCAGCACCTCGGCGCCGCGGTCGGTCACCACGACCTCTTCCTCGATCCGGGCGGCGGAGAACCCGTCGGACGCGGGGCAGTACGTCTCCAGCGCGAACACCATGCCCGCCTGGATCTCGACGGGATTGTCCAGACTGTTGAGCCGGGAGATGATCGGCCGTTCGTGCAGGCCCAGCCCGAGGCCGTGACCGAACTGCAGGCCGAACGCGGCCATCTCGTCGGCGAACCCGAAGTCGGTCGCGGCAGGCCACGACAACGCGATCTCGTCCGTCCCGACACCGGGTTTGACCAGCTGGATGGCCACGTCCATCCACTCGCGGGCCCTGCGGTACGCGTCGCGCTGCGAATCGGTCGCGCTGCCGACGCTGAAGGTCCGGTAGTAGCAGGTCCGGTAGCCGTTGTAGGACTGGATGATGTCGAAGAAAGCCTGGTCACCTGGCCGGATCAGCCGGTCGGAGAAGTTGTGCGGGTGCGGGTTGCACCGCTCCCCCGACACCGCGTTGATCGCCTCGACCTGGTCGGAGCCCATCTCGTAGAGCCGCTTGTTGGCCAGCGCGACGATCTCGTTCTCCCGCACGCCGGGCTTCAGCGCCTCGACGATGTCCTGGTACACGCCGTCGACCATGGCAGCGGCCTGCGAGAGCAGGGTGATCTCGTCCACCGACTTGATCTGCCGCGCGTCCAGCATCAACTGCTGCGCGTCGACCACTTTCAGGCCTTGGCGCTGCATCTCGAACAGGAACGGCGGCTCGACGATGTCCACGCCAACCGGCGCGTCCGCGACGCCTGCCTGCGTGAGGATGTCCTTGATCTCGGCGATGGCCGATTCCATCAGCCCGGCGCTCGGGGCGATCGCGCCACGCAGGCCGAGCATCCCGGCCCGGCAGTTGTCCTGCTCCAGCCACGGCGAATACAGCTTGTGGTGCCGCGCGGCCGAGCCGAAGTCCCACAGGATCGGCTCGCCGCCTCGGGTCAGCAGCGCGTAGCGGGTCATCTTGTCGCCGAGCGCGCCGCCGATCCACGTTTGCGTGGTGTAGCGGATGTTGTAGAAGTCGAACAGCAGGAAGGCACCGCACTCACTGGATTCGAGCGCCGCCTTGGCCCTTTCGACGCGATACGCGCGCAACCGGTCGAAGTCGACGCGCTGCTCGTAGTCGACGGCGCCGTGTCCCGGCGCCGGGATGGGCCGGTTATCAGCCATCTTTCGCCTCCAGACCGTCGGTCACGTCGGCGTCCTCCGGCTCCAGTTTCATTCCGGCCCTGCGGGCCTGTTCCTGGATCAGGACCGAGAAGTCCTCGTCCCGGTAGCCCGCGCCGATCGCGGCCGACACGATCTGCGCGGCGGCCGAGGCGACCGGCATTGGCGCTTCGAGCGTCCGCGCGGCCTGCAGGCCGAGGTCGAAGTCCTTACGCAGCAACGGCATCGTGAACGTCGGGGTGAAGTCCAGGTTGACAAGAGCCGGGGTCTTGTAATGGCTGAACGCCGAGCCCATCACCGACTGGTTGAGGAACTCGAGGAACGCGGCCCTGCTCACGCCGCCCTTCTCGGCCAGCACGGTGATCTCGGCCATCGACTGGATCACCACACCGAGGAACACGTTGTGGGCGATCTTGACCAGACGGGCGACCTCGTCCTCGCCGACGTACGTCACCGCTTTGCCCAGCGCCGCGAGCACCGGCTCGACCTGGTCGAACACCGGGCGCGGGCCGGACACCGCCAACGTCACCCGGCCCGCGTCGACAACCTTGGGGTTGCCGCTGACCGGCGCCGCGAGCAGTTCGGTGCCGCGCTTGAGCGCCACGACCCGCACGCTCGCCGAGGCTTCCTCGGAGACCGTCGACGAGTCGATCAGCACCTTGGGCGCGACGTCCGGGTTGGTCAGCACGCCGTCCTTGCCCGCGGTGACGTCTTCAAGGTCGGCCGAGGCGGCCACCATGGTGAAGACCACATCACGGTCGGCGAGGTCGATCGGGCGCTCGGCGATGGTCGCGCCGAGTTCGACGAGCGCCTCCGCCTTCGCCCGCGTCCGGTTGTAGACCGCCACGTCGTAACCGGCCAGCAGCAAGCGTTTGGCCAGGGCCGCACCCATCCGGCCACAGCCGATCCAGCCGATCCGGGGACGGTCCGCGGGAATGGCCGCCATCGTTACCTCGCTCCCAGTGATTGCAATCGTTCGCATTCACGATGCCTCTCGATTCTGCCGTCGTCAAGGACTTGACTCCGGGCAGTGATGTGCGAACGATTGCGTTCGTGCGCACGGTGCGAGTGGGAACCTTCAGTCCCTCGGTGTTGGTCGAGGTCGCCGCCGAGACGGGCGCGCTGAGACACGCCGAACTCGACGTGCTGGAGATCCCCGCCACATCGTCGCCCGCCCAGTTTGCCGCACTGATGGACGGCGAGCTGGATGCCGTGCTGACCAATCCGGACAACGTCGTAGCGTACCGCTGTCTGCCGAACAACCCACTGAGCCGAACCGCGGACGTGCGAATACTCGCCGCGATCGACGGCGGACTAGGGCTGTCGCTGTTCGGCCAAGCCGGTTGCGCCGGGCCGAAGCAGCTGCGCGGCGGCGTGCTGAGCGTCGACGCGCCGACGACCGGGTTCGCGTTCATCGCCTACGACCTGCTCGACCGGCTCGGCCTGCGCAAGGGCGACGACTACACCATCGAGGCCATGGGTTCGACGCCCCGGCGTACCGAAGCGTTGCTCGGGGCGCGATGCCACATGACGATCCTCAACGCGGGCAATGACCTGCGGGCCGAAGCCGAGGGTGCTGTGCGGCTGAGCAGCGTGACGGGCATTGGGCCGTACGTCGGAACCGTGCTCGCGGCACGCGGGGAGACGATCGAGCGCGACGGCGACATGCTCGCCCGGCTGATCGAAACACTCCTGCAGACAGCCACCGACCTCGTCGCAGGCAAGCACGCCGATCTGGCCTTGGCCGCCACGGAACGCCGATGCGGTCTGGATCGTGCGACCGCCGAGCGCTACCTCAAGACACTGACCGACCCTGCCGAAGGCCTGATCCCGGACGGCTGGATGTCACCGGACGCGCTGAGCACGGTGATCGACCTACGCAACCGCTATCAGCCAGGGGCCACCAAGCTCACGCTCAAGAGCGTGCTCGGTTCCGGGATCGTGGACGACGGACTGCTGCCCGCGTCATGACCGCTTCGCGACCGCCCTGCGCTGATGCTCGGCCACGTCCATGAACGCGGCCTTGAACTGCGCGAACGCGTCCCGGCCGAGCCTGCGGGCGTGCCGGTCCTGCAACCCGGCCATGATCTTGTCCGCGGCCTTCATCTGCTCAAGGCCACGCTCGGTCGGGCAGACGAGCTTCGCGCGCCGGTCGGCCGGATCGGGGTGCCGCTCGACGTAACCAAGCCGTTCCAGCTCGTCGACGAGCGTGCCGATCACCTGCTTGTGCTGACCGGACAACCTGGCGAGGTCGGTCGCGCGGACACCGTCGGGATCCATGTAGGCCATCACGGCGCCATGGCGCGGCTGCAGGTCGTCGAACCCCTTGGCGGCAAGCGCACTGAACAGTTCGTTCTGCACCGCGAACAACAACCGCCCGGCCAGCACCCCGAGATCGGGATTCGCCTTGACTCGCTGTGCCCGGGTCGTCATGTGTTCCGCCTTTGTGCCGTACCGGCCAGTAACCGGTCAGTGTAGTTCGCGCGTCCGCAGCTTGTGTTCGACCCCGTCGAGTAACAACCGCAAGCCATACTCGAAGACTTTGTCCAAGTCATAATCGAAGTCGACCTTGATCGTCGCCGCCATCGTCGGGTACCTGCCGGTCGCCAGCAATCGATCAAGCGCGGCCTCCTCGGTCGCCATCCATTCCTCATGCGTCACCCCAGTGTCCTGCCGCGCCTGCAGTTCGTCCTGCAATGTCAACGCGAGTCCGCGAACATGGCCGAAAATACTCAGATGCGTGTACCAGTTCTCGGTCAACGGCAGGCCTAACCGGCCAAGCGCGGTCATTGTCCATTCGGTATACATCATCACGTTCGGCGACACGCGCGGCCTCGTCATCGACATCGCCGACGCCACCCAAGGATGACGGCGGCAGACTGTCCACATCAGACGCGCCGCGATCTCGACACACTCTCGCCAGGCCCGCGGCATCCGATCGGGGAACGGCTGCTCGGCGAACGCGGCGTCGGCCATGTCGACGATCAGGTCTTCCTTACTGGTCACGTGCCGGTACAACGACATCGTGGCCACGCCGAGATCGGTGGCGATCCGGCGCATCGAGACCATGCCGAGGCCTTCGGCGTCCGCGATCGCCATGGCCGCCCTGACCACTCTCTCCTTGCCGAGATCGGGCTCTTTGGGGTACTTGCGAGTTGGCTGCGTGACCGGCCTGACTACCGTGCCAGCGCCTGGTTTCGTGTCGACGACACCGTCGTCTTTCAGTGCCGCGATCACTTTGGTCGCCGTGGCCATCGCGACGCCCCACTCCTGCGTGATCTGCCGCGTCGACGGGATCCGATCACCGGGCCGGAGTTCCCCGCTGGCGATGCGCGCCTTGATCTCCGCCGCGATCCGGCGATAGGGCGCTTCAGCCGTCACAAACCCTCCAGCGCACGAGCACCGAACCGGGACAAAGGCAGCATAACAGCGTCCAGTGCACTAGTTCGCTGTACGCTGTATGCCCATCTCGGTACGGTGTATCCCATGCGCACTGTGCTGATCTCAGGGGCAGGCATAGCCGGACTCTCACTTGCCTACTGGCTGACCGAATACGGCTTCCGCCCGACGGTGGTGGAACGCTCCCCGGCATTGCGAACCGGCGGACAGGCGATCGACATCCGTGGCACCGCACGGGAAGTAATCTCCCGGATGGGCCTGATGGACACCATCCGGGCGCACCACACCGGAACGCACGGCATCGCGTTCCTCAACGAGGCCGGCGAGCACGTGGCCAGGATGGGCGGCGACGACTTCGGCGACTCAGGCGGAATCGTCGCGGAGATCGAGATCCTGCGCGGTGACCTCGTTCGTATCCTGCACGAGGCGTTGCCGTCGGGCGTCGAATTCCTGTTCGGCGACAGGATTGTCGCGATGACCGAACACGCGGACGGCGTCGATGTCACGTTCGCCGAAGCAGCACCTCGGACCTTCGACATCGTGGTCGGCGCGGACGGCGTCCGCTCTGGCGTGCGTGAGCTGATGTTCGAGGCGGACGTGCGGGATCTTGGCTACTACTCGGCTTACTTCGCCGCGCGGCTTGACCTCGACTTCGACGGCTGGGAGCTGATGTACAGCGTGCCGCGCCGCAACGTCATCCTGTATCCGGTGGGTGACAGCGGCGAGGTCCGTGCCATGTTCGCGTTCTCCGGGCCGGTGGTGCCCGACGCGCGGCGCGATCCGAAAGCGCTGCTGGCCAGGGAGTTCGACGGCGTCGGCTGGCATGTGCCCGGCCTGATCGAACAGTTGTGGCGGGCCGAGGACGTCTATGTGGACCGGTTCACGGAAGTGCGCGTCGAGCACTGGTCGAACGGGCGTGTGGTGCTGCTCGGCGACTCCGCGTTCGGCGGCTCCATCGGAATGGGCACGAGCATGGCGATCGTCGGCGCGTACGTCCTGGCGGGTGAACTGTCTGAAAATGGACATGAACACGCGTTTGCCCGATACCAGAACGAGATGCGCGACTACGTGGCGACGAACCGCAAACGCCCACCAGGCGGCACGAACGGTTTCCTGCCGCGTACCCGGCGAGGTATCTGGCTGCGCAACCAGTTCATGCGGCTGCTGACGCGTCTGCCCGGTCGCAAGAAGATGATGGGCGGGATGGACAAGGCGGCCAGTTCCATCACGCTGAAGTCATACACACGTTCTGTCTCTCCCGGATGATCGGCATGGTGTGCGACCCTGTGAGGTATGAGCGACGACCGGAACGTACTCGGCGGCGCCCTCGAGGAATGCGGCACTGACCCGGTGACCGGCTTCTACCGAGACGGCTGCTGCACCACGGGCCCGCAGGATGCGGGCAGTCACACCGTATGCGCGGTGATGACCGGCGAGTTCCTGCAGCACCAGCGGGAAATCGGCAACGACTTGGCCACCGCACAGCCACGCTTCGGTTTCCCCGGGCTCAAGCCGGGAGACCGCTGGTGCGTGGTGGCTTCCCGCTGGCTGCAGTCCTATGAGGCCGGCGTCGCGGCGCCAGTGGTGCTCGCCGCGACGCACGCCCGTGCTTTGGATGTCGTTCCGCTGGAAGCCTTGCAGGAGTACGCGGTCGACGTGCCAGCCGACCCCAGTTCACTGCTTTAACGAATCGGCCGCCATGGCTGCGGGATCTCCTCTTCGGTGCCGAACGCGAGCGGGATCCGGTACGGCACTGGTGCTTTGACGGCCGGAATCGGTTCGCCCGACGAGACATAACGGTCCGCGATCACCTGACCGGACGCGTCCACCACACCAAAGCAGTATCCGAGTTCCCGCGCCTTGTCGATTATCATCCCGACGGCTTGCACTGTCGCCGCGCCGGACGGGGTGTCGATCGGGCCGTCGTGCATCCCGATGATCACGCCGGGTTTCAACTGCCGCACGATGTCGTCGCTGATGGCGGTCGCGGTCATCTCGGGCAGCCAGTCGGAAGTGTTGATGCGGTTGAGGAAGTACGTGTACCCCATTTCGATCAGCAGCTTCTGCACGGCCGGGTTCGATCCGCCGAAAGGCGGCCGGATGCCTGTGAAATCGATTGGCGCGCCCGCTGCCTTCAGGACCTTTTCGTTACGCAGTACCCTCTTCCCGGTTCTGCTCGGGCGTGAGCTGGTCCATGTGGACATGCGAGTAGGTGTGGTTGAGTTCGACGTGGCCTTCGCGTGCCTGGAATCTGGCCCACTGCGGGTTGGCTTCGACGCGCACGCCGTTGTCGAAGAACACCCCGTGGACTTGCTTCTCCCTGAGTGTTTTGAGCAGTTCGGGCCGGTAGATCGAGGTTCCGTCGTCGAAGGTGAAGGCGATCCGCCGGTCGCAGGAGTTGTCGATCTGCGGCTTCGTGCCGACGTCCGAGCGTGCCGCCGCGGCCAGGACAGCCAGTCGTTGATGGGCGTTCAACCGGAACTGTGCAGCTGCTTTGTCCACTGTGCTCAGGAAGTCGGCCTTGCCGCGGAACGGTTCGGCGTTCCACACCACATCTTGCAACGTGCATCCGTCCGCACGTTGCGGGTTTCGCACTCCGGAATCGCTTCGGCCGTATGAAATCGTTTGTTCCGGCGCCCATCCGTTCGGACAGGCGTCCCGCGCCGGGATCACGTCCGTGCGTTTGATGTCGTTGACCGTCACCGTGTTGACGAGCTGGTCGGGCACGTCGGCGGCGACGTTCACGACTACCCGGATCGGCGGGTAGGACGAACGTGGTGGCAGAGCGTCACTTCGCTGGCAGGTCGTTGCGGTGCACGTCCATCCTTCGCCAGCGACCGCTGTCGCGGTCAGTCCGGCGGGCAAAGTGTCGCTCACAGTAACCGTTCCCGTGGCAGAGGATCTGCCGGGGTTTGTGACTGTGATCGTGGCGTATGCGGCGATCATGCCCGGCAAGAAGTGCGATGGCGCGTGGTTCACCGACACTGTCAATGGTTGTGCGGCATTCGCGGGGATTGACACTGCCAGTAAGAGGACGGCGGCGCCGACCACGGACCTGATCATGTTCACCCCCAATAGTTCGGAAGGTTTCCTAATCAGTCTCCAATCGGCGTCAAGGGTCTCCGGGTTTCCAGCACGAGCTCCCGTGTCACCAGCACAAGCGCTGCCAACATGGAAAAGGCCAGCAGTTTGAGGTCCACGCTCACCTTGCCGAACAGAAACGGCGTATATGAGAAGAACGACGCGAACTGGACGAGCAACGGTACCGGCCAAAGCCTGCGCGGGAAGTAGAACGCCACGATCACGGAAAACACGTCGGCAAGGTAGAAGTAGCGTTCGTGCATCGCGGGCAGGAAGAACGGCACAAGGATCGCGAACACTCCTGCCAGCAGGATCACGCGCGGAATCGTCAGCGGCATCCGGCTCGCCACAACACCGAGCACCACGATCAACGCCAGCGTCCCGGTGAACAACACGCCCGCGGTCCTGATCAGGTCAGCGGAGTTGGTGACGTTGAGGAACTGGTAGATGTTCGACGCGTTCAAGGTCAACCGCGTGTCCTGCCCTGCTTGATCGACGTATACCGAAAGCAGCTGCACAGGGTTCGCGCCCGCGAGCAAAGCCGGGCCGTCGAGCAGCAACACGACACCGGGCACGACAAGCAGCCCAGGCCAGGGCACCTTGCGCAGCAACACAAGGATCAACAGCAGCGGGAACAGGAACACGATCTGCAGCTTGAAAGCCAGCGCCAGGCCGAAGAACACGCACGCCAGCCACGGCCGGGAACGCACGGTGTAGTACACCGCGCCGACGCCGAACGCGGCGTAGATCGAATCGCATTGGCCCCAGAAGGCGCCATTGGTGACGACTGTCGGTAACAGGCTGACCGTCGCAGCGGCAAGGAAGGGCACCCAGCCACGCGGATACTTCAGCGCCACGAGCTTGTACGCGTAGAACGCCAGCAGCAGGTCGAAGAGGATCGAGATGACCTTGACGCCGACCAGGGCAGGCACCGGCAAGTACGTCAGGACCGCCAGCAGATACAGATACGGCACGTTGTAGTTGGCGAATTGATATCGCAGTGCGGAAAAACCGCCGTTGGCCTTGATGAAGTCGTACCACTGTGCGACGAACATCCGGTAGTCCATCGACTGGAAGTCCAGCAGCACCAGCCGGACGGCCACGGTGAGCAGAACGATCGCGGCAGCGACGAGGAAAACCTGGCCAGGACGGGCTATTCGGATCACGTCCGACACAAGACCAGATCCAGCTGGGTGCGAACTGGGAGCTGGCTGAGCGTTTGATCGAAATGCCCGGTTCTATTGACGGTCGTGGTCCAGACCACAGACACTTGGCGTGACCCAACCGCCGCCACCGGAACGTTCAAAGGAGAACGATGCCTGCATCCGGTCGCCGCTTAGAGGGCATCTGATCTTGGTTGGGGCGATATGTCTGTGTCGGGTGACGGCTGATACCTTGATCAACTTGTGGGGTCCCGGCGTGCGTACCGCAGCGACTTGTCCGATGCTCGCTGGGCGTTGATCGAGCCAACGCTGACGGCGTGGCGTGCTGCCCGGCGTGGGCCGGGAACCGTGATGCGCGTGCATGACTTGCGGGAGATCGTGAACGCGATCCTGTACGTGTGCCGGACCGGGATCGCCTGGGAGTATCTGCCGCACGACTTCCCGCCCTGCAAGACGGTTTATGACTACTACGCCAAGTGGGAAGCCGATGGCACAACGGAAACGCTGCATGACCTGTTGCGTGACCAAGTCCGCGTCGCGAAAGGCCGCGCTGCTGCCCCGACGGCGGCGATCATCGACTCGCAGAGCGTGAAAACCTCCTGCAATGTCAGCGAATCCAGTCAGGGTATCGACGCGGGCAAGAAGATCAAGGGCCGCAAACGGCACATCGCCACCGATGTGCTCGGCCTGCTGCTGGCGGTAATCGTGACCGCGGCGTCGGTGCAGGATTCCGCTGGCGGGCAACAGGTTCTCGATCATCTCGCCGCTGCGCATCCGACCGTGTCGGCGGCATGGGTGGACGGTGGCTACAACAACACAGTCATCCGTCATGGAGCCCAGCGGGGTATCCGGGTTGAGGTCGTCAAACGCCCTTCTGCCAAGGGATTCCACGTGTTGCCCCGGCGGTGGGTAGTGGAGCGCAGTCTGGGCTGGCTGATGCAACACCGCCGACTCGCGCGCGACTACGAAGCCCTGCCCCAGCGGTCGCGCACGATGGTCCACTGGGCGATGACTAACATAATGAGCCGCACCCTGACCGGGGAATCCACCCAAACCTGGCGAAACGATCCACCCAAAGCAGACATTCTTGCCTAACTAAGATCAGATGCCCTCTTAGGGCTGCTTTCCGGCGTTCTAACCCTGCTGATCGCCTTCGCTGTACCCGCGGTTCCGGCAAGCGCGGCCCCTGCGGTCTTCACTCACCCTGGAGTGATGGTCAGCCGTGCCCAGCTGGATTTCGTCCGCGGTCGTGTCAACGCGAACGCACAACCATGGCGCAATGCCTACAACCAGATGGCTGGCAGTCAGTACGGATCTTTGTCGCGCACGGCGAGGCCGCGTGCGGTAGTGGAATGTGGCCCCTATTCGAACCCGAACCTGGGCTGTACCGATGAACGTCAGGACGCGATCGCCGCGTACACCCTGGCATTGATGTGGTACATCACCCAGAACTCCCAGTACGCCACCAAGTCCATCCAGATCATGGACGCGTGGTCGAACACCATCCGAGACCATACGAACTCCAACGCACCCCTGCAGACCGCATGGTCGGCGGCGTCGTGGACGAAGGCCGCGGAGATCATCAAGCACACCTACTCGAGCTGGCCGAACTCCGGCCGGTTCGGCACGATGTTGCGAAACGTGTACCTGCCGGAGATCGCCAACGGCCGGGCGAACACGAACGGCAACTGGGAACTGACCATGATGGAAGCGTCCCTGGGAATCGCTGTGTTCCTTGAGGACCGAGCCGCCTACGACAAGGCAGTCGGGATCTTCCGCACCCGAGTGCCCGCGTTCATCTACCTGCCAAGCGACGGCGCCCTGCCGAGAACCCCGCCAGGCAGTGGAATCGACACAAGGGCGGAGATCATTTCCTACTGGCACAACCAGTCGACGTTCGTCGAAGGGCTGAGCCAGGAAACGTGCCGGGACTTCACCCACACCGGCTACGGCATCGCCTCGATCGCTGCCTTCGCCGAGACGACGCGAATCCAAGGCCAGGACCTCTACCCAGAGGTCGGTGACCGGTTGCGTACGGCTCTTGGCTTCCACACTCGGTACGAGCGTGAAGGCCCGCCGTCGTGGCTGTGCGGTGGTGCGGTGAATCGTGGCCTCGGTCCGGTGACCGAGGTCGGCATGAACCACTTCGTGACACGTCAGGGCATTGCCATGCCCAACACCCAGGCGTGGACCGAGGCTGGACGCCCGCACGGTTCGAACAACCTGTTCGTCGCGTGGTACACGCTGACGCACGCAGGTAACGCCAGTTAATGAGGTCCCTGGATCCCCCAGTGCGCTGGTAGGTTTTTCGCAGACCAGCGGACTGGGGGATCACTATGTATGCCATGCAGTACTCGATCACGCTGCCTGCCAACTACGACATGTCGATCATTCGTCACCGGGTGGCCACTCGCGGGCACCTGATGGATGGGTTCGCGGGCTTGGGTTTCAAGGCCTATCTGATTCGGACTGTGGCCGACGGGTCCGCGGTGAACCAGTATGCGCCGTTCTACGTGTGGAACGACGTTGCCGGGATGGGGAAGTTTCTGTGGGGTGGGGGCGGGTTTCAGGGCATCGTCCGGGATTTCGGGCGGCCTGTGGTTCGGCACTGGACTGGGGTCGCGGTGGAGTTCGGGTCTGGGGATGTGGCTCGGTCCGCTTCTCGGACGGTGACTCCGATTCCCGAGGGCGTTGACCTGACTGAGTTTGTGGCCGAGGCTGTGCAGCCTCTTGGGGAGCTGGCGGATTCGGAGTCGGTGTACGCGACCGTTGCGGGAGTCGATCCGGACCGGTGGGAGTTGGTTCACTTCACCGTATGGTCGGACACGGCTCCCGGGCGGTATGAGGTCCTGCATATATCCCAAGGCACCTGAGGTTCGTGTCCACCGTTCCAGCACACCGTGTCCACCGTTCCAGCACACCGTGTCCTCCTTTGCGGCACCGTGTTTTATCTGGACCTGGCTTTTTGGCTTCTTAACGGACCGTGTCCTCGCCGGACGGCAGACCACCGAGAGTAGAGGGGGCCGCCCTCCCTTTCTCCCCGTCTGGCCTGCCCGATGGGAGTAAGGGAGCTCGAAGGGGACCTTCGCGCTTCCGCGCAGCTGTGGTACGGCGGCGATCCGTTTGGCTTCCGCTTCTTGTTGCTTCCCGTGGGCGGATCACCGCCGCAGTTTCGTTTGCGCACACTGCGCTTTCGGCCGCTCTCCGCCTTCCTGTTTTCGCTCAGTGCTCTCCCCGCTCTCTGCCGCGTTCCGTTGTCCAGCTTCTGCACCCGATCGTGTGGTTGCCTTGCATTGCAAGGACTTTCACGTTCCAACGGCGTAACCTGGAGATATGGGGGAGATCACATCAACACTCTGGCAGCTCGATAACCGCGAGCTTGTCGCGTGTATCTCCGCTTCAGAACGCAAGCTACGCCGGGACTATGCCGAGCACCTTGCTTTCCTGGCCGAAGCGGATGCGCGGGGCACCGCGTACTCCTTGGGGTACAGCAACACCACCGCGCTTCTCATGCATATGTTGAACATCTCGCGCAGTGAGGGCAATCAACGGCTTGCGCACGCGGCCGCCCTGAATGACGCGAAGACACCCACCGGTGCCGCGATTGAGGCCTCGATTCCGTTGACTGCCAAGAAACTCGATACTGGCGACGTCAGCGTTGGGCAGGTTGAGGTGATCCGGAGGTTTGTTGGCAGCTTGGATCATCTTGAGCCTGAGAAGATTACCCTCGCTGAAGAACTGCTCATCGAGCGTGCCGCTCAGGATGATCCGAACGCGTTGGCCCGGTTTGGCGAGCGTGTCGTGCGAGACATCGTTGACCCGGATGGGAAACCACCGAACTTCGATGCGCCACAACGCCCCGAGCGGGAACTACGACGACACACCTACAGCGATGGACACCTCGAGTTCAAGGGGCGGCTCGATGCCGAGACGGCCGTGCTGTTCAACGAACTGCTTAAACCGTTCGAGAAGTACGAGGCCGACGACCCTCGCGGCTACGCCGAACGGGCTGGAGACGCGTTCGGCGATGTGCTCCAGCAGGCCGCCAACTGTCCGGACCTACCAACACATAATGGCCTCAAGACAGAGGTCGCCGTCACCATCTCCCTCAACCAGTTGATGAATCTCGCAGCCGACCATGTTCTGCCGGGAACCCAACTGACCACCGCCGACGCGCGACGAATCTGCTGCGATGCCCACGTTCTGCCTGCCGTGATGGGCGGCGCATCCAAGCCACTCGACATCGCCGTCCCCGCATACACCATCCCCGCGCACATCCGGCGGGCCTTGGTCCTTCGCGATCGCGGATGTACCTTCCCCACCTGCGAACGACCAGCGAGTGTGTCCCACGGGCACCATATAGTGGAATGGCAACACGGCAGGCCTACCGCCGTCGACAACCTCGTGCTGCTCTGCGGGCGTCACCACAGATTGATGCACCGAAGCGACTGGAAAGTCGAGCTCAAAGACGACGTCGCCTGGTTCATTCCGCCGGACTTCGTGGATCCTGAGCGGAAGCCACGGCGGAACCTCTTACACCGTCAGGAATCCAGAGCTTCGTAAGGGGTACTCGCTGCGAGCCGTGCGAGGGTGCCTAATGCTGTGCGCAGGGTTTCCAATGGAGGAGCGGACAATGACAGGCGGACCGCGTTGCGGGAGTGGCCGGGCAGCACCGCGAAGGCTGCGGCTGGGGCTATCGCGATGCCTTGGCGGGCCGCGGCTGCCACGAAAGTCTCTGCGCGCCATGGGTCTGGAAGTTCCCACCAGCAGTGGTAGGCGCGTGGGTCTCCTGTCACCGGCAGGTATTCGCGGGCGATTTCCTGACGGGTTGCGGCGTCGGCACGTTTCGCCGAGCAGATC
This sequence comes from Kibdelosporangium philippinense, assembly GCF_021390435.2. GTDB lineage: Bacteria > Actinomycetota > Actinomycetes > Mycobacteriales > Pseudonocardiaceae > Kibdelosporangium > Kibdelosporangium philippinense. Next base: position 2,653,864 of record NZ_JAJVCN010000002.1, on the reverse strand, counting down.
TGGTCTACCAAGCCATCCGTGAGCCAGCGGGTTGCGGCTTCTATGGCGAAGTGTTGGGCCGCAAGGCCTGTGGTCCGCACTGCGGCCACGACACGGTCGGTCAACTCGGGTGGTGGCGCGATGAAACCAACAGTCAACCCCGGGGCAAGCCGTTTGGACAGGCTGTCCACAACGATGGTTCGCCCGATGGGCGGGAGGTCGTCGGCCAGGAAGCCGTAGATGTTGTCCTCGATCGCGTAGATGCCTGCCTTCTCAAGCATTGCGGCCAACGACGCTCGGCGCGCGGCAGACATCGTGACACCCAACGGGTTGTGCAAGGTTGGCTGGAAGTAGACCGCATCCACTCCCGTCAGGTCCTGTACGGCAAGGCCATCCGAATCCATCGGCAACGGAACCAAAGTGATGCCACGGCGAGCCGCGATCCCTTTCACCACAGGGTAAGTGAGAGGCTCGACTCCTAGACGGCCACCAGTAGGGACCAATACCTCCAGCGCCACCGAGATTGCCTGCCTGCCATTGCCTGCGAACACCACATTCGAAGGGCTCCAACCGCCCCGGGTCATCATCCGCGTAGCCGCCGAACGCAAAGCGGAACTACCCGTGACGGCCGTTGGCATCAGTGCCTCCGTCAGCACGTCCGAGCGCATCAAACCCGCCAGACTCGCCGACTGCATAGCGGCTTGCCCTGGCAACACGGAGAAGTTCAGCTCCATGTCCACTGTGGCTAGTGCAGGCTCCGTCAACGCATCGCCCACAGGCGTGGCAGCCCGCACGAATGTCCCCCGGCCCGTCTCGCCGACCACCAGGCCGCGGCGCCGGAGCTCGGTGTACACCCGGGTGACCGTCGAGTTGGCGATGCGGTACTTGCGGGCCAGCTGCCGCTGGGGCGGGAGCTGATCGCCCGGCTTCAGCGTGCCTGACGCAATGGCCGCGGCAAGCTTGTCGGCTATCCGGAGGTAATCCACCATTGCACCATATTGCACCGAGAGCAATGTTTCTATTGCACCGAGACACGAGCCGTGGTTAGCGTGAAACCCGTGCTCAGCTATGACGATGTCGGCTCCGGCCATCCGATCGTGCTCATCCACGGTCATCCGTTCGACCGGTCCATGTGGCGGCCTCAGGTCGAGCGGTTCAGCGACAGCTACCGTTTGATCGTCCCCGATCTTCGGGGGTACGGGCAGAGCCCCGTCATCCCCGGCAAGACGCCACTGGATGCGTTCGCCAAGGAGGTCGCCGGGCTGGTGCTCGACGAGCTCAAGGTCGACGAGTTCGTCCTCGGTGGACTGTCCATGGGCGGGCAGATCGTGATGGACTTCTACCGGCAGTTTCCCGAACGCGTCGCGGGTTTGCTGCTCGCGGACACCTTTCCTGGCGCCGAAACACCCGAAGGCGTCACAGCGCGCAACACCATGGCTGACCGGCTCGAAGGCGAGGGCATGGAGCCGTATGCCACCGAGGTTCAGTGGAAGATGGTCGCGAAGGGCAACGACTCCGCGCACGTGATGCGGATGATGAAGAAGGCGCCGCCCGCAGGCGCGGCCGCCGCGTTGAGAGGGCGCGCGGAACGACCGGATTACACCGATTTGCTTCGGACTATCACTGTGCCAACGCTTGTCGCGGTTGGGGAACTGGACGAGTACACGCCAGTCGCCGTGGCGGAGCGGATGCAGGCGTTGATTCCCGGGGCCGAGCTTGCCGTGATCGAGGGCGCTGCCCATATGCCCAATTTGGAACGGCCAGTGGAGTTCAACGCGGCATTCGAACGACTTCTTAATACGGTATGGGTATGAGCAAAGACATGATCGTGTTCGTGACGGGAGCCAGCACCGGGTTCGGCGCGGCTATTGCCCGGCGGTTCGCGATGGAAGGCGCACACGTCATCGCTTCGGCCCGGCGGGTCGACAAGCTCAACGAACTCGCCGACGAGCTCGGCGACCGGGTTCTGCCACTTGAGCTTGACGTGACCGACCGGGCGGCGGTCTATGCGGCGGTGGACAACCTCCCGTCCGCGTTCCGGGATGTGGACGTGCTGGTCAACAACGCGGGTCTGGCGCTGGGGATCGAACCGGCGCAGCGCGCGGACCAGGACGAATGGGACCGCATGATCGACACCAACTGCAAGGGACTCGCCACGTGCACGCGCGCGGTGCTGCCGGGCATGGTGGAACGCGGCCGTGGCCACGTGATCAACATTGGGTCGGTCGCGGGTTCGTACCCCTACCCTGGCGGGAATGTCTATGGCGGGACCAAGGCGTTCGTGCAGCAGTTCAGCCTGGGGCTGCGCAGCGATCTGCATGGCACCGGCGTGCGCGTGACGTGCATCGACCCGGGCATGGTCGGCGGGACGGAGTTCTCCACGGTCCGGTTCTCCGGCGATCAGGAGAAGGCCGATGCGGTGTACAAGGGCCTGCAGCCGTTGACCGCCGACGATGTCGCCGAGTCTGTGCACTGGGCGGCCGCGCAACCGGCTCACGTGAACATCAACCTCATCGAGCTGATGCCGGTCGCGCAGAGCTCGGCGGGTTTCCAGTACTACCGGACGTAAGGCTCCAAGGTGACGGCAAGGACGGCGTAAGCGTCGGGCAGCAAAGCCAACCCGCGCAACGCCGCCCACAACGAAGCCGCTTGCAGCTCGGAACCTGGGACAAGGCGACGGAACTGCTCGAACACCTCAGTGCCGAGTGGCGCCATGTCCTGGCGGAACATCAACTCGAACAACGCGGGGCCGCCTCGAGCGAAGTCCACATAGGACTCGCACGCGGCGGTCAGCTGCTCGGCCTCGCGCAGCCGCTGTGCGAGCGAGGCGTACCCAGTTGATGCCACGGCCGACAACAGGGCTGCGCGGTTCGGGAAGTGCCGTAAGGGTGCGCCGTGCGAGATGCCTGCGTCGCGTGCGACACGGCGCACGGTCACCGCGTCAACGCCGTCGTGAGCGAGCACCTCAAGCGCACAATCGACCAGGCGCTTGCGGGTGCTCACGCGTTGCCGGGCACAGGCAGCAACTCGGTTACCGGGAGCAAGTGCGGGCGCTTCGGCAGGACGCCATCGCCTGGCTGTCGGCCGATCAAACGGTTACGAATCCGTCCCCGCACCAGGGGCCAGACCTGCTGGACGACCCAGCGGGCGTTGGACACCATGCTCGGGGGCGCGGGCACGCCGGGAAGCGGTTCCAGCCACGAAGGCTCGTAAGCAACGTCCAAGCTGCGAAGCAGGTGCGCGGCCAGACGGCGATGGCCGGTCTCGGCCAAGTGCAGGCGGTCGGGCCCGAAGTACCGCGAGTCTCCAGCGGCATGATCGCCCCACAGGTCGACGAGGACCGCGCCATAACTCACGGCAGCCTCGCGGATGGCGGCGTTGAGGGCTTCGATACGCGGGCCCATGCGCCAGCCGAACGGCATGCGGCTGGAGATGTCGCTCAGCGTGAACACGACGACGGTCGGCGCCAGCTCGGTCAGGGCCCGGACCGCCTTGTCCACTCGACGAGCCACGACGCGCTCCGAGTAGCCGCCCGACATGATGTCGTTACCACCACCGAAGAGGGCGACCAGGTCGGGGTTCAGCGACATGGCCGCAGGGATCTGCTCCACAATCATCTGGTCGAGCCGCCGGCCTCGGATGCCGAGGTTGGCGTACCGGAAGTCCGGGTTGTCGCAAGCCAGTCGTTGCGCGACCAGGTCGGCCCAGCCGCGGTACACCGCACCGCCCGGGTACGGGTCGTCAAGACCCTCGGTGCAGCTGTCACCGATGGCGACAAAGCGTTGGTATCTCATTCACGCCCCTGTAACCTCGAATTCAGGTAGACAGTGTCTACCATCCCCGCCGAATTGAGGCCAGGACCTGTCCGTTATTGGCCATAGTGTTCGTGCTATGAAGCTCACCCGTAAGGCCCTCAACCGCGCCACGCTGGCCCGTCAGCTTCTCCTCGACCGCTCGGACATGCCGATCTCCGCCGCGATCGAGCACTTGATCGGTCTGCAAGCCCAGACGACGCACAGCTGGTACCCCGGCTTACGGAGCCGGCTGATCGACTTCGACCCGTACGCGTTGTCCGGCATGCTCGGCAACGACGAAGTGCTACGGCTGGCCTTGATGCGGTCGACGATCCACCTGGTCACCGCGCTGCCCAAGGAAGGCTTGTCGCTGCTGAAGTTCCACGCGCCGGACGCGGTGCACGACATCCGCTTCGAAGCCTCGTGACTGTGGCTGGCCACATTTCCCAGGCCCGCAACTGTCACGTCGTCACACAAATAGCGTGACACGACTACGGAACGTTGAATCGGCGCATATCGGTACTTACTGTGACCTCGGTTCCCACCCCGGAAAGGGGCCCCGATGGCCACTCCCACCACCCGGCGCGGATTCCTGACGTTCCTGGTCGCCGCACCAACCCTGACAGTCGCGACGAACCTGTCCGCTGACGCTTTGCCGAGCCTGCCCGCGCCAGCGGAACTCGCGGATCTCGGTGAGATCCTCATCCTCGCCGGCGCGCCGACGGCGAACATGCTTGTCCTCGAAGTGAATCCGGACGGCACGGTCGAGTTCCAGCTGCCAAGGTCCGAAGTCGGCCAGGGCATCACGACGGCGACCGCGATGCTGGTCGCCGAAGAGATGGATCTACCGGTCTCCCAGGTGCGCGTATCGTTGGCGGACGCGCGCGCCGAGTTGCTGTTCAACCAGCTCACTGGCGGTTCGAACACGATCCGTTCGGTGTACGACCCGGTCCGGCGCACCGCGGCGACCGCACGCGCGCGGCTCGTCGCGGCCGCTGGCAAGCAATGGAATCTCGCGCCTGAGAAGCTGTCCACCAGGTCCGGGAAGGTTGTCGCACCTGATGGCCGGACGCTTTCGTTCGGCACGCTCACCAAGATCGCCGCGACCCTGACCGCTATCGGCTCCACCACACCGAAACCCGAGTCAGAGCACCGGGTTGTCGGCACGGCTCAGTCCAGAATAGACGCTCGGGCGATGGTCACCGGGCAGATGAAGTACACATTGGACCTTGACGTGCCCGGGGCGATGCCAGTGGTCGTGCGCAGGCCTCCGACGATCAACGGGTCGGTCAAGTCGGTCGACGACTCCGTCGCCAAGTCCATGCCCGGTGTGCTCGCGATCGCTGTCGTACCAACGGGTGTCGCGGTAATGGCCGAGACGTTCGGCCAAGCCATCGCCGCCAAGGACGCCCTCAAGGTGACCTGGAATCCAGGCACGATCGATGCCTTGTCCGACAAGGACATCAAGGCCAAGCTCCGCTCGGCGGCGCTGCCGTTCGTGGTTCCGCCACTGTTGACGCAGCACGTCGACGGCGAGTTCGACTTCGCGTTCGTCAGCCATGCGCCGTTGGAAACCAACTCCGCGATCGCTGACGTGAAAGCCGACCGCGCGGAGATCTGGGCGGGCCTGAAGTCGCCGATCGTGGCCAAGCAGACCATCGCGGCCACCCTTGGCCTGCCGCAGGACAAAGTCACAGTGCACGTCACGCAAGGTGGCGGGTCGTTCGGCAGGCGGCTGTTCTTCGACGGCGCGCTGGAGGCCGCGCAGATCTCGAAGGCCATGCGCCGCCCGGTAAAACTGATGTGGACCCGGACCGACGACTTGCGCCACGGTCGCGCCCGCGCGGCAAGCCACCACAAAATCCGCGCGACGTTCGCCCTCGGCCAGGTGCTGACGTTCGAGCACCGCGTTGCCTCGGTGGAAACCGACTTCCGGCACGGCCTAGGCGAAATCCTGACTGCGACGGCCGCGCATCTGCCGGTCGGCGGCAACCTCAGCTTCGCGCAGACGGTGTTCCTCACAACCGTCAAGGTCCCGTACCACTTCGGCGTGTGCACGCAGCTGCTCAACGAAGTTCCGCTGCGGATGCACACCGGCAGCTGGCGGTCGGTCTACTCGGCCAACACGAGGGGTGCCGAGGAGATCATGGTCGACGAGATCGCCGCGAAACTCGGCAAGGACCCGGTGGCGTTCAGGCGGGAAACCCTCAAAACCGACCGGCAACGCGCGGTGCTCGACAAGGTCGCGTCGGCGGGCAACTGGGGCCGGACCATGCCGAAAGGCTATGCCCAGGGCGTGGCGTTCCATGACGAGTACAAGTCGTGTACGGCGTGTCTGGTCGAAATGGACGCACGGGATCCCAAGAATCCCAGGGTGACCAAGGCCGTGATCGCGGTCGACGTCGGCAGGCCGATCAATCCTCTTGGCGTACAGGCACAAATGCTCGGCGGGCTGACCGACGCGATCTCCACGACGCTGCGTGCGGGCCTGCACATCGAGAAAGGCCTGCCGCTGGAAGGCAGTTACTCACAGTTCCACTACGCGAGGCAACGCAACTCGCCGCCACAGGTGGAGATCCACGTCATGCCCGCCAACGGCGAACCGGGCGGCTGCGGCGAACTCGGCGTGCCAGCGGCAGTGGGGGCGATCGCCAACGCCTACGCCCGTGCGACCGGGATCAAGCCGCGCAGCTTCCCGATCAATTTCCCCGTCGACTTCGACCCGTTCCCCCGCTAGGAGAAAACAGTGCCGAAATACACGTTCTCCGTCAACGGGAACCCGGTCAGCGTCGACGTGCCCGCGGACATGCCGCTGCTGTGGGTGTTGCGGGACAAGCTCGACGTGAAGGGACCGAAGTTCGGCTGTGGCATCGGTGTCTGCCACGCCTGCACGAGTCACCTCGCGGGCAAGGAGATCCAGCCGTGTGTCACCCCGGTTTCACAATGCGCGGGCAAGGAAGTGACCACGATCGAAGGCCTCGCGGACGGCGATGACCTGCATCCGGTGCAGGAAGCGTGGCTTGAGCAGGACGTTGCGCAATGCGGTTACTGCCAGCCAGGGCAGATCATGGCCGCGGTGGCGTTGCTCAAACGTACGGCCAACCCGACCGACGCGGACATCGACAAGATCGAGAACGTCTGCCGGTGCGGCACGTACTTCCGGATCCGCCAGGCCATCAAGAAAGCCGCCCAAAAGATGTAACGCGTTGGACTGAACGGTGGTGTTATCGTCCACTAACCCTGCTTAGAGGCCCCCTGCTTAGAGGCTCAGTGTGGAGCGTCGATGCACTTCGTGGACACCCAACCGGTGCTCGCCCGGCTCGCGGACGCGGCCGAGCGGCGCAAGCCGGAGATGATCAAGAACACCGTCGCCCAGATCATCGAGGAAATGCCGGTGTACGGCCGGGCCGAGTTCGTCTCGCACGACGAGCTGACCCGGTCGGTCACGGTGAACATCGCCGTGGTGATGCGGACATTGCGCGGCGTCGAGCCGCCGGACACGTCGCAGGCCACGGCGACTGGGCGAGCCCGTGCGGAACAAGGCGCTCCCCTGCCGGAGTTGTTGCGCGCCTACCGCATCGGGCTCACCCAGGTCTGGCTCGAATTCACCGAAATGACCCGTGACACCGCCGAACTCATCGCGGTCACCACAGCGATCTGGGCATTGATGGACGACTACGCTGAAGCGTTGACCACGTCCTATCGGGACACGACGGCATCGATGATGCTGGCGCACCAAACCCGGCGCTCCGCATTGGTCGAGGCGTTGTTCGCGGGAGGCTCGGAGGGCTCGCTGTGGGACATCGCGCGCGTCCTGGACCTGTCGCTGGACGGCACGTTCGTGGTGGTGGCTGCCGAAACCCCGGTTGTCGGCCAGGAGGCGTTGCCGCGCATCGAGTCTCGATTACGGGAACGCTGCCTCGCCTCGGCGTGGCGGCTGACCCCGGATCTGCAGGTAGGCGTCGTATCGCTGCGGCACCCAGACGCCTCGGCCGCGATCGTGGACCTGGTCAGCGAGGACATCTCCGGGCGCGTTGGCGTCAGCCCGGTCTACACCGGACTCGGCAACACCGCGCGAGCCCTGCACCTGGCCAGGGTCGCGCTCTCCAGCCTGGCCCCGGGCACGGCGAGCATGGTGCAGTTCAACGATTCCCCGCTGGCCGGGCTCGTGGCCAGTGCGCCGGAAGCCTCGGTCCAGCTGGCGCACCAGGTACTCCGGCCGCTGCTGGATCTTCCTGGCGAGGAACGCAATGTGCTGCTGCTGACGTTACGTGCCTGGTTCGAGGGCCAAGGTTCGACCAAGCTGACCGCGCAGCGGATGTTCTGCCACCCCAACACGATCCGCCACCGCCTCAAACGCATCACCGACGAACTGGGCCGGACCTTGACCGATCCGGCGGACATCATGGAAATCGGCACGGCACTCCGGGCATTGTCGATCTTTCCGGACACCGCACATCTGCCCCCACCAGCCCGACCGGCATAATGAGGGTGGTGGAAGACAGCGCGTACCTGCGGGACTGTGAAGCGTTGCGGACAGTCTGGATCGAGCGAATCGCTGGTACGGATGGGCCACTGCCTGGCTCGGATCTCGACCCGTTGATCACCCCACAGGGCTGGTGCGGACACGTGCTGCTGGCCGAGGGGCAGCGCGCGGCCACCGTGATCGAGGCGGCCACCGACATCGCCTCGGCCTACGACCTGCCCGACGGCTCGATCGTGGTCCGAACGATGGCCGAAAACCGCCAAGTCTTCCTCTGGGCCTATGCCACGAAGTCCGGCGCGGACTACCACCTGAGCTGGCCCCACCCGGTGCTTGACGGCAGCGAGTTCGTGGACATCAAGCGCGAGAGCAGCGGCACGACCCTGTTCGACCTGGTCCAGCTGACCACCTGGGCACGTGCCCACAAGGAGAGCTGGGAGGCCATCCGGGCTGGGCGTGACCAGGACGTGCAGCAGTTCGTCCGGCGCTTCACCCGGCTGCGCGCGGGCATAGTGGACATCCTGACCCGCGCGAAACCCCAGCAAGTCCGTGAGCTGCTGCTGCGCGTCGGCCTCGACCGGGCATCCCTGCCCAACGACCTGGCCGAGCAGATCGGCTACCCCAAAGACCGCGATCCGACGATCCCCATCCCACGGTAAAGCCCGCAAGCAACGGTCAACACGGTGTTCCGCAATGGTGGACACGGCCTTCAGGAACGGTGGACACGGCGGGGGTGGGCGGGCGGCTATTGTCGGTACGTGACGGTCGCCATGGAAACTGCGCAGCCGCGGCACCTCATCGTGACCGTGTACGGCTTGTACGCGCGCGGAGCTGGCGGCTGGATGTCGGTGGCCAAGTTGATCAGCCTGATGGCCGATCTTGGCGTTGACCAGGCGGCGGTCCGCTCGTCCATCTCTCGGCTCAAGCGCAGGGGCATGCTGCAGGCCCAGCGGCAGAACGGGGCGGCCGGGTACGAGCTGTCCGACGAAGGCCTCGCGATCCTCAAGGAAGGCGACCGGCGGATCTTCCGGCAGGAACGAGCCACTCTCGCCGACGGCTGGCTGCTCGCGGTCTTCTCCGTCCCCGAGTCCGAACGCTACAAACGCCACCTGCTGCGCTCGCAGCTCACCCGTCTTGGCTTCGGAACCACGGCCCCTGGGGTCTGGATCGCGCCCGCGCACCTGTCCGACGCAACCGAGGACATGTTGCGGCGCCTGGACCTCAGCGGGTACGCGGACCTCTTTCACAGCAAGCACCTTGCCTTCGGTGACCTTGCCGAGAAGGTCCGCCGCTGGTGGGATCTCGACCAACTGGAAAGCCTGTACAACGAGTTCGTCCAGTCGCACGAGGCCGAGCGCGCGAGCGATGACCGCGAGGCGTTCGTCAAATATGTACGCCTGCTAACCGATTGGCGTCGACTGCCCTATCTGGACCCGGGCCTGCCCGCCGAACTGCTGCCCGCTGACTGGGCGGGGATCAAGGCGGCCGATCTGTTCTTCACCCTTCAGGCGCAACTGGCCACCCCGGCCGAAAGGCACGCCGTAACGTCTTCGTGACCCCGTGGGACGTATCTGACACGCAGGTAAGGCGCACCTGTGGTACCAGAGCGACCCGAAGGGGAGAGCGAATGGTGGTCAAGTTCGTCAAGAAGCCAATCAAGCCCTACGGCGATGACGATCGCAGCGCGGTCCCGGAGATTCCCCAGAACCTGTTGGAAAGGCACGGCGCTCGCGTGCTGAACCCCGTCAACGCGTTGGTCGCGGGCGGCCCCTACCCGCCGCCAAGGTCCACTGTGTACCGAGCTGGCTCGATGCTGATCCCCAACGACATCATCCGTGATGCCCGAAACACCGTCGCCTTCAACGAAGTGCTGAACCGGGTCGACCTGGAACTGATCACCCCGAGGCACCAGAACCAATACACCGAACGCCTGTACCGACTGCCCCGCCCAGTGTCCTTACGTGCGATCGGCCGAACAACGAAACCAACCCAGGTCGACTGCTGGCTGGCATTGCAGGAACTGCGAGTGGCCGCGTTGAACGGCAGGCTGCGTAAGGACTTCGTGGACCGCATCTCGGTCGACCATCTACTCGTCGGTTCCGTCGACATTGGCGGCGCGCCATGGGAAGCCAGCGGAATCGGTGGCGCGCCTTGGGAAACGAGCGACGCTGGCTACGCACGCGGCGGCACGACCGGACGTATCCCGGTATCGTTGGCCGCTCCCCCGCCACCTCGAAGCCACGTGTTCGATCGGCGGCCTGTTGTCGCGGTTCTGGACACGGGAGTCGGCCCGCATCCGTGGTTCGACTTGCCCGACCGCACGGCTCCGCCGACCGGGTTCCTCAACGTCTTCCCCGAACTGCAGGACGCGATCCGCGAGCAAGGCGAAGAAGCCGCTCTGACGACACCGACCCGGATCCTGACCGACTTCTGGGACGCGCCCGTCACCGACAACCCCTTGGTGGGCAACCTGGATCGGGACACCGGGCACGGCACATTCATCGCTGGGATCATCCGGCAATCCGCGCCGGACGCGAACGTCCTCGCGGTCCGGGTCCTGCACAGCGACGGCATCGTGTACGAAAGCGATGTTCTGCTTGCCTTGTGGAGCTTGATCTTGCGAGTACAAGACGCACAGGAGAACGATCCAGAGCGAATGATCGACGTGGTCTCGTTGTCCCTTGGGTACTTCGACGAAGCCGGGTCGACGAGCTCGTTCACCGGATTGACCGCCGAAGCAATCGACAGGTTGCGTGAACTCGGCGTGCTCGTGGTCGCCGCGGCGGGCAACGAGGCCACCAGCAGGCGGTTCTATCCAGCCGCGCTCGCCGAACGGCCAACCACCCCGGATGTCGCACCCCAGGTGATCAGCGTCGGCGCGTTGAATCCAAGCACCACACGGGCATTGTTCAGCAATGAGGCGCCATGGGTTCGCGCATGGGCGACCGGCGCCGGTGTGGTGAGCACGTTCCCGATCGACGTGCAAGGCTCGGTCAGCGCGAGCATGGTGCCCGTCGACGGCCGCAGCGCGTTGGACCCGGACGACTACCGCGCCGGATTCGCCGTCTGGGACGGCACATCCTTCGCCGCTCCCCTCGCCGCCGCGGAAATCACCGCCGCCATGATCACGTGTTCCACCGATGATCCCGCCCTCGCACTGAAGACTGTGGACCGCGAGGTCGCCGTCAAACGGGCGCGGGCCGCGTTGACGAGAGCTGGCGGATGAGATGCCCGATACCTCCTTGCATCACGCCAGAATGGCCGATTTGCTGGAAGCCGCGCGTCGCGGCGACCAGGCCAGTCTTGCCGACCTGGTCGACGAATTGACGCCGTTGTTGTGGCAAGTCGCACGGGCACAAGGATTTGACCGTGACGCCAGCAGCGACATCGTCCAGACCGCATGGCTCAAACTGCTCGGCGCGGTGGCGGAGATCCGCAGCCCGATGGCACTGACCAGCTGGCTTGTCACCGTGACCAGGCGTGAAGCCTGGCGCGTGCGCAACGCCACCCGGATGGAGGTACCTGCCAAGGACGTGATGTTCGCCGAACTGCCCGACCTCGGCCCGACGCCGGAGGAACGGCGAGTTGAGATCGAACACACGCGCCAGTTGTGGCTGGCAGTCGGCACCTTGTCGGACAGGTGCCAGCAGTTGCTCCGAATCATCGCCTTCACCCGCAGGCCCGACTACGACACCGTCAGTGCCGCACTCGGGATGCCAAGGGGCAGCATCGGTCCGACCAGGGGCCGGTGTCTCGCCAAGCTGCGGGACGCGTTGTCCGCTGACTTCGCCGAGGAGAGCTAGCGATGACTTCCCCGGACGAGCCGCTCGACGAGCGGGATCACGCGATACTCGCCGGTGTCGGCGAGCTGTGGCGCCGGTTCGATCCCATGCCCGACGATCTGCTCGCCCGGGTCAAGTTCGCGATCGAACTCGATACCACGGACGTCGAGGTGATGCAGGCGACCGAGGCGCGCGAACCGGCGGCGGTACGCGTTGACGAGCGGCCAAGGCTGATCACTTTCGACAGTGAGTCAGTCACCATCATGCGATGGCCCGATGATGGCGTACGACATCCACCAGCTTCGGTCGGCGCCGGCGCACGTTGTGCTGTCGTCGTGCGATGTCGGGCAGACCGTCGTGCGCAACGGCGACGAGATCCTGGGGTTCACGGCCGCTTTGCTTTACAGCGGAACCAAAACAGTATTGTCCAGTGTGGCCTCGGTGGATGACGGCGCCGCTGTCGACGTGATGGCCGCGTATCACCGAGGGTTGCGCCAAGGGTATCGGCCAGCACGTACGTTGGCCGATGCCACGCTCATTCAGCCGCTGATGCCGTTTGTGTGCTTCGGGTCGTCCTAATAGCTGCGTACCCCTGGACTTCGACGAGCGCCTCGACGTCCCACAACCGGCTCACGCCAATGCCCGCCATTGCCGGGTACTCGGTGCCGACCAACGTGCGCCAGACGCGCCCAATCTCGCGGGCATGCGCCTTGTAGTCCTCCATGTCCACGATGTAGATCGTGACGCTGACCAAATCCTCCGGCTCGCCGCCTGCCCCGCGCAGGGCCGCGATGAGGTTGCCCAGTGCCTTCTCGAACTGCTCGACCACGCCGTCGCCAACGATCTTGTTCTCGATGTTGAGGGCGGTTTGACCTGCGAGAAAGACGATTCGCTCGGCGTCGGCGGTGTTCACGGCGACCGCGTGCGAGAACCCTGACGGTTTGCCGAGCTCGGCCGGGTTGACTCGTTCGATCATGACTGCACCGCACCACCGTCGACGTTGATGGCCTGACCGGTGATGGCACCGCTGCCGACGCACAGGTCGACCACGTCAGCGACCTCCTGCGCGGTGATCAGCCGGTGGATCGGCTGCTTGCGCTCCAGCGCCGTCCGGATCTCGTCCTGCGGGCGGCCGGTTCGCTCCGCGATCCGCTCGACCCAGCCGTCGGTCATGGGCGTATCCACGTAACCAGGACAAACGGCGTTGACTGTCACTCCGCGCTTGGCCACCTCGGCAGCCGCGGTACGGACAAGGCCGATCACACCGTGCTTGCTCGCGGTGTACGCGGCAAGGTTCGGCTCGCCTTCACGGCCCGCGATCGAGGCGATGACGACGATCCGTCCCCAGCCGTTGCTGGTCATCGCCGGGATCGCGCGGCGCATCGCCACGAAGGGCGCGGTGAGGTTGAGGTCGAGCTGGCCTTGCCAGTCCTCGTCGGTCAGCTTGGCGATCGGCTTCGCCACCGCCGCGCCCGCGTTCAGGACAAGGACTTCCACCGGCCCCCACGTGTCTTCTACGGTCGAGAACACGTTCTGGATGGCGGCCGCGTCGGTCACGTCGGCGGGAAGGCACAATGATGGCCCTGGCAGCTTCTCCGCCACCTCGGCGAGCTGGTCCGCGCTGCGGGCGGTGAGCGCGACCCGGTGACCGGCGGCGGACAACCTGCCCGCGATCACACTGCCGATACCCCGGCTTGCGCCCGTGACCAGGCAATTCCTTATCGTCACCGAGCCAGCTTGTCAGATTTTCGTAACGGTCGTCAACAGAACGCTATATGTTGTATCCTTGACGGTCGTAAGGCTCACGACAGAAGAGGTGGGCGAGCGTGCGGATCGCGATAGCGGGCGGCGGACCCGGCGGGCTCTACTTCGCCGCCCTGACCAAGGCCCTCAACCCCAGCCACGAGATCACGGTGTGGGAGCGCAACGCCCCGGACGACACGTTCGGCTTCGGCGTGGTGTTCTCCGACGAGACACTCGGCGGGATCGAGCACGCCGACACCACGATCTTCGGCCAGATGAGCACCGAGTTCGCCCAATGGGATGACATCGACGTGCACTACCGCGGCACGACGTTCACCTCGGGCGGGCACGGCTTCGCCGCGATGAGCAGGCGTCGTCTGCTGAACATCCTGCAGCAGCGCTGCCTCGATCTCGGCGTCACGATCCACTTCCGCACCGAGGTCCCCGCCGATCTTTCCGGCTACGACCTGATTGTCGCCTCCGACGGTGCCAACTCCGCGTTCCGCAACCGGCACGCCTCGACTTTCCAGCCGACCGTGGAAACCCGGCGCTGCAAGTACATCTGGCTCGGCACGGACTTGGTGTTCGACGCCTTCAAGTTCTACATCCTTGACACCCCGGCCGGGGTCATGCAGGTGCACGGCTATCCGTACAGCCGCGAGGCCAGCACGTTCATCCTCGAAATGCACGACGACGTCTGGGAGCGTGCCGGTTTCACCGCGCCACAAGGGCTTCTACCCGGCCAGAACGACGAAGAGTCGCTTGCCAAGATCCGGGAGATCTGCGCGGACGTGCTCGGCGGGCACTCGATCGTCGGGAACAATTCGAAGTGGACGAACTTCACCACGATCCGCTGCGCGACCTGGCGTCACGAAAACGTTGTGCTACTTGGCGACGCGGCCCACACGGCGCACTTCTCCATCGGCTCTGGCACGAAGCTCGCCATGGAAGACGCCCTGTCCTTGGCCGCTTGTCTATACGAACAGCCTGATGTGGACACGGCTCTTGCGGCGTATGAGGAGGAACGGCGTCAGGTTGTGACGTCGACTCAGCGTGCCGCACAGGCCAGCCTGGAGTGGTTCGAGAACATCGGCCAGTACACCGATCAGGACCCGCATCAGTTCGCGTTCAACATCATCACGCGCAGCCGCCGTGTCACGTATGACAATCTTCGTTTGCGGGACCCGGAGTTCGTCGCGGACATGGACACGTGGTTCGCGCGGGACTTCTCGGATGTCCGGCCGCCGATGTTCCAGCCGTACAAGATCGGCGACCTTTCGTTGAAGAACCGGGTCATCATGTCTCCTATGGACATGTACCGCGCGGTCGACGGCGACCCCGGCGACTTCCACCTTGTCCACTTGGGAAGCAAGGCCATGGGCGGCGCTGGCCTGGTGATGACCGAGATGGTGTGCGTGTCCGAGACCGGCCGGATCACACCCGGCTGTTCGGGAATGTACAAGCCCGAGCATGAAGCGTCGTGGAAACGGATCGTCGACTTCGTCCACACGCACTCGGACGCGAAGATCGGGATCCAGATCGGACACTCCGGCCGCAAGGGCTCGACCAAGCTGATGTGGGAAGGCATCGACCAGCCCTTGCCGTCGGGCAACTGGGAGGTGTGCGCACCGTCCGCGATCCCGTACTCCGCGGTCAACCAGACTCCTCGGGAGCTTTCCGTTGACGAGATGGCCTCGATCAAGGCCGAGTTCGTCGCGACCGCGCAAGCGGCTGTGCGATGCGGGTTCGATCTGCTCGAAGTGCACTACGCGCACGGATATCTGCTGTCGTCTTTCCTGTCGCCCTTGACCAACAAGCGCACGGACCAATACGGCGGCTCGTTTGAGAATCGGCTTCGCTATCCCCTCGAAGTGTTCGACGCTATCCGGGCCGTGTGGCCGCATGCGATGACCGTGCGGATCTCGGCGACCGACTGGTGTGAGGGCGGGATCGACGCTGAGGAATCGGTGGAGATCGCGCGTGCGTTCGCCGAGCACGGGGTGGATGGCCTCGACGTGTCGACCGGGCAGGTCGTCAGCGAGGAAAAACCCGCATATGGGCGCAGTTACCAGACGCCTTATGCCGACCGGATCCGCAATGAGATCGGCCAGAAGTACGGTGTCGCGGTGATCGCTGTTGGCGCGATCTCGTCCTATGACGACGTGAACTCGATCATCCTCGCTGGCCGCGCCGATCTTTGCGCCTTGGGCCGTACACACCTCTATGATCCACACTGGACATTGCATGCGGCGGCAGATCAGGAGTACACCGGGGTTTCGTGGCCGGATCCGTTCAAGGCGGGCAGCCGCAAACCGCGAGCAGGCCGGATCGATGAGCCGAAACCGCGCCTTGACCTGATCCGGTCCGGCACGCCACAGACCTCGCACGCCCGGTGGAGGGGATGACGATGGACGTCAAGGCGTTGGCGACCGAGCACTTGCTGCCGTTGGCCGAGGCGGGCAAGCCGGGCGCGGTCAACCGTGAACTGATCAAAGCCATGGGCTCGTTGGGCTTGCTGGCCCGACTGTTCCCTGGCGTGGAATCCGGGCAGCCAACCCGTGACGCGGCCGCGATGGACCTGTGCCTGTTGCGTGAAGCCCTTGCCACGGTCAGCACCGAGGCCGAGACCGCCTTGGCTTTGCAAGGCTTGGGGACTTACCCGGTCTTGCAGTCCGGGTTGGACAGTCAGGTGTCCCGGTGGGTTCCCGCTGTGGCCGCTGGCGACGCGGTGGCGGCTTTCGCTTTGACCGAGCCCGAGGCAGGCTCGGACGCCGCGGCCCTGCAGTTGCAGGCGACCCGTGACGGCTCGGGCTGGCGGCTGTCCGGCGAGAAGATCTGGATCTCCAATGCCCCCGAGGCGGACTTCTACTCGGTCTTCGCCCGGACCTCGGACTTGGGGGCACGTGGCGTTTCGGCTTTCGTCGTCCCCGGCGATCGGGCCGGATTGTCCGGTGAACACCTGGACATGGTCAGCCCGCACCCTATTGGCCGCTTGACGTTCGAGGATGTCTACGTCTCGTCGGATGAACTCCTCGGCGAGGAGAACCGCGGGTTCCGGGTAGCGATGCGGACCCTCGACTTATTCCGCCCCAGCGTCGGCGCGTTCGCGGTCGGGATGGCCCAGGCCGCTTTGGACGCTGCCGTTTCGCATGCCGGAAGCCGGATCGCGTTCGGCGGCCCATTGAAGGACCAGCAAACCGTCTCGCACACGCTGGCCGAGATGGCCACTCGTATCGAAGCTTCCCGACTGCTGGTGCATTCAGCGGCTCAGGCCTACGACGCGGGCGAGTCCAACATCGCCAGCCGCGCGGCCATGGCCAAACTCTTCGCCACCGAGACCGCGCAGTACGTGGTGGATGCGGCTGTGCAGATCCACGGTGCCCGTGCTTTGCAGCGCGGGCACCTGCTGGAACACCTGTATCGCGAGGTTCGCGCGCCACGGATCTACGAGGGCGCCTCGGAGATCCAGCGCACGATCATCGCCCGCGAACTGTTCCGCCAGGCCTGATCGCCACCCGAGTTATGCCGTGAAGGTCACCTTCACGGCGTTCAACGCAAGTAACTAGGCCCTCGCGCTAACGCCCATGCCAGGAACTCGAGGTTCGGAGTTTGGCCGAGACTCGAGCCGGGCACGGACCGCTGACCTGCGAATACTCATGGTTTGCACGGGTAGGTCGGCGCTGGGGATCGGCCGTCATGGCGCGGGCACGGCATTACGTGAGGTGGGCGGGTGTGAGGGCCGAGTTGAGTGCGTTGAGTGCAGTCAAGGTGGCCTTCACGGCATTCCGTCCCGTAACAGGTGGGGCTGTTGTGGCGAATGTGGCTGATGAGGTGGCTTTTTGTCCATAGTGGACCTTGAGATGCTCGAAAGCGGCCCGGATGCGGACTTGGTCAAGCTCGTAGCTTTGCCATCCCGTTGAGTTATGCCGTGAAGGTCTTCTCACCTTCACGGCATCCACCGCCGCGAAACTTCCCCTCACTCGCCCCACCTTGACCCTCAATTAGTACAGCGCCTAAACTTACCCGCCGATCGACGACAACGTTGTCAGCACTGCCCTGCGGGAGTCACGCATGCGCGCACTTGCCCGGCGGTTAGGCCTCGTTCTCACAGCAGCTGTCACGGGGACGCTTGTTAGCGTCTCCCCTATGCCCACAGCGACCGCGCAACCGGTCACCGACCCAACCGACCTGGTCAACCCATTCATCGGGACAGGAACAGGCGGCCAGTTCGTCGGCTCGGTGAACACGTTCCCCGGCGCCGTGGCACCGTTCGGAATGCTTTCGTGGAGCCCGGAAACGTCCTCCCGGCCGACGGGCGGCGGATACAACTACGACGACTCCGCGGTCACTGGCCTCAGCCTGACGCACCTGTCCGGCGTCGGCTGCCCAATCCACGGTGACCTGCCAATTCTGCCGACCGTTGGCGCGATCGACGGGGCGCCCGCGCGGACCACCAAGCCGTTCAGTCACTCGGATGAGGTAGCCAAACCGGGCTATTACCGGACCAAACTCGAGCAGGTTGACGTCCAGGTGGCCGCGACGCAGCGGACCGGCGTCGGCCAGTTCGGCTTCCCGGCGTCCGCCCAATCGAACTTCCTGTTCAAGACCGGGTCGTCACAGAACGGCAACAGCAACGCGACCGTGACGATCCAAGGACCGGACCGCCTCTCCGGCTCGATCAGCAGCGGCCGTTTCTGCGCCAAGCAGAACAGCTACACTCTTTACTACGCCGCTGTTTTCGATCGCCCGTTCACCTCGCACGGGACCTGGCAAGCCAACACAGTCACCCCTGGGTCTGGTGCGGCCGAGGGGCCAGGTTCCGGCGCCTGGGTCACGTTCGACACCACGAAGCAGGCCCAAGTGGGGCTGAAGGTCGCGATCAGCTACGTCAGCGTTGCCAACGCCTGGGCGAACCTGCGAGCCGAGAACCCCGGCTGGGGCGTCGATCCCGTCGCGGCGCAGACCAAAGCGGCGTGGAAGAACCTTTTGTCCAAAGTGGAGATTGAAGGCGGCACAAAGGACCGGCAGATCCAGTTCTACACCGCGCTGTACCACTCGTTGCTGCACCCCAACGTGTTCAGTGACGTCAACGGCGAGTACATCGGCTTCGACTACAAGGTGCACACCACCGCGCCGGGAAAGGTGCAGTACGCCAACTTCTCCGGGTGGGACATCTACCGCACGCTGATCCAGTTGCAGGCGTTGCTCGCGCCCAAGGAATCGAGCGACATGATGCAGTCGCTCATCAACAACGCGGCGCAAGGTGGCTGGCTGCCCAAGTGGCCGGTTGCCAACGGATACACGGGCGTGATGAACGGCGACGCTGCCGTGCCAATGATTTCCTCCGCGTACGCTTTCGGCGCGCGCGACTTCGACACCAAGGCCGCGCTGGCGGCGATGGTCAAGGGTGCTGAGGTCGTGCCGACGCGCGATCAACTCGGTCAGGGCTGGTACGAGCAGCGCCCTGGCCTTGCCGACTACAAGAGCCGTGGCTACATCCCGAACACCTTGCAGAGTGACATCTCCGATGTGAACAACGGCGCCTCGGCCACCCTGGAGTACACCTCCGCGGACTTCAGCCTTGCCCAGTTCGCACGCGCACTCGGTGACGAGGACAAGTACCGCCATTACCTTGCCAGGTCACATAACTGGACCAACCTCTACAACGTGCACTCCGGCTACCTCCAGCCACGCGGCGAAACCGGCGCGTTCCCCGCTGGCAACCCGGTCACCACCGGGATGACGAACTTCGGCCAGTCCGGGTTCCAGGAAGGCAACGCGGGCCAATACCTGTGGATGGTTCCGCACAACATCGCCGGACTGTTTTCCGCGATCGGCCAGGACAACGTGCAGCGCAGGCTGGACGCGTTCTTCGCCGAGTCCAACGCGGGCCCGAACCGGCCGTTCTACTGGGCCGGCAACGAAGTCAACATGTTGGTGCCGTGGCTGTACACGTACGCCGGGGCACCACACAAGACGCAAGAACGTGTCCACAAGCTGCTGACCACTATGTACTCGAACTCTCCCGGCGGCGAACCGGGCAACGACGACCTTGGCGCGTTGAGTTCGTGGTACGTCTGGTCGGCCATGGGCCTGTACCCGACGACACCGGGAACGTCCACAGTAGCCATCAGCGCGCCGATCTTTTCGACTGTCCGTATTCGCACTCAGCGTGGGGTGACCATCATCCAGGCACCTGGTGCGGCTCCAGGGAAGTACGTCCGGTCGTTGAGCGTGAACAATCGTCCTTCGCAGCAGACTTACCTGCCTGGTCTGAGCGGTTTCAACGTGCTCCAGTTCACGCTGTCGGACGCGCCCGGTACCTGGGGCCGCGACAATCCCCCGCCGTCGCATGACACCGGGCCGCTCGACTTCCCGCCTGGTGTGCTGCCGGTCGAACTCACCGTGGACTCGACCACGGTGACCGCGGGCGCCCAGACTGCCGCCACGTTGAACCTCGATGTGGGCGCGGGTGCTGAGCCTGCCAAGCCGATCTCGGTGCAATCCGTGAACTGGGTCGCGCAGCCGGTCAACGGGCTGAGCGTCACCCCGAGCTCGGGAACCGTTCCGGTCGCGGCCGACGGCACTGCTCGGATCGACGTGACGGTGTCCGCATCGGCCACTGCCAAGCAAGGCTTTGGTTCGATCCCGATCGCGCTGCGCACGTCCGGAGTTGCCTTGCCACAGCTGGCTTTCCCGGTCGCGGTGATCGGCCCGGGCAAGACAGCCAAGGCCTGCACCACACTCGGTGCAACCAATGTCGAGTTTGGACTGGCTCAGCGTGAACTGGCGGGCGACGGCGTGACCACACCGGTGACTGTTGGCGGCAAGGAAGCGCGCCGGACCGTGCTGCGGGTGCCCAACAACCTGAACATGTACTTCCGGGTCGACCGTCGGCTCGCGTTCGATGGGTCGTTCACGGTGACTTTCGACGTCACGTACTTCGATTCCGGCAGTCACGGGTGGCAGTTGCAGTACGACGCCGTGGATCACCCGTACAAGGGCGCGATCAACGTGGTCAACCAGAACACCAATACCTGGAAGACCATGACCGTCACGGTGAACGACGCGAAGTTCGCCCAGCGGCAGAACGAGCAAACCGACTTCCGGATCGCATCGGACCAGCCGATGACGATCCACAGTGTCCAGACCACGATCACAGGTGACGGCGTACTTCCCATGGACCTGTGCCCATAAAGAAGAGCTGTCCGGGTGGGCCCGCCGTCCCACCCGGGCACCCAAAAAGACCCTCGTGAGTGGTTATCCGTGTTCTAACCTTGCTAACCACTCACGAGTCTTCTTCAGACGCGGGCCGCGTGCTTGCCTGTTGACAGGTCGCGGCTGCTGGCGATCAGCTTCTCGGCCATCTGCTCGACAGCCTCCGCGAACTTGAGATCGCCATCCTCATGCCAGTCCTCAAGCCGTTTCAGCAGCCAGGCCCGCGCGGCGCCGATCAACTGCGCGAACGCTTCCGTCCCTGCTGGTGTGAAACGGTAGTGCCCTTCGGCTTCGGCCACGTACCCAACCTCGACCAGTTGCCGCGCAACAGGTTGGAAGATCCCAGCGGGCACTTTGGTGTGTTCGGCGATCTCGTGCAGCGTGGCATCGCCATCGTCAACGCTGTGCTTGAAAATGCGAACCAGCATCCACGCCTGCGCGTAATTCAGCGGCACACCGGATGCGGCCAGCATCTCCGGCCGCGGATCGGTTTTCTGCTTGCTCACGACCATGGCGATGAGCTTTTCCAGCTCCACATTGGAGTCGCTGGAAGCGGGCGGTGCGAAGCTCTCCCCCACGCCGGTGTTGCCAGCAGCGACAACCCTCGCGGTGTCCCTGAGCGGAACTTCCTTCAGGAACAAGGCAACAACAAAGGCGAGCAGGCCAACAGGCGCCGCCGCGAGGAACATCGTCTGCAAAGTGTCCACATAGGCCTGAACAACTGGCTCTTTCACTGCTTGCGGCAACGCGTGCACGCCATTGACGTTCAACACCAATCGCGGATCGATGCCTGGCGGAGTCACCGGATTCAGGTGTTGCGGCAACTGGTTGGCATAGATCGTGCCGAAAATCGCCACACCAAAGGAACTTCCGAGCGTACGCAGGAAACTCACGCCAGAAGTCGCGACGCCCAGGTCGTTGTAATGGCTGGTGCTCTGCACGACAACGGTCGGCACAGGCATGACAAGGCCGACGCCGAGGCCCAGTACCAGCATGTATCCGGAGATGGTCCAGAAGGTGCTGTCGGCGTCCATCAGCGAGAGCAGCACAAGCCCGCCGGAGATCAGCAGCGACCCGAAGATCGGGAACGCCCGGTACCGGCCGGTTTTGCTGATCACCTGGCCGGTGATCATGGCCGCGACCAGTAGCCCGACCACCAGCGGAAGCATCCGCAGCCCGGAGCCGGTCGCGGACTCGCCCTTGACGTACTGCAGATATGTCGGCAGGTACGTGACACCGCCGAGCATCGCGAACCCGACGATGAAGCTGAGGATGCTCGACACGGTGAAGACCGGACTTCGGAACAGCCGCATCGGCAGCATCGGCTCCGCGGCCCGCATCTCGACAACCACGAACAGCGCAAGCGCGATGACCGATCCGATAGCCATCAGGATGATGGTCGACGAGCCCCACGGATATTCGGTCCCGCCCCAGCTCGTGACCAGTGTCAAACCGGACGCGGCCAACCCGATCAGCAGAATGCCCAGGTAGTCGACCTTCGGCCGAAGCGCGGCCTTGACCGTCGGCATCGAGATGACCGTGACGATGAGCACGAGCACGCCGAGCGGCAGGTTGATGTAGAACGCCCACCGCCAGCTCAGGTGGTCGACGAAGAGGCCGCCGAGCAGCGGCCCGACCACCGTCGAAACACCGAAAACGGACGCCAGCGCACCCTGGTACTTGCCCCGCTCGCTCAACGGCACAACGTCCGCGATCACCGCCGTCGCCGTGACCAGCAGACCACCCGCACCAAGCCCCTGCACCGCGCGCGAGGCGATCAGCCAGGTCATCGAGTCGGCCCAACCCGCGAAGAACGAGCCGATCATGAACAGCACGACGCTGGCAAGGAACATCCGCTTGCGGCCGTAGAGATCACCGAACTTGCCGATGAGCGCGGTCATGATCGTCTCAGCGAGCAGATACGACGTGACCACCCAGGAAAGGTGGTTGCCGCCGCCAAGGTCGCTGACGATCGTCGGCAACGCCGTCGCCACAATGGTCTGGTCGAGGGACGCCAGCAGCATCCCGAGCATGATCGCCGCGACGATCGCGTTGCGCGCCCCGCGGCCGACGGTCGCTGCCTCAGCGTCTGCCATCCAGCCCTCCTGTGTGGACAGTCGCAGACTAGGTCTGATCGAAGCGTGCCGCGACTCGGTAGGTTGACGGCATGACCTTGCGCGTCGGATTGATCGGATACGGCACGGCGGGTGCGTTCTTCCACGCCCCGCTGATCACCGCGACCCCGGGGCTGACCTTGCGTTCCGTGGTCACCTCCCGCGAAGTGCCGGACGGCGTGCGCAGGCTGGACCGGCCCGACCAGCTGTGGGAAGACCACGACCTGGTCGTGATCGCCTCCCCCAACCGAACCCACGTCCCCCTGGCGACGGAGGCGGTACTCGCCGGCGTGCCGGTGGTGGTCGACAAGCCTTTCGCAGCCTCGGTTGAGGAAGCTCGCGCCCTGACTTCGCTGGCCTCGTCCCGCGATGTCCCCATCACGGTCTTCCAGAACCGCCGCTGGGACGGAGATTTCCTGACGGTGAAACACCTGATCCGCTCAGGAGCGTTGGGCAAGGTCCTGCGATTCGAGTCGCACTTCGACCGCTGGCGTCCAACCCCGAAGGACACGTGGAAAGAGCTGCCTTCCCGTGCCGAGGCAGGCGGAGTGCTGTTCGACCTTGGGGCACACCTGATCGACCAGGCCCTGCAACTCTTCGGCCCGGTACGGTCGGTGTACTCGGAGGTGACCAAGCAACGGCCGGGCGTCGAGGTCGACGATGATTTCTTCCTGGCGTTGACGCACGAATCCGGCATGGTGTCCCATTTGGCCTCCAGTACTTTGGCCGCACAGCCCGGTCCCCGTTTCCGCGTTCTTGGATCTTCGTCGGCTTACGTGAAGTACGGCCTGGATGTGCAGGAGGCGGCTCTTCGCGCGGGTTGCGTGCCAGGGTCATCTGGGTGGGGCGTCGAGCCGCCGGAAGCCTGGGGTTTGCTTGGTGTGGCAGGTGAAACGTCGCCGGTGGAGACGAAGCCTGGTTCGTACCAATACTTCTATGCCGCCATGGTGTCCGCTTTGCGTGATGGCTCCCCCGTTCCAGTCGCCCCCGAATCCGCCATCGCCACCCTCGAGATCATCGAATCAGCCCTCGATTCATCCCACTGAGAGGCATGTCGTTGCCGTCCGCCGGACTTTACGGCTGGACGAACTGCATCGTGTGCTGGCTGTGTGGCGGCGAATGGCGTTGTTGACCGAGCAAGACCCGGACAAACAACGGCAGATGCTCACGGCCGCCGCGGAGATCCGACAGACCGGTAAACCTCGCCCAGGCAGTTCATCCTGGGAGGACCTGCGCAAAGAACTGGGTCTGTAGATCGTTTACAGCCAGCCCTTAGGCAGGACTACTTCTTCGTGGCCCACATCCTCAGCATCGATGCGGATGTGCGCGCCCAGACCATCGCACTCCCAACTGACGGAATCGCAGCAATGGTGCGAAGTGCTCTCGCTGGTGCCTGAGCGCGGGAGGCCGCTCAACGCGGAAAATCCGACCGGTGGGATCTACCAGGCGACCTTCGGCAACGGTCGAGGGCTGATCACGTATCTGCTGCTGGCGGACCAAGACCGCGTCGACGTACTGCAGGTGACATGGATCGACCTGGATGACAGTCGGTAACCGGGGTCCCACTTCGGGCGACAAATCGGCCGTGGCGGTTGCCGGCGACCTAGCGTCGAAGGCATGACGGGGGAAATCACCGACGATGACTACTGCCTGCACGAACTACCGAAAGGACAATGCGCGAACTGCAAACCGCCACCGCGCGGAGTGAACAAAACGGGCTACCGAATCCGATACGGACAGGTGTTCCACAACGACCGGAACTGCGACCTTTTGCGTGAAGGACAAAGGAGATACGCCCGCCGAGACCGAGAACCATCGCAACCAACACCCATCCACTGGGTGGACGCACAAGCCCTCGGCCTGGGCCAATGCCTCGGCTGTTGCGCGCCACAGTGGCCAACGGGACAGGACGCCCTTCTCGCCAAGCTGACCAAACTCTGCTGGGTCAACGTCGAGCCACCATGATCTGCAATCCGGGGGGCCGTGGATCCGGTGGCAAGATTGAGGTATGGGTCGAGATCGGGATCCGGACGGACGAGCACGAAACGCCAGGCCACGCGACGGATTGGGCCGACCGTTGCCGTACGGGGCCGAGGGTGTTGAGCGGCAGCCGGAAGGCATCAGTCGCTCACCTGCGGAAACCCTGCGTGAGGCGCAGAAACTCCTTGACGACGGCAAGCCTTTCCACGCGCACGAGGTGTTCGAGGACGCATGGAAGGGAGCCGACGAACCTGAGCGCGCGTTGTGGCGAGGTTTGGCCCAGATCGCGGTCGGCATGACGCACGCCGCGCGGGGCAACGAGACAGGCGCGGAGGCGTTGATCACAAGGGGTGTTAGCAACATCTGGCCGTACGAGGTCAACCCGCCCTACGGCATCGATATCCAGGGGTTGTTGCGTTGGGCTGAGAATCCGGAAGGTGTGCCGAGGCTTTACTCGGAGCCAGGCCCGTAAAGCCCTGGGCCGGTTATGGTGATCGCGGAGAGGAAATCACGCGATCCGGAATACGCGTTCGAAATCAATTCCGCGGTGTGCCCGAAATCCAGTGGTGTCACTGCTTTGACCGGCGCGCCCGGCAGGTAGACGACCGGGACCTCCGAGGCCGCACGCTCGGACTCCAGCTCCGCCTGATTACGCATCCCAAGCGTCGCCCAGAACAGCACCGCGTCCGCCAACGTCTCGGGCACGCGGGGAAGGTGTCCGGGGAACGCGCAATCGAGAATCACCACCGACTTCGCGCCCAAAGCAAGCGCTTGCCTGATCGGCACGTTGGCGATCACGCCACCGTCGTACAACACGTGGCCGTCGTGGAACACGGGCGGGTAGATGCCAGGGATCGCACTGCTCGCCAGGATCGCGGGCGTCAATGGCCCAGAGTTGAGCAGCACGGCCTTGCCTGTCAGCGCGTCCACCGCGACCGCCCCGAACGGCAACGTCAGGTGATCAAAGTTGTCCACCCCAGCAAGCTCGGTGCTGAGGATCTCGGCCAAGCCTGTGTTGGGGAACAGGTGATTTCGGTGCTGACGCAGGGTCCTGAGCTGCGCGATCGGGCCACCCGGGAACACCGTCGCCCGCGTCATCCGGTGCCAAATTCCTTCGAGCCTGGTCGGCGCGTTCTCCGGGTCCAATGCGAGCAGCGCACCGTTCACCGACCCGACCGAGGTGCCCACGACCAGGTCGGGCTTGATCGAACGCTCCGCGAGCGCCCGCAGCATCCCTACCTGCCCTGCGCCGAGGCTGCCGCCTCCACCCAGCACAAACGCAACCGGCTTCGGCAGTTCGATCTCGTCCACGAGGACATTGTTCACAAGAAGACAGGTTCGGGTACCTGGGACCATGCGGTTTCGAGATCGGGCGGATGCCGGAGGGCGACTGGCCGGCCAGCTTGACCACTATCGGGGTCACTCGGACGTGGTTGTTCTCGCGGTACCGAGGGGTGGGGTGCCGGTCGCCCGCGTCGTCGCCGACCGCTTGGAGCTGCCAATGGACCTGCTGCTCGTTCGCAAGCTTGGGGTGCCGGGGCACGAGGAGCTGGCAATGGGGGCGATCGCGGACGGTGACATCGTGCTGAACTGGGACGTGGCGAACCATGTGCCTGAGCATGAGATCGAGCGCGTCATCCGGCAGGAGCAGGAAGAACTTGAGCGGCGCAATGCGGCTTACGGGCGGACGCCGCTGGAGGTACGCGACAAAACCGTCATTGTGGTGGACGACGGGCTCGCGACCGGGGCGAGCATGCGGGCGGCTGTGCAGGCATTGCGGCTGCGTGGGCCGAGCAAGATTGTTGTCGCTGTTCCGACGGCGCCGGAGTACACGTCTCGGGCGTTCACACGGATTGTTGACGAGGTTGTATGCGTGACGACGCCTGATCCGTTCGGAGCGGTTGGGCAGGCGTACAAGGACTTCAGTCAGGTCAGTGATGAGGAGGTCCGGAAGCTTCTGGCGGCTGGGCCCCTACACTGATCTCATGCCGCGAGTTCGTACCGCGCTGGCCGTCGGTCTGCTTGCGGTGTTGATAGCCGCCGCGTTCCTCTTGCCCATCCCTGGGCCGAGCGACGTGCGGACGTGGGCGCTCGGTGCGGGCGCCGCCGCTCCCCTGTTGATGTTCCTGACCTACATCTTCGCGACACTCCTGCCGATCCCGCGCACAGTGTTCTCCCTAGCCTCCGGCCTGCTGCTCGGCCCCGCGCTCGGCGTGCTCGTGGCGATGACGGCGACCACCATCAGCGGGGTCCTCGGCTTCGTGCTTGCCCGTTGGGTCGGTCGCGGACTGGTCGCTCGGCACTTGGACAAAACCGCCGTACGGACGGTCGACCAGAAGCTCAGCCGTGGTGGTTGGCTCGGAGTGGCGTCACTGCGGTTGATCCCTATTTTGCCGTTTTGGCCCGTGAACACCTGCTGCGGCGTTTCGTCCGTGCGGATGGCGCCCTACATCGCCGGGACCGTGATCGGGTGCTTGCCTGGTACGGCGGCCGCCGTCCTGATCGGCGACACGCTCACCGGGCTCAGCAACCCGACCGCGATCATCGTTTCCGGCGCGTGTGCGCTGGTCGGGGCCGTGGGGCTCTACCTGGTCATACGCAGGCAGGACGAAGACGCGAGCGCTCCGGTGAGCGCCCGCGTCCAGCCCGAACTCAGTGACTAGTCAGTTCGACCAGCTTTTCCAGGGACTTGTGCAGGTCGCCTTTGAGGGTTTTGCCCACCGCCGCCGAGATTGGCCCGAACATCCCAGGACCGGTGAACTCCACGTCGAGTTCGCCGGTCGCGCCGTCTCCGTCCGGCCGCAACTTCAGCTCCAGCAACGCCTTCACGCCTGCTTTGCCCTCGCCGGCCAGCGTGATGCCGTTCGGCGGGTCGTAGGAGATGACCGACCAGGTGATGCGGTTACGCAGGCCTTTCACTGACACAACGGATGTCAGCACTGTGCCTGTCTTGATCTCGCTTGGCACATCGCCTCGCCAGCCCTCGTGCAACGCGAGCCACTCGCCGAACCGGGACAGGTCCGACGCGGTCACCCACGCCTTCGCCGGTTTGACTGGCATCGAGGCGGAAACGCTCACCTTGGTCACGGCTTCCTCCTTACGGTCGCAAGGACGGTACCGCCAATCGGCCGACTACGCCTGACTCAATCAGGCGATCACGAACCGTTCCACCCGGTCGAGCCGCGCCTGCCACCAGGCCACGCGCTCCGGATCGGCCTCGTCGAACCGCCCTGGCACGGGCGGCCCCGCGGCGCGCACGGAGATGAAACCGTCAACCGGGACCAACGAGTCGTCCACGACGTCGCCTGTCAGCAACGACAACGTGCCCAGTCCGCACGCGAAATCCAGCTGCGGCAACGCGGCCGCCAGCGCGACCTGAGCCGCCAACCCAATGCTTGTTTCCAACGCGGACGAGACGACACACGGCAATCCGGCGGCCTCGGCGACCTCAAGGGACCGTCGCACGCCACCTAATGGCGTGCACTTGATGACGGCGATGTCGGCAGCGCCCGCGACCGCGACTTTCAGCGGGTCCTCGGCACGCCGGATCGATTCATCAGCCGCGATCCGGACGTCGACCCGCCTGCGTACCAACGCGAGTTCCTCAATCGTCGGGCACGGCTGCTCGACGTACTCCAAACCGCCAGCGGCCTTGTCCAAAGCGCGAATGTGCGTGACGGCGGTGTCCACATCCCACACCGCGTTGGCGTCGACGCGGATCTTTCCGTTCGGCCCCAAGGCATCCCGGACCGCCTCGACGCGGGCAACATCTTCCGCGAGCGAATCCACGTGATCGGCGACCTTGATTTTGGCCGTCTGGCAACCAGAACCGGCCGCGATCTCGTGCGCCTTCGCCGGGCCAACCGCGGGAACCGTGCAGTTGATGGGAATCCGGTCGCGCACGGGCGCGGGCCAGCCCCCTGTGCACTGTTCCACCGCGGTGGCCAGCCATGACGCTGCCTCGGCGTCGCTGTACTCGGTGAACGGGCAGAACTCGCCCCAGCCCAGCGGTCCTTCGAGCAGCATGCCCTCACGCACCGTGATGCCACGGAACTTGGTGCGCATCGGGATCGAATAGACCCTGGACCGGGAAAAGAGGCTCACCGCAGCTGCGACTCGATGGCCGAGCGGATCTTCGGGTCCTCCGGGGTGACCATCGGGCGGAACCGCGCCACGACCTCACCCTTGGCCGAAAGCAGGAACTTCTCGAAGTTCCACTGCACGTCGCCCGCGTTGCCCTCTTCGTCAGCGAACTCGGTCAGCTCGGCGTACAGCGGGTGCTTGCCGGGGCCGTTGACCTCGAGTTTCTCGGTCATCGGGAACGTCACACCGTACGTGGTTGAGCAGAATGTCTCGATGTCCTCGGCGGTGCCCGGCTCCTGGCCGCCGAACTGGTTGCACGGCACGCCGAGCACGGTGAACCCACGCGACCCATATTCCTTCTGCAGCTGCTCCAGCGCGGTGTACTGCGGGGTCAGCCCGCACTTGGAGGCCACGTTCACCACCAGTGCGACCTTTCCTCCGGTCAGCTCGTCCAGCGTGGTGGCCGTGCCGTCCAAGGTCGTGATCTTCACGTGGGATCTCCTCTCGTGGGTGCCCAACACTAGAACACCCACGAAAGGCAAATCGGAGAACCTGCCGTGTCAGAACCTTACGGCGGCCAGATAATCCCGGCCCCGCTTGGCCGTGACCAGCGGATCACGTGGAGTGTCGTGCTCGACCACGTACTCGCTGATGCCGGATTGGGCATATCGGGCGAAGATCCGGGGGAAGTCGATCGTGCCGTAGCCGAGGTCCTCGAAGGAGCCGTTGGCCGCCATGTCCTTGACGTGGAACACCGGGAACCGGCGCGGGTAGCGTTCGAAGTACGCCACCGGGTCGAAACCGGGTTTCACGATCCAGTACAGGTCGAGCTCGAAGTTGACGAACCGCGGATCGGTCTCTTCGACCAGGATGTCGAACAGGACCTTGCCGTCGGATCTGAGGAAGTCGACGTCATGGTTGTGGAACAGGAACTTCATTCCCGCACTGCGGCAGCGGATGCCCCATTCCTGGAACTTCGCGGCCGCGTGGGTGTAACCGGCCACTGTGCGCAGTGACGCGGGCAGCGACGGCACGACGACGTACCGGACGCCAAGGATTCTGGCGATGTCCAGTTCCCTTTGGACGTTCGCGTTCATCGCGTCCCAGCTGGTGTGCGTCAGCACCGCACGCACGCCGCCGATGTCCAGCATGTCCCGGAACTTCTCCGGTGCGTGGCCGTAGAGGCCACTGACGCCGACGGTCGCGTAACCCATCCCGCCGAGCGCGTTCAGTGTCCCTTGTGGATTGGTCGCCATGATGTTGCGGACGGTGTAGAGCTGGATCCCGATGTGGTCGAGCGGGACCGAGTGTTGCGGCTCGTCAGCCGCCGCAACACCCGGAACCCGCAGACCACCGGCCACAACCGTGGTTCCCAATGCTGCCTTGAGAAATCCGCGTCGTGAGGTAGTCATCGTTGACCCCTGTCTGAATTAACACCTAGTTCGCAGTTATCAGCACCGTGTTCGAACTGTGCGCGCCCGTGTTGTCCGTTGTGGTCAGACGTGCGGTGTAGACGCCCTTGCGGGTGTACTGATGCGACACCGAGGCGCCCGAACCCGCGGCCGTGTTGTCGCCGAAGTCCCACGAGTAACCCGTGATCGTCCGGCCAGCCGGTGGGTTCACCGCAGAGGTGAAGTTCACCGTCAACGGTGCCGTGCCGGACGCGGCCGCAGGCGTGATCACGATTCCGGTTGAGGTACCAGGCTTCGCCATGCCTTCGCCGTTGAACTGCAACCAGTCCAGCGTCATCAGGTCGGGCGAAGTCGGCGTCCACGCGGGATTCGTGAACACGGCATACAGCTTGACCGTGCGACCCGGGTTGCGCAGTGACACCGTCGGCGAAATGACGTTGCCCCAGTCACCCGTGTTCGGAATCGCGACCGAGCCAAGCAATTGACCGGTTGGCGAATCGGCGCGGAACTCGATCGTGCCGCCGAGACCACCGGAACCGGCGCCGACCGTGACCGAGTCGATCTTGGTCAGGTTCACCGGGTCGTACGCGACCCAGTCGCCGTGCTCGATCTCGCCGAGGCGTTTCCCAGCAGAGGCACCGGAGTTGTTGACCACGACCGGTCCACCCTGCGCACCACCGAGACCCTCGTGGTGCTCGGCTTCCTTGCGCTTGGGCTCAAGCACGAGATGCGCGGACCCGGTCAGCGCCGGGACGCCACGCGGCCCGCCACCGTCGGTGTACTGCGCGGCCACTGCCGCGTAAAGGTTCTGGCCTGGGCCGTGGCTGGATCCCTGATCAGTCTTGATCTCGCCACGACACGCGGTCACGTTGTCCATCGGGTGCAGGTGCAAGTCGTGCCCCAACTGGGACTGCACGACAACCTTGGAACAGTCGATCCGGCCGTCTTCCCGGTCGGTGACCCGGACTTCGAACGGAATCGTGTCGCCCCAATCGAAGGCGCCACCGTTCACCGGCGCGATGACCCTGACCTCAGGCCTGGAGTTGCCAGCCGTGATGGTCGTCGCCGCGGTCCCGTCGAGACCGTTCTTGCGGCTCTTCACGGTCAGCAACACGTCGTACTGGCCTGGGTTTCGGTACGTGTAGGTCGGATTCGGCTCGGTCGAGTCGACCGTGCCGTTGCCGTCGAAGTCCCACGCGTAGTCGATCGCTTCGCCGTCACCACCGGCAGA
This sequence comes from Kibdelosporangium philippinense, assembly GCF_021390435.2. Lineage (GTDB taxonomy): Bacteria > Actinomycetota > Actinomycetes > Mycobacteriales > Pseudonocardiaceae > Kibdelosporangium > Kibdelosporangium philippinense. The sequence continues at coordinate 2,622,045 of NZ_JAJVCN010000002.1, read as the reverse complement.
ACCCGCGCTGGAGAACTTCACTGTGAGCGGGTAACGGCCAGAGTCCACATCGGTCGTCAGCTTCACAGCCGGCCTGCGGCCGTTGGCAACGTAGTCGATCCGGTAGATGCCCGACCCGTCGTTGCTGCCGCCACGACCGGTGCCGCTGCCCGAGCCGAAGTCGATCACGTACATCGAGCCGTCAGGGCCCATATGCGCGGAGAACGCCTGGGTCCAGCTCGTGTTCGTGAACACCTTGTTGATCGACTGCAGATCACCCTGCTTCACCGCGGGGAACCGCGGGTTGGCGAAGGTCTGGTCCTCACGCTGGAACGAGAACGCCTTGAAGTACCCGCGAGTCAGCTCGTAGCCGAACCACTTGCCGTTGTAGTACTCGGGGAACTTCGTGACCAAGGGGTTGTTCGGGTCGTACTGGTAGACCGGACCGGACATCGGGCCACCGCCACCGGTCCCGAGTTCGGGGAACTCGGCGGACGCGGAGTAGGCGTACCAGATCGTCGCCGGATCGGCTGGCGGCAGGTTGCGCAGACCCGTGTTGTTCGGCGAGTCGTTGACCAGGTTGCCGCAGTCGAACTTCGGGCCGGAGGTCGCGGTCGCGAAGTTGTAGTCGTTGAACGGCTGGTTGTTGCCGATGCAGTACGGCCAGCCCTGGTTGCTCGCCTTGGTCAGCCGGGTGAACTCGACTGTCCCTTCTGGACCACGGTTCGGGTTCGCCGTACGGGCGTCCGGGCCGTAGTCCGCGATCATCAACGCGTCCGTGATCGGGTCGAGCGTGATCCGGAACGGGTTGCGCATACCCATCGCGTAGATCTCGGGCTTGGTCTTCTCGGTTCCCGGCGCGAACAGGTTGCCCTGCGGGATGGTGTACGTCCCGTCCGGCTGTGGCGTGATCCGCAGGATCTTGCCACGGAAATCGTTGGTGTTGCCCGCGGTTCCCTGCGCGTCCAGCGCGCGGCGGCCCGGCCGCTCGTCGATCGGCGTGAACCCGTCGGAGTTGAACGGGTCGGAGTTGTCGCCGGTCGCGATGTACAGGTTGCCGTGCTTGTCGAACTGGATCGCGCCACCCATGTGCGAGTTCGCCCTGAACTCGTCACGGAAGGTCGGGATCTCCAGCAGCCGCTTCTCGCTCGCCAGGTCGACCTTGTCGCCGACCACGGTGAACCGGGACACGTTCTGCCGCTTCTCGACCTTGTCGGAGTAGAGCAGATAGACCCAGTTGTTCTGCGCGAAGTTGTTGTCGAGCGTGATCCCGAGCAGACCATCGGACTGACTGGTCATCTGCGGGGTGTACGCGAAGTCCAGCGCGGTCGAGATCTTCAGCGTGCGCTGGTCGAGGATCTTCAGAGCCCCGGTGCGCTGCACGTAGAACACGCGCCGGTCCGGTGCGACGGCCAGTTCGAACGGATCCGCGAGACCCTGCGTGACAAGCGGGATCTTCTGGAACATGTTGTCTTTGTTGGCCGAGCAGTCACCCTGCTTGGCCCCGGCCGCCCATTCCAGGCCGCCCAACAAGTGCTGCAGGTACACCGGGTCGGAGAAGCGCGGGGCGCCGTGGCCGAGCGAGGTGTACCAGGACCGGCCACCGTCGTAGTTCTGGCACCAGGTGACCGGATGGTCGATGCCCTGGTTCAGACCTTCGATGCCGTCGCGCACCTTGACCTGCGCGAGCGTGTGCACCTTGCCGGTCGGGTTGACCTTCCAGTTGTACCACTCCTCACCTTCCAGCTCCCACAGGTCCGGAAGGTGCTTTGTGGACGGATGGGCGTGGTCGAGAACCTTGACCCGGCCCGGCTGGATCACCGGGTGGAAGTCGAAGATGGCACCTGCGAGGCCTTCGAACCACGCCCAGTCGCGCTCGCTCGCGGTGGCGGCGTGGATACCGGTGAAGCCGCCGCCCGCGCGGATGTAGCGCTGGAACGCCGCGCGCTGATCCGCGTTGAGCAGATCACCGGACTGCGGCGTGGAGTTGGTGTTGTTGAAGATGACCGTGGCGAACTTGGCGAGGTTGGTGTCGGTGAAGGCGGCCGCGTCCTCGGTCGCCTCCACCGCGAAGTTGTTCTGCTCACCAAGTTTCTTGATCGCCGCGACACCTGCGGGAATCGAGTCGTGCCGGAAGTTGGTGGTCTTGGAGAACACCAGCACGGAGAACCGCGGCTCAGCCGCGGCCGCGGGCAGCCCGAGGGCGCCAGCCAGCAGCAGGACAGCACATAACAACGCCCGCAGGCGTGCGGCGGGATTCATGGCAGTCCTTACAGGTCCGCGGGACCGTGAGCCTTGGCGGCCGCGACAGCGGCGGCCTTGCGGCTCTCGACGTCAGCGGAACGCTCGTGCGTGTCAGCACCTGCACCGCGGCGGGCGGCTTCCGGAGCCAGGTTCTCGAACTGGCCGGAAACCGTGCCACGGACACGGTTGTTGGCACCGGTCGGGGCCGGGTCGTTGTCGAGGCCCGCGAGGTTGCCACGCACGATGTTGTTGCTGACGGCGACAGCGGCCTTGTTGCCGGAGACGGTCAGGTCGCCGCCCCAGTAGCTGGCCTGCTCGCAGCCGACAACCGGGCCGTTCGCGCCGACCTGGACGGCGACGGAGTTGTTGGTGAAGCTGCCGTTTCCGTAGACCTCACTGGCGCAGACCACGGCACCCTGCTTGGCGCCGGTCACGGTGACGTTCTTGTCCGCCACCGAGTTCATCAGGTCTACATAGGACACATTGGTGCCACTGAGGTTGCCGGTGACACTCACCGACTCAAGGAAAACCTCGCCGACGGTCGCGGTCAGGTCGCCGTTCACGGTGGCACCGTTGAAGTACGCGGCCGTGGCACGGTCCGGAACCTTGTCCGCGGCGACCTTCACGGCACCGACCTTTGTGCCACCGGAAAGGAAGAAGCCCCAGCCGTCGGTTGACGTCAGGGAGCCTTTCAGCGTGATAGACTTGGCATCGAAGTAACCATCGTCCAGAATGGACACGTTGCCGTTGAACGTGCCACCGGTGACGACCAGGCTCGCGCCCGCTTCGACCGTCACCGTTCCGGACACGTTAACGTCGGTTAACACACAGGATTTCGTCGCGGCGACTCTCAGATCGCCAGGGACGGTCACCGCTCCTGCTTCACCCTCGCAATATGTGGTCAATCCAGCGCTCGCCGGCAGGGCGACGGCGACGGATGCCGAAGCCACAACGGCCGCGACGGCTAACACGGAACGAGCCCTCATTGGATCCCTCCAGATGCTTGCATAGTCGACGGGTTCAAGATCAACAATCAATCAGCACTGGTGGCGGCGCCCAGCAAATCGCGGATACGGCCGGTCGCCCGAGCGAACTCGGGTTCGGCCATGGTCTTGCCGTAGTCGCGTTCGAGCGGCAGGTCGACATGGATCAACTCGTCGATGGTGCCCGGACGCGCCGACATGACCACCACCCGGTCCGCGAGGTAGACGGCCTCGGGGATCGAGTGGGTGACAAGGAGCACGGTTGTACCTGTCTCACGCCAGATCCGGCGCAATTCGATGTTCATCTGCTCACGGGTGAGCGCGTCCAGCGCACCGAACGGCTCGTCCATCAGCAATACAGGCGGACGATGCAACAGCGCGCGGCACAACGCCACGCGCTGTTGCATACCCCCGGAAAGCTCGTGCGGATAAGCATCCTCGAAGCCGGTCAGCCCGGTCATCGCGATCAGCTCGTCCGCACGTTCTCTTGCCTCACCCGAGGGCATGCCGCGCATCTCCGCCTGCAGCAGGATGTTCTTGCGCGCGGACCGCCATTCCAGCAGGGCGGCCCGCTGGAAGACGTATCCGATGTCGCGCCTCGGTCCGTTGACGTCGTCGCCGAGCAGCGTGACCCGTCCCTTCGACGGTTTCAGCAGTCCGGACACCAGTTTGAGCAAAGTGGACTTACCACAGCCGGACGGGCCGACGATCGCGACGAACTCACTCGGCGCGACGCTCAACGAGACGTTGTGCAGTGCCGTGACGTCCCTCTTCTTGGTACGGAAGCGAACGGCCACGTCATCGATCTCGACGCTGGTGTCCATCTGAGCCGGTGCCTGTGCTGTCGTGCTGCTGGCGGGCATCCTCATCCCTTCGGCGCGAAACTGACATCCCAGTACTTCGAAGGCTCCTGGGCTTCCTTGATCACGCCTGCGTCGGCGAAGACCTTGATCGTCTCGCGCCAGTCGGCCTCGTCGTTCACCCCGGGCGCCTTGCCCGTGGTCTTCGAGGTGTGCAGCAACTTCGTCGTGGCGTTGAACTGCTCGGTGAGCACGGTCTCGGACGGCAACTGCTCCGACGCGCCCTTCATCGACTGCACCGCGGCGGTCGCGTTCGACTGCGCGGCAGTCCATGCCTCGCTCGTCGCGGCGACCATCCGGCCGACCAGATCCTTCTTGTCAGCGAGGTTCTTCTGCGAGGTGAGCAGGCCGTTGGAGAAGAAGCTCAGGCCGTGGTCGGCGAACTTCAAGTAGGAGACGGGTTTCTTGCCCTTCTCCTGAATGGTCGGCCCCTGGTCGGTCGCGAAGCCGAGCAGCGCGTCGGTCTGGCCGGACAGCACCGCGGCCATCTTGCCAGCGGCGTCCAGGTTCTGCAGCTTCACGTCGGAATCGGTCAGCCCGTTGACTTTCAGGAACGCGGGGAATGTCTTGCTCAGCGCGTCACCCGCGGTGCTGGCGATCGTCTTACCCTTGAGGTCCGCGGGCGTGGTGATGTTCTTCTCGCTGAAGAACTGCACGGCCGAGGGAGTCGTCTGCAGGAACACGCCGACGCTCTTGACCGACATTCCTTGTCCGACACCGGCAAGCAACGCTGGCGTGTCCGCCCAGCCGAAGTCGGTCTGCCCGGCCGCGGTGGCCTGAATGGTCTTCTGCGAACCCTGGCCCGCCTGGATGGTCAGGTCGATGCCGTGCTTCTCGAAGATCTTCTGTGCCTTGCCGTAGTAGAACGGCGCGTGCTCGCCGTATGGGTACCAGTTCAACATGAGGGTGGCCTTGTCGAGCTGCTTGCCCTCAGGGCTGGTCGTGGTCTGTTGCTGCGATCCGCCGCAGCCGGCGGCCAGTGCCAGCACCGGCACTAAAGCGGCGGCGAGAAGATGGCGGAACCTCATTGTGACTCCCTCATTACAGGCTGGTCGTAGCGGCGTCGATACGGCGGCTGGCGTGCCACGGGAGGACGAAGTACTCGAGGACCTCGACGAGTGCGAACAGCACGATGCCGAGGACCGACATGATGACAAGGCCTGCGAACAGGGTCGGTGTGTCGAAGTTCCCGTTCGCCTGCTGGATGACGTAACCAAGGCCTTCGTTCGACCCGACGAACTCGCCGACCACCGCGCCGGTGACCGCGAGCGTCGCGCCGATCTTCAAGCCGGAGAACAGATGCGGCAGCGAGGCAGGCAGCCTGATCTTGTAGAAGGTCTTCATCGGGCTCGCCCCCATCGTCGCGGAGAGCTGCAGCATCTCCGGGTCGATCGACTTCAGCCCGGTGACCATCGAGATGACCACGGGGAAGAACGCCATCAGCAGTGCGACGAGGATCTTCGGCTCGGTGCCGAAACCAAGCCACACAACGAACAGTGGCGCGATCGCGATCTTCGGGATCACCTGCGCGAACAGCAGCAAGGGATAGAGCGTGCGCTCCAGGGTGGTCGAGTAGACCATGATCACCGCGGTCACCACGCCGACGATGATCGCGAGCACGAAGCCCGCCACCGTCTCCCAGAGCGTGACGAGCGTGTGCGTCCAGAAGTAATCCGACTTCTCCGCGATGATCGCGAAGGTGTCGCCCGGCGAGGCGACGAGATAGGGCTGGACCAATTCGGTTGCGGTGATCACCCACCAGGCGACGAACAACAACGCCAGCAGCGCGACCGGACGCCACGCCTGATGGATGAATCCAAGAGCCCGCTCAGCAGTGCTGGGACGGATGCGATCGGCCACCCCCGCCGGCGCTTCCTGCGTGCTCTCTACCGCCATGCCCCTCCGCCTTCCCGCTACGGGAATCCTCGCACCGTGAAAGCGCTTACCCGCAGCTAGTAGCCGCTCTCACGTGTTGGAGAAAGCGCTTTCAGAAAGCGCTTTCTGCGCTAGAGTAGACACGCCCCGCTCGGCGGGTCAAGAACTGGAGAGCCATGGCAGAACGGACACACGTGACGTTGCAAGACGTCGCGCGTGCCGCCGCGGTGTCCCCCGCGACGGCGTCCCGAGTGCTCAACGGCACCGCGAAAGTCCGTGACGACCTGCGCGAACGCGTGCAGGACGCGGCAGGAAGGCTGGCGTACGCGCCGAATGCGCACGCACAGGCACTCGCCGGGGCGTCACGACGGACGGTCGGGGTCATCTGCCACGACGTCAGTGACCCGTACTTCGCCGTGATCGCACGGGGAATCATGCGAGTGGCTGGGGACAACGGACTGCTTGTCATGCTGGCCAGCACTTTCCGAGACGCCGATCGTGAGGTCGCGTACGTCTCGATGCTACGGGCCCAGCGGGCACCGGCGATTCTGCTGATCGGCTCAGGCTTTGAGGACAAAGCGTGGGAACGGTCGCTGGCCTCGGAAATCGATCCGTACCTGCGTGGCGGCGGCCGTGTTGCAGTTGTGTCACGGCACCGGAGCCTGCGGGTGGACAGTGTGCTGCCGGAAAACCGTTCGGGCGCAGCCGCTTTGGCGAACGCGCTACTGGAAATGGGCCATCGCCGGTTCGCCATTCTGGCCGGGCCACGGGCACTGACCACTGTGGCCGACCGGATCGCCGGGTTCCGGGACGCCTTGTCCGGAGCCGGTGTTCACATGTCTGAGAAGGACATTGTCGAATGCGGCTTCACCCGTGACGGTGGGTATGCCGGGATGTCCTCACTGATTTCCCGGGGCCTGGAAGCGACCTGCGTGTTCGCGGTGACCGACGTGATGGCGATCGGCGCGTTGACTGCGTTGCGTGACAACGACTTGTCGGTACCGGGTGATGTGTCGGTCGCTGGATTCGACGACATTCCCATTGTCCGGGACCTGACGCCACCGCTGACGACGGTGGCGTTGCCATTGGAGCAGTTGGGTGAGCGCGCGATGGAACTGGCGTTGCGCGAGAACTCCGGACGGCGCAGCCGAATCCTCCGAGTGGAGGGCGAAGTCGTGATCCGGGAAAGCACAGGAAGGGTACGTTCATGAGCTTGGCCGGGCTGACGATCGACCGGGTTGAGACGTTCGCGGTGCCGCTGCCAACTTTGCGTCCGTTCGGCGTATCGGGTGGCGCGATCGCGGTGATGGGCAAGCCGAGTGTGCGGATCTTGGTCAAGGTGACGGCCGGGGACTTCTCCGGGTGGGGCGAGGCGACCCCGATCCCGGCCTGGACCTACGAGACGCAGGAGTCGATCGTCAGCACGATCGATGGTTATCTGGCGCCTGCGATCATCGGACGACCGGCGTGGGACCTGGATGGCGTGACGACGGTGTTCGATCGAGCGATCAACCGGGGTTTCAGCATCGGGTCGCCGCTGGCGAAGTCAGCCGTCGATGTGGCGCTGCATGATCTCCTGGGTCACGCCCTTGGGGTTTCGGTCGGTGAGCTGTGGGGCCAGCGGCGAGTTTCGTCGCTCCAACTCGGCTGGGTGGTGTCGGGTCAGGGACCCGCGGAGGTCGCTGATGCCGTGGCTGAAGGACAGTCCCTGGGGTATCAGGCTTTCAAGGTGAAGATCGGGCTCGGGCCATCGGATCTGGAGATCGTCGCGGCCGTTCGGGATGCGGCACCTGGGGCCCCGCTGTGGGTCGACGCGAACCAGGGGTACACGGTCGCCGAGGCCGTGCAGATTTCCCGTGCGCTGGCGGATCTTGGCGTGACGGCCTTTGAGCAACCGTTGCCTGCCAATGACATTGCCGGGTTGCAGCGCTTGCGGGATTTGTCGGCGGTACCGGTTGCACTGGACGAAAGCCTCCGGCACCCGTCGGACATGTCGACGTTTGTCCGGCTGGGGGCGGTGGACATCGCCATCGCCAAGGTCCAGCGCAGCGGCGGGTTGACGTTGTCGCGGCGGCTTTTGCAGCTCGCCGAGGACAGCGGGGTCAGGTTGATGGGGTCAGGGCTGACGGATTCGGACATCGGGCTTGCCGCTTCGTTGCACCTGTTCGCGGCCTTCGGTATCACCACACCCGTTGACCTGAATGGCCGTCAGTTCGTGGACTCGGTGTATGTCGGTGGGGAGACGGTGAAGGTGTCCGATGGGACGGCCTACGTGCCGACCGGCCCAGGCCTGGGGATAGAGGTGGATGAGGAGAAGGTCAGGCGGATGGCGCTTTGACTTTGTCGGCGTTCCACGGTTTATAGCCCGCTAGTTCCGCGTCCTCTGGCGAGATGAACGTCAGGCTGGCCGAGACGCGGTTGTAGTACGGCGAGTCCGGCGTGTGATAGCGCATGGACTTCTTGGACGCCTTGATGATCATGGGTTCGATCTGCTGACCGGGTTCCACGATCTCCTCGGCCTCCCGCACCTCCTCGACGGCCACCGACTCCGCGATCTTGGGTTCGGGCTTCCGGCGCAACGCCAGAACCGTGATCCCCGCACCCGCGAGAAACGAGATCAGGCACAGGAAGAAGACCTGGGCGGCAAGCCACAACACCTCTGTCACTCCTTGGTTTTCGTCTGGTCGACCACGGTCTTCTCACCGAACAGCCGCTTGAACAACGCGACAATGGCTTTACGGCGGCCGTCGTCAGGGATCGTTCCGGCAACCACGACCTTGTTCGGCCGCACATCCACCGTCATCGCCTCGGGTTGCTGCGACAACACCGCCACCACGGTCTCCGCGGCCGTCGTGGTCATCGGGAAGTCTGTCCGGCGCTGGGTTTTGGTCTCGTCCACCAGCTTGCGGCCGTGCGTCTGCCTGCTCAACGCCCGCACGAACTGCGAGCGCCAGGCCTCTTGCTCCGTTGATCCCGTTACCGTGATCGTGGATGGCGTGAAGGACATCCGCATCGGCACCAGTTCAGGGTCCACAACGGACACGGCACGCACCCCGGGAGCGGCCTCGACCGCACGCTGAACCTGCGCCGCCTGTTCGACCGGAATGCCGCTGATGATCACATCACGGCCGTCGACAACCAATGTGCCTTGGCTGGCGGCTTTCTGGGCCTCGGCCGAGACCGCGCGCGAGATCCCCGGTGCTTGGATGATGAGGCCGATCGCTGTGATGGCGGCAGGGGTCGCTACGGCGGCCCAGAACCACCAGCGGGGGAAGCGCGGCATGGCCGCTGTCCTACCTCGCCCGGTACCTCTGACACCAGCGAAGCCCGGGAACTTCACTCGATCAAGTGGTGTGTGGGAACGCACCCGCGCCGTTGCGTGTGCGTCCCCTGTCAGGTCACGACGGACGGCGCACAGGCTGGCTCACCGGCGTGGTGAGCTTCGCGAAGGTGTACGCCGCCGACACCAGCGTCATGTGGTGATGCCAACCCCGGTATGACCGCCCTTCGAAGTCGAGCAGTCCGTAGACGGCCCGCAGGTCTTGCAGGTCAGCCTCGGTCCGCTCGGCCATGGCCCCCAATGTGATGACTTCGGCTGCCCGCAGATCCGTGCGGTTGGTCAGCCACAGCTTCTGCCTGCCGCCTTGCCACGATGTGCCGACCAGTTGCAGCGGCACGACTCCTCGGCTGCTTGGCAGGCGGACTGGCACGGACACAGCGTGCGTTGCCCGGTGTTTGCCGTTCGCACCCGGTGTCCAGGTGACCACTTGACGGTGTTTGACGTCGGCGCCGCGCAGACAGTCCCGTGCACGCAGCAGATGCGGCGCCCGCTGCGGGCCGAACCCCGTTGGCCGGACCGCGGCCAGATGGGGACCGGGCACTACCTGGAACGTGTCGGGCACCTCGAACACGAAGTCGGCCCCCAGCTCCGCCAACCTCGCCATCAGTTTCTCCGCGTCCGGCGTGTGCCGTAGGTCGCCGACGACCGGCGCTTTGCCTATCCCCCACTCGGCGACCTCCTCGACCATGTCGAGCGCGTACTGCCACGCCTGCTGGGACCGTACCGACTCCGGGATGTACGCGCGGTCACGACGGCGGTGGTCCTCCGTCCACCTCGGCGAGAGCTGGATCCGCCAGTTCACCGGAATACTCGCCTGATCTCCGGCGAGGAACAATCCGATGCCTAATTGACAGTTGATTGCTCTGCCTTCGCTCGGCACGAATCGCCGTTCGACGCCGACCGAATGTTCTCCGCGTTTGGGAATGGTTGTTTCGGCAATGACCAAAGCGCGCGGCGTGAGTAGCCTTTCAACCTCGTCCGCTATTTCAGCACGGACCAGTCGCCAGTCCCATGGGCTCTGGTTGATAAATTGCTGTAACGACTGCGAAACATTGAGATCCAACACCTCCTCTGCGATTCTTTTGACAGACTTGCGGCCGCGCCCCAGCAACAGGCCCCTTAAGTAGACCTCTGCCCATCTCCGCTGGTCAGAGCGTGGAAGCGAGCCGAACTTAGCCTGCGCGAACCGTGCCACCTCGTCCTTCTTGGCAAGCGAAAGATCAGTGCGAAGACTGTCCTCGACCACCACCATGGGACCCCCGGAATGTGTTCTTACCGTACACAATCAATACTCCATATGGGGAACGGAACGGGCAAGCGCAACTCGCCAAGGGTTGACGATCTCGTGAGGTTCACAGTAAGTCGGGCGACCGAAAAAGATATACCATCATCACTCGCAGTGATCGACAGTTTGTAGAGCTACTCGCGGTACGGTTTTCCCGGCCCGCCAAACAGGCACTTAGCAGTCCGAAGGACTTCTGTTTCGAAAGTGATCACGGTGGGTAACCGAAAATCGGGCCAGCATACGGACTCACGCGTTGGTACGTACGGGCGACAAATACCAACTGGATTGAACACGGAGTGCTACCAGATGGTGACAGTTCACCGGGTGGCGAATATTTCACGCATGAGAATGCCCCGCCGCTCGGGTTCCCGGCCAGATCGGTGAATTGATCAAGGACGGTCGGCGACGGGGCAATGCGACGGTGGGGAAATTTCTGGTCTTTGCTGGACTATTTCCTCATGCCGCCCGGTCGGCAATCGTGATCGCCTGGTCAAACCCGGCAAGTTGGATGATCTTCACCACTTCCGGCCCCGCTCCGACGACGATGATCGACGCGCCAGGCGGAAGCTCCTGCTGCGCGAAGACCAATGCGCGAACCCCGGCCGAAGACATTATGGACAATCCGGTCAGGTCGATCACCAACCGGTCCAATGGCCGCTGTACGGCCTGTTCGACCAGCGACCGGAACACCGGCGCGGTGTCCACATCCAACTCACCGGACACGAACACCGTGCCCGTGCGGCCGGTGAAGCCCAGGTAGGCCTCGAAGTTACTCATCGCTGTCCTCCTTAGATCGCCCGTGCTTCGAGCACGACGACAGATTTGCCCTCAAGCACCAGCTCAGCGCCGGTCTCGTCAGTCCGGTCCGGACGTGCCGTGTCGGCGAACACGTGCCACCACGTCCCTGCTGGCGGGTCGGGCAGCCGCACAGTCACCGGCGCGAGGTCGGTGTTGGCGGCAACGAAAACGGTGTCATCACCTTCGGTCGACTCCATCGCGACCAACCGGGACTCCGCAGACCAATCCGGCTGCCCGGGCTGCACGCCATGCCAGCGCACGTCACGGGCATCTGGATGCGCTGCCCGGCGCAGCGCGGGGTGCCGCCGCCGGAACGCCAGCAGCCTGCGTACGAACGTGACCAGGTCGGCGTTCTTGTCCTCAAGCGCCCAGTCCACCCAGGTGATGTCGTTGTCCTGGCAGTAGGCGTTGTTGTTGCCCTGCTGCGTACGGCCGAACTCGTCGCCAGCCAGCAGCATCGGCACCCCGTTGCTCACCAGGAGCAACGCCAACGCATTGCGCGTCTGCCGATCCCGCAGCCTCAGTACGTAAGGGTCGTCCGACGGCCCTTCCCAGCCGCAGTTCCAGCTCTCGTTGGCGTCGTGACCGTCCCGGTTGTCCTCGCCGTTGGCTTCGTTGTGCTTTTCGTTGTATGACACCAGGTCCGCCAACGTGAAGCCGTCATGGCAGGTCACGAAGTTCACCGACGCACGGGTTCCGCGTCCCGCGTACAGATCGGGCGATCCGGCCAGCCGAGTCGCCAGTTCACCCGCGGATCCGGGCCGGGCGGCGAGGAACCGGCGCAGCCCGTCCCGGTATTGCCCGTTCCACTCCAGCCACGGTTCCGGGAAGGCGCCGACCTGGTAGAGGCCGCCCGCGTCCCAGGCTTCGGCGATCATCTTGCGGTCGACCAGCACCGGATCGTCCGCGATCTCGGTCAGCAGCGGCGGATCTTCCAGTGGGGCACCGTCCTGGCCGCGGGTCAGGATCGAGGCGAGGTCGAACCGGAATCCATCCACCCGGTACTCGGTCACCCAGTGCCGCAACGAGTCCACAATGAACTCACGCACCACGGGGTGGTTGCTGTTCATGGTGTTCCCGGTACCGCTGAAGTTGTAGTAGTCGCCGTCCGGGGTCAGCAGGTAGTAGGTGCCGTTGTCCAAGCCGCGCAACGACTGCGTCGGCCCGCGGTGATCACCTTCGCCGGTATGGTTGAACACGACATCCAGGACCACCTCGATTCCGGCTGCGTGCAGATCGCGTACAAGTTCCTTGAACTCACGCGGCGAGCCGTAGGAAGCCTTGGGGGCGAAGAAACCGACGGTGTTGTAGCCCCAGAAGTTGTGGCGCGGCTGGCCACCGGCAATGTCCGTCTCGTCGAACTCGAACACCGGCATCAGCTCGACGCAGTTCACGCCCAGTTCCCGCAGATACGGCACCTTCTCCCGGAGACCCGCGAACGTACCTGGCTCGGCCACGCCCGACGAGGGATGACGGGTGAAGCCGCGCACGTGCAGCTCATAGATCACCAGGTCCTCGGCGGCGATGCCGGGTGGCCTGTCCTCGCCCCAGTCGAACTCCTCGTGCACCACTCGTGACCGGTACTGCGGCCGCTTGCCCCATTCCTCCGCACCCGCGAGCGCCTTCGCGTACGGATCCAGCAACAGGTCTTCGGAGCCGTCCGGACGAAACGCGTAGTGCACCAAATCCGGGACCAACCCAAGCACCTTCATCGTGAACACGTCGCCGATGCGGAAGTCATCCGGAAATGGCAGTTCCGTGAGGACATCGCCGCGCTCAGGATCCAGTAGCACCAACCACATCCGGTCGATCGTGTTTGAGCGGACGGCAAACGTGATGCCGTCGTCGTCAACCGTCACGCCTAACCGTTCGGCGCTACCGGGCTCGATCCGGAAACCGTCAAGCCAGCGCGTCACGATTCCTCCACCGGAGCCAGTCGCACCTGGACAGTCACTGGATCCGAACTGTCAGGCAACTGGACCGTCATGCCTTTGGCATCGAAGTCCTTGAACGGCTGACCGTCCACAAGGACACTGTCGAGCCGGACTCGACCGGCTGGCAGGACATCGGGTGCGACGCGCAGCAAGCCTTCTGGGAAGTCCGCGTCGGGCCGTGGCCGGAACCACAGATCCAGTGGCTCGCCGTGAATGAGAAGTCCGTTGTAGACGGTTGCGAGGTAGCAGAGCTCGGATGTGTGGTACATGCTCATCGAGTGGCTGCCTTTGAGCCGTTCCGTGCCGACCAGGTACGGGATTCCGCTTGCCAATACGTTGAAGTACACACCGCCCTCGTCATGGTCGAGGAAGAACGCGTTGTAGAACGCCTCCGCGTCCCTCGCGTGCGCGAGGAATTCCGGTTCACGGCGATGCCCAGCAAGCACTAGGTAGGCCAGGATGGCCTGTTCCTGCTGCCACCAGGCTTTGCGGTCGTGCCAGACGAAGTCGTGCGGTTCCTGACGATTCACCAAGTCGTACCAGCCGCCGCGGCGCGTGTCACGGCCCACGTCGAGCATGGTCTTGGCGAGGTTCGAGGCCATCTGCTGGTAGTCGTACTTCGCGCGGACCGCGTTCATCCGGGTCAGGTTCCACGCGATCTTCAGGTTGTGGCCAACGACAGCGCGGTCCTGCTGCCAGCCCCAAGTCCGGTCCGGCGACCAGTCAGCGTGAAACCTCTCCTGCACAAAAGGTGTTTCACGGTCGGGAAAGTGCGACACGATCATGTCGAACGTGTGCTCAAGCATCCGCAGGTGCTTGTCCTCGCCCGTCGCCAAGTACAGGTTGAACAGGTACGCGGGGGCATGGTCGCCGACCGAGTTCCAGTTCTTGCGCGACTGGTTCCGGCCGAGGGTGTGGGCGTGCGGGCTCAGATCGGCCGGGGCGATGTGCGAGAAGTACCCGCCCAGCCTTGGATCGGCGAAGAACCGCTCGAACAGCCGCATAGTGCCATCGATATCGGCCTTGATCGACGGATCGCCGGTGACACGGTAGTTCTGCACGAGCCCGGCAAGCGCGTAGATCTGTTCGTACGCGGGGATAGCGCGGTAGTCATCGTCGAATTCGGACGTGAACAGCTTGCGTTCCCGCGTCCCTTCCACATCGATCCCGTGGTACCAGTACGTGACGTCCTCATCGGTGTCGACGAACCTCATGTGTTCCTGGAGGTACGCGCTGCCACGGTCAGCGACGGTCAGAAAGTCTTCGTCCCCAGTCAGCATGTACGCGGACGCCATGCCATAGACCAGCCGCGAGATGGTGTCGGTTTCCTGGATGTGGCGCCCGTTCTTGTCGCCGCCGAGGCGGATTTCCGTGCGATAGTCCACATAGTCCACCTCGCCCGTGCCGAACTGGGCGCGCCGGTAGAAGCGGGCGAGCTCGCGCAATTGGGTGATCCACCAGTCGGGCCGCTCGAACGCGTACTCGTCCGGTCCTTCACCGACGAACGTCACCTGTGTGGCCTGGTGGCGGCCGTCGGGGTAGATCGGGCCGTACGCGAAAACCATGCGCCCCGGCGTTTCCAGTAGTTCTGTGAGCCGCCCGGTGACGTCACGGTACGGCTCGCCGAGGTTGCGCATCAGCTGCGCGGACGTGGTGTCGGTCAGGTGGAGTTCGACAAGCTCACCGTCCGCGGTTCGCAACCGGAACCGGCCGCCTCCACTGGAAACGAGGCGGCCGGTCGTGGTGTCGGAATACGAGTGCATTTCAGCGCTGCCTGGCCGCCAGCTGGTCGATCACGGTACGCGCCAACAGGTTGCACTCGTCGACCGTGCGTGACGTGACCAGGTCACCGTCCACAACGACATCCCGTCCGGTGTAGACAGCGCCCACGTTGCGTACGTCGCCGACCAGGTTGTTGTGGCACGTCACGGCCCGTCCCCTGATCAACTCAGGCACTGCGGAGAGCAGCAGCAAGCCGTGGCAGGAGAAGGCTTTCACCAGGTTCGGCAGCCGGAATGCCCGCCGCATCACTTCAACCGCGGGCGCCAGGCGCTGCAGGTCATCGGTGTAACGCAACCGGTCCGACACCATGCCAGATGGCACGATGATCGCCGAGAACCGGGAAAGCTCGTCGTAGTCCAGCTTCTCCAGGTCGCCCGAAACTTCGATCGGCGCGCGCTGCTCGTGGCCGGTGAAGGTGAGGGAGTCGTTGCCCCACAACCTGGTCAGCAGCTCGACTTGGATGCCTTCTTCTTCGAACCGCTTCTGGTAGTAGGCGATCTCTGTTTCGACGTAGTCGCTTTCCATGAAGATGGCGATCCGCCTGCCGGTGAGGGTTCCTGAGGTGGTCCGTACTTCGGCTGTTTGGGTCATGTCCTTTGCCTTTTGTTTTAGGGTAGGTCGTGAGTGGTTACGCGCGTTCTAACGCGCGTAACCACTCACGAGGGTGGACCTGCTACGCCGCGGCGCTCTGGCGAGCGAACTCGCCGCCGCGCGGCGCCGCAGATCCCGGCATGGGGGTCAATCCCCCGACAGTGCATGTACGGATCTTCGGCTTGCCGTCCCGCAGGACGACCGACCATTCCTCAGTGGAGTCCACACCGACCCAGACGCTGCTGGCCGATGGCGGCACCCACATCCGCGACTGCCAGTTCACCCGCACCAAGACCTGTGCGTGCAACGGTGAAGTGGCGTGGATACGCACGTCCCGCAGGTCGCGTACCTCGTCGAAGTACGTGGCGATCATGTCGGCGTGCCAGTCACGGAACTCTTCGTGGGTGCGAACTGTCCCTTGTGGTAGATGCAGCACCAATCCGTTGTCGGTCAACAGGTCGAGCAGCACCTCGACGTCGTCGTGCTGGTCGAGGGCGGTGAACCAGTCCTGAACCAGCCCGTGTACCGCTGCCTGCGTGATCGACTGTTCCATGTGCCTTACCTCCTAGTCGATGACGAGGTCGATGAGGTAGGGACCGTCGTGGGCAAGCATCGCCTCCACGGCAGCGTCCACCTCGTAGAGCTTTTCCACCCGCTGCCCTGCGACTCCCAAGGATTGAGCGATCCCGGTGAACCCGATGGCCGGTGTGGACAGATCGAACGCGGCCGGGTGCGTGTGCGGCGCGATCCCCAGTTCCCGCCAGTACTGCTCAAGGTTGTCGTCGAGCAGCTGATAGCGGCCGTTGTTGCAGATCACGAACTTCGCGCCGATGTTGTAGCGGGCCGCTGTCCACAGTGCCTGGATGGTGTACATGCTGCCGCCGTCACCGGTGAACGCCACGACCGGCGCCTCTGGCGAAGCGAGCTTGATGCCCAGTGCCCCAGGGATTCCGACACCGAGCGAACCGCCGCGGGTCTGGAAGAACCGGCCGGGCTGTTGCGCGGGCAGGTATTTCGCCAGCGGTGGCGACGCGGTCAGTGCCTCGTCGAACACCACCAGGTCCTCCGGTGCGCGTCCAGCCAGCCTGCGCACGAACCGGTCCAGCACGGTGTCCTCTTCCAGCGGCGGCTCCGGGAACACCGGTCGGGAGCGTGACACCTCAAGTGGTGTGCTCGGCGCGAGGCCCGGCCTTTGCCTGTTGATTTCCTTGCCCAGTGCGGCGAGCGTCAGCTTGGGGTCCGCCACGATGCCCACATCAACCGGGAAGTTCTTGGCGATCTCGTAGGCATCCAGGTCAATGTGGACGAGCTTGGCATCGGTCCTGAATGGACTGTCCAATGCGGGGAAGACTTCTGGGAAGATGTACGTCCCCACAATCAGGACAGAGTCTGCTTCGGCCACAACCCTGGCGCTGTTCGCGCCGAACATGTGGCCGAGTTGTCCGCCATAGAGCCGGTGCGTGGCGTCGAAGTTGAACTCCGAGTCGTTCACGCCCCACACGGTTGCGCCCAACGCTTCCGCCACCGCGGTCAGCTCACGCTGCGCCCCGCTGGTGGCGATGCCGTCGCCCATCAGGATCAGCCTGCGCTGTCCAGACAGGAGTGTCGTGGCGGCACGCGCCAACAGCGAGGGCTCCGGAACTACCCTGGTTTCCGGAATCGAGGTTGGCACAGCGGGCTCGGTCGTGATCTCGTCGAGCACGTCGGCGGGCAGTACGACCATCACTGGCCCGCGAGGCGGCGTCATGGCGATCTTGACGGCTCGGCGCAGCACTCGCAGCACTGAGTCCGGGTCGATCACCCGTGTGGCGAACTTGGTGACAGGCTTGGCCATGGCGACCAGATCGGCCGCCATCTGCCCGTCCATCGCGTCGTATTTGACGCCTGCCTCGCCGACCAGCACCACGAGCGGCGAGCCGCCGCGCTTGGCCTGGTACAGCATGCCGATCCCGTTGCCGAGCCCGACCCCGCTGTGCAGCTGGACCAGGGCAGGCCGCTGGGACGCGCGGGCATAGCCGTCGGCCATGCCCACCGCGACGCCCTCGTGCAGCGAGAGCAGGTAGTCGACGTCGAAATCGCCACCAGCGTCCAGGAACCCCTGCTCGACGGTTCCCGGGTTGCCGAACATGTACTCGATGCCGTCGGCCGCGAACTGCTCGAAGATGGCGACCTTTCCTGGCCTCTTGGTCATCTTTACCAGCCGAACCTTCGCAGGCCGTGCTCCAGCACCTGAACCGTCAGCTCGCCCGCGGGAACGGAATCAGGCGTCGAACGGGCGGTGATGAACGGGTAGTCGACGATGACCGAGGTCTCCTTGCCGACGTTGCCGTGGAAACGGCCGATCGGGCCGGTGGCGTCACGCAGGATGTACTCCAGCGGGTACGGCGGCGGGCCCATGTTGAACTCGACGCCGATGAAGCCGGTGCCGTCCTTGTAGTCGTACTCCTTGGGGTGCCCGGTGACGTGCTTGTTCTGGATGATGCTCTCGCGGGTCTCCAGGTCACGGGCGAACGCGAGCACCGCGACGCCGTAGCACTCGGCCAGGATCGGCTTGTCGGCGCGGTGGAAGCCGAGCACGAGCTCGTGCAGGCGCTCGTTGTTGGCCAGGTCCACGATCGGGCCGGAGCCACCGACGATGGTCAGCGCGTCGAAGCTGTTCACCAGGTCGGCGACGGCCCCGTCGAGCCTGCGGTTGTACTCCTCGACCTCACGCAGGTGGTTGACCACGCTGTAGTAGGGCCGCTCGGGAACGAGGTCCGCGAGGCTGAGCGGGTTGTCCAAACGGGACGACGCGTCCAGTTCACGGGCGCGGCGCGCCATGTCCGGCGTGGTGACCGAACGGCCGAGCGGCGGGTCGATGTAGTCGGTGTCGAGGCTGGGCGGCAGGGCCTGTGGGCGCTTGCCGTTCGGGGTAAGGAAAGTCGTGCGGTAGCCGGCGGCGTCGAACGCCTCGACCGGGCCGACGAGCTCCTCGCCCCAATAGCCGTACTCGGACAGGACGACCAAAATTCGTTTGGTCATGAGTTTTTCCTTTCAAGGGTGGTCGGGCCGATGATCCAGTTCTCGCGCACGGCGAGCGTGTGCACGTAACGGGGTTCGGTGAAGGTGGCCAGGTCGGCCATGGCCCGCTGGAATTCGGGGCTGCGCATGGCGTTGCGCAGCGCGTTCACGTCGTCGAACCAGAGCTGGTACGCACAGTCCAGAGTGGCCTCACCGACGCCGTAGAAGCCGTCCCTGGTGTGGTTCTGGTAGTAGCGGCGCAAGCCAGGAACCCTGCTCATCACCGAAGCGTGCGCGTCCCGGCTGTAGGCACGGAACTCGTTGAGGGGAAGCCCTTCCTTGCGCTTGAC
This sequence comes from Kibdelosporangium philippinense, assembly GCF_021390435.2. Lineage (GTDB taxonomy): Bacteria > Actinomycetota > Actinomycetes > Mycobacteriales > Pseudonocardiaceae > Kibdelosporangium > Kibdelosporangium philippinense. Next base: position 2,603,024 of record NZ_JAJVCN010000002.1, on the reverse strand, counting down.
GAGCACGAAGAGCTTGGTATCCGCGGTTTTCTGCGAGCCGGGGACGACGATGTGTGCGTCGGTGTCCAGGACGAGCGTGCGCCAGAAAGCGGCCCAGCGAGGCTCGTCCAGCCGGGCGCCCTCGAGGAACTCCGGCGTCTGCAGCGAGGCGAGCTGCTCTTCCTCGTTGGCCAGCCAGATCTCGGCGACACCGCTCCACAGTGGCTCGGGCTCGTCGAAGGACAACTCGACCCGAGTGTCCACAAGGTACTGACGGATCTGCGGGATCTTGCTGGCGTACTGAACCGCGTGCTCTTCCACCCAGTAACGGTGGAACTCACGCTCGCTCATACCCGGTCGCGGGTAGGCGAAGATCAGTTGGTGGATCATCGTGCGGCCTCCGCTTCGGCGGGCCGGTAGCGGTTGGCGACGTCCTCGGCGAAACCGAGGTAGTCCCGCAGCGGCCAGATGATCTCGAATTCGAGGTATTCCCGCATCGGCAGGCGGAACACCGAACGGTCGAGCTCCTCGGCCGACTCCGCGTCCACCACCGCGATGACCCGCTTCTGGCCAGCGACCTTCCACAAGCCGATGCAGTAGCCGGAGTTCAGCGTCTCCTCGGCGTGCCGGGTCTCCTCTTCCTCGATCTCCCACAGCTCGTCGAGGCTGATCCGACCTTCGTGATTCCACCGCATCTGGCAGTAGAACAGCATTCGCTTGTCCTTTCAGGCGTCGCGCAGGGTCTTGGTCAGGTCGTGGTCGTCACCGAAGATGTCGGCGGCCATCTCGTACGGCGTCTTGTCGTCGTGGCCGACGAGGTCGAGCCGGGCGCCCGCGTTGATCAGGATGCGGGCGCAGTCCTCGAAGCCGTGCCAGAGCGCGTCGTGCAGCGGCGTGTAACCGTTGGTGGCGCCCTGGAAGTCGATGTCCACCCCAGGGGTGTCGACGAGGATCTTGGTGATGTCGGCGTGTCCGTTGTAGACAGCCTTGTGCAACGGAACCGCGCCGAACGTCGGCTCGGTGGCGTTGATGTCGGCGCCCGCGGCGATCAGGGCACGAACGATCTCGGTGTGCCCGTCGCGGGCGGCAACCAGCAACGGCGTGTGCAAGTCGTTGAACCCGTTGAGAACCGGGTAGCGTGCGTCCACTTCGGCCCCGTTGGCCAGCAGGACCTGCACGTTGATCAGGTCACCGGCGGCGGTCGCCGCCATCAGTTCCTGGCTGGCGATCTTGCGCTCGTCGGACTCGATCCGCCGCTTCAGCAAGGCTTCCGCGGCGAGCAGCTTTTCCTGGCCGAGCGTGTTCACGTTCAGTGCGTACTCGAAGTGGTCACGCATCGAGAAGCCGTAGTGCGTGCTGAGGTTCAGGCCCGCGTTGAGGTCGAGCAGGTAGCCGACGATGTCAGGTCGCTTGTACCAGAACGCGTCCAGCAACGGGGTGTGTCCGGTGGAGGTCGCGACCGCGTCCACGAACGCGCCTGCCTCGATGATCAGCTTGACGGTGTCAAGATCGCCTGCCTGAACGGCTTTGTGCAACGCCGTGGCACCCGCGACACTGTCCGACGTGTACACGTCGGCGCCCGCGTCGAGCAGCATCCGGACCAGCTCGGCGTTTCCCTTGCCAGCGGCCACCATCAGCGCGGTCAGGCCGTCCGAGCCGCGGGCGTTGACGTCGACTCCGTTGCGCAGCAGGCCACGGACTTCGTGCAGGTCGTCGCGACGGACCGCGTTGAGCAGCAGAGTACGCGCGGCGTCACTCATGGGAATTCTCCTCGGATGGTTAATGTGTTGTGTCCCAAGGGATTCGCTCTGGGAACGAGACCCAGTCAACCCTCCGCCGTACATGATCGACAAGAACGTGCGAACGATTGCCCGCACTTGACCGGGTGCGCGAGGTCCATTACCAAACGGCATCGCTGCGGGTCTTGGACAGCGCGCGCGTGCACTCACCACCATCGACGCATGACTGATGACGGCAAGGTGAGCAGGCGTGTACTTCTGGCGGGAGCGGGCGCGGCTGCCGGATTGACCGCGACCACTGGCACAGCAGCGGCCCAGGAAGCCACAACGGAATTACGCGGCCAGGTGGCGCTGGTGACCGGGGCCGCACGTGGAATCGGCCGCGCCACATGTATCGCGCTGGCCAAGGCGGGCGCGAACATCGTGGCCGTGGACATCGCGTCGACCAACGCGATCCGCGTCGACTACCCGCTCGGCTCCGAGGCCGAGTTGAACGAGACCGTGCGCAAGGTGCGGTCGCTGGGCAGGCGCGCGTTGGCGGTCAAAGCCGATGTGCGCGACGCGGGTCGGATGATCGAGGTAGCACGCCAGGCAGTGCGTGAGCTGGGGCGTCTGGACATCGCCGTGCCGAACGCGGGCATCAACACCTACGCGCCACTGGCCGACATGCCAGCGCGGCAGTTCGCCGACGTGATCGACGTGAACCTGACCGGTGTCGCCAACACCATGCGCGCGGTCATCCCGCATCTGGTGGCACGCAAGAGCGGGTCGATCATCGTCGTCTCGTCGAGCGAAGGACGCCATGGCGCGCCCCAGCTCTCGCACTACCAGGCGGCGAAATGGGGCGTGATGGGCCTGGTCAAGGGGGTCGCGACCGAGGTCGGACCGTCGGGCGTGCGCGTTAGTGGCGTCGCGCCAACAGGCGTGCGGACGCCGATGGTGCTCAACGAGGCCACCTACAAGTGGGCAGGCGGCACCGGGCCCGAGGACCTGGAGAAGGCGCTGCGCGGGTACAACACGCAGCCGGTCGGCCTGATCGAGCCGGAGGATGTGGCCGACGCTATCGCGTTCCTGGCATCCCCACGCGCCCGTTACGTGTCGGGCACGATCCTTGACGTCACGGCGGGTGCGAGCGCCCGCTGGAGCTCCTAGTCCACTTCGGACAGCTCTTTGACCACGTCGGCGAAGGCGGCGACCAGCGGATTCGTGCTGGTCGCCGGTCGCGCCAGGGCGATCCGCAGCGGCGGGATGTCGGTGATCGGCCGCCACACCAGATCGGGACGGGCGTAGTAGGCGGCCATCGATTCCGGGCCGATGCAGACCGCCGCGCCCGCGGCGACGTGCTCAAGCATTTCCTCGACGTTGTCGTTCTCCGGCCCCCACAGGGGTTCCGATCCGTCCGGCCGCGGGTTCACCGCCCACCAGTCCACCCAGTGCTTTGGCGCCTTGCGTGTCCACATCAGCGGCTCGTCCTTCAGGTCCATGATGGACACGCTGTCCTTCGCCGCCAGCCGGTGCGTCGCGGAGAATCCGACCAGCCGCTGCTCGACCGCGACGATTTCGGTGTGCAGCCCGGTCGTGTCGGCAGGCAGCCACAGAAACGCCGTATCCACCAGGCCATCGCGCAGTGCGGCCACTTCACCGCCCCAGTCGAAGCGCTTCGGCTCGATCGTGACGTCCGGGTGACGTGCGGCGAAGGTCGTTCGAGCCTTTGTTGTCAGTGGGCCAGCACCAGTCGCTTCGAACCCGATCCGCAGCACGCGCGACTCCACCGCGGCGATGCCACGTGCCGTGCGCTGCGCGGCTTGCCACTGCGCGATGATGCCCTTCGCGATGGGCAGCAGCGCGTCGCCCGCCGCCGTCAGGCTGACCTCCCTGCTGGTCCGTTCGAACAGGTTGATCTTCAGATCCACCTCGAGCTGACGGATCTGCCTGCTGAGCGCCGGTTGCGAGACGAACAGCTGCTCGGCGGCTCGCGTGAAGCTCAAATGCTCGGCAACGGCCACGAAATAACGCAGGACGCGAGTGTCGACGTCCATGGTCTTGTCCCCCTAGGTACGTGATCTATGCAGTCAGCGTATGACCAAGGGTCTTGGACTTGCGTGAAGTTCCCGTGATTTCTTGATCGTGCAGGGCTTACCGGTCCAGACCAGGAGGACCTTCCATGACTGACTCGCGGGTGTGGTTGATCACCGGCTGCTCTTCGGGGCTCGGCCGGGCGATCGCGCAAGAAGCGCTTGCCGCTGGCGACACTGTCGTCGCCACGGCGCGCAACGTCGACGCTCTCAGCGAACTGGCCTCCCTGGCACCGGATCACGTCACGCCGTTGCGGTTAGACGTCACCAACAGCACCGAGATCGCCAACGCCGTGCAGGACACCATCACCTGGCACGGCCGTATCGACGTACTGGTGAACAACGCAGGCCACGGCTTCATCGGCGCCGCCGAGGAAACACCGGACGCCGAACTGCGCGCACTACTGGATGTCCATGTGCACCGTCCGATCGCGCTGACCCGGGCGGTACTGCCGCACATGCGGGGCAGGCGCAGCGGCGCGATCGTGCAGATGTCCAGCATGGGCGGCCAGGTGGTCTGGCCAGGCTTTTCGGCCTACTGCACGGCGAAGTTCGCCCTGGAGGGCTACTCCGAGGGCCTCGCGGCCGAAGTGGCGCAGTTCGGCATCAAGGTGCTGATCCCCGAACCCGGTGCGTTCCGTACCGGCTTCGCGGGCACACCGCTGCGCTGGGGCACGCCGATCCCGGACTACGACGACGTGATGGAACCACTCCGCAAGCAGATCCGCGGCATGGACGGCACCCAACCGGGCGACCCGGTGAAAGCCGCCGCCGCGATCCGCGCCGCGCTCGACGCCGACAACACTCCCCTGCGTCTCGTGCTCGGCACGGACGCCTACGAGGCGATCACGGCGCGGCTGGACACCCTGCACACCGAGCTGGACACGTGGCGAGCGACATCGCTCGGCACGGACCTCGATCCGCACGGCCAAGCTGAGCCGTGCCCATGAATTTGGAGAAACCATGTCTACCAATGTCGACGCGGTCGACACTGGGGTTGCTGGGAGTTCGTCCCAGAATCCACGCTGGCTGGCGGTTGTGGTATTGGCTGCCGCCTTGGCACTCGACGCCGGTGGCGTCGCGGTGGTCAACGCAGCGCTGCCTGTCATTGGGCAGGAACTGGGTATCGACAGTTCTGGTCTGCAGTGGACTATGACCTCGTACGCGGTTACGTTCGCTGGGTTCTTGCTGTTCGGCGGGCGGGCGGCTGATGTGCTTGGACGTCGCCGGGTTTTCGCTTTGGGCGTTGGGTTGTTCACGTTGGCGACCGTCCTGGCCGCTGTTGCTCCGACGGCTGCCGTGTTGATGGTCGCTCGGGCTTTGCAGGGTGTGGGGGCGGCTTTGTCTGGTCCCGCGTCCTTGGCTCTGTTGACTGAGATGTTTCCTGAGGGGCCGCAACGGAACAAGGCACTTGCTGTTTATACGTCCGTTGGGGCTTCCAGCTTCAGCGCGGGTGTTGTGATCGGCGGTGTGCTGACTGACTTGTTCAGCTGGCGTGCGGTGTTCGTGTTCAATGTGGTCATTGGGCTCGCTGTGCTGCTTATGGTCAAGTCTGTGTTGCCTCAGGGCAACCGGACTCGGCAGCCGCTGGATACTGTTGGCGCTGCTGCCGTGACCGGTGGTCTTTTACTGGCGGTGTTTGGGTTCAGTCAGGCTCATCACGCTGGTTGGACCTCTGTGAGTACTTATGGCTCACTGGTGTTGTCTGTTGTGTTGCTGGTTGGCTTTGTGCTGTGGGAGCGTCGGGTGGCGAACCCTCTGCTGTCGCTTGGGATTTTCCGGATTCGTACGGTGACTGCTGCTACCGTGGCCGCGGTTACGTTCTTCACCGCGGTGTTGGGTGTGCTGTTCTTCGCACCTCTTTATTTGCAAGGGATGCTGGGGTACACGCCGCTGCAGTCCGGGCTCGCGATCTTGCCCATGGGCATGATTGTCGTGGTCAGTTCGAACATCGCTGGGCGCATGATGGCCCGTGTTGGACAACGGCCGCTTCTGCTGCTTGGATTGTTCCTGATCGCTGCGGGCCTGGGCCTGTGGGCGTTGACTCCGCTTGAGGGTTCGTACTGGCTGCACGTCTTTCCTGCCGTGGCTACTATGAGCGTTGGCCAGGGTGTCGCGTTCGCCGGTCTGACCGCGGCTTCGCTGACCGGTGTGGCTCAACACGAGCATGGTGTTGCTGGTGGTTTGAACGTGACCGCTCAGCAGCTTGGCGGCAGTGTTGGTGTCGCGGCCCTGGTTACTTTGGCCGCGTCGGCCGGTTCTCCTGGCACGGCCGCGGGCGTGCTCGGTGGCTATCACGTTGCTTATCTTGCGGCGGTTGGCGTATTGCTAGTCGGCATCGCGGTTATCGCGGTGTTGCTGCGCCGTCGCACCTGACTAGGGGCAACCGCGTTCCCACACTTCCCCCCTCTGGGGAACGCGGCGACTGGGTGCATCTTCCACTGCACCGTCCCCTTCTCCGGCCCGGAGGCAAGCCCTGACCTCCGGGCCGGAGAACCCCTTCCCCACTGATAGAAGGATTCACGGAAATGCGGATACACCTTGCCGTCGCGACGGTGTTCTTGTTAGCGGCTTGCGGCACCACCTCACCACCGCCAACGACGAACCAGCCGCCGCCGGTCGTGACTTCCGGCAGCAGCGCACCCTCGGTCGACGAGACCTTGTCCGAAGCGGACCGTGCTGCCGCACCTGGTGTGGCGCAACGGTTCTTGGACGCGGCGAATGCGGGCGACTCGGCTGGGGTCGCGGCGACCTTTGCCGAGAACGCCCGCTTCGACAGCGTCGGCCGGATCTATCCGTCTCGAAAGGACATCATGGACCGCTTCCTCGACCCCGAGGTGATCAGGGTCGGCGGGAAGTATGAGGCCACCGGTACCCGGTGGGATGGCAACCGGTACGTCGTGGACTACAAGTTCACTACCCGCGGTGGCGGCGGGGAGACGTTCAACTACGCGTACTTGGTGCGGGAGGGTCTAATCCAGGACGTTATCGGGAGGTACTGAGGTAGGTCGTGAGTGGTTAGCCGGGTTAGAACGCGGCTAACCACTCACGAGCTTTGACCTCGCGTTTTGCCATGGGCAGGCGCGGGGTTTTTTCATGTCCTTGGTGACATCTTCGTTCAGTCGGCGGAGTAGGCGGGCGTTCCTCGTCCACGGCGGGCATCGCTGTCAGGCTTGTCTCAGGGGAGATTCCCTTCTGCCGAAAGGACAATCATGGATACCCGCCAGATCGTCGACAGCTGGTACGACGCCATCGGCCGTGGCGACATGAACGCCATCACCGCTGGCCTCTCGCCATCCATCGTTCTCGAGTTGCCGGAAGACCAGTGGAACAAGGTGATTCCATATCTGGGCACGCACGTCGGCCTGAACGAGGTCGCCGAGGCGTTCCGGATCCGTGCCGAGACGACCGAAGTCCTTGACTACGGGCTGCGTGGGCTGTTCGTGGACGGGAACACGGCGTGCGCGGTCGTCTACACCAAGGGCCGCCACACCCGCACGAAGGTGCTGTTCGAGATCGAGGACATGCACAAACTGGTCCTCAACGACCAAGGCAAGATCACCCACTGGAAGGTCTACTTCGACCCGAACACCGAGGTCAACGCCTTCAACGCGGACCGCGAGCAGCGCCTCTACCAGGCTGCGGCGCGCGGTGACGCCAAGGAAACCCAGGAGCTGCTGGACTTCGGCGGCGACCCCAACCAGCACGACCAGGAATCCGGGCTGACGCCGTTGATGGCCGCCGCAGTCCGCGGTGACGACACGGTCATCCGGACGCTGCTGTCCGGCGGCGCGGACGTGCTGGTCACCGAGCGGTCCGGCCAGACCGCGCTGCACAAGGCAGCGGAGAACGGCAACACAGAGACCGTCAGAGCCCTTGTCCGTGCAGGTTCCATTGTGGACGCGCCAGTCGCGACGACTGGTCAGACGCCGCTGCACATCGCGGTCCGTCACGGCAACGCGGAAGCCGCAAGGGTTCTGCTGGAGTCGGGAGCACGCCCGGACGCGACGGACCACCTTGGCCGTACCCCGCAGGACCTGGCGCGTGAGCTGCTGGCGCCGGAGGTCGTGGGAGCCCTCTTCGCATGAAGGCAACAGAACGTCTCGTAGTCGAGGACGTGTCGCCAACGCTCGGCCGCCATCCCGCGAAAGCCGCTGTGGGCGAACACATCCCGATCTCGGCAACCGTGTGGCGCGAAGGACATGACGCCGTAGCAGCAACTGTGGTGTGGCGTGGCCCGGACGGCGCGGGCTTCGAGTACCACATGAACCCAGACAACCTGGGTCTGGACCGTTGGCACACCACAGTCATCCCGGATCGTGAAGGCGCGTGGACGTTCCGCGTTGACGCGTGGAGCGACCCGTGGACAACATGGCGCCACGCGATAGAAGCAAAACTGCAGACCAAGCAAGGCGTGACCGAGTTGGCCAACGACCTGGCCGCTGGCGTGCAGTTGCTGAACCGTGCGGCCCGAAAGCGGCGTCGCCGCAACGACAAGACCCTCCTACGCGCAGCAGCCGCGTCTTTGCTCGACGATGAATCGCCGCTAGCGCAACGAGTCGCTCCCGCTATGTCCGATGTGGTCAATCAAGCCATGCGCGAGCAGCCGGTGCGCGAACTGGTCAGTCGAGGCACACAGCACACGGTGTGGGTGGACCGCGAGCGTGCGCGATTCTCCGCGTGGTACGAGATGTTCCCGCGATCCACCGGTGGCTGGGATGACAACGGCGAGCCGGTGCACGGAACCTTTGCCACAGCCGCGAAGGAACTAAGGCGTATCGCGGACATGGGCTTCGATGTGGTCTACTTGCCGCCGATCCACCCGATCGGCGAGGTGAACCGCAAGGGCCGCAACAACAGTGTGACCGCGCAGCCCGACGATGTCGGCTCGCCTTGGGCGATCGGATCCAAGTACGGCGGCCACGACGCCGTACACCCAGCACTGGGCACAATGGACGATTTCCACAAGTTCGTTGTCCAGGCACAGGAACTCGGCCTTGAAGTCGCCTTGGATCTGGCATTGCAGTGCGCGCCGGACCATCCTTGGGTAGCCGATCATCCGGAGTGGTTCACCACGCGCGCGGACGGCTCGATCGCGTTCGCCGAAAACCCGCCGAAGCGATACGAAGACATCTACCCTCTCAACTTCGACAACGACCCCGATGGCCTCTACGACGAGGTGCTCAGGGTGGTCGAACACTGGATCGACTGCGGCGTACGAGTGTTCCGAGTGGACAACCCGCACACCAAGCCACCGGACTTCTGGCACTGGCTGATCTGGCGGGTCAAGCAAACCCACCCGGACGTCCTGTTCCTGTCCGAGTCTTTCACCCGGCCCGCACGGCTGTATGGCCTGTCGCGCCTCGGTTTCACCCAACACTATTCGTACTTCACTTGGCGTACAGCCAAAGCCGAGCTGACTGAGTTCGGCGAAAGCCTGGTCGAACACGCGGACGAAGGCACGCCAAACCTGTTCGTGAACACGCCAGACATCCTGCACGAGTCGTTGCAACACGGCGGCCCAGCCATGTTCGCACTGCGCGCGGCCCTAGCAGCCACGCTCTCGCCATCATGGGGCGTCTATTCAGGATACGAGCTCTACGAACACCAAGCCGTACGTGAAGGCAGCGAAGAATACCTCGACTCGGAAAAATACGAGCTGCGCCCACGAAACCTCGAAGACGCCCCACTGCGGCCCTGGCTGACCCGGCTCAACGAGATCCGCCGAGCCCTTCCGGCACTGCGGCAGCTTCGGACACTGCGATTCCACCACGTCGACAACGACGCCTTGATCGCCTACTCCAAGACCGATCCGGCGACCGGGAACGTCGTGATCTGCGTGGTCACGCTCGACCCCATCAACGTGCAAGAAGGAACCGTGACGCTGGAAGCAATGCCGGAAACGTTCAGCGCCAAGGACGAGGTCAGCGGCGAGACATTCACGTGGGGCCGCTCCAACTACGTCAAGCTCGACCCGCAGCGCGCGGTCGCACACATCATCTCGGCAGGTGAACAGTGAAATCGGCACGGCCGCTGCCGCAAGACCCTGACTGGTTCAAACGCGCGGTGTTCTACGAGGTGCTCGTGCGGGCTTTCCAAGACTCGAACAACGATGGCACAGGCGACCTGCGCGGCCTGGCCGAGAAGCTGGACTACATCCAGTGGCTCGGCGTTGACTGCCTCTGGTTGCCGCCGTTCTACGCCTCGCCACTGCGTGACGGCGGCTACGACATCTCCGATTTCCGCGCCGTGCTCCCGGAATTCGGCACTGTCGAGGACTTCGTGTACCTTTTGGACGAAGCACACAAGCGCGGCATCCGGGTGATCACCGACCTGGTGATGAACCACACCTCGGACGCGCACCCGTGGTTCCAGGCGTCCCGGTCCGATCCGGACGGTCCGTTCGGGGACTACTACGTGTGGAGCGACGACGACTCCAAGTACTCCGACGCGCGGATCATCTTCGTCGACACGGAGACCTCCAACTGGACCTACGACCCGGTGCGCGGCCAGTTCTTCTGGCACCGGTTCTTCTCCCACCAGCCGGACCTCAACTACGAGAACCCTGCTGTCGGTGAGGCCATGTTGGACGTCCTGCGGTTCTGGCTGGACCTGGGGATCGACGGCTTCCGGCTGGACGCCGTGCCCTACCTGTTCGAAGAAGAGGGCACCAGCAGCGAAAATCTGCCCGCGACCCACGATTTCCTCAGGCTGTGCCGCAAGGTCGTCGATGACGAGTATCCCGGCCGGGTCCTGCTCGCCGAGGCCAACCAGTGGCCGTCGGACGTGATCGCGTACTTCGGGGATCCGGAAGTGGGCGGCGACGAATGCCACATGGCCTTCCATTTTCCGTTGATGCCAAGGATTTTCATGGCTGTCCGGCGGGAGTCCCGGCTGCCGATCTCGGAGATCCTCGCGCAGACGCCGCCGATTCCTTCTGGTGCGCAGTGGGGCATCTTCCTGCGTAACCACGACGAGCTGACCCTGGAAATGGTCACCGACGAGGAACGCGACTACATGTACGCGGAATACGCCAAAGATCCGCGGATGAAGGCGAACATCGGCATCCGCAGGCGCCTCGCTCCGCTCCTCGAAAACGACCGTGACCAGCTGGAACTGTTCACTGCGATGCTGCTGTCGCTCCCGGGATCGCCTGTTCTGTACTACGGCGACGAAATCGGTATGGGCGACAACATCTGGCTCGGCGACCGGGACAGCGTCCGTACGCCCATGCAGTGGACTCCGGACCGCAATGCAGGATTCTCATCGACTGACCCCGGGCGCCTGTACCTGCCGGTGATCGCCGACCCTGTTTACGGTCATCAGGGCGTGAATGTCGAGGCGCAGCTGAACACGTCGTCCTCGCTGCTGCATTGGACGCGGCGGATGCTGGCGGTTCGCCGTGAGCATCCCGCGTTCGGAATGGGCACCTTCAGCGAGCTGACGTGCGCGAACCCGAGTGTGCTCGCGTACATCCGGGAGCTGGACGGCGACATCTTGTTGTGCGTCAACAACTTGTCACGTTTCCCGCAGCAGGCGACGTTCGATCTTTCCTCCTATGCGGGCAGCCTTCCGGTGGAGTTGACGGGAGGCGTGGTGTTCGCGCCCATCGAATCCACGCCGTACCGGCTGACCTTGCCTGGCTACGGCTTCTACTGGCTCGCGATCCATCGGATGGGAGCCGACCGATGAGCGAGCTGCGGCCACGGTTGGAGCGCGCGCTGGCCGCGTGGCTGCCGTGGCAACGGTGGTCCGGCGGGCAAGGGCGGCTGGTCGACACCGTCGACGTTGTGGAGATGACGGAACTGGTCGACCGGCGCCCGTCCGGTGGCCCTTTGGGCCTGCTGACCGTGGCCGAGGTGCGGTTCGCCGACGGCGGCACCGGGCGATACCAGGTGCCTATCGGTGTGCGCAGGACGTTGCCCGACCGGCTCGCGCCTGCTGTTCTGGCTGGGTTCGACGGGTGCGTGGTGTACGACGCGACCGGCGACACTGAGCTGTGCGAGCTGATGCTGCAGCTCATCGGGCAGAACGGGCGGCGTGCCGAGATCCGGTTCGTGCCCGAGCCGAGCAGCGGGTTCAGCGGCGCCAGCAGGCGTGGCCTGACCGGGCGTCCGGTCTCCGCTGAGCAGTCCAACACGTCGATCGTGTTCGGCGACCGGTACATCCTCAAGCTCTACCGACGGCTTGAGGACGGCGTGAACCCGGATCTCGAAGCGCACCGGGCGTTACGCCGCTCGCCACACATCGCGCAACTGCTGGGTTCCATCGAGGGACCGGGCACAACGTTCGGGATGCTCCAGTCGTTCGCGGCTGGAGCCGCCGAGGGCTGGCAGATGGCTTTGACCAGCGTTCGCGACCTGTTCGCCACCGCGGACGTGTCGCCTGCCACCGCGGGCGCCGACTTCGCCGCCGAGGCACATCGGCTCGGCGGCGCCGTGGCTGCCGTACACGCCGATCTGGCGCGAGAGTTGGGTTCCGCTTCGGTTAATGCCAGCACGCTCGATCTCGCCGTGCGCCTCGACTCTTCGATCGCTTCCGTTCCCGCGTTGCGGCCTTACGCATCGCGGATCCGCACGGCCTTGCAGCTCGCTGGACCTGTCGCGGTGCAACGCATTCACGGGGACTTGCATCTGGGGCAGGTGTTGCGTACGCCGAAGACGTGGCTGGTGATCGACTTCGAGGGTGAGCCCGCGGCGCCGATCGCGGACCGTGTCGCGTTGCAGTCGCCCTTGCGGGATGTGGCGGGCATGCTGCGCTCCTTCGACTACGCCGCACAACACCAACTCCGGCTGTTCCCCGGACACCTGCGCGACAAGGCCGAGGAGTGGACCGAGCACAACCGCACGGCCTTCTGCGCGGGATACGCCGAGGTCGCGGGCTATGACCCGGCTGCGCAGAATCGCCTGCTCACCGCGTTCGAACTGGAGAAAGCGGTCTACGAGGCCGTGTACGAGACCCGCAATCGGCCGGACTGGGTTGACATTCCGCTCCGCGCCGTGCGCCGACTGGTGGGGGACGCATGACAACGTCTATTTTGGACATTGGCGCACCGGACACCATCCAGGTGGACCGGCTACTCAGTGGCACACACCGCAATCCACACCGGGTTCTAGGCAGTCACCCCCGGCCGAGCGGCACTTTGGTGCGCGCCCTGAAACCGGGCGCATCCTCGGTCGCTGTGATCACAAAGGACGATCGGTACGACCTTTCCCCTGTCCGTGACGGGCTGTTCTCTGGTGTTGTGCCGGTCCGCCTGGCGGATTACCGTTTCGAGGTCACGTATTCCGATCGGGTCGAGCTTGCGGACGACCCCTATCGGTGGTTGCCGACCTTGGGCGAGTTCGACCTTCACCTGATCAGCGAGGGTCGTCACGAGCGGCTGTGGGACGTTCTCGGCGCGCACGTCACGACCATCGGCGGGGTTTCCGGCACCGCGTTTGCCGTGTGGGCACCCAATGCACAGGCTGTCCAGGTGCTGGATCTGCCGATGCGGCGCATGGACCCCGGCGTCTGGAAACTTTTCGTTCCTGGCGTCACCGCGGGTCAGCGCTATCGGTTCCGGATTCTCGGCAGCGACGGGCAGTGGCGGGACAAGGCAGATCCGCTCGCGTTCGCGGCCGATCTTCCGTCCTCAGTGGTGCATTCCTCGGACTACGTGTGGCAGGACTCGGATTGGCTGGCTACCAGGGATTCCACCGACTGGAGTCGTTCTCCGGTCAGCATCTACGAGGTGCATCTCGGCTCGTGGCGTCCCGGCCTTGACTACCGTGAACTCGCCTTGCAGCTGTCCGAATACGTGACCAGCCAGGGGTTCACGCACGTCGAACTCCTGCCGGTCGCCGAGCATCCCTACGGCGGTTCATGGGGCTATCAGGTCACTTCCTACTATGCCCCAACATCCCGGTTCGGCACACCCGACGACTTCAAGTACTTTGTGGACACACTGCACGCCAACGGTATCGGGGTGATCATGGACTGGGTACCCGCGCATTTTCCCCGTGACGACTGGGCATTGGCGCGCTTCGACGGACAGCCTCTCTACGAACACCCGGATCCACGCAAGGGCGAACATCCCGACTGGGGAACGTTGATTTTCGACTACGCCCGGCCAGAAGTACGGAACTTCCTCGTCGCCAACGCTTTGTTCTGGTTGGCGGAGTACCACATCGACGGGTTGCGCGTGGACGCCGTCGCCTCGATGCTGTACCTGGATTACTCACGCCCGGCCGGAGAGTGGGTGCCGAACCCCCATGGTGGGCGGGAAAACCTGGACGCCGTGCAGTTCCTCCAGGAACTCAATGCGACGGCGTACAAGAACCATCCTGGCGTGATGATGATCGCCGAGGACTCGACGACCTGGCCCGGTGTGACGCGTCCGACCGACTATGACGGCCTTGGCTTCGGGTTCAAGTGGAACATGGGCTGGATGCACGACGACCTGCGCTACTTCAGCCGTCCGTCCCGCTCCTCGTGGCAGGACGAGATCACGTTCTCGCTTTCCTATGCGTGGAGCGAGAATTTCATCCTGGCACTGTCACATGACGAGGTCGTGCACGGGAAAGGCTCGTTGTGGGAGCGGATGCCCGGTGACACGTCAGCGAAAGCAGCCAGCTTGCGATCATTGCTGGCTTTCATGTGGGCACATCCCGGCAAGCAGCTGCTGTTCATGGGCGGCGAGTTCGGGCAGCGCGCCGAATGGTCGGAGTTCGGCCTCGACTGGCACCTGCTGAACGACCCCGTGCACGCGGGCATCCACCAACTGGTTGCCGACCTGAACTCCCGCTACCGGTCAACGAAAGCCTTACACACCAACGATACCAGCCCGGACGGCTTCACATGGCTCGACGTGACCGGCGACGTCGTCGCGTTCCAACGCGACGGCGACGGGCCCACACTTGTCTGCGTGGCCAACCTGGGGCCCACGTTTTACGAGTCGTATCGCATCGGCCTGCCTCGCCACGGCCGCTGGCGCGAAGTGATCAACACCGACAGCGCCGCGTACCACGGTTCCAACATCGGCAACGGCGGCAGCGTCACCACTGAACCGGTTCCGTACCACGGTTGCCTCGCATCGGCCACGCTCACGCTGCCCCCTTTGGGCGTCCTGTGGCTTATGCCCGAAATCAATGCCGATCTGTAATCGCTGCAGGTATTGGACCTGTCACAGTGGGCGACCGTACGTTCGTGGCATGACGACCTCCGAGGACCAGACAGGCGTATCGCGAGCGGATCTGCTGCGTGGCGGCCTGGGACTGACAGCCGCAGTCGCCGCCGGATCGTTACTCACCGGCGGCACAGCAAACGCTTCAGGTGAGCGTGAACACCCGAACGTCCGTCTGATCAAGGACTACTACGAGGCGTACGGCTCAGGCGACCTGAACAGGCTGCGCCGCTTCTTCGCCAACGACATCAGGTGGACCATCCCCGGCCACCACCCCCTGTCGGGCACGAAGCAAGGGATCGACGAAGTACTGGCGTTCTTCCGTGAACTGGGCAAAGCCGGTTTCCGCGCGGAGACGGTATTCCTTGCCGCGGACGGAGACTGGGTCGTGGACCTGCACCGAGGCTGGAGCACCAAACCCCAAGGCCTCGACATCCTCTGGGCACTGGCCTTCCGTATCCGCAACAGGAAGATCGTCGAAGCGGTGAACTTCGCGGCAGACCAACACGCGGCAGACCAATACTTCTGGAAAACCTACAAACTGGCGCCCCTCCCAACCCGCCTCGCATAGCCAGAAGGAAAGGGAGCGCGTGTCCACCGTTCCGACACACCGTGTCCACCGTTCCGGAACAGTGTGTCCACCGTTGCGGCACACCGTGTCCACCGTTCCGACACCATGAAATCGCAATGCCAAGCCCGGCAAGGACATTTCACTGTGCCGGAATGGTCAACACGGCATGCCGGAGTGGTGGACACACCCTTCCGCAACGGTGGACACGGCCTTCAGGAACGGTGGACACGGTGAGCTGGAGTGTTGGACACACCCTAGGCGGGTTAGTCGTCTTCGGGGGCTTCTTCGGCTAGGGCTATCAGGTCGTCGGCGAAGTCCGGGTCCGCTACCGCTTGCTTCGCCACCAGGTCGACCAGTTGGTCGAACGTCAGCGCTGCCGCGAGTTCGGCGAAACGTTCCTCGTCGTCATCGTCGTCCTGCTCGATGACGGAGGTGAAGGGAATGCCGTCCTCAAGGGCGGCGAGGGTCACGGCCACCGCGTGCCCGCAGAGCGGGGCCTCGGTGTCCTCGCAGTCGCACTCGCCGGTCAGGACGCCGTTGACCACGCCGACCCAGACGTCGTACTCCTTGCGGGCGGAGTCGAGCACCGTTGCCACTACGCCGCCGTCGTCCTGGCCGAGTTCGAAGACCCGGCCCTGGTCGAGGTGTTCCCGCCCGATTCGGGCGAGGTCCGGTCCCACCAACAAGGACACTGTGTCGGCATCAAGTCGTACAGCCACCGGGTCATCCAACACCACTACGCAACCCTCTGTGAGCACGGTTTGCTCACAGAGGGTTGAACAGCGGATATTCAGTGCAGCACGGCCGGCTTGAGCACGAACTTGCCGTAGGCCCTCAGGTACTCGTCCCGCACTTTGTCGTAGTCGATGTAGTACGCCCACGGCAGGTCATGCAGGTGATCACGCATCGCGACGAGGTGCGCGCGTGCCCTGGCCGGGTCCGCAGCCAGCACGTATGCCGCGGCGAAGGCGTTGTGCGCCTCCAGGGCACGCGGGTGCTGGCGCGGGATGGCGACCATCCACTTGTCCGCCGCGGTGTCGATCTCCGCGCGGACCTTCGAGAAGTACGTGTTCGGCAGCATCGCCGCCTTGAACGTGTGTTTGTTCTCGATCAGGTCCTGCAGGTCGGCGAGCAGGACCTCGAAGTGGGCGAGCGGGATCATCGCCGCGAGCGGATCGCCGTGCGGTGCCGCGTCAACACTCAACCGGGCGAACGCGAGCATCTCCTCGTGTGAACCGCCCCATTTCTTGGCGAGGATCTGCAGTCGCGTGTAGTACGCCGGATAGAGCGTCCCGGTACGGGACGTGATCTCGCGCCAGATCGCGTCGAGCTCGTCCCGACCGGCCTGCAAACCCTGTGCGGCACGCTGCATTTCCGCCCATGGCACGGCGTCCTGCGGCAGCCCTTCGGCGGCTTGGTGCAACGGATGGACCGCTTTACGCAAGGTGGCGAAGAACATTCGAAACCGGTCATCACCGACCGAACTGGCCCAGCCGTGGCCGCGGATCGCCCATCCCTCCTGGATGAAGGTCGATCCAGCAAGCAGCCACATGTCCGGATCATCAGTGCTGTACGCGGTTTCCAGCAATGCTTCCGCCTTGCCGACCAAGGTCTCCGCGAGCACCCTGACCCGCAACGCCCGAACTTCCGGTTTCCTGCGGCACTGTCCGAGCACGGAAAGCGCCGCAGCCAACTCCCCTGTCTTCACCGCAGCGTCCAGATCCGCATCGTCGTATGTGTGCCCTTGGATGACAGCACGCTGCGGCAGCCCGGACTTTCTCCGGCTGAATAACCCCATTCGGTTACTTTACGCGCACAACCAGTTTCCTTGTAGCGCAATCGTGTTGTGCGCCAAATGGATCCTGTCCAATTCGTACACTCGGTGTACCGCGTTGCGTTACCCCTGACGTAATCGCCCCGGTTCCCCAAGCGCCGTAGCGTGGAGACGTGACATTGACGCAACGACCCGTCGGTGAACTGCTCAGAGGGTGGCGGGAGCAGCGCAGGCTCAGCCAACTCGACCTGTCCATCCAGGCCGACATCTCGACACGGCACCTGAGCTTCGTGGAGACCGGCCGGTCGGCGCCGAGCCGCGAGATGGTGCTGCATCTGGCCGACGAGCTGGACGTGCCGTTGCGTGACCGCAACCGCCTGCTGCTCGCGGCCGGATACGCGCCGGTCTACGGCGAAACTCCGTTGGACGCGCCCGAAATGGCGCCGGTGAAGTCGGCCGTGCGCCGGATCCTCGCCGGGCACGAACCGTATCCGGCAGCCGTGATCGACCGCCGCTGGAACCTCGTCGACAGCAACGCCGCGACCGCGCTGTTCACTGAGGACGTGGCACCGCAGCTGTTGAAACCGCCGATGAACGTGCTGCGGCTGAGCCTGCACCCGGACGGGATGGCGCCGCGGATCCGCAACCTGGGCGAGTGGCGGGCGCACCTGCTCGGCAGGCTTCGGCGCGAGATCGCGGTGACCGCCGACGCTGGTTTGCAGGAGCTCTACAAGGAGCTGGTCGCGTACCCGTGCGACGATCCTGAGCCCCATTTGGACACCGACGTGGTGGTGTCGTTGCGTATGACGCACAAAGGCACGGAATTGGCTTTCCTGAGCGTGATCGCGACCTTTGGCACACCGGCCGACATCACGGTCGCCGAGCTCGCGATCGAGTCTTTCTTCCCGGCCGATGACGTCACTGCCGAGTTCCTTCGGGGGATTCGCTAGATCACCTCTCGACAGCGGACCCATGCGCAATGTCTACTCGGTTGCGCACGCAACGAGGCGGGAGGCAGCAGTGGCGGAAGTCCGTGGAGTCATCGCACGCGCCAAGGGCGAACCGGTCGAGGTGACGACGATCATCGTGCCCGATCCCGGGCCTGGCGAGGCCGTGGTGAAGGTGCAGACCTGCGGGGTATGCCATACGGACCTGCACTACCGCGAAGGCGGCATCAACGACGAATTCCCGTTCCTGCTTGGCCATGAGGCCGCTGGCGTGGTCGAGTCCGTCGGCGAGGGCGTGACCGACATCGAACCGGGCGACTTCGTGGTCCTCAACTGGCGCGCGGTCTGCGGCAACTGCCGTGCGTGCAAGCGCGGCAGGCCTTGGTACTGCTTCAACACGTTCAACGCCAAGCAGAAGATGACACTGACCGACGGCACCGAGCTGTCGCCTGCGCTGGGCATCGGGGCGTTCGCGGAGAAGACACTCGTGCACTCCGGCCAATGCACCAAAGTGGACCCATCGGCCCGCGCGGCGGCCGTCGGTCTGCTCGGATGTGGTGTGATGGCGGGTATCGGCGCCGCGATCAACACAGGCAACGTCGGCCGTGGCGACTCCGTCGCGGTCATCGGATGCGGTGGCGTTGGCAGTGGTGCCGTTGCCGGAGCACGGATCGCCGGTGCCGCCAAGATCATCGCGATCGACGTGGATCCGCGGAAACTGGACTGGGCAAAAGGTTTCGGCGCGACGCACGCGATCAACGCACGCGAAGTCGACGACGTGGTGACCGCGATCCAGGACCTGACCGACGGGTTCGGCGCGGACGTCGTCGTCGACGCGGTCGGTCGCCCGGAGACCTGGAAGCAGGCGTTCTACGGCCGTGACCTGGCGGGAACCGTCGTTCTTGTCGGTGTGCCAACGCCGGACATGACGCTGGAGATGCCGTTGATCGACTTCTTCAGCCGTGGCGGCTCGCTGAAGTCCAGCTGGTACGGCGACTGCCTGCCGTCCCGCGACTTCCCGCTGCTCGTGGACCTCTACCAGCAGGGTCGGCTCGACCTGGACGCGTTCGTCACCGAGGAGATCCCGCTCGACGGGGTCGAGAGCGCGTTCCACAAGATGCACGGCGGTGACGTGCTGCGAAGCGTGGTGGTTTTCTAGGGCGGCGAAAACTGTCGGGGGTCGGGGCTAGAGTCCCGGCCCGTGGACAGGGCTGAGTTGATCAAGCGGATGGCGGACGGCGTGCGGCCGGAGTTCCTCTTCTTCTGGGGACACACGCGCACGCCGGGGCACGAGGTCGGCCGGTGGGTGTTGAGCCAGTGGTGGCAGGCCGACTTCACCGTCGACGGCGTGACCTACCGTAGCGCCGAGCACTTCATGATGGCCGGGAAGGCCCGATTATTCGGCGACGAGGAGATGCTGGCGAAGATCCTCGACAGCGAGACGCCCGCGGACGCCAAGAAGCTTGGCCGGGCGGTCCGGGACTTCGACCAGGACACGTGGGTCGCCCACAGGTACGACATCGTGGTCGACGGCAGCATCGCGAAGTTCGAAAGCGACCCCGTGCTGACCGAGTTCCTGGTGAGCACCGGGGACAAAGTCCTGGTCGAGGCCGCGCCGAGGGACGTCATCTGGGGCATCGGGCTTGGGCAGGACAATCCGAGGTCGCAGGATCCGAGCCAGTGGCGTGGCCGGAACTTGCTGGGTTTCGCCCTGATGGACGCTCGGGCTGCACTCACCTAATCATCGGCCTACCGTGGAGGTATGGCGCTGGCGCACCCGTCCCGCAAGCCCGAACCGGGCAATGCGGAAGTATCGGTAAATCCCTTGTACGCAAGGGTTCCGATGCACATCCCGAAGAACGAACTACCTGCGGGCGGGCTCGATCCGGCGATCGCGTACCAGATCGTGCACGACGAGCTGATGCTCGACGGAAACGCGCGGCTGAACCTGGCGACGTTCGTGACCACGTGGATGGAGCCGACGGCCGACAAGCTGATGGCCGAATGCTTCGACAAGAACATGATCGACAAGGACGAGTACCCGCGCACGGCCGAGCTCGAAGCTCGCTGTGTGCGGATGCTCGCCGGACTGTGGAACGCGCCAAGCACCCACGAAGCGCCCGGCTGCTCGACCACGGGCTCCAGTGAGGCCTGCATGCTGGCGGGTCTCGCGATGAAGCGGCGCTGGCGACATCGGGGCGGCAAGGGCAAGCCGAACCTGGTGATGGGCATCAATGTTCAGGTCTGCTGGGAGAAGTTCGCGAACTACTGGGACGTCGAGGCCCGGCTGGTGCCGATGGACGGCGACCGGTTCCACCTGTCCGCAGAGGAAGCCGTGAAACTGTGTGACGAGAACACGATCGGTGTCGTCGCGATTCTCGGGTCCACTTTCGACGGTAGTTACGAACCCGTCGAGGAGATCTGCCAAGCCCTTGACGAGCTGCAGGCCAAGACCGGCCTGGACATCCCGGTGCACGTGGACGGCGCGTCCGGCGCCATGATCGCGCCCTTCTGTGACCCGGACCTGCGGTGGGACTTCCGGCTGCCGAGGGTCGCGTCGATCAACACATCGGGCCACAAGTACGGCCTGGTCTACCCGGGCGTCGGCTGGGTGGTCTGGCGGGACACCGCCGCGCTGCCGGACGACTTGGTTTTCCAGGTGAACTATCTCGGCGGCACCATGCCCACGTTCGCGCTGAACTTCTCGCGGCCGGGCTCGCAGGTCGTCACGCAGTACTACAACTTCCTGCGCCTCGGGTTCGACGGCTACCGCCGGGTGCAGCAGTCCTGCCGGGACATCGCCACCTCCCTGGCCGGCCAGATCGCCGAGCTCGGCCCGTTCCGGCTGCTGACCAGGGGTGATCAGCTGCCGGTGTTCGCGTTCACGGTCGCCGACGGCCAGCCGTTCTCGGTGTTCGACGTGTCCAACGGCCTGCGGGCCCGGGGCTGGCAGGTGCCCGCGTACACCTTCCCAGCGAACCGGACCGACCTGGCGGTGTTGCGGATCGTGGTCCGCAACGGGTTCAGCCTTGACCTCGCGGACGCCCTGCTGACTGACCTCAAGCAGATGCTGCCCGCCCTCAGCACACTCGAACACGCGCGGCAAGGGCCGGTGTCCTTCGCGCACGGCACTTGACTGAATCGACCCTTCCTGGGCAAAGATATCCCCCATGACCCTGCGGACCCTGTTGCTCGTCGTTGCGCTGCTGGTGGCAACGGCCATTCCCGCCTCGGCGCACGTCCGGTTGTTGGCGAGCAACCCGGAGCCCGGCCAGGCGCTGGACAAGCCGCCGTCGAGCGTCCAGCTGACGTTCGACGAGCCGCTCAAGGTCGCGCCAACGATCACCGTGACCGACCCGAACGGCACCCCGTGGTCGATGGGCCGGCCGACCCAGGACCTCAAGGTCGTCACGGTCCCGGCCGACGCGCCGTACGGTCCCGCGGGCAAGTACATCATCAACTACCGGGTGACCGGCCAAGATGGACACCTCGTCACCGGCGACATCGTCTTCGACATCACCGTGTCCTTCGGCCAACCCCTTGCCGTGCAACCAGAACAGCCACCAGCAGCGCAGCCTCAGCCGCAACCGCAGCCGGGGCACGAGCACACCGCAGCGTCCAAACAGGACGAAGGTGGAGTCCCGATCGGACTGTGGATCTTCGGCGTCGCTGTGGTGCTTGGCATCGCATTGGCCATTGTGATCCGGCAGCGCCGCAAGAGCGATAAGCCAGCCTTATGACGGTCGTCGATATGGCCACCCGCACATAGGTACTTATGCTCGAATGATCCCTGCACCCTGCACCGCAAGGAGATCTTCGAGTGTCCCTGCGAAAGTTCAGTACTGTCCTGGCATCCGCCGCCATGGCTTTGGTCGCGGTCGCCGTGCCTGCGTCAGCGGAAACCTCTGTCCTGGCCAGGACGGTGTACTACAGCGCATCGGCGTACTCCAGTCAGGCCGACCAGGCCGCGCAGATCTGGAGTTCGCGGGCGCCGAACGTCCGGATGGTCCGTGGTGGCAACGCGACGATCCGGATCTACGGCACCACCGGCGGTGGGTCACGCGCGTACCCGTGTGGGCTCGGCTGCGCGACTATCTACATTGACTCTCGTGACATCGCCGCGGGCCACAACGCGCTGCGGATCGTCACACATGAGATCGGGCACGGGCTTGGCTTGCCGGACAACTACAACGGCGTCTGCTCGTACCTCATGTCCGGTGGCAGCGCCGGAACCTCGTGCACCAACCCGTATCCCAATTCCCAAGAAGCGGCTCGGGTGAACCAGTTGTTCGCTGGCGGTGTCGCCACCACCGTCACCAAGACGGATGTCTACGCAAACCGTTGAGCAAGGTCGTGTTTCAAATGCCCGATCGCGATAGCCGGGACATTCGAAACACGACCTAGGAAGCAACGAGTTCCGAAGAGCTGAGCAGTGCGCGGATCTCGCGTGCTGCCTGACGGCCAGCACGGTTCGCGCCGACCGTGCTGGCCGACGGGCCGTACCCGGCCAAGTGCAGCCGAGGTTCGGCGACGACGCGGGTACCGTCCATCACGATCCCGCCGCCCGGCGCCCGCAAACCCAGTGGCGTCAAGTGATCCAGCGCGGCACGAAACCCGGTCGCCCACAAGATCGCGTCCACTTCCAACTCACTGCCATCAGACCAGCGCACGCCACGCGGCGTGAGCTCGTGGAAAATCGGGCGCCACGGCAGGCTTTCCAACCGCGCCCGCTGCCGCGGCGGCGCCCACAGCCCGGTCACGCTGACCACACTCAACGGCGGCAGCCCGGCACGGACCCGTTCGTCCACTTTGGCCACGGCTTCGCGGCCGATGTTCTCGGAGAACTCGTCGTCCCTGAACACCGGCTCGCGGCGGGTGATCCAGGTGACGTCGGCGACCTCGGACAGCTCGAGCAGCAGCCCGGTCGCCGACGACCCCGCACCCACCACGATCATCTTCTGACCCCGGAACTCCTCGACATCACGGAAGTCCGCGGTGTGCAACTGACGGCCCTCGAACGACGCCATCCCCGGGTAGTACGGCCAGAACGGCCGCGTCCACGTACCCGTGGCATTGATGACCGCACGGGCGGCCCAACGATCGGCCCCTGCCGAAACCACCAGCCGGTCATCATGCCCATACTCGACCGAAGTGACCTCGACGGGCCGGATCACGTGCAAGCCGTAGTGCCGCTCATAGGAGGCGTAGTACTCACTCACAACCTGCGAGGCGGGTAGATCCGCGTCGGCGTCCACGGGTGGGAAGCCGGGCAACGGATAGATGCCGTTCACCTTGCCCAGCCGCAAGGACGGCCAACGGTGCCGCCACGCCCCTCCGGCGCCATCGGCGGAGTCGAGCATGACGTAGTCGTCGATCCCGTAGTGCTGCAGGTAGTAGGCGCTGGACAGGCCTGCCTGCCCGGCTCCGATGACCACCGCGTCGATCTCCCGCATATCCGGGCGAACGCGCCGCGGCGGCCGCTTTCTTCCCGATGCCGCTGCGTTGTACGTCACTGAGGTGATCTCAGCGACTTTCACGCGATCTTGCCGTGTTCGAAATGCGTGAGGACAAGGGCGGCTTTGACGATGTCGCCGATCTTGCTGGGGCTGGCGGTGAGATGCCGCAGGCTGCGCCAGCGTCCGGTGAGCAGGGCGAAACCACGTTCGCCCAGACACCGCAGGCCACGCAGCAGAGCGTTGCGTGTGCGGGTGTCCACGTCGAGGACCTGGCCATCGGCAGGCTGTTTGACCGGGGTGTGCACGCCGATGCCGGCACCGTCGTAGCCGCCATCGGCCAGCGTCGGCAGATCAAGGTGCGAGGCGGCCCAGTACAGCGCACCCAGCACATGCTCGCGCGCCACGGTCAAGTCATGGAGTGAACCGGGCTCGACATCCGAGACCCACCACGGAAAACCGTCCGGCGCGCACAGCGCTTGGATGTTGCCGCCGTGCTCGCGGGCTTTGCCGGAGTACCACAGGTCGATCGGCTCGCCTTTCACGCTCAACGTTTTCTCGCTACAGCGATCGGCGGAGAAGACCTTTCCATCGAGGATCACGTAGGCCGTGCCCTCATCCTTGGCCCGCTGCAGGGCCTCATGCAGGTCCGGCGCCTGCTCGGCGAGCACGATGACGACCTCATCCAAGTAGCGGTAGCCGGTGGCGCGGGAGATGCCGTGATCGCGAGCCAGGGCGGGGACGTCGGTGTTCTGCCGGAACCAGCGCAGGCCCAGCACCGCGTGGCGAAAGCAGGTCAACGCCCTGCTGTTCTTGCGGGTGCCGCGTCGGCGGCGTTCGGCGTGCAGCAGCCGGCTGAGGTAGAGGGCCAGTTCACGCGGGACATCGAGCATGGCACGATACGCAATCACGGGGAGCCTTCTGGTCCGGACTTGATCTTCGCAATCCAGTTCTACCAAGGGCTCCCCGCCCATCTTTCCCCGGGTCTCACCACTCCCCAGCACATCGACCAGCGCTCGTCCGAGCAGCTTCGCGGCTCAACAAACGAACCAGAATCTTGGTGAGATTACCTCACTGGACCGAACGTGGTTTTTGCGGACGAGGGCACCCCAAAAACCACGTTCGGCGCACCACGCCGCCGCGAAATCGGGTTTTTAATTCAGACTAGCGAGGACAGGTCTTCCAGTGGAAATGATAGGTTGTTTTGATGCTTCCGTCTGTCGAGTCCATCGCGAGGAAACTGGTCGTCTTCTTCGGGTCGGACGTACCAGCATTAACTCGCAACTCCGTATTGATATTGAAGTTACGCAGCTCGCCACACGGATGGTAAACAAGTGCCGCGATATCAGTGCTGTCCGTGAACTGCCAGTTATCACTGTAGGAACCGTTGAGCGGATGGTTCACGAACTGGGTTGGGGACATTCCCTGGAAATAGTAGTTCGCTCGTTCGAGGCCGGTCGCGCCTCGTTCGAGGTGGGCGAAACCACGGTAGTCCGCCTGGGCGATCGCGTAGGTGAACCCAGACGGGACGTGGACTTTCAGGCTGATCTGGCAGTTCTTCCGCCAGTCGGTCGGCGCGGCACCGACGCCGACCTGGGCGAGGAACTCGCTGTACGTCACGGTGAACGCCTCGTTGTCTTCCGAGACGGCGACTGCCGCGGTGCCTGGTCTGCACCCGGAGCCATTCACTGTGGCGACATCGATGATAATCCGGTCAGGTGGCGGTGTAGATGGCCACCCGGCGGCCTGAACGGGTTGTCCGACGAGCGATAAAGCGACGCCGGCTGCGGCCAACATATGAAGCATCAGATACCTCCAAATGCGTCACACGCGACTCGCGGCGGTAACCAACCGTATCGCGGTTATTACCCGTCAAAACCCGCTGAACGGAGTAAGGCATCACCTTTCCCCTACTTAAACTGGGAAAGGATGATAGGACGGCCGGAGGTATTAGAAAGTTTCACGATTATCGACAGCTTTTACCGTTGGCCGGGAATCAGCGTCGCCTTCCCATCCGAACCGTGTCCCGCCCTTCCCGCTTGGCGACAAGAAGTGCCGCATCCGCTTCGAGAACGAGATCCGTCAATACCGGTTCCATTCCACGCGCCGGTACATAAAGCGCGACACCGATGGACACGGTCAGCCCGCTCAGCGTGGTCCTGGTGCCCTTGTCCACGTCCGGCACGTTCACCTGCAGCGCCCGCACACCGTCCAGCACGCGCAGCGCCACGGACATGGCACGGTCCCGGTTGGTCATCGGCAGCAGGACCAGGAACTCGTCGCCGCCGTGGCCGCCGTAGCGCCCCACGACATCGTTCTCC
This sequence comes from Kibdelosporangium philippinense, assembly GCF_021390435.2. Taxonomy (GTDB): domain Bacteria; phylum Actinomycetota; class Actinomycetes; order Mycobacteriales; family Pseudonocardiaceae; genus Kibdelosporangium; species Kibdelosporangium philippinense. The sequence continues at coordinate 2,577,001 of NZ_JAJVCN010000002.1, read as the reverse complement.
CGGCAGACCGCGCGCAGGACCTCGGCCACGGCATGCAGGACCATGTCACCGGCCACGTGGCCGTAGCGGTCGTTGATCTCCTTGAAGCGGTCAAGGTCCATCAACAGCAGCGCCAACGGCTGACGCTGCTCGTGCGCGTGCCGCAGGGTCTGCGGTGCGTACGTGTCCCATCCCCAGCGGTCCAGCAGCCCGGTGAGCCGGTCGACGGCCCAGTACCCGATCGGCTGGCCGCATGAGCCGCAGCGTTCGTGCTCGTGGTCGTGTCCACGGTTGGGCAGTGGAATCAGTGGTGCTCGCTCCCATGCGCTCGAAGCGGTCGTCATTTGCTTCCCCCCAAAGGCACGTAGTCGTGGTCGTAGCCGAACGCGCGCGGCCCGGTCAGCCGCAGCCCTTCCGGCGTTGTCCATCGGCTGTCGCACGGGACGCCGAGGATGGCGACCCGGTTTCCGTAACGCATCCCCTCAGTGGTGATCGGATCCCCTGTTTCGTTGTCTAGCACGCAGATCAGGTCCGGTGTGCTGGTCACGATCTCGCCGTCGCGCTCGGCGATGAGGTGTTCGTTCTGGAACGACAGGGTCATCGGCATGCCGCGGAAGGCACCGATGCCCTCGATCCTGGCCTGGCCACGGGCGAATCCGCCGGTGGTGGTGCGATGGACGTCGACGACCTTGCCCGTGATCAGCAGCTGCCCGTCGAGCAGCGCGGACGCGGTGGCGACCGGCTCGGGTGACAGGCGCACGGCTTTGCCGAGCTTGTGCGCCAACGTCAAAGTCCCGGCGACCAGACCTTCTTTCAACTGTCTCCCTGCCAGCACGGTGTCCGCGGTGAACACCGAACAACCCGCCTCCGTGCACGCGGCACGGGCGAAGCGTTCGGCCCATTCGTTGCTGACGGTGTCGAGCACCATCGTGTTGCCCTTGTCGTCGACGATCACCATGGGCGTGCAGCTCACGCCGATCAACGCAGGCAAAACCATGTGCGCCTCGGGAAACGCGCGACCCATCGCGTCGCCGTCGACGAGTGGCAGGCCGGTCTCCGCGGCGGCCGCGATCGGGATCACCGAGTTCACGCCGCCGATCTCGATCGGCACCAGGTGCGTGGCCTTGCGGCCCATCACCCGTTCAAGCGCCCGCAACGCGGCGATCGCCTCGTTGCCCGACGGCAGTTTCTCAGTGCCCACAGTCGGTGCGCCCATCGAGGAGATCGGCACCACCACAGCGTCCGGCTCGACGTCGTCAATGTCCACGACAGTCACCGGGCCGTACTTCTCGATCGCGACCTCGGCCAGCAGCTTGCCGACGTACGGATCCCCACCGCCGCCAGCGCCGAGGATCGCGGCCCCACGCGCGATGTCGTCCATATCGGACAGTCGGATCTCACGCATCGCCAGCTCCCAACCGGGTCAAGTCGAGCTGCCCGATCGCTTTCACCCGGACGCGTACGGCGTTGCCCGGCACGTACGCCAGCGGGACCTCCTCGACATCGACGACGCGGATGCTGTCGGGCAGCGCGCCTGCCGCTTCCGCGCGTTCGATCGCTTCGACCTTGACGTCTTCGAGAACCCTGTCGCGCTTGCCTTCGCTGACGTACACGACCCGGTCGACCTCGCCACCGACCTCCGCGATCGCCGCGCCGACCGCGTTGGCCACAGCGAAGTTCTCCGGCCTGCGGATGTCGTCGAGTCCAGGAAGGACATCGGGGACGAGCACGCTGCCACCACCGACCACAAGGACCGGGATCGAATCCGCGGACGTCCGCATCCGGTCGACGGCTTCGGCGATCCGGTCACCAACCATCGCGAGGACGGCAGCGACCTGCACTTTGTCCAAATGCGACACCAGCGACGCGTCACCGAGGTCAACCATGCCAGCCGCGACAGCCAGGTCGGTCAGCGTCAAGTCGTTGCCGCCGAACACAAGCCCGCGTTCGGTCAGTTCGTATCCGACACTGTCCGGGCCGAAGTCGGTGCCACGCACCAGGCTTCCGCCGCCGATGCCGAGCGACAACAGATCAGGCATCCGGAAGTTGGTCCGTACCCCGGCCAGCTCAGTGACCGCGCCTGCCTCCCGTGGGAATCCGGCGGCGACGATACCGATATCGGCAGTGGTCCCACCCACGTCGACCACTGCACAGTCACTGAGCCCGGCCAGGAACGCCGCGCCCCGCATGGAGTTCGTCGGGCCTGAGGCGAACGTGGCGACCGGGAACCGGCGCGCGTATTCGACCTCCATCACCGTGCCGTCGTTCTGGCTCAGCAATAGCGGCGCCGTGATCCCGGCGCCATGGAGTGCCGCGGTCAGCGCGTCGGCGATCTGCCCGGCCAACTCGATCAGGGCCGCGTTGAGGACGGTCGCGTTTTCCCGCTCAAGCAAACCAACCCGGCCTATCTCGTGCGAGCACGAGACGTGCAGGTCGGGCACTTCAGCGCGGAGGATTTCCGCGGCCTTGAGCTCCATCTCGTGGTTCACCGGCGCGAACACCGACGAGATCGCCACCGAGCGCAGGCCGCGTTCGGCCACGTCCGCGGCGACCCGCTTGAGCTCGTCAGGGTCCATTGTGGCCAGTTCGGTACCGTCGTACTCGTAGCCGCCGTGCACCAGGTAGTGCTTCTTGCCAATCGCCGCACGCAGCACCGGCGGCCAGCCGGTCAGTGGCGGCAGCGCGCCCGTCGCGGGCAGCGCGAGCCGGACCACCGCGGTGGGCGTGAGGCCGCGCTGCTGCACGATCGCGTTGGTGAAATGAGTCGTGCCGATCATCACCGCGGTCAGGTCGTCGATTCGTTCGATCACACCGGATGCGGCCGCGCCCGCGAGCAGATCCGTGACCGCCCAAGCGACACCGTCGGTGACCTCCGGTGTCGTCGGCGTCTTGACCGAAGCAAGCAAGCGATTGTCTGAAGAGAGGAGTACCGCGTCGGTGTTCGTACCGCCTACGTCGATACCGATTCGCACGTCTCCTCCTTCCCCTTCGGGGTCTCAACCACAGGCACCTCACTGATAGCCCGGACCAAACCGATCTTTCCCGCTATCAGATACAGCACACCGGCGAGGACTAACGAGTTCAGCGATCCGATTCCCAGTGCCTCGCGTTCGCTCCACCATCCGAACCAAGCCGCGACTGCCCAGATCACTACTGTCACAGGTACGAATGTCGGCTCGGTCGCGGGCAACGCACCGCGTTGCCGTGACTCGTCGAGCGCCGGGCGCCAGCGTTTGAGGATGTAGTACTCGGCGACGATGATCCCGGCGATCGGCGGCAACGTGACACCGAGAATCATCAGGAAGTCAACGAACCGGTCGAGAATCCCGACTGCGGAAAGGACAGTCCCGGCGATACCGATGACCAGCGTGGCCCAGACTCGGTTGACTTTGATTCCGGTCAGCGTGTCGATCGCGTTCGTGATTCCGAGCGAGGAGCTGTAAAGGTTCCAGTCATTGATCTTCACGACCGCGGCGACCAAGGTGATCACGCCGACCACGCCGACAGTGGTTGTCAGGATCGTGACAGCGTCTTCACCCTTGACAGCGTAGGCAAGCAGGACCCCGATCAGGCCCATCACATACTGGCCCAACGTGATCGACAGGACGCTCTGCTTCACCACGTCCACCGGTTTGCGGTTGAACCGATTCATGTCCGGCATGATCGTCGCACCGGCCATGTACCCACCGGCGACCAGAGTCGCACCGGCCGCGATCGTCATCGGTTCACCGAGCGGGCCTGAGGAAAACAGTGCCCCAATGTCCACTTTGCCGAACTCGGTGATCACGGAGTACGCGATCACGATCTGGAACGCGGGAACCGCGGCGACCGCGATCCACTTGATGACACGGAATCCGTACATCACGAGGACCGTGATCAGCAGGCCGGTGATCAGCGACCACACCCACACGTCCAGCCCTGGCACCAGACCGTTCATGCCCAGCGCGAACACACCGTTCTGGATGCCAAACCACCCGATCAGGCTAATCGAGATGATCAATCCGAGCAGCGCCGAGCCGTAGCGGCCGAATCCCGTCCAGCGAGCGAGCAGCGAAGTGGAGAGTCCCTCACGGCAGCCGGCGATCCCGACGAACACCGCGACCAGTTCCAGCACAACGGATCCGAGCGTCAGTGCCCAGAACGCGCCCCAGAAGGACAGTCCCGCGCCGAGGATCACGCCGGTTGAGAACGTGATCAGGTCCGAGATCTGGCCGAACTGCTGCAACGCCACCCAACCCCAGCCGACCCTGGCTTTCTCAGGCACCCGGCTGAGGGCGTAGTCGTCTTGTGGCGTCACCTGGTTCCTCCGTCTCTCGGCGGGCCGCCCGCGCGTACGCGCATCACCACGGTCGGCTCGGACAAGTACGCCAGCGGTTTCTCCTCGACCGACACGAGCGCGACCTTCGCGGGGTCAGCGCCTGCCCGCATCGCCGACGCTCGTGCGGCTTCCCGTACGGCGGCTCGGATCTCCTCAAGGCGTGGGCTGTTCAATGGCACGATCCGGCGCGCCTCACCGACCACAGGGGCGGCGGCGGCACCGACGGCGGCAGCGGCTTCGGCGTTCTCCGGCGACTCGACCTTCACTGTCCCAGCCAGCGCGGTGCCGACAATCCTTGGCGACAAAGACTTCACGAACGTCCGCGCGCCCGGTCCAACTAGGACCAACGGTAAGTCGCCTGGCGCGTCCTTGGCCCGGTCGATCGCTTCTTCGACCGAAGCGTGAATCGGCACGAGCGCGGGAACACTCAAACCCGTTGGCACGCCTGCGACCTTGGTATGCCCGACTGTCATTCGTGGACTGCCGTCGGTGAGCGCGCAGACCGCCCGGACGCTACCGTCCACATTGGTCATTCCGATGAGCGCGTCTTTCTCCTGCGCCAGCAATGCCGCGCCGACAACAGACGTCGCATCCGTGCCGCCCAGGAGTGACAACGGGTGGGTGACAGCGTTGTCAAGCGTGGCAATGGTCCCGTCGCTACGGGCAAGGAATACCTCTGCGTGGGACATGCCGCGCTGGTTGACCTCGGTCAGCAGCTTGGCCGCCTCCTCAGCGACCGGCGCGGTCAACGCGGCCTGCAGGATCGTGGCGTTCTCCCGCTCGATGAGCCCGAGGCCACCGTATTCATGGGACAACAGGATGGCCCCACACGCGCCCATCTCCTCACGAAGCACTTCGGCCGCCGCGAGTTCGTGCCGTGGCGTGACTGAGGAGAATACCCCGGTGATCGCGACGGCTCCGACAGTGCCGACGGTTCGGGTGATCTGCCGGGCGAACGCCAGAAGTCCGTCGAAGTCAAGGGGTTCGTAGTCGCTGCCGTCCAGCATCGCGCCGCCGGACAGGCACGTCGACGCCACCACCACGCGCTCACGCAGCTCCTGCGGCCACATGGTCAACGGCGGCACCGACGTTGTCGCAGCACCGAGCCGTACCGCGGCGACCTTTGCCAATCGGCCTGGCCAGCCGCGCCAGTAGCCCTTCTCGGTGGACAAACCGTTCAGCGCGCGCAGATCCGTGACCGCGAACATGACGTGATCGATGTCTTTGGCCGTGATTCCGTGCGGTGCCGCGGCTTCCAGGACCGCGTCGATGACTTCGCCCGGAGTGTCGGCCGCACACTCGACCGTCACGACGATCCGATCATCCGGCGAGAGGATGGCCGCGGACGTCCGGCTGCCAGGAACGGCAACGCCAAGCCGGTATCCAGTCATGAACCCGCCAACGGATGGTAGTCAAGGTCTAGGCCGAATGCCCTAGGGCCGACTAGTTCCAAACCCGCGGGCTGAAGCCAAAGTGGCGGGCACGGCAGCGCGAGCACGACCACGCGTTGCCCGTAGCGCAACGAATCCGTCGCCACGACATCGCCACTGTAGACATCGAACAGGGTGATGATGTCCGGAGTCGTGGCGCGGACCTCGCCGTCCTCCAAAATCGCCAGGTACTCGTGGCCGACCTCCACACGCAAGCACCGCCCGCTGTCGCTGTTGATCCCGTCGAGCAAGGCCGTGGACCGCAGGCTCGCCGCGAAGGTCGACGTCGTGCTGGTCTGGACCGGCGAGACCATGCTGACTTTGCCTTCCATCAGGCAGGTCCCGCCGAACTCGGCCGCCAGCCGCCGCACCGCCGTCACCACGGGTACGCCCGTGCAGTCCGCGAGCACGCGGCCGATCTTCAGCGCGCGGCTGATGGAACCGTTGACCGTGCTCGTCCTGGCTTGTTCGACGGTCATCACGTATTCGGAGCTCACGCCCGTGTCGCCGAAGGCCGTGACCGCGCTGCGCGCCAGGCGTTCCAGCCAGTCGCCGGTGTCGGCTTGAACCAGGACAACGTGATCGTGGTCGTCCGCCAGCACGGACGGGCCCGGTTGGACGCCCGCGACCTGCATCGCGACCTGCTCGACGCCGGGGAAGGCGCGCCCCATGCCGTCCGCGTCGGCCAACGGCAGTCCTGCGTTCGCCGCCAGCGCCACCGACGCGGGGCCGTTGCTGCCACCGATCTCCGTGCACATCATCGCCACGACTTCGGCACCGAAGTGCTGTTCGACCTGACGGCGGATGGCGATGCTCTCGCGGCCGGTACCAATCCGTTCCACCCAAACGGCGGGCGAACCGAGGTAAGCGCACGGCATCACTAGGCCATCCGGCGGAAGATCGTCGAGGCCGATGATCTCCACGGGACCCTGTGTGTCCAATGCGACCTGCGCCATCGGTACGGTTCCCCCCGCGTAACCACCGCCACCGGCCGCGAGTACGTCGCAGCCTCTGGCGAAGTCGACAAGGCAACCCCCGTTAAGTCGCACGAGGGAATGGTAGTAAGACAGCCACTCTGAGTATTTGTCCTTGCCCAATAGAATCCAAGCCCCGGCTATCCCCACTGAACAATCCTGGCGACGGAGGAGCACAGTGAGCCACGTTCCGCTCCGCGACCTGCTCGCGGGGCCAGACCTGAACCAGCTCACCGTCCTGACGGCGTCACCAGGGCGATCGGTCAGTTCGATCCGCGTCATCGACAAGCTGACGGACCTGCGATCGGTACCGCGGGACAGCTTCGTCGTGGTGCTGCCATCGGCATCAGCGCAGGCCAGAGGACACCTGTTCGACATCGCGATGCGCGACGCGACCGCGAGTGGCGTGGGCGCGATCGTCCTCAACGGCATCGACGCGACAATGGTCGAATCAACGGCCGTGCGGATCGCCAACCGCAACGCTCTGTCACTACTGCTGGCCCCGGTCAACCTGGAACCAACTCGGCTAGTTGTTGCCGTGTCAGAGGCCTTGGCGGGAGACGCCACATCTGCGTTGGCCCGCATCGACGCGGCCCGACGCCTGATCGCCTCGGCGGAGACGCGTACGCACGACCGTCGCCCAGGGATCCTGCTAGCCGCGTCAGACGCGTTGGGAACACCAGTCGCCGCGCGCCAACCAACGCACGGCGAACCCGCCGCCCCGGTATTGGTGGACGGTTCCGTCGACACATTCATCGTCGCCGAGGTAACGGACGAAGCACGCGGCGCCTGGGTCGTCGCCGCCCGCGCCGTCGCAACCTTGACCGCCGACGCGTACGCCCGCGTAATCGCCGATGAACGCCGTACAGAGCTCGCCCCGCTCGCTGACCGCGGCCGCCTGTTGGGAGAGCTGTTGCTGGCACCAGACTCCGAGCGTGTCCAACTGGTATCCCACGCGAGGTCGGTCGGCTTGCCGGTGGACGGCTGGCACCAGGTATTACGCTTCGAACTATCGTCCTCTTTAGACTCTGCTTCGACCTTGAGCGCAGACCAAGTCGACGCGATCAGCGCGGCAATGCTGCACGCGGTCCGTGCGGAGATAGACGCGAAGTGGCACAGCACAAGAATCGGCGGAGAACCGCTGCTGGTGCACAGTGTGGACGCGGACCCCGGCCCAGCGGCAGCACGAACCGCATTGGCAGCAGCCACAACCGCACTCTCCGCAGCCAGGAAACGCTTCCCCGGCATCGTCGTCCGGTGTGGAATCGGAGCCGTACACAGGCAGGCAGAAGGATTGCGGACGTCCGCAACGGATGCGAAGGCAGCGCTCGCGGTCACCAGGCAGGCAAAGCCAGTGCGGGATGTCGTGGCGATCGACGCGTTGGGCCTCAACCGGATGCTCGTCGAGTGGTACGCGTCGGACAACACACGGGCGTCAGTCGACGACCTCCTCGCCCCCCTCGTCGATCTGGGTCCAGCGGCGGCGGAAGAAGCGATCCGGACATTGCAGGCCTATCTGGACCACCAGAACTCCCCCGCCAGAGCAGCGGAAGTACTCCGCGTGCACAGGCAGACCGTGCACTACCGGCTGAACAAGATCACCCGCCAGCTCGGCGTAGACCTGGCAGATCCGGAGCAACGACTCGCACTGCAACTCGCGTGCCGCGCGTGGCTGATGCGATGAGGCTGCGGGTCCGGGTGCCGATGCCGACCCCCACGTGCGACATCGGTGCCCTGACCCCGCCTTTTGGATTACAGAAGCGACCGTAACGCCGCACGCTTTCAGTTCTCTTTCACTGCGCTGACCACTGCCATCGTTTCCCGCTCACCGGGTACGCAGCCGAACTCCCGGTGCATGGCCAACGCCTGGTCAGCGATGCTCAGGCCCTCTTCGGTCGCGCCAAGTCTCAATTTGATATCGCAGATGATTCCAGCAACGTGAGGGTTCTGAGCTCGCCCGGCTTGCAGCCGAACTCCGATGCTTGGCGAGAGCCTGTTCGGCCGTTCGTGGCCACGTACGCGATCATCGCGAGATAGTTCGCGCATTCGACATCAGCCTGGCTGCCGCTTCACCCTTAGTTACGAAGCCAGCGGCGACAACATCAGTCTTCCGATCCGAAACATCCACGGCGACAACAAGAGTCGGTCGACAGCAATGTGGACACGGTGGACATATCAGTCGACCAACCGCTGGAACGCGTCGTCACGGAGTTTGAGCTTCGCCAACCGGTCCCTGGTCCAAAGACCCTGAGCAGATTCGGCTGCCATTCATGCCATCACACCACTAGAAGTACCTGCCTACCACCAGCTCAGCTCGGTGCCCGCGATTCGGCTCTCGTGGACTCGGCATCAGCCCTTTTCGGACAGACGCGCCAATAGCGCCAGGGTCTTCTCTTCACCCGGCCGTGCACCGAACTCCCGATGCATTGTCAGGGCCTGCTCAGCCAACTCACGCGCCGAATCCAGGTATCCAGCCTGCATTCTCACCTCGGCCAAGGCGGTCATAGCCTTGGCCTCCAACAGACTCATCCCACTCTTGCGGGCGAGATTCAGTGCCTCCACACAATGTTCTTCCTCGGTGCTGGCCACAGCCAGCCCGATAAGAGCTTGGATTTCGACAGCCCTGGCCACCGCCGCGCGCGCGGTATCAAGCGCTCGCCGAAAGACGGCTACGGCTTCATCGCGTTCTCCCGCCGACAAAGCAATCATGCCAAGCACGATCCCAGCCTTCGCTTCATAGGTAGCATGGCCGGTGATCTTGGCGCGTTGCAAGGCGATGCTCGCGCGCTCGGCTGCTTTCTCCATGTCGCCCATCGCGAGGTACACCTCGGCAGGGCCGACCGTATAGTCATCGTGCGCGACATATGGACGAAGATGCGATTCTGCGGAGAATGTGAACTGCCTCAGCGCCTCTTCGTAATCACCTGCCTCGCACAGGGCAATTCCCAGATACGAGCGGACTATGACGTCGACTATCCTGTCTTGGCGGAGCTCAGTCGAGCTGGGCCGCAGTCCTTCGCTGATGAGCGCGACTGCTTCCCGCAACTGTCCGCGATGAATGTAACAAGTTCCCAAGTTGGCCAACACGGAGATCCTGCGCGCGTCGCCCTGCTCGACGCCGCGATTGACAAGTTCCAGCGCTTCCTCACCGTAACGAACTGCCATCTCCGGCATGGCCGCCTCACCGTACATCGCACACAGGCTAGTCAACGCCGACGCCTGAATTCCTGTTTCACCGATCTCCGCCGCGATGTCCCTGCACGCGGTCAAATCGCGGATCGAATCGTCGAACCGGCCGGAGATCGATTCCGATCCGCCAAGCACCAACAACATCACGGCTTCCGCACGCCGGTTTCCCTCCCGCCGCGCCATATCCAGCCCAAGGCCAGCGGCGCGGTCCAACTCAGCGACGCGATATCCGATGTGCATGTGTGGGCGCGCCGCGTCAGTCAACTGCCAGGTGTAGCGAACGGGACCGTCAACCGCAGCATGTTCGATGATCGCGAGATAGTTCAGACGCTCGAGTTCCAACCATCGCGTCGCCTCATCGGTTGCCGCGAAGACAACCGGTGTCACGTCCGACGGATGCGGCTTGAGTCTCGACATGTACACGGTGGCAAAGCAAAGACGGACCGCGTCGTGGACGCTGTACAGATACCAATCCGCCAGTCGCCGGAATGCCTCGTCACGGTCATATTCACGAGATCGGCTTGCGGCGTAGACGCGAATCAGATCATGAAAGCGGAACCTGTCGTCACCCTGCGACTCCACGAGATTGGCGGTCACCAACTGGTCAAAAATGTCGCAGGCCTCGTCGATTCCGCAGCTCCACACTGCCGCAGCGGCCTGCAGCGTGAAGTCATTGCCCGGTATGACCCCAAGCAGACTGAACGCCCGCTGTTGCGTCTCGCTCAGTGTTCCGAACGAAACATCGAACGCCGCCCTGACAGCAAGTCGGTTGTCCCCCGCTGTCGCCAACTTCGCCAACCGGTCACCGGTGCGCAGATCCTCCGCGTACCGGCTGATGCGCAGACTCGGCCGAGTAGCCAGATTCGCCGCCGCGATCCGCAACGCGAGCGGCAACCGTCCACAAAGGTCTGTCAACTCATCGGCCCCAGCCTGATCCTGAACACATCGCTGGGAACCAATGATGCTGGCAACCAGCTCACGCGCATGAACCCGGTTAAGTGGCTGCAGCGCCAACCTTTTCCCGCTGTACAGAACCGAAAGGCCGACCAGCTCAGATCGACTGGACACGAGCACGGCACTGCCGGGGCGGCCGGGCAACAGAGGCGCGACCTGCTGCACGCTGCCCGCGTCGTCCAGTACCAGCAACACCCGCCGCCCCGCGAGCCGTGACCGCAGCAGACCGGCGCGTTCGTCCTCGTTCGCCGGGATCGCCATCGGGTCGATTCCGATCATCCGCAGGAGTTCACCAAGCACATCGTTGGCTTTCCGAGGCGTCTGCCCGGCACCGTTGAGCCGGAGAAACCATTGTCCGTCCGGATAATCGTCAATCAACCGATGCGCGGCCCGCAGCATCAACGCCGACTTGCCCATCCCAGGCGGACCACTGATGGTCAAGATCGGCACAGTGTTGCCAGGGCGGAACGTCTGAAGAATCTGGTCCAGCTCGGCCTCCCGGTTCGTGAAGTCGGCGATGTCGATGGGAAGCTGACACTCCACCCGCCACCCGGAGGCCTGATCGCCGGACAAAACCGCCTGATGCGCCTGGCGCAGCTCAGTTCCCGGCTCCACACCCAGCTCATCGACCAGCTTCTGACGGACATCGGTGTAGACCTGCAACGCCTCGGCCTGCCGTCCAGACTTGAACAACGCGAGCATCAACAACGCCCACAGCCGCTCCCGCATCGGATGCGCGGACGTCAAATCCCGCAACTCGGGAAGCGCAAGGTCATGACGGCCATCTCGCACATCGAGTTCAAGCTTTCGCTCAAGAGCCTTTGATCGCCGTTCAACCAACGCGGGGACAACCGTGCGATGCAGATAATCCGATGGCACGTCGACGAATGGCTCACCACGCCACAGCACGAGAGCTTCTTGCAGGATGTCCGCTTCCTGGGAGTCCGCAGCGGATTCGAATCGTTTGATGTCAACATTCGATTCATTGACTGCGATTCGATAGCCATCGGCCCCGACTTCGATTGTCGCTCCGGTGATCGCCCGTAGACGCGTCACGCACGTATAGACAACCGGACGCGGGTTTGCCGGAACCGAATCGCCCCAAATCGCCTCAACCAGTTCATCGAACCCGACGAACCTGTTGGCCCGAACCAGCAACATCGCGAGCAAACAGCGCAACCGTGCCGAGCCAATTGGCACGACTCGGCCGTCCACCACGACTTCAAGCGGGCCTAGAACCCGAAACTCCACCCTGTACCCCGGAAGGTCCGACAGCAAAACCAACCGGTGAGTGTACTCCGCAAATGGCTCGGCCACGCCAGGACCAAGACTGGGGGTTGGTCCTGACGTGGCCGAGGTTCGCGTCCGGGATCACGGTGCCGCCGGATGCCCCTCCTTTGGCACTTTCCACCCCTATCCCGGGTTGCTTGGCAAGCCTATCGATAGGTCCTTTCATGTACCTTTCACGAGATTGACCGACCAGCCGACGGTACGGATTTCAGCAGGCAGAGGCCACATTCCTGATCGAAAATGACGGCCTTTACCTTGCGGCCGATCAGACTAATTTCCCGCTCAGCGGAACTATCTGGTCTCACCGTACGCGGACGCCGCGAAGTCACTGAGCTCCGTGCGGTCCGCCACTTCGGCTTTCATGATCAGGCTTGCCACGTGCTTCTCGACCGTGCGGGGTGAGATGTGCAGCCTGTTCGCGATCGCCTTGTTGGTCAACCGCTCCACCAACAGTTGCAGAACCTCGTGCTCGCGTACCGTCACCCCCAATGCACGGAGGTCATCTGGCACCTGGTCGATACCTGTTCGACGCTGCTTGACGGTCGCACCGGCATGGCGGAGCAACGAACGGCAGGCACCAGCCACTGCTGGGACTGACAACTGATGGAAGTATTCCTCGGCGCGACGGAGCCAAGCGATGGGTTCCCCCCACCCGTCGGCAATCGCCGCTTCAGCCGCAAGCCTGAGCACAAGGTGCCGGGCCATGCCGTAGATCTCGGAGTCCTCCTGAGCCAAGTCGGCAGCCGCATTCGCCTCTTCCACGTGGCCTTCACGCCCGTGCAGTACCGCCTCCGCCATCTTGACGAATTGTCGGTTCCATCGCATCGCGCCTTGTGTCGTCGAGACAGTCGCCCCGTGCTCTGCCCAGCCCGCCTTGCCCTCAAGCACGGCCAGGAACAGGCGAAGACCGTGTCGCCCTGCGAGATGGAAAGTTGACGGCAAATCCTCGGTGATGGCCACCATCTCCGAGAGTTCCTCGGCAGCCAGTCCACGATTCTCTTCGAGGAGCGCACAGAAGGCCCGCGCGAGTCCCAATGCCAGTGGGAGCTCATTCGCATTGTCGTCCTGCCACTCCGAGAACTCGGCGAACGACTGCTCCATCTCGAAACGCTTGCCTTGGTGTGCGGCCAACGTGGTCTGCACCATCAGGAGAAAACGAAGCTGCGGACGCAACCGGAGCCGGGTCATCTCTGGCTTGTTCTGCGCGATCAGTTCAGCTGTTCTTACGAAATCGCCTCGCAGTACGGCGTCGACCGCAAGGTTGGCTTTTACCGTGTACCCCAATGTGACCGCACCGACGTGCTGAACCTCTTGAAGGGTTCGCTCATATGCCGCCCAGTCACCAAACGACATCCATGAGTTGACGGCACAGAGCACCAGCGCATACACCCGCCAGATCGGCAGCCGATGTTGCTCGGCAAGTTGCAGGCCACGCTGGAAACATTCGTCCGACTCCTGCATGCTCCGTTCCCGAGAAAGCTCGCCAACGATGAGCCATGCCTCGCACAAGACGTTCACCGCATTCGCCCGCTCAGCGGACGCTATGGCACGTCGTGCCAGGGCTTCGGCGTCGGCCCGACGGTTGCTTCCTTCGACGTGCCGGGTAAGGCTAGCCGCGATGACGTCGATTGCTGCGCTGTGCTCCTCGGTCATGTGGCCGTCGAGTACCTGCCGCGCCACGCCGACCTGCTCCATACCTTCGCTGAAAAGCCCGGCCAGGTAATACACCTTGGCCAGTCGCGTGTGCAGCGCGGCACGCGTTCCGCGACTGACGCTTGCGCCGTTCAACTGCTCGTCCAGCGTGTCCACAAGCGTGCGGGCACGATCGACCTGCCCAGCCTCGGCCAATGCGTAGAGCAGGACCTCCAAGATCTGAGCCTTGCTCTCCGCGCTCGATTCTCCTTGAAGCAAGGCGTTGGCTCGATCGAGCAATTTGACCGACGACTCGGACGCTCCGTCGGCGAGAGCACGTCGCCCTGCCTCCGCGAAAAGCGAAGCAGCACCTTGGATGTCGCCTGAGTCGGCTTGCAGCGTCGCGACCAACTGGCACCACTCGCCTGGCAGGTCTGGGTGCAGGGCCTCCACCGCCGCCGCAGCTTGTCTTGAATACTCCGAGCGGTCGGTCGGCGGCAGATTCGACCTCAGCGCCTCGGCTGTGAGCGGATGTCTGAACGCATACCAGTCCGGTGAGGATTCATCAGGGGCGACGAGCTGCGCGGCGACCGCAGCACGCAAGTAGGAGAGCAGGCTGCGCTGATCGAGCTCAGTGACACGGGCGACCACCGACAAAGGGAACCTGTCCCCAAGTACTGCGGCAACTGAAAGCAATGCACTACCCTGCGGCCCCAGCTGTCCGACTCGGTCAACTACTCCGCGCAGGACCGTCTCCGGAACGTCAGCGCGGAGCGTGCCGATCACCCGCCAACCATTCGCACCGTTGACCAGAACGCCATCAGCAACGAGTTGGTGAAGGACCTCCTCGATGATGAAAGGCACGCCAGCACTGTCCTCGGCAAGTCTGGTGATGACCTCGTCAGGAAGATCCGCGGCATCGGTTTCGAGGCACGAAGCCGCCAGCCGAGTCACATCGGGAGACTTGAGCCGACCCAGTGTCAGCATTGAAGCCGCATGGCGTTGAGTGGCTGATCGAGCGAGGTCCCGCGCCGCGCATGGCTCATCTCGGATAGTGGCCACGAGCAACACCGGCATGTCGACCAGGTTGTCCGTCAAGTATTCGACGATCGCCAGGGTTTCAGCGTCGGCGTGCTGAAGATCCTCAAGGATCACCATACAGCCATGCCCGCGCCCGGCGACCGTCACCAGCCTGAGCACGGCCTCGCCCAGCACAATCAGTGAGTCACCGACGGCGACCGAACCAGACTGGTGCAGATCAGGGATCAGTCTGCCGAGAATGGGCAGATAGGGCTCCAGAGCTGGGTCGTCTGGGGGATGTCCGCTCCGGAACAAAGCCAGTAGCGCCTCGGTCAATGGCCGGAACGGCACGATCGGGCCGATCGTGCTCCCACGTCCGCGCAGGACACGGACGCCAGCGGCGAAGGCGATGGCTGCCGCCTCGGCGGATAGCCTGGACTTCCCAATCCCGGGTTCACCGACGATGAAGACCGCGCCGCCGCGCGAGGCGCGCGCGGCGTCGATCGCCCTCGTCAGCTCGGCCACCTCACGGTCGCGGCCGATTACGAGCGGGGAACGGGACACCATGGCCGGACAGTACCTAGACTCGCCCGTTCGGCTGAAGCCCAGAAAGCGGTGGATCTCATCGGGACTAGTTAGCACCCACAGACGACTGCAGGTCAATAACGACCATCGAACCAATCGTCATTGAGGGCGGCCACATCCTTTCGGACCGGTATCCGGCAAGCGCGTTGACTCGTGCTGTGACAGAGCGAACAGACGGGAGAACTATCTCACCTGCGGGGTGGGCGAGCGTTACACCAGCGGCCAGCGTCGATGCACTCATGACTGTCTTCTTTCCTGTGAGCGGGGCATCTCAAGGAGGTTGTGCGCTATGTCTCCTTCGTGGAGCGAGTTCGTGCAGGAGACGGGGTTAGTGCGAACCGCGAGCGGGTTCGAGGAGGAGGACGGAGGGGACGCGGTTGGCGAAGCCGAGGCGGAGCAGGCCGTATCCGATGCCGGCGAGGCCGTTGAGCAGGCCGGCGGAGACGACGCCATGAGGGGTGCCGCAGCGGATGCCGCCACGGTCGATGGCGCCGAGCAGGAGGCCTGCGTGGCGGGTGGCGGCGGCAGCGGCTTCATAGTTTCCGCGTTCGCCCAGGACCATTAGGGCTTCTGTCACGCCCAGTTCACCGTGGCAGAGGCTCATGTCTCGCAGGGGCTGGTGCTCCGCGAGGGTTCGCGCCCATTCTTCGGGCGCGTCGCGGCGGGCCATGGTGAAGCCGGACAGGCCGCCGCACCAGCTCAGGTCGGCGCCATCCGGCACTTCTGCGTCCAGGATTGCCTGGCCGACCTCGAAATAGTGGTCGCCGGCACCCGTTGCCGCGAAGCGCTGCAGCGCCCAGCCGATTCCCATGTGGCCGTGGGCGAAACCGGCCGTTGGCACGTCAAGGCAGGTACAGGGCACCGTGTGGGCTTGTTCGATCAGCCTGTCGGCGAAGTCCCAGGCCAGGCGTCCTGCTGAGGGCAGTCCTGTCTCTGTATGCACCGCCAGCATTGCTGCCAGGCCTCCGGCGCTTCCCGCCGCGAAGCATGCCAACTCGTCGTCGGTCGCTGCCCGGGTCAGGTCTACGACCGCGGGCAGCCAGCTGCGGATTTCTGGGTCGTCGAGGAGGTTTCCCAGGCGGGCTATCGCGTAGCTGATTCCGCCCAATCCGTGGGGGCCTCCGCAGCCGATCGTCACGCCTAGTTCTGGCTCTGTGATCAGCTGGTCGATGAGTCGGGGCACTGGGCGGACTGCGTCTCGCGCCAATTCCGCATAACGCTGTACGCCGGTCAGGTCGGCGAGTTGCGCGAGGAACAGGGCCACTCCGCAATACCCGTGGGCGAGGCCGGCGCCCATCGGGAGAACCGCCCAGTGCTTGTCGATGATCGGCTCGAGTCCGAGCCAGTTCGCACGGCCGTCTCCGTGCATCGCGCGGGCGCCGATCTCGTCCGCTATTCCGCACGCCGCCGACAGCAGCCGCTGCGGGTCCGGTATCGCCGACGAGCCTGCCCGTGGCCGGGTTTCGCCAGTTCGGTGATCAACCGGCCGCGCGCGGGTTGCGAGTGCCGCTGAGATCAGCCATTCCTGGTCGTACCGGTCTACTTCGTCCATCGCGGCGATCTTCAGCACGACCGTCGCAAGGCCGGGGCCCTCCAGCAGGTCGGGCAGGCATTCGCCGTCCGCGGCCCACAGGTCGCGCGATCCTGGCTTGCTGGTGAACATGGGCAGGTCGCCCGCCCACAGGTCCGTCAGCTCGCTCGGGATCAGCCGCTGCCGTGCCAGGTCGCAGGCTGAATCGATGGTCAGCGCGTCGAAAACGCGCTCACGCTGCACGGCATCGCGCAGCACGTCTGGGTGTGTGGACTCGTCGAGCAGGGTCGCGTAGACCTGGCTCGGCCGTGCCACGATGCGGATTTCGTCGTTCGTGCACGCGGTCAGCAACCCGATCAGTTCTGACCTGTGCCGCACGATCGCGTCATAGCCTTCACGGAATCCGCCGAGCATGGCGGCGCGGTACTCCGACGGTTCGACGTCGATGTCGCCGAGGCGCGGTCGGTTTGACGCGCCCTGGAACTCGCCACGGCGACGCACGAGACGCATCACGTCGGTGCCGACGCCGTCCCACGCGACGGTCTCGTTCGGG
Organism: Kibdelosporangium philippinense; assembly: GCF_021390435.2. GTDB lineage: Bacteria > Actinomycetota > Actinomycetes > Mycobacteriales > Pseudonocardiaceae > Kibdelosporangium > Kibdelosporangium philippinense. The sequence goes on along the minus strand of NZ_JAJVCN010000002.1, from coordinate 2,559,546 downwards.
TACTGCGCGCCCTTGTCGCCGCCCAGGCCGGACACGTCGACCGCGCCGTACTCGCCGAGCAGCATCTGGGGCAGCAAAGCCATGCGGTGCACGGAAGATGCGAGCACACGCGCCGCCGGGTCGGGTCCGGTCGCGGTCGGCTGCTCGAGCATCGGGTGGAACAGCGTCTCGACGTCCACGAGCACCGGCTGGTCGCCGCACGCGACCAGGTTCTCGTAATGGATGTCGGCGCCATCGACGGCGTACAGCAGGGCAAGCAAAGCGCCTTGCCTGCGGTAGAAGCGGTCAACCTCGGAAATCTGCCTGCACGGCTTGTGTTCGACGAACTCGAGCCAGCCGTAGCCCTTGCGCGCAAGCGAGTCAACGCTACGCAGCCCGAGGCCCAGCACCTTGGAGTTGAGCCAGCTGACCAGCCCGCTGAAGTGCCTGTGCAGGTCAAGCGGCCGCGGCTTGTAGACGACCCTGCGGCCGTTGGCGAAGTGCAGGATCGCGACGGAACGGCCACGCTGGTGTGAATCGCCCGTACCGGTCTGGATTTCCACCAGGTCACCGGGGTCGACGCCGTCGAGCAGCCTGCTCACGATCAGGTCGCGGTCGGCGGTGAACCGCTCGAGCAGCTCGACCTGCGCGTCCGCGCCGAACTGGCAGGCCTGGCCGAGCAGCCGCGCCAGCACCGGGTACTCGGCGAACAACGCGGTCAACCGGTCGGAGCTGGCCTGCGAACGGATGAAGTCGGCGAACCGCTGCTGCGCGGTCTCGCCGGTGAGCCTGCCGGAGACTCGCTCGACGTTGAGCTCAAGCACGAGCGTCCGGGCGGCCAGGCCGGCAAGCCGCCTGCCGAGCTGCCGGTCGAACCCGGCGGCCACGGCTTGCGCGTCGATCTTGCCGACCGAGGCCGCTTCGGTGACCCGTTCACGGGCGATCCGTGCCAATGGCCGGAACACCCACGCGAACGCGTCTGGCCAGTCGGACGGCACAGCCCCCTCGGCGCTGACCGGGCCGGTGGCCACCGCCTGGTCGATCAGTTCAGCCCAGCGCGGGCGGCCCTGGACCGTCCACCGGCGTTCGGCGGCGGTCAGCGCGCCGGTCCACCATGGTCCGGAGTTGATCCCGTTGTCGCGGTGCGAAATCGCTTGGCTCACAAGTAAACAGGCTGGCAGCGGCGTCGCGCGCGGACATGGGTATCGAATCCCCACATTCCCGTTAGGGACCACCCGCAATTAGGTAGTGGGTACCACGACCCCCCAGTTACTCGAAGGTACCGAGGTTGACACGAGGTGCGCGACCGTTGTCACCCATCCGGAACCTGACAGCAGGTGTCAGGCACCGGTGTCACGATGAGCCGGTGAGTACAACGGTTGATCGCGCGCAGGTGCTGGCGTACCGGATCGCACGCCAAGGCCTGCCCACTCAGAATCAGCACCGGAGCAGCACGCCCGTCGACGACCTGGACATCGTCGATCTCGGCGTGCAGGACACCCCGCCTGGCTCCTCCCGGCTGGCGTTGGGGGTTCGGACGGACGCCGACGTCGACGCCCACAACCTGGTGCGTGCCTGGACGCTACGAGCGTCGCCGTTCTTGCACCATGCGGAAGACCTACCCAAATTCGCCGCCGCGCTGTGGCCGCACAGCGAACGTGACGCGTTGGGCAAGGTCGCGTGGCAACGCTCGGTCATGCAGAAGTCCGGCATCACGGCCACACAAGCGATCCGGTACACCGCCGAAGCGATGCAGGAGTGCATCACGAGCCCGACCGTGAAAGGCGTCGCGAGCACGGCGGTGTCCAAGGTCGTGCCGAAAGCCCTGGTCAGCTACTGCCGGGGGTGCCAGGCGGAGCACGTCTTCGAGTCGCTGTTCCGGCTGGCCGCCCTGCCCGGCGGACTCAGACTCGACCTCGACCAGTCACCGCCATTGCTCGTCCCGATCGAGAACTGGCCGGGCATCCCGGAAGAGCAGCACGGCACAGACGACCTGATCACGCTGTTCCTGACGTTCGTCGGACCGGCGAGCTACGGCGACGTGGCCGCGTGGTTGACCACTACCCAGACCGAGATCAAAGAGGTCTGGCCAGCCCAAGGCCTGGTCGAAGTGGACATCGACGGACGGAAAGCGTGGATTCCGGAGTCCGAGATGGACCTGTTGCTCGATCCCCCTGAGCCGCCGCGGGCTTTGCTCGTGCCCACATCGGACCCGTTCCTGCAGGATCGGAACAAGCTGTTCCTCGTACCGGACAAGGCGCACCACAAGACACTGTGGCCGGTGATCGGCCAGCCGGGTGCGGTGCTTGTGGACGGTGACATCGTGGGTATCTGGCGCACGAAGGCGACGCGCAAGAAGCTGGAGGTCAAGATCACCGAGTTCATGCCGATCCCACCGGATGCACAGGGGGACGTCGAGGCCGAGGCTGGGCGCATCGCAGCCTTGCGCGGCATTCAAGAGTCTGTCGTGAGTGGTTACGCGAGTTAGAACACGGCTAACCACTCACGACCTAGTTGTACCTGGCCAGGTCCTCGACGGCCTGCTGGACTTCGGGGTGGTTACGGCCAAGGATCTTGGTCTTGATGTCCAACGCACGCTGGGCCAACCGGCCAGCAGCCGCCATGTTGCCCTTCGCGGCCATCAGCATGCCGAAGTCGGCGCAGGCCACGGCCAGGTCGTAGTGGTTGGGCGGCAGCACGCGTTCGAACGTCGAGATCGCCTTGCGGTACAGCTTCTCGGCCAGGTCAAGGTTGCCTTGCCGGGCCAGGACCGCGGCCAGCATCGCGCGCTCATTGGCGGTCGCGGCATGGTCCGGGCCGAGCGTGTTCTCACGCAGGGTCAGCGCGCGCCGCGCGTAGGACTCGCCGGTGACGAAGCGGCTGAGCATCAGGTCGAGCTCGGCCATGTGGTGCCAGACCACGGCAGAGGTCGGTTTTTCCGCCCCGACCAGGTCCAATGCCTGCCGGTAGAGCAGCTCGGCCTCGTCGAACCGGCTGGAGAACAGGTACACCGCGCCGAGCCCGCACATCAGCTCGGCCAGCTCCTCCGGATGCGGCCACGTGCCGTTCTCGGCCAGGTCGAGGGCGGATTTGTAGAGCACCTCGGCACTGCCGAAGCGGTTACGGACCCGCTCGATCATCGCGAGGCACCCGAGCGCCTTGACCCGTAAGCGGACCAGCGTCTCGTCGTCGCGGGAGTACTCCTCGGTGATCACGATCGCCCGCCGCGCGTACCGCTCGGCTTTGATGTACTGCGAAAGCCGCTCGTGCAGCAGGCTGAGCTCGATGCACGCACCCGCGATGGCTGGGTGGTTGGGGCCGCCCGCGTGCTCGACGACCGCGAGCGCGGTCTCCGCGACCACGACCGCTTCCTCGGCCCTTCCTTCGTCGTAGAACCGGCGGGCCAAGCCGAGACGCCTGCGCGCCTCAGCTATCGGATCGAGCATCGCCGGCGCTGCACATCGTGTTTCCCTGCCGTTTCATGTCGGAAGACATCATGATGGCAGGACTTTACGACGTAAATCACCCACTGCACGGTCCTCGGCGACCCCTAGACACCGAGGACCGCCATCAGCCTGCCGGCAGAACGGCCAGGTTCCGCCAGGTCAGCGCGGTTTTGTCGGTGTCTTGGGGCAGCCTCTGACGGATCTCTATCGAACGGCGGTAGAACCGCTCGGCTTCCGCCGTGTGGCCGCGCAGCGCCATCAGGACGCCAAGGTCGTTGAACATCGCGGCGACCTCGTCGCTGAGCAGCGCGGTCTCGTCGGCAAGTGACTCGTTCACGTGATCAGGATGGCTTCCCGGTCACCCCAAGTAGTAGGTACTGGGCACCCAATCCGACCGGGAAGCCATCCCGGGAATCAACCCAGCACGCTGTCCGCGATCCTGCCTCGCAGGGTCCGTGCGCTCGCGCCGAAAGCCTCAAGCCACTGGGCCCGCTTGTACAGCCGGTGCAGGAAGTGTTCCCAGGTCATGCCCACTCCGCCGTGCACCTGGATCGAGCGTTCGCACGCGGTGACCGCGGCCTCGGCAGCCGCCGCCTTGGCAGCCGCGATGGCCACGCCCGCCTGGTCGTCGCCCTCGGAGAGCGCCCACGCCGCCCAATAGGTCAGCGACCTGGCCAGCTCAAGGTCCGCGTACGAGTCCACGAGCTGGTGCGATACGGCCTGGTACGTGCCGATCACGCGGCCGAACTGTTCGCGGGTGGACGCGTGCGCGATGCCTTCCTCCAGCGCCCGGCGGCCGACGCCGAGGGCCTCAGCCGCGGCGAGCACGAACGCCCGGTTCTCGATGTCGGCGAGCACGGACGCGTCGCCCAACGCCTGTGAAGGCGCGCCAGTGAATTCCACTTCGGACAACCGGCGCGATTGGTCCGAAGTAGACACAGCGGTCACGGTCGCGTCGGCGGCACGAACGAGCCGGAGTTCCGGTCCTGCCACCGTGACCACGAACGCGTCGGCGAAAGCCGCGTCTGGCACAAGGATTTTCCGGCCGGTCACGCGACCGTCCGCGTCGACCGTTGTACCCAAGTCGGTGTCGGCAATGCCCTGTGGACGGCCGGATTCCGCCCACGCCAGGGTCAGCTTGAGATCACCGGACGCGACCGAGGCAAGCAGGTCCTTGTCGTGCCGGATCGCCGGAAGCGCAAGCGCGATCGTGGTGAACAAAGGCGCGGGCAGCAGCGCGGCGCCGGTTTCCTCGAACAGCACGACCTGGTCGAGCAGGGTCAACTCGTCGTCGGTCCAGCCGAGGTCCGCGATCTGCTTCCAGCTGTCGGGCTGCCAGCCCGGCTCGCCGTCGATGATCGCCGGAACATCGGTCAACGGGTACTGCTCGGCCAGGAACTCCCGTGCGGCCGTACGCAGCATGTCCTGTTCGGACGAGAATGCGAAGTCCATCAACGGCTCCTAGGCAGCCCGAGCACCCGCTCGGCCACGATGTTGCGAAGAATCTCGGAAGTGCCTGCTTCGATGGTGTTGCCACGGCTGCGCAACTGGCGGTACTGCCAATAGCCGTCCCACACCGCGCCCTTGTCGTCGAGCATCCCGGACAGACCCTGCAGGCTGCGTGCGAACTTCGTCAGCCGCTGGTTCGCCTCGCTCCACACGAGTTTCACCACAGAGCTCTCCGGACCCGGCTGCCCCTTGGTCAACAGCGTCGTCAGGGTCCGATAGTTGGTGAACGCCAACGACTGCAGCGCGATCCATTCACGCGCGATCGTGTCACGGACAACCGGATCGTCCGCCGGAATGCTGCCGTCCGACGCGGGCTGCTTGGCCAGTTCGACCAGCTTGGTGAAGTGCTGCCGGAACTGGCCGACCAGCGCGAACGCCAGCGTGCCGCGCTCGTGCAGCAGCGTGGTCATCGCGACTTTCCAGCCGTCGCCCGGCTTGCCGAGGATGGAGTCCTTCGGCACCCGCACGTTGTCGAAGAAGATCTCGTTGAACTCCGGATCACCGGTGATCTGTTTGAGCGGGCGGACTTCCACGCCCGGCGCGTGCATGTCGACCAGCAGGTACGACAGGCCGGCGTGCTTCTCGGCGCCCGGGTCGGTGCGTACCACGAGGATGCACCAGTCGGCGATGTGCGCCCACGAAGACCACACTTTCTGGCCGTTGACCACCCAGTGATCGCCGTCCAGCACCGCGGTCGTGCGCGCGCCCGCGAGGTCGGAACCGCTGCCGGGCTCGGAGAAGCCCTGGCACCAGATTTCCTCACCGGACAACAGCTTCTGCAGGTACCGCTGCTTCTGCTCGGCCGTGCCCCACGCCATGATCGTCGGGCCCGCCATGTTCAGGCCGATCAGCCCGATGTGCTCCGGTGCCTGCGCGCGGACCATCTCCTCGAAGTAAATGGCCTGGTAGCTGGGCGAAAGACCGGCACCGCCGTACTCCTTCGGCCAGGTCAGCCCGACGTAGCCGGCGTCGAAGAGCTTGTGGCTCCACGCGCGCATGTAGTCGACCTCCGGACGGCCCGCGCCGGGTATGTCGGCGGGGTCGAAGTTCTGGCCGTACCAGTCGCGTAGCTTCGCACGGAACGCCGCCTCGGCTGCGGTGTCACGGAAGTCCATGAGACATGTTTGCACTTTGACTCAAAACTGGTCAACAGCAGAATGTGTCTCCACGATGCGACGCCCGGTATGGTGAACCGCATGTCCACGACACCACTCACCCGCGCACTGCGCGGACCGTCACCGACGCCCAAAACGGCGCCCATCGACGCGTTCCGCCTGGCCAAGCAGTGGTTTTTGGACGGACGACGGGTCGACATGCAGCAGCTGGCCGCCGAACTCGGGGTCAGCCGCGCGACCCTGTACCGCTGGTGCGGCAGCCGTGAACTGCTGCTCGGCGAGGTGATCTGGGCGATCAACGAGCGTGCGCTGAAGGACACGCGCGCGAAGTCACGCGGTTCCGGTCGAACGCTGTTCACCCGCGTGCTTGAGCGGTCGCTTGCTCAGATTCGTAGTTTCAAGGCGCTGCAAGAGTTCGTGGCCGAGGACGCGGAGTACGCGCTGCGGATCATCACGTCCAAGCAGAGTGTCGTGCAGGCCCGGCTGATCGAGTGGACCGCGGACTTCCTGCGTGAGGAGGTCGAACTGCGCGACGACATCGACCTCGCCGACCTGGCGTACGTGATCGTGCGCGTGTGCGAGTCGTTCGTGTGGAGCGACATGATCACCGGCGCCGCCCCGGAGACCGACAAGGCGGTCAAGATCGTCGACCTGCTGATCGCCGCGGCCGAAAAGCCCTCGTGAGTGGTTATCAGGGTTAGAACCTGGATAACCACTCACGAGGGCTGATCAGCGGTAAGTGAGTAGGTCGCGGTGCTCGCCTTCGAAGTGGGCGTGGTCGTTGTACGTCACCAGGCTCGTGCCTGACCGGCCGACAACGAGTTTGGTGATGCCGCAGTTGACCGAGACCCGGTTGACGGCCACGAACCCGTTGGCGTCCAAACCCCACAGCGACGCGCAGACCGCCGCGATCACACCGCCGGACGTGAACACGACCGCGGTTTGACCGCTTTCCAACGACTTGCGGAGATCCGCAAGCGCCGACGCGACAGTTTCGGTGAACCCGCGGAGCCCGTCCCACTGCCGCAGCGCGACATCGAGCGATTCCTGGAAACTGCGCGGAGTGACCACATCGCCGTGAATCTCACGAACCAGACCGATGTGGTCGAACTCGTCCCACCGAGAATCCTGCCGCGGATCGGCGTCAAGCTCGGCCGCGAGCGCGGTGTCCCGCTGCCGCTTGAGCGACCCGCTCCAGACCTGGTCGGCCCGCACGCCACGGCGCCGCAACTCCGCTCCGACGTGCTTGCCCTGCCTGTGCCCGACCGGGGAAAGCACGTCGTAGTCGTCGGCACCGAAGGACGCTTGGCCGTGCCGGATCAGGTACACCAGTGGCATTGACGAATCCTACGTGTTCCCAGTTGCCAGTAATACTCCGTTCAGCGTAGTCACGTTAGGCCAGATGACCTTGAATTATGGTCGTTGTGAACCTGCCGACACGCCGATGGGTGCTGATACTCTCTTTCGCATCTGCTCAGGGGTCGGAAAGCTTCACACTAGTCGGTGTACACATGTCGGGGAACTCTGCTCGGGGACAAATCGAAAACGCGCACGGCGACAATCAGTTCGCCGAAGCGCTCCGCTCGGCCATTCGGGCCAGCGGGTTGAGCCTCGATCGAATACAAGCGCGGTTACGCGCGCGCGGCACACCGGTCAGCATTGCCGCCCTCAGTTATTGGCAGTCCGGTAAGCGGCAACCTGAGCGTAACGACTCACTGACCGCACTCGGTGAACTGGAAAATATCCTCAAGTTGCCGCCCGGTTCGTTGCTCGCGCTTCTGCCACCGCCGCGGCCGCGTGGCAAACAAGCCGCCGCGGTGCCCGCTGTCGCCGAGACGGTCCAGTTCGAACGCGAGATCCTACTCGGCCTTCTCGCCGCGCTCGGCAGCCCGGAAGCGCTCGATCAAGAGCAGCAGCTCACCCTGGTTGGCCTGCATGACCGCTGCCAGTTGGGCGATGACGGCGGCCAGGAGTTGATCACAACGCGAGCCGTCTTCGAGGCCCGTACCGACGGCCAGGACCGCTGGCTGTTGATCTACAAGTCGGACGATCCCGGCGCGGGCACCCCGGCGCTGACCGCAATCCGCAACTGTCATCTCGGCCGCCAGCAGGTGGATGACGCGAATGGACTGATGGTCGCTGAGCTGATGTTCGACCAGCCGATTAGGCGGGGCGACACGTACCTGATCGAGTACGAACTCCGGAATGCCGGACCGCCGTATCCGAAGTGCAACATGACGCACTGGCGCGAGTTCCGCAGACCGATTCGTGAGTATCTACTCGAGATCCACTTCAATTCGTCCGCCGCGCCGGGACGGTGCCAGCAGTTCGCCCGCCCATCCGGACAAAAACACGCGCGGATGCGAAATCTGACACTTGACGCGTGCAAGAGCGTGCACGCCGTCGCGATCGATTTCGGACCCGGTCTATTCGGGATCGAATGGGACTAATCGTCCACATCTGACACGAGGTGACAGCGGGCTGTCACTCCATCTCGGCGAGCCGGTTGCGCAGCAGCTTGCCCGTCGGGTTGCGCGGCAACGAGTCGAGGAACCGGACGTCACGAGGAACCTTGTACCTGGCCAGGTTCGCCCGGACATGGTCTTTCACGCCTGCCTCGTCCAGTTCGACACCGTCCCTGCGCACCACGAACGCCCGCAGCCGGTGGCCGAAATCCGGATCGGGCACGCCGATCACGGCCGCCTCGACCACGCCAGGGTGTTCAGCCAGCAGATTCTCCACCTCGACCGGGAACACGTTCTCGCCGCCGGACACGATCATCTCGTCGTCCCGGCCGTCGATGAACAGCCGCCCTTCGGCGTCGAAATGCCCGACGTCGCCACTGGACAGCAGACCGTCGATGATTTCCTTGTTCCGGCCGTCGGTGTAGCCGCCGAAGGCCAGGTCACTGCCTACGAACACGCGGCCGATCACGTCCGGTTCGGTGATCCGGTTGCCGTGGTCGTCGTACAGCTGAACCCGGCAGCCGCAGGGAACCTTGCCCACAGTCCCCGGCGCGGCGCGCCAATCCTCTGGGGTGGCGACCGTGGCGACGGCTACTTCCGTTGAGCCGTAAAGGTTGTAGATGACGTCACCGAATGCCTTGGTGGCCCGGTTGCCCAGTTCTGGCGACAGTGCCGAACCCGCGGAGAAGATGATTCGCAGCGAAGACGTGTCGTACGAGTTCAGTACCTCGTCACCGAGGTCCAGAATCCGTTGCAGCATAGTCGGAACGAGCACCAGCTCGGTCGCTTTGTTGTCCTGCACCATCTTCAGCGTCGCCTCGGGATCGAACTTCCGGCGGACGACGACCGTGCAGCCAAGGGCGAACGAAAGTACGAACTGGGACAGCGCGGTGCCGTGGAACAAAGGCGCCGCCAGGACCGTGCATTCGTTGACACGCAAGGGAATCCGGTCAAGAAACTGAGCCGCCGACAGTCCCGACTTGACCTGCCGTGGCGCGCCCTTCGGCGTTCCGGTGGTGCCGCTGGTCAGCAGCACGAACCCGCCGGGCTTTGGCGGGTTGGGCAACGGGCGGTCGTCGGTGTTGACGATCAGGTCCTCAAGAGTCGTGCCGTCGGCGACCCCGTCGGTCCATGCCAGGTAGCGCGGCAGATCCGAGGCGTCGAGCAGGTCGGCGAATTCCTCGTCGTAGACCAGCGCGGAGACGTTCTCGCGCTTGATCACGTCGACGAACTGCGGCTTGGCGAAACCCGTGTTCAGCAGGAGCAACTTGGCTCCGAGCTTGCCTGCCGCCAGCATCGTGTCCACCAGTCCCCTGTGGTCACGGCACAGCACGCCGATCACCGAGTTCTCGTTCAGCCCGCGCCGCGCCCAGGCCCGTGCCAACGCGTTGGAACGTCCTTCGAGCTGCCGGAACGTCAGCGGCCCGAGCTCGTCGACCAGCCCGAGCTTGCGGGGGTCGCGCCGGGCGGACATCCGGACTGGGCCCGCGATCACACCGATCTGCTTGACCAGGCGCAGTGATCGGACGCCTTCGTCGATCCTCGGCAGCGGTACCAGCCCGGCCCGGCGCAGGATCCTGATGCTCTGCAGCGTCTCGGGTATGCGCGTGGCGATGCTCGGCACTGGCCCCTCCAAAGCTACTGGCGAGTTAACTTCGACCGTAACTGTCGTACCCCCGGTGCACAATCACTTCCATGTTGGTCTTCGTGTCGCCAGGGCGTGCAGGCGCAGGTAGCGCGCGCGTCGTGGACGCGACGACGGCCGAGGTGGTGGCCGACCACAGGCCGAGTGACCTCGCAGCCTGGATGGCGAATTTCGAGGTCAGTGAGCATCCGCGGTGGATCCTGCCCGCGGTCGACGAGCTGTACCCGCAGCTGCTGCAGAAGGACATCCGGCTGTCCCGCTGTTATGACCTGACGCTCTCGGAGGGCCTGCTCCTCAACCACGAGGGCCGCCGCGGTTCTCACCGCAACCCGGGCGCGGCCTGGGCGCGACTGCACGGCCGCGTCGAGCCTGAGGACAAACCTCCGCCAGCAAAGGACGCGCAACCCGCGTTGTTCGAGCTCGACGAGCGGTTTTACTCCCTGGACCAGCTGGCTGAGGTGTACACCGACCAGCAGCGCCGGATCCTGGCCAGCGCGCATCCCGATCGCCTCCGGCTGCTCGTCACGTCCGAGTCGGCCGGTGCCCTCGCGGCTGCCGAGATGAGCCACTGCGGGCTGCCGTGGAGCGAGAAAGTCCACCTGGAGCTGCTGGAGTCGATGCTCGGGCCGCGTCCGCTGCCAGGGGCCCGACCGGCGAAACTGGCCGACCTCGCCGAGAAGATCATCGCGGCGTTCGGCGGCCGGTCACTCAACCCGGACAGCCCGCCGAGCGTGGTGAAGGCGTTCGCGCGGGAAGGCATCGACATCCCGAACACCCGGGCTTGGGTGCTCAAGGAAGTCGATCACCCGGCCGTCGAACCGCTGTTGGAATACAAGGAACTCGCGCGGATGTGGACCGCGCACGGGTGGAGCTGGATCGAGTCGTGGGTGCACGACGGCCGGTTCAGACCTGAGTACGTGGTCGGTGGCGTGGTTTCCGGGCGATGGGCGACACGCGGGGGCGCTGCGCTGCAGTTACCCAAGGCTTTGCGCAAGGCTGTTCGTGCGCTGCCTGGGTGGTCGCTGGTCGTGGCTGATGCCGCGCAGCTGGAGCCGCGCGTGCTGGCAGCGCTGTCCGAAGACCAGAAGCTGGCCGAGTTCTCGCGGGACGTGGACCTGTACGCGGGCCTGGCGGCGGACTCGTTCGAAGGCGACCGGGGCAAGGCCAAGATCGCCATGTTGTCGGCCATGTACGGCGGCACTTCGGGCGGTGCCGGTCCCCTGCTCGCAGTCCTGCGCAAACGCTTTCCTCAGGCAGTCGGACACGTCGAGCAGGCCGCTCAGGCTGGCGAACAGGGGCGGATGGTCCGGTCCCAGCTCGGCCGGACGTCGCCGTACCCGTCGGAGAGCTGGCGCGCCTTGATGGAACGCAGCGAGGGCACCGAGGACGAGATGCGCAAGTCCCGGCAAGCGTCAAGGGATTGGGGCCGGTTCACGCGTAACTTCGTCGTCCAGGCCAGTGCGGCCGACTGGGCGCTTGTGCTGCTCGTGGTGCTCAGACGCAGGCTGACCGCGCTCGCACCGGCCGCCGAGATCGTGTTCTACCAGCACGACGAGTTCATGGTGCACTGCCCGGCCTCGGCCGCCGAGCTGGTCAGAACCGAGGTGCTGGCCTCGGCCAAGGAGGCCAGCAAGCTCGTCTTCGGCGACACTCCGGTGCAGTTCCCGCTCGAGATCGCCACTGTGGACAGTTACGCGGATGCCAAGTAGGGCAGGATGTCCGCGACACCGGGCAGCAGATGCGTGTGCCGGACCGCGCCAAGGGTCATGGCGTTCTGGCCGCCTGTGAGCACACCGACCACCATCTTCGCGCCCGCATTCATGCCTGCCTCAAGGTCGCGTGTCGTGTCACCGGCGACGAGAACCCGGGACACGTCCATCACACCGGTCGCTTCCATCGCCCGGAAGATCATGTACGGCGCCGGGCGTCCTTTTGCGACATCGTCAGTGCACACCACTGCGTCCACTTTGTCCTCCCAGCGCAATGTGCTCAGGATGGACGCCGTCACGTCACGATCGAAGCCCGTTGTCAAAGCGACCTTCACACCGTTGACCCGCAAGCGATCGATGGTTTCGGGCACGCCGTGCAGGGCGACCGGCGGCTTGAGTTCGTAGGCTTCGGCGAGCCTGCGCCTGAAGTCGTCGAACGTGTCCTGAACGATCTGCCCGGACTTGTTCAGCAGAGCCGCGATGGCTTCTTTCTTGTCCGCGCCCATCCACGGCACAACCTCGTCCTCGGACACCCCGGTCGCGTCAGCAAGCGCTTGGTAGACCGCGCCATGTTCGTCCACTGTGGTGCCTGCGATGTCGAAAACAGCGAGTTCGATCACGATGCTCTCTCAGCTATGCGGGACAGGGCAGGGTGTGCCCGTTGGGAATTCTCGATGGAGAAACTGACAATGTCCGGCCGGTACCGGTCATCGGAGTATTCGAACGGCTCGCCGGTCACACTGGTGGCCGTACGACGCTCGCGCAGCAGCGGCGAACCCGTTGGTACGTCTAGCAATTCATGGTCTTTTTGATCGGCCGCGACCGCGTCGATCACGTGACTGCCGTGCGTTGTGTCAACGCCTTGGCTTTCCAGGTGGGCATAGATCGACCCGGAGTCACAGTCGAAGTCGAACAGCAAGCGCCCCACTGGTTCCACGAACGTGGTGCGCTCGATCATGGTCGGCTGATCGTCAATGAGCCGTAGCCGCAACAGCTGCACGACCGGCGTTCCCTCGGTGAGATGCAAGGCGGCCGCGATGTCCGGAGTGGACGGCCGACGCGCGATCTCCAACGTCCGCTGCCCTGGCGTGCGGCCAAGCCCGTTGACCCACCGGGAAAAGGACATGAAGGTCGCGAACGGCTGGCTCATCGACTGCCGCAGCACGACTGGCGGCTTGCCTCGTCCACCACCGATGACGCCTTCCGCACGCAGCGTGCCCAGCGCCTGCCGGACCGGGCCGCGCGAGGCGTCCCACTGCGCGCACAACTGCGACTCGGATGGCACCGCGGCCCCGACACGCAGCTCGCCGGAGAGCACCCGGCGGCGTATGTCGGCGGCGATGCGTTCGTGCAGCGACTCGTCCACGAGACTTGACTGTACAGGTCGCCGCACCAAAAAGCCCATACATGAACCGGAAATGAACAGTTCCAAGCTGCGTTGACATTCTACTGGGAGATTTCGGACGCTCTTGTCATGACAAGTCTGGACGCGGTCGATGTGGTGATCGTCGGGGCAGGCATCGTCGGGCTGGCGCATGCTGTCGAGGCGGTCGAGCGGGGAATGTCGGTCGTGGTGCTGGAACGGGACGAGTGGGCGACCGGCGCGTCGGTCCGCAACTTCGGGCACGGTTGCTTCACCGCCCAGGATGGCACGGCCTACCGGTACGCCAAGACCGCCCGCGAAACCTGGCTGAAGCTGGCCAAACTCGCCGGACTGACCGTGCGCGAAAGCGGCACGGTCGTCGTCGCCCGCGCTGAGGACGAGCTCGCGGTCCTCAAGGAGTTCGCCGAGGTCCGCCCGATGCACCTGCTCAGCGCGGCCGAAGTCGAGGACCTGGTGCCGACCGGGCCGGACGTGATCGGCGGCGCGCTCCTGCCCCTGGACATCAGGGTCGATCAGCGAACCAGCGTCGGCCTGATCGCCAAGTGGCTGGCTCGTCAAGGTGTTCGATTCCATTGGGGTACAACAGCTCACCTCATCTCACCTGGCGAGGTGGTGACCAGCCGCGGCCGCGTGGCGGCTGCGCGGATCATCGTCGCAGTTGGACACAACGTGGACCGGCACTTCCCTTCACTGGCCGATGAGTTCGAGGTCCGCCGGTGCGCGTTGCGGATGCTGCGCGTCGCGAATCCACATGGGCGCGACATCCACCCTGCCGTTCTGAGTGGACATTCACTGCTGCGCTACTCCGCTTTCTCGCTGTGCCCAACCTTGCCCGAAGTCCAGGCTCGGATCTCGCGAGAGCAGCCTTCGCTGGTCGATATTGGACTCAACCTGATGTACACCCAGCGGCCGGACGGCTCGCTGACGATCGGTGACACGCACGCGTACCACAAGACCCTCGACCCGTTCGAGGACAACGAGCTCGACCGGACAGTGCTGTCCGAGACGGCACATTTCCTCGGCGTACCAAGCCTTACTGTGCTTGAACACTGGCGTGGCGTGTATGCGTCCGCGCCACAACCGTACCTCGTCGCCAGCCCGGCCGACGGGGTCCGGGTCGCCGCCGTGACCTCGGGGATCGGCATGACCACCGCGTTCGGGCTCGCCCCGGACGTGCTCGACACGTTGTGATTACAGGGAGCTGGAACCCCATGCGCGCACTTCTCGGTGTGATCGCGTTGCTGTGCCTGACCATCACCGCCTGCGGCAGCAGTACACCGGCCGCGAGCGGAACCTGCCCGGACGGCCGGATCCGGTTCGGAGTGGAACCCTACGAAGACCCCGCGAAACTCAAACCAGCATACGAAGTCCTCGCCAAAGCGTTGCAGGAAAAGCTGAACTGCCGGGTCGAACTGCAAGTGGTCGACGACTACTCGGCGGAAGTACTGGCGATGCGCAACGGCAAACTGGAAATCGCCCAGTTCGGCCCGCTGGGCTTCGTCTTCGCCAGCACAAAGGCCAACGCCCAAGCACTTGCCTCATTCGCCGACGCCACCGGCAAACTGACAACGTACACAGCAGGAATCTGGGTCCCGGCGAACTCCCCGATCAAATCCATCAACGACCTCTCCGGTAAGACAGTAGCTCTGTCCAGCCCAGGCTCGACATCCGGAGACGCCCTCCCCCGCTTCGCGTTCAAGGACATCAAAGACGTCAAAGTGGACTACGCGGGCGGCCACCCTGAGGCAATGCTGGCGCTGACCAACGGCAAAGTGGACGCAGCGGAAATCAACAGCCAGCAAGTCGCCAGCGCCCGTGCGGCAGGAGCCTTCGACCCAGCGAAGTTCCGACAGGTCTGGACATCGGCGCCAATCCCCAACGACCCAATCACAGTCCGAGGCGACCTAGACCCAGCGTTGACCGACAAGATCCGCAAAGCTCTGTTGGACCTGGGACCGTCCGATGTGGCCAAGGTCGGCGAGTTCCTTGACGTGACACCGCCCGGCCCGCTCGTGGCCGTGACGAAGGAGACCTACCAGCCCCTGTTCGACCTGGCCGCAGGCCTGGGCCTGACCGAGAACGACGTATGAGCATCGAGATCAGGGGACTGAGAAAGTCCTTCGGCAGCAAAGAAGTACTGGCCGGAGTCGACTTAACCGTAGCGGCCGGAGAGTTCGTAGCGGTCCTTGGAGCGAACGGATCCGGAAAGTCCACAGTGTTGAGGTGCGCAGTCGGCTTACAGCAGCCCGACGCGGGCACGATCTCGATCGACGGCGGCGCAGCCATGGTATTCCAGCAGATCCACCTGGTAGGCCGCCGGACAGTGTTGGACAACGTATGTTCCGGAGCCCTGGGCCGCTTGAGGCTCCGACAGTCGGTTTTCTTCCCACGATCAGTCCGGGAGGAGGCCATGGAATGCTTGGCACGCGTGGGGTTAGCGGACCGTGCTTCCGACCGTGCCAGCAAGCTTTCGGGTGGACAGCAGCAGCGGGTCGCCATTGCTCGGGCCTTGTGCCAACGGGCAAAGGTGATCCTGGCGGACGAGCCAGTGTCTGCTTTGGACCCGAGTGCCGCGGAGCAAGTGGTGTCATTGCTGGCTTCCCTGGCAGATGAGGGGCTGGCAGTATTGGCAGTCCTTCATCAACCAGAGTTGGCACAGCGGTTCGCTGACCGAATCATAGGCTTGACCAGAGGCAAGGTCGCGTTCACAAATAAAGCGACAACCATCGATTCAAACATGGTCAACGCCTTGTATGAGGTTGCCAGATGATCAGCCCGCCGACTCGCAAATCTCCTTCCCCACTTGCCTTCACCATCATCGCCGTCCTCATTGGCGTGCACGTCCTCGCCTGGCAGGGCACCGGTTTCTCCCCTGGTGCCCTGGTCGAGGGCTGGCGAGGCATGGTGGACTTCCTCGACCAGTCCTTCCCTCCCGACCTCAGTGTCCTCGGTGAAAGCCTGGAAGCCGCGGTCATCACCCTCTACATCGGACTTCTCGGCACTACCTTCTCCATCCCCTTCGCCCTCATCCTCGGGATCCTCGCGGCCCGGGTCACCACTCCAAACGCATGGACCTACCAGATCGCCAGGTCCATCCTGTCTGTCCTGCGGTCCATTCCGGACGTGGTCTTCGCCTTGATCTTCGTAACAGCGGTCGGGCTCGGGCCATTCGCGGGTGTGCTTGCCCTGGCGTTCCACAACACCGGCGTGATGGGCAAGCTCTGGGCCGAGGCGATGGAGGAAACTGACCCTGGGCCACGAGAGGCACTGAAAGTCGCAGGGGCCAACGGAACTCAGATCGCCGCGAACGCCGTACTGCCCGCGGTGCTTCCCCAAATGGTCGGACTGCTGCTCTACCGGTTCGACGTGAACGTTCGGTCCTCGCTGGTGCTGGGGCTGGTCGGCGCGGGCGGGATCGGGTTTCTGATCAACCAGTCCATCAAGCTCTTCCGGTTCGACCAGATGGTCACGCACATCATCGTGGTCGTCATCGTCGTCGTGATCGTCGATCAGATCTCCGCGTACGTCCGGCGGCGCCTAGCGTGAGCTTCCGAGACAGACGAACGGTCGGCGGAACGGGTCGGCGGCGATCGCATCGGCAAGTGCCACAGCGGGTTTCGCACCTGCGGCCAGGCGGCGGTGATAGTCATCCATCGCCGCCGCCGAGGCTTGGTCGCCGACCTTGCTCAGTGGCGCGATGACCGTCTGCGAGCCGCTTGCCAGCAACGCGCTGGCAAATCCCAAGGCCTCGTCGCCTGGCCGGATCCGGTTCAACGCAAGCTCGCACGCGGCGAGCACGACATGCTGCGGCGGGCGTGCCAATCCGGCGATCTCGTGGGCGAACAGGGCCCCATCGGCTAGTTCGAGCCGTGAGAACAAAGCGTTCTCCGGCTCGTGCGCGCCGTGCGACGCGATGTGGGCGAGGCCAGCGCCATCGAGCTGCGCGAGGACCGCGGCGACTGTGGCCTCCGCCCCCGAGATCAGCTGGGCCTTCTCGTGATGCTTGGCCAGCTTGTCGATTTCCCCGACGGCGGCTGGCAATCCGAGCGTACGAACCAGAACCGCGTGCCCAGATGATCTAGGCGAGCGTTCGGCCGCCAGCCATGCTGTCGCTGACGGCGCGACGACGGTCGGACGGCCGTGCAGCGATGGCAGAACACCCCACGGGACACCGTAAAGCGCGCCAGTTGGCACGACCACAAGGTCCCGCGAGCCAATCAATTGCCCCAAAGGCCGCGTGATCTGGCTGTCCACCCGTTCGGCCTGTTTACGCGCCGAGACCGACACCACCTGCACCATCGGCGCGGGCAAGTGGTCCGGCGCCAGCGCGTTCAGGTCCACGTTGAGCATCCGCGCGTGCTTCGCGGCGGCCGACGCCGACCCGAGTTGCACGATGCGCACGTCGCCGTCCACCAAAACCGCCGCCACCAGGGAATCCTCGGACGCGACAAAGCTGACCAGCGCGCGGTCCCCGAGTTGCGAAGCCACCTCCGCCAACCCGGCGACCGGCCGAGGTTGGCCCCAGCGCCCGGTGTGCCAACCGAGTCGGTTGGCCTCGGTGAGCCGATCCGCGCGCGTGGCCAACAACTTGGCCGTTTGGTGGCCGTCGTGCTGAGCCTGACGGATGGACTGGGTGAGGCTGCGGACCTCGTCGATGCGTTCGGCCAGAACTGGATCGTCCACTCCGGCAAGCGGTTCGTATCGGTATGTCTGCGCGCGGGTCCGCTCCAGCCAGTCGAACAACTCGTGCGCCTCACGCAGGGCAAGCTTGATCGCCAGTTCGCTCAACTCTTGGCCGTGCAACGCCGTCCCGGACAGCAGGTCGAGGCCGTCCATCCGGTCACGGACCTCATCGAGCGCGGTGAGCCCACGGTCGATCTCGGTCAACGCGCGGTCAACAGAGCCTTGGGCAACGGCGAGTTCCGCGTGGCACAACCGCAGGAGCAGCCGGTAGTCGATGGTCGTGAGTTCCCCAGGAGGCGTCACCTGATCGAGCAAAGCAACTGCTTGCTCGACATCACCCTGGTTGATCGCCACGCGGGCGGCCACCATGCGGGCGACCCCTGCTTGTTCGGCCAGCCGCGGCACCGGGAGCGAATCGGCGAAATGGGCGGCACGCGCGGGCAACGTGCCCGAACGCGGCGACCGCAACGCATCGACCCGCAGGCTGACGAGCGCGGCATCGGCGACACAGGTTTCGCAGTGCTTCATCCGGGTCTCTGACCGGGTCGCCATTTCCTGCGCCACTTCAAGGTCGCCGGTGAGCAGTGCGGCCTCAGCGCGATAGCGCTCGGCACGACCCAGTTCTCTGCTGTTTCCCTCGGCGCTCATGATCGGCAGCACGTTGTCGAGGTGCACGCTGGCCTCGTGCGCCAAACCCGCCGCCAGCAGCGCCTGGGCCTGGTCCAGCCGAAGCAGCGGCAGTACATCCTGACCAAGCGCTTGGTACGCACGACCGGCTTCTTCATACGCCCGCAGCGCGGCGGGCACATTGCCCACTCGTAGCTCAAGATTGGCCAACGCGTGCAGGCAATCGGCGGCTTTGACCGGCAGATTGTGCTCATCCGCAAGCTCAGATGCCCAGTCGAGGTCCTTACGCGCGGCGCCGACCTGGCCGAGCCGGGTCTGCATCAGCACCCGGGACAGCAGCGAATGCACGAGTTTCTCGGTCACCAGCGCCCGGTTGTCCGTCTCGCCGAGGCACTGGAACTTCCGGTCGATCGACGCGGTGAACTTCGTCAGGCTTTCCTCGTTGCGACCCGCGCTCGCCAGCAGATGACCGCTGTTGTGGTCGACCGACGCGTACAGTTCGAGGCGGATGATCGGGTCCGGGACGTGCTCGATGTGCTCGCGGAGCCCTTCGAGGCGCTCGAGACTGCCGTCGATGCCTTCGGTTTCCGCGATCAACGCGGCGAAAGTGCTGGCGAGCCGGACCCTGATCCGTGACCATTCGGTTTGATTCGCCTGGTCAACGGGAGCGACAGCGTCCAGCACGTCGAGCCCGCGCCTAGCCAGTTCCCTGGCTTCTTGTTCACGCGCGCTGCACGCAGCGTCCGAGGATTGGCGATACAGCTCGCGGGCGGTCTCGATAGCTTCGAACACGGGCACCTGACTATGACATCACAGACCGTAGCGAAAGGCGCCCGCCGACCGGGGACACAACCCCGATCGGCGGGCCATCACACGTTTACTTCGGGCCCGGCTTCTCGACACAGGTGCCGGTGCACTCCTCGCCCTCGGTGGTGAAGGCCTTCTCGCCCTCGACCGGCGGGTTCACATCGACGGCCTTGTCCTCGTCCGAGAAAACGATTTCTTTGACATTGCTGGTCATGCTGATCTTCCTCCCCTGATAGATCTGCCGTTAGGCCAGACGTGGACTCGACGGCACGCGATGTCGTCTCTGCGTCCACATGTTCGACGGTCCCTCAGCCGCGAACGGCCTAATACTGACACAACGGAGCAATGATCGGTCAGAGTATTTCTACTTGCTGTAACGAAGCGAGAAAGGGACCGTCCAATTGGACGGCCCCTTCTCTTGATCGTTTAAAGGACGTCAAGGTAATCCGCGTTCGTCCCACCTGACGCCGTTGTCGCGGTTGCCCGGATGATGTTGTTGCCCGCGTTGAGGTTCAGCGTGGTCGTTGCGGACGAGTAGCTTGTCCACGCTCCGGTGCCGGGAAAGTTCAACTCCTCCACACTGAATCCGTTGACAGACAAGGAAACTGGGCGGTTTTCGGCCGTGCCGTTGGTGTAATTGACGAATCCGGTTCCGCTGAAGCCCGCGTGGCTGGATTCGACTACACCATTGGAGATCGTCGCGTTCTCCGCCTCGTACCGCACTGGTTGTGGCCCTGGGTCAGCGGATCGGCAATGCTGGTCGGACCTCGTGAGTGGTTGTGCGTGTTCTAACCCGCATAACCACTCACGAGGTCTGACGAGGCATGGGCGCGGCGGGGCCAGGGATTGGCCTACTCCACCGCGTCCGACCTCGTCAAGACTCACCTCCGACCTCTGTTCCCGCTCATAGGAACAGACATGCCTTTATGGGTTCAGAAGCCTTAAAACGTCGGAGCTGTCATCTTGACGGCAGCTTCTGAGAGGAGTAGACCCTACGTATGTAATCGTTTTCGTTGGGTTACATTGCAGCAGGGTGACCGACCGACCTCGACGACGCAGTCAAGGGAGAGCCAACCGTGAGCAGCAGCATGCATTCGAGACGGAACGTCCTTCGTGGCGCCGGTCTCGTTGCGGGCGGAATGCTTGCCGGTACCGGTTTCTCCGCCGCCACTGCCGCCGCCGAGGTCAAGCCGCCAGACCAGTGGAGACTGGTTCCGCACATCCTAGGCAGGATCCGTCCGCCCACGTTCCCGAACCGGGTTTTCGACATCACCGCGTACGGTGCCGTGGGCGACGGCAGGACCAAGAACACGAACTCCATCAACAACGCGATTGAGGAATGCAGCCGGACAGGCGGCGGGCGCGTGCTCGTTCCGGAAGGCACGTTTCTCACTGGCGGCTTGCGCATGCGCCCCACCATGATTCAGTTCATTGACTGCCAGAACTTGTTGTTCCAAGATGTGTTCCTGCGCGACCCTGCGATGTGGACTCCGCATCCGGTCTTCTGCACCAACGCGACCGTCCGCAATGTCCACATCTACAGCACGAACTCGCAAGGCGATGGCGTCGATCTCGACTCGACGAGCTACGCGCACGTCATCAACTCGCGGTTCAACACCAATGACGACTGTGTCGTCCTCAAATCTGGTCGGGATGCCGACGGGCGGCGGATCGGCATCCCGACCTCCACCTCGTGAGTGGTTAGCAGGGTTAGAACACGCATAACCACTCACGAGGGTTCTTCTGCACTCGAAGGGTCGCCTCAGCATGTCCCCACTCTCCCGTAGGTCAGTGCTGCTCGGCGCAGGCGCGGCGGTATTCGCAGCCGGGTCGCCCGCGTTGGCCGCGCCCAATGTCGACTGGTCAGTCAAAGTGGTTCAGTCCACAATGGCGCGACACACGCCGTCCACTTTAGGCGGTTGGGGATACACCCGCGGACTGTATCTCTATGGACAGTACCTTGTGTACAAACGAACCGGCACCCAGTCCTACTTCACCTACATCAAGCAGTGGGTGGACAGATTCATCGACAGCAAGGGAAAGATCAGCAACAGCTTCACCAACTTGGACGCGATGCGCTCTGGTCAACTGCTGCCGATCCTGCACAGGGAGACGGGACAGCAGCGGTACAAGACCGCGGCCGACAAGATCCGCAACCGGTTCAACAGCTACCCGAGGACATCCGACGGCGGGATGTTCCACGCCACAAGCAAAGTCGGGCAGCTGTGGGCTGACGGTGTCTACATGGCACAGCCGTTCATCGCCGATTACGCGAAGCAGTACAACCAGACCTACGGTTTCGACGAGTCAACGCCCAACATGGCCGCGTACTTCGCGCATCTGAAGGAAACCAACGGCCTGCTGTACCACGCTTATGACGCAGATGGATCCGAGTCGTGGGCCAAGAACCCTGGCCGCCACTCGGCGTACCACTGGGCGCGGGCGATCGGCTGGTTCGGGATGGCCGCGATCGACATCCTGGAAGTGCTGCCCGCCACCCACCCTCGCCGCCAGGCGTTGATCGACATGATCAAGCACCTGGCGGCTGGCTATCAGCGCTTCCAGGACCCGGCGACCGGGCGGTGGTGACAGGTGGTCGACCGCGGCAGCACGTCAGGGAACTGGCTGGAGACATCCGCTTCGGCGATGTACACATTCACGATGTCCCGTGGTGTGGAGCGTGGCTATCTCGACCAGGGCTACATAGCCGTTGCCAGCAAGGGATATCAGGGCGTGCTGGCGAAGATCTCGCTCGGCTCGGACAACCGGACGAACCTGCGGGACATCTCCGAGGGCACGAACGTCGGCGACCTGAACTACTACTTCGCCCGCAAGCGCAACACGAACGACTTCCACGGCCTGGGCGCGTTCCTGATCATGAACGAGCAACTGATGAGAACCGGCGGATGATGCGGATTGGTCGTGAGTGGTTAGCGGCGTTAGAACGCGCGTAACCACTCACGAGGGTTTGCGGCGGGCGGCCCAGACGATCAGGACAACGCCCGCCGCGACGCAGACCAGGCCGATGCTGGTCCAGAGACGCTCGCCGGTCATGAAGCTACCGGTGATGTAACCGAGGCCTTGGCCGGTCCACACGCCGCCAACCAGGATCAGCAGGATGCCAAGCACGATCGGGAGCCATTTACTCATCCACTCATCGTCTCACCATGAACTCCCGTTCCGCGAGCGGGCGGTCGACGATCCGGACGTCCCCGATCCACCCGTAGAACGTCTTGTCGATCTTCCGGTCGTAGGTGTACGCGCCCATCAGGCACACGTCCTGAGCCGTGGAGATCCCGTTCTGGTTCAACGGGAACGTGGCCCATTGCAAAGCATGCCCATCGGACAGGCTCAAAGTCGCCACGGGCTCGCTGGGATCGTCACCCGTCTTGCCCGCATCCCGTCCAGTACCAAGCCGGGAAAGCAAAGCGCCCCAGGCATGCGAGCTGTTGAAGTCCGCAGGCAGCTTGAAGAACGCCTCGATCGTGTAGCCACGCTGGAAAGTCGCCTTGTTCAGCGGCGCGCCCGGCACGGTCTTGAAGTACGCTCCATCAAGGAAAACGCTGCCATGCCCTGGCTGCGAACGATGATGCTCCGACGTCCACGATGGCGTGCCCGAAGCGACAAGATCGTTGCCGTGGCCGGACAAATCGCGAAGATCGCGCGAGTCGAACCGCCAGTACGCCACCGTCCCCGGAATCACCATCTCGCGGGCGGGACGCGGCTTGGGCTCAGCAACCGGCGCGAACCCGGCGAACCGCTTGGCGAAATCGATCTCCACACTGAAGTAGTCGAGCGGCCCCGAACGCAAGATTTCCTGCTCCGCCAACACATTGAGCTTACGTTGGGCAAGCAACCACGGCGAGAACGTCTCCACGTCGATCACGCCACGCGCCAGATCGAAGTGGTACAACCGAATCATCGCCGAGCCGCCGTAATAACGGTCCTGGTAGTTCGTGATGTGCGCGTGCACCTCATTGCCCGCGCTGTTGCGCAACACAGTCCGCCCTGGCGGCCAGAAATGCCCGTTCAACGTCAAGAAGATCTGATCATTGTCCTTGACCAAGTCGTTCCACAGCCGCTGGCCGAAGTCGGACAACACACCGCATTGCCGTCACCGCCATCGGCGTGCACGAACTCATGCGTCGTTAGTATGACCGGGCTGCGGGGATGTTTACGCAACACATCCCGCACCCAGGCGATGCTGCCCGCGGAAGGGCGCCAATCCAGCGCCAGAACAACCCATTCCCTGCCTGCCGCACGGAATACGTGATACGAGTTGTAGCCGTCCCGAGTCGCATCCCGAAACGTTGGGCTGTCCCGAAACCGAGCCGGGCCGAAGGTGTCAAGGTATGGGCTCGGGCCGCGCTGATCGTCCTTTGACGCGTCGATGTCGTGGTTTCCGGCGAGGACGCTGTACGGGAACCGGTCGAGAATCCGGAATGTCCGGCTGATCGACGTGAACTCGGACGCGAGACCGTTCTCCGTCATGTCGCCGAGGTGAGCAACGAATACGGTGTTGTGCTCGCGCGCGGTGTCCACAATGTAACGAAGGGACGCCTCAAGTGGCGCTGCGTCACCGCGGTCACGATCGTAGAGGTACTGCGTGTCCGGAATGACCGCGACGGTGAAGCGTGGACTGTCCGTTTCCACCCTGACGGGCGACGCGACGGCGGGTGTAGACAGCGCGGTTGTGGACAGGGCGGCCGGGATCAGCCCGGCATTCAGGAGAAAAAGACGTCTGCTGGATGACACTGCGGGAAACTACGTCCCGCACAAGAACTTGGCCCCAACGGAATATGAATGTCTACAGCTCGTACGCGTCACCGGACAGCGAACCGTCGGGCAACCGCGGCGGCTTGATCCCCGCCTGGGTGAACAACTCGCCCAGTTCCAGGTTCAGCCTGCTGACCAGCATCCGGTAATCGGGCACCGGCCGCAACTTGTCGTGGAAAACCGCCCGCGTGAAGGTCTGCACCTCCGAGCCCCGCGTCGGCCGCAGGCGGTTGACGTCCAGCTGCAACTCGGCGTGATCGTTGCGGCGCCAGATGGTCAGGCTCCACCACTCCCGCACGTCACCGGACATTCCGCCGTGCTGTGGTCCACGGGGAATGCGCCAAGACCATGACTCGACCCAGCTGCGCAGCTGATCGGAACTGACTTCCACGGCGCTCCCACTGGGCGAGAGTGATCAATCTTCTTGCGAAGCGTACAACGGACTACGCCGATCTTCCTGGTTCACCTGCCACGACTGAAGTTGTGGTCATTGGTTTCGCACGTCCTCGATTCGTGATCAACAACCGCGGGCAAGCGCGTCCGGCGTCAGCTCGGCGACCGACCGGTAACCGGACAATGCGACGGTCAGATCGAATTCCGCGAGAATGCTGCGGACCACGTGCCGCACACCGGCTTCGCCCGCATGCGCCAATCCCCACACGAATGGACGGCCGATGAGCACGGCCTTTGCACCCAGTGCAATCGCTTTGAAGACATCGGCACCCGTCCGGACACCCGAATCGAACAGAACTTCGAGTCGATCGCCGACCGCGTTCGCGATGGCTGGTAGCGCGTCCAGTGAAGCGATCGCACCGTCAACTTGTCGGCCGCCGTGGTTGGACACGACGATCCCGTCCATTCCGGCGTCGGCCGCGCGCCGCGCGTCGTCGACGTGCTGGATCCCTTTCAGCACAATCGGTCCGTCCCAGTGCTCACGCAGGAACGGCAGCGCCTCCCAGTTGCGGTCCGATCCGGTGAATGTCTGGACCCATTTCAGGACCGCCATCGGCGTGTCGTTCTCCGGCGTGTCGGCCAGTCCGGAACGGAACACCGGGTCCGAGAACGGGATCGCGGTGCCGATCCCGCGCAGGAACGGCAGGTATGAATGGTCGAGATCGTTGGGCCGCCATGCCAACGACCACGTGTCCAAGGTGACCACAAGCGTGCTGAACCCGGCTTTGGCCGCTCGGTTGATGAGGCTGATGCACAGGTCTGGGTCGTTCGGCCAGTACAGCTGGAACCACCGTGGTCCGGTGCCATTCGCCTTGGCGACGTCCTCGATCGTGTTCGACGACGCGGTCGACAGGACCATCGGGACACCAAGTTCGCTCGCGGCACGCGCGGTCGCCAATTCACCGTCCGCATGCACGATCGACTGCACGCCGATCGGCGCGAGCAATACGGGCGCGGGCAGCTGCGCGCCCAACACCGTTGTGGACACATCGCGCGCGGCCGCGTCGCGGAGCATGCGCGGCACGATCCGCCACTTGTCGAACGCTTCACGGTTGGCGCGCATGGTCGCGCCTGAACCGGCACCGCCCTCCACGTACCAGAACGGCCCAGGCTCGAGGATCTCGCGGGCCGAGTCGGCCAGCCTGGTGGCGTCGGTCGTGCACGGAGGAACCTGGTCAGCCAGGCCGTGCAGGTAGATCTCGTTCTGGTAGCCGCCGAGAGGTTGGGTCATGGGCCAGAACTTACTTGGGATGGCTCCGCCGCCAGATGGCGAGCACGGACACCACCACACTGGCCACACTGGTCACAAGAACGATCGTCAACGGATTCAACGTCTGCGCGCCAAGCGCGACAAGGACCGTCCACACGATCAACAGCACTGACGACAGCGCCATCAATCCGGCGGCCAGCGCCAACATCCTGTGTTCGACCAACGTCTGCTTCACCGGCACGCCCCGCGCGTACTTCACCCACGCGCTGCCCACCACGAACACGACGAACAGCACCAGCACCAACCCGAACCAGCCGAGCACGCTGTACGTGTCGTCCAACCCGACCAACATCAGCACCAGGCTGCCGATGGTCAAACCAATGGACGAACGCCTCAGTGCGAGCCACAACCCGAGTTCTTCGATACGGCCAAGATGCACCTGAACGATCGGCTCGGCCTGTACGGGCGCGGTCGTCGTACCGAGTTGCGGACGGCCGAGCCGAACCAGGTTGGTGCGCGCGTGCTGGTTGGCTGGATCGATTTTGATGGCCTCGTAGTAGGCGCGTCGCGCGGTTTCCTTGTCGTGCACACGCAACGCCGCGTCGCCGAGAACTTCGAACGGCCGCGCCTCGTTGTTGGCGAGCTGGATCCCGCGACACGCCGCGGCGAACGACTCCTG
Organism: Kibdelosporangium philippinense; assembly: GCF_021390435.2. GTDB lineage: Bacteria > Actinomycetota > Actinomycetes > Mycobacteriales > Pseudonocardiaceae > Kibdelosporangium > Kibdelosporangium philippinense. Next base: position 2,533,059 of record NZ_JAJVCN010000002.1, on the reverse strand, counting down.
CGGATCTTGCGTGCCCAACGCCTCCGCCAAAGCCACGTGGCAACGCCAATCCTCGCCATCGCGCCGCACGGCTTCACGCGCGGACACGACGGCCTCGTCACGCCTGCCCAATTCCATCAGCGCGACGCTCGCGAGCCGGTACCCCCACGACCGCTCGCCGTGCCGGATCGCTTGCTTCGCGGCGTCAAGCGAGGACTCCGCGTCGCCCACGTCGAGGTACGCGGCGCCAAGATGACACCACGCTTCGGAGTGCGTGGGGTGCTCGTCCAGCACCCCACGCACAACGTGGATCGCCGCGTCGGAGTTACCGGCAGCGGTCAGATCGGCCGCGCGACGTAACGCGACGGCGATCGGCTCGTCGGCCATCCTGACTCCCTGAATTGGGTTTCGGATGGCCCCAGTCTTGCACTCGTACTGCTACACGGGTTTCACCGAGTCCACGCCCGGGCGAGTCTCGTGCCACCGTCCCCTGGTGAAATCGGGAATTGGTTGCGGCGCGCCGCCTTGGTCGATGGATTTCGAACTCAGCGGCACGGGCGCGCTCCACACCGCGCCGTCGTAGACATCCATGTCCGGGACCAGGCCAAGCCGCATTGTCTGGATGGTGCGGTAGACCATGTAGTAGTCCATTCCGCCGTGGCCGCCGGGTCCCGGCGGGACGTCTGTCCACAACCAATGGTCATATGACTTGTACTCGTCGAAATTCGCCCATTGGTGGTTGGTGTTGCGGGGTTCGAGGTAGATCCGAGGTGGATAGTCCTCGAACACACCCTTGGTCCCGGCGATGTGGTTGAGCCGTGAATAAGGGTGCGGTGTGGACACATCGTGTTCGAGTCGGATGACCCGGCCTTTGGCTGTCTGCAACAGGCTGATGGTCATGTCTGACTCGACGTACCGTTCGCGCCACGACGAATCACCCGGTTGCTCGTTCGCTTTGCGGTACTCCGCGAGGCCGAGCGCCGGCGTGCCCATCGACGACATGCGCACGATCCGGTCGCCACGGTTGATGTCCATGTAGCCAGCGACGGGACCAAGCCCGTGCGTCGGGTAGAGGTCGCCTTTGAGGCGTGACTTCGTGTGCCACGCGCGCCGCCATTCGCCTGCGTAGTACGTGTCAGAGAACAGCAACTCGCGCAGGTCATGGTTGTACGCGCCCGCACCGTGCAGCAACTCGCCGAACAGGCCCGCGTGCACCATGCGCAGGATGCGCATCTCGTTGCGTCCGTAACAGCAGTTCTCGAGCTGCATGCAGTGGCGTTGGTAGCGCTCGGAGGCGTCCACCAGTTGCCACAGTTCTTCCATTGACGTGGCGAACGGCGTTTCCACGCCTACGTGCTTGCCTTCTCGTACCGACGCTATGGCCATTGGTACGTGCCATTCCCAGGGCGTGGCTACGTAGACGAGGTCGATGTCGTCACGCCGGAGCATGTTCTCGTAGTCGTGGTCGCCCTTGGTGTAGAGCGCTGGCGCTGGTTGGCCCGCGTCGGTGACGGCGTTCGCCGCACGGGTCGCGGCCGTGGCGTTGACGTCGCACAACGCGGTGACTTTGACACCGGGCACGGCCAGGAACGACCCGATCATGCCGCCGCCCCGGTTGCCGAGGCCGATGATCGCGACGCGGACCGTGTCGTGCCGCTCGAACGGCACCCCGACCATGCTCCGACCCTTTTGCGGCGGGACTTGTGTCTCTTCGACAGCCGCCTCGGCCTGGGCCCCCGAACCCAGGCCGAGCACTGCACCCGCCGCGAGCAACGACCGACGCGAGACCTGATCGCTCATGACACCTCCTGCGCGAATCTGCACATTAGAGCTCGATTGCAAGCAGATTCACACAGTCGGCCGGAGGTGTCAGCCTACTTTCGAACTAAACCGCCCCAATTGCGGTCTCAGGCCACGGCCGCGAGTTCCTGCACCGCCTTGTACGCGTTCTCCTTCGACGCGTCCGCGATGTGCTGGAACTGCTTGAGGTGCTCGATCGTGTAGGCGAGCGTCATCTCGCTGTGGATGAACGTCAGATCCTGGTCGAGGCCAAGTCCTTGGAATAGCTGACGCAGCAGCGGCTCCTGGTGGTCCCACGACTCCTTCGGCGTGCCTGGCGCGTACGAACCACCGCGCGCGGTCGCGACGAACACCTTCTTGCCCGCAAGCAGACCCTCACCGGTTTCGGCGTTGACCAGCAGTTCCGGCACCAGCAGGTGGTCGATCCAGGTCTTGATGGTCGACGGGATCGTGTAGTTGTACATCGGCACGCCGAGCAGTACGACGTCCGCGGCGATCACCTCGTCACGCAGCCACTTGAACTTGTCGAACTCGGCCGCCTGCTCAGGCGAACGCTGGTCCGCTGGCACGTAGGCAGCACTCATGTACAGGCCGGTCAGGTGCTCGACGGGGTCGACCGCGAAGTCACGGTACGTATAACCGCCATCCGGGTTAGCGGCCTTCCACGCCTCCGCGAACGCGGCGGTCACCGGCCGCGAGTGCGAGGTGGCGTCCCAGATGCTCGAGTCGATGTGCAGCAAGTTCGTCATAACTGAGAAGATACGAATCGAGATGTTCCGAGTCAAGAATATCTTGAGTAGTGCACATCACGTACACTTGGGACGTGGAGGACAGCGTCAAGGCAGCCGAGGAGATCACGCAGCAGTGCCTGCAGCACTCCGACGTGAACTGGCTGCTCAACAGGGCGGCGCACGGGCTGCGTGAAGCCATGGACGCCGAGGCGAACGCACATGGGACGAGCATCCGAGGGCAGATCGTGCTGAGCGCGCTCGCCCAGAACCTCGGCCGTCCGTACAGCCAGCTGGCGCTGGGGCACGCGCTGGGCGTCGACAAGACCACGATGACTGCGCTGTTGGACAAGCTCGAACGCAGCGGCCTGGTCGTCCGCACGCCAGATCCGCACGACCGGCGTGCCCGGATCCCGGTGCTCACCGAGGCGGGCCGTGAACTCCAAGCGAAGCTGTATGTGCAGCTCAAGGCGGTCGAGGAGCACAGCCTGGCGCCGCTGTCGCCGGACGAGCGCGAGGTGCTCCGGTCGCTGCTGCGCAGGATCATCCCGATGCAGCACATCGAGGGTTCGTGCATGTGAGAGGCCGGATCCGGATCACGCTGATCCTCGGCTCCTTATCGGCGTTCGCGCCACTGTCGATTGACATGTATCTGCCGGGTTTACCGGCGATGACGGCGCAGTTCGGCTCCTCCGCGTCCGCGGTCCAGCTGACTCTGACGGCCTTCGTGATCAGCCTCGCGGTCGGTCAGGCGATCGCCGGCCCCCTCTCCGATGCTTACGGACGGCGACGGCCGCTGATCGTCGGGCTCGCGCTCTACGCCGTCGCCTCGGTTGCCTGCGCCTTCGCTCCATCGGCGTATGCGCTGGTCGCGTTCCGGGCCGTGCAGGGGTTGGGCGCGGCGACCGGGATCGTGATCGCGCGGGCTGCCGTGCGGGACATGTACTCTGGAGTCGCGCTGGCTCGATTCTTCTCCAGTCTCATGCTGATTACCGGCCTCGCGCCGATCCTGGCGCCCGTGATCGGTGGTGAACTGCTCCGGTTCACATCGTGGCGCGGGATTTTCGTTGTCCTGTCGGTTTTCGGGGCGCTTCTACTGCTGTCCACTGTGCTCGGTCTGCCGGAAACGCTTGCGGCTGAGCGCAGGCAACCGGCCCAGCTTCGTCCGGTGCTGCGGTCCTACGGCGGGTTGATCCGCGATCGGGTCTTTCTTGGGTACTGCTTGACTTCCGCGCTGCTGTTCGCGGCTTTGTTCGCGTACATCTCCGGTTCGCCGTTCGTGCTGCAGGACTTATACGGCTTGTCGCCGCAGCAGTACAGCTGGGTGTTCGGCGTGAACTCGATCGGGATCGCGATCGCCGGGCAGTTCGGCGGCTGGCTGGTCGGCCGGTTCCCGCCGCGCCGTCTCGTCGCGGCCGGCCTTGCCGTTGGGTTGACCGGCGGCGCCGGGCTCGTGGCCGCGATCGCCGCCGGTGCGGGGTTGGTTCTGGTTCTGATTCCGTTGTTCCTCATCATTTCCAGCGTCGGCGTCGTGATGCCGAACGCTGCCGCGCTGTCACTGGCCGATCAGGCGGACAACGCGGGTGCGGCGTCCGCGCTGATCGGGATCACCCAGTTCATCGTCGGCGGTGGCCTCGCTCCCCTTGCCGGGCAAGGGGCTTTGGCGATGGCCGTGCTGATGGCCTCGGCCGCCGTCGCCTCCGCGCTGGCTTTCGCCTTGCTAACCCGCCACAAGGCCGATCGCCAAGATCATGATCACTCCACTGGAGACCAGCGCGGTGATCAACCGGCCGCGCGGCCCAGTGAGCACGCGTCCGACAAGGCTGCCGCCACCGGCGAGCAGCAGTTGCCAGCTTGCTGACGCCAGCAACACACCGAGGACGAACACCATGCCGTGCAGCAGATCCGGCACGACATCGGCCTGCATCCCAAGGACGAGCGCACCGAAGTAGATGATCGTCGCCGGGTTGAGGATGGTCAGCCCAAGCAGTCCAAAGTAGGCACTGCGCGCGGTGACTTCCTTGTGACCACTTTGCTTTCTGGCATCAACGACGGTCTTGACAGCCAATGCGACAAGCACGATCGCCGCGGCCCACCGCATCGGACCCGCTATCGGCTCGATCAAATTGGCGATCGCCGCGCCACCCAGAACGGCGGCGAGGGCGTACAGACCGTCCGCCGTCGCGACACCAAGGGCTGCGGCCGCACCGACACGCAACGAGGTTCTCGCGGTCAGGCTGATCAACAACGCGCCAATCGCCCCAACAGGGATTGCGACGCCATAACCAGCAACAATGCCCGCGAGGAACGCGCTGCTCATGACGCGGCAGCGTCGTACCTCCAGGACAAGCGCTGCTGTCGGCACGCTCCTGTCGCCGGTGCGACAGGACAGATGAGAGGCAGCTTTGTCATGTCCGTCAGGGTAAACACTGGTCTCAACCGATTTACTCGGTGTAACCGGACAATTACGGAAGTTTCGGACGAGGCCTTGTTCTGCGCATCCACTGGACGGGATAGTAAGGGCCGCCGCCACCTATGTATGGAAAGTTTCCTAATAAAGGAGACCCGATGCGGAAGATCCTTCTGCTCGCGGCAACCCTGCTGGCCGCAGGGCACCTTGGTGCCGGCGGCCACCGCGGGCGCGGACGTCACTCCGGTGGCCGGCCCGACGGCCAGCCAGTTACTGGCGAAAACCCAATCCTGCCGCCAGATTTCCAGCGGTAAGTACAAAACAGACAGCGAACTCGGTCGAACGATCTCGGTCTGCGATGCCAACGGCGCGGTCTGGTGGCGGGCGGATATGGACATCGACTGCGACGGTCAGCGCACCGCCCGGTGCAACGAACAGACCGACCCGTGGTTCCAGCCGGACACCGCTTTCCCTCGCTCGGACGGCAAACCCCTGATCGCTGACCAGACGCACTTCATCGTCGTGCCGAGCCCAAGCAGCACCTGGCGTTACACGTCTTCCGGCCTGGCTGGCGGCGGATCGTGTGCGGTGATCTACAACAACAAGGTCCTCTACGCCTCCATCGGCGACACCGGCCCGACCGACATCATCGGCGAGGCCTCGTACGCCACCGCGAAATCCCTGGGTATCGACCCGAACCCGGCGACAGGGGGCACAGACGGACCAGTGACCTACATCTGCTTCAAGAACTCCAAGGTCAGCCCGATCGAAAGCAACTCCGCGGCGACAAGCGTCGGCGAATCCCGCGCGAACCAGTTCGTAGCCAACAACTAGCAGCTCAGCCCTCGTGAGTGGTTAGCCGTGTTCTAACGCGGCTAACCACTCACGAGGAGTTGTTGAGCACCACAGGAATGGAGAGTGGGCCGTAGGTCAGGAAGGAAGGGCTGTAGGGGATTTCATCGACCGGGATCGCGGGCTTCATGTCGGGCAGGCGGTTGAACAGGGCCGACAGCGCCATTTCGCCTTCGATACGGGCGAGCGGGGCGCCGATGCACTGGTGTGGCCCGTGCCCGAAAGCCAAGTGTCCTTTTTGGTCACGAGTGATGTCGAACTGGTCGGCCAAGGGGCCGTGCTGCGCGGGATCCGTGCCGCTGCCGCCGATGCACAGCAGCAAGGCATCGCCTTCGAAAACCTGCTTACCCGCGACTTCGGTGTCAGCCAAGGCATACCGGAACAGCGAGCCATAGACCGGCGGCGTGCGGCGTAATGCTTCCTCGACCACGTCGGCCCAACGATTCTCGCCCATCGCGAGAGTCAGCTGGCTCGGATTGGCCAGCAGACCGACGATCGCGTGCCCGATCATGTGCAATGTGGTCTCGTGACCCGCGATGAGGATCAGATACAGACAGTCCACAAGCTCCTGGAGCGACAGCTGGTCATCGTTCTGGTCACGAACCAACGCGCTCGTCAGGTCGTCGCCGGGTTCCTGGCGTTTCCAATCAGCCAGGGCAGTCATGAACGCGATCAGCCGTTGCCCGGCGAGATGTGTCTCCTCAGCCGTTGCCTCATGGGAGAACAATGTCCGCGTCCACGAGCGCAGCCGAGCCCGGTCACCTGCGGGAATGCCGAACAGTTCGCAGATGACTGCCATCGGGACCTGCTCGGCGAACGACGGAACCAGATCGGCGACCTTGCCTTCGGCGACCACGGCGGCGATCAACGAGTCGACGATCTTGGCGACACTCTCCTTGAGCGCCTCGATGCGCTCCGCGGTGAACTCACGCATCAGCAGATTTCGAAGGCGCCCATGCGCGGAGCCGTCGCGCATGAGCATGTGTTCGCCGTAGACCAACGGCAGAAACGGCCAGCCGCCCGGCACCTGGCCGTCTCGTAACGCCGCCCAATGCGAGTAATGCTTGCCAAACCTGATGTCGTCCCCTTCGAGGACTTCACGGACGGCGGCATAGGTCGTCACCGCCCACACCTGGACACCGCCGGGGAGTTCGACCGGGATGACTGGTCCGGCCGCACGGAACCGGGCATACGTCAGCGGCAGAGCTTCCCCCAGCGCCGGGAGCCGGTAAACCGTGTTCACAACACAAGCTTGACGACGCTGGTTCCAGAACACCAAATTATTGGCAGACTGTTGCCGTTGGACGCCAGTCAAAATCTCGGTCAGAGACCACGGTGGACAGACGCGGGCCGCCACATCGGGTACAGCTTCGGCCCGTTGTCCGGCAAGGCGATCGGGCTGCCGGTCGGCTGGAATCCGAGGTGGACGTACAGCGCGAGGTTGCGCCGGTTCGTCGCCTCCAGATACGCGGGCATGCCCGCGATGTCCAGTTCCCGCAACCGGTGCTGGACCAACGCGGTGCCGATCCCCCTGCCCTGCAATTCGGGCAACACGCCGACGAAGGCCAAGTACTGGTGTGGACCTGTCGGGTGGGATTCCTCCATCGCGTGGTGCAAAGCGTGGAAACGCGGTGCGTACGGACCGCACATGATGTCGATGCGCTCGTCGAGGTCTCGTGGCGACGCGTGGGGCGGGCCGAACGCGGCCGGGAACCACACTGAAACACCCGAGAGCTCGCCCCCAGCGAACACTTCGCCCGCGCCGAGGGCGTGCTCGACGGTCATCGCCCAGTAAGCCGGATAGATCCGGCGCCGGTCCGCCGGGTCGGGCACGAGCCACTCGGCGATCTCACCGTCCACAAAGGCCTCACTGAGCACGTGGCTGACCGGGCCGATCGGGTGGTCGGCGCCGACCCGGAACACCTCGTGCCTGATCGGCGCCATCGCCAGGCCTGGGCTGGTGATCGACGGGAGCACGCCGGAGGAATCCGTGCGCTGCGGCGGCAGATCCTGGCTGGCCCGGCCGATCACGCTGTTGGCGCCGAGGCCGATCGCGGCGTAGGCCGCCGGTCGCGCGGACTTCAGGTAAGCGCCCCACGCCAGCCCGGCGACCCCGAACACGGCGAAGGTCGACGGCAGGATCCACACTGCGGGATGGTCCGTCGGCAGGCCAAGCAGAAGGGAGTACTTGTCCAACGTCTGCCACAGCACCCAAAGCAGCAACACCGAAGCGATGCCCGGCGCCACGAACTTGTGCCACGTGTCCTCGCCGGTATCCGTGCGTTTGACGAAGTACCCGATCACGGACATCGACGTCAGCGCCATCAGGATGATCACACCGAGCCCGCCGAACGTGGTGCCGATGAAGAACAGGTCGATCAACGGATCCAGTCCGACCACCGCGAACAGGATGATGACCACGAACGCCAACACGCTCTGCGCCAACGATCCGACGTACGGCGAACCGGTCCGCCGATTGGTTGAACCAAGTCCCGCGGGCAGCACCCGCTCACGCCCAAGCGCGAACAAGTACCGCGCGACGGTGTTGTGGAAGCTCACGAGCGCGGCGAACAGGCTTGTCACGATCAGGATCCGGCCACAGTCCACAATCCACTGTCCAAGGAAGCCTGCGTTGAAGTTGAAGACCAGGTCCGTCTGCTGTTCCGTCGCCGCGTCGACGATCTTGTCCGGGCCAATACCAACGGTCAATGCCCACGCGGACAACGCGTACAGCACACCGACGAACGCCACGGCGATGTAAGTAGCCCGTGCCACAGTGCGTTTCGGGTCACGACTCTCTTCGGCGTACACCGCGCCGCCTTCGAAGCCCACGAAGCCGGTCACCGCGGTCACGAGCAGCGCGCCAACACTTGTGGACACCAAAATGGACGGTGACAACGAGTCGAAGGTGATCGTGCCGTCGGCGGGGTTGGTCAGCTCGACCACGTTGAACACCAACATGATCAGACACTCGGCGGTCAGCAGGACGGCAAGAACGCGGCTGTTGAAGTCGATCCGCAGCACGCCAAGGACCGCGATAACCGCCCACGCACCCAAGGCCAGCACCCACCACGGCACGTCCCAGTCGAACCACGTGGTCAAGTGGGTGGCCAGGATCGCGCCGAACCCGCCGTACAGGCCGATCTGCATCGCGTTGTACGCGACCACAGCGACGAAGGACGCCCCGACTCCCGGGACACGGCCTAAACCTTGCGCCACATACGTATAGAAGGCGCCCGCGTTGGTGACGTGCCTGGACATCGCGACGTAACCGACCGCGAACACCGCGAGCACCACCGCGATCGCCGCGTACGCGATCGGGATGCCGATCGTCTTGGTATTGGCGAACGCGAGCACGGCGCCGCTGCCGATGACCGTGAGTGGCGCGGCCGCCGACACGATGAAGAAAACGATCGACGAGACACCGAGGCGGTTGCGCGCCAGCGCGGACGAGACGCGGCTAGGCCCGACACGGACAAGCGCGGTACTGGTCGATGAGCCAATTTTGTTGTCTACCAAAGCAAAGCTCCTTAGTCAGCGGCGACGGCCAAGCACCGCGTCGCCAACCGCGGCCTCAGTCTGCTTGGCGAGTTCGAGCAGGGGTGCCGGGAGTGCACGGCGCATTTCGTCCAATTGGGACCGCGCTCGATGCGGTCCGTGGTACCAGAGCAGGGCGGACAGCAGGCCGGTCGAGTGCGCGAGCGCGGCGAGCGTGACGTCCTGCATCAGCTTGTGGTCCATGCTGATCCTGGTCACTTCGAGCCCCGGATGCGGCCGCGCGAGCAGGTCGTGCAACCGGACTTCGGGGATCAGTGCCTGTTCCGCGTTCACCGCGCGGTACTGCATCGCCGGGCCACCCCACCATTTACGCAGCCGGACCTGGGCTAGGTGCCCGGCCACGTGCAGCCTGCTGCCGACCTTGTCGCGCGCGTCCTGGCTGAGGTACTCCAGCCAGACCCGGACGCTGTGCGGTGGTTCGGTGACGATGTCCCGCAACATGCTCGCGGCCAGTTGGTCGTTCGGCGGTGACGGGTCGAAGACGATGACCCGCCCGTCGGCGACCTCCAGCCTGCGGTCGAGTACCAGTTCAGCGAGCAGCGCCCCGGCGAGGCCGAGTTCGATCCCGGTGTCGTGCAGCCGCGGCACGATGGTGTCCGCGTCGTGGTTGTGCGCCACCAGGAAGAACTCGTCGGCAAGCCGGAGTGACGCTGAGTTCGGTGCCCGGCCGGTCACCGAGACCGTTCCGAGGTTCTCACCCGGCACGGCCGAACTGCGATAGTTGCTATGTCAACTGTCGAGTCCGACATCCGGGGAGGGTCAAGCACCGCAACAGGATGCCACCGACGATCACCGGTCAACACGATCGAAGGTCTGTCGTCACCCGATTGGTCGATCCGAAATTCTTGGATATACCAAACTGTGGTCGTTCCGTGGACGTATATCACCTAGTAGGCTCGGCCGTTCAAGATCGACAACTACGTGACGAAACGGGGTCGGGAAACAATAGTGCGAAAAACCTTCGCGGACGCGTCACGGCGCCGCACGGCAACCGTCTCTACGACGGGTAGGGAAGGCGTTGGCCCGACAACCGGGGAGGCAAGACAGAGGTGACTGCCCGCAAGGAATGGTCGGTGAGCTGCCGCGATATCGCGGGACGGCGACGCGACCTGACGGTGTTCGTCAGCGGTGGCCGCGTGGTACTGGTCTCCCCGCCGGGTGAGACCGCCGTGCTTACCCCACTTGACGTGGGCAGACTGCGCGCGGCGCTGAGGGATGCGGTGGTGGACGCGTCAGTGATCCATGAGCAGTAGAGTTTGATTCCTACTCGCCAGTAGGCATGGTTCCGCCATGACCGGCTACTTCGTGACGGGCGGAACCGGATTTCTGGGCAGCAGGCTGATATCGCGGCTGCTCACCCTGCCTGACTGTGCCGCGGTGTACGCACTGGTGCGCCCCGGTTCGCACACACGATTCGACAAACTCGCCCGGACATGGGATTCCGGGCGAGTCGTCCCGGTCACCGGTGATCTCGCCGAACCGATCACGGCACCGTTGTCAGGCGTGGACCACGTGATCCACCTCGGCGCGATCTACGATTTCACGGCCTATCGCGCGATCAACGAAATCACGAATGTGAACGGTACCGGTCACGTGATCGAATTCGCGGGCCGGATCGGCGCCAAATGGCTGCACCACGTTTCCTCGGTAGCGGTAGCCGGGGACTATCGAGGACGTTTCACTGAACGGGATTTCGATCTCGGCCAAAACCTGCCGTCCCCCTACCACTCGACAAAGTTCGAAGCGGAGAAGCTGGTCCGTACGCAGGACAAGGTTCCATGGCGGGTGTACCGGCCCTCGGCAGTAGTCGGCGACTCCCGTTCCGGCGAGATGGACAAGGTCGACGGTCCCTACTACTTCCTGCCCGCGATCACCCGGTTGTCGCGGTTGCCCGCCCGGCTTCCCTTGGTCGTGCCCCACCTTGGTTCGACGAACGTGGTTCCCGTGGACTATGTGGTCGACGCGCTGGTGCATCTGATGCATCAGGACGCGCCTTCGGGGTCGACCTATCACCTTGGTTCGGCCCGGAACCAGTCTTTGACCGAGGTGTACAACGCTTTCGCCGTTCCGGCTGGGGCGCCTCGGATCGTGGCCAGCCCTCGTGTTCCTGTGCTGGATCGAGCCGGGGTCCTTGCTGCGCGGGCGGTTGATCGCCTGCCGGGTGGGCGTGAGGTTCGGGATGCCGTGATGACCGAGATGGGGATTCCGCCTGAGGTCATTCCGCATATGGTGATGGAGCCCAAGTTTTCGACAGCCTCGACGGTCGCGGCTTTGGAAGGCAGTGGGATCACGTTGCTGCCCTTGGCTTCTTACGCGCCACGGTTGTTGCGGTATTGGTCGTCGCATTTGGACCCTTATCGCGCTCGCCGCGCTGACCGGTCGGATCCGTTGGCAGGGCGTCGGATTCCGGAGACCGCGCCCGAAGCTCGATCCCGCCCGCAGCCGCCCCTGGCGAGCGTGGCCGCGACCCTCACCCGCTCGGTGTGGCGAAAGCTGTAAATGCCCTCGTGAGTGGTTAGTCGTGTTCTAACGCGGCTAACCACTCACGAGGGATGACCTGGGGTTTCAGGCCACTGATAGCTCGCTGAAACCCTGTTGATCCGGGTTGCGGTCAGCCTTGTCATCATGAAAACGACAACCGTCTGGAACGCTCACCCCGCGCACTACTGGATGCACGGCCATCGGCCCGCGGAACCTGTCGAATTCGCTGACTCCGTGGGTTTCTGGAACATCTCCGGGTATTCGGAGGCTCATCAGATTCTGGCTGATCCGGTGACTTTCGTTTCCGATGTCGGGCAGTTCTTCCCTCAGGGTGACAGCGACGACCCTCTTGTCAAAGGGCTCTCTGAGGGGAATCTGTTGCAGATGGATGGTCCGGCTCACCGTGATCACCGCCGGGTTGTCAGTCGGGCGTTTACGCCGAAGATGGTTGCGGACCTGGAGCCTCGGATCGCCGAGATCGCGAATGGCCTTGTCGACGGCTTGGTTGGGCGGGACGAGTTCGACTTTGTCACTGAGGTGGCGCATCCGCTGCCGATCTCCGTCATCGCCGAGCTGCTTGGCGTGCCGGTGAGCGACCGCGACCTCTTTATCTACTGGGCGGACAAGTTGCTGGAGAGCAAGAACATCTATCACGAACCGAATCCCAGTGAAGACGTGCAGGCTGCTTCGATGGCCGCGTTGCGGGAATTCGCTCCGATGGTCGACTACCTGCATCAGCACACTGCCGAACGGCGCCGTCAGCCTCGGGAAGATCTGCTGACGGTATTGGCTCAGGCTGACATGACCGACAGCGAGGTTACTCATTTCGGGATTCTTCTTCTGTTCGCTGGGCACGTGACCACGACTTCGTTGCTGGGCAGCACGATCATGTGCCTTGACCGGCTCCCGGACACCTCAAGGAAAGTACGCGCGGACCGGTCCTTGGTCCCTGGGTTGATTGAAGAGTCCTTGAGGTTTGTCAGTCCGGTACCGGCTGTCTTTCGGGCGACCACTGTGGACACTGAGATCGGCGGCTACCCGATGCCCGCGAACCAGTTGCTGATGATCGCGCTCGGCGCCGTCAACCGGGATCCACGGCAGTTCGCCAACCCTGAGGAGTTCGATATCTTCCGGGATCCGAACCCGCACTTGGCGTTTGGACGTGGCGCGCATTTCTGTCTCGGTGCGCCACTTGCCCGGCTCGAAGGGCGGATCGCGATGAACATCCTGTTCGACCGGCTGGGCGAGTTGCGCGTCGGGACTCCGCCGACGTTTCATCCGTCGCCGGAGATGTGCGGGCCGAGGCACCTACCGGTCAAGCAGGTCCAGCGCGGCGATTCGTAGCTGGTCAAGCGACAGGGTGGCGTAGTGCGAGACTGCTTCGGCGTACGCCACCTTCTCGGCCGCGGCCCGCGCTCGCGAGGGGGACATCGTGGGCTGAAATCCGCGCAGGAAACGGAAACGCTCGGCCAAGGCGATCATTCGCGCGGCCTTGCGGGGTTGCGGTTCGGTCATTCCGACCGCCAGCAACAACGCGCCCCAAGTTGGGAATTCCCGCAAGAAGGGTGATGGGTTGACCGTCGGATGCTCAAGTAACCAGATCAATCTGTCCGGAAGGGACTGTACGAGATCCGCAACCTGTTCCAGGCGACCGTGTTGGGCGTGCGCGACCACAGTGGCCGCTTGGATCTCACTCAGCAGCGGGTCGATACCGGACGATCCGACCCGATACTCTGTGCCCACATGCGGGTTTATCCGGCCGAGCGCTGTCCGCCATGTCGACAGGCCCGCGTCGATCTGGTCACGGGCGAGCAGAACCTCCGCGCGGACACCGATGATGAACGCGCCTTCCGGTCCACTGCTGTCGATCGCGTTGTCCGCCACCGAATCCAGCCATCGTTCGACCGTGTCAAGCTTGCCCGCGTGCAGGTTGGCGAGAATCAGTGCCATGCCCTGGCCGCTCACGTCCGTTTCCAACGTGTGCAGCGCCGCAAGGTAGTGTGTTTCCGCTTCCTCGGGCTGTCCTATCTGGAGTAACAGGTCACCGACGCGGGCGTGCGTGGCGATCCTGAGCCACGGCGTCTCGTTCTCAACCAACTCCTGCGCTTGCCGGGCCGCCGCGAGTGCGGCATGTGGATCGAGTTCGCTTTCCTTGATATAGCTTGCTACGAAACTCGTCGCGGCGACGGCCAACGGTTGCTGACTGTCCTGATTGATCAGATAGGCCGCGATCGCCTTGGGCAGCGTGTCCGGTTTTACGGACGGCAAGCGCTTGAGAACGATCAGGCTACGCAGCGCTCGCGGCCCCTGGATCATGAACGTTGTGGCGGCGCACACGGCAGCCGCAGTCCTCGTCACCTCTATGTGCTCGGCTTCAGGGCGGTAGTGCAGGAGGACTCTCGTGATGTCGTCGGCGAGGGAAATCGTTCTGCTGTAATGGGATACCAGCAACCACGAGCAAGTGAGGACAGCAGCCGTGGCGGCAACAGTCGGGCCGTCGGCGCGTTTGATGCCGTACCGCAATGCCGCGATCAGGTTGTCCTGCTCGACATCGATCGGGAACACGGATCCCAGCGGATCAGGTCCGAAGAGGAGCTCGTGATGCGTAAGGCAGAAATCACGGGCCCATGCGAGGAACCGATCGACCTCGTCGCCACTTCGTTGCGCGGCAGCGAACTCACGGACAGTTTCGAGCATCTGAAACCGAGCACCGGCGGGGGTGTCGTGCACCTTGAGCAGTGATTGGTCGACCAAGTTCTCCACAGTCTCTTCGACACCAACGTGTTCAGCCGCGGCATAGCTGAATCCGGCCGGAAATACCGACAGCACGAGCATTGCTTGCTTTCCGGCTTCGTCGAGGAGGTTCCAGCTCCAGTCGACCACCCCGTGCAGGGTTCTGTGCCGGTCTGGCGCGTCACGGGAACCGCCGCGCAGCAACGTAAACCGGTCGTCCAATCGGCTGGCGATCTCGGGAATCGACATGACCCGCGCCTTCGCCGCCGCCAACTCGATCGCCAACGGGAGCCCGTCGAGGTGCGTACACAGCTCCTTGACAGCCCCCGAAGGCAGGTCCACCCCGGGACGCACGGCTTTCGCGCGTTGGCTGAACAACTCAACCGCCGCGGGCAACGGCAGTTCGCTGAGCGGGTACACGGTTTCCGATGAAAGACCTAGCCTGGCACGGCTTGTGGTCAGGATTCTCAGGTCTTTGCTCGCCGATACCAGTTCCTGCGCGAGTTTCCCGGCTCCATCGAGGACATGCTCGCAGTTGTCCAGTACCAGCAAGGCGGATTCGAGCGAGTTCAGCCGCTGCTCGCCGACGGCCGCCACGACTTCGTCCTCGACGTCCGTATCAGTCGCGACACCGGCAAGGGACACGAAATAGACGTGATACTCGGCTTCCCTGCTGACCGCGTGCGCCAGTCTCGTCTTGCCCATCCCACCGGGACCGATGATCGATGTGACCCTGGACTCCCGCAGCAAATTCGTCACGGCCGCGATGTCTGAATCCCTGCCTAGCAACGCATTCGGCTCGTGCGCCACGCCCTTCTTGAGGGTCTCACCCCGGAGCAAGCGCTGGTGCAAGGCTTGCAATGCGAACCCTGGATCGGTGCCCAGCTCGTCGGCGATTCGGCGGCGGTACTGGTCGTACGTGTTCAAAGCGCCCGCTGGGCCGTCGGTCGCGGCTGGGTACGGATCAGCTCAAGAAGCAGTTCCTCGTCATGCGACGACGAGGCGACGAGATCTTCCAGCGGAACCTTGGCTTCGGCGTGTTTGCCTGCCTTCGACAACGCCAGCGCGTGAGTCCGCAGAAGCGACCTGCGAGCCTGCTTTCTTTCCAAGCGCAGCAACGACAATGGGTCCGTGCCGTCGGTGCCTTCGCCGTTCCAGAGCCCGAGACCGGCTGCTGCTGTAGCTAACGCAGTCTCGAAATGTGCGGTCGTCAAGGCTTTTGCGCTGTCCGACGCGTAAGTCAGGATCGCCTCGGTGTCTACCTGTGCGTCGATCCGGTAGCCGGTCGGCGTGTTCACAACCAGGTCCGGCCCAAGCTGCCCACGAATCCGGGAAACCAGAATATGTACGGCTTTCGCTGGGTTCTCTGGTTGCTCGTCCGGCCAGAGCCCGTCGATCAGCGCGCCGATGCTCACGCCTCGCTTCACGTCGCCTGCCAGCAACGCGAGCACAGCGCGTAAGCGCGGAGCAGTGACCTCCTGCCCGCGATACGCCACCTTGCTCAGCAGGGTCAGCTCGATCGGCACTACTGGAGAATAGTCAGGCATCGACCATCCGCGCTCCGGCCCGGCGTTGACGGCGGTAGTCGCTGGGCGGCAACGAGAACTCCCGTTTGAACGCCTTGCTGAAGGCGAACTCGGACTGGTAGCCGACCTGACGCGCGATCGCGGCAAGCGGCTGGTCGCCACGGCTCAGCAACTGGCCTGCCGTCGTCATCCGCCACCAGGTGAGGTAGCTCAACGGCGGCTCGCCGACCAAGTCAGCGAACCGGCGCGCGAACGTCGCCCTGGCGAGCCTTGGCGGCGTGCCGCTCGGCAGGCCTGGCCATCCGCAGGAAGTCGCGGACCTCGTTGCCTTCCTGGTGTCAGACCAGGCCTCATGGATCACCGGCACGGAGTACCGGATCGATGGCGGGAACGTTCCTTCCGTCTAGCGACGCCGTTTGGCCGTACCGAACAAGCCCCGGGTGATCTCCCGTCCCAACGCACTCGCGGCCGAGCGCAGGAACGACTTCACCGGAGCGCTCGTCAGCACTTGCTCCAACGCGCCTGGCTTCTCCTTTTCCGGTGCCGGTTGCTCTTGAGGTTGCTCCTGGGGCTCCGCAGAGGGCGGCGCCACCTTGGCGGCGAGCTTCTCGTACGCCGACTCGCGGTCGATGGTCTCCGCGTACTTCGCGTGCAACTCGCTCGCGTTGGCAGCCTCACGGATCGCGTCGACGCCGATGGTGCCCATAAGCGAACGCGGTGCACGCAATCTCGTCCACGCGA
The DNA here is from genome assembly GCF_021390435.2 of Kibdelosporangium philippinense. Taxonomy (GTDB): domain Bacteria; phylum Actinomycetota; class Actinomycetes; order Mycobacteriales; family Pseudonocardiaceae; genus Kibdelosporangium; species Kibdelosporangium philippinense. Next base: position 2,516,251 of record NZ_JAJVCN010000002.1, on the reverse strand, counting down.
CGGGCGTGGGCGCGCCGCGCTCGCTCAGCACTGTGACGATCGCCTCGCCCGTACCAAGCGAAGTAAGGGCTTTGTCCAGCTCGTAGTGCTTGGTCGTCGGATACGTCTTCACCGTCTGCGCCAACGCCTTCTGGTCGTCCGGCGTGAACGCGCGCAACGCGTGCTGGATCCGGGCGCCGAGTTGGGACAGCACGGCGTTCGGGATGTCCGTGGGCAGCTGTGTGCAGAAGAACACACCGACGCCCTTGGAGCGGATCAGCTTCACGGTCTGCTCGATCTGCTCGAGGAAGGCTTTCGAGGCGTCGCTGAACAGCAGATGCGCCTCGTCCAGCACGAACACCAGCTTGGGTTTGTCCAGGTCACCGGCCTCTGGCAGCTCCTGGAAGAGCTCGGCGAGCAGCCACATCAGGAACGTTGAAAACAGCGCGGGCTTGTTCTGCAGCTCGCCGACCTCCAGCAGGGAGATCGTGCCGTCCTTGAGCAGATCCGCGACCGCGAGCTCGGGCTCGCCGAAGAACTCGTCACCGCCCTGAGCCTCCAGATTGGACAACGAACGCAGGATCACACCCGCCGTCGCGGCCGAGACACCGCCGAGCTCCTTCAAGTCGGCTTTGCCCTCGTCGCTGGTCAGATGCCCGATGACCGACCGCAGGTCCTTCACGTCGAGCAACGCGAGGCCGCGCTGATCGGCCCAGTGGAAAATCAGGCCGAGCGTGGCCTCCTGGGTGTCGTTCAGGCCGAGGACCTTCGACAGCAGGATCGGCCCGAAGCTCGTGATCGTGGCACGGACAGGGACGCCGGGACCACCCGTACCCAGCGAGATCGACTGGACCGGGAAGGCCGTCGGCTGCCAGGTGTCACCGGTCTCCTCGGCCCGCTTGGTCACCTTGTCGTTCGCCTCACCCGCCCGGGCGAGCCCGGACAGGTCACCTTTGATGTCGGCGAGCAACACCGGAACGCCCGCGCCCGCGCACTGCTCGGCGATCAACTGCAATGTCTTGGTCTTGCCGGTACCCGTCGCACCTGCCACCAGACCGTGCCGGTTCAGCGTCGCCAACGGGAGCTTGATCACCGCGGACGCGTCAACCTGGCCGTCCACCACGACCGTGCCCAGTTCCACCGCTTGGCCCTCGGTCACATAACCAGCGGCGATCTCCTGCGTTGTGTCCACCTTCAGCACGGTAGAACCGGGACACGCGTATCGCAGCTCGAAGCCCATACCGGGCGTCTCGGGATAGGCTCGACCAGGTGAGTGACCATCTGGTGTGGATCGACTGCGAGATGACCGGACTCGATCTGGTGAACGACGCGTTGATCGAGATCGCGGCGCTGGTGACCGATGCCGAGCTGAACATCCTCGGCGAAGGCGTGGATGTGGTGATCCACGCCACCGATGAGGTACTGGCGACCATGCCCGAAGTAGTCCGCGAGATGCACGCCAAATCCGGCCTCACCGAAGAAGTCCGCCGCTCAACGGTGACCCTGGCCGACGCCGAGCAGATGGTCCTCGACTACGTGCGGACGTACGTGCCGGAATCCCGCAGTGCGCCGCTCGCCGGAAACTCGATCGCGACCGACCGAGGCTTCATCGCGCGGGACATGAAAGCGCTGGACAACCACCTGCACTACCGGATGGTGGACGTCTCGTCGATCAAGGAACTGTGCCGCCGCTGGTACCCACGGATCTACTACGCACAGCCAGGCAAGGGCCTCGCGCATCGGGCCCTGGCGGACATCCGGGAGTCGATCAAGGAACTGGCGTACTACCGCAGCACAGCGTTCGTTCCCCAGCCCGGCCCGTCCAGTGAGGAAGCTCGCGCGGCGGCCGAGCGGGTACTCAAGACCCCCTGAATTTCAGGTGCTCGCGGGGGCACGCTACGATAATGTCGCTTCAAGTGAGAAGCACATGGTGGGTGTAGCTCAGTTGGTAGAGCACCTGGTTGTGGTCCAGGAAGTCGCGGGTTCAAGTCCCGTCACTCACCCCATGCCCCACCCCTGTCTCGCTTCGCTCGACTGGGGTGGGGTTCGTCTTATTTTGGGGGGCCGAGCCCCCCATACCCCCCACGGTGCGTGCTTCTTTTGATCCAGCGCTGGTTACTTTTGGGTTTGACCAGCCGACCGGTGGGCTACTTCTGACCCCGGACTGGTTGCTTTGGGTTGGCCAGCTGACTGGTGGGCTTGTGAGCGCGGTCCGCTTGAACCGGCCGACTGGGCGGGCTTCTTCTAAACCACCGCTGGGCGCGGTTCGCTTGGACCAGCGATGCCGGACCGAACAACGGCCTTGGACAGGCGAAGGCCCCGGGCGGAAGTGCCCGGGGCCTTCGGTTTTGAGGCTGCTTACTTCTTGCCGCCCTTTTTGTAGTCGTCCCAGGACAGCTGCCAGTCGGACAGGCCGTCCCATGACTGGAGCGTCTGGCCGCCGGAGTTTCGGACCTCGAAGATGTCGCCCTTGGCTCCGATCTCCTGCATCCAGCGGGCGTTCTCGGTCGACATGTTGATGCAGCCGTGGCTGACGTTGCTGTTGCCCTGCTGGCGCAATGACCATGGCGCCGAGTGGTAGAAGATTCCGCTGTTGGACAGGCGGCTGGCCACGGCCACCTTCGTGCGGTATCCGCCGGGGGTGTCGGCCGGGACGCCGTACGTGCCGGAGTCCATCGTGTAGTTCAGTTGCTCGGACATCACCGTGTAGATGCCGTTCGGCGTCTCGTGCCGCGGCTTGCCCATCGAGATCGGGATGGTCTTCACGACCTGGTCGTTGACCGACACCGTCATCTGCTTGGTCGCGCCGTCAGCGACCGCGACGACCTTGTTGCCGATGGTGATCGAGCTCTTGCGGTCTTCCTTGCCGAACACGCCTGGGCCCAGCGCCTTGCCGTAGATCGCGGCGTTCACCGTGATCTTCGTACCGGTCTTCCAGTACTCCTTGGGACGCCAATGCACCTCGTTGTCCCGGAACCAGTAGAACGCGCCTTCGGTCGCGGGCTCGGCGGTGATCTTCAGCGCCTTCTCCGCCGCGGCTTTGTCCGCCACGTTGCTGGAGAAGTAGAACGCCAGCGGCTGACCAACACCGACCGTCTGACCGTCCTGCGGGATCATCGAGACGCCGACTTGCCTGCCCGGCTTGACCGTCGTGAACGACGACGTCATGGTCGACGGCTTGCCGTCAGTTCCCGTGCCAGCCGCGTTGACCGTGTACGACTTGCTGTAGCCCAACGCCTCGCTGGACTCCCACTTCGAACCGTCTGGAGCGAGCGCGCCCGCGACGGCCTTACCTTCTTGATTGGTCACGGTGACCGTGTCGAGCTTGCCGTCGGCCGCGGTGACCACGATCGGATCGCCCGGCGCGATATTGCCCGCCTTGTCCGTCGGTGTGATCGTCATCGCGATCGGTTTCGGTTGGGGCGCTGGGGCGTTGTTCGTCGCCTGCCCGCTTGGCGCGGGTGTGCCGGTCGGTTGTTGGGCGTTCGAGTCGCCCGATGAGCAACTCGCGACCGAGAGCACCGCCATGGTTGTGGCAAGCGCCACAATCGATCGTCGCATCAATACCCCGCCCACTACGTCAGCCCCGTCGAATCCGGTACTCAAGCCGTCGCTCCCCATCCCCAGAACGGCTCGAACATGCCAATTGTGCCCTCTAGCTGCGAGAGTCGATCAACTGGGGTCCGATTTCGAGCTCGATCCAGGCCCATGCTAGAGTTTTCCTCGTTCGCAAGGGAGACCTTGCGAGCGCCGCTAGCTCAACTGGCAGAGCAGCTGGCTCTTAACCAGCGGGTTCGGGGTTCGAGTCCCTGGCGGCGCACCCCCAAAGGGCAGGTCAACATCCACGTTGACCTGCCCTTTTTGGTATTCATCGCCACCATGTTCACCGTCCACAATGGACTCCGGGGTGCCCGAGGCGTGCCCGAGAGGTTTCGACCGGGATCGGGGAATGATCAACGCGGTCTTTTCGGCAGCGGCGCGCGCAACCTCAGGCAGCACAGTGGTGTACGTGTCGCTGGTCACCGTGATCGACGAATGTCGAAGCATTTCTTGCACCACCTTCATATCGACCCCGGCGGCCAGCGCCAGGGTGGCCGCACCATGGCGCAGGTCATGCAGCCGGATCGGCGGCAGACCAGCCTGCGCGGCCAGGAACTGAAAAACGTCAGTGACATCAGCCGGATGCAGCGCACTGCCATCCGGCTCGGTGAACATCAACCCACCGGTCTCCACCCAGGCAGCGCCGGCCGCCTCCCGCTCACGAAGCTGGCGGATCCGGTGCGCACGCAGCACCGTGATGAGATCCAGATCCAGCGCGACGACGCCCTCGGACGACGTGGTCTTCGGCCGAGACATCCCGGTCTCCCACCCGTACTGCACGATCTGATTGGTCACATCCAGCGTCCCGGCGTCCAAGTCGGTATCCGGCCACCGGGCCCCACAGGCCTCGCCCCGGCGCAGACCGCGATGGGCGATCAGCAAGAACAACGGATACAACCGGTGGTCAACGACATGATCCAGAAAGTGCCCAGTCTGCGCCGGCGTCCAGATCATCACCGGCGACGGGAGCGTGCCCGTCCTCTGCCACTCTCCGATCCGCGCCTGCGTCCACACCAACGGCTTCGGCCGAACCACCGGCGGCAACTCGACCCACTTCGCCGCATTCACCACCACCAATCCCTCAGGGATCGCGGCGTTCAGCGCAGTACGCAACGTCTCCCGAATCCGCTGCAGGGACGTCGGCCCCACCGGACGCTGCCACTTCACTGTCTCCCGCCGTGCCGGGTCCTTGCTCGCCCTTGACGCCACGATCTCCGTGTTGTGCTCCACGATCGCGTCGAACATGTCGGCGACATGCGCGACCCGCAGCTTGCCCAGCCGCACCGAGCCGATGTACGGGATCAGGTAGAGCCGAACATGGGACTCGTAGCTGCGGTAACCGTTGCGGCTGAGCTTCCGCTTCTTGGTCGGCAACCACTGCGTCAACCACTCCGCGACTGTCGGGTTGTCGGTCACACAGACATTCGCGCGTAGCTTGCGCTGCACTTCCGCCACCGGCGGCAGAGACACCTTCTCCGAAATGGCTGCCGCGATCAGATCACCGATCTTGGCCACGGTGCTCGTGTCGCCGTCTTCGGCCAGAGCAAGCAGAGCACGAGCGTGATCAAGTTCAGCCTGCGCCGTGGTTTCGGACTCGAAGCCGCCCCGGCGTCGCGGACGACGGTTTCCCTCCGCGTCGGGCGGCAGTTCCAGCCGCCAGCCCCACTGGCCGTGCTTGCTCTGCTTGAGTTTCGGGCATGCGCTGCCCAACGGCTTGCCGTTGGCGCCGCGGCAGGAACACCGTCGATAGGTCGAGCCGACAGCCATCAGATCACCACCTCCTCGTCAACTTGCGGGTGTCGCATGTGGCCACTGCCGTGACCCGGAAACCCCATGCTCGCGCTGAAGTGGTGTCTCGGGGAAGCCCGAGCCGTGTCAAATCGGTCCGGAATCTGTTGCTACAAGCCCGAGGAGCCTCAACACCTCCATCGTGGGCACCCGATACGAACCGCCCACCTGATACACCGAACAGGGAAACTTGCCCTGCCGAGCAAGCGCATACGCGGTAGTGCGGCCGACCCCCAGCGCTCGGGCGGCTGTCACCAAATCCACCACAGTCGGCAACTCGGCCGCTTCGGCGAGGGTCATATGCCTCAGGTCGCGTTCCGCGGTCATCGCAGGCTCGCAAGACGGCCGACGGCGATGGCGTGACTGGCGGGGTCGAGGTCGATTCCGATGTAGACGCGACCCAACTGCCGGGCGGCGACTCCGGTCGTTCCAGTACCGGAGAAGGGATCGAGCACCACACCACCGGCCGGCGCGCTGAGTCCGATGCAGCGACGTGCAACCTCCAGCGACCCGGCAGCAATGTGCGCTGTGCGTGTCCGCGGACTCGGTATCACCCACACCGTTCCAGCAGCACCGTGCACTGCAGGTCGCGGTGACGGCCGGTCGCCGCTCTGCTCTGCAGGAGTGAGCTGGAAGATCATCTCGTAGCGCTGACTGAGGCGGTCTTGCACGCTCTCGGGCCGCGCATTGGGTTTGTGCCACACGATCGCGTCTTCGATTAACCACCCGCGGTCGGCCAGGGCGAGCGCCACCCGCCACGGCACCCCAACGAGGTCCTTCGCACGATGCAGGGACTGGGGCGGTCGATGAGACCCATATCGGCAACGAACAGAATCGGAAGCTGACGGTGCTGTGGACCCTGCTGCAACGTAGCCTCCCCATGATCCGCCGAAGCAGTCACCGAGGTTGAGCCACACGGTCCCATCGGAGACAAGAACTCGGCCAAGTTCCTTGAACACATCGCATAGCTGGGCGACGTATTTCTCCACCGTAGATTCGTGACCGTATTGGCCAGCGACCCGGTAATCCCGCAGACCCCAGTACGGCGGCGAGGTCACCACACAATGGACGGACCGGGCAGCCAACCTACGCAGCACCTGCAAAGCGTCACCCACATGCAAAGAAACACTTCGTGACACGCTCATACCGCCCGCACCCCCTCACAGTCCGGATCCCCGCTGACCGCACGATGGGCCATCAGCATGTGGACGGCCAGATCCGAGACCCTCTTTGTCAGGATCGTGTGAGACACCCGGTGTGAGTACCGGGGTTCCTGACCAAGGGCGGGATCGGAGATCCTTGTGTACGTGTCCACTCCCGCTGACGACCAGCCCATCCCGTCGACACCGGCGGGCGATCCCGCGCCGCGTCCGTCCCGGCGGGTGTTCAGCCCGGAGTACAAGCTGGCGATCGTCACCGAGTACGAGAACGCCCCCAACGGCGAGAAAGGCGCGATCCTGCGCCGGGAAGGCCTGTATTCCTCGCACATCATCGAGTGGACACGCGCCCGCGACGCGGCCGCCCTGACCAGCGGCCCGGCGGACCCGTCGACACCGGCGAAACGCTCGAAGAAATCAGCCGAGCAGATCGAGCTGGAGAAACTCCGCCGCCAGAACGAGAAACTGCGATCCGACCTGGCGAAAACCCGGATAGCGCTGGACATCATGGGAAAAGCACACGCGCTCTTGGAAGGACTCTCCGAGAGCGCGGAGAACGACGAGCCGCCGAGGACGTCATGACGGCCGCGTTCACCGAACTACGCGCAGCCGAGGTCTCGGTGCAGCAGTCGTGCGCGCTGACCGGGATCTCCCGCGCGACCTACTACCGGCGCGCCAACCCGCCGCCGGCCAAGCACGGTCCGTGGCTACCGCGCCAACCACCGCCCTCGGCGTTGACCGACACCGAACGCACAGCCGTGCTGGCCTTGCTAACCAGCCCGACCTACGCGGATCTGGCGATCCCACAGGTCTGGGCCCGCGAGCTGGACGAGGGCCGATAGCCGACCACAGGCGGACTCTGGCCGCGACCGCGCTCTCGAGGTCCGGGTCCGGACTCCGACCGTCCGGGAGGGGCAGAGTCCGGATCGTGGTCAGGACCAGGTCGGCCCGGCGGACGAGGCCGACGTCGCGAGCGGCGGTGAGTGATCGGTGCGGACTGGTGTCCAGGACGGACCCGTCCGTCCACGCGCCTGCGTGCTTCGCCGCTGTGAGGTTGGCCCGCGCCACGCGCCACCATTGGGTGTCGGCGGTCATGCCGACCGCGTGCCGCCCGGAGCGCAGGGCTTCGGTCGGCACGGTGCCCGCGCCGCAATCGGGATCCACCACCAGTCCGCCGGACCGGCTGTAGTGCGCGATGGCGTGGGCGGCGACGGCGGGCGGGATCTGCTCCAGGTCGGTGCCCGTGTCGGGTACGTAGCCGCGGTCGCGCAGCTGCGCGGAGCGGTCGCGTTGGCCGGTTGTCCAGACCGACAATCGCACCGACCGACGGCGTGGCGCACCAGGCGCGGGCACCGGGACAGCCCATCGGATGGGGCGACGAGAGTTCCGAGTCATCCGATGTCTCCCCGGCCGGGCACGGCTTGAGAGACAGGTGCGGAGCGACCGAAGACGTACAGATCGGCGTGCGCACGGGCGCCGCGCGCCGGGCTGCCGGCCGGATCGGTGGACGGGTCGACGTTGCCGGAAGCACGCGCTGGGCTGTCGAGTGCGCTGTGCTTGACGGGAATCCGCACAAGGGCGATGTGGTCGAGATACCGAAGGCCGTCCTGCTGCGCGGCGCGTACCAGAGCACCGGTTGAGTCCTGGAGCCAGGGGCCGTTGTGGTCGCTGTGCGTGATCGCGGCAAGGATGCCAGCCGGGGTCAGTAGCCGGCTCCAGGCAGTCACTCGAGTCCGTGCCAGAGTGCGCGACTCGGCGGCGGTGATGATCACATCGAAGAGCCCGTCAGGTCTCTCGCCAGAGTCGCTAATGATCACCGAGGCGTCGATGCGGGTGAATGCGGTGTGGTCCGGATCCGGCTCGGCGAATCCCGGTCCGGACTCGGACCGGTCGGCTGATGAAGGGGTGCCCGGTCGCGGTTCGTCGGGCGGTCGGGTGATCGCGGTTTGGACGCCGCGACCGAGCCGGACTACGGGCCAGGCAGCCTCCAGGAGCCCGGCGTACGGACCGGGTCGCCGAGGCGCGCGGGTGGCGGGCAGACCGGCAATCCCGCGAGATGCGACGAGTGGCGACGGGGCGAGCAGCAGGACACGGTCGCCGGGCGTCGAGTAGGTGGTGATGATCTTGATCACTGCAGTGAGCAGCCAATCGGCAAGCAAGCCAGTGCCGACGAGGTGGGTGTCCTGCGCGCAGGGCCAGACGGTGCTGAAGCGAACCGGGCTCGGGTGCCGTGCGGCTCGTCGCTGCAGGCTTCCGCGATTCCGGGCACGACGACTATTCGTCGCAGAAACGGGTTGCGTACGAGACACTGAAGCAACTGCAGAGTTCTCGTCGCCCGACTGGTGGTGTGTGAGCCTTCGCATCAAAGGGTCCTTCGTAGGGTGAGGTCGTTACGCTTGACACCCCTAACCCAGGTGTTTCATGTGATCCCGGGATGATCTTGTGTTGAGTCTGGTTGATCTCGCGGCGAGCGATTCGAGAGATAGGCGCGAGCATGCCGCCGACCTGCTGTCGTGTCGGCCGCTCCGGGGTCTTTCGGGTCGTCGGGACAGGGTGGACGGGTCAGGTGAACGCGGCACGGATCCTCAACCACGCCTCGGCGATGGCATCGGCGTATTTCCAGGTCCGGTCGATACGGAGGCGGACCTGCCGGGCGCTGCGGGTGATGCGGGCGGCCACGTGCAACACCAGATTGCGGAAGGTGGCGATCTCGGCATGCGCCAACTCCGGTGTGCCGGTGAACCCGAGCAGTTTGGCCCAGCACACCAGATCCGTGGCTGCCAGCAGGGTTTCCAGCCAGGCGACGTTCTCATCCCACCCCCGGCAGGGAAGGTTACGCAGCCCGGCGGCTTTGCCTTCCCGGATGCGGTCTTCGACCCGGGCGTGCTGGCGGTGGTCAAGCTCCAGCCCGGCGTTCTGACCGGGGATCACCCGCTCGGGAATGTCGGTGATGAACGCGGTGATCCGGTGCCCGTCGACGTCGGTGAACCGCAACTGCGCACCGGGATGGGGACGTTCGGCGCGCAGCAGCACCCGGGAGCCTTCCGGCCAGGCTGTCAGGTCCAGCAGGCCGGTGACCTCGGCGACCCAGGCGCCGTCCCGGATCCCGCCATCCGACTCGATCGCGGATTGCCAGCACTGGTCGGGCACCTCATCCACGATGGCCTGGATGCGGGCGTCCACGGGGAACCCGAAGGAGAACCACACCCCACGATCCCGGCACGCCGTCGCGAAGGCGTGGGTGGCGCCGGCGGAGTCCGAGCGGGCCACCACCCGCACCGTGTCCGGGTCACCCGGCCGAGGCCGGGCGTGCTCGGGCAGGGCGGCCAACGCCTGCTCCAGCACGGTGACATGATCGGCGGCGGTGTTGCTGCCCGCGTTGCCCGGACGCAGCAACCCGGCCAGGGCCTCGCCGCCGGAGACCTCCGGGCGGTCCAGAAACGCCAGCAACGGGTGAAACCCGAACGTGCGTTTCCAGGTTTTCGCCGCGTTTTGCTTGGTCTCCGCGTGCGAGATCGTGACTGTGGCGTCGAAATCGATCCGCAGCAGCTGTGTCAGGTCCGGGGTGGCGCCGGCGGCCCAGGCCCGTTCCCGTGCCGCTGCCCGCGCGGCACGCACCCTGGACAGATGGGCCGGGTCAACGCGGTCCAGCATCCGCCAGGTGGTCGGCATCGACGCGACCGGCCCGCATACCTCGTGCCGGTCGCCGAACACCTCGATGTGGGAGACACAGTCGCCGCCATCTGCGATCGCGACCGCCAGGTCGGTGAACACCCGGCCTGGCGCGTGCTGCCACCGTCCGGCATAGGTGTCGGCCAGCGCAGTGCTGATCCCGCTCACCAGCCCGGTATCCCAGGCCAGTTCCCGCAGCATTCCGACCCCGGCATGCGACACGACACCCGTACCGTCCGCGCTGACCTTGACCCGGCGGGACCGTTCGATACGCTTCATCCGCGAAGTGCCTTCCCGTTCGAGAACCTGGACCCTAGACAAGTCCCAGTTTCCCTTACAGGGCAGGCACTTCGTTCTATCTACGGCTCGTGTCGCGGCTATCCGCGTGAAACACCTGGGCTAGGGCTCGCGCCCCGTAGGCGATCCCGAATTCCTCTTGCGCTGGACGTATCGAGCGTGACGTAGGCGGCCTGTCCGTTCCCTTGAGTGAGCTCGTTGCTCACCGTCCACCAGCCGGAAGGGTTGGGGCGAAGCAAAGGGGATTCGCCTGATACTGGTGGCTCCGCTCCGGGCGTTGTATGTCAGAGGATGCACATTTCCATCCCTGGGAACTGGGCTTCAAACAATCCGGTCTTCGCCATATCACACGGGCCTTGCGCGGCAGCACCATCAACGCCTTCACAACGCTCCACGCTTTCCCGCCATGCTGTTGTCCCCTCGCGGTTTCCCGTCCAGGTAAGGCGGGTGACCCAGAGGCTTCCTCCTTCCGAACCTCTACCCTCTGCGAGAGTGATCCAACGCCGAGTTAGACGGCGCAACTTCCCCGTGTGCACGGGCTTTCCCCGGCTCGGAGTACTACGGCGGCTCCGCCCCTCCACGGTCTGATCGGCAGACGGTGTGCCCAGCCCAAATCGCCCACGCTGGTGGCCCGGGCGACGGGCAAAACCGGGGAGGTTCCCGTGTTCACTGACTGATCGATCGTCGGAGTAGGCACCCGGCTATACCCCCGCGGCCTCGCCACGGCTACGCCGCAGACTTTCACCGTGGCCTTCTAAATGGTCTGGAAACCACCATCCAGAAGTTGCCCGCCCTGGCACAAGACGAGCACGCACCGCAACCAGCCCAGATCCGCCAGGTTCGAGCTGATGTCACCTTAGATCAACTAGGCCCCTTGAACTTCGACATTTGAATCAAGTTTTTCGGCGGCATAGCGTCGAGTGTGCCCGCTCCATATCTACAGACTCGTTGTCTGACCAGCCACTTTGGAGTGGCACGGCCGGTCATCACGGATGATCGGACTTCGGCGCAGCGGGTGGTGGCGGTCTGCCGATCATGACCGCAGGTCCTTGCGTGAGCTTGGCCAAAATCAAGCTGGTCGCGGAAGCCCAGCTCAGCCACCTACCTCGGCGGTCCGAGGCGACGCCTCACTACAACTCCTAACAGAGTTGCAGGTTGGCCAGTCGGCGGAAGCAGATGACGGCGCACCCCAGGCGCAGGAACGCCTCGTGGATGTCGTCGCGGATTTCCCAGCGGATGCGTAGTCGTCGGAACCAGTGCAACAGCGCGAACGTCTGCTCTACGACCCACCGATACTTGCCCAGCCCGGAGCCGTGCGCGGTGCCCCGACGAGCGATGATCGGCGTGATATCGAGCGCCTGGACCTGCTTGCGGTACTTATCGTGGTCATAGGCACGGTCGGCGAACACCGTGTCCGGTCGTCGCCGCGGCCGACCACGGCGACCCCGTACCGGCGGGAGGGCCTGGATCAGGGGCATGAGTTGGGTGACGTCGTTGCGGTTGCCACCGGTCAGCGACACCTGCAGCGGGATACCGTGCCCTTCAGTGATCAGGTGATGTTTCGAGCCGGTTCGGGCACGATCGACCGGACTCGGTCCAGTTTTGGGCCGCCCTTCATCGCCCGCACATGCGAGCCGTCGATCACCGCCCTCGACCAGTCCAGCTGACCAGCGGCGTTCAACTCGGCCAACAGCGACTCGTGCAGCCGCTGCCAGACCCCGGCCTCGTTCCAGTCACGAAGCCGCCGCCAGCAGGTCATACCCGACCCGAACCCCAGCTCCTGAGGCAGAAACTCCCACGGAATCCCGGTGTAGAGCACGAACAGAATGCCGCACAACGCCTTGCGGTCATCCAGCCGAGGCCGACCAGGACGGTCCCTGCGCCGGGGCACAACCACCGGCAACAACGGCTCCACCCGTGCCCACAACTCGTCAGACACGATCCACGGCGGCTGCTGTCCCCTCCTCACGAACATGATCAACAACCACGATGCTCAACCTATTCCAAGATCAATATTGTTACGACCTATAAAGGGATAAGAAGTGTAGAGTGATCACCTCCAAAGCCACCACGTCCACGGCAGCATGCAGCAGATCGGCGATCCTCGAGTCTCGGCGACGATGCTCGTGACCGGCTCCAAGGCCGATTCGCCATCACAACCTCCGATCACAACCGGTGTTGCGACGACCCCATGAACTCGCGTGGTCTTCACGGCAAAAGCCCGCGGAGCAGCGTCCGGATTAGACGGTCCAACCTGGATGATCGGGTTGGACCGGTTGCGACGCCCGGCGTGTCAGCGAGCCGGGCTCGCCTCGATCAGGCTGCTGAATGACTGCGTGGGCAGGATCTGGGTCAGGTTGAAGCCCGCCGCGTTGAGGACGGTCTCGAACTCCTCCTTGGTTCGTTCCTGACCGCCGTTGAGGATGAGCATTTCCATGTCGATAAGCTTGCTGTGCGACGGCTCGTTTCCGGGCGGGATGACGGTGTCGATGATGAGCAGGGTCGCGTCGTCGGCCATTGCCTTGCGGACCGTGCTGAGGATCTCCACGCACTTGTCGTCGCTCCAGTCGTGAATGACCCACTTGAGGGTGTAAAGGTCACCCCCGCTGGGCACGGACTGGAAGAAGTCTCCGCCCACGGCTTGGCAGCGGTCGGCCACGCCGGCGGCCGCAATGCGGTCGTGGGCTCGGGCGACAACATGAGGCTGGTCGAAGAGGATGCCACTGGCTCCTGGGTTAGCGGCCAAGATCGCGCTCACCAGCGCGCCCTCACCGCCACCGACGTCGACCACCGTCTTGTATGGGCCGAAGTCGTACGCGGCGAGCGCGTCGGCGATCATCATCTCGGACATCCCGGACATCGCCTCGCCGAGAATATCGCTGGCGTCCGGGTTGTCGCGGTACCACTGCCAGACCGGGACGCCCATCGCCTTCTCGAAGGCTGGCTCGCCGGTCTGGATGGTGTGTATGTGCTGGCTCCACGCCTGATAGTGGTTACCGAGCTGGAGCCGGACGTAGGGCCGTAGCGAGCCAGGGATGTCCGAACGCAGCGCATTGGCCAGCGGTGTGGTACGGAACGTCCGTGGTGCGGACTCCTCGAATACCCCTGAGGCGGCAAGCAACCGGAGCAGCCGATAGAGCGTCTGCTCGTGCGTCCCTGTGGCGACAGCCAGTTCGGTCACCAGCCGCGGACCGGCCGCGAGGTAGTCGGCGAGGCCCAGTTCCGCGGCCGCGTGGATGGACATCGCCAACCAGAACCCACTGAGCAAGTCGAACATCTCGGCGCGGGCAACGGGTAGGTCCTGAGTGGTCACAACTTCTCCAAAATGCGAGTGGGTAAGTTTAGAGGTCGGGAAGGGGCGTACCGCAACGCTTGTCGAGGTCAATCACGCGTCACCAAGCGCCCGGTCCAGCTCAGCGCGCAGGACCGTCTGGAGGACGTCGACATGTTGAGGCCCCATGAGCGTGTAGTGCTCGCCCGGCACCTCGACATAGCGGTTCGGTTCGCGGGTGTGCTCGTCCCAGCGCCGCAATTCGTTGTCCAGCCAGTCCTGTTTGGGCCCGTGCAAGGGGTGTGCGTAGAAGACCGTGATCGACTTCACCGTGCCGGTGGGCTGATACGTCGCGCCCAGCGCGGTCAGGCCGGCCGCCAACTCGGCCCATGCGGTGAACCGCGACAGGTCCAGATCGAGCTCCGCCGCCCGGCCGGGAGGGGCGAGTTCGAAGAGGGCGGCGAGCTGATGGGCACGCGGCAGCGGCCTCAGCCGGACGTGCAAGTCCTCGGCTTGTTGCTTGGTGATCAGTTCGAGGAACATCGCCAGATTGACCGCGGTCCCCACGAAGTCCAGCTCGACCATGCGATACTTGATGTGCGGCGGCAGGTTGAAGCTGCCGAGGAAGTCCACTCGCTCGCCCGCCGCCTCCAACAGCTTGGCGATCTCGAAGGCCACCGCGGCGCCGAAGGAGTAGCCCGCGATCGCGTAGGGCCCGTGTGGCTGGACCTTGCGGATCGCGTCGACATAGGTGTGGACCATCTCCTCGAAGCTGCCGAACGGCCGCTCACCCGGGTTGAAGCCGCGGGCTCGCAGTGCGTAGAAGGGCCGTTCGTGGATCAAGTACTTGGCAAGGTTGACGAAGACCAAGACCTCGCCGACGCCGGGATGCACACAGAATAACGGGATCTTCTTCCCGATGGTCTGCAACGCCACCACCGGGTCGTACGCGGCGTCGCCGGTCGGCCCCGGCCGGTTGTCCAGCAGCCGGGCCAGCTCTCGGACGCTGGGCGCCCGCAGGATCGACAACACCGGCAGGTTGGTACCGAACCGGTCGGCAACCGACCGCTTCAACCGAAGCGTGTCCAGCGAGCTGCCACCGAGGTCGAAGAAACCGGCGGTGGCGCTGATGCCGTTTGGGCCGACGGCGAAGAGGTCGGCGTAGAGCTCCGTCAGCGCCGCCTCGGTCTCGCCCTCTGGTGCGACGTACCCCCCGAGTTGGCGGTTGATGAGCGCGTCGATCTCCGCCTGCCGGACCGCATATTCTCCCGCCTCGGCTCGCTGTCGCATCGTGGCTCGCTGGATTTTGCCGAGGCTGGTCTTGGGGAATGCGTCCTTCGGCAATGGCAACAGCGCACTGGGCTGGAATCCCCAGTGCAGCGCCACCCGGCTGCGGACCGCGTTGAGCAAGCGGTGAAGCGTGGCCTCGTCGTCGTCCGGCACGGTGGTGGCGAATGCCAAAGCGAGGTGCTCGGTGTCGCTTCCGTCGGGCCGAATCGGGAAAGCCGCGACGTAGGACCGTTCGATCCCGTCCAGCTCGGTGAGCACTGCCTCCAGATCGTGGCTGTAGTAGTTGACACCGTTGACGATGATGCTGTCCTTACTCCTGCCGACAAGGGTGAGCCGGCCGTCGCGGAGTACGCCGAGATCACCGGTACGTAGCCAGCCGTCAGGTGTGCGGGCGTCCGCCGTAGCGGCGGCGTTCTTGTGGTAGCCGTCGGTCACCATAGACCCGTACAACTGGAGTTCGCCCGCCTGCCCGTCTAGAACCAAGGTCCCAGTGCCGTCGACCACTCGGATGCGCAAGCCCGGCACCGGGGTTCCGACCGAGGCGAACTCCGCGCCCTTGTCGGCATCAGGGAAGTCGCGGTTGTAAATGCTGCCGGCGCAGGTCTCGGTCATGCCGAAGGCCGGCCACAGCGCGGACCGTGCCAGGCCGTGCGGCGCGAGCAGGTCGAGGAAGGTCACACCGGTGGCCACCGGGTTCGCCTCGCCGCCGGAGATGATCCGCCGCAAGCACGACAGATCCATCTGGGAAACCGGTTCGTGGCCGAGCGCCTTGTTGATCAGCCCCAGCAGGAAGTTGGGGGTGAAGGTCATGGTGACCCGGTACGCGTCGATGATCCGCAGGAAACGGACGGGGTCGTCCAGGATCACGTCGGGTTGAACGTGCAGCTGTGTGGAACCGGTGGCCAGCGGCAGCAAATGCGCCTCGATCAAGGCGGCGACGTGGTCGTAGGACACCCAGTTGAACGTGATGTCGGCGGCTGATGCGCCCTGTGTCTTGATTTTGGCGCGCATGGACGCCACCAGGTTGCCTTGGGACAGCCGGACGGCCTTCGGCTTGCCCGTTGAGCCGGAGGTGAGTACCAGCAGGGCGAGATCCTCCGGCCGCGCCGGGTGGACGGCCACCTGTTCCGAGTCGAGGGCCTCCGCGCCGCGAGCGAGCTCTTCGAGGACGGCCACGGCCAAGCCGCCAACCGGCGGCAGCTCGGCCTGCAGTGCCCGCGTGGTCACCACAAGCGGTCCGTCCAGCAGATTGTTCACCTGGTCTAGTTGCGCTGCCCAGCGCTGCGTGTCGCCCCGCAGCGGCACCAGCGGGCATACCACCAGCCCGCCCAGGAGACACGCCCACAATGTTGGCAGGAAGTCCTCGGGCCTCTCCAGCAGCAACCCCACCACCTTGCCCGGCCGAACACCTTCCGCCCGCAACCGAGCCAGCAGCCGCAGGGACATGGCTAGCAGCTCTGGGTATGAAAGATCGAGCGCGTCCGCCGGGGACTCCACGGCTGCGGCAGTCAAACACCGGACTCCGTGGCTCGGGTGTGCGCGTGCCGCACTTGTGAGTAACTGCCCCACGTTGGCGATCTCGCCCCAGTCGGCACGCACTGACAGTGCGGACAACGGATCGATGGTAGTCATGAGCGGTTCCTAGGCAGCTCGATCACGGTGACTAGAGTTAACGTTAATTACGATTAAACGTGACGGTCACTCGCACAGAACCTCGAACGCCCTGACAACTTATTGCCAATCACCGGAGCATGTGGACTGTCCATAATCGACTGTCAGTCGTGTGATCATGAGGATTGTCGGTTTGTTTTACTGTGTAACAGCGACAATGGGCGGTCCGGGTGCCAGGGTAGGAGTCTCCGCAGGGGAGCGACATCCGATTAGGTCATTTGTTACGGAACAACCTTTAGTGACAGTGGACAGAAGCGAGATCAAGAAGCAAACGTGCCGATCTGTACAGCAAAGCGGTCGCTGCGATCCAACAACAGAACCCGATCGTCTACACGTACCGGCTGCGCAACCTGACCGTGGTGATGTCCGACCTGAAGGTGGCGGAAACCGGTCCGGGGCCGGGAGATTCTCACTTCCCCGGAGCATGAGTACACCAAGCGGCTCGTGGGCGCCGCGCCTTCGCTCAAGACTTCCCCGACGCGGGAACGTTACGCGGCGGAGCCTGTGTTGGCGGGTGGTCCATTTGGGATCCTGACCAGGATGATCTGCGCGCCTACAAGCGGGCTCGGCGGCGGACGAAGGGCTTCACGGTGTCCGCGCGTCAACATGGAACAGGTTCATCGCGGCGCTGGACACGTGGGTCAAGTGGCCGATGCACGAGGAGCTGATCGAGGCCCAGCCGTTCCGCATGGTGGAGAAGACGGTGCTGACACCGCGCGGGTGCAGTTCAACGCCGAGCGTGAGGTCGAGGACGGGACCGGGCCGTTGCGGTTCCTTGCCTACGAGGACTACCCGGTGTGGCGGGACGTGGTTGCGGGGGCAGGGGTTCGTCAAAGTCGGTTTGTGCTGGTGGATGCGGGGATTCCGAGCAGGGCGAGTGGCCGGGTGATGTCGCGGGGCATGGCGCGTAGGGCTTGGGCGATGTTGGTGACGCCGGTGATGCGGTGGGCGATGATGGCGAGGTTGCGCAGGCTGGCCGTGGCGCGGGGTGTGGTGCCGGTGCGTAGCCGGGAGTGGTCTTCGCGGTAGGTGACATCGCGGACCCAGTGCAGCCGGTTTTCGATGTGCCAATGGCCGCGTAGCAGTTCAGCGATCTGGGCCGCGGTGGCGTGGTAGGTGGCCAGGCTGGTCAGCCCGACCCAGGTCTCGGTCTGGGTCCGGCTGCCGTGGCGGGGTGTGCGGGTACGGGTGATCCGGAAAACCTGTGCCGCTTCGGGAAACGCGACGCCGTGGGGCGTGGTCAGGACCTGGATGGTGCGCTACTCGATCCGGCCGTGCCCCGTTTCTGTGGCGGTGCGGATGCTGGCATTCGTCCAGGACAATCCAGTCAGGACAGTGTGCAGTCGATGCTGATTGCGTTTGACCGTGAACAGGTAATGCCCGCCACGATCGGTGAGATACCGAGCGTTGTCGCGGGTGGTGTGCAGGGCGTCCGCGGTGACCGCCACACCGTGGAGATCAAACTGGTCGAGCACCGCGCCAAAGTACGCGAGTTCGCTCTGCCCAGGTGGCACGGGGCGTTGGTCGACTACTACTAGTAGCGTGTCGCTGCTTAGTTGTGGTGCGTGTGGCTGGAATGCTGTCGTCCGACAGGTCTTTCTCCTGCCGGACAAGGATGGTTGTCGTGCGATCAGAGATGAAGCGGCCGGTCACATTGACCGCGCGGGATCGTGAAGAGCTGCTTCGGCTGACCGTCACGGGTGTGCATCCGGCGTCGGCGATCAGGCGGGCTCGGGTGTTGCTCGCGCTGGACACCTCGGTGGGCGAGGTGGACCCGAAAGAGGTGATCGCGGCGCGGCTCGGGGTCTCGGGTGAGATGCTGCGGCTTGTCGCCAAGCGGTTCGCCGAGACCGATGGCGATGTCCATGCCACGATCTCACGCAAGAAGCGCGATCTTCCGCCGGTGCCGTCCCCAGTGACCGGCGAGGTCGAGGCCCGGCTGATCGCCCTGGCGTGCTCACAGCCACCGGCCGGGCATGCCCGATGGTCGTTGCGGCTGCTGGAAAAACACGTCGAACTCACCGAGGACATCCCGAACCTGGACCACTCGACCATCGGCCGGGTCCTAAAAAAACGGAACTGCGTCCTCATCTGAGGAAGTGCTGGAACATCCCGCCCCGCGCGAACGCGGAGTTCGCCGCCCGCATGGAGGACGTGCTGGCGGTCTACGCCCGGCCACACGACCCCGCCCGCCCGGTCGTGTGCATGGACGAGAAACCCTTCCAGCTACTCGGCCACGTCCGCGACCCGCTGCCGGCCCGGCCGGGCCGCAATGCCTGCCAAGACAGCGAATACATCCGGTGCGGCACCTGCTCGATCTTCGTGTGGACCGAGCCCCTGCAAGGGTGGCGCCGTGTCCACGCCCTGGCCCAGCGCACCAAGATCGACTGGGCCGGGCAGGTCAAACAACTCCTGACCGTGGACTACCCCGACACCGAGACCGTGGTGCTGGTCATGGACAACCTCAACACCCACGGCATCGCCTCGCTCTACGAGGCCTTCGCACCCGACGAGGCCTTCTCTCTCGCCCAGCGCCTGGAGATCCACCACACCCCCAAACACGGGTCCTGGCTCAACATCGCCGAGATCGAGTTGTCCGCACTATCCCGGCAATGCCTCGACCGCCGCATCAGCGACCTCGCCACCCTCAACACCGAACTCGCCGCCTGGCAACACGCCATCAACACCGAGCAACGCCAAGTCCACTGGCAGTTCACCACCGACGACGCACGCGTCAAACTCCGCCATCTATACCCCAAGAGTTAGCCGCGACGATCTACTAGTGGTTTGACCGGAATGGTTCGCCGGGGTGTCGCTCGGCGGTGACCCGCTGCAGCCGGGTCGATAGGGGACATCGTCGAGCTGGATGCGTGGAGGTGTTGGTGGCTGAACCGGTGAAAGTGCGCAGGCTGACCGATCAGGAAGGCCAGCGGCTGCAACGGATCGTGCGTCGGGGCAGCACGAACTCGGTGCGTTATCGGCGGGCGATGATGATTTTGGCCTCGGCCGATGGCAACCGCGTGCCGGTGATCGCACAACTGGTTGCGGCGGACGAGGACACCGCCCGGGAGGTGCTCCACCGGTTCAACGAGATCGGCCTGGCCTGCCTGGACCCTCAGTGGGCGGGAGGCCGTCCCCGCCTGCTGAGTCCTGACCAGGAAGACCTCGTCGTGGCGACGGCCACCACCCGCCCGACGAAACTCGACCAGCCCTTCACCCGCTGGTCGATCCGCAAACTCGCCGCCTACCTGCGCACCACCGCCGGCGGGGCGATCCGGATCGGCCGTGAGGCATTGCGGTGTCTGCTGGCCCGCCGCAGTATCACCTTCCAGCGCACCAAGACCTGGAAGGAATCCACTGATCCCGACCGTGACGCCAAACTCGACCGCGTCGAGCACGTCATCGACAATTTCCCGGATCGCACGTTCGCGTTCGACGAGTTCGGCCCGTTGGGGAAACGTCCGAATCGTGTCGGCGAAGGGCCAGTCTTGGGGGATTTTGAGGGTGAGTCAACGGCCGGTGCGGATCAGCCGTGCGGCGACGCCGAAGATGTGTAGCCGCAGGCGTTTGGGTTCGGCGATGCGGTGCTGGCCGGTCAGAGCGAGGCGTTGGGTCCAAGCGATCAGGTCGGCGGCAGGGCACAGATCTCCAGCCAGACCTTGTTCTGGGCGGTGTCGTGGAACGGGAGGTTGCGCAGGCCGGTGTCTTTCGCGGCGCGGATGCCGTCTTCGACCCGGGCGTGGCGGCGGTGGCGCAGTTCCAGATCGGCCAGTTGCCGGTAGGGGCCGCCGGGGGCGGTGTTGGTCAGGAATCCGGTGATCCGGTTGCCGTCGATGTCGGTGAACCGCAGTTGGGCGCCGGGGTGCGGGCCTCTTTGCACAGGATCAGCCGGGTCCTCTAGGGCCAGGCCAACAGGTCGGCCAGGGCGGCGGCCTCGGCCACCCAGGCCCCGTCGCGGGCGTTGCGCTCGGCGTTATAGGCCGGTGTCCATGTCTTTTTCCGAATGGTGCGCAGGATATAGTCCATATCGAAGTGGCTGAGATTGGCGCCGACGGAGAATTCCATCCCGTGCTGGGCGATGTGGTGGGTGAAGGCGTGGGTGGTGCCGGCCGCGTCGCTGCGCACCAGGACCTTCACCCGCCCTGATCGTCAGGTTTCCGCAGGCCGGTAGGGAGCTGGGCGAGGGCGTCGTCCAGCACGGCGAAATGGTCGGCGGCGGTGTTCGACCCGGCGTTCCCGCGGCGCAACAGGCCCGAGACCGGTTCCCCGGTGCCGCCCGC
Organism: Kibdelosporangium philippinense; assembly: GCF_021390435.2. Classification (GTDB taxonomy): domain Bacteria; phylum Actinomycetota; class Actinomycetes; order Mycobacteriales; family Pseudonocardiaceae; genus Kibdelosporangium; species Kibdelosporangium philippinense. The sequence continues at coordinate 2,495,246 of NZ_JAJVCN010000002.1, read as the reverse complement.
GCCGTGATCGCAGAACACCAGCAACGGGTGGTGCCCGAAGGTTTTCTTCCAGGTTTTCGCCGCTTCTTGTTTCTCGGAGTGGGCGGTGATCAGGGTGGCGTCCGGTCCAGCACGACCATCCGTGCTGGGTCGTTGGCCCGGTGCGCTGCCAGACCCACCCGCGCGCCGAGGTCCTGATCGTAGGACTTAAAGGACACAAGGACACAGCCCTGGATAGTCGTACGCGTGCTACATAATCCGGCCGCAGGCCCACTTCAGCGGGGTGGCGAGTAATGGCCGTTGACCTGATCGCTTACGCAGTTACTGTTGTGTTCGTACCCGCGATCGGGGCTGGTCAAGCGCCCTGTGCCTGGTGGACTGACCCGATGCGGGTGTTCTACCGCCGGATGTGGCTGGCAGAGCACTGGCCACCGCACCGACACCAAGTCCATAGGTTCCCGGTCGCCCGTGCGGAGGCCTGGACACAGTCCGAGGCTGCCGAGAACACGCACTCCCAGCCTCGGATCCTGATCCCCGGGCCGCTGGTCGCCTGCGTCGAGGTGACGTTCCCACAGCTGCCCGGTGAGGCTCTGCTGTTCCCCCCGACATGACAGCGAGCCTCGGCCCGCACCCGTTTTGCAGGGCGGGTGCGGGCCCCAGCCCCGGACCGCGCGGCAACCCTTCCCCCGGGCGGCGGTCCGGGGTCCACAACGGCTGGTCAGTGTCGGGGTACTGACTCAAGTGCAGAGGTGAGTACGAGGGTCATGCGCGGAAGGGTTTCAGGCTGCTCCGGTGCCCGCCGTCAACGACGTGGAGTCGGTTCTCAGCCGGGTAGCTGGGGCCGATGATGGCGACGACTTCGCAGTGCTGGCGGAGTCTGTGGAGAATTCCACCGAGCAGAGGCGTTTGTCAATGAAGATCTGGTCCCATTCGCCGTTTGCTCCTGCCACACTACCGTAACCTCGCCGATGCTGTTCGGCCGTGTCCGGGTTGGCCGGTGTCAGTGGCGGTCTCTTGCCTCTCTCACCCCGCCGGCGCGGTGCCGGTGACACCAGCGTGGAAAGGCACCGGCCGCCCGCCGGGACCACGCTATCCCGACCCGCCACACGATCTGAAAAGCCTGGTGATGGCCGCTGGCCGCTCAACGGGCCGGTTTGTGGTCTGGCGGCACGGATCCAAGAAATCACCGGGTAACCCGACCGCCAGCATGCGGTCACAGTTCCTCGCACTGCGGGTCCGCCCGGCCAACCGCAACATCCCCCGCGCCGCCGATGGGAGCCTGCCCGAATGCTGGCTACTGGCCGAATGGCCACCCGGCCAACCCGAGCCCACCGACTACTGGCTCTCCACGCTCCCAGCCGGCATCCGGCTACGGGATCTGGTGCAGCTAGCCAAAATCCGGTGGCGCATCGAGCATGACTACCGCGAACTCAAAGACGGCCTCGGCCTGGACCACTTCGAAGGCCGCTCCTAGCTGGGCTGGCACCGCCACGTCACCCTCGCCGCGGTCGCCCAAGCCATCTGCACCCAACTGCGCCGCACCCCAAAAGCCCCTGCGCAGGCCTGACCCTCTACGCCGTCCTGCGCGAACTCCAGGCCTTACTCGCGGCCTGGACCGGTGTCCGCCACACCTGCCGACAACCAGTCCAGACCCGAACACCCACAACAAAAATCCAGGTGAGAAACACCTAACAAAGCACTACTAGTGTCCCGTCCTGAGTCAGTAGTTCGTTGGTAGCTGTAGGTTGTGGCTGTGTCGAGCCCGAAGCTGGATCCGGTGGTCCTGTCCGATGAGGAACGCAGTGTCCTGAGTGGATGGTCACGTCGGCGGAAGACAGCTCAGGACTTGGCGTTGCGGGCGCGGATTGTGCTGCGCTGTGCGGAAGGCGGCTCGATCGGTGAGGTCGCCGCGGATGTGAGGGTCTCGCGCAACACCGTGTCTAAATGGCGGTCGCGGTTTCTGGCCGACCGATTGGACGGCTTGTCCGACGAGCCTCGGCCAGGGCGGCCTCGTGTGATCAGTGATGAGCGAGTCGAGCAGATCATCACCAAGACGCTGGAGGAAACACCGGGCCGAGACACGCACTGGTCAACACGGTCGATGGCATCCACGACAGGGATGTCCCAGTCAGCGATCTCCCGGATTTGGCGGGCGTTCGGGCTGAAACCGCATGCGGTGGAGACGTGGAAGCTGTCCACCGATCCGCAGTTCGTGGACAAGGTCCGCGATGTCGTGGGCCTGTATCTGGCTCCGCCGGAGAACGCGCTGGTGCTGGCGGTGGATGAGAAGAGTCAGATGCAGGCGATCGACCGGACCGCGCCGATTCTGCCGATCATGCCCACCACTCCGGCGCGGATGACCCACGACTATGTGCGCCATGGCACCACCAGTTTGTTCGCCGCGTTCGACATCGGCAGCGGCTCGGTGATCGCCCAGCACTACCGGCGCCATCGACACCAGGAATTCCTGCGCTTCCTGAAGCTGATCGACGACGCAGTCCCGAAGGACCTGGACCTGCACCTGGTGCTGGACAACTACGCCACCCACAAGACCCCAAAGGTCAAGGAGTGGCTCATCCGCCATCCGCGGTTCCACTTGCACTTCACGCCGACCAGCAGCTCATGGCTCAACCTGGTGGAACGCTGGTTCGCTGAGCTGACCAACCGCAAACTGCGCCGCTCCGCCCATCGCAGCGTCATCGAACTGGAAGCCGACGTCCGCCGCTGGATCAACGAGTGGAACAAGGAACCCAAGCCATTCGTGTGGACCAAGTCACTGTGTCAATCGACAACATGATCTCGTCGTTCACAATCACCTGCCGATGAGTTAAAGGTTGTCCCGTAAGGGTGTCATGTCAAGATCGATGATCTTGGTGTGGAGCAAGTGATCAATGCGGCATGTGACCTTTGTCGCAATTCTGTTCTTGGTCAGGCTCAGGTTGCGGCCTTTGTGTTTGCCGGTGCGGATGATCAGGTCGCGCTGGATGGCCTCGACGGACTCGCTGCAGGCGCGGCCGCGGAGCACGGTGTGCAGCGTGTCCTGCGGTGATCACCGGGGGTGGCCAGTGCCACACCGGGCGCCACGGGGCACTGAGCAGCCGGTGGAGACCCCGGACCGCCGCCCGGGGGAAGGGTTGCCGCGCGGTCCGGGGCTGGGGCCCGCACCCGCCCTGCAAAACGGGTGCGGGCCGAGGCTCGCTGTCATGTCGGGGGGAACAGCAGAGCCTCACCGGGCAGCTGTGGGAACGTCACCTCGACGCAGGCGACCAGCGGCCCGGGGATCAGGATCCGAGGCTGGGAGTGCGTGTTCTCGGCAGCCTCGGACTGTGTCCAGGCCTCCGCACGGGCGACCGGGAACCTATGGACTTGGTGTCGGTGCGGTGGCCAGTGCTCTGCCAGCCACATCCGGCGGTAGAACACCCGCATCGGGTCAGTCCACCAGGCACAGGGCGCTTGACCAGCCCCGATCGCGGGTACGAACACAACAGTAACTGCGTAAGCGATCAGGTCAACGGCCATTACTCGCCACCCCGCTGACATGAGCCCGCAGCCGGCGCGGTGCCTTGTGTGTCACGTCCGACCCCGGGCGTTCTACTGCGGGCCTTCGCAATGGCTTGACGCGTGCGACGCGCACAGGCCAACCCCCGATACAGGAGGCCAACGAGCCCGGCCACGGTGATCGCCAACACGCCGAGTCCGAACAGGACGACTGCGGTCCGGGGCCGGCCAGATGATCCACAATGGAAGGTAGGTCGTCATCGGCGAACCGGCCCGCGATCGCTGCCAGCCCCATGGCTTCGTCGACCTTCTCAGAGCCCAGTGCGGCGGCCAATTCGATCGCCTGGCGCATTCTCGAGCGCACCCACACCGTTCCCACGGCCGCAGCCCCGACTGAGGAGCCCCGAATTTTCCGGACAGCTGTTTAGTGGGTCTTCGAAATTAACCGGGCTTTGCTTGGTGTCGGGCTGCGCAGGTGCTTGCGCAGCGTGATCGTAGGCGTTGTTTGATGGCGTTGCGGAAGCCGAAGGCGTTGCGGCTTCGAGCTTGATCAGCCGTTGATGCCCTCGCTGGCGGCGTTGGTGATGCCGGTGAGAATGAACGCTTCGATCTGAGGCCACCAGTCCTGGATGGTCCTGGCGAGGGGGTGTAGTTCGGCGATGTCGGTGTCGGCGCACCAGCGGTAGAAAGTCCATAGATGGTGGGAGATCTGGTGGCGGGACGCGCCGATGCGGGCCAGGGCCAGCAGTGTGCGGAGTTCTTCTTTCGCGATCCAGGCGCTCAGAATCTCGTCTCCGGCCTGGCCGAGGTCTGTCAGACGGTTCCACATGTCGGTGAACTTCTCGGTGGTCAGGTCTTCCCGGTTGCGCAGCAGACGCCAGCGTAGCCCGTATTCGGGGTCGTCTTTGCGGACCCGGCGCTTGAGCACCCCGCTCTCGGCGTTGACTGCGAAACGCGGTTTGCCCCGGCGGACTTCATCGATTCCCAGCACCCGCACCGGTTCTGGCTCCTCGGGCAGCACGGCCACAGCGTGGTCAAGGAACGCCGCATGCACCACCGGCCAGGACAACCCCCACTCCCGCGCCGCCTGCGCGCCCGTCCGGCCCTCATCGGCCACCGCTCGTCCCGCCGCGGCGCGAAGCCGGCCGGTCACCCGCCGAAGAGACGGGATCTGGGGCACCGACTCGGTGAACGAGGAGCGCGCACACTCCGATTCCCGGCACCGCCACCGCCGTTTGCGCCACAACAACCGCGCCGCGACAGGAAACGGCACATCACGCGGCTCGGTCGTGACCTGCCGCTTCAGCGCTAACCCAGACTAACGCCTGTTTCACCGGAGAAGAGGGAAGAGGTCTTCCAGAGCAACGCAACCTCGGTCTTGGACAGGCGGCACCTCGAACCGATCCGCCACACGATGACTGCTCTGACTCCACATGGCAAGGGGTGTTGCTAGATTCGTGGCGCGGTTCCCTCCCATTCACATCGGCAGCCCCCGCTCGACTACCACTGCTGCCACCACCATGATCACAACCCAAGATCAACGGTGGATCTAGGTTACAGATCTTGAAAGGCCAGGATTACGGCGGTTGTGGTTCGAGGTTCAGTCTGGTGTGGGCGAAGAACGCGTCGATCAGCCCGGGTCGGTACTGGATGCGTTTGAGTCGGTTCTTCACGATGGCGGTGAGCTGGTCGATGCCGTGCACGATGAGGTTTCCGAGGTTGCGTTTGACGTGGGACCACACGTGCTCGGTCGGGTTGAGGTCCGGGGCGTAGGGCGGGAGTTGGATCACGTGTAGCCAGTCGCGGGCCGCGACCAGTTTGCGCATCGCGTGACTGGTGTGCGTGTTGAGGTTGTCCCAGATCAACACAATCCGGGCGCCGAGCTGCTGGTGTGCGGCGTCCAGCAGGGCGGCGTAGTCGGTTTCGGCGAAGCTGCGCCGTTCCCCCTTGCGGCCGCGGTGGGTCCGGACACGGTAGATCAACCGGGGCCGGTGTCCGGGCCGGACGCATACCAGCCCGGCGACCGATACCCGGCCCGAACCCTTGCCCGACACCGGGATCTGTGGTGTCTGGCCCCGGCGGCCCCAGGTGCGGGCTTTCGGCGGGCGCAGCGTTTGCCCGGCCTCGTCCTCGAAACACAGCCAAGCACCTTGCTGCGCCGCTACCGTTTTCCCGCCGGCCATACCTCCCGCCGCCAGGTGGCGATCGCCTGCTCGTCGCGCTCGATCGCGCGGTGGGCGGGTACTTGTGGCGAGAACCCCATGCGGTGCAGCAGATACGACACCCCGCGCAGCGTGTAGCGGGTGTGAAACAGCCGGGCGATCAGATCGGCGACCCGAGCCAGGGTCCAGCGCTGATCCTCGCCGAACCCATGCACGGCTGGGCCTTGTTCCACAGCCTGGGCCAGCCTGTCCAGTCGTGGCTGGTCCAGCCGGCAGGACGATCCGCCCGGTCCCTTCGACGCCAGCCCTGCCTCACCCTCGGCACGCCATCGACGCCGCCAGGTATAGACCGCGTTGGTGGATACCCGCAGTCTGCGGGCGATCTCGGCGGCCGGCACGTCCTGGGCGAACCATTGGGCCGCCTGCAACCGGACAGCTTCGCGTGTGGCCCTGCCCCGCTCGGAAAGGCCACCTCCATCCGCGTACCTCATCCATCCCTGCGTAGATCATGAATCGATCAGGATCGAGGAGGACACGCCGCCCAAGGACAAGATCAACCCTGGCCTTTCATGATCTGTAGCTGTTGGTCTGGACGAATTGTTCAAGCATCGCCGGGGCGCTGTGCACGTCGGGCAAAGCCAGGACGTGCTGGCGAGCGGTCCGGGCACGGGTGCGGAAGCTCTGATCGGCGAGAACCTTGTCACAGGCCTCCACCACCGCGTCGGCCGGCGAGTTGTCCACGGTCACACCGAGTCCCAGTTCGGCAATCCGGGCAGAGTTGTGCACCTGGTCATATCCTTCCGGGTACGCCACCATCGGTACGCCGGAGCGAAGCGCCTCGCGGATCCCGTTGTAGCCGTCGTGTGTCAGAAAAAGATCCGCGATCTCCAGCACCAATGGCTGAGGCACGGCGTCGGTGACATGAACGTGATCGGCCCGTGGCAGGTCGCTGACGTCCATACCACCTGTCACCACCACGGCCACACAGTCGAGCTGGGACAAGGCGTCCAGGACAAGCCGGAACCGGGCGCGTGGATCGATTGTGGACGGCAGCTGTACGCCATCCCGTTGCAAGGCCGCGTACATCGGCACGCCAGTGCCCATGGCCGCAAACACCAACGGCCGATCGGCGGGTAGGTCCGCGATCCAGGACGGCAGTCGTTCGCCGGGACGGGTCAGCACCGGCTGCCGGAACCGGAACACCTGCGGCCACTCGTGTTTCATGAAGTCGTATTCGGTGGGAACGTAGTCCACCCGCCCATAGCCGTACAGGCCGTGTCCGGAGGTGGAGAGACCGAACTTCGTCCCGTGCGCCGCCAGCGGGTCGGCCAGACGCTGCGGGTCGAGCAGGATCGTCGGCCCACCGGACATCGCCACGTGCGGGATCTCCAGCACCTCAGCGGTGACGTACCCGGAGCAGTCGAGGTCGTCCCGCAGCACCAGGTTCGGACGGTAGGCGCGCGCGATCTCGAGGACTCGGACGAACAGTTCCCGCCATCCCCTCGCCGCGAACACCTTGTTGAGCAGATCGGTTGGATCCAGCGCGGTACGGTGAACCTGCTCGCCCGCGGCCTCCGCCGCCGCGGCCGCCCCGTGCAGCATCCACATCCAGTGGTGGGCGTCCGGCATGGCCGGGTCAATCGCGAACCGTTCTCCGCGCAACGGGCTATCGCCTTCGAGGTGATCATCAGCACCTCGTGGCCTGCGTCCATCATCGCCCTGGCCAGCGGAATGAACTTCCGGACGTGGGAAGGGGTGGCGTTGACCGTGCACAACACCCGCATGGCGCGCCTTTCGAGTAAGTGGGCCATGAAGAGTCCTTCCGCGGCCTGGGCGGTGTCGTCCACCGCGACCAGCTCATCACCCTGGCGGCGCAGGCCTTTGCTGGCGATGCGCAGCCTTCCGACGTTGAGCACCTCCAACTGGTCCCACAGTTCCCGGTTCGCCGCACCGGCCTGTTCCAACTCGGCGCGCAGCGTGTGGAACTCGTCGACGAACGCGGACGGCAGGCACCGGGTGACCAGTCCCGGCGCTGTCTCCAGCAGGCTCGTCGTGGTGGCCTCGACCGCCCGCTGCTGGAAGAGCGGCTGAATGGCGCCGCTGGTGACGGCTTCCTCAGTGAACAGGTAGGCAGTGCCCATAACCAATCCCACCTGTACGCCACGGGCAGCCAGTGGGCCTGCCATAGCCGCAACCATGGCGGCAGAACGTTCGTCGTGGATACCACCGGCGAAGAACATTTGCAGCTCCGACGCCGCCACGGCCGGGTTGTCGGTCAGGAAGTCGTCGACGACCTGCAACTGCGCTTCCCACAGGGAGAAGCTGGTCCGGGCACCGATGTGGCCACCGCATTCGGCGCCTTCGAAAACGAACTTGCGTGTGCCAGAAGTGAGGTACTGGCGCAGCAGGGCCGGCGACGGCACGTGCAGGAACGTGCTGATGCCCGATTCCTCGAGCTCTTTCGCCAGCGCAGGCCGTCCACCGGCGATGATCGCGCACGTCGGTTTGGTCTCGAGGATGAACCGTGTCTGCGCGTCCCGCAGTTCGTCCGGCGCGAAGCCGAGCAGTCCCGCGCCCCACGGCCGATCGCCAAGGGCAGCAGCCGCCTCCGTCAGCATCTTCTGCGACTGTCGCGGGCTGGCAAGGGAAAGCGCGATGAAAGGCAAGCCACCCTGATCAGCGACAGCGACGCTAGTAGTCATTGTGAATAACGACCGTCAGCAGGTGCTCAAGAAGGGATGAGTCATCATCAATGAGGCGGACCGCCTCGAAGTTGCGTCGAGCGTTGGTGTCGTCGACCAGGCGATCCTCTCAGTCGATGACGATCCGACGGTTCGTAAAACACTGTCTGCGGTCCGTGATGAATATCCGACTGCTCGACTTGTCTTTGCTAATGGAGGCGATCGGCGCGACGCAGGTTCAATCTCCGAAGCCGACATCTGCGAAGAGCTCGACATCGAAATTGTGTTTGGTGTTGGCGGCGATAATAAGGCCGACGCCAGTTCCCGGATCATTGCCGAACTGGGCGTGCAGTTGCCTTGAAGTGCTCATGCAAAGAGGTCAGTGCAGCAAGTGCCGCGCCGGCCTCTTTGCAATAGGATGACAGTCAGTAGTCGGCGCCGTACAGCGATCCCCAGCTGCGTTGGCCGATCTCATATTCGGTGTCGATATGCACTGGCCCCATCTGTTCGGCCATGTGTTGGGCGATCTCGCGGGCTCCCCACTCCGCTTTCGCCGCTGGGAGCGACGTCACGACTTCATCGTGGATGGGCAGCCGGAGGTAGGGCGTGTATCCCTTCTTGTGCAGCCGGATGAGTCCCCGACAGGTCACGTCCCGGCTGGTGGACTGGATCTCGTAGTTCAACGCCGAGTAGGCCCGAGCCGGGTCGACAGGTAGGCGTCGCCCGCTGGGTGTGGTGATGGACCCGTCGCGGGACGCGGTGTACTGGAGTTTGCGGGACCGGGCCGCCACTCCCGGGTACCGTCGGTCGAATGCCTCGACAACGGACTTCGCGGTGTCCAATGGAATTCCGGCCTGTTCGCTCACTGGTCTCGCGCCTCCGCCGAACACCCGGGTGAAGTTCGTCATCTTGCTAGCCTTGTACTCCTTGCCGTCCTTCTCCACCGCGTCCCCTCGCTCGGGCCGCCCAGGAGGTGGTCCTTGGTGGCTGACACAACGGCACCTGCCCTACCGGTGCGGCCATTCGTGGCGTCGTCTACGAACGGCAACGACAACATCGCCTTCGGGATGCCGTGCGGCGAGCTAACCCCAACAGGGACCGCCCCGGATCACTCGGCAGCAGCGACTGGTCGTGGTTGGTGGGTCCTGTCCCCGCTATGGATCCCGGTCGCAGTCGGCAAATTCACAACGATCCTGGAAAACAGCTGTCTTCACGCACCCAAGTTCGAGCGCAATATGTCTACTTCCCAGATTGCCTTCTGGACGTGCTCCTCTACTTCGTCCTCGGTACTCCCGGCATGCTGGGTCTTGAGCGCCGACACCAAGCTCATGAGGATGTACGCGGCGCTTGCGGTTGCGCGCTCCAGAGAGTCGTCCACGTCGACAGTTGGTTCCGTCGCAGTGAATCGCCTGTGAAGCGTGTCCAGTTCGGACAATGTGGCGTTGCTGACGAGTTGATCAATCATGGGCCACCCCTGTTTGGCCACGGCACCGGTCTGGCGCTCTGGCCTCACAGTAGGGCCATCCTTCGCCGATACAAGTCGCTGGTGGAGGCTGTCACTCGAAGGAGTGCGATGCTGGGCGGTGCGAGTTTGAGCTTGTACCACGAGGCTGAGCAGTTACGGAGCCCAAGCGAGGACGAGCAGCGCGCTGAGAAACATGAACGGGCCGAACGCGAGCCGATCGTTCCGGCGGCTTCGACGTACCGCAAGCGCTGCACACGCAAGTATCGATCCGAGCAGAGTTGCTTGGAACACTGCACTGACGCCGATCCAACCCAAGGCGGTGCCAACGCTCGCGGAGAGTTTGACGTCTCCGAATCCAAGCCCACCCTGGCTGATGACCGCCAGAAGCAGGTAGAAGGCGGCGAGGCCAGCACCGCTCAGGAGCACGCGGAGGAACGACGCTGCATTGTGATCAACCACAAGTGTTTGGACGGCAAACACCACAGTCACGCCGACGTATGCCGATCCTGTGAAGATGTTGGGGAGCCGCTGGGCGATGGTGTCGACAAGAGCTGCCGCGCCGCCAAGCACGGTCAGCCAACACATGGCCACCGTGACCAGCGGGGGATACACGCGTGTTGCCAAGATCGCGAACGCTCCAGCTAGAAAAACTTCGGCGCCCAGGACGGCCAGACTGCCGCGCACGTGGCCGTCCAAACATCCCACTCGAAGTGGCGAGGAAACATTTTGGGCTTTGCCCTGCCGCCACGTCTGGAAACGATCGATGTAGGTGGAGCGGGCCTCCTGTACTTCGGCTTGGGTCACCTCGATGTACCAGCCCACAACAAGGCACATTGCTAAGCCCGCCAAGGCTCCAACGAACGCCGCGTACATGGTTACGTTCATGGCCATCCAAACCTTGGAGCGTCTATGCCACCGGTGCGCGGAATACGATCGTGGCTTCGACCTGCCCCTATGAGCTGTGACCCATCGAGACTCTGTTACTCGGTTGGTTGTCTGAGGACCGGCGAACCTGCTTATTTCCGCCGCAGAAACGTCACGGCTGCCGTTGGCGACTCCCCAAGGTGAGCGTCCGGCCACCCCGCTAGAAGGACGACGGTACTACCGACTGCCATCTGAGCTGTCGATTTGTAGCCCGATCGAGTGAAAACCGCCAAAATGTCCCTTTGCGACTGTCGTGTCCCCACATGGCGACCTTGCAGTCGCCTAGGGGACGCGGGGTAGACGTGAGGTGTACCACAGTAGGGGCGGAAACAATTGATGATCTTGAGGGGGTCAATGTGGGTGGAATCGGCGGCACGCGCGGTCTGCGTGCAGGTCGTGCTTCAGGTGTCGTCACCATGGTGATGATCATGGTGACGGCATGCACCGGAACGACATCGCCCGAACCCGCGCCAGCACCTGGAATCGTCGATCCCACGGCGCCGGTCTCGGCGACAGGCACATCGCCGTCCGGGCCTGCGTCTCCAGTAGATCGGGCACGCCGGCAGGCGATCGCCGCCTATCTTGGTATGTGGCAAGACATGGCCGCCGCTGCGACCACATCGGACCATCAAGCACCCAGGCTCCGTGACCATGCGGTCGAGCCGGCTCTTGGCGTCATCACCAGAAGTCTGCACGCTGACAACCTCAACGGTGTTGTCACTAAAGGGGCGCCAAGGAACCAGCCAACGGTGTCCAGCATGGAGCCGAAAGAAGACCCAACGACGGTCATGATCTCCGACTGTGGGGACAGCAGCGACTGGCTCAAGTACAAAAAGGACGGTCAACTGCTGAATGCCGAGCCAGGTGGCCGGCAATCGATCACTGCCGAAGTGAAACGGCAGCCTTCGGGAGCATGGATGGTCACACGGTTCGCCGTGATGGGGGTGGGCACGTGTTAAGACGAACAAGAACAGTCCTAGCGGCGTGCGTCGTTGTCACCGCTGGGGCCACACCGGCCATGGCCGACAACGGATGGGGCAACGTCAACTGCAGTCAACATCCACAACCCGGATGCGAGCTAGGCGCCGGATCCGGAGGTAACGGTGGGCAATCTGGTGGAAGCGGAAGTGGCGGCGCAGGCTCGTCCACTGGCGGCGGGGCCCCGGTGTGCTCGTACGCACAGATGAGTCCTGAGAGTGAGGCGGCGAACGTTGCGGGAGGATTTCTTCCCCCACTGCAAACAGGACATCACTACTACCTGAAAGCCTGTGAGGGAAGCAATCCTGAATGGGTTGCCTTGGGAGGCGTGGCTCCACCACCACCCTCACCCGAAGAGTTGGCGCGGGCAGCGCGTGCCCGTCTGCGGTTGCCCGCTCCAAGAATCCATGCCAACCCCGCTGGCGATCAGTTGGTGAACCTTCCTACGTGGCTTTGGCTGGAACGAGGGACGTGGCGCGACGTGTCGGCGACGGCTGCGGTGCCTGGAGTATCGGTGATCGCCATCGCTAGGCCCGCCTCGGTATCGTGGGCCATGGGCGACGGCAATTCGGTGACTTGTGCTGGCCCTGGAACGCCATTCCCGCCCGGCGCCGACCCCAAGAGCGCATCGCCCGACTGCGGATACGTCTATCGGATCTCGTCGGCCGGCCAACGAAGCGAGGCGTTTGCCGTCACAGCGACCATCAGCTGGACGATTACCTGGTCTGGTGCCGGCCAGTCGGGAGTGTTCCCCAACATGACGACCACTGGGTCGATCGCGGTCCGTGTCGCGGAGTCGCAAGCGATCGCGACTGGCTGAGACGAACAGCACGCCCGAATGTCAGGCGTGTACACAACGAAAAATTGCGCTGAGCAACGAATTCACGTCGGAACATCCGATTCGACGTGTGGCGATACCGCCATGTCTGGAGGAGGTTGGTGGTGAGTACCTCAGGTCTGTCGGCCGTGCAGGATCCGACCAAGAACGGTGAGGCAGCGTTCCAGTCATGGGCAGGCGCTGACAAGAAAGGAAAACTCCAATCCCGAGTGACCGGTAGATCACGCGGGCGCAGCGTGCCATACCTATTGCTGGGACTACTGATCGTTGTTCTCTGCGGTACCGGCGGCGTTGTCACCGCAATGCAACTCGGCGAACGTGAGTCGTTTCTCGTGTTGGCCCGCCCGGTAGCCGCCGGTCAGTCACTGTCTACAACCGACCTGGGACAGGCGCAAATGGCTTCGGACTCAGGGCTTGACCTGATTCCCACGTCGGCTTCGTCCACTGTAGTCGGTCAGCCGGTCGCCTATGGCATGCCTGTGGGAGCGGTGCTCACGCGAGGTTCCCTCGGGCCGACACGCGTCCCCACGCAAGGCATGGCCATTGCGGCGGTGGGGCTGAAGGCAGGTCAGTTCCCGCCCGAGCTGTCGGCAGGAGCCACCGTACAAGTGTTCAGTGCACCCCAGACGACTAGTCAGGCAGGAACTACCAGCATTCAGGCCGCTTCTTGGACCGCAGTCGTCACGGGCATCAGCGGCCGTGAGACCGAGCAGACCACAGTGTTGTCGCTGCAACTGTCTGATGTAGACGCACGTGCACTGGCGACCGCGCCTGCAGGCCAAATGAGCGTCGTCATCATCGCAGGAGGAAGCTGATGCTTGCCGCATTTTGCTCCCTCAAAGGATCTCCCGGTGTCACCACGATGGTCACGGCGATCGCCGCCCGATGGCCGGTGCAGGAGACCCCGATCATGGTCGAAGCCGATCCCGCGGGCGGGGACTTGGCCGCGCGTTTCCGACTGAAGGAGTCGCCTGGGCTGCTGAGCCTTGCCGCGGCAGCGCGCCGCGGCAGCGGACCTGCGCTACTACGGCAACATAGCCAGCAACTACCAGGCGGCTTGGACGTTGTAGTCGGCCCGGTTGGCGCGGAACAGGCCCACAAGGCGCTGTCGGTGTTGACCTCTGCAGGTGCCGCCGCGTTGCGACAGGCCGCGGATCATCCCGGGGTCGCTGTCCTGGTCGATTGTGGCCGAGCCGATCCGGACTCGTCTGCGATGCCCATTATCCGTGCCGCCGATGCGATGATCCTTGTCGCTCGCCCGCAAGACGACGCGCTCGCCCATGTTGCGGTCAAGTTGCATGTCGTTCGACAGTGGTCCCGAAAGCCTTGCTTTGTTCTGGTCGGCGACGGACATCCCACGACAGAGGTTTCCCGGGTATTGGGTATACCCGTGCTGGGCCGTGTTCCTCGCGACGACAAGGGCGCGCATGTCCTTAGTGGACGAAATAGGTCCAGGCATACACCAATGCGATCAGCATTGGGGCACGCTGCTTCCCGAATCGCGCAGGTTGTCTACACGTTTGGACACCATCCGTCGACCGGTGTCTTGCCACAAGATCGAGCGTCCATGCACGAGTTCTCGGCACCCCGAGACGACGCGCAGCGAGCCCCTGCGCCTCCGCGGAACGGAGCAGTCTCATGAACCCACCCGGGACGGCAGGAACCTCCCTGAACCATTCAGATTTGCTCGCGGCGCAACCTGAGCCTCGCGAACAACTTCCAGGTCCTCATGACCTGCCGTATAGACCGGCAGGGGAACGTGAAGCCGTCAAGCGGCTCAAGGATCGCCTGAGGGCCGAACTGGCCGCCGAGCTGACCCAACGCATCAAGGCCGACGAACACGCTGGACGCCCAACCATGGGCGCCAAGCAACGCCGACAGATAGCCGAGGAGGTCTTGGCCCGTGCAGCCGACGCTCATGCTCAAGACGAGATGAACAATCTAGACAGTGCGACTGCGCTCCTGGATCCAGATGTGGAACAGCAAGTGCTGACCTCCATTCTGGACGAAATGTTTGGCCTAGCTGGTTTGCAGCCGTTGCTTGCCAACACGTCGATTGAGAACATTCACGTGACTGGAGACAGGGTCTTCGTGCGCTACGCTGATGGCACGCGAGCCCAAATGCCGCCGGTTGTGGGCTCGGACGACGAACTTGTGGATCTTATCCGGGACCTGGCAGCTCGGTCCGGAGTGGAGGAAAGGAGATTCGATCGTGCAAGTCCTATCGTGAACTTCCAACTGCCTGGTGGAGAACGCGTCAGCGCCGTGATGGCAGTGACTCCCCGGCCGGCTGTATCGATCCGCCGCCATCGTTTCCAACGTATTACCCTCGCTCAGTTGCAGCAGAACGGCACTATCGATCGTGCGCTCGCGTCGTTCCTGGCAGCCGCTGTCTGTGCGAGGAAGAACATTCTTGTCAGCGGTGGTACCGCGAAGGGCAAGACCACCTTGTTGCGGGGTCTCGGCTCAGCTATCCCTCGATACGAAAGATTGATCACGATCGAGGATGTGTTCGAGTTGGGGCTCGGTGAGGATGCCGCGCATCCCGATGTGGTTGCGCTGCAGGCGCGCGAAGCCAACATCGAAGGCCGCGGTGCGGTGTCGTTGTCGGACCTGGTGTGGCAGTCGCTGCGCATGTCTCCCGACCGCGTCATCGTCGGAGAGGTCCGTGGCCCCGAAGTGCTCCCGTTGCTCAACGCCATGTCCATGGGCAACGACGGCTCGATGGGCACAGTGCACGCGAGCACGAGCAAAGGCGCCTTCGTGAAGCTCGGGGGCTACGCCGTGCAAGGCCCGGAGAGGCTGCCGTTGGAGGCGACCAATCTCTTGATCGCCTCCGCGTTGCACTTCGTCGTACACCTTGAGCAGCCGCGTGACGAACCCGGGCAGCGCGTCGTGTCCTCGATCCGAGAAGTCGTCGACGCGGATGATCGGCAAATCGTGAGCAACGAGGTGTGGCGCCCCGACGAGGACTTGCGAGCCGTACCAGGCGCGCCGCTGCGAGCCGAGACCGTCGACCACCTTGTCGCCGCTGGATACGACCCGAGTCTCACCAACCGTCGAGACGGGTGGTGGCGACCATGACCTCCACCGCCGCGCTGCTAGGGTTGCTCGCCGCTGGCGTAGCTACTGGCGTCCTGCTGGTCTGGCTCGGATTGCGCGGGACATCCAGCCGCAGTGCATCACCGTTGCGTTGGAGTACGTGGCTCACCAGCCGACCGCGCGGATGGACGCGGTTACTAGTTGTCGCCGTTCTCACCGGTCTCATCGTTGGGATCGTCACAGGCTGGGTGGTTGGCGCGATCCTAACCGCGCTTGCCGTCGGTGGCCTGCCACGGATCCTTGCTGGGAACTCCAACCATCAGCGTCAACGCGACCGCATCGAGGCGATCGCATCGTGGACAGAAATGCTACGCGATGTGCTGGTCGCGGCGGCCGGACTAGAGCAGGCCATTCTCGCGACCGCGCCCGCGGCGCCTGCCGCCATCCGGGATGAGATCACAGAGCTTGCTGTTCGGCTGGAACGTGGCGAGCGTCTGGCGCCATCACTGCATCGGCTTGCTGATCAACTACGTGACCCTACTGCCGACTTGGTGATCTCCGCGCTAGTGCTGGCAGCAGAGCACCACGCCCGACAACTCGCGGACCTCCTTGGCCAGTTGGCTGTGGAAGCTCGTGACCAAGCATCGATGCGTATGCGTGTTGAAGCTGGTCGGGCTCGGACACGGACGAGCGTTCGGGTCATCGTGATCACAACGTTGACCTTCGCGGTCGGTCTGGTTGTGCTCAACCGCGGCTATCTTGCCGCGTACGACTCTCTCAGCGGCCAGTTGATGCTGCTGCTCGTCGGGCTGTTGTTCACAGCCTCCTTCGTGTGGCTGGCTCGGATCGCACGGGTACGCACACCGGACAGGATCCTGACCGAGCTGTCCGCCATCGGCGCACCACCAGAAATGGGCATCGGTGCCGAGGAGGCTCGACCATGATCGTCGCTGGGTTGATGTGGGGTGCCGGGCTGGGTCTTGGCGTGTGGGCGTTGATCGTGTGGCTATTTCCACCGCGCCCAGCACTGCATACATTGATGGACCAGCTGAGCGGGACGGCAGCCCCGTCGCCCATCCTGATCACCGATGACGGCGGGTGGTCCCTGCGCGTCGGGCGCCTGTTTGTCAGACCCCTGACAGCGCTGGGATTGCCATCCCAACGGCTTCGGCGCGATCTCGCCGTTACTGGCAAGACAACTGAACAGCACCTGGCCGACAAAGCCACGTTGGCTGTCACCGGACTGCTGCTGCCACTCGTGGTCCAGGTCTTGCTCGCGGTCGCGGACATCGGTCTGTCGTGGGAACTTCCAGCTGTCGCCAGCGTTGTGCTGGCAGCCGGAGGATTCATGATTCCGGATGTCACGGTGCGACAAGAAGCTGAGCGACGCCGATCGAATTTCCGCTATGCCCTCGCGGCCTATCTCAACCTGGTGCGGGTACTGCTGGCCGGCGGAGCTGGTGTCGACGGCGCACTGTCCGACGCGGCCACTATCGGCAGGGGCTGGGCGATCCAGCAGCTACGTCACGCGCTCATGACCGCTCGACTTACCCGCGCTACTCCCTGGTCCACCCTCAAGCAACTGGGTGCCGAGCTCGATGTTCCACAGCTGTCTGAATTGGCCGCATCGGTCAGCCTGGCTGGCACCGAAGGCGCGAAGGTTCGAGCCAGCCTTGCGGCCAAGGCGTCAGCGCTCCGTACTCGCGAACTCACCGACGCTGAAGGCGAGGCCCAAGCCGCGACCGAACGAATGAGCCTTCCTGTAGTCCTGTTGTTCGCCGCCTTTCTCGTGATGATCGGCTATCCCGCACTCGCCCAAGTCCTCGGAGCCTTGTGAACGTCAACAGACCCGCTGACTCCATCATCCTCTAATCCACAATGGAGAGTCGAATGTTCACCGAAGTTCTTTTGATCCTTACCCGCGTCCGCGCCGAGCTTAGTCGACTGCGTCAGGAGGAGCACGGCTATTCCACGGAAGCTGTTGTTGTCACTGCTTTGCTCGCTGCCCTTGCTCTCGCAGCGATCGCCATCATCGTGGTGAAGGTGACGGAAAAAGCTAACGGAATAACACTTTAAGGCGGTTCCCGACGATGTCTCGACTACGCCGCAGCAACAACAACAACAACTTTAACGCTGTGCGGTGTCCATGTAGGACGAACACGTCACGCTTGGTTGCACAACGAATGCGCGCGGACCAGCAGGGTGCGGTCACAGCCGAACTCGTCATCGCCATGCCCGCAATACTTCTCTTGATTCTGCTCGTCGCCCAGTTCGCGCTTTACATGCACGCCAATCACATTGCGCAAGCCGCAGCGTCACAAGCACTGTCGGCCACACGGGTAGACGGTGGAAGCGCACCAGCGGGAACCGCCGAAGCCCAGCGAATCCTCTCGCAACTGGGCAGCGGTCCGTTGCAAGGAACCCGTGTCAGTGCCGAACGTGGACAGACACAAGCATCAGTTACCGTCAGTGGGACTGCCACGAATATCCTTCCCTTTATCACGCTCTCTGTAACCGCCGAAGCAGTTGGACCTGTCGAGAAGTGGACGACAGCGCAGGACGGAGCGAGACCATGACGTCCTGCCACCTGAGGGCGGCAGGCCGAAGCTCCGCCAGCAGTCAAATCGCCGTCTTGCGTATGGATGAACGCGGATCCGCTGCGGCCGAGCTCACCGTCCTCACGCCTCTACTGATTGTGTCGCTGCTGTTCGTGGTGTTTTGCGGGAGGCTCGCCGAAACTGCGCTGCGCATCACCGATGTTGCGCACCAAGCTGCTCGCGCGGCTTCTCTCGCCCGAACCCCTTCCCAGGCCACCGCTAGCGCACGATCCACCGCCGATGCCGCGCTAGCCTCCGCTGGTATCACGTGCCAGTCGCTGTCCGTGTCCACAGATACGCAAGGACTACGGCCGGGATCGTCTGTCACGGTCACCGTGTCTTGCAGCGTCGGATTGAGTGACCTTGCACTTCTTGGCGTCCCTGGATCTCGCAGATTCGAGGCAACCTTCACCTCCCCAGTGGACCTATACAGGGGAGGCCCTTCGACGGGTACCGCAGCCCTCGCAGATAGCAGAGGTAGCCGATGATCACGCCGTCCGTCGCCCTACTGCACACCTGGCGTCAACTCAGGAAGACCGAAGGCGGTCAGGTCACCGCATTTGTCGTGGGCATTACCACTGCTGCCGCTCTGTTCGCCGGTCTCGTACTCGACGGCGGCCTGGCCCTAGCAGCGAAAGTCCAAGCGCTAGGACAGGCACAGGAAGCTGCCCGAGCCGGAGCCCAACAGATCGACCTGGCCGCCTACCGTACCGACGGATCCCTCCGGCTGTCCCCGGACCAGGCGAGCAGCGCCGCGCGGAACTTCCTGTCAGCTGCCGGTCGGAGCGGCACGGTAACTGTTGCCGGCAACGTGGTACACGTCACCGTCACGATCAGCCAGCCCACTCAACTGCTTGGTCTGATCGGCATCGACTCGATCACCGTCACAGCCTCCGGACAAGCACAACCACAGCGCGGGATATCAAGCGTTCAAACCGAAGACCTATGACCGCGCCACGTCGTTCGTAACCGCTGCAGCGTATCAAGGGGAGAAGGAGACCAGGGATGGCTACGACTAAAGAGATCGAACGCCGCGTCGCGGAGGCTGACTCGGCCCGGAGCGCGCGGAGAACCGCTGCGGCGAAGCGGATCGGCGAGCTGGCACAGCGTCGAGCCGCGGTTGCCGAGCAACTCGACGACATCGATCGAGAACTCGGCGATGTACTCGCTACAGCCAGGGACGTCATTGGCATCGACGAATTGGCGCGGTTCACCGACCTACCGGCTTCCGATCTCACACGATGGCTTGAGGGCCGTAAGACGACCCGCAGCAAACGCAAGCGGTCAGCTGCTGGGGCGCCGGCTGCTAAGAGTGACACAAGTCAAGGACCGATCACAGCGAGGACAGCGACGGCCAGGCAGGCATCCACGCCGGCAGAACCCGCCGTACCTCACACCGACACGGTGGATGCGTCTGCGCGCGTTCCAGCGGAGGTGACATGACGTCGGTCGCCCGTTCTGGCAGGGGCGTCGGCATCAAGCGATAGACCCTGTTCTACCAAGGAATCGAGTACGTTGTGACCGCACCATCACACCCTTCGCACCGGAGTCCGACACGGCCACCGAGCACGGGTCGTCCCACCTGGTGGGTGCTGGCAGCCACGTTCCGGTTCGCTGGCCGCGTCGTCCGCGGTGTGCTCGCTGTCGTCGTCCTGGTGGCTCTCGTGGCCGGCCTGCCCTGGGCGCTGGCGCACTTCGTGGGCTGGCCCCTGCCCGACCACGTGCCAACCTGGGACGAAATCCAGGCGACGCTGCTTAACCCGATGAGCCCGCAGTTCCTGCTCGACAGCATGACGGTGTTGTGCTGGATCGTCTGGTTCTTCTTCACGGTTGACGTCTTGCGCTGCGCGGTCGACGCGGCGCGTGGGATCACCTGGCCGCAGGTTCGCGCGCCCGGTCCGTTGCACGGGCTCGCTGCGGCTCTGATCGGCACTATCGTGCTGACCCTACTCGGCAACCGCACCCCCTACACCGCGGCGGCAACGGCCAGCGCCGCCTTGGCGAGTGATCTCGCGCGGGTCGCGGTAACCGCCCCGCTGACACCCGGCCGGGCCGCGCATACTGTGGCTCAGCTGCCGGCCCCTGTACAGCACACCAGCCTGGTGATCGATCGAGCGGCACCGGCACCGGCACCGGCGGGAATGGTTCAGGTCACCGAGGAAGTTCGGCTCCCGCAGAACGGGATCTACGACAGCCTGTGGCGGATCGCCGAACGCATCTACGGCCCTGGCGGCGGCAACCGGTGGCCAGAACTGTGGGCACAAAACCGTGGTGTCATCCAGCCCGACGGACGAGTACTGACCAAACCCGGATTGATCCGGCCGGGCTGGAAGATCACCGCACATGTTCCCGCCCTCAATCCAGAACAAAATGTCCCCAGCACCCCAGAGGGCTCTGCCGACGGCCCTCCTTCGCCTCCACCGTCGACCCCACAGACACCAACTACCCAGCCAACGACGCCAGCAGGCCAGCAAGAAACAGCAAACAACGACGCTGAGGCAGGACCAGGAATTGACCTCGCCACCGGCGCCTACGTCAGCCTCGCACTCGCCGCGTTCGTCGCCAGTGCTGTCGCTTCCGCCCACCTTTTGCGCCGCCGCCGTTACCGAATCGGCAGCGGTGACCGAGATGACCTCGAAGAGTCCATTGCACCAGTCGTTCGCGCCCTTCGTACCGCGTGCCCGCCCGCAATGCCGGTCGAACTCGCGTCCGACGACATGACGACATCGACCTGCGATCGGATCCGAGAAGTCCTACCGGCTCATGAATCAGGTGACCCGACCGACGCCATACTGATCGGTGTCCGTAATGGTCGCGAGACTGCACTGAACCTTGCGGCAGCACGCGGACTTGGCCTTGTCGGTCCCGGTGCCTCTGCTGCTGCCAGGGCACTCATTCTCCACGTGCTCACGATCCAGA
Source organism: Kibdelosporangium philippinense (assembly GCF_021390435.2). Classification (GTDB taxonomy): domain Bacteria; phylum Actinomycetota; class Actinomycetes; order Mycobacteriales; family Pseudonocardiaceae; genus Kibdelosporangium; species Kibdelosporangium philippinense. The sequence continues at coordinate 2,474,163 of NZ_JAJVCN010000002.1, read as the reverse complement.
AGCAGCGCAGGGGCGTGCGGATCCTCATTGCCGAACCTGACGTCAACTCCGTCCTTGGTGGCCAGGTCATCGACGATTTCCCGACGCCGATAGTGGTAGTGCCCACATTGGACGCTGCTCTTGACGAGCTAGAAACGACTCTGCTTGCCAGACTGGTCGAGAACGAGAACGGCGTCGAACTGCCGCCCATCCACGTACTCGTAGGCAAATCAACGCCGCATGCGGAACGTCGGCTTCAAGCAGTCCTGGACAACGGATCCACTCTCTGCATCTCGGGCATCCTCATTGGACAGTGGCGTCCAGGAGCCACCATACGCGTCCGCGAGGACGGCACTGTCACTGCGGCTAGCCCGGGACCGGCAGATGCACTTGCCGGAAGTCGCCTGTACAACGTGTCGGCCGAAGATCTCCGCGATCTCCTTGCTCTGCTGCACAATGCGGAAGGCACGGAGTCGTCAACGCCGGTCTTGCCAAACGTGCCTGGCAACGAGCCGCGAGGAGACCATACGGATGCGTTCGACAGCACAGCACTGCTCGATGAACTCCTTGCGTTCGAGTCGCTCCACCTGCTGGAGCCTGAGGCGATGAACAACGCCTCAGGCCCCAAGGCGACATCGCCTCCCGTAGAACGACCCCGAACCCTCGTCTCGAATGAGCTGTCGCGAGTCGGGCCTAGATTTGACGAACCCGGCGTGCTGGAGCAGCCGATGGAGGCACTCAAGCCCCTGGAGCTCCGAATCCTGGGACCGGTGGAGCTAACGGTGCGTCGCGACTCATCTGCCGACGACATCACAAGCCTGCTCACACCAAAGCAGCGTGAGGTACTCGTATACCTCGCGCTGCACGCAGGCGGAGTGCGCCGCGAACCGCTCAACGACGCTGTATGGCCTAACAGCCCTTCAGTGCGGCCCTACAACTCGCTACACACCGCCTTGTCGCTTCTGCGTCGATCGCTAGCCAACGCCACCGATGGAGCAGTCACTGATCTCGTGATGCGCAACGAAGGCCGCTACCAGTTGGACAGCAATCTCGTGAACGTGGATTACTGGCATTTTCGAGAGACGCTGGCACTCATCGAGCTCAACGATGAGCACAGCCTTGACGTGGTTGAACGTGCTCTGACGATCTACCGCGGAGACCTAGGAGCCAACCTAGGTCCTCTTTGGATCGAGGCGTCGCGGGAAGCAGTTCGCCGTGACCTTCTCGACGCATTGGGTGCTGTTATTCGACAGCAGACAGTACTCGACCTTCCACGAGTGCTGTCTCTCCTGGAGTCAGTCAGGAAACTCAATCCATACAACGAAAGCATCTACAGGGACATCATCCGCGTGCAAGCCAGGCTTGGACAGGTCGAGGCAGTTGAACGCACCCTCCGGTTGCTCACCACGACCCTGAATCAGGTAGGGGAGAAGCCCACTCCTGAGACAGTCAACCTCGCAGAGCTCTTGCACCGCCGGAACAGGGGACAATCGCCGCCTCCAGCAAGCGATGCCGCAGCCAGCTGAAGGGCGAGATCGACAACGCGGGGGCGGCGCGGGTCACCCTTCGTCACCTTGGCCATCGTGCTGCCGTTCAGTTGGCTGTCGGCGTCGCCGACGTTCGGCGTTCCTGCGCCGAACCGGCGCTATCAAATCCTGGTTTTTCTCGGCCCATTCAACCAGTGGGCTTCCAGCGGCCAAGAGGTCGTGAGCCGCAGGAGACAATGAGTAGGTCACTGATCTAGGAAATACGGCTGGCTCTTCGTGCCTTACTACGAGGCCTCGGCCCTCCATGCGCTTCAGTGTTCGATCGAGCACTTTCTTGGACAGGAGAGGAACAGACTCCGTCCATGGATCGAAGGCCGCGGTCCGCTGGATTTCGTTCAAGAGACTAGAATAGTGCAAAGGGCCGGAGCTGAGAGCCAATAGAATATCCGTTAGCCAATCGCCACTCAGCAAGTGGCGAAGATCTCGCGACAGGCGTATGTACAACTCGGCATCTCTTGTAGTCACACTAACCCCCTACACTCAAGACCAAGGCGGTCCGCCGGTTGCGTCCAGCTCACGGCTCGGGTAACAGGCCGGGCAAGCCCGGCGCTGTAAGGCTTTTAGGTTAGTTCAAACGAGCTAATTGTGCTCGGACCGTAGGGCGGCCAACACCCATGGAAGGGACTTTTCGTCTTGCCTCGGTGACCTACCGTAGTGAAACATTGGTCATACCAGTCCGGCTTCCTGTGGGGCTACCGGTAGGACTACCACTTAAGTGGAATGTGTGACTACGAGTATCAACGCAGGTCAGCCGTGGTGTGTGCACTTCCGGTGCGCCCCCCAACTACGGGTGCCGCAGGCGCCCACGGGCAGTCATGACGGGTGGAGGAGGGCGCTGGCCGGTGAGGGAGTCGGGCTTTGACCGGTGCCCAATTGCTGCGTAATTACGTACGATATCTAGACTACGGTATTTATCTCTGCTGTAGTTTTTGTTCGCTCCCTTTTCCTTTGTCGGCCTTTCTTGGCGAGATGAAATCTTGGCTGTTCGCACTGTGATTCCTCAAGCTTGAAGCAAGTGCGTCTAGATATTCTCAAGAAATCCCTGGTCAACCCTTGCGTTTTCGATGTGAAGTGCTTACGATTGGTTTATCGGACGACGGGGCGGCACCTCGAAATCTGGTAAATCCAACACCAATCACTCAAACGGATGGGTAGTCTGCGATGACTATTCTTGACGTGTCCGTGTCGCGCTATTCGCTCACGGTAGACGCATGCGAGACGATTCAAGTCATGATCGACAACGCCGACAACCTGTGGGGACGGCGGTTGCGGGACGCATTGACGTTCGCCACGGTCGCAGGCTCACCGGCCTATGCCGTGTCGCCGTATGTTCGTGCGGGCTTGCCGGACTTCCGTCCAGACTTGCCGGAACGACCAGACATGCCCGATGTGGAAGATCGTTCCGTTGCTGGCGTGCTGGACAAGCTGCAGGCTGCGGGCTATGTCACCACGCGCACGATGTTGCGTGAGACCTCATCTCAGTCATACCTGTCCGATGGACGAACTGTGACTGCAGTTCAGGTGCTTCGACCGTTCGCACTGGTCGGTGTCGAGTACCAGTGGTCACGTGAGGCTGACAGTCGCGCAATCCGGTACGGACACGCTTACGCCGACCGATGGGAGATCACCGACCGGTCCTACATCGTGCCCGCAGGGTGGTACCTGGTCGGCGAAATCGGCGACTACACCGCTGAGCTGGTCGGCGTGGCCGGTATGGATGGTGACACGGACGGCTGGGTGTTCGAACTGGAAGGGTTCGACGCCTCACAATGCGCGGCAGGCTGCCAGTCGTGCGGCGCGCGTTGGATGGCCTATGGCGGCTCATGGCACTTCGATGCTGACGACTGCGACGCCGACGCTTGGGACTTCGATGACGCCGACGACATCGACGACACCAGCAACACCGTTGCGTGCCCCGCATGCGGCATCGGTCGCGTGGGTTTTGACATCTATTGATGTTCTGGCACCCGCGGGCTGCAGGCTCGACGTCGGTCCGTAGATGCCCTGGCTTTCCTGAACTTTCCTTTCAGGATCTGTGAGGTTGCGATGTTTGCAGTGCTCTATGTGGACGGTGAGCCCATCGGGCTGTCCAGTGATAGTCCCGAAGCGGTCTCCCTTGAATTCGATGCCGACGCGGCGCTGACGCATCGGTGCCGGGCGTGCGGGGAGGAGCTGACGCAAACCGTTGACGGCTATGAAAATGAGTCGGACGGTGCCGTGTGCTCAGACTTTGAGCCGATCTCTGATACCGATCCCGACTATGGGCACGGTCCGCACGATCCGGAACGGATCCCATTGTCATGGTGCAACAGCGCAGCTGTGCACACCGACGAGTCGGAAGACTCCGTCACGGTGTCCATTTCGGTCGGTGACCCGCGGGGCGCCTTCACCTTCACCATTCGGCGCGTACCCGATGACGTGGACAGCGACCTTGCCGGGCACCTGATCATGCACACGCCTTATCCCTCAGAACCCGCGCCACACATGGACCTAACGCCGTTGCACGACGGCACTTACGTTGTCGGCCACTACATGCCAGCGCGCCGCATGCGCTCCGTTCCGCCGGCGGCTTAGCACCAGCCCAGCCCTACGCCCACCCGTTCCACGTACCGACTACCAATGGAGTATGAGCCATGACGATCACCGATCACACCCTGACCGGTCGGGGTACCCAATTGGGGTTCACCACTGAGCGTGCCGCGCTAGTCGACGCGTTGACCACTGTCGGACTCGCTGTGCCCAAACGGCCAGTTGTGCCGTTGCTTGGTGGCGTCTTGCTCCGTGCTCGTGATGATCACCTGACCGTCAGCGCCACCGATTACGACACGACAATCACCGTACCCCTGTCTGGCACCGTGCGAAGCGCAGGCATATTGCTTGTTGATCACGCTGAACTAGTCAGACTGCTTGGTGCTTTGGTCAAGGGCACCCGCAAGCGGGACGCGGACATGCTTCCTGTCACGGTGCGCACACTTGACGATGACACCCCAGTAGTTGATCTTGCTGGGTACACAGTTCCTGTGACTGCCTATGCGGCTGAGGACTATCCCGCGATACCCGATGTCGTATCGGCCATCGCGCAAGTCGACCGGGAGGCGTTCACGCGCGACGTGGCACGGATCATGGTCGCGGTCGGCAAGGATGACGTCCTGCCCGCCCTCACCTGTATCAATCTGGAGACCACACCTGGCACCGTCACGATGGCCGCAACCGACCGGTACCGGCTGGCTGTAGCGTCGCTGCCCGCTGTGTCGCTCGCCCATTCCGCTAAGGACGTGTCCGCGCTTGTGCCGGGGGAAGTAGTTGCGGCTACCGCCAGACGGTTTACCGGTGACCAGGTGCGGATCGGATTCGACAGCATGTGCAACCCAGACACCGTGTCGTTCGTGTGCGGGGACATCACGATGTCCGTGCGTACGATCTGCGGCGACTTTCCGACATATCGGATCCTCATTCCAAGTGAGGCGGCCGCAACGGTTCAGTTCGACCGTGCGGAATTGCTTGCCGCGACACGGCGAGCTGCCGCTGTACTCGACGCGAAACACCCAGAGTTCAAGCGAGTCGCCGTGACCGTCACCCGAGAATCCGTGTCAGTCGCGCCCGTGCTCGATCAGCACACCGACGCAGTGGCCGCACCCGAGCAATCAGCCACTGTCAACGGAATCACCGACACCGCACGGTTTTTGTTCAACCCTGCCTATCTGGCCGACGCGTTGGACAGCTTCGCCGGCGACACAGTCACATTGCACACCCATAGCAGTATTGCACGTCCGGTGTTGTTTACCGACGACGCCGACGGACTGGCCAATGTCACTGCCTTCAAGCACGTGGTGGTCCCGATGTACGAACCCCGAACGTAACGCTACGAACGCGAAACCAACCAGGTTCCACAACGGACAGATACACCCCTTGCGTCGCACCGGGTGGCACTCCCGGTGCGACGCGCTCCACCACCAACACCGCAGATAACGAACTGGAGCGTCCCCGTGATGACCCGCACCTCTGGACGCCGCGCGTCCACCACTCGCCGAAAGGCCGCCCGTTACTCCTTGTCGCCGGAGCAACGCACCGAACGCCTGTCAGTCGCCCGCGAGCAATTGCTCGATGGGGTCAACAAGCTGATGACGGCCGAAGGCTGGCAACAGTTGATTACCTCACGGGCGTGGCTGCGTCGGTACAGCCTTAACAACTTGATCATGATCCTGCAGCAGTGCCCACAAGCGACCGACGTGCGCCCGATGTCGGAATGGAAGAAAGCGGGCTACGAGTACATGCGCAAGGGCACTCACAAGATCAAGATCTGGAAGCCAAACTTCCGCAAGATCGAAGCGGACCAGACCGACGACAGCAACAGCACCGGCGACGTCGCCACAACACAGTTGTCTGGATTCATGCTCGTGCCAGTGGTGGACGTCTCGCAGTTGCAGGGCGGCCCGGCTGTCGAGCCACCCGTCCCGCCACGACCGGTCGAGCTCGCTGGCGAAGCTCCGTCTGGTCTCTGGGAGGGAGTCGCCGAGCAGATCACGGCATGCGGATTCGCCGTCGAACGCGGCGACTGCGACGGTGCTTACGGCGTAACAAGATTTGCCGAGCGTCGCGTCATCGTGCGCGGCGATGTGGAGCCAGCTCAGGCGGCCAAGACGCTCACGCACGAACTAGCCCACATTCTGTGCGAGCACGAAGCCCGTGCCCGTACCGCGCCGCGGCACCTGCAGGAAGTCGAAGCGGAATCCGTGGCGTGCATCGTCAGTGCGGTGTGCGGAGTGGACACTCTGACGTACTCCGTGCCCTATGTCGCGGGATGGGCCGCTGATCTCGACACTGCCCACCAGTCCGCGGAGCGGGTGTTGCAGGTCGCAGACGCGATTCTGAGTCGACTCGACCGTGTGTCGCAATCCTTGGATGAGGATCTTCCCGTCACGACGGTCACCGATGCTGTGCGTCCCCAGCATGTTCACAACGCTCGCGATCTGATCTGCGTTAAGCACCCAAGAAGTTGATCTTCATCTAGCACTCGCACGCCAGATGAGTCAACAAGGAGGGACAATCGATGTCCGAAAGCCTAAGTGGTGCCCCGATACCGGCGAGGCATTGCATTGTCGAGCAAGAGGAACTCTCGTTCCTGTGGTACCAGGCAGCAGGCGCAGCACTTGTCAGCCTTGGCGTCGTACGGACGTTGACCATGTCGGATGCTGAACGCCTTGACTGCGTGGCACGACTAGGAAAGATCTTGCTGAAACACGCTGACGTTCTGTCCGACGAGTCCGTCATGGTGATGGACCGCCTTGTCGTAGCGGCTGCTGAGCTGACAGAACCAACCAGGCAATGAAGGTAGGTGCGCCCGGCGGGTGATCACTTCCGAAGAAGTGCGGCACTCACCCGCCGGGCATCCAACACCGCATCACCAAACAGGCGCGCGGAGCGTTGATTCTACCGCGGTATCACCATGGCTGGCATACGTCACCGGTCATCCCTTCTGACCTGCTCAAATGGCGTCGGGACTGCCAGGTAACGGCCCGCGGCAGGGCCGACTTGACCTCATGACCGCAAGCCCACGCTTCGCGCTCCTCCCGAAACAAAGTCAGAAGGGAGTGCGCGTTGTCATGGCTGCACGTAAGAAGGCTCCGGCAGTCCGACCAGTGCCGCCGACTGATGTCGGTGCCCACGCCCATAAGATTGCCGAGGCGGTGGCCAAGGCGTGGCATGGGTCGTACGGCTCTGGACGACTCGATGTTCCTCTGTCCGTGGTTTCCACTCTCGCCGCTGCGCCACAGAACGACTCCCACGGAAACGACAACACCGACGCCATGATCACATGGTCGCCGGACGACTTCTTTGCTTTCGCGCGGATGATATGGAGGGCGGTTATCCAGGAACGCCCTGAGATCACCGCATTGCTCTATCCACTGATTGCGTGGATCTTCGAAGACGCCGACACGGAGCTGAATTCCCAAGCGTGTGCCGTATCACGTGCTGCGCTGCGCGCTCGACAACTTGATCTTACCGGTACGGATCGCCGCTTCGACACCGATCTACTGGGGACAGTGCTAACGGTCCTGCGCCCAGCGTCGGCACTGAAAGCCCGCGGGCAGTTCTACACCCCCGCGTGCATCGCGGCGCTACTGGCCCGAATGTCCGATGTGGAGGAACATCAGGCCGTTGAGGACCCGATGGTGGGCACCGGCGGGCTCTTTCGGGCAGTTGCGCACGTCATGCGGGACGTAGGGCGCGATCCTCGCACCATTCAGTGGGTGGGTTGCGACATCGACGAACTCGCCGTGGCCTGCGCGACGGTCAACAGCATGATCTGGGGACTCGGCCGCGACATAGTCTTCCACGTGGGCGATGCCTTGACCGACGACTGGAAGGCCGCAGCGCTTGCTCAACGGGATAAGCTGAGCCAGCTGGCGGCTGACATCACGCGATACAGGGCGTTGTTTGCTCTGCTGGACGGATACCCAGTTCGTGACAGCGACGCCCGCACCTGATCACGAAGTAGCGCGCTTCATGTGATGTCCCGAGAGGACAGGTGGTGTTGGGCGTGGAGGCGCTACATCTGACCGGGAAATGGCGGGCTGTCCGGCGCTTTCCAGCGGTGGTGTCGGTGGCGGGAGGTGAGGCCACAAGGTGGGCAAGTCAGTGAGGGCAGTGCGTCCGGCGGTTGGAGTGGCTCCAACGGGCAGCCAGCGCGCTTCTGACGCGTCGAGCGGATCGCGTGCTGCATTGGCGTGCGTGGTCGCTACCGGTACCTGATGCGGGCGTCGCAGCCCTTGCAGCGCGTCGAGGAGTGCCCGTCGTGCTGTGACCTCACGGGCAGTGGTTGGAAACCACATCAAGATTGGTGTGGTAATCCCTGTTGTGTCGGCGAGGCGTTCGTATCGAACGAGCTTTCCCGCCAGCCGTGCGAGCTGCTCGGTGCCGAAGTCGAACTCCATGAACCATTCGACATCGAGGCCGGCCTGGCGCCATCGGCCGTAGCCGTCGGGCGTGACGATGTCCCCCCAGTGCCGTCCACAACGCGCTGCCGACCACCACGCCGTCAGCTGGCCGGTGGTGCCCGGTTGACCGGACTGGCGCACCAGGGAGGTGAATAGTCCGTTGCAGCCTACGAGGTGTGCCAGTTGAAGCGAGTAGGCGCGGCCGATCTCGCGGTCACGGTTGTAGTTCAGCGCGCTGGGCTCGATGCCTTCCTCATGCGCCAGCATCGTTGCGCCGGCACTATCCAGGATGTAGTACATAGGATGGGTGCCGACGTCGCGGTGCGGCCGGAAGCGATGCACCACACCCCACTTGTACAGGTTGAGCAGGCGCATATTCGCGGCGCGCTGGCTCGGGTAAGCCAGGTCCGTGATTTGATGAGTGGTGAACACTTTGTGCTCAAAAAGCATCCGAGCCAACCAGCGATCCCGGGGTGTCAAGTGGTGAGCCAACCACGCGTGGTGCTCAGCTGAGTTACGCGCACGTGGCAGCGGACGAACAAGGCGATGTCCTCGTAGGCCACGTTGCGGTGTCGGGTTTTCGGCCATGGTGAACGTCACTTTCCAGTTTGGGTTCAAGCGGTGCGGCGCGGGTCGTGCATGGTCTGTTCTGGTTCAGCGCTGGAACTGTCATGTGCGCTGGGTGGCTGGGCATTGAGCGCGGCGAGTCGCCGGATGTGCTGCGCGCGACCAGGAACTGGGGGCAGCAGTTTTTCGGTCACTGCGGTGAATGCTGGCGCGTTCTCGCTGTCGAGGACCAGTCGCGCTGCGACGTGAAACCGGCCGAGGTGCGCAAGGTCGTGCTCGGACAGGTGTGGCGCGAAGTGCCGGGCGGCCCGTCGCGCGTCCTCCGGGCTCACGCTGAAGAAGATCTTGTTTCGTGCGTTGGTGCTGATGCCCTCTTCCAACTCGCGTTGCAGTTTGAGGAGGAAGTGATGGCCGAGGGTCAGCCGCATCTTGTAGGCGCGGGATTCGGCCAGCATGTCGTCGACCGGATAGGGCAGGTTCATGAAGTTCTGGAACTCATCGATGACCAGCCCGCAGTCACGGCGAGCGTGTGGTGGGACTCGGCTGCGACGGGTTGCGGCTTGCCAGGTGCTGGCGACCACGATGGAGCCCAGCAGGTGAACGGTGTCGGTGCTGAGTGTTCCTTTTGCCAGGCGTACCAGACAAATACCCCCATCGAGAACGTTATCCATGTTGATGGTGGACTCGCCGCCTGCGAGTGTGGCCCGTACGAAGGGACGCAGGAGCAGACCGCGGAGTTTGTTCATCAACGGTGCTGCGACTTGGGCGCGTGTGGCGTCGGACAGGTCGTCATACCATTTCCAGAATCCGGTCAGGATTTCGTCGTTGATCTGTTCCATTGCGCGCTGGCGAAACGACGAGATGGTTAGCAGCTTGGGCAGATCCATCAGCGTGGGACTGCCGGGCAGGGTCCGTAGGGTGAGTAGTCCCGAGCGGAGCAGGTCGTCGGTGCGTGGCCCCCAACTGGAGGAGTAGACGCGGGAGAAGATGCTGACGAGGTTGTCGACCGTACTGGCGATGTCGTCGCCTTCCAACGGGTTGAGCACCGGCGGGCGGGTGGGGCTGTCGGAGTCGAGCAGGACGACACGGTCACCGATCTGGGCGGGCAGGCGCATGAGGATGTCCTCGACGAGATCGCCTTTAGGATCCACCACGACGATTCCGCGACCGGCTTCGGCGTCGTCGAGCACCATGCGGGCCATCAGTTCGCTCTTGCCGCTTCCGGTCGGGCCCAGAATGTGTATGTGGTGCCGGGCGTCGGCCACGCGCAGCCCAACGGGACGTGGCTGGCCGGCGTCCGAGATCCCGATCGGGATGACGTCGGGGCCGGGACTGGCGATTCCGGCGGGAGGTGCCACCGCTCGGGCTCCGGCTCGTTGAAGGCCTGGGGTGGCCTGGTCAACGGGAAGGTGGGCCAGAGCGCTGAGTTCCGGCACGGACAGCAGATCACCGCGCCAGAGGCGCCGGTGGGCAAGTGTTGCTGATGGGCGCAGGAGGCGTCGGCGGCGGTAGAAGTTGTAGTCGCTGAATCCGGCGGTTGCCGCGGCGATCGCGTGCGCGCGGCCCCGCAGTGTCTGCAGGACGTGACGTCGCTGGCTCCTGGTCGCGGTGTCCGGAGTCATCGTGCTGACCGCATAGCGGATGGCGGTGTCAAAGGGATTGTTGCGTTGTTTGGCCACGATCGCGCGGTCTTGTGCCGCGTATTCCAGAACACCTTGCGGATCCCACGTGGGGGTCGTGCGCGTGGGGGTGGGTCGAGGTGCGGGTGGTGTCGCGGTAACGCTGTCGATCAGGCGAACGAACGCGTTGCAGGACCGGCCTGCGCGAATGTGGCGGGCTGCCCGTCGTGCAGTGGCTGTCCTATGACCGGTGGCTGGCCGGGCGAGAACTTGAACGACTGCATGCTCATGGCGTCCCAAACCCACCAGTGCACCCAGAAGTGGACGGAGCGGATCGGACGAGAAGTCGGTGCGGATGGGAAGGGCTTCGTGCCGCGCCAGTCGTACATACCCACCGACGGTGTGCATGCGTTGGCCAGCTTGCGGTTGACAGGGCGATGGACGCGTGGCGGGTTCGGTCGTGGTGCGCACGCCCGGCCACGCCGCTTCGATGGCACGCTCGATCATGCCGGGCGGTACCACTCCGGGAACCCACATCGAAATGGAGACCCCGTCATGGTTGAAGCGGTATTCAAACGCAAGATGAGGTTGGCCACCAAGGTAACGCCACCACCACGGACGCAGCAGGCCAACCATGTTGGACCACAACGTGATCGCGCCTGACAGCTCGACAGACGGCGGTGGCAACACGCTCACGACCCGTGCACCGGTTGTCATTCGACGATGCTGCACGAGCCTGCATAGCAACCGAAGTACTACGCCTACTGTGGACACTCCGGCGACCGTGGCGGCTGTAGCAGGGGCCCAATGGGCGAGCCATGTGCCGATCTCGTCGAGCAACGCACGGGCGGTCCCGCCTGGCTCAGCGAGCATCACGGCCCACATGAGGTTGGACGCCGCTACGCTGCCGCCTGCCGTCCGGCGCTGATCGGATCGCTGTGGAGACCGTTCGGTCTCCGACGCGATACAGGGCAGGTTCTGACATGACACAAGTCCTCACGTAACGGCAGATTCACACCTGCGACTGGAGAGTTGCTCGGACTCGGACGGAGTGCGGCATCAGTTCGCTCTCGGCGGGGGCCAGCTTGATCGGTCTAATGTGGACAGGAACGCCCGTTTGCTGAGCTTCGACGATCGTTCCGTCTCCTAGGTACATTGCTACGTGATGGATCCCGGCGGGTGTCCCGTCGTAGCTCCAGAACAGCAGGTCGCCGCGTGCGGCTTGACCGATGGGGATGGGGTCGCCGTTGCGCCACTGCTCGCGGCTGGTGCGATTGAGTGCGACCCCGGCTGCGCCCCAGGCACGCAGCATCAGTCCGGAACAGTCGTAGGAGTTGGGGCCGGTGGCGCCCCACTCGTAGGGCTTGCCAAGTTGCGCAGTCGCGAATTGGATTGCTTGTTCGACGTGTGGGCCGCCGGGTGTGACGCAGTTGACGCCGCTGCCGTGTTGCTGCACCAGTTCGGCCGCGAGCTGGGCCCATTGCTGGTATGCGTGCGGGTAGCCGCTGCGCTGGACGGCGTCTGCGGCTTCCCACAGTTGTTTCTGTTGCCAGTTGGGAACTTCGCGCAGCCGGGCGTAGAACTTGGTGGAGGCGTAGCGGGAATCAAGGATTTGCTCGCGGGTTCCCCAGCCCATGCTCGGACGTTGCTGGAACAGGCCGATTGAGTCGCGGTCGCCGTGGTCGAGGTTGCGCAGCCTGGATTCCTGCATCGCGGTGGCGACGGCGATCTGTTGGCCGTAGCCGGGCATACTGAGCTCACGTCCTACTTGGATGATCAGCGTGGCGTTGCTTCGTTGCTCCTCGGACAGCTGCTCGGCAGCACCAGTTGGCTCGGCGCTGTCGCCGGTGTGGCTGAGTGGTTGGCAACTGCCGTCTGCGATGCCGAGGGCGATGGTGGTGCTGGTGGTCATTGAGGTGAGCACGACGATCAGGCCGCCGAGAAGCGCGACTGATAGAACGGTGATGGTGAGCCAGAGACGCATCGGGCTTCACCTCGCCGGCCGGACGTGAGCGGCACGCCAGTCGCCGCTTCCGGTGATGTCCTGCAGGGCGATCGCGAGGACCATGGTGTCCAGCGCGACCGTGGCCTCGGCGCTGCGCCCAGTCCTGCGGATCAGAGTGGTCGGGCCGGTGACAGTGGTGGCGGATATCTGGGTCGGTGTGGTGGCCAGGAGCGTGGTGGTGCGGAACTCGTCGGTACACAAGGGAGCGAGTCGTCCCCGCCAGGTCTGGGGGTCGTGTTTGCTCACCCATGCTTCGGCGAATCGCTGGCTCGCGGCTGTGGGATCGCCTGCCATGGTCGGCTGTGGTGGAGTTGCATTGGGTGCGGGGGAGGCCCCAGGCGTGATCCGCTCGCTGGTCCGGTGCTGGATAGTCGGGTGAATCCCGGTGGACGCTGGAACTTCCGTTGCCGGGCTTGTTGACGCGGCTACCGCAGGAGACTCGGGTGTTGCCGGGGCGTGTGCAGGACCGGCGGCGGTGATGGCGGCGGTGGTGCCCGCGCCGAGTGCCGCGAGGACGGTGAGTGATCCGAGCAGGCGCCGGGGTGAGTAGAGCGGCCAGGTGGCGAGGCTGCGGACCACGGCGTTACGGCCGTGGTCAGATCGGATCGGCATCAGCGTCTCCTTGGTCCTGGCTTTCCGGCCGGTTGGGTGAAGGGTTGGCATTGGTCGGGTGCGGCAGGATCTGGTCCTGGCTGGGGTGATAAATCTGGAAGGTCGGCTGTCCGTGCTCGTCGGTGGAGCCGGGCGGCGTTCGTGGTGGTGAGTCGGGTTCGTCGCCTTCGGCGCGGCGGCGGATGTGCTCGTCGTGTTCGGACGGAATGACCAACTCCTCGGCCATGCCGCTGGCGGGTGCGGGCGAGTGTGGTTGCCAGTCAGGCGGATCGGCGACCGTGCTGTGCCGGGTGTCGATCTCTGTTGGGGGCAGGCTGTCGGTCCTCGTGGGCGGCAACCCGAGGGTCACCTGAGTCGCGGAGGCGGCCGGTCGTGGCGGGTGGCCGATGTCGTGCTGACCGTCGGCGGGTGTGCCAGAGCCGTGGTAGAACACGCGTGGCCCGTGGAAGAACACCCGGGGACCGATCTGACCTGCCCGCCGGGCAGGACCGTGTGCCCGTGCCGTCGGGAAGCGGATGCTGGTGGCCCGTTGCGGCGCCCCTGCTTCTGGCCGCGGTCGGCGAAGCGTCGCTTTGCCTGGGCCGGGCGCGGTTTGTGTGGGTGCGGTTTCCGGACGGCGCCCGCGCGGTGAGGATGTTGATGTCTTCGAGTTTTTGGTGCCAATCGCGCGGAGCAGTCGCTTTTCTCGCTTGTTCCAGCGCCGGTGGCGTCGCCAGGCGCGAAATGCCCAGCCAGCTACCGTCGGCCTCGTGGCGTAGTTGAGGCCAGCCGCCTGAACGATGCCACTGATCATGCCGGTGATTTGCCGGATCGGGCGTATCAGAATCAATGCGATGATGGTGATGACTGCCATGATCACCATCTGCAGCAGCGGCGTTCTTACGCCATCCAGGACGGCCGGCAGCGCCCACAAATAGCCGGTCGATCCAACCGCGAGCAGCACACAGCTCGCGAGTGCTTTACCCAATCCGCGGATGATCCCGGGTGCGGCCCGGTGGTAGATAATCATGGCCAGCCCCAGAATGGGCGCGCAGAGGATGACCAGGCGCAGGATTAGCATCCCCAGCAGCTGGCCAAGCAGCGCAATGAAGGGAAAGTAGGCGAAACACAGTCCGCGAACCAGTCCGAGCAGCCCGGTTCCGAGCCTGGCGGAGGTGGTGCCGGTGAAATGCCCTTCGGCGTCGGTGCCACGCACTTTATTCGCGACATCCTCGAACATGGCTTTCTTCCGGTCGAGATCGGCCTGGGTGACCGTCTCGGTGGAGTCGAATTTCGTCCACGCCTGGGCGTCGATCAACCGTGGGCCTTGGTCAACCGCCATAGTCGAGGTCGCGGAGCCGAATTCGCCTTCCAGCCAGGTCTTTTTGATGACATTGTCGTAGAGCAGTTCTGGCATGCCATGGACCGGGTCGTGTCCGCTCGCGGTCAGCACCGCGCCTTGGATTTCCCGAACGCCGTCAGTGAGGATCGTGTCGAGAAACGTGGTGTAGGCACCGGGCATGAGATAGGACGAGGCAGCGACCCAGAACGCGCATAGGATCCATAGCAGTTTCGTCGCGATATGCGCCAACGCGCCCTTCAGTGTCTTGAACAGAATCCACACCACCGCCAGTACCAGCACCAGCGACAACAGCGGGGTGAAGGCATTGTCGTAAAGGGATTTCGCGCCGGATCCGAGCCCCCTGTCAATGTTGGAGAAGACGGGGCCGTCGTCGTCTCCCCACAACAAGAGGTACCACAGGGAATTTGTGGCCGCGACAACGGTTTTCCCGACATTGAAGAATTGGTTGCCGACCCAGGTGTCGGTTTTGGCCATTGGGTCGCCGCAGAACAAAGTGATGGAGTCGTAGGTGTAGTTGTTCCAGCGGGTGCCGGCGTAGGCGTATCGGCTGTACCACGTACCCGGAGAACCGTGCGACGGGCGAGGAACGTCCAGGGTGGCTACCAACCCGGCGGTGACCCGTTCGGGATTCGGCACACACCCAGCCGCAGCATGCGCGGGCGCGGCAAGAAATACCTGCAGAGCCAGAATCCCGACCACGACCAGCAGAGCCCGGCGACGACCCGTGGGCTCGATGGTGATCACGGGATCACCTCCCCAGCCGGGGTGTCATACCCGCCGGACAGCGCGTCGAGGTCCTCGACGTCGATCTCGGCCAGCTCTACCACCTCAGTCGGCGGCTCCGGCCGTGTTGGGAGTGCGAGGCCGTCGAGCAGACCAGCGCGCGACGGAGCGGGAAGTTGGGGTGTGGTGTCGAGGACCGCGCGCAGGGGCTGCAGGTGAGGGCCGGAGAAGTTGACCCGGATGCGTTCGACTCCGCCGGTGCCATCGGCGAACAGGAACTGCCGGGGTTCGGTGTCTCGTTCGGTGCGGCGTGCGGTGGTGCGCCGGCCGAGGCTGGCGATGACCGGTTCGTAGCCGACACCGATCGGCACTTTCAGCAATCGCAGCGCGTCGGCCTGGACCTGGTCGTCGTCCAGGCGCCCGACGAAGACGGAGTCGAGCAGCGACACGAAACCTTCGATGCGCAGGAAGTCGGTCGGGACCTGACTGGACAGGAGAACGCGGACGTTCCATTTGCGGGAGTCACGGGCGAACCGGTTCATCAGCACCCGCCCGGTGGGGACTTCGGACAGGAAGAACGCCTCGTCGATCCAGACGCCTTTGCGCAGGTGTTTGGGCCGGTCGTAGACCGAGCGTTGGGTCAGCCAGGCGGCGAGGTTGACCAGCTCGATCGCTGTGGCTTCCGCGTCGGTCCAGTGCTCGCGTCCGACACCGTCTTTGGGCAGGGTGAGGCCGGCCAGGGTGAGCACGGTCAGCCGGTCGTCGCGTTCATGGGCGTATGGGTCGGCGTCGCGTTCCGGAATCAAGAGAGTGATCCGTTCGCGGATTTCGTCGAGGAAGTCGGCCACGACGCTGGCGTGCTCGTGATGCTCGCTCTGATCCTCACGCAGGGCGGTGATGACCAGGCCGGGGTGTGCGGTGGGGCGTCCGCCGACGGCGCGCACTGCGCGCAGCAGCACGATCCGGGTTTCGGCCAGGCGCTGGATCTCCCACGGCAGCAGCCCGGTGAGCACATCCAGCGTCAACCGGCGTCGCGTGGCCGCGGCCAGGGCAAGTTCACGTTCGTACACCCGTTGCGGGTCGGGCTCGTCACCGAAGTGGTGCAGCTGGGGCTCGGCGACTACCCGGTAGGGGTTGAGGATGCCGGGCTGGGCGTTGAGGAGGTTGATCGCCCGCGCGTACGGCCGCAGCTCGGGCAGCTCACACAACCGCGCGAGCGGACCTGAGGGGTCGAGTAGAGTCCAGCACGCGCCGGCCCGCAGGGTCTTGTAGACGATGCCGCCGCCCAGGAACGACTTCCCGCCGCCCAGCCCGGCGACCATCGCGGTCAGCCCGGAGGAGTCGCGGATCTCCTGGGCCATCCACGGATCCCAGGCGACCGGTCGGCGGGTGGCTGTGCAGGTCTCGCCGAGCAGGATCCCGCGCCGGTCACCAACCTCCGCGGTCGCGGTCGGGACTGCGGAGGCGAGCCACAACACGGAGCCGCGCCGCTGGTGCGCCGAGGTAGCCAAGGGTTCGCCGGGGATGAACTCCCGGGCCAACTTGTACTGGGCGTCCGGGTGCTCGATGGTGACCTTGGGCTTGTAGAGATCGGCCAGGCTCTGGGCCAGGTGCAGCGCGTCGCGGCGGGTCGGGGCGGACACCGCGAGCCGCCACCAGGACCGCACCCGTGTGCCCAGGGCGGTGAAGCCGGAGGTGAGCTGGTCGTCGACCTCCTGCACGAGCTCGTACTGGCGTGCCAGTGAGCGCGGTGGTTCCAGGCCGTGTTCGTCGCTGTAATGGGTCATCTGGGAACGGACCTTGGTCGTCTGCCGTTGCAGTTCGCCCTCGACTTCGTCGGGGTGGCGGACGTAGATGCGGGCGGACCACTCCACGGCCGCGGGCAGCCGGTCGGCGCGTTGCGCCCATGGCTCGTCGGCTTCGGGGATGTGCAGGCCGTGCATCGGCCCGACCGACAGCACCGCGACGTGCCGCTCGATGCCCGCGTACGGGCCGGTCTGGCCGATGACCGTGACGGTCGGTGCGTACGGTTCCTGGACTAGTTCTGCTGTGGCGGTGACGCCCGCGACGTCTTCGGGTTCCCACGGCACATCTGGTGCCGCCGGGCGTGAGGAGGACACAGGCAGGCCGAGGGCGCAGGAACGCAGCAGCAGGGTGCGCATCTCTCCGGCGGTGACCGGCACACCCTCCAGCCCGGAACCGGCCAGGATGTGATCGAGCCGGGCGATCTCATCGTCCAGCGACGCCAGCTCGCTGTCCACGACCGTCGGGAGCAGTCGGCTCAAGACCGGGGTGGCGCGGTCGACCGCCCGGTCGACCAGGCGGCGGGTCTGGACCTCGACCCCAAGGTAGACCTCTTTGTCAGCCATCGATGCCGAGGCGAGCTGCCGTTGCTCGCCGATCATGTAGTCGTCGAACGACAACCCACCCGCCACGTCGGCGGGACGCGAGCGCGCGTTGTCCACATGGGTGCGCGCCCAGTGCGAGATCGGATAGGCGCTGGAGGTCACCCGCACGTGCAGCCACCGGCCAGCCAGCTCGGCGTACTGCCCGGCGATCGCCGCGATCAGATCGTTGCGTGCCGAGTCCGACCGAAACGACCACCGCTGTGGCGCCAGCCGATACCAAGCCCAGACCTGGCTGCGGGTCCTGGCCAGGTGCCCATTCACCGACCGCAGCTCGATGCTGGGGGTGTAGGTCGGAATGGCGGATTGTCCGGTCGACGGGCGCCGCTTACGGGATGCGCGAACCGGCGACGTGGAACGGGTACGCGTCATCGCGGGGTCCTCTCACGATGGTGAGCCTCGGTCGGGCTGCCGGTGCTCCGTCGGTTGCCGCGTCGCGGGCGTGGTCTGGTCGGGCGGATCGGTACCCGGACACTGAGCCCGACGACCCCGCGCGCGCGTTCGTGGTGACGGCGGGGCCCAGCGAGCTCGCTGCCGAAGGCACTCAGCACGCAGCTGAGTGGTTTCTCGAAGTCGATGCGCCGGCAGATCAGCCGGGTAAGCACGGTGGCCAGGACCAGGGACCAGGCCACGACCCAGATCGTCAGCGGCAGTAGTAGCACCAGCCGGGCGATGGTGAAGATCGCCAGAAAGGCCGCCATCCACACGCCGTAGGCGACGTAGCGGGCCCGCCAGGGCAGGGTCGCCCGCGGCGGCCCGAGCCAGACCGGGTTAACGCGGTAGATCTCGTCGTCGGGTTCGGCCAACATGCCCCGCCCCTTATGCCCTGAAGAGGTTGGCCAGCCAGGTCCCGATGTCCTTGCCGGCGTCGGTCACGGCCAGACCGAGCACGGCCAGCGCGACCAGGACACCGAGCAGGCGACGCATCACCTGGGAGTTCTCTCCACGCCCGCCACCGAGCCAGAGCAGCAGCAACGCCACCACCAGCAGCCCGAGCGGGACCATGTTGTCCAACAGCCAATTACGGAATCCGCCAGTCCCCAGCCCGCCGCCCTGCGCTGCGGCGATTCCCGCCGTGGCGAACAGACCCGACGCTGCTGCTGCCAGAGCCGATGTGACGAGGCGGGCAAGCCGTCCTGGCCGGACTGCGCAGGCTACGCGGCGGACGCGATTCATCGGAGCGGTTGCGGATGCGGGCCGGATCCGGCCTGTAGCACTCTCGTCCCGGTCCGGTGCGGTTTCGCTCGCGCCGCTCGCGTCGGTCGGGATCGACGATCGCATGAGGTGGTGCTCGGTCAGGCGCATGGGCGCACCTCCAGTGAGGTGGTCGTGCGCGGGAGTTCCCCGCGCTCCTGAAGACCGGAATCTGGGTCCGTTTTGGACACCACGGGGACTGATTTCCCCGTATGCGCCCGGCGACGTTCGGTGACATTCCGTGACTGTTTGTCTGGGGTGCTGGATGCCGTGCGAGGCCTGTGCAGGGTCATGGCGGCCGCTACTCGGTCGGTCAAGGGGTCGTCGGGATCGGTGTCGGCCATGCCGTCTCGGAGGTAGGCAGCCAGGCGCAGCTCGGCCCGTCGCCGGGCCTTGTAAGCGGCCCAGTCGCCGATCTGGTGGTCGGCCGCCCACTGCGATATCGGGACCGATTCCAGCCGGGTCATCCCGATCAGATCAGCCTCGGTCGCGGTCAGGACTCCCTCGGCGACCGCCCTGGCGAGCACGATGTCGGGGTGCCCCCATGGCGGGATCGGAGGCCGTGACCAGAATCCCTCCAGGCTGCGTGTCTTCTCGGCCAGCGCGTCCGTGACGACGGCATAGCCGGCCCGGTAGGCCGCCCACCACAGCCGAACCATGATCTGGGGCCGGGTTAGATCGACCCGCGTCAGCCCGTCGAGAAACCCGCGGAGGACCTCCGCGTGTAGGTCCGCCGGATCTCCTGGGCAGCGCCGCGTGAGCCTCGCAGCCACAGAGGTCAGCGCGGGCAAGGCGACACCGACAGCTCCCACCGTCCAGGACGCGCCATCAGCGCGGGACCGCATGATCAGATGCGCCCACACGGCGTCCCACGTAGTTTGCGGACATTCCCGAGTCAGGAGCAGATCCCGTACTTCGTCCAGCGCCAAATCCCGGTTTGGAAGCCCAGGAAAACGAGCGCCATTGAGGGAGAGCGGGTCCGGGCCTGTCACCAGCAGAGCGAACGTATCTCGCGCCGTGTCCAGCGAGTTATAGGTGGGCTCGCCGTGCGGTCGAGCAGTAGTCGTAGCCGTCATGACATCACCCCGTGTGGTCGAAGAAGCGAGCGACAACTACACGGAAGCACACCGGTTACTACGATATTGACTACGTTTCCGACTAAACCGTGAAAAGAGTGTACTATGCGACGACTAAATCGGCGTCTCACTACTACGTCGTAACTAATCAGTACCTGTTGCGGATCACGGAGAAAGATCAATAGTCTGGTTTGTCGTCGGCGCTTCAAGTTCGCATTAGTAGCCTGTGAGCTGGGTGGAGGTCAGTGGAACCGTGGTGGGTGTAGTCACCGTCCGTCGCTGGCAAGGCAAGTGACTAGGAATTGCGCAAACAGATCTTGGTGTAGTTTCGGTAACGGTCTTAGGTGTGCCGAATGGGTTGGGGTGAGTTGGGGTTTCTCGGCGTCATCACGGGCCTAACCCAGGTGTTTCATGTGATCCCGGGATGATCTTGTGTTGAGTCTGGTTGATCTCGCGGCGAGCGATTCGAGAGATAGGCGCGAGCATGCCGCCGACCTGCTGTCGTGTCGGCCGCTCCGGGGTCTTTCGGGTCGTCGGGACAGGGTGGACGGGTCAGGTGAACGCGGCACGGATCCTCAACCACGCCTCGGCGATGGCATCGGCGTATTTCCAGGTCCGGTCGATACGGAGGCGGACCTGCCGGGCGCTGCGGGTGATGCGGGCGGCCACGTGCAACACCAGATTGCGGAAGGTGGCGATCTCGGCATGCGCCAACTCCGGTGTGCCGGTGAACCCGAGCAGTTTGGCCCAGCACACCAGATCCGTGGCTGCCAGCAGGGTTTCCAGCCAGGCGACGTTCTCATCCCACCCCCGGCAGGGAAGGTTACGCAGCCCGGCGGCTTTGCCTTCCCGGATGCGGTCTTCGACCCGGGCGTGCTGGCGGTGGTCAAGCTCCAGCCCGGCGTTCTGACCGGGGATCACCCGCTCGGGAATGTCGGTGATGAACGCGGTGATCCGGTGCCCGTCGACGTCGGTGAACCGCAACTGCGCACCGGGATGGGGACGTTCGGCGCGCAGCAGCACCCGGGAGCCTTCCGGCCAGGCTGTCAGGTCCAGCAGGCCGGTGACCTCGGCGACCCAGGCGCCGTCCCGGATCCCGCCATCCGACTCGATCGCGGATTGCCAGCACTGGTCGGGCACCTCATCCACGATGGCCTGGATGCGGGCGTCCACGGGGAACCCGAAGGAGAACCACACCCCACGATCCCGGCACGCCGTCGCGAAGGCGTGGGTGGCGCCGGCGGAGTCCGAGCGGGCCACCACCCGCACCGTGTCCGGGTCACCCGGCCGAGGCCGGGCGTGCTCGGGCAGGGCGGCCAACGCCTGCTCCAGCACGGTGACATGATCGGCGGCGGTGTTGCTGCCCGCGTTGCCCGGACGCAGCAACCCGGCCAGGGCCTCGCCGCCGGAGACCTCCGGGCGGTCCAGAAACGCCAGCAACGGGTGAAACCCGAACGTGCGTTTCCAGGTTTTCGCCGCGTTTTGCTTGGTCTCCGCGTGCGAGATCGTGACTGTGGCGTCGAAATCGATCCGCAGCAGCTGTGTCAGGTCCGGGGTGGCGCCGGCGGCCCAGGCCCGTTCCCGTGCCGCTGCCCGCGCGGCACGCACCCTGGACAGATGGGCCGGGTCAACGCGGTCCAGCATCCGCCAGGTGGTCGGCATCGACGCGACCGGCCCGCATACCTCGTGCCGGTCGCCGAACACCTCGATGTGGGAGACACAGTCGCCGCCATCTGCGATCGCGACCGCCAGGTCGGTGAACACCCGGCCTGGCGCGTGCTGCCACCGTCCGGCATAGGTGTCGGCCAGCGCAGTGCTGATCCCGCTCACCAGCCCGGTATCCCAGGCCAGTTCCCGCAGCATTCCGACCCCGGCATGCGACACGACACCCGTACCGTCCGCGCTGACCTTGACCCGGCGGGACCGTTCGATACGCTTCATCCGCGAAGTGCCTTCCCGTTCGAGAACCTGGACCCTAGACAAGTCCCAGTTTCCCTTACAGGGCAGGCACTTCGTTCTATCTACGGCTCGTGTCGCGGCTATCCGCGTGAAACACCTGGGCTAATGGAGGTGGATAAGAGCTTGGTTGGAATCTCGCAGCTCCTCGCGTCCTGGAAAATTTGGCAGCCATCTGTCCAAATCTAGATGTGAATTCGGTCTTTAGGGGTGTCAAGCGTAACGACCTCACCCTATGAAGGACCCTTTGATGCGAAGGCTCACACACCACCAGTCGGGCGACGAGAACTCCGCAGTTGCTTCAGTGTCTCGTACGCAACCCGTTTCTGCGACGAATAATCGTCGTGCCCGGAATCGCGGAAGCCTGCAGCGACGAGCCGCACGGTACCCGAGCCCGGTTCGCTTCAGCACCGTCTGGCCCTGCGCGCAGGACACCCACCTCGTCGGCACTGGCTTGCTTGCCGATTGGCTGCTCACTGCAGTGATCAAGATCGTCACCACCTACTCGACGCCCGGCGACCGTGTCCTGCTGCTCGCCCCGTCGCCACTTGTCGCATCTCGCGGGATCGCCGGTCTGCCCGCCACCCGCGCGCCTCGGCGACCCGGTCCGTACGCCGGGCTCCTGGAGGCTGCCTGGCCCGTAGTCCGGCTCGGTCGCGGCGTCCAAACCGCGATCACCCGACCGCCCGACGAACCGCGACCGGGCACCCCTTCATCAGCCGACCGGTCCGAGTCCGGACCGGGATTCGCCGAGCCGGATCCGGACCACACCGCATTCACCCGCATCGACGCCTCGGTGATCATTAGCGACTCTGGCGAGAGACCTGACGGGCTCTTCGATGTGATCATCACCGCCGCCGAGTCGCGCACTCTGGCACGGACTCGAGTGACTGCCTGGAGCCGGCTACTGACCCCGGCTGGCATCCTTGCCGCGATCACGCACAGCGACCACAACGGCCCCTGGCTCCAGGACTCAACCGGTGCTCTGGTACGCGCCGCGCAGCAGGACGGCCTTCGGTATCTCGACCACATCGCCCTTGTGCGGATTCCCGTCAAGCACAGCGCACTCGACAGCCCAGCGCGTGCTTCCGGCAACGTCGACCCGTCCACCGATCCGGCCGGCAGCCCGGCGCGCGGCGCCCGTGCGCACGCCGATCTGTACGTCTTCGGTCGCTCCGCACCTGTCTCTCAAGCCGTGCCCGGCCGGGGAGACATCGGATGACTCGGAACTCTCGTCGCCCCATCCGATGGGCTGTCCCGGTGCCCGCGCCTGGTGCGCCACGCCGTCGGTCGGTGCGATTGTCGGTCTGGACAACCGGCCAACGCGACCGCTCCGCGCAGCTGCGCGACCGCGGCTACGTACCCGACACGGGCACCGACCTGGAGCAGATCCCGCCCGCCGTCGCCGCCCACGCCATCGCGCACTACAGCCGGTCCGGCGGACTGGTGGTGGATCCCGATTGCGGCGCGGGCACCGTGCCGACCGAAGCCCTGCGCTCCGGGCGGCACGCGGTCGGCATGACCGCCGACACCCAATGGTGGCGCGTGGCGCGGGCCAACCTCACAGCGGCGAAGCACGCAGGCGCGTGGACGGACGGGTCCGTCCTGGACACCAGTCCGCACCGATCACTCACCGCCGCTCGCGACGTCGGCCTCGTCCGCCGGGCCGACCTGGTCCTGACCACGATCCGGACTCTGCCCCTCCCGGACGGTCGGAGTCCGGACCCGGACCTCGAGAGCGCGGTCGCGGCCAGAGTCCGCCTGTGGTCGGCATTGCTGCGGCCCGGCGGCCACGCCGTCGTCATCCTGCGCCCACACCGATCTGCCGACGGCACCCTGCTCGACCTGCCCACAGCGGTCCTCGACGCCGCGGTTGCCGTCGGCCTGACGCCCCTCGACCGGTGCGTCGCGTTAATCGCCGGGCTGCGCGGCACCCGCATCGCCCCGCGCGCCACCAGCACGGAACGCCGCGCGGCCGACCGGGCGCGCGCCGCTGGCGCCCCGACCGCGCTGGTCGCCCATCACACGGCGCTGATCCTGCGCGCGCCGGACGTGATCGAGCGCCGCCTCGACCGCAGCCTCACAGCGTGGAGGGCAGTCCGATCCCGGACCGATCTGCCCGGCCATCCGGTCGTCCTCGATCACGATCGGTACCCCTGGGGAAGGACCGTCGCATGACTCGCGCCCGCCTGCGCTGCCGCGACTGTGGCTGGCAGTCCACCGCCCGACGCCCACGCGCCGCGACCCGGGCCGCCCGGCGGCACCGCTGCGCGCCACTGATGACTTTCGATCAAGCCATACCCACCCACGAACTGGACCGCGATGCCGAGCACGACGAGGAGCCCGTCATGTCCCACACGCCTGCCCGCCGCCGATGGGACGACGGGTTGCTCTACCCGACCCTGCTCAATCCTCCCTGCCCTGAGCATCGATGGCATCGCCTCGGCCACGTACTCGGTATCTGCTCGTCGGTACCCGCAAGCGTGCGCCGACATCAGCAAACCGTCACCGACGGGATCCGTGGCTACCAGCGCGAACTGGCTTTCCGGTCACAAATGGTTCTGCGTGACCGCGTCCAAGCCGGTTGGTGGCTGGGACCGGCTCCCTACGGCTATCAGCTCATTCAACACAACACCTCGCCTCGAAGGAGCCTGACGCTCGACACGGCCCGCGCCGCGGTCGTCCCGGTGATCTATCGATGGTTCGTCAACCACCCGCTGATGACCTCGCGCGCCATTGCCGCCAGGCTGGTGACCGAACCCGATCGCTTCCCGCTGCCTATGGACCACGTCTCCGGGCAGCCGCGTCAGTGGTCCCCGGCGATTGTGCGGACCATTCTGATTAACCCCGCCTACCTCGGGTACGTCGTGCGGCACCGAACCCAGGGCGGTCGCCCATGCCGTCCGGGCACTTGGGTGTGGTCAATCGAGCCCAGCCATCCCGCCCTCATCGACGCGCCAACCTTCTGGGCCGCCTACGACCGGACCTTTCCTCGGCCGATGTCAGAACCGGATGAGTCGAGTCAGCGAGGTGCGGCGTGATGCCACAGACTTACATCAATGCGGTGGACTCGTCGGCAGGCATTCATTCCAATGTGCCCTACTACGCTATTGATCAGTTCACCCTGTACGCCGGGGACGCGCTCGATGTTCTTTCCGGGCTGTCCAGCAAGTCTGTCCACTGTGTTGTCACGTCACCGCCGTACTGGCGTCTGCGTGATTATGGAACCGCGATGTGGATTGGCGGCGACCCGGCCTGTGTACACATTCCAGATCAATCTCGTGCTCAACGCGCCCGTCCATCGTCGGAGCGCGCACGGGAACAACGGATATGTCGCAAGTGTTACGCGATCCTTGAGGATCGGCAATACGGGCAGGAGTCCACGCCGCAGGCATACATCGATTCATTGCGCGGGGTGTTCGATCAACTCCGTCGAATCCTGGTTGACACGGGCGTGGTGTGGCTCAACTTGGGTGACTCGTACAGTACCCACGCTGTCACGCCATCCAGTGCGACTCCTGGAGACAATGGTGTCATCCCCCCGAAAAGTCTCATCGGAATGCCGTGGCGGGTTGCGTTCGCGCTTCAACGCGACGGCTGGATTCTGCGGAACGCGGTAATCTGGCACAAGCCTAACGCGATACCGGAGTCAGTCCGTGACCACCTGTCGGTGCGCTATGAGACATTATTCCTCCTGGTCAAGCAGCAGCGATACTGGTTCGACCTCGACGCCATTCGCGAACCACTTGCCCGCCTGGAAACGTCGAACCAGGAGGTCATTCTTGGCAGTCGCGACAGAAGCGATCGCTCGGAAATAGGTGGCACCGTGCGGCAGGTCGGGCTTCGCGTCTACGGAAAATACTCCGATCCACAGCCATTCGGTCGGGAAGGTCGCAAGCCTCATGGTGCGGAGCTTCGTCTAATGGGACGTAAGCATGACGCCGCTCATGTACGCGGCAAAAACCCTGGTGATGTCTGGTCAATCAGCACACGTCCACTTCAGGACGCCCATTTCGCGGCATTTCCCATCGACATCCCGCTGCGCTGTGTCGCCGCCGGGTGCCCACCAGGAGGGCTCGTCCTGGATCCTTTCAGCGGTGCCGCCACCACCGGCCTTGCCGCCCGTCAGCTCGGTCGTTCTTATATCGGTATCGACCCCAATCCGGAATTCCACGACATCGGTCTGCACCGTTTTGGCCTGCACGCTTCCCGCAAGGGCAGGACCGCATGAGCAACGGACTGTGGTGCGACTCAGGCGGACCAGCCCCCAACTCCGCTCCCGGTGTCAAGTCGGCAGGTTCAGGTCACTTCGGTGGCAGGGATTTCCGAGTGCGGAGTTCGTGGGTCGAATTGCGCACTGAGCACTCCCAGCGGCTCATCGCCCAGGTAGCTCGCCAGGCTGAGCGGCGGCATCCAGGCTGCGGCGAAGACCAAGTGCGCATGGGACGCCATGGGGAGCAGGACGTCACCCGCAGGCGGTGGCTCGAGGACCAGCAGCCGGGAGCCTGGGGAAGGGAACGGGTCGACACGACCGTTGACCGGGTTGGTCCATTGCATGTAGCCCTTGCCCAGGATCCAAACGGAGTCGGGCCATTCGTCGGGCCGGTGCGCCGCGCACCAATCATTGAAGTGCTGACCAAGCGTCCTCAGGTCGATGCCGTCGAAGGCGAAGATCATCCCGGTCGTGGGCGTGTAGCCGTAGCTCTGGCCGTAGGCGGTCCGTTGTCGTCCCCACAAGTCTGGTTGGAAGGCGTTCTTGGGCAGGGACTTGACTTTGCGGAGTTTCTCGCAGGCGTCGATCATCTTCGCCTTGTCCAGCTTGGACTTGACCTCGATCACCCCATAGACGCACTCGTTGGGGACGACTCGGTAGTCACCCTGGTCCAGCAACGGTGGTGTGGTGTGATCGAGAACGACAATGTCACATTGGGGGGAGTACAGCCCCGACGCGGTGATGATCTCTCCGCCGGGTGCGGCATGGACGTTTCCTGGCAGGCAGCGGTTAAGGAAGTCGCGAGCGAGCAGTTCGCGCGCCCCTCCCTTCTCCCCGCGGTGCTCGATGATGCCCGTCTCGTCGAACTTCGCGCGCACCTGGACTGCCACGTTGTGCAAGGCCTGTGCGACCTTGTTTTCTCTCATGTGCGAACACTATGCGGCGAACTGGGCACCGCATGGCACACACGTAGATATAGACGTCTCCAACGTGTGTGGCAGTTCGGATCTGCCCACGTCCGCCGACGACGGCTAGGTGCCTGGTTGTCAGGCGGCGTCTCGGATCTGGCCGTCCACATGCTGATGGCCCATCGTGCGGTCAGCGGGGATCCGGACTGTGAGGGGGTGCGGGCGGTATGAGCGTGTCACGAAGTGTTTCTTTGCATGTGGGTGACGCTTTGCAGGTGCTGCGTAGGTTGGCTGCCCGGTCCGTCCATTGTGTGGTGACCTCGCCGCCGTACTGGGGTCTGCGGGATTACCGGGTCGCTGGCCAATACGGTCACGAATCTACGGTGGAGAAATACGTCGCCCAGCTATGCGATGTGTTCAAGGAACTTGGCCGAGTTCTTGTCTCCGATGGGACCGTGTGGCTCAACCTCGGTGACTGCTTCGGCGGATCATGGGGAGGCTACGTTGCAGCAGGGTCCACAGCACCGTCAGCTTCCGATTCTGTTCGTTGCCGATATGGGTCTCATCGACCGCCCCAGTCCCTGCATCGTGCGAAGGACCTCGTTGGGGTGCCGTGGCGGGTGGCGCTCGCCCTGGCCGACCGCGGGTGGTTAATCGAAGACGCGATCGTGTGGCACAAACCCAATGCGCGGCCCGAGAGCGTGCAAGACCGCCTCAGTCAGCGCTACGAGATGATCTTCCAGCTCACTCCTGCAGAGCAGAGCGGCGACCGGCCGTCACCGCGACCTGCAGTGCACGGTGCTGCTGGAACGGTGTGGGTGATACCGAGTCCGCGGACACGCACAGCGCACATTGCTGCCGGGTCGCTGGAGGTTGCACGTCGCTGCATCGGACTCAGCGCGCCGGCCGGTGGTGTGGTGCTCGATCCCTTCTCCGGTACTGGAACGACCGGAGTCGCCGCCCGGCAGTTGGGTCGCGTCTACATCGGAATCGACCTCGACCCCGCCAGTCACGCCATCGCCGTCGGCCGTCTTGCGAGCCTGCGATGACCGCGGAACGCGACCTGAGGCATATGACCCTCGCCGAAGCGGCCGAGTTGCCGACTGTGGTGGATTTGGTGACAGCCGCCCGAGCGCTGGGGGTCGGCCGCACTACCGCGTATGCGCTTGCTCGGCAGGGCAAGTTTCCCTGTTCGGTGTATCAGGTGGGCGGTTCGTATCGGGTGCCCACGATGGAGGTGTTGAGGCTCCTCGGGCTTGTAGCAACAGATTCCGGACCGATTTGACACGGCTCGGGCTTCCCCGAGACACCACTTCAGCGCGAGCATGGGGTTTCCGGGTCACGGCAGTGGCCACATGCGACACCCGCAAGTTGACGAGGAGGTGGTGATCTGATGGCTGTCGGCTCGACCTATCGACGGTGTTCCTGCCGCGGCGCCAACGGCAAGCCGTTGGGCAGCGCATGCCCGAAACTCAAGCAGAGCAAGCACGGCCAGTGGGGCTGGCGGCTGGAACTGCCGCCCGACGCGGAGGGAAACCGTCGTCCGCGACGCCGGGGCGGCTTCGAGTCCGAAACCACGGCGCAGGCTGAACTTGATCACGCTCGTGCTCTGCTTGCTCTGGCCGAAGACGGCGACACGAGCACCGTGGCCAAGATCGGTGATCTGATCGCGGCAGCCATTTCGGAGAAGGTGTCTCTGCCGCCGGTGGCGGAAGTGCAGCGCAAGCTACGCGCGAATGTCTGTGTGACCGACAACCCGACAGTCGCGGAGTGGTTGACGCAGTGGTTGCCGACCAAGAAGCGGAAGCTCAGCCGCAACGGTTACCGCAGCTACGAGTCCCATGTTCGGCTCTACCTGATCCCGTACATCGGCTCGGTGCGGCTGGGCAAGCTGCGGGTCGCGCATGTCGCCGACATGTTCGACGCGATCGTGGAGCACAACACGGAGATCGTGGCGTCAAGGGCGAGCAAGGACCCGGCACGGCGGGAGACAGTGAAGTGGCAGCGTCCGGTGGGGCCGACGTCCCTGCAGCGGATTCGGGAGACGTTGCGTACTGCGCTGAACGCCGCGATCCCTGAGGGATTGGTGGTGGTGAATGCGGCGAAGTGGGTCGAGTTGCCGCCGGTGGTTCGGCCGAAGCCGTTGGTGTGGACGCAGGCGCGGATCGGAGAGTGGCAGAGGACGGGCACGCTCCCGTCGCCGGTGATGATCTGGACGCCGGCGCAGACTGGGCACTTTCTGGATCATGTCGTTGACCACCGGTTGTATCCGTTGTTCTTGCTGATCGCCCATCGCGGTCTGCGCCGGGGCGAGGCCTGTGGGGCCCGGTGGCCGGATACCGACTTGGACGCCGGGACGCTGGATGTGACCAATCAGATCGTGCAGTACGGGTGGGAGACCGGGATGTCTCGGCCGAAGACCACGTCGTCCGAGGGCGTCGTCGCGCTGGATCTGGATCTCATCACGGTGCTGCGTGCGCACCGGATCCGCCAGCTTCGTGAGCGGGAGGCGGCCGGCGCTGCCTGGGTGGAGACCGGTGGGTTGATGTTCACCGAGCCGGATGGCAGTGCGCTGCATCCGGCTGATGTCACTGACGTTTTTCAGTTCCTGGCCGCGCAGGCTGGTCTGCCGCCGATCCGGCTGCATGACCTGCGCCATGGTGCGGCCACCCTGGCGCTGGCCGCCGGGGTCGATATGAAGGTGGTGCAAGAAATGCTTCGACATTCGTCGATCACGGTGACCAGCGACACGTACACCACTGTGCTGCCTGAGGTTGCGCGCGCCGCTGCCGAAAAGACCGCGTTGATCATTCCCCGATCCCGGTCGAAACCTCTCGGGCACGCCTCGGGCACCCCGGAGTCCATTGTGGACGGTGAACATGGTGGCGATGAATACCAAAAAGGGCAGGTCAACGTGGATGTTGACCTGCCCTTTGGGGGTGCGCCGCCAGGGACTCGAACCCCGAACCCGCTGGTTAAGAGCCAGCTTCCGGGGCTGTCGGGTGGTGACGAGTGATGCCGCGAAATGCCGTTTTCGCTGGTGGTGTTCATGACCGTTGGTCGGATCGTGCCGTGCAGTGTCGGGTCGTGCCGGAACTCTCGGGCTCCCCTCGGGCTCCCCGGAAGGACTCCCTGACGTGCGGTAAGGCGCTTGCGATGGGAGGCCCGCGATGATGAAGGCGATGAGTCCGCGGAGGCTCAGCAGGGCACAGCGGTGGGCGTTGGGTGCGTCGGCAGGGCTTGCGGTGGGGTTGGCTGCGTATGGCGCGGCGGGTTCGTACGAGACGGTCACTGGTCTGGCAGCGGAGGTGGGTGTGCCGTTGCCGGGCTTGGTGCCGGTGGGGATCGACGGTGGGCTCGTTGGTGTCGTGGTTCTCGATCTGGTGCTGGCATGGACGGGGCAGCCGGTGGGGTGGCTTCGCCAGTTCGCGCGGCTGCTGACGGTGGGCACGGTTGCGGCAAACGTTTCGGCGGGTTGGCCGGACCCGGTTGCTGTGGGTTTGCATTCTGCGGCTCCGGTCCTGTTGCTGGTGATGGTGGAAGCTGGGCGTGCTGTTTTGCTGCGTCGAGTGGGCTATGAGATGGGAGAAATGCGGGATCGGATTCCATTGGGTCGGTGGGTGCTGTCGCCGGTCCGGACGTGGTTGTTGTGGCGGCGGATGGTGCTGTGGCAGATCACCAACTACCGGGAGGCACTGGAAGCGGAGTTGGACCTTCGCAGGGCATGCGCGTCGTTGCGGATGACGTACGGCCGTCGGTGGAAGAGGAAGGCTCCTGGTGATCTGGTGTGGATGTTGCGGACCGGTGTGTTGGCTCAGGAGGCATGCGTTCATGCCAGGTCGCTTGCAGTAGAAGTCCCGGTGGAATCTGCTTCTGGCCAGGTAGGAGCAGCACGCGATGCTGCGGCACCTACTGCGGGACAAGGCGTGGCGGATAGTGCGCTACTGGTGGAAGTGGAGCGGCTCAACGAACGCCATTGGGCGCAGCGGGGTCGGCCAGTTTCAGCGGAGACTGTACGCAAACATCTGCGAGTTGGCGCTACCAAGGCGAGAGCACTGACTCGGGCTGTGCGAAACGCAAGTCGGATGGTCGTCGATGCTCCATCGTCAGGCGTGGTTGAGACGCGCCAACCGCAACCTGGAACGGATGGCTCCCGACTACATCATGCCTTGGGCATGCTTCCAGTGCACTGAGGTGATCTCAGCGACTTTCACGCGATCTTGCCGTGTTCGAAATGCGTGAGGACAAGGGCGGCTTTGACGATGTCGCCGATCTTGCTGGGGCTGGCGGTGAGATGCCGCAGGCTGCGCCAGCGTCCGGTGAGTAGGGCGAAACCACGTTCGCCCAGACACCGCAGGCCACGCAGCAGAGCGTTGCGTGTGCGGGTGTCCACGTCGAGGACCTGGCCATCGGCAGGCTGTTTGACCGGGGTGTGCACGCCGATGCCGGCACCGTCGTAGCCGCCATCGGCCAGCGTCGGCAGATCAAGGTGCGAGGCGGCCCAGTACAGCGCACCCAGCACATGCTCGCGCGCCACGGTCAAGTCATGGAGTGAACCGGGCTCGACATCCGAGACCCACCACGGAAAACCGTCCGGCGCGCACAGCGCTTGGATGTTGCCGCCGTGCTCGCGGGCTTTGCCGGAGTACCACAGGTCGATCGGCTCGCCTTTCACGCTCAACGTTTTCTCGCTACAGCGATCGGCGGAGAAGACCTTTCCATCGAGGATCACGTAGGCCGTGCCCTCATCCTTGGCCCGCTGCAGGGCCTCATGCAGGTCCGGCGCCTGCTCGGCGAGCACGATGACGACCTCATCCAAGTAGCGGTAGCCGGTGGCGCGGGAGATGCCGTGATCGCGAGCCAGGGCGGGGACGTCGGTGTTCTGCCGGAACCAGCGCAGGCCCAGCACCGCGTGGCGAAAGCAGGTCAACGCCCTGCTGTTCTTGCGGGTGCCGCGTCGGCGGCGTTCGGCGTGCAGCAGCCGGCTGAGGTAGAGGGCCAGTTCACGCGGGACATCGAGCATGGCACGATACGCAATCACGGGGAGCCTTCTGGTCCGGACTTGATCTTCGCAATCCAGTTCTACCAAGGGCTCCCCGCCCATCTTTCCCCGGGTCTCACCACTCCCCAGCACATCGACCAGCGCTCGTCCGAGCAGCTTCGCGGCTCAACAAACGAACCAGAATCTTGGTGAGATTACCTCACTGAATCCTGAGCTACGTAACGCTAAGGGTGAAACCAAATACTTGCATGCCGCTGGCCATCTTCAACCGCTGCAGCATGAGTAGTGATTCCCGAAGTGGAAAATGTCTGGAAGGGAGCATTGTGGACAGTGTGGCCGTTCTCGTGTCGGAGTTCGATCCTGGTGATGACCCTGATGGTTGGTACAGCTGTTGTCCGAGGTGCACACTCGTTGCTCCGCCGATCTCGGCGGAATACTTCTTGACAGCCGCGCCGCCGAATGGCGAGGTCGACTGGTCGAGACCGGTATTGCTTGGCTGCGCCCCATGTGGACAAACACATGGGGTTGCGGTCGATGATTTGCTTACCCTTGACGCAGAGTATGTCTGTCGTCGTTGTGGGGAGATTACTCTGGTTCCTGCTGGCGCAGCCGAAGTGGTGTGTTGTA
This sequence comes from Kibdelosporangium philippinense, assembly GCF_021390435.2. Lineage (GTDB taxonomy): Bacteria > Actinomycetota > Actinomycetes > Mycobacteriales > Pseudonocardiaceae > Kibdelosporangium > Kibdelosporangium philippinense. The sequence continues at coordinate 2,441,450 of NZ_JAJVCN010000002.1, read as the reverse complement.
CCTGTCGCGTGTTCGCGTTTGGTCACGGCTGCACGGGGCCGATAAGGTCGTTGCGGGCGAACTGCGAGCCACGTGGCGTCTGCACGCGACCCAACTGCGCGAGAGATTGTTGAGAGCGAAGCGCCATCGTGGTGTGGTGTACGGCAGCCGGTGCGTACATGCTAGAGGGTGATCGTCCGGTGGTCGTGTCTAGGTCTGAAGCTCGTCGTTGCTTGCCGGTGTGAGTCCGGTCCGGGTAGCTGTCGGGAGGCCTGGTAGCAGGCTGGCGGCTTGGTCTGGAAACGGTTCGGCGTCAGCGGTGACCTCACGGCCAGGCCGGGTGTGGTGGTAGTGCTGGCAACAGGCCGGATCGTACGGCGGCGCGTCCTGGGACTGGCCACTGCTGGAACCCGGAGTAGGTGCGCACCTGTTGCTGGTGCGCCGGTCGATCAGCAAGCCCGCCGAGTTGGCCTGCTACATCTGCCCCCACCCGCCACCCGCCACCCGCCACCCGCCACCCGGTGCCGCTGGCCGAACTGGTCCGCGTTGCCGGATCCCGTTGGGGTGTCGATGAAAACCTTTGAGTTCGCAAAGAACGAGACCGGGCTCGACCATTACCAAGTCGGCAAATACGACGCCCTGGTACCGGCGCATCACCCTGTCCATACTCGCGGCCCGCGTTCGTCGCTGTCACCGCACACGCTGAACGGTTACGCGACGAAGGGGGCACAAGAGCCGACGCCGAGTACCTGATTCCCCTGTCCTGCAACGAAATCAGGTGCCTGGGGCCACATTGACCTACCCGGCGCACTCTGAGACCCACATTGATCACTGGTCGGAGTGGCGACGACGTCGCCGAACCCAAGCCCGCCACAGCCACTACCAGCGACAACGCATCAAACATCCCAGCCTGTCGTTGCCGTACTAGTTTGCACAGTAGGCTCGGTCCGGCGTGAGATCTGCTGTCGGGAGGTGACCCATGCATGTACACCCAAGCGACGTCGTGCTGCGCTCGTACATTCTCAGTGAACTGCAATCTGAGTCTAGTGCAGCCATGTTCCTAGAACGACACGTGGATGACTGCCCACAGTGCCTACGCCGCATAGTGTCGTTGGCGCAGGTTGACGCCCCTGAGTTGTTCGACATGATCGAAGATATGTGGGCCAAGATACGAGCGAAAACAGACGCTGCCAGGTGAGTGTGGTGGCCGGCTCCGCACAGGAGCGGACATCACACTCAGGACGGAAGAGCGGTCAGGCCGCTGAATTTGCCGTCCGTTCGCTCCGCGGCCACATGCAGGACGTCAGAGTCAGGCCTACTATCTGCACGAACACTTGGAAGCTGTATGTACCAACGCGACCGGTTTAATCGTCAAGATCACGGCAAGCTGCCTCGAAGCTCCACCAGGGTGCCAGCACCTGCACCAGTTTCGCACACTGCGCGCGTTCCCAGCCGCTACACAAACCACTGTCGGTACGACGCGTCGTGGGATGGATCATGACTGACCTATGGCTATGGACTCCGCCGACCAGCAACGATTGGAGGCCATCCACGCTGCTAGCCCTCATCTGACCGCGATGACTGGCCGACTGTTTGCGGGTTTGCCACCAAGATGTGCTCATTGTGCGGCCAGGACTTGGACGCGTGGACAGGGTCGCCGTCGATACCGGCGATTAGCCAGCACTGGGCCGCAGCAACATACCTGAACCGGTGGAACCACGCATCTACCGACACGGCGGTCGGGCACCTAGTCTGACCTGCACCTTGACAAGAGCATCCGCTACCACGCTGAAGATCAACAACTAGGGGGCGAGAAGCCTCGCGAACGATCAAGGCAGGTGCTGCATCAAGGTACATCGACATTACAATCCGTCTTACATAATGGCTTGCCGCACGCTGGGAAGGGCTTGCTGACAATCGTCCAAAGAGGATCCGACCAGGGCTTCGGGCGGACCTTTGACGTCCCCGGCAACGTCATAGGGCATCGGCATAGTAGTCTCGCTACGTTTCATGGCAGGGCTCGAATGCGGCCAGAGAGGTCGGTCGGCTGTATTCATCCACATGGTCTTGAGGGATGAGGTAACTGTTGACGAGAAGCGTTGACGCCAGCGAACCGGACGTATCAATCTCCGGAAGGTCGACCATACATCGGGCTCGCCGGATACTTGCAATTCGCCCGTTTCGACGACTATGGTTCATCACTTATCTCTGCAGTACAGCCGATTGGCTCGCATTGCTCGCGGTCACCAGCTTCGCGACGAAACTTACTGACAACTACACCGTTCAGAATCTTGCATTCAGCGCAGTAGTTCTAACAAACCTACTTCCAGGGCTGATCTTCGCGCCAGTCGGCGGTCTTCTTGCGGACAGATTTGATCGCCGAAAAATTATGATCATATGCGATATGGGCAGATTCATCCTGCTTGTCTCCATGGCGCTTGCCGGCAGTGCGTGGTGGTTGTTCGCCGGGAACATTTTAGTTGGGTGTTGTGCGGCAATGTGGATCCCTAGCAAGGATGCAGCTTTGCCCAATCTATTGCGTCGACCGGATCAAGTTGAAACCGCCAATCAGCTCGGACTTGTTATGACGTACGGCATTGCGGTTGTTTCTGGCGGCGGAATCCTCACGTTTCTATATGGCATGGAAACATTGTTTCATATTTCGCCCGACGTGTTCGGGGAGTTAGGGCTCGCTAAGGTGGCGCTCGCCCTCAACGGAGTGCTCTACTTGAGCAGCGCGGTACTCACTTTAAGGATCCCCGAGCTCTCACTCCGATCAAATTTGCCTGCCATATCGCTAGAGTTTCAGCGCGGCCCTACTGCAGGCTCTAATGAAAAACCCAGCTTCTGGTCGATGATTTCGGACTCGGTCAAATTCGTTCGCCGAGAACCATTGATTCGTGGCCTTCTCATTGGGATGACCGGCGCGTTCGCGGCTGGCGGCATCGTGATCGGATCGCTAAAGCCCTACTCCTCCAGCCTTATGGGTGGTGACGCATCGTTTTCTCTGCTCTTCATTTTTGCCTTCATCGGAGCCGGTATTGGCATGACAGCCGCACCAAAAGTGACCCACCGAATACCGCGCGACCGGCTATTCGGAATAGCAATCATAACGGCCGGATTCTTTCTGATAATCGCTTCCATGTCCCCTCATCTTGCCGTTTCTTTGCTGACGGTTATGGCAATTGGCGCATCTGCCGGAGCTGCTTTCCTGACCGGTGTCACAATCATTGGAACGTCGGTCGACGATGCTCACCGAGGTCGAGTGAACGCCCTTTATCAGGCGCTCATGAAGACAGTTCTATTTGGTGCCACTGCCGTAACACCTCTCCCAATCGGATTACTGCAGCCCCAAACGATAATGGTACTCGGTCGACAAACCACCGTTGACGGAACTCGACCAGTCCTGTTTGCGGGAGCTGTGCTAGCCATCGTATTGGGTGTGGTTGCTTACCGTCGAATGGACAGTCGTAGGGCGCGCCCGATAATTGCGGACCTGCGGGCACTCGTGAACCACAAAGCATCGGAAGATGGATTGCTGATTGCCTTTGAAGGTCGGGATCCTTACGCAGTAAACCTTCAGGCTGATCGGCTAGCTGAATATATGCGATCGCGAGGTTGCCACACCCTGCTTGCGACGGAGAACCAGACCGACGTCGATCTAACCGTCATTCCTCTCCTCGACATGCCACTACACAGTGTACGAGCTCGTTCCTTGCTGACCGCCGCCTTGCGTGCAGATCTGCTCGAACGTCAAGTGAAGCCAGCATTGGCTCGAGGGGAAGTTGTAATCATGCCCAACTTTCACGATTCTCCCCATGCGTCCATCGCTGCGCAAGCCGGGCTAGAGACGGACGAGATCGACGACCTCACCGGATGGACGACGGCCGGACTGTTGCCGAACTTCACCATCGTGCTCGATTCCGAGTGTGCCCCCAATTCGGATGTTCACAGCGAAGAGTCGATGCATGGGCGATGGGATGCGTGGCACATGATCGGCGACATAGCTGCCACTCGGCCTGACAAGTTCGCGGCCATCGACACTGAGAACGCCACGGCCGCTGAGATCCATGAACGAGTGATCGCGAATCTGCCGGCGCCACTGAAGGCCAAGATCGACTTGTACTAGGGCGTGTTTCGTGGATCTTGGGCTGGGTCGCGGAGCCAGATCTTGATCGACGCCACGTCGATGGTGCCCTGGTAGACCACTTCGAGCTTGTCGTAGCGGGTCGCGACAGCCCGGAATCCCTTGAGTTTGTTGAAACACCGCTCCACGGTGTTGCGCTGCTTGTAGCACTCGGTGTCGAAGGCCGGTGGCCTGCCGCCGGTCGAGCCACGTGCCCGCCGGTGGGCCTTCTGGTCGTCCTTGACCGGGATGACCGCCTGATACCGCGCCCGCGTAAGTAGGCCCGGTTGTCGTGGGAGGAGTAGGCCTTGTCGGCCATCACCCGCGCCGGACGGGTGCGGGGCCGTCCCGGGCCCCGGCGCCGGATGTGGATCTGGCCCAGCAGCGGGACAAAGCGAGGCGAGTCGTGGTGCTGGCCGGGGCTATTCTGCCGGGCGATCGGACGGCACCGCCGGTCGGAGACCAGGTGAATCTTGGTACTCAACCCGCCACGGGAACGTCCCAGTCCCTCCCTGCCAGGCCGGGATTTCCTGTCATTCGATTCAGCCCCCTGTGTCACCCTCGAGAGCGGGCGCACGGCGTGCCCCGGCGGCGTGCTGGTGGGCGCGTACCACGGTGGAGTCCGCACCCACGGTCCAGTCCTCGCCCTCGGCCTGGTCGCATCCGGCACGCAGCCGATCCAGGATCCGCGCCCAGGTACCGTCTTTCGACCACAGGTTATGTCGCTTGTCGACAGTCATCCAGTTGCCGTACTCGGCTGGCACATCCCGCCACGGACTACTGGTGCGTGCCCGCCAGAACACACCGTTGATCACAGCCCGATGATCCGACCACCGACCACCGGCCACCGCGCCCCGGATCCACGGGCAACAGCGGCCGAAGCTGGTCCCATTCCTCGTCGGTTAAGTCATGTCGATCAAACACGCGACAAGGTCTACCCGATCACTAGATCAAGATCCACGAAACACGCCCTAGTTCCGGGCCTGCGGGCCATCACCTGCGTGAAGCCAGCGTCGGGGGTGTCGAGCGTGACTCGGATCCGGTGATCGTGCCGGCGACGTCCTCGGCGCGGCGCCCGGCTCGACAGTGCGCCGGGCCACGTCGATGCTGGGTGGCCGAGATTGTCGAAGGTGTTGGCCACCTCATAAGTATGGTCGAGGTCGAGGCGCAACGTGAGGGCCTGGTGGTAATAGCGGAGGGCAGTGGGTGCGGGCAGCGTCGTAGTCGCCGAGCCGGGCGGCGTACCAGCCCACATCGCCGAAGTGGGCCGGTCATTGGCTGGCTTGCCCCAAGGGGAGCAGCCGGGTTGGATCTTGTAGCCGAGTTGAGCCTCAGCTTCAGGAGCGACTATTGGTCCAACCGACTGAACCAGGGTCCCGCAGGTTGACGCTTCTGAACCCCATGAATATCGTCCTTAGCCCTGAGTATTCATGGCGATCTTGATTCGGGCGCCGTGTCGGAACAGGGAAAAGTGCTCCTGAGCTGGGAAGATGAGGTTGCTAATGCCTGTTCTTACCCATGAAGCTCTGGAGCACTTTCGACGTGGATGTTACTGGGTGGTCGCGGGATCTGGCGGTAGAAGTCGGTGGGCGTGGCGTGGTCAGTCATGCCGGGACCGCGGCGGTGCGGTTGCTGGCCGACCGCACCGGGTTGACGGAAGGCTTGTCGCGGGCGATGGCGCGGCGTGGGTTCATGCCGGTGCATGACCGTGGCCGGGTGTTCGCCGACACCGCGGTGTTGATCGCTGACGGCGGGCGGGTCCTGTCGGATCTGGCTGTCCTGCGCGATCAGGCCGAACTGTTCGGGCCGGTCGCCTCAGATCCGACGTTGTGGCGCACGTTGGACGCGGTCGGTCAGGTGCAGCGCAACAAGATCGCCCGTGTGCGTGCCCGGATCCGCGAGCATGTGTGGTCGTTGATCGAGCGACGGCACGGCCGGATTCCGCCGTCGCGGGTGGCCGACCGTGATCTGGGCACGACCGTGGTGGTCCGGTTGGATGGTTCGCTGGTGATCGCGCACTCGGACAAACAACTCGCCGCGGGAACCTACAAGGGCAGCTTCGGTCATCATCCGCTGCTGGCCATGTGTGACAACACCGGCGAATCGCTGGCCCTGTTGCTGCGCACAGGAAGCGCCGGATCCAACACGACAGCTGATCACCTCGAGGTCCTCGACGCCGCGATCGCCCAGATCCCGGCGAAACATCGAAGGAACCTTCTAGTCACCGTGGACGGCGCGGGCGCCTCCCACGGTCTCATCAAGTACATCACCGCGCTGAACGCCAAGCCAGGCAGGCAGGCGCACTACAGCGTCGGCTGGGAACTCGGTGCGCGGGAACGAGCCGCGATCGGCCGTGTCCCCGCGAAGGCATGGCAGGCAGTGCTCGATCACCACGGCGATCCTCGGCCGCTGGACAAAGCCGGCGTGGTGGAACTGACCGCGCTACTACGTCACCACCCCGACGGGGACCAACTGGAGAACTGGCCGGCCGATCTGCGGATCATCTGTCGTCGTGAGAAACCCCACCCCGGCGCACAGTTGTCCCTGTTCGAAGAAGCCGACGGCTGGCGCTACCAACTGGTGGCCACCAACACCCCGGGCAGCGGTTCGGGCGCCACCGTCCAGTTCCTGGAAGCCCGTCACCGCCCGCACGCCCGAGTCGAGGACCACGTCCGCTGCGGCAAGCAAACCGGCCTCGGTCACCTGCCCTCCACCAAGATCGAGATCAACCGGGCCTGGTGTCTGGCCGCCACCATCGCCATCGACCTGCTCGCCTGGCTGCGCCTGCTCTGCCTTGAGGGCACCCTCGCCAAAGCCGAACCCAAAACCCTGCGCTACCGGCTACTGCACACCGCCGCCCGCATCGTCCGCGGCCAACGCAAACGCAAGATCAAAATCCCGGAAACCTGGCCCTGGGCCGACCCTCTCGCCGCCTGCCTCCGGGCAGCGCTGGCCCTGCCACCACCAACTCGATGACCCCTGTCCCTGCCCCTCGACCTGAAAGGCCCGCCCCCCAACCCGGCGCCCAGCCAACACCGGCGGCCGGGCTCGAACCCTGACCATCACCACACAGCAACCAACTCAAGATCAACATCCGAACCGGCACAGGCGGACACGTCACCCACGTGAATGATCAAGGTTAGTACTCCAGTCGTAGATCGTGATCTTCATGGTTCCTGGAGCGATTGGTGCTGGTAGTGGGCTTGCTGGGCTCGGTATTGGTGTCGCCTGCGCCAGTGTGAGCAGTGCAGGACGTGCCGGATGTCTGTGGCCGGAGTGAGCACCAGTGCGTTGTAGAGATGGCGGATTTCGTTGAGTGTCAACGGAATCAGCCCGTCCGCAGCGGGTCTGGCGCGGGCGGTGACCGTCACGATCGCGAGGAAGACGTGGGCGAGCAGCACCAGGGTTGTCCAGCGATACCAAGATGTCCACGTGCGGACTTGGTGTTCGTCCAGACCGGTTTGGCCTTTGCCGGTTTGGAAGGACTCCTCGACGGTCCATCGGCGCCCGGCCACCCGCACCAGCGTGGCCAGCGGCACCCTTTCGGGCGCGTAGCAGCGGTAGAAGGCACGTTCGCCGGTGCGGCGGTTGCGCCGGACCAGCAGCCACCGATGCCCGGCGGGCTCGTCATCACCGCTGGTGAGACTGATCCAGGCCCAGTCGTAGAACCGGTGTCCTTTCACGCCTTTGCCCGCGGACAGTCGCTGCCAGGCACGTTTCGGTAGCCGCGCGAGCAGTTCATCGGCCCGATAGGTGCCCGTGGCGGTGCTGACCCGGTGGTCGCAGGCCACCGCGAGCACGTACCCGACCCGCCGTTTCTCCAGATCGCCACGCAGCGTCGGATTGCTGCCGTAGACCTCGTCCGCGGCGACCCACCCGGCGGGCACACCACCGTCGAGGGCACGCAGAATCATGCGCGAGGCCAGCGCGGGCTTGGTCGCGAACCCGGTGTCCTCAGGGACCCCGGCCGCCGCGCACCGATCAGGATCACCGGTCCAGGAGCGCGGCAGGTACAGCTCACGGTCGATCAGTGTGTGCCCGACCTTGGTGGTATAGGTCAGAAACACCCCGACCTGGGCGTTCTCGATCCGCCCGGCGGTACCGGTGTATTGGCGCTGGGTCGCGACCGTGCACGTCCCTTTCTTGACGTCGCCGGTCTCGTCCACGACCAGCATCGCGTCGGTGTCACCGAGATATTCCACCGCGGCATCCCGCACGTCGTCGCGCACCTCATCGGCATCCCACACCGCCCGCGACAGCAGGTGCTGCATCCCGTCCGGCGTCGCGTCCCCGGCGTGCTCGGCGATCGTCCAGCAGTTCTTGCGCGGCAGGTCGGCCAGCAGCCCCTCCACGAACGCTCGTGCTCGCCGGCGCGGTTCCACCCGCTTAAACCGCTTCGCCACCCGAGCCATCAGCCCGTCGAACTTCTCCCGCCAGCCAACGGGATCCACACCCTCAACGGGGTTTACGATGGCGCCCGCGGCCACCACACGATCTTGAGTTGTCCACACAACTGCTCATGATCAACTGGTGGCCGCGTCCGTATTCAGGGACCCTCACCAGCCAAGATCACGAAGTCCGGCTGCCGTATTAGTGGGGAGGGTTTGGGGTGCACGATTCACATCTCAGGGCGATGTCAGAAGCAAAGGCTCGGATTGCCCTGCACGGCGCTGATATAGGTGGCAAAGTTGTCACTTTGCGTCGATTTGACGTGCTCGACGCGAGTGAACAGGGTAAATGACAATTCTTTTCTCTGCAGATTTCTCTGTTGTTGACCACTTTCATTAAAGTAGTCAATCCCTGTGCCATTTCCCCTCGAAAGGCCGTTTAGCGAAATCGAGGAAGGGTAGTATGACCAGGTTTAATAATGCTCTGATTGCTAGCTGTCTGGCAGCGGGTGTCACCATGTTTGTGGGCGCCTCATCCGCTTGGGCAGAAAGCCCGGAAAGCCTCAGCTCGACGAGCGCAACTACTGTAACCAGAGGGGAGGACCAATACAACGCCGCTGGTGAAGTCGTTGGCGGGTCCGTGATCATCCCCGCTGGAGTTGTGACGAGAAGCGGGGAAGCAGGTGCTCCCTCCACAATTATGGTGGAAGTAGGAGGAGGAACCTGGGATTACGGTACCAGTATCAACCAAGGCTGGTCGAACTATTTCCACGGCTCCTTGAATCACGGCGCGACCTCAAGCCAGGGGAGCCGGGCCGTCAGGTCTGATCGGGATGCCGGGATATGGGCGCTCACGACGATCAACCGGGACATCTTCGACAGTAACCCGATCAGGGCATACTGGCGCACGAACTAGCTACCAAAAGGAGCCTTTCGATCAAACCGGGCCGCTCCTGCCCGAATATGGTTGTGATTGACGGACTGGAGCATTCCGCAGCGCAGGTAAATCGAGAGAGACGGCTCCCGATCAGAGTGCTGGTGGAAGGCAAGCTGCCTTCCACCAGCACTCTTTCATGTCAAAGCGAAGAGAACATGATTCTCATTGACGGAACGTGCCGTCATCGACCTGGCCTCGCACGCTTGTCGTGCACTGGGCGATCGCCGATCGGTAAGAAAGGCGAGGAAATGGGTGGCTTTGCATTCGTAGCGCAGGGTCAGGCGACGGTATCCGGTCAACCAGGCCATCGTGCGTTCATTGACGCATGCCGCCGAGGGACTGATCACGATATGATCTATAATGTGAGGTTCCTCAGCCCGGAAGCTGCAGCTCCCGGATGCGGACACCGGAGCGACTGAATTCGAAGAGGGTGGGCGTGCGGTACATCGGGTTGAAGTTCGCCATCTGTCTTGTGCTGATCACTGCGGCATTGCTGGGGTTCTTGGCCGCCGAAGATTCGGACAAGCATCCGGGCTGGCAGGGCAGTTCAGGTCTGGAGGTCATCGACAACCGGAGCGGTGTCTCATGGGAGCAGGTGGCGGCGACTCTCATCGCGGTCGCTGATCGACATCGCGTTGGCATCATCCGTGTTGACGAAGACTTTCATGATGGAAACCACCGCCGAAACGTCTATGTTACGTCTGGCGAACCGGGATCGGATCATGTCACCTGGGCGCGTGATCTGCTGCGCCCGTTCGGTCGGTCACCAACATTGGAGTTGACCGTCAGATCCTTCGAGCCAGGCATTGTGCTCGACCCTCGGGCCACCTACCGGGTGTTCGGACCACCGGATGCGGCACTGGATCTGACGATGCGGTTCGAAAAGCTGGGTCTGTTTGGCGCGCAGACTTCCTCGCTCGCGTTCAAACAGATATTTGCGAGCTATGTGCTGAGGTCGGCGGGACTGATCGTCGCTTTGTTGGTTGGATTGGTCACCTTGACCGTCGGATCGGTGTTGCTCAGTGCCCGGCGGTACGCCGTGTGGCGCCTCCATGGCGCAACGGTGGCTCAGCTCATGGGTCGGGACGCGCGTGCTCTGGGCCCGTTTTTCGCGACGACCCTCCTGTTTTTCGGGATGGCGATCTCAGTCTTCCTACTGTGGTACAACGGATGGAATCAATTCTCTATATTCGCCCGTTTCGTCGGAACTGCGGCGGCGCTGATGGTAATTATCATGATGTTGTCGTACGTCCTCGCGGTGCTCGCGGTATCCGCAACTTCGGTATTGGATGCACTCAAGGGGAGGGTACGATCGGGTCCGGCGATGACCCTATTGTACCCGTTGAGAATAGTAGCCGTTCTAATGGTCGTGCCCGCAGCGGTTGGAGTCGCTGGCGACTACGCGGGTCTGACGAATCGATATTCTGCTCTTCCCTACGCTGATCGCGCGGGTGAATCGGTCAACATTACTCTACCCGGCTACCGCACTCCGGACGAGAGTGATCGGGATTTCGAGGAAGTCGGCGCGTGGATACGGCAACTCGACGCCCGCGGACGAGTCATCGTCATGAAACGGGATCTTCTGCAAGACTACCTCCCGGCCCTGGAACCCTCGGGTGAGACGGAGGTGTTGTGGGTGAACGACACATTTCTTGCGGGGCAGCCAGTTCTGGATACCGCAGGCTCCCGTGTCGGTCCCGCTCCGGAGAATACGGTTCGCGTGATTATTCCCGAGCATCTCAATCAGCACTCAGACGCCATCTCCGACAATGTACTCAGGAGCTTCGGTCCTGCGGCGTTACCGCCAGAGGTGGCAGCGCCGCGCACGCAGCGGTTAGTAGCAGCAAACGGGCAGACAATTTTTACGTACGCGGTCAACAGTCAGAGTATCGACAGCAACGGATCTCCGATGAACCGACCGATGGTTCACGACCCGGTGATCGTGGCACTTCCCAACGGCGCACCGTTGGTGAACAATACTCGCCTCGCTTCGTGGGCAAGCTACTATGGCGTCGTTCTTTCGCCAGAAGATGTCACCTCTTCGCTAGGACGAAACCTTCCCGTCGGCCGCATTTCGGCGATGCTTCCAGTTGCAGGGCTGCTCGCCGACAACCTTTTAATGGAGTTCCGTCGCTTGATCTCCGATGCTTTAATGCTGGGGCTGACGATTGCGGTACTGGCTTTGGCTACCGTCTCCACCGGACTGCTGTACGGACGGAAACACGCTCGTGCAATCTACGCCGGACACGTTGCTGGGCGCAGTTTCTGGCGCATACACCGACGAGCGCTACTGTTTGAAAGCATCGTTCCTGCGGCAGTCCTGGCCTGGATATGCGTGAGCAACTGGCAGCGTGCGCAAGAGGTCGCCGTCTACATCAGCCGAGGCATTCCTGCGCCGCCGACCGTGTCAGCTCCCGACTGGTCGCGGTTGATGCCCGCAATGACGGCATCGGCAGTTGCGATGCTCCTCTTCACCGCGCTTTTGTTTGCTGTACACCGCCGCATCACTTCTGCTGCGGGAAGCGACGCGTGATCATGATCTGTCCGACAACCATCGAGATATTTGTAAGGTGTGGGCCGTTGTGAAGGATCGGTTGATGATTCGCGTCGACGGACTGGGCAAGTCCTTCGGTCGGCGGACCCTGTGGTCCGGACTGGAAATTACTGTCGATGGCGGACAAGTGGCGGTGATCACCGGCTTGAGCGGATCGGGAAAGACGACGCTGCTCAACTGTCTCAGCTTGCTCGATCGTCCGACCGAAGGCAGTATCACATACGGCCGGACTGAGGTCACCGCACTGAGCCGGAGTGCCGGTCGCCGCTATCGGCGTGACAACATCGGTTACCTATTCCAGGATCTTGCGTTGATCGAAGACGCGACAGTTGCGGAAAACCTGCGCCTGGCTCGCACGACCCGTCGTGATCACGCAATTCGCCAGCAGGAGGCTCTCGATCGCGTCGACTTGGGAGGCACTGAGAAGGAGAAAGTCTTTCGGCTCAGTGGGGGCGAGCAGCAGCGCGTCGCTCTGGCGCAACTGCTGATAAAGAGTCCACCAATACTTCTCCTTGACGAACCAACATCTGCTCTGGACAACGTCAACTCCGGCTTGGTCGTCGATATCATGAGCGAGTTGGCAACCGCTGGCACTGCAGTTATTGTTGCCACTCACAACGAGCAAATTCGTGAGTGTGCCGATATTGAATGCGAGCTTGTTCTGCAAAAAAATTGACGCCGCATTCAGCACTTAGGAGTCGGCTGATGCGCAAGAGCGGGCTGCGCGGCCTGCCGCGCGCCCCGGCCCACGAACCCAGGCCCGCATCATGAAGGTGGTGGATTCGGCATGGCCACCTGTGGGCGGACACCACGACCATCGACAGCCCCCGGCCCGTCGGGTTGGCAGCGGACCATTCCGGATCCTCAGGCGAGCACCTGACCGACCCACAGGGCGTGTTCGCGCACGCGTCCGTGCGTATCGACGACGTCACGGCCGGTCCGGTCCTCGCCGATCTCCGGCAGCAAGCCGACGCTACCCAGGCTCCCGAAGCAAAGTTCATGCAGCTACATCGGTCGAGGTGCCGAACTCGACCACCGGAGACCAATATTTTCAGCCGTGTTCAGGCCACCGCGGGATCGAACCGCTGCACTTCCCTTGTCGTGTCGGTTGATGGCGGATCGTTCGCAGCTTTCGTATGAAACTCGGCTCGGATGAGCTTCACAAGTCGACGTGCCTGGGTTGCGCCTATACGCAAGTGGACTCGCAAAGTGTCGGCGGAAATCGGCTTCTGGTGAACCGTGCGATGTGTCGTGTCCGCGTGTCGTGCTTGTACCAGAAGTGCTTCAGGGGAACGCTTCCGCCTTGTAGGTTGAGCGGTTGCCCGGACGATGGCCCCGGCACGGCTGATGGGACAGTCCGACTCTGTATACGCTGCTCTGTGCGCATTTGGCACCTCGTTGCCAACATGGTGATTGACGGTCAAAGAGGTGCTTGCGCTGATCGCTTGCAGGAATCCAGGGCCTACCTCGGCCCACCCGATCAAGAGGAGTGGGCCAACAGCGTCGAACGCTGCTTTTCCGTACTCACCTGCAACTAGTGCTCCGTGCGGAGCTCGCGTGTACACAAGAGTGCATAATATCTCGGTCACCCGTGCCGTGCGGTAACGTGCACAACGCGAGCAGCAGCTCGGGAGACTGTTCTTGAGTCCAATTAGCGGCTCGATCGGGCGCGAGCCTGTTGCCACATCCGCCAGTGGGGACGGTTGCCTCACCCACCAACAAACTGGGGTGATGTAGCTGAGGAGAATGCCACACGGAGACTCGTCTCTACGTTGCATGGGGAAGCAGTCTCCGTGCCGGTGACGGCACAATCCCAGCCAGCTGTGTATAGAGGTATCCGCCATCGCGCTGCAGTCAGGCGGGCTGGGAAGCGTCCAACCTGCCAGCTGCAATCCCAAGATTAGATCCGCTGGCCCATCCGGTCGAACGGTTGCTAACCCAGTTAGCTCGCTTTATGTCATGTATCGATGTTCTACATACGAAACTAGGCCGATGGTGACAAAGCGGGCGGGAACCTAGTTACGGATCGTCACATGCGCCTAGCAACGGATAACCTGTTCGGCCGCTGTGGTCACATCCTGTGATCGTTAAGGTGGTTATCGGCTGGAACTGACTGATAAAAGGTCCCGCCAAATTTTGTCGCTTTTTTGCGCCTATATAACGGGGGGTAGAAACGAATGGGTCATACTGATGCGCGTTGGATCCTGGCGTTCGACGGAACATGTGGACAGTGTAGGAATGTATCCGAAATTGTTCACAAAGCGGGCGGAGGGCGAATTGAGGTCCTCCCCCTCGGGGACGGCGAAGTCGAGGCATGGCGCCGCGAAAGTCTGGGCGAGGATGCGCCCTGGGCTCCTACTCTTCTTTGTGTGAGTAGCCGCACCGTTCGGGCATGGATCGGAAAAACGCTCGCAATCCCCTTGGTGCGACGGTTGGGCATAGTTGCATCATGGCGCGTCCTGAACGCCTTGGGGCAACTTCGAACTGAAGCTACTGTCAGCGACGGTGCCCAGGTAAGCCGGGCCAAGTTCTTCCGGTTTGCAGCTGGCGCAGTAGTGGCGGGAGGCTTGCTCACGGGCGGGGCCTTGCCTGCCGCCGCAGCCGGGGTAAGCGCCCGTAAATGGATCCAGGAAAACCTGGAAGTACTGCCACAGACCTTGGCAGAATTCGCGGAGTATCCACTCTCCTATCGGCGCGCGATATTTGAGGCGCTTTCAGTGGAGAAGCGAAGCAGTTTCTGGGTTGAGTATCTCACGCAAATCAAATCAGTTGGCCTGAATCGTTCCAAGGCGGAGATTGATGTCCTTAACGAAGCCATCGCCGTCGCTTCCGATGTGTCCACGTTCCAAATCCCGACAAGCGAAGCTGTGACAAAAAGGATTGCTGCGCTTGAGGGTCGTTCACTATCCGTGTTTGGTAAAGCCGAGACGGACACGATCTTAAGAACTCTCGGAGGCGCAGAGAACGTGAGCACGCTGCAACTTCCACTCGCCTCAGACTGTAAATGTAACATTGGCGACGATTGGTGTAGCGGTTGTCCGGGGCAGAGGTGTGTAGGTGCAAACTGTAATGAGTCGGCTCTCGGTTGTGGGTCGCTGGGTGTGAAGCGGTGTACTGGCCTGTGCTGGCCACGCTGCTAGAACTCCCTGGAAGGGGCAGTGGGAGTTAGGTAATCCGCACTCGACCTCCACTGCCCCTTCCAGTCCGACGGTCTTGCGCGCAGAACAGGCGTCTGTTGGCGATGGCAGACTAGGCCGCGGGTGCGCTGACCGTGTCGCTTGACGGCAGCAGCCTCGACATTCCCGCGATGGGCGGTCGAATCAGCTGAAGCTGAAAACCGGCCCCTGGGTTGCCAGGGGCCGGTTTCCTTGTTTCCTGGTGCTCAGCCCGCCTGGCGGTCCGAGTCTTGACGCCGCCAGCGTTCAGCGAACGTTACCCCGAGGAACACGATCAGCCCGCCGGCGAGCCCGGGGCCGACCCAGCCGCCAACCACAAAGGTGAGCGTCGACACCGCAGCCACGCAGGCGGCGAGGATCAGCAGACGTACGGGTGTCATCCGCGGGATTCGCTTGAAACCCATCATGCTCCTTCATCCAACTTCAGATTACCGCTGCCACCAGAGCCAGCGTTTCCAGCTCCTGCTGTGCGCGTTCCAGCGATTGCCACGGTAGAACCAAGGCTTGCGGTACTTGATCTTGCCGTTCACCCGCAGCCCGTGTTGGGTGGGTTTGGCCTGGTTCGCCCCGATCCTAGCCCGTGCTATGCCAATGCCGGGGGTCGCGGCGCCGAGCAGCGTCGTGCGAATGGCATCGCGCCACCTCCAGTTCGATGTCCCGGCATTCTGTGCCGAGTAACCGGCGAACGCAGCCACACCGCCGACGATCACCCCACAGACGATGCTGACACCGCAGGCGGCCGCGCCTACCAGCCCTCCGACGACAGCGCCGACGGTCGCGATTGTCCGCCAGTTGTTCCTTGTCCAGTTCCAGGCGGGCTGGACAACAGTGCGGTTGACCCAGCTCGCTGCCCTGGATGTTTGACGCTGAACCCAGCTGCAGAGGCCCCACAAGCATCGACCGTCGAGGTCGGTGTTGTTGATCGGGTCCGCACTGGTGTAGTCGTAGTCGTTAGCTGACCCGCCTTCAACCGGGTCCATGGACAGGAACCGGCCGAGTATCGGACTGTACGGCCGCGCACCCATCTGAACCATTGCCAACGATCCCGCATGTTCGTACGGGCGCTGGTGCTGGCCGAGCCAGCCGTTGTCAAACTGGCCAGGCTGGTTGTCCGGCACCGCATCGGGGTCCACCGAACCGTTGGCACGCAACGGTTCACCGAACGGTGTGTAGGTGCGTAGTTCGCCCACCTGTTTGCCTGCGCCGTCCGTGGTCAGGCAGATGTCGCCGCGCACTGTCGGGTGGTCCCAGCTAGTCTGGCCTCCGTTGACGTTGTACAACACCCCGCCGGGCAATGAGATGCTGCGACTGAGCAATCGCTTGTCTGGTCCCAGCACTAGGTCCGCGGAGTCATTGTCGCTTGTGGACGCGTAGAGCACGTCGGTGGTCGTGTCACCCTCTGCCGCTATCCGGCGCACGATCCGGCCTGTGACATCCCTGGTGTAGCTGATGTATGCCGGGTCGGAGCCGGTGACACGAACGAAGGTGTTTCGGTCCATGCCATCCCAGCCCAGCGTGGTGACCGCGCCGCCGGAGGAGAACTCCGTGGTGTTGCCGCGCGTGTCGTACTTGAAGCCGGTCACCGCGTTGGCGCCGAGGGTCGTGAGCAGACGGTCCGCGCTGTCGTAGCAATAGCCGGTTTCCGCTGTGCCGCTCGCGGTCTGATCGAGCAACCGGATCCGGTTGGTGTTGCTGCCCGCGTTGGACGCTGTGCCGGTCGGGCACGCGGCCGGGGATGTGGAGGTGAAGTCGTAGGTGTAGTGGTGTCCTGCCACCCACGCTTCGGTCAGCCTGCCGATTGCGTCGTAGACATAGTTCGGTGCATTGGGCCGCGCGTCGATTCCGCCGAGTTGCTCGTCGACGATCGTGCCGGTCCTCGTTCGGCCGACCGCCGAGACGATTTCCTTGCCGTCACTGGTCTTCCATTTCAGTGACGTGGTCCGGCCAGCCGCGTCCTTGCCGACGCCGGCCAGTGAGGTGCCGTTGGCATACGTCACCGTGGCCAGGTCGCCTGCGGCGTCGTAGGTCACGGTGGCGAGCACCGTGTTGCCGAGCTTGGTGGTCAGCAACCGCCCCGCATCGTCGTACGTCGGCGTCATGATCTGCGGCGCATCGCTCGAATTCGGCGGAATGACCTTCTCAGACGTTGCTCGGCCCGCTTGGTCGTAGGTTGTCTCCGTGCGGGTGCCGTGCACATCGGTGTAGGCGATGGCGCGACCGGCCAGGTCGATGGTCGTCGTTACCGTGCCGATGTTGTCCGTTGTGGACGTGGTGAGCGGGTCGCCGCCGACCGCGTAGTCATAGCGGATCTTGCGCTCCGCTGACGTAGCGCTGGCGGGTGCGGTCTGTTCAAGCACCCGGTCACGGACGTCGTAGGTCGTGCACGACCACGCTCCCGACGTGGACTTGGCGATGAGCCTGCCTGAGGAGTCGTAGACCTGCTCGTCGATTCTGGCGGGACCGGACGCGGGCGCGGCCGTGGTGGTCAGCTTGGCCATGCCGCCCTGGTTGATCGCGGGGCTGCCGACGACGCAGGGGTTCGTTCTGGTCTCGGTGTCCCCGTAGAAGGCGTACGTGGTCCGCGCTCCGTTGGGCATGGACTTGCTTGTGGTGCGAAGGTATCCGGTCCCGAGTGGTTCGTAGGCGGAACTGCCGCCGACCCGCAGCCCTCCCGGGTCGCTGACGCTGCTAGTGGCCAGTCCGAATGCCGGGTCAAGTCCTTCGTTGTACTTGGTCGACGTGACCTGGTTCGGCAGCCCGTCAGACTCGGGGACCACGGACGACGTGGAGAGCCCGTACGCCGGTCGCAGTTGGCTGCCTGGCACGACTTCCTGAGTGCCGCCTGGGGTGGTCCAGTGCAGTTCCAGTTGTGCGGCGACAAGGAAATCGTAGTACTCAACCCGGATCTTCTTGATCGACCTGATCACTTCGCTGCGTACGGTGCCCTGTCGCCACACGGGCGAGGTGTTGCGCCAGTCGTCGATGACGAGCTGGTCGTCGATCCACACCCGTACACCATCGTCGGCTAGGACCCGCAACGTGTAATCGCCTGTTTGAGGGAAGACGATCTCGCCGGTCGCCCGCAGGGAGAAGTTGTCCGCGGGGATGTCGGCGGTCGGCGCGGCTTCGTTCCAGTTCTTGGCCAGCCTGCCATCCGCCTCACCGATACCTGTGCTGAACACCTTGGGCGCGCCGGAGAGCGTCGGGTTGTTGTAGTAGGACACCGACAAGCCGTTGAGGCCTTCGTCGTACTTCGTCTGTGACGTCGGCACAGTCGCCGCGCACGCGGCCGTGGGTACCTGGCCGTTGAAGCACGACGCCGGTGCTGGACCGTATTCCTCGATTTCCCGTCCGGCGTGGTCGTAGACCGAGGTCGAGACCCGTCCGGCCGCGTCGGTGGACGTCAGCTTCTGGTCCTTGGCATTCCATGTCTGACTGGTGGTCTTGCCGGCTGCGTCGGTAGTCGCCAGCAACCGGTCTGTGTCGTCGTATGTCACCTTCGTGCTGAACCCGATCGCCGGGGACAGCCCAGCGACGTCCACGAATGTCTGCCGGTTGGCCGGGTCGTATCGATAGGTCCGCGATGATCGCGGTTTGCCGATCGCCGGGATGGACGTCATCGACGTGGTGACCTTCGGTTTGGGACCGGTGGTGTCGTAGAGGACAGCGCTGGTCACCTCACCCTCATACGGCCGTCGCGTGGCGGGATCGGCGGCGAGCCAGTCGTTGGCCCGCGCATCCCTCGTCGCTTCGATCAGACCCTTGTCGTTATAGCCGATGTCGGTGATCTCCGAGCCCGGGTCCTCGATTCGGGTGACGCGCCCATTGGCGTACCACAGCCGGGTTTCGGTGCCGTCCCAGTAGGTGACGCGGCAGAGCATCTGTGACGGCGCGAGCGGTTGCGCTCCTGGTGGTGGCGTGGCACCGCCGTAGCAGTCGTCGTTGGCGCGGTTGTAATGCAGGACATGTGACCGACCGGACACCGGATCTTTGATCTCCCGCAGCCGAGACGGCGCTCCATCGTAGATGTTGCGCAAGGTCGCGGGCTTACGCGAATCCGCAACACTGGTCTGCGATTCCAGCTTGCCGTCAGCGCGGAAAACGAACACTTCCGAGCCGTCGGTCAGCGTAACCCTGCCACCGGAGTCGAGACTGAGTACACCGAGCTCGCCGCCCGGCGGGGTGTAGCCGCCAGTGCTCTTCTTGGTCCACGTGTGCTTGGCCCCACTGGTATCGGTCAGCACGATGTTCTGGTCGGTGACCTTGGCCTCGGTGTACGAGCTACCGTCACCGTCCAAGTCGGACGACATCGTCCAGCCCTGCGGCAACGTCGGCAGATCCGCCGAATACAACCAATCCGCCGGGACGATCTGAGCCGGCACTGAGCCATCTGAGGTCCGTACGAACAATCGCATCTGCGCGTTGAGCGTCTTGTCCGCCAGTTCGACCTTGATGGGCACCCGCTGGCCGGCGGTGAGGTTCACCGCGGTGGACTCGGTCCAGTTGACATCACTGGGATTGCCGACGTCGTAGACCTTGGCACCGTTGACCCAGACCACCGCGCCATCGTCGTGCACACCAGCGAACTGGTAGCTGCCTGTCGACGGAGCCTGGAAGAAGCCTTCCCAGCGAACGACGAACCAGTCCGGCGCCAGCGCTGGCGCGAATGGTGAATCGACGACCCAGTTGACGTTCACCTGTGGTTCAGTGCGGACCAACACCGGTTGCTGAGCATCGTTGATGATCCCGTTGTGCGAAAGGTCGACGAAGTAGGACGTCTTGAGTCCCTTGGGGTCCGTCTGCTGTGAGTTGTAGGTGAACGTCAGCCCCGCGTCGCCTGCCACTGTGTTGAACGTTGGTGACGAGAACTGAGTCGTCATGTTGCCGTTGGCGAGGTTGATCGCGAATGGCCCCATGGTGTCCGAGGGCGCCGGACCGCGGTCACCAATGCGCTGGTCGACTTTGAAATGCCCAATCCACGGTGGCGTGGTCGTCGTGATGCCGCTGTATGTTATGGCTTGCCAGGTGTACGCGACACCGTCCTGCAGTACACCTGCCGGGACCGTCCACGTCGGAGTGGACAGACAACCCGACTCGACCACGACACCGGATTTCGCGTCCGGGCCGGTCGCGACGCGGAAGCAGTAGGTCACCGGGTCGCCGTCCGGGTCGGAAACTGGGTTCACCGCGAGCGTCGGGGGCATTGACGTGATGACGCTGTTGTCCGCCGGACCCGACATCACCGCTGCTGGTGGTGCGGAGCCGGTGTCCACGCTCAGCGTTGCGTTGAGGTTCTTGTAGGTCCATGTGCCCGGCACCTCGCTGCCGACCAGCATGAAGAACGATGCTTGCCGGGTGTCCACGACATGCCGGAGGAAACCGGTCAAATCCGATGAGGAGAAGCTACCGACGTCACCAACCAGGGCACCAGCCAATCGCGCGCCCAAGCCGTTGATGTTCAACGCGGACGCGTGATACAGCGTGGTATCCCAGGTTTTGAGCGACCCGACAACGCTTGTGTTCCGTGTGACGTCCATGCGGGCGCCGACCACGGTTTTGCCGTACAGCGATGCGTAGTCGAACCGCAGCGCGGTCCGGTTGTAGGAGTCGCCTGAGCTTTGGCTGTTACCGATACGCAAACCACAGTTGTCGCAGGTGTAGCCGTCGGAACGGTAGGTCTGCGACGACAAAACGCCGAAGGAGAATGTGGGGTCGACTCGAACCGGGTACGCGCGTTTGGGGTCGCGCAGCCAGGCCTCGTCCACCGACACTGTCAGCGTCCACTGTGCACCGTCTCGCTCCAGGCCGTAGCGGCCGCCGGTCATCGCGGGCGGACGGTCGGCATTGCCGGTGGAGTCCCATGTCTCGATCGGCGGCATGACCAGCTTGACAGTTCCGGCTTCGTCGGTCAGCTTGACGGTGCCGTCCGTGCCGAGACTCGGCGTCAATCCTTCGGTGGCGAGCCGGAACCGCCAGGAAGATTTTCCTTGCTGGGGCGGCTTTTTCAGGACGATGGTCTCTTTGACCGAGCCTGGCGTGATCTCGTAGTCAAGGTCGGTGTCGGGCAAGACGTTCTCGTAGACCGCTTTGCTGCCGTCCACTTTCGCCGGACTCGGCGCCGCCTGGTGCAGGCCGAGGGACGCCCGTTTTCCGTCCACCGCAATGGACACGACCGCTGGATCGCTTGCTTTCTCCGCCACCGTCGGAGACATACCCTGCGCCTTAGCCGAAATTCGGCCTGCGGCAGGCGTTAGAGTGGTGTCCACTGGACGCCAGTCACCCTTGCCGTCCGGCACGTTCAACGGAACCGACGACTGCTTGATCGTCCGTGTCCCATCAGGATTCTGGTATTCCTCAGTGAACATTGACCGCGATACAAGCTTCGACCGTTGCGGGTCAAAGCGGCTGGCCTGCTCACCGGACCTTGTGGACAGAGGAGTGAAATCCGCCTTGGGATTGACCGCGGAAGTTGACGGTGCCTGTGGTGCGCTGGGTAACGTCGGCAGCTCGCGCGGATCGATGCGCTTGACCGGGTTCACCGCGGGTGCGGCGGCCATGCTGGGCGCTTCCGTCACGGTCAAACCAAGGACAACAACTAAGGATGTGGCCACGGCTCGCGCAGTGCGCATGCCAAATGGCCGGACCACTCTGTGGCCCGTCATAGACAACCCCCTATGGGTTACAACTGTGCGCGTCCCCCCGTAGGACAGCGCAACCCGAACTTAGCGAACACAGCGTGACACGACTGTCACCAACTGCGAAAGCGGTCATTCGGAGTAGCCGCAGGGCAAAAACCGACACCAGTAGACATTCCCACCGCGGCATGTTTTTCAGCACGCAACAGTGTGCAAAGTGGTTAGTCAACCCTCCATCAGTCGCAAGTCAGTTCGCCGCGCAGCGTTGGCCACATGATGCCGAGAGGCAACTCAGTGCCCTCGGCAGTCCATATAGGACTGCTGTAGTCGACTGGACAGATGGGCTCCTTTGACGGGCACGAGCACTGAGCGAACACGGTTCGACGATCTTGCTGAAGGAGATCGTTCGTCGATGGACGCAACGTCCACCCAGCCCCGTTTTGACGTACGACTACGAGAAGAAGCGGAACGGAAGCGCAATCAGGAGGCGAAAAAGGCTGCGGTGGACGCAGCGGGTAGCGATTCCGGCACCGACCTGAGTCAGGACACGATGGAGCGTTCCGGGCGGCCTGCCGTACGGAGACCACAGACATTGAAGCGTGTGTCGCGCAGTACGAGAAGGCGCACAACGACGCCAAGAGCGGCTTGATCGACTTCATCATCCAGAACGGCGGGCAGATCCTGCTCGACGAGATCGGCTACACGGACGCCAGGAAGGTTCTCTGGGTTGGTGGTGAGCGGGCCAGGGTCGCTCGCGATACCGCAGAGGAACCCGGGCTTGCTGCCGGGCCAGATTCGGCAGGGTGACCAGGTGCTCCAGGAAGTGTCGGCGCCAGTGGGCGCGCCGCCGGGTGTGCGAGCAGGGCTTGATGTTTGGCGTAGCGTCGGCAGCGCGCTGGTGAGGACCGACGTATCGCCTGGCTTGATTGCGTCATCGCCTCACGATGCACGCGACCGGCCCGTCACCCACATCGGTGACATTGTCCTATGTCCCGTTCGGATCGTTTGCTTACTGATGTATCTCACGTGAGATGAGGTTTGGCGGACCGTGCCGACTCGTCTGCGGCGCACGGTGTCTTGTGTAGACAGTCTGAGTGCTGGCCTGCGATGCGGCCTGATGAATTGGCGCCAGTCCGTTTGGACGGTCATGACAGTGCCCTGTGCAGGGGCGTAGGTCGATACGTGAAAGGACAGCACGATGGACAAGCGGGGAAGGGTGTATAAGCGGTGTGGTTGTCGAGTGGACGGACGTCGGCTCCTTGGACGGTGCCCACGGTTGGGCGAGCGTGGGCATGGGTCGTGGTACTTCTCGCTGGAGTTGCCGGTTGGTCGCGACGGTGGCCGTCAGCGGGTGCGGCGTGGTGGGTTCCGTACTCGTGCTGCGGCTGAGCAGGCAAGGGACTATCTGCTGGGTGCGGATGTGGATCCGGACCTCAGCATGGTGACAGTGGGACAGTGGTTGGATCTCTGGTTCGAAACGCGCCAGGCGCTGGCTGTGTCCACTCGCCGTCTGTATACCCAGCACATCCGGGACTACCTCAAGCCATATCTGGGTGGGATTCCGCTGAAGGATCTGACCGTGGGCAAGATCCAGGCCATGTTCGTATCGCTCATGCGCGTACCGACGGTACGCGGGAAACCGTTGTCGCCCGGGACGTTGCAGCGGATTCGAGGTGTGCTGCGGGCTGCGCTGAACGGTGCGATCCGGCGTGGTTTGATCGAGCGGAATCCGGCTCGTTGGGTGGAGTTGCCATCTGGGCGTCGGCCGAAGGCGGTGGTGTGGACCGAGCCGCGGGTCGCGCATTGGCAGGCCACTGGAGAACGACCCTCGGTGGCGGTGTGGACGGTCGCGCAAACTGCGGCGTTCTTGGCGCACGTCCGCGGCCATCATCTGTATCCGTTGTACTTGTTGGTCGCGTTGCTGGGTCTGCGGCGCGGTGAGGTAGCGGGGTTGCGGTGGTGCGATATTGATCTGGATGCCCGGGTGTTGATGGTGTCGCACCAGGTTCAGGACCACAACGGCAAGACCGTGATCTGTCCGCCCAAGACGAGGTCGAGCGTGCGTGTCGTCGCGTTGGATCATGGACTGGTGGGCGTGTTGCGGCGTCTGCGTGACGCGCAGCAGCGTACGCGACACCTCGATCATGCGCCCACGGGATTCTTGTTTGTCAACAAGCGTGGCGATCCGTTGAGTCCTGGTTATCTGACGCACGCGTTTCGGAGGTTGGCGGCCCAGGCTGGGCTTCCGCCCATCAGGTTGCACGATCTGCGGCATGGTGCGGCGAGTCTGTCGCTGGCGGCGGGCAACGATCTGAAGACGGTGCAGGACATGCTGGGGCACGCCAGCATCGTGCTCACCGCGGACACGTACACCAGTGTGTTGCCCTGCCTGGCGCACAAAGCGGCTGAAGCGACCGCGGATCTGGTACTGCGCGCGGCGCAACGGACTGCGCGCAAGCTGCGGGGCCGGCCCCGAGGCGTTCGCCGACGCTCCCGGGCAGGAGCCGCGCCGATGGTCACGCAGCCGCGGACACGGGTGCGTGTGAAGGTGGCGTAGCGAGCAGATCGACCAGAAAGATCAACTCATCGATGTGAGGTGTTGCCACCACAACCGAAGAAGGCGTCCGGCTGAGCGAAGTTCGGCCCACCGGGCGAGGAGGGTCCGCGGGTGAGAGGGCGACGGCGGACAGGGTTTGCTGTTCCCAGACTCGGCTAGCAGGCTGTCGGTGTGCGGCCGGTGGTCTGTGAGGTCGCGGGTAGGCCGTTGACAGCCAGCTCGGGGTGCTGGGCGTGCGAGTTCGTCGACATAGTGTGGGCTTCTGAACGCGTTCAGCGAACAGCGGCACAGTGCGATGTGCTGTAGGACGCGGAATGTGGTTGTCGCAGGCCAGCCCGGTGTCTCGGCGTGTGAATCAAGTGTATTTGAGGGCGTACAGGCGGCCAACCTTGGCCACCACCGGCCCCACCAAAGACCAGCGGCGACCAACATGATCCTTAACTGATAAAGGATGCGCTGGTCGCCGCCGACTTTCTCGGGTGCGCCGCCAGGGACTCGAACCCCGAACCCGCTGGTTAAGAGGGTCGACGAACCTCACGACGGCCGACACCACATCGGCGAACTCTGGTGGCAGGTTGCGCCGTCTTCGCCCAGTTTGATGCGGAAGGCGCGGAAGACCGCCTGACGTTGTTCATACAGGTCGCCGATGACCTGGGACAGCGGTGTGAGGGAGACGTTGCGGTGTACCGCTGTTTGCCTGCATCGTGCTAAAGGACAGAGTGTGCCTCAACGGTGCTCGCTGAGCGCCAGCGTTTTGCCGCCGAGTAGTCACTCACACGCGTCCTATAGTGCTGACGCGTTGCCGCGAGACGAAAGGGGCATCCATCCGGCTCTGTTGCGCAACCGGCCAATCAGGGTAAGCAAACAACGGAGGTTGCCGGGTACATTCTGGTCATGGCTGGGGTGAACGGTGCCTTGTCGTCGGGTCTGCCCGATGACGTCCGGCAACTGCTGGCCGTACCGCCGGTCACCGAGAAGAAGTTGCTCGAATTGGGTGTCGCGTGGCCAGGCCTGTCGCCCAGTCAGGCTCGGATGGCTGACGCACTGCGGCTGTTTGTCATGACGTGGGATCCGCTTGAATGGCGCCCACGGCGCCCCGATGGGCTCGCTACTGCCAACGCGGTGCCGTCCGATCTCGAACTCGTGGTTTACGCCCCCGTTTGGTCGCTGGTCGAGGTGGCAGGAGAGCGGGAGGTAACAATGGCGGATGTGCTGGGCTCGATGGCAGGCTCCGCGGTGGTGACCGCTGCCGCGCATGAGCAGTCCGTAATCTCAGGCGAGTACCCCGACCTCGTGACCCGGCAAGCGATACCGGACTTGCTCTCCGATCTCGCGGCCGGCTTCGCGCTCGGTCCGGTCGCTGTGCGACTCGTGTCAGCCGGGTGGGAGGACATCGGGCTCGGTGCCATCACCGACGTCGTTCAGCACGCTTTCGGCGCGGTTGACCTTGACCGCTCGCTGGTTGAGCTCGCAGTTGCCGCAGAATTACGACTCGGCTGCCCGGCATGTGCTGGCCGTCGGTTCCATTTCCCGGCTGAACTGGCCGAGGCCCAAGACGGGATGTGTCCGGCCCACCAGCGTGAGGCGGCGAGAGTGATCAGCACACGCCTCGCCCGGGCGAATGCCAGCAACCCGGATGGATGGGGAGCACTCGCCGATGCGTCCCGGCGGCTCGAGCAGCCGCATCTGCCCAACGGGTTGGCCACCAAGCTCGCCGGTGCTGACGAAGCCATGTATGTCGTTACCGAGCCAGGGGAGCTGGCAATCCGTGCCGAGCATGTCGTCAGGGCGGCTGGTTGGTTTCCCGGCCGCCCCGACGAGTTGGCCGTCGCACTCGGGCAGGAGCCCGGGCCGATGGCTCAGCTTCCCGACTGGCTGGTCAACCTCGTCCTCGACCTGGGCCGCGCCGGCCTGGGCATTGAGGCCGCCATGGTGGGCGACGCGCTCGCTCGGGTCGATCCGGACGACACGGCCTTCTATCACGGAATGGCCGCGGTCGCGTTGGCCGAAGCAGGCCTCGCCGAGGAGGCGCGGGCCCGGATCGAGGCGGGCCTGGCTCGTTGGCCTGACGATTTCTGGATCCGGATGCATGCCGGGGACGCGCTGGCCGCGCTCGGCGATCTCGACGGGGCGGAGGCGCATTTCAGCACCGCCCTGGGCATGGCCGAACAAGCTGACGATGTCGACACCCGGTACGACGCCCTCCAGCGGCTCACGCGGATCGGTCGGCGCACGTCGCAGGACGAGCGCTGCCAGCGCGGAGGTCAGCGCCGTCAGCCCCGACGCAAGCTCAGCAAGTCTCAGCGCAAACGCAAGCGGTAGGTGGCTGAACCCTCCGGGCGTTTCAGGCAGCGGCATGGCAGAGACTATGCGGCCATGAGGCTTTCCCCGATGGTGACCACGCGAGAGCGGCTGGCGCATGCCAGCCTGATCACGAGGCTGGTGTCGGAGGTGCGGGAGCGTGGCTAAGTCGGAGCTGGAGAGCGTGCCCGTCCTGGTGCGGCCGGTGGTCGAGGAGATCACCGCGATCACGAACGAGTTCTGCTCTGAGCATCTTGACGAGGAGTACGCCCAGCTGAGCCGCCGGTTGACAGCCAAGCTGGCCCGCAAACGGCCCTCGCCACTGGTGCGGGGTGATCGGCGGATCTGGGCGGCTGGCATCGTGTATGCGATCGGGCGGGTGAACTTCCTGTCCGATCCGAGTCAGCGTCCGCACCTGCGTACCGATGAGATGGCTGGCCTGCTGGGCGTCAAGCCGCACACGATGGCCAACAAGGGGCGGCTGGTCATGGACACGCTCGGGATCTCGGTGATGGATCCCGAGTGGACCCGGCAGGACATGATCGAGAAGAACCCGCTTGTGTGGTTGGTCGAGTTCAATGGTCTGGTGGTGGACGTGCGCATGCTGCCGGAAGAGTTTCAGGTCGAAGCCTGGCGGCGTGGGCTGATCCCATTCGTGCCGGGTCGGGCCGGCGATGAGGATCCGGCGGGTCGGTCATGACTGAACCGATGACGCTCGCGGTGTTTGCGCACGACCTGCGCAGGCGTCTGGAGGCGCTTTCTGTTGACCAGGTGCGCGACATCGTGCTCGCGTACGGACAGGGTCTGCCCGGCCAGGGTCGCGCGGCGTTCCTGGATCTGTTTCCTGCGACGGCCGTGGCGGCGTCCCAGGCCCGGGCGGGGGAACGCCGTGACGACGGACTGTTGTCCGATATCGAGTCGTTCGCCAGCGATCTGGCAGCTGGCAAGTACTTTCTCGGTTTCGGTTGGGATGACGAGATCCGCGACAAGCGCTCGTTCGGCGACGAGTCATGGGTTCAGGTGATGGACGCCCTTTTTGCCCGGGCGGACGCGGTCTTCCTCGGCGGGAACATGTCGCGGGCACGCGACGCATATGCCGCCCTGGTCCAAGCGTTCCATCTGGACGAGGAAGTGGGAACATTCTGCGGACGGCAGTCGCCGGAGGAGATGGTCGACACCGATCTGCGGGAAGCGAGCGCGCGCTATCTGCGCACGATATGGCACACGTCCGAGGCCGAGGACATGCCGGCCGATCTGCGTGATGCCTGGACCGATGACCTGCCGCACACATGCCGTCCGGTGAGCATCGATGAGGTACGGCAGGCGCACGCCGAGGACCTGCCGGGGCTGGACGCTTTCTGGCCCCGGTGGATCGACGAACTGCGGTGGGTTGAGGGTGACCCGCTGATGCGAGGTCTGCTGACCGAGGCCGTCCAGCGCTCCGCCGGGGTGGACGGCCTGGCCGTGTTGGCACGCGAGCGTGGCGATCGCCAGGCTGAGCACTGCCTCGCCTGGATCGACGCGCTCGCTGCCGAGGGCCGCGACGCCGACGCGGTGGCGGCCGCGCGGGAGAGCTTGACGATGGTGGCCGACTCCGGCCCTGGCCGGGCACGGATCGCCGATCGTCTGGCTGATCTCGGCGACTTGCTGGATGCACGGCGGGAAGCGTGGCGCGCCGAGCCCACCGATCTGCGGCTGCGTGCACTGTATGAGGCGGCGTCGGATCCGACTGCGGTCCTGGCCGCGGAAGCGGCACGGGAACACGACAGAGTGGACGGTCGTCTGAGGGCAGAGCTTCTGTTGCTCACCGACGACGTCGACCAAGCGGTGCGCCTGTTGGATAGCGACGCCTACGATCACGTCTTACCGGTGCTTTTGCCGTACCTGCTGGCTGCCGGGTCGGGAGCGGTGTCTCAGCAGGACTGGACCGGATCGGCATTGTCGGTGTTCTTCGACGGCATGGACCGCAGGTGGGGTGCGCCTCCCCAGACACCGCCAGCCCGCCTGCCCGACCTGCTGTTGCGGCGTCTGGCCGACCTTCCGCCATGCCATCGGTGGCTGGAGATCGCCGGAGCAGAGGTCGAGCGCATGATCAGCCGGATCGTGTCCAGCAAGCAGCAGGCCCGCTACGGCGAGGCCGCCACGCTGGCGGTGTGCCACGCGGAAGCGTCAGCCTGGAGCGGCGGTGACGGAGTAGTGCTGCTGGAATCGGTGTTCTACGCCTACCCGCGGCATCGAGCGTTCAAAGACCAGCTCCGCAAGGCCCTGGCCCGCTCGGCGAAGATGACCGCCGCCACCGGAGGAGTCCTGTGAAGGATCTCGACGACCTGATCGCCGAGATCGTCGTGGACCGCCACGACGAAGACGAGTGCATGATGGGATGACCTTCTGCACAGTGCTCGGGGACGAGATTCCAGTGCCCTTCGAAACGGTCTTTCTCGGCATACCCGTCGACGTGATCGCCATCGGGGCCGGCCGGGCACCCGGCGTGGTGGCCACCTGCCGCCGCGGCAAAGAGACCGCCGAGATCGACCTGACATCGCTGACGTTCCCGGACGGTACCGTCGCAGCGTGGCTGCGAGCGGCCTATCTCCGGTACTTGGGCCGTGACCCCGGGCAGCCGGGCCGACCACCCGGGTGGTGCCTGCGATCCTGGGACCAGGTGTGATCCAGTCTATGTGACCATGGGCACCGTCACGCTGAGTTGGATCGATGTCCGGAATGGGCCGTGCGTGATGACGATCTTGTCGGGAAGTGTTGGCCATGGTCGGCCGCTGGCCAGCCACGCGTGGATGGCAGATCCGGCGAGGGCGACGTCGCCGGGTCCGTCGACCACCTCCGCTGTTGCGGTGTCGCCGTTGCGGTGTCGGAGTACACCAGTTCGTTCGCTGTTAGCCACCACGGCGAGTCGGCATGCAGGGTAGTTGGCCATGATCTCGGCGAGAGCTTGATCGGCGTGCATGTCGTTGGGTGGGTTCTGGTGGGTCAGGATGGCAGCGTGGGTGAGAAGGTCTCGCTGCGGATGATCGCTGCGCACGACCAAGTGGATGTCCGCAGCTTCGTGGAGTGCTGAGTGATGCGACGTTACGTCGGCTGGCCACCTCGTCACGTGAACTGAGGCGTCGCTGGAGAGTTCAGCTGACACCAGGGCCGCGCAGGCGATGCCGTCCTCGATGGTGAGTTCGCTGGGGTCGAAGGGGCGTACGACGGCAGCTCGATCCGGTTCGGGTAAGTCCATCAGTTGGTAGAAGACCTGCCGGAGGGTCCGCGCTGACTCGTCGGGGATCGAGCTGGTCAGCTCGCGGACGGTGTGGAATTGATCCGGTTCGTAGTCGCCAATGGCCCTGTGCAGTTGTTCATGGAGCGATTGGCGGAAATCCACGTGCGGGGCGGACTTGCCGAGGGCCTCGATGACGGAGCCGGGTGCAACATCGTGGTCGGGGAACGTGGCCAGCAGTGTGGGGCGCCCGATGGCCGCAGAATATCCAGTTACCGCGCCATGGTCACCGAGTACGACATCTGCCGCGACAATGGTGTGCTGCCAGCCCACCGCAGGCGGCACCAGGCGCAAGCCGGCGCGCAAATATTCGCTCAACCAATGACGAATCTGTAAGGGTCCGTGAGCGAACCAGGTATTCGGGTGCAGGATCGCCGCTACCAGATGCTCATCTATGCTCAGTTCAGCCAGCAGGTCACCTATGAGATCGAGATGACGACCGAGTAACGAGTTCGATCCCCAGGTCGACGATACGGCCACCACTGTGGTGTCGGAGTGCGCCCCCAAGACTGCACGGTAACGCGCTCGGTGAGCGATGCTGGCACGCATCCGATCGAAACACGGATCGCCGCCGACGACCGCGACCGACAAGGCATCCGGCGTCAGCTCCGCAAGTCGACCGTATTGCTCGTCGTGAGATAGCACGACTGCACTGGGAATCACAACTCCATCGCGCACGAGCCACTGCTGGGACAGCCCGTACACGGACCGGGTTTCCGGGTTTCCGGGTTTCCGGGTTTCCGGGTTTCCGGGTTTCCGGGTTTCCGGGTTTCCGGGTTTCCGGGTTTCCGGGTTTCCGGGTTTCCGGGTTTCCGGGTTTCCGGGTTGAATATTTAGTATACCCAATCCCGTGTGACAGGACAACCAATGGCGCGTTGATGTCGTGCAGGTCGCCGCTATGGTGGGCTGACAATGCAAGGCCGAACTCGGTGTGAATGGCCTGTTCCCAGGGGATTCTCACTGCGCCGTGTTGTTGCAGTAGGTGCCCGACGTTGCCCTGTATGGCAGACGCATTCGGAGTGGTGAAAATCAGTTGAATCCTGCGGTCGGCTTCGAAGACGTCGAGTATGTCGGCGAATCGGTTCCAAGCGGTCACGGAATGCACGACAATTAGCACCTGGCGCTGAACGGACACCGTGGTCCAGCGGGCGCCATGCGGGCTGGCCGGCACACGCACCCACGAGGAAGTGTTCACGGTGCTCGCTCCTGTGGGGAATCGGATCACCCGCTACGTTACCGGCGTCATCAGGGCACGACACGAGGAGCGGTGCGCAATGACCACATCGGTGTGGGTCACCATCATGGTTGGCGTCCTGAGCGCCGTCCTGAGCTCGACGACGACGCTGGCTGGGCAGTGGATGGCCATCGTCCGCCAGGTCAAGCTCGCCCACGTTGAACGCGACGCACGCCGCGACGAGCGGGGCGAACAGCGGCGCGAGGACGATCGGAAGCGTCGCGAGGAGTGCTACGCGACGTTTCTCGTCGCCGCTCGAACGCTGCGCGACGCATCCGTCCGAGCATCCGCCACCTCCGCGGACATTGGGTCTCTGGTCGCTGCGCTACGTGAGGCGGCGTCGATCATCGAGTTGCGTGCGCCGAAGGTCGCTGACGAAAGTCTCCCTGCGGTCATGGAGCGCGCCGAGCGACTGACGACAGTACGGCTCAATGGTGCGGCTAGCCAGGTGGTCATGGACGCTGTCGACAGTTTCGATCAGAGGGTCGTCACCGTCCGGCAGGCGATGCGTGCTGATATCGCCTCGGTTGACTCATGAGTAGTCGCCTGCGTAGCTGGAATCCGCGCACCTAGTCGTTGTGATCGGCGTTGAGCAGCGGTGCAAGTTTCGTACGGATCCGGTCGGCCTGCGGTGAACCGATCTTGTCGAGGATGTCGAGCGAGGTACGGAACGCGTCGGTGGCACGGTGGATGTCCTCGGCTGCCAGTGCCGCGTCGCCGACCATCTCCATGACCAACGCGTACTCGCGCCCGGCAGAGTTCCTGCCAAGGAGGTCCGCAGCGCGCTCAAAGCGCACCAGCGCCTTCGCGGCCTGTCCGCCGCCGATGTGCGCCTGGCCCCAGGTGACCAGACACTTGGCCTGGTTGTCCAGCTCCGCGGTCCCATCGAAGTACGCAAAAGCAGGCTCGATCTCCGAGACGGCGCGGGACCAGTCCTCAAACACCACGAAGAACCGTGCGCGTTGCAGCCGAAGCGTCGCGAACGCCCGTTTCTTCTGATCCGGATCGACCTGGTCATCGGGACGCTCCAGCACCGCCCAGGACTGGTCGTAATAGTCCAACGCGACAGGGTCGCGTTCGGCAGCGGTGACCTTACCCAGCCATTCCAGGGCGCTCTGCTCGCCGATCACGGCCATCGGAAAGAGCGGATCACGCGGCCCCAGTTGCAGTTGTGCTGCCCGCGCGGCCTGCAACGACTCCTCGAAGTCCCGGCGAGCTGCCTGATAATTCCCCACCTCCAGGTGGCCGGCGCCGCGCTGATTGCTGAGCTGCATGATGGCCAACTGGTCGCTCAACGTCCGAGCGGAGTCCAGACCGTCGTTGTGCACGTTGATCCACACATCCACCAACTTGTTCAGGTGGACATACTTGAACAGCGCCACACAAAGCTGCGTCGCTTCCTCGTGCAGCCCTGCCAGCTTTGCCGCGCGCACACAGGCCGCCACGTTCAACCATTCCCGCTCAAACCAGGCCAACGCCTCTTCCCGGCCGACGGACACTCCGATCTCGGTGACCAGGTTTCGCAACCAGACGAACACGGGCCCCACCCGCCACCGGCCGGACAACGCCAGGTCATTCAATGCTGTCTGCTCCAGAAAGGCGGTACAAACCCGAAGAACCACCTCTGCCGTGTCGATCCCCGTGCCCCGTTTGACGCGGGCCTCGGCATCCGCGCGCACGATCGAGTAGAACGCGTATCGCAACCTCTGGGGAGCATCGGAGTTGCGGACCAATAGGTTGATCTCGACTAGGTCGTCCAGCATCCGACCCGCCTCGTCGACGTCGACGCCCAGCGCCACGGCAGCCGTTTCAATGCTGAAGTCTGATCCGGGGATCAGCGACAAGATCGGATAGCGGGCCGACAGCTCGGGAGACAGGCGGGCGACCGCAAGGTCCAACCACTTGGGCATCCGTTGCTCCTCGTCAAGGCGGAACAGGTAACTCAGCGAACTCCGCAGGTCAGTCACCAGCCGGTCAGCCACGTGCGGACGCCCCACGACGTGTCCCGCCATCAGCACGAGCACGAGCGGGATACCACCTCCGAAGGAGGCCAACTCCGCCACAACTGCGGTATCAATCTTGTCGGCGGTGCCGCCCAGCTTGTCGCGAAACAACTCCTCCGACTCGGCAGCCAGAAGCCGCTCCAGTCGAATCTCCTCGAAGTCGGATCGGAGCAACGATTGCATTCGCACTCGCGTGGTCACCAAGACCACCACCTCGGGCGCGTTCGACGGCACGAGCAACTCCACCGGTTGCGTGTCCGTCACGTCGTCGAGGACGACCATGAACCGTTGGGTCCTCGCAACCCGTTGGTACTCCTCCAACAAGTCGGGCAGCGATGATTCCTGATCAGCGGCAGCGACACCAAGCCGCCGCAAGATGAACCGCACCATTTCCCCAATAGGCATCGGCTCGCCGTCGGCATGCCGCGCGGACACCCAGATGAGCTGGCCGAAGAAGTCCGGATCGTCCTCGTGGACCCGAAAAGCCAGCGCCGATGCGCCAAGTCCCTGAATACCGTGCACGAAGATCGGGCTCGCCTGCCCACCACTGCGGCTGCGAATGACTGCAGTGCGAATACCGCTGCGGACATCCACCCGGCCCACGAACCGGCGCGCACGTATCGGACCAAACGACAGACTCACCACCCCACCCCACCCGAGCGAGCCGACACGATGATCGCCAGCCTAGCGCAGCGACATCGCAAGCCGTCACTGTCCGACAACAGCTAGCTAACCCAGGCCCCTGGCTCCTTGGGCCGAGGGTGCCTTGGGCGCCGACAGTCGCGGAGCGAGAATCGGGCCGCTTGGGCTGTGCCTGGTCGACGTGCGTCTCCGGGATGAGAGTCCTGACATGGTTGTCGATGTTCGCCCGACGGTGATGATCGGTTGCGCTCGCGTAGACGACGGCGGCCGCGATGTCCTCTGCCTGAAGTGTGCGCATCGAGTCGGCCAGGTGCCGGCGCGGCAGGGCGGCGTGGGTGAGGTACATCGCGCCGAGGAGGTTCGTGTCCACCGTCCTGCGCCATTGCGAGGTGTCGGCGCCCGCGATGGGCCCGTTCAGCATCACCCCGGCGCTGTTGGCGAGGACGTCGAGACCGCCGAACCGTTCGACCGTGGCGGCGACCGCGTCACGGACGGAGGTCTCGTCCGTGACGTGGAGGTCCAGCGTCAGGATCTCGCCGGGAGCCTCTTTGGCGAGCAGGGTGAGCCGGTCGGAGGGAATCGAACCTGTGTCGGTCGGTCCTTTGCCACCGTCCACACCAGCGCGAATGAGTCCGGGGCCATCGTCCGCGCTGCGGCCATGGTCGGCTACGAGACGTTTGTGCGTAGGTCATTGATCAGAGCAGGGAGCACCAGTTCCTCCTCAACGCGCACGCCGCGCCGTTCCAACGCTGGGCGGAGGTCACGGTCCCATGTGGCATCCACCGGCCTTCCGGTCAGCTCACCGCCGGTCACGTCTGCCGCCTGGTATGCGGCCGCGTCGAAACGCCATGGCTGCCAAGGGATCCGCTCACGCAAAGCGTTGCCGATCCGCAGCCCGCCCCAGTCGAAGTCACCGTGATACATCAACTGGGCACCGTCCGCCGCAAGCAGGTCCAGCAGCCGCCACACCGCTGCTGAGGGTTGACCGTTCACGCACACCATCGGCGGACATTCCGGGCCGAGCTCATCGGCTGCCGCCGCGAGCACGCTCGGGTTCTCACATACCCAGACCAAGCCGCGGCCGACTTCGAGATCGATCTGGCCCAACTGGCGCAACGTCAGCACACACGGCTCGCCACCTTCACGAGCCAGGCTCAGCATCCTGCCCGTCACAGTCCCAGTGCCACCCGGAAGGCCGAGGCACAGAACGGACGACGACAACTCGTCGCGGTGCACGCCGACCGCCGCCCACGCGGCGCGTCGCTCGGCAGCCGAGCCGTCGCCGGTCGGTGGCGATCCGGCGAGAACTCTGGCCGCGGACAGCACAAGAGTCGTCAGTGGCCGCCCATCGTCCAGGCCGTGCGCGTCCCCGGTGGTCTGGGCGGCAAGCCTGCCGAGTCCGACGCCGTCCGAGGGCAGTTTAGCGAGGACCTGCACCACTGACATGATCAGCGTCGACGCCGTTTCGGGGTCGGGTGCGAGCTTGCGCACCATGCCGGTGGCATCGAGCCACGTCCGCCACACGCCCAGCACCGGACGTCGCGCAACCAGTTCGTCCAGCGGCACGTAGACCGCCGACCATGCCGCGACCTCCACCGCGCGCTCCGGCACGGCACCGATCAGCAGCCGCACAGCATCAACGAGTCCGTCCGGCGCGGCACCGCTGCGGCGCAACACGGTATCCAGTTCGTCGAGCGACACGGTCAGCGATGTACCGGTGCCGGCTCGCCTGCCAAGTAACCGTTCGACGGCCCGCCGCTGGTCTTGGGTAACCGAAGTGAGAGTGACAACGCCACTCAGCGGCTTGCCGTTCGCGAGCCGGCGGCGCATGCGATCGAGCAGCCACGCGGTGTCCTCGCCGCTGAGCAGCCTGCGGAGGCGGTCAAGATCAGCCATTACGCAACTGGGATGTACGGGACTGTGCGTTCCACCTGCCTGCGTTCGCGTCCATCCCACCGCCACGGGGTCACCAGCACCGCATCGATCCCGTCCCGGCGCGCGAGCTGAGCGATCGCCAGCCCTGGCACCTGCGGGTAGCACCCCCATTCGCGTTCGCTGGTCATCACGACGTCAAGGTCGAACGCGGCCAGCAGACCGAGACACTTCGCGCGTGAGTCGTCGTCGACACCGGCGAACGCCTCGTCGAGTGCGACCAGCCGTGGCGTGTACGGATTGGCCGACGACGAGTAAAACGACGAGGCCGCGGCGAACAGCGGTACGGACGCGGCCAGCACCCGCTCGCCACCGGATGCCGGACCTGTGGCCGGCCGCCACTGGCCGTCCTGGTAGCGCTGGATCGCGAACTCGTGCCAGGACCGGTAGTCCAGCGCACGGGTCAGCTGCTCCACCCAGCCGCCCGCCAGATCCTCGGCATGCTCGCGGTTGATCTGCTCTTGCAGGAACGCGCCGACGGTCGCGCGGTCGGCCACGCTCCACGCGTCCGCGGTCTGCCGCAGCAGCCGATCCCGCACCTGGCCGAGCCCATCGGGCGCGGTACGGGAGGTGCGCCACTGCAGTCTCAGGCGCATGCCGGTTGACGTCGGTCGTTCCTCCAGATCGGAGTTGATCGCGCGGACCTGGTCCTCGGCGTTGCTGATCAGCTCCTGCAGCGTGCCAGCTACCTCGTTGATGAGGTGGTTTTCCAGGATCTCGCGCTCTTTGGCGGACAGAAGCGTTGCCCGTTGCTCGGTTTCCTTCGCCAGCGCGGAAACCAGCGTGGGGATGTCCTGCGAACGCCCTTGGAACAGCACATCGACGACGATGACTCCGTCTCGTACCGTCATGCCGACCGAATGACCGTGCGTGGACAGCGCGTCCGTGAGCAGCTTGTGTTCGGTCGAGACGCGCTGCTGGATCAGCTCCCATCGTCGGTCCGTGTCATCGACGTCGTCCAGCGCCGCATTGATCGAACGCGCGAGCGCCACTGCCGGGTTCGGCGACCATTCCGTTGTGGGATCAGGGAAATCCAGGTCAGGAAGGGCGGTCGTGAGCAGACCGGTCTGAGCAAAGGCGCGTAGTTGGGCAATGGCTCGATCGCGCTCGGCTGCAGCGATCGAAATCGACTCGCGCAGCCGCATGCGACTGCCGTCAGCCTCGCCGCGCATCACAAGTGCTGTCCGCTCCGCGGCCCGTGCCTCGTGCTCCCGCTTGTCTCGCTCGGTCAGTTCGTTGGCTACGGCGTCCAACTTCCGATACAGCTCCTCGACGCCCGCACCAGCTGTCTCGACCAGAACCCGGTGCCGTTCGGCCGCGACCTCAGCTTCGGCGCGGGCGCTGGTCGCCGCCTCGCTTGTCTGCTCGCGGTGCTCCACCGCGGTCAGCAACTCTTGTTCCGCCTCAGCCAGACTCGTCCGCGCGCGGTCCAATGCCCTTGCTGCGGGCCACAATGCGGCAAGCGCCACTCGGTAGTCGCCGATCGCGGCCCGGACAACGGCGAGCTCATCCGGGTCGACCGGCAGACCGACATCACCGGCGAACTCGGTGGCCGCGGCGCGAGCTCTGTCGGCCTCCTCGGCCCGTTGGCCAAGTGTGACAACGGCTTCGTTCAGCCGTGCGTCAACGCGCCGCTTCGCCTCGTGCTCGGCCGCGAGCTTGACATGCGCCTCGCGCAGTTCGTTGTCCTTCGGCTGTTTCTGGTGCTCGGCGGCAAGAGCGTCCCGATTGGCGCTCAATTCGACTGCGGCGACGGCAAGTTCGGCAAGACGACGATCCAACAGCGTCAAGTCTTCGCGCAGTCGCTGGATCCGGGC
The DNA here is from genome assembly GCF_021390435.2 of Kibdelosporangium philippinense. GTDB lineage: Bacteria > Actinomycetota > Actinomycetes > Mycobacteriales > Pseudonocardiaceae > Kibdelosporangium > Kibdelosporangium philippinense. Next base: position 2,403,892 of record NZ_JAJVCN010000002.1, on the reverse strand, counting down.
CCGGCGTGCCGCCTCCCGGGCACCCTCACCGATGTAACCGGCAGATTCCTTGTGCCAGGCCCCGGTCAGCACGTCGACAGCGAACCTGCCGTCGACCGCGACCCACGTCCGCGCGCCTGGTCCCAGACCGATCGCTCGCAATACCGAGGTGACCGCGTCGTCGGTGAGCACGGCGGCCAGCGGGTCAGCCCGGTCCACAGCCGGAGCGAGCACGGCGGTCAAGCCGCCTGCCGGCGCGGCGTCACCAGGCACGATCATGACGTCACCGGTGACTGTGCTTTGCAGTTCGCCGTCCGGGGTGACCCAGGCATCCAGGATTCCCGCAGCCTCCAACGCCGCTTCCAGACCGGCGCGGTGTTCGTCGCTCATTCCCGCGACGAAATCGACGACCTTCCACAGTGGAGCACCAGGGCGGCCATCCCGTGCTCCTTCGTCGCGCGTGTAAGGCTTCGGCGGCGCGTCGTGCCCGCCCGCTTCCAGTCGTTCGATCTCGTCGACGACGGCTTCCCGCTCGGCATGGACCGAGCCTTGCTCGGCTTCGATCGCGGCCTGCCTGCGCCCGAGTTCTTCTGTCGCACGCATGACCGCGTCATCCACCACCGATGCCGCGGGGTTGGGGCCGTCGAGCGTCTCCACCCACGCGTCCAATGCCGCGAGCATATCGTCTACATCAGACACACGGAACGTGGTCGCACTTACCAGATAGGCGGTGTAGGCAGCCACAAGCTCAGTGCCACGCCCGGCCGTCACCCCGTCGGCGATTGCGATCCGTTCGTCGGCGGCCTGCTGCTCAGCGGTGATCCGGTCGACGTCCTCGCGCGCTGAACGCAGGGTTGCTTCGGCCCGCGCTGCCGCGCTGAGCAGCTGCTGCAGGCCGTCGACCGCTTTGGTCTGCCGTGTGACGAGCGCGGCACCGGCCCGTTCGTCGGCATCCGCGATGACGGCGGCGTGACCGTCGGCGACGCGCGCGGCCTCAGCGGCATCCTGTGCGACGTTTTTGGCTCGCTCGAAGACTTCTTCGTCGGTACCGGCCGCGTGGCGCGCTCGCGTCGCCTGCTCTTCCCTGCGCCGCGTGGTTTCCACAACCGAGACATAGTCGCGCTCCCGGGATTTCGCGAACTTGTCCAACCTTTCGGCATCCGCACCGGCTTGCTTCAGCGCCTCCGCGTCTCGCATCTCGGGGCTGTCCTGCAGCGCGGCCCGCCGCGCCTCCAGTTGGGCTTTCGCCTCAGCCAGCTCGTCCAGCAGTCGTTGTGCCTGGTCGAGCGCTTGTGTCGCCGTCTCATACGCGGCATCAGCCTCGCCCAGGTCACGCCCCAGCTGTTCGTAACGGCTGTGCGTCTGCCGGGGTGGTGCCGCGCGGCGTTTGGCCGCGATATGCGCATAGCGCCGATAGTGCGTGAGGAACGCTTCCGCAGCCGACTTCGCGTCAGCGAGGCCGCGCAATGCTTCGCGTTCCTCGTCCAGACCGCGAAACGCCTCAGCCACAGTCGTGATCAGCGCCGGATCGAGCGGCGGGAGCGCCTCGGTGAGCGCGCGGGAAAGCAGCTTCTCGTCCGGTTTCTTGGACAGTTGCGGCTGCCGTAGCTGGATCAGCAGGTTGACGAGTGCCTCGTAGCGATGCGTCCCGAGCCCGAACAGCGCCTCGTCCACCGCGCGCCGGTACTCCGACGCCGTGTCGTACACCATTCCATGCCCGTCAAGGGAATCCTTGAGCTTCTCTCTGCTCAGCGCCACCCTGGTCGGGCCGACCAGCGACAGCTCGTGGCCGATCCGTTGACTGGTGACGAAGAACCAGTGCCGTGCGATTCCGCGTCCGGCAACGGCTTTCAGACCGCAGCCGATCGTGCGGTATTCCGTACCGCCGTCGGGCAGGACACGGCCGAACTCCAGCCACGTGTAGCCGAGGCGCTCGTTGTGCGGATGCTTCCCGCCCAGCAGCAGGTTCCACTCCATCCGCTTGTTGCGGTCGCCGTCCGGTTCGACGCGATGTGCCGACAGTTCGCCGTCGAGCAGGAACGGCAAGGTGAGAGCGAGCACTTTGGACTTGCCCGTCCCGTTGTTGCCGCGCAGCAACAACCGGCCGTCGTGAAAGTGGAACTCCTCGATATCGTAGTAGAAGAGGTCGACCAGGCCCGCGCGCAGCGGCTGCCAGCGATTCCGGTGCGGGATCACCTCTTCGCCCTTTCGCGGATCGTCGGTGCTTGCATCCTGTACCGGCCGATCGCCGGGCGGGCGACCACCATTTCGGATGCCGAGTCTTCGACAAGTCGCAGTGCTCGCAGCTTGTTCAGCGCGATGGCCAGCAGTTCCACGTCGGCCCCTGGTTCGGTGACGCCGCGCCGCCAGTAGGACTTGTGCTCCTGAGCCATCTTCCGCACATGCGCGCGCAACTTCTCAAGCGGCACAGGCCCGTTCTGCGTCGCAAGGTATTCAGCGATCAGCAGGGTGACGTGGCCGTCGGTGCGCTGCTCCGGCATTCGTACGTCGGTCAACTCGTCGTCCGGGTCGACCATTGCGATGCCCTCGGCACGCATCTCGGTGACCAGACCGGTGGCGTCCTCGATCCGCCGCGTGATCGCATGTCGTTGACCCACAAGGTATCCGCGCTCGTCGTCGGTCAGTTCGTCGTAGTAGACCACGGGCTCGTCGAGCAGCCGACGGGTGAGCCGATGGCGCAGTGAACGGTTACGCAGATCGTCGGTGTCCGCCACCGCTTCATGCGTGAGTTCTTCGAGCCTGCCTTCGAAATCGTCCGCAGCGACGGTCGACGGGCCACGGTTTCCGGTCAGGATCGCGGCCAGCACCCGCCGCTGCACGTCGTACAGCACGTCGCCGCTGTCGCTCAGGTATGCGTCCTCGTCACCGGCGACTCGTTCCAGCACACCCCATGTGAGCAGCAGACGCACCGCGGCGACCAGATCCGAGCGCTCGTCGCGCCTGCTGAGCGTGAACGACACACCGGCGTTCACGAGTTCCGGCTCACCTGCGGCAGCCAGCACACCTTCGGCGAGACGGCCGAGCGTGATCTGCGCGTCGGCGCGCTCCAGCACAGCCAATGCCAGGCACAGCAACACATACCTGCGACGCCCGAACGGCGGCTTGCCCTTGCCGTCGCTGGCCGGATGGGTATCGTCGGCCAAGGTCGGAGTGGTCTTGAAGAGCCGCGCGGATTCCGCGCTGACGACGAGACGCCAACCGGTCTCGGTCGCCAGCCAGGTCCGTAGGTCCGATGCGTGCCGCCGAACCAGCCGCAAGACCTCGTCATCCGCCCCCGCAGTCAACAACGGCTTGGCCAGCAACACCCGCATAGCCTTTCGCTGTTGGACGATGATGTCGTCGGCGAGCATGGTCATGCGATCGCCTCTGCCCGCTCTCGTGCCGTGAGATCGACGATCTCGATCAGGTGTTCCGGGCCGCGAAGCACCCCGTCCTCGGTCTCGATTCGCACTGTGCCGCCACCACGGACGACGCTCATCCGAACCTCCATCGTGCCGTCGCTGGTGGTCGTCCGTACCTCGGAGTCGCCCGGCAACCGGGCCGACAGCGCATCGCCGAGCAGGCCGAGGAAGAGCCGGAACGCCCAGGTGTCGAGCCTTCCGATCTGGGACAATGGGATCGGCCCTGGTGTCGCGAGACGCAAACGCGCCTCGGCCGCCTGCTCGGACTCCTGCGCGGCTTGCTCGGCGAGGATCTGCCGTTGTGCGGCCCTGTCGACTACCCGATTCGGCTGGCCGCGTCGCTCGTACGCACCGGTCCTGCGTAACTGCGGGCTGATCCGCACTCCGGAAGCGAGCCGCCACGGCATACCCGGCTGCTCTTCTTCCCATGCCGCAACGGTTTCCTGGGTGACAGTGAGATGCCTGGCCGAGTTGAGCCCAAAAGCCGCCCGCCACAACCGATGCGCCGCTGCGTCGTCCGGTGCCTCCGCGAACCACCTTGCCAGCGCACGGAAATCAGCCGAACGATCGGACCGTCCAGAGCGACGCTCGTTGAGCACGGCTACCGTATCGATCAGTTGAGTGATCGCCGTAACGGCGGCGCCACGCAGCAACCGCGCCTGCGACAGATGCCGGGAATCGGCCGACACGAACCAGTCGTGCAGCCCGCGCCACCGGTTGCGCCACGCGTCCAGGCATGCCTCTATGGCATTCTCACGAGCGTCCGGCGCGGCATCAGCCGCCTCACGCCTGGCAGCGACTTTCAGCAGCCGCTCGACATCGGCGATCCGGCCGAGGAGAGCGGCGATTTCCGCGCCCCGGTTGGCAAGATCCGCGATGAACTTGTTGACGTAGTCGATCAACTGTTGTTTGTAAGCGATGAACGCGTCCACATCACCATCGGCGAAATCGATGACCCGCCGCAGCGACGCCATGAACGCCTGCGCGTTGTCCGCCAGCCCCGTGAACCGCTCGGCAAGCGCGAGCAGAAGAAGATGCACCTTGGCAGGATCGAGATCGTCGGCAGTGGTCATCTCCGCCAGCGCCCGCAACTGCCCGGCGATGTCCTCCAAGGCCACCGACTGCAAGGAACCCCGGCGACCCAACGCCTCGTCGTAAACCGCAAGCGCTTCCTCAGCCGCCTGCCCCGCCGCGGTGAGCTGATACAGGTAGCGAGCCCGATGAAAGTCCGCAACGCTGGTCACCCGGCTCGTGTCCGGATCCGCCCGCAGATTCCCCCATTCGACCAGCTGTTCCAGCGCCGCCGCGATCCCCTCAATATCGCCCGGCCGGGACAGTTCCCCCGCGATGTCCTCTGGCCGCATATGCACGATGAAGCGATCCCTCGCCCGCGCGAATGCCAACAGCACATCCCGATAGAGCGCCGCGTTCTTCGCGCTCAAGTGCGCGAACGGCTGCGGCTCCGTGCTCTGTTCGGCCACCACCGTCCAATTATTACGCGACCCTCGGACAGCTCTGCGCAGACCCGCCGAACTCACGCCCCAACCGACGTCAACCTCTGGCCAGCGTCACATCCGGCCAGGTCCGCTCGGCGGCGAACGAGGACAGCGACAGCCCAGGCATGGATCTGCGCGGCTGTGGGTACCGAGCTGTGGTCGTCGAGCATCAGCGAGCGTCACCCGTTTCAGAAGGCGTCATCGGCTCCACAGCGTGACGTGTCTTCGCCATTTGACCTTAACCGGTCAATGACGTGCCTTATCCGACTGGGCTTCGAGTTGCGGCGCGTGCTGAGATCGATCTCGCCGCCGACGGACAGTAGGACCTCGAACGGTCCTTCCAGGGACACGCCGCCGCGGTATCCAGTACGGTGATCTCACCGCTCCGCACTCAGCCGACTGGTGGTTGCTGAGGGTAGCGAGGCGGTGCTGACCGCGGCGCTCCATGCGACACTGGATATGACACCGGCCGCGCCGCACCAGGGAGGGAGACAGGGCCATGAGCAGCGCAGCAGGGCGCCTCGACGGCTACACCCTCGCAGACTGGGAAGCCCTCGAACCCGTCGAAGGACACCGCATTGAACTCGTCCACGGGCGACTGGTCGTGAACGCCGCACCCGCTCCCCGCCACCAACGCGTCGCTGACCGCCTCTGTCGCCTGCTCGACGACGCCGTCGCTCCCCACGGCTTGGAAGCACTCACCGCCGTCGGCGTCCGCGTCGGCCAACTCGGCTACATCCCCGACATCGTCGTCTGCACCCCCGTCGACGACGATGCCATCACCATTAACTCCACCAGTGTGACGCTCGTGGCTGAAGTGGTCTCCCCTTCCACCGCCAAGACGGACCGCTTGGAGAAACCCGCCGCTTACGCCGCCGCCAGCATCCCCATCTACTGGCGTATCGAGCTCGCCCCTGGCGCCCCACCGGTCATCTACTGCTACGAACTCGACAACGGCGTATATGCCCTGACCGCCACCGCGGACACCACCGCGACCATCACCACCCGCATCACACCCGACATCAGCGTCACCCTCGACGTCACAGCGCTAACAGCACAGCGGACATAAATGCTCAGCTGCAGATCTCCTATGTAGTGAACCTCTGCACGATGTGCACCGAGGCCACCGAGTCGCCCACGCTTCGCCGACATCACCGAGCAGCAGCATATCCACCCGGCCGCCCTACCGCGGATGGTCACCTCTCCGGTCCGCCAGCCGACGTCGCCGAGCATGAGCCGCGCCACCTCGCCGCCGCGCAGACCTAGGCGCGTCAACGACAGCACGATCGCGTAGTCGCGACGGCCGACAGCGCTACCACGATCACACGACGCCAGCGCGGCACACACGCCGTCACCGCAGGCGTCCCCAGGCACTCTCCATCGTCCAAGATGGCCGCGTCCGGTCGGGACCGCGCGAGCAGGGCGGGAACGTGCCCAGCCACGTGCAGGAAACGCAGCAACGCTGGCAGCATCACCATGTCCGGCGGCATGCCTTCCCTGCCCCGCACCCACTGCATGACAAAGCCGGTGACCCGCCCCGCGGACAACCCGGACAACGAACCGTGGGATCCGGGCAGCCACTCCAAGAACACCCGCGCGCACCGCAGATAGTGCGTGACCGTCCCCGGAGCCAGTCCCCGCACGCTGTCCAGATAGCGCTGTACTCGACCAGCAGCGCCTCCTTTTGGAACGTCGCTGGAGCACGACGGCCGGCCCGCGGCGGGTACTGCGCAGATCTGCGGGCGGTTGGGTGCGATGTCCTCTTCGGATTGTTTACTCGCTGGCATATCTGACGTGAGATGAGGAGTGGCGGACCGCCCGACTCATCTGCAGCGCAAGGCGTCTTGTGTAGACGGTCTGAATGCTGGGTCTGCAATGCGGCCCGGTGGATCGGAGTGTGGAGGGGCCGGCTAAGAGTGGACTGGATGGCGAACGGCTAGCGGAGGCGATGTGGCTCAACGAGCAACACTGGGCCCGAGCGGGCCGACCGGTATCGGCGGAGACGGTGCACAAGCATCTGCGGATTGGGGCTGCCAGCTCCAGGGCGTTGACTCGGGCTGTACGTGAGGTGAATCGAGCCGCTGTCGACGGCAGTTCGGCAGCGGCGATCGAGAAGAACCAATCGTCGGCTGAGGCGAATGGCTTCCGTCTACACCATGTTTCCAGCGCAGCATTGTCGTAGTCCGAGGGAGGTCGACTCGCTGGCCGAGCTCAACGCCCAGGTTGAGGCCTGGGACCTCGCTGATGACGATCGTCGCATCGGGGCGCGGCCGCGCACGCTCGGCGAGATGTTCGCGATCGAGGCACCGCTGCTGCGGCCGGTGCCTGGCAGACCGGACGCGTGCGGTCGGGCGGCGTGGGATGCGAGGGGCTGGGGGTAGAGGCTTTGGCTGTATTCCTCGAGTGCCGGGAACCACGGCACGACGCAGCCCACCCGGGCTGGTTGGGTACGCGTCGGGAGCCGAAACGCCGGTTGCCCGTGCGGGCGGCCGGCGTGTCGGTTACTTCCAAGCAGGCGGCGGATGACGATGCGGAGCCCGCTCGAGTGCCGTGGTCGAGCGTGGAGATCGTGTCACCGCACGACCCCGAGGCGCGGTTCAGCCACAAACCCGGCAAGGTCGAATGGGTCCGGGTACAAGGACCATCAGACCGAGATCTGCGACGAGGAGCAACCGAACCTCATCGTGCATGTCGTCACCACACCGGCTCCGGAGCAGGACATCGGCGTCGTGGGCGGGATCCATGCCGCGCTGGCCGAACAACAACTGGCGCCGGCCGAGCACCTTGTGGACAGCGGCTATGTCACACCCGAGACGGTTCACCACGCGGCGACCGATCACGGAATCACCATCGTCGGGCCGGTCCGTCAGGACCCCCGCGCCAGGGAACGGCCCGGCTTCGCCAAGGAGGACTTTCACATCGATTGGCAAGCCGAGACTGTTACGTGTCCACAAGGGATAGTGAGTCCACCGTGGAAACACACGATGGCGCGCCGCACGCTGTGCTGGAGCCTCGGTCCGGAGGTGCCGGGCGAGATCGAGCCGTATGCGGTGATGGGCCTGATGTTCGAGAAGTTCACAATCATGGACTACACCCACGGCACGCTTTCGCACCGCTATCCTGTCGCGGACACCCTCGCGCTGACGGCGGAAATGCTCCGCGGCGCGACGTCGGTCGAGCGGATCGACCTGCTGGATCAGCCGGATCTGTTTGTCTTTACGGTTGGCCGCGACGCGCGGTCCGATCTTCTGGTCGGCTGGCGGTGTGGCAACGGCCTGACCGACGAGGACAAACCACCGACTGAGCTGGAGCGGGCATCTCGGCGCAATCCGTCGACGCCCACGGCAAACCGGTGAGCGTATGGGTTAGCGACGGCCGGGTGGTGTTTCCGCTCTCACTTACCCCGAAATTTGTGGAAATCAGCGGATGACCAGCGGTGCGCCGGTCATCGACGTGAGTTTTCAACCCTTGCTGGTGCGCTGAAGAGCCGCCGCGATCCGGTTTGCCGTGGTGGCCGGTCTCCGGCCGTGCACGACCAGCAGTTGGTTCACGACGAGATGGCGTTCCAGGTCCTCCCGGCCGGGCTCAGGCCCGGTGGTGCGCCTGGCCCGGTGGCGGCCGGTCCGGGACTGGCTGGTCAGGTCCACGGAGAACAGCGCCCCCGGCGTCTGGGCGGGCATCGCCTGCCGCAAACGCTGCATCGACGACAAATTCGCTGAGGCGATCCTGGCCGGGGTGGATTCGATCGTCATCCTGGGTGCCGGCCTGGACACACGCGGATACCAGCCGATGGTCCCTTCCGGCGTTCGCGTGTTCGAAGTGGACTTGCCGGAGAACATCGCGGACAAACGGAAAAGGATCCCCGAGACCGGCACGGTGACCCTGGTCCCGGTCGACTCCGACACCGAGGATCTCTCGCGATAGCCCTTGCGGTACAGGGATATCGGGCCGAGGGCAGGAACCTGTTCGTGTGGGAGGGCGTGACCCAGTACCTGACCGAGGACGGCGTGCGAGGGACTTTCGAGGTGCTGGCCAAGGTGGGCACCGGGAGCCGATTGGTGTTCACCTACGTCCGTCGGGATTTCCTTGACGGCACCGCCATGTACGGCGCCGAGAGGCTGTATCGGCGGTTCGCGGTGAAAGAACGGTTGTGGCGCTTCGGCATGGCTCCCGGCGAGGTGGCCACGGTCCTGGCCGAGTACGGCTGGCGCGAACTGGAACAGTTGGGGGCCTCCGAGTTCACCACCCGGTACGTCCAGCCGACAGGGCGAGCGGCACCCGTCTCGGAGTGCGAACGCTCCGTCTACGCCGAGGAGCTCTGACCGTTCGTCACGAGGTGAGGAACGTGCGGATGGTTGCCGCGATCGTCGGCCAGTCGTCGCCGAACCAGATGAAGTGGCTGTCGGCCCGGCTTTCGATCAGCTGGGCGTGCGGGATCGCGGCTGCGAGGGTTTCGGCGTGTGCAAAACGGGACGGCGCCGTCGTTGCGCGTGGCGATCACGAGGGCGGGCTGACTGACCGCAGTACTGACGTCCGGGGTGGGGCAGGTCGTTGAGAAATCCACTGCCCGATCGCATCGCGGAAAACAGGGCGATCAGTTCCGCGCGATGCTCGGGCCGCAGGGCTGCCAGGACGTGCCGGATCGGCCGGGTGGACAGATCGCGCAACAGGATCCGCAGACCGATGTCGGGCGCGGCAGTGTCCGTCTAGGACACGCCCAACCACCCACAGGTAGATCAGAAGAGCCACATTTGTTCGAGTGGGCCCGGGTCGGTGTTAGCCGGCATTCATGATGCTGACGACGCGGTTGCGGCCTGCTCGCTTGGCGCTGTAGAGGGCCTTGTCGGCGGCTTGGAGGAGCCGTTCCACCGCGCCGCCTGCCTCTGGGTATGTCGCGACGCCAATCGAGGCCGACAGGCCCTTGATGACCGTCGTCCTGCCCTCGTCCATTGCCTCGACCTCAAGCCTGGCGATTGCCTTGCGGATGCGCTCAGCGATGCCGACGACGTCCGCCTCGCCGGTCTCTGGCAGCAAGACTACGAATTCCTCGCCGCCGAAGCGCCCGACGCAGTCGTAGTCTCGCACCTCGCTCCTGATCGTGGCAGCGATCGCTTTAAGTACGACGTCGCCGGCCAAATGCCCGTGCTCGTCGTTGATCCGTTTGAAGTAGTCGATGTCGATCATGAGCACGCCGAAGGGCGCCTTGGCCTTGCGTTTCGCCTTCGCAAGTTCGCGAGCCGCCAGGCTGTGCCACCCAGCGGTGTTGAACAGTCCGGTCTTCTCGTCGGTGTTTGCGGCGACCTCGAGCTGCTTGACCAGCACGCCGCGGTGCAGGAGCAACAAGGGCGGTATCACCACCAGCACGAGGGCGGGCAACGTCGCCAGCGCCAACGCGGTCAGCATTCCCAGGCACAGAGTCGCTATCTCAAGCAGGTTGTCCGCCCAACCGCCGAACAGCTCCTTGAACGAGCGCGTCTTGGCACTCAGGCCTGGAACGGCAATCAGGGCACCGACCAGGAAGTAGGTGGCTGCCGCGAGGGGAATGACGCCAACACCCGTCCATCCGGCATCGAGGGCGCCGTACATGCCGTCGACGCCGGCACGTGCGAGCAGTGCCTCGGCGGCGAAACAGGTGATGATGGCCAGGCAGCAGTTGAAGACGCTCCGGAAAGCAGGTACCCGGCGCAACCGGTACCAGCTGCGTACGGCGAGGTGAACGTAGAGCAGTGCTGCAAGGACCGCCACCAAGGCCGGGGGCAGAAGCAGCACACCGGCGAAGGTCCATACAGAGGTCAAGTTGATGTGCGGCGTACCGTTCACCCGACGGCGCACCCGCTCGACCTGGCGCCCCAGTTCGGCCTGCAGGACGCCCATGCCGGCGAGACTCGCGAAGATCACCGCGTCGTGCGGTCGGCTGGGTACCATGACTGCCGTGGTGACCGTGGCCGTGACCGCCGCAGCCTCGATGAGGAGGCAGTACACGATCAGGGACCGACGCTGCTTCCAGAGCGTCCACCGAACCGGCGAGACAACATCAAGCATGCGCACCGCATCTCCCCGAACCATACTCAAGGTTGGTACACCCATGGGTGGTCCCACCAGCAAGTATCCACCCAATCACAGCTAGCGGCCAGGAACGATGCCGGTAAACCCGACTGGCGCAACGCCTGAGCAGTGAAGGGAGGTTCGCCGCCATGGACAACCGCGACACGTGAGTCATCGTGATTCCTCTATTGCCGACCGCTTGGCCCGGCGCCACCCCACCGCGATGGGAACTGCCACGATCGCTCCGGTGAGACCAGCCAGGGCGATGGCGTGCGCCGGGCCGACCAGGTCGGCGAAGACGCCCGCTGCCAGGGCGCCCAGTCCTTGGATTGTGATCAAGCCTGAGGATAACAGCCCGGAGCCTTGCGCTCGCTGTGCGTCCGGGAGCTTACGCGTGTACGAAGCCGTGCCCTGGATGGTGTAGGGGGTGGCGAGCGCGCCCGCGATCGCGAACAGCGCCATCGACGTGACCAGTCCCGGTTGGAGCGCGCAGAACACCAGCGGAACCCCGGCCAGGATTCCCAGGACCCCGATCACCCGTACCTGTTGATGCTCGGGAACCCACCTTCCGAACACGATGCCGCCGATCACACTGCCAAGTGGGTCGCTCGCCATGATCAAGCCGACGCCGAGCGCCCCGGTCTCTAAGCTGTCGGCGTACGGCGCGGCCAGCGCCTCGGGCGTTATGTAGAACCCGGCCAGCCAACACAGCGCCAGCAGCACCCGCAGCGCGGGATCGCGCCACACCACACGCGCTCCCGCCGTCGTCGAGGCCAGGAACGGCATTCGTCCCGAACTGGCCGCCCTTTGGATTGCGGCGGGACGATGTCCGACGCCGCGCCGCAACACCACAGCTGACAACAAGAAGGTGGCGGCATTCAGAGCCAGCCCTACCGACGGGTTGATCGCCGAGACGAGAGCGCCGCCGCCGGCGAAGCCCAGCAGTTGAGCCAACTGGTTGGTGATGTTCCGGATCGCCATGCCGACCGTGTATTTGCTGCCACTGAGGACATCTGGCAAAAGCGCATGCTGCGCGGCCTTGAACGGGCCGTTGAGCAAGGTCACGACCGCTACCAACGTGCACAGCGGCCACAGCGGCACTCCCGGGACCGCCATGAAACCGACGAGCACCGCTCGCACAAGGTCGGCGACAACCATCACATCGCGACGCGGATACCGATCGCCCAGGCTCGACAGCAGGATCCCGCCGACGAGGGCCGGAACAAAGGTCAGCGCGTAGGTCAACCCGGTCAAGAACGCCGAAGCGGTCCGCTGAAAGACGAGAACCGACAAGGCAACGCGGGCCAATTGGTCTCCGGCGATGGACAACAACTCGGCCGTCCACATCGCGCGGAACTCCCGCACGCCCAGCACCGACCTGAAGGTAACGCGCTCGCCGTCCCGGGTCATTACGCCCCTTGCCCTCGCTGACTAGCGTCAACCCGACCTGGGCCGTCGCCGCATTGGCTCGCTGTAGTTGTGTGACTGCTATCGGTCGGCAGCGCTCGCGTAGAGCCCGCGTCCAGCGAAACAGCTGGTCAAAATCGTCTGCGTGGACGTGGCGCCGTTCCGGCGGATGGCGAGCCAACCCAAGGCGTTGGCGCCGGGGAGCGGTGAACCGGCACCTGGGCGGTGGCGTGGGGCAGGTCGCGGTCATCGGCCACCTCGTACAGCAGCGACACCAAAGCTGCCGGGGCCTGCCTAGCGGCCACCGCGTGCACCACTATGCCCCGCACCGCGGTCAGCACCCCGTTGATCCGCGACGGGTCGGGAACCCCTGGAGAAGGAATGCGGATCGGTGAGGCGGTGGGGCTGCGCCGTCAGGACATGCACCTGCTGGCCGACTCGTAGGCGCTCGGTTGCATGGAGAAGGGGCCGTACGTCGGAAGGTGTCCACTGTGGACATTAGAGGTCAGCCGGGGTGGGCGCCCACGGTGTCGCGGATCTGCGCGCCCAAGCCGGAGTCGGCGGCCCGTGCGCAATGCGCACAGCAGTAGAAGCGGCCAGCCACCTCGACACCGTGACCGAGCATCCGGCATCCACAGTGCTTGCACACCGGGGCGAGCCTGGTGACCGCACACTCGAAGCTGTCGAAGGTGTGCCCGTCCCCACTGGCCGTGTGCACCTCGAAGGTCATCCAGTAGTCGTTCCCGCACACGTCACAGGTGGCCATCGAAAACACCTCCCACTGCTGGGCTGTCCGTATCCGTCCACCGTGCGCTTCGGCGGATCGATCGGCAACTCGAGGTCGTGTGGGGTTGGCGCCGCCCCTGGGACCAGGAGCATCCGGGCACACCAGGCAGGCATCGTCAGCCGGTGACCAGCCGGGCGTGGCCGCTGCGGACCCGCGATCCAGGACCCCTCATCATGCCGTTCACCTGTGCCGCCTGCGCTGACCGTCGGCAGAGCTCTGGATAACACGAACATTCCGCACATTGAAGGATCGGGACTTCCGACGGTCGATCCATTGTGGACATCAGGTCATCGTTTGCCAGTCTGCCTCCTCCAACGCAGTGATGACACCGTCCACCACATCCGGATGGCCAAGCGGGATCGGCGGCTCCACCCGGTCCCGGTCACCACCCACGCTGCGGGCGACGACTCTGGTCCGCACCTCGGCGGCTGCACCTAACCGGTCGCCGGGGTCCACGGGGCCAGGGTCGACCAGCAGCACGGATCGGACGGTGGCATCGAACAGTGCGGCAAGCGCGATTGCGCCTTTGCACACCATTCCGCTGGCCACCATGTCGGCCCGGGTTTGGTCCTGCGCCAACGTTTCCAGCACATCCTCGACATCCCGCAGCGACCCGCCGCCTGCCGGCACGCGGCACCAGGCGATCTGGAACCGCTCGGCAAGCGGACGCCAGGTGGCAGGCACCTCCGCGTGCTTGGCCGCATCCACCGGATCCACGACCACCAGCGCGGGTCCGTGATCCAGCCCAGTCCACACCACGGCCGGGCCCTGCGCCCGTGGGCCGCCATTGTCGAACTGCCGCACCGTGGAGTCACCTCACCTGTCTCGGGACACCGCTACCCAGGTCCGCGGCAGGGACCTACACATCATCCTGCGAGCATCGCGTTACTCCTGCTCCGCCCACAACGGAATCCGAGACGTCCCATATGGACAGTACTCGGGGTTTGGTCCGGAGCAGAGCGTTGAAGGCGCGACGACTCGGTGGTCGTCGCCGGCAGTGTTGGCTGAGAACTCTCGATACTCGCTGTCCATGCCAAGCCCTGTTACGTCCAGGTGTCCGGTGTTAGATCTGCGGGCCGCGGGGGTGGCGGCTCTGAGTGCCCAGCATGAAGTAGGCAGCGCCTCGGTCGTCGACGTTGGCGTCGAGCACCTTGTCGTCGAGGTAGGACGCGGCGTGTGGGTCGACGAAGACCCGTGCGCTGGGTGTGTCGAGCACCTGGTCGTGTTCGGCTGGGCGGGAGGTGATCTCGACCTGCAGCCCGCCCTCGGGCGCGGCAGTGTCGGGGGAGATCCGCAGCCCGGCGCCCTCTGGGCGCCCCAGGGCAGTGGTGAGGTCGTTCACGACCGCAACGGCGGCCGGGGTCAATACCAGCATGGTTTCCTCTCTTCCATGGCCTGTCGAAATCACCTAAGGGCTGTCTCGTAACCCAGTGATTGACTGGCGAACGTCATAGTTGATCATGTGCGGGTGCAGGTGATCTCGGCGTCCCGGTCGGAGTGGATCGCCCCGTTCACGGGGCTGCAACCAGGTCAGTTCCGCAAGCTGGTGCGCGTGGTGGCCCACCGCGGCGGCGAAGCGATCGCCGACGGCCGTCCGGGCCGACAGTGGTGGCTGGTCCTCGCCGACCGCGTACTGCTGGTGGCGACCTACTGGCGAACGAACCTGACCATGCGGCAGATCGGCCCGCTGTTCGGGATCTCGCACTCCGCAGCGCATCGCGTGGTCGACTCGCTCGGCCCGCTACTGGCCCTGGCCCCGGTCCGCCAACGCCGCGGCGACCAGGTCGCGATCGTCGATGGAACCTTGGTGCCCACCCGCGACCACCGGGTCGCCGAGCGATCGAAGAACTACCGGTATTCCACCAACCTGCAGGTCGCCATCGATGCCGACACCCGCCTGGTGATCACGACCGGAGACCCGCAACCGGGCAACCGCAACGACTGCACCGTCTACACAGACTCCGGCATCGCCGATGCGCTGGCGGGTCGACCGGTCATGGCCAACGGTGGCTACCAGGGCAACCCCGGCGTGATCATGCCCTACCGCAAGCGCACCAAGGACAAGCCTCTGCCGGACTGGCAGGAAGATCTCAACAAGATCCACCGCAAGGTGCGCGCCCGCGTCGAACACGCCCTGGCACGCATGAAGACCTACAAAATCCTGCGCGACTACCGCCGCGCCGGCCACACCCTCGCCACGACCGCATCCGGCATCGCGTTCCTGCACAACCTCGCCATCACCAGCTGACCCGACACCTCGCCACCCAGCCACAAAATCAGTTACGAGACAGCCCTTAGGCGGACGATGATGCGTTCTGCAATACGCAACTCAACAACGTCTCAATACGGGGTTTGCATTGCTCCGCCCGCGCCGCCGGTCCTGACGGTGGCACCGGCGGCTCGACAATCCACATTGCTTAGTCCAGTAAAGACACCATCTCCGGGATCTCTGAGTCCGACCACGCCACCGAACGAGCGGCACGGGATTGGGGCGACCGGGAGCTGCCGCGAACTGATTTCCTGACTGGGTCGCACGGCACCGGCACGGCGTCGCCGGTGCGTTCCTACACGGTAGCGTCACGCGTGGCTACATCACTTTCGGCCCGGAGCCGTCCTGGAAACCCGATATCGACGCGCCCACACCATCGCCATCCTCACCCGATCTACCTCGGCGTGGTCCTGCCCGGCCCGTGGTTTCTGCGCCACCGCGACAACCCGCAGATCAAAACGTTCGTCGCCGGAGCCACCGCCGCGGCCGCCGGTGCCATCGCCGGAGCCGTCATCGTCCTATCCCGACAGACCATCACCGACTGGCCCGGCGCCGCCTCGCCGTGATCACCCTCGCGGTCCTGCTCAAGTTCAAGATCAAGGAACCGTACGTCGTCGGGTCGGCGACAGCGGCTGGGCTCGCCCTCTACCCGACCTGGTGAACCAACAACCGTCGCCGTCGGGCTCTGTCCGGGGCGGGCATCGAGCGTTCGCCTTTGTATGACAGGCATTCCGATGCTCACTGGGCCAATAGCGTGGAGGTGGCGGGCCAGTCTGTCCAATGAGGCCAGTTTCGTGCCGGCGACCTCCAGGCTGATCTGGAGTCTTTGCACGTCGCCGAGTCAGCCGTTGGCGCCCAGTTCGGCGATCCGGTCAGTGGATATCCGAACGGCCAGGATTCCTGGCCATATGGCTGATCAGTTCGTCCTCATTGCGACAACCTCGATGTGTGGGTAACGGCCAACGCCAAACTCGGCATCACGGTGCCGTTAGCCGACGGAGAGGCAATGATCAATGAGCCGACAGTGTCCATAAGGTTTGCGGCGTACCCAGAAGTTGACACCGTCGTGGAGAGGCTTCTTGACGCCGCGGATCGGGCGCTAACTCGATCGTGTGACGGATACGTGGACGTCCGAGCGTGCATGGCAGGTCGAGTCCATACTGATCAAGCGGAGGTGCCCCGGCGTGATTCCCCTCGACGCCGGGCGGCGGCCGTCGGTGCGCATGGCGGGGTGCCGACGGCCACCGGTTCCTCGGCCCGGCGAGCTTCCCGGATTTTCTTGTTCATTCCTTGAAAACCGGCGCGAGCATGTCGTACCGCAGGGTCTATTCGGGGCCTTCGAGGCCACCAGTCAGTAACTCGATGCTCACCGTCGTCACGCACGGTTTCCGGGAGCGACCGGACGATCCGCTTGGCGGCACTCACCACGCGGTCGTTCTCGTGGCGACTGTTCAATGAGTTGCGTCCATAGTTGACCTGCTGGTTCTGCCAGAACGCCGGCGGAGTTCAGCGGGGCCCATGTCCATTACGGACGGAGTGTGCTGCGTTGGTGGGCTGCCACGCCATCTCCACGGTCCAGAGTGGATTGATTGCGGCCTCTGGTGTGTTCCGACGATTCCCTGGGTGGCGCGTCCTGCGCTGATTGCGGCCGGGTGTGCCGCGGGCCGGGGAGATCGTCCGGTGTGTCCTCGTGGTGCGTGGGACGGCCGACGCTTGCGATGTCGATGGCCGATCTGTGCGCGGCGATCGGTCGTGACGCCCGCGTCGGCCGATGGTTGCAGCTCTGACGCCGGTCACTCGATCGAGTGATGTGTACCCCTGGACCGATTCGTGCGGCAGCCTCCGACGTTATGGCGGAGGTACCTTCGAGCCTTGATCAGCCTGGGGTGAACGGAGTGTGTGGTGGAGCGGCCGGCCTGGACGTTGGCCGAGATCGAGCTGTCGGCTCCGAGCATGGCACGGGTGTACGACTGCTGGCTGGGTGGCGCGCACAACTTCGCCGTCGATCGGGCGGTTGCCGCCCAGGCGCTGCACGCCATGCCTGAGCTCAGGCACGTCACCCTGACCCATCGGGCGTTCCTGTCCCGGGCGGTGCGTTTCCTGCTGGGCGTCGGTGTGCGGCAGTTCCTTGACCTCGGCTCGGGCATCCCCACTCTGGGCAACGTGCACGAGATCGCCCAGCGGGACCACCCGGACGCCCGCGTGGTCTACGTTGACATCGACCCGGTCGCGGTCAGCCTCAGCCAGTTGATCCTTCAACTTCAGGGCGCCCGGCATGTCGGCGTGCTGCACGCCGACTTCCGTGACCCGGAGGCGGTGCTGAATTCCGCCGAGGTGCGCGGGCTGCTGGACTTCGACCGGCCGATCGGCCTGGTGATGACCGCGGTACTGCATCTCCTACCGGACGGCGACAACCCGCACGCCATCCTCCGCCGCTACCGTGACGGGCTGCCGTCGGGCAGCTATCAGGCGATCTCCCACGCCAGCCTCGCCGGGGACACCCGGTCCGCCGGACCCAACCAAGCCCGAAACCCTTACGAAGGCAACGTCACCCCGATATTCTTCCGCAACCGCGCGCAGTGTGCCTCGTTCTTCGACGGCTTCGACGTGGTCGATCCGGGCGTGGTGCGGCTTCCGTTGTGGCGGCCGGACTGGCTCCAGGACTGCGACAAAGCGGTCCGGTTTCCCGGTTTCGGTGGGGTGGGACGCAAACGTTGAACGACGCGCCGGAAAGAGCGCGCCGCGTACTCGCTGTAGGTGGCCGCTACACACGCGTTGCTAGCGGCTTTGATCAGGCGGCGTTGATCGGGCTGAGACCAAGCGCAGCAGGCAACTCCGCAGTGTCGGCGGCCGGGCGCGGACATGACGACAGGCCACCACCGGCTGACGCGGTCAGGGCAGTGGTGTGCCGCGGTAGCCGAGTTCTTCAATCACGGCGATCACGTCCTGCGGCCTGTTCTGGCTCGGATCCAGCTCGACCGTGCTGCGCCCGTGTCGGACGCGGACCTCAAAGCGCGAAGCGGCGTTCGACGGCATGGATCATGAGTGTTTGTTGGAGTCGCTCGGCACGGTTCCCGCGCGGGAACACATTGCTGGGTGGCTGCGGGCGGGTGGACCCTACAGACGGCGTCATGGGCCCTGCATGCGGTGTTGGGTGATCCACACCGCGATGTGGGTGCGGGTGGTGAGACCGAGTTTGGTGAGGATGCGTTCCACGTGGCCTTCGGCCGTGCGTTGGGCGATGAGCAGTCTGGCGGCGATCTCCTTGTTCGTCAGGCCTCGCGCGATCAGCTCGGCGACCTGGAGCTCCCGGGGTGTCAACGCCTGTGGCTGCCCGGCGCGGGTATCGGCTGCCGCCCCGGCTGGGGTGGTGGCGGCTGCATGCTCGTTCACCAGGTCTGTCAGTGCCTGGTCGAGATCGACGTCACGGGATGCCCCCGCCTCGAAGGCCGCCTGAAATGCCTGCGTGCCCAGCGTCCGCTGGGCTTGTTCCGCACAGGCCTGATGCGGTTGCAGCCAGCTCTCGGAGCCGAACAGCACCGTGACGCCCGCGTCCCGCCATGCCCGGCTGGTGAGCCCGAGCAGCCAGGCAGCGCGCTCATCCGCGTGCTGTGCACCGGCGATCCAGGCCAGCAGTTCCACGAGCATGGCCCGTCCGATGATCTCGTCATCGTGCCCGAGTTTGACGCGCAGGCTCGCCATCGCGTGGCCGGTGGCCTCCACTAGGTGACCGGCACGCCACTCGGCCATGGCGAGCGTGTACCAGGCAAAGCCTCGGGTGGCCGGATCACCGAAAGTTTCCGCGATCCGGACGGCCTGCTGTGCCAACTCGACCGCTCGTCCCCCATCGCCGGCGAGCGTCGTGGCCATCGCGTGCGAGCATTGCGCAACGATCGTTTTCGTATCGTGCCGGCCGGATCGCTCGAAGAGCTCGATGCATCGGGTGAAGTAGACATCGGCATTGGCGTGGTCATCGCTGTGGAGAGCGGCAATCGCCTTGGTCAGCAAGGCTGTCCCCAGCAGGTAGTCGTCGTCCAGATACCGCGCCATGGCCATGGCTTCCTGGCTTCGCATGGCAGCGAGGGGCAAGTCTCCGCATATGCCCGCCAGGAGAGTGCTGGTCCACAACAACTCGATCCGGACCGCCGCAGTCAACGAGCCGATCGCCAGCACTCGCTCGAGCCACCGCAGCGCTTCACTGTAGAAGCCAAAATGCCAATAGTATTGCAACGCGACGGCAAATCGCGCCACGATCTGTGTGTCCTGGGGTTCGCTCAGGCTGAAGTCCAGAGCGGACCGCAGATTCGCGTGTTCGCGCCGGGTCGTGGCGAACACCCGCGGCTGCTCCGGCCCCGTCCAGTCCTCGGCGAATCGCTCAGCCACGTCGAGGAAATAGTGCTGGTGCCTGCGTTGGAACACCGGCTTCTCACCGGCCTCGACCAGCTTGGTCATCCCGAACTCGCGCAGCGTCTCCAACATCCGGTACCGCACCACCGACGCGTTGTCGTCGCGAATCAGAATGGACTTGTCCATCAGGCTGTGGATCACGTCCAATGGCTCGTCCTCCAGCGAGGCCTCGCTGGCCACCGCTTCGGCCGCGTCGAGCGTGAACCCGCCACTGAACACCGACAACCGCGCCCACATCGCCTGCTCCGCCGGCGAACACAGCTCGTGACTCCACTCCACCGTCGCCGCCAGCGTCCGCTGGCGCGACGGCCGTCCGGAATGCTCATTGCTGAGGAAACCGAACCTGTCGTCGAGGTGCCGCAGGACCTGTTCCACGGACAAGGTCCGCATGCGTGCCGCGACCAGTTCGATCGCCAGTGGTATCCCGTCCAGCAGCCGGCAGATGGCGGTCACCGCCGCCAGGTTGGCGGGCCCTACCTCGAACCCCGGGTCGACCGAGGCCGCCCGATGCGCCAGCAACGTAACTGCATCACCGGCCCCCGGCACACGTGTCGCCGACGGTTCCGGCACCGGCAACGGCCGCACCGCAAGCAAATGCTCCCCGTACACCCGCAGCACATCGCGGCTAGTGGCCAGCACCCGCACCCCGGCCGCAGCCGTCAGCACCCTGCTGACCAGCAGCCCACAAGGCCGAACCAGGTGCTCGCAGTTGTCCATCACCAGCAGCAACGACCTGTCGCGGAGAAACTCCACCACCCGGGCCATGGGCTCAGGACCCATATCACGCAATCCCAGCTCTGCGGCCACCGTCTGCGGCAGCAGGCCGGGATCCCGCAAGTCCTGCAGCTGCACCAGGTGCGCGCCGTCGGAGAACGCCCGCATCACCGTCCGGGCAGTCCGCAACGCCAGCCGGGTCTTGCCCACACCACCAGGCCCGGTCAAGGTCAACAACCGGCTCGTCGCCAGCAAGTCCCGTGCGTGCGCGAGTTCTTCACGCCGCCCGACGAAACTCGTCGACTCCGCAGCTAACGACCCGAGCGGGGCCATCGCTGACCGCCTCCCGCCACACGGACCTCGTTGCGTACGAGGAGATCCAGCTACCCGTTGCGCAAACGTAACATGCCACTGCGGCACCACTACCCACCCGGGAACCCATTTGCCGCGGCTAAGGGCCTCCGCAGCATGTGGCGTGATCGTTCCATCGTAGTGAGCCACACAGCGCGGTTGCCGCCAGTGCAAGGACGATGCATCTGGGCGATCCCAGCCACCACTACGCGATCCGCGCTTTCGCTCACCGCTTAGTCTACTGTGGACATGCTGGCGGGCTGGCGTTTCGACTCGAGGTCACCCGTCTCACGGCGGCGATCAATGGACACTGGCGAGCCTGCGCCAATCCTGCGGCCTATCACGTCACATTTTTCTCACACCACTGGATTAGTGTCCGTCGCAGTGGCGACATGGATGAGAAAGGGTAATCTGCCCGCCGAGGTGAGCAGTTTCGTCGGTCGTCGCCACGAGCTGACTGAAGCCGGGAAGCTGTTGTCGTCCAGTCGATTGGTGACGTTGACCGGTGTGGGCGGCGTGGGTAAGACGCGGCTGGCGTTGCGGGTGGCGGAGCAGGCCCGTAGGGCGTTCGCAGATGGGGTGTGGCTGGTCGAGTTGGCTGAGCTGGGGGATCCGGCGCTGCTGGTGCAGACGGTCGCGGACGCCCTGCGGGTCGGTGACCACTCTGTCCGGTCGTCACTGGTCGCCTTGGCGGAAGGCCTGGAGGACACGCGGCTGCTGTTGATTCTCGACAACTGTGAACACGTCATGGAGGCGTGCGCCAAGCTGGTGTCCACGCTGCTGGCGGCGGCTCCTGGGTTGCGGATTCTGGCCACCAGCCGCCACCCGCTGCGCATCGAGGGTGAGCACATTCTTGTGGTGCCTGCGTTGCCGTTGCCCGAAGTCGATGGCGGGCCACATGCGAACGGGCTGGCTGGTAATGACGCGGTGAGTCTGTTCGCCGAACGGGCGAGGGCCGTCGACCACCAGTGGCAGGCCGACGCCGACCATCACATGACGATCGCTCGGATCTGCCACCGGCTGGACGGGCTTCCCCTGGCGATCGAGTTGGCAGCCGTCCGGATGCGAGTGCTGACGCCGGAGCAGATCCTGCAGCGTCTGGACGACCGCTTCTGTCTGCTCGTCGGAGGCAGCCGCTCTGCGCCGCCCCGTCATCAGACGCTGCGGGCGGCCGTCGACTGGAGCCATGCTCTGTGTTCGTCGGGTGAGCAGGTTCTGTGGGCGCGGGCATCGGTGTTCGCCGGTGGGTTCGACCTCGACGCGGCGCAGGCGGTCTGCTCCGGGGACGGCATCGACCGGGATCGGGTGATGGATCTTGTCGGCGGGCTGGTGGACAAGTCGATCCTGGTCAGGGACCTGCACGGATCTCTGTCGCGGTATCGGATGCTGGACAGCATCCGGCACTACGGGCTTGAGCGCCTGTCCCGCCGGGAGGAGGAGACAACGCGTCGCCGGCATCGGGACTTCTATCTGATGCTGGCCGAACGGCATGAGACAGAGTGGTTCGGCCCGACCCAGGCGGATGTGTTCTTCCGGACACAGCTG
This sequence comes from Kibdelosporangium philippinense, assembly GCF_021390435.2. Lineage (GTDB taxonomy): Bacteria > Actinomycetota > Actinomycetes > Mycobacteriales > Pseudonocardiaceae > Kibdelosporangium > Kibdelosporangium philippinense. The sequence goes on along the minus strand of NZ_JAJVCN010000002.1, from coordinate 2,381,470 downwards.
GAGCACGCCAATCTGCGGGCCGCCTTGGAGTTCTGCCTTCATCACCCCAGTGAGGCAGCGACCGGTCTGCGGTTGGCCGGAGCTCTGTGGTTCTACTGGGTCGGTTGCGGGTTCCTGCGGGAGGGCCGTCACTGGCTCGATCGGGTACTGGCCGCCGACCGGGAGCCGAGCCCGGAACGAGCGAAGGCGTTGTGGGTCAATGGGTATGTCGCGGCATTGCAAGGGGACGTCATGTCCTCGCGCGCGATGCTGGAGGAGTGCCTCGAGTGTGCGCGGCAGGTGGGCGACCCGATTGCGCGGGCCCATGCCACGCATCGGCTGGGATGCAACGCGCTGGTCAGCGACCACTTGCAGGTCGCAGCGGTCTTTTTCGAACAAGCTCGAGTGCAGTATCTGCGCCTGGGCGAGATGAGCAGCAACGTGCTGATGGCGTGGAACGAACTGGCGGTGACCATCCTGTTCCTTGGCGAACTCGACCATGCCGCCGCCCTCGGTGAGGAGGCCCGCGCGGCCGCCGACGCGCACGGCGAGCAGTGGGCCCGTGCCTACGCGATCTACGTGCTGGCTCTGGTCGCGTTGAGCCGAGGCGAGTACGGCCAGGCCACCGTGCACGGGCTGGAATGCCTTCGGACCGTGCGGGTCTTCAACGACCTGTTGGGCATCGCGCTGGCCATCGAGGTGCTGGCGTGGATCGCCGTCGCGGACGGCCTGCCGGAACGAGCCGGCATCCTGCTCGGCGCGGCCGGCCGGATCTGGCCTTCGGTGGGTTTTCCGATGTTCGGGTCGACGTTTTTCGGTGCCCCGCACCAGCAATGTGCGACAGCTACCCGGCAGGCCCTTGGTGAGCACGGGTTCGACGCCGCCGTCCGGCGTGGCCGGGCGTACGACCGCGAGCAGGCCATCGCCTACGCCCTCGACGAACCGGGACCGGCCCCACCTGTGCCGGCCACCGAACGCCCGACGCCGTTGACCCGCCGCGAACTCGATGTCGCCGAGCTGGTGGCCGAAGGCCTGTCCAACAAACAGATCGCCGACCGGCTGGTCATCGCCCAACGCACAGCCGAAGGCCACGTCCAGCGCGTCCTCACGAAACTCGGCTTCACCACACGCACCCAACTCGCCACCTGGATCACCGAACGACGATCCTGACACCTCGCGCGACCGGCCATCACGTCAACCGGCGGCGCAGATGGCGTCGTCCCTGTTCTCGGGGAGAAACCAACGCCTTCAACGACCTGCTGGGAATTGCCGTCGCCATCGAAGTGCTGGCGTGGACTGCCGCCGCACAGGGAACGTCGTACCGGGCCGGTGTCCTGCTCGGCGCCGCCGCGCAGATCTGGCCGTCGGTCGGCTTTCCCCTGTTCGGTTCCCAGTACTTCGGCGCTCCGCTCCAGCAGTGCGAGACAAGTGTCCGCTGTACCCTCGGCGATACCGGGTTCGACGCCGCCGTGCACAGCGGCATGGCGTACACCCTCGATGAAGCCATCGCATACGCGCTCGACGAAGATCCTGCTGCTACGCCGCCACGCCGCTGACCCCCACCGGAACCGCACGTAGCCGAAAGTAGCCACGAGCGAGACCGGTGAACGTGGCATGGTCCACTTTGGACAAGGTTTCCGGATCACGTACGGCACTCCGGCCCCACCTGCATGCGTATGGGTCTGCAACGCGGTGTGCTGTTCACCGGCGGCGCCGACGAGATCACCGACAAGAGGGCGGCACTAGGCGAGGTGAATCTTCCCGGTGTCGTCTACGGCTGTCGAGCGGCCTTGAAGGTCATGCGAGAAGGCGAGTCGGGGTGTCTGGCGTTCCCGTGTGTGTCGCCTGCACTATCAGCGCGGTCCGTGGTTTGGCCTGTTGATTGGGTGCTGGCTATCCAGCGGGCGATCTGTGTTCGGGTGATGAGGCCGACGGCGCCCTCGCCCATGCGAAAGCCCTGTGTGACGAGTGTGTCGAGCGATGTGCCGCCATCGGCGAAAGCTGATGTTGGTCCTGCGCGCTGTATGTCCACGGTTTCGTGCATTCCGTGGTGCGTGGGGACACCCCGGATTACGCGATTGCCGCAGTGATCCGGAAGATTCTCGAGGACTCCGGTCCATCAGTGTCGCTGTGGCTCGAGTGCGTAGGCGATGGCCTCGTCGGTGGTGAGGCGGGTTCCTTCGCGGAATACTGTCGCGAACTCCTCGTCTCCGAGTGACTGGCGGATCTGCCGCTCGCACTGGCCGTGGGACAGGGCCAGATACCTGAATGTGGACGGCAGGACGCCGGTCGCTCGCCAGATGGGGGCGGCTACCCCGAGCAACCCGGCGGCGCGCCGGTACCGTCCTTCCGCGGCCGCGATCCATGCCAGCATCTCGATGCCGTGGGCTAGGCCCCATTGATTGGACGGCTGGTTGATTCGGATGCCTTCGCGGACCAGCGTGCCGGCTGACTGCCGGTCACCGGTCAGCCAGCGACCGATGGCGAGCGCCCATAACGCCCAGGACCTGGACAGATGCGCGCGGGAATCCGACATGGCCAGGCACTCCTCGCCGTAGGCCACGGCCTGCTCGGGTCTTCCGAGGGTCGCGGTCGCCACGGTCAGTTGGAGGAGGGTTATCCAGATGCCGCTCCGCTCGCCGAGTCGCCGGAGGCGGATGAGCGCGTCCTTGAGGAGCCTGCCCCCGCCCGGGACGTCGTTCTGCAGGAACGTCGCCACGCCGGTGACTCGGGTGGCGTGACCGAGGGCGGATTCGTCGCCGAGCCGTTGTGCCACGCGGCGGCATTCCTCGGTCATCGACCGTCCCGCGGCCGCGTCGGCCTGCATGACGGCGAGCCAGGCGTTGACCCACAAGGCCTTCGCCCGTGTCGGATTGTGTTCCGGATTCGCCTCGAGCGCCCGGTCGAGCCAGTAGCGGCCTTCGGTATGCGAGCAGGACAGAAACCAGTAGTTCCACAGTGCGGTCCCGATAGCGAGACCGGCTCGCTGCTCGCCGGGTTCGGTCAGGCAGAACTCCAATGCGGCCCGCAGGTTGGCGTGCTCACGCTGCAGCTGGGTGAATGTGTCCAATTCCTCTGGGCCCAGCCACGCCCGCTCGGCGTGCTCGGCCAGCCGCCAGTAGTAGTCCCGGTGCCGGGTCCGCACGATCGTCCGCAGGCCGGACGAGGCCAGTCGTTCCTGGCCGTACTGCCGGATAGGTTCCAGCATCCGCCACCGCACCGTGGCTCCACCGCTGTTCACTCGCGTCAGGATGGACTTGTCCACCAGTCTGTCCACCAGGTCGAGGACGGCCTCGCTGGCGATGCCCTCGCCGGCGCAGACGGCTTCGGCCGCGTCCAGGTCGAACCCGCCGATGAACTCGGATGCCCGCGCCCACATGTCCTGGTCCTCGAACGAGCACAGGTCGAAACTCCAGTCGAACGTGGCGTGCAGTGTCCGCAGGCGGGGCACGCAGATCCGGCTGCCCTCCGCCAGGAAGTCGAAGTAGTCGTCCAGCCGGCGCAGGATCCGGTCGACTGGCAGCGCCCGCACCCGGACCGCGGCCAGTTCGATGGCCAGTGGGATGCCGTCCAGCCGACGGCAGATCCGGGCGATGGTGTCGTGGTTGCCGGCATTCACCCGGAAACCCGGCAGCGCGGTCGCGGCCCGCTCGGCGAACAGGCGCACCGCCGCATAGCGCGTCGGGCTCGTTGCTCGGGGCAGGTCCGGCGTGGGCAGCGGGGCCACCTCCAGCAGGTGCTCGCCGGCCGTGCGCAGCGCGTGCCGGCTGGTGGCCAGGACCCGCAGTTCCGGCGCCGCGCGCAGCAGCCTGTCCGCCAGCATCGCGCACGCATCCACCAGGTGCTCGCAGTTGTCCAGCACCAGCAGCAGCCGTTTGGCCGCAAGGTAATCCGAGAGCGTGTCCAGCAGCGGCCGGGCCGACTGATCCTGGATGCCCAGCACATCAGTGAGTGCTTGGGTCAGCAGCTTGTCATCGGTCAGCGCCGCCAGCTCGACCAGCCACACACCATCCGGAAACCCCGCCTGAACCCGCGCGGCAATCTGCAGGGCCAGCCGGGTCTTGCCGACCCCGCCCACCCCGGTCAGCGTCACCAGCCGGGTCGTAGACAACAGGCACCTGGTCGTGGTGATCTCTCGCCGCCGGCCGACGAAACTGGTGGTCTCGGCCGGGAGATTGCCTTTGAGCCGACGCGGTTCGGTACCGGTCATGTCGGTGTCTCGTATTCACTGTCGAGTGATCGGTCGAAAAGGGAGACCGAGGTCGGTCTGGATGCGTCCACGACCAGTGGAGCCAACCGCGCCACGGTGTGCTTGTGGACAGTCTGTGAATCACGACAGTCGAGGCCGAACATGGTGCTGGGCGCGGACACAGTGCGAACACGGCACCGAGGATCCTGCGCGCCCGACTCGGTTCGCAGTGGCCGTGAGCGGCAGAGTCTCGCCACTGGCTACAAGCCGCCATCGCGCGCCGCACTCATGCCGCACTCATGCGGCGTTGATGTCGATGACGTGGCCGTGGACCCGTGCCCGCAGATCAGGGGGTGCGAACCGGGCTGTGCGGGCAGGTTGGCGTGGCGTTCGTGGAGCAAGCCTTGGCGCGGACCCGCGTTAGCGCAGACAGCCCCAGGGTAGTCGTGTACTGAGGCAGGAGAGGTGACCAGCGGCGGTGCGACAGTTCGATAGCGGCGGCCCGCGGGCACAGGGCCCGGCGGTGGTGTGGGCAGGGCTGGACCAGGGGCCGGCACTGGTGGTCATTGACCCGGCGGGAGAGGCCACGCATGCGGAGGTGCCCGCCACCTGGCGTCCGCTTGCCGAGCGTTTCCAGATCGCCTGGTGTCGCGTACCGGCCACCGGCGAGTCGCTGCGGGACGTGGAGGATGTGCTGGAAACGTTGGCACAGGACCAGACCCGGGCCGACCTGGTGGTCAGCGGGCTGGTATCCGATGGCGCGCTCGCGCTCGCCGCACTGTTCGATGCCACCGTTCGATCCGTGCTACTGGTCAACCCCGGGCCAGTAGAGCCTGGCGATCAGGTGCGTGCCGCCGGGGTACGGTCCCGAATCGTCGCCCACAGCGAGGGTGGTGACCAGGACCGGGAGGAACCGCCGATCCCGCTCGGCCATCCGGACGTGGTGGCGGGCGTCATCACCGCGTTGGCGGATGCCGACCGCCAACCATGGCCTGATGTTCGTGACGACTGACCGCCCCGAGAGCATTGCTTGTCACACACCACCGTCGAACTGGATACGGCGATTGCCGCCACGCTGGCGGGTCGCTACCACGAGCGCTACGCCGAACATGCCGTGTCCGTGGTTCGGCATGTCGGATTGCTCGTGGTCGGCATACCGCACCAGTAACACCTGCTGGGTTGCCTCCGCTCCGGCACGCTGTTGTGGACTTGCTAAAGTCAGCAACTATTGAACCGTGCGATCATGTGAGGAGGCGTGCCGGTGACCCAGCTGGTGCGCACGTCGCCGGACGCGGCCTCCTGGGGGATGAGCCGCGGTCACCCCGCTGATCCCTGGCTTGTTGCCCGGCGGGGTGACCGCACCTGTGCCACGCGGACCCTGCTGGTGAGGACACCAGCACCATGACGCTCAGCGCATCCGCCCCGGCCAAGGCACAGTCGGGGGCTGTCACGAAACGGTTGATGGTCGTCTCCAATGGGTCCCATCTTGAATTGGCCAACGAAATTGCCACGCATCTTGGTGTGTCCATCACGCCCCTGACGGCGCACGAGTTTGCCAACGGTGAACTGTTCGTCCGTTTCGACGCTTCGGTTCGGGGTGGCGACGTGTTCGTTCTGCAGGCCGCGACCGGCTCGCTGAACACGTGGCTCATGGAGCAGTTGATCATGGTGGACGCGCTCAAACGCGCCAGCGCGCGGCACATCACCGTGATCCTGCCGTTCTATCCGTACTCCCGGCAGGACAAGAAGCACCGTGGCCGGGAACCGATCAGTGCTCGGCTGGTCGCCGATCTGTTCGCGGTCGCGGGCGCGGAGCGGATCATGACCGTCGACCTGCACACACCGCAGACGCAGGGATTCTTCGACGGCCCGGTCGATCATCTGCTGGCCCGGTCGCTCCTGGCGGGGCACATCCGGCGGCGGTATGCCGATGCCGACGTCACTGTGGTTGCGCCAGACGCCAGCCGTGTCCGCCTGGCTGAGGCCTGGGCGGGCCTGCTCGGCGAGCGGCCCATCGCGTTCATCCGTCGCCGGGACACCCTGTACAGTCGCCACTCCCGCACGGCGCCGGTGGTGGGTGATGTGCGCGGCCGGTTGTGCGTCGTTGTCGACGACATGATCGACACTGGTGTGACGATCGCCAGCGCGACTCGGCTCCTGCTTGGTGCTGGCGCGTCCGGCGTGATCGCTGCGGCAACCCATGGCGTGCTCTCCGGCGACGCCACTGACCGTCTACACGCCAGTGGGGTCCGCGAAGTGGTGCTCACCGACACGCTGCCCATCCCGGACGGCAAACGTTTCCCGCAGTTGACCGTGTTGTCCATCGCGCCGTTGTTGTCGAAGGCGATTCAGCAAGTCTTTGACGACGGCTCGGTTACCAGCCTTTTCGATGGACAGGCCTGACGACGGCCCTCTTGTTACAGGCCGGTGATCATGAGGTCGTCGGTGTCGTAGCGCAGGTTGTTACGGACGGCGACGACGCCGGGGACGTGGTGTGCGGCGTGGCCGGCGCGCTGGACGGTGCTGTGGAGGGGGAGTGTGCCGTCGAGGGTGACGATGCCGTCGGTGACGTGCAGGTGACCTGGTTGGGCTGGCGGGTTCTGGTGGTGATGTCGCGTTCGATGTCGGCCTCGATGGCGCTGTCGCTGCGGACGAACAGGTGTAGTGCGTCGCGGCGGGCGAGCATGCCGATCAGGCAACCGGTGCAGGTCACGACGCAGATCTGGCGTATCCGGTGGTGTGCCATCAGGTGTATCGCGGTGCTGACCGGGGTGCCGGGGGTTGTGGTGATCGGTGGTGTGGTCATGAGATCGGCCGCGTGCAGGGCGAGGGATTTGTACCACCGGGCGCGGCAGCGGGGGCCGGCGAGCATGGGTGTGGGGTCGGCGCCGCCGTGGAATTCCAGTTTGGTCATGACGTCGGCTTCGCTCACCACGCCGAGAGGCCTGCCGTCGATGTCGATGACGGGCAGTACGTCGACGCCATGGGCGAGCATGGCGCCGGCCAGTTCTTTGAACGGGGTGTCGGCCACCGCAGTGATCACCTGGCGGGTCATCACCTCGGCCACGGTTGGTTCGCCCATGGTCTGCCTCGTTGCGCCGTGCCCTTTCGGACTTGCTAAGGTTAGCAACTGTTGAACCGTGCGGCTAGGGATGTCGTCGTCGCTCCAGGTGCGGGCCCAGGGAGGATCGTGGGATGAGCACGACAGATACGCACGGCGCTCGTGAGGAGGGGTGGCGGTGAGCAGGCCCCTGTATCAGTTGAAGGCGGAGTTCTTCAAGACGCTGGGGCATCCTGCGCGGATCCGGGTCTTGGAATTGTTGAGCGAGCGGGAGCACGCGGTCGCGGAGATGCTGCCGGAGGTGGGCATCGAGCCGGCGAACCTGTCGCAGCAGTTGGCGGTGTTGCGCCGGGCGGGGCTGGTCACCACGCGCAAGGAGGGCTCGAACGTCTACTACTCGCTGGCCAGCCCGTTGTTCGCGGAGCTGCTGGCGGTCGCTCGCCGGATCCTGACCGGAGTGTTGTCCGGGCAGGTGGAGTTGCTGGAAGACCTCAAGACGCCGGTGGTGGTGCCCGTGACGACCCCGGAGGGGGACTCGCCGGGCGGATGAGCTGCGGTCGCCCCGCCGTTCTTACCTCTTCTTCCGGCGGGGCGATCGCTCCTTTCGTGATCCGATATGCAGGAGAGCTAGTGCTGGGTTTGTGGCGCAAGATCCGCGCGACCGGGCGGGTCGCGCAGCCCGCGCCGCCGCGGCCGGAGGGCGATCGTCCGGCGGCCGCGGTGGGGCTGGGCGGTTCGGTGCAGATCCGTCATGTGGATGCCGGGTCGTGCAACGGCTGTGAGGTGGAGATCGGCTCGGCGTTCGGGCCGGTCTACGACGCCGAACGCTACGGCGCGCGGTTGGTGGCCTCGCCGCGGCATGCCGACGCGCTGGTGGTGACCGGGCCGGTGACCCGCAACATGGCCGAGCCGTTACGGCGGACCTACGACGCGGTTCCCGGCCCGAAACTGGTGGTCGCGGTGGGGGATTGCGCCCGCAATTGCGGAGCGTTCGCGGGCGCGTACGGCGTGGCCGGTGCGGTGTCCGATGTGGTGCCCGTCGACGTGGAGATCACCGGATGCCCGCCGCGACCGGAGGCGATCGTCGAGGGATTGCGGAAGCTGACCGGGCGATGACAGGGGTGAGCTTCGGCATTGCCACGGCGCTAGGTGTGCTGGCTGCGGTAGGTGCCGTGGTTGTTCCGGTCGCTATGCGGTCCACGGTGGTTGGTGTGGGAACGGCACTCGCCGGTGCGGCGGGGGTGTTGGCTGGTGGTGCCGCGCTGGCCGGGGATTCGTTTTCGGTTGCGCTGCCAGAGGTGCTGCCGCTGTCCGGCGTGTTGTTCACTGTGGACGCCCTGAGTGGCTTATTCATCGCGGTGATAGGCGGTGTGGCGGTCGCGGCCGGGGTGTACGGGATTTCCTATGCCCGCAACGGGTTGGACTCGCGGCCGGTGCAAGCGGTGTTCCCGTTGTTCGTGGTGGCGATGCTGCTGGTTCCGGCTGCGGGGAGCGTGGGCACGTTCCTGGTGTGCTGGGAGCTGATGGCGTTGACCTCGCTGCTGCTGGTGGTGGCTGAGCATCGGCGGCGAGCCGAGGTCGCGCAGGCGGGCCGATGGTATGCGGTCATGACCCATCTGGGGTTTGTGGCGGTTCTTAGTGGACTGTTGGTGTTCGTGGCGCACGCCTCGGGTGACTCGTTCCCGGCGTTGCGGGAAGCAGATCTGTCGCCTGGGGCGGCGAGTGTGGTGTTCGGGGTGACGCTGGCCGGATTCGCGTCGAAGGCGGGGATTGTGCCGCTGCACGCGTGGTTGCCGCGGGCGCATCCGGAGGCGCCGAGTCATGTGTCGGCGTTGATGTCGGCGGCGATGGTGACTCTTGGCGTGTACGGGATTGTCCGGGTCGGGTTTGATCTGCTGGGTGGTGGCGAGCGCTGGTGGTGGTTGCTGGTGCTCGGGCTGGGCGCGGTGTCCGCGGTGTACGGGATCTTGCAGGCCGCGATGAGCACGGATGTGAAGCGGCTGCTGGGGCAGTCGACGACCGAGAACATGGGGCTGGTGCTGGTAGGCGTGGGCGCGGCCGGGCTGTTCGCCTCGTCGGGTAATCGGGTTCTGGCCGGGCTGGCGCTGGCTGCGGCGTTGTTACATGTCATCAACCACGCGGCGTTCAAGACGCTGCTGTTCCTGGCCGCCGGTTCGGTGCTGCACGGCACGCACAGCCGGGAGTTGGACGAGTTGGGTGGGCTGCGGCCGCGGATGCCGGTGACCACGGCGGCGTTCGGCCTGGGTGCGCTGGCCGCGTCGGCATTGCCGCCGGGCACCGCGTTCGTGTCGGAATGGTTGCTGTTGCAGGCGCTGATTCACGGGCTTCCAGCTTCTGGGGTGGCTGCGGCGATCGCGATGCCGGTGGCGGTGGCGGCCGTGGCGCTGACCGCGGGGCTCGCAGTGGCGACCTTTGTGAAGGCGTTCGGGGTGGGATTTCTGGCCAAGCCCCGAAGCGCGGCCGCTGAACAGGCGCACGAAAGTCCGCCGGGCATGCTCGTCGGCATGGGGCTGGCAGGTGCCGCGTGTGTGGTACTGGCGGTGCTGCCGACCGTGGTTCTGCCGGCCGTCGCGTCGGCGACCGGAATCGCTGTGGGGACAGGTGATGCGGCCGCGTCCGGCGCGGTGACCCTGCAACTGGCGGGAGTGACCGGGTCGTTGTCGCCGTTGATGCTCGCGCTCGCTCTGGTTGCCGGTGTCGTTGTCGTCGTGGGCGTTCTGCGGTTTGTCGCGGTTCGGCGGGCACGTCGTGAGGTGCGGCTCTGGGACTGCGGGGGTGGACCGATGTCGGCGCGGATGGAGTACACGGCGACGTCTTTCGCCGAGCCGTTGCAGCGGGTGTTCGACGACGTGGTCCAGCCGGAGACCGATGTGGACGTCAGCCACCATGAGGAGTCGCGGTACCTGGTTCAGGCGGTCGAGTACCGGCGGCGGGTACCCGACCGGATCGAACGGCGGCTCTACGAACCGGTGCTGGCCGTGGTGTCCGCGTGGGGCCGCGTGGGCCGCCGGTTGGCCACGGGGAGTGTGCATCGGTATCTCGGGTATGGCTTCTACACCGTGTGCGCGGCGCTGATCCTGCTGGCGGTGACGCGGTGAACACGTTGGGAGTAGTCGGCGGGATCGTCCAGCCGGTGGTCATCGTCGCCGGGGCACCGCTGCTGGTCGGCGTGATGCGGCAGGTTCGCGCGAGGCTGGAAGGTCGCGCGGGTGCCGGTGTCTGGCAGCCGTGGCGGGATCTGCGCAAGCTGTTCGGCAAGGAGCGGATCACACCTCGTGGCACCAGCGAGGTGTTCCGGATCGCGCCGCTGGTGTTGGTGGCCACCACGCTGGTGGTCACCGTGGTGGCGCCGTTCGTGACCACTGCTTCGGCGATCAATCCGGTCGCGGACCTGTTCGCTGTGGTCGCGTTGCTGGCGTTGGGCGCGGTGGCGCTTGCGTTGGCCGGGCTGGATACCGGGACCGCGTTCGGTGGCATGGGATCCAGCCGGGAGGTGACGATTCTCGCGCTGGTCGAGCCGACTCTGCTGGTGGCGATCTTCGCGTTGTCGGTGCGGGTCGGGTCCACCAACCTCGGCGCGATCGTGTCGTCCACGTTGGACGATCCGGCGCGGGTGATCTCGCCGGTCAGCCTGCTGGCCGCGGTCGCGTTGATCGTGGTGATCGTCGCGGAGACCGGGCGGTTGCCGGTGGACAACCCGTCCACGCACCTGGAACTAACCATGGTGCACGAGGCGATGGTGCTCGAGTACGCAGGTCCAGACTTGGCGCTGGTCGAGCTGGCGTCGGCGATGCGTCTGTCGGTGTTCCTCGGCCTGCTGGCGAACCTGTTCCTGCCGTGGGGAATCGCGACGTCGGCGGCCCCGCTCGCAGTGCTGATCGGTGTGCTGGCTTTGGTGATCAAGGTCGGTGTGCTAGGCGTGGTGCTCGCGGCGGGCGAGGTGTTCCTGGCGAAGCTGCGGCTGTTCCGGGTCCCGGAGCTGCTGGCCGGGTCGTTCCTGCTCGCGCTGCTGTCCGTGGCGGCCTCGTTCTTCCTGGCCTGAAAGGGATTCGTGATGGACGAGAGCCTCTACGTGCAGCTGCTTGACCTGGCGTGCGGCGGTCTGCTGTTGACCTCTGTGCTGGTGCTGTGGCGCCGCGAGCTGGCGATGATTATCCGGGTGTTCGCGTTGCAAGGCCTGGCGCTCGCTGTGCTGGTCGGTGTCTTTGCCGCGCACGAGAACTCGGTCGAGCTGTGGGTCGTCGCCGTCGGTGTGCTGGTGTTGCGCGCTGGGGTGCTGCCTTACTTGGTCCGGCGAGCGTTGGCCAGCGCGGGTGAGGCCCGGCGGGAGACTCGGCCGTTGGTGAACGTGGCCGCGTCGTTGCTGGCAGCCGCGGTGCTGACGTTGCTGGCGTACGCGGTGTCCCAGCCGTTGGTGCAGCTCGCGCCCTCTGCGGCGACGCAGGCGATCCCGGTCGGGTTGACCGTGGTGTTGATCGGGTTCTTCGTGCTGGTTACTCGGCGCCGTGCGCTGTCGCAGCTGGTCGGTTTTCTGTTGATGGACAACGGGATTACTGCGGTCGGGTTTCTCACCACGGCCGAGGTCGGCCTGGTTGTCGAGCTGGGCGTTTCGCTGGATGTGTTGCTTGCCGTGCTGGTGCTGCAGGTTCTCACCGCGCGGATGCGGGAGACCTTCGGTGACACCGATCTGGACGAGCTGCGGGAGTTGCGCGACTGATGACCATGCTTCTCCCACTTGCGGTTCCCGTTCTCGGCGCGCTGGCCTACGCCGTGATCGGGTGGCGCCGAGCCACGGCGTGGATCAGTGCGTTGAGCGCCGCCGCGGTACTCGCCTCGGCGATCATTCTCGCCGGCTCACAACCACACACCGCTCTTGCCGGGTTGCTGCGGGTGGATGCGCTTTCGGCGTACATGCTCATCGTGATCGGTGCGGTGGCGCTGCTGGCCACTGTAGCCACTCCGGCGTACTTCACGACCGAGATCGCGGTCGGGCGAGCCACCGCACGCACCGCCGCCCGGCACAGCGTGTTGGTGCAGTTGTTTCTGGCGGCGATGGCACTGGCGGTGCTCGCCGCGAACCTGGGCGTGTTGTGGGTGGCGATCGAGGCCACCACCATCGTGACGGCATTCCTTGTCGGGCAACGCCGGACGCGCCCGGCGGTGGAGGCGGCGTGGAAGTACGTGGTGATCTGCTCGGCTGGCATCGCGCTCGCACTGCTGGGCACGATTGCGCTCAACTACGCCTCCGCTCGAGCCCCCGGCGCGTCCGGACTGGACCTGGCAGCGCTGGCGGTGAACGCGTCCAGCCTCGACCCCGGGGTCACCCGGATCGCGGTGTTGTTGCTGGTTCTCGGGTTCGGCACCAAGGCCGGGCTGGCGCCCTTGCACGCATGGCTGCCCGACGCACACAGCCAAGCGCCCGCACCGGTGTCCGCGCTGATGTCCGGCGTGCTGCTGTCTGTGGCGTTCTACGCGATCCTGCGGGTCAAAGTGATCGCCGACGGCGCGCTGGGCACCGGGTTCGCCCGCACGCTGCTCGCGGTGATGGCGGTGGCGTCCCTGATACTCGCGGCGTCTTTGCTGGTGGCGCAACAGGATTACAAGCGGATGCTGGCCTATTCCAGCATCGAGCACCTTGGCCTGGTCGCCCTCGGCACCGCGTTCGGCAGTCCGCTCGCGCTGGCCGCGGTTCTGCTGCACATCCTCGGCCACGGGCTAGCCAAGGGCGCGCTGTTTCTCGGCGCCGGGCGGATCCTGCAGGTCGTCGGCACCAGCCGGATCGACGGGGTACGTGGCTTGGCCGCGCGTCATCCGGTCCTCGCCGGTGGGATCGGATTCGGAATCCTGGCGCTGATCGGCTTGCCGCCGTTCAGCCTGTTCGCCAGCGAACTGGGCGTGTTCCGCGCCGGATTCGCGGCGGGCATGGGCTGGCTCACCGCGGTCGCGGTGGTTCTGGTGTTGATCATCGCCGCGGCTCTGGTCACGCACACCAGCCGGATGCTGCTCGGCGCCGCGCCGGACGGCCCGGGAACGGCCACCCGGACCCGCCGGTTGCCAGTGCCCACCGCGCTCGCCCTGATCGGCGGACTAGTCGCGTGCGCGGTCCTGGGCGTCACCGCGGGACCGCTGACCACACTGCTGCACTTGGCCGCTGACACCCTGGTGGGGGCCCGATGAGCACTCCGAACACGCCCGCTCTCGGTGAACCGGTCGGTGGCCGCCGCACCGCACTGACCGTCGCCCCGGGCGAACTGGCCGACCACGCGCGTTTCTTACTGGGCAACGGATATCGGGTCGCATTGGTCGCCGGTCACGACGACGGCGACCGGCTTCGCGCGGTGTACCTGTTCACCGCCGCCGAGTTGGACCGACGCGTTGACGTGCATGTCCCGCTTGACCGTGCTGCCCCGCACGTGCCGAGCCTGGCAGGCTTGTCCTTCCCGGCCGGGCGGTTTGAGCGGGAGATGCGCGACCTGTTCGGCATCGTGCCCACCGGCCACCCGTTGCCGCGGCGCCTGGTCCGGCACTTCCACTGGCCGCAAGGCTGGCACCCGATGCTCACCGACGCGGGCGAACCGCCGGAATTCGGCGATGTCGACGGCCCATATCCGTTCAGGACTGTTGAGGGACCAGGAGTTTACGAGATCCCGGTCGGCCCGGTGCATGCCGGGATGATCGGCCCAGGCCACTTCCGGTTCTCCGTGGTCGGGGAGACCATCCTGAATCTCAAGGCCCGGCTCTGGTTCGTGCACAGAGGAATCGAAAAACTGTTTCAAGGCCGGCGCCCCGAACAGGCCATCGAACTGGCCGAGCGGGTCAGCGGCGACACCACCGTCGGGCACACCCTCGCCTTCTGCCAGGCGATCGAAGACGCCTGGCAGCACCCGGTGCCCGCGCACACCCAGCGGATTCGCGCGATCCTGCTGGAGCTCGAACGGCTCTACAACCACATCACCGATATCGGCGCCCTGTGCAACGACGTCGGCCACGGCATCCTCAACACCCACGCCCAGCGCGTCCGCGAACAACTGCTGCGCATCAACGACGAGGTCACCGGACACCGGTTGCTCCGCGGTGCCATTCGCCCCGGCGGCGCCACCGTCATTGCCCTGCCCGACCCTGTCCGCCTGGCGGTGATCGGCGCGGACATCGCCGACATCGTCGCCCTCGCACTCGGCAACACCGTCGTGGCCGACCGATTCGCCGGCACCGCCGTGCTCACCCGCGAACAGGCCACCGATCTCGGCACCCTCGGCTACGTCGCCCGCGCCAGCGGCCTACCGATCGACGCCCGGCACGACCACCCGCTCCTGCACGAGGTGTTCCGCCGCATCGAGCACACCCACACCGATGGGGACGTGCTGTCCCGGTTCCTGGTCCGCGCCGAGGAGATCACCTACTCGATCGGACTCATCACCAGCCTCGTGCACACCGTGCGTCAACAGTCGGCAACCCCGCCAACCACACCGGTCCAACCTCGATCCGGCCGGTCCGGGGTGGGCATCGTCGAGGGATGGCGGGGCACGATCGTGCACCGCGTCGAACTCGCCGGCGACGGCATACTGACCCGGGTCAAGATCGTCGACCCGAGCTTCTTCAACTGGCCGGCCCTGCCGGTCGCGCTGGCCGACACGATCGTCCCGGACTTCCCGCTGACCAACAAAAGCTTCAACCTCTCCTACGCCGGCAACGACCTCTGAAGTAACCACATGTGACGTAGTCGCACGGTCTATCACTTGCGAAGTTCTTTAACTGCGTAGATTATGTATTCCATCGCCGATGCAGGGGTGTCGCTGTCTGCGTGCCGGAACGAAAGTGGGGATGATGAAGGAGTTCACGACGGTCTTGCGCAGCCAAGTCGACCAGGCCAAGCAGGCAATGGCAGTGGCCCGGCGGGTCGGCCACGACTATGAGGTTCACCTGCACGGCACCCGGATCCGCGACCTGCTGGACGTGGCCGCCCGGCACGGCATCGACACCAGCGACTGGGTGGATCGCGCGGCGCTGGACGATGCGCGGCTCGGGGCTTGACCATGGGGATGTCGCTGTGTGAGGCGAAGTCCGCGTTGTTTCGCGGGTTGGCGCACCCGGTACGCGTTCGCGTGCTGGAACTGTTGGACGAGGGCCCGAAGACGGTGCGTCAGCTGCTGGACGCGATCGCGATCGAAGGGTCACGCTTGTCCCAGCAGCTCACGGTGCTGCGCGGCACCGGACTGGTCGCCACCCGCCGCGCCGGCAACACCGTGGAGTACTCGCTCAGCACACCCGAGGTGACCGAACTACTCCACGCCGCGCGCCAGGTGTTGACTCACGTCACGCTCGGGCAAGGACAGCTGCTTGCGGAACTGCGCCTGGAGCACGCTTCGTGATGTCCAGCAATCGCATGGTGGCAGTGGTCAGTGACGGCAGCTCCCTCGCCGACCCGGACACCCCGGTGGAACCAGTGCTGCTCGAGTATTCCGCGCTGATCCGCGATGTGGCTGGTCTGTCGACTCTCGTGATGCCGGTCGAGGGGGATGCCCCGAGGCAGCTGCAGAGCACGCTGGGTGGCCTCCCATCCACCGTCGGCGCGGTCTTTCTGCCGCACGTCACCCCTGAACGCGCCCACGTCGCGCGACTAGCCGCAGGCAACACGCCAGTGGTCACCGACCACGACACCACCGCGATGGCGCTGACCGCCGCACTGCTGACCACCCTCACCCGCGCCGGCCGCCCACTGACCTCCGGCCGTGTCGTGATCGCTGGCGCGAACACCATGCCGATGCTGTCCCCGCTGCTGGTGACCGCTGGAGTCGGCGACATCACCACCTGGAACCGCGCCGACGCCGTCGCGTTCCCCCTGCACCGCATCGCCGCCCAGTCGGACGCCGTGATCGACCTGCTCGGCGGCCACAGCACGGCCTTCGACGCGCCTCGCGAACCCGTAATGATCACCCGCGACGACCCACGCATCCCGTTGCTCGCGCTACCCGGACTGCTGCGCGCGCTGACGCACGTCCCACACGCGAAGCTGGATATCGACGTGTACCACGCCTGCGCGCTCGCGCTGGTGATGGCCACCCCGCCCGAGCTGCAGTTACCCGACGGCCCGGACCGCGTCCTCACCTCCCGGGTCGCCGACGCCGCGACCGCAACCGTCCACCAGCCAGCCCACCACCCGCACGACACACGTTCCAGCTGACCGGCAGACAAGCGCCGGGCGGCCCGCAAGGAGACACACGATGACCGCAGCCACCATCCCCGGCCTGGACCAGACACCGACCACACACCAATCGTTGCTCGCCTGGGTACGTCAGGTCGCCGAGCTGACCACCCCGGCGGAAGTGGTGTGGTGCGACGGCTCGGACGAGGAATGGCGGACAATCACCGGCAAGCTGGTCACAGCGGGGACCTTTGTGCGCCTCCGGCAGAAGCCCAATTCCTTCTGGTGTGCCTCAGATCCGAGTGACGTCGCCCGGGTGGAAGACCGCACCTTCATCTGTTCGACTTACGAGGCCGACGCGGGTCCAACCAACAACTGGATGGATCCGATCGACATGAAGGTCATCATGACCGAGCATTACCGAGGCAGCATGGCCGGTCGCACCATGTACGTGATCCCGTTCTGCATGGGCCCGCTGACCGCGGAGAAACCCATGCTGGGCGTGGAGATCACCGACTCCGAGTACGTGGTCGCCTCGATGCACATCATGACCCGCATGGGCAGCAAAGCGTTGGCGCTGTTCGGCGACGACGCCGAGTTCGTGCGCTGCCTGCATTCCGTGGGCGCGCCGCTCAAGCCCGGTCAGAAGGACGTGCCGTGGCCCTGTGACCAGACCAAATACATTAGCCAGTTCCCCGAGGAACGGATGGTCTGGAGCTACGGCTCCGGCTACGGCGGAAACGCGCTGCTGGGCAAGAAGTGCTACTCGCTGCGGATCGCCTCGGTGATCGGCCGCGAGGAGGGCTGGCTGGCCGAACACATGCTGATCCTCAAACTCACCTCACCCGAGCAGAAGGTCCACTACATCGCCGCCGCGTTCCCCAGCGCCTGCGGAAAGACCAACCTGGCCATGCTCGAACCGGCCATCCCCGGCTGGAAAGTCGAAACCCTGGGCGACGACATCGCGTGGCTGCGCTTCGGCGAGGACGGCCGCCTGTATGCGGTGAACCCGGAGAACGGGTTCTTCGGCGTCGCCCCGGGAACGGGGTGGAAGACCAACCCGAACGCCATGCGCACCCTCTACACAGGAAACTCGATCTTCACCAACGTCGCGCTCACCGACGATGGCGACGTGTGGTGGGAGGGCTACTCCGAGGTCCCACCGGACCGCCTGACCACATGGAAGCGCGAACACTGGACGCTGGCCAGCGACGAGCTCACCTCGCACCCCAACTCCCGCTACTGCACCCCGATCGCGCAATGCCCGATCACCGCGCCGGAATGGGACGACCCGAACGGCGTGCCGATCTCGGCGATCTTCTTCGGCGGCCGACGGGCCACCACGATCCCGCTGGTCACCGAATCCCGGGACTGGCAGCACGGGGTGTTCCTCGGCGCCACCCTCTCCTCGGAGACCACCGCCGCCGCAACAGGTCAGGTCGGTGTGGTGCGGCGGGATCCGATGGCAATGCTGCCGTTCATCGGCTACCACGCCGGGGACTACTTCCAGCACTGGATCGACACCGGCAAACACGCCGACGCCACCAAACTGCCGAAGATCTTCTACGTCAACTGGTTCCGACGCGACGCCGACGGCCGGTTCCTCTGGCCGGGATTCAGCGAGAACGCCCGCGTACTCAAGTGGGCCATCGAACGCATCGAAGGCACCGCGCCCGCCGTCGACACACCAATCGGCTGGGTCCCCACCACAGGCGCGCTCGACATGAAAGGCCTGGACACCCCCGTCGAGGACATTGAGGCCGTATTGGAAGTCGACCTCGACGAGTGGCGCACCGAGATCCCGCTGATCGAGGAGTGGTTCACCACGATCGGCGACAAACTACCCACCCCACTGCACGACGAACTCGAAGCCCTCAAACACCGCCTCGCGTGACGTGAAGGAGCACGGGCAGGGTCTCGATCCCGTAGACGAGCGAGAGCTTCCGGAACGACAACTCGCTCGGTGAGATGGCCGGCCGCAGCGCGGGATAGGCGGCGCGGAGTTCCATCCGGGTGAGTTCCGCGCCGAGACATCGGTGCACGCCATACCCGAAGGCCAGGTGCGGCGGAACCGAGCGGGCCGGGTCAAGCACGTCCATGTCCGTGCCGAGCGCCGGGTCGCGGTTGGCCGCGCTCAACGAGCAGAGCACGATGTCCCCTTTGCGGATCATCGTTCCGGCGATCTGGATGTCTGTACGGGCGAATCGCGGGAACGCGAGCTGCACCACGGTCAAGTAGCGCAGCAACTCGTCGACAGATGGTCCGATCGTGTCCTCGTCCTGCATCCGGGCCGCGAGGTCCGGATCTTGCAGCAGCGCCAGGGCGCCCAGGGCGAGCATGCTCGCGGTTGTCTCGAACCCGCCGGTCAGCAGGCCATCGGCGACCCCTGCGAGCTCCTGGTCGTCGATCTCGTCACCGTGTGCTCGCACGAGCCTGCCGAGCAGCCCGTCGGAGGGTTGTGTGCGCTGCCTTTTCACCAGCTCGAGCAGGTAGGCCAACGACTCCGAGACAGCACCCAGTGAGGCGTTCGCACTGCCGAACAGGTCGAAGCGGGCCATGCTCAGTCGCTGGAAGTCCGCGCGGTCTTCGTAGGGCACGTCGAGCAGTTCGCAGATGATCAGGGACGGGATCGGCAGCGCGAACTCTCCGACCAGGTCGACCGGCCGGTCGCCGTGCGCCGCAAGGCGATCGAGCTGGGTGTCCACAATGGCCTGAATCAGCGGGGCGAGCGGTTTCAGCCGGTGCATCGTGAACTCTGGGGTCAGCATGCGCCGCAACCGGGTGTGGGCCGGGGGATCGCTGAACCCCAAGCCACCAGGGTTATGCTCCGCACCGATCCCGACGATGCCCGGGTTGGAAAAGTCGTTGCTGAACGTGGCGGTATCGCCGAGGACGGCCTGCACCTCGTCGTAGCCGGTGACTAGCCACACGGTCATGCCGAATGGCAACGGGAGTCTGCTGACCGGCTGCTCGTCGCGAATCCGGGACAGCTCGGCCACCGGATCCAGGCCGTCTCGTTTCAGCGGGAACAGCGCAGGCTGCGGAACGAACGGCATCCGGGAGACGTCCGTCTTGCGCACTCTGGTCAGATAGACCAGATAGGCCCGTGCCAACCAGGAACGCAGCCGCGCCGCAATGCTTTTCGTGATCACCCAGAACCTCGTGTCGTTGGTCAGAAGTCCGCGCCGTCGAGCATTTCGTAGCCAGTGACGATCTCGGGATCGATGCGGATCACGTGGACCATCTGTTCGCGTACCCAGGGGCGCAGCATTTGCTCGTAGCGCGCCACCCTGTCAGGATCCGTGACTAGCCGGGCAACACCGGTCACGACCACGCTCCACCCCAGACGTGTGTGCGCGTCGATCGCGTCCGCCTCGTAGGCCACCACCATGCCTACCGTGCCCAGCGCCGCCGCCCCCAGGTGCGTGCGCACGATGACCGCATCGTCGTCGACGACATGGTTCAGCAGTCGAATCGCTGGCAAAGCGTGCTGATTGAACACCATCCGGCCGAAGGCCACGCTACCGAGCAGGCGGAGTGAATCCGCCGTTGTCAATTCCTTCAGCCAACGCGGCTCACTGTCCATCGTGGATTGCCTCCGCGTCCGGCCGTTCCTGGTCAGGTGGCGCGGGGGCCAGTAGGCCGTAGTTGCCGTCATAGCGCCTGTAAAGCACCGCGCCTCGGCCGGTGGCGTGGTCGCGGAAGAACTGGTACGGCATCTCGGTCGCGGTCAGTCGCGCCACCGCCTGCTCCAAGGTCGCTTCCGGCACAGGGTGCACGTTGATCGTCAGCGGCACCGTGACCGGCGCCGAGGGCGGCGCCATCCCAGACAGGCGAGCCAGCCGATAGCCGGTTGGGCCGACCCGGTAGATCAGGCTGTCCTGACCCGTGTCCGCATCGGTGAACAGGTGGAAGTCGTAGTCCATCACGTCCATCGTCAGCGCCGCCTGATCCGGTGTGCACCGAGACAGCGGGTACGACTTGCGGCGGACGATCGCGCGCCTCCGAGCAGCATGTGACACCGGCTGCACACCCCTGCATGTTTCGGATGGCCATGGCCGCGGCATATCAGGATGGGTCAGCCTGGCGACCTGCGCCGCCAGCCGCAGCCGCAACAGGCGGCCCGCCTCGTGCAAGAACGCCACCGGCACCTGCGCCCGAACCGGATGGTCCCGCAACTCCAGGTTGACCTGAGCCAGGGCCGCCCACGGACCGCTGGCACGGCTGAACACAGTGAGCTTCACCCGGGCCGACACCAGCGGCCACGGAAGCCGCCGGATGAACGCGGCGACCTGCCTCCGCACATAGTCCCGGGCGCTGTCCAACACCTCGCCCGTGGTCTGTACCACGATGTCTCCAGGGATCACCCTGTTTGACCTCCTCGCCACCACTGGCTCCCCCAAGCGACCGAAGACTACGCAGGACCAATAGTTGCGAAATTCTGCAGCTCCCGTCTTGGGCCTCGATAGGGTCCAAAGCCCTTGACAAACACCCTTGAACCCATTCCTGCGAACCGCTGTCGGCCGCCGCTCAGGTCCTGACGGGCATGCGATGACCGCCAAGGCCCCAACCTCGTGTACGAAAGTCCACACCAAGCTCACGGTGCTCACCTCGCCCTGTGGGGCGGCGGGCGAGCTGGGGTAACGGCCTGGTCTCGGTCGGATGAGCTGGTGTCCATCCGTCGTGCTCCGTCGTCGCACGATGCTGGCGGTCCCACCCTGTAGGCGACTTCATTGCGCACTAGGTAGAACGGTAATACCATTGGCCCTGTCGATCCTGGCTCGGGGAAGAGCACGGATGCCGCATCCGCGCCGCCTGGTCGTGCTCGTCGAGGTCATTCGGAGGATGAGTTGGGTAAGAGCGGACGCGTGTTCGTGCGTGGACTGACGTCGGAGACCTACGGGCTCGGGGAGTTCCGCCAGCGGCAGCTCGCCGCCGAGCGGGTCCGGGACGACTCCGTTGTCGTCGACGACGCCAAGGTCGCGCACTCGGGCGACAGTGCCAAGAGCCGCACCTGGTGGCGGATCGGGCCGGGGGACGAGGACTTCCTGACCCAGACGATCCAGGTCCACTTCGTCGAGCTGCCCGCGGAGTCGTCGAACCACGGGCATGGTCACCAGAACGAGGCTGCCTTCTATATTATCGAGGGCCGCGGTTACGAGATCCACGACGACAAGCGCTACGACTGGGCCAAGGACGACCTCGTCTTCGTCCACACCGACTCCGTGCATCGGCACTTCAACCCGCACGATGAGAAGGCTGTCGCGCTGGTGGTGAAGGCCAAGAGCACCTTCATGTTCATGGGCCTGATCCAGCAGGGCCGCTCCGGCCCGGTCGAGCGCGAGTCCGAGTTCGGTCCGCGCGAGGACTGGTCACGCGTGTGGACCCAGGGCGTGCTCGACCGCAAGAAGGTCATCTCGCCGTCGGACACCGTCTGGGAGGACACGCCGCTCGGCCGGGTGCGCGTCATGTCCTCGCCGGCGCGGACCGATGCCCGCATCTTCAGTGTCGACGCCTTCGAGCTCGATATCCCCGCGGGCGGCAGGAGCGGCAAGTACTGGAAGATGGCCGACGAGGTCTACTACGTCCTCGACGGCGGCGGCTACGCCCTGCAGTGGGAGGTCGAGGCCGAGATCGCCGAGAAGTACTACGCGCGCATCGCCCTCGAGCCCAAGCGCTACGAGATCACCAAGGGCGACACGCTGTACGTACCGCAGAACCACGTGTGCCAGCTGTTCGCCGCGGACGGCACGCCACTGCGCCTGTTCAACGCCCAGAACCGGGTCTTCAAGCACCTCGGCTACGACACGGTCCACTACTTCGAGCCTGCCTCCGAGAGCGCGCCCGCCGGGCGGCTCACCGAATCCAACGCCTGACGGCGCCAAATGCGGCCGTCGCGTGACCAGGCCGCGTCAGCAGGAGGCGCGGCGCTCTTCTCCTGCTCACTGGGCATCGCCAGCGTCGCCTTCCCGCTTGTGGCTCTGCGGGCCGGTTACTCGGTCGCGGAGGTCGGCTTTCTCACCGCCGTCTCTGCGGTCGCGCAGATGGCCACCCGGTTCGCGCTTGGCTGGGTGATGCGGCGCGTCGGCGACTGGGTGCTCATCGTCGGTGCCGGCGTCACCCTCGGGTTGTCGTCAGGGCTTGTCGTTATGTCCGTGGCGGTCGTCCCGTTCACGATCGCGCAGCTGCTGCAGGGAGTGGCGCGCGCGTGCTACTGGACCGGTAGCCAGACGCATGTCGTGCGGGGCGACCGCCGCCCCGTCGGCGCGCTCGCGACGATCAACTTCGTGTCCAGCTTCGGTTTGCTCGTCGGACCGGTGCTGGCGGGCGTGCTCATCGAGATCTCCGCGCAGCTGGCGCTCATCCTCGGGGCTGTCGTGGCGTGCGCCGCGATAGTGCCCGCGCTGCTGCTCGACCGGCTGCCACCGTTCCAGCCGCCGGCCGATCGGCCGCCGGGTGGGATCTGGCGGCGGCCAGGAGTGGACGTCGGTTGCTGGGCGGGCGTCAGCGCGGGAGCTTGGCGCGGCCTGCTGGGCAGTTTCGTACCAGTCGCGCTCGACTCGGCGAGGCAGTCCTCATCGACTGTGGGCGCGCTCGTCACCGTCGCCAACGGCACGGCGCTCATTGGCGCCGCGATTGTCGGGCGGGTACGTGGGCAGTGGATCGGCCGGTCGTTTGTCCTCGGCACGATCGCTGCCGGTGGCGGGATCGGGCTTGTGGTGCCCGTCGCCGAGTCATGGCCGCTCGCGGCTGTCCTGCTCGGGATCTCCGGGCTCGGCGCCGGAGCGTTGCAGACCATCGGGCCCGCGATCGCCACGGTCGCGGTCCATCCGGAGGAACGCGGGGAGGCGATCGCCGCCGCGGGCACGTTCCGCGCGGCCGCGCTGTTCGGTGGACCGCTCGCGGTTTCCGGTGCGGTGCTGGCATTCCCGTTGACGGCGGCCATGGGCGCCATCGGCGTGCTGATCGCGGTGAGCGCAGCGGTCGTACGCGGCAGAGGGGCCGCACTCGTACAACCCAGCTAGGAGGTATCAGGTGACCACGCGGACGACAACCGGTGTCAGTCACTATCACGTGCAGAAAGCCAGGCGTGCCAAGTTCATCGAGGACTGGCGGGCCAATCACCGTGACGTGGTCGCGGTCGAGGACGTCGTGATGCACAAGACCGAACGCGGCCACCGGGTGGGTGTCTACGTCGGTGAGGACGGCGAGCGCCCGACGCGGACGATGGACGCGCTTGCCCACGAGTTCGACCCCGGCGCGACGACCACGATCCACCGGCATTCGTGGGATGCCATGGTGCTCGTCGTCGCGGGCTGGGGCTGGACGGAGATCGACGGCGAACGTATCGACTGGGGTCCCGGCGACTCGCTGCACATCCCCGCGTGGGCGTGGCACCGCTCGGGCAACGACGGTACGGAAGTCGCGCGGTACCTGACGTTCTCCAGCGAGCCGATGCTCGCGACGATGGGCATGAACGTGCTTGAGGACGCCGGCCACACCCCGGTCGCGGAACTGCCTGGGAGGCCGGCGTTCAGCACGCACCTCGACGGCGACGACCCATATGCGCGCCGTATCCGCCGAGTCGGCCGCGAGCAGACCAACCGCCGTGCAGGTCGGCTGCACACCAGTTGGGACGACCTCGAGTTGGTCAACACCCCGCGGGGCACCAGGACCACGTTCCTGCTCGACCGGGCGATCGGCTACCAGGCGTCCGGCATCACGATGGCGATGTTCGAGATCGGACCGGGCCGGGGCCAGTCGATGCACCGCCACCCCGGTGAGGCGTGGCTGTACGTGCTGGACGGCGAGGGCCGCACCTACCTCGGCACCGAGCCGGAGGGTGGCACCACGCACCGGTGGAAGAAGGGCGACGTCATCGTCGTCGACCATTTCCTGTGGCACCAGCACTTCAACGATCACCCGGAGAACACCGCGAAGGTCGTCCGCATCCACATGTTCGACAGCCTGCTGGAGACCATGCGGGCGCTCTGCGACCCGCTGGTGTTGTTCGAGGAGCCGCCGAACGT
Source organism: Kibdelosporangium philippinense (assembly GCF_021390435.2). GTDB lineage: Bacteria > Actinomycetota > Actinomycetes > Mycobacteriales > Pseudonocardiaceae > Kibdelosporangium > Kibdelosporangium philippinense. Next base: position 2,357,048 of record NZ_JAJVCN010000002.1, on the reverse strand, counting down.
CATCCGCGACAAGCAGGCCGGTGATCCGACGACGATCGAATGGCCCGCACTCGAACGGCCGACCTGGCCATGAGCCTCCCGCACGGCGTCAGCGGAATCCACGTCCTGCCTGCCGACCACCACGACGGACCGTGGGAGTCGATCATCGTGCCGCCGGGGACGAAAGAACGGCTGCTCGGTACTGCGGTTCTCGTGCTGCGCCACGGCCGGGCGCTGCAGTCGCTGTCCGGCCCGCCGCACGGTCTCGTCGTGCTCGCCGGGCCGCCCGGCACCGGCAAAACGACGCTGTGCCAAGGCTTGGCGCAGGCTGCGGCGATGGCGGTGGCCAACCGCGGGGCGACGACGTTCGTCGAGGTGGACCCGCACGACTTCCCGAGTGAAATGCTCGGTGAGAGCCAGCGCGGGGTGCGCAGGCTGTTCGCCGAGACGCTGCCGGAACTCGCCGCGCGCCGACCGCACACCGTCGTGCTGGTCGACGAGGTGGAGGCGTTGGCTGTGCGGCGCAGCACCGCGTCGTTCGAGACCAACCCGGTGGATGTGCATCGCGCGACAGACGCCGTGCTGTCCGGTTTGGACGCGCTGCGTGCCACGTGTCCGCACGTGCTGTTGCTTGCCACGACCAACTTCACCGAGGGCGTCGACGAGGCGTTCCTGTCGCGGGCGGATCTGGTGCTGCGGCTCGATTTGCCGGACACGGACGTGCTGGCGCGGATCATCCGGTCCTCGTTGGTGGAGCTCGCGGCCCTCTGGCCGTCGTTGCGCGGGCTGGTCGAGGACGACGCCCTGCACGCCAAACTCGCCGACTGTTGCGCCGGTTTCGACGGCAGACGTACTCGCAAGGCCATCCTCGCCGCGGTTGCCCAGCGCCCGGACCTGGCCGAGAACCCCGAGCGGCTGACCGTGGACGACCTGTTCACCGCGGTCGAGGCTTTCAGGCCCGGTCCTCCGTGACCACGCCGCTGTACGAGCGGACCACGTTGTTGTTGAACGAGAACGACGCGGCGACGCCGATGGTCGCCAACGCTCCCACACTCAAGGCGACCACCGGACCCACCAGCCCCGCGAACGCGCCGACCACCACGTCGCCGAGAGCGGGTCCGCCGCGCGACGACATCTGGTAGAAGGCCGTCACCCTGCCGCGAATCTCGTCAGGCGTGTCGATCTGCACGGCCGCGTGGCGGATTGTCGTTGCCATGGCGTCGAACCCGCCGAGCAGTAGCGCCGCGACGACAGCGAGCGCGAACACAGGCGAGAACGCCAGCAAGATCGCCGCGGCTCCGTAGAGCACTGTGGACAGCAGAAGCACCCGGCCCTGCCGCGTACTTCGCTGGACGGTACGGAACACCGAGTACGTCGCCAACAACGCACCAGCCGACGGCGCGGCGGACAAGATGCCATAGCCGGCCGACCCGACGTGCAGCACGTCGAGGGCGAGGGCGGGCAGCAGCACCCGGTAGGCGCTGAACACCGTCGCCGACAGGTCCAGAGCCATCAGGGTGTAAATCAACGGCCGGTGCGCGATGTACCTCGCACCTTCCACAATGGACTGGAAGACCGTGCGTTTCTCCTCGGGCAGTGGGAGCGGAGGCGTCCGCAGCACCGCGAGAATCGCTACCAGCAAAAGGTACGTCGCCGCGTCCACGGCGTACATCAACCCCGGCCCGGACATCGTGATCAGCACACCGGCCAGCAACGGGCCTAGCAGCACAGCCAACTCGCGCGACGGGTTGAGCAGTGCGATGGCCTCCGCGATCTGGCTGCGCGGCACCAAGGCAGGGATGAGCGCCTGGCGTGCGGGCTGGTCGAATGTCGCGGCCGCGGTGGTGAGCACCACGGACAGCACCACGTGCCAGGCCACCGCGTTACCTGACAGAGTAAGCCACGCGAGCGCACCGGCCACGAGGAGCGCGACAGTCTGCGCGCCCTGCAGGAGGCGGCGCCGGTCGACCCGGTCGGCGAGGGCACCGCCGAGCGGGCTGAGCACGACCAACGCTATTGCCTGCGCCGCGCCGACGAGGCCCGTGTACGCGATCGAGCCGGTGAGTTCGTAGACCTGGTAGAAGTTGGCGGCGACCGTGCCGCGGGTGCCGATCTGCGAGGCCACCACACCGGCCCAGTACAGGTTGAAGTCGCGGTTACGCAGAACCGCAGGCAACGCCACCCGTTCAGTCCACGGGGACGAGTGTCAGCTTGGCCGGGTCCATCCGGACGAACACATCCGTGCCCGGCTGGATCGAGATGGACGGGTTGCCTCGTGCCCGGATCTCGTGCTCACCGACGCGGATCACGTGGTCGACGGCCTCGCCGAGGAATGCCCGGTTGACCACGGTGCCCTTCCACTCGTTGGGCACCTCGCCCGCGCGGCTGTCGAGGTGGACCTCCACCGCTTCCGGCCGGATCGAGACGACCACATCCTGGTTGGTCCCGATGTCCACGGCGGAGTCCAGTGCCAGCGGGCCGTCGGCGGTCAGCACGGTGTACCGTTCGCCGTTCTTCGAGTCGACCGAACCGGACAGCATGTTCGTGGTGCCGATGAACTCCGCGACGAACCTGCAGTTGGGGTTCTCGTAGATCTCACGCGGGCGGCCGAGTTGGATGATGTTGCCGTTCTTCATCACCGCGACTGTGTTGCTCAGCACGAGCGCCTCGGTTTGGTCGTGTGTCACGTAGATCGACGTGATCCCGAGTTCGCGTTGCAGCCGCTTCAGCTCGAAGCGCAGCGATTCCCGCAGTTTCGCGTCCAGGTTGGACAGTGGCTCGTCGAGCAGCAGCAGCGACGGCTCGACCACGAGGGCACGGGCCAGGGCGAGCCGCTGCTGCTGCCCACCGGAGAGTTTGGTCGCCGGGCGGGACGCCAGCTCCTCCAGTTCCATCGTGGCGAGCACCCGGTGGACCTGCTCGACGATCTTCGCCTTGCTCGGCCGTTCGCCGCGTTTCTTGACCTGCAATGGGAACGCGACGTTGTTGAACACCGACATGTGCGGCCAGATCGCGTACGACTGGAACACCATCCCGAGCTTGCGCTCGTTGGCCGGGACGCTGTGCGGCTTGCGCCCGTCCCGTCCCTCGAACAGGACCCGGCCGTCGACCTCGATCACACCGGAGTCGGGGTGTTCGAGCCCGGCGATGGAGCGCAGGGTGGTCGTCTTGCCGCACCCCGACGGCCCGAGGAGCGTGAACATCTCGCCCTCGCGCACATCGAAGCTGATGTCGTTGACCGCGAACACGCGGTTCGTGCCGGTGCCCTTCTTCGCCCTGCGCTTGCGCTGTTCGGCGTCGAATGTCTTTGCCAGGTTCTCCACGTGAAGCACTGTGACCTCCTGATGGCGGCTAGTCCTGCCGCAGACCGATCTTGGCGCCGAGTTTGTACGCCACCGTGACGAGCACGACGAGCGTCAGCACCATGACCACGCCGAGCGCCGAAAGAACGGTGAACTCACCGTTCTCGTACTGTTCGAAGATGAGGATGGAAAGGACCTCGTTGCCCGGGCTGTACAGCAGGATCGAGCTGGACAGTTCACGGAAGGAGACCACGAGGATGTAGATCCAGCCGGCCATCAGGCCGGGAGCCAGCAGCGGCAGCAGCACTCTGCGGAACGTCTGCCACCAACTTGCCCCGCTGACCTGGGCGGACTCCTCGAGTTCCGCCGAGATCTGCTGCATGGACGTGACCGCGTAGCGCATCCCGTACGGCATGTACCGGGTCACGTAGGCGATCAGCAGGATGAAGATCGTGCCGTAGATGGGAATCGGACTACGCAGATACACAAAGGACAGTGCGAGGCCGAGTACGAGACCGGGCACCACCAGCGGCAGGAACGACAGCTGGTCCACGATGGACCGGCCGGGCACCTTCGACCGGACCACGACCCATGCCGCGATCGCCATGCCCGCCATCACGACGGTCGCCGTGCCCACGCCGAGGAACAGCGAGTTCTGCAGTGCCGTCAACGCCTTCGGCAGGCTCAGCAGGTTCGCGTAGTTGTCCAACGTCATCGACGCGAACGCCTGTCCCGACGGTGCCTGGTAGAACTTCAGCAGTGACGTGTACAGCAGCACCAGCAGCGGAAGCACCACCGTGAACAGGAAGTACGCGATGATGACGCCGCCCATCACCGGACGCCACTTGCCCAGCCGCATCGGGCGTGGGCGGAAACCCTTGCCCGTCACCGTCTGGTAGTTCTTCGCCGCGCGTCCCGCGAAGTTGGAGATCGCGACGCCGATCATCGCGAGCACCAGCAGTCCGAGCGCCAGCGCACCGGCCGCCGCGAGATCCGGCGGGTAGGTGCGCAGCACGAAGTAGATGCGGCTGGTGAACACGTAGATGCCGTTCTGCAGTCCCAGCAGGGCAGGCACCTCGAAGCTTTCCAGGCCGCGCACGGTCATGATGAGCACGGCGGCGCCGATCGCGGGACGGATCAGCGGCACCGTGATCCGCCGGAACACCTGCGTCCTGGTCGCGCCGCACATCAGCGCGGACTCCTCCAGCGAGGGGTCCATCGAGCGGAACGCCGCGACCATGAGCAGGAACACGATGGGGGACAGGTGCAGTCCCTCCACCCAGATCATGCCCCACACCGTGAAGATGTCGATAGTGCCAGGGCCGAAGATCGGTTCGAGCATCTTGTTGATCAGGCCGATGTCCGGGCTGGCCAGAAAGATCCACGAGATGGTGTACAGGATGCCCGGGATGATCAGCGGGATGATCGACGCGGCGAAGAACAGGGCCTTGAACGGCACATCCGTGCGCACCTGCAGGTAGGCCAGCGAGGTGCCGACGAGCAACGAGAGCACGGCGGATCCTATGGCGAACCAGAGCGAGTTGCCGATCAGACTGCCGATCCGGTCGTCGCCGTACGCGGTGGCGAAGCCGCCGAGCGTGAATCCGTTGGCGTCGAAGAAGGTTCCCCAGATCAAGTAGTACAGGGGAACGATCGCCAAGTAGCCGATCGCGGCCACCACCGCGAGGGTGATGAGCAGTTTGGGACTGGGCCACCACCGGCGCCGACGGGGGATCGGCGCCGGCTGGTCATCCGTGGTGACCGGCGGTCGGGGAGGCGCTGCCGTGGTCATCGGCTACCTTTCGGCCTAGTTGGACACCTTTTCGCCGCCTGAGACGACTTTGTCGTACTTCTTCTGCCATTCGTCGCCGTGCTCGACCATCGCCTTGACGTCGATCGGGACGATCTCCACGCCCTTGAGCGGATCGTCGCCTTCGACGACAGCGGGTGTCAGCCCGTCCTTGGCGAGCAGTTGCTGCCCTTCCTCGAGCAGCCAGTCGGTGAACAGCATCGCCGCGGCGGGGTGCGGGGCGGTCTTCATCAGACCCACGCCGTTCGGCCGGGCGATCACGGGCTGGGCGAACGGCAGGAAGTCGACGGGTGCGCCCTTGGCCTTGGCACGGTCCACAATGTACGAGTAGTTCGACGCGACGATCGAGAACTGACCGGCGGACAACAGTTCGCCCTGGACGGTGTGGCCCTTGACGATCTTGGCGCCCTTGGCCATGTCGGCGAACAGGGTGTCGATCTCGGCGTCGCTGCGGCCTTTGGTCTTCCAGTAGCCGTAGAGCGTGAGATACCAGTCGTAGTCGCCGAGTTCCATGGAGAGCTTGCCGTCCCACTTCGGATCGGCGAGGTCCTCCCACCGCTTGGGCTCCTGGCCCTTGGGCACCAGCGTGGTGTTCCAGCTCGGCGCGAACAGGTTGAACCGCGTCGCCGTCCAGCCGTCGAACTGGCCTGCCTTCGGCACCAGGTCCCGCCGCGGTCCCTTGTACTGCGCGAGCATGCCCTCGGTGTTGAGCGCGAACAGTTCGTTGGCGTTAGTCTCGATGACGTCGTTGCCGGCGAACTTGGCCGACTGCTCCTGCAACACGCGCTGCAGCACGGTTTCCGAGCCCGCCCGGTAAAGCTGCACGTCGATGCCGAACTTGTCCTTGAACGCGCCGGTGATCAAGTCCGCGATGTCGCTCGTCATCGACGTGTACAGGTTGAGCGCGTTCCCTTTCTTCGCCAGCTCGACGAGCTTGTCCCGTCGCGCCTGCCCGGTGAGGCCTGCCATCTCCGCGTAGAACGTCTCAGCCGTCGTCGGCTCGCCGCCGCCCGCGTTGCCACTACTCGCTGTCGGTGAGGCACCGCATCCCGTCGCGGCCAGCACGGCCACAAGTCCGAATGCCGCTAACCGCGCCTTTGCGGTCTTCATTGTGACTCCAATCGGCGGAGGCCCGCCTTCAGGTGTGGAGTGGAAGCCGACTCGCCTGGTCTGGGCGTGGCATGCCCGGTTGTGTCGGTACTGGCTGTTAACGTTCGGTTCGTGTCTCGTTACCGGTTGTCGCCGACGCTGGAGCAGGAGGTTGGGCTGCTGGAGCACTGCGCGCACGCTCGGTTCGTGTGGAATCTGGCCGTCGAGCAACACTCTTGTTGGTGGCCAGGGCGTGCCGCCGCGCCGGGGTATTTCGAGCAGGCGCGGCAGTTGACGGAGGCGCGGGCGGAGTTCGCGTGGTTGCGGGCCGGGTCGGTGATGGTGCAGCAGCAGGCATTGCGCGATTTCGCCCAGGCGATGCGGAATTTCTTCGCTGGTACGCATCGCAGGCCTACGTGGCGCAAGGCCGGTCGGCATGAGGGCTTTCGACAGGTCTCGGTGAAACCGGAGCAGATTCAGCGGCTGAACCGTAAGCACGGACGGGTGTGGGTGCGGAAGGTCGGTTGGGTCCGGTTCCGGTGGTCGCGTGCCGTGCCGAATGGAGTCAAGTCGTATCGGATCACACATGACCGGGCAGGTCGATGGCACATCGCGTTCGCCGCAGTCCCGGATCCGATCCCTGCGCCGGGCAACAACCTTATAGTGGGGGTGGATCGGGGTGTGGCGGTGTCGTCGGCGTTGTCGACCGGGGAGCTGCTGAGTGCACCCGGCCTGACATCCGGTGAGCAACAACGGTTGGATCGCCTGCACCGCGCGCTCGCCCGCCGCCAGCGGGGATCGAAGCGGCGCGGACGAGTCCGGCGTGCCATCGCGCGGCTGGCCGCGCGTATCACGGACCGGCGTAAGGACTGGGTGGAAAAGACCTCCACAAGTCTGGCGCGTGGGTTTGACGTGATCCGGGTAGAAAATCTCCGCATCCGGGGCATGACTCGCTCGGCGAAGGGCACAGTGGAGAGCCCGGGCCGTAATGTCCGGCAGAAGGCCGGGCTCAACCGGGGCATCCTGACAAATGGGTGGGGGTTGTTGGTGACTCGGCTGGAGCACAAGGCTTTCGGCCGGGTGGAGAAGGTCAAGGCCGCGTTCACGTCGCAGCAGTGTTCGGCCTGTGGGCATATCGCGCCGGAGAACCGCAAGAGCCAAGCGGTGTTCCAGTGTGTCGCCTGCGGGGTCACCTGCAACGCAGACGTGAACGCGGCTCGAAATATCGCCGCCGGGCGGGCGGTGACAGCACGGGGAGCCCTCCAGCCACTGGGCGGGGCTGTGAACCGTGAACCTCAACTCGCTCCCCTCGCTCTCTGAGTGGTGGTTGTGGGTTGGAATCCCCCGGCTTCTGCCGTGGGAGGACGTCAACTCCTGTCCGGACTTGACAAGAGGATGTCCCCGTAGAGCTGGTCCCACTTCTTCGGGTCCGCGAGCAGTTCCTGCTCCGGCGGCGCCACCACCTTCAGGCCGGCGAGCGGGTCGTCAGCGGTGGGGATGGAGCCGATTCGAAACGCGTCGGCAAGGGCCTGCTGCCCTTCGGTCAGCTGCCAGTCGACGAACAGCATCGCCGCGGCAGGGTTGCGTGCTGCCTTGATGAGCCCGATGCCGTTGGGGCGCAGCACGATGGGTTGTACCGGCTGGCCCGATTTCGGGTGCCATGTGACCGGTGCGCCCTTGTCGGCCGCCTTGTCCACGGTGTGGCTGTAGGAGGAGACGGTGATCGCGAACTGGCCTGCGGACAGCAGTTCGCCCTGGGTCGTGTGTCCCTTCGCGACCTTCGAGTTCGCGGCGATCCGGGAGAACAGATCGCGGGCCTCGGCGTCGGTCTTGCCCTGGCCGATGTAGTACTGGTACATCGCGGCGAACCAGTCGACGTCGCCGATCTCCATCGACACCTGGCCCTTCCACTTCGGGTCGGCCAGGTCCTCGAAGGAGCGGGGCTCGTCGCCGGGCGGGACCCTGCTGGTGTTCCACCCGACGACGAAGACGTTGAACCGGGCTGCCGTCCAGCCCTCGGCCTGTCCCTGGATGCGGACCTTGTCGCGCAGTTCGCCCTTGTACGGAGCGAGCAGGCCTTCCTTGGTCATGATGTGCAGTTCACCGGCGTTGGTGTCGATCACGTCGGTGCCGACGTAGCCGGCCTGCTGTTCCTGCAACACGCGCTGCAGCACGGTTTCCGAGTTCGCGCGGTAGACACTGACCTCGACCTTGTAGGCCTTCTGGAAGCCTTCGACCAGCTTGTCGATGTCGGTGTTGGACGTGTAGACGGAGAGCTTGCCCTCTTGCTCCGCCAGTCGGACGAGCGTGTCGTGGCGTTCTTTTCCGGTCAGACCGTTGATCCGGTCGTACACGGCCGAGGCTTTGGACACCGCCCCGGACGAGGTACCGCCGCCGCGGTCACCGGCCGCGGACGGCGAGGTGCCGCACGCGGAGACAAGCAACACGGTGGCCGCGGCCACCGCGGGTAGGACGGCATGACGTCGCATGTGCGTCTCCGGCAAGGATTGCGGGCCGGCGTCGTCGCCAGCCCTCGTGCACTGTTCCCCTGCGCTGTTCCCCCGCGGAGATGGTGTGAAGGTCAGTCCGAGTTCGGGTCGCGGACCGGCTCGACGATTCCGGCGTGCTCGGCGATCCCGGTGTGCCCGCCGTGCACGGTCCCCTCGGCGATCGCGGCGCGCAGCAACTCGGCGCCTTGGTCCGGCGACAGCTGGACCGAGTGCCGCTCGATGTTGTGCAGGCGCATCGTGCGCAGCAGGCCCGTGTCCTGGATGGCCAGGTACCGCGAGGTGTCGTTCTCGTCGAGGTTGAAGTGCTGGTGCCACGCCCACCTCGGGGGCGCGAACAGGGTGCCTTCCGACCACTCGACGACCTCGACGGGCTCGTCGTCGTAGTTGATGAGTGAGTAGCCACTGCCCTTGACGATGTAGAGGTACGCCTCGGTCGTGTGCCGGTGGCGTACGGACGCCGAACCCGGCTTGAGCTCGGCGAGGTGGGCGTTGAGCACCTCGTAGTCGGCGAGATCGAACCAGTGGCCGCGGTTGTTGCGCCACTTGCGCTCCGGCAGGTCCATCTTGCGCAGATCGTGCGGGACCACGAGGCCCTTGATCGGCGGATGCTGCCGGTTGAACTCGTCCCTCGCGGCGATCTCGGACGCGTCGCGATTCTTCTTCTCGCCGGACAGAACGCCTTTTAGGTAGTCGTCGCGCACTATGGGCTCCTTCGGGTCGAGTAGGTCTGAGTACACCCCAGCGGTGGACTAAAGGTCTAACCTTTCATGGGTACGGTTACCGGAACGTTACCTCGATTCCATGTGGTCAGGGCCGTGCAACGGCCCGCCGGTCAGCAGCCGGGCCACGTCCGCCGCGGTAATGCCGCGCATCACCTGGCGAGCGGTCCGCGCGATCGGGATGTCCAGCCCGACCTCGTTCGCGAGTTCCGCGGTGTTCGCCAGATCCTTGGCGTGCCATGTCAGGCGCATCTGTTCGAGCTCGCGCAGGGTCCGCGAGTCGGTCGGCCCGTCCATCAGCGCTCGGCGCAGCACGGGCACGTCGACGCCGCCGCGCCGCGCGAGTTCCAATGCCTCGGTGATCGCGCAGATCTGTGGCCAGTGCACGAGGTTGTTCGCGGTCTTGCCGACCTGGCCCGCACCGAGCGGACCGAGGTGGTGCACGGCGGACGTCCACGGTTCGAGCAGGGGGCGTACCCGGTCGAGGACCTCGGCGTCCCCGCCGACCAGAAGGTTCACCACGCCCTCCTCGGCGCCGCGCACCCCGCCGGTCAGTGCGGCGTCGAGGACGTCGACGCCGGGTGGTGCGGCGGCTGCCACCTTCGCACAGGTTTCGGGTCGCAGCGAAGAACAGAGCAGAACGACCGCGCCGCCGCGGACACCGGCGAGCACACCGGACTGTCCCAAGCAGACATCGAGGACATCTCGGTCGGTCGGCACGAAAATCGCGACCGCGTCGGCTTCTTTCGCCGCATCGGCCGCACTTGTGGAGACTCGCGCGCCGAGTCCGCGGACCGCTTCGGTCACCGTGACGTCGAGATCTCGGACGGTGACGGTGAGCCCGGCGGCGAGCAGGTGGCGTGCGATGGGCAGGCCCATGGCGCCGAGGCCGATCACCGCAACGGTTGCCGTCATTGGCTGCTCCTCACTGGGGGAGCGCTTCCTGCGGTGAACTAAACGTTATACCATTGTGCCAATAATGAGGAGGGTTTCGTGCGGCGTCTCCTTGCAGGTCTTGCCACGCGTGCACGGGGCGGGGCGGGGCGTGTGTTCCGATCGCTCGCGGTGCCCAACTACCGCTTCTTCTTCATGGGCCACGCGGTCAGCGTCGTCGGCACATGGATGCAGCGGGTCGCCCAGGATTGGCTGGTACTCGACCTGTCCGACTCGGCCGTGGCGCTTGGCGTCGCGACCGCGTTGCAGTTCCTGCCCACACTGTTGTTCGGGCTGTGGGGCGGCGTCCTGGTCGATCGGCTGGACCGGCGTCGCACGATCATGGTCACGCAGGCCGTGAGTGCCGTGCTCGCCGCGATCCTCGCGGCAACCGTGCTCGGCGGGGTGGTTCAGTTGTGGATGGTCTACGTGCTGGCGCTGGGCCTTGGCCTCGTCACGGTGGTCGACGTGCCGGCGCGGCAGGCGTTCGTCACCGAGATGGTCGGGCCGGAGGATTACGTCAACGCCCAGTCCTTGAACTCGACTGTCCACAACGCGGGACGTCTGGTGGGGCCCGCGATCGCCGGCGTCCTCATCGCGGCCGTCGATGTCGGTCTGGCGTTCGCGATCAACGCGGTGTCGTTCGCGGCCGTCCTTTATGGACTCGCGCGGATGGACTCCTCGGCGCTGCGCCGGGCGCCGAGGCCGACGCGTGCGTCGGGTAAGGCCTTGCAGGGCTTGCGTTACGTCTGGGGACATCCGGAACTGCGGGCATGCCTGCTGCTGGTGGCCGTGGTGGCGCTGATCGGCCAGAACTTCCGCGTTGTGCTGCCGTTGCTCGCGCGGGACACACTCGGCGGTGGTCCGGAGGTCTACGGATGGCTGACATCCGCGCTCGGCGTCGGCGCGATGCTCGGGGCGTTGGCGAGCGCAGGCCGCCGATCGGTGACGTCGTGGTCGCTGCTGCGGTGGGCCTGGATCTTCGCTGGTGTCAATGCTTTCGCCGCGTTCACGCCGTGGCTCGCCGCCGCACTGGGCATGATGGTGGCACTCGGCATCGCGAACATCTCGTTCAACACGCTCGCCCGCACAATGCTGCAGATCGGTACGGAACCGCAGATGCAGGGCCGGGTGATCGCCTTGCACAGCCTGGTGTTCCTTGGCAGCACGCCGATCGGTGGCCCGCTCACCGGATGGCTGTGCGAGCAGTGGGGTGCCGGGGCCGGGTTCCTGCTCGCCGGTGTGGCGTCCGGGGTCGCGGCGCTCGCGGGCACACCGTTGCTGCGTCGCTCCCGGTCAGCCGTGTCCGAGATGAAGGCGGACGCTCAGGAGGTCTGAGCGACGCGGTCCGCCGTGCGCTGCAGGTGTGTGCGCATGATCTCGGTCGCGGTCTCGACGTCACCCGCTGCCACCGCGTCGACGAACTTCGCGTGTTCGGTCGCGCCCTTGCGGCCCATCAGCGGCGCCCGTGTCTTGGCTTCCCTGAGCGACATGAGCATCGGGCCGTGGAAGCTTTCCACCAGCATCTCGATGGCGGGGTTGTGTGTGCACGCCGCGACCTTGGTGTGGAACTCGGTGGAGAGCGTGAGCGAGTAGGTGCCGTCCTTGAGCGCGGCCTTCTGCCGGTCGCAGATCTCGCGCAGTTCGGCGATGTCCTCCTCGGTGGCGCGCTCGACCACCATCGGGACGATGCCGAGTTCGAACACCATCCGCGCCTCGGTGACCTGGGCCGCGGTCAGCGGGCTGAGCCGGAGCAGATCGGCGAGGCCTTCGCCGAGGCGCGAATTGCTCGGCTGGGTCACGAAAGCGCCGCCGTGGGCGCCGACGCGGATGTTGACCAGACCACCGGCTTCCAGTACCCGTAGCGCCTCGCGGACCGTCACGCGGCTGACGCCGAACCGGTTGCACAGTTCGCGCTCACTCGGCAGGCGGTCACCGGGGCTGAGTTTGCCCTCGTGGATGAGCATCTTGATCTGGTCGACGATGACCTGGGAAACGCGCCCCAACGAGACCGGGCTGAACAGGTCCGGCTCTGGCGCCGGCTTGCCGGAACCGGTCTTCTCGTCGACGGCCATGGGCCCATCCTCCCTCGTCGAGCCACGTGGCGCGACGCTGACGCGCGGCCGGGGTCGCGGTTGACGACCTACGGACTAACCGCAAAAATAATCATACCAATAGTCCATAACAGGCTGGGGAGGAATCCCTGAAGAGGACGGTCGCCCAGGCGTGCCGCGTGCTCGCGAACGCCGGTCTGGCCGAGGACATCCTCGGTCATGTCAGCCTGCGCACCGGACCGGGCACGATGCTCGTGCGGTGTCGAGGACCTCGTGAGGAAGGCCTGCTGTTCACGCTCGACGAGGACATCCGGCAGGTCGGCCTCGACGGTGGTGGCGCGGACCTGGAGGACTGGTCGGCGCCCCAAGAACTGCCCATCCATGCGGAAATCCTGCGGACCCGCCCTGACGTGGACGCCGTCGTCCATTGTCATCCGCCGTCCGTGCTCGCGGCCGCACTCGCCGGTGTCCAGTTGCGCCCCATCTTCGGCGCGTACAACATTCCTGCCGCCCGGATGGCGCTCGACGGTATTCCCATCTATCCGCGCAAGGTTCTCGTTCGCACCACGCAACTCGGCCGCGAGTTGGTCGATGCCATGGGCCAGGCGCCGGTGTGCGTGCTGGCAGGCCATGGCATCGTGACGGTCGGGTCGGGGGAGTACGCCGTCGAGCAGGCCGTCGTGCGTGCCCTGAACCTGGACGTGCTGGCCCGGATCAACGTCGAGCAGGCGCGGCTTGGCGCCCGCGCCGCCGACCTCACGCCCGAGGACATCGCCGAACTGCCCGATCTGGGCTCGTCGTTCAACGACCTGAACCTGTGGCGCCACCACATCGCCCGGCTCCGGCTGGCCGGGCTTGACCTGGGCTGAGCCGGAACCATCCCGGGTGACGTAGTTCCGATATGGCTGCTCGTAAGGTATTATGGTTAGACCATTGGTCATTCCGTCCGGCGAGAGGACCCGACAGTGCCCAAGGTCACCTACGTCGCGATCGACGGATCGCGCAGCACGATCGACGCGGTGGCCGGCGACTCGGTCATGTCGACGGCGGTCCGCAACGGCGTGCCCGGCATCGTCGGGGAGTGCGGCGGCAACATGTCCTGCGCCACCTGCCACGTCTACGTCGACGACGAGTTCGCCGCGCGGGTCGGCCCGCCGGGCGACCTGGAGGACGCGATGCTCGACCTCGGTGTGTCCGACCGTCGCGCGACGAGCAGATTGTCCTGTCAGATAGCGATTTCCGAAGAACTCGACGGTCTGATCGTGGCAACCCCCGAAGAGCAGCCGTGACCGGCGGGGCGCTGATCGTCGGCGCGGGCCAGGCCGGCGTGCAGCTCGCGGTGTCGTTGCGGGACAACGGGTACGACCGGCCGATCACGTTGGTCGGCGCCGAGGCCCGGACTCCGTACCAGCGGCCGCCCTTGTCGAAAGCGTTCCTCGCGGGCGCCGCGGGCGCCGCGGGCGCCGCGGGCGCCGCGGGCGCCGCGTCGCTGGAGCTGCGCACCGCGGCGTTCTACGACGCGCACCGCATCACCGTATGGCCCGCTGAGCGGGTGACCAAGCTCCACTTGTCCTCAGGGCCGCGTGGCAGCGGAGTCGTGTTGACGGACCACGGCTGCACGATGGTGTTCGACCGGCTCGCGCTCACGGTCGGCGCGCGACCGCGGCGGATCGACGTGCCCGGCGCTGACCTCGACGGCGTCTGCTACCTGCGGACGGCTGACGACTCGGACCGGCTGCGTGCGCACCTCGCGGTGGCGAGCGACGTCGTCGTGATCGGCGGCGGGTTCATCGGGCTCGAGGTGGCATCGGTGGCGCGATCTCAGGGCAGGACGGTCACCGTCGTGGACGTGGCCGACCGGCTGATGTCCCGCGCGGTCGCGCCTGTGGTGTCCGAGTTCTACCGCCAGGCACACGTCCGCCGAGGGACCGCGGTGCGTCTCAGCACGGGGGTCGCGGCGATCGAGGGCGTGGGTGACCACGTCACCGGTGTCCTCCTCGATGACGGCACCCGCCTTCCCGCCGACGTGGTTCTGGTGGGTGTCGGAGTGGTGCCGCGCACCGAGTTGGCCGAACAACTGGGGCTGGAGTGCGTGGGCGGGATCGTCGTCGACGAGCTCGCCCGCACCAGCGAGCCGTCCGTGGTGGCAGCAGGCGACTGCACTGTCATGCCCAACCCGTTGACGGGCGAGGGCCGAATCCGGCTGGAGTCGGCGCCCAACGCGATCAGCCAGGCGAGGATGGCCGCAGCGACACTCATGGGGGCACCCGCCCCGGCGCCCGAGGTGCCGTGGTTCTGGTCGGACCAGTACGACTTGAAGCTGCAGATCGCCGGTGTCGCCGACGGTTACGACCGGTACGAAGTGGACGGTGACCCCGACGCGGAGCGGTTCTCGGTGCGGTACTTCCGTGGCGGTCGGCTGTTGGCCGTCAACGCGGTCAACAGCGCGCGGGACTATCTGGTGGTGCGCAAGGAACTGTCAGATCACCGCCGACTCGCCTGACTCGGGGGCGAACAGCTCCTCGGGGCTTAGCAGGCGTTTCGACAGGCCTTGCTCGTGGTGATAGTGCAGGAACGTCTCCAGCGTGTGGCGGTTGGACTCCAGGCCGTAGGACCAGTAGTCGGTGCCTAGCGTCCGCTCCGCCTCCTCGATGTGCTGGTTGAGCCACGGCACCATGAACCGCAGCGCCGAGGAATCGTAGAGCTGCTTGCGCGCTTCCTCTTTGGCCAGAGCGAAAGCCTTGTACAGCGACGCGGCGACCCAGGGCGAGCGTTCGTAGACGTCCCGCCGGATCACGACGACGTGCATGATCGGGAAGATCCGGGTCGCCGCGAAGTACGCCTGCTCCGCGCCGACCACGTCGTCGAAGAGCCGCCGCACCCGAGGATCCCGCGCGGCGAACGGACTCGGGATGCGCGGGGTGATCAGGGCGTCGAGGTCTCCGCGTGCCAGCATGTCCGACAGAGTGCGTCCCGCTTCGACGCGCTTGACCCTGATGTCCGCGGGCAGGTTGAGTGCCTGCTTCTCGACCCGGCCGGGCTGTTCCTGCCCGCCGGTCAGGTGGGTCATCGACTCGATAGGGAGGCTGTGGTGCTCGGCCAGGATGCCCCGGATCCACACTGACGCGGTGAGCTGGAACTCCGGCGTGCCCACGATCTTGCCTCGCAGGTCGGCAGGTGTGGTGATCCCCGCTTCGGCGTTGACGTAAACCGAGCTGTGCCGGAAGCTGCGCGACGTGTACACCGGGATCGCGATGAACGGTGCCGGATCCTGTTGCAGCGAAACGACATACGAGGACAGTGACATCTCGGCCACCTCGAACTCCTGATGCCGCAGCATCCGGAAGAACGTCTCCTCCACTGGCAGCCGCAGGTAGGTCAGCTCGATGCCGTCCGGCCGGATCGTACCTTCCCCCAATGCCCGCGTGCGGTCGTAGTCGCCGCATGCCAATGTCAGCCGTAGCCGGGCCATGTCACCTCACAAGTAGCTTGTCCAGTCTGGGGTACACGCGCCGCGCGTTGCCTTCCATGATCTTCGCGCGGTCTACTTCGGACAGATCCAGGTTGTCGATGTAGCGCTTGGTGTCGTCCCAGTGGTGCCCGGTTTCGGGGTCGATCCCTCGTACGGCGCCGAACATCTCGGACGCGAACAGGATGTTCTCGGCACTGATCACCCGGTGCAGTAGATCGATCCCGGCCTGGTGGTACACGCAGGTGTCGAAGAAGACGTTGTTCATCACGTGCTCCGAGAGCGGCGGCCGGCCGAGCCGGTCGGCGAGCCCTCGGTAGCGGCCCCAGTGGTAGGGCACCGCGCCACCGCCGTGCGGGATCACCAGCCGCAGTGTGGGGAACCTGCCGAACAAGTCTCCTTGCAGCAGCTGCATGAACACACTCGTGTCGGCGTTGAGGTAGTGTGCGCCGAGCGTGTGCGCCGCGGGGTTGCACGACGCGGAGACGTGGATCATCGCGGGGACGTCCAGCTCGATAAGGGCCTCGTAGAGCGGGAACCAGTACTCGTCGGTCAACGGCGGGGCCGTCCAGTATCCGCCGGACGGATCGGGATTGACGTTCGCGCCGACGAACCCCAGCTCATCGACACAGCGCCGCAACTCCGCGATCGAGTCGTCGAGCGTGCCACCGGGGATCTGCGGCAGCTGGCACGCGCCAGCGAAGTGGTCAGGGAAAAGTTCGACAACCCGGTGCACGAGGTCGTTGGACGCCCGCGCCCATGCTCGTGCCGTCGGCGCGTCGGGCACGTGGTGTTCCATGCCTGCGGCCTTGGGAGAGAAGATCATCAGGTCGCCGCCGCGCTCCCGCAGCATCGCGAGCTGGGTGGTCTCGATGCTTTCGCGGATCGCGTCGTCGCTGATCCCGGCGGGCGCCGGGGCCGGCAGGCTCGGGTCGGCCAGCCTGGCGAGTTGGGCGTCGCGAAACGCTTGGTGCTCGCCGGGCGCGGTCGTGTAGTGGCCGTGCACGTCGATGATCATTCGGTCCGCTCCTGGTCGACGTACGTAAGTCCTTTGGCAGCGAGCCTGCCGCGCATGTCGGACACGTCAAGGCTCAGCTCGCCGGCAAGGTAGCGGGCCCGTGAGGCGGCTTCCTTCTCGTCACGGGCCTTCGATGCGGCGAGGACCGACTCGGCCGCGTGCCGAGGGACGACCACCACGCCGTCGTCATCGGCGACGACCACGTCACCAGGCCGCACCAGTTGGCCCGCGCACACGAGCGGCAGGTTGACGTCGCCGAGCGTTTCCTTGACCGTGCCGGTCGCACATACCGCGCGTGACCACACGGGGAATCCCATGTTGGCGAGCTCAGCGACATCCCGGCAGCCCGCGTCGATGACCAGCCCGCGTACACCTCGTACGTGCACGGCTGTCGCCAGCAGCTCGCCGAAGTAGCCTGCGTCAGACGGCGACGTGGGTGACGCGACAAGGATGTCGCCCTCCCGACATTGCTCGACGGCCACATGCAACATCCAGTTGTCACCGGGCGGCACGCTCACGGTGACAGCGGTGCCGCTGACGTGCGCACCCGCGTAGATGGGACGCAACCGCGACGCCATCAGGCCAGTTCGGCCCTGCGCCTCGTGGATTGTCGCCACCCCAATCGATCCCAGTTCGTCCACGATGGACTTGTCCGCGCGGGAGATGTTCCTGACGACGACTCCGGTCATAGTGACTCCAATCGGAGGATGCCCCTGCCTTCAGGTGCGGAGTGGAAGCTGAGCCGGCTGGTCCGGGCGTGGCATGACAGGTGGTGTCGGTCCTGGCTGCTAACGTTAGGTCTGTGTCTCGTTACCGGTTGTCGCCGACGCTGGAGCAGGAGTTGGGGCTGCTGGAGCACTGCGCGCAGGCTCGGTTCGTGTGGAACCTGGCGGTTGAACAACACTCGTGGTGGCGGCCGGGGCGTGCTGCGGCGCCGGGGTATGTGGAGCAGGCGCGGCAGTTGACCGAGGCGCGGGCGGAGTTCGCGTGGTTGCGGGCTGGGTCGGTGACGGTGCAGCAGCAGTCTCTGCGGGATTTCGCCCAGGCGATGCGGAACTTCTTCACGGGTACGCATCGCAAGCCGTCGTGGCGTAAGGCGGGCCGGGATGAGGGCTTCCGGCAGGTCGCGGTGAAACCGGAGCACGTTCTGCGGCTCAACCGCAAGCGGGGGCGAGTGTGGGTGCCGAAGGTCGGATGGGTTCGGTTCCGTTGGTCGCGTACCGTCCCGAATGGAGTCAAGTCGTATCGGGTCACCCGTGACCGGGCAGGTCGATGGCACATCGCATTCGCTGCGATCCCGGATCCGATTCCCGCGCCCGGCACCAACAAGGTTGTGGGGGTGGACCGAGGCGTGGTGGTGTCGGCTGCGTTGTCGACTGGGGAGCTGCTGAGCGTGCCCGGCCCGACATCCGGTGAGCAGCAACGGTTGGATCGCCTGCACCGCGCGTTCTCCCGCCGTCAGCGGGGATCGAACCGGCGCGGTCGGGTCCGGCGTGCGATCGCGCGACTGACCGCGCGTATCACGGACCGGCGCAAGGATTGGGTGGAGAAGACTTCCACCGGTCTGGCGCGAGGGTTTGATGTGGTCCGGGTGGAGGATCTGTCCATTCGGGGTATGACCCGTTCGGCGAAGGGCACTGTGGACAAGCCGGGCCGTAATGTGCGGCAGAAAGCTGGGCTCAACCGGGGCATCCTGACCAACGGGTGGGGGTTGTTGGTGACCCGGCTGGAGCACAAAGCGTTTGGCCGGGTGGAGAAAGTCAGTGCCGCGTTCACGTCGCAGCAGTGTTCGGCCTGCGGGCATATCGCGCCGGAGAACCGCAAGAGCCAAGCGGCTTTCCAGTGTGTCGCCTGTGGGTTTGCCTGCCATGCCGATGTGAACGCGGCAAGGAATATCGCCGCCGGGCGGGCGGTGACAGCGCGGGGAGCCTTCCAGCCACTGGGCGAGGCTGTGAACCGTGAACCTCAACTCGCTCCTCTCGCTTTCTCCAGTGGTGGTTGTGGGTTGGAATCCCCCGGCTTGAGCCGTGGGGAGGACGTCAAGGCAACACCGACACGTGGATGGCGCCCTCGTCACCCGAGGCAACGGTCTTGATCGCACGGTCCACGTCGGACAGTCCGAATGTGTGGGTGGTCAGGCGTTCCAGCGGGAACCGGCCGGACGCCAACTGCGCGAGGGCGAGTTCGACGGCGCGGTGGCTGTGCCCACGAGCGCTCTTGATCGTGATCGCTTTCTCCGTCACCTTCTTTACCGGGAAGTCCGGGAACGCGGCCAGTTCACCCTGGATCACGAGCGTGCCCGCACGACGCTTGAGCGCGTCGATGCCGAGCAGGACAGGTGCTGTACCGGCGCCTGCGGTGCAGTCGAGGACGACGTCGACGCCCTTGCCGCCGGTGATCTCCCGGACCTTGGTGAGCGGATCCTCCACCAGGACGTCGGTGACGTGGTCGGCGCCGAGGGCCTTCGCCAGCTCCAGGCGCGCGGCATCCCTGGTCGTACCGGTCACGATGATCAGCGACGCGCCTGCCTGCTTGCACGCGACCGTCTGCGCGAGTCCCTGCTGACCGGGCCCCTGGATGAGGACCGTGGAGTCGTAGCCGACGCCCGCGTCGAACAAGGCCCACTCGATGCCGTTGGACATCGGTGTGACGATCCCGGCGAGCTCGGCTGACACGCCGTCCGGCACCTTGTGCACCACAGCGTTCCACGGCAGGTACAGGTGGCTCGCGAACCCGCCCCACAGGTGGTACTGGTTCTCCGCTGAGGTGTAGCCGTAGCGGCGGGCGTCCGGGTTGGTCCGCCAGTCAGTCCACTCGCAGTGCTGGTACTGACCGAGGTGGCACCACTCGCAGCGCCGGCACGGGACGTAGTGCTGGACGAACGCCCGGTCGCCCTCCGCGAAGCCCTGGCGTTCGCGGAACGTCCGCCCGGCCTTCTCGATGACGCCGACGTTCTCGTGCCCCATGATCACGGGATCCTTGATCATCGGCTTGGCGTACATCTTCACGTCCGTGCCACAGATGCCGGCCACCTCGACACGCAACAGCGCGCCGTCGTCGGGGATTTCCGGCATCGGGTACTCGCGGTACTCCGTTGTGCTGGCGCCCGTGCGCACGGCCGCGACCACTGTGTCAGTCATGGTCTTATGGTATAACAATTAACATGCCGAGGTTACCCGTTCTGCGGACTGTGACGAGGACCCAGGGCAACAACCAGGCCCTCAAGGACGGCCACCTCACGCCGCGCGGCTTCACCTTTGAGTTCGAGGAGGTGCCGGTTCTCGTCGACGCGTTCCGGCGGATGGTGCGTGGCCTGGAGTTCGACGTCAGCGAGATGGCGTTCACCACTTACCTGTGCGCGAAGGCGTACGGCAAGCCGATCACCGCGGTGCCGGTGTTCCTGGTGCGCGGGTTCCACCACGGCGCGATCGTCCACAACGGAACCTCTGATGTGGCGGGCCTCGAAGGGCGTCAGGTCGGCGTCAACCGCGGCTACACGGTCACCACAGGCGTGTGGGTGCGTGGCATCCTGCAGGACTACTACGGCGTCGACCTCTACAAGGTGACGTGGGTGCTGTCCGGCGACGAGCACGTCGCGGAGTACCGGCCACCTGCGAACGTGGTGCCCATGCCGCCCGGTGGCGACCTGGCGACGATGGTGGCGGATGGTGAGCTGGCAGCGGCCATCGGGGTGAAAGGACGCCCGCTGATCCCGGACGCACAGGAGGCCGCGTACGACGCACTGCGCCGAGACGGCCTGTACCCGATCAACCACCTGGTAGTCGTCCGCGACTCGCTGCTCGCGGACCACCCGGGCCTGGCGGCGTCCGTGTTCGACGCTTTCGCACAGGCGAAACAGAAGTACGTGCAAGGGCTCGACGACATCACGGACCCGGCTCCGACCGACGTGATGTACCGGCGCGTCAGGGAGATCACTGGCACCGACCCGCTGCCATACGGCATCGCGCCGAACCGCCCGATGATCGACAAGCTCATCGACCACGCGATGCGGCAAGGGATTCTCGACCGCAGGCCGGCCGTCGAAGACCTGTTCGCGCCGGACACGCTCGACCTGACCGCTTGAGGGGACACCATGCGCATCGCGATCGCGGCCGACCACAACGGCGTGCCGATGAAGAAGGAACTCACCGAATGGCTTGTCACGCAAGGGCATGAGGTCGACGATCGCGGCGCACACGACGCCGAGGTGGTCGACTACCCGCCGCTCTGCGCGGACGTCTGTGCCGAGGTCGTCGGCGGGCGTGCCGAGCGGGCGATCGTGATCGGCGGAACCGGCGGCGGCGAGGCGATCGCATGCAACAAGGTCCGCGGTATTCGCGCGGGCCTCGGGCACTCGGTGTTCCTCGCCGAGATCTCCGCGGCCCACAACAAGACTAACGTGCTGGTGCTCGGCGCGAAGGTGATCTCGGCGCAGGACGCGGTCGAGATCACGCGGACGTGGCTGACCACCCCGTTCAAGGGCGACCGGCACCAGCAGCGCCTCGACCAGATCGAGGAGATGGAGAAGAACTTCTAGACCTGGTCGAGGAACGCCAT
The DNA here is from genome assembly GCF_021390435.2 of Kibdelosporangium philippinense. Lineage (GTDB taxonomy): Bacteria > Actinomycetota > Actinomycetes > Mycobacteriales > Pseudonocardiaceae > Kibdelosporangium > Kibdelosporangium philippinense. The sequence goes on along the minus strand of NZ_JAJVCN010000002.1, from coordinate 2,335,608 downwards.
AACGCGTTTCGGTGCCGTCTCGGCCGTTTGCTCCGCGACCGGTGCGTCCCAGAACTCCGCGTGGGGCAAGCACTCCTGCAGATATCGCGCCGCCGACGGTGCGTGCGAGGTGTCCTCGCCGGGCACGATCAGCGCCGGAATGTCCAGCAGCATCAGGTCCTCCGGCTCAGGGCCAGGCACGGTGTCACGATCGAAGAGCAGCCGGGACATGCCAGTGACGACCAAGGCGTAGCGGGCTGCATCGTAGGCCGCGTAGCTCTCTGCGAACATGGTGTCCCGACGGAGCACCGTGACCCACGGGCCCACTCGCGGATCCTGGGTGAAGCTGTCGGAACTGTTGCGCGCCAACTCGACGACCGCGGCGAGGCCGTGCTCGGCGACGTACGCGAGGTGTCGACCGAGGCGCGCGTGCTGCCCCATGCGGTAGCGCGGACCGCCAGCGGGGGAGTAGAGCACCATGCTTGACACCCGGTCGGAGTAGGTCACGGCCGTCATTGTGGCGATTGAGCAACCGATGCAGCCGCCCATCAGGTGCGCCCGCTCGATATCCAAATGGTCGAGCAACCCGATGCCCTGCGACGCGTACGACGCCCAGCCGATGCGCTCGATCCGGCCGCCCGACTCGCCTGTCTCGCGCTTGTCGAACGTGATGCACGTGTACCGCTCCGCCAATTGGGGGAGCAGATCGAGCCGCCGGTAGATGCCTTGGGTCCGCCAGGTTTCCAATGAGGCGTTGAAGCCGCCCGGCGAGAACATCAGCAGCGGCGGCCCGTCACCGGTCACCTCATAACGGGTGCGGATACCGTCGATTGTCGTTGTGGGCATGGGTCAGCTGCCTTTGATCTGGCGGCCGCCGCGCACGTCGTCCGCGTATGTGCTGATCGCGTCGAAGCTGATCCGCGCCACGTTCGCGTACGTGTCCGGCGGATTGTCCAATCCGGACGCCGCGTAGCCGATCGCCGCGTTGGCCATCCGCATCCGTCCGTCGAGCCATGGTCCGCCTCCGAAGCCGCCGACGACCGGCACGGACACCGATCGGGCCACCTCGGCGCCGACAACCGGCCCGGAATTGGTGAAGTTGAGCAGCACCGCACCCGCTGCCTCGAGCGCCCTAGCCTCGGCGACGAGTTCCGCCGTCATCTCTTCCGGCACCTGCGCGTTCGACGCGCCCGTGTACGGCACGCCATAGCGCAGCGCGGTTTGCGGCGTGATCCCGAATTGGGCGAACACAGGGATTCCCGCGCGGGTGACTGCGGTGACGGCGTCGAGGTGGTCGGCGGCGCCGTCAAGCTTCACCAGGTCGACGCCTGCCTCCTTCACGAGCCGGATCGCGGCCCGCACCGCGCTGTCCGGCCCCTCTTGCAGCGGTCCGAACGGGAAGTCGGCGCTGACCAGCGCGCGCTTGACTCCCCGCCGGACCGCCTGGGTGACGATGATCATCTGGTCCATCGTCACCGCCAACGGGTTCGCCTGACCCCAGAGGTTGACGCCGACGGTGTCGCCGACCGAGACGATGTCGACGCCCGCCCGGTCGGCGATCCTAGCCATCTGGTAGTCCCAGACCACCACACCGACGATCTTCTTCCCGGCCGGCTTCATCGCCCGCAGCACGGGCACGGTGATCTTGTCGTCCATGCCGTCCCTCACGCCCGCAGCGCGGTGAGCACTTCGGACACATCGTGCTCGTCGTAGGTCACCATGATCACCCTGGCATGCGGCCGCAGCGCCGACACTGCCGCTCCGGCGTCATGACTGCCGGCCAGCACCAGCCCGGCGGTCATGATCCCGCGCAAGGTGCAGGCGTCGCCGATCGCGGACGCCGCCGTGGCTCCGTCGTTCTCCGTCGCCACCATCACCACTACGTCCGCCCCGGTAAGGACCTCGGACAGGCGAGACTCTGAGCCGTCCGAGGAGATCAGCACGAGGTCGGCGACGTTGCTCGAAGACCCGTTGCCAGCCGGGGACTTGCACGTGAAGAACCGTGCGTCAGCCCACGGCTGCCCAGCGACGCGGTGGACCACCGCCTCGGCCCTGTGATCCAGTGCGATGACGCGAGTGGCCCTTGCCGGCGCGATCGGCGCGTCGATCCGGAAGCGGGCCTCGGCCGTGGTCGCGGCCCGCGCGCAACTGTTGAGCAGGATGGGTTTCATCGTCACACCGAGTGCTGCGGGACGCCGGGCATCACGGTGACCGCGTCGCGGCTCGCCTCCAGAAACGACTCCTGTTTGGGAAGCAGGACCGCGGCGGACCGGACCCGGTGGTGCGCCGGATCCACGCCGGGCGGAGCGATTCCCTCGTCCCGAAGCGCGAGCGCCGCCTGCCGCAACTTCTGGCGTGCCTTTATGATGCCGCTGTCCGCGGCGACGAGCCGTTCCTTGGTGCGGTCGACGATCGGGCCGAGACTCTCCTGCAGGGACGCGTCCTGGATCGCGATGCCCCGGACACCCGAGTAGTGCTCGCCGCGCCGTTGCGCCGCACGATCCATCTGGTAGTCGTTGTCCTTGTTCTGCACCGGGCGGTAGGTGCCGGGGATGTTCTCGCTGTGCACTCCGAAACCGTCCATCATGGCCTGGCGCTCCTCGGGGGTCAGTGCGCGGACCGGATGGTAGTCGAACGTGTAGACCCAGCAGTTCTCGTCGTCGATCGGCACCCAGAAGTGGCCGTGCACGGGGTGATCGCCGCGCGGTGGGACAAGTGTGAACGCGGGCATGACCCACGGGGTGATACGCCAGTAGTAGTTGCCGTCCTCGGCCGTGCGGCGTGCGCCGACGAACAACCCGCCGTCGGCCTCGGCGACCTCGAAAAACGGCTTGAGGTCGTTCATGTTGTACTTGTTTCCCCTGGCGCCCTTGAACAATGGGTCACTCTTGAGAGCGCCGGAATGCAGCCACGACACGTGGCTCGAGTCGATGCCGCCTTCGAGCGCCTGCAGCCAGTTGCTCTCCTGCCAGCGCTTCGACGTGTACGTCTGCTCCGGTGGGACGTGGACGAACTCGAACTCGGGCGGCGGTGGCTGCTTGGCCGGGTCGCCCATGTACGTCCAGAGGATGTCACCGATCTTGACCAGCGGGTACGACGTCAGCTTGACGTTCGTGCAGAAGGTGCTGTTGTCCGGTTCGGACGGCACCTCGAGGCACTGGCCGGTGATGTCGTACTTCCAGCCGTGGTAGGCGCAGCGCAGCCCGCCTTCCTCGTTGCGGCCGAACCACAGCGACGCGCCGCGGTGGGCGCAGAACTCATCGATCAGGCCGTAGCGGCCGTTGCTGTCACGGAAGCCGATCAGCCGCTCGGAGAGGATCTTGAGACGCACCGGGGGACAGTCGTCCTCCGGCAATTCCTCGGCGAGGAACGCGGGGATCCAGTACTGACGGAAGAGGTCTCCCATCGCAGTGCCAGGTCCTGTCTGCGTCAACAGCTCATTGATCTCTCGTCTGAGCATCCTCGTGCCTCCCGACGCCTGAAGTGCTAACTATCATACCATTAGACAGTAGCAGTGCAATCGGCACACAGACGAGAGCCTGCTGCCTCGCGGGCGGCAGGCATGCGGCTTTCAAGGATCAGTTCTTCGTCAGGATCCGGGCGACACGACTTGGTTCAGCAGGATCCGGAGCGTGCGGCGTGCCAGGTTCTGGTTCACCCCGACCACCGCGTCCTGGGCAACCCGATCGAGGCGCATTTTCGGGCAGATTAGGTCCACAATGGATGACGACAGCAGGGCGTTGCCCTGTCTGCGGCGAGTATCTGGTGTATGCCGATCACGCCCCCAAAGCCCCCAGGAGTAGGAACTGTGGTTTACCGTCGTCCACACCGCGATGCGCAAGCAGCACATCGTCTACTGGGGACGGGACACGCCGGACGAGAGCGAAATCCGTCTCGTTCACGTATACGGCCAACGCTGGGATGCGAACCAAACCTGACCTCAGATCGGCGGTACACACTGGAGATGAGCCAGCCCGCCCGTTCCCACGAGATAGAACCGGCGGGCTGACCGTGACGAACGTGCCGAGGGGGAGGTGCACGCCCATCAGGGCGGCTAGTGTTCACTTCGTTCTCAACACCGTCAAACCACGAATCAGTGGTCGTGTCGACGAGAGCTGGAACTCCAGCTACTCGCCCACGGCCGCTGCGACGGTCGGATAGACACCGAGAACCCCCGAGAGGCCTGCAATTTCGCGCACCCGGCATGCAGGCCGTGCCGGAGAGACCACGAACCGCATCGTGACGTGGCGTTCTTCGGCCATCTGTTGTGCTTTCAGATGCGCTGACATCCAGGCCGACGCCAGGAATGCGTGGCCGCTCAGGTCCACCACCAGCAGCCTGTTCACCGAGTCGTTCAGCGTCGCCACCATGGCCCTGTCCAGCGGAGGAGCCGTGGCGAGATCAAGTTCGGCCGTGACCACCAGGACGATGGCACCCTCGATGTCCTCGAGCACTGTGATGTCAAGGGATGCGCCAGCGTGGGCTTCCCGTACGCCGAGTCTCGGCATGGCTGTGTCGGTTGGTGGGGATCACGAATCGCTATCGAGCTGATGCGTTTTCTGGGTGGCCGTCGATGGCACGCTACGGTAATTGGTCGGGCGCGTTCCGTTAATCGCGCAGGGGAGGGGAGGCGCCGGTGGGCATGCCGGACGCGGCGATCGTGCGGGTGTTCCGCGGGCGGGAGCCTGTCGGTATGGGCTGCCTCGTCGGTGACCGGCATGTCGTTACGTGTGCACATGTCGTGGCCAGGGCGCTGGGGGTCGATGGGTCGGGCCCGGCGCCGGCGCTGCCGGTGCGTGTCGATTTCCCTTTGGTGGCGCCGGATCAGCATGTCGAGTCGACCGTGGTGGCGTGGAGTCCGTACGGCGACGGGTATGACGTCGCGGGTCTTGTCCTGGAGACTGCGCCGGAGCGGGCTCGGCCTGCCCGGCTGGTGTCGGCCGACGCGTTGTGGGGCCATGAGGTCCGCGCTTTCGGGGTGCCGTCCGCGCATGACGCGGGGGTATGGGCGACTGGCGTGTTGCGTGGCAGTACCGTCGGCGGGCTCGTGCAGATCGACGATGATCGCACGGCCGGATTCGCTGTGGCGTCTGGGTTTAGCGGCACGCCGGTGTGGGACGAGACGGTTGATGCGGTCGTGGGTATCGCGGCGCAGGCGGAGCGAGACAGCGGGCGCCGCACGTCCTACCTGTTGCCCACGGGTGTGTTGACCAGCGCTTGGCCGGAGCTGACCCGACTGTCTCTCGTGCGCTCGCCCTTCCGCGGGTTGCGCCCGTTCCGCGAGGTCGACGCAGCGAACTTCCACGGTCGCTCCGCGCGTGTGACGGACGTGGTCGATGCTCTGCGGCGGGACCGGTTCGTCGCGCTTGTCGGTCCGTCCGGTGTCGGCAAGTCCTCGCTGGCCATGGCCGGTGTCGTGCCGGCTCTGCGGCGTGCGGGCCATGCCGTCGCGGCGATGCGGCCAGGCGTGGAGCGGTCGATCTGGGCGGCGCTGGCCACGGCGCTGGCCCCGCTGGCGCCGGAACGTGAGATCACTGCGGACGCGTTGGGGGTGCTCACGCCCGAGTCGCTGCCGGATCTGCTGCCGGGGCAGCCTCTTGACGCCGACCCGCGGCGGGTGCTGGTGGTGGTCGACCAGTTCGAGGACGTCCGTCATGACGAGGATGCCCCCGACACGGTGCTGCGTGCCCTGGCCGCGTTGACGGCACCGCGGGTGGGCTGGTCGGTGTCGGTGCTGATCACGGTGCGCGGCGACATGGTCGGCGACCTGGTCGAGCACGCGGGCGTGGCCGGCATTCTCAATGATCGCGTGGTGCTGCTCGGCCCGCCAGACGCCGATGAGTTGCGGGCGATCATCGAGGAGCCGCTGCGGGCGCCCGGGATGCCGCAGTACGCACCGGGGCTGGCGGAGCGGATCGCCGCCGACGCACCGTCGGTGTCGCTGGCGTTGCTCCAATTCAGCCTGACGATGCTGTGGGAGCGGCAGCGCGCCGGGGTGATCGAACACACCGGCTACGCCGAGATCGGCGGTATCACCGGCGCGGTCGGCCGCTACGCCGAGGGTATCTGGACGGACCTGGACCCGGAGTCGGCCGACACGGCGTGGCGGCTGTTCCTCCAACTGTTGAGCCCGTTCGGCGACACCGGCTATGCCCGGCGGCGCCTTGACATGTCCGCGTTGAGCGACCCGCTGCGCGAGGTCGCTGACCGGCTCACTACCACTCGCCTGATCACCGTTGACGACGACGGCCGGGGCGGGCGGATGGTCGAACTCGCGCACGAGCAGCTGGTCGCCGGATGGCCCCGATTACGCGGGTGGGCCGACCGCGAACGCCAGTTCCGCCGCTGGCAGGACGACATCGCCAGGCAGACCGACCGCTGGCGGGCGGCGAACCGAGAGAGGGCCCTGCTGCCGCGTGGCAGCGAACTGCGCACCGCCGTGCGCCGCGTCAACGAGCATCCGGACAACGTGCAGCACGGTGAACTCGAATTCGTGCGGGCCGCCCAGCGGTCCCGCAGACGCACACTGGCGCTGCGTGTGGGAGCGGTCGTGGCCGTCGCCATGGTTCTCGCGGTCGCCGGATTCGTGTGGTGGCAACGTGTTGCCGACCGCCGGGCCGAGGAACTGGCACAACTGCAGGCGGACGCCGATCGGACACTCGACGCCATTGACAGCGCGCCGCGAACCGTACGGGAACGGCTCCTGATCGGCCTGCGCGCGGGAGCGGTGGCGGCGACTGAACGGACCGATGCCCGCCTGTCCGAGGACGTCGTCGCTCTGCGCCACGTCACCACCGTGACGGACCTGCGGTCAACGGCCATCGACCACGAAGCGGTCGACCCGACCGGGACACGCATGGCCCGCACGGACGGGCTGACGAACCGCGTCACGATCACCCCGCTCAATGGCAACGCCGCCGCCACCTTCTTCACGCTCTCCCCAGACCTGGATCTGGCCAACCGGGTCACGTTCGTCGACGCCGACACCGTTGCGGTGTCCGCCAAACGCCTTGCTCCCAGCGACAAGGTGGTGGGCGAGGACGTCATCGAGTTGCGGGATGTCACGACCGGCACGCTGGCCAGGTCGATCACGCCGAATCCCGGGAAGCTGTCCAGTGACAACCCACAGGCTCTGAACGTCGACCGCACGGGCCGCACCCTGGCCTACGGCGAGCCGAAATCCCGCACGCTGTCCCTGATCGAGCTGGATGGGCCGGGCCGGGTCGATCTCACCCTCGACACGCCGTTGCGCGGCGAGAACTCTGCGGGCTCGACCCTGGTCGCCGTTCGCGGCCCGGACAGCGTGATCCTGCTGGAACCCAGAGGCCCGGATGGCACCTATCCGCTGGTCAGCGTTTCTCCCGCCGGTCGCATCCGGCTGCCGACCATGCCCAACGGAGGTCTGGTTCACAACAACGCGGACGACGTGATCATGGCGGGATGCTTCGACGACAAGGCTGTCAAGCGGCACGTCGTGATCGGCCTCGCCGAGCGGCACATGTACCGGGAGCGGGAGGTGCACGGGTCAACGTGCGACCCGGACGAGCTCCGGCTCGACCGGACCGGACGCTGGCTCATCGCCCGGTTCCGGGCGGGCACGGGCACGGATGTGCTGGCCGTGTGGTCGCTCGATGGGGCGCAGCCTGACCGCCGGTTCGCCGTACCCGCCGTCGTCCCCGGCGAGGACCGGGCAATCGCCGCGGCCGATATCGCCGCGGACGGTTCTGGCCGGGTCGTGCTGCGGGACGACGAGAACGCCCTCGGGGTCCATATCCCCGCGATGTCCACTCTGGACTCGACACTGGCCGCGGCCGAGGTCGTCCAGTTCTCTCCGGACGCCACCCACGTCTACGTCCTGTGCATCGACGGGTCGCTGCAGGCCTGGGACATGCGAAGCGGGGCGATGGTTGGCGCGGGCGAGACCAAACGCCCGCGTGACCCGTACGCCGAAGTGGTCGAGCAGGCACTCGCGGTATCCCCGGACGGGCGGTGGGTCGTGACCGCAGACCTCGACGGCGGGCCGAACCGCATGGTCGACATCCACGAGGCGCCCGGGTTGCGCAAGATCGGCGAGTTGACGCTGCCTGAGCTCTCACTGGCCGATGTGGAGTTGGCCTTCACCGGTCCGGACGAACTGCTCACCCACATCGGCCGGCACGTCATCACCTGGGACCTACGCACCATGCGGGAGCGACGTGCCGTCGAGATCCCACAGCGCCAGGACAACGAAGGCCCGGTCGGGCCCGCCTACGTCCTCCCCGCCAGCCGGGAAATCGTCGTGGTCTACACCGATGGCACCGTCACCCGACTCCACAGCGGCGGCGGCAACCACATGGCGGACTTCCGCCTGCCCTACGACGTGAGCCGCGAGGTCGTGGCCGCCGCCCACGACAGCGGAATCCTCGCACTCGCCCTGGCCGACCGGGTGGAATTGTGGGACCTGGCGACCCGCGCCCGCGTCGACTCACTGCCCGTCAGTGGGCGCGTCGGTCACCTGGAGGTCACCAACAGCGGCGCAACCGTCGAGATCCGATACGCCACACGCGACAAACGCCCGGAGAACCTGCCTGCCGACAACGGTGTCCACCACCCCGACCCGCTCGGGCCGAACACACTCCGGTGGGAGCGCAACGGCGTCTTCGCAACCGGCACAGCAACCCCGGGACACACCTCCGACGGCGGCCACCTGCTGAACATCCACCCGGTTCCCGCGCTCGTCCCCGCCGACACCGCAACAGCGCGCGCCGCGATATGCCGCGTCGTCGGCACCGACGACCTACCCGCCGAGCTGACCAACACACTGCCCGAACCGGCCCGACGGGTCACCGGCTGTCCCTAACCTGGAGACGACATGACCGAATACCTCTCGATTCCCACCGAAACCGGCGAAACCGTCCTCGTCGAAGCCGCCGACGACACAGGCCGAGCCCCCATCGGCCGGGACGAGCAGGACACAACCACCTTGGAATCCCGCCTGGCCGGCCTGCGGCGCGTGCTGGTGTCAGCCGTGAGCACACTCGCCGACATCCCCCGCAAGCCCGACAAACTCACGGTGGAAGTCGGCGCGAAGTTCGTAGCAGGCGCGGGCGTCGTCATCGCGAAAACAAGTGCCGAAGCCAGCATCAAAGTCGTCGTTGAATGGAACGGCACCCGCACCGCGAGCAAGCCGGACGACACCGCGGCCACCGACCACGAAACCAACGCCACGTAGTTGAACCGGTAGGTCGTGCCGCCGTTGAGCCCGGTGACGTCGACGGCGAGTGCGTCATCGCCGAGCGCGACTGTGGCGTGGTGGTTGGCGACCTGCATGGCCACCGCACCCTCGGTGCCGGTCGAGGTGAACGCGGTGCACCTCGACAGTGCGGTCCGGGTGCCGATGAGCGTCCACTCGGCGTCTGCGGTGGCGAAAGCGGCGAGTTTGACGTTGTAGAGCACCGATTTCTTGGCGTTGTCGCGCAGGGACTCGTCGACTTCTGTGATCCGCCTGACCAGTGTGTTCACGTCGGCGAGGTGGTCCAGGATCGGTTGGCACTCGGCCGCGGCCCACATGCGGAATGATCCGTGGACTGCCGGCTGACGAGGCATTGCGTTTTGGCATCGGCGGACCTGGGTAGCCGGGTGCTGACACTGGTGAGGTGACCTCTCAGTGCGGCAGTTTGAAAGTCATGGTCCGCGGGCGAGGGGCCCGGCGGTTGTGTGGGCTGGGCTGGATCGCGGGCCCGCTCTGGTGGTGGTGGATCCGGCCGGTGAGGCTAGGCATGCGACGCTGCCCGCGACCTGGCGGCCGCTTGCCGAGCGGTTTCAGGTTGCTTGGTGCCGGGTACCGGCTAGTGGCGGGGCGTTGTGGGATGTCGAGGACGTGCTCGAGACGTTGGCGCAGGAGCAGGTCCAAGCCGACCTGGTGGCCAGCGGAACGGTGTCCGATGCCGCGATCGCCCTCGCCGCGCAGTTTGGCGCCACCGTCCGATCTGTGTTGCTGGTCGACCCAGGACCCGGCGAGCGTAACTCGCCAACGCTGTCCAGCGACCGGGGTGTTGCCGCGGGCCGGATGCGGATTCGAGTTGTCGCGCGCAGCGTACGCGATCACCGGAACCGGGTAGAGCCGCCGATGCCTCTTGGCCATCCGGATGTGGTGGGAGGTGTCCTCACCGCGTTGGCGGAGACAGACCAGCAATCCACAATCTGATGTCTTCAACGGCCAAACACCCGGGGCGCATCTGTCCTATGTAGACGCGGAACTGTGTTGTCCGGGCTGGCTGTCGGCTGCGTCCAGTTGATGTCTCGCCCGCTCAACGCATCCCGTATCCGGGTCGCTGGCGTCAGTGCTCGTCGTAGTGGTCTCCGTGAGCGGCGTGACGGTGGCCGTCATGCCCATAGTCCACGTGATCACCATGCGGTACGGCCACATGGCCGCAACTCTCACCGTGTTTGTGGTCGTGCCCATCGTGGATGGCGTGCTCGGTCAGCTCACACTCGTCGTAGTGCCCCTCGTGGCCCCGGTGCAAGTGGCCGTCATGCGCATAGTCGACGTGATCACCATGCGGGAGAGCAACGTGGCCACAGCCGTCGCCGTGCATGTGGTCGTGGCCCCCGGTGTGCTCGATGTGAGCGGTTGTCATCGATTCCAACTCCCCTCAGGTATGGCTCAATTGCCTCAGCATGTACCCGACACCATGCGCAATCACGCCGCTGGCGTTCATCCGCCATCACGAGCCGGCCAAGCAGGATGCCCTCACCAGATCGGGGCGCTGATGCGCCACCTAGCACCGAAAATATGCGCACGCACGATGCTGGAACGCCAGATTCCAATGCCCCATCGAAGAACGGTAAAAGGGGTGACTTCCGTATGGCCGGTGCTCGACGCGCGCTGGGGTGCGAGGTCGATGCCGGCGTCGGTGAGATCTGCCACACGGTCAGGTCGCTGTGGCGTTAGTCACTCTGTCCTCTGGTGAGGACGCCCGTTGAGGGGTGAAAATCGGTGTTGGCTGCCCGCTGACGTCGTTGTCTCTATGGTCTGTGAAGGCCGTGCGTTAGTCGGACGCTGGGAGCCCTTGGTGGGCCCTTGATTGTTGCTTCGAGCACGCGGATCAGATTCGTTGTTGCCTGGGCTCCCGCGGGTAGCCGCCCCGCCGGACGCTCGGGGAGAGGCCGATGTTGGAGCAGACACAGGACAACGAGGAGATCATCGCGCGGGTGGCCGCGTTGGATATCGGTAAGGCCGAGGTGATGTGTTGTGTCCGGGTGCCCGATGAGGCGCGTCCGGGTAAGCGGCTGCAGGAGGTCCGGCCGTACTCGACGATGACCCGGTCGTTGCTGGTGCTGGCTGATCGGCTGGCCGGGCTGGGCGTGACCCGGGTGGTCATGGAGTCCACATCGGACTATTGGAAGCCGGTGTTCTACCTGTTGGAGGCGCACGGGTTCGAGACCTGGCTGGTCAACGCCCGCGATGTCAAGCATCTGCCCGGCCGGCCGAAGACGGATCGATTGGACGCGGTGTGGTTGTGCAAGGTGGCCGAGCGGCAGATGATCCGGCCCAGTTTTGTCCCGCCGTCACCGATCCGCCGGCTACGGGATCTGACCCGGTATCGGCGTGACCTGGTCGAGGTCTGCACCGCGGAGAAGCAGCGGGTGGAAAAGCTCCTGGAAGATGCCCAGATCAAGCTCTCGGTGGTGGTCTCGGACATCTTCGGGGTGTCCGGCCGGGCCATGCTGGCCGCGCTGGTCGCCGGGCAGCGGGACCCGAAGGTACTCGCGCAGCTGGCCCGCACCTCGATGCGGCGCAAGATCGGCAGGCTGGAAGAGGCGTTCACCGGGTTTTTCACCGATCATCACGCGTTCCTGTTGTCGACCATGCTGGCCCGGGTGGATGCCGGGATCGCTGACGTCGCCCGAGTGGATGCCGCGATCGAGGAGTTGATCGCCCCTTTCGCCACAGCGGTCGACCAGCTTGATGAGATCACCGGCGTCGGGCGCACCGCCGCCCAGGTAGCCATCGCCGAGATCGGGCTGGACATGGCACGCTTCCCAACTCCGGGCCACCTGTGTTCCTGGGCCAAGTTCGCTCCCGGGGTGTCGGAGTCGGCCGGCAAGAAGAAAGGCAAAGCTGCCACCGGGCACGGCAACCCTTACCTGGCCCGAATCCTGGGCGAGGCCGCAGTGTCCGCCAGCAGGACCAACACTTTTCTCGGCGAACGCTACCGGCGCATCGCTCGCCGCAGTGGCGCCAAGAAGGCCATCGTCGCGGTCGGCCGTTCCATTCTCGTGATCATGTGGCACCTGTTATCCGACCCCAACGCCCGGTTCCGTGACCTCGGCGCCGACTACTTCGTCCAGCACACCAACACTCAACGCAAGGTCCGCAACCACATCAGCCAACTGGCCGCTCTGGGCTATCGCGTCACCCTCGAACCCGCGGCCTGACAACCCAACTACCAACCCGGCTCCGCTGCGCTACGCCGGGTGCCTTCGGCCTGCCCACTCACCATCGATTTTCGGATCAGCGTCGGCGGAGCAGGTCGCGATGCCAGCCTAGGACGGTGTCCGGGCGAACCAGCAGGGCGGAGTCTGGGCAAGGTCTGGCGTGTAGTCGGTGCGGGAGTGCTCAGGTGGTTGCGTGGTTGGTGGGGCGACGATCTTGAGCTATTCGGCCTACGAGCCATGAAGATCACGACCTACCGCGGCCAGGGCGACACGGTTGGCCTGCTCAGCCGTTGTGTTGATCTGGTGCTGTGGTCTGGCCGGGGGCCAGGAACGTGACGGGCGTGATGGTGGTGGGACGGTGACGTGGCGTGGCAGTGAGGGGTTGTCGTGCTCGCGGTGAGCCGGGTGGGTGGTGGGGCGTCCGCGCGTGGCGGGATTCCGGTCGAGCGGGGGCGGGTGGGGGTGTGGTGAGTGCGCGGCGGGCGTTGGTGATCCACAGTGTCCACATGGCGTGGTCGCGGTGATCGGCCATCTGGGCGTGCAGTGCGGACAGGATGCCGCGCACGCGCGCGGCCAGGACCGGATGGGTGCCGACGGCTGTCCACACCGGACTGGGCGTCGAGCCGCCGCGGACGAGGCGGCGGATATGGTCGGTCAGATCTGGGTGCGGCATGGCGAGCCACTGCTCGACGACGGCGTGGTGCTCAGGCACAGCGGCGGCTCCTGCGGGCGAGACGGGTACGACGCGTGATCATCTTTACCCATCGTGGTGGGGTCCGACACCGGTCGTGCCGGGTCTTGAATTCTCGCTCATCGGGACGATGCAGGGGAGGGTGCTGTTGACCCACCGCGGGAGCGCTCCCGGCTTACGGCGATGCCGTCCTACATACGACCGCAGTGCTCGGGTTGACACACGACACGGGCGGTGGAGCGGACCGCCTTGCCCGGTAGCAGGTTCATGTGTCTTCGGACCTGGGTATTCCGGGGTGCATGCAGTCCGTCGTCGGCGGTGGGGGAACTCTGCCGGGCGACCCGGGAGCTGCACTCGGTGTGCTCGTGCACAGTGTGGCGGACGGGGGCGCGGGCATGCCGGCCTGGTCGGATGTGTGCTGGTAGGACTCGGTGAATCCTGGTAAGCCGGTTCACGATTCGGTCGCCAGTTGCCTGCGGAGTTCGGTCAAGCAGGCGCCGAGGTGATCCAGGATGATGGGCGCCGAACCCGCGCCTTCGTCCACGATCGCGCCAGAAGGTCGGCCGGGCCGACACGCTGGCCGGGCGCGGTGCCAGGGGTGGTTTGCCCAGGGACGGTCGGGTCGCTGCCCAGGTTCTGCCGGGCCTGGTCGGTGTTGGTGGCCGGATCCACGTCCGTCGCGCGTGAGGCGTCCGCGTCGCTTCGCTGACCCAGGACCCGGTGCCGGCAGCCGCTCGGCTGGCACGGCCTTCAGTGTGATCCCGTTGTGGGCGCGAGTATCCCGCCGCCGGCGGTCCGCTCGTCGCCCAGCCCATGCAGTGTGGTACACCGCAACAGCAGAGCAGCACTTTCAGCAGTCGCTACGCGGGGAATGGGGTCAGGGGGTGCCGTGGCCTTGGAAGAGTTGATGGGCTTTAGTCCAGGCGCGGCGGCCGGTTTGCTGGCCGAGTTTGCGGGCTTCCTCGTCGCCTTCCTCGAGGTGGATGCCGCCGTAGCGGCGGGAGATGCCGGCTTCATCGGCGGCGGTACTGAATGTCGGCCAGGACAGGGCGACGTCGGTGCCCGGCGTGATCTCTGGTTCGACCTTTGAGGAACCGGCCCGGATGGTTGCCGTGAGCCCGAACCTGTCGCTGTGGGTGAATGCCTTCAGCACCTCTGCCGCGGCGGCGCTGAAGGTGGAGTGCCCGGAGGTGAACTCGGCGAACGGCGGGGTCGGGAAAAACGTTGGTTGGTATGGCTTCCAGGTGCCGCCGTCGATCGTCCGGGTACCGAGGCCGGGGCCGGCCCAGGCTCGCACCTGCTGCCCGCGGAACAGCAACCGCACGGCGGTGATCGGCCGGACCGAGTCGTAGAAGCGTTTGTTGTCCCAGGCGCCGATGCTGGCGTCAAGCAGCGCGTTGGTCACGGTGAAGAACAGCTTGACATCGGCGTCGAGGGTGTTGCCGTCGCGCTGGGACACGAACTGGGCGAACAGGCACCAATGGCCCGGGGGTGTCTCGCTGCGAGGGCCGTCCGCCCAGTATTCGGCGGTTGCCTTGTGCCGGTCGGTGAGATTGGCGCTGATGGTGAGCATCTCGCGGGCCTGCCGTTCGTAGGCCTTCTTGTCGAAGATGGCCGGGCCGGTGGGGCTGCGCAGTTCATCCCCGGACTTCAGCGCGAACGGGACGACCTTGCTCCAGTGCGGGGCGAGGAAGCTCTGCGTGACCTGTCGGCCGGACTGGTCGGGGAACACCAGCGGCTGCCATTTGTTCGGGTCGCGGACCGTGGCCGGGTCGATGGGCGCGGCCACCGTCATCGGGGCGTTGACTGGGTGGTAGCCGGTGTAGTCGGCGTACGGGCCGGGGGCGAGGTCGCCCAGTTGATTGGCGCCGTCGTGGTGCCGGAAGGACAGCACCGCCGCGCAGGCGGTTACCCCCACGCCTGCGGGACTGGTGGGATCTGTCGGGGTGTGCTGGGGGTCGTAGCCGAGGTGCCGCATGAGGTCGGCGAACTGTGGGCTGCTTGCCGGGTACAGGTCGACTGCGGCCCGGTAGGCGGCGAAGCTGATCGCCTCGTTTTTGTTCGCCAGAGTGCGTTCGTGGGGTGGGCGGCGCAGGTGCCCGCCCAGCCGGGTGCCTGCCGCCTTGTCGTCGTAGGCGGCCCAGGCGTCGTAGGCGCAGGTGTGCACGATGGCCAGGGCGCGGGCCACCATAGGTGGCCCGAGGGTGCCGGTGCGGATGGCCTGCAACAACGTCTGGTTCCAGCGCACCACGACGCTGTCGGTGCTGGCACTGGTGACGGCGTGAGACATGGATGTGGCCGGGAGGCCACTTGCTGTGGTCGTGATGGCGGTGACGGTCGCGGCCGCCACCAGCCAACCACGGATGAAGACACGTGTCGGCACGTCAACGCCTTTCTCGATGCTTGCCCCTTGCGTGAAAATGCGCGCTGCTACCCCAGCTGGAAATTTGGAATCTCTGGAATCGGAATCCGACGAGGACGCAGACGTGCTGGGTCAGCGTCGGATTTCCTGGTGTTTCGGACCACATGAAACGAAACAAAACGTTACAGCGATGCGAGAACTACGCCCGACCGGCGAACCATCGCTGGTTCTTTTTGTAATTGTCGCAGTACTCGGTCACCACGTACGCGCCGTCCTCGCGGTCGGAGCGGTAGACGCCCATGCACATGTCCGTGGCGGGGTTGTAGAAGACATGGTCGCCACGTCCCACACCGGTGATGTGCCATCGCTGGGTCACCCGGTAGTGGTCACAATGGTGGAGTACGAGATACGCGTCGTAGGCCCCGGTCACATCCAGGCATTTGTCGCTGTATCCGTGGCGGACGAGATACTCGTCGCCGCCGTAGTAGTCACCGGTCCAGATCTGGCTATAGCGCCGGTAGTCGCACCGGCGCTGCACGACGTACGTCTCATCGGATTGGGCGCCCTCGCTGGTGTCGCCGTACTTGATGTCCAGGCACTTGTAACTGTTGCGGTTGATGATCCTGTGCGGCGGCACCGCGAACGCCGCGACCTCGCCCGCCCCGGCCGGGCCGGGCGCAGCGGGCGTCGCGGACGCGACGGGACCGGCGACGGCGGTGATCCCGCCGGCTAACAGTGCGCATAACGCACCCAGGGTCGCTCGGGTCAGAACTTTGTTTGCCTTCCTGGCCATAAGCTCTTCTCCATCCAATGGTCTAGTCAGGACGTAACCAGAAGTAGGAAAATGGACGTAAGAATCTCTACGCTTGGCTGCGGGAGTGGTGCGCCATCTCCCTGCCCGTCCCGACGAGACACCCCCGTCAGGAATAAATGTGAAAGGAAGAAACTAAAGAGCAAAGTTTAGTGATGTGGCCGCGGGGCTTCAAGCCTGTCCTGTGGCGCCTTGTGGTCAATGTCGCGCTTCCGGCATTTCGTACACCACAGAACCATAATGCGTCGCTGGTCGCACATTGTCGGCCGCCGGGACGAGAAGGCCAGCAACGCGGGTGAGGCCGGCTGACAGTGTGGACTTGCCCCGCACGTCCACCGACCTCGTACGAGCGTCGCGACGGCCAGATCTACCACTGGAAGAGGGACCCGGGCCTTGGACGCTCGTAATGCAGATCACGGCTCCCACGGTCGTCATCCACGGAACGTCGGACCGCATGTGCCACTACTCTGGCGGTGAAGCGACAGCCGCCGCCATCAGCGGTGCACGACTCCTGCTCATTCCAGGCATGGGCCACGACTTCCCGCCCGGCGCATGGCCCACGATCGTCGGCGCCATCGTCGACAACGCCCACCGCGCCAAGCACACGGCTGGGCCCTCAGAAGGTCATCTCCTCGATGCAGATCGTCCATAGTGAGGACCGCCTCGGACGGAGACGCCAGGCGCTCCAGCGGAGCCCGTATCACCAACTGCAACTGGCACAAGGCGAGGTGGTGTTCGATCCGGTGATCGCGCGCCGGTTCGCCGACTATTTCTCGGCCGCATTGGCTACAAGGGCGGTTGCCTGGACTGCAGCGGGGCGACGACGATCGCATCCTTCGTGCTCTCGACGATAGCGACGAGGTCCTTCTCCTCCGCGCTCGATACCTCGAACTTCGCGAGCGACTTGTGCAAGTCATCCAGGAAAGCGGCCCACTCGTCGTCGGTGATGTTGAGGTGCCGGTGCGAGTCGCCCAGCGACCGCCCCGAATACTGCTGTGGTCCGCCGGAGGCGGAGCACACCATCTCCGTGACGAGGTATTTGAATCCGGGCGGGGAAACCCGATGATGTGCCTGGTCGACGGCCGGGTTCTTGTTCAGCCGGTCGTCGGTCATGATCCGATTGATGAAGTCGTCGACGACGGCGGCAATGTTGTATACGCCACCGAGGCGATCGTACAGCGACGGGAGCTCATCAGACTGCATTGCACCTCCTTCGCTCGCGGCGACGCGCGAGCTCGCCCACAGCGTCACCGAGCGGAACGTGTCGGCATTACCCGAGTCTCGTCAGCGCTCGTGATCAGGTCAACTCGGTGGCCCGTCCGGATGTCTGAGCACGGCAAGCGCGTCAGACGTCCTGCCGGGCGTACGGGCCACGGTGTGAGTTGGCCGCCGGGGAAGGGCAGGGGTCGTCAAAGTCGGTTTGTGCTGGTTGGGGTCGGGATTCCGAGCAGGGTGAGGGGTAGCGCTCGCCCCCGTCAGATGTCATCGCGACGACGTTGTGATGGGGACCCAGCCGTTGGGCGACGGCTAGCGCGATGAAGACGGCGGCGCCCGATGAGCCACCGAGCAGCAGGCCTTCGTTGCTGGCGAGCAGTCGGCGCGTGCTGAATGCTGCTGTGTCGCCACACCAGTAGGCCTCGTCGATTGTCGCCGG
Source organism: Kibdelosporangium philippinense (assembly GCF_021390435.2). Classification (GTDB taxonomy): domain Bacteria; phylum Actinomycetota; class Actinomycetes; order Mycobacteriales; family Pseudonocardiaceae; genus Kibdelosporangium; species Kibdelosporangium philippinense. The sequence goes on along the minus strand of NZ_JAJVCN010000002.1, from coordinate 2,317,691 downwards.
GTTGAAGTTGCCTGGGTGAACCCGGAGCCGAGGCCGACCAGCAGGTGCTGGTCCATGGGGCCGCCGATCGCGGCCGTCCACCGCTACCATCCGGCAGTCACGCCGGGTCTGTTTGATCTGTCGGCCCTATTCCGGTGATCTGGCCGCAGCTGCTGGTGGTGCACACCGGACTCGTTACTCGTCCGTGGTGGCCTGGTGCCTGTCTGTCTGGTTGATCTGCCGCGAGCCGTGCGCGGGCGTCGGTGCGGGGCCGCAGGCGGTGCTGGCGCGGCGGTCGGTGAAGGTCGTCATGCCGGGTACCGCCAGCGTCACGACGGCGGCGGCGATGACCAGCACCCCGCACGTGGTGAGCACGACCGGCCCGCCGGCGGCGTCGATGACCGCGGGCAGCGCGGCCAGGCCCAGTGGGCTGATGCCGTAGGAGACGAGGAAGTCCACAGAGGACACCCGGGCTTGGAGGTGTTGGGGGACTTCGCGTTGGATGGCGGTGAACCAGGGGATGTTGAAGATCTCGATGCCTGTGCCGCCCACAGCGCAGCAGGCGATGATCACCCAGGCATGCTGGGCGTGTGCCAGGGTCAGTGGCACCAGGCCGTAGCTGCCCAGCATGATCATCGCTGGGATGCCGGGTCGCCGGGGTCGCCAGCGGCTCATCAGCAGCGCGCCGACGATCGCGCCGGCCGAGTAGGCGCCCAGCGAGGCGGCGATCAGCCAGTCGCCGCCGAACCGTTCCCGGCCGATCACCGGCAGCATGAGGTACTTGGCGGCCTCGCCGAGCGCGAGCCACACCGCCAGCGCGCCGAGCCCGGCCAGGAACCAGCGGTGCCTGCGCGCCTCGGCTAGTCCCTCGGCGAACTCGGCCACCACCCCGCGGGGGGTGCGGGTCGGGTCCGGCCGGGCACCGCCGATCCGCGTGGCCAGTGCGGCGGCCAGCAGCCACAGCCCGGCGGCGAGCAGCAGGCTGGTCGTTCGGCCGGAGGCGGCGTACAGCCCGACCGCGGCGGTGGGCCCGCCGACCAGGCACACGCGCAGGCTCAGAGTGGTGGCGGCGTTGGCGGCCTGGCGGTGCCGCTCGGCCACCAGCTCGCCGATCAACGCCTGGTAGGCGCTGCGGAACAGCCCTTCGCCCGCGCCGGCCAGGAACACGGCGGTGCACGGCGCGACTATCGGCAGGTCGACGAATATCGCCACGATCGCCGCCCCGGCCGCTCTGATCACGCTGGACAGGGCGAGCACGGCGGCCCTGGGGTATCGGTCGGCGATTACCCCGGCCGGCAGCGACCCGGCCACGAAGCCGAGGGTGCGGGTACCGAGCACCAGGCCGAGCACCGTGAACCCGTCGTGGCGGTCCAATACCGCGAGGGTGAGTGCGGTGGGCAGCATGCCGGTGGCTATCGCCGAGGCGGTGTGGGCCAGCCACAGCCGCAACACCACGGGCTGGCGCAGGGTGGTGATCATGCCGCTCATCGCGCGTTCGCTGGGAGGTGGGTGGTGGTGGGTGTGCCGAGTGCGGTGGCGAGGTCGGGTCGGTAGTTGGCGCATTCCTGTGCGACCCGGGTCGAGGTGGGCCGCAGCCGGTCGGCGGCGGCGCGCAGTCTGTCGACGCTGGTGTCGGTGGTCAGGCTGTGGGCGCGCAGCCACTCGTCGTTGAAGGCTGTGGTGAGGTAGCGTTCGCCGCGGTCGTTGGCCAGCAGCGCCACCCGCTGCGTTGCCGGACGGTGCAGGGCTGCGGCCAGCGCCACGATCAGGGCGGCGCCGGTGGACACGCCGGCCAGGATGCCTTCGGCGCGGGCCAGGGTGCGGCAGGCGCGGTAGGCGTGCTCGTCGCTGACCTGGTAGACGGCATCGATGCGGGACAGGTCGTCGAGGTTGGCAGGGGTCCAGCTCAATCCCATTCCGGGGGTGAGGTAGGGGTGGGCGGTGCCGCCGAACACGGTGGAGCCCTCGACGTCGACCCCAATGATCGTGATGTGGGGGGCGCGGTGTTTGACCAGGCGGGCGATACCGCCGAGGTGACCACCGGTGCTCACCGTGCACACGATCGCCGACAGCTCGGGCCCGCATTGGGCGAGCAGTTCCTCGGCGGTGGTGCGGTAGTGGGCGTCGCTGTTGAGCGGGTTGAAGCATTGATCGGGCCGAAACGAGTTCGGGATCTCGCGGTGCAGCCGGTTGGCCAGTGCGATGCGGGTCTTGTGGTATGAGCCGGCATCGTCTGGCTCGTCTACCACGATGATCTGCGCGCCGAACGCCTCCAACAGTGCTCGGTTGGTCGGCGTCAGCTTCGGGTCCACCACCGCGATCACCCGGTACCCACGCGCCGCGCCGAACATCGCCAGCGCGATGCCGAAATTGCCGGACGACGATTCGATAATCGTACCGCCAGGTCGCAGATATCCGGCGCGTTCGGCGTGTCGAAGAATGTGCGCGGCGGGGCGGTCTTTCAGACTGCCGCCCGGATTACCGCTTTCCAATTTCGCCACCAGGTCTGCTTCACCGGGTCGGGTGAGGCGAGTCAGGCTGACCGTGGTGGTGGACCCGATCGCGTCCAACAGGTGCGGCACGACGGTGCCGGTGTTGGTGGTGTGCATGAGAAATCTGTTCATGGTCCTGGTCCCTCGAGACAACTGATGCGGGAAAGGTCGGATGAACCCGCAGCAGTCGGCGCACACCGAGACGTCCCAAGCGGATACAGGCGCTCAAGACAGTGGCGTGATCAAGTGAGGTGACCGGATACGGACGCCAATCGCGCGGCCGAACCAGCCACGATCGTCACCGACCGCCGCGGCCGATCCCAGATCAGGTCCGCGCAACACAAACAGAGAGCAGGATGGCACGCCCACACCGGCGACCATCAGGTGGAGGACGGATTCGATAGACACGACGCTGGGAAGACGAGTGTGGCCACGTGTCGCCCGCCGCCAACAGCAACAGCACGACACACGCCAAGAGCGCGGCGAGAAAAGCTACATTCTGAGATTTGGCAAGACTGTGCAGCCCGCAGGGAGCATGGATCAGCAAGCCGCAGCCATCACTGCCGGAGTGGTGGTCATGATGATCGGAGGCTTGCGGAGACAGGACTACCGCAGTCGAAACGAACGGCACCGAACTCGACCCATGATCGCGTTCGTCATTAGTGCAGGCTGCGAGATAGAGAGCAATGAATCCTGAGAGTACCAAGCAGGCCATCTCTGCGGACAACCGCGGGTTGCCGCACCGCATGCCTCCCCTAGCTCGCACAATCACAAAAGCCTACCCCTGAACAAGGGGCGTCATCGGCTGGCGAATCGGCCGGAAATGACGAAATATGGCCAATGTCGCCAAACGTCCACTGTGTGCTTCCCGTCACTGGACGCGCTGGCTGCCGTACTATATAACCGGAATTCGAGGATCGAGCCGGGATTCCGCAGCTTGTTCGTGGGTTTCCCGGAAGGGTCCTTGGTGTTGCCGACGCTGTCGGTGGCGACGTAGACCCGTTTGCTATCGGGGCTGATCGCGGTGTCGCGGTACCGGTTGGTGGTCCGCCACAGCGGCTTGACGGAAGTCACCTTCTTGCCGTCTGGGCTGAGAGCCAACCGATAAACCGTGCCTTCCTTCAGCACAGGCATGAGCAGTGAGCCGGAGACGTAGTCGAGGCTGGCAGGAGCGACTGTCGGCCAGCAGAGGTGCCAGATCTTGCTTTCGGCACACTTCGGGTCCTTGAAGTCGTGGTCACTGGGCACGGTGTGGAACGTCCTAATAGGAGCTGCGAAGTCCCGGCTGTGCCAGTCGGTTTCCTTGTTCTGCGGCACCGACGGCGGGATCGTGTAGTCGTCGAATGCCAGCTCCTCGCAGTCCGGCGCCGCTGACCAGTTGCCGTAGACGTAGGCTTTGTCGTCACGGAAACCAGCGACATGAGGCCAGCCGTAGTTCGTGCCACGGCTGATGATGTTGACCTCGTCGTCGGTCTTGGGCCCGTGCTCGCTGGAGTACAGGGTTGCGTTGGAGCCGAAGACAAGGCCTTGCGCGTTGCGATGGCCGTAGCTGAAGACGTGGCTGCGGACGCCGGCGAGAACTGGGTTGTCGGCCGGAATCGAGCCGTCCTGGTTGAGCCGCAGGACCTTTCCTTGGTAGGCAGTCCAGTCGCGAGCCTGCACCTCCGCGGCGGTCGGCAGTCGCTGCGCGAGGTTCGGCTCGCACTTGGCCGCGAACTGGTTCGCGCCCTGGTCGCCGATGGTGTAGTACAGCTTGCCGTCCGGGCCCAGCACGAGCCGGGCCGACTGGTGGTCGACGCCGCCAGGCAGTCCGATGATCACGCCGCCCGGGCGGACTAGCCGCTGCGACTGGATGTCGTAGGTGTAACGTGCGATCTTGGTCTGGTGCACGACGTCTGGGCCGGGGTCGACATCGTAAGTGTACGCGACGAAAACGAAATTCTCCCCGTGGAGCAGACCGGGATGCAACGCCATGCCCAGAACCCCGTCCTGGGCCGAGTGGATCGCGTCGGGAATCGTCACCGCGGTTTTCTGCGCACCCGTCTGGGGGTCGATCCGCACCACCCGCAGGCCGCTTTTCTCCGTGGCCCAAATGAATCCGTCCGGTCCCCAGGTGATCTCGTACGGGTCGGCAAGCCCGGACGTCACGACTCTGCTGACAACGGCGTCGCCGGTTTCCGCGGCAACCGGCGACGCCGCGAGGATCAATGTCAACGCAAAAGCGAGGCGTCTCACGCGCCCTCCCAGATTGTTTGACGGAACGTTGTGGGTGCCGACAACCCCATCCGCACGCCTTGACCTGCGCACCTCCGACACTCATGAAGCCTGCCGGTGGACAATGCACCAAGATGCGCCGTCGTGCTGCGACCCCTCTACCTCGCGCTCTCCAGCGTGTTCGCATTGCTCCGGCTCCTGCCGACAAGCAACACCGACAAAGACATCGAGATCCTCGTCCTACGCCACCAGTTGACCATCCTGCAACGACAAATCAGCAAACCGCGCCTCACCCCACCCGACCGCACATTCCTCGCCGCTCTGCTACACCACATCCCCAGACCCACACTGCGCCAACTCCACCTGATCATCTCCCCCGAGACTGTCTTGCGCTGGCACCGTGACCTCCTCCGCCGTCACCACGCCCGAGCCTCTCGGCCGAAACGACCCGGCCGACGGCCCACCATCCGCAGCATCCAAACCCTCGTTCTCCGGCTCGCCCGCGAGAATCCGAGCTGGGGTTACCGCCGCATCCACGGCGAACTGGCCACGCTCGCCATCAAGATCGCTCCGTCCACCGTGTGGGAGATCCTCAAAACCAACGGCATCGACCCAGCATCACGCCGCAACCAGCAAACCTGGGCCACGTTCTTGCGCAGCCAGGCACACGCCATCCTCGCCGCGGACTTCTTCGAAGTCCGAACCCTCACCGGCGCCAGGCTGTTCGTCCTCGCCGTCATCGAGCACACCACCCGGCGCATCCGCATCCTCAGCGCCACCGCGCATCCCCACCGCAGCCTGGACCACTCAACAGGCCAGAAACCTCATCATGGATCTCCAGGACACCGGAGCCACAGCTGTTCGGTATCTGATCCGGGACCGCGACAACAAATACACCGCCGCCTTCGACGCCATCCTCGCCGACAGCGGCATCACGACCATCACCACCGGCATCCGCCTGCGGGACTGTCAAATTTTCGGTGTAATTGGATCTTGATAAGGTTAGATTCGGTCGGCGGACAGGCGTCCGTCGAAGGCGATGTCGAAGGCGTTGAGGGCGGCTTTCCAGCGCATGGTCCAGCGTCCTCGGCCTTTGCCGGTCGGGTCCAGGCCCATCAGGGCCATGTACAGGCACTTGAGTGCGGCTTGCTCGGTGGGGAAGTGTCCGCGGGCATTGACCGCCCGACGCAGCCGGGCGTTGATGCTCTCGATGGCGTTGGTGCTGCAGATGACCGTGCGGATCTCGACGTCGAAGGCCAGGAACGGGGTGAACTCGGCCCATGCGTCGGTCCACAGCCGCACGATCGCCGGATACTTACGTTCCCATTTCTCGCTGAACTCGGCGAACCGGTCTAGCGCGGCCTGCTCGCTGGGTGCGGTGTAGACCGGTTTGAGGTCCTTGGCCAGCACGCCCCAGTCCTTCTTGGAGGCATACCGGAAGCTGTTGCGCAGCAAATGCACGACACAGGTCTGCACGATCGTTTTGTCCCACACGGTGTTCACCGCGTCGGGCAGGCCTTTCAGTCCGTCGCAGACGAGCATGAGCACGTCCCGCACGCCCCGGTTCTTCAGTTCGGTCAGGATCCGCAGCCAGTACTTGGCTCCCTCACCGTCGCCGTGCTCGCCGGCCCACAGCCCGAGGATGTCGCGGTCGCCGTCGATGGTGACCCCGAGCGCGAGGTAGATCGACCGGTTGGCGACCTGCCCGTCGCGGATCTTGACCCGGATCGCGTCGATGAACACCACCGGATACACCGCGTCCAGCGGCCGGTTCTGCCATTCGGTCATGCCCTCCAGCACCCGGTCGGTGATCGCCGAGATGGTGTCCTTGGACACGCTGGTGCCATACACCTCGGCCAGATGCGCGGAGATCTCCCCGGTGGTCAGACCCTTGGCCGACAGCGACAGCACGATCCCGTCGATGCCGTCCAGCCGGCGCTGGCGTTTGCGCACGATCGTGGGTTCGAACGAGCCGTCCCGATCCCGCGGCACGGTGATCTCGACCGGGCCGGTCTCGGTCAGCACGGTCTTGGCCCGCGTGCCGTTGCGGGAGTTGCCGCCGTTGCGGCCGGCCGGGTCGTGCTTGCCGTAGCCCAGGTGAGCGTCCATCTCGCCCTGCAGCGAGGACTCCAGCACGATCTTGGTCAGCTGCGCGATCAGCCCACCCTCACCGCTGATCGCCATACCCTCGGCTTGTGCTCGCTTCGCCAGTTCGGCCACGAGCTTCTCATCCACCACCGGGCTGGCCGCCGTCGTGGCCTGAGTCTTCGTCCTGTCAGTCACAGGTGTACCCTCCACTTTGGACAGTTACACCGAAATTTTTACACTCCCCCGCCTGCCGCGCATGAAACAGTTGGCATCAGACTGCGCTCCTTGTGGTTGATGTGGTGGTTGTTTCGGTGGGTGGGGCTGGTTTGCGGGGTGGTCGTCCGCGTCGTGGGCGGGCGATGTCGGGGCTGGGGAGTTGGTAGAGGTATTCGTTCTTGTCGTTGGCTCGGCGGCCGGTGAGCAGCCCTTGGTTGCGCCAGGTTTTGACGGTGCTGGTGCCGACTCCGAGGTGGCGTGCGATGTCGTTGAGGGTGAGCAGTCCTTCGTCGCGCAGGCGCTGGGTGTGGCTGCGTAGGTGGTAGGCCTTGCCGATCTGGCGGATGAGTCGGGCGTGCAGGGGCTGGCCGGTGCCGCTGACCATGCCCTTGCTGGTGAGGATGGCGGCGATCTCGGAGTCGGTGTGTTCCTCCAGCAGGGTGTCGATCGCTGATACGACCTCGGCCGGTGTCTGACGGATTTGCCATGCTGCCAACGGGATCGGTAGTGACAAGGTGCGATCCTGTCCTCCTTTGAGTCTGATATGGACAGTGATGGTGCTGTCGGTCCTGGCCAGGGTGGCGTCGGTAAGCAGCAGGCGGATGACGCGTTTACGTTCCCGCATCGGGGTGGCTGGATTCGCCCAGAGTGCGGGGAAGTCGGCGGCCAGCGCGGTGACGGCGTCGCGTTGTGTTTGGCTCAGTGGTCCGGTGTGCTGTTCGCGGGCGCGTTCGTAGGTGTCGGTGGCCTCGCCGAGCTCGCGCAGGGTGGCGTTCCAGGCGGCTTCGAGTTGGTCGGCGACCAGCCGGTTGGCGGGATCGACCGCGAGGTAGCGGCGGCGGGCCAGGTCGGCGTGGTATTGGGCGCGTTTCACGGCGGCGGCGCGGATGCGGTCGGCCTCGTCGGCGCGGGCGGTGAGCTCGTCGGCGACGGCCAGAGCGGTCTCCAAGGCCAGCGGGGTGACCGTGTCCAGGAGCAATCGGCTGACGGCGGTGTCGATCCCGGCGCCGGGGATGCGTTGGCAGATCGTTTTCCCGTGCTGGATGCCCTCGGATTGGCAGACGTATTCGGGGACGTGGTTGCCTTTGCGGGTGTGGTAGCGCACGGTCATCCGGCCGCCGCACTTGCCGCAGACGACCAGCCCTTGCAGCAGGGCGGGGCCTTCGCGGGGTGGGCTGGCGCGGCGGTCGTTGCCGTGGGCGGTGGCGTTGGCGGCCAGACGGGTCTGGTTGACCTCGAACTGTTCCCAGCTGATGTAGCCGGGATGGGAGTCGGTGATCAGCACCGTCCATTCCTCGCGCGGCAGGACGCGGGTGGTCATGGTGCCGTCGGCGCGGCGGTGATCGGTGCGCCGACCGTAGAAGAACGCACCGGCGTAGCGGGGGTTGTGCAGCACCTGCAGTACCCGGGAGTGTTGCAGCTGGCCCCAGACCAGCTCGCCCTTGCGCGGGCCTGTTTTCAGCCTGCGCGGGAACAGCAGCCCGTCAGCGGCGAACGCCTTGACCACGGCCAGCGCTGAACCGGTGGTGGTGAACGTGCTGAACACGCGCGCCACTGAGCCTTGGACGCTGGTGTCGGGATCGAGCACGACGTTGCCGACGGGGTCATAGACCAGGCCGACCGGCAGGGCCTGGACCAGCTCGCCGCGTCGGGCCTTGGACAACACCCCGCCCCGCAACCGCGCTTTCAGGAAATGCAGTTCGGCCTCCTATGCGAACCCGTCCGTTATGCCGACCTGGCGGGGGAAGTTGTTTGCTCCCAGCAAAATCTGGCTACCAAGTTCGGCGTAATCAGCGTCCTTGATCAGCGTCTCCTTTTCGCTCAACACCTTGATGGAGAGGAGAAGGTCATGACGACAGTTCCGTGTTGGGCTCGGGTGTGCCTACCGTTAGCTCCTTATGCTGATGGTTACCGGGCTGAGCTGGAGCGATTGGGTTACACGCCGCTGACCGCGGCGGCGCATGTGCGGTTGATGGCGCACCTGAGCCGATGGCTGGCTCGGGAGGGTCTGGAGACGTCGGAGTTGACCCCCGCGACGGTGGATACCTACTTCGTTTACCGCCGCGCGGCCGGCTACGTCAACGAGCGCACCGCACGAGCGCTGCGGCCGCTGGTGGGCTACCTGCAGCATCTGGGGGTGGTTTCAGCGTGGGTCCCTGCGGCCGCGACAACCCCGGTGGAGCAGTTACTGGTCCGCTATCGCGACTACCTCACCACTGAGCGAGGACTGGCCCAAACGACGGTCGCGCTGAATGTGCGCCTGGTACAACCGTTCCTGCTAGAGAGGGCGAACAAGACCGAAGATGACGTTGATCTGGAGCGCTTGACCGCGGGTGAGGTGGCCGCGTTCGTGGTGGTGCAGTGTCGGAAGCGGCCTCGGTCTGCTCAGCGGATCGTGACGGCTCTCCGGTCCCTGCTTACGTTTCTGTATCTGGAAGGTGTCATCGACCAGCCGCTGGCCACAGCCGTGCCTTCGGTAGCGGGCTGGACGCTGAGAGGTCTGCCTCAAGCGCTGGAAGCCGACCAGGTGGTCGCGTTGCTGGCCTCGTGTGATCAGCAGACCTCGACAGGGCGGCGGGATCTGGCGATCCTCACGTTGCTGTTTCGGCTCGGGCTGCGCGCTGGTGAAGTCGCCGCGTTGGGATTAGACGACATCGACTGGCGACTCGGTGAGATCACGGTGTGGGGCAAGGGTAATCGGCGTGATCGGATGCCGCTGCCGGCTGATGTCGGGGAGAAGATCGTCGCCTATCTGCGCAACGGACGCCCTGCCGCTGCCCAGGGCCGGACGGTGTTCGTTCGTGCGCAGGCTCCGTATCGGGCGTTGAGCACCGGCGCTGTCACGACTGCGGTGGCCTCCGCGGGCCGACGGGCTGGTATTGGCGTGGTGCACGCTCATCGGCTGCGGCACTCGGCGGCCACCGCCATGCTGCGTGGAGGTGGCTCGCTGAGCGACATCGGCCAAGCTCTACGACATGTTCGCCCGCTGACCACCGCGATTTACGCGAAGGTTGATACCGAGGCGCTACGGGCACTGGCCCGGCCTTGGCCAGGTGAGGCGGCATGACACAGTCACGTCCCCCGCTGCGCCGCGCGCTCGCGGACTACTTGGATTTGCGTCGCGCTGTGGGTTTCCGCTTGGCCAACGCCGGCCGCTTGCTGGGTCAGTTCGTCGACTACCTCGAACACGACGGCATCGACACCATCACCACCGAGAACGCGTTGGCCTGGGCGACGCTACCCGCTGGGACATCCCTGCATTGGCTGGCGATCCGCGTCAGCGTGGTGCGCGGCTTCGCCGCCTACCTGCACAGCCTTGACCCCTGTGTGGAGGTTCCGCCGGCCGGGGTGATCCACGCCGTGGGGCCCTGCCGGGCTACTCCGTACTTGTATTCCGAGGCTGAGATCCGGTCACTCATCCAGGCCGCGGCCATGCTGCGTCCGCGCCTTCGGGCCGCCACCTACCAAAGCCTGATCAGCCTGCTGGCGATCAGCGGCCTGCGGATCAGTGAAGCGATCGCCCTTGATGACGAGGATCTCGACGTCGAGCACGAATTGCTGATGGTGCGTGACACCAAGTTCGGCAAACACCGCCTGGTTCCCTTGCACCCCAGCGCGATGCGAGCCCTGACCCGCTATCGACAGTGTCGGCAGGAACGGCTGCCACGACCGGCCAGCCCAGCACTGTTGCTCTCCAGCAGGGGGACACGGTTGCTACACAGCAACATCAGCCTTGTCTTCGCCCGCCTGGCCGAGGGGTGCGGGATCACACGCCGCTCAGCGTCCTGCCGGCCACGAATCCACGACCTCCGGCACAGTTTTGCGGTCGCGACCGTGCTGGACTGGTACCGCCAGGGCGCCGACATCCCGGCCATGATGCCCAGGCTGTCGACCTACCTGGGCCACACCGACCCGAAACACACATTTTGGTACCTCTCTGCCGCACCGGAACTGATGGCCCTGGCCGGGCAGCGCCTGGCCGAACACCTGGCAGGTGGCGCATGAGCGGCACTCTGGCCCCGACCCTGCAAGCATTCTTCACCGACCGACTGGCCCGGCAACGCCAGGCCAGCGGCCACACGATCGCCGCCTACCGCGACACCGCCAAGCTATTGCTGATCTTCACCGAGAAACAGACCGGCAAACAACCCTCCACTATGGACATCACCGATCTGGACGCTCCGCTGATCGGCGCGTTCCTGACCCATCTGGAAACCGACCGCGGCAACAGCGTCCGCACCCGCAACGCCCGACTGGCAGCCATCCACTCGCTGTTCCGCTACGCAGCGCTGCACCATCCCGACCAGGCCGCGGTCATCCAGCGGGTCCTGGCAATCCCACCCAAACGGTTCGACCGCACCCTGATCACCTACCTCACCGAGGACGAGATCACCGCGCTGCTGGCCGCCCCGGACCCGAGCAACTGGACCGGACGCCGCGACCACGCCCTGCTCATGCTGGCCTGCCAGACCGGGCTGCGCGCCACCGAACTCACCCGCCTGAGGATCAGTGATCTCCACCTGGGCACCGGCGCGCACGTCAGTTGTCTGGGCAAGGGCAGAAAACAGCGGATTACCCCACTCACCGCTGGCGCCGTCATGGTGCTTCGTGCCTGGCTTGCCGAACGCGCTGGTTTGCCTGCCGACCCGTTGTTTCCGACCCGCCGCGGCGGCCCCATGAGCCGGGATGCCTTGCAGCGCCGGGTTTCCATACATGCAGCCACTGCAGCGCGATCCTGTCCCACCTTGGGTGAGAAGAAGATCTCACCTCACGTCCTGCGGCACTCCGCCGCGATGCGGCTGCTCCACGCCGGTGTTGACATCTCCGTCATCGCGTTGTGGATGGGACACGAAAACACGGCCACCACGCAGGTTTACATCCATGCCGATCTTGCACTCAAGGAGCGGGCGTTGGCCCGAACCGCACCCCGCGACGCACCACCAGGCCGCTACCAACCCCCCGACACCATCCTCGCGTTCCTCAACGGTCTGTGACTATAACGAACTTGGTAGCCAGATTTTGCTGGGAGCAAACAACTTCCCCCGCCAGGTCGGCATAACGGACGGGTTCGCATAGGAGGCCTTATGTGGACGTCCACATAAGGCCTCGGACATTGTCCCTTTGAGACCGAGCAGGAGCCGGTCGTTGAAGTTCGCCGGGTCGTAGAGGCCGTCCTCGTCCAGGATGAGGGTGCCGGCCAGCGCGCAGATCTCCAGCAGCCGGTGCCAGTCGGTGTTGTTGCGGGCCAGCCGGGAGACTTCCAAACCGAGCACGATCCCGGCGTGTCCCATGCCGACATCGGCGACCAGTCGCTGGAACCCTTCCCGGTCCGCGGCTGAGGCGCCGGACTGGCCCTGGTCGGTATCGATGACGATGATCTGCGACTCGGCCCAGCCGAGTGCGACCGCCCGGCCGCGCAGCGCGTACTGCCGCGCGGTCGACTCGGTGTTGGACAGGACCTGTTTCAGCGTGGATTGACGGACATAGAGGTAGGCGTCACGCCGCAGGTGCTCGTGGGTGACCTTGCCCGCCGCGCTGGCGGCGCTGGTGTTCACAGTCTTCTCCTTGATCGCGTGCGGGGTGATCGTGTTCGGGCCGCAGCGCTGCCAGTGCCATGCCGGCCAACACCCGCACCAGTTCGGTGGCATGGCCGGTCAGCGCGGCCGTCGTCGGGGCGGGGCGAGGTTCTGGATCCTGTTGTGCGGCAACGGGAATCTGTTGTTGCGCCGTGGTCCAGGCAGCCATGCCGCGGCCGGTCAGCACGCCCCAGCCCAGCCGCCATCCCTCGCCGTGGCCGGACAGCACCGCCGCGCGTAGTTCTTCGTATCGCGCGGCGGTGTCCGCGCCGTGGGTGGGGATGTCAGGGGCTGCTTTTGGGTCGCTCCTTGGATTCCGTGTGGCGGCGAGCCAGCGCCCGCTCGATCGAGCGTGGGTGCACGCGCGTGCCGAACCGCTGCTGGATCAGCTCTGCTAGCGCCGACGATCGCAGCGTGGGGTCGGCGGCCAGGAGTTCCTCGAGATGGTCGACGACCTCGTCGGTGAGTTTGCGCGGACCCTTGGGCCCCGGTTTGGCGGGAACCAGGCCGGCTGGTCCGCTCTCGGCCACCGCGGCCGCGGCCTGGTAGTAGCTCTGCCGGGAGAACCCGAACGCCGCCGCCGCGGTCGTCACCGAGACACCGTCGACTTCGACCCGGCGCACCATCTCGTACTTGACTTGCACGAGGTCGCGGGCGTCGAAGAACTCCGAGTCGGTGAACCGCTCGTCGGCCACCGACTCCGGATGCGGGTTCAGTGTTCGCGACTCACGCAACGTCTCGGCTTTCGGGTCTGCCCGTCGCCTGCCCATGCCTGCTCCACCACCATGATCTTGTCTATCTAACTTTGACGCGATGGGCGGTGACTCTAACCATGCGATGTTGTACTTCTCCAGCAGGACAACCGCTATTCACTCGGTCGTGTGCCTCCGTGAGCAACGAATGATGACCATTGTCGGCATAGTTGCCCTGACATTCGCGGCGCAATCTGGTTGACACGTGGATCAAGCTCAGACGGTCAGGGACGCAGGCTCGCCAGCACATCGGCCAACGCGAGCAGGTCCTGGATCCGGAACGGCGAACGGCCGGCCGCCATCACCACGAACGGATCCGGCTCCACCACGTCGGTCCAAGCCGTGGGCAGGGACTTCAGCTCACCGCGCTCATCATGGAAGCAGACCCGATCCTCACCCCAGTTGTTGCGGCGCGCCACGAACTCGAACTCCTGCCCACGCAACGGATGGAACGGATGCGTCACCCGCACAACTCGTTGCTCACCGGCTCCATCGGGTGCATTCGACGACTCGGTCCAACGCGATCATCGAACGCTGGATCCGCACCTGCCGAACCGAACTCCTCGACCGCACCCTCATCCTCAACCAAGCACATCTCCTACATGCGCTCCGCGAGTACGAAGACTTCTACAACCAGCACCGACCCCACCGCGCCTTACACGCCGCAGCACCACAACGATCACTTCCCCCACCCATCACAAAACCACACGCACTCGAACATCTCGACATCCGGCGACAAGATCGACTCGGCGGCATCCTCCACGAATATCACCACGCCGCTTGACCTGTACGGATGGAGTTTTCGGCACCTACACCGCCACAACTACTACCAGCGACAACGCATCAAACATCCCAGACTGCGGTTGCCGTATTAGCGGTGCGCCGAGTGCGACGACGACCGCGAGCCATACCGGGACTTCTACCGTCTTCATGCCCGGAACCTATTGCGGTCGTTGGCATCGAGCTGCCGTCCGGCGCGACTATCCGACCCGTTTGGCCTCGACAGGTCTGTCGAGCAGGTCAGTTGGGGTCGAACCGCAGAAGCGGAACGTCGTAGAGGTCGGGTTGGCGGACGCGGTGCATCTGGGGAGCGGCGACTTCGATGACGAGCATCTCGGTGAGGAACTGGACTTGTGCGCCAAGGAGGTGGCTGGTGTGGCCGACGGCGCTGTGTTCTTTGAGGCCGACCGCGACGTGGATGTGTGGCGCGACGCTGTTGTTGGTTGGGTCGTAGGCGAGGGTGCCGCCGCCGAAGGCTTCGACGTTGGTCAGGTGGACCTTGGTCCACACGGGTGCGTTCGGGTCGTCGAGTTTGTCGCAGGTGCCGACGATCTGGACCTCGCTGAATCCGGCGATGAAGCCGGGGATGTAGCCCTGACGCACCCCGTTGTCGCGGCAAAAGTCGGTGAGGGCAGTGAAGAAGTGGTCTCCGTGGTCGAAGGCGACGGCGAAACTGCGGCCAAGAGTCAATTCATGGCTACGCACGGGCGGCTCCCGGGACGGTGGTGTTGGCATGGTCGGGTTGCTGATCGAGGCTGGCGTAGCCGCCGGCGCGGGCGAACGTGGCGCGGATACTGGCAAGGTCGTGTCGGCTCGCCAGGAGGCGATGCAGCAGGATGCGGGCCTTGAAGGGGGCGAGGAAGCCTGCGGAGATCAGGCCCCTGCCCAGCAGGTCGGATTCGGATCCAGGGAAGGCGTAGGTGCGGGAGAGCACCGATCCGGCTCCCGTGCGGGAGGCCAGCACCACGGGCATCGCCGCAGCCAGTTCGGTCAGCGTGTCCACGACAGTGGCGGGGACGTGGCCGACGCCGAACCCGGCCACGACCAGCCCGTCGCAAGTGCCGGCGACTGGGCGCAGCAGGGCGCCGGTGTCGCCGAGCACCACCGTGACCAGCGCGACGTCGACTGAACGGGGTTCGACAGCTGCCGGGATGGTGGTGCGGCTTGTTGGGTGGTTGAGGACGCGGGCTTGGCCTTCCACGACGTAGCCAAGGGGTCCGCCGTTCGCGGAGGCGAAGGTGTGGCCGCTGGTGGAGTGGGTTTTGCGGACGCGGGCGGCGGCGTGGATCTCGTCGGCGAACACCACCAGTGCGCCGAGGTCTCGGGCGTCCGGGCTGGCGGCGGTCTGGATGGAGGCCAGTAGGTTGCCTGGCCCGTCGGCCCCGGCCAAGGTGGGGTTGCGCATGGCTCCGGTGACCACGACCGGTTCCGGCCGGGTGTGTGCGAGGTCGAGCAGGTAGGCGGTTTCCTCGATGGTGTCGGTGCCTTGGGTGATCACCACGCCGTCCACGCCCGCGACGAGCCGCGCTTCGATCGCGGTGGCCAGCGCGGTGAGGTCGTCGATGGTCAGGGACGCGCCGGGGACCCGGCGGAAGTCCTCCACCTCGATGGAGATGCCCGACTCGGCCAGGCCGGGCACGGCCGCGACGAGCTGATCTGCGGACAGCGCAGGCACCACACCGCCGCCCGAAGTGGAGGTCATGGCGATCGTGCCGCCCAACCCGAACAGGACCACGCGGCGTGCCGAGTTGGTGGAGAATTCGGGCACAGGACGCCCCTTCCCTGGGTCGATGTGGGATCGGTGAGGCAGCCTAGCGCGACGTTAGGCGTCACCTCGCCCACGACGCTGGGCTGCTTGCTTCGCCTCTGGATTGGTCTCAGTTCAGCAGTGAACGGCCTGTGCGAGGAAGCGGCAGGCTTGATCGACGCCGTCGGTGGACAGCAGGCGGCTGCGGGGTTGGGCGATGCCGCTGCTGCCGTACTCGCCGAGTTCGGCGCAGCGGCGGACCAGCCAGGCCCAATCGAGGTCGAGGTACTCCGCCAACGCCCGCAGTCGTTCGTCCGGTGTCTCGGCGGCGGCGATCGAGTGGGCGCGGGCGTATCCGGTGGCGTCGGCGAACTCGCGCAGCAGCGGCGAGGTGTCGGTGACGTCGACCTGCCAGATGCCGTCGGTGCCGACCCAGTTCGCGACGATTGCGTGCCGTTGGCCGTCGAAGACGAAGCCGGGGACGGCGGCGTATTCGGGCTCCGCAGTTACGTTGACGGTGATACCGAACGACTCCATCAGCGCCATCGCGAGCAGCAGCATGATCCGTTCGGGACGGCTGGAGTCAGCCACGGCCGATGGTGGGATGCAGAACGCGCGGGTGGGCGCAGTATCCGATCCGGGGCGTGCGCCGCCGGATTGACGTAGGTAGGCGTACTTGTGCGCGAACAACAGCCAGGTGCTGGCTTCTTCGCCGCGCTGCTCGCGGGTCCAGAACGCCGGGATGTCGGTGAGTTTTTCGGTGTGGCGCAGGATGTGGCTGGCGCAGAACTGCGAGCCCAGCCACATCTGCGACACCGGCGCGAGGTCGCCGGCGATCTCCCGCCCGGCCGCGGAACGGGGCAATCGCTCGTAGGCGGCCAGTTGCCCCCGGCTGTCGTCCAAGGGCCCGTCGTCGTCCAGCAGTGCCTCGTCGAGGTTGGCCACCGCCCAGAGGATGCCGAGGGTGAGGTCGTCGAGCGCGTAGGCACGCGACATCAAGAGCCGCGCCTGATCGGGTGTCCCGGCGAGGCGGCGGCGAGCCTGCCGGGTGTCCAGCCCGAACAGGCCGGGACCGTGCCCGTCCCCTTGGGTGACGCCGACGACCAGTCCACGCCGGGGCCGCCGCAGGAACGGATCGTCGGCGAACCCGGTCGGCACGGTGGCGAGGATGCGGCCGTCGTCGCTGGCCGGATACGCCCTGGCCGCGATCTCGGTGCCGGTGAAGAACCGGCCCGCCGGTGCTTGCACCGCAACCTCGTCCTCGGAGCTACGCCCGGTGCCCAAGGCGAGCCCGGGGACACCGGCGGGCGGCGGGCCGGGGACCGGGATCGATATCCCCGCCACCAGCGCGCCGGTGCGGGAGCGGCGCCGTGCTTGCTTGGCGTTTTCGGCTTCCTCACGCAGGCCGAGCAGCGCGCCGTCTGCGCCCAGGCCGTGGTCGAGGGCGCGAACCAGGTCGGCGGAGGGCAGGCCCTTGCGAGGCCGCTCGGCAAGCGACACGTACTGCCGGGAGTACCCGATCTTCACCCCGAGCTGGGCGTGGCTGAGGTCGGCCGCGAGACGGCGGCGCCGGATCTCCTCGGCGAGCAGGGCCGCTGCGGGCTCGACGTCCCCGCCGCCGGCCGTGGTCTCGGCCGTGTCGTCCGTCATCGTGGGCTCCTGGCGCTGTGCGTGTCACGGAGGGGGCAACAAGGTCCAACCACACGCTGTCGCGGATTTGCCCCATTCCGTGAGCATAGGTGTTCCTGGTCACATGGCAATCAGCTCACCGGACATCACGTCAGGAGGCCCTTGTGACGCTGCTGCTCGCCCTGGCCGAACAGTCCGGCCTGGACTGGCCGGGGTCGGTACGCGTCGCGCGGCTGCCCGGCTTCGACCGAGCCGACGAGCCCGATCGGCGAGGAGAACTGTGGTGAGCGTTTCACTCGAAAGGCCGATCACCATCGGCGTGCTTGGTACCCATTCCACGGGCAAATCCACCTTTGTGGCCCGCCTCGCGCACGAACTCCGGCTGCAGGACATCGACGTCGCCACTGTCACTGGTCTTGGGGAACAAGCACAGCGCCTTGGGTTGCCGATCGCGTTCAACCACACCTTCACCTCCACCCTGTGGATCATCACCCGAGGGATCAGCAACGAGCTGGAGGCGTGGCTGCACGCGGATGTGGTCCTGGTCGACCGTGCCGTTCCCGATGCCTTGGGTTACTACCGCGCCGCATTGGCCTACCGCAACGAAGAGCCCGACATCGCCGCCGTGGCCGACCTGGAATCCCTGGTCAAGGCGCACAGCCGCCACTACGACCTGATGCTGTGCACCACTCTGGACCCCAGCACGGCCCCGGGCGGGTACAAGATCCGCGATTCCCACAGTGACTTCCGCGTGTTGGCCGATCATTACGTCAGCCGGGTCCTGCACGAGATGCGGCTACCGCACGAGCTACTGCCCGCCGACGGCCACGACCAAGCTCTGGCCCGTGCCCTCGCGTTCGCCACCGCCCGGTTGTCCGGTCTGCACACCGGCCGATCACGTGACGGGCCAGCATCTGGGGCTCCCCCGGGCGAGCGGCTCCCAACGCCACCTCCAAAGGAGTGATTCACATTTCCAGTGTCGTGATGCAACACGATCCCGTCTCCGCTAAACACCACCAGGGCCACCGGCGCCTCAAGATTCCGCGTGCCGCGACAGTGGTGCGAGCGTTTAGCCACCCCGGTGAAGCCGGCGACCGCGACGTAGTGATCGCGGTCGCTGCGAAGCTGGCCGCCGAGCATCACATGCGCGCGCAGGCCTTCCAACTCATCCACGATCCCCACGCCGACGACCACGTGATGGCCGCCGCTGCTCGCACGCTCGCCGCGCGGGAGACCGCCTGCGCGGTGTTGATCGAGCAGATCGATCGCTGGGCGGCCGTCGAGTTCGGCGAAGCCCGCGCCACGGTGCTGAACACCGAAACCCTGGGCCAACTCGTTGACCGGCTCGCATCGGTATGGGCCCGCTCCCGTCTGATCACCAACAACGCCACTGGCCCGGCCGCGTCCACGTGGGCCCGGTTGGCTCTGCACCAACTCGGCGAGTTGTGTACCGGCTTCGACGACCTGGTTACTGACGTCGAGTGCGGCCGACGTCGCCTGCCGGTCTACCAGACCCCGACCGGTCCGACGTGAATCATGGGCGGGATACGCGAGATCGTCGCCGTCATCGTCCCGGCCGACAGCTCGGTCGGCCGGGCCGCCCAGGCGATCGACGACATGTCCGCGCACCTGCCGCCGCCGGACGATCCGCGTGCGTGCCCGCTCTGCTCCACCCAATCGTGGCCCTGCGCCCGTTTCGAGAACGCCGCCCACCATGTCCAGGCCGCCGGTGTTCGGCTGGGCGAACTGGTGCCACCGGACCTGCACACTCGCCTCTGGCCGCTGGCCCGGCCATAGCCGTCACCGCCCACCACTCGCCAGTCCGACACCCGGCTCGACAGGGAGCAGCACGATGGATGAAATTCTCGCTGGCACCATGCGCGATGCGGTGTACGGCCGCCTGGACTACCTGGACCAGCTCGTGGCCGACGGCGATGAGCCGTCCCGCGCCGCCCTTGCCAACACGGAGATCTCGCGGCTCACCACCGGTTGGCGAGACTTGCTCGCCGCGCACCACCCTGATGAACACGGCCGATGCCCACAGTGCTCCGGGTGGCGACGTCCTCGCCGCCACCCCTGTTCGGTGTGGACCACCGCCCACCGGCACCTGATCGCCGACGACGGACCTCGTGGGGCCACCTCCGGCAGGCACGCGGCTGCCACCGGACAGCCGACCGGCGCGGTACCCCGGGTCTCCTGACGAGGGACGTGCCAGCCGGCTCACGTCGGCCAAGTTTCGTTCTGCAGGACCGAGGAAGGAGGGCCACATGAAGGCAAAGGCTACGAGCGAGAATTCCCTCGCAGACGAGCAGATCACCATCTCAGAAAGGTTTGACTTCAGTGCCAGCCACGAACTGAGGCTGTTGCCGGACAGTCACAAATGTCACCGCAACCACGGGCACAACTATTCGGTTACTGCCTCGGCGCTCGTACGTGACGGCGCACGAGAGAGCTTGTCAGCCCTGGGGGACTACCTCGCCGAGACATTCGACCACCGTCTCCTCAACGACCGGGTCCCCTTCCACCCGACGTGTGAACATCTCACTGCTCACCTCGCCGAGTGGTTCCGGGACACCATCGAATCGGCTGCGCCGATCATGCTGGTCGCAATGGTGGTGTCGGAGACGACGACCACCTCGGCTCGTTGTGACGGCGTCACCGGCGAGATCACGATCTCGAAGACCTTTCCGACCGGCCACGGCGACATCACGCTGGTCCTGGGAGCGGACGACCTCGACGAATTCGGTTTCGTCACCGACTTCGGTGACCTGAAGCCGTTCGCGGCACACCTGCGTGCGGTCGGCACCGATGAGGGGCTACGCCGCGCGGGTCCCGCGCTGGTCGCCCACCTCGCCCACTGGTTCGTCGACAACCTCGAGCCGAAGATCCGCGGTCGCCTCGTGTCCGCACGAATCGAGTCGGGAACCACCACAGGACTGTGGGAACGGGGTGGGGCAGCGTGAACGCCCCTGCGCTGCTGCCCGAGCGCGTGCAGGGCACCGCGATCCTCACCGAGAAGTTCGAGTCGTTCCAAGGCGAGGGCCCATGGACCGGTCAGCGCTGCGCGTTCGTTCGGTTCTCTCACTGCAACCTCCGGTGCGGCTTCTGCGACACCCCGGAAAGCTGGGACTGGACAAAGTACAACCCGACCGAGGTCAGCGAGAGAGTCCCCGTCACCGGACTGGTGTCGTGGGTGCGCGAACGCGCCGTGGACCTGGTGGTGCTCACCGGCGGGGAACCCATGCTGCAGCAACCTGCCATGGTCGCCGTCGCCCGCGGCGTTGGACCATCGCGGGTGCAGGTCGAGACCAACGGAACGAGGATACCCATCCCCGAACTGGTGCCCCTGGTCGATCTGTGGGTGGTGAGCCCAAAACTCGCGAACTCCGGTATGTCCTATGGAGTTCGGATCAAGCCCGATGCGCTCGCCGCGCTGGCCGGGACTGGTCGTGCGGCGTTCAAGTTCGTCGTTACCGACCCCGATCATGATCTCGACGAGATCGCCCAGCTCGTCAAGGAATACCAACTGGACCCGGTGTGGGTGATGCCGGAGGGCACCGCCCGCGAGAAAGTACTGGCCGGCATGGACGCGCTCTACGACCCGGCAACCGCCCGAGGGTGGAACGTGTCAACTCGGCTCCACATCCTGACCGGTGCCCGATGATGCCAACCGAGTATCGCCGAGTACGAAGGCCAACTTTCCTACGTACCAATTATTCCGGAGCAAGTGCATCGGAAGGCTACGGCTGAATGTCTGATGAGGACCGTCCGGGTCGTCGCGGATTTCCCGGCGGGGCGCCTTCCCGGCGCGCGTACATATTCGACCTTCGTCGTGCCCAGCCCAGTTTCTCCAGTCACGCGGAAGCGAGGAAACGTCTATGACCAACACCGTCTGCAGCCCTGCGGTCGGCGGGAGTCTGGCTTTGGCACCGCAGCTCCAGCCGACCCCGCCGGGGCCGGTCGACACCGAGCGCGTCGCCGATCTCGTTAGCCAGCTCCTGGCCGCACTCGGTGAAGACCCCGCACGGGACGGACTGGTGGACACGCCGAACCGAGTCGCCGCGTGGTGGAGCACTTTTCTCTCCCCGGACTCGTCGGCCGCGCCGACGTGCTTCATCGAGAGCAGCCTGAGCGGCCAGTTGGTCGTGATCGGCGGCATGAGCGTCTGGTCGTTGTGCGAGCACCACCTGCTGCCCATGCACCTCGACGTCGCTGTCGGCTATGTGCCCGATGGCGAGGTGCTGGGCCTGTCGAAGTTCGGCCGGATCGCGCAGCGGCATGCGGGCCGCCTTCAGGTGCAGGAGCGGTTCACGCGGCAAGTCGCGGATGAGATCGCTGCATTGATCGAGAGCACGGACGTGGCTGTCACCGTGCGCGGCACGCATCTGTGCATGAGCGTACGGGGAGTGCAGATGGAAACCGCCCGCACCACCACACATCAGGCCGGCGGCCGGTTTCACAGTGACCCCGTTCTCTCCCAACAGTTTCTCACTTTCGCCACCGGCACATGGCAGGTCGGCTGATGACCAAGAACATCGACAAAGCGGTGATACAGCGCGTTTTCGAGCACCGGCGCATCTGGCGCCTCACGCAGGACGCCTTCGCCTCCGCTGCCGCGTTGATCGCCGGGCAGGAGCCGACGCCCGACGTGGTGGTCGGGATCGCGCGCGGGGGAGTTCCGTTGGCCCAGTTGCTCGCCAGCCACTACAGCGTGCCGGTTGTCGAGCTGACGGCCCGCCATAATCACAGCGACGACCTGCACGTTCCCGCGACCGGGAAGGTCGAGCTGCCGAAGGAACCCGATGCGGCGCTGGCGGCGCATCACGGTGCCCGGGTGCTGCTGGTCGACGACATCTGCGGCACCGGCTCGACCTATCGCGCGGTGATTCCGTGGCTGGCTACGCACCTGGCGCCGGCTGCCGTGCGTGCCGCAGCGCTCTGCCGCAGCAAGGCGTCGGCCTTCACACCGGACACGTGGGTGTGGGACACGCTGGACTGGGTCGTCTTCCCGTGGAACGAGCCGGTCCTGACCAGCGAGGACCTGATCGTGCCAGCCTCGCTGCGGGGCCGCTCCGCGCTCAGCGAATCCGAGGTCGAAGCCAACGAACGCGGAGACCACGGATGAGCGGGCAGAACCGGACGTACTCCGGCGGGCCGGACCCGCGCCGGTACGCCGTCACGGCGGCGCCGGCACTCCACCTGGACGATCCACAGGGAGCACATCGATGAACGCTGCGCAACTGCCGGAGCAGTACGCGACCCGGCCAGGAACCCCGATGGTGGGGCCCTACAGCACGAACCAGATGGACGACTTCTACCACGCACTGGGCCGCGGTGAAGCCAAGGCGTCGGGCCTGATGAACCTCCTGCAGCACCTGATCGTCGCTGAGCAGTGCGCGCCGGACTCGCGGGTGCTGGATGTGTGCTGCGGCCGCGGGCTGGCGCTGCCGCTGCTCTACCGCTACGCGCCGAAGATCGCGCGATACGTCGGACTGGACATCAGCGTGGACAACCTCGATGAGGCCCGCGAGCGGATCGAGGCTCTGCGCGCGAGGTACGGCGACCCGTTCCCCGTGGACCTGGTGGAATGCGACGTGGCCCAGCCCTGGCCAGCGCTGCCGTCGTTCGACATCGCGCTCTACACCTCGGCACTGGAGCATCTGCCGTTCGAACTCGGCGCGCAGAGCCTGCGTAACACCGCCGCCGCGCTGGCGCCGGGCGGAGTGCTCTACCTGTCCACCCCCCGCAGCCGTCGGCCCCCCGCCGCGCCCGCTGCAGTACCGCGTCCATGTTTACGAGTGGTCGCGAGACGAGGTCGAGCAGGTCATCGGCGAGACGGGCCTGGTCATCGAGAACGTGCTGGGCCTGCTGCCGCCCGCACCGGACGTCCTGGCGACCGCGCTCACGGACCGCTACGGGGACACCGCAGCCATCTGGTACCGCGACCTGGTCGAACGCGTGCCCAAGGCGCTGCTGGACGCGGTCTCCGCCGTCGCCGTTCCCGAGGTCGCCACGGAACTGCTCTACGTCTGCAGGAGGCCATCATGACGATGTCGATCACCACGCCGATACCTGGTGCCACGCCGCTGTGGGTGAGCATCGAAGGTATCAACGGCGTCGGGAAGACGAGCGCGGCCCGTTCGGTCGCCGCCACGCTCGGTGCGCGAGGTCTGCTACTGGATGAGCTGACCGACCAGCCCGGCGACACGCTACCCGGGCTGGTGATCGCCGCGTTGAGCGCCGAGGGCGACCCGTTCCTGCGCACGGGCCACCCGGTCGTGGAGACCCTCGCTCTGCTCGCGCTGCAGGTCCGCAAGGCCGAGCGCCTGGCTGAGCGAGACCTGGCCGGAGTCGACGTGATCATCGAGGACCGCGCCGTGGACTCCGTCGCTGTGTACCAGGCGGCGATCCTGTGCTCGCAGTATTCGGAGGCGTCGCCGGAAGCGGTGGTGCGGCACGTGCTCTCGAGTCTCCGGCGGTGGAGGGCGTTCCCGGACGTGACCATCCTGCTCACGGGTGACCCCACGGTGTGTGCGGCGCGCTTCGCCGACCGGATCGGGCATCCGTTGGTGCCCCCGGACGTACGGGTGATCGAACAGATCGACGCGTTGTACCGGGCGGCGGCGGATGACGATCCCGGGCGGTACACCCTCGTTGACGTGGGCGACTTGTCCCCGCAGGACACTGCCGCCGCCGTCGAGGACATCGTGACCACGCTGCTGGATCGGCAGGCCGCCCATGCCTCGTGACGTGACGTTGCTGTGGGGCCTGCGTTCCCCGTGTGCGTTCGCGTGCCCGCATTGCTACTTCGGCACCATCGAGGAGCACAAGGACAACCCGCCGGGGCAGGCAGGTGTCCTGTCGCACCTGTCCCGCACCGACCTGTCCGCCGAGGCTGTGACAGCGTTCGCGCGCACGCTGGCCGGCTCGGACGTCGAGAGGGTGGTTATCGCGGGCGGCGAGCCGCTCGACTGGCCCGGCACGCTCGGAGTCATCTCCCTGATCAAGGACGCGGGCTGCCAAGTCGTCATCGCGACGAACGGTGTCCCGCTCACCCGCCCGCACGTGGCCGAGCGCCTCGTCGACCTCGGCGTCGACGGCGTGTCCGTATCGCTCGACAGCGCGGACGCGGACACCAACGACCGGATGCGACCCTCGCGGTCGGGCCGTTTCGGCTACCACGACGTCCTGGATGGCATCAAGACTCTGCTCCGCGTCCGCGCCGGACGGGCCGCGCCCAGGGTCGGGATCTACACCGTGGTCACGCGATCACGTCCGCAAGAGATCACCGAAGTGGCGCGGTTGGCCGCCGACCTCGGCGTGGACTACTACGTGCCGCAACCGATTTCCCTCGCGCCCGACCACAAGCTCTTTCACCAGATGTCCCACACCTCCGGCGACGTCGCCGACGTCAGCGAGCAGCTCGACCGCCTCTACAGCGACCCCCACGGGCTGAACCTGCCCGACCCCTCGTACGTCCAGCGCTTTGTCGCCGCGATCTCCACCCACGACAGCGGACATGTCCCCGACTGCTTCGGCGGCGCTCGCCTGTTCTTCATCCAGCCCGACGGCTCGGTCTGGGACTGCCCCTCCGATCGCCGGATCGCCGCCACCACGTCCGAACGGCGAAGCACCATCCGAGACGGCGACGCGCGCACGCTGTTCGCCACGAGGCCGAAGTGCACGGACTGCTCACTCTTCAGCCGAGACTGCGTGAACATGTGGCCCCTCGTGCCAAGCATGCCGCAGCTGCTGCTGAACGAGGGGGCTGCCCGATGACGATTCCGCACACCCCCGGCGACGCACAGGCACTCGAAGATCGGCTCGGCGCGGCACTCCGGCAGATGCCTGACCCGAGCGGCGGACCGGTCGCCGCGGAACTGGAGCGCGAACTGGCGACTGCGTTCGGTGTCCCGCACGCCGTGGCGGTCGCCTCCGGCACCGCAGCTCTGCACGCAGCCTTGTCTGCCTGCGGTATCGGCCCGGGCGACGAAGTTCTCGTTCCGGCGCTGACCGTCGTGATGACGGTGGCGCCGCTGCACGCTCTCGGGGCAACGCCGGTGTTCGTCGACAGCGACCCGGCCACCCTGGACCTGGACTACGACGACGCCGCCCGGAAGGTCACCTCACGAACCCGGGCGATCATCCCGGTACACCTGTGGGGCCGGATGGGGAACCCAACAGACCTGACGTCGTTCGCCTCCGAGCACGACCTTGACGTCGTCGAGGACACTGCGCAGGCCGCCGGCACCACGCGCGACGGGCAGCGGGCGGGCACGGCGGGCACTGCTGGCTGCTTCAGCATGAAGGACGGCAAGATCCTGTGGAGCGGAGAAGGCGGCTTCCTGCTCACCACCCACCACGAGGTGGCGGAGCACGCGAGGGCGTTCCGCAGCCATTGGCAGCAGGCTCCGGCGGGCGAAGCCCCGCTGAGCCGCCTGGCAACCAACTCCCGCCTCGCCGCCCCCTTGGCCGCGATCGCCCTGGCCAACCTCCGGAGGATCTCGCACCTGGTCGAGCTGCGCCAGGAACAGACCCGCCGGGTGCTGCACGCCCTGGAACAGACACCCGGCTTGGCCGCCCTCGCCCCAGCTGCGGGTGAGGAGTGGAATGGCTTCGCCCCGTTGCTGCACATCGACCTGCCGAACCCTCGGGCGTTCGCCGAACATCTCGCGCAGCAGGGAGTGCCGAACTCCACCGGCAGCTTCCGACTTGTGCCCTGCGACACCCGGCCCATGTTCACCAGCCCTGACCGGCCGTGCCGCGGCGCCGCGCAGATCCTCGACCACACCCTTGCCGTCGTTCTCACCGAACGCGACACCGAGACCACGCTCGACCGCTACGCCGCCGTCATCGCCCGAGAGGCCACCGCATGGGTTCCGTAACCGACACCCCACAACCAGCATCGACAAATCCCTCGGGACCGCCCCTTCCGACAGCGCCTTGTCCTTGTCCCCGAACGGACCTGCCCGCATGACGACCACACAGGTACGCCACTCCTGTACCCGCGGCCCGCTGATTGCCGCCGAGGGCATCAACGGAGTCGGCAAGACATACCTGACCAAACGCGCCATCGACGCCCTCGACGACAAGCCGCTGATGCTCGACGGGTTCTCCCAGCGGACGACCGGGCGTCCGGGACTAGACAAACTTCTGCTTCGCGCGCTGCGCGAGGCCAGCGCCGGGGACCCGTTCCTGCGCGGGGGCGCTCCATTGGCCGATGCACTCATCCTGCTAGCCATCAAGCGCCATGACCTGGACACCGTCGTACCCGCGCTGTCCAGCGGACGTGCCGTCGCCGAGGGCCGCAGCGTCGACTCCACAGCGGTATGCCAAGCGCTGCTGCTGCACCCCGACAACCCGGACGCGGCCCTTCGGACGGCAACCGCCTTGCTAGACCTTGCGTCCTCCTACCGGCCGCTTCCCGACCTCACGATCCTCGTCACCGACGACGCCGCACAAGCCGTTGCGCGCGCGCAACAGCGCGACCAATGTGTCCTTACGACTGAGCAGGCCGTGTTCATGCGTGACGCAGCCGCCCTCTACGAGCGGGTCGCCGCCACCGATCCGGCACGCTACCGAGTCGTGGACCGGCGCAGCGTCGGCGAGCACGAGGCTGCCGAGCAGATCCGGGCATGGATCCATGGCGCCAGGACCGGCCTGGGCTGCGTGCGAGAGCCGTGGCAGGGCCCCGGGGCCCGGTGCATGTGCTGCGGCCGTCGTGGGGATGCGGCGCCGGCATGAGTCGGACGGCGCACCCTTCGATCGGCCCGGACTCAGCTCCAACGAGGAGCTGCGTGCCCGCGATTCCCGATGGCGTCGAGGCCCTGGTTTTCGACTTCGACGGCACCCTCGCCGACACGATCGACAGTCACGAGCAGGCGCTGCGAGCGGCGCTGCAGCCATATGGCCTCGACCTGGACCACGACTGGTATAGCCGTCACGTCGGCCTGTCCATCCACGACCTGTTGACGACGCTCCCGGGCGGCCAGCTGCTGCCCCACGACGAGATCATCAGACACAGCCGTACACATCTGCTGGCCACCGTGCACATGATCACCCCTATCGCGTGCGTCGTCTCGCTGCTGCGCGCCGCTCGCCGCGCTGGACTGCCCTGCGCTGTGGCCTCGGGAGCCAGCCGACTGCTGGTCCATCCCGGGATCGAGGCGCTGGGCCTGATGGACGAGTTCGCGGCTGTCGTCGCACGAGAGGACGTCATGCACGGCAAGCCAGCTCCCGACCTGTTCGCCGAGGCTGCCCGCCACCTCGACGTTGCGCCGGACCGGTGCCTCGCCGTCGACGACGCTCCCGACGGTGTCACCTCCGCCCGCGCGGCCGGAATGCAGGTCATCACGATGATCGACGGCCACCTGGCGACCGACGAGGATGGCGCTGTGGCAGCCGCACGCTTCGCCACGAGCGCCGGGACGCCGCAGCACCGCCAAGATCGGCGGACTCCGCCAGATGACGGCACGAGGCCGTCGCACCAGGGAGCATGATGCCCGTCCTCCACTCGACCAAGAACCTCGAGATTCTCGAACCGCCCACGGCAACGAGGGAGGGGGTCGGAATCTTCGAGTACACGGACAACTACACGGTGTTCCACTACGGCAGGATGCCGGACCTGATCCCTGGGAAAGGCGAGGCGACCTGCCGCATGGCCGTCTTCAACTTCGAGATGTTGGAGGCGGCGGGCGTGCGCACGCATTTCCGCCAGTTCATTGCTCCGAATCGGATCGAATTCGCTCTCGCGCGCGTCCCGGACCCGGACGCGAGGCCGCGAACCCCGGACGCTGGAAACTACCTGGTTCCTATGCAGGTCCTCTTCCGAAACGAGCTCCCTCAAGGAAGCTCCGTTCACCGCCGACTCGCAGCCGGCGCGCTGACACCGGCCGAGGTCGGGCTCGACGGCATTCCCGCCGTCGGCGAAACGCTGCGGCATCCGATCATCGAGTACGCGACGACGCGGGAAGACGTCAACCGGTTCATCGGCGGGTCCGAGGTCCAGCGCCTCGCCGGCCTAAGTGACGAGCAGTTCCAGGCAATGCACAACACCACCGTCACCGTCAACGACGTGCTGACCAGGCACGCACGCGAACTCGGGTTGCGTCACTCCGACGGCAAGATCGAGTTCATGATGTCGAGCGATGCGAACCTCGTGCTTGCCGACAGCCCCGGCACACCAGATGAAAGCCGCCTGATGTTCAACGGCGTGCACTGCGGCAAACAGGTCATCCGGAACTGGTACGTCGACAACGGACTCGAGGTGCCGGTCAACAGGCTGATCGCCGAGGGCGTGCCCCGGAGCCGGTGGCCGCGGCCAGCGCCACTCCCGCCCGAGTTCCTGCCGGTGATGTCGGACCTGTACCGGTCCCTGAGCGAAACCTGGACAGGCGAGCGCCTCTGGGACGCGCCGGACCTGCAGACCGCCACGCGGGCCGTTGCTCTCCTCGATCCGGCGGGCCAAGGCCGCAGGCCGCCACGGAACCTACGAGAACGGTGAACATATGGGCTTGACCGAAGACCCAGCCTTCCTGGCGACGACGTTCGTGGTCATCGACTTCGAAACGACGACCCCCACGGGCTACCCGGCCCAGCCCATCGAGATCGCTGCTCTCGCGCTGCGCTACGAGGAAGGAACGTGGGCGACGGTCGGCAGGTACGCCTCACTCATCCGCCCACCCGCGTTCGCCCCGGTGACCTCCGCCGATACGGCCCAGACCGGCCTGACCCCTGAACAGGTGAAGCAGGCCCCCAACCCGGCCGACGCGCTGGGCGCACTGGATCGGCGATTCACCGCGAACACCCGGTACCTGCTGGTGGCACAGCACGCAGCCACCGAGGCCAACGTCATCCACAATCAGCGTGAGCACTGCCCAGCGCTGGCCTGTGTCGACTTTCTCGACACGATCCCGCTGGCCAAACACCTCGTTCCAGGTCTGCCGAACTACAAGCTCGACACGCTGCTGGCACATTTCTCCGTCCCGCTGCCGGCGAATCGCCACCGGGCCACCGCCGACGTCGATGTCACCGCGGAGGTGTTCTTCCGGCTCATCAACGCTGCCGCCGAGACCTCTCAGATCAGCGATCTTGCGGCACTGGTGAAAATCGCCGGGCGCACGGCCAAATGCAACATCCCCGTCCAAAGTGGATTATTCGACATCTAGGACTGCCAACAGGAAAGGGCACATGCAAATCCGAACTCAGATTGGAAGGTGATCATTCTCGTGATCAAGGAACAGGCGGGCCGCCACGAGGTGCCGTTCTGGTTCGATCCGCTGTGCCCCTGGGCATGGATCACCTCGCGCTGGCTCCTGGAGGTCGAGCAGGTTCGGCCAGTGTCCGCCGACTGGCGGATCATGTCGCTGGCCTACCTCAACCTCGTCCAGCGCGAGGGCAAGGGCCTCAGCGACGAATACCGCCAGATGATGACGAACGCGTGGGGGCCGGTGCGGGTCTGCGCGGCAGCTGCTGAGCACAGTGGCAGCAGCGTCCTCGGGCCGCTGTACACCGCCATCGGCACCCGGCTCCACAACCACCGACGCCGCGACGATCCCACCGTCATCACCGAAGCGCTCGCGGAGGCAGGTTTGCCCGATTCGCTGGCGTCGGCCGCTACGAGCACGGAGTTCGATCAGCGAATCAAGGACTCCCACGACGAAGCGTTCAACGAGGTCGGCCTCGATGTCGGGACTCCCGTTCTCCGCATCGGCGGCACGGCCCTGTTCGGCCCCGTGGTCACGCCAGCCCCGCGCGGGGAAGCCGCAGGTCGACTCTGGGACGGCCTGGTCATGGTCGCCGGCACTGACGGCTTTTTCGAGCTCAAGCGGAGCCGGGACCGGAAACCGTCCTTCGAGTGAGTGGGCACCCGGCTACCTTGACCGGCGTCGGCTGAGGGTGCGGCCGTTGACGGTCTGCGTGCGTCTCGAAAGATGCGACCAACCGCCGCGCAGCCTCGGCCGGTCCGCACGGTGATCCGCTGCCGACCAGGAGCGTCTGAAAGGCCCAGTCAGCCGATCTGGGCTGGTGCGCTGATCGCCCGCGCGATGCGGGGCCCGACAAGGCGCTCGGCCACGGCGAGTGGGTACCAGGCGGCACCCGTCACCTCGGACTCCTGGATGTCCCCGATGTCCGCCTGCGCCGTCGTGAAGGAGTAGCCGATGTCGAGGTGGTAGTGCTCCGGCTCGTCCTTCGCCGGTCGTGCCGGGACCTGGCCGTACTCGATGTAGATGGGGGTCGGCGACGCTGGGACGACCTTGCCGGGGTCAAGACCGGTCTCCTCCGTCAGCTCGCGCACTGCCGCGTCGATCAGCGTGGTGTCGGTCGGCTCGAGGTGGCCTCCCGGCTGCAACGTGATCCCGTATGCGCGGTGCTCGACAAGCAGGATCTCGGCATCGTTGCGGACCAGCAGGGCGCCGACAGTCACGTGCATCGGGAAGGTCCGCCGCGAGGTGAAATTCTCCCCCGTACGCAGCAGCCGCATCGGCTCAGACAGCTGCGCGGCCTCGTCCGGGTAGCGCTCGAGGTAGGCAGAAAAGGCGCCCGAGATGTCCGAGTCACTGATCGACATGGGTCGCTTCCGCGCCAGTCCGAGGGCGCAACTCTCCGGGACTTCCTGCTCGGATGTGAACGATAAGACGCGACACAGTCAGCTCCGTAGAAAGCGCATAGCGTACGAGAAGATCCGTACTCTACAAGCTGGGCGTGAGCCGGTGCGCGCATGCCACGCCGAGGTCAAGCGGTAGGTCTCGGAGCAGGTTCGTTCCGGGCCTGCCATCAGGCCGCGCCGCCGGTGCTCGAGGCACGGGAGGGACACCGCGCCCGCCACCAGCTCGGTGACGCCGCCACGCGAAGCCACCTGGACCGCGGGTCCGTGCGATTGATCGCCCACTGCGTGACGGACTGATGGTGTACCAGCGACAGGCGTCAACGAGTGGCGATCGACTGTTCGGTCGCCAAGCGGCGCACGTGTGCGCGAAGACGGTCGCGATCCTCGGGAAACGCGCTCTCCCACGTCTCGTCCAGGTCGAACCACCTCGGCGGCTGGCCCCGTTCTCCGCCGAGCGGAGCGTCGCGGTCGACTACGGCGGCATAGGACAGGCCTAGCGTCGGCGACCAGTCAGCCCGATACAAGCGCACCGAGACGGCAGCCGGAATCGGCAGCAACTCGCCGGACAACCCGGTCTCCTCCGCGAGTTCGCGGGCGGCGGCCCTCCGAGGCGTCTCACCCGGCTCGACCGTGCCGCCGGGTGGCACCCATCCGCGCACGCGGTGCCGCACAAGAAGGACCTCGCGGAAAGACGGCTCGGTCACCCAGACCTCCGCCGCGAGCGGCGGCATTGGAGCATGACGAGCACGGGTCAGCCAAGCCCCGCGTCGTCGAACTCCACCAGGGCAAGGCGAGCCATCGGCGACCGCCGCTTCCACGGTCTCATGGTCGATCACCCAGCTCACCCTAGCTCCTTGGATCGCGTCATGGCTGGCAGAGCCGTGGGTGCACCACGGGAAGACCGGAGGCCCCGGCGTTCTCGACGACCAACTCGGGATCTTGTGCAGGAAGGACACCGAACTCGCGGCGACGATCGGGGAGTGTCACCTGACGGAAGAGAAAATTCATGATCCGTTGAAACAATGTCCGCTGCGGTACGGCCGCTGAGCCTCGCGTGCGGGCTGCCGTTTCGTTCGCCGGCAGGAGACGCACCGCGCCAGAGCCGCGCTCCGGCGCGGTGCACTTGGACTACGTGGCTGCGGGAACGCCGCGAGCGGTGTCGTAGATCCAGCTGCGGAAGTACGGCGAGCTCGTGTACACGGTTGGTCCGACGCCCGCGTACTGCGTGGCCGCGCGGCTGCAGCCACCCACCAGCTGCGGCACGCCGCGCACGTACTTCACGGCGGGGCCGCCCGAGTCGCCGCCACCGGGGCCATCCGTGCGGTTGGGGTTGTCGGTGCAGATTTCGCCGGCGGACTGCCCGGCGTCGGCGCAGCGGGCGGGCGCGACGACCTTGGTCGTGAGCTGCTGCAGTTGCGTCGGCAGGGTGGGGGTCGGGTCCGGCGTGTCGCTGATGTGAAGCCGAACACTGAGTTCTGCACCGTCGAGGCAATGCCCCGAGGACGGGCGTCGTGAAAGCCCTTCATGAATCGGTCGCTCCACCGAACAGGTGAGGCGACCGATTCGCCGCCGTCGTCACCCCACTGGTTGTGACGGTGTGAAGGCGGACAACCAGGTGGGTGACCGGCAGACGCGATGGCCGGGGGTCGTGCCTGCCGCGTCTGCCGGGCCCACAGCCGGGTCCACAGTTCAACTGCTGGGAGGTGGTGGATCCGGCCGCTCGGGTACGGCGAGCGATGTGTTCGCCTCGCCGCACAGCGCAGGTACCGCAATGACGGCACGATGACTTGGACGGCGTCACGCCGCGACAGTCGGCTTTCTGCCGGTCGGGACCATTGCGGGCGCGACATCGAGTCTGACCACACCGGACTGTGGTGCGTTCTCGGCACGTGCACCTGCCCGGCATGACGTGGTGGCGCTGGTGTCCGATCTCGCGGTGAGTATTCGGCCACAGTGGCATCGCATCCAGACACGGGAAACAACGCGAACGCCGGTCCAGGCGGCGACTGGTATCTGTGCGTCGATCTATCCATTGTAGACATTTTCTTGGAGGTGGTCACCGCGGCGCGCGGGTGCAACTCGGTGGTGCGCTGGGCCAACCCAACGATCATTCGCGTTGTTGAGGCTGCCGTTGCGTCAAAGGTTGACCATTCGCGCGGTCCAGGCGGCATTCCACTGGTAAGCATCCTCGGCCTGGGATGGTCAGCCACGGACAGCACTCCCCTCGTCCGTCAGGTTCCGTTCCTCGGGTGGCTCGGGGAATATCGGGGCCGGTGATGCCGGACGATCGTGTGTGGGCGGGTCCACCGTCGTGCCGCTGCGCTCGGCGATCCGCCGTTGATGCAGGAGTCGGCACATGAGGTTGTAGTGCCGCAGCAGGAACCGCCCGGACAACGGATGCCGGCGTAGGCTGGTGGTCAGCGCGTCGGTGTCCGATGTGTTGAGAAGAGTGCCGTGTTGGGCGGCGTGACATATTTCCAGCAATGTGTCGATGTGCCGTTCAAGCGGGCGCAGGTCGGGCAGTCGGCCACCAAACCACGCCTCGACATGAGCACGGGGCGTCCATTCCCACACAACCGCATGGCTGACGCCGCCGATCACGCGCCGGGAGGATACGAGGTGAAACAAGCGCACATCCTGCTCGGTGTGCCCC
The DNA here is from genome assembly GCF_021390435.2 of Kibdelosporangium philippinense. GTDB lineage: Bacteria > Actinomycetota > Actinomycetes > Mycobacteriales > Pseudonocardiaceae > Kibdelosporangium > Kibdelosporangium philippinense. The sequence goes on along the minus strand of NZ_JAJVCN010000002.1, from coordinate 2,283,956 downwards.
GGAACATCCGGCCGTGCGCTGACGATAACCGGACCGGTCCACCCACCACGGCTCGCGAGGTGTGCGGGCCTGCGTCGTAGATGGTCTGCGAAGCTCAACGCGAGCCGGTCGCTTGCCGTGATCCGCCCGCGGGGTTGGACAGCGATGGCGAGCACACCTTTCTGCCGCCGGATTTCGCGCGCTCGCCACAGTGGCTGGTCGGTGTGATGGTGCAGTACGTTTCCGTGGGAGCCAACCCGCGCGAGTCGCTCGTAGCCGGGTCGCCTGGTCCATTCGACGTCAGAGTCGACCAGGAGCAGCAATCCGTTCCGCGTGACCCCGGGCATCACCGGCAGGACAAGTGACTGGCTTGCGGCAGACCGGTGAACCTGCGGCGGCGTACCAGTGTCCAGGCGGTGGGACGTGGCGGTCGCTGGTGTGGTGAATTCGTGTGACATCTCGAACCTCATTCCGCGCTACAGCCAGGGTTGGCGCATCAACGCGCGGACACGGTCGTGTTGGTCAGCGAGCTTGTTCGGGAACACCTGGCGTTGGTCCCACAGTTCACGTAGCCAACGCAGCGCGCTGGTTCGTTGCGCGGCAAGGAATCGGCGACGTCCCTCGGTGTCATGAACGCCGAGATCAGGCAGCAGCGAGATCCAGTCGTCATCGGTGAATACCCGCGCCGTCGGGTGCTCGATCAGATCGGCCGCGTCGCAGCAGACATCGCTGTGGCCGGTGGCTGACCAGTCGACGAGGTGCACCGTGTTCGTCTGGACGTTCCACAACCAGTGGTCCAGGCTGGGGTCGCCAGGAGACAACACCCGCGTGGCAGGCTCTCGCAGGGTCGCGGCGTCGTCGAGATCAATCCACCGGGTGGCCAACGGCAGAAGAGCGCAGGACAGGCTGTCGTCATGGGCGGACAAGGCTTTCGGCCATTCGACGGTGAGGTCATGCAGGACGTCGAGAGGTGCGTCGCCGCGCGGGCGGTTGTCGAACGGGCCGAGCGGCAGCGCGTGAATACCTCGCACGGTGGCCACGATCGCGTCGAGGACGTGCGGCGGCGCCATCGGCGTGGCCGAGATCGGGTTCCCATCCAGCCAGGTCATCGTGGCCGCGGGCAGGGTGGGCTCTAGGTCATGCCACAAGAAACGCGGAACGTCCGCAACCTGTTGCTGCGCGAGGTGCTGCAGGGCGACGGCTTCACACCAGGCCCGAGACGGATCCGATGTGTACAGCTTAAGACACACCGTCGCGTGAGGGTCCCAGTCTGGCAGGTGCGGCACTCGCCAGGCGTAACACCGGTTGCGAGATCCCCATGGCAGTCGCTTGAGCTGAAACCCGTCAAGGTCGCTGTCAAGCAGGTCGGGGCTGGCCCCGTGGAAATGCCGCAACTCGTGGACCAAGCCGATCGGCGCGAACATTGAAGACACAACAGTTCCTTCATAACGAGAGCGCGAGACGTTGGACGGCGGCAGAAGCACGTGCGGTGCCACGAGCATCTGATGTGGACGCTCTAACAGAGCGCCAGCTCCGCTGGCCCGGTGGCGAGTCATGAGGTCAACACCAACGCGCCGGCCGCGATCGTGGTGACCGTCGCGACCAAGACGCGCAGCACTTGGGCGGGCAGGTGGTCGGTCAGCTTCTGACCGAGAACGCCGCCGACTGCCATGGAGACGGCCAAAACAGCCCATACGGGCCAGAGAACGAGGTCCGAGGCGGCGTACACCACGAAACCGATTCCGCTCGTCACCAGGCACAGGAGGTTCTTTGTCGCGTTGATCTGTTTCCAGGGCCACGAGGTGAGCCTTGATGCCACCGTCAGGATCATCACGCCCACTGAGGCGCCGAAAGCCCCTGCGTATAGCGACGTCACCGAGTATCCCATGGTCAACAGTGCCCGTGTGCTCTTCGGGGAGAACCGTTCTCGCCGGGCGCCGTCGTCGATACGCTGACGTACACGCTGGAAAAACAGCAGAACCACGACGCAGCCCACGAGTACATACGGGGTCACGGCACGGAATTGCGTGGGCGTTACCAGCTCGGCGACAATGAATGCGCCGACCATGGACGCAAGCGCGGAAAAAACGAGCGGAACGGCCATGACGCGAAGTGGGACGTCTTTGATTTCCCACAAAGCCCGAAGAAAAGATAGCGGTGTTGCGGCAAGAACCGTCGCGTTGGCCACCGGCATCGGGATGCCGAACCAGACCATGACGAGAAAGGGAACAATACTGCCCGAGGCAGCCGCATAGTTCAGGACCCCAGCGGCAAGCCCGACGAATGCCGTCACGACCAGCTGGAGTTCCTTCACAACAGGCTCCGAACCTGGATTTCCCATACCGCTTTGTGTAGTCGAGCAGTGATAGATTCACGGTCGGCCGAGCGAAGACGGGAACGCCGCCCCTCCAGTGGGTCGGACACATACTTGAGCAACCGAATTGCCACACTGACAGGCATGGAAAGCGTGACCACCCGTTCTGGTACACCCATCGCGGAAACCCTTTCCGGGCGCGCGGCAACGACATCCGCACGGGCCGAATGGCGACCGTCGGGTTATCGCACCGCTGAATCTGAGTGATCACCATATGCCTCCGCTGAGGAAAAAAATAATCCGCCGATAGGTGAGTGTTTGGCACAGGACAGGACCACTGGGAGTTGGGCGACTTCCATCGAACGCACGTGCTATCGCGAGCGACTCTCACGGAGCGCGATTGCGGACCCTCCGGGTTCCACCTATTAGCGGTTGACTATGACGCTCAGATGGCTCGCTGTCGGAGTTATTGGCGATGATGCACGGGATCATGGACCGAGAGCCAAGGTGCCTGCTCCGGCGGCGATCGCGGAGAGTGACGCCACGTCGGTGGCGCAGTCCGCGCCTCGTCACGGGCTTGGCTGACTCTCGTCGCTATCGATGGTCCGCCCCGCTGCTGCGCTAGTCATCCTTACGGTCTTCCGCTATCGCGGACTGACTTGGTGGGGGCGCCTGGTGCGGTTCGTGTGTGGTGGCCAGCAGGCCATCGACGCGTTTCGCGTCCTCATACTGCCCTGCGCCTGTGTAGTGCTCGGCTGCGAGGAGGTAGCAGAGGTTCGCGAGGTCGGCTTGGCCGTTACGCTCTGCCGCCCGTCCGACGGTCGTGGCAATGTCCGCGGCCTCGACTTCCGGCAGCGTGCCTGTGAACTTTCGCACCAGACGGGCCAATTGCACGCCGACGGCGTCAGCCTGGCCAGCGATCGACAGCTCGTTCGCCCGCTCGACAAGCAGCGCAGCGTACATACGTGGGTCCGGACCGACGGTCAGAGATGCTGCTGCCCGGTCAAGCGGGGTGATGGCATTGGAGACGCGGGCTGTGACACGGTCTGGATCCGTGCGCAAGACGGAACGATCGTCGAGCGGCGCATGCCGGACCGCCCGCAGGGCCGCGCGTTCGGCAAGCTGGTAATCCTGCACTGCCGCGACAGGATTATGACCCTGGTGATGGATTTCGCCGCGAACCTGATAGGCCGAGGCGAGCAGATCGGTGTTCGCTGCCTCGTGGGCGTGCAGCACCGCAGAGGTCGCGGCCCTCACCGCGTCATCAGTCCGCCCTGTCGCGCTCAGCACTTCCGCGTGCCTCATGGACAATTCCGCGCTGCGCTCGTGATGAATCGCGGCTTGTGCTTCCTGCGCGATCCCCACGGCGACCGCTGCGTTCTCAAACTGGTCCACCGCAAACCACAACCGTGCAAGTCCGTCAGCCAGCCTGCGAGCTAGCCCGGCCCAGCCGTGCTCCCACACGATCGTCAACATCGTCTGCGCCCGAACACCGTGCGTGCCGATCCACTCGCGCACGTCCTCGGGTACCGGAATGTCACGTGGAAGGCGTTGATTTAGTGACCGCATGTCGGCTTCACCGACCAGGCGTGCCAACCGGTCAGTCTCGTCAGACACTTCGCTGACCACGTTGTAGAAGAGTCCCGAACGTCCGCCATGGGATCGCCGCAACACTATGATGCGGCCGGCGTCGCCAGATTGGATGTAGCCGGCCGCATCAAGCTCGTCGACAATCACCTGAGCGACATCGCGCGCACAGTCCAGAATGGACTCAATGTCGGACACGGAGATTCGGTACGAATCGTGGCCAGGATCACGTGCCACGTGATTCAGCACATGCTGCGCCCTTACCGAAAGCGCACCTCCAGCCATGGGGCTTACCTCTCGCATTGCGACTACTGTGGACAGTGGACCGGTGGGGAACGGGCCGCCGTCCAACGCATACCGGCGAGAGTCACTCGTCGTTGCCTGGCGAGGGGCGCGGGGTCACGGACGCTCGAACGGCAATGGCGCTGTCGGCGGTTTTTCCGCCTTTACAGGTGCAATCAGCGCGAGCTACGAATCGAACCAGTTGGGGTCAAGATCCCTGGCGTTGCGCGGTACGTCGTCGCAGTCGCCGAGCGTTTCGCAGGCTGCGCGCAACGCTCTCTGGCCTGCTTTGTTACATGACCACGCGATAAACGCTGGATCGTCGAACCGACTCCATGCCCGCTCGGTCACGCTCTTCGTGCCAAATTCGACGGTCACGGTGACCCGCACTGGCGTGGTGGCATCCGGCTGGGTGTGTTGCTGACGGATCCATTCGCGGAAGGCGTGCCACGCGGCCCGGTCGTCGTGCGTCATGTCCACGCCGCCATCGCAGGTGTAGTAGGGCTGGGTCGTCATTGTTGGCGTCCTTTTCGGACAATCTCCACGAAAGTAAGCAGGTCGCCAGCGAGGAGTTCCGCCTCGTGGTCGTTGAGGACCGCTTGATCTCCGAAAGGCGTGGTGAGGGTGATCGCGTCTTTGTGTAGGTGTGCGGTCAGGGTCCGAATCTGCCCCTCCTTGTTGCGACAGGGCAGGGATTTCTCATAGTCGGTCACATGATGTCCGTGTTCGTGAAGTAGTAGACGATCGCGTTGCGCAGGGCGTTGTGCAGCATTGAGGCCTCGGCGATCGTCAGGACAGCGTTGTCGGCGAGGACGATGGTCGACCCCCGCAGGTCGACGGTGAGCTCGCGGGGAACGCCGTTCGAGTCATGGCACGGCACAACCCGTGGCTTGATTCCCGGACTCGGTGAGGTGGCGGCCGATCCGTTGTCTGAGACGAGACGGAGGTGCCTCTCCGACGTCGGAGCCGGTTGCGGGATCGGGTCAGTGAGGGCCTCGAAACAGTCGTTGCACCATGTGCCAGCGCCGTTGCGAATGATCTTGTCTTGTGTGACGACGTGTCCGCATGCTGCCTTGAGTTCCATCTCGACGAAGCCGTCGAGCGCATCGAACGAATGCACACGGTCGTCGATAGAGGAAAGCCATCTGATGGGAATCACGCTGCACTCCCGATCGGGAGTGCAGCGAACAGTGGAGCACCGGTCGACGCCGTGGTGAGGGGCGCGACGTCGACCGGTTGTTTAAGGCCTGTACCGATGCTTTCTCGCCGAGCGGCGCCCCACCCCAGCGGCTTGCGCTCCACGCCGCCAAGCGCCGACTCGCTTACGTCGCTGCTGCGGAACGAGCCGTTATCGGTTATCGCCTCGCTTAGACCGCCGGTGCGGAACGAGCCGACATCGGTACAGGCTTGCCCCAGGTTGCTGTCGGAGCTCTTGTCGCCCTGGGGACAGTGCAGCAACCCGGAGTTCGAGGCCTGCCCGCCGGGGCTGGTGAGTGCTGAACCGGCGGGCAGGGGGTGGACCGTCGCCTTCTCGCCGTGCTGCGACCTATTGCTCGCGGCTGCTAGCGCTGACCCATGTGAGTCCGGGTGCTCGTCGGCACCACGCGATGGGTTGACAACGGTCCGGACCTGTCCAGCACCAGGGCAGTCTGTGTGAGCAGCCGTGGCGGACAGGGGTTCTAGGCCCGCACCCGGGCAGCCTGGGGAGGCCCCGGGTGCGGGCTGGGACCGGTCGCCCACCACGACGACTGGGTCCCGTTTGAGGCCTGCGCCAGGCGAAGGGGCGATGACCCCCAGGCGCAGGCTGGGGGACTCGACGCTTGTCGGACAAGCGGAGTCCCGGTCAGTTCCCATGCCGAGAATCGAGGGAAAACCCTGCGCGGGGAACCGGCGGCCGTTCACGACACAAGCCCCGTCTGCGCGGCCCACCACGAGCAGTCCGGGCATCGGGAGGTCACAGGCGGGTACTCCCGCTTGTGGACGTCCGCAGTGCGGTCATCGACGGACTCGACCCAGAGATGGCCGTCGGCAGCGTGGACCTTCCCGTTGATGTTCGCCAGATGGACAAGGCCGGGCCGGAACATGTCCACACGCCATTGATAGTTGGGCGTCAACGACTCAGGGTCGTCCACGGCACCTGACTCCAGCGTGCTGAACCAGTCAGAGACCGGTTGCTGCTGTTGGCGGTCCATACGTCACTTCCCGATGCACTGGATGGATCCGACCCGGCTCCGTCGGCGGACCCCGGCAAGGAGTGGCCGACGGAGCGGGCCGCCGATAGCGAGCCACGGCCCATGTACCGTACATCATGGACCGTCCGTCATGAGATAAGCCGATCAGGGGAATGAGGGACCACGCTCTGTACGCACGGGTGCACACTTGGGCGGCCAGCCCCGACCCGAGGAGCACGATGACCGATGAGCCCGGCCCCGCAATCAGAAGGCGCCAGCTTGGCCGCCAACTCAAGGAGTTGCGTCTCGCCGCTGGCTTCAAGACCATGGACGCCGCAGCCGAGGCAACCGACCTGAGCCGAGCAACCATCTCGCGGATCGAGTCGGCCAAACAGGTGATCCTGCCGAAGACCGTACGAACGCTCTGCCATGCCTACGGTATCGGTGCGCCGATGCTCGACCACCTGGTACGACAAGCTGAGGAAAGCGACGATCGAGGTTGGCTGCTGGAGTACGCCGAAACCGTCCCAAACTGGTTCGAGCGATACGCCAAAGAAGAAGCCGAAGCACTCAAGATCTGGGGATACGAAGCGGAATTCGTGCCCGGCCTGCTACAGACCGACGAGTACACCAGGGCCGTCACCACAGCAGCCCGCGAGACGGTCACCCCCGCAGCGCTCGACGAATCAGTTGCGTTCCGGCGGGCACGACAAGCCCGGCTCGACACCGACACCGCACCCGAACTCTGGTTCGTGATCAACGAAGCCGCCGTCCGCCGACAGGTAGGCAGTCCACAGACCATGCGTGACCAGTTGGAACATCTTGTCGTCATGGCTCAGCGGCCGAACATCACGCTGCAAGTACTCGCGTTCAGCGCAGGCGCACATCCCGCCATGGTGGGCGCGTTCAAGCTGCTGACCTTTCCCGCCGAATCCGGGCTTGGAACCATCTATGTCGAGGTTCAAGGCGGCGCGGTCTACCCGGACAGGCCAGCCGACTTCGACCGGTACGGGTGGGTCTTCGAGACGCTGTGTGATCTTGCACTGTCACCCGAAAACACGATTTCCCTGCTTACTAGGCTGACATCGGAGTAACCCCGGCAAGGAAAGGTGGTGCGGGACGTGAACCCGGACACCACTGGAAAGTGGAGGAAGTCCAGTCGATCAAGCGGCCAGAACGGCGACTGCGTCGAGGTGAACCCCGAAGTCGGTGTACGGGACAGCAAGAATCCCGACGCCGTGCTCATCATCGGGTGGGACAGGTTTCAGCACGTCGTCACCGCCATCCAGGCAGGCCAGCTTGACCGGTGACCCGACCGGCCCCCGCAGGTGTGCGGGGGCCGGCCCACAACACAAGCGTGACCAACGCGCTGCACTCGGAGAGGAAACCCGCGACACCGGGGCGTCTCAGCCACGAATCATCGGCTGGCCGGGGCCCTGTCACGACTTCAGTCACCGCAAGGATTCACCCGCGGTCAAATCTCGCGAACAATAACCCCCGCGACCCCACCGGCTGCGGTCACCACCGACCAACAACTGCGGTCACATCAGACGGATGAAACCATAGCGCCACCGCTCGGGCAGATAGGCCGGTCTCGTAGGCGAGCGTCTCGTCGAATGTCCGTGGCCAGTGAAAAAAACTGAAAGGCCATTGACAGTCGAAGTTGGCGGAGTGCGCGACGCGGGGCGGCACATGTGAGTGCCCTGGTCATCCTCTGCTGGGTTTCTTCTTCCGAGCCTTTCCCCCTGGTGCGCGGTCATACTTGCGGTCACTTGCCGGCGTGGTGACGTCGCTGGGAGTTGGACGCCCGATCGGAGGACGCCGATGACCATGAGCCTTGGTGTTTCGGTGGGGCTGCGCGTGACGGGCGTGACGGGCGTGATCCAGACGCTGTCGTCGAGGCTGGTGTACCCGGCTGTGTGGGGGCCATGGTCTCCGACGATGAGGATGCCGAAGGGAGGGCCGGTAGCGGTGTAGTTCGTGGCTTGCGGCAGGTGGTCACGTTCCACCGCGATCCGGGTGGCTTTGCTGGATCGCCGCTTGATCTCCGCGACAAAGCGGTTTCCTGGTTGCGGGGTGTAAGTGATGTCGGTGCGGTGCGGCCCGCGGAGCTCAGCGGCTTTGCCCACGGGATCAACGCACTTAAGGCTCGGAGTGACCGCAGACAGGGCCGCGTAGCCCCTGTTCAGTCCACGTCCTAACAGCGGTTCTGATGTGAGAGCATCCGACCCCGCGATGTACATGGCGGCGTAATCTAGTAGTAGTCTGTTTCGTCGTCCTGGCAGGAGTCACAATGCGCGTGAGCAGTACCGGAACCACTGTTCGGACACGCGACGGCTTGCGTTTGAGCGGCACGTTCACGTCACCTGATGAGACACCTCAGCATGCTGCACTTCTCGTCCATGGTGCTGGCGTAACTCGGGAGGAAGGTGGATTCTTCGCCCGACTCGCGAACGGGCTGTCAGAAGTAGGAGTCGCGAGTGTGCGATTTGACTTGCCGGGCCACGGGGAAAGCGAAGGTCGACAGGAAGACCTATCGTTGTCGGCTCTGCTAAATGCAATCGACTCCGGCGTTGACCATTTGCGCGGCATGGTGAGTACACCCTCGATCAGCCTGATAGCAGCGAGCTTCGCAGGAGGCGCGTCGGCGTACTATGCTGCACATCGTTCGGGTGACCTTTCCACTCTCGTGTTGATCAACCCATTGATCGACTATAAGACCCGTTTCGTAGATGAGAAGCCAGCGTGGAGAAACGGCTATATCTCAGAAAAAGCTGGGCGTCAACTGCTCGAACAAGGCTATGTCGGGCACTCGCCTACATTCAAACTTGGACGCCCGATCCTAAATGAAGTCTTCTGGCTTCAGCCCCGGCCTGTATTGGCCAAGATCACGTCGCCAACACTCATCGTCCACGGCACCGAAGACACGTTCATTTCTGTGAACTCGTCACGCGAGGCGGACAAGCAAATGACGTGCAAGCATAGGCTGATAGAGCTTGACGGTGCACAGCATGGCATCGCTGTGCACGACGATCCCGAGTATGCTGACCCTCAAACGCAGGAATGGCAAGCGTTTGTGATCGGCGAGGTTGGAACGTGGATTACACAGAAGGTGTAAGGTCGTTCGGGTGCATCGCTTCGCGCAACTCCTTAACGGCGGGACGATGCTGCCACGGTTGCAATGCAACTAGAACACGCTGCAACTCTTGTTTAGTGCGCCGCGAGTCAGCGTTAGTTGCCCGCATAGCTGAGGCGATACCGGTCTTGGCAGGGTGATCGGGCTCACCAGCTACGGCAAGCGAGGTAGCCATCCAAGACAAGAAGAAGCCGTAGTCTCGCGGAGAGAATACGTCTTCTCTTAGAGCGTCCGCATACAGATCGACGGAGCGGCGCGGGTTTCCGGCTTCCGTATAGCAAATTGCGGCCTGCATCGTCAGGATGGTTTCATTATAGTGAGCCCCAAGCGCAGTATCTGAATTTATCGGATCTGCGGCCAGGAGTAGACTCCGGGCGCGGTCTAGTTTTCGTTCTACTGCATCGGTGGACGCTCCAAGCATTGCGTCCGCACGAGCTTCCTGCTGCACAGCCTCAGCTCTCAGCCGAGAAGGCAGCTCCCAAGGGCCATTCTGTGCAGCCTGGGCAAGGGTGAGCATGCGCGAAGGCTCACGGTCATCAAAAGCCAGCTGAGACTTTCGTATGAGAACATACCCTTGCATGCCAAGGTCACCGGTCTCTTGTGACCATTCCATTGCCCGATCGTGCCAGTACAAAGCTTGCGGGACATTGCGAGTGTCTCGGTATAGCCAACCGGCAAACTCCGCACCATCGGCACCGACCGAAAGCAATTCGCGCCGAATTTCTGGCCTGGCATCACGGGCACGACTTTCGATCGCCGACAAGATACCAAGCACCACCGGAAGTGTGGCACCAGATCCCAGCGTTCCGTCATCAGATTTACATTCTGCAAGTCGCTTGCGCAGGTACGTCACGACCGATCTATCCATGTACCGGGAGTCGTCCATCGCCAGCGCAACGTGCCGCAACTCGGACTTATCGACGGACGAGATCGCCGTAGCGAGCCCGGCCTTGAGAAGGGCGCGTCGATTCAGGGGGTTCATGGGCTCCACTTGCTCCGTAGCAGCAGGGCTTTCAGACTCGCCACGTACTGTCAGCTCATCAAGGAGAGCACCGAGCTCGCTCGTTGCCATCGTGCGGCCGTCGACCGGTACCAGCACGGTCCGGTTCCCGATCAAGACTGGCAACAACAGCCCACCGATCATGTGTCCATGACGAGACTCTTGTTCGCTTTGTGCACGTGGCTGTTCCGCAGTCTCCGAGCTCGTCAGCCTCGTTGCCGCTCTCGGTGCCCTGAACCACCATAGATCCTTAGGAATGCCCAGCACACCAGCCCAACGCATAAGTTGAGGCACGTCGTTGATCTTGACACCGTTCTCAATACGACTTAGCCGGGACTGGGTAAGACCAACCCAACCCGCGGCTACCTCTTGAGAAATGTCCTTGCCGTGGTACGTGTGGGTGCGGAACGCGCGCATCACCGCCGCCATGTCGCAGGCGTCGAGAGCGCTCCGCATTTCAGGGGTCTCCCAGAAGCTTTCCGGCACCTTTGGGGGGATGAAGCCGCAGGTTATGGTCACGTTTGGCGCAAGCCGTACACACCAGTGATCGGTTGCTTTGCGCGAGCCGAGTCCCGCATCGACAGTGCCGCACCTGTTGCTGCGATCCCATATGTACCCAGCTCCACCCCGTGGCTGTTCACCCTTCGAGCAAGCTTAGTGACTCTACGCGAGTGTCAATCCCCTCAGATCGTGGAGACGGTTTATGCCACTTCGGTTCTGACCTGCGTCGCTGATACTGCTCGTGCGTGTGCCATCTGATGCTCGAACGGGATCGGGGCCAGGCCGTCGTTGGCGCTGTGCCGGCGGGTGGTGTTGTAGAAGTCCGCGATCCAGGTCGCGACCTTGATCCGCGCCTCAGCTCGGGTAGTGAACCGGTGTCGGTGTACGAATTCGACCTTGAGTGTGCTGTTGAACGCCTCGGCCGCGGCGTTGTCCAATGCGGACCCGACCCGGCCCATCGACTGCACCACACCCAGCGTCCGGCAGGCCGCCGCGGTCGCTGCGGCGGTGTATTCCGATCCGCGGTCGGTATGGAAGATCACCCCGTCCACGTCCCCGCCCCGGGTGGTCGCGGCCATCCGCAGCGACGCCACCACCACAGCCGCGTCATGGTGGGCGGACATCGCGTAACCCAGCATCCGGCGGGAGAACAGATCCTCAGTGGTCGCGAGATACAGCGGCCCCTCATCGGTGTCGATCTGCGTGACATCCCCGCACCACAACACATCCGGTGCCACCGCGGTGAAGTTCCGCCGAACCAGATCGCGAGCCACTGGCCGTTTCCCCGGCCGGGTCAGCGACCGCCGGCGTTTCGGCGGTCGTCCGGCCAGACCGAGCTCGACCATCCGCGCCGCCACGGTGTTCTCCGAGACCTTCCAGCCGGCCTCCCGCAGGTCACGGGTGATCCGGGGACTGCCATAGGTCTCACCCGAAACAGTGAACAACCTCCTGATCTGCTCATCCAACTGCTCCCGCCGCTGATCACGGGCAGTGGGCTTGCGGTTGATCCACTTGTAGAACCAGGACTGCGAGACCTCCAAGGCCCGGCAGGCGATCGCATGCGGGACACCGTGCTTGGTCCTCTGGGACGCGATGAACTCCGCCACGATCACTGGTTCATCGCGTCCTTCACCCACAGGACCACGGAGCGCTTGAGCACATCACGCTCCATCTCCAACTCGGCCTTCTCCTTCGCCCACTGTGCTCGTTCGGCCCGCAGCCGGGCCAACTCCGCACGCTCGGCCTCGTTCAACCCGTCTGCGGGCTGCCCGGTCTGGCGCCGGTCGGCCTGTACCCAGTTGTGCAGGGTGTACGCGCTGATCCCCAGATCCCGTGCGACCTGCGCCACCGACTTGCCGGTCTCGGACACGATGCGCACCGCACCCGCCCGAAACTCCGGATCAAACCGGCGCCTCTTATCTCCCACGACCTGATCATCTCTCTTGGTTCAGGTCTCCACGCTACGAGGGGAAGCACACGAGTTCGGCGCGGACGTTCATGCCAATAAGGCATGAGAGGTCATGCGGAAGGCAAATGATCGTTTGGCTTGCTCACGCCCAGGATCGAGGTAGGTACCCGGCGCCGGTTGGCCCCTCAGCGCGTCTCAGCCACCCCAGTCTTGAGGCTCGTTGAACCTCTTCCCGTCGGTGTCGGGTGCCACCCACCAATCACCTCCATCCTTCCTGGGGAGCGGCCAGCTATGCCTCGTCTTGTTCGTCGTCTGTCAGCCGTCGCCTTAGCTGCGGGCTTGCTCATGCTGACCGGCTGTGGCCTGCTCGGTGGGGCCTCGCCAGACGCGAGCCCGAACGACAAGGTAGAGAAGTCCACTATCCGGGTCGGCCGCTTGGCCCTGGTCGATGCCATACCGCTGCACATCGCGATCGACAAAGGGTATTTCGAAGCCGAAGGTCTCAAGATCGAACTGTCCACGATGGGCCGAGGCTCAGATGGCGTTGACAAGCTCGCTGCGGGTGAGCTTGACGTTGGCCTGACGTCCTACCCTCAGCCGCTCATCGCCCATACCAAAGGCGTGGCCAAGCTCAAGGTGGTGGCCGACGCTGTCGAGACGACGCCCGATCTCATCTTGGCGGTGGTGAAGGAAAACGGCCCGATCACCGATGCCCGGCAGTTGGCGGGCAAGAAGATCGCCATCTCCTCCAAGCGTGGCATTTCGGAGTTGGTCATGACCGACCAGCTCACCTCAATGGGCGTTGACCCCAAGGCGGTCAGTTTCATCAGCATGCCGATTACTGACATGCCGGCGGCGCTCGGCCGGGGTGACGTTGCGGCGGCGATCATCGCTCAGCCACCGCTGGAGGAGGCCAAGCAGCAAGGGGCCATGAAACTGCTGGACCCGTTCACGGGACCAACGGTGTCGTTTCCGTGGTCCGGCTGGTTCGCTACCGAACAGTTCGTGCGGGACAACCCGAGGACTGTTGATGCGTTCCGCCGTGCGCTGAGCCGAGGCGTGACTAATGTCTCGGACCGCAACGTGTTGGAGCAGAGCGCAGTCAAGAACCTTGGTACCAAAGAAGGGACGGCCAGGATGATGACCGTTCCGAGGTTCCCGAGCACGACTGACCCGGTGCGTCTTCAGCGGGTCGCGGATCTCTTGGCTAAGTACGGCGAGATTCCCAAGGTGGATTCGCCCCAAGGTGTGCGGGCTGAGCTGGACATGCGCTCGATGGTGCTGCCGCCGCTACCGCCAGCCTTGTGGGCGACAACTACCACCGGTAATTAGAGGGCTGCTACCAAGCCATGCGCGCCGGGGGAGGTGCTGCGCGACATGGCCCTAGCCCGAAGCACAGGTGACACAGTCATGGGAGTACGTATCGTGGATCACCACAGCAACAGCAACGTCATTCCCTTGTATACCAGCAGAACGCCGTCCGATCGAGATCGGTCGACAGTAGTCGGACTCGAATTGCCTGACCTGTCGTTCGTCGATGCGCCATTGCCAGAGCCTAGCCAGCTGTATGGGCTGATTGTCTTGGCGTTCTTGCTACATAAGCCAACACGTGCGCAGCGGTGTGTCCGTTGTGGAACGCGCTGGCCATGTGAGCACCTGCGGTTGGCCTACCGTCTGCGGGAGGCGTTCTAGTCGTGCAGCTCTCGCAGCGGAAGTACCGTCAATCCGCTCTATCGGTTGCAGAAAGCCTTGTAAGGCAACAGGAAGAAGCCGTCGACAAGTCGCCGCCCCGCGGTCGTGGGCAACGAGCGCGAAGTAGTACGGCGTCGGCCACAACCCGGAATCGGTCGCTGCCCGCCGCGTAGCGGGAGGAGTACGAAGTGGATACGCATGAGGAACGCGTTCTTAATGCGCGCCTGGGCAGCCTGAACTCGGATCTCGCTCGTTTCGTCGTTGCGGTGATTGATGCGGATCATCAGAACAAGCGTTGGCCTCACACGCGTGAAGCAGAGAGCGAGCTTGGGACTCGGCTGGTAGAGGTTGGTCGACTCCTCCTGGATCACGCTCAGCGGCTGCCCAGCGCCGAGCCGATCGAACAGCGTGACCCACGCGTGATCGAGGGTGCTTTTCAGGTGCGACGTGAAGGCTGAGAGTCAGCACAATGAGGTGATCTCAGCGACTTTCACGCGATCTTGCCGTGTTCGAAATGCGTGAGGACAAGGGCGGCTTTGACGATGTCGCCGATCTTGCTGGGGTTGGCGGTGAGATGCCGCAGGCTGCGCCAGCGTCCGGTGAGTAGGGCGAAACCACGTTCGCCCAGACACCGTAGGCCACGCAGCAGAGCGTTGCGTGTGCGGGTGTCCACGTCGAGGACCTGGCCATCGGCAGGCTGTTTGACCGGGGTGTGCACGCCGATGCCGGCACCGTCGTAGCCGCCATCGGCCAGCGTCGGCAGATCAAGGTGCGAGGCGGCCCAGTACAGCGCACCCAGCACATGCTCGCGCGCCACGGTCAAGTCATGGAGTGAACCGGGCTCGACATCCGAGACCCACCACGGAAAACCGTCCGGCGCGCACAGCGCTTGGATGTTGCCGCCGTGCTCGCGGGCTTTGCCGGAGTACCACAGGTCGATCGGCTCGCCTTTCACGCTCAACGTTTTCTCGCTACAGCGATCGGCGGAGAAGACCTTTCCATCGAGGATCACGTAGGCCGTGCCCTCATCCTTGGCCCGCTGCAGGGCCTCATGCAGGTCCGGCGCCTGCTCGGCGAGCACGATGACGACCTCATCCAAGTAGCGGTAGCCGGTGGCGCGGGAGATGCCGTGATCGCGAGCCAGGGCGGGGACGTCGGTGTTCTGCCGGAACCAGCGCAGGCCCAGCACCGCGTGGCGAAAGCAGGTCAACGCCCTGCTGTTCTTGCGGGTGCCGCGTCGGCGGCGTTCGGCGTGCAGCAGCCGGCTGAGGTAGAGGGCCAGTTCACGCGGGACATCGAGCATGGCACGATACGCAATCACGGGGAGCCTTCTGGTCCGGACTTGATCTTCGCAATCCAGTTCTACCAAGGGCTCCCCGCCCATCTTTCCCCGGGTCGCACCACTCCCCAGTACATCGACCAGCGCTCGTCCGAGCAGCTTCGCGGCTCAACAAACGAACCAGAATCTTGGTGAGATTACCTCAATGAGCGCTCAATGGTTGCCAGCAGTCGTGATAGGGACTTTCATCGTTTCCGGCGTGACACGGTACCTGATCGACCTGCGGAACGACGTCAAAGCGGCCAAAGCGCCATTCCCGTTATATCGACACGAAGGAAGTCATGAGTTTCGCGTTCAAGGCGATCGGGTTCTTTGTCGCCGCGCTGGTAGTGGTCGGCCTGGCCAAGGGTGGTCTCGGGATAGTGAACGGCACCGACACCCCGGCCTCGGTTCCCTACCGCATCAACCAGGAGTTTGCTGAAGTCGGCCTGTCCGTACCGGCGCAGGGCGGTAGCTATGGCGGGCGTCAGCCGGTGCCGTACCAGAGCGTCCCGCAGGGCACCAACCTGGAGCGCCAGCTTCAGGAGCAGGCATTCGGGCGCTGAAACACTGCACCATTGATAACAACAGCTTCAGGTCCGTGAGCTGGGGATCGATGAATCGACTGCCGCGCTCATGACTGTGCCGACTTTCCCATCCACCACTGACCCGGTTCGCTTGCAGCGGGTTGCCGATTTGTTGCAGAAGTATGGCGAGATTCCGGGGCGACTGGACATGGTCACGATGGTGCTGCCGCCGGTCGCCTGATCACCTATCCCGGAGTATTTAAACGTGTGCCAAATGCCAGGTCAAAATAATGGCGTCCATCTATCGTCGCATGTGCAGTTGTCATTTGGGGACTACTTACTGGATGACGAGTCCACAGATTCAGCTCTCCTTGAGTTTCATCCGATGGCCGAACTTGAACTGGAGACTCTTTTCGTCCTGCTAGCGATGTTAGAGAGTCCGAAGGTAGAGATGGACGCAGCGACTCTGCATGACCGTGTTCAAGCGGTAGATTTGGAGTTTACGTCGTCGATCTTGGAGCGGCTGGAAATGGGCGGGTGGACCACCACGCGCTGGGAGCTATACGACATAACTGCCCAAGTAGGAGGCGGACGGCTGTTCTACAGATTCACGACAGCCGGATGTGCGACAGCCTATGCACTCCTGGACCCTCTCAAAGATCGTCTATTCGGCCACCTTGCGCGTCTGCTGAACTTCCGACTCGACTACATGTTTCCCGAGTTGGGTCCAGAGTCGGCCTGAGATCCCAGTTGCGCCTTCGTTCGACTGTTCTGCGTCAGATGGACGATCAGAAGCAACCTCCCCGCAGCGCGGCTGAGCAGGTTTCCCAAGAGCGAGGGCGGTCAGGGTGCGTCGACCTTCTCGCTAATGACCACCCTGGCTTTAGCAACATTCCACAGGAAGGTAATGATGGCGACCGTTGCCGAGGCGTTGATCGCGCATTTTCGGCCGTGGGAGTTTTTGCCCCCGGCGGATTGGGTCGACCCGGCCCACTGCGTACATCCGGGGCCGTACACGGCCTACCGGCCGGATGTCTGGCACTGCAACCCGTGCGGGCATCCGCTCATGCGCGCCGAGATCTCCGGTATCGCAAACCGCTCTGTGATCTTGCCGGGTGCCAGACCGACCACGTAACGCGACATCTTCTCTCGTTTCATCACATTGTGTGCAATCGGAGATACTCCCATGCCTAAAATTCAGTCAACTGTGGACAGTCGTCTGGAATGGCTGATGTTCCTGGCTGACCATCCCGAGCTACTACCCGGTCCGGTGGCGTGCTCTCATGCCACGACGGTCCACTACGGGTGCGGTCGGCACTGCACCATCTGCGGAGCATCCCTCCACGGCGCATGCAACTGATTTGGATCTTTCTGCATCGCCTTTGGCGCAAGCAGAGGATAACCGCCATGCGGCGACCTTGCGTGACCTGTAGCTGCAGCAAAGGGTCACCGCATGCTGGTCGTTAGCCTTACGTTCCAGTCGCATTGTCCGATGGAATTTGAACCATGACATTTCTGAAGAACGCGGAGTCCGGATGTGCTTTTTATTGTCAGCGGCTTCACCGCGAGCGGCAAGACAACATTTTGTGACATAGTCGCCAACATGCTGCAAACGCGAAGTATGCGAACATCCGACTTTCTCCTTCAGGAATACAGTGAGGTAATCTCACCAAGATTCTGGTTCGTTTGTTGAGCCGCGAAGCTGCTCGGACGAGCGCTGGTCGATGTACTGGGGAGTGGTGAGACCCGGGGAAAGATGGGCGGGGAGCCCTTGGTAGAACTGGATTGCGAAGATCAAGTCCGGACCAGAAGGCTCCCCGTGATTGCGTATCGTGCCATGCTCGATGTCCCGCGTGAACTGGCCCTCTACCTCAGCCGGCTGCTGCACGCCGAACGCCGCCGACGCGGCACCCGCAAGAACAGCAGGGCGTTGACCTGCTTTCGCCACGCGGTGCTGGGCCTGCGCTGGTTCCGGCAGAACACCGACGTCCCCGCCCTGGCTCGCGATCACGGCATCTCCCGCGCCACCGGCTACCGCTACTTGGATGAGGTCGTCATCGTGCTCGCCGAGCAGGCGCCGGACCTGCATGAGGCCCTGCAGCGGGCCAAGGATGAGGGCACGGCCTACGTGATCCTCGATGGAAAGGTCTTCTCCGCCGATCGCTGTAGCGAGAAAACGTTGAGCGTGAAAGGCGAGCCGATCGACCTGTGGTACTCCGGCAAAGCCCGCGAGCACGGCGGCAACATCCAAGCGCTGTGCGCGCCGGACGGTTTTCCGTGGTGGGTCTCGGATGTCGAGCCCGGTTCACTCCATGACTTGACCGTGGCGCGCGAGCATGTGCTGGGTGCGCTGTACTGGGCCGCCTCGCACCTTGATCTGCCGACGCTGGCCGATGGCGGCTACGACGGTGCCGGCATCGGCGTGCACACCCCGGTCAAACAGCCTGCCGATGGCCAGGTCCTCGACGTGGACACCCGCACACGCAACGCTCTGCTGCGTGGCCTACGGTGTCTGGGCGAACGTGGTTTCGCCCTACTCACCGGACGCTGGCGCAGCCTGCGGCATCTCACCGCCAACCCCAGCAAGATCGGCGACATCGTCAAAGCCGCCCTTGTCCTCACGCATTTCGAACACGGCAAGATCGCGTGAAAGTCGCTGAGATCACCTCAGTGACTCGCGACCGAAACAGCAACGCCTCGCGAGTTGGATATCGCATGACCGAGTAGCCGCAGCGAGTCGGGACGATCTAAACAAAGGAATGCGCGCCGATCGGCAACATCTTCTCTATATCGCCAGCCATGGCACCT
Source organism: Kibdelosporangium philippinense (assembly GCF_021390435.2). Lineage (GTDB taxonomy): Bacteria > Actinomycetota > Actinomycetes > Mycobacteriales > Pseudonocardiaceae > Kibdelosporangium > Kibdelosporangium philippinense. Next base: position 2,265,233 of record NZ_JAJVCN010000002.1, on the reverse strand, counting down.
CGACAACTGTGCACGAGTCTGTTGCCTTACCCTATCTGGCGATTGGTGGCAATAAGGTTACCGTCTGGCTCGATTGCGACTTGGAGTTGCGAGTGAGCCGGCTAAGGCGTCAGTACGACTTTACTCAACATCAGGCAAAGTTGATTCTCTTACGAAAGGACGCCCGTACCGCAGACTATCTGCGGCAAGCTTATGGCGTCGACATCTACTCGCAGAATGGCTTCGACGTGACCCTCACCTGTCGTGAACGGTCGTTTCAAATACGAAATGGGTGGGTTTCGGTTTCATTGTGAGGCCAACGTCGTTCCCATTGGCGAGTGTCGTATAATCTCGCGCATGACGAATACTGTCGCCATCGTCAGTGGATATTTCAACCCGCTGCACGTCGGGCACGTTCGAATGATGAAAGCAGCTAAGCAGCTTGGAGATACGGCGAACCGTGCGTCGTCGCTGACCCGCGTCATCGGTCCCTGCGCCACAGGCAACGCGGTACCGAGGGTTCGCGCCAGCGGCGAATTCTCGGTGAACACGTCGGCCGCGGTCTGCGATGACACGGCGTCGTACACCGCCTGACGGACACCACGCACCACTGCCGCTGTTCCAGACCAGCGGCGCGCGAACGCCGCAGCGAGCCAGCCGTCCTGGCCGATCGGTAGCAGGTGGTCTCCGTACCGCAGCCTTCGCAGGTCATCCTCGCGAACGACTTCGCTGCCGTCCATCCGCCCTACCAGCGCGCGCAGCTCATCCGGAAGAACAGCCTCTGGCTGCATCAACAACTGGCTGTCCAGCACGACACCCGCAGCCCCACCGACAATCGCGGCGGCAGCGGTACGTTGGCCGATACCGCCCGCCACCCACACCGGCACCGTTACCGCCTCGTCGCTGAGCAGCTGTTGCATCAGTACGAACGCGCTGAGTTCGCTGACCCGGCCGCCTGATTCCATTCCGCGCGCGACGAGTCCCGCCGCACCCGCGCACACAGCCGCGTGAGCCTCGGCCAGATCGGTCACCTCGACAACAACCTGGTGGTCTGCGACCAATTCAGCGATCGGCCACGCAGAATCCGCCGTCAACAGCACCACGGCGGGCCGCTGCCCCAAGGCACGTTCCACTTCGGCCGGTGAGAACGCACAGTCTCCGCCGATCCGCACTCCCAAGTTCCCCCGGGCTCGCCTGCCGCATTGTCGAAGGGCGCGTGACATCCACGCGTCACCCGCCGCGAGGTCGACAACACCAAGGCCGCCGCCTCGCACGACCTCGCCGAGCAGGTGCGGGCTGGGCTCCATTCCTGTTCCGCCAGTGATGGCGACGACAAGATGGTCCGGCTCAGGAACGGGTGACCTGTTCAATGAAGCCTGTCCTATGTAGAGGAAAGCAGACAACCTACTGTCCAATTAAGACGCACGTCAACCGATACCGGACACGACCCCAATATCACACCGAAAACGATCGGGACAACCGCACCCATCACGCTAGCCGGTTCTTCATACCATCAGTCCTCTGTGGATGGCGTGAACACGGGCTCGATGTCCTCGTGCGCACCGTTCGGTATCAGCGAGTTCATTGCAAACTATCGGGCGTTGCTACACAACTGGCTCGATTCAATGAACGTTGGCGTGAACATACCCTGGCCATCAAGTGCGGTCGCAGCGCCATCATCCACCTATAGACTCGACTGACCGGAAGACCATGCTCATCAGGTTCACAAAGGACATCCAATGACATTGGGACGACAACGAGTGGTGGTCGTCGGTCAGGGATACGTGGGCTTACCGCTGTCGCTCAGCGCAGCACAGAGTGGACACACAGTCATCGGTTATGACGTGGACGAAGGAAAAGTCAAGCGGCTGAGCGCGGGCGAATCGTTCACCGACAACGTGTCAACGGATCTGCTTCGGCAGATGCTCGGCCTTGGCCGCTACACGCCGACAACGAAATCGGACGATTGCGCCGAGTTCGATGTGGCGGTACTGGCTGTGCCGACACCACTACAGGACGGCGTTCCGGACATCTCCTTGCTGCGCACCGCAACACGCGAAGTGGCGGGTCACCTGCGACCAGGGGCGACAGTGATCGTCGAGTCGACGACTTATCCCGGCACCACCGCGGACATCATCGCACCGATCCTGCAGGACGGCTCCGGTCTTGTCGCGGGCTCCGACTTCCACCTCGGCTTCAGCCCGGAACGCATCGACCCGGGCAATCGCGTCTGGACGCTGACGAACACACCGAAGATCGTCTCCGGAATCGATCCGGCGTCACTCAAGGCCGTGCAAAGCTTCTACGAAACCGTAGTGGACCGAACAGTCCCGGTGTCCACCACCCAGGTGGCGGAGTTGGCGAAACTATTGGAGAACACATTCAGGCACGTCAACATCGCACTGGTGAACGAACTCGCGATGCTCAGCCATCGAATGGGCATCCCGATCTGGGAGACGATCGACGCGGCGGCGACCAAACCATTCGGGTTCATGGCATTCCAGCCAGGTCCTGGAGTCGGCGGACACTGCCTGCCGGTCGATCCGACGTACCTGTCATGGCATGTGGAGCGGACCTTAGGCTTGCCGTTCCGGTTCATCGAATTGGCCAACGGCATCAACAGCCGCATGCCGGAGTACGTCGCATGGCGTATCCAAAAAGGATTGTCCGAACGCGGCAAGCCGATCGACGGCGCCCGCATCATCTTACTTGGACTGGCGTACAAGAAGAACATCGGTGACACGCGGGAATCGCCCGCGGTACCGCTGGCCGAACTGCTCACCGCGAACGGGGCACAAGTCTGGTGCAGCGACCCGCACGTCGCCGCTCCACCGCACATGATGTCCACGACATCGCAACTACATCCCACCGCAACCGAACTGGCCGAAGCGGACGCCGTCGTCCTCGTCACCGATCATGACCTATTCGACCTGGAGATGATCCAGCAAGAGGCTCAGTTCGTACTAGATTGCCGGAATCGGCTCACTGGCGCCGCCGTCGAAGCTCTGTAAGCAGCGGCACCAACGTCCGGTCGTGGTGTTCCTGTGCACCTCGACGCGCGGACTACGACAACAATGCTGTGCTGGAAACATGGTGTAGGCGGAAGCCATTCGCCACAGCCGACGGTTGGTTCTTCCCGATCGCCGCTGCCGAACTCCCATCGACAGCGGCTCGATTCGCCTCTCGTACAGCGCGAGTGAGCGCCCTGGCGGTGGCAGCCCCGATCCGCAGATGCTTGCGCACCGTCTCCGCAGATACCGGCCGGCCTGCTTGGGCCCAGTGGTGCTCGTTGAGCCGCATCGCCTCCGCTAGCTGTTCGCCGTCTAGTCCACTCTTAGCCGTACCATCCACGGGCTGCGCCGTCTGGTTCCCGGCCTTGCCGGACACTGCGGCCTTGTCGCCGTCCTCACCGTCCATAAGCGACCTGAGTCGAGCACACGCTTCCGCCGAGCACACACCGGTTCGCAACATCCACACCAAGTCCGCGGGAGCCTTTCGCTTCCACCGGCTGCCATAGCGAATTTGCAACCGCGCATACGCCATGCGAAGGTTCAACTCCTCATCCAACGCCTGCCGATAGCTGGTGACCTGCCAGAGCACCATCCGCCGCCACAACAGCCACGTCCGCCACGGCGAGAGCAGCCACCGGCCCAACGGGATCCGGTCGCGCGCAGTCCCCGCCGCGTATCCGATGCGACGCAACAACACCACACGGGCGGCCTCCACCATCACCAGCAACATGACCGGCGCAGCCGAATGGAGCCCCACCGCGATCGGATCCGGCCAACCAGCAGACACATTCGCCGCAACAGTGCCCGCAGTCAGCAGCCGCGCAAACTGACGAAGCCAACGTCCACGCCAGCACCAAATCAAGGACCACCACACCGACAAACCCGCCATCGATACCCACCGGCACCCACGACGGCAACGGAACACCAACCCGGGAAGCAAGATCAGCAATCGTCTGGTACGACCCCGCCGCACCATAAGCCGCCAACCCCAGCCCGATCCCAGCCGCCACGACAAGCGCACACCGCTGCACACCGGTCAGACGCCGCACCTGCACCGAGTCAGACATGCGACACCTCCTCACCAGGCACCGCCGACACCGCATGACAGCACGTCGGCGTAGTCCTTCGAAGTGCCCGAGGGGAGCCCGAGAGTTCCGACACCACCCGACACATCACGGCACGATCCGGCACACCGTCATGGACACAACCAGCGAGATCGGCATCTGGCGACATCACTCGTCACCACCCGACAGCCCCGAAAGTTGGCTCTTAACCAGCGGGTTCGGGGTTCGAGTCCCTGGCGGCGCACCCCCAAAGCGCAGGTCAACATCCAAGTTGACCTGCGCTTTTTGGTATTCACGGCCGCATAACCCTCGATCGGTTCTCCGGCAGCGAGTGCAACCCCGCCGAAACGATCTCGCCGCCACGCACGGTCCGCCCCGCCCGCGATCTTCCCAGTCTTGCTGTGTCCGACGGCTCCAGGAACAACGTATGGCCACGTAACGCACCTGCAACCATTCGAGTGCGCGCAATAAAACGACAGTCTGACTATGCGGGGCAGAAACCACCGACGAATAAGCGGAACAACCGCATAAAGCCGGAAAGATGTTGTGGCGGGAACACGCCGTGTGGCGCCGACCTTTCGGCATTAACCTCGGCCTTTCGCGCAGTATTTAGTTGATCTTGCTTGTGGTTTTGTCGATCTTGCCGTGAGTGTTTCCGACTGTGAGCGTGGCTAGTACGGCAGCAGCCATTCGGGTTGTGACCTGTGGGGATGTGTAGCTGGGGCCGGTGGCGACATGGGGCAGCCGCCTGTTGATCATGTGTTTGTGAGAACTACAGGATCGCAGGCGGCTGCGGCTGCCAGGATAGGTGCTCGGTTGGCTGGGCGGAAACTGGGTGAGCTGTCCGAACGGCTGCGTTCGTGTTTTCGGCGGATCGAGCCGTTCGTGCAGGCGCGTAAGTACGTGCGGGCGGTGACAAGCGAGCTGCCGAAACGGAACGGCTGGACCATCGCTGAGTATGTCGGGGACCGGACACCGGATCGGACGCAGCGGCTGCTGAACCGGGCGGTGTGGGACGAGGCCGAGGCGATGGCGCAGATCCGGCGGTTCGCGGTGTCCGGGTTGGAGGAAGCGGCCCGCAAGGGCGGGCGCCGGCGCGGGAAGTTGGTGATCGGGGCGCTGGATGAGACGGGGCAGCAGAAGAAAGGTGAAGCCACCGCGGGTGTCAAACGGCAGCATCTGGGCTGCGCGGGTCGGGTGGAGAACGGGATCAACACGGTGCACCTGTCCTATGTGCGCGAAGGTGTCGGGCATGCGTTGATCGGGTTCCAACAGTGGATTCCCGAAGAGCACATCAGCGACCCGGTGACGTCGCTGCGCTCGGCGCTTCCCCTGGATCTGACGTTCCGCACCAAAGGACAGTTGGCCATCGACATCTGCACGACGGTGGCCGCGGACGGGTTCCGGCCTGATTTCTACTGCGGGGACGAGGTTTACGGCAGCTGCACCGAGTTGCGGGCCCACTTCGAGGCCGACAAGCAAGCCTATGTGCTGCGGGTTCAGAAGAACTTCCGGATCATCCTGTCCAGCGGCATGGAGCTGTCCTGCGACCAGGCCACGAAGACATTGCTGAAACGCGAGCGACAGTGGGAAATCCGCTCGGCCGGCAAGGGCTCCAAAGGCGACCGGTGGTATGCCTGGGCCTGGATCGCCACCAACTCGGCCCGCCACTACCTCCTCATCCGCAAACACCTGCGCACCGGCGAGTTGGCCTTCCACTACTGCTACGTGCCCGAAAGCGCACTGCTCACCAAGACCCGGCTGATCCGCGCCGCCGGGCTGCGTTGGCCTGTCGAGGAAGGATTCGAGTTCGGCAAAGACTGTTTCGGCCTGGACCAGGCTCAGGTCAGGCTCTACACCGCGATCGCCCGACACGCCGTGCTTGTATGCGCCGCTCTTGCGGTCTGCGCGGTCACCGCCGCACTGCTCCGCGACCGCACCGACAGTCAAGCCCCCGAACCCCTACACCCCGACCAGCTCCCACCCGCTGATCCCGGCCTGATCCCGCTCACCATCCCCGAAATCAAGCATCTGATCGCCGGCACCACCACACCCCGACCACCTGGACACGCAACCCACTGGGTGAACTGGCGCCGCAGGCATCAAGCACGATCACGCTGGTTCCACAAACGCGCCAGACTCGCCCGCGACATCAAGATCACCCAGGTCAGCTAACGAATGGCTGCTGCCGTACTAGCCCGCCGACCTGCTTGTGTCGGCCGCTCCGGTTCTTGCCGATCGTAGGGACAGGGGTGCGGATCAGGTGAAGGCGGCGCGGATCTTCAACCAGCCCTGGGCGATCGCGTGGGCATAGGCACAGGTTTCATCGATGCGGATCCGGACTTGCCGGGCACCACGAGTGATTCGGGCGCCCACGTGCAGCACCAAGTTCCGGAACGTAGCGATCTCGGCGCGCGCCAGCACGGGTGTGCCGGTGAAACCCAGGATTTTCGCCCAACACACCAGATCAGTGGCCGCCAGTAACGTCTCCAGCCAGGCGGTGTTCTCCGCGAACCCACGACAGGGCAGGTTGCGCAGGCCGGTGGCCTTGGCTTGGCGGATGCGGTCTTCCACCCGGGCGTGCTGGCGGTGGTGCAGTTCCAGACCGGCGGTCTGACCGGGGATGACCCGGTCGGGGATGTCGGTGATGAACGCGGTGATCCGATGCCCGTCCACATCGGTGAACCTCAACTGGGCGCCGGGATGGGGACGTTCAGCACGCACGATGACCTTCGATCCGGCAGGCCAACTCGACAGGTCGAGCATTCCGGTGATGTCGGCGACCCAGGCACCATCCCGGATCCCGCCCGCACGGTCGATGGCCGATTCCCATGCCTGGTCGGGAATCTGATCGACCACGACCTGGATGCGGGCATCCACCGGGAACCCGAAGGAGAACCACACTCCCCGCTCCCGGCACGCCTGCGCGAACGCGAGGGTGGCACCGGCGGAGTCCGAGCGGGCTACCACCCGCACCGAGTCCGGATCACCCGGACGTGGCCGGGCATGGGCGGGTAACGACGCCAACGCCCGCTCCAGCACCGCGATGTGGTCTGCTGCCGTGTTCGACCCGGCGTTACCCGCCCGCAGCAGGCCCGCCAGTGCTTCGCCTCCCGAGACCTCTGGGCGGTCCAGAAACGCCAACAACGGGTGAAAACCAAACGTCCGTTTCCAGGTTTTGGCCGCGTTCTCCTTGTCCTCAGCATGGGAAATCGTGACCGTGGCGTCGAAATCGATCCGCAGCAGCCCGGTCAGGTCCGGGCCGGCACCCGCGGCCCACGCCCGTTCTCGGGCCGCCGCCCGCGCGGCGAGTATCCCCGGCAGATGCGCTTCGTCGATCCGGTCCAGCATCCGCCAGGCGGTCGGCATGCTGGCCACCGGCCCGCACACCGCATGCTGGTCACCGAAGACCTCGATGTGCGAGACACAGTCGCCGCCATCGGCGATGGCCACGGCCATGTCGGCGAACACCTGTCCTGGTGCATGCATCCACGGACCGGCATACGTGTCGACCAACGCCTCGTTCACCCCCGCGACCAGGCCGGTGTCCTGGGCCAACTCCCGCAACATCCCCACCCCGGCATGCGACACCACACCACGCCCATCAGCACTGACCTTGACCCGCCTCGACCGCTTGCTACGCTTCACCTACGGAGTGCCCTTCTGCTTGGGATCTGCTGTCATCGCAAACAACAGTTTCCCTTGCAGGACGGCACTTCCGTGCATCTATAGCCCGTGTCGCACTATTTCGCGCGAAAGACGCAGGTTAACGTATCAGTGTTTTCCGTAGGGAACTGCACGAGTCAGGTGAATCTCAATTGAATGTAGACGCCTTCAGTTTCGGTGTCGCGATCTCCGCCCCGGCCAACGACATCCAGGTCCTCGCCGCGCGCACGGCGGACCTCCAAGCAGCCGACTTCCTCATCCTGACCGGAGGCGCGGGCGAGCGCGCCGGTCTGGCTCCGATCCCTGCGCTGGGATTCCTCGCACCACACACCACAATCGGTCTGGTGGCCGAGGTCGATGTCAGCTACGTCGAACCGTTCTTCGCATCGCGAGAACTGGCAACCCTCGACCACGCCACCGTAGGCAGGGCCGGCTGGCAGCTGAAAGTCGATACGAGTGGCGAAGCGGCACGCAAACGAGGACTCTCCGCCCCCTTGCCGCCCGACGAGCTGGCCGAGCGCGTCGTCGAGTACACCACTGTCGTGTGTGACCTGTGGGATAGCTGGGATGACGATGCGGTAGTCCGTGACCGGGCTCGTGGGATTTTCATTCGCGCTGACCGCGTGCACCGCCTCGACCACGTCGGCAAGTACTTCAGAATGCGCGGACCCGCGAACCTTCCCCGGCCGTTCCAAGGCCATCTGCCGACGTTCGTCAGCCTCACCGGCGACGCGCACAGCAGCCGTCTCGCTAGCGAAGTGGGTGAGGTCATCCGCATCCGTGCCACATCGGCCGATGAGGTCGGTGCGGTGCGTGCGCGGTTCCCGCAAGCCCGCGTGCTGGTGGACGTTCCGTTCACCGGTATGTCGGCCACGCTCGCCGCTATCGACGGGGTTTCCGAGGTGGCGCAAGGAATCGTCGTGGAGCTCGATGCCCTGGATCTCGGCGGCACGCCGCTTACGGTCCTCGCCGCCGAACTCACCAAGCGCGGCCTGCGTGGTGACGCCCCCCGCACTGGAACCTTCCGCGAACGGCTTGGACTACCCGCGGCCATCAGCCGTTTCGCCAGCAAGGAGATTTCATGAACTCCGCACGCCACATTCCCATCGGCAGCGGTTTGTACAGTACCGGCGAACCGGTCGCCTGGGCCCATCCCGACTCCGGTGACGTGATCGAGTTTTCCGCACATCGGCATTTCGCCACCGCCGCGGAGGCAGCCAAGATCGACTTCATGTTCTACGGCGAGACCCTGAGCATGGACGAAGCAGACGGCAAGATCATCGAATCGTACTCGGATGGTCGTTTCGACTCGCTGACCATCTATTCGGCCCTTGCCGCCGTCACCTCGAAGGTCGGGTTGATGGCCACCATCAACACCACCTACTGCGACCCGTACGAGCTGGCGCACCAGTACGCCTCCCTCGATGCGATCTCGGGCGGGCGCGCCGGGTGCAACCTGGTGACCTCGGCGGACCCGACGACAGCAGCGAACTTCACCGTGGGTGAGGTCCCCCGCGAGGAGCGTTATCCGAGAGCAAGCGAGTTCGTCGAACTGACCAAGCGGCTCTGGGCTTCCCCCGCGCAAGGTGTGTCCTTTCACGGCAAGTACTTCGACGTGACCACCCATGCCGGGCTGCCGCAAAGCCCGCAGGGGCGCCCGGTGCTCATGCAGGCCGGTGAGTCCCCCGCCGGGCGCGACTTCGCCGCGTCCAGTGCCGACCTGGTGTTCACCGGATTCGGCTCGGTGGAGCAGGGGCAGCCCTTCTACGCTGACGTCAAACGACGGGTCGCCGAGCACGGGCGCGATCCGGACGCGGTGAAGATCATGGCAGCCGCTTTCGTACACGTCGGCGAGACCGACGCCGACGCCGCAGCGGAGTTCGCCGAGATACAGAAGTCGCTTGCGACCCCCAGCATGGTGCGGAACTACCTCGGCCGGTACTTCGGCCGGGACCTGTCAGCCTACGACGTCGACGATCCTCTGCCGGATATCGAACCGGACTGGCAAGTCGCCAACGTGTACACGGCCAACCGCATCCGCGGCGAGCGTGATCCGCGCAAAGCCTTCGCACAGCTCAAGGAAATCGCGGAACGCGAAAACCTGTCGATGAGGCAATTGGTGGGACGTGTGTTCGACGACGCCTTGATGGCCACCATCGTCGGCTCGCCGTCCACAGTCGCCGATCTCATCGAAGACGCGGTGGACCGGCGTGCCGTGGACGGGTTTGCTTTCAGCTCCTCCCTGCAGCCCTACGGGATGGACCGGTTCTACGACCTCGTGCTCCCGATCCTGCGTGAACGTGGCCGGTTCCGTGAGGACTACACCGGCAGCACCCTTCGAGAGCACTTGGGCCTGCCAGCCTGAGAACCGGGCCATCGATGACTATGACGTGCTGACGCGAAGGCCTTTCACCAGTTCGGCGACCGAGTGGGTGGCGGCTTTGAGGCGTTCGGCGCGGTCCGCGTCATCCGGTGCCGCGGCGACCCACTTGGACGCGTTGGACAGTGCGCCGATGAGCATCGTGGCGATCGCGGTCGGCGAGATCTTCTTCGGAACGTCGCCGCGGTCCTTCGCCTCTTGGACGATCTCGGAAAGCGTTATGACGGCATCTTTGACCACCGCGGGCGCGTCACTGAACACGATCTGCTGGAAGACCGGGTCTTGCGTCTTCTCGATGTACGCGCGGACGCGAAGCACGAGCGCGCGCAGGGGATCCTTCGCAGAGCGCGGGAGCGCCTTCAGCTGGACGTTCAGCTCGTTGTCCATTTTCCTGACCACCGCGTCCAGCAGCCTGCTTCTTAACGCCGAAGTGGTGATATGCACCGGCTGCGAAGGAATCCGCCGGGCAGTCCTGCGTACCTACGGCAAAGGCCGGGGCGACAAACCGGTCAGCAAGTCTGAACTCGCTCCACAGCTATGTGAGGAAGTAGTGTCGGCCCGCCGGAGATCATCCGACGGGCCGACACGACGTTTATGATCAGCTGGATCATCCGGACAGGTTCTTACCGTAGACGACGTTGTTAGCGCCACGAATGAAAATGAGGATCGCGATACCGATGGCGTAGACGACTGGCGCCGAGAACGTGCGCCAGTTCTGCGGATCATTGTCGAATTGTCCACTCCACCCTGGGCCGCCGGTGAACCGTGTGCGGGTGATCGTGCGGCCGTCGTTCTGCGCAGGGTCGGCCCGTAGTGCGACAGCATCCATCTGGTTACCCGCGGCTACGACGCTCGGGCGCCCTATTACCACCGGTGAGCCTGGGATCATTTGGCTGCCGCTCCACGGCCCGTTTCCGTTTCTGGTTGCCCAGTACAGGCGGTTTGGTCCTGAGCGTCGGTAGACGAGCACCTCTGTTCCGGCGAAATTGGTGAGGGCAGGCGAACTCGGTGATTCCGCGCCGGTGTTCTGGCCGTTGCTCCAGGTGATCGCGAAAGTGCTGGTGTCCAGCGTGCCGTCGATGGTCGAAAGGACCGGATTGTTGCCTGCGTTGCGGTACGCGACCGTGACACGCCCGTTGATCTCGCTGATCACCGGGGTCGCCGACGTGCTGATCGGCCTGCCATCGAAATCCGGGATGGCCCGAGGCCTCGTCCACGTGAAGATGCCGTTACCACCCGAGTTGGGGTTGACCATGTAATAGATGCGGCTGTCAAAGCCTCGGTAGACGATCACGAAGCCGAACCGCAAGCGTGCCACCGATGGGGCATTGGCGGTGGCGTTCGCGATACGCAGATTCACACCGGTCGTGCCACCGCCGGTCCGAGCTTCGTACATGATCGAGTTATCCGCCGTATGCCAGACGACAATCGCGGTGTTTGTCCCCGGATTGTACGCAGCCGCTGGCGTATCGTCCGTTACGGCGCGATTGCCGTCAAAAGCACCCCACTGGGTTTCTCCCGGAAACGCCGCAGTGGCAGCGGAAGCATTTGCCGCAGTCAGCAGCAAAGCCGACATAGCGACACTGAGGCTTATTCAGGATGATTGTACTGCTGCGCATCGCCGCAGCTCAGGTGCGGTGTCGCAGGATCCACCTCGAGTCCGTGAATAAGCCTCACTGAGAATGATTATGGTAAATCTCCGGTGACGTGAGTTTTGCCGATCTTTGCTGAGCAGAGTCATCGAGTCTCCTGGTACGAGAGTTTCGGAGAAGGCGACCATTTCCACTCATCCGAGACTAGCCTGCGTCTTTCGCGCGAAATAGTGCGACACGGGCTATAGATGCACGGAAGTGCCGTCCTGCAAGGGAAACTGTTGTTTGCGATGACAGCAGATCCCAAGCAGAAGGGCACTCCGTAGGTGAAGCGTAGCAAGCGGTCGAGGCGGGTCAAGGTCAGTGCTGATGGGCGTGGTGTGGTGTCGCATGCCGGGGTGGGGATGTTGCGGGAGTTGGCCCAGGACACCGGCCTGGTCGCGGGGGTGAACGAGGCGTTGGTCGACACGTATGCCGGTCCGTGGATGCATGCACCAGGACAGGTGTTCGCCGACATGGCCGTGGCCATCGCCGATGGCGGCGACTGTGTCTCGCACATCGAGGTCTTCGGTGACCAGCATGCGGTGTGCGGGCCGGTGGCCAGCATGCCGACCGCCTGGCGGATGCTGGACCGGATCGACGAAGCGCATCTGCCGGGGATACTCGCCGCGCGGGCGGCGGCCCGAGAACGGGCGTGGGCCGCGGGTGCCGGCCCGGACCTGACCGGGCTGCTGCGGATCGATTTCGACGCCACGGTCACGATTTCCCATGCTGAGGACAAGGAGAACGCGGCCAAAACCTGGAAACGGACGTTTGGTTTTCACCCGTTGTTGGCGTTTCTGGACCGCCCAGAGGTCTCGGGAGGCGAAGCACTGGCGGGCCTGCTGCGGGCGGGTAACGCCGGGTCGAACACGGCAGCAGACCACATCGCGGTGCTGGAGCGGGCGTTGGCGTCGTTACCCGCCCATGCCCGGCCACGTCCGGGTGATCCGGACTCGGTGCGGGTGGTAGCCCGCTCGGACTCCGCCGGTGCCACCCTCGCGTTCGCGCAGGCGTGCCGGGAGCGGGGAGTGTGGTTCTCCTTCGGGTTCCCGGTGGATGCCCGCATCCAGGTCGTGGTCGATCAGATTCCCGACCAGGCATGGGAATCGGCCATCGACCGTGCGGGCGGGATCCGGGATGGTGCCTGGGTCGCCGACATCACCGGAATGCTCGACCTGTCGAGTTGGCCTGCCGGATCGAAGGTCATCGTGCGTGCTGAACGTCCCCATCCCGGCGCCCAGTTGAGGTTCACCGATGTGGACGGGCATCGGATCACCGCGTTCATCACCGACATCCCCGACCGGGTCATCCCCGGTCAGACCGCCGGTCTGGAACTGCACCACCGCCAGCACGCCCGGGTGGAAGACCGCATCCGCCAAGCCAAGGCCACCGGCCTGCGCAACCTGCCCTGTCGTGGGTTCGCGGAGAACACCGCCTGGCTGGAGACGTTACTGGCGGCCACTGATCTGGTGTGTTGGGCGAAAATCCTGGGTTTCACCGGCACACCCGTGCTGGCGCGCGCCGAGATCGCTACGTTCCGGAACTTGGTGCTGCACGTGGGCGCCCGAATCACTCGTGGTGCCCGGCAAGTCCGGATCCGCATCGATGAAACCTGTGCCTATGCCCACGCGATCGCCCAGGGCTGGTTGAAGATCCGCGCCGCCTTCACCTGATCCGCACCCCTGTCCCTACGATCGGCAAGAACCGGAGCGGCCGACACAAGCAGGTCGGCGGGCTAGCCACGCTCACAGTCGGAAACACTCACGGCAAGATCGACAAAACCACAAGCAAGATCAACTAAATACTGCGCGAAAGGCCGAGGCTAGTCCCGAATAGCGCTATGCCACCGGCACCATGCCCGAAATACTTCCCGGCCGTGCCCGTTGATTCAGGAGCCCGATTTACGCACATTTCAGTAATGCGATCAGCTGCTTGAATCATCCTTTTTATAGAGATTGATACGTCAGGTCAGAGTTCACCGGCGCTCTGGTACAGGCTTCGCACCGCGTCAGTGAAGGCCGCGGAGTTGACGTCCAAGGTGACGTTGTTCTCGTCGGTCGTTCCGCCACTGGTGACAGCGAAGATGGTTCCATTGCCGGTGGCCGGGTTGAAGTTCCGCAACCACGGGCCGCCGCTCGCGCCGCCCGCGAGGTCGCAGTTCGTCTCCCAGAACGACTGAACCGAGTCGACCTTGAGCGTGGCGGGTTTGACGCAGGACACCAGCGCCTGGCCGCGTGCCAGCTCGGACACCGGGTAGCCGAGGATGGTCGTGTTCGCGGGCGAAGGCACCTTGTCGAACGAGATGTCCTGCGTCCCTGCCACGTCGGCGACATGCTTGCCACCAACAGGGTCCAGCGCGATCACCGCGTCGTCATCAACCCTGCTGGACGGGCCCTCATACGTTTTGGACCAGGCGAACGCCCGCACCGGGAAAATCCCGTACGGCGTCTTCGCGTGGTCGTAGCCCGGCACGAACACCAGGTTGATCACCTTGACCGGCCGGTCGAGCGGGTCCAGACCGCCGTTCACGCAATGCCCCGCCGTGAAGGCCACGTCCTTGGTGCGGCTGGGCACAACGGTCGCCGTGCATGTCTCGTCGCCGCCAGGCACCTTGGTGAAGAACAGCCGCCCAACGCCCGTAGGCAAGGGTCCTTTCCACAGCTTGCTGATGGTCTCAGCCGGGGCTACTTCGTCGGTCTCGAAGAGCGTTCGCATCCGGTCCGGCGTCCAGTAGGACAACGCCGAGGCTCGATCGGCTTTGCTCACCTTGGTCACGACCTGACCGCCATAGGCCGCGGTTGCCGGAACGGCCATCGCCAGCGCGGCACCGACGACCGTCAGCAGCACCGCGGACCGCCGCAAGCTCAGCTTCTTCCAAATCATGGTTATTGGACGCCGCAAGTCCGGCTCGGTTGCCCCACCACAGTGCTGTACACCGTGGGGTGCGTCGCACGATCATTCCGAATCCCGGTCAAACCTTGTGCCGATGGCGATGTCTTCGCCAATCCCGGGATCACCTTGGCCGAAGGCGAGCAGGTGTTGCTCGGATACGAACCCCGAGGTGCTCCATAATGGACAATTCCTCGACTGACCCGGATACCTGGTGACACCAGTGAAATCCTGGTCACGCCGGGCGCGCTGGCTTCGGCGAGCTCGCTCGTGCTCATTCGAGCATTCGGATCCAGAAGACCGGCGGCCCTGTGCGGATCGAGAACATTCGCAACGCCGTCGGCCGCCTCGGCTGGAACGGGGTCGTCTTCTCGGCAGGGACGAGCGGGGACGCGAATTACCTGCTGATCAGTGCGTTCATCACGTTGCTGATAGCCATCGCGAGCCTGATCGTCGTGGCATTGGAACAGATGCGGGAACGCCGCCGTTCGCTCGCCGTGCTGAGCGCGAACGGCGTCCCACGGTCCACTTTGGCCAGAGCATTGCTGTGGCAGACAAGCATTCCCGTCACCGTGGTAGTGGTTGTCGCGACTGTCGCCGGACTGGCGCTGGCAGCCGTGTTGCTCACGGCTACCGGTCGCCCAGTCGACATCGACTGGGCGACCGTCGCCCTCCTCGGCAGTGCCGCCCTCGGCTCTGTTCTGCTGGTCACCGTGCTCACGCTGCCCGCGCTCTGGCAGGCGACCAGCACTACCGCGCTACGGGAGGTCTGACAGCCGAACCCGTTGAGCCACCAGCGACAGGCTGACCGCGCCCGGTTCGACGTCGATGAAGAACAACGACTGGTCGGCGCACGCGTCGTCGCCGCCCCAGCCGACGACGCGGTCGAGGTCCCGGACGATGGCACGTGCGGCGACCACCTGCGGCGCGAACAACTGGTTGCTCAGCCGGATGCGGATGGCCGTGCCCGAAGCGAGGTTGGACTCGGGCAGCAAGTCGTCCACCGCGTCCGGCGGGCACCAGCCGGTGACGTCCCCGGCGCGTAACTCGATCACTTCACTGTGGACTCTGCGGATCACGTACGTCAGCAGGGTTTTCACTTCACCTGTGCGAACCTGTACTCCCCCGAGCGGGGTTCCCGGCACCGGATGGGTGTGAATCCGGCCATACGTGTCCGCCGCCGACTCCATCTCCCAGCCGTTGAGCGACTTCAGCCCGGTCCGCACCCCGTCGTGCCGCTGCCGCAGCCGTTTCAGCACGTTGTCCAGGTCAGATGTTTCCGCCAGCAACGCCATGCTCCCAGCCCCCCAGCTAGCTCACATCGAATGGCCGGACCTTGACATAGTGCGCTGCAGCACGGCTGCAGTCTCACGGAAGTCCACTGGTCAGCGGTACTCTGCACGCACCAGGAGAGGGGGCCGGGGTATGCCGGGTGTCCGGTTTGGCGTGCTGGGACCCGTCACGGCGTGGCGCGGAACCCAGCCGGTGGGACTCGGCACCAGCAAATGCCGCCAGGTGCTGGGAATGCTCCTGCTGCACGCCAACCGCCGCGTGGACCGTGAGCAGATCATCGAAGGCGCGTGGGGCTCGAATCCGCCGCGCAGCGCGGTCAACCTGGTGCAGAAGTACGTCGGCGACGTACGCCGCGCGCTGGAGCTCGACGGCGATTCGCTGGTCACGGTCGGCACCGGGTATCTGCTGCGGGTCGCGCCCGACCAGCTCGACAGCACCCAGTTCGCCTCGGATCTTGAGCACGCGCGGGAGACGAAGAACGGCGGCGACCTGGACCGGGCGCGCCAAACGCTGGCCGACGCGATGGCGTTGTGGCGTGGACCGGCGTTCAGCGGAATCGACACACCCACGGCGGACACCGAACGCGCGCGCCTCGACGAGTACCGGATCGGGGCGCTGGAGGACATAGCCGAGCTCGATCTGCTGCGCGACAACCACGCCTTGGCGGTCGCGGAGTTGTCGCGGCTCGCGAGCGAGCATCCGTATCGCGAGCGGGTCCGTGAGCTGCTGATGATCGCGTTGTACCGCAGCGGCCGTCAGGCTGACGCGCTGGCCGTCTACCAGGACATCCAGCGTCTGCTCGCGGACGAACTGGGCACCAACCCAGGTCATGGGCTGCAGCGCGTACACGCCCAGATCCTGCGCGCGGATCCCGCGTTGTCCGAGGGCGCCGCGCCGCGTGAGCCGGAGTCGCTGCCGGTGTGCCAGTTGCCCGCGGACATTCCTGACTTCACGGGCCGCGCCGAGCAGCTCGAAGACGTCCTCGGCCTGCTGACCGGCGGCCGGAACGCGGTCATCGTCGGAGCGCCGGGGACCGGGAAGTCCACGCTGGCCGTGCGTGCGGCGCACCTGGCGCGGGAGATGTTCCCGGACGGGCAGCTCTACCTTGATCTGGCCGGGACCGCCGACGTCCCGCGTGACACGGCGATGATGCTGGCCGAGTTGCTGCGCGCGCTTGGCGTGACGGACGCGGTGATGCCGGACGGCTTGCACGAGCGGGCGGCGCTGTACCGGTCGCGGCTTGCGGGCCGTCAGATGCTCGTGTTGCTCGACGACGCCGCCGGAGCGCATCAGGTACGTCCGCTGCTGCCGCCGTCGACTGGCTGCGCGGCGCTCGTGACCAGCAGGCACCTGTTGGGCGATTTGACCAGTGCGCATCATGTTGAGCTGGACGTTTTGCCTAGTGAGGACGCCCGTGCGTTGCTCGCGGGCATTGTCGGCAGCGATCGGACCGACCGTGAACCTGAGCAGGCCGTCGCGATTGTCGAGCGGTGCGGACGCCTGCCGCTGGCGATCCGGATCGCGGGCGCGCGGCTGGCATCCAGGCAGGCCTGGACGCTGCAGGTGCTGCAGGACCGGCTGGAAGACGAGTCACGGCGGCTGTGTGAACTGCGTGTCGGCGATCTGGACCTGCGGGCGAACTTCGACCTGAGCGTGCGGATGGTGCCAGCCGACAGCGCACGCGCGTTCCGGCTGATGGGCCTGCTCGGCGCGGAAACCCTGCCAGGCTGGGTGATCGGCGCGCTAATCGACCAACACGACGCCGACGACGTGCTCGATGCGTTGGTGGACGCCAACTTGGTGCGTCTGATGGACACGGACTCGGTCGGCCAGCCGCGATACCGGCTGCACGATTTACTGCGCGCGTACGCAGCCAAGGCGGCCGAGGAGCATTACCCGTTGGAGGAACGGCGTGCTGCCGTCGAGCGGGTACTCGGCGCGTGGCTCGCGTTGACCGAGCAGGCGCGGGATCTGTTCTACCCCAGTCTTTTCGAGCCGACGCGCGGCGCCGCGTCGCGCTGGCAGCCGGTCTACAAGGTGGTCGACCCGATCGCGTGGTTCGACGTCGAACGCGGCAGGCTGTTGCACGCGATCCAGCTCGCGGTCGACTGGGATCTGGACGAACTCGCGTGGGAACTCGCGGTCGCGGCCGTGCCGTACTACGACCACCGGAGCCTGTACCAAGACTGGATCCGAAGCCACCGGATCGCGCTGACGTCCCGCACCCTGCGCGGTGAGGCCGCGTTGTTGCAAAGCCTCGGCCAGGTGCACATTTACCTTGACGAAGACGCCAAGGCGCTGCGGGCGTTGAAGCGCAGCGTGCAACTGCACCACGAAGCTGGCGACAAACGCGGGTCGGCGCTCGCGTTGGCAGGCCTGGCCACCATGCGACGCGTGCACGGCAACTACGACCTCGCGCTCGGCGACGCGTGCGCAGCTTTGAACCTGTGCGTCGAAGTAGGACACCAGCACATGGAAGCGCAGCTGCGCAGCGCGATCGGCCTGATCCGGCTCATCCAGGGCAACCTCGACGAGGCGAAAGAGTGGATCGACAGTGGACTGGCCGTGGCACGCCAACTGCGCGACCGGCACAGGCAAGCGGTGATCCTACGCAACTCCAGCAAGTACTTCCAGCAGGCCGACGACACACCGGCGGCGTTGCGGTGCTTGACGAAGGCGTTGACGATCTTCAAGGACCTCAACGACGAACGCTGCGCGGCGTACACGGAACAGCGGGTCGGCAACGTGTACGCCCAACTCGACGACCACCCACGTGCCCGATACGCCTTGCAGCGCGCGGCTGACGTGTTCTACGTCAACGCCGACCGTCGCAACGAAGCCGAGTGCTGGCAACAACTCGGCGAACTGGACGTCCGGCACGGCGAACTCGACGCCGCCCGCACGCATCTTGGCCGCGCATTGGAACTCTGGCAGGCAATCGAGCTCGCCGACCGTGCCGCGGCGGTGGAAATCGCGCTGCAGCGTATCAATTGACAACGTTCGGGTTGTCATGGAAGGTTTTTCAGCATGGATCTTGACCTGGTCCTCGTCCGTTCCTTTGTCGTCACAGCGGAAGAACTGCATTTGCGGCAGGCGGCCGATCGCCTGTTCATCACCCAGCAGGCGCTGGCGCAGCGAATCCAACGACTCGAGGACGGGGTCGGGCTCCGGCTTTTCCGGCGGACCACACAAGGCGTCGAGCTGACCGGCGCCGGTCAGGAGTTCCTGTCGTCGGCAAGGGATCTGCTCGCCATCGCCAAGCAGACCGCCGCGAAAGTGCTCAACCGGGACATGCGGCCGTTGCGGATCGACGTGGTCGACGAACGACTCTCGCCGCTGCGGCTCGTTCACCGGCTGCTCGCCGAGGAACCGGGCGTACCGCTGAAACTCACCATGCACCACGCCCTTGCCACGGCTTTGCCCAACATTTCCGCTGGTTCCCTTGACGCCGCGTTCGGCTGGGTCGACGGGGTCACTGGGCCGTGGCCGTCCGGTATCAAGCATCGGTTGATCCGCCTCGAACCGCTCGCCGCGCTGATCCCGAAGGATCACCCGCTGGCCGACCGGCACACCTTGCACCCCAAGGATTTACGTTCGTTTGGGCTCTGGACGCCGCATTACAGTGACGAATGGGAGCACTACCTTCAGGAATTCTCGGCTGCTTTCGACGTCGCGCTGACCATCTCGGACACGGTGGCGAGCGATTCCCATTTCCTGGCTGGCTTGAAACGGCGCCAGCCGCTCGTCTGCCTCGGTGGTGTGGAGGTGTCGTCTGAATACATGACGGCCTCTCGGGTGATTCCGCTGATCGAGCCGACTCCGGTCTATCCGTGGTCGCTGGCGTGGCGCGCGGACGACCCGCATCCGCTCATCTCCCGGCTGCTCGAGTTCGCCGAGGAAACCGCCGTGGACTACGTGCCCGGCGAGCACTGGCTGCCTCCTCTCACGCAGGGCTGAAGGTATGCCGATCTTCGGGCACGAAACGCCGCGGTGAGCTACGGTCATGCCCTGACGCGGGCAGGACTGGGGGCAGGACACAATGGACACCATCGAGGCCAAGCGGATCGAGGCCACGAACTACGAGCGCTACCAGTTGGCGACTGGCTATGGCTGGCAGTTCTGGGCGGACGTGCCCGCCCTGCTTGACCGGTGGCAGGTGCTGCCGTTCAACCAACGCGGGGACAAGCGGCTGGCGTTCGGCGTGGTCCAAGGCAACTACCAGGGCATGCCGTTCACGGTGTTCGATTTTCATCGGCGCCCGGTCGTCACGAGCGTGCACACGCGGTGGACGAACAAGAAGGTCAACGAGCTCGACACGATCACCATTGATTCGGTGTGGGTGATTACGCTGCCGGTGGCGTTGCCGTTCTTCCAGATCGTCGGTGACACCGAGCCGACGTTCGACACGGAGCCTTACCCGGAGCCGCCGACGCCCGACCGGAAGTTCAACCGCTGGTACAAGATGATCGATACGGATCCCAATGTCGCCATGCGGGTGCTGACGCCGCCGTTGATGGCCGCGATGCGGCAGCTCAAGCTGCACAACTGGTCCCTGGTCGGCAATGAGCTGCTCTATGTAGAGCACCCGATCTTCGGCCGGACGAAGCCGGACGAGATCGTGGAGACCCTGGGCAAATTGGCACAGTTGGTGCCGTTGTTGCCGCTACACCAGCCCGCTCCCCCAGCGCCACAACCGATGGCGCCGCAGTATCCGCAGCAGCAGTACCAGCAGCCTTATCCGCCGCAGCACCAGCCTTATCCGCCCCAGCAGCCTCCTTACGGATACCCTCCCCAACACCGTTACTGAACGGATAAGCTCGCCCCCAGCCAATCACGGGCCCTGTTCCTGGCCGACGCATCGTGCCTGGTCAGAGCTCGTGAGTGGTTAAGCGTGTTCTAACCCGCATAACCACTCACGACATCTCACCGGGGGGGGACTGTGGCTGAGCGCGTCACGTCGTGGTGGCGGATCGGCTTCATCTGTGCCGTTCTGCTGCTTGAGGGGATGAGCTCGTCCAGCATCAACGTGCAGATCGGCGCCCTTGAGCGGCATTTCGGCCTGTCTCCTGCCCTGCTACAGCTTGTCGTCGGAGCCTTCCTGATCGCCTACGCTGGACTGTTGCCATTGGCCGGGAGGTGGGTGGACACTCGCGGCGGCCGGACCGTCTTCCTGTGGGGTGTGGCGCTGTTCGGGCTCGGCTGCATTGTCTGCGCGGCGGCGATGTCTGGGTTTTGGCTGGTAGTCGGCAGATTCGCGCAGGGGGCGGGCGCGGCGCTCAGTGCCCCGGCAGCAGTTGCGTTGATCATCGCGGGCTTGCCGCCTGGACGGACACGTAATCAGGCGATGGGGTTGTACGCGGCGATGGGCGCTGTCGGGTTCTCCCTCGGTCTTGTGCTGCCCGCGTTCTTGGTGACCGAACTTGGTTGGCGTGCGAGCTTTCTCGTGTACCTGCCGCTCATCATCCCGATGTTGATCATCGGGCAGAGCATCGAGCGGACCCCAGCGCCTGGCGGAAAGATCGACCCACGGTCCGCGATCGCGGTGACCGTGGCGATGATGGTCGCGGTACACGCCATCGCCGACATCGGGAACGCTCCACTGTGGAGCACAGTACTGCAACTGGCAGCCGCAGCCGCACTCGGACTGGCCGTGAAGCTCAGCAAAAGGCGCCTTTTCCCAAGGGAAGTCACGACATCCCCAGGAGTGCTGAGCGGGAGTTTCGCACTCGCCGGGGTTTTCTCCTCGCTGATCACCTCGATGTACGTGGCCAGCCTTGCCCTGCAGGCGAAGTACACGGCCTTCGAAGTCGGCCTCGCCCTGGTCCCGCAGAGCATCAGCAACGCGATCGCCACGATGTTCGGCGCGAAGCTCGTCACCCGGTTCGGTGCACGCAAGATCCTCGCCATAGGCATGGCACTGGTCGTGGTCTCGCTCGCCTACCTTGGCACGGTCGGCATGCGGTTGCCTTACGCCACAGGGCTTCTACCCGCGTTCATCATCATCGGAATCAGCATCGCCCTGTGCTACCCTGCCGCGTCGATCATGGCCGTGGACTCAGTGCAGCCCGAGCATCACGGCTCAGCGGCCGGGTTGCTGACGACCTTCCAGAACATCGGCGGCGCGGCCGGGCTGGCCATTGCGACGGCCGCTGCCGTCGTTCCGTTGCCCGGCAGTGGTGTGCCGCCGGAGCCTGGTCAGCTGTTGTCGATGGGGATGATGGTGGTCTTCGCCCTGATTGTCGCCGTGATCAATCGACGGACCCGGCTGACCACGCGCGGCTGAGGATCTCGTCGACCGTCTCGTCCGGCGTCTGGTCGGACGTGTCCAGCCACAGCCCGATCTTCGGCGTGTCCTCGCGCAGGCCCTTGTCCAGCAGCTCGATCGTCCACTGGTCGTACGTGTCCGCCTTCGACCTGCCCTTTTCGCGGGCGAGGACGGCCTCCGGGCGCGGCGCGAGCACGACGACCAGCAACGGGCGCTGCTTGATCATGCGCACCATCTCGCCGAGTGGCTCACCAATGATGACGTCCTGAGCCACGACCGTGAAGCCTTCACGGAAGTACTCGTCGCACGCCATCGCGGTTTGCCGGTACCGCATCCGGAGTTGCCGCCACGCCTCGTCGGACGGGTTGGGCGTCATGTCCTCACGACCGTTGACGATCATGCGCCGGAACGAGTCGCCTCGCACGTGCACCGACCGTTCGAGCCGCTCGGCCAACTTCTGCCCGATGGTCGACTTACCGGCCGCCTGTATCCCGGTAATCAGGATGATCGCCTGCTGGGTCATAAGGGACATCTTGCCCGCTAAGGCAACGGGATTCGGATGACCTTGCCCGTACCAGGGCAAACACCGCAGTCGGAGACGTACGCGGCGCCGTCACGCAAGGCCAGTCCGCCCGGTCCGGTGAGCGCGGTCGTGACGATCTGGTGCGGTCCAAACCGGAGGCAACGGTGGTTGTGGCGTGCGCAACCCCCGGTGTGAGCGCGACAGTGAGCAGTGCGGCCCCGAGTACGGCGAGCGATCTCATGGATTCCCCTTCCGCTGAACAGCAGTCCAGCTCAAGGGGATACCGCCGCCCGCGGCCCCGGTTCAGCCCCTTTCGGCCCCTACCAAGCGATCCCGCAGCAAGGGCAGGTCGTCCGCACTCACGTATCGGCTGATGTCCAAGAAGCGCACGGTTTCCAGTACCAGCGCCCTGGTCGTCGTGCCGCGTCGTTCCACCATCGCCTTGGTGCGCTGCTCGTAGTCCTCGATACCGAGCGTCTGCGCCATCAACGTCAGCCGGGGAAAGCTCGCCTCGTAGTCGTCCGCGATCACCTCGCCGGACACGCCTGCCAAGGCCAGCAACAAAAGCGCCATCAAACCCGTCCGATCACGGCCGGCCGCACAGTTGATCAACACTCCGCCGGGCTTGGCGTGCGTGATCGCGCGCAGGACCGTCCACGGCAGATGCGGGAATCTTTCCAGATATGGCTGGAAATACAGGGCGGTGCCGTGCAGGCCGGTTCCCCATTCGGCCCAGAATTCCACGTCGTCGACCGGGTCCATCCGGACGTTGACCACGTCGATGTCGGCCAGTTCCGGCATTTTGTCGCGCTCGGCCGGGTTTCGCAGGTCCACGATCGTGCGGATGCCGTACCCGCGCAGGGCCGCCCATCCTCGCTCGGTCAGTTTGTCCGGCGCGTCCGAGCGGACGACCGCCTTCATCCTGGTGTGTTTGCCGTCGGCCGTGGCCAGTCCGCCGAGATCACGGACGTTGAAGCACCCCGGCCAGTCCAGCTGTCGAGCATCCATGATCCATACAGACGCCGTACCGCGTGATCAGGTTGCGTGGCCCATGCTGGAGACATGCGACTTGACGTTTCCGGCAAGACCGCACTGGTCACCGGCTCGACCCAGGGCATCGGCTACGTGGACTCGATCCTGCCGTAGACGGTGTGGCCGGACGACATGATCGTCATGATGCTCGGTGATCGCATCGACTGGGATGAGATCACCGAGCTCATTCCCCTTGGCTGTTCACTTCATTTCTTCAGCGCGACCTTCACGACACTGCCCTCACCCTGGCACGTCCCACAGTTGGAGATGTAGGCCGCGTTGTCCTTGATCGTCAGGCCACCCGGCGCGGTCAGGCCGGTGTCCAGCACGGTCTCGTGCGAGCCGTCCTTGTTGACCTTGATCAGCGCGCCGACCGGGGGACCACCCGATGCAAGGCCGTCCTTGGCGATCTCCAGCACGTACAGGTTCCCGCGCTGGTCGAAGGCGACGTCGATGATGTTGGTGAAACCGTCCGCGAACACCTTCGGTTCCTTGCCCGGCCACACCTTGTAGACCTTCGCCGAACCCGGCTTGAAGGGCACACCGGTCAGTTCGCCCACGTAGAACGCGCCATCCGGGCCCTGCGCGACCGAGGTCGGCACCGCCTGCGCGCCATCGTGGTTGGCGAACGTGGCGACCGTGAACAGGTGACCGCCCGGACCCACACCGACCAGCGAGTTTCCACCCGCGTCGGCCGCCGTGTAGCCCCACGGGCTCACGACAAGCGACGTCGGGTTGCTGTCCGGCAAGCCACCGTCGGGATTGGCCGTGGCCTCGTATTCACCCAGGTCAGCGATGGTCTTCAGGCCTCGGTAGCCGTCAGTGCGCAGGGTGGCCAGTCCCTTGGCTGCCTCGGGCAGCTTGCCGCGTTGGGCCGGGTCTGAGCCGAGGCCGACCGTGATGGCGAGCGAGCCGCCCTTGACCGCGACGTCGGTCGGGCCGAGTGCGTTGGTTCCAGCCGGGGCCGCGACCGAAGGAAGGCCGGTCAGGATCCGTTTCTGCTTACCCTTGGCGATCTTGGTGACCGCGCCGGACGAACCGAGGCACGCTTCACCCTCCGGCCCGGCGAAGCACCCGTCCGTGCCGCCCTTGCCGGATTCGGCGACGTACAGATCGCCGTCGAGCGAGAACGTCAGCCCGCGCGGGTTGTCAAGTCCTGTTGCGATCGTGGTGACCTTGGCGCCTCCGGCGTTCGCGACACCTGGGACCAGTGCGGCGGCGATCATTCCCGCTGCCAGTACAACAATCGTTCGATTCATCCCGACCTCCCCAATTGAGTCTATTTCGGACAGTTGGCTGCCGCGACTCGGCAAGAACGCTAGTCCCGTAGCACGTTGTGAATGAATGTCCGGAAGGGACAGCCGAGAAGGCCTTTCAGACACCCCAAGCCAACCGGCCTAGCCAAGGTCACCCCTCGTGAGTGGTTGGCCGCGTTCTAACACTGATAACCACTCACGAGGGGTGAGCTGGGAGAATGGCTGGCATGCGAAGGATTCTCGTGATCGGTGTCGGTGCTGGCGACCCTGAGCACATCACCATGCAGGCGGTCACCGCGCTGCGCCAGGTCGATGTGTTCTTCGTGCTGGACAAGGGTGAGGTCAAGCAGGAACTGGTCGACCTGCGGGAGGAGATCCTGCGGCGGTACGCCCCCGACGGCGACTACCGAGTGGTGTACGGCCGTGACCCCGAGCGCGACCGGACAACCGACGCGTACGTCGAGGCGGTGGACGACTGGCGCAGGCGCCGCGCGGACGTCTGCCAGCAGATGATCACCGACGAGCTTGCCGACGGACAGACCGGCGCGTTCCTGGTCTGGGGCGACCCGACCCTCTACGACAGCACGCTGGCGATCCTCGACGACATCGCGACCCGCGGCTTCGAGCTGGACATCGAGGTGATTCCGGGCATCAGCAGCGTGTCCGCGTTGGTCGCACGGCATCGCGTGCCGCTCAACCAAGTGGGCAAACCGGTCCAGATCACCACCGGACGCAGGCTCGCCGAGCACTGGCCGTCCGATGTGGACGATGTGGTGGTGATGCTCGACGCACGCACTGCTTTCACCGGATACCAGGACGCGGACATCTACTGGGGCGCGTACATCGGGACCCCTGACGAGATCCTGATCAGCGGCAAACTGTCCGAAGTGGCCGACGAGATCGTGGCCAAGCGCGCCGAAGCACGGCAGCGCAAAGGATGGATCATGGACACATACCTATTGCGCCGCATCCAGCCTGGTCAGGACTCGTGAGTGGTTAGGCGCGTTAGAACGCGCCTAACCACTCACGAGGGTTTTTCAGCGGCCTTGCAGCCGCTTGACGTTGTTGCCGAACGTCCAGCTCTTCGAGCCGTCCCAGTTGATGGACCAGGTCATCAGGCCCTTGAGGGCGCCGTTGTACCCGGTCCACGCCTGCGACACGAGGCTCGTGGACATGTAGCCGCCGCCCGCGCCTGGCTGCGCGGGCAAACCGGGCACCTGCTTGTCGTACGGCACACGGATCGTGGTGCCCTGGATGACAAGGCCACGGTTGAGGCAGTCGGTCTGCGCACGGAACCCTTGCACAGTACCGGCCTGGTAGGAGTCACCGGAGCAGCCGTACATGCTTCCGTTGTAGTACTGCATGTTCAGCCACCACAGCCGACCGTTGTCCGCGTACTTCTTCACGATCGGCAGGTACGCACCCCAGATCGAGCCGTAGACCACGCTGCCGCCGGTGACGTACGCGGTCTCCGGCGCCATCGTGAGGCCGAAGTTGGACGGCATCTGCGCGAGCACACCGTCGATGATCCGGATCAGGTTGGCCTGTGACGGCGACAGCGAGTTGATGTTGCCGCTGCCGACCAAGCCGGTCTCGATGTCGATGTCGATCCCGTCGAAGTTGTACTTCTTCAGGATCGGCACGATCGTGGCCACGAACCTGTTCGCCACGGTCGCGGAGCTGAGATCGATCCCAGCCGTCGCGCCACCAATGGACATCAGGATGGTCGAGCCAGCGGCCTTGGCCGCGCACATCTCCGCGGGTGTCGCGACCTTCACCGTCGCGTCCATGCCGTCTTCCCACAGCACGGTCCCGTCGGAACGGATCACCGGGAACGCGGCGTTGATGACGTTGTATCCGGCGTCACGGATGCGCACGTCGGTAATGGGCGTCCAGCCGAACGGCGGGTGCACGCCATTCGAGGCGCCATCCCAGTTCTCCCAGTAACCCTGGAGCACTTTTCCGGCTGGTTTGGACTTGACCGCGCACACGTCCGCCTGGACCTGTACGGGGTTCGCTGTCGCGGGAACGGGCACGGCGGCTGCGAGCAGCAGGCCGACGCCGATGGACAGCAGACGGGACATTCGAGCCATGACGGCTCCTTCCAGGGCACAGCCTGGCAACCGGCGTTACCACCGCCGGTTCGCGCCGCCAGAAACCGATCTGCAGGGTCCCTCGACCGTAATGGACTAGACCAGTCGGTCACAACCCCGCGATTGATGGCGCTCGAAACCTGTCGTCCCAGCGGTCGGTGCAACTCGGGCGGCGAAGATGTCCGATTGATCCTTGCCAGCCATGGGGAACACCGGGACGAACGAGCCACCCGAGGCCACCAGACCGTGGTAGTCCCCCAGGTACAGCGACTTCACCGGACGATCGACCGTCGGCGCGCCCGCGTAGTCGAACGACGCGACCTGCTGCTCCTGCCAGGTAACGCCATCACGGGAAGTCGCGAGGGAGGACCGAGTTGGCAGAGTCGCGGGATCCGAGGTGTTGTCGCGCAAGTCGTAGTACGTCACCCCGACCGTCCCGTCCCGCAGCACCGCCAGAGCAGGCGAAAACGCTTGCGCGCTCACCTGAACCGGAGTGCTCCACGTCCGGCCGCCATCACTGGAACCTCACTGCATTCCCGCGCGAACGGCGACGGCCCGGACACCTTGGACGTGTCCACGGTCAGCAAGCTCGCGGTCAGCGCGGTGATTGCCAGCAGTAGCATCCCTTGAACCCCCGGTCCCGAGTGCCGCGTCCACAGCATGGCATGGTTTTGCCATGGACGAAGTACTGGGGAAGGACGGTTCGTGGACGTTCGACCTGGAAACCCTGCGGATCACGCCAAGCCATAGCCGCGGCGTGCACAAACTGCGGCAGGCGATCGGGGAACTGTCCATTCCCCTCGAAGCGATCAACAGTGTCGTCTACGAACCCGGCCGCAAGGGCGGCAAGCTGCGATTGCGGCTGCGTGACGGCGCCGACCCGCTGCACCAGGTCACGGCAGGCCGCCTGTCGGACAACGCGGATCCATACCAGCTCGCCGTGGACGCCAACCAGGTTGGTACCAGCCAATACTTCGCCGAAGCCGTACGGACCGCGCTGATGGTCCATCAGGTGCCGTCGACTCCCGTCACCAGTTATCTGCTGCCACCGCAGGGTGTGCCGATCACCGCGACCGCTGGCGATGGGACCGCGACCTTCGACGGCGAAAAGATCCGGTTGGACTGGAGCTGGATGGCCGAGGACAGCAAGTCCGCGCCTGGTCCCGTCCAGCTGGCACTGTCCGATGTGACCGGCGTGGAATGGCAGCCGCAGAAAGGCGTCAGCTACGGGTTCCTGCGGTTCAGGACGAAAACCGACACGGCCGCCGTCGCGCCGGAGCACGACCGGCACTGCCTGTCCTGGGGAATTCAGCGGGAGGGCGGGACGACCGTCCTGGTCGCCGCCGCCGTCCTGTCCCGTCTGCCGCACCCGTCCGCCGCGCGCGAATTGCCCGAGGCGGCTGAACGGGCCAAGGCCGACGATGATCCCGACGCGATGCTCCGTCGCCTGCGTGAACTCGGTGAGCTGCACAAATCAGGGATATTGACCGATGAGGAGTTCGCCGCGGCCAAACGGAAATTCCTCGGTCTTTAGAGTGGCGGGAACTGCTCGACGGGCTTGCCCTTGAGGTAGTCGTTCATGAACCGCTGCCAGACCTGGCCGGGCAGGCCCTTGCCGGTCACGGCCGCGCCCGTCTTGTCCTTCAACGCCGAGTTGTCGTCACTGCCGAACCACACCGCGGTCGAGATCTGCGGGGTGTAGCCGGTCATCCAGGCCGCGCAACTGTCTTCGTTCGTCGTCTTTTGCGTGAGCGAACAGCCGTGGTCGCCTGGTTTGCTTGCACACGGCCGGTTCTCGGCGCACGGCAGGCCTGCTGGCAGCAGCGATTCGGTGACGGTACGGGCGATCTTGGCGTTCTCACTCACGTCAGACCGGGAGAACGCGGGCTTGGCGACGGTGGATTCATCTCCGGACCACACCAGTTTGTCGCCGTCCGAAGAGACCTTGACCGTGGCGACGATGTGCGGCGCACGCTTGGCGCCGTTCGCCGCGAAGGTCGCGTACGCACCGGCCATGTCGACCGGCCTGGCGACATACTTGCCGCCGCCGAGCACGATGTTGATGTCCGGGTTAGTTTCCAGCGGAATGTTCTGCGGGCCGATGTTCGCCGGGATGCCCGCTTCGATCGCAGCCGTGGCCACTGCCTTGAGGCCAGTCTCGTTGAAGGCGATGTCCGCGAAGACCGTGTTGTTGGAAATCCTCATCGCCTCGGCGACCGTGCACTGCTCGCCGCAGTTGCTGCCCTGGGCGTTGTTGATGGTGACGCCGCCGAACTTCCGTTCGGTGTGGCCGTTGTACGTCGCGTCGAGGCGTTTCCCCTTGTGCAGAAAGGCGACCAGGGCGAAGGGCGTGAACGCCGTGCCCGGGTTTTGCCAGCTGCGAGCGTAGTCGATCCCCTGCTTCTCTCCCTGATAGCCCATGTACGCGACGATCCGGCCGGTTTTCGGCTCCACCGCGACCAAAGCGGAACGCAGGGTGCCGGGTTGCCCGGCGCGGGCCTCGGCGACCGCCGCCTCGGCGAGCTGCTGCGCCTTCGGATCGACGGTCAGCTCGATCGTATAACCGTTCTTGTACAGCTCGTCCTCGCTGATCCCTGCTTCATTGAGCTCGGCCATCGCCTTCTTGATCAGCACATCGTCCCGCGGCTTGGCCGGGTCGAGCGCGGTGCCGTCGGCGAAGTGGAACGTGGGCGGGTTAACGGGCCTCGGCAGTGTCACCGTCTCGGTCTCCGCGTCACGCCCCCAGAAGATCACCACCGCGGCGATCACCCCAACGACCACCACCAAAGCCGTGATCCCTTTGGTGAAAGATCTCTTGTTCATCCGCACCCCCGTGCGAGTCATCCCCCGGTTCGGGGACGAAGTATGCCGGGGTCACACTCGACGAAGACGACCGGCCCACCAGAAAGCGAAGGCGAACAAGGCAACGGCGACAACGGTGAACAGTCCCGCTTCGATCCACTGGAAGGTGCCAAGCCGGTCGGCTGTCTGGAATTCAGCGAAATGCCCGGGCACGCCGTTCACGTATTCCACGCCGCTGTCCACCCGACGACCGTCCCAAGGCACTTGGTAGACATACGGCCCTGGCCCGTCCGCACGCGACGTCCGGATCGGCGGCAAATACCGCTCCCGCAGGAAATAGACGGCGAACATGCGCGTACCGACGAAACCGACGAGCGTGAGGCCCATTGACAGCAAACTGTTTCGGGTCAGCACACTGAAAGCCAGACCCAACGCGAAGCCGAACAGGGTATGCCCGATCAGAAGCGGCACGCTGGCGTCAAAGGACTCCGCGGCGAACGGCGCGATCGGGAAGAACGCCGTCCCCATGGCCATCTTGAGTTCACTGAGCAGGTTGATGACCAGCACGCCGAGCACTGCCGAGAACACGACAGCGATCCCGCCAAGGAACAACACTTGGCCAGCCAGCCACCGCCGCGGGCGGACATCCTGTGTCCACGCGAAAAGATGGGTCCTGTTCTCGTATTCGCGGCTGACCAGTGGCGCGGCGACGAACACCGCCATGATCGCGCCGAAAACTGTTGTACGACGCCAAGAACATGCACACGCAGCAGAACATGGTCACGCTCGACATGCTGTCGAACACGATCATGCGGGCGCCGGGCGAGGCGATCGGGTCGTTCGCGCTGGAGTCGGCGATGGACGAACTCGCCTACAAGCTGGACATGGACCCCGTCGAGCTGCGGATGCGCAACCAGCCCGCGCGTAACCCGATTAGTGGCAAGAGGATCGGCCACCGCATGCTGCGTGAGGCCTTCGCGCGCATTTCTGCGAGGTCAGGGTGGATCGGGACACCGGCGAGATCCGGATCTCCCGGTTCGTCGGCGCGTTCGACGTCGGCACCGTGATCAACGCCAAGACCACCGCGAGCCAGCTGCGTGGCGGCATCGTGATGGGACTGGGCATGGCGCTGTCCGAGGAGTCGCTGGTCGACCCGCGCAACGGCCGGATCATGAACCCGAGCCTGAGCGAGTACCACGTTCCCGTGCACGCGGACGTCCCGCGGATCGACGTGCACTGGCTGGGCGAGCCGGATCCGAACATGCCTCTCGGGTTGCTGGGCATCGTCGGGGTGGCCGCCGCCGTGGCCAACGCCGTGTTCCACGCGACCGGCAAGCGTGTCCGTGACCTGCCGATAACGCTCGACAAGCTGCTGTGATGATGGACGTATGGCGCAGGAGTTCCAGCGGGCGCGCCGCCCTGAACAGAAACAGCAGCGTTACGACGCGATCCTGAGTGCCGCGCGTGCTCTCGCCGAGCGTGACAGCGTGCGCGACACCAGCCTCGCCGACATCGCGGCCGAGGTCGGCATGCACAAGTCGGCCTTGCTGAAGTACTTCTCCACGCGCGACGAGATCTATCTGAAGATCGCCGCGGCGGACTGGCTGGACTGGTCCGCCGCGATGCGCGAGGGCCTGGCAGACGCCGACTCGGTCGAGCAGATCGCCAGCGTCGTCGCCGAGACGCTGGCCGCCCGCCCACTGTTCTGCGACCTGATCGCGCACGTCGGGCTCAACCTCGAACGAACCGTGCCGCTTGAGTCGGTTCGCGAGTACAAGCTCGCGATCATGCCCGCGATCTACGACATCCTCGCCGACGTCCAACGGATCCTGCCGTCCCTCGACGACAAGGCCCTGCTGCACCTGATGGCCACGATCACGGCGGTGGCCGCGAACCTGCACCAGCTGGCCAACCCCCGACACGCTGGCGCAGCTCTACCGGGAGATGCCCGACCTCGAGCATGCCTGGCTGGATTTCGAGCCAACGCTGCGCCAGATCATCGAGGATTTCCTGCGCGGCCAGCAGATCTGACCACAATGCCGTGAAGGCCACTTGGCGGCATCCAACGCGTCAAGGGAGGCCCTCACGCGTCTAACGCCGCCAGGGTGACCTTCACGGCACAACCAGACTGACGGTGCCCTTGCCGCCGTCGACCCGGATGTGGTCGCCTGTGGACAGCAGGTTCGTGGCGTTGCCGCAGCCGACCACGGCCGGGATGCCCAGCTCGCGGGCCACGATCGCGGCGTGCGACAGTGGCGCCCCGATGTCGGTGACCACGGCGGCCGCGCGCGGGAACAAGGGTGTCCAGCCGATGTTGGTCACGGTTGTCACCAAGATTTCACCGTCCCGCAATGACTCGGCCTCTTCCACTGTGGACACGACCCTGGCCACCCCTTCGACCACCCCTGGAACGCCTGGGAAGCCCTTGATCTCGGACGAGTCGTCTTCCGATGACCAGTGCGCCGGGTCGAAGCGGCCGCGGATCAAGGTCGGGTACGGCGGCAGCGCCGAGTAGTACTCGTACGCCGCGCGCCGGGCTGGGATCGCTTCCAGCGGCTCGGTCGCACCTTCCAGCACCGTGACGATCTCGGTGAACGGCAGGAAGAACAGGTCATGGCCGGTCAGTTCGCTCGCGCGCAGGATGAAGGCCCGGAACACCCAGAAGGACCGGGCGAACTCCGAGCGGGCACGTTCACGTTTGCGGGCCGAAGCCGCCGCCTTCGCCAGCTGCCGCGAGATCCCCTGAGCCTTCCGTGGATGTGCTGCCTTCAATCGTTCCCAGGCCGCTGCACGAGATTCCGCCTGCCTGGCAAGGAGTTCCTCCGGCGACCCGGTCATGCCGTCGAGCAAGCGCTTGATCCACGCGGGGTCCTCGCCCGAGCGCGGCACCGAGACCTCGAACTCGTCATGGCCGCGATGCCCCCACGCCTGCATGTACTCGTCCGTGGTGATCTCGCCGCGCCGCAGCCGCGCAAGGCCGATCATCGGGCCGAGGCTGACCAGTTCATCCGACGACGTGTGCAGCCCGGACAGCAGCAGCGCCGCGTCGGCGGGACCGACCAGTTCGGACAGTTTCACTCCGAACCGCGCCGCGGAAGCCTGGCGCGCACCCGCGTCGAACGTCCGGCAAGCAAGCAGTAGGTCAGCAATATCGGAGTGCCACAGCGCGGCGAGCGAGGACACCGAACAAGCCGCGGAGATCTTGGCACGCAAGGAAGAACACCGCGCCGGGTTCGCCGAAACCAACGAGTCCAGGTTCTTGCGGTACTCCCGGAAATCCCCCGCGACACGCACGCCCGCGGCCACGGTCGCCCGCAAGACAGCGAGCCGGGACAACGGCAACCGAGGAATGTCCATGTCGTCAGGAATCTCGCCGAAGATCTGACCGGCCATCCGCCGCGCCACACCGCCAAGGCCGAGCGCGGTCAAAGCAGCAAGGCCCGTACTGATGTTCAGATAGAACCGGCCGCCGATGTTGCCCGAAGTCGGATGCCCGGCGAGCGGTGGCAAAGCAAGCGATTGCGCGAGGGACCATGTCGCCGGGGTCATCACGCTCGGCACGGCCTCGCGCAGGTTCGCACACGTCCACAAATAGTCCCCGAGCAGGGAATCGTTCCAGACCTCGAACGACGGCAGCGTGGTGATCGGCCGGGCCTGCAAGATCATGAACTGTCCCTCGTGGACGGCCCATTCGATGTCCATCGGCATGCCGTACAAATCCTGGATTCGCGTGCCGAGCGCGGCAAGCTCCCGTACCTGCTCGTCGGACAGCACGGCCTGGGAGCGCTTCTGGTCGGCAACTGGTTGCGTCGCAGTGCCACCAGCCGTTGGGACAGTCATCACTGTCTTGTCGGCGATCTCCGAACGCAAGGAGTCACCAGTCAGGACATATGTATCCGGCGTCACGTCACCGCTGACCAATGCTTCGCCGAGGCCCCATGTGGCATTGATCATGATCGTGTCCCGCGCACCGGTGATCGGATCGGCGGTGAACATCACCCCAGCCGCCTCGGCCGGCACCATCTCCTGCACCACAACGGCGATCGCGATGTCCGACGTGGACACGTCATTACGAGCGCGGTAGCGAACCGCGCGGTCAGTCCACAGTGACGCCCAGCAACGCTTGACCGCGTCGAGCACATCATCGAATCCGACGATGTTGAGGAACGTGTCATGTTGGCCGGCGAAAGACAGGTCTGGCAGGTCTTCCGCGGTCGCCGACGAACGCACAGCGACCGGACCGGACAGTGCGGAATAGGCCGAACGGATGGCGGTTACGACATCCGAGGGAATTTCGGTGCCCGAAGCTGATACACAATCGCGATACACGCTGGTGGTCACGCAGAAACCCGGTGGCACGGGCAATCCGGCTTGGGCCAGACGGCTCAGCGACGCGCCTTTGCCGCCTACAGTGGCCAGGTCCGCGCGGTTGTCGGGCAGCGAGAGGATCAGCGGATGGGTCATGACCCACATCGTCCCAGGTGAGGTGTCCCACTAACCGGAACCGTACGGGCGGCCTTCCGTGCGTTAAATCGACGCAAATTCCGCCATCCGGCAGTATCTGCGCTGCATGCGTGAGTGATCAGGTACTTGCGGTGGTCGCTAAGCTGTCCGCCGGGAGGCGAAGGGCGTCGGGCTCTGCGCACGGTTCGCTAGGTATTAACGAGGGAAGCGGCCGGTTTTCGCAACGAGTCCTCTCGACGTTCGCCGGCGAAACATTGGCGTGGAGGGTAAACCAGGATGACCGGGTCTGGTGACGCTCCGTTGTGCGTTGATCACGGGCCGCGGGTCCGTCATCACGTTCGACGGCAAGCAAAGCTGCGTACGCGGCGTGTCATCGGCCACGGACCGCTTCCGGGTCTGACTGTTTCCGAATCCATCAAGGACACACGCGTCCCCATGTTCTCCCGTGAGGAATTCCCAAACATGGCGTTCCTCAAAGCACCGTTCGTTAAGGACGTTCGCATCCTCTGCACCGAGACCCGGTTCGGGCAATCGGGAATCCGCCGGATTCGCGTACCGCGCCGCCACGGCTATGCGCTGCGCGCATTGCCGTCCGGACGCGGTGGAGATCACGTCCGGACGTACGGGCAGAACTGAGAAAGCAAGATCAAGCACCGCTGACAACCACATAGCCGTCTATTCGGAACTCCCTACCCCGTCCCCCTGGAGTTCGTTGTGCGATCCCGTCCCCTTACCCGTCTACTCACCGCGGTCCTGTGTGCCGTCGGAATGCTCGGTGTGGCAGGCCTTTCCGCCTGCAGCAGCTCCGACGCGTCGGCAGGCGGCAAGATCACCATCGGTTTCTCGGCCTGGCCAGGCTGGAACGTCTGGCAGGTCGCACAGGAACAGAACCTGTTCGCGAAGAACAACGTCGAGGTCGAACTGAAGTGGTTCGACGTCTACACCGACAGCCTCAACGCGCTGGCGACCGGCGCGGTCGACGCGAACAGTCAAACTCTCAACGACACCTTGATGTCGGTGAGCGGTGGCGCCAAGCAGACCGTCGTGCTGGTGAACGACAACTCGACCGGCAACGACAAGATCATCGCCCGGGAGGGCATCGCGGGCGTCGGTGATCTGCGGGGCAAGAAGGTCGCGGTCGAAGAAGGTACGGTCGATCACTACCTGCTGCTGCTCGCCCTCGCCGA
Organism: Kibdelosporangium philippinense; assembly: GCF_021390435.2. Classification (GTDB taxonomy): domain Bacteria; phylum Actinomycetota; class Actinomycetes; order Mycobacteriales; family Pseudonocardiaceae; genus Kibdelosporangium; species Kibdelosporangium philippinense. The sequence continues at coordinate 2,229,695 of NZ_JAJVCN010000002.1, read as the reverse complement.
GGCGAAAATGACGGCGAAGGACATCGAGTTGGTTCCGATGCCGACCGATGCGGCTGTCGCCGCGTTCGCCGCCGGCCGGGTCGATGCCGTCGGCGCGTTCGCTCCGTTCACCACGAAGGCGCTTGAGCGCCCGGGCAGCCGCGCGATCGCCACGTCCGCCGAGTTCCCCGGCGCCATCCCGGACCACCTCGTGTTCAAGGCCGATGTGGTGCGTGACCGTCCACAGCTCGTGCAGGGCATCGTGAACACCTGGTTCGACACGCTGGCGTGGATCAAGGAGAACCGCGACCCCGCGGTCGACATCATGGCCAAGCGCAACGCGGTGACCACCGACGAGTACAAGGCCTACGACTCGGGCACGACGATCTTCACCCGCCAGCAGAACGTCGACGCGTTCACCCCTGGCACCACTCCGCAGCACCTGAACCACCAGGCCCGCCTGGCATCGGACTTCTTGCTGAGCACGGGTTTGGCGAAGAACCCCCCGAACCTTGACGGTCTGTTCAACGACACCTTCATCAAAGCGGTGCCGCAGTGAAACCGGGAGTGACTCCGGGTTCGTCGGTCGACGAGCAGGCAGCGGCCGCGCAACGCTTCCTCGAAGCCGAGCGGGCAAGCCGGGCCGCGGCGACGGTCACCACCGCGCCACGGCCGGAACACAAGGAATGGCCCGCACTTCCGGTGCGGTCAAGGCCGAAACCACCGTCGGCGTTGTTGAGCATCCGCAAGCCGGTCACGGCGAAGGCACGGCTGACGCTGTTGGTGCTGTCGTTCGCCATTCCGTTGTTCGCCTGGGTCGTGCTGAGCGCGACCCAGGTGGTCCCGGAGACCTTCCTGCCTGGGCCGGTGGCGACTTTCCAGGCCGGACTGGAGATGGCCCAGAACGGCCAGTTGCTCACCGACCTGTGGGCGACCGTGCAGCGCATCCTGACCGGGTTCGGGCTCGCCGTGCTCGTCTCGGTGCCGATCGGCATCGTGATGGGCACGTTCGCGGCGGGCAATGCGTTGTTCGAACCGTTCCTGAGCATGATGCGGTACCTGCCGGCGAGCGCGTTCATCCCGCTGATGATGATCTGGCTGGGTGTCGGTGAAGAGCCCAAGATCGCGGTCCTGTTCCTCGGTACGGTCTTCTTCAACACGTTCATGACCGCCGATGTGGTTCGATCCGTGCCGCGCCAGCTGATCAACGTGTCGTACACGCTTGGCGCCCGGCGCAACGAGATCCTCCGCAAGGTGATCATCCCGCACTCGGTCCCCGGCATCATCGACGCCGTGCGGGTCAACATCGCGGCGGCGTGGAACCTTGTCGTGGTCGCCGAAGTTGTCGTGTCCACGACCGGTTTGGGCCGCAGGATCATGCAGTCGCAACGGTTCCTCGAGACCGACCAGATCTTCGCGATCCTGATCCTGATCGGAATCTGTGGCGTGATCATCGATGTGGCGTTGCGCCTGCTGCGCAACCGCGTTGGACGGTGGGTGGCGTGACTGCCGAAGATCTGCTCGCAGGATCGAGAATCAGCACAGCTTTGCTTGAGATCCAAGGCGTTGCCAAGCGTTTCGATGTTCGCGGGCGTGAGGTGCAGGCACTCGACGGCATCGATCTGCGCGTCTCGCGCGGGGATTTCCTCTGCGTCTGCGGGGCGAGCGGGTCGGGCAAGTCGACGCTGCTGTCGTTGGTCGCCGGTCTCGATGTGCCGTCAGCGGGCCAGATCCTGCTCGACGGCGCACCGGTCACCGGCCCTGGGCCGGACCGGGGTCTGGTCCCGCAGGCCGGCAGCCTCTACCCTTGGCGAACGGTGGAGCGAAATGTCGCTTTTGGACTAGAGCTGCTGCCGGTGAGTTCAGCCGAACGGGCCAAGCGGGTCGACTGGTACCTCGCCGAGACGGGGTTGTCGAAACTGCGGAAGTCGTTGCCACGGCAACTTTCCGGCGGTCAGCAGCAACGTGTGGCGATCGCGCGGGCACTGGCGTGTGAACCGGAGGTGCTGCTGCTCGACGAGCCGTTCGGCGCGTTGGACGTGCAGACCAAGGAGGACATGCAGGTGCTGATCCGCCAGGTCTGGCAGGACACCGGCACAACGGTCGTGATGGTCACGCACGATGTCGAGGAGGCCGTGTTCCTCGGCCAGCGGGTGGTCGTGCTCGAGTCCAGCCCTGGCCGGGTCGCGGCGGACATCACCGTCGACCTTCCCACAACCCGGAAACTCGGCATCAAACGCACCCCCGAGTTCCTCGCTCTGCGGGCGAGGATCGAAGATCTCGTTCGCGCACAGCACAACAAAGCCGGCTGAGGCCGCGCGAGAAGATGCAGGAGGAGGTGGCATGAAGCACCTGAAGAGACCGCCGGGACGGGAAGCGAACAACACCACACTGCTCGGCAGGCTCGGCATCAGGGGCAAGCTGAACCTGCTCCTCCTGCTGCCGCTGGCAGCGGTGCTTTTGGTCGCGACGCCGTTCGTCATCGTCCAGGCCAACAGCGCCGCGTCGGCGGGACAGACAGCCGACGCGGCCCGCTACACGCGGGAAGTCGGCGGCCTTGTCTGGGAACTACAGCGGGAGCGGCTGCTCACCGCCGCGTACCTGGCCTCGCCGAACTCCGACAGCGGGGTGATGGAACGCCAGCAGCGCAAGGTCGACGAGACCGTCGGGCAGGTTCGTACCTCACTTGGCGACGAGATGTCCGACGAGCTCGCGTCCGCGCTCGTACGAATCGGCTCGCTGAACGAGCTTCGGCAAGGCGCGCTGCGCCGCGGTATTTCCGCTGACAGCGTGGCTCGTACGTACCACGCGATCGTCGAGGCGGTCATCGACTCGCTGCGGCTCGTGCCGCAGGTGACCAGTGACGCCGAGGGCACCCGGCAGCTGACCGCTCTCGAGGCGCTGTTGCGCGCCAACGAATGGGGCGAGCTGCGCGGTATGGCGTTGATCGCGACCGCGCTCAACCGGACCACCGGTGAAGTCCTGCTGGAAGACGCGACCCAGCAGGCCAAGATGTTCACCGAACGCTTCGTCCAACAGGCCGACGCCGAGCACGCCACCTTGGTCGTGCAGGTGGCGGAAGGCGACCCCGCGACGGCCGTGGAAGGCCTCGCCGCGCGGCTGCCTCCGGAAACGCCACGCAACCCCGTCGCCATCGAGGCGTTCGCCAACGACGCGCTGACAACCGTGGGGGCGCAGTCCGGTCTGCGCCGTACGGTCCAGGACCGCGTGACGAGCCAGCTGACCGACGCCGCGTCGGAACGTGCCGACAGCGCGCAGACCATCGCGTGGCTCGTCGGTGGTGGCGCCGCCGCGCTGATCGCGCTGGTCGCGTTCCTGACCGTGATCGTGAGTCGCGCGATCGCGTCGCCGCTGAAACAGCTGACCGACGCGGCATCGAACGTCGCCGAGCTCGCCGAGTCCGAACTGGTCCGAGTGAGCGACACCGAAACCGCACAGGCACAAAGACCACGGCTGACCGAGATCAAGGTCTCGACAAGCGACGAGATCGGCCAGCTCGCGGTGGCGTTCAACCGCGTGCAGTCGACCGCCGCGCGGCTGGTCGAACGGCAGGCCATCACCCGGCACAACGTCAGTCTGATGTTCGCCAACGTCGCACAGCGCACGCAGAACCTGGTGGGCCGCCAGCTGGCACTGGTCGACGAGCTGGAACGCAACGAGCAGGATTCCCGTCTGCTGGAACGGCTCTACCAGCTCGACCACCTGTCCACCCGCCTGCGCCGCAGCGCCGACAACCTGCTCGTGGTCGCCGGTACCCGGACCGACACCGGGCTGGCCGGGCCGATGCTGCTGTCCAACGCGATGCGCTCGGCACTGGCCGAGATCGAGGACTACCAGCGAGTTCACATCGGTGACACGCACGAGGTCACCTGTGCGTCCTCGCTCGGCGCCGACCTCGTGCTGGTGTTCGCCGAGCTGTTGGAGAACGCGACGTCGTTCTCCCCGCCGGACTCGACCGTCGAGGTCAACGCGTCGTTCACCAACGAGGGCGCGTGCGTGATCAGCATCGTGGACCACGGCATCGGCATGAAGCCGCCACAGATGGCCGAGGAGAACCGCCGTCTGGTCGACCGTGAACGCCTCGACGTCGCCCCGACGAGTGTGCTCGGCCTGTTCGTGGTCGGTCGGCTCGCGCGGCGGCACTCGCTGGCCGTCGACCTGATCCCGACCCATGGCGGCGGTGTGACCGCGCGGGTGGCCATCCCGTCCGCGCTGTTCTCGCGTCCGACCCCGGCCGCTCCACCGCCGCAGCCCGCTGCCCCGGCAGCTCCTGCGGTGGCACAGCAGTCGGCGGCGGTCGCGGCACACCAGGGCGCGGCGCGTGCCCGGCTCGAGGTGCCGAGCGTGCCGGAGATGCGGATCCCACCGGCTCTGCACGACACCGGGTTCTCGTGGTTCCCGGAAGGTGACTTCTCCGGCGACTTCGAACCAGCCCCGGCGGCGGTCTCACAGCCACCAGTCGCGGCACCCGTCGCGGCACCCGCTCCCCCACCAGTCGCTGAACCTCAGCCAGTCGCGGCCGCGCCTGCTGGCGAGCCCGAGACCCGTGGCGGGTTCAAGCGACGGGTCGCCGGAGCGCAGATCCCCGGCGGCGCGACCGTCCCGAAGACGCCGCCGACCGTGGTCACGGCGCCGGTGGCGAAGCCGGAGCCGGTCGCGGCCCGGCACGCACAGCACGACCCGGCAGCGGCCCGTGCGGCCATGGACGGGTTCCAGGAAGCTTTCGCCAAGGCAGCGGTCGCCCCGGCCACCCCGGAGCCTGCCATGGCGGCCTCCACCGCCCAGCCTCCACCGGCCCAGGCCCCATCAGCACAGCCGCTGATACGCGACGGGCTCAGCCGACGAGTGCCGGGTGCCAACCTCGCCCCAGGGTTGCGCACGATGAAGACGACGAGTGCCCCTCCCTTACGGGCCAAGCCGAAGTACAAGGCACGTGATCCGGAAGCCGAGAAAGCGTCGCTTGACGCGTTCTCCAGTGGTCTGGCCCGTGCCGGAGTACGGGAGGAACCCGTTGACACTGATCCCATGAAAGAGAGCACCACATGATCACGCCCCCCGGAGTCAGCACCGAGGCCCAGAACTTCAACTGGCTCGTGAGCCGCTTCGCACAGGGCACCGCCGGAGCGATCGCCGCGATCGCGGTTTCCGCCGACGGCCTGCTGATCGCGATGTCCTCTGACCTGGCACGGCAGAACGCCGACCGGCTCGCGGCGATCTCGTCGGCGATGCTCGGCCTTGCCAACGGAGTGTCCGACACCCACCCGCTCGGCCAGCCCGACAAGATCATCATCGAGCTGGAGCGCGGCTACCTGCTCGTCTGCACGATCAGCATCGGCTGTTCGCTGGGAGTTCTCGCCACGAAACAAGCGAGTCTTGGCACGATCGCCTACGAGATGGCAATGTTCGCCAATCGGGCCAGCGCTGTCCTGACACCGCAGTTGATCGAGGAACTCAAGAACTCCGTCGGCGCTTAGGGGAGGTAGGAAGGCATGAGTGGTAGAGGAGACGATCCCGACGTTTCCTTGCTGCGCCCGTACTTGATGACTTCTGGGCGTACCAAACCCGTCGATCACACCATTGAGATCGAAGCACAGGTGATGACCAGCAATCTTGGCGCCACCTCGGTACAGAACCTGACGTTCGAGCGGCGCGACATCCTGGCGCTGTGCCGCAAGACGATGTCGGTCGCCGAGGTCGCCGCGATGCTCAAGCTGCACATCGGCGTCGCCAGGGTGCTCGTCGCCGACCTCGCCGCCCTCGGTTACGTCGTCGTCAGACGGCCGGAAACCGAAACCCCGCAGGACCTCCGCATGATCGAAAGGGTCATCCGTGGACTCGAAGCCATCCGCTGAACCGATGTCGGCCCCGCGCAAGCCGCCGACACCGGTCAAGATCGTCATCGCCGGTGGCTTCGGTGTCGGCAAGACCACCGCCGTCGCCTCCATCTCCGAGATCCCGCCGCTGCGCACCGAGGCCGTGATGACCTCGGCGGCCGCCGAGATCGACCGGACCGGGCACGTGCCGTCGAAGACGACGACAACCGTGGCGATGGACTTCGGCTGTATCACCATCGACGAGGACGTCAAGCTGTACCTGTTCGGCACGCCCGGCCAGGACCGGTTCGGTTTCATGTGGCACGACCTGGTGGTCGGCGCGCTGGGCGCGCTGGTCATCGTGGACACGCGTCGGCTCGACGACTGCTACCCGGCGGTCGACTACTTCGAGAAGGCCGGCGTGCCGTTCGTCGTGGCGGTGAACAAGTTCGACGGCATGCTCAACCACGACCTCAACGACGTGCGCTGGGCCTTGGCCGTGTCGGACGAAGTGCCGCTGGTGACGTTCGACGCCCGCGAGAAGCTGTCGGTCCGTGACGCACTGCTCGCGGTGCTGCGTAACACGTTCTCCAGGGCACAGGCTCGCACTGCCGCGACCTGAGCCGGTGAGATTCGCGGTTCTCGGGCCGCTGCGTGCCTGGCGCGAAGCAGCCGAGATCGACCTTGGGCCGCCGCAGCAACGTCTGCTGCTCGCGGTGCTGCTGGTCCGCGAAGGACGGCCGGTCGGTGTGGACACCTTGGTGGACCTGTTGTGGGAGAACGATCCGCCGGCCAGCGCGGTCAACGTGGTGCATCGGTACGTTGGCGCGCTGCGGCGATTGTTCGAACCTGGCCTGCCGCCACGGGCGCAGGGTTCGTGGTTGATCAGGCAAGCGGGTTCGTACCGGCTCGCGGTGACGGCCGAATCGTGCGATGTGGCCGAATACCGGGACCTCACCGCGAAGGCACGTGAACTCGCCGGTGCGGACGCTTTCCAGGCGTACGCGGCGGCTCTGCAGCTCTGGCACGGCCCGGCCGCGTACGGTCTGACCGCTCCGAGCCGAACGAAGTCGCTCTTCCTTGACCTGGACCACGATGGCTGCCGGACGGTGTGCGCGGCCGCCGATCTGGCACTGGAGATCGGGTGTGGCGCGGACATCGTCGCGGACTTGCGCCAGATGGCGCGGCTGGACGAGTACAACGAGGCCATCCAGACGCGGCTGGTCCGGGCGTTGGCCGCGGCAGGCAACCAGACGGCCGCGCTGAAGGCCTACGAATCCTTCCGCCGCAAGCTGGCCGACGACCTAGGCGTCGCTCCGGGACCGGAACTGACAGGCGCACAGCGTGCCGTGTTGTCCGCGCCACAGCCGGAAGCACGGCTTTCGGTCAAACCGGGAATCCGGCCCGCGCAGCTGCCATCGGACCTGCGTTCGTTCGCCGGGCGGCGCACCGAGCTGGACGAGCTGGACGGCCTGCGGTCACGTGGCGTTGTCGCGATCGACGGGATGCCCGGCTCTGGCAAGACCACACTGGCCGCGCACTGGGCGCACTCGATAGCCGACGAATTCCCCGACGGACAGCTGTACGTCAACATGCGCGGATTCGACGTCCGGCACGCCCAGCTGACTCCGGCCGAGGCGTTGCGCGGATTCCTCGGCGGGCTCGGCATTCCGCCGAACCAGATACCAGGGTCCATCGAAGCCCAGTCGGCGCTGTACCGCACCGCGTTGGCCGACCGGCGGGTGCTTGTCCTGATCGACAACGCCCGGCACGCGGACGACGTCCGGCCGTTGCTGCCCGCCGCGCGCGGTTGCCTTGCCGTCGTGACGAGTCGCAACCGGCTGGCCGGGTTCGACGCGATCACGTTGCACCCGCTGACCATGGCGGAGGCCAAGCAAACACTGGCGATGCGTCTTGGCCAGGACCGCGTGGACTCGCAGGCCGAGGCGGTCGAGGAGATCATCGCGCTGTGCGGGCGTCTTCCGCTCGCGCTGGCGATCGTGGCCGCTCGTGCCGTGGATTACCCGCACTTCCCGCTGAGCGCTGTGCTGACCAGGATCAAGCAGGCGAAAGGGACACTGCACGGCCTGAGCGGCGACGACTTGGACATGCACACCGCGTTCTCGTGGTCGTACCGGATCCTGAGCCAGGACGCGGCCAGGCTGTTCCGGCTGCTGTCGGTGCATTCAGGGCCCACGACATCCGTCGAGGCCGCGGCAAGCATCGCCGGGCTGCCGGTGTCGCAGGCCCTCGCGTTGCTCAACGAGTTGGCCCGTACGAGCTTCCTGACCGAACAGGAGCCCGGCCGATTCGGGGCACACGACCTGATCCGGACGTACGCGGGCGAACTGTGCGACGAAGCCGACTCCGATGACGAGCGGCGAGAGGCACTCGGCCGGTTGCTCGACTACTACCTGCACACGTCCTACCAGGCTTATCTGTTGATGGGCATGCCGAACGTGATCGCCGCCCCGGCACCTGCCCGCGCGGGTGCGGCCGTCGTGCACATCGCCGACCAGACCGCCGCACAGAACTGGTTCCGGGCCGAACAGCGCGCGATCGAACAGCTCGCGCGCACCGCCGCCGAGCACGATTTCCTGCCGTACACCTGGTACCTGGCTCTCACTCTGCAGAACCACTACCACCGCCAAGGCCGCGCCCATGACTGGCTGACCACGATGACCACCGGGCTGAACGCGGCCCGCCGGGCGGGCGACAAGCAGGCACAGGCCCGCACCCACCGCGCGGTCGCGGGCGCGTACTACCAACTTGAGCGGTACGAGCAGTCACTCGATCACCTCAAGCAGACCGAGCACCTGCTCATCGAACTCGGCGACACCGCTGCCCTGGCTTACGTGTACAGCAACTACGCACGGGTGGCCACCGAGATCAAGCGGTCCGATGAGGCGGTCGAGTACCACTGCAAAGCACTGGCCCTGTTCAGGCAGAACGGCGACCGCGAGGGCGAGGGAACCACGGCGGGGCTGCTGGCGCTGGCCCTTGCCGAGATCGGCGAGTTCGACGAGGCCATCCCGCTTGGCCGGCTGGCGATCGACATCCAAGAGGGCAACGCGGACCGGCACGCACTCGGGGGGAGCTGGGACATGCTGGGATGCGTGTACAGCTTCATGCGGGAGCACGAGCAGGCTGCCCAGTGCCTGCGGCGTGCGGTGGAGATCTACCAGGAGACCGACGCTCCCAACCACGTCGCCGACGCGTCGTGGCGGCTTGCCGACGCACTGCGTGCCCTCGGCAAGACCGACGAGGCGTTGTCCGCGTGGCAGACCGTGTCGGACCTGATCGATGAGCGGGACATGTTCATCACCGATGAGGCACGGGCTAGGCTCACCGACCTGATCGCCGCGGCGACAGCCGATCTTGGTCGCCTCAGCGGATGATGGCATGATTGCGCCGGGAGCAGACCTCTGGGGAGCAGGGAGAGGTGCTGGTGAGCCCAGCCGTCAGGTTCGCGCTGCTTGGGCCGTTACGGGCATGGCGTCACGGGGTTGAGATCGAACTGGGTCCACCCCAGCAGCGCTTGCTGTTGTCGATGCTTTTGGCGTACGCGGGCAAGCCGGTCAGCCTGGACACCCTGGTCGACCTGCTGTGGGAGGACGAACCGCCGTCCAGCGCGGTCAACGTCGTGCACCGCTACGTCGGCACCCTGCGGCGGCTGTTCGAGCCTGAGCTGCCCACCCGCGCCACTGGTTCGTGGCTGATCCGGGAGGCGGGCGCCTACCGCCTCGCGGTGGACGCCGAATCCTGCGACCTCATCGAATACCGCGAACACACCGCGAAAGCCCGCAAACTGGCGGAATCCGGCAATGCCGCCGAAGCGGTCTCCACGTACGTCCTGGCGTTGCGGCTGTGGCAGGGCCGGGTCGCGCACGGTGTCGCGGCGCCTGCCAGGGCCAAGGCGATCTTCCTCGACTTCGACCACGAGGGCTGCCGGGTGATCTGCGAGGCGGCCGACGTCGCGTTGCCGATCGGCCGGACCGCGGACGTGGTGCCGTATCTGCGCCTTGCCGTGTCGCTGGACGAGTACAACGAGGCCATGCAGGCACGGCTGATGCTGGCCTTGGCCGCCGCGGGCAACCAGGCGGCCGCGCTGCAGACTTTTGAGACGATCAGGGACAAACTGGCCAACGAGCTCGGCGTGGCCCCTGGTCCCGAGCTGACCGCGGCCTTCCGTAAGGTCCTGACGCCACAAACGGTCGAAGAGACGCCGCTGATCACGCCGATCGTCCAGCCCGCACAGCTACCGCCGGACCTGCCCGCGTTCGCCGGGCGGGAGGCCGAGCTCAAGCACCTGGAGTCGTTGCTGCCGCAGGCGTCGACCGGCCTGGTCACGGTCGCGATCGACGGGATGCCCGGTTCGGGCAAGACCACGCTCGCGGTGCACTGGGCGCACTCGGTGGCCGACCGGTTCCCGGATGGCCAGCTGTACGTCAACATGCGTGGTTTCGACCCGGATCACGTGCAGCTGACCGCCGCTGAGGCATTGCGCGGATTCCTTGACGCGCTTGGCATCGCGGCGAGCCGGATTCCGCCTTCGGTTGACGCGCAATCAGCGTTGTACCGCAGCGTGCTGTCCAACCGGCGGGTGCTCGTGCTGATCGACAACGCGCGCGAGATCACGGACATCCGGCCGTTGCTGCCTGGCGCCGCTGGCTGCCTGGTGATCGTGACCAGCCGCAACAGGCTTGGCGGACTGGTGGCTGCCGAGGGCGCGCAGGTGCTGACGCTGCACTCGTTGTCGGCCGAGGAGGCCAGGGAGACGCTGATTCGCAGGCTCGGCCGGGAGAAGGTGGAGACCGAGGCCGAAGCGGTCGAGGAGATCATCGCGTTGTGCGGGCGTCTTCCGCTGGCCTTGGCCATCGTGGCCGCGCGGGCCGCGGCCTATCCGCATTTCCCGCTCAGCGCGATCATCACCAAGCTCAAACAGGCGAAGGGGACGCTCCAGGGTTTCCGTGACGACGACGGCGAACTGGACGTGCACACGGCTTTCTCGTGGTCCTACCGGATTCTGAGTCCGGACGCGGCCAGGTTGTTCCGGCTGTTGTCGGTGCATATCGGTGTGGACACGTCCATCGAGGCCGCGGCCAGCATCGGCGGTTTGTCCGTGCCGCGCGCCCAGGCGTTGCTGGACGAACTGACCCGGATTCGGTTCCTCACCGAGCACGAGCCCGGCCGATATCTCTCGCATGACCTGATCCGGACGTACGCGATCGAGCAGCGTAGACAGTTCGACTCGGCCGAGGACCAACACGAAGCCCTCGGCCGGCTGCTCGACTACTACGTGCACGTGTCGTACCAGGCGTACCGGAGTTTGCCGCCGCACCAGATCTTCCCGCCGCCGCCACCGGCGCGCCCCGGCGTGACCACCAACAAGATCTCCGATCTCAAGGGCGCGCTGCACTGGTTCAACAACGAGCGGCACGTGATCCAGCTGCTGGTGAAAACCGCGGCGGAGCACGGTTTCCTGTCGGCAACGTGGTATCTGGCGATCACGATCCAGCATTACTACCAGCGCCGCGGCCTTGCGCACGACTGGGAGACGAGCACCCGGATCGCGTTGGACGCCGCGATCCAGGTCGGTGACACGTATGTGCTCTCGCGCGTGCACCGGAGCCTTGCGGGTGCGTACTACTTGTTGCAGCGCAACGAAGAAGCACTCGAGCACTTGAAGCGTACCGAGGAACTGCTCACTGAGCTCGGCAGTACGACCGATTTCGCGTACCTGTACAGCAACTACGGCACGGTGTACTCCGACCTCGGCCGGGAAGAGGAAGCTGTTTCCTACCACCGCAGGGCGCTTGTCCTCTACGAGGAAGCAGGCGACCGGAAGGGTGAGGCGATCTCACTGCACGCGATGGCGGTCGGCTTGTCCCTTTTGGACAACAACGTTGACGCCATCGGCCTCGTCAATCGGGCGATGGACATCTACAAGTCACTTGCCGACCGGCACGGCGAAGGCAACTGCTGGGAGTGCCTCGGTGTCATCCACAAGAACATGGGCGACACCGAACAGGCCGTGAACTGTCTGAAACGAGCGGTCGAGATCTACCACGAGGTGCACGCGCTCGCCGAAGCCGCGAACGTGCTGATCATGCTTGGCGACACCATGAACCACGCCGCCACCGCCACCAGGGAAGCGCTGTCCGCATGGCAAACCGCCTTGAGCATTTACGAGGAACTCCGGCTGCCGAGCGACGGGGTGCGCGCCCGGCTGAGTGAGTTCACCGACAACTAAGCCGATTCGAGGTAGACCTCTTCACCGGCGAGAACCATCGCCTGCAGGCGCCGCAAAGCCGGGTTGGGGTCGCGGATCTCGCGGTACAAACCGAGCGCCTCGGCCCTGCGGTCGCCGAGAGCGAGCGCCATCATCAGCAGCTCGATGAACACCTGGCGGTCCGGGTAGGACATCACGAGGTGCTCGAGGTTGGCGATCAGGTCGTGGTGCACGCCGCGCTGAAGCTTGATCCGGTACAGCTCTTCCAGTACCTGCAACCGGCGCTCGGCAAGGCGGCGTCGCTCCGAATCGGCCCACGGTCCCGGCACTTTCTGCAGCGCGTCGCCGCGCCACAGGGCAAGGGCCATGGTGAGTGCCTCTTCGGCCTCACTCGGGTTGCGGGCGGCTTTCCCGCGCCAGTAAAGGCGTTCGAAGCGGCCGACGTCGAGCTGGTCCTTCTCGACCCGCAGGACGTACCCGCTCGGCGCGGTCTCCAGTTCGGTCTTCAGTACCCGGCGCAGGCCGGAAATGTAGCTGTGCAGGTTGCTTGCCGCACTCGCCGGCTCAGGTTCGCCCCACACCGCACGGATGATCGCGTCCCGGGAAACGACCTGTCCGGCGTGGGACGCCAGCACGGCGAGCACTGCCCGTTGCCGCGCCGGGCCAAGGGGCAGCTCCTTGCCGTCTCGAAGGACCCTGACCGGTCCAAGGAGCTCGATAGCTGTCATGGCTAGAAGATTAGGGATCAAGTGTGGACAAAGAGTGAGTGCTTAGTTACCGAGTCAAAGAAAGGGTAAAACCCCTGATCAGACCCCGGTTTTCGGGTGCCGCGACCCGCTGTTGTTACCGCCCTTGGTCACACAGGTGCAGTCAGGTCACTTCGTGTCCGAACGGGTGACGTTTGGGACATGAACTCCTCTCACATGATGACAAGTGAGTTCCTACGGCGATGTAGTGAACAGTCACCGACACGTGGGGAGGGTTCATGATCAGGGCCGCAGACAGCAGATTCCGCACCAGATCGGCCGATCCGTCGACGTTCGGACTCGATTTGGCTGCCTTGGGGCGAAAGCACCCGACGGTGTTCGACGAACATATGGGAGCGCTCCTTGTGCTGCGCCACCAGGATGTTTCGGCAGCACTGCGCAACCACGACACGTTCAGTACGAGTTTCTACGGTGTGGGGCCAATGGCGTCGATGATGATTTCCCACAACGGCACGGAACACACACGCCAGCGCCGTATCCACAACCGCTTCTTCAGCCCAGCAGCCAGTGCACGCTACGCCGCCCGGGTCGTCCCCATCGCCGAGGGCACGTTCGAACGGCTCGTCGGACGCGATCGGGCCGACCTTGTCGAGGATGTGCTCGCGCGCTATCCGATGGAGGTTTTCCTTGACCTCTTAGAGGGCATCTGATCTTGGTTGGGGCGATATGTCTGTGTCGGGTGACGGCTGATACCTTGATCAACTTGTGGGGCCCCGGCGTGCGTACCGCAGCGACTTGTCCGATACTCGCTGGGCGTTGATCGAGCCAACGCTGACGGCGTGGCGTGCTGCCCGGCGTGGGCCGGGAACCGTGATGCGCGTGCATGACTTGCGGGAGATCGTGAACGCGATCCTGTACGTGTGCCGGACCGGGATCGCCTGGGAGTATCTGCCGCACGACTTCCCGCCCTGCAAGACGGTTTATGACTACTACGCCAAGTGGGAAGCCGATGGCACAACGGAAACGCTGCATGACCTGTTGCGTGACCAAGTCCGCGTCGCGAAAGGCCGCGCTGCTGCCCCGACGGCGGCGATCATCGACTCGCAGAGCGTGAAAACCTCCTGCAATGTCAGCGAATCCAGTCAGGGTATCGACGCGGGCAAGAAGATCAAGGGCCGCAAACGGCACATCGCCACCGATGTGCTCGGCCTGCTGCTGGCGGTAATCGTGACCGCGGCGTCGGTGCAGGATTCCGCTGGCGGGCAACAGGTTCTCGATCATCTCGCCGCTGCGCATCCGACCGTGTCGGCGGCATGGGTGGACGGCGGCTACAACAACACAGTCATCCGTCATGGAGCCCAGCGGGGTATCCGGGTTGAGGTCGTCAAACGCCCTTCTGCCAAGGGATTCCACGTGTTGCCCCGGCGGTGGGTAGTGGAGCGCAGTCTGGGCTGGCTGATGCAACACCGCCGACTCGCGCGCGACTACGAAGCCCTGCCCCAGCGGTCGCGCACGATGGTCCACTGGGCGATGACTAACATAATGAGCCGCACCCTGACCGGGGAATCCACCCAAACCTGGCGAAACGATCCACCCAAAGCAGACATTCTTGCCTAACTAAGATCAGATGCCCTCTTAGGGATCCCGAACGACCTCGGTGACCAAGGCCTGGAATGGGTGCGCAAGATCGTGGCGTGGACCGGCTCGCCAATGAACGAAGAACTCGCCGCGCCAGGACAACAAGCATTCGAAGAACTCAAGGCATACGCCGGGGAACTAGTTGGCAAACAACAGGTTAACTCGAGCGACAACCTGCTGGGCGAGATAGTCCATGCCCACCTGGAAGAAGGCGGTTTCTCGGTCGACGCCTGCACAGTGGCTGTGGTCAGCCTGCTGCTAGGCGGTTTGGAGACGACCATTCAGATGTTGTCGGCGACCGTGGCCTCCCTGCTGCTCAACCCTTCGGCGCTCGCGCGGGTTCAGTCGGACCGTGCTTCGCGCGATACCGCTGTGGATGAGGCGTTCCGATGGGCAAATCCGTCCGCGGGCCTGTACCGGCTGGTCACCTCGGACGTCCAGATCGGTGGGACAGACGTGAAAGCCGGTTCGATGGTGTACCTCTGTATAGCGGCGGCCCACTTCGACGAGCAGGCATACGCCCGGCCCGAGGTTTTCGACCTGGACCGGCAGGGCGGCCAGCACCTCGGTTTCGGCCTCGGCCCGCACTACTGCGTCGGAGCGCCCTTGGCACGTATCGAAGTCCGTGCCGCATTGGACGCCCTGCTGGACCGCTTCCCCCGCATCCGTCTAGAACGTCCATTGGACTTCCGCTACGGCGCACGAGGATTCGTTCAGCACGGGACAGAGGAACTGCCTGTCCTGCTGAACTGAAGGTGCCTCGCCAACGCCGCCAATCCCAACACGGCGACCAACCCGCAAACCCCGGGCCATCCAAAGAATGCGTAGGCCCGTGACCCGAGCCAGGACCCCGACGCGCCACCAATGAAGGCACACGTCATATAGGCGGTGCTCAACCGGCTGCGCGCGTCGGGCCGCAAGGCGAAGTTACGGACAACGTTGGCGATCATGCCCGACTGCATGGCGACATCAAGCACCAACGTCCCCATGGCGAGTGCCACCAAACCGAAAACCCCACCCACAGTCCCGCCAAGCATGACCACAGCCGAGACAAGGACGCCGATCATGCACACAAGGTTGACCGGATCCGGCCCCCGCCGATCAACCTGACGGCCCGCGTACGGCGACGTGATCATGGTCGCCACATTGACGAAGGCCAAGACGCCAACCGCATGCACCCCCAGCCCGTAGGTCGGGCCGGTCAGCAACAAGGCAACGCCCGTCCACACCGCTTGGAACGCACCAAATATCAGCATTTGATAGAAGCACGAACGCCTGAGTTCCGGCTCCTCACGCACAAGCCGTACCGACGCCCCAACCAACGCCAGGTACGTTTGCGTTTGCCTTGACGGCGGCGTGGTCTCCGGCAACACGAAAACCAACACCAGCGCCAAGGTCAGAGCGACTCCCGCAGCCACCAGATACGGCGCCCGCCAGGTCAACCACTCGCCCAGCACCCCACCGAATGCCCGCGACAGCAGCATTCCGCCGATCGACCCGCTCAGCAACGTGCCCGTCACCGCACCTTGCCTGTCCTGCGCAACCAATCCCGCCGCAATCGGCGTGATCGCAGGCGCAAGCACAGTCGTCACTCCGACAAGGACACTCGCACCGAACAGCGGCGGCAGGCTATCGGCCGAACTCGCCACCACCAGGCTCAGGCCGGTCAGCACCAGCAACGTCACAACCAAGGGCCGCAACGCAATCCGGTCCCCCAACGGCACGAGCAGGAAGATCCCGACCGCGTAACCCATCTGCGCCGCCGTGACCACGAGGACCGCCGAGTCCACCGGGATCCCCAAGCCGGAAGCCACCAACGGGCTGATCGCCTGCGGGAAGTAGAGGTTGCCCACCGCGACACCACAGGTCAGCGCCAGCAGTAAGACGACTCCCCGACCGATCACCGGCCAAGACAACCACCCATGGCCAGCCCCCAGCCAGCCATTTTTCCCAGCGTAGGCCTCGTGAGTGGTTAGCCGCGTTCTAACGCGCCTAACCACTCACGAGGCCGCCTCCACATCCTCAACCGGGAAGTTCAGGATGGTGAACGTAGCCGGGACATGGTCCTTCTTCGGACACACCAGCGTGTCCCGGTCACCGGCGATGTGCAGGGTCAGCATCCCGTTGGCCTCCGAGATCCGCAGACCGAGCACTTCACCGTAGAACCGCCTGGCCGCGTCGATGTCGTCGACGGAGAAACCACTGAAAGCCTTGGTGTTCTCGAACACGTTGCCTCCTCCTCACGGCTGAAGGTCGAGCGCGGCGCCGAACGTGCCGTCCATGTAGAACGGCGTCGAGCTGTGCTCGTGGGTGACCCGCCAGCCGCCGTCGATCTTGCGCAGGCAGACCGTCACCCGGAACCACAGGTCGAACGCCGCCGGGCTGCCGACCGGAGTCGCGGAAAGCCGGTGCAGGCTGTGGGTGTACGCCACGTCCTCGCCCGCGATCACTTCGAGGTCCCGGATCTCATACGAGACCGGGCCCGCGAAAGAAGCGAACCAGTTCGTCAAAGCCTTCGCGTCCAGCGGCGCGACGTTGCGCAGGGGCGGCGCGAGGTCGTACTTGACGATCTCCGGCGCGTACTGGCCGACGATCGCCGCGGCGTCGCCTGCGATCATCGCGGCCTGCTTGTCGAACGTGATCTGCCGGATGCGGGTCTCGTCCTGGCTGGTCATGATGTGTTTCCTCTCGCGAGTGAGTACCTTGCATCCGGGACGTAGAGACCGGGCTCGAGATTTCGACACAGGTTCTGAACGACGCGCGAGATTTTTCTGGGAGGCACGCGTGAAGTACTTGATCATGATCCAGATGAACCCGTCGGCCAGGGCGATGTGGGAAGGCATGACCGACGACCAGCGCGCCGAGGGCTACCAGATCCACAAGGAGATGGTGTCGAGGCTGGAAGCGTCGGGCGAGCTGGTCATCTCCGAGGCGCTCGGCGACATCTCGCTGAACAAGCGCCTCAACGTCCAAGACGGCGTCGTGACCACGACCGACGGCCCGTTCGCTGAGGTCAAGGAGTACCTCGCCGGTTTCTATCTCGTGGACTGCGAGAACATCGACCGGGCGATCGAGCACGCGGCCCGGCTGCCGGAGGCCGAGTTGGGCCTGGTCGAGGTGCGGCCGGTGATGGAGCTGCCGTGAACACGCTCCTCCGGGACCTCGCGCCGCAGGTGCTCGGCGCACTGGTCCGGAAGTTCGGCGACTTCGACACGTGCGAAGACGCCGTCCAAGAAGCATTGCTCGCCGCCTCGGTGCAGTGGCCGGAGCAGGGCATGCCGGAAAACCCGAAAAGCTGGCTGATCACGGTCGCCTCGCGCCGACGGATCGAGCTGTTGCGCAGCGACACCGCCCGTCAGCGTCGCGAAGAAACGGTCGCGGCAACAGCGCCCGCAGATCCGGCGCTGGTACCGGGCGTGGACGACTCACTGACCTTGTTCCTGTTGTGCTGTCACCCGTCGCTGACCGAGGCTTCGCAGGTCGCGCTGACCTTGCGCGCAGTCGGCGGGCTGACCACGGCGGAGATCGCGCGGGCCTACCTGGTGCCGGAAGCGACCTTGGCGCAACGAATCAGCCGCGCCAAGCAGAAGATCAAGGCCGCCGGAGCGTCGTTTCACGTTGCAGGCGACGTCGAAGCGGTCCTCAAAGTGCTCTACCTGATCTTCAACGAGGGCTACACGGCCAGTTCAGGCGAGTCGTTGCACCGGGTCGAGCTCAGCAGCGAAGCGATCCGCCTGGCGCGGCAACTGCGTGCGCAACTGCCGGACAACGGCGAGGTGACCGGTCTGCTGGCGTTGATGCTGCTCACCGACGCCCGCCGACCCGCACGAACCCGTAACGACGGCGCCTTGGTCCCGCTCACCGACCAGGACCGGACGTTGTGGGACGCAGCGACGATCAACGAAGGTGTGGCATTGATCAGCTCGACCTTGTCCACCTCAGAGCTCGGGCCCTACCAGGTCCAAGCCGCGATCGCCGCCGTGCACAGCGAGGCGCACAAGGCCGAGGACACCGACTGGCCACAGATCCTGGCGCTTTACGACGTACTCGACCGGATCGCCCCGGGCCCCATGGTCACCCTCAACCGGATCGTGGCCGTCGCGATGGTGCACGGTCCCGCGGCAGGTTTGGCGCAGTTGTCCACGGCCGAACAGGATCCGGCGCTGGCGGGACATCACCGGGTGCACGCCGTCCGCGCGCACCTGCTCGACCTCGATGGCGATTCGGACAACGCGCGCGCCGAGTACGAACTGGCCGCGCGGCGCACGCTGAGCCTGCCTGAGCAGCGTTACCTTCGATCACGGGCCGAGGGTCTGGCGTAGATTCTTGGTATGGAACCGTGGGCGCGGCCGGAGGACATCCGGTGGATCCTGGAGAACTGCCAGACCTGGGCGATCGTCGGCCTGTCCGACAATCCCGGCCGAGCCGCGCACGGCGTGGCGCGTTTCCTGCAGCAGAAAGGAAAACGCATCGTCCCTGTGCACCCGTCAGCGCAAACCGTGTGGGGTGAACAGGGTTACGCCACCCTCGCGGACATCCCGTTCGCCGTCGACTGCGTCGACGTCTTCCGGCGCTCGTCGCAAGCAGGCCAGTTCGCCGACGAGGCCGCGCAGATCGGCGCGAAAGCCGTCTGGTTCCAGCTGGACGTCATCGACGACGAAGCCTTCACCCGGGCAACCGAAGCCGGGCTGCGCATGGTGATGGACCGCTGCCCCGCCATCGAATGGCCACGTCACGGCTCGTGAGTGGTTAGCCACGTTCTAACCGTGCTAACCACTCACGAGGGATTCAGGCGACGTAGTCCTTGAGGTGCCGTGCGGTCAGCGAATCGCTGGTCGTGATCAGCTGCTCTGGCGTGCCGGTGAACACGACCCGGCCGCCGTCGTGACCGGCGCCAGGGCCGAGATCGATGATCCAGTCCGCGTGCGCCATCACGGCTTGGTGATGCTCGATCACGATGACGGTGTTGCCGTCGTCGACAAGCCGGTCGAGCAGGCCAAGCAACTGGTCGACGTCCGCGAGGTGCAGGCCGGTGGTGGGTTCGTCGAGCACGTACGTGCTTGCCTTCTCCCCCATGTAGATCGCCAGCTTCAGACGCTGCCGTTCACCACCGGACAATGTGGTCAGTGGCTGGCCGAGCCCGAGGTAGCCGAGTCCGACGTCGACCAGCCTTGCCAGAATCGCTTTCGCCGGGCCGGTCGTGAAGAACTCCCGCGCCTCGGTCACCGACATGGCTAGGACCTCGCTGATGTCCTTGCCGTTCAACTTGTATTCGAGAACCTTGGGCGTGAACCGCTTGCCCGCACAGTCTTCGCACACCGAGGCGACGCCAGCCATCATCGCCAGATCGGTGTAGACGAGCCCGATGCCCTTGCACTTCGGGCACGCGCCCTCGGAGTTCGCGCTGAACAAAGCGGGCTTGACGCCGTTGGCCTTCGCGAAAGCCGTCCGAATAGGATCAAGCAAACCGGTGTAGGTCGCCGGGTTGCTGCGCCGCGCCCCACGGATCGGCGACTGGTCAGCGACGCTCACGTCCTTGCGTGTCGACACCGAACCGTGGATCAGCGAACTCTTGCCCGACCCGGCGACACCGGTCACGACGGTCAGAACGCCGAGTGGGATGTCGACACTGACGTCCTTGAGGTTGTGCAACTTCGCGCCTGTGATGGACAACTGTCCCTTGGGCTGCCGGACGTTGTCCCGCAGCTTGATCTTGTGGTCAAGGTAGCGACCGGTCAACGTGCCAGACTCGCGCAATCCAGCCAGATCGCCCGCGTAACAGATCTGACCGCCATTGCTCCCGGCGCCAGGACCGAGGTCGACCACATGGTCGGCGACCGCGATCACCTCAGGCTTGTGCTCGACGACGAGAACAGTGTTTCCCTTGTCCCGCAGGCGAAGCAGCAGATCGTTCATCCGCTGGATGTCGTGCGGATGCAGCCCGATGGTCGGCTCATCGAACACATAGGTCACGTCCGTGAGACTGGAACCCAAGTGTCGCACCATTTTCACGCGCTGCGCCTCACCACCGGACAACGTGCCAGATTCCCGGTTGAGGCTCAGATAACCCAGCCCGATCTCGACCAAGGAGTCGAGGGTCTCCCGCAGGGTGTGCAGCATCGGCGCCACCGATTCGTCGGTGACGCCCTTGAGAAACTCGGCCAACTCGTTGATCTGCATGGACGAGCACTCAGCGATGTTGCGCCCATCGATCTTGGAGGCCAGCGCTTCCTGATTGAGCCGGGTCCCGTCGCAGAGCCCGCATGTCGTGAACGTGACCGCGCGATCCACGAACGCGCGGATGTTCGCCTGCATCGATTCGCGATCCTTGGTCAGGTACAACCGCTGCACCTTGGTGACAAGACCCTCGTAGGTCATGTTCGTCGTGCCGACCTTGACCTTGGTCGCCGGCTTGTACAGAAAGTCCTGCCACTCCTGCTCGGTGTAGTCGGCAAGGCGGACCTTCGGATTGACGAACCCGGCCAGCGCGAGGCTCTGCCAGTACCAACTGTCCACAGCGAACCCGGGGACAGTGATCGCGCCTTCGTTGAGGGACAGTGACTTGTCGACGAGCTCGTCGACATCGACAGCCGAAACCCGCCCCATGCCTTCACATTCCAGGCACATACCCTCAGGAAGGTTGAAACTGAAGGCGCCTGACGTACCCACGTACGGATCTCCCAAGCGGGAGAACACAATCCGCAGCATCGTGTACGCGTCGGTGGCGGTCCCGACGGTCGAACGGGAGTTCGCGCCCATCCGCTCCTGGTCGACCACGATCGCCGCACTGAGGTTGCGCAGAGCGTCCACATCCGGCCGGCCGACGTTGGGCATGAACGACTGGATGAACGCGGTGTAGGTCTCGTTGATCAGTCGCTGCGACTCGGCCGCGATCGTGCCGAAGACCAGCGAGGACTTACCGGAGCCGGAAACTCCGGTGAAGACGCTGAGCCTGCGCTTGGGGATGTCGACCGAGACGTCCTGAAGATTGTTCTCGCGCGCGCCCCGAACCTGGATAAGGCCGTGGCTGTCCGCAATGAGGTCCCCCATACCGACCCTTCTGATTGCTTACGCCGTAAAGAGACAGCGTAGCAGCACGTTGTCAAGCCCCCAAAAATCGACCGCTGACCTGCAGAAACCCAGAACTGTCGGCCCCCAGGAGTAACGTTAAAGCAAGGGCTCCCCTGGATGGCGGGATTTGTCGCGGAGGGCGGTCGAGACAGCAAAACGCCCCGCAGCCGTCAGGCCGCGGGGCGTTCGTGAAGTCAAGCTCAGCCGATGGGCCGCTTGGCGGCGAAGAAGTCCTTGCCGCCCTTCTCCATCGGCGCGGACAGCACGGGAATGCCGTAGTCCGAAGCGTGCACGATCATGCCCTTGCCGATGTACATCGTCACGTGGTGGATCGAAGCCGCACTGGAACCGTAGAACAACAGGTCACCAGGCATAAGCTCGTTCTTGGACACCGGACGGCCGACCTTGTACTGCTCACGGCTGGTGCGCGGGAGCTTGTAGCCGTGCTGCGCGTACGCCCACATCATCAGGCCGGAGCAGTCGAACACCGGCGGCTTGCTGCCGCCGAGCGCGTACCGGTCGCCGCGGCGGCTCAACGCCGAGGTCACGGCCTTGCCCGCGATGCTGTTGCCGGGCGCGTACGTGCCCTTGTCCAGTTCGCCTTGCAGGGCCGCGCGGTCAGCGGGCGACAGCTTGTCGAGCGACGAGATGATCTCGGCGATCTGCTTGTCCAGCTCGGTTTTCTTGACCTTGATCTCGTCAGCCAGCTTCGCGGCGGCGTCACGGGCCTCGGTCGCGGTCTTCTGGGCGTCAGCGCCCTTCTTCTCCGCGGCGGCCGCCTCGTTCACCGCACCGACCAGTTCCTTCAGGACGGTGTTGTTGTCCGTGGCCAGCACGTTCAACGCCGACGAGCGCGCGAGGAAGTCCTTGGCCGAGGTGCCGGTCAGCAGAGCTGACAGCTTGTCGAACCTGGCGCCGCGGAAGGAGGCCTTCGACAGCGTGTCCACCTGGCCACGGAAAGCGTCCTCTTTGACCTTGGCGTCGGCCTTCGCCTTGTTCGCCGTTTCGATGTCGCGGCCTGCCTGGGTGATCTCGGCCTGGCGCTTGTCGCGGTCCTCGACGGCCTTGAGGTAATCCTCGTTGACCGCCTTGGCCTGCGTGTTCAGTTCGCGGTACCGCGTCAGGGTCGGGGACTCCTGCTGTGCGTACGCCGGTACTGGCAGGGCTGCGCCGACAAGTGTGATCACGGCGGAGGCAACCATCGCCCCGCGCTTGAGTCTGCTCGACACGCGCGCGTGTCTCCTTCTCATCCGATCGAGCACCTGTTGGCCGTGACACGTCGGCCAAAGATCTCGGCAAGATTACGAAATCACTCAGCGTGAGTCCACAGTGGGTGCGCGAGACGCATTTCCACACCGGAAGCCGATAGAAAAAGCCCAGGTCAAAGGGGGATTTCACGGTGTCAATTCCTGGCGGCGGTTACCGGACAGCGGCAAAGTCCGGCGCCGATCAGCGGGACCAAGCAGCCACTTCCGGGAGCTCCGCCTAGACCACCGCGGCATCACGGGACGAAAGCATCGATTCCCTGGAGCTCGACCAAACCTCGGCAGCCATCACCGGACCGAAGCCGCCGCCTCCGCGAGCTCAGCCATCCTGGTCTCGGTCAATTCCACATGGAACACCGCGGCGATAACCTGTGCCCAGCCGTGAATGAAGTACCGCCACCCGTCGACGATCAGCAAATCGTCGGCGGCCTGCCGGTCACGCGCGATCGCCAGGAAGTCAAGGCTGCCCCGGTAATTGATCTCCCACACCATGGATCCCGGTGGAAAGCAGCAGTGTTCCGAAATCGGCGACCCTGGAGTGTCCTTGCCCATGCCGGTCGCGTTGACCACGAGGCTGCCTGGCGGCATCAGTTCGATCAGACCGTCAGCGGGACCGGTGACCTCCACCGTGTCCAAATGGGACGTGGAGATCCCGGCGCGCCGAAGCATCGCGCGCAACGCAGCGAGTTTCCGTCTGGACGTATCAGTACAGAAGATCCGCTTGGGACGATCCACTCTGTGCATCAGGTACCAGACGATCGCGGTACCCGCACCTCCTGTGCCGAGGCAGAGCAGTTCGCCGCCGGTGCGCCGGAAATGGTCCTGTGGAATGAATTCCTCCATCGCCAGACCGGCGGTGACGGCGTCGAGCGCGTGCCCGACCAATCTTCCGTCCTTTTTGGAAACAGAGGAGATCTCACGGAACCGTTGCGCGTCCGGGTCCACTTCATCGAAAAGGTCCGCGGCCGCGTTGTAGACAGCGAGCTTGTGCGTGGTGATCAGCGCACCGGGCATCGCGGGATCGTCGGCGATCCGCTTGACGACATCACGGTACTGGTCACGGTCCGCGTCGAGCGGTAAGTCGAAGCCGGTCAGCTCGCGCGTCGGCAAGCCGAGGATCTCCGCCCACTGCGGGAAGACCCGTCGGATCGACGACTCGCCGGTGCTGACCCCGACGAACCCCATGCTCACCGCTGAACCTCCTCGATCCATGACTGGCCGTGCCAAATGAACGTAGCAAAGCCCACCGACAGTACTGATGGTCCTCGCTCCGCTCGGACGGGCTTTTGTCGCTGGAAGCCAGCCATTTCCACACCGCCCCACGCAGCCGACACCGCTCAGTGCCTGCTCTCCTCTGTGGCCGGGGCGGCATCGGGCGTGTTGCGGTGCGTAAATGACCGGCGCGACAAAGCCAGGTGCCCGCGAAAGCGACTATCCCGTCAGGAAATCGTCGATCAGCGCGTTCACCTCATCGGGGTTCTCCAACCCAGCCAGGTGCGCGGTATCAGGCAGGACAACGAATTTCGCGCCAGGGATGGCATCGGCCATGGCCTTGGTCTCCGCGACAGGGAAAGTCGCGTCCTGCGCCCCGGCGACGACCAGTACCGGCACGCTGATCTGCTTGAACAGCGGCAACTGGTTCGGCCGTCGGGGAACGACACTGGTCACGGCCCGTCCCGTTGACCGGACATCAATCCGCCGGATCGCCTGGTCGATCCTGGCCACCACCTCGGGCCGTGAGCACCGGGTGGTCGGGCCGGTGAAAGCGTCCACAGCCGACTTCACGAGCGGGCCACGCATGCCGATCACCCGGGAGATGTGCCGGAGCAGTCCATATTCGATCTTCTGCGCGCGCGGCGCGGGCGATCCGGTGCAGTTCATCAGTACGGCACTGATCACGCGGGACGGGTAGTGCGCGGCCAGCGTGCCGCCGATCATCCCGCCCCACGAATTGCCGACAAAGTGAGCGCGTTCCGCGCCGATCCCGTCGAGGATTTGGGTTACGCAGCGCGCGCACTCGTCGAAAGTGAACAGTTCGGTCAGCGGGTCGCTCTGCCCGTGTCCCGGCGGGTCGACCAGAACGACTTGGTAACGGTCGGCGAAGTGCTTCTCCTGCGCGGTCCACATCGAGCCGTCCATCAACAGGCTCGACCAGAACACGATCGGGGTACCCGATCCGCTCACCTGGACGTGGATCCGGCCCAGGTCGGTGGAGATGTGCACATCCTCAAGGGTCCTCCAATCGGCGCAGGGTGACGCCAAGATCTTCTGGTCGCAATTTTCGTGTGTGAGCTGCGTCATGGACTGCAAATTGCAGCGTCTCCATGCTGACAACACAGCACAACCTGGAGCGAACCGTGGCTATCCGTGACCGTGTCATCCCCGTCGGGCAAACTTTGCGGGTTCAGGTCCTGCCCAGTGCTATCAAAAACGGGGCAGTGAAAAACGTCGGCAAGCCCCGTGTCTACGGCTACGTCTGGGGCCCGGCGGACAGCACTGTCCACTCAGAGAACCAGGACCTGCTCACCGCGTGGACCTTCGAGCAGGGCTGGATGTTGAGCAAGGTCTTCCACGACGACCATCCCGGCTTCGGCCCGGGGATGACGGAGCTGCTCGAAACCCTGCGGACCACCGACGTCCACGCGGTCGTCGTCCCGATCAGAGACAGGTACGCGAGGGCGATCGCCCGCCGGATCGAGCGTTCGGGAACGTCCTGTCTGGTCGTTCCCAACCAGATCCGCGCCTAACCCCGCGGCACGCGGACAGCAGCGAACTGGTTGGCCTGTGCGACAACCCGTCCGCTGCTGTCCCACGCGAACGCGGCCTCGTCCATCCGATTGTTGGTCACGTCGCTGGCGTTCAACTGGACCTGGACAGACCCGGGAGCGGGCAACCGCCTGATGTACGCCGACATCTGCAAAGTAGGCGCCCACCCAGGTGCGCCGAGTTCGAAAGACACCGGCGGAACGGGATCCAGCGCGACGAGCAGGCTCAACGGATCCCAATCCGACCCGTCAGCCAGCCGTTGCCACGTCGAGATCGACCCCGTCCGGGTCGGCTCGCCCATCGCCCACCCGGTCGTCGACGGATCGATCCGTGCCTCGACCACATCAAGGATCGGGACTTCGAACGTAGCGCCGGGCGGCTTGCCCGCGAACCGCACACAGTCCTGCTCGGCAAGCATTTCCGGCGCTTGGAAGTTGGTCCACCAAGGGTCGTTGTCGGTCAACGTGCCCTGGGTGATCAGAGCTTCGACGCACGGCTTGCCGTTCTGCGACAGCCGGGCACGCAACTGCGTCAAAGTACGGCTGGCCTGCAGGAATTCAACGTGCACGGTCGCCGGGCCGGGGTCGGGCGCCATCGGGAACGAGCCACTGATGGCCGTGAGGTGCGGGTGCTCGGACAACTCGGCCGCGGCACGGCCGAGCACAGCCAGCAGATAGCCGCCGTGCAGTTTGGTACCCACACTCCACTGCGCGTCCAGGTCGGCCTTGAACTCACCGTCGCCGACCTTTTCGACCGCCGTGGCCTCTTTGAAGGACCCCATGGCGACACACTGACAGCCTAACTTGTCAGTGTCAAGATTTCTCTCTGGGTACGAGTTCTACACTAACCAGGTGATCCGGCGTGATGTGCGCGTCGAAGGGGTCGTCCAAGGAGTCGGTTTCCGGCCCTTCGTGTACTCCCTGGCCACCGGCCTAGGCCTGGCCGGGCGAGTAGGCAATGACGTCAACGGCGTCTTCGTCGAGCTCGAAGGCCCACCGGCCCAGATCGACGAGTTCCTGACCACGCTACGCACCCAAGCGCCACCACTCGCCGAAATCGAGCGGGTAACCGTGACATCGGCCGAGGTCAAAGGCGACACGGAATTCACCATCGCAGCCAGCGAAACCGGCGGCCCACGGCGAACACTGATCAGCGCGGACAGCGCCACCTGTGCGGATTGTTTAGGCGAGATGTGGGACCCAGCGGATCGGCGCTACCGCTACCCATTCATCAACTGCACCAACTGCGGCCCACGGTTCACGATCATCCGTGACGTCCCCTACGACCGTCCGTTCACGACAATGGCCGGATTCGAGATGTGCGCCGAATGCGCGGTGGAGTACCACGATCCGGCCGACCGACGCTTCCACGCCCAGCCAACATGCTGCCCAGCCTGCGGCCCCAGCCTCACCTTCACCGGCCCACCCGGCGACCCGATCCAAGAATGCGCGAACCTGCTCAAAGCAGGCAAGATCGTGGCGATCAAAGGCTTAGGCGGCTACCACCTGTCCACACTCGCCACAGACCCCGACGCCACAGCGCGCCTCAGACACCGAAAACACCGTGAGGACAAGCCATTCGCGGTCATGGTCGCGGACATCGAAACCGCCCACGAACTGTGCCAATTCACCGACGACTCCTTATTGACCAGTCGCGCCAGGCCAATTGTCCTACTCCCCAAGCAGATCGAGCTCGCGCCAGCCGTCGCACCAGGAAATCGACACCTCGGGCTGATGCTCCCCTACACCCCGTTGCACCACTTGCTCATGGACGCGGTCGGCGCGCCAATCGTGCTCACAAGCGGGAACGTCTCAGATGAGCCGATCGCCTACAAGGACGAAGACGCCTTCGAGCGCCTGAAAGACATCGCGGATGCGTTCCTGACCCACGATCGTGCGATCCACATGCGAACCGACGACTCCGTGGTCCGCCCGAACGGCGTAGTCCGCCGTTCACGCGGCTATGTCCCAGAGCCCATCAGCATCTCGCGGGCACAACGGCCGATCCTCGCCTGCGGGGCCGAGCTGAAGAACACGTTCTGCCTGCTGCAGGATCGGCACGCATTCATGTCACACCACATCGGAGACTTGGAGAACTACGAGACCCTGAAGTCGTTCACCACCGGAATCGAGCATTTCAAGCGCCTGTTCGACATCCGGCCGGAAGTAGTCGCCCACGACCTGCACCCGGAATATCTGTCCACAAAGTACGCACTGGACCTGACCGATGTGGACCATCTAGGAATCCAGCACCACCATGCACACATCGCGTCCTGCCTGGCGGACAACGGTTTCAGCGACCCGGTGATAGGCGTGGCCTTCGACGGCCTTGGCTACGGAACAGACGGCACGATCTGGGGCGGCGAATTCCTCATCGCAGACCTGGCAAGGTTCGAACGCGTCGGCCACCTCGCCCCAATCCCAATGCCTGGTGGTACAGCGGCAATCAAGCAGCCATGGCGGATGGCAGCGGCCTACCTCGACGCGGCCCAGCTGACGGTCCCGTTGAAATGGGAGAACATCGTCAAAGTGGCCCGCAGTGGCGTGAACTCTCCGCTCACGTCCAGCGCGGGCCGACTGTTCGACGCCGTCTCCGCATTGCTAGGCGTACGCGAGACGGTGAACTACGAAGGCCAAGCCGCCATCGAACTCGAACAACTAGCCGACCCCGGCGAGAAAGGCCGCTATCAAGCGGAGATAGCGAACGGCATTGTGTCCGGTGTGGACCTGGTGAAGGCGGTGTCGGCGGACCTCGCGGCAGGAGTCGGCAAGGACATCATCGCCGCAAGGTTCCACAATGGAGTTGCCGGTGTGGTCGCGCGCGTCTGTGCACAGTTGAGAGACGAGCATGACCTGAACACTGTGGCGCTGTCGGGTGGCGTGTTCCAGAACCTCCTCTTGCTCAACAGAGTGAAGGAAATGTTGCAGGGAAAAAGCTTCCATGTGCTGACGCATTCAAGGGTGCCGACAAACGATGGTGGAATAAGCCTGGGGCAAGCAGTGATCGCCGCAAGAAAAGACCTCGTGAGTGGTTAGCAGGGTTAGAACACGGCTAACCACTCACGAGGGTGACCGGTCGAGCAGGGCGATCAGCGCGCTCTCCCACGTCGGCAGGGCGTGCCTGGTTTTGTACCGCCGCAACGAATCCAGGGTTTCCCGGTGCACCTTCAACCACGCGCTGTTCGGGAAATGCACATCTATCGACTCACGCCAAGCCTTCACTGGCAACGGATACGAGGTCTCCTTGCTCCAAGGTACCTGCTGTACCTGAAGTTTTCCGGTGGAAGAGGAGAAAACCGTGCCGCTGAACAACAACAGCAGCGGGATCGTGCCGTCCGTCAGGCCGTTGAAGTACTTCGTGGTCGCGATCTCCATGTCGTACGTGAGCGGCAGCAAAAGGTCCACAGTGGCACTTCCGGTGAAGCCGGGAACCATCACCGACAAGTTGGCCAGCTGCATGGGTTTGAGAGTGTCGGCCCACCGGTCCGGCGAGCCGAAGAGATCATGCAGGCTCTCCGCCTCCTCAGCCGAATAACGCCGCCGATGAGGTTCGACCCGGATCTGGCAGCGCAAAGCGATCGCGTCGATCCGCACGCCCGAAGTTTCCGTGATCCGAAGTTCCAGCGTCATGGACGGCGTGACAGCGTACCGCTCAACACGTACGCCAACGCAGTCGAACACGAGCTGGTCCACCTCACGCTCCCGCCTTCGAGCGGACATCGGCGAAGAACGCCTCAATCGCTGACAGAGCCTCGGTCCCGCCGTCAAAACCCTTCCAGTACAACCGAACCGTGCCTACAAGCTGATAGCACGCATCGATCGGCACGAGATAACACTCGACGGTCCCGGAAACCTCCCTGATCAAGATCGCCTCAACCTCTGGCCGCGCCGAGGCGAGCAACGGATGCGACGACGCCAGATCGGTCCACGCAGCCAAATCGAGCAAGCATTCGGTCGCACCCGCGGGGCTCGGGTAGAACGCCGCCAACCCGGTTTCACCGCGCAGGAAGAACGCCGTCCCCACCGGTATCCCCAACCCTTGCCATTCCCCCAAAGTGAGTGACGGGTCCGACAGATACCGCTCAGGCACGGCCCGGAACTTGCCTGTATCACTGCGTGTGAACAAAAGGAAGCATGGGCGGCACACGCACAGCAAAGCCCGGTGGTCGATATCGACCACATGGTTGTGCGAAGACGCGACGTCCACGCCACACATTTCGCACCGCTCAAGCGCTTGCTTCGGCGATGGCGACGGAGGCGGCGCGCCGACGAACTTGCGTAACGAAGTCACGACGCCTCGGCTCCGGTCGCGGGACACACCGTGCCCGGTGCGTGCCAGTCAGGCGGCGGTCCCATCCCGACCTGCAACAAGCCGGGCTGGGACACGCCGGCCACATCGATCCCGGCGACCTCGGGGGCAGCCGCCGTTATCGCTGTCTCGATCGCCATCTTCACGGTGATGGTCGACGAAGGGCAGCCATGGCAACTGCCCTCCAGCCGAAGCCGCACGATCCCACCGGAATCCACACCCAGGTAGTCGACACCGCCAGCGTGGGATCCCAGATACGGCCGCACCCGATCAAGGGCACGTTGGATTCGGGTGTCCACATCGACCGGATGCAGATCGTGCAGCAGCAACAGGCTTTCCACCAACTCGTCGCCGGCGAGCCGGTCGAGCAGGTCCGGATCGTTCTTCAGGATCTGCACGATCCTGCTCAGCCCGTCGCCGTACATCTCGACGAGCAACCGGACCAGCTCCTCGGCGATCTCCTTGTCCCTGCCGGGACGCAGTGAGTCCAGCAGTTGCTCGATCTTCTCCCCGATGGCCATGGCTACGCGTACTCGCCGTTGAAGGCGTGCGGAGTGTGCAGCTTCTTGAGCACCTTTCCTGTTCCAAGGGACATGTGCACACCGCAGGGCAGGCACGGGTCGAAACTGCGGACCGCGCGCATGATGTCGATGCCCTTGAAGTTCTCCGGCGGGTTCTCCTCGAAGATCGGTGTGTTCTGCACCGCGTCCTCGTAGGGCCCGGGAGTTCCGTAGACGTCACGGACGCTGCCGTTCCACGGAGTCGGTGGATACGGGTGGTAGTTGGCGATCTTGCCACCGCGAATGACCATGTGGTGCGACAGCACACCGCGAACGGCCTCGGTGAAGCCACAGCTCACGGCCTCGTCCGGGACCTTGAACTGCTCCCACGTCTTGGTGTGCCCAGCCCTGATCTCCTCGAGCGCCTTCTGGCAGAAGTACAGCGCCAACCCGGCCGAGTATGCCTGGAAGTACGTCCTTGCCCGGTTGCGTTCGAGCGCGTTGCTCCACTTCGGAATCTTCCACTCGAAGGTGACCTCAGGTTTTGTCACTGTTCGCGGCAGGTTGATCAGGACACTGTGGCCAGTCGCCTTGACATGCGGTGTGTCCACAAGTCCCGCCAGCGCGGTCGTCCACAGGCGAGCGATCGGGCCACCACCTGTGTCCAGGGGCAGGTAGTCGTTGCCGTCGAACCACCGCGGCGACATCGTCCACGAGTACTTGTCGTCGAAGTCCCGTTTGGCCGGTCGTGGGATCGTGTGCTGGTTCCACGGATGTCGCCGGTCGACCGGGTTGCCAAGCGGGTCACGGGAGACGAACATCTCCTGGTCTTCCCAGTCCTCGTAGAACGAGTGTCCCAAGAGGATCCGGATACCGAGGTTGATGTCCACAAGGCTCGTGGTGACGAGCTTGCCATCGACGACAACGCCTGGGGTGACGAACATCTTGCGGCCCCAGTCGGCCATGTTCTCGTAGGTGAAGTCGCAGTGGTCCGGGTCGTTCAGGCTGCCCCAGCAGCCCAACAGGATCCGGCGCTGGCCGACTTTCTCATAGCCCGGCAGGGCTTCGTAGAAGAAGCCGAACAGGTCGTCGTGCATCGGCACGACCCGTTTCATGAACTCCACGTACCGCATCAGCCTGGTCAGATAGTCCGTGAACAACTGGACTGTCGCGACCGTACCGACACCACCCGGATACAAAGTGGACGGATGGACGTGCCTGCCTTCCATCAGGCAGAACATCTCCCGCGTGTACCGGCTGACTTGCAGGGCCTCACGGTAGAACTCGCCTTCCAACGGGTTGAGCGACCGCATGATGTCGCCGATCGTGCGGTAGCCGTGCTCGCCCGCGTGCGGCGCTTCGGTGCGGTTGGCCAGTTCCAGCACACCAGGGTTGGTCTCCGCGACCATCTTCTCGCAGTAGTCCACCCCGACCAGGTTCTCCTGGAAGATGTTGTGGTCGAACATGTACTCGGCCGCCTCGCCGAGGTTGATGATCCACTCACCGAGGTGTGGCGGGCGGACGCCGTATGCCATGTTCTGGTTGTAGACCGAGCACGTCGCGTGGTTGTCACCGCAGATCCCGCAGATCCGGCTGGTGATGAAGTGCGCGTCGCGCGGGTCCTTGCCCTTCATGAAGATGCTGTAGCCACGGAAGATCGACGACGTGCTGTGGCACTCGACGACTTCCTTCGCGGCGAAGTCGATCTTCGTATAGATCCCGAGGCTGCCGACGATCCTGGTGACCGGATCCCACGCCATCTCGGTGAGTTCACGGCCCGCTGTGCCGGTGTCCGCACTACGTTTCGTGCTGGTCATCACATCACCAAGTGCTCTTGTAGCCGGTCAGAAGCTCCGAACCCTTTTGCCGCCACTTGGGTTCCGCGTCGACGGACTTCATCGTGAAGCCACGCAACGCACGGATCACCGTGCCGTACATGCTGCTCGCGGCGGCCGACACACGCGCGCCCGGCGGTTCGTCCATGAACGGCATGAACTTGTCCGGGAAACCCGGCATGGTGCACGCGATGCAGATGCCGCCGACGTTCGGGCAGCCGCCGACACCGTTGATCCAGCCGCGTTTCGGCACGTTGCACTTGACCACAGGACCCCAGCACCCCAGTTTCACCAGGCACTTGGGCGATCCGTATTCCTTGGCGAACTCGCCTTGCTCGTAGTACCCGGCACGGTCGCATCCTTCGTGGACAGTCGCACCGAACAGCCACTGTGGACGCAGTGCCTCATCCAACGGGATCATCGGCGCCTGCCCGGCCGCTTGGTAGAGCAGGTACAGGATGGTCTCGGCGAGGTTGTCGGGGTGGATCGGGCATCCTGGCACGCAGACGACCGGGATTCCGGCTTTGGACTGCCAGTCCCAGCCGAGGTAGTCGGGAACGCCCATCGCGCCGGTCGGATTGCCAGCCATGGCGTGGATTCCGCCGTAGGTCGCGCACGTGCCTACCGCGAGGACCGCCAAAGCCTTGGGAGCAAGCCGATCCAGCCATTCCGATGTGGTCATCGGTTGCCCGGTCTCCGGGTTGTTGCCGAACCCGCACCAGTAGCCCTCGTCCTTGATCGCCTCGTTCGGGATCGATCCCTCGACGACCAGCACGAACGGTTCGAGCTCGCCGCGGTCTGCCTTGTGCCACCACTCGATGAACGTGTCCGTGCCTTGCTCGGGGCCGCATTCGAAATCAATCAGCGGCCAGTGCACGGCGATCTTCGGCAGGCCAGGCAGCGCACCGAGGACGATCTCCTCGATGCTCGGCTGGGTGGCCGCGGTCAAGGCGACCGAATCGCCGTCGCAACTCAAGCCACCGTTCATCCACAGAATATGGACAACAGGTTCTTCAGCTTCGCTCATGATCGAGCTCCAGACGAATACACCAGAGGTAGGAGTCCCCTCGTTTCGCGTCTTCCGACGCAGTGCCGCGTGATCCGGTTCCCTTGACCTTGCTGGGGCGAAAGGGAACCGGATCACCCGACACTAGACTTGGCCGGACGGTGCGGCAAGACATAGGCTTATATCGTGGAACCGGTCGAAGTACTCCCCGTCGTGGTGGTGTCGAAAACGTTTCCAGCACGCCCTTCCTCGATTCCGGAAATCCAGGAATTCGTCCGGGCGAGCCTGACCGATTCGCCACTCACCGAAGCGGGAAACCGGGAGCTGACCCAGACGGTGTTCCGTGCGCTGCTGGCCGCGGCCGGTCCGGTCGGCACGATTCAGATTTGTTTCCGGATCTTCCCTGAACACGTCGAGATCGACGTCCTGCACTCGCATTCCGGTATCCCGGCTGATCCTCGCACCGACGGCCAGAATCCCGCTCAGACGAACACGTTCGCCGAATGGATGACCGAGGTGCTGCGCAGCGAAGGCCTGACGCCACAGGACGTAGCCAAACAGCTGGGTGTGTCGGTACGGACGGTGAGCCGCTGGGTCGGTGGCGAGACCGAGCCACGGATGCGTGATCTTCGCCGGTTGCAGGAACGGTTCGGCGATCTGCCACTGGCATGACGGCCTCGGCGGTCTTACTGTGCGTACATGCGTATCGGACCTGAAAACGGCAGGCTGCTGCTCCGCACCGGGCGGCAAGGTGTTGCCGCACAAGCAGGTCACGACCTGACCATCGAAGTCACCCGATGGTCGGGCGAGCTCGTGATCGCGGACGATCTCGCCGACAGCACGCTCACGGTGACCGCCGAAACCGCGTCACTGCGGGTGCTGGAAGGAACCGGCGGGATCAAGCCGCTGTCCGAAAGGGACAAACGGGAGATCGGCGTGACCGCGCGGCGCCTGCTGGACACCGAACGGCATCCGGAGATCACCTTCACCAGTACGAAGATCACCGCTAACGGCGATAACGGAACCGTCGACGGCACGCTGAGCCTGCACGGGAGGGACCGGCCGCTGACGCTGAGTGTCGGCCATCCGAGTGAAAATGTGTATACCGCCACCGGCTCGGTGATCCAGTCCGAGTACGGGATCAAGCCCTATTCGGCATTCCTCGGCGCTCTGAAACTCGCCGATTCGGTGAGTATCGAAGCAGAGGTCGACGTGTCATGAAATTCCTCGTGCTGTGGCGGATGGAACTTTCCCTGCTGTCCGGCGAGATGGCCGCCGCGGTGGCACGAATGCCCAAGTACGCTGGGCCGTTGGAACACAATGGCAAGGTTGTCGCGCGTTACCACCTGGTCGGCCAGCACGGTGGCGCGTGGATGTACGACGTATCCTCCAATGAGGAACTCGAGCGACTGCTCGCGATGTCGCCGGTCTACAACTTCGCGCGTTACGAGATCCATCCGCTCGCCGAGATGCCGGATCCATTGAATCCATGATTCTTTGTTCGTAACGTTTGACGCGCCAGCGTGACAGGACGACACTTGTGTCGTTCCCCAGCGGACAGAGGTGTCCGGTGACTGCTGCCAGAACCATCAATCCGGCGCGCGAACGCCATTGGGTTTGCGCGCAACGTATTCGAGAACGCCGGTTGGCGCTGGGCATGACCCAGCGCGAGGTCGTCGCGAGATTGGCCGAGCGCGGCAACCAGACCACCAACCGGGGCCTCAGCGCGATGGAGAACGGCCGCGGGCTTGACCTCGGCCTGCTGCCGGAGCTGTCGATCGCCTTGCGCTGCACGGTGACCTACCTGCTCGGATTGACGCCCGACCCGCAGTCCTGGCGCCCATCCGCCAACGGAACGCCGGTACGGCATGTGCCCACGCCACGGGACTCACCCCGGCAGGGAACGGGAATACTCGGTCCTGACGTACCCGTGAACTGGGTGCCAAGAAGAAGGTGACCTGACCGCTCTCCCATCACTTGAGCTGACAATCGAAGAGGAAGTGTGGACGTGACAACTGTGTCACTGTCCGGGCGGGTCGGCGCGCTGCTTGAGCGCCGGACCGCTCCGTTGAACGACCTCGCCGATCATGCGACCGACGTGGCCGGTACGTGTTTCGCCATGGCCCGGCGTTTTCACCGGGGTGGCAAGCTTGTCGTGTTCGGCAACGGCGGGCCGAGCACCGACGCGCAGCACGTCGCCGTGGAGTTCGTGCATCCAGTGATCGTCGGCAAGCGCGCCCTGCCCGCGATCTCGCTGACATCGGACGTGGCGACGGTGACAAGCGTCGCAAACCGGGTTGGCCTTGCCGAAATTTTCGCGCACCAGATCGAGTTCCTCGCCGAAGCACCCGACATCGCGCTCGGCCTGTCCACCGACGGCCAGTGCGAGAACGTCCTACGTGGCCTACTCAAGGCCAGGTCCCTCGGTGTGTTGTGCATCGCGCTGACCGGCGGGGACGGCGGCCGGATCGCCGCACGCGGTGTCGCTGACCACGTACTGATCGCCGCGTCGCGCGATCCCCGTGTGGTCAAAGAGGTGCACGTGACGATGTACCACGTTCTGTGGGAACTGGTGCACGTGTTCTTCGAGCAGCCAGGAGTTCTCGATGCCTGAGTGTCACGACGATGTGTGCGTTACGTGTTCGGACATCGCGGTCGAGGTGACCGTGGTTCGTCTGCTCGACGACGAGATGGCCGTCGTGCGCACACCGGCGGGCGACGAGGAGGTGAGCGTCGCCTTGGTGGACGCCAGCGTCGGCGACACGATCCTGGTGCACGCCCGCGAGGCCATCGCTGTGGTGGGGCAATTATGAACCACGACATCGAGTCGCTGTATCCGTTCCTGTACTCCGATCAGTCCAACGTGGCCGCGGTGATGGAACAGGTGCGTCAGTCGACTGTGGACAAGGCACGGGAGATCGTTCAGCTTCGTGCGCGGGTGTTCGAGCGTGACGGGGTTCGTCTTGCCGAATGCGCTGAGGAGATAGCTGCTCGGTTCGCCCGTGGCGGGCGCCTGCTGACGTTCGGCAATGGCGGCAGCTCAACCGATGCACAGAATCTGACCAGTGTTTTCCTTAGCCCAGCTGGGTCCGCGCGACCGTTGCCCGCGTTCAGCCTGACCAACGACATCGCTGTCATCACGGCACTGTGCAACGACGTGGGTTTCGAGGTCGTGTTCGCTCGGCAGATCGCCGCGTTCGGCAGGCCGTCAGACGTCGCCATCGGGTTGTCCACCAGCGGCAACTCCGAGAACCTGTTGCGTGCCTTCGATGAGGCCAGCAGGCTCGGGTTGTTCACCGTCGGGATCGCTGGCTACGACGGCGGCAAGATGGCGGAACTCGACAGCATCGACTACTTGTTCGTAGTTCCTTCTCCGTCGGTGCACCGGATTCAGGAAGCCCAGACGACGCTTTACCACGTGCTGTGGGAGCTGACGATCATGGCATTGGACTCGCCATGATGGATCAAGCGCGTGCGATCGCCGACGCGGTGTTGTACGAGGGATATCTGCTCTACCCGTACCGTGCGTCGGCCGCGAAGAACAAGGTCCGCTGGCAGTGGGGCGTGCTCATGCCGCCCACCTTCGCCGCGAACGACACCGGTGAGCGGTCGATGGCACAAAGCCAACTCATTGCCGAACCACGCTCGCCTGTCCATCTGCGACTCCGTTTTCTCCAGTTGCAGGCCAGGTGCGTGGAAATCGAGGAAGGCGCCGGGTTCCGCGCGGTGGGATCGGTAGTCCTTGACGATGTCGAGTACACGACCTGGGACGAGGCCGTCGAACGTGAAGTCGATGTCGAGCTCGACGGCGACCCCGCCGACCATCAGATTCCGTTCACTGTAGACGGTGGCCAGGAGTTGGAGCCCTTGTCCGGCGGCCGCGTCGTTCGCCGACGCTATCCCTTGCAAGGAGCGGTCGTGGTCCGGTCGAAGCCGCTTCCGGGCCCGTTCGGAGGCGTGCAGCTGACCGTTCAGGTCAAGAACACCTCACCTGTGACCTCCTCCTCCTGGCCCGATGCCCTACGGCACGCCTTCATCGCCGCACACGTCCTGCTGTCGCTGGATGAAGGTCAGTTCCTGTCCCAAGTAGACCCGCCGGAGTGGGCGTCGCTGGCGACCAAGGAGTGCGTCAACGACGGCATGTGGCCGGTGCTGGTCGGTGGCAGCCAAAGCGTGCTGTGCTCGCCGATCATCCTCTACGACCAGCCAGAGATCGCACCGGAGAGCGCGGGAAACCTGTTCGACGGCACCGAGATCGACGAGATCCTCACGTTGCGCACTATGACGTTGACCGACGCGGAAAAGCGCGAAGCTCGGTCGACTGATCCGCGTGCGGCCGAGTTGATCGACCGAGTGGACCACCTGCCTGCTGAGCTGGTCGAGCGCCTGCACGGCACGATCCGCTACCTTCACTCGGTCACACCGCCGGAGAATCCCGCGGAGACCCCCTGGTGGGATCCGGGCGCCGACGCGTCCGTCTCGCCGGAGGCTGACAGCGTGCTGGTCGCTGGAGTCGCGGTGTCCAAAGGCTCGCGGGTTCGGCTCAGGCCGGGTAAGCGGGCTGACGCACACGACATGTTCCTCGCCGGCCGGACAGCCGTCGTCGAAGCGGTGTTCCAGGACGTCGACGACACCTGTCACTTGGCTGTGACCATTGAGGACGATCCGGGCGCCGAGCTTTACGCCTACCACGGACGATTCCGTTACTTCGCTCCGGATGAGGTCGAGCCGCTATGATCTTGGTGGCCGGAGTTGGCAACATTTTCCTCGGAGACGACGCTTTCGGCGTCGAGGTCGTCCGGCGGCTGTCCAAGCAGGACCTGCCATCGTGGGCCCGCGTTGTCGACTACGGCATCCGGGGCATGCACCTCGCCCATGACATGGCGAACGCCTCATATCCCGCGACGATCCTGATCGATGCCGTCGACCGTGACGATCCACCTGGGACACTGTCCGTGATCGAACTGGACACGGCGGCAATGGACGAAGTGTCCAGTTTGGACGCGCATGGCATGCAACCGGAACTCGTACTGGGACTGGTAGGTCTGCTCGGCGCGAAGCCGGGCCGGGTGTTGCTGCTTGGCTGCCAGCCGCAGTCCCTTGATGAGCATATGGGGCTCAGCCCACCGGTCAACGCGGCTGTCGGTGCCGCGGTCGTCGTGGCACAGGACCTGATCGCCGATCTGTGGAAGGAGCTGGCATGTGCCTGGGTATCCCAGGGGAAGTGATCGAAATCATGGCCGACCGGCCCGACCTCGCCAAGGTGGACGTCAGCGGGGTGAAGCGGGCGATCAACATCGGGCTGTTGGCAGACCAGGAGATCGGCCCTGGTGACTGGGTACTGATCCACGTCGGCTTCGCGCTTTCGAAGATCGACGAGGAGGAAGCCAAAGCCGCGATGGAGTTCCTCGAAAGCATCGGCAAAGCCTACGAGGACGAGATAGCCGCACTCAAGGAATCCCAAATCCTTTAGAGTTCCTAACAGAAGGTTTTGACGTGTCGGTAGCAGATCACGCATGTGGCCAGACCGAGGAACGCCTCGTGGATGTCGGCGCGGCGTTCCCATCGGATACGCAGGCGCCGCATCCCGTGGTACCACGCGATTGTGCGCTCCACGACCCACCTGATCGCGCCGAGCCCGGAGCCGTGTTCCCTTCCACGCTCGGCGATCTGTGGGTCGATGCCCATACCGCGCAACTCACCACGGTGTTGGGCAGAGTCATAGGCGCGGTCGGCGTAGAGCTCGTCGGGGCGGCGGCGAGGACGCCCGCGCCTGCCCCGCACTGGCGGGATTGCCTCGACCAGCGGGAGGAGTTGAGTGACGTCATTGACGTTGCCACCGGTCAGGCCGACGGCCAGCGGGATGCCGCCGCCCTCGGTGATCACGTGGTGCTTGGAGCCTGGCCGGGCGCGATCGACCGGGCTCGGCCCGCTTTTGGGCCGCGGCGCGCCGCCCGCGCGTGCGAGCTGTCGATCACCGCTCGCGACCAGTCCAGCCTCCCGGCCGCGTTCAGCTCGGCCAAAAGCGCCTCGTGCAGCCGTTGCCACACCCCGGCATCGTTCCACTCCGCCAGGCGCCGCCAGCAGGTCATCCCTGACCCGAACCCCAGCTCCTGGGGCAGGAACTCCCACTGGATACCGGTGTGCAGCACGAACAAGATGCCTTGCAGGACGAGACGATCCGGCAGCCGCTTGGGGCCTGGCCGGGACAACGCGTACTCCCAGCGCGGCAACAGTGGCTCGATTCGTTCCCACAGGTCGTCGGGGACGATCCATGGCGGCTGCTCACCTTTCCTCACTCGTTTCATGATCAACGATCACGAACCTTCAGGCACCACAAGTGATCAACTTGTTAGGAACTCTTAGAGGGCATCTGATCTTAGTTAGGCAAGAATGTCTGCTTTGGGTGGATCGTTTCGCCAGGTTTGGGTGGATTCCCCGGTCAGGGTGCGGCTCATTATGTTAGTCATCGCCCAGTGGACCATCGTGCGCGACCGCTGGGGCAGGGCTTCGTAGTCGCGCGCGAGTCGGCGGTGTTGCATCAGCCAGCCCAGACTGCGCTCCACTACCCACCGCCGGGGCAACACGTGGAATCCCTTGGCAGAAGGGCGTTTGACGACCTCAACCCGGATACCCCGCTGGGCTCCATGACGGATGACTGTGTTGTTGTAGCCACCGTCCACCCATGCCGCCGACACGGTCGGATGCGCAGCGGCGAGATGATCGAGAACCTGTTGCCCGCCAGCGGAATCCTGCACCGACGCCGCGGTCACGATTACCGCCAGCAGCAGGCCGAGCACATCGGTGGCGATGTGCCGTTTGCGGCCCTTGATCTTCTTGCCCGCGTCGATACCCTGACTGGATTCGCTGACATTGCAGGAGGTTTTCACGCTCTGCGAGTCGATGATCGCCGCCGTCGGGGCAGCAGCGCGGCCTTTCGCGACGCGGACTTGGTCACGCAACAGGTCATGCAGCGTTTCCGTTGTGCCATCGGCTTCCCACTTGGCGTAGTAGTCATAAACCGTCTTGCAGGGCGGGAAGTCGTGCGGCAGATACTCCCAGGCGATCCCGGTCCGGCACACGTACAGGATCGCGTTCACGATCTCCCGCAAGTCATGCACGCGCATCACGGTTCCCGGCCCACGCCGGGCAGCACGCCACGCCGTCAGCGTTGGCTCGATCAACGCCCAGCGAGCATCGGACAAGTCGCTGCGGTACGCACGCCGGGACCCCACAAGTTGATCAAGGTATCAGCCGTCACCCGACACAGACATATCGCCCCAACCAAGATCAGATGCCCTCTTAGAGGGCATCTGATCTTAGTTAGGCAAGAATGTCTGCTTTGGGTGGATCGTTTCGCCAGGTTTGGGTGGATTCCCCGGTCAGGGTGCGGCTCATTATGTTAGTCATCGCCCAGTGGACCATCGTGCGCGACCGCTGGGGCAGGGCTTCGTAGTCGCGCGCGAGTCGGCGGTGTTGCATCAGCCAGCCCAGACTGCGCTCCACTACCCACCGCCGGGGCAACACGTGGAATCCCTTGGCAGAAGGGCGTTTGACGACCTCAACCCGGATACCCCGCTGGGCTCCATGACGGATGACTGTGTTGTTGTAGCCACCGTCCACCCATGCCGCCGACACGGTCGGATGCGCAGCGGCGAGATGATCGAGAACCTGTTGCCCGCCAGCGGAATCCTGCACCGACGCCGCGGTCACGATTACCGCCAGCAGCAGGCCGAGCACATCGGTGGCGATGTGCCGTTTGCGGCCCTTGATCTTCTTGCCCGCGTCGATACCCTGACTGGATTCGCTGACATTGCAGGAGGTTTTCACGCTCTGCGAGTCGATGATCGCCGCCGTCGGGGCAGCAGCGCGGCCTTTCGCGACGCGGACTTGGTCACGCAACAGGTCATGCAGCGTTTCCGTTGTGCCATCGGCTTCCCACTTGGCGTAGTAGTCATAAACCGTCTTGCAGGGCGGGAAGTCGTGCGGCAGATACTCCCAGGCGATCCCGGTCCGGCACACGTACAGGATCGCGTTCACGATCTCCCGCAAGTCATGCACGCGCATCACGGTTCCCGGCCCACGCCGGGCAGCACGCCACGCCGTCAGCGTTGGCTCGATCAACGCCCAGCGAGCATCGGACAAGTCGCTGCGGTACGCACGCCGGGACCCCACAAGTTGATCAAGGTATCAGCCGTCACCCGACACAGACATATCGCCCCAACCAAGATCAGATGCCCTCTTAGGGGAGTCATGCGTTTCGTAGACGAGTTCCGGAACGCCGAGACGGCACGGGCGCTGTCCGCGAAGATCGCCCGGCTGTGCGAACCCGGCAGGGAGTACAAATTCATGGAAGTGTGCGGCGGGCACACGCACACGATCTACAAGCACGGCCTCGAGGACTACCTCCCGTCGAACATCACGCTGGTGCATGGCCCCGGCTGCCCGGTGTGCGTCATCCCGATGGGCAGGATCGACGACGCGATCCACATCGCGCGTCAGCCGGGCGTGCTGATGACGTCGTTCGGCGACATGATGCGCGTGCCCGGAAGTGACGGGAACTTCTTCGACTCCAACGCGGAGGGCACCACCATCCGGATGGTCTACTCGCCACTGGATTCGTTGAAGATCGCCAAGCAGAACCCGGACCTGCACGTGGTCTTCATGGCGATCGGCTTCGAAACCACGGCCCCGTCAACGGCGATGACGATCCTGCGGGCAACGAAAGAAGGGATCGAGAACTTCTCGGTCTTCGGCAACCACATCACGATCATCCCAGCGATCAAGGCAATCCTGGACTCACCGGACCTGCGCCTCGACGGGTTCATCGGCCCAGGGCACGTGTCCACTGTGATCGGTTGCCGGCCGTACGAGTTCATCGCTGCGGAGTACGGGAAGCCGATTGTGGTGGCGGGGTTCGAACCGCTGGACATTCTGCAGTCGATCTACATGCTGATGCTGCAGTTGACTGAGGGACGTTCGGAGGTCGAGAACCAGTACTCACGGGTTGTTCCTTGGGACGGGAACGTCACGGCCTTGCGGGCTATTGGTGAGACGATGGAGCTTCGGCCGTACTTCGAGTGGCGTGGTTTGGGTTTCATCTCGAATTCGGCTTTGCGGATCCGGGCGAAGTACGCGCGGTTCGACGCTGAGCTTGCCTACTCCGTGCCCGGGGTGCGGGTTGCCGATCCGAAGTCCTGTCAGTGTGGCGAGGTGTTGAAGGGCGTGCTGAAGCCTTGGGAGTGCAAGGTTTTCGGCACGGCTTGCACGCCCGAGACGCCGATTGGGACGTGCATGGTGTCGCCAGAGGGTGCTTGTGCGGCTTACTACAACTTTGGGCGGTTCACCCGGACCCGGGTGCGTGAAGCG
The DNA here is from genome assembly GCF_021390435.2 of Kibdelosporangium philippinense. Taxonomy (GTDB): domain Bacteria; phylum Actinomycetota; class Actinomycetes; order Mycobacteriales; family Pseudonocardiaceae; genus Kibdelosporangium; species Kibdelosporangium philippinense. The sequence goes on along the minus strand of NZ_JAJVCN010000002.1, from coordinate 2,187,185 downwards.
AGCTTGTCATGAACGAGATATCGGTGCGAGAGCAACAAGTCCTCGATCGGATCGAGCGAGCTCGGCGGCGTCGGCCCAGGGTGAAGGAGGATCGGATCACACTGGCTCACGGGTCCGGCGGGAAGGCGACACAGACGCTGATCGAGGCTGTGTTCGTGGACGCGTTCAGCAATCCTCTGCTGGATGAGCTGGATGACGCGGCCTCCTTCTCGATTGGTGGTTCCCGTCTGGCGTTCACGACGGACTCGTTTGTGGTTTCGCCGCTGTTCTTTCCTGGCGGGAACATAGGCGACTTGGCCGTCAACGGGACCGTGAATGATCTGGCTGTGTCGGGCGCTCGGCCGTTGTATCTGACCGCGGGGTTCATTCTGGAGGAGGGTTTTCCGGTCGCGGACCTTCGTAGGATCGTTGCTTCGATGCGAGATGCCGCGTTTGCTGCGGACGTGCAGATTGTCACCGGCGACACGAAGGTCGTTCAGCGGGGTAAGGCGGATGGGTGTTACATCAACACCGCTGGGGTTGGTGTGATTTCCTATCCAACGAAGCTGGGCGCTTCTTCGGTTCAGCCTGGGGACGCGATCCTGGTTTCCGGTCCTGTCGGTGAGCACGGCGTGACCGTGATGCTTGCTCGGGGTGAGCTTGATATCGAGGCTGACCTTGAGTCGGATACCGCTGCTGTGCACGGCCTCGTGGCTTCTTTGTTGGCAGCGACTCCCGGGGTTCGCGTCATGCGGGACGCGACTCGCGGTGGCGTGGCCACGATTCTGAACGAGGTCGCCAAGGCCGCTGAGGTCGTCGACGAGGATCAGGTTCCCGTGGGGACTGAGGTTCGCGGGGCTTCGGAACTGCTTGGCATTGATCCGTTGTATGTCGCGTGTGAAGGCCGGATCGTGGCTTTCGTTTCCGGGGACTCGGCTTCGGCGGCGTTGGCCGCCATGCGGGCCCATCCGCTTGGAGCTTCGGCCGCGATCGTTGGCCGGGTGAAGGCGGATCCACCGGGGCTGGTTCTGTTGAACACCGTCTTCGGCGGGACCCGGATTTGCGACCTGCTGGTTGGCGACCCGCTGCCCCGGATCTGTTGATGCACGAGCTTTCCATTGCCCAGTCGATCGTCTCGCAGATAGCCGATCGGCTGGGCTCCACACGGGTTGTCACTGTCACGCTGGAGATCGGCAAAATCTCCGGGATCGTCGTGTCCTCCGTCCGATTCTGCTTCGACCTGGTGGCTTCAGGGACCATTCACGACGGTGCTTCCCTGGTCGTCCTAGAGCCGGTGGGGCGCGCGATCTGCCACGCCTGTTCGGAGGAGTTCACTACGACAGACCCCATTGTGCTTTGTCCATCGTGCGGCACTGCTTCGGTGGACGTCGTGGCCGGACGGGAACTTCGGATCAAGTCGGTTGAGGTGATGACATGTGCGGAACCTGCGGATGCTCCGAAACCGTGACAATAGAGGAGAAGGTGCTGGCCCGCAATGACTCGCTAGCATCACACAACCGCGCCGCACTGGCTTCGGCTTCGGTGTTCGCGGTGAACCTGATGTCCTCCCCTGGGTCTGGGAAGACAACTCTGTTGGAGCGTACCGTCCGTTCGTTGGACGTGCCTGTGTCTGTTGTGGAGGGTGATCAGGCGACGAGCTTTGACGCCGATCGCATCCGTTCGACCGGTGTCGCCGTCACTCAGATCAACACCGGCGCTGGCTGCCACCTTGACGCTTCCATGCTGCACGAGGCTATTCACACCTTGTCCCCTGCCCCTGGGTCCGTGTTGTTCGTTGAGAACGTCGGGAACTTGGTTTGCCCCGCACTGTTCGACCTTGGGGAAGCTGCTCGGGTCGTCATCATGTCGGCGCCTGAAGGTGTGGACAAGCCGTTGAAGTACCCGCACATGTTCCGCACCGCGGATCTGATCCTGTTGAACAAGGTAGACCTGTTGCCTTACCTGGACTTCCCGCTCGACGTGTTCAAGACCCAGGTCCGCCAGGTCAACCCCACAGCCCCGATCCTCCACGTCTCAGCAACCCGAGGCGACGGCATGGACACCTGGCTCGACTGGCTCAATTCCCACCGAGCCGCCCACTCACCGCCCCAACTCGGCGTGTCCACCAACCCCACACCATGAAATCCACGTTCCAGCACACCGTGTCCACCGTTCCGGCACACCGTGTCCACCGTTCCAGCACACCGTGTCCACCGTTCCAGCACACCGTGTCCGCCTTTCCTGCAAGCTGTCTTGACCTTTGCCTCCCACCACTCCTCGCGTTCACTTGTCCACTGCAGCGTTGTCCAGCGTTGGCACCCAATCGTGTGGTTGCCTTGTATTGCAGGGACTTTCACGTTGTGGCGGCGTAATCTGGAGGCATGGGGGAGATCACATCGACACACTGGCAGCTCGACGATCGTGAGCTTGTCGCGTGCATCTCCGCTTCGGAACGCAAGCTACGCCGAGACTATGCCGAGCACCTTGCTTTTCTGGCCGAAGCGGATGCGCGGGGCACCGCGTACTGCTTGGGCTACAGCAACACCACCGCGCTTCTCATGCACACCTTGAACATCACGCGCCAGGAAGGCAACCAACGGCTCGCCCACGCGGCCGCCCTGAACGACGCCAAGACACCCACCGGGACTGTGGTTGCGGCTTCCATTCCCTTGACTGCCAAGAAACTCGACGCTGGCGAGGTCAGTATCGGACAGGTCGAGGTGATCCGGAGGTTCGTCGCAAGCTTGACCCACCTTCAACCCGACAAGGTGTCACTGGCCGAGGAGTTGCTGATCGAACGTGCCGCGCAGGACGATCCGAACGCGCTAGCCCGGTTCGGCGAACGCGTCGTGCGCGACATCGTCGACCCGGACGGGAAACCACCGAACGTCGACCAGCCGCACCGACCGGAACGGGAGTTGCGGCGACACACCTACAGCGACGGACACCTCGAGTTCAAAGGGCGGCTCGATGCTGAAACCGCTGTCTTGTTCAACGAACTGCTCAAACCGTTCGAGAAGTACGAGGCCGACGACCCTCGCGGCTACGCCGAACGCGGCGGCGACGCGTTCGCCGACGTCCTGCAACAGGCCGCCAACTGTCCAGACCTGCCAACACACAATGGCCTCAAAACCGAAATCGCCGTCACCATCTCCCTCGACGCACTCAAGACCATGGCAGCCGACCGTGTCCTGCCGGAAACCCAACTGACCGCAGCCGAGGCACGACGAATCTGTTGCGATGCCCACGTTCTGCCTGCCGTGATGGGCGGTGAATCGAAACCACTCGACATCGCCGCGCCTTCCTACACCATCCCCGCGCACATCCGGCGGGCCTTGGTCCTTCGCGATCGCGGATGTACCTTCCCCACCTGCGAACGGCCAGCGAGTGTGTCCCACGGGCACCATATAGTGGAATGGCAACACGGCGGGCCTACCGCCGTCGACAACCTCGTGCTGCTCTGCGGTCGCCATCACAGACTAGTGCACCGCAGCGACTGGAAAGTCGAGCTGAAAGACGACGTCGCCTGGTTCACCCCGCCGGACTTCGTCGACCCCAATGCCGCTTAGTTAAGCGATCTTGCTGAAGACGTGCAGCTCAGCCGGTTTGTCGTAACGTGCGCCGATGTGGTTGGGGCGTTTGATGAGCTTGTCACCGACCTGACTTCGTTTCACCACTCGGGGATACGAGCGATGTCGACGTCCACGGGTGCGGCGTTGTCTGATCTCTTCACACGTCTCGATGATCGCCCTCTTCAGGCGATGAGGGGAAAAACCCGCCTGGTTGGTAACCTGGCGGCGGACAGCGTTGAGGCTGCGAACGAACGACAGCTCGTCGACATCCAGCCCATCATCAGGTCCGGCGTCATCTGCGGCCTCATGCATCAGATCCCGCACCGCGTAATGTGTCAGCAGCAGAGCCCAGATTTCTTGCCGGACTAGATCGGCCGATTTCGACCGTAGCACCCTGCTATGGGATATCTGATGGGTTTCGACCTCGTCCAGTGTCAACTCGAACTCCCATCGCTGCCGATACAACGCCGCTAGCTCCGCCGCGGCCGCCAACTCGTGATCCATGATCGTGGTGATCAACCGGATCGTCTCGGGCTGATCACCACGGTTGGTCACCATGTACTCCACCACGCGGATTGGCAGCCGCATCTCTGGACGCACGGTGCGTTGCTTGCCACGCTTGAGATCCACCTTGACCTGTCTGGGCAACAACTCCGAGCGGAACGAGCCATCCGGCAACCACTCCAGCACCGGCACCTCAACGCTATTCTTCAACCGCCACAACAAATCAGCACCGGTCTCGGTCGCCTGTTTCCACAACTCATAGCCAAAGAAACCACGATCAGCCACCACTAGCATGCCCGGCTCGAGATCATCCAGAATGCGCGTCAGCAACTCGCGCTCATAGACCCGCCACGAGTCGATCGCCGCGGCCACGATCGCATGGGTGCCGCACTCGCCCAAGCCGACGACGCGCACCTGCGGGAACGGGCTTTCCCCACCACCATGCGATTTCTTACCGAACACCGCGACGTTGTCATCAGTATCCGGCACGTCCAGCACCAGCCCATCCACGGCCATCACCCGCCACCCGTGAAACCAGGCTCCCTTCGTGCCTGGCCGAGCCATCGGCACCGCGACCCGCTCGAACAAGACCTGCAACGGTTCCGCACCCAGCCGTTGGCGTGCTTGGGAAAGCGCACTCGTGGTCGGCACATGCCAGTCATCCCGCCAGGTACCCAGAAACCGCAGACCGTTGACCAGCTTGCGCATCACCTCTTCATAACTGTCTTCGAAGAACAGGCATAGCGCCAACACCCAATAGACAACCACCCTGGCTGGCAGCAACCGTGTTCGCTTCTCCCGTCGACCCGTGTCGGCCAGCACCTCGTCCACCAGATCACGATCCAACAAACGTGTGAGAACACCGATACTGATCCCGTCGGTGAAGCGCCGGGATGGTGTGGCGGGCACGGTCACATGAGCAACGTATACGCCACTATTTCCATGCGCTACAAGGGGTTTTCTCCGAAGCCGTACACGTCATCGATCCACAGGAGACAGAAATATTTCATGTCTCCGCACCACTCACCACCCGCTTAACTAAAGATCTTTCGGTAATAGGGTGAGTCGTTGCGGGTGATTCGCCTTGCCTGGTAGGACAATCGTGGTATGCCAGAACCGTCACGATCGGCCGGCCAGCGTCGGAAAGCCCGGAGCGGCAAGAAAGTAGCTGCCCGCCGTGATTTTGAGGCGTTGCGGGAACGCCGGATGCGGGCTGCGGAGATGTTCGATCGCGGCAAGCGGCAGGTCGATGTGGTGGTGGAGTTGGGAGTCTCGGCGCAGACCGCTTCACGGTGGCACCGGGCGTGGTCGACCGGCGGACGGCAGGCATTGGCCGGGGCTGGCCGTGCCGGGCGGCTGCGTAAGCTGACCGATGAGCAGGTAGCCGCGGTGGCAGGCGCGCTGGCGCAGGGGCCGAAGGCGAACGGATTCCCGACCGACATGTGGACGCTGGCGCGGGTGGCCAAGGTGATCGAGAAGGTCACCGGGGTGCGGTACTCGCAAACCCAGACCTGGACGATCCTGCGCGAGCGGCTGGGCTGGAGCAGGCAGCGTCCCGCCCGCCGCGCCACCGAACGCGACCAGGAGGCCATCGACAGGTGGGTGAAAAAGGAGTGGCCACGCATAAAAAAAGCGCCCGGCGCCGAAGGGCCTGGATCTGCTTCCAGGACGAGTCCGGATTCTCCCTGCTGCCCGTAGTACGGGCCACCTGGGCGCCACGCGGCCAGACACCGGTGCTGACCCACCGGTTCTCCTGGAAACGCCTGTCGATGTCCGGCGCGCTGGCCTACCGACCCGACCGCAGCGAGGCGGTGTTCGTGTTCGGCATCAAAGAAGGCGCCTACAACACCGCCTCGCTGATCGAGTTCCTCACCGCTCTGCACGAGCACCTCGACGGCCAGAAAGTCACCCTGATCTGGGACGGCCTGCCCGCCCACCGATCGAACGACATGAAGGCATGGCTGACCACCCAACGACACTGGCTGCACGTGGAACCGTTGCCCGGCTACGCCCCCGACCTCAACCCGATGGAAACGGTATGGGGCAACGTCAAAGCACGCGAACTGGCCAACTTGTGCCCCGACACCCTCGACGAAGCCCACACCGCCGCGCAGACCGGCCTGGAACGCGTCGGCAGCAGCTACCAACTGTGCTTCAACTTCCTCGACCACACCGGCCTTTCCCTATGACATAACTCACTCAAATACCGAAAGGTCTTTAAGCGGCATTGGACTGAACCTAAAACAAAGGAGACAAGGCAATGAACGACATCACATCGACCTGCACATCGAGCCGGTCCTGCTCGGCGACGGCGTCCGGCTCTACGAAAACCCGGCCACCCGTGCGGCCAATGCCACTGACTTAATTTAAGAGAGTGAGCACGGCGTACCCGCGCCACCGATGGACGGGACTGTCCACAGTGGCCTTCATTCGGGCTCGTCACGGTCCGTGAGGGGAACCTTTGGCGCGTTGGACGCCGCGAAGGTGACCTTCACGGCGCCAACCCGGTTAACAGGAGTGACGTGCGGGGTAAGTGAGACTGATGTGACGATTAATCGTCTATTGTGGACATCAACGGCACCGGCAATCGGCCCTGCGCCGCTCGCGACCAGCCGGAATGCTTAAGTCAGTGGCATTGTCGTCGACCCTGAACGCAGGCGGAGACGGAATCTGTTACACCGGTGATCAGGTTGGGGTGTCTGGCAATTCGAGAGTTACCAACGCTCCGCCATCTTCGGCGTTGGCGAATGTGAGGGTTCCGCCAAGGACCTTTACTTGGGCGACGGCGATCGTCAGGCCAAGGCCATGGCCGGTGCCGCGATCGCTACTGCCCGTGCGGAAACGGCTTGGGCCGTCTCGAAGCAGTTCCTCCGAGAATCCCGGGCCGTGGTCTCGGACGTTCACCGAGAGGCCGTCTACCGTTACGTGGATTGGAGGTTTTCCGTGCTTGGAAGCGTTCACGAGGAGGTTGACCAAGACGCGTTCCAGGCGGCGCGGGTCCGTGCGAGCGGAGCGCTCCTCAAGCACCGAGACAACGGCTTCTGGTGCGACACCGGCAACTCGGCGGCGGACGAACTCGCCCAACGCCAACTCGGACAGCTCCGCTCGTTCGGTCGCTGTGTCCAGACGGGCGACCTCAAGAATGTCCTCGACCAATACTCGCAGCACTCGCACGCGGTCTTGGACCAATTCAGCTGGGCGAGAAGGGGGCAACAGTTCCGCTGCGCCAACCAAACCGGTCACAGGGGTGCGGAGCTCGTGGGCGATGTCCGCGGTTACCCGTTGCTCAGCGATCAGGCGTTCCTGCAACGCGTCCGCCATGCCGTCGATGGCTTGGGCCAGTTCGGCGGCTTCATCACGAGGGCGGTCACGGATGACGTCACGAACCCGGGCGGTCATATCGCCGTCGGCCACGCGGCGAGCGGCCCCTGCGGCGAGCCGCAGGCGGCGGGACAAGCGGGAGACAAGGAGTACACCGAGGACGGAACTCAGGACGACTACCGCGACCGAGCCAATCAGCAGGACCCGGTCCAGGCGGCTCAATGCCTCGTCACGGTCGGAATACGGGCTGCGTAGCGACAGCACCTTCCCGCTGGTCTCCGCTGCGGCCCAGATCCACGAGCCCTCAGGGGTTCGTTGCAGGTAAGTCGCGCGGTTTCCGCCCCGGACCGCGCTCAGCAGTTCCGGCGGAATTGTCGGGGAGTCCAATTCGCTGCCAAGGGCAGCTTGGCCCGTCAAGGCGTATTCACGGACCACCAACTGGATCCGCTGGTCCTGAAGCTGGCGGGCATCGGTGAGCTGGGTTTGCGCGAACTCTGTACGCACGAGCAAGCTCAGGGCGGTCGCTACCAAAGCGCTGACCACGGCGATCGCCGCGCTCAGCCGCCACCGCATCGAGGGTGGTAGCAGCTTCATGACCCGGTCTTCAGTTTGTAACCGAAGCCCCGCACTGTCTCAATCCGGTCCTGGCCAACCTTCGCCCGCAGCCGCTGCACGTGCACGTCAACGACCCGGGAGTCGCCACCCCACTGGTAGTCCCAAACCTGCTCAAGCAGGACATCACGGGTCAGCACGTTCCCTGGAGAGTCCACAAAGCACAGCAACAGCCGCAGCTCGGTCGGCGTCAACTCCACCGGCTGCCCAGCCACGCGGACCTCAAGGCCGTTGCGTTGTACCTCAAGGTCGCCGAAACGCAAGGGCTGCTCGTCGTTCACGGCCTCGGCCCGGCCCATCCGACGAACCACTGCCCTGATCCGCGCGACCAGCACTGTGCTGTCGAAAGGCTTTGTCACGTAGTCATCCGCCCCGGCTTCCAGGCCGAGGACGACGTCGATCGGGTCTGACCTTGCCGACATCATGATGACCGGCGTCGGGCTTTCTTCCCTGATCTGCCTGCAGAGGCTCACGCCGTTCATTCCCGGCAGCATCAGATCCAGCAGCGCCACGTCCGGGGCCTCGGCGCGGAACTTCTCGAGGCCGGTGATGCCGTCTTCGGCCACCGAGACCGTGAAACCGTCCCGTTCCAGGGAGAGCTGGGTTGTTTCCCTGATCACCGCGTCGTCTTCGACCAGCAGGATATGGGTCATCACTTGATTCGCTCGAATATCGTGCCGGTCCATTTGTAGTACGTGAAGGTTCGGGCTGACGGACAACATGACGGGTCGTTCGACCGGTACTCCCACTGGGTCACCTGCACCACACCGTCATTCTGGTCGAGAATGTAGCCCGGTTGGTCCACCGCCAGCAGGTCGACCGGCGGTTTCGCGACCACGTCGTACACATAGGTCGCCACCGAGCCGAAACGTGTGTCGATCACTTTGCCCACCGGGATTGTGGTGTCACAGTATGTGACCGCCACGATCATTTCCGCCACTCCGTCGCCGGTCAGGTCGACATAGCGGGAATCCACCGGGAATCGGCCGCTCTGCGGGCATGGCGTCAGCAAGCTCTTGATCTTGTCGGTGACCTTTGAATCCGTACGCAGCAGGGCGACCGGATCGAATGAGGGGATCACGCCACTCGGTGGCGGCGGTGTCGACGGCGGCGGTGTGACCTGGGTCGCTGGCCCTTCCACCTTGATTCCACCGGCCGTGGCACATCCGCCCAGCAGCATGAGGCACATCAGCCCTACTGCCACTCCGCGCATTCGGCCCTCCTTCGTCACTCCATTCTGCCGACGCCCACTAGCCCGGCCACTCGACTGTTACAAGCCCGCCGGAATTCTGCGGGCGGGCTGTTACACGACCGTCGGACTACCGCCGAAAAGCGTCCCTAACTTCGAAGGAGATCACGTTCTGGAAAACGTCGGGGAGTCAGGGGCCATGCTCGAGCGTCTCAAGCCGTTCCGCTATGTGGCATTAGCGGTGTTCGCGCTGGTGTCCGACACGTACGCCCGCGAGTTCCGGCCCGGCTCGATCGTGCTCACGCACTTCACCCCGAACTTCGAGAAAGACGTGGCGGCCTTCGTCACACGAGCCAGGACCAACGGCCTGACACCCGCACTACTGACGGACTGCCTGCGATGAGAACCATGAAGATCCTGTCGATCCTCACCAAGGGACTGGTCGCGACCGTCTCGTTGGCTGTGCTCGCGGTCACCGCGACCGGCTGGTGGACCTACCGGACCGCGACGACGAACCTGGCCACGGACGACGTGATCGTCCCGGACACGCCCGCGCCGACCACGAGCGGCGCGCCGACTCCGCTGCGTCAACCGCCGCAGGACACCACGATCCTGCTGGTCGGGCTGGACAGCCGCACCGACGCGCAGGGCAACCCGCTGTCTGCTGAGCAGCGTGCCGAGTTGCAGGCGGGCAACTCGACTGGTGAGCAGAACACCGACACGATGATCGTGATCCACGTTCCCGCGGATCCGACCAAAAAGGCCTGGGGTGTCTCGCTGCCGCGTGACTCCTATGTGAACATCGCGGGCGGGTTCGGCATGCACAAGCTCAACTCCGCTTATGCACGGGGAAAGAACGCCAGAGCCAGCCAGCTGCGCGGCCAGGGCGCCGATCAGGCCACTGTGGACCGTGAGTCGACCACGGCAGGCCGTCGCAACCTGATCGCCACCATCAACAACCTGACCGGTCTGCACATCGACCACTACGCCGAGATCAACCTGCTCGGGTTCAGCGAGATCACCAACGCGGTCGGCGGCGTGCCGGTGTGCCTGAACAACCCGGTACGTGACTCGTACTCGGGCGCGAACTTCCCTGCGGGACAACAGACTCTGCAGGGCGTTGACGCGCTGAAGTTCGTCCGCCAGCGGCACCAGCTGCCCAACGGCGACCTTGACCGGGTACGGCGCCAGCAGGCGTTCCTGGCTGGTCTGGCCAACCGGATGTTCAGCGCGGGCACGCTCACCGACCCGTCCAAGATCACCGGTCTTGTCGAGGCGCTGACGAAAGCCGTTGTCCTTGACAAGAACTGGGACCTGCTGTCGTTCGCGCAGCAGTTGGGTGAGCTGAGCGCGGGCAACATCACGTTCCAGACGATCCCGACCGGCCGGATCAACCTGTCGACGCCGAGTGACGGCAGTGCGGTCGAGGTCAGTCCCAACCAGGTCCGCCAGTTCGTCCAGGACCTGCTCGAACCGCCGGTACAGCAACAACAACCGCAACAGTCCAACCCGGACTCGACGAAGACCGAGAAACAGCAAAGGGTGCAGAAGATTGCCAGTGTCGAACCCATCAACGCCGGAGCGATCCCCTGTGTGGACTAGAGTTCCGCTGGTCCCAGGCTGGCTGGCAGTGCTCGGCCCTGCTGCCATCGCGGTCGGTGGTCTCATCGCGGGTGGTGTCTTCTTCCCGCTTTCGATCATCCTCGGTTGCGTTCTCGCTGCCGTACTCGCCGAACGGGCCGCGTTCTTCGCGGTCGCCGTCCAGCCGCCGCTGATCACCGCGGCCGCTGTGGCCGGTGCGGTGATCCTCGGCGAGCCTTTGCTCGACGGCGCAACGCAGTTGGCCGAGACGTTCCCGTACCTCGGTGGCACGATCGTCGCGGTGCTGGTCATCTTGGCGTTGCGGACACGGGTGCGGAAACGCCTCGTGGAAGCTGTGTAAGTCCACTTCAGACGATCTGCAGGACCGCTTTTCCGTCAACTCCGCGTGCCGACAAGGACTGTGCGGCCGTAGCGAGCTCGGTCCACGGCACCTCAAGGCCGACTTGAGCCGTCAGCGATCCGTCGGCCACAAGATCCGACAGGACTTTCAGGTCGGCGCCGAAGTCGGGACCGGACGCGTAGGACATGAAGATCTGGATCCGCGCGTTCTCGTGTCCTGGTGCGAAGTCCCGGAACGCGAACGGTGTGGCTTTGCCGGAGCTGAGTCCGAACACGACGATCAGGCCGTGCGGCGCGACCCGGCCGATCGCCTCGGACAGGCTCTCGCCGCCAACCGACTCGGTGATCAGGTCGAACGTCCCCTCAGCAGCCGCGGGGCTGCTCACAACCTCAGCGGCACCCAGCTTCAGCAACACTTTCTCGTGCTTGTCTGAGGCGACGGCCGTGACCCGCGCACCCTGCAACGCGGCCAGCTGTACCTGGTAGCGACCAACGCCACCGGCAGCGCCCGTGACCAGGACACGCTTGCCCAGCAGGCTTCCGCCCAGCCGCAATGTCCGCAGCGCAGTGGTGCCCGCGATGGGCAGCGTGGCGGCGTCGCCGAAGGAGACACGGTCGTCCAGCACCGCGATGCGGTCGGTGTCGACGGCCACGAGTTCGGCCCATCCGGAGTCATCGGCCAGCGCGACCACTCGTGTGCCCACGCTCGGCCCGGACCCGTCCTCGGCCGCCTTCTCGACGACGCCAGCGATGTCCTGACCAGGGCGCCATCCTGCGGGGCGGGTGGCCAGCAGGCGCAGCTCGCCACGGTTCAGCGAGCTCGCATGCACGCGGATCAACGCGTCGTGCGGCCCTGCGGTGGGTTCGTGGACGTCGGTCAGGCGGACGAACTCGTCCGTTCCAGGGGCATTGACCAGGGCTTTCATCATCTTTCTCCTTGACTTGCGGCTGCGCCTGCCCCTACCGTCGCATCGTTGGGAACTTTTAGTAAGGAGGTACCTCAAGGTGCCTACCCCCGCGTACAACGCCTTCAGCGCGGCCTGCCCGACCAGGGAAGTGCTGAACCTGATCTCCGGCAAATGGGTCGGCCTGACGCTGACCGCGTTGGCCCAAGGAACGCAGCGCTACGGCGAACTCGCCGGGCGCATCGGCGGCATCAGCCACAAGATGCTCACCCAGACCCTGCGCATGCTTGAGCAGAACGGCCTGGTCGAACGCAAAGTCACGCCGACCATCCCGGTCACCGTGGACTACTCGCTCACGCCATTGGGCAGCACGCTCGTGCCCGTTGTCGCCGCGGTCAAAGCGTGGGCCGAGGCCAATGTCGAGCAGGTTCGCGCCGCGGCGGCGAGCTACGAGATGCCGTTGGGCGGTGGCGCGGAGACGGCCGCGCTGGTCGCCGAACGCGCGTCGGTTTAGGCAGGCGAAAAGTTCCAGTGATCGAGAGCACCTTGCCTGGCCACTACCCCCTAGGGGTATAAATGCCGGGGTAGGCCGAAAGGGGATCTCGACATGTCACAGTCGACATACACGGTTGAGGGAATGACCTGCAACCACTGCGTCAGCTCGGTGACCGAGGAGGTCGGGCAGATCGCGGGCGTGCAGAGCGTTGACGTCGACCTGACCACCGGCACAGTGACCGTCACCAGCGATGCCGATCTGAGCGTCGACGACGTGCGGGCCGCGGTGACCGAAGCCGGTTACCAGCTCGCCAGCTAGCTAATCCCGCGCTTCCAGGGCCAGCAGCACTTCGCGCAACGCGTCGGCTGCGGCCCTTGAAGTGTGTTCCGGCACGGCTTTCAGCAGCTGTTGCTGCGCCTCCGCGGTCAGCCGGACCGCTTCCTCAGCGACCTGAACCCCTTGACGCGTCAGCTGAACCCACGAGCTGCGCGCGTCTTCTTCGTCCGCCGCACGGGAAATCAGCTCGGCTTCAGTCAGCCGACGCAGCACATTGCTTGTCCCGCCGGACGAAAGCCATAGCCTCGCAGCGAGTTCCGTCGGCTTGAGCCGGTACGGCTTGCCGGACGCCCGCAGCACCGCGAGCACGTCGAACTCCGCTTTCGTCAGCTTGAGTTTGCCCAGCACACGGCTCGCGGCCTCGTTGAGCCGCGCGTACACCGACCCCGCCCGTTTGCCGAGCTCCAGCTCGATCCCGAGGACGCCGGGAAGCTCCACATCCCACGCCGCGACGACCCCGTCGACCTGGTCACCCATGGTCCACAGAATACCTTGCGCCCTGAAAGCTTTCGAGATAGCTTTCTGAAAAGCTTTTGCGAAAGCAGGGCGCCTCGGATGAGTTCGACAACAAGGTCGAAATCTGCGCCCGTTGTTACTGGAGGCAGTCATGAGTGTGGTGTTCAAGGGTGGGTACGTCCTCGGCCATGGCATAGCCGATCTGCTCATCGAGAACGGCATCATCCAGGCGATAGGCGACGATCTGCCTGGCAAACGCGCGATCAACGCGTCCGGCAAGCTGCTCGTCCCCGGCTTCGTCGACACGCACCGGCACATGGCCCAGGCGCCGCTGCGCGGGTTCGGTCCGGACATGACCCTCGGCTACTACATGCAGCAGGTCGTCCAGCACGTCGGCGCGAGCATGAGCGTCCTGGACGTGCGCAACAGCCTGAAACTGGCCGCGGCCGAGGCGATGAACGCCGGTGTGACAACGGTTCTGGACTGGAGTTCGGTGTCGGATCCTGAGCAGGTCGACGCGGCGATCGAGGTGTTGCACCAGACCGGGTTGCGAGTCGTGTTCGGACACAGCAACCCGGACGACATGCATCCCCAAGCGGATGCGGTGGCTTCACTGGGCCCGGATTACCTTCCGGTTGACGACGTCGCTCGGCACATCGGGCTGGCGCGCGACCGCGGCCTGATCACGTCGATGCACGTCGGCGGCCAACAGGGCGGCGGTGTCCGTAAGCTGCACGATGCCGGGCTGCTGGGTCCTGACCTGCATTTTGTGCACGGCAACCGTCTTGAGGACGACGAGTTCAAGATGCTCGTCGACTACGGCTCGACGCTCACGGTTACGCCGGTCACCGAGCTGATGATGGGTCACGGCGACCTGGCGTACCGACGGTTCGCCGAGGCGGGCGGGGAACCCGCGCTCGGCGTGGACGTCGAGAGCGGCAATCTGCCGGACATGTTCAGCGAGATGCGTGCCGGGTTGATGGCCGAGCGTGCCACGGGTCCGCTCGCCGCACGCGACCTGCTGCAGGCAGCGACCATCAACGGCGCCAAGGCAATCGGGCTCGGCGATGCGATCGGGTCACTGGAGGTCGGAAAGCAGGCCGACATCGTCCTGCTGAGCGGCCTTGAGCACTTGTTCGGCGAGGACCCCGAGGTGCTCGAAGGCGCGGTGGCCACCAGTGTGGGGACCGAGGACGTGCACACCGTCCTGATCGACGGCACAGTGGTCAAACTGGACGGTGTGCTGGTCGATCACGACCTGCGTGAGCTGCGTGAACTCACGCTGCGGATCGCACGCCGGACACTGGCTGCGGCCGGCTGATCCCCGAGACGGCGCAGTACACGTCCTCGAAGGTCGTCAGCGTCCGGCCGATGTCGTGGTGCTCGATCATCTGGCGGCTGGCACTGCCCATCGCGGCGGTCAGCGCGGGGTCACGGAAGACCTCGTCGATCGCCGCGGCCAGGATCGCCACATTACCTGGCGGGAAACGGAATCCGTTGACACCCGGGTCGCACAGGTGCGGCAGGGCCATCGCATCCGCCACGACGACAGGCAATCCGGCGGCCATGGCCTCCATTGTGGCCAGACTTTGCAGTTCGGCCGTGCCTGGCATGCAGAACAGGTCGGCGCGCTGATAGGCGCGGACAAGCTCCTCATCGGACACAAAACCGAGGAAATCGATGCGGTCACGCACTTTGAGGCTGTCCGCGAGCGCGGTCAGCTTCTCCCGGCATGAACCGTCGCCGACGATCTCGGCACGTACTTCCGGCAGCCGGGCGACCGCTTTGATCAGCTCGTCGAGGTTCTTCTCCTCGTCGAGCCTGCCGACGAACAGCACCTGCTTGCCACTGGTTTGCCTGGCCGGATAGTGGTCGAGGTCGATCCCGCACGAGATCGCGCGCGGCGAGCCCGGCAAACCATTGGCAGTCAACAATTCCACCGCGCGCGGCGTGGGGGCAGTGACGAGGTCGGCGGTGCGGAAGACCTTGACCAGGTCCCGCCATGCCCACCGCACGGCCGCGGCACGCACAGGCTTGGGAATCGGGACGTAGCCGATGAGGTTCTCCGGCATGAAGTGATTCGTTGCGATCACAGGGATTCCGTGCCTCTGTGCCGCACGCAGAACCGCTCGGCCGACCGGGAAGTGTGACTGGACATGCACGACGTCCGGTTGGATGCGCTGGATCATCTCCTCGGCTTCCTTGGCGGCCTGCCAGGGCAACGAGATCCGGAACGTCGGATGGAACGGCGTTCGCTTGGACGTCACGGGATGCATCGTGATTGCCCCATCGTCTACCGGCACGGCGTGTTGCGGGCAGGCCACGTGCACGTCGTGACCGCGTTCGGCAAGCCCGTGTGCCAGTCGGCCAGCGAAGTTCGCCGCGCCGTTGATATCGGGCGGGAACGTGTCCGCGCCGATCAGAATCCGCAGCTGGCCGTTCTTTGCGAGCCCGTTCTTTGCGAGCACAGTCTTCTCCTTGGGTTGAGGATCTTTGGCCAGCGCTAGCACGCCGACGACGGACAGCAGGGCGAACCCAGCCAAGGCGAAGGCTTGGACAGGTGTGAAAAGCGCGGCTTCGCCGTAGACCCACAGGCCGACAGCGACAGCCGTGAACGGGTCGAGCACAGTCGTGCTCGCGATCACAGTGGACGTCGAACCGACCGCGTACGCCTGATGCACGAGCCAGCCGCCGATCAGGATCAGCGCGACCGACTCAGCACCGAGAACGAGCATCAGTGAGAAGTCCCCGGAGATGTTCACAGTGGCCGCGCGGATCAACGCCGAGCCTATGCCGAACATCACCGCCGCGGAACTGGCCAGCAGCAGGCAGTTTCGTACAACCAAAGCAAGGCAAGCGAACCCGAACGCGCCAAGCACGAAAAGCTGGATGCCTCCAGTTTGGACACCGGACATGTCGGCCCCAGCCGTGGCGGCGATCAACACGAACCCGGCCGTCCCCACCCCAACCAGTACCACGGCGATGGTTTGCCGTGAAGGCCACCTTCGCGGCGTCTGACCTGGATTCACCGTTGATCTTGGGTTGTGGTTGTGGTGGTGGGTGGTTGTGGTGGTGGGCTGGTGGTGTGTGGTGTGGTCGTGTGGGAGTTGCTGGTCTGCCCAGCTTTTCCACTGTGGTCTTTCGGGTTGGGCCTGGTCAGGCGGGTGGTTAGGGGTTCAGGCGGGGTGGGGTGGGGCGTGGATGGTGGTGAATAGTTGGGTGAAGTCGGTGGCCCAGGGCCAGTCTTGTGGTAGTCGCAGGGTGATGTGGCGGGCGGTGCGGGTGACGCGGGCGGCGATGGTGATCAACCGGCGGCGCAGGGTGGTCAGGCGTGTTCGGGCGTGGGTGGGGCCGGCCAGGGTTGCGGTGGCGCGGAGGAGGTTGTGGGTCAGGGCGGCCAGGGAGAGCCAGGCGGCGTTGGCGGCGAACAGTCCGGACGGGAAGTGGGCCAGTGGGCCGGCGGCCAGTTCGGCGAAGACGTGTTCGATCGCGCCGCTGCGTTGGTCGTGCAGACGCCAGGCGGTGGCCGTGTCGAAGCCGGCCGTGTCGGGCTCGGTGGTGTCGGGCCTGGTGGTGGCGGGCCTGGTGGTGGCGGGCCTGGTGGTGTCGGGCCTGGTGGTGGCGGGCTTGGTGGTGGTGGGTGGGAGGTTGGTGGACACCGCGTGGTAGCGCCTGGCTGGGAACAACTCGCCCTGCTCGTCGCGGGTGGTGATCCGGGTCCGGCGGACCAGTAGCCGGGCGGTGGTTTTCTGGCCGGGGTTGACGGTCGGGTTGGTGAACGCGGTATGGCTGGTCTCGGCGATCTGGGCGGTGTGGATCAGCTGCCCGGTGTGCGGGTCGAGGACCGGGTCGCGGTAGGTGTGCTGCTGCCAGGCGTGCTCGCTGATCGCGTCGATCGCCTCCCGGATCGCGGAATGTTGTGGGGCGGTGATGGAGAACCAGACCCCCTTCCCGCACCAGCATCGTGATCAATTCCCCGACATAGAACCCGGAATCGCCGCGTACCAGCAGCGGCCCGGTCGCGCCCGCGGCGCGGGCGGTGCCCAGCGCGCGCCGGGCCAGCGAGCTCACCGCGCGGCGGGTATCGGCGTTGCCACCCCGTAACCGGGTCGCCACGATCACCGGCCTGCCCGCCGCTGTGGTCAGGGTCGCGGCCAGCGTGTTCAACCCCAACACCCCGGTATAGCCGAACGCGGCCCCGTCTTTGCCCCGCCCGTAGACCTGGCTGATTTTCGAGTCCAGATCCAGCAACCCCAACCGGTCGGCCCCCGCCAGCAGCGGCGTCAGCTCCGCCAAGCGGGCCAGCAGCCGGGCGGAGAGTTTCTCCAGTTGAGCGACATGACCCATGCTGAACCAGCGCAGGAACGTGCCCACAGTGGACGGTGCGCGGATCCCGGTGAACAACCCCGCCATCCCGCCATGCCGCACCAGGTCCAGATCACTGATCGAGTCCGCGCCCGCGGCCATCCCGGCCACGATCGTGCTGATCTTCGCGCCCGCGTTCGCCCCGACCGGACCACCCAGCCGGACCAGCTCACCGGCCAGATCCGACAACCCCGCGTCCTCGGCCAGCCGCATCACCGCCACCAGCCCCGCGTGCGACACCAATCCCGGATCGTCGAACCTCACCGACACCGCGCCACGCGTATGCGATGCTTTCACTCAGCAGATGCCCTCTCACTCGGTCCGATATGTTTCTGTCATAAGAACAATCGTCCCAAGTCAGAGGGCATCTGCCCGTCCACGACACGACCAACCCACCAAGATCTTCGGTGAATCCAGGTCTGACGCCCCGAATCTTCCCCTCGCGCGGAGAACAGGACCGTCAGCACGAGGCTCAGCACACCAATTGGCTGAACAATCACCAGCGGTGCCAACCACAACGCGACAACGTGCAGACCGGCACCGAGAACCGCGAGCGAGGTCCCGACCAACCACCGGCGTGACTTCAATACCCGCAGGGAGAACCCGCTTTCCTGGACCGCGCCGTGCTGCATCGCGACCGACAGGGCGAAGCAGCACGCGGCCACGACCGCGAGCAGCACGGCGAGAGCGATCATCGGGCGGCCCTCCGGATGGTCAACGCGAGCACGACAACCAGCGCGACTTCAGCGGCCAACGCGAACCGCTCAAGCAATCCCTGCGGCAGCCACGTGACGAACTGGGCTACTCCGAACGAAGTCGCAGTCAGCACACCGACGACCGCGACCCCGCGCAACCGGCTGGCCGTCACCATCCACACAGGATGGTCACGCAGTGACCTCGCCAACAGCCAGCAGGCCACCGGAAGGGAGGTAAGGAAGACCGCACCGACAAACCGGTGAATCTCGCCAGCGACCGTCGACACATCGACACTCGGGTTGCCAGGGAAGACGGCGACAAGGGCCAGTCCGACGAACCAGAGTCCGAACAGGACCTTCACAAGGCCGGAATGTGGCACTCCCGCCCTGGTCAGGCCGGTCGCGACGGCGAAACCGCCGCTCATCAGCAGCAGCACCGACAGCACGAACGCGACACCGTTGTAGTGGACGTAGTCACTGACTGGGTCGAAGATCGGGCTGACCTGCTGGACCAGGGCGATGTTCAGGTACGCGACGAGCAGCATGGCGCCTGCCGCCGTGGTCACGGCGATCCGGCTCAGGTGCAGCACTGGGTTCACGCATCCGAGGCTAGGAAGCCGTAGGCAAACGGATGGTTAGCCCGGGTTACCGGAAGGCTGTCGTTTGAGTCGCTAGTGTGAGGTTTGTGGCCACACTGCTTCTTGTGGAAGACGACCGGACCATCGGTGAGGCGCTGGACTCGAGCCTGCGGCTGCACGGCTACGACGTCTGCTGGGCTCAAGCCGGTGCGTTGGCGCTGCACCAAGCCCAGCGAACGGCGTTCGATCTGGTGCTGCTCGACCTTGGCCTGCCCGACCTCGACGGGGTCGAAGTGTGCCGCAGGCTGCGCACGATGCAGCCGCAGGCCGTGCTGGTGATCGTGACCGCACGCCAGGACGAGATGGACGTGGTGGTCGGCCTGGAGGCAGGCGCCGACGACTACCTCGTCAAACCCGTACGGCTGGGCGAACTGCTGGCAAGGGTACGCGCGCACCTGCGGCGCGGGCCTTCGAGCGCACGCCACACCATCTCAGTCGGTGAATTGTTGGTCGACACCGCGAGCAGGCAGGTGACCGTGTGCGGGCAGGAGGTCGCGTTGCGGGCCAAGGAGTTCGACCTGCTGGCCCGGCTGGCCGACGCGGTTGGATCGGCGGTCAGCCGGGACACACTGATGACCGAAGTATGGGACGAGCACTGGTACGGCTCGACCAAGACCCTCGATGTCCACATCGCGGCGCTGCGGCGCAAACTGGCCGCCGTCGCGTCGTCACCGGAGCAGGCGCCGCGCATCTCGACGCTGCGTGGCCACGGCTACCGGTTGGAACGTCCGGCGGGCTGATCCATGCGCAGACGAATAGTCATTCTGGCCACGATGGCGGCGGTGATCGCCACGACACTGTTCGGCGTGCCGCTCGCGGTGTTCGTCGGCAGAGGCAACTGGGACAACGAGCGTACCGACCTGGAACGCGTCGCAACCGCGTCCGCATTGGCAGTCGCCAACGATTTGTCCGGGTCTGCCACGCCCCAGTTGCCGCTCGTTCCCACGGACGTCATCCTCGGCCTCTACACCCCGACTGGTGAGTTGCGGGCGGGCAGAGGACCGTCCGTAGCGGACCGCACGGTGCAACGCGCCACCAATGGCTATATCGACGCGACGGACGCGAAAGACGCGATCGTGATCGCGATTCCGATCATGGACGAAGGCCAGTTGCTCGGCGTCATGCGGGCGATGAAGACCCATACGACCGCCACAGCGAACACGATTTCCGCCTCGCTGGCCATGTTCGGGTGTGCGATCCTCGCGGTCGCCTTGACCTGGTTGCTGGCGCGTCGGATGGCCGCACGACTGGCCCGACCGTTGGAAGACCTGTCGGTAGCGGCGAAAGTGTTGGGAGAGGGCGACTTCACGGTCCGAGCCCGGCAAAGCGGAGTGCCGGAGATCGACTCGGTCGGGACGTCGCTGAACAACACGGCCCAGCGCATCGGGGACACGTTGGACCGCGAACGGTCGTTCTCCGCGAACGCCTCGCACCAGCTCCGCACTCCCCTAGCCGGATTGCGGCTGCAGTTGGAGGGAGCGCTTGAGTCCCCTCAGGACCCACGACCCGCGATCCGCAAAGGTATTGACGCCATCGACCGTCTGGACAGGACAGTCAACGACCTGTTGTCGTTGGCACGGGACGAGAACTGCGCACCAGTTGCGGACCTGGACGCGCTGCTGGCCGACGTCGAAGCGACGTGGCGAGAACCACTGGCTTCAATGGGACGGTCCTTGGAGATCAGTGTGAATGGGGCGCCAGCACCCAGGGCAGCCGAGGCCGGATTCCGGCAGATCCTGAATGTCTTGGTGGACAACGCCTTCACCCACGGTTCGGGCACTGTGCGGGTGCTCGCCAGGGACGCTGGCGGCGCGCTGGCCGTTGACGTGTCCGACGAAGGCTCAGGAGTACAGCCGGGCGTTGACGTGTTCACGCGACGCGCCGACGTCCACAACGGACACGGCATCGGCCTGGCGTTGGCTCGCAGCCTTGCCGAAGCAGACGGCGGGCGGTTGATGCACGCCGACGGCTCGACTTTTACGCTGCTGTTGCCGTCAGCAATGGAATCAGCTGATCCTCCGCCGTGAGCGACCCGTGCTGGCCGTTCAACGCAGACAACCTCGACTCCACTTTGGAGCGCGTGATCGCCGCATTGCCCTGTGCCGCAACGACCAAGTCACCGATGCGACCGCGTGCGTAATCCGCCACGCTCGGCCCGAACCACCCAGCCGCGATCGCCTCGTCCCTGGTCAGCATCCACGCGTGCTCGCCGACCAACGAGCCCCACGCGGCGTGAACATCAGTCAGCGCCCCGGGTTGGGTGTACACGTGCCGGACTCGTGGCTCGCCGCCGAGCATCCGGACACCGTTACGGAGTTCAGGAATTCCGTCGAAGTCGATCCGGTCGTTCTCCCCCACCGCCACCATGCCGTGATCGGCCGTGACGACAAGCATTCCGTCCGGCGGCAGTTCTTCGGCAATGGTCTGAGCCAGCCGGTCCACCTGCCGCAACTGGAATCGCCATGCCCGGCTACCCGGCCCGAACACGTGCCCGAGCAGGTCCAGTTCGGAGTGGTACGCGTAGCAGAACGCACGGTCACCGCCTGCCAAGGCATCCACAGCGCTGACAGCCAGATCACCGAGCGCCATCACGCCATCCAGATCGCCGCCACGGAACGCGGCCCTGGTCAGCCCGCTGCCTTCGAACATCCGCTGAGTCGCCAAACGCACGCACACACCACTGTCCGCCGCGCGTTGGAACATCGTTTCGACCGGCTGGAACTCCTCGGGCACGTACTTCTCCCGGAAGTCCTCATTGCGGCCACCGGCGTGCAAACCCCAGCTCAGTGCGTTGATCAGCTCATCGTCCGACGCGGCGAAGGAATAACCGACGATCCCATGAGTACCGGAGGGGACGCCTGTGCCGATGGTCGTCAGGCTCGTGGCCGTTGTCGCCGGGAAGCCTGCCGTAATCTCGTTGCCTGCCAAGCTGTTGAGGAACGGCGCGTCCTCAGGGTGCGCGCGAAGCTGTGGCCAGCCAAGACCGTCGACCAGCAGCAGGCAGACTTTCCTTGCCTCGGGCAAGGAAACGGTCGCGGACACACCGGGCACGCCAAGCCCTGCCATGATCGACGGGACCACGTCGGACAGTGCACCCGCGCCATAGTTCGGTATCAAGGGCGAAGCCATGATCCCAACTTAGCCGAACAACATCTTCAGTTCAGCCGGAGCCACCTGCTCGAGTTGCGCATAGGTGCAGGATTCC
Source organism: Kibdelosporangium philippinense (assembly GCF_021390435.2). GTDB lineage: Bacteria > Actinomycetota > Actinomycetes > Mycobacteriales > Pseudonocardiaceae > Kibdelosporangium > Kibdelosporangium philippinense. Next base: position 2,164,971 of record NZ_JAJVCN010000002.1, on the reverse strand, counting down.
GGCGTCCGGTCCGGCCGGAAGCGCACCAGGCGGCTGCCGTGCCGGAACCGCCAGCCCTGCAAATGTTCATAACGGACCTCGGCAACCCACTCGGGCCGCAGCGGCTCCCATGACAAGTCTTTGCCGACCGACCAACGGCTGTACCCCAGGCCCTCGGTCTGCGCCTCTGCCCACTTGCGCCACGGGTGATCTTCCAGCGCGTTCTCTCGCAACGGCGCCAACTCGTCCACGAGTTCACGGCGGCGGGCCGCGGTGAAACTGGTTGCCACGCCGACCGGTAGCAACTTGCCTTCGTCATCAAACAGCCCGAGCAGCAAGGAGCCCACGGACTCGCCGTCCTTGTGCCACCGAAACCCTGTCACGACGCAGTCGGCTGTCCGAACGTGCTTGACCTTCCACATCACGCGTTTGTCCGGCAGGTACGGCTGATCCATCGGTTTGGCCATCACGCCGTCGAATCCGGCCCCTTCGAACCGGGTGAACCAGTCCTGGGCGACGTCCGGATCCGTGGTGATCGGTGTCAGGTGCACGCGTGCGAGCTTGTCGTCGAGCACGCTTTCCAGCAGCCGCCTGCGCTGCGCGAACGACTCGTCCAGCAACGAACGGTCATCGAGAGCCAGCAGGTCGAAGGCGACAAAGCTGGCCGGTGTCTCCTCGGCCAGCTTGTTCACCCGCGATGCCGCCGGGTGCAGGCGCAGCTGGAGCGCCTCGAAATCCAGGCCGGTGTCCGAGACCAGGACGATCTCACCGTCCACTACACACCGTTGCGGCAGGGCTGCGCGCAGTAGGTCGACCAGTTCCGGGAAGTACCGGGTCAGCGGCCGGTCGTTGCGCGAGCCCAGCTCGATCTCGTCGCCGTCCCGGAACACGATGCACCGGAACCCGTCCCATTTCGGCTCGTAGCTCAGCCCTGGCGTGCGCGGGACGTCGTGCACGGCCTTCGAGAGCATCGGTTTCACCGGTGGCATCACGGGTAGGTCCACGCCTGGAACACTAAAGCACTGGTCAGGGGGATGCGAGCGCTTCGGTCGGAGTCAGCGAGGACGCCCTGATCGCCGGGTACACGCCAGCCAGCACGCCGATGGTGACCGACGCGGCGAACCCGCCGAGCATCGCCTCACCCGGGATGACCAGCGGCCATCCTTGCAGGTGGGCGTACGCGGCGGTGCCCGCGATACCGAGCACCGCGCCCGCGATACCGCCTAGTCCACACAGGACTATCGACTCGGTCAGGAACTGGCCGCGGATCTGGCCCTTGCTCGCGCCGAGTGCGCGGCGCAGACCGATCTCACGCTTGCGTTCCAGCACCGAGATCACCATCGTGTTGGCCACACCGATCCCGCCGACAAGCAACGCCACCCCGGCAAGGCCGAGAAGCAGTGTGCCGAAGGCGTTCTGCGTGATCCGTTTTGCTGCCAAGGCGTCCGATGGCCGGTTGATCTGGACGAGACTGGGTTGTTCCGGGTTGAGGGTGCGCGGCAGGACTTGCCGGACGTCCTCGATCGCGGCCTCGTTCGACCGGACGTAGATGACCGTCGGCTTGCCGTCGAACCCGAGTTGGGACTTGGCCGCGTCCCAGCCGATCAGCACCGACCGTTCGACGTCCGGCGCCAGCGGCATCGGGTCGAGCACACCGATCACCGTGAACCACTTGTCCCCCAGCTTGATCTGCGGCGCCAGACCGTCGGGGATCTCTGTGATTCCCAGCCAGGTGGCGGACTTGCCGCCGAGCACGACCGTGGGGAACTTCTCGGTCGCCGCGCTCAAGAACGTTCCGGAGTGGACTTTTCCATTGAGGACTCGCAACAGGTCCGGGGTCGTGGCAAGGGTGGTGATGCCACTGCCTTGGAAGTTGATGTCCGACCGGCGGACGTCGGCGTGCACGTTGGCCACGCCCTCGACCTGTTCGGCAGGTCCGATCCGGCGTGCCATGTCGACCGCCTCGGGCGGCATGCCCGCTTCCTTGTTGTTCAGCTCGTCCCGCGCGGCCTGTGCCCGCAACAGGTTCGGGCCAAGCGCGGCCAGTTCGTCCACAACGGCCTGTTGGCTGGACGCCGGGATGCCAATGACCACAAGCATGGTCGCGATACCGATCGAGATCCCCAACGCAGCGAGGACGGCACGCAACGGCCGGGTCCGCAGACGTGCGAAACCCAGTGACAGCAAGTCAAACAGCGACACGGTCGGCCCCTATCCGCCCGTCCCGGATCTCCACAACGCGCGGCATGCCCGCGGCGATCTCCCGGTCGTGCGTGATCACCGCGATCGTCGTGCCTTCCGCGTGCAACTCGTGCAGCAACGCCAACACCGCGCGGCCGTTCGCGGTGTCCAAGGCGCCGGTCGGTTCGTCCGCCAGCACGAGCGCGGGCCGGTTCATCAACGCCCGAGCGATGGCGACACGTTGGCGTTCTCCGCCCGAAAGCTGGTGCGGCAAGTGTTTCGCCCGATTCGAAAGGCCAACGCGGGCCAACGCTTCCAATGCAAGCGGCCGACGCTTGCGGCGCGGGACACCCGCGTAAAGCAGCCCGGTGGCCACGTTGTCGGCCGCGGTCTGCCCGTCGTTGAGGTGGAACTGCTGGAACACGAACCCGATCTCCTTGCCACGCAACGCCGACAGCCGCCGGTCCGACAGGCTGGTCACGTCCTGCCCTTCCAGCTCGACAACGCCTTCCGACGGTTTGTCCAAAGTGCCCATCAGATGCAGCAAAGTGGACTTCCCTGAGCCGGACGGGCCGACGATCGCAAGGAACTCCCCCGGCATGATCGTCAGGCTTACGTGGTCAAGCGCCCGGACACCGCCCGCGTACTCCTTGGTCACATCCTGGATCCGCAGGACGGGCGTCACGAGGCCGTCACCACCTTCATGCCCTCGGTGATCCCCTGGCCACTGACCTCAACAAGGCCGTTGGCGAACATGCCGTCTGGACAAGCACGAGCTTGGTCGTGGTACCTGTCACCACTTGCAGCGCGTATCCGCCTTCTTTGACCGCCAGCAAAGCGCCGATCGGAACCGCGAGAACGCCGGACTTCGCCGACCCCACAAGCTTGACGGTCACCGAGCCTTCCGCGTTGGCCACCGCGGCCGGATCGTCCACAGTGATCGTGACCGTCGTCTTGGAGCCACCGCCGCCGACCGGATTGTCCTCCTGCTGCTTCTCAGGCCCCTTCGCGGCAGCCGCGACCACGCCGGTGGTCTTGGAGCCGTCAGGCAGCGAGATGTCCACTTTGGTCCCGGTCGCGATCGCGGAATCCGCTTGCATAGTCACGACCTTCACGTCAGACGTGTAACCGAGCAGTTGACCATCAGCCGAGGTGCCCAGTTGCGCGGTGACCGCGCCGATCCGGACAGGCGCGGGCAGAACCACGACATCCGGCAAGTCGACGATCCCGGTCTCCTCGACCTTCAGCGCCTTCTGCCACTTCTTCACCGCCGCTTGGGATGCCGCGGTGAAGGTGTCCGAGTTGCCCGCGGACTTGCTGTGATAGCCCATATCGGCAAGGTTCTGGTTGACCACCTTGACGTCAGGGCCTTTGATGCCAGGCGCGTCCAGCTTGCGGTAGGTCGGCGTGCCACCGATGAACAACACAGCGGGCTTGTTGTCCACTTTGTACAGAACGCCGCCTCGGCCGATCTTCGCACCGGACGCGGGCAACCACGTGACCGTTCCGGCACTACGCGCCTTCAGTTGCGTCTCTTCGCCGAAGCCCAGTGTTCCACTGAAGTCCTGGGCCAGCGAGAGATCCGTCTTGACAACGGTCGTGGTCTTGGCGGGTTCGGGTCCGCTCGCGGTGGCCGACGACTGCTTGCCACCGGCGAGGATCACCACGATCGCCCCAGCGACGGCGACGAGCAGTACGCCTGCCGTGATCAGGATTCCCTTACGGCTCACTTGTACCCACCCGCGGCGACTTCCCGCTCACATTTCGGCGTCAGGTCCAGGCCCTTGCTGATCGACTCAGGGTCGTTCTGCGGCCCACCGAACGCAGGCCCGACAATGCCCGTGTCCTCGCCTTTGCTGACCTCGACGTACTTGACGCCCTTGGCACGCAGGCACGCCACGACCCGCCGGGCGAAGTCGAACGCCTCGGGGTTGTTGACGTCGTTCTCCCACGCGGGCAGCGGCAGCAACCCGTCGCAGGCCTTGGCGGCTGCCTCCTGAACCTCCTTCGGCGGCATCTGGCCGCTCCCTCGCCCTCCGGCCTGTCCGGCGCCGGGCAGCACTGGACCCGCTTGGCCGTCGGTGCGGCCACGTCCCAGGTCCTCGGGCATGCCGTGGTCGACCATGCACTTGCGGTACGGGATGTACAGCGCGGCCTGTTCCTCGGATGTCATGTCGATGCGGAACCTTGGCCGGTCCTGTGGGGGTTTCGCCGTCGAACTGGGCTGGCCTTGCGAAGTGGGCGCTGTCGATTCGCTGGTCTGCACCGAGGCAACCTGCGGCGCGGGCTGCTCAGGCTGCGCCGAACAGGCACTGAGCGCTGCGACGCCCACCAAGAGGCCGGTGATCACGAGTTTCATACCGACGAACTTGCTTGATGATTATCAGGATCCTGTCAGGGAAGTGTCGTCAACTGGTAGTGCTGGGGTATACGCAGCCGGAACGTCGAGCCCCGGCCGAGTTCGCTCGCCGCTGTCGCCGTGCCGCCATGGGCCTCGGCCAGCTGCCGAACAATCGCTAGGCCAAGCCCCGAGCCGCCGGACTGCCGGTTGCGGGATTTCTCCGCGCGCCAGAACCGATCGAACACCTTCGGCAGGTCTTCGGCCGAGATCCCGGTTCCCGTGTCCACGACGTCGATGACCACCCAGCCGCTCTCGACCCGGCCATTGACCGTGACCGATCCCCCAGGTGCCGTGTGGCGCAATGCGTTCGTCACGAGGTTTCCCACGGCTTGACGCAGCCGGACCGGATCCGCGTCGAGTTCTGGATCGCCGTGCACGGCAAGCGAAAGGTGTACGCCGTTGGCCCGTGGCTGGTTCGCGGCGACGACCTGGCCGAGCAGCTCGGCCAGGTGCACGTGTTCCTTGTGCAGTCTGAGCCTGCCCGCGTCGGCTATCGCCAGGTCCTGCAGGTCGTCGACGATGTGCTGGAGCAGCAGGGCCTCTTCCATCAGCGATGAAACAAGCGCTTGGTCAGGTTGGGTCACGCCGTCCTGCGCGGCCTCCAGCCACCCCCGGATGTTGCTCAGCGGCGTACGCAGCTCGTGCGCGATATCGCTGACCATCGCTTTGCGTTGGCTTTCAAGGCGTTCACGGCTGTCTGCCATCTCGTTGAAGGCCGTAGCGAGCTCGGCGATCTCATCCGAGCCGCTCACCTTGACGCGTGCGGTGTCGTCGCCTTCCTTCATTCGCCTGGCGGCCCCGGTCAGCGCGCGCAACGGCCGGACCAGCCGGGCACCGGCGAACACCGAGGCCAGGACCGTGACCAGCAGGACAAGGGCGGCCACCCCGATGATCCGCCACCGGCTCGCGGCCGACAGGTCCAGCCCGGTCGACGCCTGGCTCGGTGTGTTCACGAACAGCAACGCCACCGGCGCGACGTACGGCTTCAACTGCGCGCCGCGGGCGGTGGCGATGCAGTCGGACACAACCTGGTTGCGGTCCATCGAAGCCGGAGCCGAGCTTTGTGACGGCAGCGGACCCTGGACGAAGTTCCCGTTCTGATCGAACTTCAGCGCCACGTGCCCCTGGTCCTTGGTGTCGAGGCAGGCGTTGGTCAGGCTCTCCAGCTGTGTGAGGGCCGTGCGCTCGGTGGGCATCGGTGTGGTGAGGTCGTTGCCTGTCGAGCAGGAAAGGACACTGGCCGTGGCGTTGTCCGGTCCGTGCACAATGGACCGTCCACTCGGGAGTTCCTCGATCGACCCGGATCCGGCCCGTGTCTGCACGCAGGCGAGCACGATCTCGGCCGCGCCTTTGAGCCTGCCGCGCTCGTCCGGCGTCAGCAGCAACGGGCCGACGGCGCGGCGGTCGATCCGGTCGGCGGTCTGCCCAGTGGCCAATGCGGAATCGACGGACAGTGGATCGATGACAGCGGAAGGCTTCTCGGGCAACGGGTCGGTGCCGATGATCAGCCGACGATCCGATGTGGCCAGTGAGATGTTCCTGCCGGTCTGCTCACTGAGCTGCCGCACAACAGGTTCGACCGCTGTCCAGTCCTTGTGGGTGGCGGCGTAGCCAAGGAGCGTGTCGTAGATCTTCGCGTCGTCGGCCAGGGCTTGACCTTGCGCTTGCTTGATCGCGACCGTAGTGGTCTGCGCCGCGAGCCAGGCCGTCGCGGCGATCGAGCAGAGCGCCACCACGATCGACACGACCAGCAGCCGGACCAGCAGGCTGCGTTTGCGCCTAACGGCCATCGTCGGTCAACTTGTAGCCGACGCCGTACACGGTCATCAGCCGTGTCGGCTTACGTGGATTGGGCTCGATCTTCTTGCGCAGGTTCATCACGTGCACATCGATGGTCCGCGTGGTGATGAACTTGTCGAAGCCGTGCAACTGCTCCAGCAGCTGCGCGCGGGTGAACACGCGGTCAGGCTGCGACGCCAGCGTGGCCATCAGCCGGAACTCCCCTGGCGTGCAGGAAATCAGGACGCCGTCGCTGATCAGCTCGTGCTTGCCGGGATCGATGGTCAGCCCGCCGACCCGCAGCACGGAGTCCTTTGGCGACTGTTTCGGCGCCGTGCGGCGCAGCAATGTCCGCACCCGCGCCATCAGTTCTCTCGGGCTGAAGGGCTTGGTGACGTAGTCGTCGGCGCCGAGGTCGAGGCCGAGCAGCAGATCGTCCTCTGTGGATCGCGCGGTCAGCATCAGTACCGGCACATCGGACTCGCGCCGCAGGATCCGGCACACGTCAAGGCCGTCGACCCCGGGCAGCATCACGTCGAGCACCACCAGATCGGGCTGCTGCCTGCGGACCTCGTCCAGCGCGTTGCGGCCGTCGTGCACGACCGCGACCGTGTGGTTCTCCCGCTCGAGGTACCGGCGGACCAGTTCAGCCTGCTTCTGGTCGTCCTCGGCCAGCACAACGTGGGCACACATATCGCCGATGATAGGTCGAAACCAGCATCCGGCCAGTGATGCTGACAAGACCCTCACATTCCACTCTGGACTAGTCCATCGCCAGGCCCACACCGGCCGCGCCGAGGCCAACGGCCAGGCTCAGACCCACGTAGGCAGCCGCGGTGCCGTACTGCTTGCGCTCGATGAGGTCGAACGTTTCGTAGCTGAATGTGCTGTATGTCGTGAGTGCACCACAGAAACCGATCCCCACCAGCGCGTACATGCCGCTTGACGCACCGGCCACCAACCCGAGGACGAAACTTCCGGCCACATTGACCGCGAACGTTCCCCACGGCTTGGACACCGCACGGCCGACCACATAACGCAGGGGCGCGCCGACCATGGCGCCGAGCACCACCATCAGCGCGGTCACGCGAACCGCCTGCCGATCAGGATGCCCGCTGTCACCGCGATCATGGCCGCGACCAGCGTGGCGGCCAGGTAGAGCACGGCCGGCCCGAACGTGAGCTCGAGCCCTTGGACCGTGTACGTGGAGAACGTCGTGAATCCACCGAGGACTCCGACGCCGAGAAACGGCCGGGTCAACCGGTGACCCGGCCGTGTTGGTTCCGTCTGGAGTCCCATCAGGATCCCGATCAGCAGGCAGCCAAGCGCGTTCACCCCGAAGGTGCCCCAGATCGACGGGATCGCCAGGCTGACGGCGTATCTGGCCAGCGCACCCAGCCCGCCGCCAAGGGAAACAGCGAGAACTACCTGCACCCGATCACTTTAGGCATAAGGCGCGGTGATGATCTCCATGACGTGCCCGTCCGGGTCGTCGAAGTAGACACCACGTCCGCCGAACAGGTGGTTGATCTCGTTCGGCGTCTCCTTGTGCGGGTCGGCCCAGTACGGGATGCCCGCGGCCTTGATCCGCTCGAACGAGGCGTCGAACTCCTCGTCGGTGACCAGGAACGCGCAGTGCTGCGCCTGGATGTCGGCCGTGGTGTCGATGTAGTCGAGCGTGACCCCGTTGGACACGACAAGCGGATAGAACGGTCCCCATTTGTCTCCGACCTCAAGGCCGAGGATGTCGGCGAGGAAGGTGGCGGATGCTTTGGCGTCTTTCGCGGAAACGATGATGTGGTTCAGCTCAACAGCCATGTCTCCGAGGTTAGCTAGAAAACGGGCTCGACGGCCGCGCACCGGCTGACCGTCGGCAGCTGCAGCGCCGTCAGGTAGTTGTTGGTCGCGGCCCTGGTGCATTCGCTGCGCCAGTACACGCCGTGCCCCCAGCCTTCGTACGTCAGCAGCACCGAGGTCTGCTTCGTCTGGCGATGCACGCCGACGGCCCACTCGTATCCGGTGGCCGGGTCGTACAGCGAGTTCTGCACGAGGACCTTCGGCGTGCCGCGGAACCGGAACCGATGCTGCGCGGGGTTCTTCACCTGGTCGGACAGGCCGTGGCAGTACAGGACGGCGCCGTGGCCACGCCACCCGCCACGCATGTCCGGCGCGACCAGGCGCTGCATGGTCTCGATGGCCTTGTACTCACCGAACGACCGCAACGGCAGGTACCAGTCGGCGCAGAACGTGGCGCGGAAAATGGACGCGCCCGGGTCTACGGGCAGCGCCAGCGGGGTGCCTGCGTCCAGCGCCGCCAGCGAGTCGGTCAGGTCCTTCCAGGCCGGGCCACGGAACCGGACCTCGGCGAAGAACAGGATCTACGTCGCGGTGAGCTTGCCTGGCAGCTCGCCACGGTCAGCCTTGCCGAGCAGGGTGTGCCACCAGGCGCGGAAATCCTTGCCGTGCAGGGCACATGCCGTTGACCGCTCGCACCATTTCTCCCACTCGTCGAAGGCGCTTTCCGACGTGGTCGCCTCGGTCCTGGCGAATCCCCACGTGTCCATCGTGTAGTCCATCGGGCTGTCCATCACAAGGGCCCGTATTTTGTCGCCGTATCGCTCGGCGTATTGCCCGCTGATCAAATTGCCGTACGAGCCGGTGTAAATGCTGACTTTCTCGTCGCCGAGACCGCGCCGGATCTCTTCGGTGTCCCGGACAATGGAATAGGTGTCGGCGTGGTCGTAGATCGCGCCACTGCGCGCGCGGCAATCCTCGCGCACCGATCGGTTGTATCGGGCGAACGCGTCGAGGTCGCTTTGGCTCGCCGGGTAGAGGCTCGGTTCGGCGGCCAGTATCTCCGGCGAGCAGGTGACCGGCGCGGTGCGCTTCACACCACGCGGATCCCAGCCGACGACGTCGAACCGGTCCTGGATCTCCGGGCTGAAGAAGTCCTTGCGGCTCACCGCGACGTCCACCCCTGAGCCACCGGGACCACCCAGGTTGACCAGCAAGGTTCCGATTCGCTTCGCCGGATCGGTGGCCTTGCGGCGAGCCACCGCCATGTCGAACGTCGGGCCGTCCGGCTTGGCGTAGTCCAGCGGCAGCCGCATGGTGGCGCAGTCAGCTGACGTGTCCTGGGCACACGGCTGCCAGTCGATCGCAGCGCTCTCGTTCAGGGCACTTTGGGCACTGGCCGTTCCGGTACCGGCCACTGTGCTGGCAAGCACACCGGCGAGCACGCTCACGATGAGTCGCAACGATTCCTCCCGACCGCAATACCTGGCAAGTCGGGGGAATATTCGCACCGGACAGTGCTTGATTCCGAGTCAACTTCTTGTTACGGCGAGAAATCGCCCTTGTCCGGTTTTGGGGTCAGCTGGTCGGCACGCGTGGTTCGAGACCGGCGGCGGTGTAGATCGCGTCGATCAATGCCATGTTCTTGACCGCGTCCGAAGGCGGAGTCAACACCGGCTCGCCTTTTTCGACCGCGTTGACGAATGCGTCGAGTTGGTATTCGTAAGTCGGCCGCTTGGCGAACCGTTCGACCCGCTTGCCACCACCGGCGACCACGGTCATCCGGTGGAACTGCTGCGGGGTGAACGGATTGGTCAGGCTCATCAGGCCGTTGGATCCGTAGACCGTCGCCGATACCCGCAGGATGTCACTCGACCACATCGAGCACGTGATCTCCGCGGTGTAGCCCTCGTCGAACCGGACCTCCGCGGTCATCGCCCGGTCGACGTTCGGCTTGTGCAGCTTTGCCCGTGCGGACAACACTTTCGGCTCGGCTCCGGCCAGTGACCGTACCAAGTGGACGGGATAGCAGCCCGCGTCCATCAGCGCGCCACCGGCGAGGCCGAGATCGTATCGGATATCGGAAAACCTCGGCAGCGGAAAGCACAACGCGGCTTCGATCCGTTCGATGTCCCCGAGTTCACCCTCCCGCATCACCTCGACGGCCCGCCGGAACATCGGGTGATAGTGGAAGTGGAACGCCTCCATCACCACAAGGCCACTCGACTCGGCCGCGTCCGCGACCGTTTGGGCTTCGACAGCGTTGGCGGTGAAAGGTTTCTCACACAACACGTGCTTGCCCGCGGCCAGCGCGGCGAGCGTCCACCGCCCGTGCAGTCCGTTGGGCAGCGGGTTGTAGATCGCGTCGATCTCCGGGTCGTCGACGAGGTCCTGGTAGCTCTCGTGGATCTTCGGGATGCCGTGCTTGGCCGCGTATCGCTTGGCTTTGTCGCCGTCTCGCGCGGCCACGGCTGCCACCTCGGCCCCGGCGTTGTTCCGTGCCGGGTTGATCAACGCGGCAGGTGCGATCTTGGCGGCGCCGAGCACTCCGAATCGAAGCATCCCCCGATCATGTCACGCACGAATGGAGTAGGTCTTCCGGCACTACCGGTAGGTAACCCGCGGTGGCTGAATTAGGCGACCCCAACTCAGTGGAGGGAATCCCCGTGGCAGCGACCGCATTGGCCGCACTCAGGACGTCCGAACAGGCACAGGTACTGACCAATCTCCTGCGGTCACACCCGGAACTCTCGGCGGAGGCCGAATGGCACGCGACGACGCTGCTGTCCGCGCCATCGCACGAGGAAGTCAGCGCGACCCTCGCGGACACGCTCACCGCGTACGAGTTCGCCGACATGGACGCGCCTGATGTCACCGTCTGCGACCCAGACGACGCCTGCGCGTACCTCGTGGACAAGGCCGTCGAGCCATACCTCGCGGAGATCCAGCGCCGTGCCGCACTCGGGCTCATCAACGCGGCCCACGGCATCGCGACCGGCGTGCTGATGAGCCTGTACGGGCTACGGGAGTACGAACACTGCACCGAGCACGTGCTCGGCAGCGCGGGCGACCTGGTCGACTACGCCCGCCGAGTCACGATCCTGCTGGAGCAACTGGAAATCCCGCTGCCAGAACGAAACCTGGCGATGGCGTGCCCAACCTGGCCGCTGGCCGCGGGCTGATTTTTCGACCAGCCCGCGGCCAGCGTGGTTGGTTAACCGAGCCAGCCCGGCAGACCTGGCTGCGGCCCGGCGGGCAGCGTGCTCAGCGTTGCCGCGGCAGGCGGTTCGACGGCCGCGCACCTGGCGCCCTGCTTGGGCGTCTTCAGCGTCGCCAAGTACGTGTCCACAGCACCGCGGGTGCAGGCACTGCGGCCGTAGACACCGTGGCCCCAGCCTTCGTACGTCAGCAAAACAGTGGTGTCCCGGCTCTGCCGGTGTGCGTTGACAGCCCAGGAATACCCGGTCGCCGGGTCGTACAACGCATTGAGCATCAGGATCTTCGGCGCGTTGTCGATGTCCAGCCGGTGCTGCGGGTTGTTGACCTTCTCCGGCAGCCCGACACAGCCGGTGATGGCCCGGTGCCCGAGCGCGCCGCCACGCATGTCCGGCGCGATCGCGTTCTCCATCCGTTCCATCGCCTTGTACTCGGCGAAGGACCTCACCGGCAGGCTCCAGTCGGAGCAGAACGCCGCCGGGAACACCCAGTTGACTTCCTGGTCCTGCGCGGCCAACGGCTGCGCGGGCTGGCCACTGTCGAGCGCGACCAGGCGGTCGGTCAGGGACTTCCACGACGGGCCATAGAACGCGCCGAACGCGGAGTTGATGATGTCGCGTGCGGTGACCTTGCGCGTCGGATCGGTCGGGTCGCTGAGCTCACCACGGTCGGCCTTGGCGAGCAGGTTGTGCCAGAACTTACGCACATCCTTGCCGTGCAAGGCACAGGTGGCGGTCCGGTCGCACCACATGACCCACTCGTTGAAGGAACTCTGCGCGGTTTCCGCCTCTGTGGCTGCGAAACCGAACGTGCCTAGGCTGTGGTCCATGTTGCTGTCGATGACCATGGCCCGGATCTTGTCGCCGTACCGCTCGGCGTACTGCTGGCCCATCAACGTGCCGTACGAGACGCCGTAGTAATTCAGCTTCTTCTCGCCGAGCGACCGGCGGATCGCGTCCATGTCCTGGATGGTCGCGCCCGTGTCGGCGTGATCCACGATCGGGCCACTGCGCTTGCGGCAGTCGTCGAGCAGCGTGCGGTTGAACGTCGCCAGCGCGTCGAACTCGGCCTGGTTCGCCGGATAAAGGCTCGGCGTCTTGTTGAGCAGATCGAGTGAGCAGTTCACCGGCTGGCTACGCGCCACACCACGTGGATCCCAGCCGATCAGGTCGAACCGCGCCTGGGTGTCCGCGGAGAACTGGCCTTTGGCGTTAAGCACCATATTGACGCCGGAGCCACCCGGGCCGCCCGGATTGACCAGCATGATCCCGATCCGTTCAGTCGGATCGGTAGCCTTGCGGCGAGCCACCGCGAGGTCGAATTTCTCCCCATTGGGTTTCTTGTAGTCGATCGGCAGCGTCAGGCTGCCGCATTCGGCCGTGGCGTCCTCTGGACATGGTTTCCAGTCGATGGACGCGACCTGGTACCGCGTGGTTTCGGTCTGCGGTTGCGCACTGGCCACGCCTGCGCTGGTCACCAGTGACCCGCCGACGAGCACAACCCCGAGCGCGCGCATGATTGGTCGCAAGATCTCCTCGCCCCTTTCCTTGGAGACCACCGACCCTGCCAAGGATTCACCGGGACAGATACCGCCTTGGGAAGGAACACGTCCCTGATTTGTCCCCTAAGAGGGCATCTGATCTTGGTTGGGGCGATATGTCTGTGTCGGGTGACGGCTGATACCTTGATCAACTTGTGGGGTCCCGGCGTGCGTACCGCAGCGACTTGTCCGATGCTCGCTGGGCGTTGATCGAGCCAACGCTGACGGCGTGGCGTGCTGCCCGGCGTGGGCCGGGAACCGTGATGCGCGTGCATGACTTGCGGGAGATCGTGAACGCGATCCTGTACGTGTGCCGGACCGGGATCGCCTGGGAGTATCTGCCGCACGACTTCCCGCCCTGCAAGACGGTTTATGACTACTACGCCAAGTGGGAAGCCGATGGCACAACGGAAACGCTGCATGACCTGTTGCGTGACCAAGTCCGCGTCGCGAAAGGCCGCGCTGCTGCCCCGACGGCGGCGATCATCGACTCGCAGAGCGTGAAAACCTCCTGCAATGTCAGCGAATCCAGTCAGGGTATCGACGCGGGCAAGAAGATCAAGGGCCGCAAACGGCACATCGCCACCGATGTGCTCGGCCTGCTGCTGGCGGTAATCGTGACCGCGGCGTCGGTGCAGGATTCCGCTGGCGGGCAACAGGTTCTCGATCATCTCGCCGCTGCGCATCCGACCGTGTCGGCGGCATGGGTGGACGGTGGCTACAACAACACAGTCATCCGTCATGGAGCCCAGCGGGGTATCCGGGTTGAGGTCGTCAAACGCCCTTCTGCCAAGGGATTCCACGTGTTGCCCCGGCGGTGGGTAGTGGAGCGCAGTCTGGGCTGGCTGATGCAACACCGCCGACTCGCGCGCGACTACGAAGCCCTGCCCCAGCGGTCGCGCACGATGGTCCACTGGGCGATGACTAACATAATGAGCCGCACCCTGACCGGGGAATCCACCCAAACCTGGCGAAACGATCCACCCAAAGCAGACATTCTTGCCTAACTAAGATCAGATGCCCTCTAAGAGGGCATCTGATCTTGGTTGGGGCGATATGTCTGTGTCGGGTGACGGCTGATACCTTGATCAACTTGTGGGGTCCCGGCGTGCGTACCGCAGCGACTTGTCCGATGCTCGCTGGGCGTTGATCGAGCCAACGCTGACGGCGTGGCGTGCTGCCCGGCGTGGGCCGGGAACCGTGATGCGCGTGCATGACTTGCGGGAGATCGTGAACGCGATCCTGTACGTGTGCCGGACCGGGATCGCCTGGGAGTATCTGCCGCACGACTTCCCGCCCTGCAAGACGGTTTATGACTACTACGCCAAGTGGGAAGCCGATGGCACAACGGAAACGCTGCATGACCTGTTGCGTGACCAAGTCCGCGTCGCGAAAGGCCGCGCTGCTGCCCCGACGGCGGCGATCATCGACTCGCAGAGCGTGAAAACCTCCTGCAATGTCAGCGAATCCAGTCAGGGTATCGACGCGGGCAAGAAGATCAAGGGCCGCAAACGGCACATCGCCACCGATGTGCTCGGCCTGCTGCTGGCGGTAATCGTGACCGCGGCGTCGGTGCAGGATTCCGCTGGCGGGCAACAGGTTCTCGATCATCTCGCCGCTGCGCATCCGACCGTGTCGGCGGCATGGGTGGACGGTGGCTACAACAACACAGTCATCCGTCATGGAGCCCAGCGGGGTATCCGGGTTGAGGTCGTCAAACGCCCTTCTGCCAAGGGATTCCACGTGTTGCCCCGGCGGTGGGTAGTGGAGCGCAGTCTGGGCTGGCTGATGCAACACCGCCGACTCGCGCGCGACTACGAAGCCCTGCCCCAGCGGTCGCGCACGATGGTCCACTGGGCGATGACTAACATAATGAGCCGCACCCTGACCGGGGAATCCACCCAAACCTGGCGAAACGATCCACCCAAAGCAGACATTCTTGCCTAACTAAGATCAGATGCCCTCTAAGGGAAAGAAGCCCCCGAGCGCGGGGATGGCCGCGGCTCGGGGGCTGTTTTTTCTTCAGGGAGAGATGGCTTTAGCGGCCGGCACGAATCTTCTCGCGCACCCACACACCAGCCTGCTTCAGCACGCCGGTGCCCGCGAAGTTGTTGCCAGCGCAGGTACCGGTGTTGAAGACGGCACCCGTACGGTTGTCGTCCGAGAAGTTCCAGTTCGTCCAGCCGATCTGCTTCTCCGCCATCAGGGCGATGTAGCGGTCGGACATACTGAAGTTGTTGCCGCCGTCACCACTCGCGGTCTGCGTACCGAACTCGGTGACGAAGACCGGGACACGGTCCGCGATGCGGCGCAACGCGTCGAGGTAGTTCTGGCCGTGCGACGCCGCGTAGAAGTGGAACGTGTACATGAAGTTGCTGGCGTTGATCGGGTTGTTGAACACTGACGTCTCGTTCTGACCGTCAGAGATACCGAAGGTCGACCAGCCGTGCGTACCGACGAACACAACGCCGTCCGGGTCCTGCGCGCGGATCACCGGGATCATCTCCTCGGCGTAGCGCTTGACGTTCGCCCAGCTGACGCCGTTGGGCTCGTTGGCGATGTCGTAGATGATGTTCTTCTTGTCCTTGTGCCGCTGGGCGATCTCGGTGAAGAACGTCTTGGCACGCGAGGTGTTGTAGTTCGGGTCACCCGGCGAGAGCTGGTGCCAGTCGACCAGGACGTACATGCCGCGCTTGGTGGCTTCCTCGATGTAGCCGTGCATCATGTCGGTGAAGCGGCGCGGGTTGGACTCGTAGCCGCCTTCCTGGATGTACATGGCGACCCGCAGGATGTCGGCCTTCCAGTCGTTCGCGAGCGCGTCGAGCGACGCGGTCTTGATGCACTGGGAGTACCACTGGATGCCGTGCGTGCTCATGCCACGCAACTGGACCACCTGGCCGCGCTCGTTGCAGAGCTTGGTGCCGCAGACCTTCAGCTGGCCGTGGCGCGCGACCGGGGTGTCACCCGGACCGGGTGGCGGTTCGGTCCCCGCGACGTCCACGATCAACGAGTCGGCGTTCGGGCCGCCGTTGGACGTGGTCGCCGTGGTGCGGATCGTGTTGGTACCAGCGACAAGGTCGACGTTCGTCGTGACGTTCTGCCAGTTGGTCCACGCACCGGTGCCGGGGAAACCGAGACCTGACACGGCAGGGGTGCCGTTCACGGTCACGTTGACCGGCCGGTTGGCCGTGGTTCCGTTGGCGTACCGGAAAACCAGCGAGTGGCTGCCGGCTGCCGCCGCGTTGACGGTGTACTCGACGTAGCTGCCGGTCAGGTTGTCGAAGTTGACGAACCCTGAGCCGGTGTAGCCGTTGTGATTGGACTCAACCACGCCTTGGGAGATCGTCGCGTCCTCGGACTGGTACGTGACGGGAGCAGCTGAAGCTGTTTGCGGAATGGTGAACACGGCTGCAGCGATCGCCGTCGTGATCAGCGCGGGGCTGAGCACGGCCGCGATCCATCTCGAGCGTGCCACTGATGCCTCCTGCAGGGGTTGGGGGCGGCGGCTTGACGAGTTACTCTTTGTTCAGTTGTGGGCGCTGGAACTTGCTGAATTGGATAGGAAACTTTCCTAACAGTAGGCGAATCACACCACTTGTCCGGTACGTGTGTCAATTGGCAACTGGAAAGGCTTGATCTGCCCTATTAAATGGTCTAGACAATTCCGATCCGCGTTTTCGCAGATCCTCGCGGGTTTGGTCGAGCCGCACCGAGGACGGCGCCGCTGCTTCCATCATCCGGAATTCCAGCTGTCGATCACCTGTCAGCGAGGCCTTCGTTACATCGGCGACGAACACTGCCACCCACATAGGAGGGTTAAGCTGGGGTGTGGACGGCATTCCAGTCGACGTATTCGGTCGCCCGATGGGCGCGCTGCGAATATCCCTCACCGATCGGTGCAACCTGCGGTGTCGCTACTGCATGCCCGAGGAGGAGTACGCCTGGCTGCCGCGCGAGGACCTGCTGAGCTTCGAGGAGATCGAACGCATCACCGAGGCCTTCGTCTCGCTCGGGGTCGACAAGGTGCGGCTGACCGGCGGTGAGCCGCTGCTGCGGCGCGGCCTGCCCGAGCTGGTCCAGCGGCTGTCCGGGCTGCCCGGCGTGAAGGACCTCGCGATGACCACCAACGGCGTGCTGCTGTCCAGGCACGCCGAACAGTTGCGCGAAGCGGGCCTGCACAGGCTGACGATCAGCCTCGACACCTTGCAGCCGTCCCGGTTCTCCCAGCTGACCAGGCGTGGCACCCATCCCGACGTGCTTGCCGGGATCAACGCGGCGGTGGCGACCGGGCTGACCGATCTGAAGATCGACACCGTGGTGATGCGCGGGTTCAACGAGGACGAACTGGCCGACCTGATCGAATTCGGCAAGAACATGTCGGCGGAGGTCCGGTTCATCGAGTACATGGACGTCGGCGGGGCAACCGGATGGACGCCGGAAAAAGTCTTCTCACGCCAGGAAATTCTGGAAAATTTGGCGCAAGCGTACGGTTCCGTCGAAGAACTTCACAAAACGGATGTGGCGCCAGCGGACCGTTTTCAACTTCCGGACGGAACGGTTTTCGGAATCATCTCCTCGACCACGCAGCCATTCTGTGCGACCTGTGATCGCAGCAGGCTGACCGCGGACGGGATGTGGCTGCGGTGCCTGTACGCGATGACCGGCACTGACCTGCGAACACCTTTGCGCGACGGCGCGTCGCTGGACGACCTGCGCGACCTGATCACCGGAATCTGGCAGCAACGACGCGATCGCGGCGCCGTCGAACGGGTTGGCCAGCGCGCTCATGGGCAGGTCTTCGTCAGCCTCGAGAATCTGAAACGGGACCCCCACCTAGAAATGCACACTCGCGGAGGATGACGTGTCCGACACACCAGGCCTGACCCATCTGGACTCGGCTGGCCGGGCTCGCATGGTGGACGTCGGCGAGAAAGCCGTGACCCACCGGGTCGCGGTCGCGGCAGGCGCGGTGCACATGAAGCCGGCGACGCTCGAGCTGATCTCGGGCGGCAAGATCGCGAAAGGCGACGTGTTCGCGACCGCGCGGATCGCCGGGATCATGGCGGCGAAGAAAACCGGCGAGCTCATCCCGTTGTGCCATCCACTCGGAATCGACAGTGTGTCCGTCGAATTGGAGCCGAACGGGCCGAGCACATTGGCCATCACCGCGACCGTTTCCGTGACCGGGAAGACCGGCGTGGAAATGGAGGCGCTCACTGCGGTGAGTGTTGCCGCGTTGACCGTGTACGACATGTGCAAAGCGGTGGACAAGGACATCGTCATCGGCGACATCCGGCTCGAGGCGAAATCCGGCGGCCGCAGCGGCGACTACCGGCGTCAACCCTCCTGACCGACTCGTTCCTGCGGGTGCACCGGCATGATCGGCATGCGCGGCAACGGAATCGTGGGTTCGGGGAGCATCGTGGTCGGCTCCGGAACGGGTTGCGGCTTGGGAGCGATGGTGTCCGGCCGGGTGGCCCGAACGCCGCACCACACCTGTCCGCAAAGCACGACAAGGGCCATCACCAGCGGCGCCGTCCAGCCGTTAGTGATGCTGTGCACCAGGCCGCACGCCAACGCGCCCACTCC
Organism: Kibdelosporangium philippinense; assembly: GCF_021390435.2. Lineage (GTDB taxonomy): Bacteria > Actinomycetota > Actinomycetes > Mycobacteriales > Pseudonocardiaceae > Kibdelosporangium > Kibdelosporangium philippinense. The sequence goes on along the minus strand of NZ_JAJVCN010000002.1, from coordinate 2,146,492 downwards.
AGCGATGAAATAGCCGAGGCCTTGCACCATTCCGGACAGCGCGGTTGTCACATCGGCGTTGCCTGCCGTACGAACCGAAATCATGGTGAGCGCCATCGCGAGGCCGCCCATGCCGATACCGAGGCCGATCGACCACACCCACGGCAGGAATGCGGGTGCGACAAGCAATCCGACCACACCAATGGCGTTCACGGCGACAAGTAGTACAACCAGGACCCATTGGCTGCGCCATTTGTGTACACAGAACGGCACGAGCCACATCATCGGCAGGCCCATCGCCATCGACAGCGCCAGGCAGAAACCGGCGGTGCTCGCGGACAGCCCGGCGTCCCGCAATATCACCGGCAACCAGCCCATGACCAGGAAAGTCAACGTGGACACCAGTCCGAAATAGACAGTCAGATGCCATGCCGGGCGGGAATGGAAGAGCCTTCTCGGGCTGACCGCGCTGTGCGCGAAGACCATGCTGGACCGTGGCGCGCTCTGCCACACGTGGACAGTGATCGCGGCGAGCAAAGCCCAGCACGCCAATGCGAACTGCCAGGAGAATGCCGCGACCAATGTGGGCGTGACCAGTGCGCCTATCGTACTGCCGAAACCCAGTGCGAGCGTGTAACTGGCTCTCGTGCCCGACGACGCGGGTTGCACGAGGACTGGCAGGACAGTGCCGACGACTGCAATTGCAAGACATGCGAGCAAAGTCCCGGAGAGCAGAAGTATGGGACCACCTTGGACTCGCAGGACCAACGAGATGCCAAGAATGATGAGCGCGCACGTGACCGCGTGGTGAATTCCGGCGCGTTTACGCAGCCAAGGCGTGCCCCAGCCACCGATTCCGCTTGCCCACAAAGGCAACGCCACAAGCACGGCACCGATCGCCGCGGTCATTCCCGGCTCTGCCGACACATCTTCGAGAGCGGCTCCGAGACTGGTCACAGCTGGTCGGAGGTTCAACGCGAGCAAGAAGACAACCGCGGTTGACACAGGTGCGGCTGGTTTCATCGCATCCCCCTTTCGAAGTGGGGTGTGCGCGACCGCCGGGCCGTCTGATAAGCAGGGCTGACGGCCCGTGGCCTGCGAATATAAAAAGGAGGATCCGCGCTATGCGGGCGATTGACCTATTTCCGGATGGTCATGCAATGACGGGATCGACGCTTCACAACCCAGACTCTTCATAGGAGCCTCCCTCTGGGCGCACACGGTGTGACTCCCCGCGAACCGCACCGGCGGCGACCGTCAATTAAGAGAGTCGCTGTTGTTCGCTGGCCGGTCAATCGCCCTTTTGGGCGTGTGCCGGACTATCCCGGTTACGAACACCAGTTCGAAAGAATCCGTTGAACTGCGAAGACGTTCCTTAGGGGTTTCCGGCCACCAGATTGGACCGGTCCAAGGCCCGCGGCGGGATTCCAAGATCCTTGCGGACGCGATTCCTGGATCACCGCCGTCCACCGGGCGTGACGGCGAATAATGAGGGCGTGATCAATACGGACGACGCCGTTTTGTCCTGGGCAGCAGACGATTTCGGCCACATCGTGCACACCAGACCCCGTGGCGTCCTGCGCCCGCGAACCGTGGGAGAAATCAAGGACGCCCTGGCCACAGGAGTGCGCCTCCGTCCCCGAGGCGAAGGTCATTCCACCGCAGGACAAGCGCAGATCTCCGACGGCGTGGTGGTCGACATGCGCGGCCTCGACACGGTCAACGTGACAGGCACCCAGGTCACAGCAGGTGCGGGCGCCCGCTGGAGTTCGGTACTCGCGGCGGCACTGCAAGCCGGCCTCACCCCGCCGGTGCTGACCGACTATCTGGAACTGTCGGTCGGCGGCACGCTTTCGGTTGGTGGAATCGGCGGAATGACGCATCGCCACGGGATGCAAGTCGACAACGTGGTGTCGCTGGATGTGCTCACTCCCGACGGGGTGCTTGAGACATGCGATTCCGGGGCGCCTTTGTTCGACTTGGTCCGTGGCGGCTACGGCGGCCACGGGATCATTGTGTCGGCCACCCTGCGGCTCGTGCCCGCGCCGTCGCGCGTCTACCGCTACAAGCTCCCGTTCTCGTCCCTGGCGCCATTCATGACGGCCCAACGTGAACTGATGGAGTCCCGCCGCTTCGACTACCTCGAAGGCATGGCGCTTCCGGACGGCACCTTCGAGATCTCACTGGCGACCTACTCCACGCCCGCCCTGGACCTCCCGCTCGACGAAGAAGTCTCGTACACCGAATTCGCCAACCGACTCGTGCTCGAGGACATGGACAAACCCCATCCGTGGCTGAACGTGTTCCTGCCAGAGGCAGCGGTCCCGGGTTTCGTGGCGTCCATCGGCGACGTCGGTCCAACGGGAACGATCCTGATCTACCCGTTCGACACCCGCCTGATCACCGCGCCAGCTGTCGCGCTGCCATCGGGAGAAGTGGCGTACCTCGTGGCGGTGCTGCGGACGGCACAGTCGCCAACGTCACTTACCCAGATGCTGGCTGGGAACGCGAACCTGCGACAGCGCACACTTGACGCGGGCGGGTGTGTGTACTTGGACGGGAGTGGTACCCCATGAGTGTGAAACGGCCTAATCCCGCGCTGTGGTTGTGGTACGCGGTTGGCGGCAAACTGCCAGACCGCTATCGCGAATGGGTGCTGCACGACGCGACCGTGCCGACATGGCTGATCCGGCACGTGCTCAGACGCCTCGTGTTCATGGCGCCGATCCTGGCGGCGCTGTACCTGGTGCTGGCCGTGATGATGGATTTCGACCTGATGATCGTCCTTGTCGGCCTCGGCCTTGGCGTGTACGCGGGCCTGTACTACTCGCTCGTCTTCTCGACCCACAGCGTCGACAGCCGCGTCACCCGCCACGGCTACCCGGATGAATACGCATCGCAGGTCCGTAAAGCGATGAAGCAGGTGGAGCGTGAGCGCTACAACGCCCGATGGCGCGACGACGGCGCCACCTCGCCCTGAGCTCAGCCACTGGTTGGGCGGTGGGCCGTTGCCGAGTGGCCAGGTCACGCCAGCCAAGGCCGCGACGACGTCGAGTTGTGACTTTGTAAGACGAGTCGTCCGAGTGCACAACTGGTCACTCCAGGTGAGAATGTCCCGGACAAGAGCCCCCCGGGAGGCAGCCATGACCAGCCCCAATGCCAGCGACCCGATTGTTGTGATGGACCTGCCCAAAGCGTGGGGCCTTGTGGTGCTGCGCGGCGTGCTCGCCGTGCTGTTCGGCTTGTTCACGCTGATCTGGCCGGGCCTGACCGCGCTGGCCTTCGCGATCGTCTTCGGTGTCTACGCCCTGGTCGACGGAATCGGCCTGCTGATGGACGCGTTCCGCAACCCGGACAAATCCAACCGCGGCATGCGCGTCTTCGGCGGGATCCTCGGCATCGCGGCAGGCATCATCGCGATCGTCTGGCCCGGCATCACGGTGGCCGCCCTGGCGATCCTGGTCGGCGCGTGGGCCCTGGTCACGGGCATCGCCGAGATCGCCGCCGCGATCCGGCTGCGCAAGCAGATCGAAGGCGAACTCCTGCTCGGCCTGGCTGGCCTGCTCTCGGCGATCTTCGGTGTGCTGGTCCTGCTGTGGCCGGCGCTCGGCGTCGCCGCGATCGCCGCGTTCATCGGCGTGTTCGCGCTGGTCTACGGCGTTGTCCTGATCGGCCTCGGGTTCCGGCTGCGCAAACTCGCCCGCACCTGACGCTCTATCTAGGCACCCACAAGGTGACCCGCGTACCGCCGCCGGGCCGGGACACGATGTCGGCATATCCACCCACCTGGCTCAGCCGGGCAATGATCGACTCGTTGATCCCGAACCCGCGTGGTCGTTGCGCCATGTCGAAACCAACGCCGTGGTCGCGCGTGGTGACCGCGATCCCGCCGTCCCGCTCCTCCACCCGAACGGTCACCTGGGTGGTCTGCGCGTGCTTCAAGGTGTTGCGCAGGGCTTCCTTGGTCGCGTCACGCACGGCCTTCCGCCGTGCCTCCGGCAACTGGTCGTCGATCTCGGCCATCACCAACTGCGCGCGCAACCCTTCACGCGCCAGATCCGTAGCCACGGCCGCCAGGTCCTCGGTCAACCGCCCACCGACCGCGAGCTCATCGAAGCCACGCCGCAGCGCGATCGCCTGCGCCCTGGCCAGGTTCCGGAACTCGGTGAGCTTCGCCTCGGCGTCGACCGAATCCGACGGCGTCCGCATCGCCATGGCTTCCAACGCCTGCAGGACGTTGTCGTGGATGTAGCGGTTGAGCTCAGCGCGTTCCGCCACACGTCCACGCCATAGGCCAATCAGATACGCCGCGACACCAGCGGCGCCGACCGCCAGCACCGCGATGAGAATCTCCATCGTCACACCGGCACGACCGGCACGTACGCAACGCCCTTCTCGATGGCATACCTGGTCAGCTCAGGCCGCCGACGCTGCCCGGTCTTGTCCCGGATCCGGTCGAGATACGACCGTACGGTCCGGATGCTGATGTCCAGCGCCTCAGCGATGTCCTGATCCCGCTCCCCGGCCGCCACCAGGGAAAGCACTTGGCGCTCGCGCGCGGACAACTCGATCACCATGCCGTTGTCCTTGCCAGGAATGGCGTCCAGCACGTGTGCCGCCAGCATCGGGCTGACGTAGCTGTTGCCGCCCGCGATCCGCCGGACAGCGTGCAGAATCTCGGCGCCGTCCGAGTCCTTCGACATGTACCCGCGCGCACCGGCAGCCATGGCGCCAAGCACCTCGGCACGCCCCGAGTAGGCCGAGAGAACGAGCACGCGATGGCCCATGGCGACAACCTCGACCACCGCCGACGAGCCTTGAACGCCGGGCAGGCACAAATCCAGGACCACCACACCCGCCGAGTTCTGGCGGTGGGCGGCGAACTGGGCCACTGACCCGGCGACCGCGTCCACTTCGATGTCCGGCGCGTCGGCCAGCAACTGGGCGACCGCGGCGCGGTAGAGCGGATGGTCCTCGATCACTCCGACCGGGATCCTGGTGGCGGCCATGGATCTCCCTCCCCATTCGGGTCGCTGGCCAGAACGCTAGGCGAGCCGAGGGGCGGGTGCTGACAGTCAATCGCCCCTCAAAGCTCGTCGACCTTGACGATGCCGTCCTGGATGGCGCGGGCGACCAGAGCGGCCTTGGTCGGCGCCTCCCTGCCGACGTTGGCGTACTTCACCCGGACCCGGTCGAGATACCCGTTGACCGTGCTGACCGTGAGGTTCAGTTTCTGCGCCACCATTTCCTTGGACTCGCAGTGGAACCACTCGAGCAGCACGTCAATCTGGCGCTGTGTCAGATTCGGCCGGTTCGCCCTCGTGTCCGTGCCCAGCGCACCCGACAAGGCAGGCGGCGTGTACGGGGTGTTGCTCGCCGCAGCGTGGATGGCGGCGACGAGGTGGTCCTCTCCCTCGGCCTTGGTGAGGTACGTGAAGGCGCCAATGTCCAGGCACGTCAGCGCCGTCTCGCGGTCCTCGCGCATCGTGTAGACGACCACCTGGCGTCCCGCGTCGACCAGCCGTTTGAGGTCGCCATACGCCGGACCAGTGATGTCCAGCTGCAGGTCGAGGACGACCACGTCAGCCCGGTCGCCAGGGTCCAGCCACGCCACCGACACGCTGGATCCCGAATCCAGCACCTCGATCGGCGGATCGGCGGCCTGACACCAAGCCTTGACTCCCGCGATCACAGCGGGGTGGTCGTCCACCACGACGATGCTCGTCATCCGCGGCCCCTCCAGGTCGCCTGCACCCACAACCGGTCCCCCGCCGTCACGGTCGAAGTGGTGATTTCATCGTTGTCCACAATCGGAACGGCATCCGGCACGGAATCCGCCACCACGCTGACGGTGACTTGCTCCCCCGCGCCAACGACCGTGAGCCGGACGTCGCCACGCGCCGTGGCCAGCACCGCGACAGCGGGTTCGGTGAGCAACCGGCGCATCGCGACAGGCACCGGCGGCCGCTCGCCCCGCTCGGAGAACCGTACCGAGACCCCATTTCGCTCGGCCAGGCCGACACACGCCATCAGTTCGTCCACCAACGGATCAGGACTCACCGTGGCCTCGCCGAAGAGCCTGCGCATCCGCGCGGCCTCAATCGCGCACGCCCGCCGGACAGACTCGTCGCCGGGATCAAACGTCCCGGACGCCAGTCCAGCTAGGACCGGCGCGGTGGTCTCCGCGAGCGCCGCGTACCGGTCCTTGCGATCCTCGTGCAGCTGGCCCGCGACGGCCTCGGTAGTCCGCACCTGCTCCTCCTCACGCGCCACCTTGGCCACCGACATGGCCACCCGGCGTAGCGCGTTGGCGAACAGGATGACCGCGACCTGAAACGCCGCAGAGACCACGGTCGTATTGACGGCGCCCGCGAACGTGACATCCGCCGGGCCGTCGAAAATGGCCAGCCCGAAAGCTGGCAGGTAGTGGGCCGCGAGCAAGCCTGTGAACAGCCAGACCGACCGTCCCATGGTCAGCAGGACCAGTGGCCACCCGACCACGCCGTCCGACCAATGCGCGATCCCCAGTCGGTCATTCGGAGCGACCGTCAACGTGGCCGCGACCGAGGCCACCAGCACGATCGCGACCAACCACCACCGCCACCGCCGCACGATCCGGTCCGAGGCTGCGATCACCGAGACCGCTGTCAGCACGACGACGACCAGGATCTGGACCTCGACCGGCCGGTAGGAATCCCAATGGTTGAACAGCTTCGGCAGCGACAGGCCATAAATGACAACCAGGCTGATCGCGGCCGAGCTCCACCGCATGCCCCGCATGTACTTGGTGGCGACGTCCTCGGCGTGGCCAGGAACGTCGTACTGCTCAGGCGCGTGCATCGGGCCACTCCAGCATGACCTCGGTGCCCTGGCCAGGCGCACTGGTGACAATCGCCTGGCCGCCCAATCGAGCCATGCGCTCGACCAGCGAACCTGTCACTCCATAGCCGTGGCCTGAAGTCTTGGCTGGGTCAAAGCCCTTGCCCCGGTCCAGGATCCGGACCTGCACCACGCCGTGGGCAGTCCGGGAGACGGAGACCTGGGCAACGTCCACATCGGCATGCCGGACGACGTTCGTCAACGCCTCGCGAGCGCCCCGGCACAACGCGACGGCCACCACCGCGGGCAGCATCAACGAGTCCTGCAGGTGCCACTCGATCCGCACCGGAACGTGCTCGACGACGTCACGCAGCATCGGAGTCAGATCGACCTCGCCGTCCGCGGGATCGACATGTCCCTGGATGACCTTGAGATCGCGGGCGGCCTGCTCGGAAAGCCACGTCTCCTGCCGCCTCGCCACACCTGCGCCAACCATGAGCAACGTGGCCGACGCCGTGTCATGCAAGGCCGCAAGGTACTCACGCTCGTCGGCGCGACGTGCGGTCGCGACCGCGGATTCACGCCGGACCCGCTCCCCACGTTCGAACTCGCGATCCGCGGCCCGGCCACCGCGCCGCACCAGGATGTAGAGGCCACGCCCAAGGACCGCTTCGACGGCCATCCATGAACCGATGGGCACGACCACGGTCCAGTCCTGCAGCTTCGCGAGCACCCCGCCGACGAGGTAGGCGGCCAGGATCACCAGCGCGGCCACGGCGCCAACCCACGTGGACGTGTGGAACTGGTACGCCACGACGATGATCGAAGTCGCGACGAGCACCCAGCTCACCCGGTCTGCCTGCATCTCGGGCGCGGCCGTCCACACCTGGGCCAGGCAGACGCCAGTGATCACGAGCAGATCGGCGACGAGTAGCCAGGTTTGCTGACGGCGCAGCATGCGGACGGCAAACAGCACGTTCCACCCGTTGAAGGCAAGAACAACCAAGGTGGCAAGCAGAAAGTCCCGTGGCGTGGTGGTGGCCCACGAGATCAGGCTGCAGAGCGCAGCGACGACAGCACGGATGACCACGGCGTAGAACAGGCCGAGGCGGTTGAGTTCCCGTTCTGCCGGTCCGGTCATGGGCGGCGAATCCAACTGAGCGGCCGACCGCCAACGGAAGGCTGGTCACTCATGCGCGCCACTCTCACTCGCTCATCCTAGTGGTGAGTAAGTCACTGCGACCCCGACGACACTGCCAACGTCAGGCAACGTTTTGCCCCGAAATCCGCGTTCGACCAGGCCAACCGTACACGGCGAACATATAACATCGACCTATCACATCTACCAACATCATGATAGAAACAGGCCATGGCCGTCGCTGATCGACTCGACCTCACCCTGCGGCTGGTACGCGGTGCCGAACGGATCTCGCTGAACGAACTGGCCGCCCGGCTGGGCGTCTCCCTGATGACCGTGCGCCGCGACCTCGACGAACTCCAAGCCAAGGGCCTGGTCCAACGGGTCCGCGGCGGAGCGGTCGCCCTCGCCGCGCCCGCGGAGGAAGCGGGCTTCGCCGCGCGCGAACCATGGCAAGCCGCGATCAAACACCGGATCGGCGCGGCAGCCGCCGAACTGATCGAACCCGGCCAAACCATCCTGCTCGACGCCGGAACGACCACAGCGGCCCTGACAAGCAGCCTCATCGCCCGCGCGCCGCTGACCGTCGCCGTGCTCAGCCTGCAGGCCGCGCAACGCCTCGCCGACCAGCCCGGTATCCGGCTGCTGGTCATCGGCGGCGAATCACGTCCCGGCGAACGCAGTCTCGTCGGCCACATGACGCTGCGGATGCTGGAAGAACTGTGGTTCGACACCTTCGTGATGTCCATCGGCGCCGTACACCGCGAGCTGGGGTGGTCGGAATTCTCGATGGAAGACGCGACTGTGAAGCAGCACGCGCGCTGCCGCGGCAACAAGACGATCGTGGTGGCTGATTCGACCAAGCTCGGCGTACGCGCCTTCGCCCGAGTGGCTGGCCTTGGCGACGTCGACACGTTCGTGACCGACGACCCAGGGCCCGGCCCCGCCATGGAAACCCTGAACGACATCCGCGACGCCGGCGTCGACGTCGTGCTGGCCTGAAGGAGCAGCCATGTCCCTGATGATCCTGGTCGCCGGACCGTACCGATCGGGCACCGGCGATGACCCCGACAAGCTCGCGGCCAACGTCGACACGATGAACCAAGCCGCACTGCGGGTGTTCCGGGCCGGGCACCTGCCAGTCACCGGCGAGGCATTGGCCCTCCCGTTGATCCAACTGGCCGGATCGACCCGAGTCGGCGACGCCGAATTCGACGAGATCTTCCACCCGATAGCCCGCCAGCTGCTGTCCCGATGCGACGCCGTGCTGCGGATCGGCGGGCCGTCGGCAGGGGCTGACGAGATGGTCCAGCAAGCCCGTGCCGAGGGAAAACAGGTCTTCACCAGCGTGGAAGAGCTCCCGGTCTGATGCGCGCCACGCAACCGGACGGGCCGAACGTGCGAGGTCTACGTACCGGATTCCGTAGTGCCACGGATACCCCGAATGGCCGACGCGGAGCAGGATTTCCAATATGAGCGATCGGTCTGCGCCCAACTCGCGGTACAAGAACCACGTCCTCGCGCTCAACCACGCCTTCAACACCGGCGACCTGGCGGGCGTGGATGACCTGCTCACACCCGACTTCGCCGAGCGAGACATGCCGCCCGGCCCGGAGGGATACAAGACCGCGGTCCGGCAGCTGCGTGCAGCGCTGGCCGACCCACGGTCGGAAGTACTCGGCCTCGTCGCCGAAGGGTCCACAGTGGTGCTGCGGGTCCGCCTCACCGGCGTCCACGTAGGCGAGATCGTCGGGGTGGCGCCCACAAGGCGCAAGGTCGACGTCGAGCAGATCCACTTCTACGAAGGCCGCGACGGCAGGCTGGCCACCCATCACTACATCAGGGACGACCTTGCCTTGCTCGACCAACTGGGCGTCCGCTCGGAAGTGCCAGCGACGATGTACCTCCGGCCAGGCCGACCAGCCAAACACGGATACATGACTCGTTTCGCCGGGTGACGAGCGGCCGAGATTACGTGGTGCCACGGATAGCGCGCGTGCACCGCAATAGCCACGATTCGGCCATGGAGAACAAGTGGGGGCTGATCGACGACGTGCCCGTCGAACAGGTGCCGATAGAACTGCGGGTACCGCCGGGTCTCTGGCAGCGCGAGGAGGCGCACATGCCGATGCCCCTCACACCCATGACCGAATCGGTGATGACGGTCGATAGTGCCTTCAAACAGGCCTGCGTTGATCACGGCCTGCTCGTCGAGCCGCACCTGATCTCGATCGGCGGCTGGCACTACTTCTCGATGCAGCCGGTGGGCGGGAAACCGGACGTCCCGCCCCCACCCGGCTGGCTGATGCCGTTGCTGCTTTGGCTGTCCCCAGCGAGCCGCGCCCGGATGCGCCGTTCCAAAGAAGCCGCCCGCAGCCACTACGCGGACGAGCTGATCGACCGCTGGATCACTGAGTGGCAGCCCGAATTCGAACACCGAATCGCTGAACTGCGTGACGCTGACCTGGCAGCGATGGACACCAACCAGCTCATCACCCACTTCGCGGCAGCCCGCAAACTGTCGGACGACGGCACAAGCACCCATTTCCGCGTCAACATCGCGAACTGGCTCGCCCTGGCGGACCTGGCCACGGCCTGTCGCGACTTGCTTGGCTGGCAGCAGAACGACATCGACAATCTCCTAGCCGGACTCTCACCCAGGACCAGCGAACCAGCCAGAAAACTCGCAGCACTCGCCGGCAAAAGCGAAGACTCCCCAGAATTCGCGGAATACGCGCGGCTTTACGGTTGCCGATCGCTCACCGTCGAACTGGCAAACCCGACGATCGCCGAACTCCCTGGCCTAGCCTGGCGCCTGCTCCAAGACCAAGTCGCCCGCGGATACAACCCCACGACCAGCGCGGACGCCCTCGCCCGCAAACGCGCCGAGGCCACCGCCGAAGCCCGCAATTCCTTGCGTGGCCGCGAACTGGCCTGGTTCGAGCGCGCACTCTCGCGCGCCACCAAGGCCTACCCAGTTCGTGAGGACAACGTCTTCTTCACCATCGACAGCCCCACAGCACTGCTCAGGTACGCGGCATTGGAGGTCGGACGGCGCCTGGAACACAACGGCCAAATCGACGCCCAAGCCGACGTGTTCTTCCTCAGCGCCGACGAAGCCCTCGCCGCACTGCAAGACGGCTCCGGCACGCAAACACTTGTCGTTCTGCGCAAAGGGGAACGCGAGTGGACCCTCGCCAACCCAGGACCGTCAAGCTACGGCCAAGACCACGGCCACCCCGACACACGGTGGCTTCGCTCAGATCTGCGTACCAGCACCGACGCCATCATCTGGGCGGCCGATCGCGTGCTGGCGCCAAAACTCAGCAACAGGGTCGCTGACCCGAAAACCTCAGCGCTGACTGGCATTTCCGGCTCAGCAGGCCGATACCGGGGCGTCGCAAAGGTCATCAAGTCGGACGACGAGTTCAGCAAGCTGAAGGCCGGTGACGTCCTGGTCTGCCCAACAACCCGGCCATCGTGGTCCATGCTGTTCCCATCAGCCGGCGCGATCGTCACCGACGCAGGCGGTCCGTTGTCGCACCCGGCCATCATCGCCCGCGAATACCGCATCCCCGCGGTAGTCGCAACCGGGTTCGCAACCTCCACTTTGCACGACGGCCAAATGGTCATAGTGGACGGTGTCCGGGGAGTCGTGGAGGTCGAGGCGTGAGCACACCGTACCTCAACCTCACCGACGCGGCAGGCAAAGTCGCCGCCTTCTCCACCGCCGTCCGGCTGGGCCTGCTCGACCGGATCGACCGCGAACCCGCCGACCCAGCCGAGCTCGCCCGCACCTGCGGCGCCACAGAACGCGGCGTACGAGTCGTACTCGCTGCCCTTGCAGAAGGCGGCTTCGTCGAACAACTCCCGGACGGCCGCTACCGCCCGGTGCTGACCGGTCTTGCCGCCCTGCACCCACTCATCCCGTTGTGGGACCACCTTCCCGACGCCGTCCGAACCGGCATCCCCGTCTACGACGCGAACTCCGCATCTCCTGGCAACGCCATCTACCCGCGCACGATGGCGTTCCTCGCCGGCCTCTGGGGCGATGCCGTCGACCAAGCCATCACAACGCTCCCAGCCGCGACCCGAATCCTGGACGTCGGCGCAGGTTCAGAACCGTGGACGATCTCGTATTGCCAGCGGTATCCGGAAAGCCACGTCACCGCGCTGGACCTACCGGAGATCCTGCCCTCGACCCGCCGCGCGATAACTCGAGCCGGCCTGACCGACCGCTACACATTCCTCGCTGGCGACGTCCTCACCACACCCCTTGAACCATGCACCTACGACCTGATTGTCGTGGCGCAAGTGTGCAGCCTCTTCGACCGCTCCAACGGATCCGCGCTGATCAAGCGACTCACTCCAGCATTGGCTGCGGGCGGCGTCCTGGCCATCATCGACACCCTTGCCGGCTCGCCAGGCTCAGCGATGCAAGAGCTGTCGCTGTACCTGCGGACGCAGGCCGGTGCTGTCCACCAACCAGACGCCTACCACGGCTGGCTCGCCGACGCGGGGCTCACCGAGATAACCAGCACCGACCTCCCGACCAAGCTGGCGATCACGGTGCTCACCGGCCGCAAAAGCCAGCAAGTCGCGTCCGTGCACGACCGATAAATCCGGAGGAACACACCAGTGTCGGCAGTCTCGAATCTCAGACGGACCTCCAGCGGATCTAGACCGCGACCGGGAAGGTTTCCCGGTCGGGATAGGTGCGTAGTCCCTACTGCTTGGGTGTCCGCCAGCGAGACGATCCAAGGATGCAGGCCGTGTCAGCCCACCACACGCTTGGTGTGGAACGGAGTCCCGCCGAAAGCGACGGAGACGCCATGACATCGCTGCCACCGGAGAAAGAACTGACAGTCGTCCTCGCGGACGACCACCCGGTAGTTCGTGGCGGGTTGATGGCATTGCTCTCCTCCGTCAAAGGGATCACGGTTGTCGCCGAGGCGACCAACGGCCGCGAGGCCGTTGACGAGACGGTGAAACACCGGCCGGATGTGTTGCTCGTCGACCTCCAGATGCCTGACTTGAACGGAATCGCCGCCACTCGTGAGGTCGTGCAAGCCGCCCCCGAGGTGGCGGTGCTTGTGCTCACGATGTTCCACGACGACGAGTCGGTGGTGTCGGCGATGCGCGCGGGCGTCAGGGGTTACATCCTCAAAGGCGCTGGCCAGGAGGACATTGTCCGTGCAGTACGCGGTGTCGCGGCGGGCGAGGCCATCTTCGGTCAGAACGTGGCGCACCGAGTTCTGGATCTGCTCGCCACACCACGGACTGCTGAACCGTTCCCTGACTTAACCGCACGCGAGCGCGAGGTCCTCGACCTAGTGGCAGCAGGACTCGGCAACGCCGTGATCGCCCGGCAACTGCACTTGGCGCCTAAGACCGTAAGCAACCACATCTCGGCGATCTTCGCCAAGCTGAGGGTCGTGGACCGGGCAGCGGCGATCGTGCGGGCAAGGGAAGCAGGCTTGGGCCGCTAAGCAGCAGGTTCTTCATATGGCTCCGCCACGTTCTGTCGTACCTGTTCTGTGGGCGTCACAAAGATCACGCGACCGGGTTCAGGCTGAGCGAGGACCCAACCTTTCGCCCGCGCGTACATCAACCTGTGTCGCTTGCAGAGCAATAGATAGTCTTGTTCTCGAAGGCGCCTTCGACGACCGTCTTTCTTCTTCGACAGCGTGTACACATCGCACTTTCGTCCGGGCACACGACAGCCGGGCTGTCGGCAGGTGCGGTCCCGCATCTTGATTCGCTCGGCAAGTCCCTGAGACGCGTAGCGATACGGGCTGACATCCAGCACTTTGCCGAAGTCATCGGTGATCAGTCGCCTGAGGACACCGTTCTTGGCGAGAGCACGGCATTGCTCTGCGGTGATGGGGCCGTACTCGGAAAGTTCACCCGGTTGGTTGTTCAATCCGATCAAGGTGGTCAGCGGCACGGTGACGTTGATATTGGCCCGTACTCGTTGCATGTGCTTGCCGACGATGAGATCGAGTAGCACGTCGGCCCTTCGTTGAGCGAGCGTTCGAGTGTCGTCGGGACTCTTTGCCTTGTGAGCAAAGTGATTCAAGACGTCGTACATACTTTCCGCTTCGCTGGCCAGCAACGTCGCGACGATCTTGGCCGAGCCGTCCTCGGCCTTACGTGTCACCACGTCGCGCTGTTCCTGTTTTTGTTTTCGTTTTCGTTCGGCGGCTTCAGGGTCGACCTTCATCGCCTGACGCCGTAGCGCGCGGCGATACTCCTGATAAGTCGCATGTGGCCCATAGGCGAGCACGGCATTCTCCACCTTCAGAGCGTCCTCATCGGACAGTCCTCTGGTGACCTGACAAGTCGCGCGTGTTCGTGCGAAGTCAATGATGCCTTGTTCCAAGGCGTTGAGCGTCGCGGGTAGTCGACGAACTATGTAGTCGGCTTCGAGTATTCGGTTGATGGCAGTCCTTATCGACATGTTCAGGGCAGCGGCGACCTCTTCCGGTGCGCCGTCAGCGAGTTTGATGCCTGGACGGCCAGGCGGCCTGCACTCCACGAACCTCGCGAAGTCGCGGATCTGCGCGGCGTGCCAGCGGGCGATCTGTTGCTCGGCAACGTGAATCGATGCTATTGCCCTGGTATCGGGCTTGGTTTGTTCCATGTGCGCGACAGTAGCGCGGGGGTCTGACAGTTTTGGGTTTCATTGGTGCTCGGCTTGACTGTTCGCTTGTTGTTTCCCTGTTCAGCGCATGGAAAATCACCCCGCCCAAGGACGGGGCGGGGTGATTCTCTGTCCGATCGCCGGCTGGGGGGGGGACGGCAATCGGCAGTCTGTGGTTCAGTTGCCGTCGACCTCGGTCGGTGCGGGAATGTCGATCTTCACCGGAACCCCGTAGTCGTAGAAGTCCCAAGTCATCGATCCGCCCTCGCCGTCACCGGACATCGACATCCAGAACCTGGCGAGCCTTCCCTTGCTGTCGACGAAAAGCTTCATGGCGCTGGACGCGTCGGCGGGAATACCGGACGTGTCCATGTCATCGGCGGGGATCTTGGCCGGATCGACGGTCACGTTGTAGCGGGTTGTGGCCACGCCACGCACGTTCTCTGTGCCATCCGGAGTGACGTCCGCAATCTCCTTGATCTCGTCGATGAACCTCATCGGGTCGCCGCTGACACCCCCGCCTTTGGTTCCACCGCCCAGTTGCCCCAACGAGGCTTCCAGCTGCTTCAAGTCGGTCTTGGACCACCTCGGCGCCGGGCCGCCCTCCGTGGCTGTCCGCATGTAAAGGGCGTCTCCGTCGGAGAGGATGTTCATCGTCATCTTCTTGCCGCCCATGTCCATCACGGACTCGACCTTGGAACGCTTGCTCTTGAAGTCGAACGCGCCCGTGCTGGTCCAGCCGCCAAGTCCGCTCTGTCCCTTGAACTCCAGCTTCGCCTCGACCTTGCAGCTGAGCTCGTCTCGCGTAGTCTTCGCGGCGTTGGCGATCAGTGCTTTCGGATCAGCGTTGACCGGTTGCCCCGCGGCACCAGCGGATAGCGGGCTGCCAGGCACTGCCGCCGTTCCACAACCTGCGAGACCGAGCACACACAACGCGGCTGCGACAATGACGCCGACTCGTGTACGCATGTGCTTAGTCCTCCGTGGCAAGGTGTCTGCGCCGTGTCCCCGACAACGACAACTCTGGAGCATCCGGACACCCAAACGGCAGGGGTCGGGCCCGGGAAAGGGCGGGAAACTGTCCGGACGAGATCGGGACGCCGATCCCAGGACAAATCGGCCGAGACGACGGAGTATTACGTGGTGCCCCCTTCCGTACACCGCTTGACGACCAGCCTGGCTTGGGGGATGTTCGCGGTCGCCGTCGCGGGAATCTCGGTCGCTCTGGTCTTGGCCGCAGCGGAAGGGACGAGTTGGCAACCGGTCGCCGCCAACACGACCATGGGTATCGCCTTGTCAGTGTGTGGTGCTCTGCTCTCCGCGCAACGGCCAACGAACCCGATCGGGTGGTTGTTGCTGACGGCCAGCTGGGCCCAGACAGCCAGTGCGCTCGCACTCCCGCTCGGCGACGTCGTCGGGCAGCAGGCGTGGATCTTGTCCGCTGCCCTGATACTGCCGCTGGCGCTGCTGGTGTTCCCTACTGGGCGATTGCCAGGGCCGTGGTGGGCGGTGCTTGCGTGGGCGCTTGTCGCGGCCACGCCGTTCGTCATCATTGGTTGGCCTGCGGCCAGAATCACCTGGTTGGGTTTGAACGTCGCCGTCTCGGCGTCGTTGGTGCTGCGTTATCACCGCGGCGACGAGGTGCTGCGTCGGCAACTGCTGTGGCTTGTGCTCGCGGTGATCGCGAACGCGTGGGCATTCCTGCCGTGGCTGGTGCGGCTCGGCCCTGGCCTCCTGCTCCTGACATCCATGCTGCTCCCTGTGGCCATCTCGGTCGCGATCCTGCGGTACCGGTTGCTGGATGTCCGGCTTCTGGTTTCCCGGGGCATGCTCTATCTGCTGCTGTCCGTCGGCGTGATCGCGATCTACTCCGGCTTGGTCTTGTTTCTCGGCCAGGACTTGAACCTTGAGACTCACCTGGGTGCGGCGGCGCTCGTCGCTGTCGCCGTGGCTTTGTTGTTCAACCCGGTCAGGGTCCGGCTGCAGCGGGTACTCGACCGCGCGCTCTATGGACACCGTCGTGACCCTGTTCGAGCGTTGAGCCAGCTGAGTGCACGTCTAGACGCCGAAATGGGCTCGTTGGACGACCTGCTCACTGCCGTCCGCGATGCGTTGCAGCTTCCGTATGTGGCATTCAGGTTGCAGGGCCGGGAAGTCGCGGCGTCTGGGTCCGCGGCCAGCGTGCTGGAAGTGGTTCCGTTGGCAGCGTCGGGGGCGGCGAGCGGCGAACTTGTCATTGGTGTCCGTCCAGGCCAGAACCGGTTGGGTGGCCAGGACATGCACGTACTGTCCGTCCTGGCGATTCCGCTCGGCGTCGCGCTGCGGGCGACGATGCTGTCCGAGGAACTTCAGCAGTCACGCGAGCGGATTGTCGCCGCGCGCGAGGAAGAACGGCGCCGCCTGCGTCGCGACCTGCACGACGGGCTAGGACCGACGTTGAGCGGCGTCGCGTACGCGACGGACGCCGCCAGGAACCTGGCTCGGTCAGACCCGGATACCGCGGTGGACCTCCTGGTGCGCCTGCGTGGCGACATCGGCGACGCGATCATCGAGATCCGCCGCCTGGTCGAAGGGCTCCGGCCACCCGCGTTGGACGAGCTCGGGCTGGTCGGCGCACTGCACCGGGAGGCGGAGCGGCTGTCTTATCAGGAAGGCGGGCGTCCGTTGACGGTCAGCGTCGACGCGCCGTCTGACATGCCGGAGCTGCCCGCAGCCGTCGAGGTCGCCGCCTACCGGATCAGCGCGGAGGCTCTCAACAACGCGGCCAAGCATTCAGGTGCCGAAAACGTCCGGGTGCGGATCACTGTCGGCGAGGAGCTTCACATTCTCGTGCGAGACGACGGCAGGCCTGGCCCGAACGGCTGGTCACCGGGCGTCGGAATGGCCTCGATGTCCGAACGTGCGGCGGAGGTCGGTGGCCGCTGCGAAGCCCGGCCTGGCCCGGATGGCGGAACCGTTGAAGCTGTGCTGCCACTAAAGCCTTGGTGAGATCACGCGATAGTGCGTGGTGAGCCGGTGATCGTCATCGAGGATGTGGAAGGCGATCGAGGGCGGCGCATCGAGATCGACGATCTTGTCGGTCTCCCATGGCAGCATCAGGGTCGACACGACACCTGGCGCGACGAGCAGCGGCAATCCTGTGAACGTGGTGGTCGCGCCGGTGTGCGCGTGTCCACAGAGAACCGCGACGACGTTGGGATACCGCATGATCAAGGCAGCTAGTCGTTCTTCGCCGTGTTGCTTGATGCCGTCGACGAATGGCACGTGCAGCACCACTGGCGGGTGGTGGAAGCACACGAACACCGGGGTGTCATCGGCTTCGATGAGCACAGTCTCCAGCCAGGTCAGTGTTTCCTCTGCGAGGAATCCGTCCGAACGGCCAGGAATGCTGGAGTCGCACATGGCGAACACAGCATCGCCGACCCGGTGCACCCGGTTGATTGGCTCGTCGCTGGCGCTCTCGCCGAGCAGAATTTCGCGGTATGGGCCGCGTGAGTCGTGGTTACCCGGGCAATGCAAGAGCGTTCGTGGCCCCGAGAACAACTTGGCGACTGTCTCGTACTCTTCGGCCAGTCCATGGTCCGCGAGATCGCCAGTCACCAGGATCGCGTCGATCTCGCCGGGCAGCCCTTTGAGGTAGTCGAAGACTCGGGCGGCGCGCTCGATGCTTCGCGGTTCGCTGTCGATATGGATGTCGCTCACGTGGGCCAGTACAAGCATGAGAGTCCCCCGTTCGCCACGGCCTCGCGCCGAGAACGACCGTATTGCGTACGCTGCCCATGCGCCACCATGTTCTTTCGCTGGTCAGCGCCGTGGCTCACTCAGTGCGCCAAACTCGGACCACGATCAGCGGGTCGGCAGGAGCTCGCCGACCAGATCCTGGGTCTTGGTCTGTCGGCGCCCCCACAGTACGAACAGAACACCGATGGCGAGCGCGACGCCTAGTGGAATGAGCTGGCTGAGTGTGTACGAAAGACGTTCGCCTGCGAACGCGGTCGGCAAGGAGTCATCGGGGTTTCCCTCTGTGCCGAACCAGCCGACACCGAGTCCTGGCCAAATCAATGTGGCGACGGTGAATGCGACAAGAAGAGTCGGCAGCATCGTCACGACTGTCGCCGTGCCCCATCCGCCAGGGACGCGGAACGGGCGAGGAACATCGGGCAGCTTCTTGCGCAGCACCAACAGGGAGGGGAATGTGACCACATAGGAGATGAACGTCATCGAGATGGTCAGGCCAAGTCCCGCCGCGAAGTACTTCTCCGACGAACCGCCGGTGAGGCTCAGTGCGAGCACCATGGTCACCGATGCCAGGACACCTGAGAGGGCATCTGATCTTGGTTGGGGCGATATGTCTGTGTCGGGTGACGGCTGATACCTTGATCAACTTGTGGGGTCCCGGCGTGCGTACCGCAGCGACTTGTCCGATGCTCGCTGGGCGTTGATCGAGCCAACGCTGACGGCGTGGCGTGCTGCCCGGCGTGGGCCGGGAACCGTGATGCGCGTGCATGACTTGCGGGAGATCGTGAACGCGATCCTGTACGTGTGCCGGACCGGGATCGCCTGGGAGTATCTGCCGCACGACTTCCCGCCCTGCAAGACGGTTTATGACTACTACGCCAAGTGGGAAGCCGATGGCACAACGGAAACGCTGCATGACCTGTTGCGTGACCAAGTCCGCGTCGCGAAAGGCCGCGCTGCTGCCCCGACGGCGGCGATCATCGACTCGCAGAGCGTGAAAACCTCCTGCAATGTCAGCGAATCCAGTCAGGGTATCGACGCGGGCAAGAAGATCAAGGGCCGCAAACGGCACATCGCCACCGATGTGCTCGGCCTGCTGCTGGCGGTAATCGTGACCGCGGCGTCGGTGCAGGATTCCGCTGGCGGGCAACAGGTTCTCGATCATCTCGCCGCTGCGCATCCGACCGTGTCGGCGGCATGGGTGGACGGTGGCTACAACAACACAGTCATCCGTCATGGAGCCCAGCGGGGTATCCGGGTTGAGGTCGTCAAACGCCCTTCTGCCAAGGGATTCCACGTGTTGCCCCGGCGGTGGGTAGTGGAGCGCAGTCTGGGCTGGCTGATGCAACACCGCCGACTCGCGCGCGACTACGAAGCCCTGCCCCAGCGGTCGCGCACGATGGTCCACTGGGCGATGACTAACATAATGAGCCGCACCCTGACCGGGGAATCCACCCAAACCTGGCGAAACGATCCACCCAAAGCAGACATTCTTGCCTAACTAAGATCAGATGCCCTCTGACAGGATGTTCACCCGGATCGGGGTGCCCCGCTTTGCGGAAATCTCCCCTAACCAACGCGGACCTGCACCGTCCGCACACGCCACCGCCTGCGCTCGGTGCGCGCCGATCGCCCATCCGACGCCACTGGTGAGCAAACCGATGATCAAGCCTGCGGCGCAGATCGTCCCGAACACCTGCCCCGCACCGGTAAGCGTGACGGTTCCCGATGGGTCGATGGAGCCGCCGTACACGGTCAGCACCATCTTGCAGGCGTCGATGAACCCGGACAGGCTGCCGATCCGGTCGGCGGGAACTACCAGCAGGATCCCCAGAATCGGTCCACCGTAAAGCAAAACAGCGCCCAACCCCGACCTGAGGATGGCGAATGGCACGGTCCGTCGCGGATCCCGCATCTCCTCGGTCGCGGTGGACGGCAGTTCGAAACCGACGTAGTTGTAGATCACGAACGGCACCAGTGCGATGAATCCGACGTAACTCGGCGTGAAACCGCTGGCGGTCAAGGGTTGCACGCCGTTCTCGATGCCGTAGACGACGACCGACACCGTGAAGAATCCAAGAAGGACAATCCGGGCGATGGCTCCCGCTGTCGGCACCCATTTGCCGACCCGCAAGGACGTGGCGACCGCGAGCACGCCGAACCAGATGAAGATCAGGCCGACGACATACGTGCCGACCTGCCCGAGGTCGGCGAAGAATGTCTCGAAGGTGGCAAGCGCGATGACCGTCAGGCTTCCGCCGACCCACACCGGATTGGTCAGCCAGTACAGCACTTGGTTGATGCCGGCGACGCGGCGCCCGAAGGCGAGCTTCGTCCACACGTACGGGCCGCCCTCGACCGGGAATGCCGTGCCGAGCTCGGCGACCAGCAGGCCGTAGGGCAGGAAGAACACGATCGCGAGGATGACCATCCAGGTCAGTCCTTGTGGCCCTTTCGATGCGACGCTGCCGATGGTGTCAAGACCGACGAGCGTGCACAGCAGGAAGAAAACCACGTCTACTCGGCGCAACGACTTACGCAACCGCGAGCGTTGTTCGTGCCACCCTGCGCCGAGTGTGTCCATGGCGACCTCCATAACTGGTCGGTCAGTCAGTTATTCCGCACACAGTGACCACCATCACCCGGTCGTGTCAACCCTTGACCGAGAACCACCCTTCTTGACAGCGTCGACGCAGCGGCGATACTGACTGAGTGGTCAATCAAGTTAAGTCGCCGTACCTGCAGGTGACTTGGCACGACCCGGTCACCGGGCGGCCAGGGTTCCTGGTCATAGACCGTCTGGTCCGCGGCGTGTCCAGCGGCGGCCTGCGGATGAGTGCCGGATGCACGCTCGACGAGGTCATCGGCCTGGCAGCCGGCATGACCGCGAAAGAGGCCCTCAACTACGACCCGGACAGCCGGTACATCCCGCTCGGCGGCGCGAAGGGCGGCATCGACTTCGATCCCCGCGACCCGGCAGCGGTTGACGTACTGCGCCGCTATCTCACGGCGGTCCGGCCGTACATCGAACGGTTCTGGACCATGGGCGAAGACCTTGGCCTGCGCCGAGACACCATCGACGAGGTACTGGCCGAGCTCGGTATGCAGTCGTCCATCCAGGCCATCTACCCGTTGCTCGACGACGAAGCCAAGGCGCGCCAGCGACTCGCCGATGCATTCGAGATCTCGGTCGACGGCGTCGCGCTGGACGAGTTGGTAGGTGGTTGCGGTGTCGCGGAGGCGGCGCTGGTGGGCATCGAGCGCCTGAACTTGGCTGCCCCGAAGGCGTTCGTGCAGGGATTCGGGTCGATGGGCGGCGCGACGGCGAGATTCCTCGCGCAGGCCGGGGTCCCGGTTGTGGGAATTGCCGACGCCGCAGGAGTCGTGGCGAATCCGAACGGCCTGGACGTAGAGCGTTTGCTGCTGACCCGCGACCAGTTCGGCATGATTGATCGTAGTCAATTGCGCCCCGATGACCGCGAGTTGCCGTTGGAGGCGTGGCTCGATGTCGAGGCGTCAGTATTGGTCCCTGCGGCCGTTTCGTACGCGATCGATGACGCGAGCACTGTGCACGCGGAGCTCATTGTGGAAGCCGCGAACATGCCGGTGACGTCGGCTGCCGAGGTAAACCTGGCCGAACGCGGTGTCCTGATCATTCCGGACGTCGTGGCGAACTCTGCCACCAATTCCTGGTGGTGGTGGACTTTCTTCGGCGACATCGAAGCCGATGCCGAGGCGGCCTTCACCAAGATCCGCGAGAGCATGCGGAAGTTGGTCAACCGCGTCCTGGACCGGGCCGCGCAGGATGGCGGCACGCCCAGGGCCGCGGCGACGGCCATCGCCGACGAGGCGACCGATGTCATCTCGCGGCGATTCGGGCCAAGTACGGTGTGATCATGCCCCGCCCCAGCGTCGAAGCCGAACGCAAGGACCAGATACTGCGTGCCACCTGCCAGGTGATCGCCGAGCAGGGATACGTGAACTTGCGGGTCTCCGACGTGGCCAAACAAGCCGGAGTCAGCGGCGGGACGATCCACTACTACTTCGACAGCAAACGCGACCTCGTGCACGCCGCGTTCGAGTACAACTTCGCCAGGTCGTTGGAGCGAAGGAGGTGGATCCTCGATTCTCCAGACGATCCGTTCTCCCGGCTCAGGTTCGTGATCGACTCCTATCTGCCGGTGGACGAGGAGACCATCGAGGCGTGGCGCGTGTGGGCGGCCTTGTGGGCCGAAGGCCTACGCGAGCCGAACCTGCAGGAACTCAACGAGCGGATGTACGGCGACTGGCGACGCCTGGTCGCGAGCATCATCCGTGACGGCCAGGACAGCGGCCAGATCCGCGCGGGCGACCCGGTCCAGTTCGCCAACATGCTGATCTCGATGATCGACGGGATGGCGTTCCAGGTCCTGCTTCATTCGCAGAACATGACCGTCCAGCGGATGAAGGCGACGTGCCTGGCCTATGTCGACGGCCTCAGTCAGGCCTCTCCCTCCAGCAAGTGAATCAACGTCGGACGATCGGCGTCGAAGGCCTTCTCCAGCACGCCAGGCAGATCATCGGGTTGCGAGATGCCGTGGCATCCCAAGGATCGCGCCAGTGCCGCGAAATCCAGTGAGGGCAGGTCCACCGCGACAGGGTTGTTCCCGCGCGCGATCATTTCCCGCCGGATCTCCCCGTATCCGCCGTTGTCGACCACGATCACCGCGATGGGCAGGCCCAGCGCCGCGGCCGCTGCTAGTTCTGGAGCACTGAACATAAAGCCGCCGTCGCCGTGCAATGCGGCCACTCGCGCGGTCTTCCGGCCGAGCTTGGCTCCGATGGCGGCAGGCAGGCCGTAGCCCAGCGTGCCAAGTCCGGTGGGATACAAGAACGATCCCGGCATGTATCGCGGCAAGTTGGAGTAGGCGCCGTAATAACAGGCCATGGCGCTGTCTCCAGCCAAGATTCCGTCTCGCCCCAACGTTTCGGTCAACGCGTCGACAAGTGGCGACCACGCGGCGCCCTCACTGGCGGCTTCGATGGCAATCCTGGCGCGCCATGTGGCAGCACGCTCAAGATCAGCACGCGAGTCCAGCATTCCCGCAATCGCTGCCATGGTCGGTGCGGCGTCGCCGACCAGCGGGATGCCAGGTTGGGCATTCGTGACGACCTGGGCCGGATCGATGTCGATTCGGATGAGCTTGCCGGTGAAGGTGAACGGTCCGTTCCAGAGGTCCGCGGGTGCCAGTTCGGTGCCAACCGCCAGGACCACGTCGCAGTCGGCGATGAACTCGGCAGCGGCCGGGTGGTGCAGCCCCGCGCCCAGGGAGTATTCGTGGTCCTCGGGCAGGATTCCTTTCCCGTTCGCGGTTGCCAGCGCGGGGGCGGCCAGGCGTGTCGCGAGCGCCATCAGCTCAGCGGCGGCGCCGCGTGCACCTCCGCCGACGATGATCCCGGGACGACGCGCACTACGCAGAAGCGCCGCAGCCGCGGTCGGGTCTGGCACGGATGGGCTGACCGGGATCGGAGCGACGATCTGTGTGTCTGCGACCTCGTCCAACAGGTCGTAGGGAATCTCCAGGTGCCGGGGACGCGGCCGTCCCGAAGACATTTCGGCAAACGCTTGCGCGACTGCCAGCGGGATCTCTTCCACGCTGTGGACGCGGTGGCTGCCTGCGGTGACCGCTTCCATAGCGGCGGACTGATCACGGACCTCATGCAGCATGCCGACCCAACGGCCGGGATGATCGAGCGGAGGGCCTGGCGAGATCAGCAACACCGGCACAGAGTCCGAATAGGCCTGTGCTGCGGCCGTCGCGGCGTTGAGAATGCCCGGACCGCTCGTCGTGATGCAGATCCCTGGTTTGCCTGTGGCGCGAGCGTATCCGTCGGCCGCAAATCCGGCGCCTTGCTCGTGTCGAGGTGACACGTGCTGGATGCCCAGATGTGCGTAGATGCCGAGGTTGTGTGTGCCCGGGATGCCGAACACCACCTCGACGTCGTGCGCGGCCAGAGAACGCACCAACGCCTCACCACCGCTCATCTTCGGCATCAGGGCTTCACTCCCACCACCAGCGCATCCACCGCGAGCGGACCATCCGCAGTGACCCGCACGGGATTCAGTTCGAGCTCGGCGATGTCTTCGCGCGCGGCGATCAGTTCGGACACCGCCACGATGACCTCGGCGACGCCTTGAACGTCGACGGCTGGCCTGCCGCGCCACCCATCCAGCAAGGGTGCGCAGCGCAGCCGTCGGACCATGGCCAGCGCATGCTCGATGTCAACGGGAGCCAGCTCCACAGAGGTATCCCGATCAAGCTCTGTGGTGACGCCGCCCGCTCCCACCATGACCACTGGACCGAATGACGCGTCGCGGTGGGCGCCGATGATCAACTCGATTGCATCTGGGCGGACGTCCATCTCCTCGACTACGTATCGGCCTGCCCCTAGGCGTGCGACGAGTTGCCCGTGCGCATCAGCGACCGCGGCTTCGTCCGGCAGCCCAAGGACCACAGCGCCAACCTCGGTCTTGTGTGTGAGCCAATCGGCCTTGAGCACGTAGGGCGCTTGCAGGCCCGGAATCTGGACCACGCCGTCGACCTGGGCACACGGCGGAAAACTGACGCCTGCGTCAGCGAGAAGTTCCCTCGCGGCGAGGTATCCGGAACCGACTTCGCCTGTCAGGCGACTGACTTCTGGAATCTTCCGAGGCTCCGTCCTCGCTGCCCGCGCTCCCCCGCGCAGCGCGACAAGCGTCGTGTCGACGTCACGAAACACTGGGATCCCGTTGGCGCGCAACGCGTCCACCGTCGGACCGTCGGCGGCCATGCTGTGCACGACGATTGTTCCGCCGCTGGCGGCAAGCTCCTGGACCACATCGAGTTCACGGGTGCACAGTTGCGGAATGTCCACGCCGTAGCTGCCGAAGTAGCCCGTGATCAAGACGGCGTCGATCTCCCCGCTCGTCGCCAGAGCCGTCGCGATGCGGCTGTAGACGGACAGGTCTTGCTCGCCCACACCGGCCAGGTCAACCGGGTTGCGACTGCTGGCGCGTTCAGGCAGCCACCGCGAAATCTCGGCAGTCAACTCCTCGGACAGCCGCGGAACCTGCAGGTCGGCCGCACTCGCGATATCGGCCGCGATCGCGCCCTGCCCGCCACTGTCGGTCAAGATCGCGACCCGGTCGCCGTTGACCTTCGTGCTGAGCACGAAATGCGCCACCGAAGCCAGTTCCGCAGGTGTACGAACCCGAATCGCACCGGCGGCGCGGCAGGCCGCGTCGACAACATCGAGTGGCGCGGTCAGAGCACCGGTGTGGGACTGTGCCGTCTCGCGGCCCGCGGCGCTGGCACCGACCGTGAGAACAAGGGTGGGTTTGCCTGCGGCCCATAGGTCCGCGATCGCGCCGATCAGTGCCCGGCCGTCGCCAAAGTCCTCTGCGTACAAGGCGACTGCACGTGTGGGTTCGTGATCGACCAGATCGGCCAGCACGTCGTTGACCGTGACGTCCACCTGATCGCCTACCGAGACGAACCGGGACACGCCGACGCCGAGAGACGCTGCCAGGTTCGCGATTTCCACGCCAAGCTGACCGCTCTGCGACACGATCCCCAGCGAGCCACCGGTGAAGGTTCCCCAGGCGAGCCTCAGGTCGGCGGACCCGTCGTACAGCCCAAGGCAATTGGGGCCGATCATGCGTACGCCCGCCGCGCGGACCCGCGCAGCAACATCCTTACTGGATGCCCTCCCTGCCGAGATGTCGAGCACGCCGCGAACACCAAGGGTGATCGCCTCGTCGACAACGGAATCAGTCACTGGCACCGCGAGAACGACCAGATCGGGCACTTCCGGAAGATCGCCGAGCCGCTTGTACGCAGGTTGTCCGAGAACCGTGTCGGCCTTGGCATTGACCATGTACACGGTACGCCGATGTGCGCCGGTCAACGCGCCGCGGCCAAGCCAGTGGCCCCATTTCGCGGGGTGGTCACTCGCGCCGACCACCGCGACCGACCTGGGATCACGGAAGACGTCGAGGGTCACGACCGGGCCAACCGACGGGAGATGACCAGCCGCTGGATGTCCGAGGTGCCTTCCTCGATCTCCTCCAACTTGGCGTCCCGCAGCCATTTCTCGGCAAGGAACTCCTGCGAGTAGCCCCACCCGCCGAGGGTCTGCACGGCCGCCCATGTGCACCACATCGCGTTCTCCGAGCCGACGAGTTTGGCCATCGCCGCCTCGGACGTGACGTCTTCACCAGCGTCGAAGAGCTGAGCGGCACGCATCGTCAGCAGCCGAGAGATGTCCACTTTGGTCGCCATGTCGGCGAGCCGGAACGCGACCGCCTGGTGGTCGATGATCGGCACGCCGAACTGCTGACGTTCCTTGGCATACGTTGTCGCGAGGTCGAGTGCGGCACGGGACAGGCCAGTGGTCGCGGCGCCGATCAGAGTCCGTGACGCGTCGAACGTCCGCATCAACCCATAAAAACCTTGGCCTTCGTCGCCGAGCCGGTTGGCCACCGGAACCTTGACGTTGTCGAGGAAAACCTCGGCGTTGACGATCGCGCGCTGCCCGAGCTTGCGCATCGGTTTGCCCACCGTCAATCCCTCGGAATCGCGCTCGACCACGAACGCGGTGACTCCCTTGCTGCGCGAGCCCGGTGCCACAGTGGCGAAGATGACGAACGACTGCGCGTAGGGCGCGTTCGAAATCCACGCCTTCTGTCCGTTGAGGACGTAATGGTCGCCGTTTCTTACCGCCGTCGTGCGCAGAGAGGCGGCGTCCGAGCCGACGTCGGGTTCGGTGACTGCGAGCGCTGTGAGGGGCGGGTCGTCGCTGCACAGGGGCTCGAGCCAGCGGCCGCGCTGCTCGGCGGTGCCCAGTTCCAGGATCGGCGCGGCGTAGAAACCATTGGAGGTGACCAGGTTTCCGATGCCGATGTCACCGTGGCACAGCTCTTCCTGCACGCGCGCCTGGGTCAGCAGGTCGGTTACGCCGCCTCCGCCCACCTCCGCGGGCAGCATGAAGGCGGTGAGGCCGATTTTCGCGGCCGCCCGCCACAGCTCGAGCGGAGACTCGACCTGCGCGTCGTCCACCGCCCGCGCCACGGGCCTGATGTCACGTGCGGCGAACTCCGCTGCGAGGTCGAGGAACTGACGCTGCTCGCCGGTCAGTTGCACCGCGTCACGAACCACTCGGGCCATGAAGCTCCTCCGAAAATTAACTGGCCAGTCAGTTATATAACTTCGCTGGTAGCGGAAGGCTTTGTCAAGAGGCTCCGAGCACTGTCACCAGCGGTGCGACCCTGTGATACTTCGCGGCATGACCTTGATCGGCCGGGCGGACGAGGTGGCCAGATTCCAGGCCACCCTCGACCGGCTAGGTACCAAACCGTGGGTCATCGAGGTCGTCGGCGAGCCGGGCATCGGCAAGAGCCACCTGCTCGACGAAATGCGCGTGCACGCCGTGCACCACGGAATGCTGGTACTGGGCTCCCGATCGACCGAGCGCAGCCGCCAAGTCCCGTTCAGCACGATCACCAAGGCGCTCACCGAGCACGTCCGCCCAGCGGATCTCGGAAAATCGCAGCGAGCCGCATTGGCTCCGCTGTTCCCGCAACTCGGTCCGCGAACCGGGGATGTCGAGCGATACCGGGTACACCGGGCGATCCGGGCATTGCTCGAGTCGCTGGCCAAACCCGCAGGCTTGGTCCTGCTGCTCGACGACCTGCACTGGGTCGACGACGGCACTGCCGAACTGCTTGCTCATCTGCTGCGCCACCCGCCCGCCGGGCCGGTGCTCCTTGTGCTGGCATACCGGCCCGCACAAGCGTCCGCCCAGGTCACTGCGGCCATCGACCAGGCGGTCCGTGACGGCGACGCCGAGCGAATCATGCTGGACGCGCTGACGGTCGACCAGTTCGCCGAAATCCTCGGCGAGGACATCCCGCCCGAGCGGTCCGAAGCGTTGCATCAAGCGTCCGGCGGCAACCCGTTCTATCTGCGATTGCTGACCACACCGCCGAGCGGAACTGCGCCAGCGTCACTGCTCGACGAGCTCACTGGGCTGTCGCCCGTGACTCGGCTGGTCGCATGGTCAGCGGCGGTCGCAGGCGATCCATTCGAGCCAGGGCTGGTCGCTGCGATCGCCGCGCTCAACACCACCGACACTCTCGAAGCGCTCGACGACCTGATGGCCCGTGATCTGGTCCGGGCCGACGACGAGCGCAGGTTGCGATTCCGGCACCCGCTTGTCCGTCAGATCACCTACCTGGACGGAGACGAAGTCTGGACGCGTCTCGCCCATGGCCGGGCCGCGGCAGAGCTGGCGCGGCGAGACGCCCCGGTGGCTGTGCGCGCGCACCACACCGCACTCGCCGCGCGCGCAGGGGATCTGGACGCGATCAGCACCCTGGTTCGTGCCGCCGCCTCGACAATGCGCGAAACGCCCGCGGCCGCAGCGCACTGGCTCGGCGTTGCGCTCGACCTGCTGCCTGACGGTCAGCCCCAACTCCGGCAGCGACTGCTGACCATGACCGGTCACGCGATGGCCATCACCGGGCGCCTGGTCGAAGGCCGCGAATTGCTCCGCAGCGCGCTGGCCGAACTTCCTCGCGAGGACGAGGAAACCCGGAGAACCGCGGCGACCCTGTGTGGCATGGTTGAGCGTTTGCTCGGCAACTATGAGACTGGCCGTTCGGTGCTGCTCGCCGAGATGCCCGACGGGACGCACACCATTGGTTCGGCCAGGCTGAAACTTGAAGTGATTCTTAACAGCGTCGTTCGCGGTGAGTTCGGCCAAGACATCGACCTTCTCGACGAGGTACTCGACTTCGCCCACCGGTCGGCGGACCGCGTGCTGGAAGCGGCGACGCTCACGCTGCGCTCGTGGGCCAGCTACCTCGGCGGCGATCTGGCCAGTTCCTTCGCCAGTTGTGACGCCGCGAAGGAACTGTTCGACGGACTGCCGGACGGCGAAATCGGCGAGTGGATCGACCTGGCGGCATGGCTGAGCCATACCGAAGGATTCCTGGACCGATTCGACGACGCGCTGCGTCATGCCGACCGAGGTATCGCGCTGGCCATGAACACCGGCCGCCAGTACGTGCTGCCGCACCTGTTGGTCAGCCGAGCGGTCCTGCTGCGCTGGCTCGGCAGGCTCGAAGAGGCGGACCGCGACGCCCAGGCCTGCGCGTCGCTCGCGTTGGACCAGGGCAGCGAGCCGTTCCGTGGTGCCGCGCTGCTCGTCGCCAGCCGTTCACGCCTCGCAGCCGGTGATCTCGCAGGAGCCGCAGAGGCTGCGCGATCGGCCGTCGAGGGCCCTGGCGACGCGTTGTCGTTCCCGCCAGGCAGCGCCCGTTACTCGGCGGCGGTCGTGACCGACCAGCTCGACCGGACGGACGTCGTGTTGGACCTCCTCGGCGGCCCGGAGTTGCCCAAGACCGACCTGTACAGCCGACCGATTCGCTACGAGGAGCTCGCCAGGCTCGACCTGGCGGCGGGAAACGCGGACCGAGCCAAGGAATGGGCATGGCGCGCTGAGCAGACCATCCATCCTGACCTGCCGATGCGCGTCGGGCTGGCCTATCTCGCGGCCGCCAACGCCGGGTTGGGTACAGGCGAGAACCGTGTCGCCAAGGCAAAGGCCTTGGCGGCGATCGAGGCCTTCGAACAGGTTGCCATGCGGTTCGACGCTGGACGGGCGCATCTGGCGTCGGGCCGGGCGTCGGCAGCACTGGGCGAGTCGGCGGAAGCGGTCGGCGAGCTGGAGAAAGCCGCGGCGCTGCTCACGGCCACGGGGGCGCCAGTCCTGGCCGCGCAGGCGGCCCGGGAACTCCGCCAGCTCGGCCGGCGGGCAGCCGGGTCGGAAACCCTGACCGCGCGGGAACAGCAAATCGCCGAGCTGGTCGCGTCCGGCAACTCCAATCGGCAGATCGCGGAGACACTCGTGATCAGCGAACGCACGGTTGGCACGCATCTGACGAGGATTTACGCCAAACTGGGAGTTTCTTCACGTGCCGCGTTGGCGGCGCAACACACACGCGGCGGATAGGGATATGGAGGCCATGGCGCACTTCGTGGGGCGGGCGGACGAACTGGCTGTGCTGACGGCACTCTTGGCTCGCCCGGGCTTGTGCGTCGCGGAGGTGGTCGGCGAACCAGGCATCGGCAAGACCCGCCTGCTGGCCGAGTTCCGGGCAGTGGCGTCCGCGAAGGGCCACCGCGTGCTCGCTGGTCAAGCCGGGGAACTGTCCGGCACCGTGCCGTTTTCCATGCTGGTCGACGCCATCGATGACGTACTCGTCGGTTGCCGTCCACCGTTGGATGACCAGTCCCTGGCGCTGCTGGCCGACGTCCTGCCGTCCATCGAGGACTTCGCACCCGCCGAACGTCCGGCCAGCGGTGGCCGGTATCGGGTGCACGCGGCGCTTAGCGAACTGCTGGAGTGGCTGGCCGCTCCCGGCGGCCTTGTCCTGACGCTCGATGACGTGCACTGGGCCGACGAAGCAACCTCCGAGTTGCTGGGACGGTTGCTGCGACGTCCACCGCAGGTTCCGATGGTGATCGTGCTGGCGTATCGACCGCGCCAGCAGCCGCCGCACCTGACCGCCGCGCTCGCCGGAGGCAACAGCGAGATTGTCGATCTGGCACCGCTGTCTCGGGCGCAGACTGCCGAGTTGGTCGGCCCGGATGTGTCCCAGCACCGGCTCAATCGACTCTACGACCTCAGCGGTGGCAATCCGCTCTATCTCGATGCATTGTCCAAAGTGGGCACTCTGGCTTCGTTCGACGCCGTGTTGCACGCGGAACTGGCGGTGCTCGCGGAACCGGAGCGACTGACGGCGCACGCCGCAGCGGTATTGGACGAGCCACTGGACCTGGACACGGTCGCGCGGGTGGCTGAGCTGTCAACGGCGGAGGCGAGGACCGCGCTCGACGGGCTCGTCGCACGCGATCTGGTTCGCTCTGACGGAAACAAATGGCGTTACCGGCATCCGCTCGTCCGGCGTGCCGCCTACCGGTCCGCCAGCCGGGGTTGGTTGCACGGAGCGCACACGCGAGCGGCCAAAGCCCTGGTGAACGCGCCCTTTGTCCAGCAAGCTCCGCATGTGATGCGGGTGGCGCAAGTAGGTGACCAGGAAGCGATCGACCTGCTCACCAGCGCAGCCCAGGAGGCGCTCGCGCATGGCCCAGCCACGGCCGCGCAGTGGTTGCGGGCAGCGATCGACCTTCTTCCGGAAACCGCGGCGGATCAACGACTGCGGCTGCTCGCCGAATACGGGCACGCGTTGTTGCTGAGCGGCTCGGTGCATGAAAGCCGCGACGTCCTTCAGGCCGTGCTGCATCAGTTGCCAGCCGACGAGCCCGCACGGCGTGCGGCTGCTGTGGTGTCGTGTGCGCGCGTCGAGCAATTGCTTGGCCACCACCCCGAAGCTCGCGGCCTGCTGCTGGCCGAATTGCAGCGCCTGCCGGAAACCCATCGCAGCGAGAAGGCCCGCCTCGAGTTGGAGCTTGGCTCGGTGGGACTGATCAGCTGCGATTTCCAGATCGAGATCCGCTGGATCGACGACGCGCTGGCGATCGCGCGCGAGCTGGGCGACCGCGCCATGGAAGCCGAGGCGTGCTGCGTCCACACTCTCGCCGCGTACGGCGCGTCGGACGCGGCCACCGCGCTTGAGTGGCAGCAAACAGCAGCCATGCTCCTTGACCAGCTGTCCGATGACGAACTGGCCGCCAACCTGAACGCCCCTGCGACGCTGGGCTGGGCCGAGCTGTACCTGGCCAAGCCACGCGTCGCCTTGCGGCATCTCGACCGTGGGCTGGCATTGTCGGCACGCACTGGGCAAAGCCAGCAACTCGTGTACTTGCTCACCGGGAAAGCCATGGCTCAGTTGCTGTTGGGCGACTTGGCCGAAGCGAGCGCAGCTGCGGCTGAGGCTGTGGAGGTCGCCGAGTTGTCCGCGAGCGACAAGCTGCGGGTGTCGTCGTACACGGTCCAGGCGATGGTGGAAACGAGCCGCCGCAACCATGATCTCGCGTTGCGGGCCGGTCGTCGGGCCGCGAGGGCGAGCGGTGACACGTTGGACTGGTGGTCGGCGGTCGCGGGCTGTGCGTTGGGCGGCGCTTGGTTGATCAACGGCGATGCTGACGCGTGCGTGGCCGATTTGGTGCGCCTGTCCGGTGGGCCGGAGTTGCCGTTGCTGGATCCCTTGCATCGGCCCGTTTTCGCGCGCGGGCTCGTCGCCGCCGAACTGGCTCGCGGACGCTCGGACGAGGCCCGGCGCTGGATCGAGTGGATGGAACAGTCCGTAGCCGATTGCCGAGGTGGCGAGCTGTTGGCCAATCGGGCGGGCCACATCGCGTTCTGCCACGCCACGATCCGCATGGCCGAACGTGACCCGCACGCGGCGATCGAGTACGCGACCAAGGCCGCGTCGGCCTTCCAGGCCACGGACCACCTGATGCCGGAAGTGGAAAGCCGCGAGATCCTGGGCAGGGCGCTGGCCGCGGCCGGCGACGTCCCCGCTGCGATCAAGGAACTGACCGAGGCCGCGCGTCTGTACGAGCGTTACGGCATGGCCTGGCGCCGTGACGGTGTCTACCGACGGCTGCGCACGTTGGGCCACAACGTGATGGCGCCGCGGCGGTCGTCAACGCAGGCCAGCCTCCCGCAGCTGACAGCGCGGGAGGCTGAAGTGGCGCAGCTTGTCGCCGACGGCTTGACCAACCGGGACATCATGCATCGGCTGCGGCTGAGCAGACGGACCGTCGAAACCCATATCTCCAACATCCGAGGAAAGCTGGCTGTCGAGTCAAGGGCCGCGCTCGCCGCAACCGTCATCCGTGCTGGTCAGGCCTCTTAACCGTTACGAGGCCACGGCGACGGTGACCTTCTTTTTCCGCATCGGCTTGGTCTCGCCGACCATCGTGGTGTCCGGCCGGACGCCAAGCTGGTCCAGCAGTTCAAGGTCGTCACGCACGCAGTAGTGCGTGGCCAGCCTGCCGTCGCGGCCTTCGTAGATGTGCACCTGCTCGACGCTGACGGCACACCGGGTCGGCGCGACGTTGAGGTACTCGCCCACGTGCACCCCGGAAAACCGCAGCCGGACAACCGTTGTGGTGCCCTCGGCGACCAGGCCGAGCACATCCCATCGAGCGTCTTTGAACGCGCGCCGCAACGCCTGGATGGAGCTTTTGAACCAGTCCGGCCCCGCTGACACGCCTAGGTCGGCGAAGTCCGGCGTCAGGTAATCGTCGATCCTGGAAATCTTCCCGTCGTTGAACGCCCGGCATAGCTCCAATACAAGGCGTTTGTAGTGAGCGGTCCCCGTCATTGCTTCCTCGACCCTCTCCCCAGGAGGTCCCCTTGCCCCGGACAATAGTGACGCACAGCGGCCGTCAGCGCTTCGTGGTAATTACGCACATCCTGGCCAAGCGCTACGTAAGTTGCTGCCGAACGTAACCAGCTCGACTCGTTAAGTAGCCAGAAGGGCATGCCGCACGTTCCGCTTCGCTCCCCTTTCCGCATCCAGGAAATACCCGGTGACCCGCCCAAAAGG
This sequence comes from Kibdelosporangium philippinense, assembly GCF_021390435.2. Lineage (GTDB taxonomy): Bacteria > Actinomycetota > Actinomycetes > Mycobacteriales > Pseudonocardiaceae > Kibdelosporangium > Kibdelosporangium philippinense. Next base: position 2,112,634 of record NZ_JAJVCN010000002.1, on the reverse strand, counting down.
ACGTGCACACCGGGCAGAGGTTGCGGCTACGCCTCCTGGCCGTCGGCAAGGACCATCTCGGCTCCTTCCCACGTCCGTCGCAACCAGCGATCGTGCGACGCGATCACGACCGCGCCAGGCGCGGAGCGCAGCGCGTCTTCCAGCTCCTCGACGAGGTTCAGCGACAGGTGGTTCGTCGGCTCGTCGAGAAGCAGCACGTCAGGCGGCTGGCCGAGCAGGATGGCCAGGGCCAGCCTGCGGCGCTGCCCCACGGACAAGTGACCGACCGGGCGGTCGAGGTCCTTCGGCGCGACCAGGCCGAGCTCGGCAAGCGGCACCGAGCCCGAGTAGAGACTGCGTGGGCTCCTGTCCGGTTCGGTGAACTCCACGTCCTGTTCCAGCAGACCGACCCGCACGCCGCGAGCGCGCCGCACCTCGCCGCCGTCCGGCGCCAGCCGCCCGGCGAGCACGTGCAGCAACGTCGACTTCCCGGCTCCGTTCGCACCACAGACCATCAGCCGCTCGCCAGTCACGACATCGAGCTGGCCGATGGCCAACCGGCCCGCAATCCGGACCTGGCGCACCGACAGTGCCACCTTGTCCTCGGGCGGCGCGGCGGTCAGGGCTGCGGCGAATCGCAACGGTGCCGGAGGCTTACGCACCTGCGTACGGGTCAGCTCGTCGAGCCGATGTTGCGCGTTGCGGACACGCCGCGAGATCTGCTTCTGTACCCGGCCACCGAAGAAGTTGTAGCCCATTTTATTGCTGGTTGTTCGCGGCCTGGCGAAGTTACCCTTCGCACCTGCTTTGACCTGCTGGTTTCCGCTCGTTGCGGCCGGTTGCGGCTGAACGCGGCTGGACGTCGGACGGCCTGTAGACGGCCTGACGGCGACCGGGTGGGTCCTCTTTGGACGGGTCGGTGCGAACGTCTGGTTCAGCTCGTATCGAGTCCAGATCGAGAGCTGGTCGGGCATGGTGTCCTCCTGGCGTGACGGGCGAGAGCAAGGTGTTTCGGTCGGTCCCTGCCCGACCCCCTTCCCTCACCCCTGCCGCCAGTTAGCACCGGGACGGCGGTGTCAAGGGTGGGCGCTTGCGACCATGGCGCAGCCTCGCCGTAGGCGCCCTTGATGCCGGTGGCCCGGTGTTAAACGCTTGATGGGGAGGGTCCTCCAACGTGGCCATTTCTTGTCGTACGGGCGCTACGTCGGCGGGCGTCGACTTGCCCACCTGCCGGAAGCAATTCCGCGGTGACTTCCATGCTCTGACCTGCGTCGACTCGCCGATTTCTCTACGGAGCTACGCGCCGCTGTCGGCACAGGTATCCACGCGGGCGGCTCGGGGCCCAGCCGGTCGACCGACCGGGCGGAGCGGAGCGGGAGCCCGGTCGTGTCGGGATGGATTGGCCCGTGCCGCCGAGCGTGGCGCGCGCCGCCGACGGCCGCGCGCCTTGATCCCATAGAGCCAAATTCGGCAACAGATGATCGTAGGACTTGATCATAGGACCAGGACAATGACGGGAACCGACGCGAACCAGCAACCAGGGCGCGGACTCGAATTCCAGATTCACGCCCACGAAGGCTGAAAAACACTTCCAGAATGGATCAATAAAGAGGATCAGTGGACCGTTCCCGGTTTGGTGGACACAAGGTTAGGTGCCGCCCGATTGTTCGGGAGACGCATCAGTGGGTTCGACACGCCGCCGATTTACCGAGGAGTACAAGGCTCAGGCGGTAGCGTTCGTTATCGATGATCATCGGCCGATTGCCGAGGTCGCACGCAATATCGGTGTGCACGCGATAACGTTGGGGAGCTGGGTGAAGAAAGCCAGGGGGTCCGACAGGGCAATAGCAAAGTCGTTGTTGCTGTTCAGGGGGTAGATGCGGCCAGGAGCGGGAGGATTCTCATGCGGTCGGCGGCGATCCATTCCAGGGTGCGTTTGATCTCGGTGAGTCCAGCCAGGCGGATCAGGCCGATGGCCAGATTGCGGAGCATGGCCATGGCGTGAGCACCGTTGCCGGTGTAGGCGTGCTGGTGGTCCTCAGCGAACACGACGTCGCGGACCCAGTGGATTTTGTTCTCGATGCCCCACTGACCCCGTACCAGGCCACCAATGTCCCGAGCGGACGCTCGCTCGGTGTTCAGGCTGGTCACGCCGTATGCGATCTCTTTGTGGACGCGTTGCCCGGCGAGGTTGAACACGTCCCGGCGGATGCGGAAGACCTGGGCGGCATGAGGGAAATCGACGCCCTCGGCGACGGTCGCCCAGATGGCCCGGCGGGTGATCCGCCCGTGGCTGCGCTCGTCGTCCACATGGTCCTCCGACCCTGGGGCAGCAGGCGGCAGCAGGGCTTGGACCTGGGCCAACAGGGTCGGCTGGTTGCCTTTGACAGCAAGCACGTAGTCCGCCTGCTTGTCGGACACCAGGTGCCGCGCGGTGTCGCGCTGGGTGTGCGCGGCATCGGCCGTGACCACCGCACCCGCCAGATCCATACCCGTGAGCAACGACTTGACCTGCGTGGTCTCGGTCGTCTCGTCGGGGACCCGGATCTGCGAGATGACCACCGCCTGGCCGTGACGCATCGCCGAGAACAGGCGCACACCACCGGAATTACGCACGGCCTTGCCGTCGATGGCCACCCCGTCGAAGCCAGCACAGCCGTCGTCGCCGGCCAGGGCCATCGCTCGATCAGCCAGCCAGTGGCACACCAGCCTGTCGGCGGCCTCGGCGTCCACCGACTCGACCACCCGGCGGATCGTGTCCGCGCTCGGCGCCACACGCCGTCCCGATAGGACGCTCCGCCGCGCCCCGACCAGCTCCAGCAACTCCTGCGGCAAGTCCTCGGCCCGGTCACCGGCCTCCCGGTAGTTCTTCGCCCCCGCCAATACCGCCAGCACCGTCACGGCCAGCACCGTGGCGATGTGATGCCGAATCCCCCGGCGTTTACGGGGATCGGCGACCTTGCCCAGCAACGCGACCAAGTCGGCTAGCTCAGCCGAGCCCATCATGACCGACGCATCGACGGGTACGCAGACGGCATGCGACACTGACACCAGCGGCCTTTCGACAGACGATCAAGAGCGTGAGAACTCACATCGTCCCATCGAAGGGCCGCATCTCCTTACCCACCAGGGAAAACCTCACCCCGCCCCACCACTCCCAAGATCAACCGACTTTGCTTTAGCCCTGGGGGGTCCGATACCTCGGCGAGCACGCCATTGGAGGATTCAGAGCGCTGAGTTGGAGCGGCTGCGTGCGGAGAACGCCGAGCTGAAGATGCAGGTCGAGTTCGCAAAAAAAGTAGCGACCTGGTTCGCGAAAGACAAGCAGTGAAATTCGCTGCGATCGCGGACTGGGCGGCGTGCGGTGACTTCCCGATCGAGTTCATGTGCCGCGAGCTGGGCGTGTCTCGCTCGGGCTACTACGCCTGGCGCGACCGCGCCCCTAGATCAACTAGGCCCCTTGAACTTCGACATTTGAATCAAGTTTTTCGGCGGCATAGCGTCGAGTGTGCCCGCTCCATATCTACAGACTCGTTGTCTGACCAGCCACTTTGGAGTGGCACGGCCGGTCATCACGGATGATCGGACTTCGGCGCAGCGGGTGGTGGCGGTCTGCCGATCATGACCGCAGGTCCTTGCGTGAGCTTGGCCAAAATCAAGCTGGTCGCGGAAGCCCAGCTCAGCCACCTACCTCGGCGGTCCGAGGCGACGCCTCACTACTACGGCAGCAGCCATTCGTTAGCTGACCTGGGTGATCTTGATGTCGCGGGCGAGTCTGGCGCGTTTGTGGAACCAGCGTGATCGTGCTTGATGCCTGCGGCGCCAGTTCACCCAGTGGGTTGCGTGTCCAGGTGGTCGGGGTGTGGTGGTGCCGGCGATCAGATGCTTGATTTCGGGGATGGTGAGCGGGATCAGGCCGGGATCAGCGGGTGGGAGCTGGTCGGGGTGTAGGGGTTCGGGGGCTTGACTGTCGGTGCGGTCGCGGAGCAGTGCGGCGGTGACCGCGCAGACCGCAAGAGCGGCGCATACAAGCACGGCGTGTCGGGCGATCGCGGTGTAGAGCCTGACCTGAGCCTGGTCCAGGCCGAAACAGTCTTTGCCGAACTCGAATCCTTCCTCGACAGGCCAACGCAGCCCGGCGGCGCGGATCAGCCGGGTCTTGGTGAGCAGTGCGCTTTCGGGCACGTAGCAGTAGTGGAAGGCCAACTCGCCGGTGCGCAGGTGTTTGCGGATGAGGAGGTAGTGGCGGGCCGAGTTGGTGGCGATCCAGGCCCAGGCATACCACCGGTCGCCTTTGGAGCCCTTGCCGGCCGAGCGGATTTCCCACTGTCGCTCGCGTTTCAGCAATGTCTTCGTGGCCTGGTCGCAGGACAGCTCCATGCCGCTGGACAGGATGATCCGGAAGTTCTTCTGAACCCGCAGCACATAGGCTTGCTTGTCGGCCTCGAAGTGGGCCCGCAACTCGGTGCAGCTGCCGTAAACCTCGTCCCCGCAGTAGAAATCAGGCCGGAACCCGTCCGCGGCCACCGTCGTGCAGATGTCGATGGCCAACTGTCCTTTGGTGCGGAACGTCAGATCCAGGGGAAGCGCCGAGCGCAGCGACGTCACCGGGTCGCTGATGTGCTCTTCGGGAATCCACTGTTGGAACCCGATCAACGCATGCCCGACACCTTCGCGCACATAGGACAGGTGCACCGTGTTGATCCCGTTCTCCACCCGACCCGCGCAGCCCAGATGCTGCCGTTTGACACCCGCGGTGGCTTCACCTTTCTTCTGCTGCCCCGTCTCATCCAGCGCCCCGATCACCAACTTCCCGCGCCGGCGCCCGCCCTTGCGGGCCGCTTCCTCCAACCCGGACACCGCGAACCGCCGGATCTGCGCCATCGCCTCGGCCTCGTCCCACACCGCCCGGTTCAGCAGCCGCTGCGTCCGATCCGGTGTCCGGTCCCCGACATACTCAGCGATGGTCCAGCCGTTCCGTTTCGGCAGCTCGCTTGTCACCGCCCGCACGTACTTACGCGCCTGCACGAACGGCTCGATCCGCCGAAAACACGAACGCAGCCGTTCGGACAGCTCACCCAGTTTCCGCCCAGCCAACCGAGCACCTATCCTGGCAGCCGCAGCCGCCTGCGATCCTGTAGTTCTCACAAACACATGATCAACAGGCGGCTGCCCCATGTCGCCACCGGCCCCAGCTACACATCCCCACAGGTCACAACCCGAATGGCTGCTGCCGTACTAGCCAGCGCGAGCGGGCCGATGCGGGCCTGGTCGCGGTGATCAAGCACGTGTACGAACGGCTGCGTGGCAACCCCGGCGTGCGGCGCGTGCACGTCGGGCTGGTCACACTCGGGCACAAGGGGGGCACCAAAGCGGGTCTGGCGGCTGATGAAGACCGCCGGCCTGCAAGGACGCCACCCCAAGCCGTGGAAACGCACCACCATCGCCGGGGACGCGCCAGTGCCGGCGCCGGATCTGATCGGCCGCGATTTCACCGCCGAAGCGGTCAACCAGCGCTGGTGCGGCGACATCACCTACGTCAAGACCTGGAACGGCTGGGCATATGTGGCCACGGTGATCGATCTACACTCCCGCGCCGTGGTCGGCTGGGCCATCGCCGAACACATGCGCACCGAACTGGTCACCGCCGCCCTCGACATGGCCCTAGCCCACCGCAACCCGCCCGCGGGCGTGATCTTCCACAGCGACCGCGGCAGCCAATACACCTCGACCATCTTCGCCGAATACTGCGCGAAAAACGGAATCCGCCGGTCACTCGGCCGCACCGGGATCTGTTTCGACAACGCGGTCTCGGAATCCTTCTTCGCGACCTACAAGAAAGAACTCGTCCACACCCAGCCCTGGCCCCCACCGTCAAGCACCTGAAAAAGGAGACTTTCGACTGGATCGAAACCTACTACAACACACAACGACGCCACTCCACACTCGGATACTTGACACCCCGAGAATACGAGCTAGGATACAGAGAAATCAGTCAGATCGCGGCCTAAACCCGTGTCTATAAAACCGGGAACACTCCACAGCTCACTTCGCTCTTCAGGCTGATCCACTGCCAGGACAAAGCATTCGTCAACACAAGGCCAAGAGCGTTATTCTGGCGACTTGATCACCTCAAAATAGGACAACGACCCCAGGCAAGTAAGATCGTTTTCCTCTCGCAGAAGACAACTTACAGGCGGGGTCGTTGCGTTATCAGACTACTACAGGGCTTGCTGCTGACCAGATCCAGGAGCTTGTCGCGCGCATCTGGCAGATCATCCAATGCCATGAGAACCAAGCGTGGCCTCCGACCGTGGGACTGTATCGCGCTGTCGTGATCACTTTGGTGTACGTCCGACAGAATCTGAACCAGGCGGCCGTGGGCGATCTGTTCGGCGTCAGTCAGTCGACCGTATCGCGGATCTATCGAGGCATTCTCCCATTGATTGGGCAGGCCCTGTGCCTGCACATTCCAAACCTCAAGGAGGCCATCCGCGGCCGGCTCGTCCTGGTCGACGGAACCGATGTCCCGACCGGCAACCGTGCTGGTCACGAAGACAACTTCTCCGGCAAGCGGCGCCGCGCGGGGCTGAACATCCAGGTCGCCGCCGATACGGAGGGAGGCCTGCTGGGAATATCCGCCCCTCTGCCTGGCTCGATGCATGACCGGAAAGCGTTCGCCGAGTGTGACTGGGAAGATCTTCTGGCCGAGACCTCAGTCATCGGTGACCCTGCCTATCAGGGCACTCACACGATTACGCCTCGCAAAAAGCCACAGGGCGGCGAGCTCTCGGCTGGCGACAAGGTGAACAATAAATTCATCTCCTCACTTCGATCCGCCGTCGAGCGATGCATCGCGCATATCAAGAACTGGAAGATGATTGCGACCGGCTATCGAGGACGCCTTTCCGAGCTCCCCAACATCATCCGGATCATCACATCGCTCGAGTTCTATCGACTCGGCTGGTAACCCTCATGAATAACGCTCCAAGACCTAGCCAGTTACCTGGCATATTCTTGCCGCACGCCTAGGAACTAGGCGTTGTACGATCCTCGATGATTCATATACTGTAGACGCAGTGTCAGGCTGATCAAGGAAATGGACATTATGAAGGCTCTTAAGCGACTGCTGCTTGCGGGTGGCGCCGCTATGCTGCTGTCAGCTGCTGCTGTTGTAGCAACCTCCGGTACGGCCTCGGCTGAGCCTCCCACGGGATACAACGCGTATGCGTACTCGGAGGAGAACTACGGCGGGGCCCAGTACACAATCTACGGGCCACTCTATGCACGCTCGCAAAATCAATGGTATCAGGCTCCGGTTGATATTCGTTCGTTTATCAACCACACACCGTGGAATTTCCTGGGTAAGTCAAAGGACGGCCAGGTGACCTACACGTTCAACCACACTTCCACCGGCGGTTACCACTACATCGGCAGCCCGTTCGGGTCGGGCAACCAGGCGCTGCGGTCTCTCGCGGCCAACCTGTGAATTTACTCTAAAACCTCACCAACCTGCTGCTGGACTGACAGAATCGTCAGTCCAGCAGCGTTGGATGCAGCCATTACTGAGAGTTTCCGACCGAATGCAGCCCATCGACGGTCGACATCGAGGAAAGCTAGGATGCACATCGTCGAGCGCCGAACCCAGAAAAGGTATTCGCACATGTTGTGTAATTCATCCAGGTTCGGCTTGTCTAAGTGGCTGATGCGTACGGCCGGTGTTGCACTGTTGATTGCAGCCGGGGCGGGATGCTCGCAGGCCGGGAAGAAAGAGGCCGTATCAGATAGCATGGTCCTCTCCACGCTTAAGGACCTGTTGCCACCGGGCCGCACATCACAGCAGCAGGGGAACGGGTCGAGGATCGTTTCGCCCAGCGTTGCAGGTGGTCAACTGACCTATGATGATGGGGACGGAGCAGCAGCCTTAGTGGCCTCGGTTGAATGGAAGCCCACGCCCCTTCTGCCTACCGCGACAGCGTGCCCTCCTCGCGCCCATTTCCCTTATAACCACTGCACTCGGGAAGAACTACCCAGCAAAGATGTGCTCACCATTGATCGGGGATACAATGACCGATTGAATGTGTCTGACGTAGAGCGCTGGACTGCTACACTCACCGCGCCCGACGGAAAACAGGTAACAGTTCAAGAATGGAATGCAGCCACTCCAACCAGCTCGCAGAAAAGCCGCACACATCCCCCTCTAGGTAATCAGCAGCTGACGGAACTAGTGTCCGCAAAACCCTGGCAGAGGTTGTTGTCTTCCCTGAAAGCGCCACCGTCCAACCTGTCGGCACCTAATAAACCTGAGCTGCCAAAAAATCAGATTCAGGCCATACTGGAAAAAATGGTGCCGTCTAATTTCAGCCTGACGGACCAAGACGGCGTAACAGGATACTTCAGCGTCGTACTGGACGACGGGCAAGGCAAGGCATTGGTGACCGTCACCGTGCAACAATGGCAGCCCCACGAACCCAACATAAAACAGCTTTTTACTCGCGCTGACACGCTGCCAGATGGCACCAAGAGAGTGATCCGGAAAAACCCGGCGCCTGACGGGGCAAGCGGAACGGTGCAATGGGACGCCGACACCCTCCGGAAAGACGGATACAGAGTCCTGATCAGCGAACTTAACACGTGGGCATTCGGTTTGCCTCGCAGCCGGCAGGATCCACCTCTTTCACCAGAGCAACTCTCTGACATAGCTCTCGACCCGTCGTGGGTCACCCCTCAATAAAAAATCTCTCATGTGGCTACGTAGCCTCTTGGATGGAAACCCTGTCTATATTTATTTCTGATCCCCTTCCGGGGAGCACGCACGATGCGACCGCGTTCGACGAGACACCGATCGCGGAGATCCTACGCAACTCCGGCGGCGGAATCGGCGACAAAGGCTATCAAGGCACCAGCCTCGTCACACCACGAAAGAAGCCGAAAAAGGGACAGCTGAGCAAACGAGACAAAGAATGCAATGCCGCCATCTCAGCGCTCCACGCTCCCATCCGAACGCGCGTGGTCTCCCACTTCAAATCATGGCGAATCCTGCACACCGACTACCGCCGCTCCTACTCCACCTACCACGAAGCCTACGACGCAGCCCGAGGCCTGTTCTTCTTCTTGATCATTTGAGATTTGAATAAAACTCAAGATACTTGGCCTCAAGGCCATCACTGAAACTGCTTAAACCAGGTAAAAGCGCCACCGTTGGAGCACTGATTGTGGAGTTTTCTCCAACCGCAGACTCGAATGGCCCTAACAGCCTGATCTTTAAACGTCTCGAAACTCTCGCTATCTCCCTCTTTTCCCTGTACGGAAGTCTGGAGCGTATGCATAGAGTTGTCGTTCGTCAGGTAGTAGTCGACATGAGCCGGGGCCAAATAATTGCTGGTGTAGACCCAAATCCACCCCTTATTGCCGTCCCCGGGGCTGTCATCGGCCTTCGCCTCATAGTCGCCTTGGCCATGGAAAGTGGCGGAAATAAAATTGTCAGAAGCCAGGGCGGGCCGCCCCGCGAAACCCAGCCCTGCGATAGTCATTGCACAAGTGATGGTGACCCATCTCGACGTCTTCAGTTTCATTCTTCCTCCCGTGAATTAATTACCCGGGCGACGTTCGGCGAGTACATCCAAATTTATACCAACGGTAGAATGATCACTCAACCGGCGCAAGACTACAGTAGTGTCCTGAATCGTAAATTCTTGGCAGGTGTTCGCCAGCCTGGATGTGGATGGCGCGGTAGCAGCGAACAGTCGTGAACGCCGTGATCGTGGGCAGCATCGTGGTGGTCTCGGCCTTGTTGCCCTCAAAGGCGTTGAGCATCAACGGGAACCCGGCCGCGTCGGTCAACGCTGCGACGGCGGCGTGATGGCCGTGCTCGACCCGGCCGACCGCACCCTGCTGCGCTCCATGCCCAGCCCGTTGACCACCGGGGCTGTCGCCTGCCTGCGCGGCGCCCGACCGGCCGGACCACCACCCATCCCGCCACCAGCAGCACCGGTCACGGTCGAGCGGATCGTGTCCAGCAGCGGCGGCATCATGATCGCCTGCCAACGGATACAGATCGGCCGCCAACACGCCCGCAAAGTCCTCACCCTCACGTTGGACAACACCACCATCCCACATCCACGCCGGGCCACACCTCCTGGCCACCGTCCCCCGCACCACCGACCTCGTGGTCACCCACAAACGAGCGCAGAACCGCTAGATTGCCTAGATCCGACGCCAAGGATCAGGTGACACCAAACCGTCAACCATCACCTGAAGCCCGATAATGATCGTAGGACTTAAGGACACAGCCCTGGATAGTCGCCCGTGTGCTACATAATCCGGCCGCGGGCCCACTTCAGCGGGGTGGCGAGTAATGGCCGTTGACCTGATCGCTTACGCAGTTACTGTTGTGTTCGTACTCGCGATCGGGGCTGGTCAGGCGCCTTGTGCCTGGTGGACTGGCCCGATGCGGGTGTTCTACCGCCGGATGTGGTTGGCAGAGCACTGGCCACCGCACGACACCAAGTCCATAGGTTCCAGGTCGCCCGTGCGGAGGCCTGGACACAGTCCGAGGCTGCCGAGAACACGCACTCCCAGCTTCGAATCCTGATCTCCGGGCCGCTGGTCGCCTGCGTTGAGGTGACGTTCCCGCAGCTGCTCGGTGAGGCTCTGCTGTTGGCCCCCGACATGACAGCGAGCCTCGGCCCGCACCCGTTTTGCAGGGCGGGTGCGGGCCCCACAGCCCCGGACCGCGCGGCAACCTTCCCCCGGCGCCGGTCCGGGGACTCAACGGCTGGTCAATGCCCGTGGCGCCTGGTGTGGCACTGGCCGAGCCCGGTGATCACCGTGGACATGCTGCACACCGTGCTCTGCGGGCCGCGCCTGCAGCGAGTCCGTCGAGGCCATCCAGCGCGACCTGATCATCCCACCGGCAAACGCAAAGGCCGCAACCTGAGCCTGGCCAAGAACAGATTTGCGACAAAGGCCACATGGATCGTGGCCAAAAAATGCCGTCGTTCCCACTGTGCGATCTGACCGATGAGCAGTGGAAGGTGCTGGAGCCGGAAGCGCGGGCGGTGATGGCTGAGCTGCGCAAGAGCCGCCCCGAGCTTCACGAAGAGATGGTGCCGTGGGCCACCGTCGCGATCATGACCCGGCGCCTCACCAGCGAACTGGCAAGCGCCCCACCCCACCCACGCTGGGGTCAGCCCAGACAGCCCCATCCGACCGCAGCGTGATCATCTACCAACAGGCTCTTAAGAACGCATGGATCATCCCTGTGTGAATGACTTCCGCGTGCTGGCTATTACTTCGACGATGGAGCGTGCTGCACGGTCGTTGGGATACAAGCGCTGAATCTCGGCGGTGACTTCATCAGCGATCATGGAGAGCGGGGCGACCGATTTGCGGTTGATCGCGAGGGCGGTTCGCGTCCATTCAGCGGCGGCCTCGACGTCACCGTTGCGCAGCGATACCACAGCGAGGGCAAAGCGGGCTTCACTTGCACGCATCGGGCTTTTCTCGGCGCCATCGGGTCGTTTAGAGAGTCGGATCACCTCGTGTGCGTGCTCTGCGGCTCTCTTGTTGTCACCGACCATCCAATAACAATCCATCGCGTAGAAATCCCACTTTGTCGGATCTATGACGAAGTGGTTTTCGGGCCGCGTTGGATGCTCATGCTTGGCTAGCAACCGGTAACCATGATCGAGGATGCTTTGTACTTGGTCCATGTGCCCCATACGTGCTTGAGCCTTTGCCGACTGGGCAGCAAGTTGGACCGTCACCGACGCGTTAGCCCAGGTGTTTCACGCGGATAGCCGCGACACGAGCCGTAGATAGAACGAAGTGCCTGCCCTGTAAGGGAAACTGGGACTTGTCTAGGGTCCAGGTTCTCGAACGGGAAGGCACTTCGCGGATGAAGCGTATCGAACGGTCCCGCCGGGTCAAGGTCAGCGCGGACGGTACGGGTGTCGTGTCGCATGCCGGGGTCGGAATGCTGCGGGAACTGGCCTGGGATACCGGGCTGGTGAGCGGGATCAGCACTGCGCTGGCCGACACCTATGCCGGACGGTGGCAGCACGCGCCAGGCCGGGTGTTCACCGACCTGGCGGTCGCGATCGCAGATGGCGGCGACTGTGTCTCCCACATCGAGGTGTTCGGCGACCGGCACGAGGTATGCGGGCCGGTCGCGTCGATGCCGACCACCTGGCGGATGCTGGACCGCGTTGACCCGGCCCATCTGTCCAGGGTGCGTGCCGCGCGGGCAGCGGCACGGGAACGGGCCTGGGCCGCCGGCGCCACCCCGGACCTGACACAGCTGCTGCGGATCGATTTCGACGCCACAGTCACGATCTCGCACGCGGAGACCAAGCAAAACGCGGCGAAAACCTGGAAACGCACGTTCGGGTTTCACCCGTTGCTGGCGTTTCTGGACCGCCCGGAGGTCTCCGGCGGCGAGGCCCTGGCCGGGTTGCTGCGTCCGGGCAACGCGGGCAGCAACACCGCCGCCGATCATGTCACCGTGCTGGAGCAGGCGTTGGCCGCCCTGCCCGAGCACGCCCGGCCTCGGCCGGGTGACCCGGACACGGTGCGGGTGGTGGCCCGCTCGGACTCCGCCGGCGCCACCCACGCCTTCGCGACGGCGTGCCGGGATCGTGGGGTGTGGTTCTCCTTCGGGTTCCCCGTGGACGCCCGCATCCAGGCCATCGTGGATGAGGTGCCCGACCAGTGCTGGCAATCCGCGATCGAGTCGGATGGCGGGATCCGGGACGGCGCCTGGGTCGCCGAGGTCACCGGCCTGCTGGACCTGACAGCCTGGCCGGAAGGCTCCCGGGTGCTGCTGCGCGCCGAACGTCCCCATCCCGGTGCGCAGTTGCGGTTCACCGACGTCGACGGGCACCGGATCACCGCGTTCATCACCGACATTCCCGAGCGGGTGATCCCCGGTCAGAACGCCGGGCTGGAGCTTGACCACCGCCAGCACGCCCGGGTCGAAGACCGCATCCGGGAAGGCAAAGCCGCCGGGCTGCGTAACCTTCCCTGCCGGGGGTGGGATGAGAACGTCGCCTGGCTGGAAACCCTGCTGGCAGCCACGGATCTGGTGTGCTGGGCCAAACTGCTCGGGTTCACCGGCACACCGGAGTTGGCGCATGCCGAGATCGCCACCTTCCGCAATCTGGTGTTGCACGTGGCCGCCCGCATCACCCGCAGCGCCCGGCAGGTCCGCCTCCGTATCGACCGGACCTGGAAATACGCCGATGCCATCGCCGAGGCGTGGTTGAGGATCCGTGCCGCGTTCACCTGACCCGTCCACCCTGTCCCGACGACCCGAAAGACCCCGGAGCGGCCGACACGACAGCAGGTCGGCGGCATGCTCGCGCCTATCTCTCGAATCGCTCGCCGCGAGATCAACCAGACTCAACACAAGATCATCCCGGGATCACATGAAACACCTGGGTTAGCCCTGAGTATTCATGGCGATCTTGATTCGGGCGCCGTGTCGGAACAGGGAAAAGTGCTCCTGAGCTGGGAAGATGAGGTTGCTAATGCCTGTTCTTACCCATGAAGCTCTGGAGCACTTTCGACGTGGATGTTACTGGGTGGTCGCGGGATCTGGCGGTAGAAGTCGGTGGGCGTGGCGTGGTCAGTCATGCCGGGACCGCGGCGGTGCGGTTGCTGGCCGACCGCACCGGGTTGACGGAAGGCTTGTCGCGGGCGATGGCGCGGCGTGGGTTCATGCCGGTGCATGACCGTGGCCGGGTGTTCGCCGACACCGCGGTGTTGATCGCTGACGGCGGGCGGGTCCTGTCGGATCTGGCTGTCCTGCGCGATCAGGCCGAACTGTTCGGGCCGGTCGCCTCAGATCCGACGTTGTGGCGCACGTTGGACGCGGTCGGTCAGGTGCAGCGCAACAAGATCGCCCGTGTGCGTGCCCGGATCCGCGAGCATGTGTGGTCGTTGATCGAGCGACGGCACGGCCGGATTCCGCCGTCGCGGGTGGCCGACCGTGATCTGGGCACGACCGTGGTGGTCCGGTTGGATGGTTCGCTGGTGATCGCGCACTCGGACAAACAACTCGCCGCGGGAACCTACAAGGGCAGCTTCGGTCATCATCCGCTGCTGGCCATGTGTGACAACACCGGCGAATCGCTGGCCCTGTTGCTGCGCACAGGAAGCGCCGGATCCAACACGACAGCTGATCACCTCGAGGTCCTCGACGCCGCGATCGCCCAGATCCCGGCGAAACATCGAAGGAACCTTCTAGTCACCGTGGACGGCGCGGGCGCCTCCCACGGTCTCATCAAGTACATCACCGCGCTGAACGCCAAGCCAGGCAGGCAGGCGCACTACAGCGTCGGCTGGGAACTCGGTGCGCGGGAACGAGCCGCGATCGGCCGTGTCCCCGCGAAGGCATGGCAGGCAGTGCTCGATCACCACGGCGATCCTCGGCCGCTGGACAAAGCCGGCGTGGTGGAACTGACCGCGCTACTACGTCACCACCCCGACGGGGACCAACTGGAGAACTGGCCGGCCGATCTGCGGATCATCTGTCGTCGTGAGAAACCCCACCCCGGCGCACAGTTGTCCCTGTTCGAAGAAGCCGACGGCTGGCGCTACCAACTGGTGGCCACCAACACCCCGGGCAGCGGTTCGGGCGCCACCGTCCAGTTCCTGGAAGCCCGTCACCGCCCGCACGCCCGAGTCGAGGACCACGTCCGCTGCGGCAAGCAAACCGGCCTCGGTCACCTGCCCTCCACCAAGATCGAGATCAACCGGGCCTGGTGTCTGGCCGCCACCATCGCCATCGACCTGCTCGCCTGGCTGCGCCTGCTCTGCCTTGAGGGCACCCTCGCCAAAGCCGAACCCAAAACCCTGCGCTACCGGCTACTGCACACCGCCGCCCGCATCGTCCGCGGCCAACGCAAACGCAAGATCAAAATCCCGGAAACCTGGCCCTGGGCCGACCCTCTCGCCGCCTGCCTCCGGGCAGCGCTGGCCCTGCCACCACCAACTCGATGACCCCTGTCCCTGCCCCTCGACCTGAAAGGCCCGCCCCCCAACCCGGCGCCCAGCCAACACCGGCGGCCGGGCTCGAACCCTGACCATCACCACACAGCAACCAACTCAAGATCAACATCCGAACCGGCACAGGCGGACACGTCACCCACGTGAATGATCAAGGTTAGGGGCTGCTTTGGTTCCTGCCTCGGCATAGTCGCCAACCGAACGGAGTCGGCCTTGTGTGAGGGCAAACCAAGCGCTGAGCTCAAACGACCACGCCACAATTTCACCGTGACCGGTCTCCTTGCCAAGATTCTGAGCAGCCACGCGGGTAAGTTCCGCTTGACGGACTCGACCTAGGTCGTATTCAAGGCATCCGATCAGCAGTGAGAGCCATCCGGCATTCACTAGAAGGTCGCGGTGGTCTCGGAGAGTGCAGGGACCGTCAAGCAACTGGGAGATGTATTGCAACCAACTTTTGGCGTCGGTTCGCAACTCTTGGGGATCACGCCAGGCGTACTCACAACAAAGCTGCTCGACCACGACTTCTAGCTGCTCGATCGTCTCCTTACCAACGTCTGTACGGCGCATTTTGCGGAGTAGTTCACTGACATCCCATGGGTCGCTCTCACTGGCCACAATGAGAGAGTTCGGTTTTGGGTCACGAGCCGCTTGCAGAGCTCGGACCAGGCGGCCTTGGCCGTTCAGCAAGGCGTCGATACGCTCGACCATGCTTTCGTCCGGGACGAACAGGCCACCCTCAGCCCGGCTGATCTGGCTTTGACTCCACAGTGCCGCTTGCGCTAGTTCGCTCTGGCTCATGTGGGCTGCGGTGCGGAGCGCTTTGAGCGCCTCGCCGAACGCCTCCACCTGCACCGACCTCGATTCTTATGCGCATGTCATGCGTGCATCGCTCATATCGTCGTCTTCCTTCAGCCTAGCGCCGATGCTGATCAGAGCGGGGTGACCCGTCTTTGACCAACGAGGAGGGAGGTGCAGGCGATGAGCTTCTACGTCGTGATTCGTCCCCAAGTCGGCGATGAGGTCCGAGTGGTGGCCGAACCACGGGACCAGGTTCAACTCGTGGCGGAGCTGGGCACGGCGTGCCTGTCTGTGCAAGTCGACCGTAGGGAACCTGGCGGGCCTGAGGTTGCGGCGTTGTTCGCCCGACAGTTGGCGGCGGCGGCGCTGCGGTTCGCGAAGTACTGCGACGAAGTAGCCAAGCCCGTGGATGTGCCGGAAGTGTTGCCGCTAGTCAGCCGGGGGGCGACGAACGGAGCTGTCAATTTGGACCCGGTCCAGGACTGACAGCAGCCGGAGATCGGGAGGGGTGGAGTGCCATGGACGACAAAGACAAAACAGATGTTGAACCGACTTGGGCCGAACTGAAGGCGCTAGCAGGGCAGATCGAGACTCGCTTGATCGCGCTTAACGGTCGTGTGGACCGTCTTGAGGAGATTGAGAGGTCTCGCGATGGCTGACAACCTGCTCCAACGCAGCTACCCGACTGTCAAGGTCACCAAGCAGGTTCTCAATGCGATGCAGTTGCTGAACGAGACCGGTGGGGCTTTCGGATGTACCGGTCTTGACAGCTGTGCCAATCACGAACGCTCCGGCCCCTTGGCGCACCACAACAAGACCTTCAGTACTCAGGACTTTGATCGCTTCGCGGGCCGTCATCGTCGATACGTCGTATCGACTCTTGATCTCCGCGAGCGAGGGAAGTTGATCTCCCAGCTTGATCACGCCGTTAGTGATCGACCGACGAAGTTCGTCAGCGATTCGCTCATACACCGGACGGGGGTCTGCCGGGTCCAACTCCATGGCGCAACTGTATCGCTATAGCTGACATAGCGGTAAGTCACCTGATCGGCGCAGCAGGCACTTTCAACACTGCTAGCAGTATCCGCTATACTAGAACTGTAAACGGGCGGTCTGGCCGCCAACAACCAAGCGAAAAGGGTTAATGATCATGGCGATTGCCAAGGGCTACCGGTTTGAGATCCCGTTTGACCTGGCGTTCCCCAAGGGACTTGTCTTGGTCGGGGACGTCGTGCCGGACACTGAGTACCAGTCGCAGCAGGACCGGGCATCGGGCCGACCTGTGCGACAGCGGAACGACGACGTGACCGGGCTGCGGCAGTGGAAAGCGACAGTCACGGACCCCGACCAGCCCAACGCGAAGCGCGCGTCGTTCGAGATCGTTTTCACCGCAGATCATCAGCCCGTGCCGACGACGACCGAAGTTCTCCCCGGGATGCGGCCGATTGAGCTGGAAGGGTTGACAGCAGAGCCAAAGGTGGCCGGTAACGGTGAGTTCAAATACCTGTCGTACACATTTCGTGCGACCGGTTTCAAGGCTGCTGCCGCCTCGGGCGGTCGTGGCTCGGGCAAGGCTCCTGGTCCCGACACCTCAAAGTCTGCTGCGGCATGAGCAGCGACGCGATAGACAAGGCTCTGCGGCAAGCCATTTGGCCGATTGGCCCTAAGAGGGCATCTGATCTTAGTTAGGCAAGAATGTCTGCTTTGGGTGGATCGTTTCGCCAGGTTTGGGTGGATTCCCCGGTCAGGGTGCGGCTCATTATGTTAGTCATCGCCCAGTGGACCATCGTGCGCGACCGCTGGGGCAGGGCTTCGTAGTCGCGCGCGAGTCGGCGGTGTTGCATCAGCCAGCCCAGACTGCGCTCCACTACCCACCGCCGGGGCAACACGTGGAATCCCTTGGCAGAAGGGCGTTTGACGACCTCAACCCGGATACCCCGCTGGGCTCCATGACGGATGACTGTGTTGTTGTAGCCACCGTCCACCCATGCCGCCGACACGGTCGGATGCGCAGCGGCGAGATGATCGAGAACCTGTTGCCCGCCAGCGGAATCCTGCACCGACGCCGCGGTCACGATTACCGCCAGCAGCAGGCCGAGCACATCGGTGGCGATGTGCCGTTTGCGGCCCTTGATCTTCTTGCCCGCGTCGATACCCTGACTGGATTCGCTGACATTGCAGGAGGTTTTCACGCTCTGCGAGTCGATGATCGCCGCCGTCGGGGCAGCAGCGCGGCCTTTCGCGACGCGGACTTGGTCACGCAACAGGTCATGCAGCGTTTCCGTTGTGCCATCGGCTTCCCACTTGGCGTAGTAGTCATAAACCGTCTTGCAGGGCGGGAAGTCGTGCGGCAGATACTCCCAGGCGATCCCGGTCCGGCACACGTACAGGATCGCGTTCACGATCTCCCGCAAGTCATGCACGCGCATCACGGTTCCCGGCCCACGCCGGGCAGCACGCCACGCCGTCAGCGTTGGCTCGATCAACGCCCAGCGAGCATCGGACAAGTCGCTGCGGTACGCACGCCGGGACCCCACAAGTTGATCAAGGTATCAGCCGTCACCCGACACAGACATATCGCCCCAACCAAGATCAGATGCCCTCTAAGGCTGGGGCAGATCTCGTGAACTGGCATTCAGGGCAGCCCCCAGCACTGCTGCTGTCGCTTGATCCTGGTGACGCCATGGTGCTTCCACCAGTCACCGGAAAGCACAAGGTTGAGGTGGCGGCGTTTTTGCTGGCGCTGGCTGAAAAGGCTACCGAGCTGGCCGAGATTCTTGATCCAGACGGCATGCCCGCACCGCCAGAGGCAAACGACGAGGGAAGCTCTGGCGGGCGCCACATGTTGCGTGATGAGTTCGGAGACGCGGGCGGAGGTGTGCTGTGAACGACACCCGGCTGAGAGTTCCGTCCGCAGAGAGAACCGTTGTGCTGCGCGAACGTGCGTTCGCCGTCATGACGGTCGACGGCGAGAGAGCACCCAGCGTAGATCTCTTCGGATACGGCCGGAATGTTCGGATCGTGGCAAACGAGCTGGGTTGGGAGCTGCTTCGGGACGCAGTAACCGCAGTAGAAGCGTGCCTACAGGTGGGCGCCCGGTCCGGTGAGCTGATGCTCACGGCTGACAACTTGGTGGTACCGCTTGATGCCGGTGGCTGGATTCGCGCTTGGCGCAAGCATTTTAAGCTGACTACGGACCAGATGGCGTACCGCCTGAAGATCTCCAAGTCTCGGCTTACGCCGGTGGAGAATGGCGACAAGCGGCCAACAATGCTGCTGCTGGCCAAGGTTGCACGTTTCGCCAATATGACCTTGGCCGACGTTATTGACCCAGAAACATATGTCCACAACGGACGATCTTTCGAGGTCAAGCAAGATTTCCGGGGTTCAAACCGTGGATGAGAAGGAGGTGAACGGGTTTCCGCCTGATCCACCATACGCGGACGTGTTGGCTCGGGAGCTCGGCGAGCTGGCTACCTCACGGCCGGACGAGTCAGATCCGGTACCTGTTCAGGTGGCTTGGTTGCTGCGCAAGGCAAACATCTTGGACGAGATCGCCCGGGTTGACCTGGCAAGGCGGGAGCAGGCCACCAAGGCGGCACAAGAAGCTCGTGACGCCGCCACGTGGTTGCAACAGAAAGATGACGGGAGGTGATCGTAGTGGCCGTTGAGGACAACCGGACGACACAAGAGCTGATGCCTGAGATACTAGCCCAGGTGTTTCATGTGATCCCGGGATGATCTTGTGTTGAGTCTGGTTGATCTCGCGGCGAGCGATTCGAGAGATAGGCGCGAGCATGCCGCCGACCTGCTGTCGTGTCGGCCGCTCCGGGGTCTTTCGGGTCGTCGGGACAGGGTGGACGGGTCAGGTGAACGCGGCACGGATCCTCAACCACGCCTCGGCGATGGCATCGGCGTATTTCCAGGTCCGGTCGATACGGAGGCGGACCTGCCGGGCGCTGCGGGTGATGCGGGCGGCCACGTGCAACACCAGATTGCGGAAGGTGGCGATCTCGGCATGCGCCAACTCCGGTGTGCCGGTGAACCCGAGCAGTTTGGCCCAGCACACCAGATCCGTGGCTGCCAGCAGGGTTTCCAGCCAGGCGACGTTCTCATCCCACCCCCGGCAGGGAAGGTTACGCAGCCCGGCGGCTTTGCCTTCCCGGATGCGGTCTTCGACCCGGGCGTGCTGGCGGTGGTCAAGCTCCAGCCCGGCGTTCTGACCGGGGATCACCCGCTCGGGAATGTCGGTGATGAACGCGGTGATCCGGTGCCCGTCGACGTCGGTGAACCGCAACTGCGCACCGGGATGGGGACGTTCGGCGCGCAGCAGCACCCGGGAGCCTTCCGGCCAGGCTGTCAGGTCCAGCAGGCCGGTGACCTCGGCGACCCAGGCGCCGTCCCGGATCCCGCCATCCGACTCGATCGCGGATTGCCAGCACTGGTCGGGCACCTCATCCACGATGGCCTGGATGCGGGCGTCCACGGGGAACCCGAAGGAGAACCACACCCCACGATCCCGGCACGCCGTCGCGAAGGCGTGGGTGGCGCCGGCGGAGTCCGAGCGGGCCACCACCCGCACCGTGTCCGGGTCACCCGGCCGAGGCCGGGCGTGCTCGGGCAGGGCGGCCAACGCCTGCTCCAGCACGGTGACATGATCGGCGGCGGTGTTGCTGCCCGCGTTGCCCGGACGCAGCAACCCGGCCAGGGCCTCGCCGCCGGAGACCTCCGGGCGGTCCAGAAACGCCAGCAACGGGTGAAACCCGAACGTGCGTTTCCAGGTTTTCGCCGCGTTTTGCTTGGTCTCCGCGTGCGAGATCGTGACTGTGGCGTCGAAATCGATCCGCAGCAGCTGTGTCAGGTCCGGGGTGGCGCCGGCGGCCCAGGCCCGTTCCCGTGCCGCTGCCCGCGCGGCACGCACCCTGGACAGATGGGCCGGGTCAACGCGGTCCAGCATCCGCCAGGTGGTCGGCATCGACGCGACCGGCCCGCATACCTCGTGCCGGTCGCCGAACACCTCGATGTGGGAGACACAGTCGCCGCCATCTGCGATCGCGACCGCCAGGTCGGTGAACACCCGGCCTGGCGCGTGCTGCCACCGTCCGGCATAGGTGTCGGCCAGCGCAGTGCTGATCCCGCTCACCAGCCCGGTATCCCAGGCCAGTTCCCGCAGCATTCCGACCCCGGCATGCGACACGACACCCGTACCGTCCGCGCTGACCTTGACCCGGCGGGACCGTTCGATACGCTTCATCCGCGAAGTGCCTTCCCGTTCGAGAACCTGGACCCTAGACAAGTCCCAGTTTCCCTTACAGGGCAGGCACTTCGTTCTATCTACGGCTCGTGTCGCGGCTATCCGCGTGAAACACCTGGGCTAGACGGCCGTTTCGTGGCGTCGCTTCGGTCGTGGGCCTACTTCGAGCTGATTAGCTCTGTAGCCATTCGAGAGGCCAACCCGGCCGAAGCAGACGCACTGATCGAGCATGCTGAGCGGTTGATTGAGGACGCGGGCAACATCGAAAGGTTGACCTCGCACTACATGCAAGTGACAGCTCAAGTTTTGTTCTGGCAACAGTTCAATGTGGATGCGTTCGTGCAAGCCAACATACGAAAGCTCGCTACGTCCAAAACAGACAGTAAGTAACCACGCAAGGGAACACACGGCGAGGCGTGTGGCGATGACGCACGCCCTTGTTGTGTTGCAACAAAAAGATGCGGCACAGAAGCAGAAACCAACGGCTACCAACCAAGTTCCGCTTCTGTGCCTGTCTTCCACTAGGGCCTGTTTCACAAGTTGATCAAGGTTTGAGATGATCTTGATTCGTGGGGCGTGGTGATCTGACCAACGAGCAGTGGGCGAAGCTGGAACCCTTGCTGCCCAGGGGCAAGAAGCCTGGCAGGCCGCCGAAGCATGCGAAGCGGAAGCTTATTGACGGGATCCGGTTTCGGGTTCGAACCGGTGTGCCGTGGCGGGATCTGCCGGAGCGTTACGGCCCGTGGGAGACGGTGTATGGCTTGTTCCGGCGGTGGCAACGGGATGGCACGTGGAAGAGGATTCTGGTCGCGTTGCAGGCGGACGCGGACGCTGCGGGCCTGATCACCTGGGATGTCAGCGTGGACTCCACGGTGGCTCGTGCGCACCAGCACGCGGCTGGTGCGCGTCAAAAGGGGATCTCCAGAAGGAGTCTCCGGGCGGGGTCGAGGTCGAACCGGCCGATCACGGGCTGGGGCGCTCCCGAGGCGGGTTGACGACCAAGACTCACCTGGCGGTCGAGCAGGGACAAAAGCCCTTATCAATCGTGATCACCGCTGGCCAGCGAGGTGACTCGCCCCAGTTTCAGGTGGTGCTCGACCGTATCCGGGTACCCCGGCGGGATCGCGGTCGGCCGCGCTGCCGCCCGAATCGGGTGCTCGGCGACAAAGCCTACGGGTCCCGCGCCAACCGCGCCTACCTGCGCAGGCGCGGTATCCGCTGCACCATCCCGGACAAGGCCGACCAGGTCCGCAACCGCAAGAACAAGGGCTCACACGGAGGACGACCACCCGCATTCGACAAGGAGATCTACAAGCAACGGCACGCTGTCGAGTGCGGGATCAACCGTCTCAAACGAAACCGAGCCGTCGCCACCAGATACGACAAGCTCGCCGTTCGCTACGAAACCACGGTCACCATCGCAGCGATCAACGAGTGGCTCCCATGACTTTCGAAACAGACCCTAGGAGTAGACATGCAAAGCGTATCGCCTTCATCTGGTGAGCCTGCAAGGGGTGTCACCCAAACGCGATGCCCGAAGTGTCAGCGGTTCGCCCGGCTACTACCCGGCGACAGCGCGTGTGCGGTATGCTCGGGTGTCCTGGCCTTGGACTTCGTTGACATCAAGATCCCGACCGATGCGACCGCTCGGGGTGGTTACTGATGAAGGCGCAGAACGGTTCGCGCTGGGTCGACCCGGCGCCGTTAGAAGTTGCCCGGCCTCGGCTGCCTTGGTGGACCATGCTGCCAGGCTGGGTCAAACTCGTCATCTCGCCCGTGGTGCTGACGTGGCTGCTCGTCTGGCTTGTCGGCAAGCTCGTTCGGCTGTGTTGGTACTACCCCATTACAGCCTTGCTGGTCATCGCTGCGTTGTGGCTGGACTGGTGGGCTGGCCACTACTGGACTGGTGCTATCGCCTCGGTGGCGCTCGTCGGCCTGGCCGTGTGGTGGTGGCGGTGGATCGACACCTATCAAAGGCGGCTGCTGTGGCTCCGTTCGGAGGTGCGTCGGGTCACCGTCTACGCCTGGGATTGGCGCACGGTCATGCGCTTGTCGAACCTGACCGGGACTGCAAAAGGGCGCGAGTACCGGCCAAAGCTCAAGCGTGTACGGGCTGAAAGCTGGCGGGACAAGGTCCGTGTTCGGATGATCAAGGGGCAGGCTCCGGAGCAATGGGGGCTCTTCGAAGTTATGCGGGGTTGAGGCATCCTCGGGCTTTGCGGGTGGTGGCGCAACGGGTGCGGAGTCGCTGGCTGGCGGGGTTGCGGAAACCGTAGGCGTCGCGGGCGACGGTTTTGATGACACGGTTGGTGCCTTCGGATCCGGCGTTGGTGATGTCGGTGTCGAGGAAGGCGAGGATTTCGGGCCACCAGGCCGAGACCGTGCCGGCCAGACGCTCCAGTTCGGGTAGGCCCGAGGCGGCGCACCGCTCGTAGAACCGGGACAATCGGGCCCAGATCGTGGCCCGGTCCGGGTGGGTGCGGGCCAGGGCAAGCAGATCGAGCAGGTCTTCCTTGGCGTTCCACGCGGCCAGGATCGGCGTCCCGATTACCGCGGGCAGCGCGCGAAGATCGTCGATCATGGGGTCCAGGTGCTGCTCGTGCATCCGGGCGGCGGAGCGGGTCAGCCGGTTGCGCAGTTCCCATTCGCGGTTGCCTTTCCGTCCTCGCCTGCCCCGCACCTGCAGGGTGACCCTGCGACGTACCTCGGTGAGGGCCTGGTTGGCCAACTGCACGAGATGAAAGTGGTCCACGACCAGCCTGGCCTGCGGTAACGCGGCACGGGCCGCGGCCTTGAAAACCGTGCACATATCGATCGCCACGACCCGGACGCCCTGACGCCAGGCCTCATCCCACTGGGTGAGCCAGTCCCGCACGGCCACACTGGTGCGGCCCTCGACCTGCCCGAGCAGCCCCTGCCCGCCCGCCAGGTCCACGAACCCGACATGCCAGCGATCCACCGTGATCTCCCAGCACTGCTGTTCGTCGTTCCAGGTCCATTGTGGACGGCCCCGGCGGATCTCGTCGATCCCCAGCACCGCCACCGGTTGCGGCTTGTCCGGCAGCACCGCCGTGGCGTGTGCGGTGAACGCGGCCGAGACCACCGGCCAGGACAGGCCGTGATCACGCGCGGCTTGCACGATCGTGCGCCCACCATCGGCCACCGCCGCACCGGCCGCCTGCCGCAACCGAGTGGTCACCCGGGCTCGAGCCGGAATCTCCCCGATCGCCTCGGTGAACGTCTTCCTGTCGCATCCCTGCTGGTCACAGTGCCACCGACGCTTACACCACCGCAGCTCGACAGGCCGGCCGGCCACCGGCAGATCTCTCGGGCTGGTCGTCACCCACCCCTTGACCCGCCTCGCCCGCACTCCACATCCCGGGCAGATACAAGCCTGCTCGTCCGCGGTAACCAGGTGCACGACCGGCCCATCATGTACTGCGTCCTCGACCCGAACGACAGCCAGACCGGCAAGGCCCAGCAGACGGGTCGTATCGTTGACCATGCCCGTGGCTCTTCTGTTGTGATCGTTCTGCTTCGACAACAGACATGATCACTCACAGAGTCACGGGCCCTTGCCACTGGCTGCCCCCAGCAACATCACGACCAGTTCAAACCCCGGTCAAATTCGAAGAGCCGCAATGGGCCGAACGCGCCTCGGGCCTCGCGCACTCGTTCCATGCGAAGTCATGCCGGGTACGGGTCATCAGTCCAGGAAAGATTGAGCTTGACTTGATCCACTCTGACCCTTTGGTAAGCGTTCTGCCGCTTCCGGCGATGGCTTCCGATGAGTCTTCAGTGGACCTCAAGCGGATCACGATTGGACGCACCGAAACGGGCAAGCCGTGGCGGATTCGCCTGCTGGGTAACCAAATTCTCGTTGTCGGCGTTCAGGGCGCCGGTAAAGGTTCGATACTTTGGTCGGTTGTCTGGGCGCTCGCTCCGATGATCAAAGCGGGCAAGGTCCGGTTGTATGGGATTGACCCCAAGGGCGGTATGGAGCTTGGGCAGTGTCCGGACATTTTCCATAAGGTCGTCTTCGACAACGGCCCGGAAGCTGTGGAGCTGCTGGAAGAGATCGCGAACGAAGTTCGTGTGCGAGCGGGCTCGTATCGCGGCCTCCGGCGGTTCTGGACACGGGAGAGTAGGGAGCCGTTCACGCTCCTGATCATCGACGAATTGGCCGATGTCATCGCCTACCAGACAGACAAAAAGCTCAAAGAGCGTGCGCAAGCTGCAATCCAAACGATCACCTCGCAGGGCAGGGCTCCCGGGTTCGCGACGCTGGCTCTCGTTCAGGACCCTCGTAAAGAGATCGTGCCGTTCCGCAACCTTTTCACTACGCGCATTGCTATGCGGCTGGACGAGGCGACACAGGTGGACATGGTTCTCGGGGACGGTGTCCGGGAACGTGGCGCAGACGCTCACGAGATCTCTGAGCTGACGCCCGGTGTGGCGTGGGCCAAAGAGGACGGCAAGAAGGAACCGTTGCGCGGTAGGGCTTTCTACGCATCCGATGACAACCTGTGGGACCTGCGCGCGTACGTCAACGGCTGGTCTTTTGAGGTGCTGCCCTTCCCTGGATCGGCAGACAAGAGAGGCGCGGCGGCATGATCACGAACACACAGTTCCTCGATGTGCTCGGCGTTTTGCGGGACCATCTCATCTTGTGCCGAGACCTTCCTGAAATCGCGTCGGTCGACGTGCAAGACCACCTGGTCGACGGGATGGCCGTCACGGTCTACCTCTGTGCTCACCGACTGGTCGACGTCGCTGAGGGGTTGCTGGCGTGGGCCGACACACTGACCCGTGTCACGTGTGAGCTTTGGCGGCCGTCGGAAACCTCGATCCATGCGCACGTTTATGGGCGGCTGCCGGGCGAACTCCCGGTGAAAGTCTTCTGTGGCACACATTTCCGCGCTGACGTGTTCGGCTCGGAACTCCGAGTGAAGGAACGACGGACTATCCCTCTGGGACAATTGCGCGGCTGGGCGGCTGCGGATACAGCGGCGGAGGTGTCAGCATGATCACCTCACGCGTGCTCGTATCGGTGGCTGAGCACCTCGACGGCTTCGACCTGGCGGAGCCCATCATGATCACGGCTGCACCTTGTGAAGTCGGTCCAATGGCGACAGTTCAACTGTCCGGAGAGTCGTTGTGTGGCTTGGCCTCTGAGTTGCTGACATGGGCAGACACCCTCGACAATGTGACCGCGTTTGCATGGCGGCCGTCGATTCCCGACGCTGACCAGCAAGTTTTCCTAGAACTCCGCGGGAGGCTTACCGACGACACACCGGTGAAGATTTTCGGCGGTGTGCTCGACGGCCCGGGTATGCCGTTGGCGTCTGGAGATCGGATCGGGGCTGTCTTGGGGCCTACTGCGGGAGTGGGCTACACCAACGGTGGTGGTCGCATGAGTACCCCTTCAGAGGTCCGTACTCCCGTGCCGAGTGTGACAGCGGACGTCGGCAATCAAACGCGGGCCGAACGGATGCGTGTCCCCCTGGCGGCCGACGTGGTGAAGGCTGCGGCGGAACAACATGGCGTGTGCGTCCGGCCGTTCACGATGGAGGTCGGCGACCCTGAAACGGGAGAGCTGCGGTACGTGGCTGTGCCGTGTGGCTCAACGATCGAATCGATATGTGGTCCCTGCGCGAAGAAAGCGCGGGCGCTGCGCATAACCCAGTGTCGTGAAGGATGGCATCGGGCCGATGAACCGGACTTCACTCCGGAGCCACCGACGGAAGATCAGACGGCGCTGCTGACCCTGCGGGCGGACTTGTTCGGGGCGTATCAGCAAGCGGTCAGCCTCGGTGATCTGGACGAGGCGGAGGAGCTGCGGGAGGAGATCACCAAGACTGACGAGGAACTTCGGCAATTGGGCATGCGAGGCAAGCTGCCGTCTCCGGATGCGCCTGCCAAGCGGGCCGTGAAGCGGTCGACCAAACGGCGTCAAGACGCTCCGGACCTGCCTCGGCGCAAGGTATCCAAGGCCACCGTGGGCCGTGAGTATGCAGGCAAGTACCGACCGTCCATGTTCGTGACGCTCACCCTCGACACGTACGGCCGTGTGCACGATGACGGCACACCGATCAACCCGAATACGTACGACTACCGCCGTGCGGCAAGGGATGCGGTGCACTTCTCGTCGCTTGTGGACCGTTGGTGGCAGAACCTGCGGCGAGTAGTCGGCTGGGATGTCCAGTACTTCGCCACTGTGGAGCCACAGAAGCGCGCAACGCCACACCTGCACACGGCGTTGCGCGGCTCGATCTCGCATGACGTTCTGCGGCTCGTGACGGCGGCGACGTATCACCAAGTGTGGTGGCCGAACCATGACGAACGGGTCTACATTGACGGCGAACCGTTGCCAGTATGGGATTCTCGCGAAAAGGCCTTTGTAGACCCCAATTCTCGTGTCGTCCTAACTTCCTGGGATGACGCGGTGTCTGCGGTGGACGAACCCGCACACGTCGCCCGGTTCGGCGCCCAGGTACACTCCAAGGGCATCCTTGGCGGTACAGAAGAGGCTGGACGTCACATTGGCTATCTCACCAAGTACCTGACCAAGTCCACGGGTGAGGTCGTAGAGGCGACCAGCGACCGTCAAGCGGCACACCATGATCGGCTTCATGCAGAGCTCGCGGTCACGCCATGCTCGACGAAATGCGCGGTCTGGCTTCTCTACGGCGTCAATCCCCAAGGTGTACACAGCCGGATGATCCCGGGGCACTGCGAGGGAAAGGCACACCGACGGGCCACGCTCGGGCTGCCGGGCCGCAGGGTGCTGGTGTCCCGCAAGTGGTCGGGTAA
This sequence comes from Kibdelosporangium philippinense, assembly GCF_021390435.2. Taxonomy (GTDB): domain Bacteria; phylum Actinomycetota; class Actinomycetes; order Mycobacteriales; family Pseudonocardiaceae; genus Kibdelosporangium; species Kibdelosporangium philippinense. The sequence goes on along the minus strand of NZ_JAJVCN010000002.1, from coordinate 2,084,781 downwards.
ACCCTTGCTGATCACAAGGAAGATCGCAAAGCGTTCATCGCTGAGACCCTCGCGGCGGTGGGCATCGTCAAACCGGTCACGGACACGTCGCGCCTCATCTGGCGCAAGGTCAACCCCGGCGACCAGTACGCGCCTCCCCGGGCGCATTTGCTCATGCACGCGATAGCCGAACGCATCCGATGGCGGGCCGAGTACGACACGGCCCTACTCGCTGCGGCGAGACCACCAAGTCCAGATCTTTCGGCAACTGCGGACGCGGCTTGATCGACGCTCGGGGAGGGGCGGACAGATGACAACTCGCAGGGAGGCCACGGCGGAACCGTTGTGGACATCGGCTGACTTGGCCACGTTCCTACAGGTTTCAGAGGCCACTTTGAAGGACTGGCGCCACAAGGGCACGGGTCCGGCTTACAAGCGCATGGGCAAGCACGTCAGGTACGTCCGGACGGCCGTAGAGGCCTGGCTTGAGGAGATCGACCGGGACAACGCGGCGTAGCCGGATCTTTCGGCAACTCCGCACGACACGAGAGACGGACATGGCTGGACACATCCAAGACCGCTGGTGGCGCGACAAAAAGGACAGTGAGGTAATCTCACCAAGATTCTGGTTCGTTTGTTGAGCCGCGAAGCTGCTCGGACGAGCGCTGGTCGATGTGCTGGGGAGTGGTGAGACCCGGGGAAAGATGGGCGGGGAGCCCTTGGTAGAACTGGATTGCGAAGATCAAGTCCGGACCAGAAGGCTCCCCGTGATTGCGTATCGTGCCATGCTCGATGTCCCGCGTGAACTGGCCCTCTACCTCAGCCGGCTGCTGCACGCCGAACGCCGCCGACGCGGCACCCGCAAGAACAGCAGGGCGTTGACCTGCTTTCGCCACGCGGTGCTGGGCCTGCGCTGGTTCCGGCAGAACACCGACGTCCCCGCCCTGGCTCGCGATCACGGCATCTCCCGCGCCACCGGCTACCGCTACTTGGATGAGGTCGTCATCGTGCTCGCCGAGCAGGCGCCGGACCTGCATGAGGCCCTGCAGCGGGCCAAGGATGAGGGCACGGCCTACGTGATCCTCGATGGAAAGGTCTTCTCCGCCGATCGCTGTAGCGAGAAAACGTTGAGCGTGAAAGGCGAGCCGATCGACCTGTGGTACTCCGGCAAAGCCCGCGAGCACGGCGGCAACATCCAAGCGCTGTGCGCGCCGGACGGTTTTCCGTGGTGGGTCTCGGATGTCGAGCCCGGTTCACTCCATGACTTGACCGTGGCGCGCGAGCATGTGCTGGGTGCGCTGTACTGGGCCGCCTCGCACCTTGATCTGCCGACGCTGGCCGATGGCGGCTACGACGGTGCCGGCATCGGCGTGCACACCCCGGTCAAACAGCCTGCCGATGGCCAGGTCCTCGACGTGGACACCCGCACACGCAACGCTCTGCTGCGTGGCCTACGGTGTCTGGGCGAACGTGGTTTCGCCCTACTCACCGGACGCTGGCGCAGCCTGCGGCATCTCACCGCCAACCCCAGCAAGATCGGCGACATCGTCAAAGCCGCCCTTGTCCTCACGCATTTCGAACACGGCAAGATCGCGTGAAAGTCGCTGAGATCACCTCAGTGAAGGTAAGTACGTTGTCGACGCGAAGAACAAGCGCGTCCGCGAAAAGACGCCCTTGTACGGCAAAGGGTTGCGGTACAAAGTCCGTTACCCCGATCCGGACAACCCAGGAAAGGAAATTTCAGAGTCCTTCGCCGACAAGTGTCTCGGCGACGCAAAGAGGTTCCTTACCAAGATTCAGAACGACATCCAGGAACAGACGTACATCCACCCGGATGCCGGGAAAGTAGAGCTTGAAAAGTTTGTCAACAACTGGCGCCAAGGACAGTCCGAAGACGCACACACGCGTCAAACCACTCTTAGCCGCTTGAACTCGCAGATATATCCCTTCTTCGGACGTCAGCGCCATCTCGACACGATAGGCGTTGACCGGATACGCGACTGGCAACAGTGGATGAAAGATCAGGGCACGGCTGCCTCATATCGCGGGCAAGTCTTCTCCCTTATGTCGGCAATCCTCGGGGCGGCTGCCGACGAGGGCAAGATTCGCAAGAACCCGTGCGTCGCGAAAAGCATCAAGGCGCCAAAGGCCGACAAGCGCAAGGTCATCCCCTGGGCCGAAACGAAAGTTCGGCAGATCGAGGCACATCTATCTGAGCGGTACAAGATCGTTGTGCCTGTCGGCGCGGGCCTCGGACTCCGACAGATGGAGATCTTGGGCATGAGCCCCGACGACATCAACCGGAAAGAAATGGAGTTCAACGTTAACCGCCAGATTCGTTGGATCGGCGGCGTACCGGTATTCGCGCCACCCAAGGGCGGCAAAACTCGAATCGTGCCGTTGTGCGAAAGCGGCTTGACGGCCATTGATGACTATGAGCGTTATTCATGAGGGTTACCAGCCGAGTCGATAGAACTCGAGCGATGTGATGATCCGGATGATGTTGGGGAGCTCGGAAAGGCGTCCTCGATAGCCGGTCGCAATCATCTTCCAGTTCTTGATATGCGCGATGCATCGCTCGACGGCGGATCGAAGTGAGGAGATGAATTTATTGTTCACCTTGTCGCCAGCCGAGAGCTCGCCGCCCTGTGGCTTTTTGCGAGGCGTAATCGTGTGAGTGCCCCGATAGGCAGGGGCACCGATGACTGAGGTCTCGGCCAGAAGATCTTCCCAGTCACACTCGGCGAACGCTTTCCGGTCATGCATCGAGCCAGGCAGAGGGGCGGATATTCCCAGCAGGCCTCCCTCCGTATCGGCGGCGACCTGGATGTTCAGCCCCGCGCGGCGCCGCTTGCCGGAGAAGTTGTCTTCGTGACCAGCACGGTTGCCGGTCGGGACATCGGTTCCGTCGACCAGGACGAGCCGGCCGCGGATGGCCTCCTTGAGGTTTGGAATGTGCAGGCACAGGGCCTGCCCAATCAATGGGAGAATGCCTCGATAGATCCGCGATACGGTCGACTGACTGACGCCGAACAGATCGCCCACGGCCGCCTGGTTCAGATTCTGTCGGACGTACACCAAAGTGATCACGACAGCGCGATACAGTCCCACGGTCGGAGGCCACGCTTGGTTCTCATGGCATTGGATGATCTGCCAGATGCGCGCGACAAGCTCCTGGATCTGGTCAGCAGCAAGCCCTGTAGTAGTCTGATAACGCAACGACCCCGCCTGTAAGTTGTCTTCTGCGAGAGGAAAACGATCTTACTTGCCTGGGGTCGTTGTCCTATTTTGAGGTGATCAAGTCGCCAGAATAACGCTCTATATGAAAAAGTACAAGCCATACCCGCTAACTCTTCCATGGCTTGAACCAAGCGGGGAACCGACCACGGTCGTGCTGATAATAAGAAAGATCAACGACCAGGGAACGACGTGGCGGAACCCTGGTAGCCGCTCGGTCGACGTATGGAACGGCACTCGATTCAATGACATCATTTGGAAACCGGCATTCGACGCAGCCGGTATTGAGTGCCGCAAGCAAATAGATGGCATGCACGCCCTTCGCCACTACTACGCGTCCGAACTGCTGGCACAAGGTTGCTCGATCTTGGAAGTCTCGGAATACCTCGGCCACCATGACCCCGGATACACACTTCGCGTGTACACCCACTTGGTAAAGTGCAGCCACCAACGGGCCCGGCTGGCCTCAAGCAAGATCTTTTTGCCAGCGGGGGCGGCTAGTACGGCCAGTCCGCCTAGGAGGCCGCTGAATAATCGGCGTGTCGCCCCAGGATGTGGGTTTGAGCTGGGAGAATCGTTTCATGCAGGGTGTGGAGCGTGGTGATCGGGAGCTGCTGGACGCGGAGGCGCTGGTCGGTCATCTGGTCCCGGCGGGGAGCATGTTCGCGTTCCTGGCCGGGCATCGCCGGAATCTGTTCCCCGATGGAGAGTTCGAGGATCTGTTCCCCTCGGGCAAGGGACGGCCCTCGATCCCGGCGTCGGTGATGGCCTCCATCCTGGTGTTGCAGACCCTGCATGATCTCTCGGATCGGGAGACCGCTGAGGCGGCCCGGTGTGACCTGCGGTGGAAGGTCGCGACCGGGATGGCATTGGACGACAAGGGATTCGACCCCTCGACGCTGGTGTACTGGCGCAAACGACTGGCCACCTCGGGGCGGCCGCATCGGATCAACGACGCGGTGCGCACGGTCGTCGAGGAGACCGGGATCCTGCGTGGCCGCCGCAAGCGGGCGGTGGATTCCACGATCCTGGCCGACGCGGTCGCCACCCAGGACACCATCACCCAGCTGATCTCGGCGATCCGGCGGGTGGATCGGCAGGTGCCCGGCGCGGCGGAGCAGATCGCGAAGGTGTGTACCGGCCATGACTACAGTCGGCCGGACAAGCCGAGGATCGACTGGGACGACCCGGCCGCCAGGGACGCGCTGGTCTCCGCGCTGGTCAACGATGCGAACGCGCTGGTGGCGGCGCTGGCCGATACCGAACTGGAAGGCGACGCGGAGTTCGCGTTGGCGTTGCTGGCGTTGGTCGCCGGTCAGGATGCCGAGCCCGCCGAGGGCAGTGACGGCACTGATGGGCGGTGGCGGATCGCCCGCAAGGTCGCCCCGGACCGGGTGGTGTCCACAGTGGATCCGGATGCGCGGCATACCCGCAAGTCCCCGGAGAACCGGCGGGACGGGTATCGGGCGCACGTGGCGGCCGAGCCCGAGACCGGGATCGTCACCGACGAGAAGGTGACCACGGCCGCCGGCACGGAGAACTCCGACCCCGCTGTGGCCGAGGAGTTCCTCGACGCCGAGGACGGCAAGCGCGCGTGGTACGGCGATTCCGCCTATGGCACAGGGGATCTACGCGGTGGGATCGACGATGCCGGGCATGAGGCGGTGATCAAGCCCAAGCCGCTGCGGGCTCCGGTCGAGGGCGGATTCACCGTGGACGACTTCACCGTGGACGACTTCACCGTGGACGACTTCACCGTGGACGAGCAAGCGGGCACGGTCACCTGCCCCAACGACATCACCCGCCCGATCAGCCGGACCCGGGTCGCCACCTTTGGCGCTCTCTGTCGTGCCTGCTCACTGCGTGCACAGTGCACCACGTCCAAGACCGGCCGTAAAATCGTTCTGCACCCACGAGATGACCTGCTGCGCCAAGCCCGACGCGACTGGGCGGACAAGCCCGAACTGCGCGAGAGCTACAGGACGTTCCGCCCCAACGTGGAACGGGTCATCTCCCAGATCGCCAGCCGCGGTGGCCGACGTCTCAAACTCCGATATCTAGGCACCGGCAAGAACAACGCCTGGCTCAAACGCCGCACCGCAGCCTTGAACCTCCGCAACCTCATCGGTCGCGGCCTGACCCATACGGCGGGCGCTTGGACCCTGGCTACCTGAGGGAAACCACGGCCCAACCCCCAGTCTTGGGGATTGTGAACCCCGTCGAGCAACCGCCCTAGGCTCCCTGAACGCCCAGCATCACCCATGAATCAGCAAGGCCCAGGTCCTCGCCTGCCATCACTCGGTGACAACCAACCCGCAAACCACCCTAATTCAGCGGCCTCCTAGGCGGACTGGCGTACCACCAGGATCGGCTCGAAGATCACCGACCGGACCGGCGCGTCGACCCGGTCGATCTGCCTGAGCAACTGGCGCGCCATCTCCGCGGCCATGTCCTCGACAGGTTGCCGGACCGTGGTCAACGGCGGGTCACAGCTGAGCGCGGCGCTGCTGTCGTCGAACCCGACGACGGCGATGTCGTCGGGCACCGAACGCCCGTGTTTACGCAGCACGGGCAAGGCGCCCTCCGCCATCAAATCCGACGCGATGAACACGCCATCCACATCGGGATACTCCGCGATCAGTCGTTCCATCGCGGCCGCCCCGCTCTCCCGTGTGAAATTCCCTTCGACAGACACGACATCCGGCTGGCCAAGCTGAGCCATCGCGGCCCGAAACCCGGCGAGCCGATCATGCCCAGGCGGACGATCGAGCGAGCCGGTGATCGTGGCGACGTTCCTGCAGCCACGCTCCACCAGATGCTGAGCCGCGAGCGCGCCACCCGCGGTCTGGTTCACGTCCACGTACGTAATCGGCATCGGCTCAGCCGGACGCGCCGAAAGCACAACGGGTTGACGGCTGCGCAAAAGCAGGCTCGGCAACGGATCAGCCTGATACGTGTGCACCAGGATCACCCCATCCAGGCGCCCCTGACGTAAGTCCGCGACAACCTGATCACCGGTGTCCGAGCCGGTCATCATCAGCACCAGATGCACACCGAGCGGCCGCAGCACAGTGGACACTCCGCGCACGATCCGCGTGAAGAACGGGTCGCCGACGATCCTGCTTTCACTGGGCAACACCAGCGCGATGGCGTCCGCGCGCCGGGTCACCAACGCCCTGGCCGCCAGGTTCGGCAGGTAGCCAGTGCTGGAGATGGCGCGCGACCGTCTGCCTGATGTTCTCGTCCACGCTGGCCACGCCGTTGACCACACGGGAAACGGTTGCCCTCGACACCCCGGCGACCCGTGCGACTTCTTCCAGCGTGACGCGCTTCTGGTGTCGTGACACCGATTCTTTATACCGGTACAACCGCGCCGAGCCGTTGGGTGAATCCGATTCGGTCCGTCTGCATCCGGCGGGCCAGCGCCCGTGTGGGTTCATCCGACACCGCCTGTGCCGCCGACCGGGCCACCGTGATCGACTCGTCAAGATGCGCTCGGAGCAACTTCGCGAACAGCGCGTCGAATCCCGGCCCGGCGGCCGTGAGCGCGGAGATTTCCTCATCGGTCGGCATCCCGGGCATGTCGTGTCCTTTGTGGTTGTTCACGTACTCGACCGCTGCGGCCGCCAGCAACCCGTGCAACTCAACGACTTCAGCCCTTCGCGCGGCGCCGATGTCATTCGCGAGCTGCCGCAGAGCGGAGTGCGTCGCCAGTTTGGCCCCCGCGCCGAGAAGTTTCACCGCCTGCTCGTCGGTAGCGATCGCCAGCTCGACGAACGCCCGCTCGGTCAGACCGAAGGAAGAAGTGGACCGGCCGGTCCCGGACGCAGGGGTTTCCGGGACCGAGCCAGTCACCTGCCCGCCGCAACCCGTCAGAACGAGCAGCAGCAGGATGAGACGGATGACGATCATCCGTGGTTGCCGTTGTGATCACACTTGATCACGACGTTGAGGCAGTTGCGAACCCGGCGCTCCATCTCAGCCACCGGCCAGACGTTGAAGAAGTCGCCGTGATACGTGTATCCCGACCCGGACGACAGCCGGAACGAACTCGGATCACCGCTCACCGGATAGCGAATCACGAAGCGCAGCTTGGGAAGCGAAACCGGATGCGTGGCAGGGCACCCACCCGCGACCGGATACGCCATGTGACTCTTGTGATCGGCCGAGTCAAGATCCCGGCCATTCCAGCACTGCGGAAAGTCCAAATAGGTCTCCAGCTGAGTCCCAGCAGGACAGTTGACGAAGTTCTTCGAAGGCGGGACATGACCGGCATGCAGGCACGACCACCGCGCGATGCTGTCACTGTCGCCGGTCGCCTTCGCATTGCCCGCGACAATCTTGAGCCCGAACGGCGTCGGCCGGATGTCCTGCGGCTGACTCACACCCTCACCAAGGTAGTAGAACGTGACAATGCTCGGCTGAATCGCCGTCTGTCCTCTGTAGAGCGTCGGAACCCAGTACGACGAGATGTCCGGCGCCGGATTGCAGTTGCCAGTCGCCCCATTGAGGCTGTTGACATCGGAGTTGGCGTTGGTGGAGTGGTTGCCGAAGAAGTCGTGCGAGTGCGACGCGCCCGCGAGCTTCGGCAGCACAATCGGGTCGTCCGGCAGCCGATGGCTGAGCGGACATTCAGCAAGGAACTCCGCAACACGCACCGGTTCCGCATCCGCGCGGTCCGGCACGCCTGCGAGTCCACCAGTCAGCAGGGCGCCGACAGCGGCGATGACCAGGCTCAATCGGGTACTGATCCGCCACCGGTTCATTGTCTTCTTCATTGAAGATGAACTCCCTCTCCTGTCGGAGTGACGGGTGAGAGCGCTCTCGCGTAACCGAGCATGACCCGCGTCACAGCAGAACGTCAACCTGAACGATCCAGAGACACACCGAAGTTACGCCACCCGACCCATTGCAAGAGCCCAAAAGGACCATCCCACCTACCGGTCCACACCAGCCCAGAGAGCGCTCTCTCCAACCCCGTGTCCACCGCTCCAGCACACCGTGTCCACCGCTCCAGCACACCGTGTCCACCGCTCCAGCACACCGTGTCCACCGCTCCAGCACACCGTGTCCACCGTTCCAGCACACCGTGTCCACCGTTCCAGCACACCGTGTCGACCGTTCCGGCACAGTGTGTCCGCCGTTGCTTGCGATCGTGTCGTCCTTTGCTTGAGGCCGTATCCATCGCTTCTTCTGCACAGCATCCGTCGCTCATCTTTGCTGCCCCGACTGCTAGACCACGGCTTCAGCCACCATCACACGGTTTTCAAAGAATGTCCTCGCAGGACGGCGGACCGCCCAGAGGGGAATGGCGTGCTCTCCGGGCTAAGAGCGTGTCTCACGTGGTTGCTTTTCGGAGTTTCTTGTAGCAGGTGAGTGTGGCGGCGAGGGTGAGGAAGGCGCAGAAGTGGTTGGCGTAGCGTTCGTATCGGATGCTGAGCCGGTGGTAGCCGAACAGCCAGGCGATGGATCGTTCGATCACCCAACGGTGTTTGCCCAACTTGGTGCTCGATTCGATCCCTTTGCGCGCGATGCGTACGGCGATGCCCTGCTCACGCACCCAGTGCCGCAAGTCGATCTGGTCATAGGCCTTGTCGCCGTGGAGCTTGGCCGGTTTGCGGCGGCGAGGGCCGCGTCGGGACTTGATCGCGGGGATGGCCATGACCAGAGGCTTGAGAGCGTAAGAGTCGTTGGTGTTCGCGGCGGACACCGCCACCGACAACGGGATTCCGGCACGGTCGGACAGCACGTGGATCTTCGAACCGGCTTTGCCACGGTCGACCGGGTTCGGCCCGGTCATGGGTCCTTACCTTCTTCCTGTGTCGATCGGGGCTGGTCGTAGGGTTCCGACGACCCAGGGGTGCTGGGTATGGCTTCCATGCGTCCGCCGTGGATGGCCCAGGGGATTGGCCGCCCAGCACCCCACGACGACCCGACCGCTAATTGGGATGCGCGAACAAATCGCTGTGTAAGGACACGACGGCGTGGTCGTTTGCTGGGACCATGAACCTGACGAACAGGAAGGTGACGCTCGTGCCCGGAGTATGGGCAGGCATCGATGCCGGCAAGACCCATCACCACTGCGTGGTGATCGACGCCGCCGGCAAGCGGCTGTTGTCGCGGCGGGTGGCCAACGACGAGGCTCCGCTGCTGGAGTTGGTCGGCGAGGTCACCGCGCTGGCAGACGAGTTGGATGGAGAGCTGACCTGGGCGGTCGATCTCAACTCCGGCGGGGCGGCGTTGCTGATCGCCTTGCTGGTCAACCACGACCAGCGGTTGCTTTACATCCCCGGGCGCACCGTCCACTACGCGGCCGGCATGTACCGCGGAGACGGCAAAACCGACGCCAAGGACGCCGCCGTGATCGCCGACCAGGCCCGGATGCGCCACGATCTGCACGTCGTGCACACCGGCGACCCGGTCAGCGTCGAACTGCGGATCCTGACCAGCCGCCGGGCCGATCTGGTCGCCGACCGCACCCGCACCATCAACCGGCTGCGCGCGCAACTGCTGGACTACTTCCCGGCCCTGGAACGCGCCTTCGACTACAGCACCTCCAAAGCCGCCCTGGTGCTGCTGACCGCCTACCAAACCCCTGCGGCATTGCGACGAATCGGTGCCAACCGCTTGGAAACCTGGCTGCGCAACCGAAAAGTCCGCAACCCCAGCACCGTCGCCCAGACCGCGCTGAACGCCGCCAACGCGCAACACACCACCATCACCGGACAAGACCTGGCCGCCGCGATGGTCGCGCGGCTGGCGAAGGGGGTGATGACTCTCGACGAGGAGATCAGCGAGATCGACACCTTGATCGAGAGCCGGTTTCGCCAGCACAAACACGCCGACGTGATCCTCAGCCTGCCCGGCTTCGGCATCCAGCTCGCCGCCGAGTTCCTCGCCTACACCGGCGGCGACATGACCGCTTTCGGCAGTCCCAACCGGCTGGCCGGCGTCGCCGGACTCGCACCAGTACCCCGCGATTCCGGCCGGGTCAACGGCAACCTGCACCGCCCCCGCCGCTACAGCAGACGCCTGCTGCGCGTGTTCTACCTTTCCGCCATGGTCAGCATCCGCTGTTGCCCCGCCTCGCGGACCTACTACGACCGCAAACGAGCCGAAGGCAAACGACACACCCAGGCCGTCCTCGCCCTGGCACGCCGCCGGCTGAACGTCTTGTGGGCACTGCTGCGCGACGGCACCACCTACCAAGCAACCCCCGCCGCAACGGCAGCGTGACCCCCTCACCACCGCAGCTCCCAACTACTTGACAACTTCATTGGGAATCCCCCTTTTTGGCCCGGACGGATGCTCCATCCAGCACCGCACGCGACCAGTCGATCAGGCCTTGGCTGCCCAACTCATCCAGCACCACGCGATGCAACCGACGCCACAGACCGGCCTTGGTCCAGTCGGTGAACCGGCGATGCGCCGTGGGGACGGTGACCCCGAACGATGGCGGCAGGTATCGCCAGGCACAACCGCTGGTCAACACGAACACGATCGCGGTGAACACCGCACGGTCGTCCACCGGTGCCGTCCCGCCACCCTGCGGACGTGGATCAAACCCCGGAATCAACGGCTGCGCCAACGCCCACAACTCGTCCGGCACCAACCGCCGCGACAGATCATCAACCACGTGGTTGATCATGACAGACCATGATCAACCACGTGAGACACCCTCTAAGGCCCCGGGACAAGAATGCCTGCGGGTAACGGAAGCACGTTTTCGCCAGTCGTCGAAATGTCATCGCTGGTCAAGGTGGCTGTGGCAAGCCAGGCGCGATGGGCTCGCCTTGACAGCGTGGCTGCCGTCGCTGCACCCTCATAGCTCGGGAGAGCGCTCTCGCACAGTTTCCCCCTGCCCCTCGAAGACCTGCCGCGGATCGTTTCCCTCGTGCATGGCGCAAAGGAGCACGCATGCAGAAACGGCTGTTATCCCTTGGGTTGGTCGCTACCTTGGCGATCGCCCTCGGCCAAGCGCTCACCGGCACGGCATCCGCCGCCGGCCCGCTGATCTCCCAGAACAAACCTGTCACGGCTTCCTCGTCGGAAAACGCGGCCTTTCCGCCGTCCGCCGTGGTTGATGGCAACGCTGGCACCCGGTGGTCCAGTCAGTTCAGCGATCCACAGTGGATCCAGGTTGACCTTGGCGCCAGCGCCAACGTCGATCAGGTCATCCTGAACTGGGAAACCGCGTACGCCAGGGCATTCCAGGTCCAGACCTCAGCCAACGGCACCAGTTGGACCACGATCTACACCACCACGACAAGCACCGGCGGCGTCCAGACCCTGCCAATCACCGGCACCGGCCGTTACGTCCGGCTCAACCTCACCACACGGGCCACAGAGTGGGGCTATTCCCTGTGGGAGTTCCAGGTTTTCGGGACCACACAAGGCCCGGGCCCCAATGACAACCTCCTCTCCTACAACAAACCTGCGACGGCCTCAAGCCACCAGGACGACGGCATGTGCGCGGGCTGCACGCCGGTCAAAGCCACAGACTTCGACCCAGCGACCCGATGGGCGACGAGTGCGACCACGGGATGGGTCGACCCGGGGTGGATCACGATCGACCTCGGTGCCACAGCGAACATCAGCAAGGTTGTCCTGCAATGGGATCCGGCCTATGCCGTGAGTTATCAGATCCAAGTCTCGGATGACAATGCGACGTGGCGTTCGATCTACCAGACCACGACTGGCAAGGGGTTCAAGGAAACCCTCGCGGTCTCCGGCACCGGCCGTTACGTCCGGATGTACGGAACTCAAAGGTCCAACGGTTACGGCTATTCCATGTGGGAGTTCCAGGTCTACGGCACCGGCGGCAACCCGACGCCACCGCCGCCACTCCCGCCAGCGCCGAACTTCACCCGCCTGGCTTGGAGTGACGAGTTCAACGGCCCCGCGAACTCCGTTCCCGACCCGGCCAAGTGGACCCCGGAAATCGGGCCGGGCGTGAACAACGAGCTCCAGTACTACACGAACAACGAGAACGCGAGGATGGACGGCGGCGGAAACCTGAACATCCAGGTCCGCAGGCAAGCCACCCCGGGCTCGGCCTGCCCGCCCGATCCGATCAGCGGCAGCACGACCTGCCAGTACACCTCGGGCAGGCTCAACTCGTACAACAAGTTCCAATTCACCTATGGCCGCGTCGAAGCGCGAATCAAGGTGTCCAGCTCGCAAGGCCTTTGGCCCGCGTTCTGGATGCTCGGGTCGAACTTCTTCTCCACGCGTACGCCGTGGCCCAACTGCGGCGAGATCGACATCATGGAGCACGTCGGCCGCGAACTGAACGCCGTCTACTCGACCCTGCACGCGCCCGCGTATTTCGGTGCGGGCGGGTACGGCCAGAAGCACGATCTTGGTCAACGGGTGGATGCCGCTTTCCACACGTTCGCGGTGGAGTGGGACTCCAGCCACATGACCTTCTTCGTTGACGGTCGGTCGTTCTTCACGGTTGACCGCACGCAACTTGAGCTGACGCGTGGCCCGTGGGTGTACGACCACGACCACTTCCTCATCCTCAACAGCGCGATCGGCGGCGACTTCCCTGGTCCGCCGGGCGCGGGAACCGTTCTTCCGCAGAACATGCTGGTCGATTACGTACGCGTCTACCGGTAGGGAACCTCGGGAGGCCGGGCGGTGTACCCACACTGCCTGGTCTTTCCACGTTGAGGGGTCCCGAGCATGCGAATACTCGCTGTCTTAGCCGCCATTGTCATGACGTTCCTGATCTCGCCGCTCGTCGCGAACGCGGGCGGGCCGACGAGTGTGCTCATCAGTTCGCCAACCGATCAGAAGGCCGCCGCCCTTTACTACTCGCAGAGCGACTACGGCAGGCTCATGAATCTGGTTGGCGGCCAGCCTGCCGCCGACCCGAAAGCTCCCGACAATCTCATCAGCGGGCCTGGGGCAAAGTCGGTCCGGCTGACCTGGCTGGTCCACGACGTGAGCGTCTGGCGCGTGGACCACGTGTTCCTCGACCTGCAGGACGGGGTCTGGGTCGAGACCTACATGGCCACTCCCGACGGCATCAAGCTCGACCCGCCCGGCGTGGTGCACCGCCCGACCGACCAGGACAACCTGCGGAAGCTGCTGTACAGCCTGCTCAACCCGGCTCCTGAGGCGACCGCGCAGGTCCGAAACGCGGCTGCGGAACCGCCTGCTGCTGAAGGCATCCAGTGGACATCGCTGTTGATCGGCGCCGCGTGCGGCGTGCTCATCGCCCTGGCAGCCCGAGTGCTGCTGTCACGCCGTCAGGTGTAGTCGAGGCCGTCCGGGCCGAGCCGGTGCTGCGTACCGCATTCGGGGCACTTCAGATCCGAGTCGAGACGGGCCGCGCACCGGCAGACCCAGCCTTTCTGCACACCTGGATTGCCCACGATGAACGCGTGCGCCGGAACATCGCGCGTGACAACAGAACCTGCGCCGACAAAAGAGTTTCGGCCGATTGTCGTTCCACAGACGACAACAACTCCCGCTCCAAGGGTCGCGCCCTCACAGACCCTTGTGGACAGCAGTTGGTCGCTGCCGAGTTTCTGGTGCGAACGGGGTCGCATGTCGTTGGTGAAAACCACGTTGGGACCGAGGAAAACGTCGTTCTCACACGTGACACCGTTGAACACCAGCACGTTGTTCTTCACGGTCACGTTGTCGCCGAGCACAACCTGGTTCTCAACAAAAGCGCCATCGCAGATGTTGCAGTCGCGGCCGATCTTCGCGCCTTCCAGCACGTGCGCGAATGCCCAGACCCGCGTGCCCTCACCAACATCTGTGCTCTCGCAGAGTCCGCGAGGGTGTACGAACGTCATGCCAACGCTCCAATCAGGACTTCGGCAACGCGTTCCTGCTGTGCTCTGGTGATCCCAGGGAAGATCGGCAGGCTGAGGATCTCACCAGCGACCTGTTCGGCGTTCGGGAACGACTCACCGGTCGCGAACGGCGTGGTCTTGTGAATCGGCGTCGGATAGTGGATCGCCGCGCCGACCCCATTGGCGCGCATCTCATCGTGCACGCGATTGCGGTCAGGTACACGGATCACGTACAGGTGCCAGACATGCGAGTTGCCCGGCAACACCTGCGGCAGCTTCACACCGGCAACTCCACCGAGCAAAGTGGCGTAATAGTCGGCCGCGGCAGCACGTTGCGCGTTCCACACCGCCAGCCGACGAAGCTTTGCCTGCAGCACGACGGCCTGCAATGTGTCGAGGCGGCTGTTGAAGCCCAGTACACTGTGGACGTACTTCTCAGCCGAACCGTGCTGGCTCAGCAACCGTACCTTCTCAGCCAATTCGGGAGAATTGGTCGTCACCGCGCCCGCATCGCCATAAGCACCAAGGTTCTTGCCCGGATAGAAGCTGGTCGCGGCAATGTCACCAAGGAAGTTCACGCCGTTACGGGTCGCGCCTTGGGATTGGGCCGCGTCCTCCACAATGGATACCCCAAGATCCCGCAACTCCTCTACGGGCGCCAATTGGCCGTACAAATGCACTGGCAGAACAGCCTTGGTACGCGAGGTGACAGCGGCAGCAGCTGCCTTGGTATCAATCAGGAAACTGTTCGGGTCACAGTCCACAAAGACCGGTGTGGCACCAGCGCGTGCGACGGCCTCGGCAGTCGCAATGAACGAGTTCGTCGGCAGGATGCACTCGTCACCATGCCCGACTCCGACCGCACGCAACGCCAACTCCAGCGCATCCGTGCCGTTGGCGACGCCGACACAACGCGACACATTGGAAAAGGTCGCGTACTCCTGTTCGAAATCGGCAACCGGCGGCCCGCCCACGAAGGCGGTCTTGGTGAACAC
The DNA here is from genome assembly GCF_021390435.2 of Kibdelosporangium philippinense. Classification (GTDB taxonomy): domain Bacteria; phylum Actinomycetota; class Actinomycetes; order Mycobacteriales; family Pseudonocardiaceae; genus Kibdelosporangium; species Kibdelosporangium philippinense. The sequence continues at coordinate 2,069,759 of NZ_JAJVCN010000002.1, read as the reverse complement.
GGCGTCCCAGCCCGTGGCCACCTCGACGGCGATCTCGGCGTGCTGCAGCGACAGGTCGACTGGCGGGATCATCGAATCCTCCTGGCCGGAACCCCGGCCCATACCTCGTTGTCCGGCACGTTCTCGAGCACCACGGCGCCCATCCCGATCAGCGCACCCGCGCCAACCGACAATCCTTCCCGCACAAGGGCCCCACTGCCCAAATAGGCGGCCTCCCCCACGGACACGTTGCCTGCCAACGCAACCCGGGCGGCAAATGTCACGTACGAGGAAACCTTGTCATCGTGGGTGATCGTCACATGCGGCATGATCACCACATGTTCGCCGATCTCCTGCGGCGCGGTCACGGCGACAAAAGCGAGCACAATCGACCCGGCACCAATCACAGTCCCGTGTGCGATGCTCGCAGTCGGATGCACAATGGTGGCGTAGCGCTCGGCAGGAAGCGCCAACCGCTCGGAAATCCGCTTACGAACATCCCTAGTGGACGATCGAGCCGCACAAATAACGATCTGCGCATCGGGATAGTCAGCGATCAGTTCGGTCGACCCAAGAACCTGAACCCCGTCGACAGTCTTGCCGTGCAGCGCCGGATTGTCGTCGACGAAACCCAAAACCTTCCAGGAATCCCGGGCGGCGGCCAAGGTTTCCCTTGCCAGGCCACCCGCGCCGATCAGGATCAGCTCGTTCATCGGACGATCTCGGCGAGCGCGGTGACCACAGTGTCCTGTTCGGCCTCGGTCATCTGGTGGAACAACGGCAAAATCACCGACCGGCTGGTCAGATACTCGGTCACCGGAAGGTCCACACGGGAGTACGCGGGCTCAAGATGCGCGGCCATGATCCCGCGCCGCGCCGAAACACCACGCGCCAACAGGCCTTCGAGCACATCGACGACCGTACCCTCGTACGAATCCGGCAAAACCACCCAGAACGACTGGTAATTCGTTGTCCCGTACTCCGGATCACTGACCCAGCGCAAGCCGTCGATCTCGGGCAGGAGCTTGTGGTACCGATCAGCCAACTCCCGGCGCCGCGCGATCACGTCCGGCAATTTGGCCAGCTGTACCAGGCCGATCGCGGCCTGGATATCGGTCATCCGGAAGTTGAATCCGACCTCGTCGTAAGACTCCAGTTTCACGCCTGACGACGTGTGCCGGTCCGCCGCGGACACGCTCATCCCGTGTTCCCGCAACCGTCGCAGTCGCGTCGCCCAGTCCGAATCGGACGTGGTCAGCATGCCGCCCTCACCCGTGGTGAGCAGCTTGCGCGGGTGAAAAGACCACGCCGCGAGCGAGGCGCCCGCACTGACCGGCTTGCCGCGATAGGTCGACCCAGCCGCACAAGCGGAATCATGTACCAGCGCAAGGGAGTGCTTCGAGCACACGGCTTCGATGGCGTCCACATCAAAGGGAACACCGCCCTGATGAACGCCGATCACGGCCACCGTCTTCGACGTCAGCACGGCTTCGATCGTGTCCGGCGTGAGGTTCCCGGTCAGCGGGTCCACGTCCGCGAAAACCTGTGTCGCGCCGACGTATCGAGCCGCGTTGGCGGTCGCGATGAACGAGAACGACGGCACCACAACTTCATCACCCGGGCCGACACCCAAAAGGTGCAGTGCCAGGTGCAATCCGGTGGTGCAGGACGAGACCGCGACACCTTCAGCAGCGGCTGAGTACTCAGCAAACGCTTGCTCGAACTGCGCTACCCGAGGTCCCTGCGCGACCCAGCCGGACCGCACGGCTTCCGCCGCGGCCTGGGCTTCTTCTTCGCCAAGCCAAGGCCTGATGACCGGGATCGTCATCGCTGCGCCCGCCACCACGAAACCAGCGAGGCGAGCCCGTCTTCCAGGCCGATGGTCGGCTTCCAGCCCAGATCCCGTTCTGCCGCACTGATATCAGCGAGTCTGCGCGTCACCGCGTTGACCGACCGGGCCGGACCGAATTCCAGCTCGGCGGTCGATCCCATCACCTTCTGCAATGCCTCGGCCAGCTCCAACAGCGAAGTCTCGGTGGCGGTGGCGATGTTGTACACCGTGTCGGTGACATCGGCCTGTGCCGCAAGGATGTTCGCCCGCGCGATGTCCTCGACGTGCACGAAGTCCATGGTCTGCTCGCCATCGCCGAGCACGAGCGGTGGCTCGCCTGCCTCGATCCGTTCCATCCAGCGGATCAGTACTTCGGTGTACTTGCCGTGCGCGTCCATCCGCGGGCCGTACACGTTGAAGTACCGCAGCGCCACGTAATCCAGGTCGTGCATGGCCTTGAAGCTGCGCAACATGCCTTCGTTGAAGGCTTTCGCGGCGCCGTAGAAGGTGTCGTTGTGGTACGGGTGGTGCGATTCCTTGGTGGGGAACTCGTCCGCGAGCCCGTAAACCGAAGCCGAAGAGGAGGCAACGACTTTCCGCACACCGGCTTCGACAGCCGCCTCGACCACGTTGAAAGTGCCGTCCACCAGCACTTCCAGCGCGACACGCGGCTCAGCGGCGCAGCGGGTGATGCGCAGCGCGGCGAGGTGGAACACGACATCCTTGCCCTCGCTGAGTTTGTGCATCAGCGCGACGTCCCGAATATCGCCTTCGACCAGCTCGACCTTGTCCGGCGCGCGATCCAGCGCGCTCTTCAGGTTGGCCAGCGTGCCGCGCGACAGGTCGTCGACCACGACCACCTGGCTCGCACCAGCGTCAAGCGCCTGGTCGACAACGTGTGAACCGATCGTGCCAGCGCCGCCGGTGACCAGGATCCTGGTGTCGGTCAGCTGCATCAGAACGTTCCTCCATTCACCGGCACGAACGTGCCGCCAGCGGCGTAACTGGCCGACGCGGCTTCCAGTTGGGCAAGCACACGAAGGCCGGACCGCCCGTCGGTGAGCGGTGCACGCCCTTCGATGATCGCCGCCGCGAACTCCGCCATTACGCCCCGCAGCGCCTCACCTGTCGGCAACGCGGGCGCGATCATGTCGCCGATGCGGTAGGAAACCCGCTTGGCCTCGGGATTCTCCGACCAGTCGACGCCACGGTTGTACACCGCGAGCGGCTGCGTCGGATCGAGGTCGTTCCACACCGCAGTGTGCTTGGACCCGCCCACGATCATTGTCCTGATCTTGGTCGGCGACAACCAGTTCACGTGCGCGTGCGCGATCGAGCCGTTGGACAGCTGCACCGAGATGTACGCGACGCAGGCGCGACCGGTGTGCATCGGGTCGGAGCCGTGCGCGGCGACCGCGACCGGGGTGACGCCCGGCGGCAGTATCGAGTCCAGGATGGACAGATCGTGCGGCGCGAGGTCCCACAAAACGTCGATATCGGGCTGGACCAGGCCAAGGTTGATGCGGACGGAGTCGATGTACTGGATGTCGCCGAGCTCGCCGTCGTGCACCAGACGGCGTAACCGTTGCACCACAGGGGTGTAGCAGAAGGTGTGGTCGAGCATCAGCACAAGACCGCGTTCCTCGGCGGCGTTGACCAGCTTGAGACCGTCCTCATACGACGAGGCCAGCGGCTTTTCCACCAGCACGTGCTTGCCCGCTTCGATGGCCGCGAGCGCGACTTCCAGATGCGTTGCCGCGGGTGTGGCGATCGCGACGGCCTGGATGTCCGGATCCGCAAGAGTTTCCGACAACGAGTCGCTCGCGCGAACCGTGCTGTACCGCCCGAGCACCTCCTGCGCGCGCGTGACGTTCAGGTCACACAGCGTCTTGAGATGCAGCTGCGGGGTCGCCTGGATGTTTCGCACCAGATTCGGGCCCCAGTAGCCCGCTCCGATGACGGCCACACCAACCATCGAGATCCTTCCAAGGTTCTCCCGCACGGGTGGGGAGCTACCTTCCGAATCGCGAGGAGACCCCCTTGGCATTACAGGGTTCGGGCAGGATCACTCGGGTTGGTACTTTCGGGCAGTCCGCTTGTTCATCTCTCACTCACCGGTACTTCACCGGGTCGCCGATCAACCGGTGCGCCCGGTAGCCGTGGCACTACTCCCCCGGTATGCCACCATGACACCCTGGGCCAGGCCACAGCTTTCGCTAGTGGAAAACCCTCCGGGAACAATTGTCTCACGGCCCGATTCCGGAAAAATTCTCTTGGCTGACGCGGATTTTCCTGGTTAGTTTGGCGGTATATCACGGGGAAGTGAGGAATGCCGAACATCCTTGCCAGTCAGTCCTCTTTCAGGCCATCCCGGTCAGCCCATTCCAGCAGAGGTTCGAGCGAATGGGCCTTGTCGTCGATCGCGGCGTGCAGGTCGCCGAGTTCGGCGAAGCGGGCTGGGACCGAGGCGATGGTGAAGTCCTGGGGGTCTACATCGTCGACCTCGTCCCACCTGATCGGCGTGGACACTGTGCCTTCCGGGTTGCCACGAACCGAATAGGCGCTCGCGATCGTATGGTCGCGGGCATTCTGGTTGTAGTCGACGAACAACATGGCCGGGTCACGGTCCTTGCGCCACCAGGTGGTTGTGACGTCATCGGGCACGCGACGTTCGATCTCCTTGGCGAAAGCGAGCGCCGCCCGGCGTACTTCCTGGAAACCCCAACGAGGTTCGATCCGGACGTAGACATGCAGTCCCTTGCCGCCGGAAGTCTTGGGGTAGCCGACGATGTCCAGTTCGTCCAGTACTTCGTGGACAACATGGGCAACTCGGCGCACCCTCGAAAAAGGACAGTCGGGCATCGGGTCGAGGTCGATTCGCCACTCATCCGGTGATTCCGTGTCAGCCCGCCGTGAGTTCCACGGATGGAACTCCACTGTGGACATTTGGACTGCCCAGATGACACTCGCGAGTTCGGTCACGCACAGCTCGTACGCGTGCCGGTTGTAGCGCGGGAAATGGATCCGCACGGTCTCCAGCCACGGCGGCGCGCCGTTCGGCACGCGCTTCTGATGGACCTTCTCACCGGACACACCGGACGGAAAGCGGTGCATCATGCACGGCCGTTCCCGCAGCGCGCGGACAATGCCGTCGCCAACCGACAAGTAGTAGTTGACCAGGTCGAGCTTGGTCTCGCCGCGGGCAGGGAAATACACCCGGTCCGGATTGGAGACGCGCACGGTGCGGTCACCGACCTCGAGTTCGATCGCGGACGCCATGCGGTGAACCTAACCCGAAACCAACGCTTCCGCCGCCGTCTTCGCCTGCCAGGCCGCGTCCGGATCCTCTCGGATGGCGGCGACGACGATCGCGCCCTCAACCAGAACGAGCAACTGATCGGCCAACGAATCGTCGTTGACCAGGCCGCGCAGGAAGTCGCGCAGCTCGTCCTTGTGGTACTGGACGATCGCGGTGATCTTCGGGGACGTGGCGCTCAGCTCGCCGAACGAGTTGATGAACGCGCACCCGCGAAATCCCGGCTCGGAAAACCACTGGTGCAGCCAGTGGAACACGGCGCCGACCGTGTTGCCGTGCTGCTCGACGTAGGTCCTCAGGTTGTCGCGCCAGCGCTTGTCCCTGCGCTCGAGATAGGCGACGACGAGCGCTTCCTTGGAGGGAAACAGCTGGTAGAGGCGCTTGAGCGAGACTCCGGAGGTGCTGCGGATCTGGTCCATCCCGACGGCTTGGATGCCCCGCTCGTAGAACAGTTCCTCGGCTGCGTCCAGTACGGCGAGTTCCTGCATCACACCTCCTCTAGCGCGGAGAACGGCCGTTCTCTAGCATAGCGGAGAACGCTCGTTCTCCGTTCCGCCCTACGGAAAGGTTCCGCCGTGGCTCCCCGACCGCCATTCCCGCCGTTCGACGAGGACACCGCCCGCACCAAGGTCCAGGCGGCCGAGGACGCGTGGAACACCCGTGATCCCGAAAAGGTCTCCCTGGCGTACACAGAGGACTCCGTTTGGCGCAACCGGGACCGGTTCGTCACCGGCCGCGCGCAGATCGTGGAGTTCCTGACGCGGAAATGGGACCGCGAACTGGATTACGCGCTGCGCAAAGAGTTGTGGGGCTTCCGTAACAACCGCATCGCTGTGCGTTTCCAGTACGAGTGCCACGACGCCGACGGCCAGTGGTACCGCTCGTACGGCAACGAGCTGTGGGAGTTCACGCCGGAAGGCTTGATGGCCCGGCGCGAAGCCAGCATCAACGACCTGAAGATCAGCGAGTCGGAGCGGCGGATCTTCGGCAAGCGGCCGGAAGAGGAGTACGGGGTCCCCTTCCCGATCCAGTGAACGCAGATGGGGCACCGGATTCCCGGTGCCCCATCGGTTTTGTGTTACGTCAGTCGCGAACCAGAAGGCGGCTGGTACCCGCCGTCGGGATCAGCGAACGGCTCGCGCCCGCCGAAGCGGACGTTTTCGCCGCGGCAGCGGGGTCCGGTGCGGGCACCGGGTCACACTGCAGGTCGGAGCGGCGGCCCGACTTGCGCTCGGGCAGCTTGCCGGTCGCCAGGTAGTCGAAGATGGCGGTGTCCGTACACTCGACGCCGCTCAGCGAACCGGAGTGCGTGCTGCCGCCGACGCCCTCGATCAATGCCGAGTTCGGGTACCGGCTGCGGACTTCGAGGCCGCCTTCGAACGGCGTTGCGGCGTCGTAGGTCTCACCGATCAGCAGCAGGCTCTGCGTCTTGCGACCGTCGATCTTGACCGGCTTGCCGGCTTCGCCGGTCCAGTTCAGGCACGGCGCGTTGAACCAAGCGTTGTCCCAGGTGTAGAAGGGCGCGCGGTTGTACGTGAACCAGTTGTCGACCTGCCACTTGACCCAGCTCTTCGGCCACTTCACGTCGGTGCACTGCGTCGAGAGGTAGATCGCGTAGCCGTTGTCCGCGCCGGGACCTGTGCCGTTGGAGTTCTCGTACAACCCCTTGATTGGCTCGAGGTCACCGTTCTTGACGGCCGCGGCGAAGGCCGACGCGACGTCAGCCCAGCCGTAAACGTAGTAACCGGCCCGTACGAAGGCGTCGTTCCACTCGGCCGCGCCGATCACGCTCGGCTTCTTGGTCAGCTCGGCCAGCTTGGCGTAGTAGGCCTTCTCCACCTCGGCGCCGGTCTTGCCCAGCTTGTAGACCGCCTCGTTCTTCGCGACCCAGTCGAAGAAGATCTTGATGCTCTTGTTGAACGCGACGTCCTGGTCGAGGTTCGCGTCGTACCAGACGCGGCGCGGGTCGACCGTGCCGTCGAAGACCATCCGGCGCATCCGGTCAGGGAACAGCGTGCTGTACACCTGGCCGAGGTAGGTGCCGTAGGAGAAGCCGTAGAAGTTGATCTTCTCCTCGCCCAGCGCTTTGCGGATGCTCTCCATGTCGTTGACGTTGTCGGTCGTCTTGAGATGGTCGAGCAGCTCACCGTACTTGGCGGTGCACGCGTTGGCGTAATCCTTGGCCCGCTTGAGCCACGCCTGCTCGATGTCGCGGGTCTCCGGCACGAAGGACGGCCGGACGGGCGCGAAGTAGTCGCCGTCGCAGGACACCTGCGGCTCGCTCGATCCCACACCGCGCGGGTCGAAGCCGATCCAGTCGTACGTGTCGCCGACGTCGGCCGGGATGGACCGCGACAACAGCGGGTAGACCAAGCCGGAGCCACCGGGGCCGCCCGGGTTGATCAGCAGCGGTCCCTGGTACTTGGCGTCCGGCGCCTTGTGCTTGAGCCGCGAAACAGCGATCTTGATCTTCTTGCCGCCCGGCTTCGCGTAGTCGAGCGGCACCTCCAGCAGGCCACACTGGGCGCCGATTCCCTGCAGCCGGGTGTTGGCGCACTGACCCCATGAGATTGGTTTCGGCTGAAAACCTGTCGGTTTCGGGGCGGCGTTCGCCACGCTCGCGCCGGACAGCGCGAGACCGGCGGCGACAACCGTCACCACGATTCTTTTCACGGTCACAGTCCCTCTCGTCCCCCTGTCGATCATTCAATGACCGGGATTGTGCACCGCTCCGATTAATTTGTGAACCACCCGAAAGTTCGTGTCCGGCAGGTCCGATTAGCCGCAACCCATGAACGATGACGCATAGTTGCCGACGCCGGAAACATCGCCCGTTGACCGGCGGCCAACCAAGGTTAGGCCGCCACACCGCGATATCCTCGGTCATTGAACGTGATCCGGACAAATTTCACGTTACTCGGCGCGATGGCCAGAAATCGCCCAGTCAAATTGTCGGTATTTTCTGCTCATCACTCCAGTAAAAGCGGCACGGATATCCCCGGATCACGGCCGAGCAGAACCGCGCGCGTCACCGCAGCCGATCCGAACTTGTCGTGCACGTTGTCCAGCACCGTGTCGAGCGCACTGCCGATGCCTTCGTCGAATGGCAACGTCAGCTGAACGGAGTCGGCGTTGTCGAGATTGCCGACCGAGATGCCGATCAAGGTCAGGCCAGCGCTGTCGATCAACGGCATCGTCTTGGTCACCAGCACGCGCAGGGCCGTCAGGACCTCGTCGGTCGACGACGTCGGCTGCGCCAACGTGTGCGAGCGCGTTGCCCTCGTGAAGTCGCTGAACCTCATGCGCAGTACGACAGTGCGGCCGACGCGTCCGGCGCTACGTAAGCGCCGGGTGACGCGGTCGACCAAGGCGACGACAGTGGCGTCTATTTCCTCGGGCGTTGCCAGGGCGCGGGATGCGCGCTGCGCGCCCATGGAGCGACGGCGACGACCCACATGCACCGGACGCGGGTCGTAGTTGTGTGCGAGCGCGTGCAAGTGACGGCCCAGCGCGCGCCCGAGCATCGAGACCAACATCGACTGCGGCAGGTCGGCTAGGTCACCCACTTTGGTGATTCCGTGGTCACGCAGTTTCGCCGCGGTCACCTTGCCGACGCCCCAGAGCCGTTCCACCGCGAGCGGATGCAGGAACGCCAGCTCGCGATCCGGCGGCACGAGCAGCAGACCGTCCGGTTTGGCCACTCCACTGGCCACTTTGGCAAGGAACTTCGTCCGCGCGACACCGACCGTGATCGGCAGACCGACCTTGGCCTTCACGTCCTGACGCAGCTTGCGCGCGATGTCGACGGGTTCGCCAGCGATCTTGCGCAGGCCACCGACGTCAAGGAACGCCTCGTCGATCGACAGTCCTTCCACCAATGGAGTGGTATTCCGGAAGACCTCGAACACCTCTTTGCTCGCTTGCGAGTACGCCGACATCCGCGGCGGCACCACGATCGCCTCGGGGCACAACTGCAGCGCCCGCGCGCCGCCCATGGCCGTGACGACACCTCTTCTTTTGGCCTCGTAGCTGGCCGCGAGCACGACGCCGCCACCGACAATCACGGGGCGACCACGCAGTTTGGGGTCGTCCCGCTGCTCGACCGACGCGTAGAACGCGTCAAGGTCGGCATGGAGTATCGTGGCGCTCATCACGAACACATGTTCGCATATTCAAACTCACCGCACGATCGATGAGTTTCCCGCACCCCCGTCGTTACAAGAGTTAGATCGACGGACAGGCCGACCCGAAAGGCAGTGACATGGACTGGAAGCTCGAGCTCGTCGTGGTGCCGGTGACCGACATCGACCGAGCGAAGGACTTCTACACGAGGAACGCGGGCTTCGCGCTGGACGTGGACTTCAGCGCGGGCGAGGACTTCCGGGTCGTGCAGCTCACCCCACCGGGTTCGAAGTGCTCGATCACGTTGATGCGCAACGAAGAGTGGGCAGGGCACATGATGGGTCTGCAGGTCGTGGTGAACGACATCGACATCGCGTACGCCGAAGCAAAAGAACGAGGCGTGCCGGTCGGCGAGATCCACTGGTACAACGACGGCGTGCGGACGCCAGGCCACCACCCGGAACGGGCCGACTTCGGCACCTTCGTCGCCTTCAAGGACCCGGACGGCAACAACTGGCTCATCCAGGAAGTCGGGAAGACCAGTGGATGAGCCGGACTTCGAGCAGCACCGGCGGGAGCTGCACCTGCACTGCTACCGGATGCTGGCGTCCTTCGACGAGGCGGAGGACGCGGTGCAGGAGACGTTCCTGCGTGCCTGGAAGGGCCGGGACACGTTCGACGGCAGCGCGCAGTTCCGTGCGTGGCTCTACAAGATCGCCACCAACACGTGCCTCGACATGGTCCGGCGGCGTTCTCGTCAGGTGCCGGTGCTGGAGTCGTTCGCCGAAGTGCCATGGCTCCAGCCCTATCCGGACGCGTTGCTCAACGAGATGGCACCAGCACGGGACGAGCCGGACTCGGTCGCGGTCGACCGCGAGACCATCGAGTTGATGTTCATCGCGACCATGCAGTTGCTCCCGGCCAGACAGCGAGCCGCGTTCATCGCGCGTGACGTGCTGGACTGGTCTGCCAAGGAAACCGCGACGTTATTGGGCACCAGCGTCGCGGCGTCGAACAGCGCGCTGCAACGGGCCAGAAGCACCATGCAGGAGCACCTTTCGCGGGAACGCTCCGAGTGGTCGAAGGCCGAACTGAGCGACGAGGAACGCGACCTGCTTGCCAAGTTCATCGACGCGCACGAACGGCTGGACGCCGAGCAGGCGATCGCGATCTCGGCAAAGGACATCCGCGTCACGATGCCGCCGCTGCCCGCGTGCTTCGACGGAATCAGCCAGGTCGCCACGCTGATCGAGCGGGCGTTCGGGCCAGAGCGCGACGGCGACTGGCGCCTGCTGCCCACGTACGCCAACCGGATGCCGACGGCCGCGAGCTACCTGCGCCGGCCTGGGGACACGGTCTACCGGGCGTTCAAGCTGGACGTATTGCGGGTGCGGATGGACGTGATCGTGGAGATCACCACGTTCGGCTCGGGCATGGTCAAGCACTTCGGCCTGCCCGAAACACTCTGAACTTTTTCTGGAGTGGTGTGTCGATCTGGGGGTGACTGGTTCGACGCACTGATGAGTGATCATCGATGAAGGGGACAAGCGTGCGTAACCGACTACTGACACTACTGACGGCCGCGGGCTTGCTGGCGGGCTCGGCTGGGGTGGCCAACGCCAGCGAACGCGGTCTCGTCTTGACCGACGCGGGCCCTGTCCGCGGCACGACCGCGACCGACCACCAGCTGTACCAGGGAATCCCGTACGCGGCGCCACCAGTGAGCGCCAACCGCTGGCGCTCACCACAACCCGTGACGCCGTGGACAACGCCCCTCGACGCCACCAAACCCGGTCCCGCGTGCGCTCAGACCGGAGGCGCCGGGTCACCGAGCACAACCGAAGACTGCCTGTATTTGAACGTGACCACACCGTCCGTGCACGGCCGCAAGCCCGTCATGGTCTGGATCCACGGCGGCGGCAACAGCTACCTGTCCGGCTCCGGGTTCAACGCGCAGCGAATCGCCGCGCAAGGCGATGTCGTCGTGGTCACTATCAACTTCCGGCTCGGCTTCTTCGGTTTCCTCGGCCACCCGGACCTGCCCGACTCAGGCGCGTACGGCATCGAAGACCAACAGGCCGCCCTGCGCTGGGTCAAACGCAACGCAGCAGCCTTCGGCGGCGACCCCCGCAACGTCACCATCTTCGGCGAATCCGGCGGCGCGTTCGACATATGCGCGCACGTCACCTCGCCCCTCTCCCGCGGACTGTTCGACAAAGCCATCGCCCAAAGCGGCGGCTGTTCCATAGCGTGGCCGAACAACGGCATCATCCACGGCCTGCCCGCCAGCTCACCATGGATATCGAAAGAAAAGGCCGCAGCCAACGCCATAGCCCTCGCCACACAACTCGGCTGCGCTGACGTCGCCTGCTTACGCGCCCTTCCCGCATCTGCCATCACCGCCATCGAAGGCGGCCTGACACCGGTCGTCACCGGCAACCGCGTACTGCCCGTACACCCAGTCGACGCATTGCGCTCAGGACAGTTCAACCGGGTCCCCGTCATCTGGGGCAACACCCGCGACGAAGGCCGCCTAACAGCCGCGACCGTCCCGGAACCCTTCAACTACGACGCACTGTTGGAGCAGGCATTCGGTACCAAGGCCGCGAAAATCGCCGCCGAATACCCACCGGCAGAGTTCGGCTCGGCACGTGTGGCATACGGCGCCCTACTCACCGACAGCATCTGGGCGTGCGCACAGCTAACAGATGACCGCTTCCTCTCCCGCAAAACAACCACGTACGCATATGAATTCGCCGACCGTGACGCACCCCTCGGCGACTTCACGGGTCTCTTCCCGCCCGGCTTCCCACCAGGAGCATTCCACGCATCGGAAATCCCTTACCTCTTCGTCACACCATCAGCGCACCTGAACGCGGAACAGCAAAAGCTGTCCAAGCAGATAACCGAGTACTGGACCACCTTCGCCAAAACCGGCAACCCCAACACCCACAGCCTGCCCCACTGGCCCCGCCACACGCCCGGCCAAGCCCAATCCCTCGCCCCCACCACAATCAAGCAGGTAAACGCCCACCAAGAACACAACTGCGCCTTCTGGACATCGCTCTGACCAGCCGTCCAGCCCTGTGTCACGTCGCCCGGCACCGAACCGGGGCAAGCGCCCCCCGTCGCAGAGCCTGCTGTCGCGAGGTCTTCTTACCTCGCGACAGCAGACGCCAACTCCCGGAGTTCAACTTACGGAGGCCCCGCGACGGCATCTCAAAGTCCACTATGGACCCCACCGCGCCTCGCACCCCACCTGTTAAGGGATGGCCGCGAAGGTCACCTTGACGGCGTTCAACGCCGCTAATCTTCCCCTCGCGACTGGCCTCCACCCTGACCGCGACCCAAGCGGCCCCGTCGTCGTGTCACCATTTACAACCCGCAGGTCACCGACCCGAACCCAGACTGAGTCACCCGCGACCACCGAGCCTTAGCCTGAATCCACCGATAGACCTTGTGTTGATCTTCCGGGGTGTTCTGGTCATGTGTGGATCTTGGGTTTTGGTGGTGGGCATGGTGAAACGGCTGGCTTGTCCAGCGTGTCCACGGGAGGTCTCCGGTCGGGCCCTGGCGGGCGGGTGGTGAAGAAAAGGTCAGGCGGCGGGTGGGCTGGCGGCGGTGTGCAGGGTGGTGAAAGCCTCGGCCCAGGGCCAGTGCTCGGGTAGGTGCAGGACCGGGCGGCCTTGAGGGCGGGCAAGGCGGGCTGGGACGCAGACGAGGTGTTTGCGCAGTGTCGCGCCGCGGGCTTTGGCGTGGAAGGTGCTGGTGAGGCTGCCTGCGGCGCGCAGCAGGTTGTGGGCGAGGGCGGTGCAGACGACCCACGCGGCGTTGGCGTCGAACTGCCCCGATGGCAGATGCGCCAGCGGGCCGTCGATGAGGTCGGCGAAGGTCGTTTCGACGATCGCGTGCTGCCGGTGGGCGAGATCAGCGTCTACTGTGGATAGTTCGGTGTTGGTGAAGAACGCGTGGTAACGCCAGATCGGGAACAGGGCGTTCTCGGAGTTCTTGTCCTTCACCCGGCGTACCACCAGCCGGGCGGTGATGACGTGGCGGGTTCCGGCGAAGGCGGTATAGCCGGTCTCGGCGACCTCGGCGTCAGAGATCAGCTCGCCGGTATCGGGATCTTCCACCGAACCCGGGTAGCGCACCGCGACCCACGCGTCCTCGGCGATCGCCGTGATGGCGGCCTGGATTGACGGGTTGGTCGCCACGGTGATCGAGAACATCGCCCCGGCGCGGCGTGCGGCACTGACCACTGTGCCGGCGTAGTAGGCGGAATCGCCGCGGACCAGGATCCGTCCCGCGCGTGCCCCGGCGGCTTTCGCAGTGTTCAGGGCTTGGGTCAGTAACCTCGCCGCGCCCCGCGCGGAACCGGCGTTGCCTGCCCGCAGACGGATCGCGGCGACGAGGGGTGCGGCCAGCCGGGTGGAGATCGTGACCACCAGCGGCGAGAGCCCTCGCAGCAACAATTGGTAGCCACCGACTTTGGCCGGCCCGAACCGCGCACCTCGTTTCTGGGTGCCGTACACGCGGCGCAGCAGCGAGTCGATGTCCACAAAGGTCATCTGATCCGCCCCGGCCAGCACCGGGGTCTTCGCCGCCAGCGACACCAGCATCGCGCGCAGCACCGCGGCCAGTTGCAGCGCATGGCCGTGGGTGAACGAGCGCAGAAACGATCCCAGCGTCGAGGGCGCGTACACCCCGGTGAACAGACGTTTCATCCCGCCGTGGCGGATCACGTCCAGGTCATCGATACAGTCCGCGCCCGCGAGCATCCCCGCGACGATCGAGGCGACCTTGCCTGCCGGGCTGGCCCCAGTCGACGGGATCGGAGCGTTCGTGATCTCTACCTTCTGCGCTACCAGTTCCGACATGCCCGCCCGCTCGGCCAGCGCCATCACCGGCACGATCCCGGCGCAGGACACGAGATTCTCCTCATCGAACCGCACCGCCGCCCGCGACCACCTGTGCGATAATTTCACTGAAAGTGCCTTCCATCCCCGGGTGATAATCGAGCCTCAGTAACTCGTATTATCACAGGTCAGAAGGCACTTTCACTTGTAACACGCCGCCCCGAACACCCACTCATCAGTGGATTCAGGCTTAGATTGCTGGCAGTGGCACTCAACGCCCTAATCAAGCCCGCACACCAGGCAAGCCGTCCTTCTCCACCGCCCGGCACCTCGCCCAAACCACAAAGCCCCGGACCCGGCCCACCGCCCGACGGCCCGCGCCCGGCATCGCGAAACCCCGTGGTCAAGCACTCAGGCCACCAGATACTCGTCACCGCCACCCGGGTACTCAAGAGCCATCCGCCCCTCCCCCTCGGGCATGCGGGCGCCATCAGCGGCGTTGGAGGCGACCGTGGATGATTCTCCTGTGGACCTTCGTACTGTCGAGGCGACTCGGTATGTCACGCCGTTGCGTGAAGGCGGTTCGTTGCCTGGCCTTATCGAGGCCGATGACCTCGGGATGTACGTGCTGAAGTTCCGGGGCGCCGGGCATGGGCTCAAGGCGCTGACGGCCGAGATCATCGTGGGTGAGCTGGCGCGCAGGCTGGGCTTTCGGGTGCCGGAGCTGGTGTTCGTCACCCTCGACCCGGCGCTGGCCCGTTCCGAGCCGGACCAGGAGGTGCAGGAGTTGCTGGCCACCAGCGGCGGCCAGAACCTCGGTTTCGACTATCTGCCCGGCTCGTTCGACTTCAACCCGATCGTCCGCGATCCTGGCCCTGAGCTGGCGGCGCGGCTGGTGTGGCTGGATGCGCTGACCCTCAACGTGGATCGCAGCTGGCGTAACCCGAACCTCCTGCTGTGGCACAAGAATGTGTGGTTGATCGATCACGGTGCGTCGCTGTATTTCCACCACAGCTTCCGCGAGGGCTGGAAACCCGCGCCGAGCTACCGATTCGACGTGCACGACCATGTGATGCTGCCTGCCGCTGGCCCGATCACCGGCGAGCCGGTCAGCACGGACATGCTCGAGGAGGTGCTCGCCATCGTGCCCGACGACTGGCTCACCTCCGACGGTGTCTTCGACCCGGATGGCGCGCGGGCCGCATATCTGTCGTTCTTCGAGTCGCGACTGGCCAACTCGGACCAATGGGTCAAGGAACTGGAGGCGGCCCGTGTCGCACGTCTTTGAGTACGCGCTACTGCGGGCCGTGCCCCGCCAGGAACGCGGCGAGTTCATGAACGTCGGCGTGCTGCTTTACTGCTCGGCAGTGGACTTCTTGCGGTGCAAGACCCATATCGACGAGGACCGGTTGCGTGCTCTCGACCCGAGAATCGACCTCGACCTGCTGCGCGACAGCCTCAAACTCTGGTGTGGCGCTTGTGACGGTTCGACCGAGGCGCAAGTGCGTGAGACGTCGTTGGGTCAGCGCTTTCGTTGGCTGACCGCACCACGCAGCACCCTGTTGCAGACCTCGCCAACACATACCGGTCGTACGATCAGTCCAGAACGCGAGCTCGACCACTTGTGGCGCACGCTCGTCCTGCTTCCCGAATAGGGAAAGTGCGGAAATCCGCAGTCCACATCGGACCTAGTGCCGCGTGGCACTAGCCACGTAAGTTGTTGGGCGCGCTCATCGAACCGGGTCATCGATGAGCGCGCCTGGAGTTCATCTGGCCAGAGACGAACCCCCATGTCCAGCGGGAGACCCCGTCAACGTATCGGCGACACCGGGTATTGCGCTGACCGTTGCTCCCCCGTCCCCCCTGGTGGCTTGTGTGTTCCCCCCTCGTCACGAAGACCCACCCCCAGGGGACCTTCATGAACCTTGGGCACCGCACTGTGCCGTACACCAAAGATCGCAGAACCGTGTTGCGCGATCGTTGACAGATGGCTGACACGGATCGACTAGTTTGGGGCAGTGGAATTTCGGCTGCTCGGCCCCTTCGAGATCGAGGCGTCCCAGCCGGTGTCGATCCCGCGCCGGCGCGAACGGTGCCTGCTCGCGGTCCTGCTGCTCGAACAAGGCCGCAGTGTCTCCGCAGAACGGTTGGCCGACCTGCTGTGGGACGGCGCGCCGCCGTCCACCGCGGGCACTACGTTGCGCAGCCACGTTAGCCGCCTTCGGGCGACAGTGCATTCAGCCGATGTCCAGATTCTGAAACACGGCCCCGGTTACATGGTGCGCACAGACCCTAACCGGATTGACGCGCACCGCTTCCGATCCATGGTGAACCAGGCACGCGCCGTGCCGCATGCTGAGACGCGGGCGGGCATGATGCGCGCGGCGCTTGAGCTGTGGCGCGGGCCAGTGCTGGTGGACATCGCCAACAGCATGATTCGTGACCGGCTCGGCGCGAGCCTTGAGGAACTGCGAATCGAGACGCTGGACCAGCGCATCATCGACGACCTGTCGCTTGGCAGGCACCGGGATCTGATCGCCGAGCTGCGCGAGATCGTGGCAGCGGAACCGAATCGGGAACGGTTCACCGCACATCTGATGCTCGCCCTGTACCGCTCCGGACGTCAGGCCGACGCACTCGCGGTGTACGACGAAAACAGGCGTTTTCTGGCCAGCGAACTCGGGTTGAGCCCGGGCAGCGAGTTGCGCGCGCTGCACGAACAAATCTTGCGCGGGGACGCCGCATTGGACCTGCCTGAACGTGTTGCGGTACAGACAGGCACCACACGGACCAACACGTTGCGACAGTTGCCACACGACATCATCCACTTCACCGGCCGCGACCGGGAACTGGCGCATCTCAACGCTGTCATTTCAAGTGCCGGTCCCGTACCGACAATCCTGTCCATCGACGGCGCCCCCGGTACGGGCAAAACGACCCTCGCGGTGCATTTCGCCCACCAGATCGCGCATCGTTTTCCCGATGTCCAATTGCATCTGAATCTGCGTGGATACGGCCGTGACGAACCGGTCGGCCCAGCTTCAGCCGCGGAGACGTTGTTGCGTGGGCTTGGCGTGGGCAGCGAATTGATCCCACCGAGTGTTGACGAGCGATCAGCGTTGCTACGCAGTGAATTAGCTGGTCGTCAGGTGCTGATGTTGCTGGACAACGCGCGCGATGCCCACCAGGTAAGACCATTGCTGCCCGGAACGGGCAGTTTGGTGATCGTCACCAGTCGGAACCAGTTGCGGGGATTGTCCATTCGGGACGGCGCGCACCGCGTCACCCTGAACCGCCTGCCCGCCGACCAAGCGGTCGAGTTGCTCAGCTCGTCGATCGGCGCCGAACGAGTCGGCGCGGAGCCAGCGGCTGCCGCACGTCTTGTCGAGCTGTGCGACCACCTCCCGCTGGCGATCTCGATCGTCGCCGAACGCGCGGACCGTAGCAGCACACTGGCCGAAGTCGTGCACGCGCTGGAGGACGAGAAAGCGCGACTGGACAACCTGGGCACAGGCGAAGACGATCCGCATACGGACCTGCGTGCCGCGATGTCGTGGTCGTACCGCGCGCTGGACGAAGACGCCGCGAGGATGTTCCGGATGCTGAGTTTGCATCCAGGCAACGACATCAGCCTCGAAGCAGCGGCCGCGCTGGTCGATCTGCCGCTGCCAAGGGCGAAAGCGTCGCTGGACAAGCTCCTTGCCTCGCACATGGTCGAACAACGCCGTGGCATCCGCTACGAACTGCATGACCTGATGCGCCTGTACGCCGCGGAGACCGCGGGCCGTGATGAAACGCAAGAAAACCGGAACGCGGCATTCCGCCGCATCCTCGACTGGTATTTCCACGCCGCCGTGAGCGCCGATTCAGCGATGCACACCCATCGCCAGCGGCTTTGGGTCAAGCCATACGAACCGCAGACACCACCACCCCAGTTCGCCAGTTCAAGCGAGGCCATTCTCTGGTTCGAGCATGAATATGACTGCCTCAAGTCGGTGGCGGGCTGGGCGGCGGCGAACGGATACGCCGGACACACGTGGCGCATCGTGCTCGCGCTGATCTCGTTCCTCGACCGCCGGATCCCCGCGTACGACGCAGGTGCGTTGATCAGCGACGCGATGAAGGCAGCCGAAGCAGCAGGCGATGTGTTCGGCCACGCGTATACACTGAACTCGTTGGGCGCACAGGAGCTCAACAACGGCAACCGGCAAGCCGCGATCATGCACATCACCCAGAGCCTGGAACGATTCGAGGAAATCGGCGACCTCTCCGGCCAAGCCATCACACTCGGCAACCTCGGCCTGGCATACGGCGAACTCGGCGAGTACGAGCAGGCAAAGGAATTCCAATCGCGCGCGCTGCGGCTCTGCGAGCAACTCGGCTACACAAGAGGAATCGCACTGAACCTGGACAACCTAGGCGTGGCGTACACGGTGACCGGGGACTACGAGAAGGCGAAAGACTGCCACCAGCAGGCCACAAAGATCCTCAACGAACTAGGCGACGCGCCCGCGGTCGGTACCAACGAATACCACCTCGGCTGGGCACTCACGAGAATGGCCAACTTCGCGGGCGCGGCAAGGGCGTTCCGAACAGCGATCGCGATCTTCCGCGAATACGGCAACGACAGATGGGCAGCGGCCGCACTGCGTGACTTCGGCCTGATGCTGCTGGACGCAGGCCACCCAACCCTCGCCCGCGACATGCTCAGCACGGCATTGGTGACCATGCGGGAGATCGCCGACCCCCGAACCCAGGAATTCGAGGCAGCATTGGCAAAGTTGACATGACTCCACTTCAGACCTTCTCGGCCAAAGACGGCTGGCCCGCACTACGCGCCCGCATTCGCTTGGCCAACACTGCTTTGCTGGACGAGGCTGTCGAGTTCGCCGTGCAGTGGCATGGCGATCAGAGGCGGCCAGCGGGCGAGCCGTACGTGGAGCATCTGCTTGAGGTTGTTGCGGTGCTTGTCGATGGCGTTGGTGTCACGGATATCGACGTGTTGCGAGCCGGTGTGCTGCACGATGTGGTCGAGGACACCGAATGCGACTTGGAAACCGTGCGCTCCAGGTTCGGCGACCGCGTGGCCGAGCTCGTGGGCTGGGTGACCAAGGGCGACGACCGGGCCGCCTACCTCGCGAGCCTCAAGGATGCACCGAGGGATGCGTTGACGGTGAAGCTGGCGGACCGGTTGAGCAACGTGCAGCGGCTGAACACGCATCCTCGGCCCGCGAAGCAACAGACCTACTACCGGGAGACTGTCCGCACGATTGTGCCGCTGAGCACGGGATTCCCGTGGTTTGAGCAGTGGTACGCGAGGTGGCAGCAGGAGTTCAGCCACCTCGCGTGAACGAAACTGTCGTACCCCTGCTGTAACGTAAAAATCGGGGGTCCCCCTGGGGAATTGCTGTTGTGGTGAAGGCTGCCCTGCTATTGACAGTCAGTCGCCGCGGATTGCTGACGCGATGGTGCCGACCTGGTCGGCGAGCAGTCCGACGGCGCCCACTGCTCGGCTCATCGGGTCGTCGTCATCGCCGCCAAGGGCCCGCTCACGCACATAGGCCGCCTTGACATCAGCCCACCGCTTCGCCTGCTCCGGCGTGAGCGTGCCGCGAAGTTCCCCAAGCTTGAGCAGGTTCGCCTCCGCACCCGAGGTCAAAGTCTGCGCCTCGGCAAGGTAGTGGTCGTCAACCACAGCCGCCAATTCGGCATCGTTCATCGCGGGGACGATCTTCTCAGCCAGCTTGTTCATGTTTCGGTACGAACCCTGCAACTGGTAAGGCGGCTCAACCCGGGAAGCATCCGACTGCGCGGCGGAAGCAATGTACGCCTGGTTGTTGGCGAGCACCACTTTCTGCACGGTCAACAGCTTTCGCAGCACCGACAACACCTGGTCGAGCTCCACCGACGAGTACGGATGTGCCAGCTGGTCAGGCCGGATTGTTGGGTCGCCCACCGCCAAACGCACCAGCTTCGGCACATCTGACCGGTCGCGTGTGGACAGCGGAGCCAACACGACGTTCGAAGTCAAGGAGTTCTCGACGAAGCTCAATGCGAACAGGTCTTCCTTGCCCGACAACACATCGCCGAGGTTCCAGACGTCCGCCCGGTTGGCGAGCATGTCCGGGATGCGGAACCGTTGCCCGGACTCCGTGTACGGGTTTCCGGCCATGCACACCGCGAACCGTTTGCCGCGCAGGTCATACGTCTTGGTCTTGCCGTTCCACACCCCTTCCATACGGCGCTGCGCGTCGCACAGCGAAATGAACTTCTGCAGCAGCTCCGGCGATGTGTGCTGGATGTCGTCCAGATAAAGCAGTACGTTGCTGCCCATCTCCAGTGCGAATGAGATCTTCTCGATCTCCTGGCGGGCAGTCGCGTTCGGCGCTTCAGCTGGGTCGACAGATGTCACCGAATGGCCGAGAGCTGGGCCGTTGACCTTGACGAAGACCAGGCCGAGACGGTTGGCGACGTATTCCATCAACGTCGTTTTTCCGTAGCCTGGCGGGGAAATCAGGAGCAACAGTCCCATTTGGTCAGTCCGCTTCGACTCGCCCGCGGTGCCCAGCTGCTTGGCGAGGTTGTCTCCGATCAACGGCAGGTAGACCTCGTCCAACAAACCATTGCGGACGAAGGCGCTCATCACCTTCGGCTGGAACTCCTCGAACCTCAGCTCCCGCCGCGAAGCCGAGACAAGAGCAGCGCGCTCCTTTTGATACGCACGGAAAGCCGGGACATGCGAGTTGTGGAACTGACGCATCCGGGCAAGCAATTCGTCCAGCCGGAAGGTCAGCTTGCGTTCCACGATCCGGGGATGTGAACCCAGCAGCCCATCAACAGTCGCCTCCAACGAGGCTGACGAGTCATGCCGAGGCACGTCCCGGCACAGCTCAAGAGCAATGGCCTCAGCAAGATCCGCACTGGCCGCGCCACCAAGGAACGCACTCAACCAAGCCGAGATCAGCTGATACTTCTCGGCAAGACCGTCGATCGCACGCAGGTCGTCATCGAAATCCTTGGCCGTACCCAGCTTCCGGCGGAACCGATCCACAAGGGACCGTGCACCAGCGCTCGTCACGAAACCGAACGGCGCGCTGGAAAGTTCCTCGAAGAGGTACTCCCCCGCCAACGGATCGCCCGAAAGCCCATTGGCCGAAAGGAATGCGGTGATTTCGTCGGTCAATTCCGCTGCGAGCTCGTCGATCGCCGGAGTGTGCCCGAAAGCGGCGCGGGCGCGGGCCAGTGATCCGGCTCGCCGGGACCAGACCTTCTTAGCGGCTTCGTCAGGACCGAAGGACCAGAAGATCGTTGCCGCGGCACGGGCCTGAGGCGGGTACCGCAGGACGCCTGCACCTGC
Source organism: Kibdelosporangium philippinense (assembly GCF_021390435.2). Taxonomy (GTDB): domain Bacteria; phylum Actinomycetota; class Actinomycetes; order Mycobacteriales; family Pseudonocardiaceae; genus Kibdelosporangium; species Kibdelosporangium philippinense. Next base: position 2,048,298 of record NZ_JAJVCN010000002.1, on the reverse strand, counting down.
GCGCAGGCGCAGGATCGCCTCGAGGATCTTGGCGGCGTCGTGATCGTGCACGCCGAGTTCGTAGCCTTCGTCGTACCGGGTTTCGGCGACCTTGCGCACGTGCTCCAGCACGGCACTTTCGTCCCAAGGGGACGAATCCAATGCCACTGTGGCCAGGAACTCGCCGCGATACACCTCAGGCGTCTCGGACACCAGGAGCTGGTTCCAGAATGGCCTGGTTGCCTCGAACTCCGCATCCACCACCGGGTCACGGAAGTCCGTGCCCGTGATCCCGATTGCGAGCCCGTCCTCGTGCGGGACCACGGTCAGGTCCATGGCCTGCGTATTCACCGCGAACACGTGTCGGCCCAACTTGATCGTCTCGCCGCCGTCGGCATAGAGGTCGAGGCGGTCCCGCAACGACCGACCGGCCTCTTGGCGGGCAGCTTTGATCCGGCCGTCCAGCTCGTCGGCGCGGACCTGGTCGCCCAAAGCGCGCAGATCATCAGCGACCGCACGGAGTTTGGCGACCATCGGATCGCCCGCGAAGTACGTGTTGACGTCGTCGAGCGTTTCCAACTGGCCCGCGCGGCGCTGCACACTGCCCAGGATCCGTTGAGCCGACTCGACCAAACGGTCCGCGCGCCGGGCACGCGAGTCGAGCAAAGCCTGCTTACGGGCGGAAAACGCTTCGTAAACGTCCGTACGCTTGGCGCTGAGTTCGGCCATGAAGTCGTCGAACTCCCCGAACCGCGACTCCAGGTTCTCCAGCTGCAGCATCAGCCTGCCGAGGCCTTCGTCGCACTTCTGCGGAGTGTCCGCGACGGCCAACGCGCCCGTGATCGCCTGGCCAAGCAGGGCAAACTCAGCTGCGAACTCAGCGCGCCCTTCACTGGCAGCGAGTTCACGACGGCGTCCGTCCACAGTGGCGCGTGCACGGTTGATCCCGCCAAGAACCTCGCCGACGCGCGACAGGATCCTGGTCCGGACGGTGGCATCGGCGATGTCGAGCGAGCTGACCACCTGGGTCAGCAGCTCAAGCCCTTCGGCCTGAGAATCCAGTCTTTCCTGTACCGGCGCTGCTTCGGCTACGGTCTTGATCGCGGCGCCCTCAGCTACCAGACGCTCCACTTCGGCGTGATACCCAGCGAAAGCGTTCTCACCACTGAGGAATTCGACCGCGCGTTTGGCCGCGGTGCCGAGTTCGGAAGTCAGCAACGAGTTCAGCGACTCAATACGGGCGGTGTCGATGTACCGCATCTCTTTCAGGGTGATCAGGTGCCCTTGCGCCTTGCGCAGTTCGGCCAGCTGGGTCACCCAGGCATCCGCTGACTTGGGCGCCTCGCCGCGGACCTTGCGGACGAGTGAAGCAATGTCCTGATCGGACGAAGCCAGCGCGGTCGCGGCCTGGTTGGTCAGCGCCTGAACGCCTTCGAACTCGTCCAACACCTGCTCGGCCGTCGCGCGCACCTCGGACAACGGCGTGCGCAGGTCGCCAAGCTCCTGCTCGCCGAGCCAGTGATAGTGATCGAAAGCCCGATCACACGCAGCGATCAGGCCCTCGAAGACCTCTGTGGACGGTGCCATCTCACCGACCATCCGCGAGACCGACAGACAGTCCGAGATTCCCCTGACCAAATCCGCATTTCCGACCCTACCCAGCGGACCTTCTCCGGTCTCCTGGGCGGCCGCGTACGTGTCGGACAAGTACGGCGTCTGCCAGACCTGCATCGGGTGCACACGGGTCGGCTCATCCGACACGGCACGGAAAACAACAAGCGTGCCGTCGTCGAACAGCGAATACCCGTGACACGGAATGGAAGTCCCGACTTCCTTACGGATCACGTTGTACGGCAACAGCAAATAGCGGCCCTCGGCCCGAGCATGGAAGACGTACAGCACGTCCTCGCCATTGGTCGAGCGGATCATCCGCTCGAACTCCAGGCTGGTCACATCCGTGTCGAACGTCTTCGCAACACCGGTCGCGAGGTAGTAGCCGCCAGGGAAGATGATGCCCTGGTCCTCAGGAAGCCGTTGGCACGCCTGACCAATACCGTCCAGCCGCGCTACACCCTTGGTCTGCGTGTTGAAAACCAAGTAGCGCCATTCGGTTTCCTTGTACGGCCGGATCTTCAGCAGAATCAACGTGCCGACGCGCGCGTAGGCGATGTCCGCGTCGGCCAGACTCTGCAGAGTCTCGGTGACCGGCTCGGAGTAAATGCCCTCGCCGGTCTCCGTGTTGTTCTCCAGTTTGATGGTCAGGTCACCACCGACAGCCTCGATGAACATCTCGTTCTGGATCGAGACGTGCGGGTGCCTGCCAAGGACGTGGTCGTCCCTTGTGGTCTCGACCCACTCGAAGTCGTGCGACGGCGGGAAAACGTGGTCACGCTCGCCACGATTGTCCTCATAGGACACCTTGCCGTCCGTGGTCACGTTCCAGCGCATCACCTTGATGTCGGTGGCGTTGGCGCCGGTCTGGAAAACGGCTAGCAGCTTGCCTTCCATCCGGCGCAGCTGCAGCAACCGGGTTTCCTTGTAGTACCGGTACAACTCGGCGAAGTCGTGCTGGAACTGCTGGTCTTCGAGCAGGCCTGCGACCGAGGCGTCGTCGAACCGGAAAGCGTCGCCGTCACGGACGAACGAGTGCAGCGAGAAGACGTCCTTGACCTCGGTCTCCGGCCGCAGACCGATGAACACGTTGTATCCGAACAACATCGAGCCGTTGACCGGCACGACGTCTCGTGGCACGCAGTTGTTCTCGGTACGGATGCGTTCAGTGCCGATCAGCCGCAGTTCTGTGCCGCCGAACACCTCGATGCGCTTGGTGTTCAGCTCCTCGGCACGGGCCGCGAGCGCGGCGGCGTGTTCCGCCAACCGCGCTCGAAGCAGCTCGTAAGTGCCCTCGTCCAGCGCAACAGCAGTCATCGCGGCAGCAGGCCTGCCACGGAGTGCTCACCGATGCCGAGCCGGTTCGCCGTGTCCAGCAGCTCCTGCAGTTTGCCCGATTCCTTGCCGCCCGAGCCGATCAGCTTGAGCAGCAACGCCGACACAGTCAGGTTCTGCACGTCCGACGAGCTGATCCCACTGAGGATGCGGCTGAGGTCGTCAGGGAAGCTCTGCTCGCCGTTGATCCACGGCTTGGCCAGCGACTGCGCGGTGTTCGAGTGCTCGACGAACCCGTCGACGCTCTTGCCCATCGTGACCGCGCCGACCAGGCGGTCGAAGAACATCGACTCGCCGCCGACGATGTCGATGTCGGCCTTCTCCAAGCCCGCCGCGATGACCGACGCCTGCGACGCGGCCACTTCGCGCTGCGCGTCCAGACCGGCCAACCGGATGTCCTTCTCCATCTCCAGTCGCAGCCGGAATTCCTCGTGGTCGCGGGTCGCGTCGTTCATCGCGGCCAGTGCGGCGGCCTTCTCGGTGAGTCCTTCCGCCTCGCCCTTCAGCTTCTCGCGCAACGCTTCCGCGATCGTGACGGCCTTTTCGCGTTCCACGCCGACCTCGGCCATACCGATCTTCTCGGCCGCCTCGGCCCTGGCCAGCGCCTTTTCGCGCTCCACAACGGCCTCCGCGCGGCCCATCTTCTCGATCGCCTCCGCGTCACGTTCGCGGATCTGGACCTGTGCAAGGCCTTCCGCCGCTGCCTCGGCCTGCACGCCTTCTGCCAGGCGAATCTTCGCGCGGGCGTCCAGTTCGGCGGTCTGCTGACGGGCCTCGGCCAGCGCGAGCTCGCGGCGTGCCTCGTACTTCGCGGCCTGCTCGGCCGCCTCCGCCGCCTTGATGTCCTTGACGAGCTTCTCCTGCGCCTCGGCTTCGGCCTGGATGACCAGTGCCTGGCGCATCCGCTCGGCCTCTTCGACCGCACGCAGGCGCTTGATCGTCTCTTCCTGCTCGGCCACCGTCTTGTCGACCGCGATCCGCTCGCGGACCACCTCGGCGATCGCGCGCTTCTCGCCTTCGAGCTCCTTGTCCTTGTTGATCCGGGACAGCTCGGTCTCCCGCTCACGGGCGATCACCTCAAGCTGGCGGTCCTTCTCGATCCGCTCGCTCTCGATCGCGATAACCCGTTCCTTGTTCTTCTCGGCCACGGCGATCTCGCGGGACCGGTTCTGGTCCTGGATGCCCAGCTGCTCCTCGGTGCGGATGTTCGCGGTGTGCGCCTTGAGCCGCTCCTCCGCCTGGACCTTGGCGATCTCGGCTTCCTCGCGGGCCTTCATCGTCTCGACCTCGCGGCGCTGCTTGACTTCCGCGTCGGCCTGGCGGCGCTCCAGTTCGAGGATCTGCTCACGGGCGTCGACGTTCTGCCGCGTGATCTCCTTCTCCTCGTTGCGCTGGTACTCGTTGGTGCGCACGTGCTCGATCGCGGTCAGCTCGGTGATCTTGCGGATGCCTTGCGCGTCAAGGATGTTCACCGGGTCCAGGTGGCTCATCGGGGTCTGCTCGAGGAAGTCGATGGCCGCGTCCTCAAGACTGTAACCGTTCAGATCCGTGCCGATCACCCGGATGATCTGGTCACGGAACTCGTCGCGCTTGGTGTACAGGTCGACGAAGTCCAGCTGCTTGCCGACGGTCTTGAGCGCCTCGGAGAACTTCGCGTTGAACAGCGCCTGCAGCGTGCCCTCGTCGCTGGCGCGGGCGGTGCCGATCGCCTGCGCGACCTTGATGACGTCCTCCGCGGTCTTGTTGACCCGCACGAAGAACGTGATCCTGATGTCGGCGCGAATGTTGTCCTTGCAGATCAGGCCTTCCTGACCGGCCCGGTTGATCTCGATGGTCTTCACCGAGATGTCCATCACCTCGGCGCGGTGCAGCACCGGAAGCACGATCGCGCCGGTGAAGGTGACGTGCACGTTGCGCACCTTGGAGATGATCAGCGCCTTGCCCTGTTCGATCTTGCGGAACAGCCTGCTGATGATGAAGACGATGATCAGGATGACGAGCAGCACGACGCCGATCAGTACGCCTGCTCCGATGCCGATAGCGTCCATGTCTCAGTCCTTCAGATGAGTCTCGACCGGGGCGACCCAAAAGAACTCGCCATCGGTGTCGTAGTCGTAGATCAGCGCCGTCTGCCCGGCGCGCAGGTCGTCCGTGCCGGTCTGCCGGACTTGGATGACGGCCGACGATCCGTCCTCGGCGTGCACCTCGGCCTGGCCGAAGTCGGTGTCGACGGTGCCCGTCCGGATCACGCACGTACGGCCGATGAAGTCGGCGCGCGATGCGGCCGGACCGGAGTGGAACACCTTGCGCAGGGGCGTCACGAGCAACCGGGTCACGAATAGGGAGAGCACGATCGCGACGAGGAGAACAAGCAACCCGAGCGCGATGCGCACGCCGGTTCCCGTTCCTGCCAACAGAACCGTGCCCACGAGGCTGAGAAACCACGCGACGACGATCGTGAGTGTCAGCACGATCGTCAGTGGCACGCCACCAAACCCCAGTGCGCCAAGCAAATCGCCCGCGTCCTCGTCCACATCGATGGCACCGAGCACGGTCAACAGCCAGTAACCGACGCAGACGACGAGCAGGAACGTGCACAGCACAGCCGGAAAAGACAGCGTCGCCTCGAAAAACTCGGCCAATCCGCCCCCTAGACGCCGAACTCCGGGGCCTCCCCTGGCCCGGCGGGGCGACTATATAACTCGGCAGTGCTCACTGTGAGTTTCCATGGCGGCCCCGTGACCCAATCGTGTCACAGGTCCGTCCAGTTGGGCACTTTTCCGGAGTTTTTCCAAGGCCCGGTGCTGCGTGATTCGCACGACTGCCGGGGTGCTGCCGGTCGCCTCCGCGGTCTGCTCGGCGGTCAGGCCGCACATCGCGCGCAGGATGAGGATCTCGCGTTCATCCGAGGGAAGAACGGAAACATCGATGGCCGAACCGGCGCAGCCAGGATCGCCGTTCAGTTCTTTGGTCACATTTTCCACGGCTATTCGGTAAGTGATTGCCAGCAATGGTTCGTCCGTCCCGGTCAATGACCGCAGAACAGCGTGGACCGTCTCTGCGGCAACCAGGTCGGCGACCGCGAACGAGTCGTCCCGCCTGCCGATCCGGGCGCGGCAGTACCGCACCACAACAGGTTTGATCGTGCCGAGAACGATGTCCCCGAGGCTCATGACGGCTCCCTGCGGACGGTGGTGTGACCAGTCACAGTTGAGACCGATGGAAACCTCCCGACTTACGCGACTTTCTAGGTTTTCTTCAAAGAAATACCGTGGGTGGCAAGCCGATTTCGAGACGTGTCGGTAATACTCCAGACGGCCCAATCACGCTGCTAACGGCCGGATAACTATTCGCCCGAATCGCCGTTACTGCGTTGATCTTCGGGTTGGCTGCGTGCCGTGCGGAACAAGATCGCCTTGGCGCTAGTCGGTTTGACGAGCGCGAGTGTGTTGATGGCGTGCTCGAGCAGCGAGTCGAAGTTCGCGGCCGAGCTGAAGGCGGCGGGCTTCGGCACCGTGCAGCCGACAAGTGAGACCGAGCGCAAGACCAAGAAGGTCGGCACGAAAACGGTCAAATCGAGCACGAAGGTGCTCGAGGCTGTCATTCAGGTCAAAGGCTGCGACCTCGAGTTCGAGAAGGTGTCCGGCCAGTCGGGCTACTGGCTCGACGAGTTGCACGTCAACGGCCAGGAACCGGAATGGCCCGGCTACCCCGAGAACCTGCGCAAACAGCAAGTGGAAGCGTTGCTCGCGGACAAGAGCCAGAAGCCGGCGGGCTTCAGCAGCTGCTACAAGCCCTGATCAACCCTCGTGAGTGGTTATCCGTGTTAGAACACGGATAACCACTCACGAGCTCTCATCAGCGGCGGGTGAGGAAAACCTGCAGCCCAGCCAAATCGTCCGTGTTGATGTGGTCGACGCCAGCCTTGCGCAACTCCAGCCATACAGCCTCACGAGCGGGCCCGGCGACATCGGGCGTTGCCCAGAAACGCACGCGCTGCTTGGCCTTGTGTGCCGTGGACACGATCTGCTTGAGCCGATCCCGTTCCACCCCAGGGAATTCGCCGACCCCGGTCCACGTGAACAGCTTGGTCCAGTTGTCCGACACCAAAGGCGTCAACCGAGCATCCGTGCCAGGCCCAAGGTCTGCAGGATCCACGATCCGTCCATCATAGAAAGCAACCCGGTGCCGCTGGGATTCCAGCAGCGCACGCGGCCGATCCCCGGAAATCACCGCGGTCACCGGCCCCGGCAGCACGAAACCGTTGACATACCTGGTGAACAGGAACGGATACTGCCGCAGCACCTTGTCCAGCTGCGTGTACGCGGCCACCCCGTTCGTCTTGATGTCGATCAGCAGCTGGAACTCGACGCCGCCGCGGTACACCTTGCCGTGGTTGGCAAGCACCCGCTTGCGCAACGGCTCCAGGTACAGCGACTGCAGCGTGCGCTCCGGCCTGAGGTCCTCCGGGTCGTGACCGACCAGGAGCTGCCCGTCAACCAGGTAAATGTCCGCTTCCACGCTCGCGAACCCGTGGTCGAGGGCGTCGTACAAGGGCCGCGTGTGCTCGTAGTCGTTGTGCGCGTGTGCCTGCGGCAAGGGACGCACCTGGGTCGCCGAGGCAACCGTCGACACACTGAAAACCAGCGCGAAAACGCTCAAAACCACCGTCAAAACCCGCATGCGGGTCACCCTAGGCGCGGAACGTGAACTCCGGCCGAACACTCAGCGGGCACGCCAGCGTTCGATGATCGCGGGCATCTCGGCCATCACGTAGCCGTAGAAGTCGCGCATATTGACCAGCCTGCGCCCGGCGACGCTGTCCTCGCCGGACTCCTTGATGCCGCGGTCAGCCGCTTCGAAGACCGCGTTGAGGGCCTGATTCTGCGCGGACATCAGCTGAATCCACGCGTCGTCGCGGAACCGGAAGTGCTCACGCCTACTGCCTGGTGCGGGCACTCGCTCGATCAACCCGGACGAACTCAGCGCCTTCAGCGCGGTCGAGACCGTGCCGGGACTGATCACGAGCCACTCGGAGAGCTCGCCAGCAGTGACTGTCTCCTGGTCGGCGAACAGCAACGCGGCCATCACCCGCGCGGTCATCCGCTGCATTCCGTTGCTGGTCAGAACCAGTGCGAGCCGCTCAGCAGCCTCCGTCATACCGGCCATGACGAAACCTTAACACTTGCCAATATTTCGAAAACTCAGAAAATTCGATACATTCGTGGCATGTCCGTCATCGAGGTCAACGACCTCACATTCACGTATCCCGGCAGCGCCGAACCAGCGGTGGCCGGCATGGACTTCGGCGTCGGCGCCGGGGAGATCTTCGGCTTTCTCGGCCCGAGCGGCGCGGGAAAGTCGACAACACAGAAGGTCCTCATCGGACTGCTGACCGGGCACGGCGGCAGCGTTTCGGTGTGGGGCAAAGATCCCGCCGACTGGGGGCAGGACTACTACCGGCGGATCGGAGTGTCGTTCGAACTGCCGAACCTCTACCGCAAGCTGACCGCGCTGGAGAACCTGCGGTTCTTCGCCGATCTGCACGGCGGCACCACCCGCGACCCCCTTGAACTGCTCGATCAAGTCGGGCTACGCGACCACGCGAATACCCGCGTCGCCAAGTTCTCCAAGGGCATGCAGATGCGACTGGTGTTCATCCGCGCTCTGCTGCACGACCCTGACCTGCTGTTTCTCGACGAGCCGACCTCGGGCCTCGACCCGGCCAACGCGCGGATCGTCAAGGACATGGTCCTGGCCGAGAAAGCCCGCGGTAAGACCGTTTTCCTCACCACGCATGACATGCACTGCGCCGAGGAACTGTGCAATCGGGTCGCGTTCGTGGCCGACGGCCGCATCGCCGTGCTCGGAACTCCGCACGACCTGAAACTCCGGCGCAGCGAACGGCTTGTGCGAGTGGCGTATCGCGGGACCAGCAAGGATTTCCCGCTCGACGGGCTGGCGAGCGATGCCACTTTCCAGGAGCTGCTACGCAACGAGCGCATCGAGACCATGCACAGCCAGGAAGCTTCCCTCGACGACATCTTCGTCGAGGCAACGGGCCGGAGCCTGACATGACTCGGTTCTCGATCGCACTGCGCATGGAATTCCTGCTGCAGCGGCGTTATCGCCTGCTGCACGCCGGAATCCTGTCCGGCGCGCTCTGGCTGGCGATGCTGCTGCCGATGCCGTCGGGCGTCCGGTCCATGGTCGAGCCGTACGTCCTGCTCGGCGATCTGACCATCGTCGGCTTCTTCTTCATCGCGGGCGCGGTGTTCTTCGAGAAGGACGAACGCACCTTGCACGCGCTGGTCAGCACGCCGTTACGGTTCACCGAATACCTCGCGTCCAAAGTGGTCTCGTTGACCACACTCTCGGTAGTACTGGCGGTCCTTGTCGCGATCGGGACACACGGCGTGGACTTCCACATCGTGCCGCTGGTGATCGGCGCCGTACTGGGCACAGTGATCATGCTGCTGGCCGGTTTCCTGTCCGCACTGCCGTTTCACTCGGTCAGCGACTGGTTCATGCCAGCGGTACTGCCGATCGCGGTGTGCAACTTGCCAGCGTTGTCCTACGCCGGACTGTGGGACACGCCTTTGCTGTACCTGATTCCGACGCAGGGTCCATTGTTGCTGTTCGGCGTCGCGTTCGACAAGAAGACGATCTCCTTCTGGCAGGCGAGTTACGCCGTTATCTATCCGATTCTGTGTGCCGCGCTGCTGTGGCTGCTGGCGCGCCGGATGTTCGACAAGTACATGGTCAGGGGGAACTGACATGTTCGCCGTGTTCGCCCGTCACGACCTGCGTGGGGTCGGGCGGGACTCGTTGCTCGCCGGGATGATCGCCGCGCCGCTGGTGTGGATCGCGCTGGTTCGATGGGTCACGCCGATGGTCGCCGACAGCTACGACATCGACCTGACGCCCTACTACCCGGTCATTCTCACCGGTTTCCTGCTGCTGACCAGTGCGATCGTCCCAGGTGGACTGATCGCGCTGCTCGTGCTGGACGAGCGTGATGCCCACACGCTGGTCGCCTTGCGGACCACGCCCGTGCCACTTCGGACATATCTCGCTTATCGCGCGATGATCGCTGTCGTGCTGGCAACGGTTTTCGTGGTCGGCACGATCAGCGCCAGCGGCTTGCTGCCGCCTGACATGATTCTGCCGTTGATCCCGATCGGCGTACTGACCGGATTGTCCGCAGTGGTGATCTGCCTGACCATGCTCGCCTTCGCGCACAACAAGGTCGAGGGGCTCGCGGTGATCCGTGGCATCGGCCTGCTGGTCGCCGGGCTGCCGCTGATCCCGTTCTTCATCGACTCGGACTGGCAGCTGCTGTTCGGCCTGATCCCCACGTACTGGCCAGCGAAGGCGTTCTGGGTGGCGTGGGATGACGGCATCTGGTGGCCGTATCTCGCCATGGGAACGGTGTTTCATTTGCTGTTGGCCTGGCCGTTGAGTCAACGTTTCACAAAAAGCGTGAGCTGACAGTAGTCGCTCTGTTACAGTCGCGCCCATGATCACGCGGCTCGGCAGCCTGCGCACGGCCATCGCGGTGGCCACCGGCATCGCCACCCTCTACATGGGAATCGTCGTCTTCAACAACGTCTTCGACTTCCCGACCAACAGGGCGTTCGTCGAACACGTGCTGGCGATGGACACCACGTTCAAGTCCGACAACACCATGTGGCGTGCGATCACGAACCCCACGATCGCGCTGATCGCCTACATCTTGATCATCATCTGGGAAGCGCTGACCGCGATCGCGCTCGGCATCGGGTTCGTACTCGGCGTCCGCAACCGGGACAACGCCCGATCCTTCGGCACGGTCGGATTCCTGATGATGATGGTGTTGTTCGGCGCCGGTTTCATCGCGATCGGTGGCGAGTGGTTCGAGATGTGGCAGTCGCAGCAGTGGAACGGCCTGCAGCCGGCGACGTTCAACTTCCTGATCGCCTCGGCTGGTCTGATCCTCACCCGGTTGCCTGAACGTTCAAACCCGTGACCTGAGCCTGACCAGCGTGTTTCGCTTGGTGGCCAACAACAGAATAATGCAGGCCCGCTTGATTGTGTTGCGGGCCAAGTGGATGCTGTGTTGATGACGCGCGCCACGCCGCCCCCATTACCCCCGATCGGCCCACGCTCGTACGACAGCGAGATGCCCAACGCCTCGCGCATGTACGACTACTACCTCGGTGGGGCGATGAACTTCACCGCCGACCGCGAACTAGCCGAACGTGCCAAAACCGTGTTGCCATGCACGCCGTCTTTGGCGCGGCTGAACCGATCCTGGCTCCGGCGCGTCGTGAATGTGTGCCTGGACGAAGGAATCGACCAGTTCCTCGACCTCGGTTCGGGAATTCCCACTGTTGGCAACGTGCACGAGATCGTCCAGCGCCGCGCGCCACAGGGGCGTGTGATGTACGTGGACTACGACGCGACCGCGGTGACACACGCGCGAAAGTTGTTGAAAGGTAACGAGAACGCTGGAATCCTGCACGCCGACATCCGCGATCCGGACACTGTTCTCGAAGCGCCGGAAGTCCGTGCCCTGCTTGACTTCTCCCGGCCGATCGGCCTGCTGATGGTCGGAATCCTGTTGTACGTCGGCGAAGAATACTCGCCAGCGGGGCTGGTGGCGGCCTACCGTGACGCGTGCGCGCCGGGCAGCCTGTTGCCGATCTCGGTGATCACGACACAGATCGTGGCCGAGCGCGATCCCGTGACACACAAGCAAATCCTCGACCTGATCGCGGTCTATGCCGATGCCAGCGAACAGATCCGCGACTGGAGCAAAGCCGACCTCGCGGCCTGGTTCACCGGAATGGACCTACTGGAACCAGGGATCACGATCCTGCCGGAATGGCGACCGGACGGCTCGCTGGAGGCAGACAACGACAGCGAAGCCAGGCTGCTCGGCATCGGCGGCATGGGCCGAGTCCTCTCGTGAGTGGTTATCCGTGCTCTAACCCGGATAACCACTCACGAGTCCTGACTAGCGGTTTAGCGGTCGCATGGGCTGTTCACCCATCTGGTCGAGGATGTCCTGCAGCATCGGGTTCGTGTCAGCAGCACTGGTTAGGTTGCGTGGCAACGGAACCGCCTTACCATTGAGCGGGCCTTTGACCTCGTAGACCGAACCGTCCTCAGGCAACGGCGCGGTGCCGCAGATCTCGTTGCGGCCAGGCAGTTCCCCGTTGAACAGGAACCTGTCGCCGAACTGCTGTACACACGATGACGGGCCGAGGATGTACTGCCCGTGCTGGCCTTCGTCGTCGATCGACACCAGACGCGACGCGTGCGTGATGTCCTTGTACGTCCGGATCGCGCCCTCGTACGCGGTCTGCGGGTCGATCTCGCTGTGCACCATCAGCATCCGCGGCGCGCCCTTCAGGTCAAGCTTGCGATCCTGCGGCTGGTACGGCCAGAACGTGCACATCGGCACACCGTTGAGGTACCCACCCCACGGGTATCGGTTGGCCATCCGGTCGGCTTCGCGCGTGTAGAACCTCGGATCCTTGCTCCACGCCGTGTCGTTGCAACGCACGGTCTGCGACAGCGCACCGAGGTTCACGACCTCACCAGCACTTGGCGGTCGCGGGGGTGCATATCGCGTCTGGACGTCTGCCAGCTTGTCGAATGCCTGCAGCGCGGGAGCGAGTCTGCCCCAGGCACGCTCGACGTGAACGGGCTGGATCGTGGCGGCCGGAGCCTTCCCGAACTCGTCGTACACCAGGATGTCGATCAGCGCGCGGATGAACCGGCGGTTGTTGCCGATCACGCCGAGCACCTTGTTGTCCAAGTCGTCCGGACGCACGTTGGTCGTCTTCTGCAACTCAGTCAGCTTGCCGCGAATGCTGTCGTAAGTCCGCTGCACCTGCTGGGCGGCGGTGCCGAGATCGCCGGTGATCTGGTCGGCATGCCTGGCGATCCACGGCTTGAACTGCGTGTCGAACCGCCGTTGATAGGACCAAGGATCGAAGTTGATGTTGTCCCACTGCGAGTGCGTCCAGTCCATATTGGAGTCAAGGACGAAGCGGCCAACACGCTGCGGGTACGTGTCGGCATACCACCCACCCAGCCACGTTCCGTAGCTGTAGCCGATAAAATGCAACAGCCGGTGACCGGACAACGCGCGCAGGAACTCCATGTCGTACACGGTCTGCTGGCTGCTGACGAACTGGCCGAACTCGGTGGCCGTGCAAGCCTTGGCCTGCAACGCCGCCTCGGCGATTTCGGCGCGATGCGTCCGTTCGTCCCTCATCCGGTAGTCGGGAGTCTTCGGCAGCGCGTTCAACTCCGCGCGCGTGGTCAGGCAACGCAGCGCTTCGCTCCTACCGAACCCACGCGGGTCAAACCCGAGCAGGTCGAAGTCCCGGAACATCTGCGGCCGGGAGACAGCGAGATTGGCGGTCCGGTTCAACCCGGCGCCCCCAGGCCCGCCGGGATTACTGGTGAGCAGGCCACGGACCGGCCCGGTGGCCTTGCTGTACGCGATGGCGACCTTGATGTCAGGGTGCGCGTCCGGATTGTGCCAATCCATCGGCACCATGACCGTGGCACAGTTCGTCGTTGGCGCCTGCGGGTGAGCCTTCTTGATCTCGGCGTCGAAATCACACGGCGCCCACGTGAGCGTCTGGTCAAGATAGCGCGGAGGAATGACCGGATTGCGCGGGTCGGAGGCTGACTCAGCGTAACTCGGCGTGGCGAGTGCTATGGCGGATGCGACCACGACGGCCACTAAGGCGCGTAAAGGGAACCATGGGTAGTCCCTATCTCACAGTCAGCGAGCAATGGCAGGGCCACACGTCGGAACTTAGGATCGGAACCGTGGAAAAACGCAAAATCGGCAGGCTCGGGCAGGACGTCTCGGTGATCGGCCTCGGCACCTGGCAACTGGGCGCAGACTGGGGCGAGGTGAGCGAATCCGACGCCCTGGCGGTGATCGACGCAGCAGTGCAGTCCGGCGTGACCTTCCTGGACACGGCGGACGTGTATGGCGACGGCCGCAGCGAGCAGATCATTGCCAAGTACATCGCAGGCAGGCCGAATCGGCCATTCGTTGCCACCAAGATGGGTCGCCGAATGGCCCAAGAACTCGGCAACTACACCCTGGCCAACTTCCGCGCGTGGACGGATCGGTCGCGTACGAACCTTGGGCTTGACGCCCTGGACCTGGTGCAGCTGCACTGTCCGCCGCCTTCGGTGATCGCCTCGGATGAGGTGTTCGACGCCCTCGATACCTTGGTGGCTGAGGAGCGCATCGCGGCTTACGGAGTGAGTGTTGAGACTTGCGCTGAGGCCTTGGCCGCGATCGCCCGCCCGGGGGTGGCGACTATCCAGATCATCCTGAACGCTTTCCGGCGTAAGCCTTTGGAGGAGGTTCTGCCCGCCGCGGCCGCCGCTGGGGTCGGGATCATCGCCCGGGTGCCTTTGGCTTCTGGCTTGCTGTCCGGGCGGTATCGGGCCGACACGACCTTCCCTGAGAATGATCACCGGAACTACAACCGGCATGGTGAGTCGTTCGACGTTGGCGAGACGTTCTCCGGCGTGGACTATGCGACTGGTGTCCAAGCGGCACAGGAGTTTTCGGCTCTTGCTCCTTCGGGTGTGACGCCCGCCCAGATGGCTTTGCGGTGGGTTGTTCAGCAGCCTGGCGTGAGCACCGTGATTCCCGGGGCTCGCAACGTTTCCCAGGCCCAGGCCAACTCGGCCGCCGCCGACGTCGCACCTCTGTCTCCTGAAACCCTTACGGCTATTGAAGACCTGTACGACTCGCGGATCCGCGCCCTCGTCCACGACCGCTGGTAGTTCTCGGTTTGTGACGTTGGGCCCGGCGCCCAACGTCACAACACAGCCCTCGTTCAAGCAGGATCGAAACCTTGCGCTTGCGAATCCCGCTCACCAGCTCGGGCCACCGACGAAGCCCGAGACGAGAGCCTCAGTTCACCATTTGGCATTATGTCTATAGTCACAGAATCGAGAACCTGACCAATCGCAGGATAGTCTTCCGGACCAACCTGCACTCCGTCCGCCAGCATGACAAAGTCAATAAAGGCCGGCACGCCCGAAACTGGACTCTCGATTATCACATCCACACCGAAGCGACCTCGATGCCCAACGACCCTGCAGCGAACTAGCTGAAACTGAATCAGACCAACCTTAGCCCATTCTCCAGCACGTTCCACAACCTACTCCAGCCTGATACATGTACCGCGACATCGCGCGTTGTTCGAGGACGCAATCTCCGACGACACCTAATAGGGCTCAAACACTGGATCCATTGACGGGAAGCGTTCCGGGAAGACCGAGACCGTGACTCTTCGTGTCAGGACATCAGCGAGGAATTCGCACACCCCAACCTCGAACCTGGACCACTCTTCACCTCGTGGTTCTTTGACCAAGACAGGCCATGTGTCCGGCGTATCGGGATCGATACGATGCCAGAACATAACATCTCCATTGTCGGTACGGCCGAACGAGAGCAACTCCGCTGGGTCATCAAGCCGATATGGCATCGACTCGCCATCGTCTCTGAGGTACTTCAATGCCCACAACGACTCCCCTGCCTGAGTAACAAGATCAATCGCAGACAAGTCGTTGGACGGCTGATAGATGTGGATGAACTTAGAGAAGTACCCAGGCCCGTAACGGCTGACCAACTGCTTATAGTCGAGGGGCAAGGCGCTGTTCAGCTGGCTTTCCACCGCGTGCCAGGCGATCTCACCAGTAGTCCGCTGGGCGGGCGGCGCCACGACCGAGACGAGCTCGTCGATGCTCATGGCTATCTACGCTTTCTATTCAAGACAGTGAGGCTTATTCACGGACTCGAGGTGGATCCTGCGACACCGCACCTGAGCTGCGGCGATGCACAGCAGTACAATCATCCTGAATAAGCCTCAGTTACGTTCAAGTTGAAGCCGCTGTCTCCGTGTGCCGAGAGGGTAACACCACGTGGAAGCACGTTACTTCCGTCGTAGAGGGCGGTGACTGTGTACTGAACGATTTCCCCACCTTCCACGGCTTTGCGCACTTTCCCCTCAAATCCACTCATGACAGGCGTATTAACCGGATTTTGGAAGAGTGTCACCAGGTTCTCGGCGATGTCTCCTGAACCACCCAACTGCTTGCCGAGCAGGTGGCCGCGCGCATGATCGCCGATTGGCCTGCCGCCGGCAAAGCCAGGCGGGCGGATATCGGAATCAGCGCTCGTGCCCTCTCCAATCATCTGCTTTGTTAGCGTTGCAGACATGGTCGTAGGACGTCCACTGCCGTCGGTGGTCCACTTGACCGCCCCACCCCACGTCGGATCCTGCTTACATCCCGGGTCGTTGTGCGTAAGAAGCGCTGACGTCCCGGCGAATACGTAGTACGTGTGGGTGGTGTCGACGGTCAGGTTGTAGACACGGCGGACTTCAGACCAGGATCGGGTTCCGGTGACAGTGGCGTCGCGGTTGTCGGCGGTGGTGATTTTGTGACCGGGTTTGAGATCAATCGCGTTCGACCAGCGATTCTCCGAGGCCACCCAGAACGGATGCTCGTCGGTCGTGACGACCGTGCCGCGGTCAGTGCCAGTGTTGCCGTCGACCGTGACTTCGACCAGGGTCCGCGAGGTGGCTTGGGACCGGACGTCGGTGATCTCGCGTGCCTCGGTCCTGCCCGTGGTCGGGTCGGTGGCCAGGACCTTGTCGCTGAGTTTGACGTCCTTGATCGGTTTGCGGGAGCCGTCGGCCATTAGGGTCTGTTTCGAAAGTCATGGGAGCCACTCGTTGATCGCTGCGATGGTGACCGTGGTTTCGTAGCGAACGGCGAGCTTGTCGTATCTGGTGGCGACGGCTCGGTTTCGTTTGAGACGGTTGATCCCGCACTCGACAGCGTGCCGTTGCTTGTAGATCTCCTTGTCGAATGCGGGTGGTCGTCCTCCGTGTGAGCCCTTGTTCTTGCGGTTGCGGACCTGGTCGGCCTTGTCCGGGATGGTGCAGCGGATACCGCGCCTGCGCAGGTAGGCGCGGTTGGCGCGGGACCCGTAGGCTTTGTCGCCGAGCACCCGATTCGGGCGGCAGCGCGGCCGACCGCGATCCCGCCGGGGTACCCGGATACGGTCGAGCACCACCTGAAACTGGGGCGAGTCACCTCGCTGGCCAGCGGTGATCACGATTGATAAGGGCTTTTGTCCCTGCTCGACCGCCAGGTGAGTCTTGGTCGTCAACCCGCCTCGGGAGCGCCCCAGCCCGTGATCGGCCGGTTCGACCTCGACCCCGCCCGGAGACTCCTTCTGGAGATCCCCTTTTGACGCGCACCAGCCGCGTGCTGGTGCGCACGAGCCACCGTGGAGTCCACGCTGACATCCCAGGTGATCAGGCCCGCAGCGTCCGCGTCCGCCTGCAACGCGACCAGAATCCTCTTCCACGTGCCATCCCGTTGCCACCGCCGGAACAAGCCATACACCGTCTCCCACGGGCCGTAACGCTCCGGCAGATCCCGCCACGGCACACCGGTTCGAACCCGAAACCGGATCCCGTCAATAAGCTTCCGCTTCGCATGCTTCGGCGGCCTGCCAGGCTTCTTGCCCCTGGGCAGCAAGGGTTCCAGCTTCGCCCACTGCTCGTTGGTCAGATCACCACGCCCCACGAATCAAGATCATCTCAAACCTTGATCAACTTGTGAAACAGGCCCTAGGACGGGGGTCTCTGGGGCGAAGCTGTTGCTCGCCGCTCCCCGGCCGGCCGGACAGGATGTCGGCGCGCCACCATCGCCCGCGTCGTCGTGGTGTTTGCCTCGGCTCTTGTTGCGGCCGCCCGGGCCACCCACCAGATCCAGGAACGATTCGGGGCTAGCGCCCCCCTGAGCAACCTCGGCAACGAACGCAACCGTGGCGGAGACCGTCTCCACGACGTTGCCATCACCCACGGCCTGTTTCTTGAAGTAGTTCGCCACACCACCGGCATCCTGAACGCCGGATTTGAAGGACTGCACGAGGCGGGCGGGAACCAGTGGCGAGGAGGAGACCAGGTCCATGCCCTTGAACACCGGCTTCAACGCCGCCTTCAGCGGCGGGATCGGGTTCTTCTTCGCGACCTTCTCCGCCATATTGCGAGCAGCAGCCGCCGCAGCCTTCTTACGAGCCAAAATCTCCGCAGCACGCCGAGCAGCCGCCGCAGCAGCTTTGCGCGCAGCCGCCGCTAAATCAGCAGCCTTACGCGCAGCCCCCGCAGCATCATCCGCATACCGACGAACCCCACCCGCCACATCATCGGCATAGCGACGGCCCGCACCGATGGCGTCATCCGCGTGACGGCCTGCCTGACGGCCACCACCCAGAATGTCATCGCCATACCGACGAGCCCACTTCGCAGCCGTGGCTGCGTTGCCGCCGAACGGGATCGCCCCAGCGATAGACCAGGCCGCGTTCTCCCAGTCACCTTCCGCCGCATAGATCGCGGCATTGGCAATGTCGGCGATCTCGCCGATGCCCGGGATCATGCCCGCGACATCCAGCGCGGTGTGCACGACGTTGGACGCCTTGTCCCACAAGTCACTGAACCAACCATGACCATCCGGGTCATAGAAATTCAGCGGCGACCCCAGCACGTAGGAGTACCGGTTGGCCGCAATCGACGGCGACGTGGGCAGAGCAATGTCGTCGCGGGAGGTGAAGGTGCCGGAGCCGGGTTGGTACCAGCGGGCACCCATGTTGACGTTGCCGTTGTCCGGGTCGGTCCAGTCGCCCTGGAAACCAACGGACCGAGTCGCCCCGGAAGTGGCGATCCGCTTGCCATACGGGTCGTAAGCAGCGGAGTCGGCCAGGCCACCAGAAGCAGCCGGGATGCCGCCCACCACGTCGCCGTGACGATCCGACAAGGTCAAGCGGGCATCGGTGCCTTGGGCAAGGGAGATAAGCGAGCCATCAGGGCCGCGGCCGAAGCGCGACGCGCCATCGCTGACGGCGTCGATCTCCATGCCCGCGTACGAGAACTTCTGCGTGCCCCGCAGCACCAGGCGATCGAGGTCGTCATACGTGTAGCTCGTCGAGCCGAACTTCAACAACCTGTCGAAGCCGTCGAACGAGTACTTCTCCTCCAACCCGGAGGACGTGCGCGATACCAGCGAGCCTCGAGGTGAGTAGGCATAAGTGTAGTCGCCATCGGCCAGCAGGCGGTTGCGTTCGTCATACGTGGCGGTCTTCGGGCCGTTCTTGGTTCGGTTTCCTGCCGCGTCCCAGCCGTACTCGGTCAGCTTTCCGGCTGGGTCGGTCCATGAGGTCATCCGGCCCTGGAAGTCATACGTGTACTTGTTCTGGCCTGCTCCCGCGGTGCCCGCTGTTTTCTTGGTCTTGACGCGGTCGTTGGCGTCGTATCCGTAGGTGATCGACGACAACACCGCGCCTGCCGCGTCCTTCAGGACGTCGGACTCTGGGCGGGCGAGGTTGTCGTAGCTATATGTACGAACCCGGCCAGCGCCGTAGTCGACAGTGGACAGCTGTCCCGCAGCGTCATAGCCGTAGGTCAAGCGCCCACCGGTGGCGCCGTCGACGACCGTGTTCAACCGCGCCTTGAGATAGCTGTACCGAGTTGTGCCTGCGGCATCGGTACGCGCAGTCAAGCGGCCGTCTGCGTCGTACTCGAACGACGAATCACCCGACGTGCCCTTGGCGGTCAACAGACCGCCGCGGTCGTTGTAGGTGTACGTGTTCGTGCCCGCCGTCAGCAGGCGACCGTCGGCGTCATACGTCCGCGACTTCGCGGTCGTGGCAACCTCGGCACCCGTGCCCGTCTCCGACAGCGGACGGTTCATCGCGTCGAACGTGCGGTCACGCACCACGTTGCCCGGGGTGGTCAGCCGGACCGCGTTACCCGAGGCGTCATACGACTGCGTCCACGTGCGGTCGCCAGCTGCCGGGTGGGCCGTGGTCGGCGGTTCGATGACCGATTCAGGCAGGTTGAGCGTGTTGTAGGTGTAGAGCGTCTTGTTCCCACGACCGTCGGTGAACCTGGTGCGGTTGCCCGCTGCGTCATACCCGAACGACGAGGTGATCGTCTCCGTGGCTGAGACTGGTTCTACCTGTTTGGTCAGGCGGTTCGCGGCGTCGTAGGTGAAGGTGGTTGTACGTTTGTCCCAGTCCTGGGCGGTCAACATGTTGCCCGCCAGGTCGTAGGTGAACCCGCGCTCCCGCAACGGTGGTTGTGTCGAAATCCATCCGGCTGGGACGTCGAATTCGGAGATCAACCGCCCGGCTAGGTCATAGTTCAGGCGCTTGGCTCGGCCTGCGCCGTCACTGGCACGCACCAGGCGGCCTTGACGGTCGTAGCCGCGCTCGGTTGTCACACCGGCGGGGTCGACCGCCTTTGTCAACTGGTTGAGCTTGTCGTAGGTGAAGGTGCTCGTGTCACCGCTCGGGGACTGCACCGACACCACGTTTCCGGCGTCGTCGTGTCGGTACCGTGTCGTGAACTCCGCTGGCGGATTGCTCTCCAACGCCGTCGCGGTGATCTTGCGGTCCAGCACGTCATACGTCGACTCGACCCGGGCGCCGGTCGGCGAGGTCACCGACAACGGCAGACCGGTCAACGTATAGCTGTACTTCCACACGCCGCCCGCTGGCTGCGGTTCACGGCGTTCCACGAGGCGGCCGAGTTGGTCGTAGCGCAGGTCTGTGGCGTTGTTTCGGGCGTCGATCTTCTTGATCACTCGACCCATCGAGTCGTACTCGAGGCTCTGGCTTGGTGTAATCGGTGTGCTGCTGCCCGGTGGCGTGTACGCGGGCAGGCTGATTTTGGTCATTCGGCCAAGGCGGTCGTATTCCGCCGTTGTCACGCGGCCGAGCGGGTCTTTGGTGTGTGTGGTCGATCCGAACGCGTCGTAGCCGGTCAGTACCGTCGCTTGGGTCTGGACCGGTGTTCCTCCGTTGGATTCCGTAGCGACCTGTGGTCCTGTCGCACGGATCGGTCGGGCGAGTTCGTCGTAGGCCGCCGTGGTTGTGTACCGGGTCGGGTCGATATCGCCACGCGGGTCCGTGACCGACAGCGGCAGTCCTCGCTCGTCATAAGACCACTTGGTGACGTACGACTGCTGTCCATTACGGACTGTCTGCTGTATCCGGTTTCCTGCGGCGTCGTAGACGAACTCAGTGGTCTCGGTCAGGCGGGCTTGTCCCGTTCCCGTGTTGGAGGGGTTGCCTTCTTTCTCGACCTTGGTTGTGTTGCCCCGCAAGTCATATGTGAACCGTGTAGTTCGGGCGAGGCCGCCCTCGTCCTCGGTGATCGCCTTTGCCCGGCTCGAGGAGTCGTATTGGTAGGTCGTCGTCCGGTTGCCTGCGGTCGTCTGGCTGATCAGGTTGCCCGCGCCGTCGTACTTGTTGTGCTCCAGCACAATCGTGCGGAGTGCGCTGGTGATTGGGTCTTTGTATCCCTCAGCCCACACCTGGGAAATCAGGTCGTCACCGTAGTAATGGGTACGCGTTGCGCGGCCCATTGCGTCAACGTGCAGCGTCTGGCGCCCAGATTCGTCGTACCGCAACGATTGCAGAACGGTTGGCTTAGCTTCCGGGTTCTCGTTCTCGTCTTCGTCGCCGTCACGCCCATCACCGTCGGACGGGTCGACAACGCCACCGTGCCAGCCGTGCAGCCGTATTTCCGCGACCTGGTTGCGGGCCGTATAGGCGTAGGAGGTTTTCACGCCGCTCGCGTCGATCACGAACATCCGGTTGCCGAAAACATCGAAACCGTAGCGGGTTTCTTTGCCAGCAGGGTCCACAATGTGCACGAGCCGACCACGGTCGTCGTAGCCGCGCGTCGTCACCCGTGACGGCGTACCTCCGGTGGTGTCCTGCACTTCGATGCGGTCGATGTTGCCGTCGGCGTCGTAACGAGTCAGTGTTCGAGCCGTGTGCTTCGTGTTGGTCACGGCGTTTGTCGTGGATGGACGGGTTTCCGCCACGATCCTCGACGAAGCGTCGTACTCGTATGTGGTCGTGATGCCGTTTGGGTAGGCCTGCACGTGGATCGTCGACGAGATCCGGCGGCCACCAATGTCATATCGGAACGTTGTCCGCATACCCGATGGCTCGAGGATCTCTGCCAGGTCACCGTTGCTGAAGTAGCGGAAAAACGTTGTCTCGCGGTCGGCTCCGACAGTTGTCTTGATCAGACCTTCCGGAACCGTCCCGAAACCTTCGAACGCTTCCTCAGTACCGTCGGTGTACATGTTCTGCACGACGCTCTTGTCCGGCATGGTCTGTACAGTGAGGTCGCCTCGGTCGTTGTACTCGAAGGCCGTCCTGAACTCGGTGTCGTTCGCGTCCGATGACCGGCCATCGTTGCGCCAGAGCATCTTGTCATTACGCGGATCGATCGCGTTGCTGGGATTGAAGAAGTAGTGGAAGTATTCTGTGTGGCACTCCTGCCCGGTTCGGCACGTGCGTTTGGTGGTGACGTTGCCTCGGGCGTCGAATCCAAGCGTGACACTGCTCAGGTTCTCCGAGACGATCGTGTTCTGGTTTCCTTGATCGTCATAGTCATACGTCCGGATGCCGTAGCCGACCTCACCCGCAGGCTGATCCAGTTGGTCCTCCGGCCGGACACCGAGGCCCAACGGCGTGACGGTGCGGAGAATCCTGCCCTTTACCGGGTCGTAGTCGAAGATGTGGTTGCGGTTACCCGGGTCAGCGAATTGCACTGTCCTAATGAGATTGTCCGGTTCGCCGCCGACGACGGGGACGCCTAGCTTCCACTTGCCACCGTTGCGATCGGTATAGGTCTGCACTCGCTCGTTGACGGTGTCGTATTCGATCTCGGCCGCGATCCTGCCACTGGGCATGACGACCTTGCTGAGCGACTCCGACGGCTGTGCCGCCTGGAAATGCTCCTTCACCACGAAGTCACTGAGCGGCTTGCTGTAGACCGCGATCTCGTCGATCGAACCAGCGAAGTAACCACGGTCGTTGGTTGGCTTCGCAGGCCAGTTGCCCGTGATGAAGCCAGCCCCCGCGTAGACCTTCGTTTGCTCGCCGTGGTCGATCACGCCGTCCTTGGTGCCGACCTGGATGCCGTCGATATAGAGCCACTGTTTCGCAACGGAACCGGAGAGCACAACATGGTGCCAACGGTTGTCGTTGACGGTCCCAGCACTACGAATCGGGTTTGTTGTTCCATCCGCGAACTGTCCATAGAGGCGTCCATCAGTACCGACATAAAGTGCCGGAGTGTGTCCACCTTGGACGGGGCCGGTGATGTCCTCCTTCTGATAGCCAAGCAACACACCGGAACCCGAGGTCTTGAACCACAGTTCGACGGCGAGGTCACGGCTCTTCCTCACCACGCCGTCCTGCATCTGCAGCACAGAACTCGACCCGTTGAACGTGGTCGACGTGTCCGCCGAGCCGGGCAACGCACCCGCGGCGGCGAGGGTGACGTTGGTGTACTTGCCGTTGTCCTTGCCCTGCTGCAACGCGACCTGACTAACTGCGGTATCGCCTACTCGGTCGCCAAGTCGCAGATAAGTGTCCGGTGTGGCGTCCATAACCACTGTCCGGAAACGGGATTGCGGAGAGTAGTCATAGCGAGTGACATTGCCAAGCACATCACGGACGCTGCTGAGCCGATTGCCTGTGTATTCGTAGAGCCATTCGCGGTGCTGACCGCCGGTGTCGTCGGCATTGACCTGCCGGATCCTGCCGCCAGATACCTGGAAGACCAACTGGCGTCCGGTGGCCAGGTCCTTCGCACTACGCGGGGCGTTGTTCTCCCACATCAGCTCCACAGTGCGACCGATGCCGTCGTTGATGCTGATCAATTGGCCGATCGAGTTGAACGTATACGTTGTCGCGGTCTTGTCGGTCAGTGTCCACCCGCCGTCCGATGTGGACTTGAAGTCGGCGAACCGGCCCGGCGGTGGCGCGTAGGTCCCATCTGGGTTCCAGCCATAGCGCAGTTGCTGACCGTCCTGATAGGTCACCAGGACGTTGCCCGCGTAGTCACGGTCGACCCGCATGTCGTACTTCGTGCTCCACCCGGTGCCGAACCACAGATTGCGGCGAGGATCGAGGCTGTTGTACGTCCGGACGACCGCGAGTTCCGGGCCAGCAGTCGGGATCTGCACGTCAACGGCGCTGGAGTAGTAGTTGCCGACCATCGGGTCGAAGTCCCGGTCGGTCCCGCTGTGCGGCGCCATCGCCATGTGCGACGTGATCGCGGGCTGTGGCACCGAACTCAGGATCGCGCTGTAGGGCAACGGGTCGCTCGGGCCGGAACTGTCGATCGCGAATGACCGCCACAGGTAGACCTTGTTCCAATACAACTTTCCGTTCGGGACGGTCCATGTTGGACTAGTGATGTCGTCGGACTTGAAACAGTTGACCGCGTTGTCGTTCGAGTCCTTCTCGCAGACCTCGAACCGGTACTTCAGCGTGCTGCCAGGTGGCGGGTCGAAGTCGATGCCATTGGCCCACAGTTGCGGTGTCAACGTCTGCGTCGATGCGCCGTTCGGCGGATACTGCGCCTTTATGAAGGGCGGCACATCGAAGACGTCCAAGGCGATCCGCGCCGGAGCGACCTGATGGTCGGTGAAGTAGTCGCTCGGGTTGCGGACCATGCTGAAGTCGAGCAGGTAGTGCCCGACCTCGATCGGCTTGATCTCAGCGTCCAGCGTCACCTGCGCGTCGCGCGCCACATCGGACGGCAGTGTCGCGGCGACCTGGGTCTCCTTCAACTGACCATTCTGGTCGAAGACCCGGTAACCCAGTACGAAGTCGTTGCGTCCCCAGGCCTGTGCGCTGCGGTTGGTGACGGTGATCTTCACCTTGCCCGAGGTCGCCCTCGTGACCGGCGGTTCCGGCGTCGCGCGATCGATCCGGTATTCAGCGTTGTACGGCGAGTGCGTGATGTACAACCGCGGTGGGTTGCTCGTGTTGTGCCCCGAAAAACGTTTCCACGCCGCCGGATCGGTCGGCGCCTGCAATGCCAGCCCGTAGTTGGCTCCGCCGCTTGCCCACTGCTGCACCAGATTGCGGCCTTCCGCACCCAGGTCGATCAGCTCGTGCGCGGTCGGGCAGTTCGATCGGGTCGCCAAGGGAGCCATGTAGCCGTGGGAGAACACGCCTCCGCCGATCGCCGGGCCGGTCGGCGGCGCACCCGAAGGACCCCAGTCAGCCGTAACCCGGTGCACCGACATCGGCCGCGGTACGCAGGAACCGGACCAGAAGTTGGTCAGCTGCAACTGCACACCGAAGATCCGGTTGTCCCGCAAGCTTGTCCCGATGCCACCGAACCGCAGGAAGCTCGACGCCGTACGGCCACCGCTGCGGCCGATGCGCAGCTCATCGGAGTTACGGATCTGCTGACCGTTCTCAACGATCATCGTGCCGGTCGTGGTGAAGTCGCGGACGATCGTCGGGTCTACGCGCACCGGGTACACGCGTGCCGGATCGCGCAGCCACGCCGAGTCCAGCTCGACACGCAGCACCGGACGGCCGTCCCGCTGACCCAGCGAATACTTCACGCCATACGACGTCGCGGGTTCTCCACTGTCCTGGCGAGTCGAGTCGAGCATGTACCCGGCGGGCACCCGTAGCACTACAGCGCCGGAGTTGTCCGTGAACACGATCTGGCCATCGACAACCTTGGCCTGTAGGCCTTTCAGATCAAGAGCGAACTCCCAGGAGTGTGGAGCGTTAGGGGACTTGAGGATGAACCATTCCTTGGCCGCGCCAGCCGCGAAATCCACCCGCAGATCCGCATCCCGGAATACGTCCGAATAACTGACTGAATTGCCTTCAGCCTTGCCCGCGGACGCAGCCGCACCCAGCAACGTAAACCCGGCTGACCGCTCGGCGTCCACCGTGATCCGCATCGATCCGGCTGTCTGTCCCATGTGGACTTGCAGCGAATCGCCTGCGTTGCGCCAGCCGTTAGTGCCGTCCGGCACCACCCGGGAGTCGATCGGCTCCAGTTTCCCGTCCGGTCGCCGATAGTTCAACGGATCCGCGCTGTACTCGGTGGTCTGTGTGCCGTCCGAGTTGTTGTAGACGCGGCTGTGGGTGTCGCGCTGCTCCGGGATTTCCTTGCTGGACGTGGCGTCGAACCCGCGCGGCTGGGTCGCGGGCGGCGTCTCCACCTTGCCCGCGCTGCGTCTCTGTGCCGGTGGTTCGGGATACTGGATCGGCGGGTACTTCGACTGTTCCGACTTGGCCAACGCCCGGTTGATCGTCGGATTTTGCGGGCTGTCCGGCGTTGGCTGGTCCGGAATCCCCGCGGCAGAACCCGAGATTTGCTTGGGCGACTTCGCCATCGCCGCTGTGATCGGGTCGGCCACCGGTGGAAACAGCTGCGACGCGGTGGGCCCGACGGTGGCCACCAGCACCACGATCGCCAGCAAGGCGACCGCTGCCCGCAAGCGCGTACGCACGACAGGACCACGATAATTCCGGATCACGACAACCCCGCCCCTTGCGATTCCACCCCTGGAAGGATTCGCCTGCCCGCGCAGACTTGGCCGTCTGTGATCCTGCTGGCCAGCAACAAATCCAGGCAAGAGCGAGCCGCGAATTTGGGCCGAATGGCCTCGATGCGTTAGTCGTGCGACCAAACTGACAGGATTTGTCGAAGGTCGATCAACAGTGCTCGTCAGCTGGCGTTGTCACGCTCCGAAGTGGACAGGCATAGACACAGTCATACAAACGGACGATGACTGCCGCAAGAGCATCAGCTAGCGTCCAGCGGGCCTATAGCCAAGGGGGGCCGTGGGGTGGATCACTAGCCGTTCAAGGGATTCAGTGCAGCCGTGGCGTTTTCGCGCCACGGCTATGTCGGCATGTGCCCTAGGCAAGTACGCCTGGCGACGCTCCATATCGAGAAGGAAGGCCTATGTGGACTCGAAGAGCTGGGGCTGCCGTCACGGCCGCCGCAGCGATGTTCGGTGGCGTAGTCGCCACATCACCAGTGGCACAGGCAGCGCCTGCCTTACCATCGGGTTTCGTCTTGGTCGACACCCCAACCGGCCAACAAGCTGGCACGTTGACCGACGTCGCGTTCCTGCCTGACGGCAGCACGCTGACTACCGGCCGACTCGGCTCAGTGCAATGGGCACCGCAGGGTGGCCAGCCGGTTCAGATCGCCAGCCTCCCTGTCTACACAGCTGGTTCGCTTGGCTTGACGAGCATCGCGGTCGCACCGGACTACGCCACGACGCGCACTGTTTATACGACACAAGCGGTTTCCACGGGCGGTACTACGAAGGCGTTCCGGGTCAGCAAGTGGCGGACGCTCGGCACGAACGAGCCAACTGGACTGGTCGACGAAGCCGTCGTCTTGGAGTTCCAGGGGAAAGCCGACAACAAGGGAATCCAGGATGTCGTCGTCGAGCCAGCACTCGGACCCGACGCGACGAAGACCGCCCTGTGGATCGCTGTCGGCGACAACTCCACCGTACGGTCAGTGGACGGCGCGACCAAAGACAATGTGGACCCATACGCGTTGAACGCGTTGGACATCAACCAGCCAACCGGCAAGATCCTCCGCGTATGGCCTGACGGCAGGGGAATCGAGAGCAATCCGTTCTTCACCACGGAAAACCCCAACAGCTGGAGTAGCCGCAACTACCTCAGCGGATTGCGCCACCCACGGCTCACGCTCGACCCACGCGGTGGTGTGATCGTCACTGACACCGGCTGGGCGGCACGCGACGAGGTCAACCTGGCGTTCCCCGGTCAGAACATGAAGTGGCCGTGTTGGGAAGGCACCACACAAACACCCGCTTACAAGGATCTCCCGGCGTGCGCCAATGTGGCGAACAACGCCCCATTGCACGAGGTCAACCGCGGTACTGCGACCACGACCATGTTCGTCGGCGGTCTCCCCTACACGGGCACGTCATATCCCGAGGCCTACCGTGGTGCCCACTTCCTGGCTGACAGAAACGCTCACACGTTGTCGACTCTCAAGTACGACGCCGCTGGCAAGGTCACGCAGACCGCAACGGTCTTCGCCACCGACATCGGCGATCCTGTCTCGGCCGCGACGGCTCCGAACGGCGACATCGTGATCGCCGACGCGGCCACATCGATCTTGCGGCGGGTCAGCTACAAGCCTGCCAACAAAGGCCCTACAGCCGGCTTCGAATTCTCGGTCGACCGGGACAGCAAGAAGATCTCCGTCAACGCGGGCATGTCCTTCGATCCCGATCGCGAAGCACTTACCTACCAATGGAACTTCGGCGACGGGAGCACTGGCACAGGCAAGCTCACCGAACACACGTACGCGGCAGGCGCTGGGGTCACCGTCACCCTGACTGTGACCGATCCACACGGCGCAACCAACACCAAGAGCCAGTTGGTCATCCCTGGCGAGGAAAGTCCGCAGCTCCCACTGACGACACCCGGCCCGGAAGCCGTCTTCTCGGTCAACGAGACCATCGCTGTCAGCGCGGAGGATGCAAGAGACTCGGTCGACGGCCCAATCGCGGTGGAATGGAAGGCTGACCGGGTCCGGTGCTTACGTGACCGCAGTTGTGAGATCACACAGCTGCACACGGGGTCCGGCCCCAACTTCAGTATGAAGTTCCCCAACGAAGCCGACGGACGCGTGATCATCACCGCCTCTGCCACCAACAGCCGGGGCGTGCCCGTCACCCGTCAATACGTCGCCAACCCGAGGCTCACCCGGTTCGGCCTGACTTCAACACATAACGCGCAATACCGTGTCGGCAGCAGCAATGAAGCCGCGAACCGCATGGTGACAGCCGGCTCGACCGTCGTCTTCGAACCGCCGCAGACCGCGCTCGAAGGTGCGGCAACGTTTTCGAAATGGATAGACAACCTCAGCCCGAACCGGATCCGACAAATCACCGTGCCTGCTGGCGGCATCACCCTCAACGCCGAGTACGTCTCACCGATCCACAAGCGATACACCAACGAGCCGATTTTGCGCGAGTGGATGGGCGAACCCGTCGGAATGGAGTTGCACGAGAGCAACTCCCACTGGCAGCAGTACGCTAGGGGCCGGGTCTACTGGACAGCCGCGCACGGGTTGGCGGAGACCCACGGCGCTATCTACGCCAAGTACGTGGCTCTCGGCGGACACAGGTTCCTTGGTGCGCCAAGCACGGACGAGCAGCGCCCACCGGACGTGATCGGCTACTACAACCATTTCGTGGGTGGTCCGGGCACAGGCGTCGGTTCGATCTATCACCATCCGACGCTCGGCACCTTCGAGATTCACGGGGAGATGCGGGCCAAGTGGGCAGCACTCGGCTATGAGACGTCCTACCTCGGCTACCCGACTTCCGACAGCCATGCGACCAACCCCGCGGGCGGCTTCTACAACCGCTTCGAACGCGGATCGATCTTCTACAGCGACGCCACCGGAGCACACAACGTCCAAGGCGCCATCCACGACAAATGGGCAGCCCTTGGCTACGAACGCTCCTATCTGGGCTACCCGACAACAGATGACACAGCTACCAGCCCCGCAGGCGGCTTCTACAACCGCTTCCAACGCGGATCTATCTACTACAGCGACGCCACCGGAGCACACAACGTCCAAGGCGCCATCCACGACAAATGGGCTTCGCTCGGCTACGAGAATTCGTTCATCGGCTATCCGACTACGGACGACACAGCCACAAACCCCGCGGGCGGCTTCTACAACCATTTCCAACGCGGATCGATCTTCTACAGCGACGCCACCGGAGCACACAACGTCCAAGGCGCCATCCAAGCCCGATACGCGGCGTTGGGCTACGAACGGTCATACCTCGGCTACCCGACGGTGTCCGACCGTGCGGTATCCGGCGGATACCAATCGGACTTCCAGAACGGCTACATCTTCTACAACAGCACCACAGATGAGGTGATCGACCGGCGGTACTGATCCAGTGACCTTGTGGGTGGTTGCCAAGCAGGCAACCACCCACAAGGGGGAGCATTCTCAGCGCGCATATAACACGTCCGCCTCGATCGTGCACACCAAGTTACGATCTTCACTCGTTTGTCTGAAACATCCCAGGGGTGCGCGGCGATGTCCCAGGTGACCCCGGCCCATAGGGGGGACCGGGTGATCATCTCGAGGGGATAAATGCGACCGCGTCAATGGATTCATGCTGCGACGACGGCGTTAGTCGCCGGCCTCGTCGTGGTTGTGCCCGCGGCCACGACGGCCCATGCGGCACCCAGCCTTCCGGCAGGCTTCCTGCTCGACGACATCCCGACGGGTTTCACCCCGGGATATCAGGGTGACTTTCTCACCGACTTCGCCTTCCTTCCTGACGAGAGCATGCTCATCGTCGGCAAGTACGGGAAGGTCAACTGGGTTCCCAAGACCGGCAACCCGCGCAACATCGCGAACATCCAGGTCGTCGGCACCCATGACTTGGGGCTGCAGGGCATCGCGGTCGCGCCGGACTTCGCGACCAGCCGGACCGTGTACACGGCCGGGTCAGCGCAGTCGACCGGCCCGGGTTCCGGGCAGCACGGCGTGCTGCGGCTGAGCAAGTGGACCGTCACATTGGACAGTGCCAACAACCCGATCGGCCTGACCAACGAGCAACCGATCCTGGAGACCTCGTCGGACGAGCCGGTGCACAGCATGAGCACAGTGCTGGCGGACGAGGACGGCACGCTGTGGGTAAGCATCGGCGACTCCTCAGGGTTCATCGGGGTCGACCAGCGCGCGTTGCGTGCGCTCGACATCAACGACCTCCACGGCAAGCTCCTGCACATCAAGCCGGACGGCTCGGGCGTCGCGTCGAACCCGTACTACGACGCCGCGAAGCCGAACGCGGTCAGCAGCAAGGTGTACGCCAGCGGGTTCCGTAGCCCGTTCCGGTTCAGCTTGGACCCGAAGACGAAGCGGCCGATTCTCGGCGACGTCGGCTGGAACGCCACCGAAGAGATCAACCTGGTCAACCCCGGGAACGAGTACGGCTGGCCATGCTGGGAAGGCAACCAGCGGACTGTCGAATACCGTGACTTGGCCGCGTGCGCGCAGGTCGCGACCGTCGCTCCGATTTGGAGCTACCCGCGGTCCGCAGGCAACAGCGTCACCGGCGGTGTGATCTACTCCGGCAAGAACTACCCGGCCGAGTACCAGGGCCGGTACTTCTACGGCGACTACGCCGTCCAACGGCTGTTCAACATGGCGTTCGACGCTTCGGGCAATGTCACTGTGCCGCCGAACAGCGCCTTCGGTTCGGACATCGGGCATGTCGTGAAGATCGATGCCATGCCGACCGGTGGCGACATCGTGTACGCCGACATCATCGGCGGAACCATTCGCAGGCTCGTCTACGCGCCAGGTAACAACGCGCCGGTCGCGGTGATGTCGTCGACGAATGAACCGGCCACGCGCAAGGTCACGTTCAACGCCGACAAGTCGTGGGACCCCAACGGTGACGAGCTCCAGTACGCGTGGGAGTTCGGCGACGGGACCACCGGTACCGGCAAGACCGCAGTGCACACCTATCCGGCCAGCCCGGAGAGCTTCACCGCCAAGCTGACCGTAACCGATCCGCTGAACAAGTCGGCTTCGAGGACGGCCACTGTGTACCCGAGCAACCGGGCGCCGGAACTGTCTTTGCAGGCGCCGGACCCGAATCGGAAGTTCTCCGTCGGTGACGTGATCAGCGCGACCGCCACGGCGACCGACCCTGAGGAAGGCCAGGTCCAGGTTTCCTGGACGACGGACATGGTGCACTGCCGCGGCGCCAGCAACTGCCACTCGCATCCCGGCGAACGGCAGGAGAACGCCTCGACGTTCAACCTGCACTTCGACGGCCACGCGGGTGACACCCGGCTGGAGATCACGGCGACGGCGACCGACAGCAAGGGCGCGTCGACGTCACAGACGTTCATCGCCAAGCCCAACCAGCGTCGCGTGACCATCCAGAGCAACCTTCCGGCCGAGTTCACCATCGGCGAGGAGCAGGGCGGAAGCGCCCTCTTCACGGCGGGCCAGTCGCTGACGCTCGTCGCCCCCGAGGTCGCCGCCAACAAGGTCGCGAGCTTCGACAAGTGGGGCAACAACAGCACGGACCGGGTGCACAACCTGGTCGTGCCGGACTCTGACGTGACGCTGAACGTCACCTACCTCACGCCGATCGACCGGCGCTACAACGCCGAGCCTGGGCTGCGGCAGATCTTGGGCACGCCGACTGAGGTCGAGCAGGGTGACACACAGATCCGCTGGCGCGAATACGCGGGCGGTCGGCTGTACTGGTCGCCGGAGACTGGTGCGCACCTGCTCTTCGGCGCGATCCTGGGGCGGTACCTCGAGTTCGGCGGGCATGCGGCTTACGGCGTGCCGAGCACCGACGAGCTGAGCACCGCGGACGGCCGTGGCCGCTACAACCTGTTCCCGAACCTCCGGTCGATCTACTGGTCGGAGCACACCGGTGCCAAGTTCGTTTGGGGCATGGTCTACGAAAAGTGGGACCGGCTCGGCAGGGACAACTTCAACGGCCTCCCGACAACGGATGAACTGGCCACACCGGACGGTGTCGGACGGTTCAACGCGTTCGAGCGCGGCTACATCTACTGGCATCCAGCGGTTGGCGCCTCCGAGATCCATGGCCGGATCTACGAAAGGTGGGCTTCCCTTGGCTGGGAACGCTCATCGCTTGGCTACCCGATCACTGACGAGCGCGTGGCGGCCGACGGGATCGGCCGGTACAACGAATTCCAGGGCCAGGGGTCGATCTACTGGTCCCCGTCGACCGACGCGTGGGAAGTCAAGGGCGGGATCCGGGCGAAGTGGCAGTTCTACGGCGGTGAAGGTGGCCACTTGGGCTACCCGATCACCAACGAGATGACCACGCGGGACGGACAAGGCCGGTACAATCGCTTCCGGAAGGGCAACGAGGAACACTCGGTCTACTGGCACCCGTTCATGGGCAACACCGCTTACGAGGTGCGTGGCGCGATCCGGGCGAAGTGGATGCAGCTCGGCGCTGAGCAGTCCCGGCTCAAGTACCCGGTCAGCGACGAGTTCACCATTCCCAACGGGTGGCGGTCGAACTTCCAGGGTGGCTACATCATCCACCGCTGGGGTGGGACCACCACTGTCACCTATTACTGAGTAAACAACCCTCGTGAGTGTTTTCGCCGGTCTGGTGTTTTAACGTTCCGGGTGGTTGATCTTTGACATGGAGGCGGCCACCGCTCGATGATCTTGGTTCCTTCCACAGAACTTTGATCACGAAAGCGGTGGCCGTGTCTGGCAGTGTGCCTGATGGATCCCTTGTAGGCCAACTCCGGCGGCTGCGGCGGTTCCGCCGGGCGGTGTATGAGTCGTTCACGAGGTGGCCGGATGTGTTGTTCGAGATGGTGGACGCGTTGTTGTGTCATCCGGGCCGGTTGGAGTCGTTGCCGTATCTAAGCTTGGAGCCGGTGTTGCGGCGTGGGCATGGCAGTGTGTATGCCGCGTTGGATCGGGGCCGGATCGACGCCGCGGTGTTGGCGGGTGTGTTGGCGGGTGTGGTGGATCGGTCCTCGGGGCTGGTGTTCGCGTTGGATTGTTCGCAGTGGCCGCGTCCGGATGCGCCGACCAGCCCGGACCGGACGTTGAACTACGACGCGGGCAAGGATGTTGGCGGTGGCAGCGGGGTGGTGACTCCGGGCTGGTGGTTTCAGTGGCTGGCCGCGACCGGGACGAGCGGTTCGTCGTGGGCGTCGCCGGTGGCGGTGGCGCGTATCGCGGTGGGTGAGAACCACAATGTGGTTGCTGTCGGGCAGATCGAGGCGTTGCTGAAGCAGGTGGCTGCCGACCGGGACCCGGACGGTGGTGATGATGGTGGTGGTCTGGTTCCGATTGTGTGTGCTGACGGGGACTACAGCCCGGTGTATCTGGGTGGCCGGTTGACCGGCGAGCGGGTGCAGATCGTGGTCCGGTTGCGTAAGGACGCGGTGGTGATGGCCGATCCGCCGCCGCGGGAACCAGGCACGATCGGGCGGCCGCGAGTGCACGGGCCAAAGATGAAACTGTCCGATCGCCGTAGCTGGCGTGACCCGGACGAATACCTCGCGGTGCCCGCCGAGCCTGGGCGGGCCGCGGTGAGTGTGTCGGTGTGGCATGGGATGCACCCGCGTGCCTCGGAATCGGCGGCACTGCGGGAACCTGGCTACCGGCCCGGGTACTCCCGCCCGGTGACCCGGGGCAGTGTGGTCTGGGTGTGTTCGGCCGACCCGGCGTACCCGCCGATGTGGTTGTTCTGGACCGGGCCTGAGGGCTCGTTCGATCTTGACCGGGTGTGGCGGGCGTATCTGCGCCGTTACGGCATCGAGCACCTCTTCCGGTTCCTCAAGCAATACCTGGCTTGGACCCGCCCTCGAGTGCGTGGCCCCGAGCAAGCCGAGCGGTGGAGTTGGCTGGTGGCTGTGGCTTATGTTCACCTGGTCCTGGCGCGTGGGCTCATCGCCGATCAGCGACTGTCCTGGGAACGACGCCGGGGACCGCTCAGCCCGCTACGGGTCAAACGCGGGTTTCGTGGGCTTCACCCGCGCCTGGGATCTCCGGCGAAACCGCGAAAACCTTCACGGCCCGGTCCGGGCCGCCCGACAGGGCATACATCCATCCCCGCGACGCGGCATCGCATCGTCCGTCCAGTGACAAAAACCTAAACCCAGCAACGAAAGCAGGGCCGCCGCTCCGCGACGGCCCTGCCCACCATGCCCTCACAACGTTAAAACACCAGGCCGGTTAGAACCGGCGAAAACACTCACGAGGTTTTTTAGAGGGTTTGGGCCAGTCGGTCGGCCAGCAGGCGGGTGAAGCGTGGGGCGTCGGCGAGTTCGCCGCCTTCGGCCAGCAATGCGATGCCGTACAACAGTTCCGCGGTTTCCGCGGCGCCTTCCTTGTTCTCCGAGTGGGCGGTTCGCAGGCTTGTCACCAGTGCGTGGTCTGGGTTGAGTTCGAGGATTCGCTTGATCGGCGGGAGTTCTTGGCCCATCGCGCGGTACATCTTCTCCAGCGTTGGGGTGACGTCGTTCGCGTCGCCGACGATGCACGCCGGTGACGTCGTCAGGCGCGAGGAGAGGCGGACCTCTTTGACGTTGTCCTTCAACGCTTCCGTCATCCACGTCAGCAGGTCTTCGAAGTCCTTCGAGCGGTCTTCGTCGGCGTCGTCGGAGAGGTCGACCTGGCCCTTGGCGACCGACTGGAACTGCTTGCCGTCGAACTCCGGCACCGAGCTGACCCACATCTCGTCGACCGCGTCGGTGAGGATCAGGACTTCGTAGTCCTTGGCCTTGAAGGCTTCGAGGTGCGGCGAGTTCTCGATGATCGACCGCGACGCGCCGGTCAGGTAGTAGATGTGTTCCTGGCCCTCCTTCATCCGCGAGACGTAGTCCGCGAGGGAGGTCGGCTTCTCCGGGTCGTGCGTTGAGGCGAAGGCCGAGATCTCCAGGATCGACGTGCGGTTGTCGAAGTCGTTGACCAGGCCTTCTTTGACCGCCGCGCCGAATTCCCGCCAGAACGTCTCGTACTTCGACTCGTCCATCGCTTTGATGGTCTGCAGGATCTTTTTCACCAGACGGCGGCGCATCAGCTGGATCTGACGGTCCTGCTGCAGGATTTCCCGCGACACGTTCAGCGACAGATCCTGCGCGTCAACGACGCCTTTGACGAATCGCAGGTATTCCGGCATCAGCGCTTCGCATTCATCCATGATGAACACGCGCTTGACGTACAGCTGCGGCCCGCGCTTGCTTTCCCGCATGAACAGATCCATTGGCGCGTGCGACGGGATGAACAGCAGCGCCTGGTATTCGAAGGTCCCTTCGGCCTGCATCTGGATGATCTCGAGCGGATCGGTCCAGTCGTGGCTGATGTGCCGGTAGAACTCTTTGAACTCGTCCTCGGTCGCTTCGTCCTTCGACCGTGCCCACAGCGCCTTCATCGAGTTGATCGTCTCGAATTCGGTCGTGGTCTCGTCGTCGACGGTCTTGGTGACCTTGAGCCGGACCGGCCAGGTGATGAAGTCCGAATAGCGCCGGACGATCTCACGCAGTTTGAACTCGGCGGTGTAGTCGAAAAGGTGGTCTTCTTTGTCCTCAGGCTTCAGGTGCAGGGTCACCGAGGTGCCCTGCGGGGCGTCTTCGACCGAATCGATCGTGTACGTGCCCTCGCCCTCGGACTCCCACTTGGTGCCCTCGGTCTCGCCTGCTTTCCTGGTCACCAGGGTGACTTTGTCGGCGACCATGAAGCTCGAGTAGAAACCGACGCCGAACTGGCCGATCAGATCGGCCGAATTCTCCTTCGACTCCTTGAGTTTGCGCAGCAGTTCCGCGGTCCCAGATTTCGCGATCGTGCCGATCAGGTCGATGACCTCGGCGCGGGACATCCCGATCCCGTTGTCGCGAATGGTGAGCGTGCGCTGGTCTTTGTCCGCTTCGAGCTCGATCCGCAGGTCGTCGGTGTCGGCTTGCAGGTCCTTGTCGGTGAACGCGGCCAGCCTGACCTTGTCGAGCGCGTCCGAGGCGTTGGAGATCAGCTCACGCAGGAAGATGTCCTTGTTCGAGTAGATCGAATGGACCATCAACTGCAGCAGCTGACGTGCCTCTGCCTGGAATTCGAGCGTTTCCATCTGGGTCTCCACTCCCCCATTATCTCGCCTGCCGCAGCCGCAAGGAACGCTGGGCGTCCCTTGCGGCAAGGCAAGATCACGTCAGCCGCGCCGGCAGGTGAAACTGCTGGCGGAATTGGGATCGCCGCCGACGTACCTCGACACCAACGGATACAGGCACAAGTTGCGGCTCGCCCTTCCGTCAGCTGTCCGTGCGGGCAGCGTTTCCGGAGCTTTGCCCTTTTCGACCCAGTTGACGACTGCGGCGAGCGGGTCGACCGGAGCCGCGCCCGCGCCACCGAAGCAGTGGTCGACACCAGGGGCGATGAACACGCGGTAGAAGTCGTTCACGTTGCCCGTCCGGCGGGCGACGCGGTCGCGGTAGTCGACCGTGCCCTGGTACGGGATGAGCGAGTCGTCGGTACCGTGCCAGGTGATCATCTTGCCGCCGGACCTGCGGAAGGCCGTCAGGTCAGGGTCGTCGGCCGCGATGATCGAGTTGTACCGCGCCTGCGAGGCCACGAAGATCCGGTAGTACTCGGCGTACGACAGCTTCGTCACGTCGAACTTCGGGTCCTGCTTGATGAAGTACTGCACCCAGGTCGCGCTGATCTCGAACGGCACCGGCCCCGCGGTCCACGACAGGTCCGCGCCCTTGTTGAAGCCGAACCAGCCGCGCGGCCCGTCCCAGATCCTGCGGACGACCTCGGCATCCGCCCGCGAAATGGTCACTTCGGCGCCGTCACAGACGATCTTGGTCCCGATCAACGCAGCCGGGTCATAACGGCAGGTACGAGGGTCGTTGACCACCCGGTCTGCCACGCCGTCGATCTTGTCGCACGCATCGACCGCTGCCTTCTCGAACGCGTCGAGCTCGCACACGCTCAGCCGGTTGCCTTCTTCGTTCTGCACGACCTGCGCCCACAGGTTGGCCACGATGAACCGGTCCCAGTTGACCGCGGGCGCCATCGCGTTGATGCCGTCGTAGTCGTCCGGGAAGCTCTGTGCGTTCTCCAGGCCCTGGCGCCCGCCGGTCGAGCAGCCGTTCCAGTACGAGTACTTCGGCGTGCGTCCGTAGTACTGCTGCGTCACAGCCTTTCCGACAACCGCCTTGTCATGCAGGGACCGTGACGCGAAGTTTTTCAGCAACTCGTGGTTGACGTTCCCCTGAGCGTCCAATGCCCAGCTGGCCGGGCTCATCGGGTTGGCTTCGACGCCGCCATCAGTCGTCGCGACCGCATAACCGAGCTTGACCTGGGTGGCCAGGTCAGCGTCCCAGGCACCCATTGAATAGCCACCGCCGCCGAGGCCCTGGAACCGGCCGGTCCAGCCGGACACCGGCAGCCACACCTTCACCGTGACCTTGTCGCCCGCGCCAGGGTGCGTGAGCGTCACCGTCACATCGCAGTACGGCGGGACGTCTGTGACTGGCGGAATCGGATACCCCGGCGGCCATTCGACGGTTCCGCCGGGCTTCTCGGCCGCCGTGACCGACACGGCCTCAGCCCCAGGCACGCTGAGCTTGCCGACCGAGCACCCCTGTGCCGCGGCCGCCGGTATGCTGACCATGACTGTCGCGGAGACGAACGCCACTAAGGCGCCGAACATTCGTTTCATTCGTTCTCCCCAGTTCAATGAACCCCCACCGCACCATACTCACGGTAGTGATCGACATCCCCCGGATGACGGTATCCGGACAGGCGTCATTTCGTTTAGCTATGGCTATGCAAATAGTCGATCTCGCGTCGCGCCCCGACCTGGCCGAGGCCGCGCTGAACCTTGGCGACGTCGGCGGCCAGTTCATCTACGCCGGAATGAGCGGCAAGATCATCACGGTCGAGCGGTTCCTGCGGCACTGGGGTCAGTACTTCCTGATCGCGCTGGAGAACGACGTTCCGATCGCCCGTACCCTCTCGGTCCCGCTCACCTTCCCCGCCGACGACCGCACGGAGCTGCCCGACCACGGCTGGGACGAGGCGATCCAATGGGCCGCGCAGGACAAGATGGACGGCCGCGCGCCGAATGCCCTGTGCGCGTTGGAGGTCGTGATCGACCCGGCGCACCGCGGCAGGCACCTGTCGTCGGAGATGCTCAAGGCGTTGAAGGCACGCGCGGCGGAAACCGGGCTTTCGAAGCTGATCGTGTCGGTCCGGCCGATCGGCAAAGAGGACGAGCCGAAGACGGCGATGGACGAGTACGTCAATCGCCGCCGTCCCGACGGCCTGTTCGCCGACCGCTGGCTGCGCACGCACGAGCGGCTCGGCGCCAAGATGATCAAGATCTGCCCGTTCGCGGTGACCATCTCCGGCTCGTTCGCGGACTGGCGGGAATGGGCGGGCATCGACCTTGTCGACGGCGACAACCTGTTCCCCGGTGGCATCGCGCCGATCATCGCCTCGGCTGATCGGAACTATGGCGTCTACGTGGAGCCGAATGTCTGGATGGAACACCCGATGTAGGCAACGCCCGATGGTCGAACGCGGCCGAGCCCAGCGCTAGCCGCGCCCGTCCCGCCGCCGAACACCCCCCGAACATCCCCCACCGCTCCCGGGGGGCGTCCCCTGGCCAGTCTATCGGTGGGGGGTGATCGGCGGCGTGTCGCGGACCGGCTGTGGATAACCGGATTTGCCGATGATCCCTTCGGCTCGATCTCGATCCGGATGAACGTCACGTCGCCGAGTTCGGCCAGCCGCTGGTCGTACACAGCTTTGCGATGCTCGCGGTCCAGGCACTGTCGTGGGCCAAACTCGTCGATTTTCGCTTCGAGGAAGTTTCCTGCCGCGCCGAACAGGAAGAGGGCAACGAACTCGTTGCCCTCTTCCCCTGCTTCGAACGGTGTGGTGAGAAAGAACTGCCTGCCGTCCGCGGTCTTACCGATGTGCTCGGCGTGGTCGATCGCGACTAACGCAGGTTAGGCAGGCAAGCGCCAGATCTGGTTGGCGGACGCGAAACAGTCCCAGATGGTCAGTCGCGTGCCATCGGCGCTCGAATTGTTCTGCGCGTCAAGGCAGCGGCCGGACAACGGATTCCGCAAAGTCCCGTTGCTTTGGGCTTCCCAGACTTGGGCACCGGTGCCATTGCAGTCCCAGAGTTGGACCAGGGTGCCATTCGCCGTACCGCTGGAAGTGATGTCCATGCACTTGCCCAGCGCCTGAAGCGTTCCGCTTTGCACCGTCCAGCGCTGAGCGCCAGTTCCGTTGCATCCCCACAGTTGGATCGGGGTTCCGTTGGCCGTGTTGGAGCCGCTCACGTCAACGCATTTGCCGCCGATACCAGTGATCTGGCCGACTCGGAGGCCTCCGCCGCCGCTGGTCAGGTAGTGGCTGTTGGCGACGTTCCATCGGGTGGCCAGGTAGCTGCCGGCTGGCGGGTTGGTGTGGAAGTAGTCGTCGCCGTTGCAGTCGATCTGGTTTTCCGGCGCGTTGGCGCACTTCAGGACCAAGTTGCCTGGCGGGTTGGGGATTCCGCCGTCGTTGTAGCACATGATGTCCTGGTCATCCCAGCAGTGACCGTGCAATGTCGCGTTGGGAGCACTGCGTTGTACGGCGCCAAGCGTGTGCAGCAGTTCGTGTGCGCTGGCTTGCCAGGTCCAGCAACCGGTTCCCATCATCGCGTAGTGCGGACCCGCGTTGTACGGGTTGTTCGCGCCGGGGCTGTCGTTGCCGCCGTTGCCGAACGCGAGGCCGCATCCGCCTGTGTCGTACCAGACCAGGTACTTGCGGTCGGATCGGTTGTAGCCTTGGGCTTGGATGGCACTGGTGATCGAATCCACTGATGCCATTGAGGATTGCGCGATCACGACGTTGTTCACCACAGCGCGGCAACTGGCATCGTGGACGTACCTGACGTGCCGGACTCCGCCGCCGAGTCGGGCCGCCGCTTCCACGAAGACGTCATCGATCTGGCTGGCAAAGGTTTGAAACTGCGCAGCAAACTGTGCGTAGCGGTCGGCTTGGCCGTTGCCGCGGACGTAGACCGCTTGGACACGTTTCCCGCTGACGCCATCGCCGTCACACACCGCCGACTGAGGTGTGACAAGGCTCGGCATCACTGATGGCGTACGGAAAGAGTCCGGAAGTTGTTCGGTATCAGGAGGTTGTGCCACCGATGGGACGGCAGGGGCAACCAGGACGCCGAGTAGCAACAGGGCGCCCGAAAGCAGAGATCTCATGCGGATCTGCCTTCCAGTGCAGGGGAGGGAAGGTCTAGACCAGTCCGCATCTTAGGGGCGATGATCGCGCACTGTCACTGACAAAAACAGACAAGGCCGCTGATCGTTGATCAATCCATTATGGATAGTTAACGGCCCGGTGGCGTGCGCTCGCCACCGGGCCGTAACCTTCTCTTGCTTACCTGATGTTCACGTCGATGCACACGTAGAAGGCGTTCGCCGTGTCCGCGATGTTCCAGATGGCGAGCAGCTTCTGACGACCACGGGCGCTGCCGAGGTTCACGTTGTGCGTGACAGTGCCGCCCGGCTGGGCGCCGCCGTCGTTCTTCGACCACACACGGGTTCCACCAATGAAGTATTCCCACGTGCTGGTGCGGTGGCGCGCGGTGATGGTCCAGGTGAACGTCTGGTTCGGGCTGACGTTCTGGACCTGCCAGCCCTTGCCGTCGTTGTTCAGCTCAGCGAACCTGCCGACGTTGCCGTGACAGTTGCGCAGACCCTTCGGGCCTTCGACGCTCTGCGGCTCGTACTTGATCTCACCGCACGCCACTGTTCCCGCCCGGCATTGCTGCTGCCGACTGGCCGGGCTGTTGATCCAACCGTGCGCACTGGCGGTTCCCGCGGGGAGAATCACGGTGAGCAGCGGGGCCAGC
Source organism: Kibdelosporangium philippinense (assembly GCF_021390435.2). Lineage (GTDB taxonomy): Bacteria > Actinomycetota > Actinomycetes > Mycobacteriales > Pseudonocardiaceae > Kibdelosporangium > Kibdelosporangium philippinense. The sequence continues at coordinate 2,007,000 of NZ_JAJVCN010000002.1, read as the reverse complement.
AGTACCGCGACCACGGCCGCGATGAACTTGCGCTTCATATTTCAGCTCCTCTTCACGACGAGCTGCGGTCCGGTGTCGCGCGCCGACCGGGCCCCTTGAAGCGTGGGAGCCGATACCAAACACAAGACCTGCAGGGGTTTTGTGGTCTAGACCATACTAACGTCCGACGAATCGGTCAAGAGATGTCGAATATCCCCAGCTACCTGGGGTTGTTCACGATACCGGGACGATCAGGTATTCGCCCTTGTTGCGAGTGGCGAAACTCAAAACGTCACCGTCAGTAGTGTGCGGCACGAGCTGGCCCTGAGAAAAGACGCGCACTGCATTGCGGAACATTGAACTGCGAACCTTGACAGCGTCCCCTTTTCCGGTCAGCAGCCTGATCTGAGTCGGCGCGCCGGACTGCCACGTGACGCCGACTGTCACGTCTCCCCTGGCTCGCAGCCCGTCGACCCGACCGTCCGGCCAACTGCGGGGCACTGCGGGCAGCACGTCGATCGCGCCAAGATGGCTTTGCAGAAGCATTTCCGTCGCGCCTGCGGTCGCCCCGAAGTTTCCGTCGATCTGGAACGGAGGATGCGTGTCCCAGAGATTCGGCAACGTGCTTGTCTTCAACTGATCGGCAAGCAGCTTGTGCGCGCGGTCGCCGTCGAGCAGCCTGGCCCAGAAGTTGATTTTCCACGCCTTGCTCCAGCCCGTTCCGGCGTCGGTCCGCGCGTTCAGCGAAACCTTTGCCGCCTCAGCGAGTTCCGGCGTGGTACGGGGCGACACCTGCTTTCCAGGGTGCAGCGCGAACATGTGCGAGACGTGCCGATGGGTTTCGTTCGGGTCATCGATGTCGGCTTTCCACTCCTGCAACTGGCCCCATTTCCCGACCCGCAGGCCAGGGTCGAGCTTGCCGAGAACCTCGGTCGCCCTGGCCGCGAAATCCTTGTCACCAACGATCTTCGCCGCCTCTAGGACATCGGTGAACAACAGCCAGAGGATCTGCTGGGACATCGACGCGCCCGCGGTGTGCGGGCCGATCTCCGGCGAACGGCTCGGCAACGCGACGAGCTTGCCGTCCTTCGGATCGGTCTGCAGGAACTCCAGCCAGAACTGCGCGGTCTCCTTCATCACCGGATACGCCTTCGTAGCAAGGTATTTGCTGTCCAAAGTGAACCGGTAGTGGTCGTAGAGCTGGTCGGACAGCCAGGCACCGGATTCCGGGAAGAAATACGCGGGGTGATCCCACGCGCCGGTCCAGCCGTAGATGTTCGAGGCGTGGTGGGCCACCCAGCCTTGCTTCACGCCGTACATGTCCCGCGCGGTGACCCGGCCGGGTTCCCGCAACGAGTCGACGTATTCGGCGAACGGCTCAGCCGTCTCAGCCAGATTCGTGGTGTCGGCTGGGAAGTAGTTCATCTGGATGTTGATGTTCAGGTGGTAGTCCGCCTGCCATGGCGGCGCCTCCAGCACGTTCCAGACGCCTTGCAGGTTCGCGGGCAGCGAGCCCGGCCTCGACGAGGCGATCAACAGGTAACGGCCGTAAGCGAAAAACAGCTGTTCAAGCGCTCGGTCGGCGGCTGCGTCCGTGCCGTACGCGGCGAGCACATCGTCGGTTGGCACGTCCGGCATGCGGCCGCCGAGGTTGAGCGAGACCCGCCCGAAGAGTTCCTGGTAGTCGGCAACGTGCCGGAACTGCAAGATCCCGAAGCTCTTGCGCTGCGCGGAGTTCACGGCCAGCGTGACCCGTTTGTGCGGATCGTCGCCGCGATACTTCGGGTAGTCGTTGGCATAGTCAGTGCCTGCCGCAAGGACAAGCGTGACTTCGTTCGCTCCCGCTACGGACACCGAACCATCCGCGTTGTCGGTCCGGCTGCCGCCTTGGTTGTTCACCTGCGCCTGGGTTTCGTAGCGCAGTCCGTTGCTGGCGAGGGCTCCGGTGACGGTGATCCGACCTTTGCTTGCCGCGACCGTGCTCGTTCGGTTGGCGGGGACCTGGATCCGGGTGTTCATCGTGATCTTGCCGGGCCGATCGGCGCTGATCCTGGCCACGAGCACGTCATCCTTGGCCGTGGCGAAGTACTCGCGGGTGTAGCGCACGCTGTCGGCAACGTAGGACACCTTCGCGGTACCACGGGAAATGTCCAGCTCACGCCGGTAGTCGGTGAACTGGGTATGCGGGAACGCCAGACGCAGGTCGCCGAAACTCTGGTACGCGCCAAACCGCCGGTGCCGTGGCGTGTCGGACTTCAGGCCGAGCGATGCGAGTACGTCCTCCGGCTTGACCTGCCCCTCGTTGATGACGCGCTGCCGGATCGCTTCGAGCGCGCCTGGCCTGGGCTCCGACCAGTTGCCGTAGTTGTAGTCCGAGACGCCAGGGCCGCCGGTCCACAAGGTTTTCTCGTTGAACTGAAGGCGCTCGGCCTGCACACCACCGAAGACCGTGGCACCCATGGCGCCGTTGCCGATCGGCAGCGAACGCGTCTCCCAGCCTTGGTTGGTGTCCGGCGCTGGTTCGTCGTACCAAAGCACCATGTCGCGACCAGGATTTGCCTCAACGACCGGCACGGGCACGGTCATCAGCACCGCGGCCAGTACCAGAAGACTACGTCGTCTCATGCCGAGCTCCCGCCAGTTCGCTCGATACATCGGAGGTGTGTCGCACCTTACCCACACCATGTCCCGATTTGCTAGATAGAGCTCCGACCTCTCTAGTAATTCGGCGATCGTCCAACAACAATGAGGATCATGGCCTTCAGTCATCTGTCGCATTTGGACTGTGCGCGCTGCGGCACCCGCTACGACGCCGACGAGATCAACAACCTCTGCACCTGCGGCTCTCCCCTGCTCGCCCGCTACGACCTATCCGCCGTAACCGTCGACCCTGGGGATATCGCGCAGCGGGAACCGACTTTGTGGCGGTACCATGAAGTACTTCCGGTACGTGAACGCGTGATCAGCATGGGCGAAGGCATGACCCCACTGCTGCCGTTGCCCGCGTTGGGGAGCGAGCTCGGCGTCCCGGGTTTGTTGATGAAGGATGATGGCCTGATCCCGACCGGATCGTTCAAGGCACGCGGCGCGGCGGTCGGCGTGTCCCGCGCGGCTGAACTCGGCGTCAAGGCATTCGCCATGCCCAGCAACGGAAACGCGAGCGCCGCGTGGACCGCGTACGGCGCCAGGGCCGGAATGCGCAGCGTCGTGGCCATGCCGGAGTCGGCGCCGCTGATCAACCGGACCGAATCCGCGATCACCGGCGCGCAGCTGTACTTGGTACGCGGGCACATCGGCGACTGCGGCCAGATGATCGGCGCCTTGATCGCGCGATCCGGTAGCGCTTTGTTCGACGCGTCAACGTTGAAGGAGCCGTACCGCATCGAAGGCAAGAAGACGATGGGGTACGAGATCGTCGAGCAACTCGGCTGGCGTGTTCCCGACGTGATCGTCTACCCGACCGGTGGCGGTGTCGGCTTGATCGGGATTTACAAGGCACTGCTGGAAATGCGTGAGCTCGGCTGGATCAGCGGCCCGCTGCCGCGCCTTGTCGCCGTCCAGGCCACCGGCTGCGCCCCGATTGTTGAGGCGTTCAAGGCTGGCGCCAAGGTCAGCGAGCCTTGGCCGAACCCGAAGACCGTGGCCTTCGGCATCACAGTACCCAAACCACTCGGCGACTTCTTGATCCTGGATGCCTTGTACGCCACCGAAGGCACAGCTGTCGCCGTCGAAGACGCCGACACCCTTGCCGCACAAGCCTTGTGCGCACGGCTCGAAGGCACGTTCATCTGCCCGGAAGGCGCAGCGACGCTGGCTGCCGTGCGTGAACTCCGCAACTCGAGCTGGATCAAGGAAAGCGACGAGGTCGTGGTGCTGAACACCGGCGCTGGCGCCAAGTACCCCGCCGATGTCGACGTCCCGATCCTCAACCCAGGCGACCCCCTCGTGAGTGGTTATGCGCGTTAGAACGCGCATAACCACTCACGAGGTCTGACCAGCGCGGATTACGTTTACCAGGCTCGCGAAACTCTCGCGGCCATGTCCTGCCGCTATCCCTCGGGCCGTCAGGGACTGGATCAGCCTGGGCAGACCCGAGTCCAGGCCGCGTTGCTCGGTCGCCGCGATCAGGTGCCGCATCAACGGTTCGTCGAGCTCAAGCCATTCCTCGTCGCCGGGATACCGTCCGGCGTCGATCTGACCGGCGTAGTCCTCGATGACGTCGACGACCGTGCTCTTGAGCCATTGGGTCAGCAGCGGCGTAAAGGTTTTGGCCTCGACATCCAGCAAAGCCGCGGTCTGCAGGTAGCCGATCAGCGTTGCCCACGCGAAGTTCAGCATCGCGGCGTCGTACAGCGACGCGGTCCCGGGATCCGGTCCGAGATAGATTGCCGAGCCAAGCTGAGCAAGCGTTTGCTCGTGGCGCGCGAACACCTCGGCGGATCCACTGTAGACAAGGACGGTCTCCGGCAGGCCAACGTGTTCCGGATGGGCCATCAGGGCGCCATCCAAGTACCTGTCGGGGAACCGTTGCGCTGCTTGGACAGCGTCGAAGCTGGTCCCGGACGTGAGGTTGACGATGTCCACCCCTGCGGGCAGATCCGGGATCGACGAGTAGTCCTCGACGCACACGACAACCAAACCCGACACCGGGTCCAAGGCGTCCGCGATGGCCTTGGCACGGGCATTCGCCCCGATCACTACCGTTCGCACGTAACCTACATTATGTAGCTTAGCGCCCGGCCGCAAGCCTCTTCACGATCAAGCTCGCCGTCGCGATCGCGTCGGCGCGGGAGATCCGCCGATCCGCAGCCGCCCTGGCGAGTCCTTCGACCGCGCTGAGCATGCCCGTCAACGCGGGCAAATCCAGCCGGGCGAACGGTTCCAGCGCCGCCGCGAATTCCGCGATGTAGAAGTCCCTCGACTCCACCAAAACCTTCCGGGTCTCCGGGCTTCCGTTGAGCGCGGCGAAAACCTCCTCACACTCCTCACCCGCGTCCACCACGCCGTCGACGTACGCACTCGCCAGCACGGAAGCGACGGCTCCGAGCGACCGGGCGCGTTGCTCAAGGCCCGCATGCATCGCCGTCACGATCCGCTGGTCATAGTCGCGATAGAGCTCGACCAACAGGCCTTCCCGCGTCCCGAAGTGGTCGTACACCACCGGCCGCGTCACGCCTGCCTTGTCCGCGAGCGTGACCAGGGTCAAGGCGTTCGTTCCCTCGGCGCGGATGATCTCCATCGCCGAGTCCAGCAACTGCCGCCTCCGGTCCGCCCGACTCAACCTGCCCATACATCCATTTAGCCATAGGCGCGGCCACAACAGACGCAGCGACCTTCGCCCGCCAGCGCCCTGGCCTGCTTGAGCTGGGCCTGCTGCCAGTTCTGGCGCCATCTGCGGGTTTCGGCTTCATGCTTGGCCGCGAGCGGCCCATCGTCCCGATATGTCGCCAGGGCGCGGACGAACGAGAGCACGAACTCCACCTTCGGCAGGCGTTTGCCGTTCAGGACCTCACTGATGGTCGACGGCGACAGGGGATGGCCGCCGGTCTCGGCGGCCAGTTCGCAGATCCTGGTATAGCTGGGTTTACCGCACTTGATGTGTAAGGCACGCAGGCTTTCGGCGAACTCATAGGCGTGATGGGTCGGCACGGAACAGATAATGGCAAGCCCGATATCCGTCATTGTTCGGCTTTGTTCGGCGATATTCGACGCGATCACGATCCGTGACGGTCCAGTCATCCCATCAACCAGCCATGTTGCCGTATATGCACTGCCAAGGCACCATTTGACTACTCCATTCGGTTGAAGATTTGATGTGCTGCCCGGCGTCTCAGACTGTGGTCCGCTTTGACAGTCACGCTCAGCCATCGGGACCATTCCGCCGGTCACAGCTCGTGCGTGGCATCCGAATACCACTCACGAGTAATTCGCGCGCTCTTTTCCCGTGAATGAACCAGGAGCTGTCATGTGGTCGAATTCGCCGAGATGGCGAAAAACCGTGATCGGAGCCGCGGCGAGCCTGCTCGCCGTCGGTGCCCTGACCTACAGCGGGGCGAACTCGCCCGCGTACGCCGACGTGAAAACCTTCGTCGACTCGGCGAAAGGCTCGGACGGCAAGCAGTACTGGGTGAAGAACCACTTGGTGACCAGCCAGCTCAAAGCAGCCGAGGACGGGCAGCGCAAGAAGTGGCTGCTGGTGTGGGCAGGCGACGAGAACATCGCGGACACCTTGGTGAAGGACCTCAAGAACCTGCCGGGATCGTTGGCAGGCGGCCTCGACAAGGTGACGAATGCTTTGCCAGGCCCGGACTTCCTGGCTGTCATCGACGCGACCGAAGGCTCACCGGCGTACGGCAAGGTCGTGAACACCGCGACGGTCGGCCCGCTGGTGGAGAACGAGCCACACCACATGCAATACGTGTGGCACAAGGGCGACACCATCTACGCGGGCGCGTTGTTCGCCGCGGCCACGTACACCTTCGACGTCAGCGCGCTGCCTGAGTTGAAGCTCAAGGGAATCAGCCTGCCGACCAACACCCTCGGCGGCTCAGTCCCGGACGCCTACTGGACGTTGAAGGACGGCACGGCCTACGGCACGTACATGGGTGGCCCGGTGGTTCCCGGTCCGCACAGCTACGCCAACGGCCAGACGGTCGTCGGCAACGGTTTCGCGGGCAGCCCAGGCGCGCTGATCAGGTTCGACCAGACCGGCAAGGTGCTGTCTCAGACATCGGCCGCGACACCGCAGGGCGATAACGAGAAGCTGTGCGCGAACCTGCCCAGGCTCGGCAAGCCGTCGTGTGCCAACCCGCACGGCATCCAGGCGCGTGAAGACCTGAACACCTTGGTTACCAGCGATTACGCGGAGCCGCGCAACATCATCCTCGACCCGGTCAAGGCGCCATCGCCGTACCTGCGTCGGCCGACCGTGCGCACGTGGGACATCTCCGAGCGGGATAAGCCGAAGCTGCGCGCGGTTTCGTATCTGCAGGACGGCCCGCGTGCCGACCCGGCCGACCCACTGCACCAGGAAAGCCGCGCGGTCATGGAGACAACCGTGACCAACCTGCCTGGCCACAAGGGTGCGTTCGCCCAGACCATGCAGGGCGGCGCGGTGCACTACACGCCGGACATCACGGCCCCGAACCCGAAATGGGTCGAGGTGTTCGACGATGGCGCGGCCAACAAGGCGATCCACCCGGCCAACGACTCGAACGGCGGCGGCTCGAACGGCGGCTGGATCCAGACGAGCCCGGACGACAAGTACCTGTACCGCGCGATCTCCGGGCGCGGCAAGGGCGCACTCGGCCCGAACGACCCCGGCACAACCGGCGGCGTGTACGTACTGGACATCCAGAAGCTCCTTGCCGCGGGCACGAACGTCAAGTGCAAGATCGACACACTGGATGAAGCCCGCAACGGCGGCGCCGAGGCGGACTGTCCGACCGTGGCCGGTGCCGTGCCGATCAACCCCGGGCAGCCCGCGGCAGGCCCGCACTGGGGTGCGTACGACAACTTCACGCTCGGCGAAGACGGTTTCTACCACGAGACCAAGTCGCCGGAACGGCTGGCGGTGTCGAACTACTTCGTCGCGCGAACCGGCTTGGATGGCGATCACAAGGTCAACATGTTGAAGCTGGGCAAGGACGGCAAACTCACACTGGACACGGCGTTCAAGGACGAGTTCAGCGGCCAGCCGGGCATCAACTTCAACCGGAAGCAGTGGCCGCACGGCGCCTTCGGCAACGCCAAGCCGCACTCGGAGCTGTTCGTGATCGCGGATGCGGATGTGAAGTAACCCATGGAGCACTCGCACGGCGGTGTCGCCGTTGCCGTTGAGTCGACCAACTGGCCGTTATGGCTGCGATTGGCACTGTTGTTGACTACGGGCTTGGTCGCCGGAATCGGTCTGGCACAGTCAGGTGAGCTGTCCCGGCGGGTCCGTAACGCTGTGGTTCTGCTCGCGGCTGTGTCTTCGGCGCTGGCACTGGTGTCCATTGTGGCCGTCGGGGTCAACGTGTTCGGCAGCTTGGCACACGTCGTCCTGGTCAGTGCGGTGCCGCTGCTGCTGGGCAAACCCCGGTTCGCTCGTTGGGCGGCAGCGGCATTGGTTGTCTTGGTGGTGGCCGAGACCGCCGTCGAGGGCTCCTTGCTCACCGACACCGCGTACATCGTCGCAGCGGTCGCTTGGTTGGGTTATGCGTTGCTCGACCGTACGCGCCCGGTGTGGTTGTTCGGCGGTGTCTTGGTGGTCGCGGGGCTGATCCGGTTGTTCACTTCCGGATTGGCCCTCGACCGCCGGGTTTTCACGACTTCGCTTGGCTTGGCGCTGTTGGTTGTCGTGCTCTTGCCGGTGGTCGCGTTGCTGATTTCCCGTAAATACACGGCCGGTGTGGTCGGGGCCGCACTCGTGGCCTGGGGTGCTGTCGCGGCCCTTCCGGTTCCGCCATCGCTGCCGATTCCCGGTGTTCCTGTGCTCGTGACGGCATCCGTTGCCGGAAAAAGGATCCCGGTTCTTGTTAGTCCACATCGGCCTGGGCGTAATCTCGTGCACGTCCCGGCCAGTGCAGGTTCTGTGCAGATCACTATGGACGGACGTGCGGTCAATGCCGCGCCTCTGGGTGGCGCCGAGGGTTCATGGGCCGAGGTTGACCTGCCTCCGGGCCGTAGCGAAGTGGTACTGACCAAGGATTCCTCGTCGACTTCGGTCGATGTGGACACTGGCTCCGGGCCGCCCCTCGCGACAGGAGTGGACGGTCCGGAGTGTGCCAGTGCCGCGTTGGGCGGCCTACTTACGGGTCGTCGCGAGGTCCTGGAACGCTGCCCATCCGACGCTCTGTCCGATGAGGACGCTGAGGCATTGCGCAAGGTGGTCTCGTTCCTGGATTCTCGCGGTGTCCAAGGAATCACTTTGGTCGAGGACAGTTCGCCGCGGAGTGTTCGGGCCGCTGCGGTTGTTCGTGATTCCGCTTCGGCCGCCGGGTTTCGTATCGACGCGGACCCACGGCAGGACAGTGCATTGGTGGCGGTATCGGGCTGGGCGGTGGCTTCGAGCATGTTGCCCAAGGTTGCCGCCCAACAGGCCGAGGTTCCGGTGTATCCGCACGGCATCTACGTGGCGCCTTGGCTGCTGAACACTCCCATTGGGACGTCCGTGACCACGTTCTCCGTGCCGTTGCGGTTCGACCCACGTGAGGAGTCGGCCATCGCCTACGCGGTGACGGTTGGCAACCAGTTCGGCGGCGAAAGCCCAACGGTGTCGGGCTTTCGAGCATGGCGGGGGTCCTCAGTGGATGCAGGGCTGCAGATCTATGCGGTTGCCCAGGTGACCGCGATGCCGATGGGCCCCGGCGAGGTACACGCGCCCGGAATGCCGATGACCGAGGAACTGGCTGGCCAATGGATAGCGAAAGCCACGGTAGTTCCCGTGAGTTCATTGCTCGACTAAATGCCAGACAAGGAGTAGTTATGCGCAAAGCTCTCATTCTCGCCTGTTCCGTCCTCGCATTGAGCCTTGCTACTGGTGGCATCGCTGCCGCTGATCCGATCTGGGTTCTGCCCGGGGTGGATCTCGGCGGCGTGCTCGCTCCCACCACAGGCCTGCCTCAGGCCATCGCCCCGGTTTTCGACCTGCTCAAGCTGGTCGGCGGCTGAAAGGAATCCGTTATGCGCAAGACCGTTGCCGTGGTGGCGGCCATGGTGGTGCTCAGCGCCACACCCGCTATGGCCGATCCGGTGATCGTGGACGAACCGGACACCAGTGATTTGACCAATGTGTGGACATTCGCGCCACTCGGGGTACCCGTGTTCGGACTTCTCCAATCGATCATCAAGGCACCCAACGGCATCATCCCCAACTAGGAAAACCCCTGGGTCCCAACCGCCTCCGTGCGGCTGGGACCCATCCAGAGTGGAAGTCCCGGTGAGTACCGAAACACAACTGTTCCCCACGTTATGCGCGGCACCCGTGCCACAGCCCGCGGAGCCGGTACGGGTCGTCCCGCTCGCGGTCGCCGGAGTCCTCGCCGCCGGATTGACCTGGTACGTCTGGGCTTGTTTCGGTGCCAGGTTCGCCGTACTCCTCATCATCGGATTAGGCCTGGGTTTGGCGCTCTTCCATTCCCGGTTCGGTTTCACTTCCGCGTGGCGCCAACTCATCGCGGTCGGCAACGGCCAGGGTCTGCGGGCGCACACGCTGCTGCTCGGTACAGCGGCCACCTTGATCGCGTTGATCATCTCGACCGGATCCGGCTTGTTCGGTGCGGTCCCGCAAGCCACCGGTGGACCACTCGGGCTCGCATTGTTCGCCGGTGCCGTGTTGTTCGCGATCGGGATGCAGCTCGGAGGTGCTTGCGCCTCAGGCACATTGTTCGCTGTCGGTTCTGGACAGTCGACGATTGTGCTGACACTCGGCGGTTTCATCGGCGGGTCGATCATCTACACGTGGGCTTTCCCACTGTTCAACGGCTGGCCCGCGCTGCCGGGCATACTGCTGGCCGATCACGTTGGCTGGCTTGGATCCTGGCTGATCACGATCGGCGCCCTTGTTGCCATCGTGTGGATCACGAAGCTGGTACAGGCCCGGCGTAACCCGCCTCCGGCGGACGTCGTTCCAACCGCGCACGGAATCGCCCGCGTTTTCCGTGGCTCATGGCCGATTCTCGTCGGCGCGGTCGTGCTGGGTGTACTGGCAGCAGCAGTTTTCCTGGTTTCCGGCGGGATCTGGGGTGTCACGTTCGCGTTCGCCTTGTGGGGCGGGAAGTTGCTGCAGTTGTTCGGGTTGCACCCGGAGGCGTGGGAGTTCTGGCAGAGTGCGTCGAACGCCAAGGCCTTGGCCGCGCCGATCTGGGTGGACAAGACCAGCCTTACCAACATCGGCATCATGATAGGCGCGGCGATCGCGGCAGCCGCGGCGGGCGCGTGGAAGATCCACAGCCAGATCCCGTGGCGTACCGCGTTGGCCGCGGTGCTCGGTGGCGTGCTGATGGGGATCGGTGCTCGGCTGGCCGGTGGCTGCAACATCGGCGCGTACCTCGGCGGTATCTCGGTCGGCAGTGTGCACGGCTGGTTGTGGGGACTGTTCGCGCTGGGTGGGACGTGGATCGGGCTGAAGCTGCGGCCGGTGTTCGGCCTGGCCAACCCCAAGCCGTCGGACAGCATCTGCTGAATGGTGTTGCACCCCGGACGGTGAGTGGGTAACCTCCGGGGTATCCCCTCCGGTGGATGCAGGCAAGCGTGCCTCCCACGGAGAGTCTTTCAAACCTTTCGCCGGACGTCCATCCCGGCATACCCACACCTGAGGAACAACCATGCACGAAACCACCGGCATACTGGACATTGTGGACAGTAAGGGCCACATCCGCGCGGAGGGTTACCTGCCAAGCCCGCACGATGTCCAAGTCCCGATCGGACTGATCCGCAAACACGGCATGCGCCGTGGCGACACGGTTTCCGGCGTCGCTGACGGCCAGAAACTCACCGAGGTCCTGCTGGTCAACGGCCTGACACCGCGACCGCGACCCGAATTCACCGACCTGGTCACGGTGCATCCGGACTCCCGCCTGAAGCTGGAGACCGAGCCGCACCTGTTGACCACCCGCGCCTTGGACTTGCTGATGCCGGTCGGCAAGGGCCAGCGCGCGTTGATCGTCGCACCCCCGAAAGCAGGCAAAACCACTGTCCTGCAAGCGATCGCGCACGGCATCGCGAAGAACCACCCGGAGTGTCACCAGATGCTCCTGCTGATCGGTGAACGTCCCGAGGAAGTCACCGATTTCGCCAGGGCCGTGCCCGGCGAGGTGATCGCCGCGACCTTCGACCAGCCACCGCGTGAGCACGTCGCGATCGCCGAACTGGCCATCGAACGAGCCAAGCGCCTTGCCGAAGCCGGTCAGGACGTAGTCATCACCATGGATTCGCTGACCCGGCTCGGACGTGCGTACAACTTGGCCGCACCGAAATCCGGCCGGGTGATGAGCGGCGGAGTCGACTCAGGAGCCTTGGTGCAGCCGAAACGACTGCTCGGCGCGGCCCGCAACCTGGAAAAGGGCGGCTCGATCACCATCTTCGCCACCGCGTTGGTGGACACTGGATCGCTGGGCGACAGCGTGATCTTCGAGGAATACAAGGCAACTGGCAACGCGGAGGTCCGATTGGACCGCGCATTGGCGAACAAGCGCGTCTACCCGGCGATCGATCACGGCCAAACCAGCACGCGCCGGGAAGACCTGCTGCTCACGCCCTTCGAGAACGCCACAACCCGGCTGTTGCGGCAAGCCTTGCACGGCCGTGACATCAGTGTGCTGCTGGACAGCCTGGCCCGCACGCAGACGAACGAGGAGTTCCTGCGGCAGCTTCGCAAGTAGTATGGATTCATGTTCCTGGAAGGCACCCGGTCATGGCGTGTGAGTTCCGGCGATTCACACCACGTCGACGTCGCGTTGTACGTCCGGGATGCCCTTGCCCTGTCCGTGGAAACCCGGCCGCACATACCCAGCCTTGACCCGTCCGTGCCCATCTTCATTCCCGATGGCATCGATCGAGCCGCCGTCACGGCCGAATGGCCTGGTTGGTGGGAAACAGTTCTGGAATGGCCGCGAACGGAAGTATCCGCAGAGCAAGAATTGACGTTCGGGCCTTCGTTCGACACGTCGCCTGCCTTGGCCAATCGGCCCGCGCTTCGAGCAGCGATCGCCGCGCTGACTGAGCCTGGCGGGATGTATCGGTCCGCGGCGGCCCGAGGCCTGACTCGCCCGTCATCGATGCCCATCGGTGAAGTGGTCAGTGAGCTGGCCAAGGAACTCGGCCGTCCGGTACGGCCGTTCAACCTGGAGATCACGCAGATAAGCGTGGCCGAACCGATGTGGGAACTGCTCACCGAGTCCCATGTCCTTGCGTCCTACCGGTTCACGGAGTCCAGTGCCGTGGTTCCCGCACTGCGCGAAGTAATCTCGCGACTTGCTTGGAAGGCAGCCCGGTAGTCCCGTGGTGTGGTGCCGACATGTTTGGCGAAGTGGTGCCGCAGGGTCTCCGGCGAGCCGAAGCCACACGACTGAGCGACCCGATCGACCGGAATCCCGGTTGTCTCAAGCAGTTCACGAGCCCGCTGCAGCCTTCGATCAAGCAGCCACCGTAACGGCGTAGTCCCCGTCTGGGCCCGGAAACGCCTGGAAAGATAGCGGGTACTCATAGTTGCCCGTGCCGCTATGTCCGCAATGGTCAGCGGATTGTCCATATTGGACTGCATCCACTGTAGAACTGGCGCCAGGTCATTGGTATCCGCCGCAGGCTCGACATGCTCGATGAACTGGGCCTGGCCACCCGGCCGTTGCGGCGGCATGACGATCCCTCGCGCGGTGGTCGCCGCGACGGCCGCGCCATAGTCGAGACGGACCATGTGCAGGCAGAGGTCAAGGCCTGCGGCCACTCCCGCTGATGTGAGGATCTGGCCCTCGTCGACGAACAACACCGACGGGTCGACCGTGACCTCAGGGAATGTCTTCGCCAGGTCGTCAGCCACGATCCAGTGCGTGGTGGCTTTCCGGCCGTTGAGCAGTCCGGCATAGGCAAGGACGAACGCGCCCGTGCAGACCGACGCGATCCGGGCCCCACGGGCGGCGGCGTCCCGCAGCAGTTTCAGAACCGCCCGGGACGGCTCCTTACCAGGCTCGATCCCCGGTACGACCAAGGTATCCGCGTCTTGAGCGTCCTTGAACGTGTAGCGCGAGGAGACACGGAAGAACTCCTGGCCGTGCGCCGTCGCCCGGACCGACCGTTCAGCGCACACGCGGACTTCGTAACCGGGCGTCGTGCCGAACACCTGGCACGGGATCGTCAACTCGAAGCCCACGACGCCATCCAGCGCCAGAACCGCAACCACGTGCATATGGCCGGATATTACGCATCGCATCCGAGGCATTATGGCCACTGTTGCGTGGCACACTCCGGCCCCAAGAATCGGACCATGTTTCGTGTGCACACAGTGCTGTACGACGGCGTCGAGCCACAGGACTTCATCGGCCCCACAGCGCCTTTACAGATCGCCGCCTGTGGACCGGGAAGCCAAGCGCGGCGCGATCGCCGAGGCGGTCCGGGGCGCCAAACTCCTCGGATCCGTGTGCACCGGAACGATGCTGCTCGGCGACCTTGTCGTGGGGCGCCCGTGCACGACCTTCTGGGCCGCCAAGGACGACCTTAAAGCGCGCGGGGCTCACGTCGTGGACAGCCGAGTTGTCGACGACGGCGACCTGATCACCGCAGGCGGCGTGACCTGCGGAATCGACCTCGGCCTTTGGCTGGTCGAGCGGCTGTTCGGGATCGAAACGGCACTGCTTGCCCAGAAGATCATGGAATACGAGCGCCGCGGGCCAGTGTGGCTAAGCCGCGACAATCCTGCGCAACTCGTCGGCTGACAGCTGGGCCTTTGCCAGAAATCCGGCCGCCGACGACCGCGCGATGGCATCGCCGTACTCCTCTTCCTCCCGGATCGAGCAGAAGACGACGACCAGGTCGGGGTGTGCCGCGTGCAGCTGGCGGCAGGTCACGAAGCCGTCCTGGTCGGGCAGGCCGATGTCGAGCAGGACGACGTCCGGTTTGACCTGGGCCGCGGCGAGCAGCGCCGCGGCCCCCGTCCCCACCTCGGCCATGACTCGGTAGCCGCCGGCCTCCAGAACAGTGCGGGCGACTGACCTGAAGGCAGCGTTGTCGTCAACGATCAGCACGCCGCCCACCCGGTCAATGTCCCGCATACGGGCATTCCCGCACATCAGGGCTATCCCTGAGATCTTCACTCCAGAAAGGCCAGTACCGCCAGCACTCTCCGGTGATGATCGGCGGCGTCCGGCAAGTTCAGCCGCTCGAAGATCCGCCGGACATGGGTCTCCACGGTCTTCGCTGCCACGTGCATCTTCGCGCTGATGGCCGAGTTCGAAAGCCCTTGTGCCATCAAGGAAAGGACCTCGCGCTCACGTACCGACAATGCATCGACCCGGTGCCGGGGCTTGGTGAGCATCGCGTTGACCACCTCCTGGTCGAACACGCACCCACCCCCAGCGACCTGCCGGACGGCATCCAGGAAATCAGGCCCGGAAGCACGATCCTTCAGCAAGTACCCGACGCCACGAGCACCGCCCTCGACAAGGTCCTTCAGGTGCGCGGCCTCGAGGTACTGCGACAACAGGAGCACGCCGACATCCGGGTGGTCGCGACGGATATCGACCGCCGCATGCAGGCCTTCGAGCTGATGGGTCGGCGGCATCCGGATGTCCACCACAGCGATGTCCGGACGGGTCGACGAGACCATCGCGCGCAAACCGGACGGGTCTCCAGCCTGACCAACAATCGTGAATCCGTTGGTCTCCAACAACTCGGCCAAGGCCGCACGGAAGAGCCGGGCATCATCGGCGAGCACGACCCGTAACGTCATTCGGTCTCCAAAGGCAAAACGACCCGGACTGTTGTCCCATTGGACGAGCTGTGCACGGTCAACTGACCGTCCGACGCGAAAGCCCTGTCCCGCAAGCCAAGCAGCCCGGTCCCTGCACTGAGCGAGGCCCCGCCGACTCCGTCATCGGCGACTTCGAGGGACAGCGAGGACGTGCACGACACAGTGATCCGGATGGTCTTGGCTTTGGCGTGCTTGAGCGCGTTGGTCACAGCTTCAGCTGCGACATAGTAAGCGGTCGCCTCGACCGACGCGGGCAGACTGGGCAACAAGCCGACGGAAACCGCGACAGGCTGCGGTGATCGGGCGGCCAAGGCTCGCAGGGCGGCGCCGAGACCGGCCTCGCTGAGCACAGCGGGGTGGATTCCCCTGGCCAGTTCCCGCAACTCGCGCAAAGCCTCCTGGAGTCCTTCGGAACTGCGGGTCAGATAGGAAACGAGCTTGGCGTCCTTTTCAGAAAGATCCGTGAGACGTTGCTGTGCCAGCTTCAGCAGTAACGCGACCGTCACGAGCTGCTGCTGCGCGCCATCGTGCAGGTCACGCTCCACACGGCGGCGTTGTTCATCTCCCGCCGCAACGATTCGCGCGCGTGACGCCCGTACCTCAAGAAGCTGAGCCCGTACCTCGGCGGCGAGACGTTGGTTGTCGAGCTCCAACGCGGCCGCGGACTTCACGGCCTCAAGCACATGACGGTCGTCGCGCAACGCAGGGTCGTGGAGCAACGCCGCCACCTGACGGCCGTCGCGAACCACAACGGACACCGACTGCGAAGGGGAAATGGTCAAAGGTTGGCCCTCTAGATCGACGTAGTCGCCGTTGTCCTCGCGGTAGTACGCCACACGTAACGACGGGTCGCCGAGCGCTTTGGCTAGGAGGTTCTGGAGTTCGCCCGGTGACGACCGTGGCAACTGGACAAGCAGGTCCGCGACGTTCGTACGACCGAGCCGGATCCGCCACACCCCAGCAAGGAACGCCAACGGCAGCAGCAGGATCGCGGCGTGGCCGATGTCGCTGAGCAGCTGCACGTTCAGGATCGGGCCAAGGAGCGACTGGGTGGCCCCGAGCAGCCCGGTGAGCACGACCGGGGCGAGCACTCGGCGCGCCGGGCGGGTCGCGGTGAGCCAGCGGACCGCCAGCACGACCAGAACCATCGCGCTGACCACGGCCTGGATCGCGTCGATCACCTCGCGGACCCAGTACACCGGCCAGATCAGCAGCAGGTTCTCGATGATCGTCGGGAACGCGACCGTGCTCAGCGGGACCAGCCCGAACACCGCGACGTAGCCGATCGTCACCATCACGCGGTCGATCCGCGATCGCAGCTCGCCGGTCGGGAACGCCAACACCAGGTGCAGCAACAGTCCTGTGGACGCCGAGCGCAGCAGCAGGCCGATCGTGTGCGTCAGCGGGTCGATCGAAACCTGCAGGTCCTCGGCGAACCAGCCGATGCCGACAAGCACCATCAGCAACCCGGTCCGGTTCTCGGGTTGACGCCAGTGCGCGATCAACCCGGCGATCAGATACAACGCACCGACCGTCCCGGAGAACAGTGTGGTCGTCGACGTGTCGTGTCTGCCGGACGCGCTCAGCACGAGGACCATCCCGCCAAACAACGCACCAGCCGCCGCGAGCGCGGCGATGAAACGCATCGACAGGGCTGTCACATCCGGAACTCGCCGTTGGTCTTATCGGTGTTACCGAACATTCGGGTGAAAAGTTCCGCCAGTCAGGCGATCTTGGCGACCAGGTTCTACGCCGAGCAACCGTAGATACGCCAGCAATGGCTGTGAGTGACTGTGCACGTTGGCGACCGGGTACGCCTGCATCGCCACGCCCATGTCCGGCATCGCCCAGGTCTCACCGGGACGGTCGCTTTCCGGCGGCAGGTACGCGTCCGGCCCCGACAACGTGCCTGACCAGATGTCCGGGTACGCGGCGGCGTGCGTGTGCAACGTCATCCGGCGCCATTCGTCCCACGCCATCGCCGGGTTGTGCCGGGCGGCTGCCCAGATCAAGGTCATGTTGATCGAGAACCAGATGGCGCCCGGCCTGCGGACTCGTGCGCCAAGCGGGGATCCGGTGCGGCAGGTGTCGTCGATCGTCCGGAGCAGGTCCCTGGCTTGCTCGGGTTCGGCCGCGCCGGACAGGATCGCCCACGGCTGGACCTCCAGCCACAGGTCGTCGTCACCGATCGGGCCGGTCCCGTACGCCCGCCGGAACCATCGGCCGTTCCACTCGTCCGCGACTCGCGCACGCAGGTCGTCCGCGAGCTTGCGGGCCTCAGCAGCGGTCTCCGGGTCCGCGATTTCGGCGTAGACAGGCAAAACCCACGCGGCCATCGCCGAGTTGAGCACGGATTCACCGTGCTCGACCATCCATTCTCTGTCCATTCCGGACTCGACGATGGCGAGATCGTTCCAGTCCGCGTTCAGGATCCGGACGTGCCCGCGTTCACCGAGCCCGACCTGGTCGACGAAGAACCGGAACTGCCTGCGCAGGTGCTCCCCCAACGGCACCGGTTCGGCTTGGTGGACCGGGTGATACGGCGCAGGTTCGGCGAGCGCCCGCGTGTCACCGGTGGCCGAGACGTACTCCGCGCCAAGCCACAGCGCCCAAAGATTCTGGTCCGAAGGCCGGAACAGCTGTGTCCACGGCTGTTTGCGGCCGTCGAGCGCGTACGGTAGATCACCATCAGGGCTGCCCCACGCGCATGTGTTGCGTAGCACGGACAACGCGAGGTCTGGTGCAAAGTAGACCAATGGAAGCGCGTGCTGCAAAGGATCTCGGGCGGCGCCATTGAACCCGTGCCGGAACGAATACGCCGACCCTTGGTCCAAGGTATGGCCGCCGAGCACGCCGTCGACGCACGCGGCCCCGGTGAGCATCGCCGCGTGCCAAGGAATCTCGATTTCGGCTTCCGGCGCATAGCCGGAACTGGCTTTCGGCAGTCGTTCACGCAGTATTCGCAGGCTGTTGACGTAGACGTCCGTATCCACTTGGCCGTCGTCGATTCCGAAGCGAAACCACACGGTTGTTGTTTCACCTGACACAAGATCAACTTGGTGTTCCACGGTCAAGGGTCCGTCGGTCGTCGCGGCACTGAGGCCGCCGATCTCTTCGAGCACCACCGAGGGCAGGTCCGGCGGCGCTTCTCCACGTGGTGGCCCGAATTCGAGGTTGACGAGGCGCTGCCGGACTTCCCAGCGCTCGGTCAAGGTCGCCTGTAACGCGGTCTTGCTGGTCACGTCAACCTTGATCAACACCCATGGCGATTCGCCTTCCGGGCAGAGCACGGTTCGTTCCAGCACAACGTTGTCGTCTGTCTTGGTCACGCGTAAGAACGTCGGGCCAAAAAGGATCTCCGGCGCCGCGTCGAGGCCCGAAAGATCGCTTTCGCCGGTATGTTCGGCGATCCAGCGGCAGTCGACGTATTCATCCCATACGCCACAAAGCCCATCGCAGTCGGCCACCAGGGTGATCCGGCGATTGCCCAGGTGGACGACGTTTCGTGTGGACACTGGATCGATCATCGGATCCCACTGCCGCGCCTTGGCCGAGTAGGCGAAAGCGGGCAGATCCTCGGCACGAGTCCATTCCCCGAACGCGCTCACACTGCCAGCATTGCATTTCATGCGAGCAACTGTCTGCGCCCTTGTGGCCGTTCTGCTCACGCACACCGTCACGGCCGCCAACGCCGCCGCCCCGGATCCGGGTTGCGCGACCGTGATCGACTCGAACGCGTTCACCACCGAAGCCGAACTGCGGCAGATGAACGCGACCATCGCGGGCTTCGGCCTGCGCACCACCGCGAGCCCGGCACACCGGCGAATGGTCGACTGGGTCGAACGCCAAGCCCAGCGGCTGCCGGGGATCAGCACACGATCGGAGACTTCCAGGATCCGCCGCTGGCTGCCGGTCACTGGCGACCTGGCGTCGACCGGGCTGCTTTTCGTTGGTGGCCAGCGGATCCCGATCGCTGGCGCGATTCCTTACACCGAACCGACGCTGTACAGCTCCGGAGAACTGATCTACCTCACGGATCCGATCACGACCGCGAACGCCCGCGGCAAGGTCGTCATCCGCGACTTCCCGGCCGTTGACCGCGGGTATCTCGCCGAATCCTTGCTGAACAAGGACCTCGTCGACGCTGGGAACGCTGGAGCCGCGGGTTTGATCATCGCTTTCGACTTCCCGCGCGCGCAGGTCCGCGGCTATTACGAACCGCACACGGGCACGCATTACCGCGTTCCCGGGGTGTTCGTCGGTGGCGCGGAGGCCCAGCAACTCAAGCAAGCGGTTGGTCGTCGAGCGAATCTCGCGATCCTGGCGGTCCGGGACCAGGCGACCACTCGGTCGGTGATCGCGACCTTGCCGGGACAGAGCACGGAAAAGATCGTCTTCGACACGAACACCGACGGCAATACGTGGGTGCAAGAGAATTCCAACGCGGCATTGCTGGCGCTGGCCAAGTACTTCGCGCACCAGCCACTGCGTTGCCGTCAACGCACGATCGAGTTCGTGTTCGCCACCGGGCATCTCCACCGCCCGGCAGAGGGAACGGAGTTGTACGCCCGCAAGCTCGATGCGCAATACGACGACGGCACAGTTGCTTTCGCGTTCGCTCTTGAACACCTCGGCACCCGCGAGTACGTCCGCGTCGGCAAGGAACTCCAGCCTTCGGGCCTGAGCGAGGTCTTCGGCTGGTTCGCTGGCAGCCCGGTTTTGTCTGCCGCTGCCCAGAACGCGATCGCACGGCACGGCCTTGACCGGGTGTTCGTGCTGCCGGGTATCGACCTGCCGGTGCCTGGCCGCGTACCGCCGCAGTGTTCCTTCGGTGGCCTCGGCACGCATCTGCACAGCCACTTGATCCCCAGTATGGCGATGATTTCCGGCCCTTGGTCGCTGTGGGCGCCGTCGTTCGGCTCGCACGCCATCGACTTCGCCCGGATGCGCGCCCAGACCCTCGCGGCCGGTGACACGGTCCTGGCCTTGGCCAACGTGCCTCACGCCGAGATCGCTGGTCCTTATCTGGGCTATCGCCAGGCCCGCGCTGGCGGGGCGCCCACGTGCTCACACGAGCTGCCGCCGGACGATTGACAAAGAAAGTATTTACGTTCAAGGTGGTCTTATCATGAAAGAGGTGTTTTACATTGACCGGTTCGAGCAGGCCGACGCCCTGCTCAAACCGCAGCGTGTCGAGGTACTCCGGCAGCTGGCCCAGCCGAAGTCGTGCACGGAGGTCGGCGGAGTGCTCGGCCAGTCGCCGCAGCGGGTGTACTACCACGTGAAGAAGCTGGTGGACGCTGGCTTGGTCACCCAGGTCAGCGAACGCAAGGTGCGCGGCATCCAGGAAGGCGTCTACCAGGCGAGCGCGCAGTCGTACTGGCTGTCGCCGCAGCTCGTCGGCACTGTCGGCACCAGAAAGGTCCAGGACGAGCTGAGCCTCGGCTACCTGCTCAACCTCGTCGAAGAAGTGCACGACGACCTGGCCAAGATCGACGGCGGCTCGACCCTGGGGGTTTCGGGCGAGATCCGGCTGCCGCGCGGGAACCGGAAAGCGTTCCTCGACGACCTCCGCACCACATTGCAGGACCTGTTCGCCCGGCACGGTGGCGCCGATGGCGAAGCCTTCCGTCTGGCCGTGGCCTGTTATCCCAAGGAGACACCGGATGAGTGACATCCTCGCGCTCGAAGCGCACCTCCCGAAACCACCGGCTGAGGTCTACGAGGCACTGACTTCCGAGGCGGCGCTGCGCGTCTGGCTCGCATCAGAAGCAGAAGTCTCGTTGCCGGACAAGCAATACACGTTCTGGGGCAGGTACACGCCACAAGGATCCCAAGCAGCACAGCAACTTCTGGCCGTATCGGATTCCTCCTTGAGCTTCGCCTGGACGCTCGACGAACTCGAAACCATCGTCACCTACACGTTGACCCCATCGACTTCCGGCACGGTTCTACGGCTGGAGCAGACGAACCTGCCGACGCTGGACGAGTTGATGAATCCGCCTGGCAGGCGCGATGGCAGGCATTCGATGCACACCTTCTGGGGTTTGTCGCTGGCGAACCTGGCCTCGTACCTGGAAGGTCGGACGCAAACCCCGAAGGCCGACTTCAGCGAGGACCGTTCGGCGGAGATCCGGGTCTCGTTCACGATCGACGCACCGGCTTCCGAAGTTTTCGCGAGCCTGATCGACCCGGCCGCGATCGCGAAGTGGTTCGGCTGGGAGGCCGAGGTCGAGCCACACGTCGGCGGCACGATGTCGGTGGGTGTCGACGGCAAGATCTTCGAGTTCGAGCCATCGAGAAAGCTGGTTTACGGCGACGACGAAGACACCGTAGTCCGCTGGGAACTGGAAGGTTCAGCCGGAAAGACGCACCTTACATTCGTCCAAAGTGGATATACGGACGACGAGTTGGACAGCGCGGCCCAGCACGAAGCAGGCTGGCTCGGCGGAATCGCCGAACTGAAGCGGATGCACGAGCTGGGCGAGGGTTGGACACCCCTGACAACCGAATTGCCAGCTCAGCCCTCGTGAGTGGTTATTAGGGTTAGAACACGGATAACCACTCACGACAGACCGTTCACCAACGTCCTTCACGCCAAGTTCGGCGGAACCAGACCAGCCTGAGTCGCCAGCACCGCCAGCCTGATCCGATTGGGACATCCGGTCTTGCTCAGCAGGTTGGCGATGTGCGTCTTCACTGTCGTCACACCGACGTACAACCGCGAGGCGATCTCCCCGTTCGACAATCCGGCTCCGACCAGCGCCAGCACCTCTCGTTCCCGTGCGGTCACCTCCGGCAGCGCGGGTGCCTTGGCCAATGCCCGGGAAACCAACCTGCGCATGACAGGCGGGCTGAAGGGGCTGTCTCCCGCGAACGCGCGACGGATCCCCGCGGTCAGCTCATCAGGCTCGCAATCCTTGACCAGAAAGCCACATGCGCCCGCGGCCAGCGCTGGATAGAGGTGATCATCATCGTCGAAGGTGGTCAGCGCGACCACCCGCACAGCTGGCTGCATGGCCAGAATCCTTTTGGTGGCAGCGATCCCGTCCATCCCTGGCATCCGCAGATCCATCATGACCACGTCTGGACGCTCACGCTCGGCCAGCCGCACCGCCTCAAGACCGTTTCCCGCCTCGCCCACAACGGAAATGTCCTTGGCAGCGGAACACAGCATCCGCACTCCGGCCCGAACAAGCCTTTGGTCGTCGGCCAAGAGCACCCGGATCATGAGACCACCGGCATGACCGCCAGCAGGCGCCAACCTTGGCCGTCAGCGCCCGCTTCCAATGTGCCACCCAGCATCTCCACCCGCTCCCGCAACCCGACCAGTCCGTGGCCGGTGCCGTCGCCCGCCACTCGGAAATCCCCGCCGTCGTCACGGATCTCCAGCCTTACCGCATCGGCGGTGACCGAAGTGGACAATCGGGTCCGCGCCGCGCTCCCGGCATGCTTGGCAACGTTGGCCAGACCTTCTTGCGTCAGCCGCAATACCGTGAGGCTTCGCGTGGCATCCAATTGCGCCAGAGCGGGATCGACCGACGCGTTCACTCGCAGGCCCACCTTTCGAGCACGTGCCACCGCCGCCTCGACCGCGGCAGGCAAGGAACCGGGCTCGACAAAGCTCTGAGTCGGATCACGCAACACCGTTACCAATTGCCTGAGATCGGCCAGCGCGGCGACCCCACTGTCGTGCACGTCATCCAGGACTTCACGCACCTGCGGGTCCTGCGGCGCCAAGACCTTCCGAGCCGCCTTGACCCGCAGAACAATCGACGAGACGTGATGCGCGACGAGGTCGTGCAGTTCCCGCGCGACTGACGTGCGCACCTCGACCTGTGCCAGTCGCCGCACTGAACGTACATACGTACCAAGCAAAATCGGCCCGCCTATGGCCATCACAGCCCGAAACACCAGTCCTGGCAGGTCGTCCGGCCGGTACAACGCGTACACCGCCGTCATCAGCGCGACCGCGACGGCCAAGGGCCAACCGGACCGGCGCATCGCCAACTCGAACAGGGCGATGCCTGCCAGGACCTTCAACGCCAGATGACTCGCGCCTGCCGGGGCCACCGCGAGCAAACCGGCCTGCGCGACAACGACAGCCAACGGCCACCTGGGACCTGCGGCCATCGCCAGCACAGCCCCGGCCACAAACACGACGTCCAACACAGTCGGGGTCTCGAACGCCAGGAAATAGCTTCCGGCCACGGCCACAAGGACGGCCAGCCGTAGCGGCACAGCCCGCCGGTCGAAGAACTGATCAAGCCAGGTGTGCACCACGAAAGCACAGTAGCCAACCGAACCTGAGAACTCCCCCAACTGGCCGCGACCCCGGCCGCTGGGCGGATCCGCCAGGCCTGGCGTGTCAGAGGGCATCTGATCTTAGTTAGGCAAGAATGTCTGCTTTGGGTGGATCGTTTCGCCAGGTTTGGGTGGATTCCCCGGTCAGGGTGCGGCTCATTATGTTAGTCATCGCCCAGTGGACCATCGTGCGCGACCGCTGGGGCAGGGCTTCGTAGTCGCGCGCGAGTCGGCGGTGTTGCATCAGCCAGCCCAGACTGCGCTCCACTACCCACCGCCGGGGCAACACGTGGAATCCCTTGGCAGAAGGGCGTTTGACGACCTCAACCCGGATACCCCGCTGGGCTCCATGACGGATGACTGTGTTGTTGTAGCCACCGTCCACCCATGCCGCCGACACGGTCGGATGCGCAGCGGCGAGATGATCGAGAACCTGTTGCCCGCCAGCGGAATCCTGCACCGACGCCGCGGTCACGATTACCGCCAGCAGCAGGCCGAGCACATCGGTGGCGATGTGCCGTTTGCGGCCCTTGATCTTCTTGCCCGCGTCGATACCCTGACTGGATTCGCTGACATTGCAGGAGGTTTTCACGCTCTGCGAGTCGATGATCGCCGCCGTCGGGGCAGCAGCGCGGCCTTTCGCGACGCGGACTTGGTCACGCAACAGGTCATGCAGCGTTTCCGTTGTGCCATCGGCTTCCCACTTGGCGTAGTAGTCATAAACCGTCTTGCAGGGCGGGAAGTCGTGCGGCAGATACTCCCAGGCGATCCCGGTCCGGCACACGTACAGGATCGCGTTCACGATCTCCCGCAAGTCATGCACGCGCATCACGGTTCCCGGCCCACGCCGGGCAGCACGCCACGCCGTCAGCGTTGGCTCGATCAACGCCCAGCGAGCATCGGACAAGTCGCTGCGGTACGCACGCCGGGACCCCACAAGTTGATCAAGGTATCAGCCGTCACCCGACACAGACATATCGCCCCAACCAAGATCAGATGCCCTCTCAGAGATGCTGATCCCGCAGACCACATCGGAAGGGATCGAGGATGAACAGGCGCACTCTGTTGGCGGGCGCGGCAGGCGGGGCCATGCTCTCCGCCGCCACACCCGCAGCGGCCGCGACACCCAAGCGTCGCTTTCACGGCAAGGTCGTGGCGATCACCGGAGCCACGTCCGGCATCGGCAAGGCCACAGCCATCGCTTTCGCGGCTCAAGGCGCGAAGGTCGGGTTCTGCGGGCGAAGGGCCGCGTTGGGCCACGAGGTCGCCGCGCAGATCCGGAAAGCGGGCGGCGAGGCCGTGTACATCCAGGCCGATGTCCGGCACGAGGACCAGGTGAAAACTTTCGTCGACCAGGTCGTCTCGCGTTACGGCAGGCTGGACATCGCGTTCAACAACGCAGGCATCCGCGGGCCCGGGTTGCCGCACGAAGTCAAGCTCGCTGACTGGGACGATGTGATGAACACCAACGTGCGTGGCGTGTTCCTGGCGATCAAGCACCAGGTTCCGCACATGCTCAAGGCCAAGAGCGGCGTGATCATCTGCACCTCGTCCGCCTCCGCCGAACGAGCCCGGCCCGACGGCGCGGCGTACTCGGCGAGCAAAGCCGGAATCAACGGACTGATCAAAGCGGTCGCCCTGGCGTACGGAACACAGGGAATCCGTGTCAACGCGATCATGCCGGGCACGACGGACACACCATTCGCCCGCCCGCCCGGCATTCCCGACCCGGATTGGGAGATGTTCAAGAAACTGTGGGGCCCACTGAACGTCGGCGGAATGGAGCGAATGGCGGAGGTCGACGAGATCGCCGACGCCGTACTCGGCCTGGCGTCCGACGACTTCCGATTCATGACCGGAATCGGCGTCCAGATCGACGGCGGCGACTCAGCAGGCCGCAAGATGGTCATGCCAACAAGATGATCGTGATCCCGATAACCACATCCACCACACCACACCATTCAGAGAACGCCCGCGGCACGACCTTGTCGTAGCGGTGATGGAAGTAATCCCAGATCCCGTGCGCCAGCCAACCCGCGCCGATCAGGTACTTCGCAACCTCCTCCGGCACCGAGAGGGCGAGGCCCACAAGCACCAGGTAGGCCGCGAATTGGCCGAGTTGAAGGGACAGCACGCCAGGTTCGCGCAAACGCTTGCGAAAGGCCCCGATCACCAGATATGCCGTCGGCAGGATCATCATCACGACCGCAGGCGGATACATCGGCCGGACCCAGTTGTCGATCGTGGCCAGCAATGCCAGCCATGTCGGCCAGCGTTCCTGCCAGAACCCCTTGGCAACATGGTTCCGATGGTGGCTGTACTCGTCGCGCCGCAGCAGCATTAGTCCGAGCATGAAAGGCAGCATCAGCACGTGCCCGCCAATCATCAGGACATCGGCTGAAAGGAGCCCTAGCCAGAAAGGACCGAGCAACAGCAGGAACGGTACGTACATCGCCGCGCCCATTTCCGCTATGGCCCGCCAGCTATGGTCACGGATTCGCATCCAGATCCCCATACCGAGGGTCATATTCGTGGCCATCACCAAAGCTTGAACGTCCGGACCTGGCACCGAGGGCCACAATGGACCGAACAGCAGCATGCCCGCGACCATCGCCGCAAGCATTTCCACGTAGTGCCGGGCAAACCGGCGATTGACTGTCAGCATCATCATGCACTGAGCGTGCAGCCATGGCCGCGCAACAAGAACCCGCACGATGTCATCACCGAACTATGCGAATCGCACGACCCGGGCATGCATACTGCGGTGCATGGGGAATGTCGACGTAAGACCGGCCACGGCCGAAGACGCGCCAAAGGTCGCGGCGATCTGGTACCAGGGCTGGCAAGACGGGCACCTGGGCAACGTGCCCGACGCACTCACGGCAGCGCGGACCAAGGAGTCCTTCTGGCAGCGGGCGCCGAAGCGGGTCGAGGACACGACGGTGGCCATCGTGGGCGGTGCCGTCGCCGGGTTCGTCATGGTTGTCGGCGACGAGGTCGAGCAGGTCTACGTCTCCGCTGAACACCGAGGCAGCGGTGTGGCCGCGTTGCTCATCAAAGAGGCAGAGAACCAGGTCGCCAGGAACGGGCACGACCGCGCATGGCTCGCGGTCGTCCCAGGAAACACCCGGGCCCGCAAGTTCTACGAGCGTAACGGCTGGGTGGACGAAGGACCTTTCGATCACCAAGCGGTTGGCATGCACGTTCCGGCCAACCGGTACGTCAAGTCAGTCAAGCAAAACTAGATCCTTGGGTACGAGGGTCGTCGATCGCAGCAACTCCCGAAGCAAATTGTCGTTAAGGGCGTTGCCAACCGGTTCGCCGACTTCCTCCCGGGTCAGGCCGGGCACGCCGTCGGCCGACAGGCGTTCACGCACGGTCTTCACGCGGTGCTCGACCTTCTTGGCCGTCCACGCGACCTCCGGGCGTAGTTCGGCCAATTGGTCTGCGGCCTGCTGCCAGGTCAGCGGGCGGGCGCCGGGATCGTGCAACAGGTATCGCTGGCCGAGCACGACCAGAACCATCTTTTCCTCGTCACTCATCGCATAGCGGCGGGGCATGTCGGTCTGCTCGGTGTGTTTCGACCCTGGTTTGTTGCCGTCCGCTCCGGTCACGAAGACTTCGAGCAGGTGCTCGCGTTCGCGGGAGCCGGGGACGTGCAGCGGTGTGTAGCCTTCGGCCAACGGGATGGCTTCTTCGTCGGCGAAAAGCCATTGGGAACGCGGGAGTCTGATTGGGCGGCGGCCGGTGTTCCGTAGCCACCAACGGCCTTGCCAGTGCCTCAGTTCACCGTGTCTGCGGCTGACTTGGCGGTCGTCCTCGCCAATGCAGATATGCACCTCTGGGCGGTTACGTCCGAAGTAGACGATTCGGCCTTCGGACGGGCCGACCGAGTATCCGCCGCCCAGTGCCAATGCGTGCACGGATCCGGACAGCGCTCTTGGCACGCCGTGGGCGAGGCTGTCATGTCCTTGTGGCAACAGCAATCCGCCCGCATACCTCAATTCTGGGTTCATGTTCACCTCTGGCACACCGCCCCTCTGACCGGTTTCGACTGGCTCAAATAAATCTGCGACGCGTTCGTCCCACGGACCTGGAAGCAATATCCACCGGCCGGTTTGACCGGCACGCGGATCGACGTCCCGCGCTCAGCGTTGACGAACTGCTGGCCGCCGCCGTCCGGGGTGACCACGACGACACTGTCGAGCGGCTGGGAGCTCGCCCATTTCAGCAGGACGTGATCGCCCTGATCCACCGGTTCCGCCAGATCCAAAGTGACCAACGGAGGCGGCGGTACAGTGGCAGGTGGGTCGGTTTGCGAAGAAGACGGCCACAGGAACGGCGCAACAGCCAAACCGGCAGCCACCAAACCGCCAGCGACGAAATACGGAACCTTGGACCGCCGACGAGCCTGTGGCAAAGCGATGTGCGGCACGGGCCGAGGCAGCATCTTGCCGAGACGTTCCATTGCCCACGTGGCCGTATCCGGACGGCGTTCGGCTTCCGGCGTCAGCATCCTGGCAACCATTGTGGACAGTTCAATCGGGACATCAGGCCTGCTGATGGCCGGAACAGGATCGCCGAGCACGCGCAGCACGCGCTCCCCCGGCTGTTCACCGATCCGGCTCGGATGCGGCGACTGCCCGGTCAACGCGAAATGCAGCACCGCACCGAGGCCATAGACATCCGTGCGTTGATCGATCACACCGGACCGCAGGGTCTCCGGCGGGATACATTCGATGGCGTGCAACGGGTTACGGCGAAAAGACTGTCGGATCGCGACGCCGAAATCCGAAAGAACCGGCGGCCCAAAGGCCCGGTACAGAACGTTATGCGGGCTGACACCGCCGTGCAGGATCCCAACCGAATGAGCGGCGGCGAGCGCGGAAGCCATGCCGTAGCCCAGTTCCACGACATCCTCGACATCAAGCGCGCCACTACGCTGCACGCGCCCACTCAACGACTCGGAGCACAGTTCCATTCGCAGCGCGTGCTTGCCTTCCCACTGGCCAATCGCCTCGATCGGCAGAATCGGCAGCGTGCCAGCGAGTTTCACGAGCTTGAGGCGTTCACGCTCGATCAACGTAAGCGTCTTGCGGTCGAACTTGCCGGGAAACACCTTCACCGCCACGGGCTGTCCCGAGGCGGTGGTGGCGTACACGGCGGCGACCGGGCCACGGCCAAGCAGTGTGTGCGTCATCTGATCGCGAACACCGCCCGGAACCTCTCAGCCAACGGCCGTCCAGCCAAAGACTTGCGGATCCGGTTGACCGAAGTCCACGCCTCGGCAACCAGGCTGTCATTCGTGCCCATACCCGACCACATAGCGACATCCATCTGCGTCGCCAACCCGGTCAAACTATCCACAATAGACCCATCAGTGGACGCACGAGCCAGATCGCGCGCGGTCATGCCGGGCGTCACGCGCGTTCCGTAAGCGCGCAGCAGATCCCTGGCCTCCCACCACGCGGCCACCACACCATTCGCCCCGGTCTGACGTTTGCGACGCAGGGTCCGGATCGCTTTCCCCAGCGGAATCGCCAGTATCGCGAGGACAAGCAAAACAGCAAGCGCGACAAGCACGGCCAGCGCAATGAACCAGATGTTGATCGACCCGCCTGGCTCGTCCTCCGGCGGCCGGGGAGGCAAAGGTTGCTCCGGCAACTGGCTCGGCGGCGGCAGGTCGGCCCGTGCCTTCGCGGTGATCTGTGCCAACCGTGACGGCGCGGGTCCCGCACCGGCGGCGCCACCAACCGGGTCAAGCGGCACCCAACCAATTCCAGCGACCGCGATCTCTGGCCACGCAAGGACATCGCGATTGTGCACCACAGTCTCGGCGCCAGCAGGAGCTTGCGGAGCCCGGTATCCCACGGCGAGCCGCACCGGGATGCCGACGATCCTCGCCAAAGCCACGTACGAAGCAGCGAACTGCTCGCTCGTGCCTCGCTTACTCTCCAACAAAAACTCCCGCAACTGCGGCCATCCACTGCCAGTCGGAAGTTCCGTACCCGTCGCCACGTTGTAGTTGCCGCGCAGGTACTGCTCCAAAACCAAGGCTGTCCGGAACGAAGGCCGCCCTCCTCCAGTCGCCTTACGCGCCAAGTCCTCAATCCCCGGCGGGATTTCGCCAACCGGGCCAGGAGTTTCCGAAGAGGACAGTGCGGCACCGGACAGGTCGTCGTCGACCTGCGGCTCCCACCAGCTCAGGTCGTACTGCAAGGCGCCTTTCCGTTCACGCACAAGCAAAGCGCCGGTCGACTGGTCGATGAGCGGTGCCGTGCCCGTGACCGAAGCAGGCATCGACTGGCTGGGCAACCATTGCCCTTCTGGTGCCTTGATCTTCGCCGTGTACTCACGGACCTGCGCACCAGTGGACGGTCCCACCTGCGACCCAAGCCTGCGGTAGTTGTCATCAGGCTCCCAGGAGACCCCGTTGAACTGGTTCAGCACGACCAACCGCCACCGGTCAACGGGCCCGGTGGTGGTGTAGCTGAACACCGGAGTCTCTGGGTTGGACAGTCTCGCGGCAACCTCGGTCAGCGGACTGATGGTTCGCGGCAACGGCACCTGCGCGACATCACTCTGCTGCAACGAATACGGCTCACCAGTGTCCACAACAGTAACCACGGCCGCGCCCACAAGGCCGAGGACGACCGTGGGAATCAGCACCAGCCCAGGACGCACAGGCATGTACAACCCAGCAGCCACAACAGCAAACCCAAGCGCGGCAAGGACAGCCGTGACTCCGGTCAATGCCACGAAGGCTTGACTGAGCACAAGGACCGCGACGGCAGGTACCAAAGCCACCGCGGGCCAGCGCAATAGTTCGATCCCGATCACAGCCGCGAGCAAAACCAGCAGCGGCACGAAGAACATCAGCTCGGCGTCAGGCCGCACAGGCCAGGTCGACTGCAACGTGAGCTGCCACGAATCCGTCACACCGGCCGCAAGAGCGGTTACGTCCACAGATCCGAACATGGTGACACTCAAGGCAAACAGCCCGAGAACGGCCATGGTCAGCGGCCGCCACGGTTGAAGCACCTTGACCTGAATACACAGTTCGACCGCACCATAGCAAGCCACCAGGACAACAGCGATCGGAAGCAGCAGGGGCCGCAAACCGAAGACTGGCGCGAACAACAGCCCGGCAATCGCCGAGGCCAACACGATCCACAGAGCCCGAAGCCTCGCGAGGGCCGCTTTTGGTGCGTCAGACTCCGCGAAGGTGGCCTTCACGGCAAAAACCCGTTTCATCGCGCGATCACCGACTGCCATTGCCTGGTCGCGTCGACGGCATTCGCGGGCTTCAGGATCTTGGCCCCGGGGACAACCACAGCCGGACGACCCAAGTTGATCACGACAAGGTCCGCGTACCGTGCCCGCAACATCGCCAAAGCAGCCTGATCAGCAGCACTCACGGCCGAGGAAATCACAACGAACTGACCACCCCAGGACTGCGCCAAGGCCCTAGGCACGAGTGGAAGATCCGTGTTCTCAGCCCGTTCCAGCACGCAGAGCTCGTCCAGCAACCGCTGGACAGCCGAGGCGCCAGGAGTGGTCACGATGTCAAGCCCGCCGGAAGTGACCAGTTGGCACCGGCTGTCCGCTTTCGCCGCCGCGACTACCAGCGAGGCCGCGACTTCCACAGCCTCCTCGAACTCGGGCGCCGCCGGGATCACCTGACGGTTGTCCAGCAGCACCGTGAACTGCGGCTGCTGCGGGTCGGCGTAATCCCTGATCATCAGCTGCCCGGTGCGCGCGGTCGCTTTCCAGTGCAGGTGCCGGACCTCGTCGCCAGGCACATACTCCCGCACTTCCCGAATGTCCAGCGATCCACGCGGCGAGTTCTCATTGGCGGCACCTTCATGATGGTGCAACGGAAGTCCACTGGCGACAGCACGGACCGGATGAGTCCGAGGGTAAACCCAAATCGTTGCCGTCGTCCCGACGAACAACTCGCTTTGCCCAAGCCCCAAGGCATCGCTGCGTCGCAAGGTCAACGGACCGACTTCATGTCGACCACGTTCCCACGTGGGCAATTCGTTCAAATAGGACTGTTCCGAATTGGGTGCCAACGAACGTACAGCAACCTTCAAAGTACTGGCGCCCAAGCGATCCACAGCCGTGAACCCAGGCTGCCGCCGTGTTCCTGGGTTATACACGCGAAGGGTCAGACCAGCACGGCTACCGCGCTCAACCCGGTCCGGGTACACGTCCCTGGCCACCTCGACCCGAGGTTTGCGACCAGCAACGGCAAGCGCGGCCACAACCGCACCGATCGCGATCGCACCCAAGGCAATCAGCAACGCATAACCCGCGAACACGCCCGCGGCGATCAAAACCACCGCAGCGACGAGAGTGACGATGCCACGCCAGGTCAGCCGCATACTCAGGCCCCTGTCACCACAGGAACGGGAATCTCGTTGAGCAGCTCGCCGACGATGTCCTCCGGCCGCCGCTGCCGCAACTCCGCATCCGGCGTGAGGATCAGCCGATGGTCAAGCACAGGATGCGCGACTTCCTTGATGTCATCGACCGTCACGAACGGGCGCCCATAAGTCGCCGCAACCGCCTGTGCGGCACGGACAAGCGCGATGCTGCCGCGAGGGCTTGCGCCGTAACGCAAATCCCCGTGCTGACGGGTTGCCGCGGCGATCGTGGCCGCGTACTCCACAACAGCTGTGTGCACGCGAGCCGACCGCACCTCGGCAACAGCCGCTTGCAACGTCGGAATGTCCACCACAGCGGGGAGTTCGTCAGGGTCGACGCCCGCGCAGTCGCTCAGAATGACCATGACCTCGGACTTCAGGTCCGGGTAGCCGATCTGCAGGCGCATCAGGAACCGGTCGAGCTGTGCTTCAGGCAACCGGTACGTTCCGGCCATCTCGATCGGGTTCTGTGTGGCGATCACCAGGAACGGCCGCGGGACCTCGTGGCGGACCGAGTCGACCGTGACCCGCCGCTCGGACATGACCTCCAGCAGCGCGGACTGGGTTTTCGGCGTACCACGGTTGATCTCGTCGGCCAGGACGATGTTGGCGAACACTCCGCCGGGGTGGAACGCGAACTTGCCGTCGTTCTGGTGAAAGACCTGCACGCCAGTGATGTCACCCGGCAGCAGGTCCGGCGTGAACTGGATGCGGCTCCAGGTTCCGTTGATGCTGCGCGAAAGGCACCGGGCGAGGGTCGTTTTGCCGAGGCCGGGGACGTCTTCGATCAGCAGGTGTCCCTCGGCGAGCAGCGCGGCGACGGCAAGCCGCACGACCTGCGGTTTGCCGCGCAGCACGCGCTGCACGTTGTCCGAGATCCGCGCGTAGACCTCGCCTGCCGACACGCTCATCCAGCCCTCCACGTGATCTCGTTCGATTTGACCTGGCCGTTCGGGCCCTGCGTGGTCACCCACACGGTCTGACCTGGCACGTCGTAGTTCAACTCGTTGTATTGCAAGGTGCCGCTCGCGTTCGTCCGCGCGCTTTCGGTGACGACTCCGCCGGTGTTGGCACGCGACCTCAGCGTGAGCCGGTATGTCGTATTCGGCTGGAACCCGGTCAGTCTGGTGTTCACCCAGAAGCAGTTCGGCCGATGGCAGTTGTCGGTACTGGACGCAGTGCCCTGGGAGATCTGGATCCGGGGAGTGCCACCACCCGGCGGCGGGGCTTGGTTGTCCCGATGCACCGCGGTGGCTGGCGCGCCGGTGAGCTGCCCGTCCGATGTCCTTGTGATCGCCCGGATCGTGAAGGTGATCACGCTGGTCGCCTGCACTTGCGAGTACGTTGTCGAGGTTCCAGTGACCTGACGTGTGCCGAGGCCGGTGGCAGTGACTTGGTAGTGCACCAACGTGCCGCCGTTGAGCGCGGGTTGGCCCCAGGTGACCGTCACGTCCCGAGTAGGCCGGTCGTTCTCATCGAAGTTCGCTCTCGCGTTGGTAGGAGCATCGGCTGGTGAGACCGGTGCCCGCGGTGTGACAGCAGCGGCCGACGCCCCTGCGCCAGTGCCTATGCGGTTCGTGGCTGCGACGGTGATGACGTAGCTGACGCCGTTGGTCAGGCCGTTCACGGTCGCTCGCCGTGCTCCGGCGCCTACGGTCATCGCGCCCGTCTGCCCAGTGCTCGCACGCCACGTCACCTGGTACGCCGTGATGTCGGCACGGTTGTCGGGTGCAGCACCCCAATTGACGGTCGCCGAACCATTGCCAGCCGACGCCGTAACCGAAAGCGGCACACCAGGACGGCCCGCTGGCACAGGAGGCGGCGTCGTTGTGGGCGGACGTGGCGTGTTCGTCGTTGTTTGCCTTGGTGGCACCGGTGCTTGGACTTGGATGTCGGACGAGCCGCCCGCGTTCGGCCGGTCAGCTTTGGTGTCGGGTGGTGCCGGGCGCTCCGCCGTGGACACGTCACGTACGGCGCCGTCCCTGGCTACGACCACAACCTGTGTGCCGTCGGCGTCTTCGACGTACACCCGGTTGTCCTCGCCACGGGCGAGCCTTGGCGTTCCGCCCTTCTGCTTGATCGGCTTGGTGTCCTTGCGTGCGCCATCTGGGGTGTAGGTCAACACGTTGCCGCTTTGCCTGTCTACCAAGACAACCACGTCACCCGTGGACATCGGGCCGTCGTAGTCGCCGACGGGCAGCGCGACCGTGAGCGCCTTCTCCGGCGGGTTCTTGGTGTCCGCCAGGATGAGGGTCTGCTTCTGCGGATCGAGGATCGCGATCTTGCCGCCGACTTCTGTCGTCGCCGGCCTGGCACTTGGCGACAACGGGACGCCGATCGGCACGCCCGCGCCAAGCTTGCCGCCGTCGATCACGTGCAGCGTCCCGGCGAACATGTCCACAAAAGCCGGTTTATCGTCCACAATGGTCATGGCGCCGGGATGTCCAGGCGGGACACTGACGGCGCAGCCGCCGATCCGGTCGGCGTTCTTGGCAATCGTGCAGATCTGCCCGACATCCTGGCGGTGCAGCCACATCGTGCCGTCCGTTGTCACGATCGGCGTCCCGACCGCGCCGCCGATGGTCACGATGGTCGGCGGATCGGACAGCCGGACGACCTTTCCCGCGTTGCGGTACACCAGATACGGCCCGCCGACGACCTCGATGAACACCGGAAGTTCGTTGGCAGGCGGGCTGATGCTCTCCAGTGTGGTCAGCGTTGCCTTGTCGAACCTGGTGATCACGCTCGGTCCGACGACGTACCCGTGGGTGTCGCTCTGCACGACCTGGCTGCCCGGTTCGCCGTTCACGTCGGCGTGCGCGTCGATGTTCGTCGTCGCGCCGTCGATGTGGAAGACCACCTGGAGAACCGAGTTGAACACCCAGTGGCCGGACAGCGCGAACTGCCCGGCGGGCAACGGCGTCGCCGCGCCGGTGAGCGCGGCAACCAAGGCGCCCACGACGAGAACGGTGACCAGAGCGAACGGCCTGCTCCGCTTCAACACACCCCGGAACCTATCGGTGCCCCTTCGGGAGGGGTCCCGGATGAACGTTCCCACAGGTCAGGCGGTGAACTTGAAGCTGTTGAAAATGGCTGTGGCGACCGGTGCCACGGCGTCCCATTCGGTCTGCAGCGTCTTTTGGTCGTTCGCGTGCAGCGTGAACGTCACGACGTACAGCCGGTTCTGGTTATCCGTGACAGCCTTGGCCAGAACGTGATAGCGCACGGGTCCCGCTGCGGAACCGTGCTGGTACTCGAGCTGGTCACCGTTCAAGTCGCCGTTGTAGTCGATGTTCTCACGGTCGGTGCGAACGCTTTCCTGCCTGTTGGCCAGGTATTGGCGCGCGGTGGTGCCGGTCGTGTCCCGCCGTACCTGCACCTCGGGTGCGCCCACCTGCGGATCGGGCTGCGGGCCGATGTAGAGCACGTCACTGCGGTCGCCCTGCGTGGACTCCGAGCGCTTCCACCCGTCCGGGACGCTGATCGTGAAGCCCAGAGTCTCCTGGTGTGGCACGAGCGCCGGCGCACTGCTCGCAGCTGCTGACGGTGGCTGGTTTTGCTGTGCCGCTGGCGGATCCTTCTGGGTCAACGCCACCACCACAACCACGATCGCCACCACCAGCACGGCACCCAGGCCGATCAGGATCCCGTGGTTTTTCCTGCGTGGCCTGATGGAAATCGGATCGAGCGTGATGTCCGCGGGCGAGACGGGCTGCCGGTAGACAGGTGGCGGCATCAACGGCGGCGCGGTCCGGGTGTTCGGCGCGGTCTCGGCCACCACCGTGACCTGGTCAGACGGGTTGTCCACCCAGGTAGGGCCTTCGGTCGGCGGCCTCGGCAGGCCGCCCCGCGGAGTCAGGCTGCCCGCGAAAGTCGTGAGCCGCTCGACCGCGTCATTGGCCGCCATCCGTTCGGCCGGCTGCTTACGCAGCAAACCCTGGATGACCGGCCACAACCGGCCAATCCGCGGATCGGGATCCGGGTCACGCGACGCGGCCGCGGCCAACGTGCTCTGGATGTCCTTGCGCTTGAACGGAGAACGGCCGACGACCGTGGCGTACAGCGTCACGCCGACAGCCCACATGTCCGCCGCTCGCGTTGCCTCGTGCCCGTCGATTCGTTCCGGCGCGATGTATTCGGGCGAGCCCGGCATCTGTCCGGTGCCGGTCAGCGCGGACGCACCGTCGATGACCGCGATTCCGAAGTCCGTCAGCACAACGCGTTCACCGTCGAGCATGATGTTGGCGGGTTTGACGTCCCTGTGCAGCACGCCTCGCTGGTGCGCGGCGTCGAGCGCACGCAGGATCTGGATCCCTACCTGCGCGGCCTGGTCGAGCGGCAGCGGGCCGTCGTTGTCGAGGATGTCCGCGAGCGACCGTCCCTCGATCAGCTCCATCACGATCCACGGCAGATCGTCCTCAATCACCACATCGTGGACGGTGACGATGCCAGGGTGCCTGAGTTTGGCCGCGGCTCTTGCCTCCCGCAGCATTCTGCGCACGGCCGCCGCCGAGTCAGCGGGGTCGGCCGACTCGCCAAGCCGGAGTTCCTTGATCGCCACATCGCGGTGCAGGTACTCGTCGTGGGCACGCCACACGACGCCCATTCCACCGCGGCCGATCGGCCGTTGCGCAAGGCGATAACGCCCGGCAACGACCCTCCCCTCGCCCTCAGTCACAAAAGGCAATGTACCGACCGCTCGATGTGACTACCTTCCGAACTGTGGACGTGATCTCCGAAGTCGAGTTACTCGGCGGTACGACCAAGACGGTGAAACGGCTGGTTCTGCGGGACGGTTCGACGTGCGTCTCGTACGTGTGGGACAAGACGTATTGGCCGCAGCAGCGTTCCGACGACTTGTTCGCGCACGCCTCTGGCGCCGATCTGTTCGTGCATGCACACGCCGAATTGGTCGCGGCTGGTGTACGGGTGCCGGAGATCATCGAGCGGCGCGGCGACACGATCTTGGTCGAGGACATCTCGGGTGGGTCGCTCGATCAACCCGCGCTGGCGCGGTTGGGTTCGATGGTCCGGGCGATGCATGAGCGCCGCAGCGACCGCTTCGGCAGGCAGGGACTTCAGCCGGACTCGCTTGTCGAGGACATCATCGTGCGGCGCGCGTTTTCGCATCTGTCGGATGCCGCACACCAAGTCGAGGAAATCGCGGCTGTGCGGTACGAACTAGCCAACGAGCTGACTTCTCGCCGCGCGGCCGTGCGGGCTCGGGCCGAGTACGGCTTGATCCACGCCGAGCTCGGGCCGGATCATGTCCTCGCCACCGCGTCCGGTGAGCCGGTGCTGATCGACATCGAAGGCGCGATGTACTTCGACATCGAGTGGGAGCACGACGTCCTCGCGCTGCGCTTCGGGCCGGACTACTCGCATTTCCAGACCGATGGCCTCGATATCGACCGGCTTCGGTTGTACCGGCTCGCGTTGACCCTGTCGCTCATCGCCGGACCGATGAGCCTGGTCGGCACCGACTTCCCCGGCCAGGACGCCATGCAGGACATCGCCGAGCAGAACGTCACCCGCACGCTGGCCGAAATAGGCCGCTGACCACGGGAAGCTTGAGCACGTACCATCGGTGGCCTACCGAGCGACTTCCAGAACCGCGTTGACGAAGGCCTTCGGCGTCTCCTGCGGCAAGTTGTGGCCTGCCCTGGGCACCACGTGATGCACGCGACGGCCCGTGTAGAACTTCGCTGACGCCGTTCCATCGGTCGGCGGACTGCTGCCGTCCGACGCGCCGTCCAACGTCACCGCGGGCATGACGATCTTCGGCAGTTTCGCCAGCTTTGCCTCTAGGAGGCCGCTGAATAATCGGCGTGTCGCCCCAGGATGTGGGTTTGAGCTGGGAGAATCGTTTCATGCAGGGTGTGGAGCGTGGTGATCGGGAGCTGCTGGACGCGGAGGCGCTGGTCGGTCATCTGGTCCCGGCGGGGAGCATGTTCGCGTTCCTGGCCGGGCATCGCCGGAATCTGTTCCCCGATGGAGAGTTCGAGGATCTGTTCCCCTCGGGCAAGGGACGGCCCTCGATCCCGGCGTCGGTGATGGCCTCCATCCTGGTGTTGCAGACCCTGCATGATCTCTCGGATCGGGAGACCGCTGAGGCGGCCCGGTGTGACCTGCGGTGGAAGGTCGCGACCGGGATGGCATTGGACGACAAGGGATTCGACCCCTCGACGCTGGTGTACTGGCGCAAACGACTGGCCACCTCGGGGCGGCCGCATCGGATCAACGACGCGGTGCGCACGGTCGTCGAGGAGACCGGGATCCTGCGTGGCCGCCGCAAGCGGGCGGTGGATTCCACGATCCTGGCCGACGCGGTCGCCACCCAGGACACCATCACCCAGCTGATCTCGGCGATCCGGCGGGTGGATCGGCAGGTGCCCGGCGCGGCGGGGCAGATCGCGAAGGTGTGTACCGGCCATGACTACAGTCGGCCGGACAAGCCGAGGATCGACTGGGACGACCCGGCCGCCAGGGACGCGCTGGTCTCCGCGCTGGTCAACGATGCGAACGCGCTGGTGGCGGCGCTGGCCGATACCGAACTGGAAGGCGACGCGGAGTTCGCGTTGGCGTTGCTGGCGTTGGTCGCCGGTCAGGATGCCGAGCCCGCCGAGGGCAGTGACGGCACTGATGGGCGGTGGCGGATCGCCCGCAAGGTCGCCCCGGACCGGGTGGTGTCCACAGTGGATCCGGATGCGCGGCATACCCGCAAGTCCCCGGAGAACCGGCGGGACGGGTATCGGGCGCACGTGGCGGCCGAGCCCGAGACCGGGATCGTCACCGACGAGAAGGTGACCACGGCCGCCGGCACGGAGAACTCCGACCCCGCTGTGGCCGAGGAGTTCCTCGACGCCGAGGACGGCAAGCGCGCGTGGTACGGCGATTCCGCCTATGGCACAGGGGATCTACGCGGTGGGATCGACGATGCCGGGCATGAGGCGGTGATCAAGCCCAAGCCGCTGCGGGCTCCGGTCGAGGGCGGATTCACCGTGGACGACTTCACCGTGGACGACTTCACCGTGGACGACTTCACCGTGGACGACTTCACCGTGGACGAGCAAGCGGGCACGGTCACCTGCCCCAACGACATCACCCGCCCGATCAGCCGGACCCGGGTCGCCACCTTTGGCGCTCTCTGTCGTGCCTGCTCACTGCGTGCACAGTGCACCACGTCCAAGACCGGCCGTAAAATCGTTCTGCACCCACGAGATGACCTGCTGCGCCAAGCCCGACGCGACTGGGCGGACAAGCCCGAACTGCGCGAGAGCTACAGGACGTTCCGCCCCAACGTGGAACGGGTCATCTCCCAGATCGCCAGCCGCGGTGGCCGACGTCTCAAACTCCGATATCTAGGCACCGGCAAGAACAACGCCTGGCTCAAACGCCGCACCGCAGCCTTGAACCTCCGCAACCTCATCGGTCGCGGCCTGACCCATACGGCGGGCGCTTGGACCCTGGCTACCTGAGGGAAACCACGGCCCAACCCCCAGTCTTGGGAGTTGTGAACCTCGTCGAGCAACCGCCCTGGGCTCCCTGAACGCCCAGCATCGCCCATGAATCAGCAAGGCCCAGGTCCTCGCCTGCCATCACTCGGTGACAACCAACCCGCAAACCACCCTAATTCAGCGGCCTCCTAGCTAGCTAGCGCGGCCTGAGGACGGCCCAACAAGATCACAAACTCCATAGTGGCTGGTCAGAGCAGTGCGTGGATAGTTGTAGCCCATCTTGTCGTTGTCCCGGGGCGCCCGGTTGTGCGCGACCCCGCGAGCGGTCACCGCCACGGAGTGCTTGAGGTGCTTCAGTTCGTCCTGCTCGGTCTCGTACTGCTGCTCCCAACGTGCGCGCTCGGCGCGCTTGGCGTCGAGGTAGTCGGTGTACGCGCCACCGTACGACGTGATCCCGCCGCGTGCCGGGTCGAGGTCGACGATCGACGTGCAGACCGCGTCGAGGAACACCCGGTCGTGCGACGCGACCACGACCACGCCGGGCAGTCGCGTCAGGCGGCTCTCCAGGAAGGCCATGGCCTCGTCGTCGAGGTGGTTGGTGGGCTCATCCAGCAGCAACGCCTGCGGTTGCCTGATCAGCAAGGCCGCGAGGCCCAGCCTGGACCGTTGGCCGCCGGACAACGAACCCAGCATCCGGTCGTAGCCGACACCAGCCAACCCGAGGCCCTCGATGACGAGCGCCGCGCGCCGGTCGGCGTCCCAGATGTCGTGGGCCTGCGCCCACTCCAGCACCTCGCCGTACTCGGCGAGCGCCGCGGGATCGTCCAGCCTGGTACTGAGCTCGCCAAGGCGCCGGTCGGCGTCGCGGATCTCGGCCAGTGCGCTTTCGACGACCTCGCCGACGGACAGATTCAGGGCGTACGGCAGCTCCTGGGCCAGGAACCCACAGTCCGCCGGCCGGAGGATCTCGCCAGCGTCCGGTTCGGCAAGACCGGCGAGCAATTTCAGCAAAGTCGACTTGCCGACGCCGTTCTCACCGACCAGCCCGAGGCGCTGCCCAGGGGACGCGGTCAGCGAGACGCTGTCGAGAACTCGTCGGTCGCCATAGACCTTGTTCAGGTCACGCGCAGACAAATAGAGGGAGGTAGACATCGCACACCGCCAGAGAAACTCGGTTGGACGTCCGCCGGGCAGCATGCCTCGGGCGCGGACGGGGTGGCGATGTCAGATGTCCATGATGATTACGACGCTAGCAAGGTCCGCAAACGATTATTGGTTCTCCGCAGATGCTGACGTAGATTGCGCTTGGTTCCGCAGATACGGAGGACGATCGTGAAGAAGCTTGCGGCCGCGCTTGTGGCTCCGCTCCTGCTCGTCGGGTGCGCCACCCCAACCCAACCAGCAGCCACCCCTCCGCCATCGAATGCGAGCCAGTCGATCACCGGTGAGGTCACCGTGTTCGCGGCCGCGTCGCTGACCGAGACGTTCACCCAGATCGGCAAGGACTTCCAGGCCGCCAACCCCGGCACGAAGGTCAAGTTCAACTTCGGCGGCAGCTCGGCACTGGCGCAGCAGATCGACCAGGGCGCGCCGGCCGACGTGTTCGCCTCGGCCAGCCCGACGAACATGAAGCAGGTCACCGACACCGGCGCGGCGACCGGCCCGGTCACTTTCGTGCGCAACAAGCTGCAGAT
This sequence comes from Kibdelosporangium philippinense, assembly GCF_021390435.2. Lineage (GTDB taxonomy): Bacteria > Actinomycetota > Actinomycetes > Mycobacteriales > Pseudonocardiaceae > Kibdelosporangium > Kibdelosporangium philippinense. Next base: position 1,965,692 of record NZ_JAJVCN010000002.1, on the reverse strand, counting down.
CGCGGTCGGCAAGGGCAACCCGCTGAAGATCGCGTCCCTCGCGGACCTCGTCAAGCCCGAGGTCAAGCTCGCGTTGTGCGCCGAGCAGGTGCCGTGTGGCGCGGCGGCGAAGAAGGCGTTCGAGGCCGCGAAGCTGACGCCCAAGCCGGTCACGCTGGAACAGGACGTCAAGGCCACATTGACCAAGGTCCGGCTCGGCGAGGTCGACGCTGCCCTGGTCTACAAGACTGACGTCTCCGCCGCGGCCAATGATGTCGACGGCGTCGACTTCCCGGAGGCCGCGCAGGCGATCAACGACTACCCGATCGTGACGCTGACCAAGGCGCCGAACGCGACGGGCGCCAAGGCCTTCATGGACTATGTGCTGTCGCCCGCGGGACGCGACGTGCTGACCAAGGCAGGCTTTGACGTCCCATAGAAGCCACACTGAACAACATGAGAGCGGTTCGAGCGCGGGTTCCGGTCGTCCTGATCGTTCCCGCGCTGCTCGGCCTGGCGTTCCTGGTGCTCCCGCTGATCGGGCTGGTCATCAGGACGCCGTGGTCGACGTTGATCGACCAGTTGAGCACCGCCGAGGTCGGCGAGGCGCTGCGGCTGTCGTTGATCTGCGCCACGATCGCGACGCTCATCTGCCTGGTGCTGGGCGTGCCGCTGGCGTGGATGCTCGCACGGACTGAGCTTCCGGGCAGGCGCATCGCGCGCGCCTTCGTCACTGTGCCGCTGGTGTTGCCGCCGGTGGTCGGTGGTGTGGCGCTGCTGCTGGTGTTCGGACGGCGTGGCGTGATCGGCCAGTACTTGGATTCGTGGTTCGGGTTTTCGCTTCCGTTCACGACAACGGGTGTGATCGTCGCGGAAGCCTTCGTGGCGATGCCGTTTCTCGTGATCGCGGTCGAAGGCGCGTTGCGTGGCGCCGATCCTCGGTTCGAGGAGGCCGCCGCGACCCTCGGCGCTTCCAGATGGACGGCGTTCCGGCGCGTCACCCTGCCGACGGTGGCTCCTGGTATCGCCGCGGGGGCAGTTCTGTGTTGGGCTCGCGCGCTTGGTGAGTTCGGCGCGACGATCACGTTCGCAGGCAACTATCCGGGCACCACGCAAACCATGCCGTTGGCCGTTTATCTGGCGCTGGAACAGGACCCGGACAGCGCTACCGTGTTGAGTCTCGTGCTGCTGGTCGTGTCCATCGCGATCCTGGTCAGCCTGCGCGACCGATGGATCGGAACGCGCGCATGACTTTGCAGGCGAACTTGCAAGTCCACATAGGATCGTTCACTTTGGCTGCAGAGGTCGAGGTTCCGCCCGGCACGACGTTGGCGCTCCTCGGCCCCAATGGAGCTGGGAAAAGTACGGCGCTTCGGGCGTTGGCAGGGCTACGACCGTTGACGGGCGGGGTCGTCGAGTTGAACGACCGGACACTCGACGATCCGGAACGAAACGTGTTCGAGCCACCGGAGCGGCGGTCGATCGGCGTCGTGTTCCAGGACTACCTGCTGTTCGCGCATCTGTCCGCTTTGGACAACGTCGCGTTCGGCCTGCGGGCGCGCGGTATGCGCAAGCATGAGGCGAACGCGGAAGCCGCAGAATGGCTTGACCGCGTCGGTCTGGCGCAACAGGCGCGCAACAAGCCTCGGCAGTTGTCCGGCGGACAGGCCCAACGGGTCGCGCTCGCACGAGCACTGGCCATTCGGCCGGACCTGTTGCTGCTCGATGAGCCCCTGGCCGCGTTGGATGCCGCGACACGCATCCAGATCCGGGCACAGCTGCGTAAACACCTGGATGAGTACAAGGGCGCGACCGTGTTGGTCACGCACGATCCGTTGGACGCCATGGTGTTGGCCGACCAATTGCTTGTCGTGGAGAACGGGGCCGTCGTGCAGGCGGGCACGCCCGCCGAGATCGCCAGACGGCCGCGGACCGATTACATCGCGGCCCTCGTCGGGCTCAATCTGTATCGCGGTGTGGCCAACGGCGTGACCATCAAACTCGATGACGGCGGCGTTCTCACCACCGCGCACCCCATGGACGGCGCGGTGTTCGTGACGTTCCCGCCGACCGCAGTGAGCCTGCACAAGAACAAACCGGAGGGCAGTCCCCGCAACACGTGGCTCGCTGAAGTGGCCGGGATCGAGCAACACGCCGACACCGTGCGCGTCCGGTTGACCGGGACGCCGGACCTGCTGGCCGACGTGACCACGGCAGCGGTCGCGGAGCTGTCACTGAGCCCGGGGCTGCAGGTGTGGGTCACGGTCAAAGCGACCGAAACCCACGCCTACCCCATCTGAACACGCAGGTCAGCAACTATGGCCACGGTGGCGCGCCGTCACATGTCGCCAAGCAACGCCGTCGGACGCTCGACACAGTCGGCCACGAATCGCAGGAAGCCGCCCGCGACCTCGCCGTCACACACCCTGTGGTCGAACGCGAGCGTCAACTCGGTGACCTTGCGGACCGCGAGCTGTCCGTCGACCACCCACGGCCGGTCGATGATCCGCCCGACGCCGACGATCGCGGCCTCGGGGTGGTTGATGATCGCGGCCGAACCGTCCACACCGAACACGCCATAGTTGTTCACGGTGAACGTGCCACCGCTCATCTTCGCTGGCGGCAAGGTGCCTTCCCGTGCCTGCTCGGTGAGCTGGCCCAGGTGCGCGGCCAGTTCCCGGGTGGTCAGGTTCTGCGCGTCCTTGACCACGGGAACGACCAGGCCGCGAGGAGTTTGCGCGGCGAATCCGAGATGCACCGCCTCGGAGATCACAATCTCCCCGCGTTCGGTGTCCACAGTGGAGTTCAGCGCCGGGTAGCGCCGAAGTCCGAGCACGCAGAACCGGGCGATCATGGCCAGCAGGCTCACCGGACGGGCCGGGTCGGCGCTGTTGATCTCCTGGCGCGCCGCGAGCAGGCCGGTGGCATCGACGTCCACCCACACCGTCGCCTCGGGGATCTCACGGCGGGACCTGCTCAACCGCTCGGCCATCACGCCCCGGACCCCGCGCAGCGGAATCCTGGTCACCGGGCTGTCCGAGGCCTGGCCCTCGATCGCGGCCACCACGTCTTTACGCAGCACAAGGCCGTCAGGGCCACTGCCAGCCAGGCCCCGCAGATCTACCTGGTTCTCCCTGGCCAGCTTGCGAACCACGGGAGACACCACCGCGACCGGCCCAGTCCTGGCCGGTTCCACCTGGCTCACCACAGGAGCCGCCGAGCCGTTGACACTTGTCAGCGCGCGGCGACGTCCTTGACGACGGCCGCGCTTGGTGCCTCCGGCGCCGACCAAGTTCGGGCTCGTCTCCACGCCCGGCTCGGACAGGCCCGCGGAAGCGACCGACAGCAGCGGCGCGCCGACGTTGATCGTCGAGCCTGCCTCGCCGTGCAGCGCGGTCACGACACCGGCGTACGGAACCGGCACCTCGATCGCGGCCTTCGCGGTCTCGACCTCGACCACTGCCTGGTCCACCTCGACCGCGTCGCCGACGGCGACCAGCCACCGCACGATCTCCGCGTCGACCAGGCCCTCACCGAGGTCGGGCAGGGTGAACTCACGGACGTTCACTTGTCCTCCCACTGCAGCCGGGCGATCGTGTCCAGGATCCGGTCCGGGTGCGGGAGCTGGTGCTCCTCGAGGTCCTTCGGCGGGTATGGCACGTCAAAACCGCCAACCCGCAGCACCGGGGCCTCCAGCCAGTGGAAACACTGCTCGCTCACCGTCGCGGCGACCTCGGCGCCGTACCCGGAGAACACCGAGGACTCGTGCACGACGACGGCACGGCCGGTCTTGCGGACCGACGCGCACACGGTTTCCTCATCGAGTGGCGTGAGCGACCTAAGGTCGATGACCTCGACGTCCCAGCCCTCTTCCTTGGCTGCCTCGGCCGTCTCCATGCAGGTCTGCACGGTGGAGCCGTAGGAGATGAGCGTGACATCCTGGCCCGTCCGGCGGACCACCGCGCGGTTCATCGGGTCGGTGCGCTGCGGCAGTTCGAGATCCGCGCGGGTCCAGTACCGGGACTTCGGCTCCATGAAGATCACCGGGTCCGGGCTCTCGATCGCGGCCCGCAGCAGCGAGTACGCGTCGGCCGTGGTTCCCGGCGTGATCACGGTCAGGCCCGGCGTGTGCGTGTAATAGGCCTCCGACGAGTCACCGTGGTGCTCGACGCCGCCGATGCCACCGCCATAAGGAATGCGGATGACCATGGGCAGCGCGACCTTGCCGCGCGTGCGGTTGCGCATTTTGGCCACGTGCGACGTGATCTGCTCGAACGCCGGGTAGGCGAACGCGTCGAACTGCATCTCGACGACCGGGCGCATGCCGTACATCGCCATACCGACCGCGGTGCCGACGATTCCCGATTCCGCGAGCGGCGAGTCGAAACAACGGTCCTCGCCGAACTGCGCGGTGAGGCCCTCGGTGACGGTGAACACGCCGCCGTACGGCCCGACGTCCTCGCCGAAAACGACGACGTTCGGGTCCTCGGCCATCGCGTCGCGCAGCGCACGGTTCAACGCTTGCGCCATGTTGATCTGGGCCATCACGCCTCACCCCGGTCCGCCGCGAGCTCGGCCCGCAGTGCGTCGCGCTGCGCGCGCAACCTCGGCGTCGGGACGGCGTAGACGTGTTCGAACAGGTCGGCCGGGTCGACGTGCGCGTCCTGGTTCATCTCAGCGCGCAGCTCGGCCATCATCCGGTCGGCTTCCTCGGCGTACGCGGATTCGTCCAGGCCTAGCAGGCGGTTGAACCGGATGATCGGGTCCGCCGCACGCCACGGCTCAGCGTCACCGGGATCGCGGTAGCGGTTGGTGTCGTCGGAGTTGGTGTGCGGTTCGATCCGGTACGTCAGGCCTTCAACAATGGACGGTCCGCCGCCTGAGCGTGCCCTGGCGAGAGCGTCGGACACGACCGTGTAGACGGCCGCCGCGTCGTTGCCGTCGACCTGGTAACCCGGCATGCCGTAGCCGATGGCCTTGTGCGCCAACGTGGGCGCCTTGGACTGCTTGAACAACGGGACGCTGATGGCCCATTGATTGTTCTGGATGAAGAAAACGACCGGGGCGTTGAACACCGCCGCGAAGTTGAACGCCTCGTGCGCGTCACCTTCGCTCGTGGCGCCGTCGCCCATGAACACAAGCACAGCCAGGGAATCGCCGCGCAGGCGCGCTGCGTGCGCCAGCCCCACGGCGTGCGGTCCGTTCGTGGCCAACGGCGTGCACAACGGAGCGACGCGATGCGCGTACGGGTCGTAACCCGAGTGCCAGTTGCCGCGAAGCAGCGTGAGCGTCTCGACGGCAGGCACCCCGCGCGTGACCACGGCAACGGTGTCGCGGTACGTCGGGAACAGCCAGTCGTCGTCCTCGAGTGCCAGGGTCGCGCCGACCTCGCAGGCCTCCTGGCCCACCGAGGACGGATAGACCGCGAGGCGGCCCTGTTTGGTCAGTGCGGTCGCCTGCCTGTTGAACCGCCTGCCCAGCACCATGGCGCGGTGCAAGGATCGCAGCACGCGCTCGTCCGGCAGGTCTCCGACGGCCGACCCGTTCTCGTCGACCAGCTGGATGGGTTTCTGGCCCGGCAGCGTGAGCTCGGGGCTCGCCTCGATCGACTTCATGACCGAATGGTCAGTTGGTATCGTGACAGTTGTCCACGCTAGCGGCCGAGACCGAGACGACTTGTCCACGCGACGGCGACGGGAGGTCCGGATGTCCCATCAGATGTCCGGCCATGGCGCCCCCGATGGACGGATGGCGCCGGCTCTGGACGAGGTCGATCGCAACATCGTCGAGCTGCTGCGCGCGGATGGCCGAATTTCTGTGCGCAAGCTGGCCGAACAGGTCAATGTCTCGCGCGCCAACGCGTACGCCCGGATCGAACGGCTGACCTCGTCCGGTGTGATCACCGGCTACCACGCGACGATCGATCCGCACCGGTACGGCTACACGGTTTCGGCGTACCTGGCGGTCAAACTGCGCCAGCGGTCGTGGCGCGAGTTCACTCAGCGCCTGGCCGACATGCCTGAGGTCGAGCACGCGGCGATGGTGTCCGGCGGTTACGACGGCCTGTTGCTTGTCCGGACCACCGACAGCGATGCCCTGCGCGACGTCGTGCTGGACAGATTGCAGTCCATGCCCGAGGTCATGGCCACGCACACGATGTTCATCCTTGACGAGCTCAGGCCGAAGCCCTCGTAAGCGGCTCGCTGACCGAGCCACCCACGAGGGCCTGGAGTTTTCGCTACGGAGCTATATCCGGGCAGCGGCGGCGGCGATCGCCGAGGCGAACGTACTCACCTCGGTGTAGACGCCCGGTGCGTTGGCCCTGGCGCAGCCGTTGCCGTGGCTGACGATTCCGACGTTGATCCACTCACCGGCGTTATCCCGGCGGAACATCGGGCCACCGGAGTCGCCCTGGCAGGTGTCCACACCACCATTGGCCAGGTTGCCCGCGCAGATCTCGGCGGCAGGGATCAGGCTGGCGTAGTAGCCGCCAATGCCCCTGCAGGTGGTGTCGGACACGAACGGCACCTTGGCCTTGAGCAGGTAACGGCTACCTGAATGCGAGCCCTCACGGGTGTCGCCCCAGCCGGCGATGTCGAACGTGCCGGTGTCGAATTCCTTCGTGGTGGCGATCTTCAGCGGCTTGACGTTGGTGACCGAGCTGGCCAGCTTGATCAGCGCCCAGTCGCCGCCGGTGGACGCGCCGTACGTCGACGACCGGTGGACGTAGGTCGACCGGATCTTGGTCGCGGTGGTGTCCTGCAGGTCCACGACGCCGATCGTGGCGGTGATGCTGGTGTTGTTGCCGGTGCGGGTGACGCAGTGCGCCGCGGTCAGGACGATGTTCGGCGCGTACAGCGCGCCACCACAGCCCATGGACAGACGCACCATCCACGGGAATTCGCCCTTGGCTGCCCTCGTGCCGCCGATGACCTGGACACCGACCTCACCGTCGGCTCCCGGCGGCGGGGATGCCGCGGCCGGGGACGCGAGTCCGATCATGGTGGCGGTGCCGACAATGGCAACCGCCGATTTTTTGAGCGCGCTGAACCAGGTGTTGGTGCTCAACGGATCAGTCCTTCCGAAGTCCACTCAAGTGCAGGGAGGTGAACGCGAATCGATAACACCAGAGCGGAATCGGGCCAGTCAACCCGACTTTCTTCGGATTTTGATCCCGGTTGTGTTACCAGGATGTTGCCACGTAGGTGGTTTCCAGGTATTCGCCGATGCCTTCGAAGCCGCCTTCCCTGCCGAGGCCGGACTCTTTGACACCGCCGAAGGGCGCGGCCGGATCGGACACAAGGCCGCGGTTGAGGCCGACCATGCCTGCCTCGAGTTGTTCCGCCAGCCGGAAACCTCTGGCCAGGTCAGCGGTGTACACGTAGGCGACGAGACCCATCTCGGTCGCGTTGGCGAAAGCGACCGCGTCGGCGTCGTCGTGAATGGCGAAGATCGGCGCAACTGGACCGAATATCTCCTCGCGGGCCAGAACTGAGTCGCGCGGAACGTCGGTTACGACGGTCGGCGGATAGTTGAAACCAGCTCGATCAGTGCGCTTTCCGCCGAGCACCACGGTGCCGCCGGACAATTCCACCTTCGCTTCGACGTTTGTCACGGCGCGCTCGTTGATCAGCGGAGCGGACGGCACCGCGCGCATAGCGGAAACGAGCTTGGAAGTGAACTCTGCCGCGACAGATTCATGGATGAGAAACCGATTGGCCGCGGTGCAGGCTTGGCCGTGGTTCCGCATTTTGGCGATCATCGCGCCGTCGACGGCCGCGTCGAGGTCGGCGTCATCGAGCACGATGAAGGGCGCGTTGCCACCGAGTTCCATCGAGGACTTGACGATGTGACCCGCTGCCTGGGCCAGCAGAAGTTGGCCGACCCGGGTGGATCCTGTGAAGGAGAGCTTACGAATCCGATCGTCTTGCAGAGCCTTTTCTACAAGTTCCCCTGGCTTGTCCGTGGTCAGGACGTTGAGCACGCCGTCGGGCAAGCCAGCTTCGGCAAGCAGATCGGCCAGCAACAGCGCGGTCAGCGGGGTGTCCTCGGCTGGTTTGAGCACCGCGGTGCACCCGGCCGCGAGCGCGGGCCCGATCTTGCGGGTGGCCATGGCCGCCGGGAAGTTCCACGGAGTCAGCAGCAGCGAAACCCCGACCGGACGCCGGAACGTCATGATCCGGTTCGCCCCGCCGGGCGCGGTCCGCAGCTCGCCACCGATCCGTACGGCCTCTTCAGCGAACCACCGGAAGTATTCGGCCGCGTAGGTCACCTCGGCCGTCGCGTCCGCCAGTGACTTGCCCATCTCACGATGGATCAGCGCAGCGATCTCGTCGCGCCGCGCGATCATCGCCTCGAACGCCCGGCGCAGGACGTCGCTTCGTTCCCGAGGCGGAGTGGCTGCCCAAGTTGGCCAAGCCGCGTGAGCTGCGGTGATGGCCGCGTCCAGATCGTCGGAACCGGCGCGGGCGACCGACGTGATGGTCTCGCCGGACGACGGATCGAGAACCGGGAACGTGCCTTCCGAACCCGGCGCCCACTTTCCGTTGACGAACAGTTCCGTCTTCACAGGACCTCCTCGAAGGCAGCGTCCAGAATGTCGAGGCCTTCGGTCAGCAGGTCCTGGCCGATGACCAGCGGTGGCAGGAACCGCAGGACGTTGCCGAAGGTGCCCGCGGTCAACGTGATCAGCCCGGTCCGGTGGCAGGCCGCGGACACGGCACTGGCCAAGGCCGAGTTCGGCTCGGCGAATTCGATGGCCAGCATGGCGCCCCGGCCACGGACTTCGCCGACCTGGTCGTACTTCGCGGCCAACGCCGCCAGCCTCGGCCGCATGATGGATTCGATCCGCCGGGCGGTGCCACACAGATCATCGGCTTGCATGGTGTCGATCGCGGCGAGGGCTGCGGCGCACGCGATGGGGTTGCCGCCGTAGGTTCCGCCAAGTCCGCCGACGTGTACCGAGTCCATAAGCTCGGCGCGACCGGTGACCGCGGCCAATGGCAGGCCGCCCGCGATGCCCTTCGCGGTGGTGATCAGGTCGGGGACGAAGCCCTCGTGGGTCGAGGCGAACCAGTCGCCGGTCCGGCAGAAGCCGGTCTGGATCTCGTCGGCGATCAGCAGAATTCCCTCGGCCGTGCACCAGTCCGCGACACGCTGCAGAAAGCCGGGCGCTGGCACGATGAATCCACCTTCACCCTGGATCGGCTCGACGATGACAGCGGCGACGTTGTCCGAGCCGACCTGGACCCGAACTGTCGTCGTGAACGCCTCAAACGCCTCGTCAGCACAAGTGGCGCTGCCGGATGGCCATCGATACGGGTAGGCCATCGGAACGCGGTAGACCTCGCCTGCGAACGGCCCGAAGCCTTGTTTGTAAGGCATGTTCTTGGCGGTCAGTGCCATGGTCAGGTTGGTGCGCCCGTGATAAGCGTGGTCGAACGCGACGACAGCTGACCGGCCCGTGTGGTGCCGGGCGATCTTCACCGCGTTCTCCACGGCCTCCGCGCCGGAGTTGAACAACGCCGTGCGCTTCTCGAAGTCGCCGGGCGTGAGCTGGTTCAGCCGCTCGGCCACGGCGACATAGCCCTCGTACGGCGTGATCATGAAGCAGGTGTGCGTGAAGTCCTCCACCTGCGCGCGGACGGCGTCGACGACTCGCGGCGCGGAGTTGCCGACGTTCGTCACGGCGATCCCGGAACCGAAGTCGATGAGGTGGTTGTCGTCGACGTCGACGACGATGCCGCCGCCAGCGCGCACGACGTACGCGGGCAGGGTTGTGCCGACGCCGGACGCGACCGCCGCCACCTTGCGGGCGTGCAGCTCACGCGAGCGCGGACCGGGGATCTCCGTGCGCAGGACGCGCCGTTGCTCGATGCCTTGCGAGGTACCGGTGGTCATGCCCGAAGTACACACGCTGACCTGGGGATCTGTCAGTTGTACAAATGTCGTATCAGTTGTTCAAATGTAGTGCGACCCACAGTTCGGCCCTGGTCCCGACCGTGTCGAGGCTGCGGCCGAGGAGCTCCTCGATCTTGTGCAGCCGGTATCGCAGCGTCTGCCGGTGGATCTCCAGCCGCGCGCTCGCCTCGGTCCAGTTCCCGTCGCAGGCCAGGAAGGTGCGCAGCGTCCCAAGCAGATCCAGGGAAGAGTCGTGGCCGTGCAACGGCGCCAGCAACGCATCCGCGTACGCACGGACCTCCGGTGTGTCCACACGGGACAGCAACCCTTGGTCGAGCAGTTCCGCCTTGGTGATGATCACCGGACCGTCACCCGCGAGCGCGCTGGACATACTGAACGCCTTGGCCGCCGCGTCGGGGACGTTCTCCCAAGCCACAGCTTCACTGACGGCCGCACGTCCGCGCCCCGCCAGCAATTCAGCCAGTTGCCGGACGCTGTACCGGCCGAAGACGCACAACAGATAGTCGCCGCCTTGCACGGCGAGGGCCTCCGGCATCTCGCGTTCCACATGGGACGCGACGTCGCCGCGAATGATGGCCACCCGGACCGGCGCCTTGGGCAGCGTCACCCCCAAAGCCTTGGCGTCATCGGTCAACCCGTGAACCAGGAACCGCGTGGCAGCCGATCGCAGCAGCCGCTCGGCACCGCGAACCGCTGTGGCCTGTTCGGTCTGGAACGCCAGCAGGCTCAGCGCCGTGCCAATCACGCTATGCCCGTCGGCGCTCAACTTCGGCGTCCCGACGGCCAGGTATCCGCCCATGTGCTCGATCGGATGGACTGATACTTGGGCTTTGTCAGCCGACCACGATATGGAGAACCGCCCGGCTGGCGTGACCCGGTCGAGCTCGGCCCGCACCCGCTTCAGCTCACGCCGCGCCTTCGCCGGAGCCACGGCGACGACGCGAAAGTCCTGGTCAACCACCATGGCCCAGCCGTTGAGCCAACGTGCGAGCCGCCGGACGATCTCGCCAGGCACGTCCGGCGCGGCCAGGCAGCGGATGAGCGCGCGCTCGATTTCCGCCGTGGACCGCGCCTCACGGACCGCTGTCCGCGCCATGTCGTCGGCGACGAACTTGGTGATGTCCGCGAACCGCGTCTCCAGCGGCACCTCAAGCAGCGGAAGCCCTGCCTTCTGACACGCCTTGACCAGTCCGGCCGGGACAGACTGGTGCGAAAGGCCGACACCGAACCCGATGCCGACCACTCCGGCTTGCTTGAGCCGAGACACGAATTCGCCAGGTGGCCCCATTTGCAGGCCAGTGGTCAGCAGCAGCGTTTTCGCACGCAGGAACGGGCCGGGGTCGGCCAGTTCGCTGACGTGTACCCAGCCGATCGACTGATTCACCGCGTCTTCTCCGGCCAGCACACGCAATCCGAAGTCGCGCGCACGGACGAGTGCGGCCAGAGTGAGTGTCACCGGGTCACTGTCGCACGCGGCGACACGGACAACCGGAAAGGAACACCGAACGAGCGACGCACGAGACCAAAGGAGACGCGATGTCCGAATCCGCGCACGACGCCGTCGTGGTCGGTTACGACGGCTCCCCTGCCGCGCGGCGGGCCGCGCACTGGGCGGCCAGAGAGGCCGCGACCCGGCGCAGGCGCCTGACGATCGTGCACGCGTTCCGCTGGCCGTTGACCGAACTCACCCAGCTACGGACCGAGGCGCTGGTCCTCTCGGAGGACCCGTTCCGTACCGAGTACCAGAAACTCGTCGACGACCTCGTCGAGGAGTGCAGGCCGTTGGCGGGTGGCAACGACGTCACCGGAGAGCTAGTCCCTGGCGACTCGGTCGATGTCCTCAGCAGGCTCGGCGCGCACGCGAACCTGTTGGTGCTCGGCTCATCCGGGCACGGCGCCGTACACCAGGTGCTGCTCGGCTCCACGTCGGCGGAGCTGGTCCGGTCGGTCGCCGCGCCGGTCGTTGTGGTGCGCGAAACCGACCATCCGTCCAACCACCGCCGGGTCGTGGTCGGTGCGGACGGATCCGCGACGAGCGTCAGAGCGGTCGATTTCGCGTTCGACTACGCCACCCGGCACGACGCCGAACTTGTTGCCGTGCACGCGTGGAGCGATCTGCCGCTGGACGCGCTCGCCCCGGTCCGCGAGTGGGATGTGAACTGGGATGAGATCACCGAGCAGGCCAAGCTCGCGCTGTCGGAGAACCTGGCCGGGCATTCGGCCAAGTACCCAGACGTGCGCGTGCGCCACATCGTCACGATGAGCAAACCGGTCGAAGCGCTGCTGGAACAGAGCCAGAACGCGGACTTGGTCGTCGTGGGCAGCCATGGCCGCGGCTCGGTGCGCCGCATGTTGCTTGGCTCGGTGAGCCAAGCGATTCTGCACTACGCGAAGTGCCCGGTCGCCGTGTTGCGCGCGCCTTGATCCACTGTGGACGACGGAATGCCGGCGAGCCGGCATTCCGTCAGCGACTCAGGAGGCCGTGGCCGGCACGATCCACTTGCGCAGCCGCGGTGGAAGGCGCTTCTCCAGGCCGTATGGCTCGAGATGTGCTTGGAACACCTCGTTGAACGCATGCTCGACACCGTCGGAATCCCAGACGTCCCGCTCCAGGATCGGCGCCTTGAAGTACGGCTGCCCGACGATGTGCAACTGAGGGCCGTTGCAGCGGACCACCTGCCCAGTGATCCCATGCGCGCGGTCGGACAACAGGAACAGCGCGACCGGCGCTATCCGGCTGGCCGTACGGTCCGGCGGGCAGGCCCGCAGTGACCGCTCGGATTTCCACACCATTCTGGTGTGCGCCAACGGGCACAACGCGTTGACGCGGATCCCTGCCTCCTCCATGTCCAGTGCCCATGAATACGTCAGCGACGCGACGGCGCCTTTGGATGCCGCGTACGTCCCCAGCTTGCGCTGTCCAAGGTGCGCCCCGGACGACACGTTCACGATCGAACCGCCGCCCTGTGCACGCATCTGGCGCGCGGCCGCGACACCCATGTACATCACCCCGAGGACGTTGACTTCGACCAGCTCCCTCATCTGGTCGATTTCCTCGTCCCACGGCAGGGCCTCGTAGTTGAGGCCAGCATTGTTGATCAAGCCGTGTACGGCGCCGAATTCCCGGACGCACAAATCGATGATCTCCTGCGCCTGGCCCGGATCCGCGACCGAGTGGCCGCTGGCAACGACCTTGCCACCCTGCGCGCGGATATTCTCCGCGGTCCGTTCGGCCAGGTCACCATCGATGTCGTTGACCACGACCGCCGCCCCCGCATGGGCGGCGTGCAGTGCGAACGCCTCGCCAAGGCCGCGCCCAGCCCCGGTGATGACCACTGCCTTCCCGTCCAAGAACCTCATGTGTCCAGTGTTGACACCCGGCCTGGGCCCGAATGGGTGACCGGCGACGAACGGTCTGGACATTGCGCCAAACGCGCCAACGAGTTCAGCCCTACCGTAGAGCCCCGCCTATCACCGAACAACGCGAAGATGTGAATCCAACTGCCGATTTTCGGTGACAAATTGCCGGTCACGGATTGAGGTGACGGGCATTTTCGCTGGTCAAACGCCGTTAAGTGTTGCCGTTGAACAGCGTTCGGAAGTACAGGGAATCTTCACTGGAGATCCACTGACGACGACTACCGTTCGAGATGCCCGGACGGCGTATTACGGCATCGGGGGGTATGTCGTAATACGCTCCGGGCTTCTCGAGAAGATCGACATCTGCTCAGTGATCGTCGGCAAGGGGTACCCCAAGCGCGGTGAAAATCGCGTCCGCGGCACCGCGCTCGACCATCGCGTCCCCTGTCTCGCCGAGACCGCGCAGCACCATGCTCTTCGCCTGCCGCGCCCTCGCCTCCACCAGCCGCTGGCCCGTTTTCCGGGCAATGGTCAACGCCTGCTGTGCATGGTCGTACGCCCGTGAGAAGTCGTTGAAGGCAAGGTGGCCCAATGCGAGGACCGTCAACGCGCGAGCCTCAAGCAAACGCATGCCCGAGTCACGCATGACCGCGAGAGCGTCCCGTGCTGCCGTGAGCGCCTCGGCGACGTGGCCAGATCGGCGCAGCGCGGCGGACATTCCAATCAGGACGGAGGTCTCGCCGTACCGGAACTCGATATCCCTGGCCAATTGCAGCGCCTCGCGGTAGTGGCCCAACGCGATGTCCGTGTGGCCACGACGCATGTGCGCAGTCGCCACGATGTCCAGCCCGCTGACTTCGTGGCGTCGCTCCCCGAGTTGGCGCCCTTGCGTGATTCCTGTGCGCGCCAAGACGACCGCGCGCCGATAGCGGCCAGCGTCGCAATGGGTCTCAGCGAGGCAGATGATCGTGCTGACCTCGCCATGGCGGTCGCCGAGCTGGCGGCACGTGGCAAGCGCGCGCAGATGGCACTGCACGGAGTTGTCCAGTTCCCCCATGGCCCAATGGGCGAGCCCGGCGCCGTTCAACGCTCGCGCCTCGACGTACCGGTTGCCCAGTTCGCGCGCCAACGTGATCGATTGTTTGTGCCAGTTCAGTGCTTGATCCGGACGACCGAGCGACAGTTGCGCGACGCCGATGTAGTTCAGCCCGGTCGCCTCGCCGACGCGGTTGTCGGTCTCCCGGTTGATGGTCAGCGCCTGCGAGTAGTAGCTGGCTGCCTGCGCGGGCCTGCCCAATTGCGAGTGCACACGGCCAAGGTTGTGCAGCGAAGCCGCCTCGCCCGCGCGGTTGTTGATCCGGCGGTTGAGCGCCAGTGCCTCGTTGTGGTGCGTGATCGCGCGCTGGTAGTCGCTGAGGTTGTAGTAGACGAGGCCGAGGATGTCGAGCATCGAGGCCTCGGCCAGTTGATCGTCCTCCTGCCTCGCCGCGTCGAGCGCGGTGTGGCAGATTTCCAGGCCGTCGACACCGTGCCCGCGGCTGATGAAGTAGCCGCGCAGGACGTCGGTGATCTGCCAGGCGTACCGGCGCGGCCCGTTCGCCGCGGCCCAGTTCACGGCTGCGATCAGGTTGGGGCGTTCGGCGTCCAGCCAGCTGACGGCGTCGGTCTCGTCGGCCAGGGCGAGCACGTGCGCGCCCTCGACCATCTTGGGCACCGGCAGCCGGGACGTGTCCGGGAACAGCAGGCTGGTCGCGGTATGCGCGGTGTGCAGGTAGAAGTCGAGCAGCTGATCCAGCGCGACCACGGCATCGTCCTCGCGGGCCCGCAGGCTCGCGTATTCGGCCAGCAGGTCGTGCAGTCCGTAGCGGTCCCCGGCTTCGGGGTGCACGAGGTTCGCCGACACGAGATGGCCGATTCCGCGACGCACCTTTGTCGGAGTGCCGCCGGTCAACGCGATCGCGGCATCGACCGAGAAGTCCGAGCCGGGAATCAATCCAAGCAACCGGAACAAGTTCTGCGAGTCGGGTTCCAGCTGCGCGTAGGACAGATCGAACGCGGCTCGGACCGCACCCTGCTCGTCGCCTTCGACGGTCAGCCCGGCGAGCCTGCCCTGCCGACGAAGATCCGCGGTGTACCCCGCGATCTCGGTGTGCGGCCCGGAATTGATGTTGGCCGCAGCGATGCGCAACGCCAGCGGCAGATACGCGCAGGCCTCCAGCAGATCCTCGACCGACGCGGATTCGTCGCGCATCCGGTCGGGGCCGATGCTGCGCGCCAGCAAGGCCTTGGCTTCGTCCGGGTGCAGGCCGTCCAAGGCCAGCCGGTAGGCGCCTTCGCGCGCGGACAACCCACCGAGGCGGCCGCGGCTCGTGACCAGGACCAGACACCCGGCGCTGCCTGGCAGCAGCGGCCGGACCTGATCCACGCCGCTCGCGTTGTCCAGCACGATCAGGACCCTCCGGCTGGCCAGCAACGTCCGGTACAGGCCCATGCCCTCTTCGACGTCGATCGGCACCTGCTCGGCTGGCACGCCAAGGGCATGCAGGAAGCGGGACAACGCGTCCAGTGGCCGAACTGGCGCGCCAGCGGCGTATCCACGCAGGTCGACGTACAACTGGCCGTCCGGGTACTGGTCGCGGACCCGGTGCGCCCAATGCACCGCCAGCGCGGTTTTGCCGACGCCCGCGATGCCTTCGATGGTCACGATGACCACCGCACTGGCCTGGCTGCCCTCGGGGACCAAGGCGTCGAGGGACTCGAGTTGGGCCTCGCGGCCAGCGAATCCCGTGACGTCCGCAGGCAGCTGGGCCGGGACGCTACGGCCCGTCGGCGGAGCCACCGCCGGTGTGGTTGGCGCTTCCCGCTGCAGGATCCGCAGGTGCGCCTCGCGCATCTCCGCTCCCGGCCGGACGCCGAGTTCATCGGCGAGGCGATCGCGTACGTCGGCGAACAGGCGCAGTGCGACGGCCTGCTGCCCGGATCCGGCCAACGCCAGCATCAACCGGGCGTTGAGGCCTTCGTGCAGGCCACCGTGCAACGGATCCTCGCCGGACAAGCGCTGCAGTTGAACCGCTGCCTGCTCATGCTGGCCCAACGCCATGGCCAGGTCCGCGTAGCTCAAGGCCGCGGCCAGGCGGCGCTGGGCGAGAGCCATGGCGGCCGGATGTTGACGCAGCCGGTCTGGCATGTCGGACAGCACGCTGCCCCGCCAGCACTGCAGGGCTTCCACGAAGTTCGCCTCCGCGGTGTGCGGATCCTCCGCCGCGAGCGCACGCGCCCGGCTGGCCAGTTCGTCGAACCGCAACGCGTCGAGGCCGGTCTCGTCGATTTTCAGCAGGTAGCCGCCGTGTGCCGCGACGATCGGCTGTGCCGGATCGAGCGAACGTCTAAGTCTTGCTACATATGTATAAACGAGGTTCATCGAGGACTTCGGCGGGTGCTCGCCCCACAGGACGTCCACGATCTCCTCGCGGGTGACGACCCGGTTGGGCTGCAGCGCCAGCAACGCGAGCAGCGACCGCGGCATCGACGGTCCGATGTCGACCGGCCCGGCACCGGTCCGCACGCTCAATTGGCCGAGTACGTCGATCCGCAGTTCGGTCCGGCCGTCCAGGACCAGCCCGACGACCTCCGCGAGCCTGCGCATGGACGCGGGACGTGGCTTGGCGACCCGGCCTTGTTCGATGTAGCGCACCGCGCGGACACTCACTTCGGCCCGGTCAGCGAGCTCCTGCTGGGTCAGCCCAGCGCGGACCCGGTGAGCGCGAAGCAGCTCTCCCAATTCGTTCGGGCCGGAGGACATAGCGTTGATCCTGCCCGAACAACCCGGCTGGCCGTACCGGATCCAGTGGGCCACCCTTACCGACAGTCTCCACGCAGAACGGTACTTTCGGTGTGTGCGCAGGTTGCTGGGGGTGTTGGCGGTCACGATCGCGGCATTGACATTCGGAATAGTCGCGTCACGTCCGGCTCCGCCGTCCGACGTGGTTGCGCCGGGCAGCGATTTCGAGGCCGCAGCCAACGCCATCGAAGCCTTGCTCGACCCCGCTTCCGGGGTCGACCCGATCGCTTTACTGCCCGCGGACTTCACCGCTGTGGAAAAAGTTGTACCCGGCCGGATGCGTGCGCCGGACGGAACAATGCGCGCAGTCCACGCCGACGGCGGATGTTCGACGCCACTGGGGGACGAGAACACTCGATGGGATTACAGCGTCGGATGCAAGGCGCACGATCTCGGCTACGACTTACTCCGGTACGCCGAGAAAAAAGGCCACCCGTTGCCTGCGGACCTGCGCCGCAGGCTCGACGATCAACTGTCGCGGGACATGCACAAGCAATGCGAGCTCAACCCGCAGAACTCGGCGGGACTGTGCGCAATGGTCGCCGACGTCTACACGGTCGGCCTGGTGGTCAACTCGTGGCACCAGCGGTGGGGACCGCCGCGGGCCGAGCCGATCTCGTCATGGGCGGTTGGCCTGATCGTGGTGATCTTCCTGTTCGCTGGACGCCCGCTGTGGAACCGACGTGCCAATACCAGCCCCTGCGCACCGAAAGCGCCACCCGTGGATTACATGTCGATGCTGCGGGTGCTGAGCATGGCCGGGATCGTGGTCGGCGAAACCGTCCTCGCGTTCACGCACGCGAGCGGCTTCTGGTTACTGCAGCTCGCGCCGTTGTTGTTCTTCGCGGGCGGGCACGCGAACGTGCTGGCGTGGCGGTCTTCCGCAGGTGACTACGGCGCGTACCTCGCGATCCGGATCCACGCGTTGCTTCGGCCGGTGTTCGCCTTTGTGTTGGCGTGGCTGCTCATTCCGCTGACCCTGGAACTGCTGGACGCGCCCGAAGGTGCGATCGCGTCGGTCGGTTCGCTTGTGCTCGAACCGCTTTGGGTGCTCGGCATTTTCCTGATCACGGTCGCTGCCTGTCCCGCGATGGAATGGCTCTACGAGCGATTCAGGGCTGTGGTTCCGGTGGCGTGCCTCGTCGGCTCCACGGTGGTCCACGTGGTCGGCTCGACCGACGCATACCTGTTGGTCAGCGGATTGTTGCTGGCTCTCGGATTCGGCCAGCTGGCGTTTCATTGGGAGGACGGGCCGCTGCGCCGGGTCCCCCGGCCGGTGCTGATCGGCGTGGCCGTCGCCGCTCTCGTCGGCTTCGTGTTTCTGCGTTACCTGCCGTTGCTCGGGATCGCCCAGGTCAGCCTGGCCTGCACGGTCCGCAACTTCGACTGGATCCCGGCAAGAGCCGTCGGCTTCCTGCGATCAAGGCCCATGACGGTCTACCTCGTGTACGTCGGGATCGTCCTGCTGTACGCCGGGTTGACCAGCTCTGTCGGCCTTGAGTGGTTCGCGCGGCCGCGCACCTGGCTGGCGGTCTCGATGATCACAGCCGCGACCCTTGTCGCGTTCTTCTGGTACGAGCGGCGCCCGCGCCCGGTGGCCGCTTTGGCGGGCCCGGTCAACGGCGTCCAGGCACTCGCGTGCGCCCTCGGCGTCGGCTACGCGACCTTGGGCGTCCTCGGATTCGCGGTCACCGGCGTGACCTGGCACGTGGGCGCGCCCGCCCTGGTCGGAATGGCACTGGACCCGCTGGCCAACCTGATCCACCTGATGCTTGGCGGATACCTGCTGCACGTGGTGCATACCGGCAAATCCGGCAAGACATGGCCGTGGCTACTCACCGCGGCCGCCTGCGTCCCGCCGATCCTGTCCACGTGGAGCCCGTTCGGCACGGTCGTACACGGCGCCACGGTGGTCGTCGCACTCACGATTGCGGGCCGGGTCACACTCCTCAGGCTCCGTACGAAAGCGACAGTCGCCAGCGCTAGGTAGCCTCGTATGGATGTGGCGCACAAAACGCGCCATCCGATGCTGTGGGAGCGATCGCAGGTCAGGACCGGGAAAGTGGCCGGGTGAACCGGTCGCGGCACGCCGTATCACGGTGTGGTCGACACCATGTCGATGACGGTGTGCCACCCTACCGACAACCAGATGCCCTCCCTGCGCGTCCGATAGGTAGTCGGGACAACGGGCACACCTGAGCTGACAGGAGAGGTAGTTGGAGTACGGGCCGCCGAGGTCGAGCGGCCGCGCAGGCGACCAGGGCCGAGGAGGACGTCCGGTACCGCCGCGTGGTCAGCAGGGTGCGCCACCGCGCCGTCGGATCCAACCGGCGCCGTCTAGTCGCGACCAACCCTCCCGTACGCCGCTGCGTGACAGAGGAGACGACCGGGACGCCCCAGCGCGCAGCCGCGTGGCTCCGCCGCGCGAGCGTTCACGGCCGCGGCCGGTCGTTGAGCCGCAGCGACCGAATCGGATCGGCGGCAAGGTCCTGATCGCCGTCGTCTCCTTGGTGATCCTCAGCGCCACCGGTTACGGCTACGGCAAATACAACGAGATCGTCGGTGGCTACACCACAGCGAACGTGATCGGCGAGGGCGGAGGCGGCCCGAAGCCCGCCGACGGCGCGACCGACATCCTGCTGGTCGGCCTGGACAGCCGGGTGGACGCGCAGGGCAACCCGCTGTCCAAGGAGCTGCTGGCCAAGCTGAACGGCGGCAAGGCCGACGGCGTGCTGAACACCGACACACTGATCCTGATGCGTATCCCAAACGACGGCAGCAAAGCGGTCGGCATCTCGATCCCGCGTGACTCGTACGTCGACATCCCCGGTGGATACGGCAAACACAAGATCAACTCGGCGTACGCGCGAGCCAAGAACGACGCCATGCGCGAGCTGCAGAAGAAGCCAGGCAAGAGCCAGCAGCAACTGGAGGTCGAGTCCAGCCAGGAGGGCGCGAAGACCCTCATCGACACCATCCAGAAGCTGACCGGCGCGAAGATCGACCACTACGCCGAGGTCAACCTGCTCGGCTTCTCCGAGATCACCGATGCGGTCGGCGGTGTGCCGGTCTGCCTGGTCAAGTCGGTCAACGACAGCTACTCAGGCGCCCGGTTCGCGGCCGGCGAGCAGGAAGTGTCCGGAGCTCAGGCGCTGCAGTTCGTGCGCCAGCGGCACGGCCTGCCCAACGGCGACCTCGACCGGATCGTGCGCCAGCAGGTCTTCATGAAGTCCATGGCAGGCAAGGTGCTCAGCGCGGGCACCCTGACCGATCAGAGCAAGCTGGACAAACTGCTCGCCGCGATCAAGAAGTCGATCGTGCTCGACCAGGGTTGGAACGTCGTCCAGTTCGCCAAACAGATGCAGGGCATGACCGGCGGGGCGCTGGACTTCAAGACCATCCCGACCGGCCGGATCGACCTCAAGACCCCCGACGACGGCGACGCGATCGAGATCAAGCCTGCCGAGGTCAAGACGTTCGTCCAGGGCCTGCTCGGTGGGCAGGCGCCGGCGTCCGGCGCACCGTCGGGTGGCGGCCAGCCAGCCGACACGGGCAACAAGGCGATCACCGTCGACGTGCGCAACGGCAACGGCAAGACTGGCCTCGCCGATCAGGTCTCGGAGACGCTCTCGGGCCAGGGCTTCACGGCAGGTGAAACGGCTCCCGCGACGGCAAGGACGAAGACCGTGGTCCGGTACGCGCGCGGCGAGAAGGTCAACGGCGACAAGGTCGCGGAGGCACTCGGCGGGAGCTACACAGCGGAGCAGGACGCGAACGTGCCCAAAGGCCACGTGGTCATCCTGCTCGGCAAGGACTACACCGCGACCAACCGCTTCTCCGCGCAGCCGATGCTGCAGCTCGACCCGCCCGCTGGCGGCGTCAAGCAGCAGCAACCGCCGCGGATCGGCTCGAACGGCGCGCCATGTGTGAACTAGCTGAATGAGATTCACTCTTTGGGAGTAACCGTGAAAGAAAAAACTACTTCCGCGTAAGAGTGCGTCTACTGGCGAGTTCCTCCAGTGTGTTGTTCGACGTGGCTGTCTACCAACGGGTGCTCGGGGACGAGATCCGCAGACTGCGTAAGAAGCGCGGCCTGACTCGCAAGCAGCTCAACCGCCGCTTGCAGAGTGAAATCTCGCTGCAGACGTTGGCCACCTACGAGCTGGGCACCCGGCAGTGCTCGATGGTCCGGTTCGTGGAGATCTGCCTGGCGCTGGACGAGCTGCCCCACGAGTTGATCGCGCGCGTGCACGAGCGGGTGTTCACCGACTCGCCACGCGGCCGGGTCCGGATCGACCTGCGCGAGGTCGTCCGCGACGACCATCCAGAACTGCTGCCGCTGCGGCGCTGGGCTCGCGACCGGCTGGACCACCATCCGGCCGGTCACACCGTCGGCGCCGCCGAGGTCCAACTCGACTTCGCCGCGCTTGAGCGGATGGCCGAACTGTGCGGCGTCGACACGGTCGACCTGATCGGCCTGCTGCGCCGGATCGGTGGCACGCCAAGCGAGCCACCCGTCTATCACCAGAACAACGGCGATTTCGACAGTGATGACTAACCGCGGCGACGACTAACCGCGGCGACGATTGAACGCGGCAGGCCGCGGGACCTCCCTGGCGTCCCGCGGCCTGCCGCGTCGGCGAGAACTACCTGATGAGCTCGAAGTCGGCTGGATCGACCTTGCGGGTCTCCAGCCAGTAGCGCCATGTGAAGCCCGGCCACACCGTCCGGTTCACACCGGCCGCGTCCATGTACCAGCTCTTGCATCCGCCCTGCGTCCACACGCCTTTGCTGAGCTTGTGCTGGACCTGCTCGTTGAAGCTGTCCTGAACCTCCGGCCGGACGTTCAACGCTTGCGCTTCATTGCGTTCGACCAGGCCGATCGCGTCGGCCACGTACCGGATCTGCGACTCGATCATGAAGACGACCGAGTTGTGGCCCAGCCCGGTGTTCGGCCCCAGCAGGAAGAACAGGTTCGGGAAGCCCGAGACGGTGATGCCCTTGTGGGTCTGCATCCCGCGCTGCTGCCACTCCTTGGCCAGGTTCTTGTCCTCAAGGCCGATCACGTCCAGTTCGTCGAACGCGTCGGTCACATGGAACCCGGTCCCAAAGATGATCGCGTCGACTTGGTGTTCGGTGCCGTCGGCCGCGATCACGCTGTGCTCGCGCACGTGCGTCACGCCCTCGGTCACCACGTGGACGTTCTGCCGAGCCAGCGCCGGGTAATAGTCGTTGGACACGAGGACGCGTTTGCACCCCATCGTGTAATCCGGGGTCAGTTTGCGGCGCAGCGCCGAGTCCTTGATCTGCCTGGCCATGTGCCTGCGTGCGATCCACTCGCCCGCCTTCATCACGCCAGGACGGCCGTTGAACCCGATCGCCCTGGCCTCGAGCATCCAGTAGATGGCGTCGCGGTACAGCCGCTGGGCGCCCGGCAGCAGGCGGAACAACCGCTTGGTCCACTCCGGCATCGCGTGGTCCGGTTTCGGCATGATCCACGGCGGCGTGCGCTGGAAGACCGTCAACTCGGCCACCTGTGGCGCGATCTGCGGGACGAACTGGATCGAGCTCGCGCCCGTGCCGATCACCGCGACCCGCTTGCCGCGCAGGTCGTAGTCGTGGTCCCAGTCGGCCGAGTGGAACGTCCTGCCCTTGAAGTCCGGAAGTCCCAGCAACTCCGGGATCAGCGGGATATGCAGCGCGCCCATACCCGACACGACGTACTTCGCGACGTACTCGTCTCCGTTGCGCGCCAACAGATGCCACCGGCCCGCGTCGGCGTCCCACCGGGCACTGACCATTTCCACACCGAAGCGGATGTGGTCGCGTACGCCGTATTTTTCGGTCACGCGACGCAGGTAGTCCCAGATCTCGGGCTGCGGCGAGAACGAGCGGGTCCAGTCCGGATTCTGCTCGAACGAGAAGGAGTACATGTGCGACTGGACGTCGCAGGCGCACCCTGGATAGGTGTTGTCCCGCCAGGTGCCGCCGACGTCCTGCGCCTTCTCCAGCACGACGAAGTCGCTCCGGCCTGCCTTGCGCAGCTGGATGGCCATCCCCAGTCCGGAGAAGCCGGTACCGACGACAATCACGCCAGTCTCGTATCGCTCGCCCATGTGAGAAGACCTCCAAGCCTGCGGGCCACCGATGTTACCGATAGTAGGTTACTTCTAGTAGGGAACGGTAGACTGAAATCGTGACGAGTGCGGAGACCAAGACCGAACGCCGGCGCCGGATGCCACGAGCAGACCGGGAGCGGCAGATGATGACGATCGCCGAAGCGGTCTTCTCCGAACGCGGGTACGCGGCGACGTCGATGGACGAGATCGCCGACCGCGTCGGCGTGTCCAAGCCGATGATCTACGAGTACTTCGGGTCCAAAGAAGGCCTGCTCGTGGCCTGTATCCGGCAGGTGCGTACCGAGTTGCGCGAACGGACCGCCCAGTCGGTCATCGGCGCCAGCTCACCCGAGGAGGCCCTCCGCAAAGGCCTGCAGACGTTCTTCCGGTTCACCGACGACCACCGCAGGTCGTGGGAGCTGCTGCTGCGCACCGAGACAGCCGTGGTCGGCCCGGCGGCCGTGGCTGAAATGGAGACAGCCCGCCAAGAACAGATCCAGCTGCACATGGCGTTGTTCTCGGCGTACATGCCTGACACGGACCAGCGGTCACTCGAAGCAGCCGCCGAAATCCTCGTCGGCGCGTGCGAACGACTGTCCGTCTGGTACGTGCGGCATGACGATGTGACACCCGAAGAAGCCGCCGAACACATCATGCGGATGACGTGGTTCGGCCTTAAAGGCGAGCTGGAGCAACCAGACGACCACCGTCAGTAGCAAATCGGAACGACCAGTAACACTCTGGATCGATCACCCGTGACTGAACTGTCGGGATAGGCTCGTAAGACGTCTAATGGTGACGAGCAAGCTCGACGAATGAGCCGCGGCGAGAGGGGCCGGCCCATGATGGAACCGATCGAAGCGAACTACGTGCCAGACGGGGACGACTGGACCATCACGATCGTCGGCAGAGGAAAAACCCTCACCGCCACCGCACCCGGACTGATCGCGGCACGAGACCGAGCGGACCAGCTCGTCGAAGAACTCGCTGGCGATGAGAAAACCCGCACGGTCGTGCACCGGCTGGACGGCGACGCGTTGGAATTCACGACGGCCTACCTACACGCACGGCTAGCCAAACCGGCCGAGCCCGTCGCGGAGAAACCCGCCGAGGACAAGCCAGCGGAGAAAAAGGCCGCCGAACCCGCCGGGGACGAGCCGGCGCAAGCCGCCACCAGCTCGTAACCCCGGATGGCTCAGCGGAAGAGCCTCCGCACGACGATCACCGCGACCAGCACACCAACACCGATCAGCGCGGCCTTCACCCGAGGATCGTCGAACTTCGACTTCACGCTCGACGTGGCGTCATCGACCAGCTTCTTCGGGTCGGCCTTCTCACTGAGCTGGTCGAGCGTAGACGCCAGCGCATCACGAGCCTGCTCGATGTCGCGCTGGATGGTGTCAGGGTCGCGGGCCACAAGTCCTCCAAAGCTGCCTGGCTCTCGGGCGCTCCACGGTAGATCACCCGGCGCACAAGCGCGGCCCCGGGATGAAGGCGAGCCACGGACCACTAGGCTATGACCCCAGAAGTCGCATAAGGGGCCGTAGCCCAATTGGCAGAGGCACACGGTTTAGGTCCGTGCAAGTGGGGGTTCAAGTCCCCCCGGCCCTACCAGAGCACTCATTCTCGAACCCCGGCCAGCAAGATCAAGGCCGGGGTTCGATGTCTCAGCAGCCATGTGGTCCTGGAAGTCCCTGGTCAGCAGGGTGGCCCATGGCTCCTTCAGCACAGCGCCAGCGACGGTAGCTTCGTCATCTTCAACATTGATGCGGACCTGCTCCAGGAAGAACCGGTTGCACAGTCGTCGGACCTGAGGGCCGCCAAGCCGGTAGAGCTCGTCGCAGCGGCCGACGAGGGCGAGCGCCATGTTCAGCGTGTTCTCAATGCGGGCGAAGACCATGGTGGCGGTGGCGAGGATGCGCTCCGCTTGGCCACGCTCGGTCCTGATGCGCTCCTGCTCCTCCCGGGCCAAGTCCTCGGGGATAGCGCCGGTTACAACGCCCCGCGCCAGTCGGCGGCGCTCCTGCTCCAGCTCTCCGACGCGCTTACGGGCGTAGTCAAGCTCGGGCTTGGCTCCGCGCTCCTGGCGGTCCAGCTCAGCACGCAGGTCCTCCCGGATGGCTGCTTGTAGGTCTTCGGGGATGCGCACCGTGACGTAGTAGCGTTCGACGGCTCGTTCGACAGCTTCAGCTGGCAGGTACGGCAGGTCGCAGGTCGTCCGGCGCTGCTGACGACCGATACAGAAGAAATACATATATCGACCTTTAGCCTGCGTGATGCACAGGCGACTGCCACAGCGATCGCAGACGACGGTTGACTTGAGATAATGACGATGGACGCGTTGCTTCTCGCCGGTCTGGTCGTGCATGCGAAGAACCTCCTGGACACGGTTGAACAGAGCCTCCGGAATGAGGGGCTGGTGACGGCCGTCATACTCCACGCCTTTGAACGTAACTTTGCCGATGTAGTAACGCTTATTCAGAATGCGCGCGACATGGGACGGTTGCAGCGGGCCGGGCTGTTTGTCGCCTTTCGGCAACGCCCGAAGCCCTTTGGCTGCCAGCTCGGCTGTGAGACCGCGGATACTCCACTCGCCCGTGGCATAGGCCTCGAAAGCCCATTGCACGAATGGTGCTCGATCTGGGTCAAGCTCAACTAATCGGACTTCGCGGCCGTCAATGGTCCGCCGAACATTAAGGTACCCAACGGGAGCGCGGCCAGGCGTGCCACCAACCTTGGCCTTTTGGGCCATTCCCTTCACGACTTCGGTTGCCAGGTTCCGGCTGTAGAACTCCGCGATCCCCGCCATGATCGCGTGCAGCAGTTGCCCAGCTGGCGTCTCGTCGATGTTTTCTTTCACGGAGACCAATTGCGTGCCAACAGAACGCAGCTCAAACAACGTGTTGGCGTCGTCGCGACGGTTGCGCGCAAAGCGATCGACCTTATCGAGGATGACGTAGTCGATGTCGCCGCGCCGTTTGACAAAGGCGAGCATGCGCTGGAACTCGCGACGGTCAGCGGTCTTGGCACTCTCGCCCTTGTCGATGAACACCGTCACCACCTGAGCGCCCAAGGCCTCAGCCTTGCGGCGGCAGGCTTCTTCCTGAGCCGGTAAGGAGTAGCCGTCCGGGTCATTGTCCTTCTTGGCCTGCTTGGCCGTGGAGACGCGCAGGTAGATGACCGCTAGCTTGATCGGCGACGCAGTGTTCGCAGCTGCGTCACGAACATGGGCGTTGGTCTTCGATACATTCATGTGAGCCCTCCTTTC
This sequence comes from Kibdelosporangium philippinense, assembly GCF_021390435.2. GTDB lineage: Bacteria > Actinomycetota > Actinomycetes > Mycobacteriales > Pseudonocardiaceae > Kibdelosporangium > Kibdelosporangium philippinense. The sequence goes on along the minus strand of NZ_JAJVCN010000002.1, from coordinate 1,939,204 downwards.
TTTACCTCATGAGTTGTCGTTAGATCGCCGGTGTTGTTGCTCGCCAATCCGCCGCATGCGTCGCCCCGTCAGCCCGTTGTGCTCATGGCTCACATGCGGGAGTGACGCGATTTCGAGTTCGGCCCCAGAGTCTTGGACGTCCCAGATGGCGTAGGTGTATTCGAGCATCGTGCGGGCCACACTCTGCTGGTCGTAGGCGATCACCCATTGCACGTCACGGCGCAGTTTTAAATCACTGAGCAGCTCCTTGAGCCGGGGCCGCTGGTCGAGCCCGCCGCTCCTGCCATAGTCGACGTACTCGCAGACAACCTCCAGCCCGAGTTCGCTTGCGCGATGTTCGCAAGCTTGGCGCTGCATGTTGATTTCCGTGTCCGTCTTACCTGGCTCCGACCTGCGCGCGACCCGCAGGTAGAGGACCGCCTTGCCTGGCGAGCGAGGTGCTTCGGCCACTCTTCACCTCCACGTCCAACGAAGTTTTGAAGGCCGCATGTAGGAGCTTGCGCATTACCACTTTCACGCAATACTCGCGTTCAACCAAAAGGGTCACACAATGCGGTTTTCTACGGTCCATTCTATTCCCTTTTTCAAATGCATCAACATATCCGCCATGCGGAATTTCGATTTCAAATCGAACGGAAATCGCCTATAGCGTGGTTGAGGCGGAAGGGAAAAGCGCAGAGCGCGCCTTTCCCTTCCGAGCGAGCTACGTCGTCGGCTCGCTCTTTCGCCGGGTAGCCGGTTTGGTCGACTCGGTGTCGGATGCCGCGATCTGCGATCCGAACAGGGCCTCCAGTGCGCCCCGCCGCAGCGCTGCTTCGCGTTGGACTTCTTCCAGGGCGCGGGCCGCTCGCGCCGCCATGTCGCCTTCGCTGCGCTTACGCTCGATGTACTGCTCGACCGCTTCACGGATAGCCTCGACAAGCGGTTGCCCGTCAAGGGACGCGATGAGCGTCAACTGGGCGTGGACGGTGTCGGACAACTTCACGCCGAGCGTCTTCCCGCCACTGTTTTTCGGTTCGGTCACCGGTGTTCCTCCTCGGTGCTGGTGCGGCTGCCCATTCCGCGCTGGAATGTGTGAAGCAGCCGCACGACACCGACGAGGACAGCTCAGGCGGCTAGGTCAAAGTCGGCACTGGTGGCCGGAAGTCGCCCGGTGAGGCCCAGTCGTTCCTCAGCCAGGCGCACAAAGTCCGGGTTCAGCTCGATGCCCAACCAGTCGCGACCGAGTTCACGCGCCACGAGGCCGGTGGTCCCGGCACCGAAGAAAGGATCAAGGACGAGGCCGCGGCGGGCGGGCGCGTGGCAGTCACAGGGCAGCGTGCCGGTGCTGACCTTCTGCCCCGCGCCGCACTGCGTACAGACCACCGCCGGACAGGTGGCGAGCATGGGGCGACGGACGAGTTCGGGTGGGAACGTGGCGAAGTGCGCGCCGCGAAAGCCTTTGGTGGGGATGGCCCAGACGTCGCCGGGGTTCTTTCCGTGGGGATTGCGCGGGAGCCCTTTGCTTAACCCACCGCGCGAAGCCGCCAGTGGTCCGGCCCAGTCCGGCCGGCGGGCGGGCGGCTCGGTGCGGCGGGTGGCGGGCTGCTGCGCGCGGTATGGCTCCCGGATGGCGTCAAGATCGAAGAAGTAGGTGCGTTGGCGCACGAGGAAGTAGACCAGCTCGTAGGTCAACGTCAGACGATCGTCCACCGAGGATGGCATGGGGTTGGTTTTGGCCCAAATGACTTTGTTGCGGACGAGCCAGCCGTCTTGCGCCAGGGCCAGGATGAGCCGCTCGGGAGCCAGCATCAGGCTCTTGGTCGGTGCGCCATAGCGCGTATGGCGCGAGAAGCTATCGCCAAGGTTCAGCCACAGGCCGCCGGTCGGCGTGAGCACGCGGGCCACCTCACGCAGCACGGGCCGCAAGTTCGCCACCCATCCGGCCACGGTCGGCTCCAGACCAAGCTGGCCAGGGGCCTGGTAGTTCCTGACCTGGAAGTAGGGAGGGCTGGTGACGACGCAATCCACGCTGGCTGTCGGGAGTTCGGCCAGCCGGGTTCGAGCGTCACCCAGCAAGATGGTGTTCCGGGGTGCGCTCATTGGTGCGCCCCTTGGGCTATCCGGGCCACGGCGTCCTCAGCCAGGGCCACCGTAAACAAGGGCCAGACGTCGACCGGTAGCCGCCCGAACACCTCAATGAGGGCGTCATACCGCCGCTGGTCAGGTACCAGCCACAGCACGCGCGGGAAGACCTCAAAGCGGGCTTGCTCGGCCCCGGTTTGCCAGTAACGCCGGTACAACTCGCATTTGCGCTGCACCACGGACACGGCTTCAGTAGCCCGGTCCACCTCAATCAGCCAGCGGTCCTCGAAGCGGCCTTGCTGCGTCACGACCGCGCAATCCGGTTTCAGAACCTGACGTCCGCCGCCGGGGCCGGAAAAGTGACGCCAGCAAGCTGGTTCGGCCGTGAAGCTCACGAGCGTAAGCTCACCGTGCCGATGGGCGACAGCCAGGTCTGTAAACAGCTCGCTTACCGCCAAGCTGTGGTCCAGTAAGCGGCCACCGGGGTCGTCCGGCCGCCGGAATGTTTGGCCCGGCTCCAGCAGGCGGCTGCCAGCCAGATCAAGTTGGTAGACGTATCCGGCCGAACCTGCGCGGAAGCCGCCGACCATACGCGGTAGCCGCGCAATGAGTCCGCGTTGCACCATGCTCGCCAGGTGCTGCCGGGCGCGCCGGGGTGTCACATCCGGATAGTGGGCGCGGGTCAGTTGACGGCCAGACGCCAGCCGCAGCTGCCGCAGGGTCATGAGCACCGTCCAGTCGCGACCGGTGAGCGTGACGCGTAGGGCCCCAAGACGCTTGGAGGTGACGTAGGTGCGACTCATGACGTGCACCTCAAGAAGAGACAACTTTTCATCGCAGGATTTAGGCGGCAAAGGGATGCTGACCTGAGCGAACCCCAGAGCGCTCGCCACGCGAAGGGAACAGCGACCGGAACCGCGGCTTGCCAGCGGGATGCAAGAGCGCGAGTCATGAGCGCACCTCCCGGCGACCCAGGCCACCACCGGGCGCTCGGCCTTCGTGTCGCGCCCGGATCGCGGCTTCGACGTCGGCGCGGTCGCGACCGTAGCGCTCACGTGATCGCTGATGGGCTTCCTCGGCCAATCCGGTGACCGGAGGCGGCAGCAACGTCCGACCAGTCACCGGCGGCGCGATCCGCGCTCCGGCTGACAGCGTGGCCACGATCTCGTACGCGCCCAGACCTTGCAGGTCCTCAGCGGACAAGTACGGTGCCAGTTCACGGGCCAGGCTGTGGGCGTCTCCCGCCGAGGTCTGGAAGATCACGCGGCTGCGGGCGTTGGCCAGCACGGCTTTTTGCAGCGACGTCGGGAGTTGGTCCAGGTTTTGGTGAGCTAAGGCCAGTCCGAGGCCCAGCCCGCGCGCTTGGGCGAGGATGTCAGCCACGCTCATGGGCAGCTTCAGGTAGTCCTGGAACTCGTCAATGAAGCCGAACGTTGTGGGGCGCTTGTCTTGCGGCATCATCGAACGCCGCTGCACGGCCTGCCAGACACGGGCAACGACGAGCGAGCCGATGAGGGCGGCGGCTTCCTCACCGAGCACGCCTTTCGCCAGCGGCACGAGCAAAATCTTGTTGCGATTCAGAGCCCAGTCGAGGTTCAGGCGGGGATGGGCTTGGCCCAGCACGTTGCGCAGTCGCCGCCGGAGCAGGAAGGCCCGCAGCTTGTTCATCACCGGGCCAATGGCTTGCGCGCGTTCCCCATCGCTCCACGCTTCGTACGCCGCCCAAAAGGGACCAAGTGCAATGGGATCATCGAGGCGACCGACCAGCCGACGGCGGAAGCTCGCATCGGTGAGTAGGAGCGGAATTTCGGCCAGCGTCATGCCGGGTGCGCCCACCAGGGTCAGTACGGCTGAGCGCAGGATGTCGTCGGTGCGTTGCCCCCAGCTGGCTTGGTAAAGGTTGTGCAGCGTGCCCACGACTTGCTCAGTCACCAGCTCCCGGTCACCCTCGGAAGCGGCAAGCAGGTTCAGACCGACCGGCCGTTCTTCGTCGGCGGGGTCCAGGATGCAGACGTCGTCGAGGCGGTGGGCTGGGACCCGGTCGAGGACGTCAGACACTAAGTCTCCCTTGGGGTCGAGCACCACCACACCACGGCCCGCCGCCATGTCCTGGGTGATCAGGCCAAGGAGCAACGTGGACTTGCCCGAGCCCGTTGGTCCTATGACATGTAAATGACGGCGTGAGTCCTCAACAGACAACCCAAGCGGGCGTTCAGCCCCAGGGAACGTGGCCTCGCCGATGATCCGCCCACGGCTGGGGATGTCGGCGGCCGGAGCCAACAGCCGGGTGCCGCCCAACTGCAAGCCGGGGAGGGCGACCGTGCCGAGCGGGAATGCCACCAGTCCGGCGAGTTCGGCTGCGTTTAAGGTGCACGGCCAGGTCAGGAGCGGCAAGCGCCGCTCGATGAGAGCGCCCCCAACGTGCTCGCTCGACCGGTCGAGGCGATGCAGGTGCACGCCGGGCGCGTTGGCCGTGTGAAACGCCGCCAACGCGCGCAGCAGGAGGGACCGGGCACGCATCGGCGGCGCAGCGACCCCGATGCGCAGGGTGGCCGCAAACAACGGCCTGGCTTGCTTGGCATGAGCGGCCTTGACCGCCTGCTTGTCGGGCTTATGGCTAGGGCCAGCTTGGCCGCTGAATACTTGCCAGAGGCCGGCAGGGGGCGGCTGGTGGCTGGCCGACACCGGCCCCAAGGGCGACAGGGCGCACTGGACCACCAACTGTTCCCCGGCCATCAAGGGCTGCAGGCTGGCCAGAATGGCGCTGCTGACCGCCCCTGCCCGGTCAGTGGCCAAGCTGCGATTGTGGTCGTTGAGGCCAAGTTCGGCCGCCAGCACCGGCCGTGCCAGGTGGTAGTTCGCGTCCTCGCGTGCCGTCACACTCGGCAGAGCCGCCCGAAGCGCCGATAGCACGACCTGCGCGAGCGAACGCGGCACCACCAGGTGATGGTTGATCCCGGCGGGCGTGGCGTTCACTTCCAGCACGACTGCCCGCGTGGCGACCGGCCGCTCCCAGTGCGACGCCACCACACCCGACAGGCCGCTGATGAAGGCGACGACCGCGCTCGGATCGAGGCCGCGGGGGAATTTCAGCACGTAGGCCACGAGTTCGGCTTGCCATGTCCGCCGACTACCAGCCCGCAGCCACAGAATGCCGGCAGCGGGTGTGAACCCCGCCAGCAGCAGCAAGAACAGCAGCTCAATCCCCCTCATGGTCGACCTCCTTAGCCTGCGTCTTTCGCGCGAAATAGTGCGACACGGGCTATAGATGCACGGAAGTGCCGTCCTGCAAGGGAAACTGTTGTTTGCGATGACAGCAGATCCCAAGCAGAAGGGCACTCCGTAGGTGAAGCGTAGCAAGCGGTCGAGGCGGGTCAAGGTCAGTGCTGATGGGCGTGGTGTGGTGTCGCATGCCGGGGTGGGGATGTTGCGGGAGTTGGCCCAGGACACCGGCCTGGTCGCGGGGGTGAACGAGGCGTTGGTCGACACGTATGCCGGTCCGTGGATGCATGCACCAGGACAGGTGTTCGCCGACATGGCCGTGGCCATCGCCGATGGCGGCGACTGTGTCTCGCACATCGAGGTCTTCGGTGACCAGCATGCGGTGTGCGGGCCGGTGGCCAGCATGCCGACCGCCTGGCGGATGCTGGACCGGATCGACGAAGCGCATCTGCCGGGGATACTCGCCGCGCGGGCGGCGGCCCGAGAACGGGCGTGGGCCGCGGGTGCCGGCCCGGACCTGACCGGGCTGCTGCGGATCGATTTCGACGCCACGGTCACGATTTCCCATGCTGAGGACAAGGAGAACGCGGCCAAAACCTGGAAACGGACGTTTGGTTTTCACCCGTTGTTGGCGTTTCTGGACCGCCCAGAGGTCTCGGGAGGCGAAGCACTGGCGGGCCTGCTGCGGGCGGGTAACGCCGGGTCGAACACGGCAGCAGACCACATCGCGGTGCTGGAGCGGGCGTTGGCGTCGTTACCCGCCCATGCCCGGCCACGTCCGGGTGATCCGGACTCGGTGCGGGTGGTAGCCCGCTCGGACTCCGCCGGTGCCACCCTCGCGTTCGCGCAGGCGTGCCGGGAGCGGGGAGTGTGGTTCTCCTTCGGGTTCCCGGTGGATGCCCGCATCCAGGTCGTGGTCGATCAGATTCCCGACCAGGCATGGGAATCGGCCATCGACCGTGCGGGCGGGATCCGGGATGGTGCCTGGGTCGCCGACATCACCGGAATGCTCGACCTGTCGAGTTGGCCTGCCGGATCGAAGGTCATCGTGCGTGCTGAACGTCCCCATCCCGGCGCCCAGTTGAGGTTCACCGATGTGGACGGGCATCGGATCACCGCGTTCATCACCGACATCCCCGACCGGGTCATCCCCGGTCAGACCGCCGGTCTGGAACTGCACCACCGCCAGCACGCCCGGGTGGAAGACCGCATCCGCCAAGCCAAGGCCACCGGCCTGCGCAACCTGCCCTGTCGTGGGTTCGCGGAGAACACCGCCTGGCTGGAGACGTTACTGGCGGCCACTGATCTGGTGTGTTGGGCGAAAATCCTGGGTTTCACCGGCACACCCGTGCTGGCGCGCGCCGAGATCGCTACGTTCCGGAACTTGGTGCTGCACGTGGGCGCCCGAATCACTCGTGGTGCCCGGCAAGTCCGGATCCGCATCGATGAAACCTGTGCCTATGCCCACGCGATCGCCCAGGGCTGGTTGAAGATCCGCGCCGCCTTCACCTGATCCGCACCCCTGTCCCTACGATCGGCAAGAACCGGAGCGGCCGACACAAGCAGGTCGGCGGGCTAGCCACGCTCACAGTCGGAAACACTCACGGCAAGATCGACAAAACCACAAGCAAGATCAACTAAATACTGCGCGAAAGGCCGAGGTTAGGCGTGACGTCATCGGTAGCAGCCTCAAACTTCGGCTTCTGTTGTTGGTCTTCGGCGGCTTGGAGCTCCCGGACATAGGTAATGAGCGCCTGCACGTACAGGCCCACGACTGGTTCCTTTTTCTTAATGGCGGTAATGCGAATGCGTCGGCCCATACGGACGACCTCCTCTCATCTCGTTACGTTGAGGCGTTGAACCTCGGAAAATTGGCAACGTCGAAGACGCGTCCGAGTTATCGGATCAGAGCTGCATAAGCAGCTGGCTCGTCTTATAGAGACCTCATGGACTCTCAAGGCCGCATCGAATACACCGCAAGGCACGCGAGCCCACAGTAGTTCGTTGTAGCTTGTTGTCGGTGTCGTGGGAGAAGGTGCGATGGGTGACCGTTGGGCCAGGGAGGGATGCGACCCAACCGTCACCATCGCCCACCTACTATGAATCGCATGCGCTAGGCATTCATTAGGCGAAACACAGCTGCATTCAGATCAAAAACCATTCATTAAATGATAGTGAGCGGGACATTTAATAACCTGTATAGCGCGGCCTGTCAAAGTTGACAAGCCCGTCAAATGGCCAGTTTCGGATACATTCGGTATTGCAAAAAGTCGCAAGCGACGGCAGCGAACCGCCTCGATGGCCGCGACAGTCTTGCGGGCCTCAGAAACAAGCCCCTCCGCAACGCGCCAAAGCTGCGAAACCACAACCCTAAGTTTACAAAAGGGCTTTGCCAAAGCCTTTGCGTACTATACTTTTTAAAGGCAATAGGCAGATTGCCGATAAAAAGTTGGAAAATCTGTAAAATCAACCATTTCTTACTTTCGTCATGGCCGGAGTCGAGTCCGATATGGAAGAGCAAAACAGTCATGCCATCGCCGCGGCTATGCGTCCTGGGCGACGACATGGCGGACTTCCCGCAGAACCTGTCCCGCTGTTGCGTTGGAGACTTGTAGCGCCGTCCGCAAGCGGTCCCTGGTGATCGGACGGCCGTGTTGCAGGCGGTGTTCCACGTCCAGCTGCCGGGCTCGCTCAACAAGCGCGTGCGCCGGAGCGTCCTTCGTGTCCGGGACCGTCCTGGCTGGCTGAGGCTTCATCCCGTGCAAGGCGGCCAGAAGTCGGGGACCGACCTCGCTCCAGCCGAGCAGCAAGAGCGGCGCTATGGCATAGAACGCCGCTTGTCCATACGCCCCAAGGAGAATCGGGTGAGCGACATTCATGGCGAGCGTCGCCACACTGCTGAACATGAGGAGCAGACGCGGCCCCAGCAGGCGGGTCTCGACACCGTTCGCTCTCAGGTACTGCATGGCGACGAGCAACGCCACCACCGTCAGGTCAACCGCCGGGGCGACGAGCGGCGCGATCGCCAGCGGCACACCCAGCTGTACGCCGATGGCGACGCCGTTGCCGAAGCCGAAGGCGAAGACCAGTCCGGCGATCGTGAACGTGACGAACGTGATGGCTCGCCGCACGTTCTTCGCGGCCGGACCGGTGAGCGTCGCCGCAGCCGGCTGAGGCGGTGTCTGATCAGCGGGCGGCACCGCGGAACGTCACGTTGGTCAGCTCAGAGAACGCGGCGGGCAGCAGGCAGAGCTTCTGCGGCGGCGGGAAGCCCTGCTGGTTGCCGTAGATCAATGCCGCCTGCTGCCCACGGGTCTCAGTGGTCAGGGCGCGCCTGGCCAGCGGTGAGTACAAGTAACTGTGCGCCAGCCAGGCCGCTTCCTCGCCGTCGGGACCAAAATCGCTGCCGGTCGCCGCGTGACCGAAGGCGTCGTGAACAGCCCGGAACATGTCGTTCTCATGGTCGGCGAGGTACGGGTGCGGGTTGCCGCAGGCGGCCGTCATGTAAATCCGCAGCCTGCGCCGCTCGCGCAGCTCATCCAGCATGGTGGCGGCCTTCGCGTGCGGGTCGCGCCATGAGAGGACGACCGCCACGCCCAGCCCGCCGCGCCAGGTGGGGCGGGTCAGGAGCTGGAACTGGCGCACCGTTTCGCGGATGAAGGCCTTGTACACGGGGATAGCGCTTGGTTCGAAGACCGGCGCGGCCTCGTAGGCCTCGGCGATCTGGCGCCCCCGGTCCGGACAGGCCACGACCATCGTGAAGTCGATAGCCGGGAGGGGACGCCCCACCGAGTGTGCATAGTCGGTCATGCCCTGGTGCATGAACGCGACGTGCGGGAGCGCCGTCACCGGCGACCGGGGTTGGCCGGCTGCCCGGTGAGCACCGGCTGGGTGAGTCGCGCATCCACCGGGTACACACCGGACTCCTCGGCTTCGCGCCACATCCGGTGGAGGTCGATCTCCAGCCGCTGGTAGAAGTCTTTGCGGTCCTGGCGAGCAATGTGTTCGATCTTGCGGTCCAGCTTCATGCGACTTGTTTTGGGCATAGTCTCCTGTCGTGAGAGTGCGGGAAAGGGTTGGTAGTAGCGGAATTCACTAGCTGCGGCGGCCGGAGCCTCACCGAATTGGCCCCGATGAATGAGGGCGGTCAGGACGGCCAGAGGTGGTCGGGTGGATAGATGTGTCGGGGCGGTGATCTACCGCCAACGACGTTGGAGCCACAAGGCCACACGAAGCCCCAGTCCGACAAGAAGAATTAGCCACACTCCTGCGGGCATCGTGCCAAGTGCCGGACCGAGCACCGGCAGCGCAACCCCCAGCCCGAAGAGCAACACCACCCCCCGGCTCCATGCGGTCAGACCCGGTCGTCCGGGTCGTTCGCGGGTGAAGTTGGTCATGCGGTGATGGAGCTTGAACAAGAACTTAATCGGGTCATGTGAGCTACCCATGCGGCTGCCCGCCCTTCTGGCCCAGTTCCCGGTCGACTTCTTGCCGGGCACGAGCCCACAGGGCCTGCACATGCCAGTCAGCGAAGGACGTGAACTCGTGGGTTAGTGCGGCGACGTCCGCCTCGACCTGATCCAACCGCTTTTCGACGCGGTTGAGGTCGTAGTGGTACGACCCGAGCACACCAACGAGCCCGACAGTAAGCAGAACTAAGCCGATGGCAACAATCGTGGGTGTCACCAGTGTCCTCGCCTTACCGGCCGCGTCACATAGTCCTCAATGAAGAGGCCAGCGGCCCGCGAGAACGCCACCATGTTGCGTTCTGCCAGACCCAGCGCCAAAAGTGAACGGCCCCGCTCGGCCGCGTCCTGAATCTGGTCGTCCAGCTCATAGAGGCACTGATTGGCTACTTCCGCAATGCGAGCACCGTGGACGATGTTCGCCATCCCCTGGTAGTAGCGGTCCAGCGCCTCGTACTGACTGACACGGCTAGGTGCCTCCGGGATTACGAGACTGCGGCGTAGGTGAGTCGACATCAAACCGCCTGACGTATCGCCGCTTGCCAGATGACTTTGGTCATTGACGGCGCGATTCCATGCTTGTGCCATTCAACGCTCCTCTATGAATAGTTATGGCGCTACCTCTGTTGAGGTAGCGCCACTGTTTGGTCTCTTAGCGATCAAGTCCATCCGTTTCGGCGTACCTCTTCGTTGATTCGTCGCTGCATGTCGGCTTGGCGACGCTCTCGCTGTTGCTGGGCGAGCGTGAGCATGCCGTTGCCGGTAAGCACGCCCAGCAAAAACACGAACAGCCCGACAAGCAGAGTGACTTCGACAGAACCCAATCAGTCAACCTCCTCTACGAGAAGAGGATCATCACCCCAAGGTTGGTAAACTTCGTATCTGACCTCATAGGCTCCAAGGAACCCATGAGGTCAACGATAGGGAGCAGTGAGATCAAAACCTATGATCATTTAGGGGACGGCTTCAGGTTCTAGCGGCGTACTTAGAACGATCAGGGAGCGGTCAGGGACACTACGAGGGATGGAGCGTACGCCTGATGGACGATGTACGTACGAAGTACGACGAACTCCTAAGCGAGCTGCGCCGAGGGCCCGGTTGCACCACTCAGAGGCTGGGTGAGGAAAGGTACGCTGACATAGTTCGCGCGCTCCGCTTCCGTCTTTCCCGTATCGGTAAGTCGACTGGACTAGACGAATGCCAGGAGGAACTGCAGTCCATGGCGGCCGGGTTGGATGATCGAAAGACGCGAGAAGCATTCTTGGTTGGATTTCGATTCGACCCTCGCTACATCGCGGATACAGTGCACGAACGCCGCGCAGCGTATCTCCGCGATATAGAATCGTCCAGTGACCCCGAAATTAAGAAGCTTCGTGCCGATATTCGAATCTTGGAACGTCGCGAGAATCGCGCTATTCAAGTTGTGGCCCGCTGGCTTGCCGAAGGCGGTAAACATATTGCCTACGCAAAGCCCGGACTGGTAAACGATGAGCATCTTCCCGAGCTTCATCGGTTTAGGAACTCAAGCGTCTTTTTCTATTCAGAAACAGGCTCCGTTATTGAGGCTAACCATGTTACCTGGGTACGCGCGCTTGTACACAACGCCAACCCTCAAATAGGGATTCACTACCAAAACTTCGCCGACGACCGCAGAGGGGTAGTGACAATCCGGCCGCGATACGGCTGCAAGCTCATTGCCCTGAAAGAGGCGGCAAGCGGTGCCGTCGAAGCCGTGCTTGAATTATTTACCCGGTTGAGCCCGGAAGATGGGGAGTATTGCTATGCGTGGGATGCAAGGCTTCAAAGTACCGCCCGAGCCCGAGGGTTTGCGCGCTGGCAAGTAGTAGCTCCGTTTGCGACACGGGCGGACTTTCATCTTATATTCCATGAAAAATGCACCCCTAAACGGGCGTGGTGGTTTAATACCTCGAACGACGCGAGCGCACAGATCGAACCGGACCAATCAGAAGGGCGTCATCTTCAGCTCTTACATGGCGGTACGTATGTCTATAAGGTGTTTGTCGCTGAAGAGTTCATGCCACCCGCCCATCTGGGCATTGGTTACGCTTGGGAATAACTGACCATAAGACTATAATTTATGTGGCGGTTGCAATTCGTTGTACATTGAGGTAATCTCACCAAGATTCTGGTTCGTTTGTTGAGCCGCGAAGCTGCTCGGACGAGCGCTGGTCGATGTGCTGGGGAGTGGTGAGACCCGGGGAAAGATGGGCGGGGAGCCCTTGGTAGAACTGGATTGCGAAGATCAAGTCCGGACCAGAAGGCTCCCCGTGATTGCGTATCGTGCCATGCTCGATGTCCCGCGTGAACTGGCCCTCTACCTCAGCCGGCTGCTGCACGCCGAACGCCGCCGACGCGGCACCCGCAAGAACAGCAGGGCGTTGACCTGCTTTCGCCACGCGGTGCTGGGCCTGCGCTGGTTCCGGCAGAACACCGACGTCCCCGCCCTGGCTCGCGATCACGGCATCTCCCGCGCCACCGGCTACCGCTACTTGGATGAGGTCGTCATCGTGCTCGCCGAGCAGGCGCCGGACCTGCATGAGGCCCTGCAGCGGGCCAAGGATGAGGGCACGGCCTACGTGATCCTCGATGGAAAGGTCTTCTCCGCCGATCGCTGTAGCGAGAAAACGTTGAGCGTGAAAGGCGAGCCGATCGACCTGTGGTACTCCGGCAAAGCCCGCGAGCACGGCGGCAACATCCAAGCGCTGTGCGCGCCGGACGGTTTTCCGTGGTGGGTCTCGGATGTCGAGCCCGGTTCACTCCATGACTTGACCGTGGCGCGCGAGCATGTGCTGGGTGCGCTGTACTGGGCCGCCTCGCACCTTGATCTGCCGACGCTGGCCGATGGCGGCTACGACGGTGCCGGCATCGGCGTGCACACCCCGGTCAAACAGCCTGCCGATGGCCAGGTCCTCGACGTGGACACCCGCACACGCAACGCTCTGCTGCGTGGCCTGCGGTGTCTGGGCGAACGTGGTTTCGCCCTGCTCACCGGACGCTGGCGCAGCCTGCGGCATCTCACCGCCAGCCCCAGCAAGATCGGCGACATCGTCAAAGCCGCCCTTGTCCTCACGCATTTCGAACACGGCAAGATCGCGTGAAAGTCGCTGAGATCACCTCATTGGCACACAAGCGCTTGTGCATCTTCGCTGAACGATCATTCCCTCTCACGCGGGGTGGAGCAGGTCGGTAGCTCGCCGGGCTTACTTCCCGGAGGTCGCAGGTTCAAATCCTGTCCCCGCTACGACATCCATTAATGCATGGCATGAAAGTGCTGTGCCGATTTGAGGGGAGGTGTTGCCGAGTAGGCGGAGGTGAAGGACCACCTTGCTAGTCGGACCCCTGACCCGGCTGTAGCCGGACAAGATCCGACAACAGCAGCGCACAAGCGCCCGGTATTCACGGCGCAAAACTCGCGCAGCGCTAATGAGAGTTCCCGGTAGGGGATTCGCTCGTTCAGCACAAACGCCCGGCCCTCTTCTGGGGGCTGGGCGTCATTACGTTTAGAGGTCAGTTTCACCTCCCTCGCCATTTGATGATTCAACCTCCCAACGGCGCTCCACTACGATAAAATGAACCATGCAACTGGATCTGCGAAAATATGACGCCGCTGCCGAAATCGACCGGGTCACCCAAGCCCTCGACGTCAAGCTCGACCGTGATACCCAGATACGCAAGCGCCGTTCAGTCGGCTTCCGCACCGATCGGAATACCTGGGTGCGCATTGAGCACCAAACCTTGGCGCAATTCGCGCGGCGCGGCAATGATGGCGTGCAGGCCGCCATGGTCCTCGACGGCGTCACCAAACCGGCTTGGTATCAGGCGTTGTCGTGGATTGACCCGGAGCACGGCCGGGTTTGGCGCGCCGACGAAACCGAATATGTTACCTCTTCCCATGTCATTCCCTACGGCTACCTCCGCCAAGCACCTGCCGTGTCGGCTACCTGGTGGGACGAGTTGGTTGCCTCGCTGGACGCGCTTGCTCGTCACACCACCAGCCGCGTCGCCGTCCGCCAGGCAAGGATCACCGAAGCCATTGCCACTGTCTTCCCCGAGGTAGACATCACCGTCACTGAATGGACCACCGCTCACGGTGACTTCTACTGGCAGAACCTCACCGCGCCCGACTTCTACATCTTGGATTGGGAGGATTGGGGTACGGCCCCGCGCGGCTGGGATGCGGCATCGCTGTGGCACAACTCTTTGCTTGTGCCCGAGCTGGCCGAGCACATCGCCACCGTCCGCCGGGCCGACTTGGATACCCATTCCGGCTTGCTCTGCCAACTGATGCGCTGCGCGGAAGTCCTGGCGGCCCCGCCTGGTTATGCCGACGAGTTCGTTGAGCCGTCACGACTTCACGCGCAGCGCCTCGTCAGTCAGCTGACGAGCCCGGCGTAACCGGCCAGCAATTCCGGGGTGGCCTCGGCACAGATGCCAGCGCGCACCAGCGCTGAGGCCACCGGCCGCACCTCCAGGCCGGTTTTGGCTTCCACCTCGTCGAGCCGCATGGGGTGGCCGGAGGTCAAGAGCTCGACGGCGGGCCAGAGGTTCGTCGGGGCGGTCACGCGATTGGCCGCTGCCACCACCGCCGTCATGCCGTCGCCATGCTCGATCTGCGGCGGGAACTCGGTCACGCACACCACCGCCTCCGGCTCCCCGAACACCCCGTGCGTGCGGATGTGCCGCCCCGCCGGGAGTCCAGCCGCTCGGGCCGACAGGAATTCCGTCGGCGTGCGGGTGGCCGCTAGCTGCGCCGCCATCGCCGCCAGGCGGTCTTCGTGGCGCAACCAGCCGTCCCGGTCGTCCGGGTCGAGGTCGTGGCGGAATAGTTCATTGGCGCGGGCTTCGTCGGACAACCACGTCATCCAGTCCGCGCCCGTGCGCCGGTGCAGGCCGAAGCTGGCGTGCAGGCTGTATCCGGCCCCGCGGTCGGTCCGGCCGGCCCGGTGCCACCAGCCGCGCGGGACGTACAGCGCTTCGCCCGCTTCGAGCCCGCCCGCCCAGTGAGTGTCGTCGCTCGGCTCGAAGTTGGGGGCGGCGTCGCGAAACAGCGGCGCGACGCGTGACGGCCCCCGCACCTCCCAGGATTTGTCGCCCGCGAGCTGCACCACGATCACATCGTGGTCATCCCAATGCAGCTCGAAGCCGTCAGCCGGCCCGGTGGTCAGATACAGATTGACCTGCACCGTGTGGCCGGTCCACCACTGAAGGGCTCGACAGGCCACCTCAAGGGTCGGGTCGTACAGGTTGACCTGGTCGAGCACGATGGTGCAGCCACTCTCCAGCAGCGCCCCGAGCCGGTCCATGTCGGCAATTGGGACGGCGTAGCCCCGGCGGCTCGTGCCCATCTTGATGTAGCGCTGTGGGTGCAGGTCCTGGCCGTCGACCAGACACCGGAAGCGGTGGTGCGCCAGGCTCCGCCGCATGATGAGGTCAAGCAGGCGTTGCGGGGTAAGCAGACGGGGGCCGAGGGTGGTGTTCCCCAACGACCCACGGGCAAACGGACTTCCGGCGGCCGGGGGCCGCTCCCAGTCAAAGGCCTGCCGAAGGTGGTGGATCAACCGGTGATCCATGAAGGTCCTTTCTGGTCGCTTCAAAACCAGCGGAGGCTCCGGGCCGCGCCGCCCGGAGCCTCCGTATTCACTTACTCGCCGCCATAGCCGCCGTCGTTGGTCTCGCCAGAGTCGCCGACTGCGCCGTCCGACAGGTTGAACTCGGTCCGGTTCTGCACCACCGGCACCGGCTCAACTGTCACCACTGGGGGCATGATTTCCATGACTGCTTTCACCTCCCTTGCTGGTCTCGTCGCTTTCGTGCAGGGCTGGGGGAAGCAGCACCTGCTGGCGTGCGGCCTGCTGCCGCAGCGCATGTCCGAGCGCTACCAGCTCGTCGCCCAACTCGGCCGTCTGCGCCGGCCAGATGACCGCCTGAAAGTTCTGGTCCATCGAGCCGAGCACCCCAAGCACAAAGGTCTCTAAGTTGCTGCGGACGAAGCTCAAGGCCGCGACGAGTTCGAGTTCTTGGTCGTCCATTACCGGCTCCGCGGCGGGCCGATGAGTGCCAGTACCGCTGCCACGAGCCCGCCAGCTGCGGTCGGGACAACGAGCGCCTCACCGAACTGCGCGAGCAGCGTCAACACGGCGCATCATCCTGCTCGGTGTCCGCGCCGTGGTCCTCACGTGCGGCGGACGGTGGACCGAGTGCCGTGACCTCGTCGACGCAGACCAATTGCACGCCGGTGCGCTGGATCTGCCGCTTCAGCACCGAAAGCGTGTCGTCATGACTCGACAGATGACTGCGGGCAGGCACCACGACGCCGTGAGAGCCGACCAGCTTGCAGACATCCACGAGCGAGGCAAACCCCGGTCGGGCCAGGGTTGTATCGTCCACGCCCCAGTCGGTGAACACCGTGCCGAGCATGTAGCCGTAGGTGCGGCAAAAGGCCATCAGGTCGGCCTTGAGGGCTGCCGCCCGGTCGGTGTCCCCGCGTATTACCCGCACGTAGCCGTACACCACGCGGGGTGGCAGCGCCGACGGTTCGCGGGGCGGAGAAGGTAGGTGCGGGTCCGTAGACATTGGCGTTAGAACCCTTCGCGCAGCCGGTAGGCGAGCCGCAGGTGGTCACAGGGCCAGTCGACGCTGCACCGCACGCACCACTGTCGTCCCACTGCCCGTGTCGGCGTGTGCAAGAGGAAGGCCAACACCACAAGGCCATACAGCTGCGCCGGTTCCGGTAGTGGCGCATCGTTGTGGATGGCTGGGGCTATGCCCGCGCGCCAGCCCGCCGCCTCTGCGCGCGGCTCCGGGCTGTCATCGTCGGGCATGTCTCCGAATCCCGTGGGATGCAAGGTAATCACGTTGCCGCTACGTGGTCGGTCACTGATGCGGACACCCATCGTTTCGTCACCTGCTTGTGTTTTGCTGGGGGATGAACCGACGCCGCACCTCCCCGAGCGAACGCCACTTCTTGATTGCGGGATAAGGGAATCGGCTCAGTTGCCAGCCGGAACCGGCGACGACGTCCACGTCAGCGGCGGCAGCACCATCGCATGCATGTCGAGGCGCGCGGGGGTCTCGCCGTACTTGGCAAGCAAGTCAGCCACCCGCTGCAACCGCACCGGGTCCGCCGTCGTGGGGAAGTTCGGCACGGTCATGAGCTTGGCAATGCCGTCCTTGACGCCCAGGTTCTTGACCGCGCTCTGCTCCAGCACGTTGCGGTCCGCCATATCGGCCACGCCCCGCGCCAGCGCCCGCCGGAAGGCTTCGACCGTCTTCGGGTTCTCGCTCGCGAACTTCTCCGTGGCAAACCAGCCCGACCAGGGGAATGCAGCTGTCGGCCCGGTGAAGGGGTCGAGCAGCTTCACCGCCCCCTGTTGCTTGGCCTCTTCGAGCGGTGGCTGCGCGATTACGGCCGCTGCGATGTCGCCGCGCTTCAAAGCGGCGGGCATGTCGCCGATGGGCATGCTGATGAAGTTCTCGTGCGGCATCGTGATACCCAGCTGCGTCAGCTGGTCGATCATCACGAGCTCTGAGATGCCGCGTTTCGACGACACCGCGATCTTCTTGCCCACCAGCTGATGCGGGTCAGTAACCGGCCCACCCGCTTGCACCACCGCCACGATCAGGTCGGGGGTGGTTTCTACTGCGTCAGCCACCACCTTGAGCTTCGCGATCCCCTTGGCGTGCGCAATCAAGGGCTGCGGATACGAGGTCAGCCCGATCTCCAGCTCGCCGGCTATCAGGCGGTCGACGCTATCCGAGCCCTTGGCCATGGTGGACAGCTCGATGGTCAGGCCTTCGGCTTTAAAGTAGCCGTTGTCAATCGCCTGGTGCAGCGGCAACGCGTCGACCAACGCCAGCCGCCCTACCCGGATGGTGCTTTTCTCCAAGCCGGTCGGGCTCGGCGCATCACGGTCCGCCGACGCGCCGCGCAGGAGGCCGCAACCGCTCGTGGGCAGGACTGCCGCCATACCCAGCACAAGCAGGCGGCGTGCCACCCGGTACCGACGGCCGGTTCTCCTTGCGGTGCCGGGGTTTCCTGCGCTCCTTGGCGTGGTGCCGCCCGTGTCCATACGTCGTCCTTATCCGGAAGTGTGGTCGGGAGTGGATGCCGGTGGGCGGCTCTTGAAGGGGTGTTTGTCCCCGCACGGGGCATGCGAAGACGCGGCTAGAACCGCTCACCGGCGGCGACCCGCTGCCCGCACGTCGGGGGAGGCACCGGGCCGGTTACTGCCCGTCAAGTGGCAGTGACGGCGACGGTACGACCATCCGCTGCTCCGGCTCCAGGACTTTGCTACAGTTTGCTCGATAAGTTTCCCGTTACCAGGATCTGTTGACGCACAACCGCTCGTCGCGGCACCATCGAGAACCGGAAGAAAACCGACGCAAACTGTTCGCGAAGGGGTCAGTCATGCGGCTAACGTTCCTCGGCAAAGAAACGCAGGGTGGCGGCTCGCCTACCCTGTTCGCCACTGACCGTGGCACCTACGTGGTGCAGGGCTGGAAGGTGGCCGGGCAATCCGACGACAACATCGAAATTCCCCAGCGCCTGCTGGCCCACCTCGAACCCCACACCTACCTCGGCGCAACGCTCAGCGACTCGGGGCGCGGCACCTTCTTCCTCTCCGGTGCACCCGTCACCGACGCCGAGGCACTGTCCCGGATGGACATTCCTGGTCACGAGGCGAGCGTAGAAGTTCCAAAGCACAAGGAGGTTTGGTTCGGTGAACCTGCTACAGGGCGAGGCGTTTGACGTGCTGTTCCGAACCTTCGAGCGTGAGGCGTTCCATCTGGAGGTTCAGGACTCCTACCACACCCCGGAAGAGTCCGGGCCGTTCCAGCTCTTCCTCAGCGGCCAACCGGACGACCTTGCGTGGCACAAGCCGTGGCTTGACCTGATTCGGGAGGTGACCACGAGCGGCAAGCGCGTCACGCGGGCCCGCGTCGTCACCGTCCCGCACGGCGACTACACCCGCTGGGGCCTCACCGTCGCCGAGCACAACATCGCCGCCGGGGAAGACATCCGCTGGTTGCCGCGCCACCTGATTGATGCGGCCGACCTCACCACCGACGACTATTGGCTGTTCGATAATGAGCGCGTGGTCTTCACGATCTTCGAGCCCGGCGGACAGTTCGCGGGCGGCGCGCTCACCACCGACCCGGTCATCGTGGCGCACTGCCGGGCCGTGCGGGACCGGGTGTGGGAGCGGGCCATCCCGCACCAGCAGTATCGCGCCAGCGACCACGTCACGGCCTAAGTCAGGGTGCAGTGACCAGCTCGGTTCATCAGGCGCGCGAAGCCCTCGGCCAGCGGCTGCGTGACCTGCGCAAAAATGCCGGTTTGTCCGGCGTGGGCCTCGCCGCCCGCGCCGGCTGGACCAACAGTTCCAAGGTGTCGAAGATCGAGCACGGCAAGCAGACGCCGTCCGAAGACGACATCCGCGCCTGGTGCCAGCACACCGGCGCTGCCGAGCAGATACCCGACCTCATCGCCACCGTCCGCAACATCGAAGCGATGTACGTGGAGTGGCGGCGCATGCTGGAAGTCGGTACTCGTCGCCGCCAACACGCCTCCAAGACCATCGAGGCCGAAACCCAGCTCATGCGCTGGTTCGAGCCCGTGCTCGTCCCCGGTCTCCTCCACACCGCCGCCTACGCGCGGGCCGTCATGCGCCGGGTCATCGACTTCTACCGCATCCCGGACGACCTCGAGGCGGGCGTCGCCGCCCGCATGGAGCGCCAGCAAATCCTCTACCGGGGCACCCAGCGTTTCCACTTCGTCATCGCCCACCAGGCGCTGCTCACCACCGTGGGCTCCACCGAGGTCATGATTGGCCAGCTCGACCGGCTGCTCGCCGTCACCTCACTGACCCGCGTCACCTTTGGGATTCTGCCCACCGATGCTGAGTACCGCGTGCCCACCAACCAGTTCATCATGTTCGATGACCGGCTCGTCAACGTCGAAACCATCTCCGCCGAGCTGGCCGTCAGCCAACCGCGGGAAATCGCGCTGTATGGTCGGGCGTTCAACGAGCTGGCGCAGCAGGCGGTGTATGGGCAGGCGGCCCGTGGGCTCATCTCTCGGGCGCTGGAGAAACGCCGCGCCGGGCAGGCGGCTGAGGAAGAAGCTGCACCGTTGCCGAAGCCTGAGGCCTAGGATCACCGCTGGCGCAGTTCTGAGCGAACCTCTAGGCGTATTCGACGGGGACCGCATACACGGACGAGTCCGTCCAAAGTCCACCACGTATACGACTGAGCAGTCGCCTTCCAACACGAAATAGCTGACGGTCGCCTTCAGTAACGCGGCCATATCACCTGAACGGGTGCACATTGGGCCAAATGCTTGCCGCGACGACTGCAGGGCGTAACGTTGTCGGCCACGTAGTCGATGCTCGATGTAGCACGTGCCGTACAGGAAGGTGATCATTTGGCGACACCAGGGCGTAGTTGACGGTAAACTTCACTTCCCGAAGAATGGTAAAATACAGCCGGTAAGTGGTTGTAGATGTGCGCCCTATTTTCGCTCAGATCGTACTAAGTAATGACACTAACCGTTTGCATGTGGTCGAAAGCCTGATTGTGCGCGCATCTTGCGCGCGGCGAAGAGGTACACTGTGAAGCGTTTTCCGGGCGGCTCGATATGGCGAAAATGGGACCTGCACGTTCACCCGCCTGGGACTAAGCTCAGTGATGGATACGGCAGTCCGCCCAACTGGGACGAGTTCTGCCGAATTCTCGAGGAATCCGATGTTGCGGTCTTTGGGATTACGGACTACTTCTCAGCGGACGCATTCTATACCTTCAAAAAGGAGCACAAACATCGGTATCCCGAATCGACCAAAGTGTTCATGCCAAACGTTGAGCTTAGGCTGAACGAGGCAGTCAATCGCGGCAATGAGATAGTTAACATTCACATTCTTTTTCGCCCGGACGCCGATGAAGGCGATATTCGGAAGTTCCTCGGTGAGCTTAAAACGCAGGTTACCGATCAGCGCGATCGAAACCTTAAATGCTCAGAGCTTATTACTACACAGCATTTCAAAGAGGCCACCGTTACCCGCGATGATATCGCAAAGGCTATAGAGGGTACTTTCGGAAGAAAAGCTGTTAGGTCCGATCATATTTTGATCATCGTGCCAGCGAATAACGATGGTATCCGGGCGCAAAACGGTATCGCCAGGAAGGCCAACATCGCTGATCAGATCGACAAGCTAGCGGACGCACTCTTTGGCAATTCCAAGTCGACAACGCATTTCCTCAAAACGGACCGGTTCGAAGACAAAAGACAGCGTTCTGCCCCGAAGCCGGTATTTAGCGGATGTGACGCCCATAGCTTTGAAGATCTGAACAACTGGCTAGGCAAGCATATAAATCGGCCTGGTAGCTACAAGGAGGTAACTTGGATAAAGGCCGACCCAACGTTTGAAGGTCTTCAGCAGACGCTGGTTGAGCCCGAACATCGTGTCAAAATCCAGTCAAGCAAGCCAGACGCAAAGCAACCCTATCAATATATCTCGAAGGTTCGATTTCAGGGGACAAATGATTTTCCTGACGAAATTACCTTCAATCCTAATCTTGTTTCAATCATCGGAGCGCGCTCGTCAGGAAAATCTGCGCTAATTGCTTATATTGCGCACGCCGTAGATCCTGACTATACGATCAATCAGCAGGTTGCGGCATCGCTGATCGACGACAAGAAGCGTATGGGTCCTGCTGCCGGTAAGAACTGGGATGCAGTCAGGCATATCGAATGTTCAGTCGAGTGGGGTGATACCGACGCTAAGACTGGAAAAGTAATTTACATACCTCAAAACTCGTTGTACGCCATTAGCGAGCGTCCAGAGCATATTACCGCGAAAATCCAACCTTCACTCTACCGACTAGACCCTTCTTTCGCGGCTGCACATCGACGAACTCTAGCTGATCTCCGCGCTTGTAACGCAACTATCCGTGAAGCGGTCACTGGATGGTTTGAACTCACAACCGAGCTGCAAGCCGCTCAAGCAGCGCTACGAAACCTTGGCGACAAGCATGGCGTTATCAATACCCGTGACCGGCTCGTAGCCAAGATCAAAGTTGTGCGTAGCGCCTCGACACTAACTGAGTTTGAAGTGTCTGCCTACGAGAAACTAGTCGAGGACCTTGCGTCTCATGACACTCGCATCAGAATAATTCAAGGTGAGTCTCGGCAACTTGAGCCCTATCTCATGCTCGATGACGGCAAGTATATTGAGGTGATCTCAGCGACTTTCACGCGATCTTGCCGTGTTCGAAATGCGTGAGGACAAGGGCGGCTTTGACGATGTCGCCGATCTTGCTGGGGCTGGCGGTGAGATGCCGCAGGCTGCGCCAGCGTCCGGTGAGCAGGGCGAAACCACGTTCGCCCAGACACCGCAGGCCACGCAGCAGAGCGTTGCGTGTGCGGGTGTCCACGTCGAGGACCTGGCCATCGGCAGGCTGTTTGACCGGGGTGTGCACGCCGATGCCGGCACCGTCGTAGCCGCCATCGGCCAGCGTCGGCAGATCAAGGTGCGAGGCGGCCCAGTACAGCGCACCCAGCACATGCTCGCGCGCCACGGTCAAGTCATGGAGTGAACCGGGCTCGACATCCGAGACCCACCACGGAAAACCGTCCGGCGCGCACAGCGCTTGGATGTTGCCGCCGTGCTCGCGGGCTTTGCCGGAGTACCACAGGTCGATCGGCTCGCCTTTCACGCTCAACGTTTTCTCGCTACAGCGATCGGCGGAGAAGACCTTTCCATCGAGGATCACGTAGGCCGTGCCCTCATCCTTGGCCCGCTGCAGGGCCTCATGCAGGTCCGGCGCCTGCTCGGCGAGCACGATGACGACCTCATCCAAGTAGCGGTAGCCGGTGGCGCGGGAGATGCCGTGATCGCGAGCCAGGGCGGGGACGTCGGTGTTCTGCCGGAACCAGCGCAGGCCCAGCACCGCGTGGCGAAAGCAGGTCAACGCCCTGCTGTTCTTGCGGGTGCCGCGTCGGCGGCGTTCGGCGTGCAGCAGCCGGCTGAGGTAGAGGGCCAGTTCACGCGGGACATCGAGCATGGCACGATACGCAATCACGGGGAGCCTTCTGGTCCGGACTTGATCTTCGCAATCCAGTTCTACCAAGGGCTCCCCGCCCATCTTTCCCCGGGTCTCACCACTCCCCAGCACATCGACCAGCGCTCGTCCGAGCAGCTTCGCGGCTCAACAAACGAACCAGAATCTTGGTGAGATTACCTCATTGTACGCGAAAACGTAAGCGTCGATATCCAGATATCGCCACCATTGACGGAGTTGCCTGGAAACCTGCGGGAGAAAGCTGCCGACTTAGTTCTGCAAAGCCATAGCGCGCTTACTAATCAGGTTAAGCAGCAGATAGTTGATTATCAGCGCGGACTAGACCAGGAGAAGCTAGCGCACGAAGAAGATTCTAAGACCCTTCGTGAGCAGAACAAATCTTTGATTGAGAAAAACAAAGCTAACACAGAACTCGATTCACTTCTGCAAGACCAAAAAAAGCAAGAAGATTTGCTGTTGGCAATTTCAACAAGCGAAGAGCGCATAACAAAGCTAGAGGAAGAACAGAGTGCGCGAACAGAGGTAATCGTGGAGGAGCTAGCCAAGCGAGCGCAATGCATCAAAGACTTGCAAGCCGCTTTTGAGAGCGCAATGACCGAATTTGATGATGGTATCTCGTTCGGACTTGAAGCAGAGCTGACCGAAGATACCTTGAAGGCAGTGTCTCAGCAGCTGAACCTCCGCGATACGAGTATTTATGTGAGCCGAGAGAAACAAACCGTCCAAGTAGATACCGTTCAGGAACTTCCGGCTCAATTCCTGCAAAGCCTTGCGTCGGGCAGTCAAAAAGTAAAACAGGGCGCGAACTTGTCAAACCTGGCTGGGGACATCCTTACTGCGACGCCAGAAATTCGATTTTTTGCCATGCTTGACGATGATCGCATCGGGGGTTTTAGGCGGTCGTCTATGACGCCAGGCAAACAGGCCCTATTCGCTCTTACATTGATTCTGGACGAAAGCGAAGAGGCTTGGCCCTTGCTTATTGATCAGCCAGAAGACGATCTGGATAGTAGATCGATCTATGATCACATTGTCCCTTACTTGGTTAAAAGAAAGACAGAGCGACAAATCCTCATGGTGAGTCACAACGCTAACCTCGTGGTCGGTGCTGACTCGGAGCAAATCATCGTCGCCAACCGGAACGGTGACGACCGAAGGAATCGAGACGGTCGCACATTCGACTATCTGTGCGGGTCGCTGGAACACAGCTCCCGAAAGACAGAGAATGGACAATATGTACTGGAGTCGTGCGGCATTCGCGAGCACACGTGCGAGATACTCGACGGCGGAGCGGAAGCATTTCAAAAACGTCGTGACAAGTACAAACTATGAGGAACAACAGCTAACCTGTCTGTGCAGGTTACCAACTGGCTGAAGGCCAATGTTTAACGCCCGGACAATGCCCCATCGTGTTGTCAGGCTGGTGGGTGTCTAGACCAGAGGGACCTGCAGATTGTCGGAGAGTCCTACTCTCGCGGCTCTGTCAGCTCCCGTTCTTCCCAAGGAACCGCTCACGGCTTAGCCATACGTTCTGGTGTTCCTGGTTGACGAACTTGCGCCCCATGAAAACCTCTTGCCCGCACCTGCACTGGCACAGAGAACATGCTCGTGTAGGCTTCGGGACCGGTAGTTTAAGATCAAGTAACGTTCGTACCTTTTGGGTGAATTGACCGTTCGAAAGGTGCTCCGTCAGGACTACGGAATTCGGGGTGACTCGGCTCGCCGGGTCACCCCGTCATCATCTTGGGGGCCGAGGCCCCCATAGTGCGAGCTCCTGCCGAACCAGCGTTGTCGCGGCTCGCAATGTCGACAGGGGGTTGTTCAGGACGTCTTCACATAGGGCTGAATGAACTCCAGGACGGCTTCCTTCGGGTCTGGGTACTCGTCGGTCTGATCTCCGAAGGCGATCAGGGGGCACTCCGTCTCTTTCAGGTCGATCGTCTTCGTTGCCACCTGCTCGCCGGTTTTCGCCGCGTACAGCGTCACTTCGAAGGTCGCGTTGTGCAGGGTCAGGACCTGGCCGGTGTCCTTGCCGTCCTTCTTGTAGCCGTCGCACTTCTTGCCGACCGTGTCTTTGGTCCGCTTCGCGCACACCACCAACTGGATCTCGGCGAGCGTGTTCTGGCCGTCCTTCCACTGACGGGTGAAGCCTTCCGGAACGTCCAGCTTGCTCAGGCGGCTCGCGTCCGACCGGGTCGACAGCGGCGAGAAGCCAAGCACCGGGTGGATTCCGCTCTGCGTCTTGTCGTACGCCGCCGCGCCCGCCTGCGGAGCGCCCGAGCAGAGGCCCTCGAAGTCGTTCTCGAACAGCACCTTGTCCTTTGTGGCCTCTTGGGCCACGCCTCCTGAGCCCGAACCGGAGGCGGGCGCGCCGCTCGTGGACGAGTTGCACGCGGACAGGCCCAAAACTGCGACCAGGAGTGGAGCGATCACACGAACGTGGGACAGCACAGGACGGCGCTTGACATGCATCGCGGTGCGACTCCTCAGGGATCCGATGAGCAGCGACGACCGCTGCGACAACGTGGTGAGCAGTGCCAGTCTGCACAGCGGCATTGCAATTCCGTTGCAGCCGGAGCAACTCTCCAGTTCGGACTCACGCCGACATATTCGTGATCTCTAATTCGCTTTTGGACACTCCGTATTCGTTTACCTATCAGCAAAAGCGGCCCGATCGGGCGACTTGTGCGACACGCGAGGGCGCGCAAGGGTCAACGCATGACCTTTCGAGACCTGACTATCCGAGTACTCGGTGATTTCACCAACCGGCAATATGCCAGTCTGGCCTACGAGATCAGCCTGCGCCTCGACGCCGCGGGCCTCGGCAAGCGGGCCATCCTGATGACCGACGGCAAGATCTCCGGCACCGAAATGGACATGGCATACATCTTGCGCGACACCGGCTCCGCCGACACCGCGGCGAATTGATTCGATCTTTCCGGCATGCCCGACTGTCCATTATCGACAGCCAAAAATCCCATCACCCCGCCCGAATGCGTGCCGCGCTGCACGGGCGACAGTACTGCGGTTCTGGCCACCCCTTACGAAACCTGGCGCGCTATTCGCGTTGCCTGTCGCCATACCCCGGGCCCGCCGCTCGGACCGGACTGACCACGAGCAGCGTGCCGTCGCGCGTGTCACTGTGGACGGACAGGATGGATTCCGGTGTCAGCCAGCCAGCTGATCGCCCCAGCCGCCTTGGACCATCGTCTGGAAGAACCACTTGCCGTCCCGCTTGACCAGTACGTCGGCGTACCGGACCCGCTGGCTCATTCCAAGGGTCGTGAAGGTCGCGTCGCTGATCACGAGGACGAGTTGCCTGGTGAGGAAGATCGGCGTGCGGCGTGACTCCATCTTCATCTTCACTTCGCCCGGCTCCCCCATGACCTGGGACATGCCCTCGACGAACTGCTGGCGCGTTTGCTGAGCCGCGCCGCCGTCGCCGGACTCGTCGCTGTCGCTGACGACGTTGAGCGGGAACATCGCCATGTCCGCCATCCGCTCGACGTCCGCGTTCGTCGCGTGGCCGTCGTACTCGGCGAACCACGCTTCGACGCTGGCGATGTCCTCCGCCGTCGGCTCGAAGGCACCGCTGGCGACGACAGCTGCTGGAAGTTCGGTCATTCCCCTGCCTTTCATTCGTACCGTACAGTGTACCGTATGACGTACGGCAGGGTAGGCCGTAGCATTCTGGCGCGATGACCGACCGGCATATCGTGGATGTCCACCTGCTTCTTGTCCGAGACGGCGAGCTGCTGCTCAGCCGCCGCCGTGACCCGCTGCCCCAGTTCGACGGCCAGTGGCATCTGCCGTCCGGCAAGCTCGACGCGGGCGAGTCCGTGCTCGACGCGGCCGTGCGTGAGGCCGAGGAGGAGGTCGGTGTGCGGATCGAGCCCGGCGACCTCAGACACGTCCACACGTCGCACGCGACTGGCTATGGGATCGAGCCACGGGTCGGGTTGTTCTTCGAGACGTTCCGCTGGGTCGGCGAACCGGTCAACCGGGAGCCGTCGAAGTGCTCCGAACTCGGCTGGTTCGGCCTCGACGACCTACCGGCCGACATGATCGAGTACCCCCGCGGCAGGCATCAGGGCGTACCGGGCCAATGAGTCGTTCAGCCTGCTCGGATGGCAGAAAATCGGAGGTGGCCGCGTTCCCGCGCCACCACAATGAGCCACGTGACACAGCTGCGAATGGCCCACACAGCCGACCTGGACGCGTCAGCTCTAGCCGCAGCCCGAGCGCTCATGGCAACCGCGTTCGACGGTGAGTTCTCTGACGACGATTGGGACCACGCCCTCGGCGGCATGCACGCTCTGCTGTGGGATGGCGAGGACCTGATCGCGCACGGCGCCGTCGGGCAGCGAAGGCTGATCATCGACGGCCGTCCGCTGCGAGCAGGCTACGTGGAAGCGATGGCCGTCCATCCGGACCACCAACGCCGCGGCCATGGCGGAGCGATCATGGCCGCGCTCGAACGGATCGTCCGCGGCGGTTTCGACCTCGGCGCGTTGAGCACGAGCGAGGAAGGCCAAGGGCTCTACGAAGCGCGCGGGTGGCAACTGTGGAAGGGCCCGTCGGCCGTCCTCGCACCCGGTGGGATCGAGCGGACCGAGGACGACGACGGCAGCATCTACGTCCTGCCGGTGGCCGTTTCCCTGGACCTGTCGGGCGAGATCGTGTGCGACTGGCGCCCCGGCGACGTCTGGTGAGCACCGGTACGTTGGACGCATGACGACGCCTGGGTCACTGCCACAGCGTTCGGTCTGTCACGGGTGCCGCCAGGTCACCCACATCCGCCTTGAGGACGAGGACGAGATGGCGGTGCTGCGGCCGATGACCGTGCCCGGCCAAGGGTCGATCTACCACGAGATCGCACCGGGCGTGATGGTCGAACGACCGTGCCCGGTCTGCGGCGAGTCGGCCGACCCCGGCTGGATCGAGGGCTTCACCCCACCCGTCTGACCCGGTAATTCGCCACCCGGTGACTTGACCCTTCCGGACAAACTGACACGATGTCGAAAGGTCGGTGTACGGGAGGGCGGATCCATGCGGGGACTCGAGCCGCTGCGGCGAGCGCTTCGCGTGGTCGACTGGTTCGAGGCGCGCGGCGTCTACGTCCCTGGTGAGGACAACCAACCGGTGTCGCCATGGCGTGATTTCGGCTGGTTGATCGCCTCGTGGCTGATCACGGTCGGCCTTTTCGTCGTCTTCTTCGCGATGGCCGCCTGACCAGGCCACCGGGTGGCCACGGTCACTCCAGGTGCCTCTTCGGTTACGGCTTGGCCACATCACGACACCAGCTCCGACTCGACACACGCATCACTGTGGGTATTTGGCGCGCCAGGCCCCACTCTGTGGGAGTCACACGCCTCCTCTCCCCACAGGCCGAAAGCAGGAACCGTGAAACCCGTCCGCCTGGCGATCGCCGCGTGCGTGTTCGGCGCGTTGGTGACCGGGTGCGACGCGGGTGTCATGAGCAGCGCGTCCGCGACCGGGGTCGCCCCCGTCGCCGCACCCTCCCGGATGATCGCGCCACCTGTCGCCATCGCCGATCGGCCGGCCAAGTTCGGCGAACGCCGGTCAGCTGGTGAGTCCCTCATGGTCACTGTGCTGGCCCCGAAATCGTTCGTGCCGGGGGAAACCGCGTATCCACGTGCGCCGCGCGCGGCCGCGTTCGAGGTCGCCGTGGAGAACCAGGGCACGAGGTCGTATCGGCCGACGCAGCTCGTGGTGAGGGCGACCGACCCAGACGGCAACGCGGTTGTTCCTGTGGTGGACAAGGCTCAGGGGTACGCGGGCAACGTCAGCGCCGACATCGATGTGCCGCCAGGCAAGAGCATCCGGCTGACCTTCGCGTTCGCCGTGCCGGTCGAGGAGACGGATCTGCGGGTCATCGTCCAGCCGGACATCGCCACAGCCAGTGACCGCGCCGAGTTCGGGGGCACCGTCTGAGCCGGGTAGGTTCTGCGGCTATGAGCGAGCAGAAGAGGCTGGCCGTCGGCGACCCGGCGCCCGATTTCACCCTTCCCGACAGCACCGGCAAGCCGGTGTCGCTTTCGGACTACCGTGGCCGGTCGGTTGTCGTCTACTTCTACCCCGCCGCGGGCACGCCGGGCTGCACCAAGCAGGCGTGCGACTTCAGGGACAACCTGGCCGAGCTGAACGACGCCGGTTTCGACGTCGTCGGTATCTCGCCAGACAGCCCGGCCAAGCTGGCCAAGTTCGTCGAGGCGGAGGGACTGAACTTCCCGCTGCTGTCCGACGAGGACCGCTCCGTGATGACCAAGTGGGCGACGTTCGGCGAGAAGCAGAACTACGGCCGGACCGTGATGGGCGTGATCCGGTCCACGTTCATCGTGGACGGCGACGGAAAAATTTCGAAGGCAGGCTACAACGTCAAGGCGACTGGCCACGTGGCCAAACTGCGTCGCGACCTGGGCGTTTAGGAATTTTCCTTCCGCTGGCTCAACCTTGCGGCCACGACCCGCGTTAACGCGCTGACCTGCGCAAAGGTTGAGCCTTACGGCCATCAACCTGCGGACATTCCCTGGGCGTTTCCGGGGCATGACGCGGACACTTTGGACGGTCGCGGCTGCCACAGTGACAGCCGCCGTGCTCGGGCTCATCGGGTGTGCCACCACCCAGCGAAGCCCTGAGCTCATGGAAGAAATCCCCGTGCAGACCGGGCCACCACCGGCGGAATGGACTCAGCCACCACCGAGCAGCCCGCCCGCGGTCAGGGGGAAGGTCAGCACCATCGACGTGCAGCAGGTGGTCAGGGGGGTGTCCGCGAACGCCACCGCGGCCGCTGTGGTCCTTGACCTCGATTCCGACACCGAGACGATCTCCGAGAACGCCGACCGGCAGTTCTACGCCGGTTCACTGGTCAAACTGCTGGTCGGGCTGGACACGCTGCTGCGCGCTCCCGGTGACGAGCTGAAGTCCCAGCAGGTCGCCACGATGCTCGTGTTCAGTGACGACACAATCTGCAGCGAGCTGTGGGTGGCAGGCGGCGGGGGCCGGGCCATCATCGGCCGGATGAGCCAGCTGTTGCAGCTCGACGGGACCCAACCGCCAAGGACACGGCCTGGCCAGTGGGGCGACACCCTGATCACCGCGCATGACTTGGTCCTGATCTACAAGTACATCCTCACCAAGGCTCCGGAGGAAATCAGGGAGACCATGATCCGCGCGATGGCCAACGCGGCCGAGCACGGGTCCGACCATTTCTTCCAGTACTTCGGTATCCCCTCCGCGTTCAGAAAAACCTCGTGGGCCATCAAACAGGCGTGGACCAACAACGCCGCGGCGGTGTCCGCCCACAGCACCGGCCTGATCGGCGCTGGCGAAGGCGGCGCCTGGCGGTACTTGATGATCCTGCTGACCGAGCATCCCCCGCGGCAGACGATCGACGTCGCGGCCGACTCGGTCAGCGAGGCCGCCGTGGCCATCGCGCCGCTAATCCAGCAATAACCCCAGGTCAGTCACGTTGTACAAGGTGGTGACCAGTTGTACATCTGGCTAAGAGACCGCAACATCACCGAGGCAGGCGTCAGTTTCATCAGTGCGTTGCGGACTGCGGCCATGGCAGGCGAGGTCGTCATGCCGAGCCTGCCTGCTTGCCTCGACCTCGCGGCGACCGACTGGGTCCGGCGCAGGCGCAGACTGTCGTAGTGCGCCAGGGCCCCGGCGAGGTTCTGGCCGCGAGCGACGGCACCGAGCGTTACGGCGTCTTCCAGTGCCTGGCACGCACCTTGCCCGATGTTCGGGGTCATCGCGTGTGCGGCGTCGCCGAGCAGCACCACGGGCCCGTGCACGTAGGACTTGAGCTTGGGCAGGTACGACAGGTCGTGCCGGAGGATCTTCTCCGGTGCCGCCTCGCTGAGCAGCTGCGGGATCGGGTCGGCCCACCCGTCGAACCTGCGACGCAGTTCGGCCAGTTCGCCGTCCTGGCTCGTCTGCCCGGCCGGGGCGACCGCGCCCGCGAAGACGTACACCTGGTCCTTGGGCAGCGGGACGACTCCGAACTCCTCGCCACGGCCGATGTACGCGCCCGCCACGTCCAGCCGCTGCCCGGGCCGGTCCAGCACCGTCCGCCATGCCGTGGCGCCGAAGTAGACAGGATCATTGCCAGGCCAGAACTGAGCGCGGACCGCGCTTCGGACGCCGTCGGCACCGACCAGCAAATCAGCAGGTGTTTCGCCTTGGCTGTGCGCGACGACCACTTGGGATCCGTCGAGCCGGGCGCCGGTGATCCGCGTTCCTGCCCGCAGCACCCCGGGCGGCACAGCCTCGGCCAAAGCGGTGTGCAAGTCGGCGCGATGCAGCGCCACGGCCGGGCCGTATCGGCGGTCCAGCTCCGAGGTGTCCGTGTGGACCAGCCAGGTGCCGCGGGGATCCATGATCCCGCCGCTCGCGGCGAACAGCCCGATGTCGCGGATCCGGTCGCCGAGGCCGATGTGGTCGAGCGCGCGCAACGCGTTCGGCCACAGCGTCAGCCCGGCGCCGACCTCGCTGAGTTCCGGCGCCTGCTCGAACACCTCGACGTCCCATCCTGCGCGGGACAGTGCGATGGCAGCCGCGAGGCCGCCGATTCCCCCACCCGCGATCACCGCTTTGGCCACGGCTTCCCCTCCTCTACATCTGTAGAGGACTCTACACTTGTAGAGTGACCGACCGCCGGGCTGAATTGATGGACGCAGCGATAGTGACACTCGCGCGCGAAGGCATGCGTGGGCTTACGCACCGCGCCGTCGATCGCGCGGCGGGCGTGGCAGAAGGGTCGACGTCGTACTACTTCCGCACCAGAGAGGCGCTGCTGTCCGGCCTCCTCGACCGGCTGGCCGAGCTGAGCACAGCGGAGATCGCGGCGGTAGACCCGACGGACATCGTGGGGGTCGCCGGATTGATCGAGCACTGGGCCACCGCGGGACGTGACCGGATGCTCGCCCGGTTCGAGCTGACGATGGAGTCGACCAGGCGGCCGCAGTTGCACGAGACCATGGAACGGCTCGGCGGCCACTTCCGGACGATGGCCGAGGAGTTCCTGCTCGCGGAGAGCGTGCCGGACCACAAGCGCCGGGCGGCCAACCTCGTGGCACAGATCGACGGCTTGCTGTTCGACCAGATCACGGGGGCCGGACCGGCAAGATCCCACGCCGACCTGCAGGACGCGCTGCTCCCGCTGTTCGTGTCAGCTTTCGCTGAATAGCCCGGTTGTGAAGCCTGGCTTCACAACCGGACGAGGTTCAGGATCCCAGTGCCCGCAGGTGCGGGAGCAGCAGCTCCAGCGCGCGGCCACGGTGCGAGATGCGGTCCTTCTCGGCCGACTCGAGTTCGGCCGAGCTCCGGGTCTCGCCCTCCGGCACGAAGATCGGGTCATAGCCGAAGCCGTTGGTGCCCCTGGCTTCGCGAATGATCCGGCCCGGCCAGACGCCCCGGACGACGACGTCCTCCTGGCCCGGCACGACCAGCGCGAGCGAGCAGACGAAGGCCGCTCCCCTGCGCTCGTCGGGCACGTCACCGAGCTGGTTGAGCACGAGGTTCAGGTTCGCCAAGTCGTCGCCGTGCGACCCGGCCCAACGCGCGGACAGGACGCCGGGCATACCGTTGAGGGCGTCGACCTCAAGGCCCGAATCGTCGGCCACCGCGGGCAGGCCGGTCGCCTTGACCGCATCGATCGCCTTGGCGTGCGCGTTCTCCTCGAAGGTCGCACCCGTCTCCGGCGCCTCCGGGTACTCGGGGACGTCGTTGAGGCTGATCACCTCGATGCCCGAGATACCGGCCGATTCCAGGATCCGGCGCATCTCCACCAGCTTCTTGCCGTTGCGGGTGGCGAGCAGCAGACGCGTCACGACTTCGCCTTCTTCTTGCGCGGCGAAGGCTCCGGCAGCTCGCCGGGGTATGGCAGGGCAAGCGCTTCGGCCTGCAGCGTGCAGAGCTTCTCGGTGCCCGCAAGGGCCAGGTCGAGCATTTGGTCAAGGGTCGAGCGGGCGAACGTGGCGCCCTCACCCGTTCCCTGCACCTCGACGAGGGTGCCGACGTCGGTCGCCACGACGTTCATGTCGACCTCGGCGATCGAGTCCTCCTCGTACGGCAGGTCCAGCCGGACGCGGCCGTTGACAACGCCCACGCTGACCGCGGCGATCGCGCACGACAGCGGCTTCGGGTCGGCGAGCCGGTCAGCCGCCGCGAGCCAGGTGATCGCGTCGGCCAAGGCGACGTACGCGCCGGTGATAGCGGCCGTCCGAGTGCCGCCGTCGGCTTGGATCACGTCGCAGTCGATCATGATCGTGTTCTCGCCGAGCGCGGACAGGTCGATGCACGCCCGCAACGAGCGGCCGATCAGCCTGCTGATCTCGTGGGTCCGGCCACCGACACGGCCTTTGACCGACTCACGGTCGCCGCGCGTGTTCGTCGCCGACGGGAGCATCGCGTACTCGGCGGTCACCCAGCCGAGCCCGGAGCCGATCCGCCAGCGCGGCACGCCCTCGGTGACGCTGGCCGCGCACAACACCTTGGTGTTGCCGAACTCGATCATCACCGATCCGGCCGGCCACTTCTGGAAGCCTCGCGTGATCCGGACTTCCCTCAGCTCGTCATCGTTTCTGCCGTCAGTTCGCGCCACCCGGCCACCCTACGAGATGGCCGTCAGACGGTGTACGTGTCCCCGAGCTCGACCAACCGCGAGTCGCCTTGGTACGCCTGACGAGCCTCCGCGAGGACGGCTTCGCGGTCGGTCCACGGCGGCACATGGGTGATCAGCAGGCGCCGCACGCCAGCCCGGCTGGCCAGCTCACCGGCTTCCCTGCCGGACAAATGCAGGTCCGGCGGCCGGTCCACGGCATGCGTCCACGACGCCTCAGCCAGCAGAACGTCGGCACCGTCGGCGAGCTCGTCCAGCGCCGCACACGGCCCGGTGTCGCCGGTGTAGACGAGGCTGCGTCCGTTGTGCGTGACGCGGAAACCGTAGGCCTCACACGGGTGGTTCACTTTCCGCGCCATCACCTCGAACGGGCCGATCGCGACGGTGTCGTCGGACAACATCCGGAAATCGAAGACGTCCGACAGGTCCGTCGTCGCCAGCTCGGCCGCGTCCGGCGCGTACGCGCGGGCGAACCTGTCGGGCGCCTCGGTGGGCGCGTAGACCGGCAGCCGATGCGCCCTGGGGTCCTTGGATGGCTTGGGGTGGTAGCGCCGGAAGACCGTCAGCGCGGTGAAGTCCGCGCAGTGGTCGGGATGCAGGTGCGACAGCAACAGCGCGCCGAGCAGGAACGGGTCGCAGTAGCAATGCAGCTCGGCCAATGTGCCGTTGCCGAGGTCCATCGACATCAGGAAATCGTCGGCCTCGATCAGGTATCCCGAGGCCGGCGAGTTCGGTCCGGGGACGCTGCCCGAACAGCCCAGCACGGTCAACAACACGGTGCATAGCGTTACATACGGGCGTGCCAACAATGGGTCAATTTCGCACCAACGGCCTAACTGCGGCCACTTCCAGCCCAAGGAAACGGCGCGACAGGCGGTGGAACGGTGCGACTGGACCGGTGGCCAGAAATTCGTGCCTGGGTTCCTCGTCGGTGTGTTCCCGCAGCAAGTCCCGTTCGGTGAGCGCGCGGACCACGTCCTTGGCTGTCTCCTCCGCGCACGACACCTGCGTGACCCCGTCGCCCATGACGATCTGCAACACGCCGGTCAGCAACGGATAGTGCGTGCAGCCGAGGATCATCGTGTCGACGTCCGCGCGCTGCAACGGCTCCAGATAACTCTGCGCGAGGCCCAAAACCTGGCGCCCGGACGTGACCCCGCGTTCGACGAACTCCGCGAACCTCGGGCACGGCACGGCCGTCACGGACACGTCATTCACTGCGGCGAACGCGTCTTGGTACGCCTCGGAGCGGATCGTGCCAATCGTGCCGATCACGCCGACCCGACCGGTTCGGGTCGTCGCTACGGCACGCCGTACCGCAGGCAGGACAACCTCGACAACCGGGACGGAGTAGCGCTCACGCGCGTCACGTAGGCACGCCGACGAGGCCGTATTGCAAGCGATCACCAGCAGCTTCACGCCGCTGTCCACGAGGCCGTCCATGATGGCCAGGGCGTGCGCTCGTACCTCGGCGATCGGTTTCGGGCCGTACGGCGCGTACTCCGTGTCGCCGACGTAGCGCAGTTGCTCGTCGGGCAGCTGGTCGCGGATCGCGCGGGCGACTGTCAGGCCACCGACGCCGGAGTCGAAAATCCCGATAGGCGCGTCCGCGGCGATCAAGCCGGCAGCTCCCCAACTGCGGGCCCGGCCTGCTCGACCTTGCCTTTGCCCCGGTTGGCGCGCGCCGTGAGCCATGCGGTCAGCACTCCGGCCAGCGCCCCGAAGAGATGGCCCTGCCAGGAGATCTGCGGGTTACCTGGAAGCACGCCAAGCAGCGTACTTCCCCAGTACAGGAACAACACGATGGCCACCGCGAGCTGCTTGAGACTGCGGTTGAAGATGCCGCGCACCAACAGGAACGCCAGCCAGCCGAACGCGATGCCGGAAGCGCCGACCGTGACCACCCCGGATGGCGCGGTCAGCCACACACCCAATCCGCTGACCAGCCAGATGGTCACGGTGACCGCGATCCATTGGCCCAGCCCGCCTGCCATGGCCAGGAAACCGAACAGCACCACCGGAAGCGTGTTGCTGAACAGGTGACTCCAGCCGTCGTGCAGCAACGGCGCCCAGATCACGCCGTCGAGGCCGGACCACGAGCGGGCGAGGATCCCCCAGCGGTCCAGGTCCACCGGCAGGATCACGTCGGCCAGTTCGACCAGGTACAGCAACGCGGTGAAGCCGAGGACCACCAGCACCGCCTGTTTCGGGTTCGGCGGCACGACCCGGTTCACCGGGCCGGAAGCGGCGGGCACAGCAGGCAAAGTGGTCACACTTCGAGGCTACGTCGCGCCACCGGCACCCGGCTCAGGTGAAACCCTGGCTTTCACCCGGGAAAACTGGGTTTCCGGGCGGCTTGTTTGAGCGACCGGCCGACCAGCCACGCGGCCACGATGCCGCCGATCGCGCCGCACAGATGGCCTTCCCACGAGATGCCCGGCTGGTTCGGCAACACGCCCCACAGCACCGAGCCGTAGACCGCGAAGACCGCCACGGCGATCAGGATCTGCGGGATGCTGCGCACGAACAGGCCGCGGACCAGCACGAACGTCAGGAATCCGAAAACGACGCCGGAGGCGCCGATGTGGATGCCTGGCGCACCGATCAGGAACGTACCGACGCCGCTGAACAACCAGATGATCGCGGTGACGCCGATGAACTGGCCCACTCCGCCCGCCGTCGCGAGCAGGCCGAGGACCAGGAACGGGACCGAGTTGGCGATCAGGTGGTCCCAGCCGCCGTGCAGCAGCGGGGCCCAGATGATGCCGTCCCACTGGTCGATCTCACGCGGCCAGATGCCGTGCAGATCCAGCCTGCCGCCGAGGACACTGTCGATTCCTTCGATCACCCACAGCAGCGCGACGAAACCCACGACCACGATGAGCGCCTGCAGCGGGCGCGGCGGGATGATCCGCTTGGCCGGTGGAACAGGCGATTTGGGCGGTCGTGGATTCTGCCCCCACGGCTCATCCGGCCGCGGGAATCCACTGGGCTCCATGAAATGAGAATATCTTTGTTCGTGACTGATCGTTTCGAGATCGCGGTGCGCGCGGAGGCCTCGCTCGGCGAGGGGCCGACCTGGGACGCCATGACTTCGACCCTGCTGTGGGTCGACATCCTCGCTCCGGAGATCCACCGGTGGAACCCGTCGACGGGCGTGAACGAGACCATGGCCGCGCCGATGGACGTCGGCGCCGCCAAGCCGCGCATGGGCGGCGGGCTGGTGCTGAACCTTCGTGACGGGGTCGCGATCGTCGATCCCGCAGGTGAACAGCGGTGGCTCGTCTACTGGGCCAGGGATGGCGTGCGCGGGAACGACGCAGCCGTCGACCCGGCCGGGCGGCTGTGGGCGGGCACGATGCGCTACGACACCGCGGAGGGCGGCGGGTGGCTGGCGCGAGTCGAGCCGAACGGCAAGGCGACCACAGTGCTCGAAAAGGTGTCCATCAGCAACGGCATCGGCTGGAGTCCGGACAACACCCGGATGTACTACGCGGACACGCCAACTGGACTGATCGAGGTGTTCGACTACGACCTCGACTCCGGGACGGTCTCGTCGCGGCGCCCGTTCGCTGACGTCGATGGCTCGCCTGACGGCCTGTGCGTGGACGCCGACGGGTGTGTGTGGGTCGCGTTGTGGGGCGACGGCCAGGTACGGCGATACACGCCGGACGGCAAGTTGCTCAGCACCGTCATCGTGCCCGCGCGCAACACGACGGCGTGCTGTTTCGGCGGTGACGGCCTGACGGATCTGTACATCACGACGGCGCGCGTCGGGATGACGGAAACGGACCTGCGGCGTGAGCCGATGTCCGGCTCGGTGTTCGTGATCCCGAACGCCGGTCAGGGCCTGCCATCCGCTGCTTTCGCAGGGTGACAGGCCTGGCCCGGCATATGCGCCACTAGGCCCAGAGGTGGCCGTCGAGACGTTCGGCGGCCTCGTCGAGCGAGCCGCTGTAGGCGCCGGTGGACAGGTATTTCCAGCCACCGTCGGCCACGATGAAGACCACGTCCGCCGTCTCGCCCGCTTTGGCGGCCTTTTCGGCCACGCCGAGCGCGGCATGCAGGATCGCGCCGGTCGACACGCCCGCGAAGATCCCCTCGGTCTCCAGGAGCTGACGGGTTCGGCGTAGCGCGTCGTACGAGCCGACGGAGTAGCGGCTCGTCAGCACGGACGGGTCGTACAGCTCGGGCACGAAACCCTCGTCGAGGTTGCGCAGGCCGTAGACCAGCTCGCCGTACCGCGGCTCGGCGGCGATGATCTGGATGCCGGGTTTGTGCTCGCGCAGGTAGCGGCCGACGCCGACCAGGGTCCCGGTGGTTCCCAGGCCCGCCACGAAGTGCGTGACCGACGGGAGGTCGCGCAGGATCTCCGGGCCGGTGCCCTCGTAGTGGGCGCGGACGTTGTCCTCGTTGCCGTACTGGTAGAGCATCACCCAGTCGGTGTTCTGCTTGGCCAGTTCCTTGGCCGTGGCCACCGCCTGGTTGGAACCGCCTGCCGCGGGCGAGAACACGATCCTGGCGCCGTAGGCCTGCAGCAGCTGACGGCGTTCGTCCGAGGTGTTCTCCGGCATCACGCAGACCAGGCCGTAGCCCTTCAGCTTGGCCGCCATGGCCAGCGCGATACCGGTGTTGCCCGAGGTCGGCTCGAGGATCGTGCAGCCCGGCGTGAGGCGGCCGCTTTTCTCGGCCGCCTCGATCATCTTCAGCGCTGGACGGTCTTTCACCGACCCCGTCGGGTTACGGTCCTCCAGCTTGGCCCACAGCCTGACGCCGTCGCCCGGCGACAACCGCGGCAGTCCGACCAACGGGGTGTCGCCGAGCGCGTCGAGCAGCGAGTCGTACCTGGCCACGGAAATCAGCCGCCGGCGACCGCGGGCAGGATCGTCACGGTGTCGCCGTCGGAGACCTTGGCCTCAAGACCGCCAGCGAACCGGACGTCCTCGTCGTTGACGTACACGTTGACGAACCGGTGCAGCGTGCCTTCCTTGACCAGGCGCGTCTTCAGGCCGCCGTGGCGCGCCTCCAGGTCGTCGATGATCTCGGCGACCGTGGTGCCGGTCGCCTCGACGGCCTTCTCGCCACCGGTGTGGGTGCGCAGGATCGTCGGGATGGAAACGGTCACAGCCATGGGAAATCCTCCGGGCTTCGGGTTTTTGCGAACTGCGCTGGGTGGTCGGCTCAGCCGCGGTCGGGGATGTCGTCGGCCCCAGTGTGCGAGAACAGGTACGACTCGACGACTTCCACCGGCTCCTCGGTGACCTGGCCATCCATGATCCGGTACGACCGCAGTTCGATCTCCTCCGAGTGCCGGGTGGAGACCAGGACATAGTGCGCGCCCGGCTCACTGGCCAGCGCGATGTCGGTGCGCGACGGGTAAGCCTCGGTCGCGGTGTGCGAGTGGTAGATGACCACCGGCACCTCGTCGTTGCGGTCCATCTCGCGATACAGCTTGAACTGCTCGGTCGAGTCGAACTCGTAGAACGTCGGCGACCGGGCGGCGTTGGTCATCGGCACGAACCGTTCGGGCCGGTCGGTCCCATCCGGCCCGGCGATCACGCCACAGGCCTCGTCGGGGTGGTCACGCCTGGCGTGGGCCACCATCTCAGCCACGAGGTCACGGCGGATCTGCAACACGACCCCATCCTAAGGGGTGGGTGGAGTGTTCCCACCCGGTGAGAAAGGCCACCAGATCACGGGGAATGTTCCGGCCAGACGTCGCGATACGCCGGGAGCTTGCCGTTGGCCTCGGCGGCGAGCAGTCCGTGGACCATGGCTCGGGCGAACGTGTCCGCGGCGGCGGAGCACAGCCGGTCAAGTCCGAGCGCGCGGAGTGGCTCCTTGACCGCGCCACCGTCATCTGCCAGGTCCTTTGTCCCCGTGGCGAGGGCGAAGATGGTGTCGCCGTCGAACATCGAGTGTGCCGGATGCACCGCGCGAGCCAGGCCGTCGTGCGCCGCCACGGCCAGCCGCCGGGTTTCCGACTTGGCGAGTTTCGCGTCCACGGCGACCACGCCTATGGTCGTGTTGAGCAGCCTGCGCGGGATGTCGGGCAACGTGGCCGCTCGATCGGGCCAGGGCCCGCCGAACTCGCCGTCCTGCGCGAACCGGGCCGCGAACGGGATGCCGGTCAGGTCGTCCACGGCCTCGCCGACGGCGTTGACCACCGCGAGGGCGCCGACGGTGAATCCGTCGACCACGGTGCTCGCGGTGCCGATACCGCCCTTGAGCGAGCCCACGCGAGCGCCCGTCCCAGCGCCGACGCTTCCTTGCTCGGGCCGCGCGTCTGACGCGGCCTCGCACGCCGCGTACCCGAACTCCGCGCCAGGGCGGTTGCCCCACGCGTTGACCGGGAGGTCGAACAGCACAGCCGACGGCACGATCGGGACAACCTCGTGCGGTCGCGCGCCGACGGACAGTCCCCGGTTGCGCTCAGCGAGCCACCGCATGACGCCGTCCGCCGCGGCCAACCCGTACGCGCTGCCACCTGACAAACAGACGGCGTTGACGTACTGCACGAGGTTCTCCGGCAGCAGCGTGTCCGTCTCACGCGTACCTGGCGCGCCACCGCGCGCGTCGACGGCGCCGACCGTCTGTGGCGGCGTGAGCACGACGGTTGTGCCCGTTGCCCAGCCGTCGCCGACCTGCTGGTGGTGGCCGACCAACAGGCCCTCGACGTCCGTGATCGCGTTGCGGGGGCCCGCGGTCATGAGCTCATGGCGTGGATGAGCTCTTCCTGCACGACCGTGAGCCAGTGGTAGACCGGCAGGTGACCGGCCCGTGGGTCGTCGTCCGGCAGCTCGTCCGGCATGTCGTCGTCGACGTCCAGCGCTGTACCCAGGGCCAGGCGCACGTCGTTCAACGCGGACAGCCAAGCGTCCGCCTGCTCCAGGCTGAGCCGCACCGGGCCACCGTCGGGTGGGCACGTCTCCAGTACCACCTCGGCGACGCCGGTTTTCTGGTCAAGCAGGGCAGGCTCGTGCAGCGAACGCAGCGCGGCCGCCGAGTCGAGATCCTCTTTGGAGGGCTGGTCCTCGTCCAGCCGATGGAAGTCAGGCAACAGTCGCGACAGGATCGGGTCGTCCGGCGCCGTGGATGGGCCAGTCCGGATCCCGGTCAGCTCGGCGAGCTCGTCCTGTGGCGCTTCGTCGGCCCTGGCCCGCAGCATGTCGTTGATCTGGCCGACCAGGCCGCGCAGCACGGCCGCTTCCTGGCGCTCCAGCTCGGTCACGACCTCGTCGCCGTCCCGGCTCCAAGGGTTCAAGAGTTCCGCTCCATCGTTGCCCAGAGCCCTGCCGCGTGCAGCTTGGCCACGTCCGCCTCGACCTTGTCCTTGTCACCGGACGACACCACCGCTTTGCCCTTGTGGTGCACGTCGAGCATCAGCTTGGTGGCCTTGTCCCGCGTGTAGCCGAACAGCTTCTGGAACACATAGGTCACGTACGACATGAGGTTGACCGGGTCGTTCCAGACGATCGTCTGCCACGGCTTGTCTTCGGCGCTCAGGTCCGCACCGTGTGTCTTCCCCAGCTCGACTGGCGTGGTCATACGTCAATGGTGGCATGCGCCCGTCCAACTGTTGTGGCGAGCTGTTGTGTCGAGTTCAGGGGTTTTGCCACGCCCGGGTTCTCGGCCCGGTGATCGCCCCGGCGCGCAGCGCCATAGGCTCTGGATTCATGAACGGACCCGGCGCGACCACTGCGCTGCTCACCGACCACTACGAGCTGACCATGCTGGCCGGTGCCCTGGCCGATGGCACCGCTGAGCGGCCATGTGTTTTCGAAGTGTTCGCCCGCCGGTTGCCGGACGGCCGCCGGTACGGGCTGGTCGGCGGGACCCAGCGGGTGCTCGACACGATCGCCCGGTTCCGGTTCGGCGACGACGAGCTGGCCAGGCTCAGCGAGGCCGAAGTGGTCGACAAGCAGACGCTGGACTGGCTGGCTTCTTACAGATTTTCTGGGGATGTCGACGGATATCCTGAAGGTGAGCTTTATTTCCCCGGCTCGCCGATCCTGACCGTGCGCGGTTCCTTCGCGCAGGCAGTCGTGCTGGAGACGGTCATCCTGTCGATCCTGAACCACGACAGCGCGATCCTTTCGGCGGCGGCCAGGATGGTCAGTGCCGCGAACGGCCGTCCGATCATCGAGATGGGTTCACGGCGGACGCACGAGAACGCCGCCGTCGACAGTGCGCGGGCCGCGTACATCGCTGGGTTCGCCACGACGTCGAATCTGGAAGCCGGTCGCACGTACGGCATCCCGACCGCAGGCACGTGCGCGCACGCGTTCACGCTGCTGCACGACGACGAGCGGTCCGCGTTCCAGGCCCAGATCGACGCGCTCGGCGTGGGCACCACGTTGCTGGTGGACACGTACGACATCACCAACGGCATCAACACCGCGATCGAGGTGGCCGGGCCGGAATTGGGCGCCATCCGGATCGACTCCGGTGACGTCGGCGTGCTCGCCCGGCACGCCCGCGAGCAGCTGGACTCGTTGGGCGCCAAGGACACCCGGATTGTAGTGTCCGGTGACCTGGACGAATACGCGATCGCGGCACTGCGCGCGGAGCCGGTCGACGCGTACGGCGTGGGCACGTCGCTGGTCACCGGGTCGGGCGCGCCGACCGCGGGCATGGTCTACAAGCTGGTCGAAGTAGACGGCCGTCCGGTGGCAAAGCGCAGCTCGCACAAGGAATCCCGCGGTGGCCGCAAGGGTGCGATGCGTCGCCACAAGCCGACCGGCACGGCCCTGGAAGAGGTCGTGTACCAGCCGGACAAGCAGTGGCCGCCGATGTCGGACAACGACCGCGATCTGCAAGTGCCGTTCCTGCGTGGTGGACAGCCGGTGGCCGATCCGCCCACCCTGGAACAGTGCCGCAAGCGTGTGAAGCGAGGCCTGGTCAGCCTGCCGTGGGAAGGCCTGAAACTGTCGCACGGCGAGCCGGCCATCCCGACGGTTTTCATCGACTAGAGGAGTCACCGTGGCCAACGCGTTGATCGTGGTCGACGTTCAGAACGACTTCTGTGAAGGCGGTTCGCTGGCTGTCACGGGCGGCGCCGCGGTGGCCGCGGCGATCAGCGAGCACATAGGCCACACGCCCTACGACGTCGTAGTGGCCACCCGGGACTACCACATCGACCCGGGCGCGCATTTCAGCGACAACCCGGATTACGTCGATACGTGGCCCGTGCACTGCGTCGCGGGCACGCCCGGCGCCTCGTTCCATCCGGAGCTGGACGTCACCGCGATCCAGGCGGTGTTCTCCAAAGGCGCCTATGCGGCGGCGTATTCGGGCTTCGAGGGCTCGGCGGGCGACGGCAGTTCGCTGGCCGACTGGCTGAAGGCGCGATCGGTGAGCCATGTGGACGTGGTCGGGATCGCGACCGACCACTGCGTCCGGGCCACGGCACTCGACGCGGCCCGTGCCGGGTTGGCCACGCGCGTTCTGCTCGAGCTGACGGCCGGGGTGGCGCAGCCGACCGTGGACTCGGCGCTGGGGCAGTTGCGTGACGCGGGCGCTGAGCTGGTCGGCACGCCCCGGGTCGGCTGAGCCCTGTCTTCACGCCGCTGCACGGTATGAACGGTTTGAGCGGTGTGACGGATCTTCGCCAGGCGGACCGCATTCCTGTTATTGCCGCGATTTCTCCGGCCTGGAATGGCCGTATCAGCGAAAAGCGACGTGCACGACCGGCGGCCCGGAACACGACCTGGACTTATCAGCGAAATCGCCGAGCAAGAATCAGCAAGGATTCCGTTGAATTGAATCCGCTGGTCACAACGACAGCGCCGCCACCGGCTGTCGATCGCAAACCCCGAATGATACCAAGGTTCACCACCGTCCACTAGTGACAGTGTGACGAGTTCGCTCGCGGCGACAGCCATGGAACGAGGCGTCGCCTACGCTCTTTCGCGTGACAGAATCGGTTTTCAGCCTCGACTTCACCGGCCGGATCCGCGTCGTGACCCGGATTTCGTGTCGAGGTGGCGTACGGCGATGCCGTGGAAGGAATGCTTCCGCGCATTGACCGTGATTGAACGCGAATGAATAAACCCGCCCGATCTCCGTGGAATGAGTGAACACGGGGATCGAGCGGTCGCGTGGCGAGGAAGAAGCGGTGAATTTCATCCGCGCCCTCGTTTTTTGCTCCGTCTGCCGCTGCCTTCGGCGCAGCGTTCAGGTCGAAAGAAAGTTCCCGAAGGGATCGCCATGGAACTGTCTCGTAGATCCGTGCTGCGCGGCGCGGCCGCGGCTGGTGTCGCCGCCGCCGCGTTGCCCGGCACGGCGGCGGCCGCGCCGGAATCCTCCGGCCCACCGCCCACAATTCCCGAAGCATCGTATTCGCGGCGGCTCGCGAGACGCGAGGACGCGCGGCTGATCACGGGAGCGGGCCGTTACGTCGGCGACATCACTGTCCCCGGATGCCTCGACGCCGCGTTCGTACGCAGCACGGTCGCCCACGGACGGCTCGTCCGGGTCGACACGAGCGCGGCGAAGAAGGTCGACGGAGTCGTCGCGGTGTGGAGCGCGGCGGATCTGGGCGCCGAATTG
Organism: Kibdelosporangium philippinense; assembly: GCF_021390435.2. Taxonomy (GTDB): domain Bacteria; phylum Actinomycetota; class Actinomycetes; order Mycobacteriales; family Pseudonocardiaceae; genus Kibdelosporangium; species Kibdelosporangium philippinense. Next base: position 1,895,155 of record NZ_JAJVCN010000002.1, on the reverse strand, counting down.
CCCATCGTGCCGGAGTATGGCCACCTTCCCGGTTCCGCCGATCGGCCGTGCACGGTCCTGCCGGCCGATCGGGTGCGCTACGTCGGCCAAGCGGTCGCCGTGGTCGTCGGCACCGACCGTTACGTCGCGGAGGACGGCGTCGACGCCGTGCGCGTCGAGATCAACTCGCTGCCTGCGGTGGTGGACCCCGCGGAGGCCGCTACGTCGTCGACATGGCTGTTCGATGGGCTGAACAACGTCTCCCGTGAGCTGGAATTCGGGCAGCCCATCCCCGACGAGGTCTGGCAGAACGCCCACGTCGTGGTCGAAGGCGCTTACAGCCAGCAACGAGTCGTCCCCACCCCGATGGAGCCCCGTGCGATTCTCGCGGTGCCCGAGCCGGATGGCAGGCTCAACGTCTGGGTCTCGCACCAGGCACCGCACCGGCTCAAGGGAAACCTGGCCAGCGACCTGAAAATGGACCCGGCACGCATCCGCGTGCGCGCCGCGGACACCGGCGGCGCCTTCGGCACGAAGAGCCCGACCTACCCCGAGTACCTGCTGGTGGTCCGGCTGGCGCTGGCGCTGGGCCGCCCGGTGCGCTGGCTGGAGGACCGGGCCGAGACGATGATCGGCGGCACCCACGGCCGCGCGCAGAACCAGCGGACGCGGATCGCGGCGGACAAGGACGGGCGGATGCTGGCCCTCGCCTTGGAGGCCGACGCGGGCGTCGGCGGGTTCCCGCTCGGTGAGTTCGTCGCGGTCGAGACCGGGCTCGCCGCGGGCAGCGTCTACCGGACGCCGAGGGTGCACGCGAAGATCCGCACCATCGTCACCAACACGACCACGACGGCGCCGTACCGCGGTGCCGGGCGCCCTGAACAGACCTACGCCGTCGAGCGGACCATGGACCTGCTGGCTCGCAGGCTCGGCCTCGACCCGGCCGAGGTCCGGCGGCGCAACTTCATCCCGCCGGAGGCGTTCCCGTACGACTCGCCGACCGGCAGGCGATTCGACAGCGGTCAGTACGAACTGGGCCTGGACAAGGCGCTGGAGCTGGTCGACTACCGGCACTGGCGCGCGGAGCAGAAGCGCCGCCGCCAGTCGGGCAGCGAGTGGCCGATCGGCATCGGACTGTGCAGCTTCGTCGAGCGAGCCGGGCTCGAGGCAAGGGACGGCGCACGGGAGTGGGCGTCCGTCGAGGTCGCCGCCGGAGGCGACATCATCGGGCGGGTCGGCACCTGCTCGACCGGACAGAGCCACGAAACGGCATTTCCCGACCTCGTGGCCAAGACCCTCGGCATGCCTGCCGCCCGCGTCCGGGTCATCGAGGGCGACACCGACGAGGTGGTGCAGGGACTCGGCACCTTCGGCGCCCGGTCGATGCAGGTCGGCGGTTCGGCATTGCACCGCGCCGCCCTCGACTTGATCGACGAGGCGAAGCGACGCGCGGCCCGGCTGGCGGGCAAGAAGGCGACCTACGCGAACGGCGTCGTCAGGGCGGGACGGTCCCGGTGGACGTTGGGTGAACTCGCCGCCGCAACGCCGGAACCCTTGCGGATCGAGGGCGTGTACGAAACCCCGGCCTCGTTCTCCTCCGGAACATATGTGGCCGTGGTCGAGGTGGACAAGGAACTGGGCGTGGTGCACGTGCTGCGCCTCGTGGCAGTCGACGACTGCGGCGTGCGGATCGACAACAAGTTCGTCGAGGACAGTCTGCACGGGTCGATCATGCAAGGCATCGGGCAAGCGTTGTACGAGGTGATGCCGTACGACGACAAGGGAAATCCCCAGGTCAACAGCATGCTCGGCTACTTGCTGCCGACGATCGGCGAACTCCCGCCGCTCGTCTTCGGCGAGGTCGTCACCCCGAACCCGAACACCGCGCTCGGCGCGAAAGGCGCGGGCGAGGCCGGCTGCCTCGGAGTCCCGCCTGCCATCGCCAACGCGGTCATCGACGCCCTCGGCCCGGCAGCCACCGGCACCGGTCCGGAAGGGACGGACATCGGCGGCGTGCAAATGCCGCTGACCCCTGAAGTGTGCTGGCGGGCGACCCGGCAGGAGAAGGTGGGCGTGAAATGAAACCGGCACGTTTCGACTACGTGGCTCCGGCCCGGGTCGCCGATGCGGTGGCCGCGCTCGCGGCCAAGGCCGAGACAGCGCGTGTGCTGGCCGGCGGCCAGACACTGGTGTCGCAGATGCATTTCCGCACGGAACGGCCTGCGCTGGTGGTCGACATCAACAACATCAAGTCACTGGAGACGATCGCCGTGCAGGGCGGCGCGTTGCGCGTCGGCGCTCTGGCAAGGCACCGTGCCTTCGAGACACCGAGCGTCGCACCGGGAGCCTTGGGCCGCCTGCTGAGCCGGGTCAGTCCGCTGATCGCGAATCCGCCAGTTCGCGCGCTTGGGACCATGGGCGGCAGCCTGGCCTGGGCGAGTCCCCAGGCCGAGTGGTGCGCGACGGCGGCCGCGCTCGACGCCGAGATCGAGCTGACCGGACCGGCGGGCCGCCGCATGGTGACCGCCGACAAGTACTTCCTCGCCCCATCGCGGACCGCACGACGGCCGGACGAACTCCTGACATCGGTGCGGCTGCCCTTGCTCCCGGGGCCTGGCGTGGCCGCGGACAAGGTGGGTGTCGGGTTCGTCAAGCACCACCGCACAAATCTGCGCTTCGCGCAGGCCGGGGTCGTCGCAGTGCTGGCACTGCGCAACGGCGCGATCAGCAGCGCCCGGCTCGGGGTGACCGGTGGTGCCCGCCGGCGTCCGCGTACGGCCGAGGCTCATCTGATCGGCCGTGAGCCGGTGCCCGCGGTCTTCACCAAGGCAGGCGAACTCGCGGCGGCCGAAGTCGATCCGTACGACGAGGTGCATGCCAGCGCCGAGTACAAGCGGCACGCCATCGGTGTGCTCGTCCGGCGTGCGTTGGTGCAGGCGTGCGCGGACATGGGGGTCCACCACAGCGAACGGGAGACACGATGAGCGGCGACACGCCGATCCGACTGAAGGTCAACGACACCGCGTACGACGTGCGGGTCGAGCCGCGCCGGGTGCTGGCGGACGTGCTGCGCGACGAATGCGGCCTGACCGGCACCAAGCTCGGGTGTGAGCAAGGGGTCTGTGGCTCGTGCACTGTCCTCGTGGACGGCGCGGGAGTCCGCTCGTGCATGATGTTCGCGGTGCAGGGTGCCGGGCGTGACATCCAGACGATCGAAGGTCTCTCGGCGGACGGGCAGTTGCACGCGTTCCAGGAGGCCATCTCGGCCGAGCACGGGCTGCAGTGCGGCTTCTGCACGGCCGGTTTCGTGATGCTGGTGGTCGGCGCGCTCGACCAGGACCCGACCATCGCCGACGATCCCGAGCGGCTGAATTCCCTGCTGAGCTCCAATCTGTGCCGGTGCACCGGTTACGAGGGAATCCGCCGCGCGGTGCTGCGCACGTACGGCAAGGGCGGGACCGCGCGGAAGTAAGGACCGTGCGTGCCTGGATCCGGTTGTGGACCGGGTCCAGGCACGCCTGGTCCAGTTTTCTGGCCACCCTCGTGACCTGGGGTTTTGAGCGCTCAGACCAGAGGCGTGCAGTAGACGCCGCCGACGACCAGTTCGCCGGTGATCGGGCCGCCGCCGTTGGGCGCGAAGATCACGTGCATCAGGTTGAGCGTGATGCTGCCGTCCGGCGGGGACGGCACGATGATCTCGTTGAGGATGATCTTGGCGAGCGGCGGCTCGTTCGGATGATCGCCCGGGATCATCACCGTGTAGTTCGGCGTGAGCTCCTTCGGCGCCTCCATCCCGACAAGGCCGGAGAACTGCATCCGCGCGACGCTTCCGTTCAGCGTCGTCGCGCAGGTCGCCAGGTAGTCGTTCATCCGGATTCTCGGGCCGCCGTACTCGGGCAACGCGTTCAGTTCGAACCGTTGCCCGGTGGCCTCGACCGTGATCCGCCCGGTTTGCTTGTCGGCGGTGCATTTCGTGGTGCCGTCGCCGAATTCGGCCACCCCGCGCAGCCTGATCCGCTTGCTCGCGTTCTGCACCGTGCCGCCGGATGTCAGGCACTGCCCGACCGGCGGCTGCACGATTCTCTTCTTGCCATCGAGCACGACGTCGACCGAGCCGACCGAGGCGGTCCCGCTGCCGGTGGCCGCAGACGCGGGTGCCGCGTTCACCACAAGCAGGGCAGCCGCCAACACAACAGCAATCTGCCTGTTCATGACCTTCATGATCAGCGCAACCGGCGCGGCTGACGAGCCGACCGCCGCCCAACCACCCGTTCCAGTGAGCCCGGGCGCACGCCCGCTACCAGCGGTTACGTCAGTGTTGGGTTCACCACAGCCGAAACCTTAGTTGGGGCAACTAATCTCCCTGTCGAGGAGATCAATTCGGGAGGTAACCGTGTCAGTAGTGCCTGTTACGGCTCGTCCGGCCGTCCTCGCCGACCTTGTGCCGCGCACGTTCGTCAAGGACGCGGCGCTCGTAGTCGGTGGCGCTGTGCTCACCGGACTCGCCGCGCAGGTCGTGGTGCCAGTGCCGGGCAGTCCGGTGCCGATCACCGGACAAACCTTCGGTGCGTTGCTCGTCGGCGCTTCGTTGGGATGGCGCCGTGGCGCCGTATCGATGCTGCTGTACCTCGTTGCCGGGATGGCGGGGGTGCCGTGGTTCCAGGACGGTAAGTCCGGCTGGCTCGGCGTCACCGGTGGTTACCTGATCGGCTTCGCGGTGGCCGCAGTGCTCGTCGGCGCGCTCGCCGCACGCGGTGGCGACCGTACGGTCCTGCGCACGATCGCCACGATGGTGCTGGGCAACGTCGTGATCTACGCGATCGGCGTCTCATGGCTCGCCGCGGCGACCGGCATGGACCCGACCACGGCGATCGAGCGCGGGCTGCTGCCGTTCCTGATCGGCGACGGGATCAAGATCCTGCTGGCGGCCGGGCTCCTGCCGGGCGCCTGGGCGCTGATCAACCGCCGGGCGTGACCGGCTCATCAGGACGCCGAGGATGATCAACGCCGCGCCGGCGACGGTGTTCAGGCCGACTGGTTCGGCCAGGAACACCGCGCCGAGCGCGGTGGAGAACAGCGGCGTGATGTAGGTGACCATGGACGCCACCGTGGATCCCGCGGCGCGGATCACCACGAAGTTCAACTGGTACGCCACGCCCGTCCCCAACGCGCCGAGCACAAGCAACGCGGCCATGGCGCCAAATCCGGGCCACGTCGGTCCACCTGCGAAGACGGGCGTGACCAGGCCCAGTTCCAGGGTTCCGCATGCGACCTGGACTGCCGCGAGCACCAGCGATGACTCGGGGCGCGCGGACATGAAACGCCGCGAGTACACGAACGCGGCGCCGTAACAAGTCGTCGCACCCAGACAGGCCAGGGTCCCGATCAGCGGCCCGGTGTCGACGCCGTTCCAGATCCCGAGGACGACGAGAACGCCGACGAACCCGATGGCCATCCCGACGAGCCGCCGTGCGGTCGGGCGCTCCTCCGGCAAGAGCAGGAGCACGAACACCAGCGTCGCCAGCGGCACGGTCGCGTTCCAGACACCAGCGAGCACTGAGCTGACCTTCGTCTCGCCGAACGCGAAGAGCGGGAACGGGACGGCGTTCAGCAAAAGCGCCACCACAGCGCCGTGACCCCAGACCTTCGGATCGCGCGGCAGACGCTGGCGTGTCACGAGGACCATCAGCCACAGCGCGACGGCGCCGAAGACGCACCGCCACAGCCCGACCCACATCGGCGAGACGCCCGCGTTCACGGCGACCTTGATGAGGAAGAACGTCGATCCCCAGATCATGGACAGCACCACGAACGCCGGAACCCAGGCGGCTCCCTCGTTGCGCCATACCCGTTGACCAGCATGAAGCTCGTTCATCACGTTCCTCACCCTGACGGCTCCCGCCGGGCGAGTCCGGCGGCGATCGGACATCAGGTTCGCCCGGTGAGGCAGAATGAGTCCAACAAGTCGTTCTGCACGATCCATGAGAGTTGCTCATGACTGTGAACCTGGCTCAGCTGAAGGCGCTCCTCGCGGTGGTCGACGAGGGCGGGTTCAGCGCGGCCGCACCGGCGCTCGGAATCAGCCAGTCCGCCGTATCCCACGCGATCGCCGCGCTCGAACGCACCGTGGGCAGTCCTGTGCTGCACCGCACCAAACAGCCACAGTTGACCACCTTCGGCACTCGGCTGATCGCGCACGCGCGCGCGGCTGTGGGCGCAGCGTCTGCGATCGACGACCTGGTGGCCGAAAACGCGAACCAGCCGACGGGCACGATCCGGCTCGCCGCGCCCGCGACCGTCTGCCAGGGTCTGCTGCCCGATTTGCTGACGCGCTGGCGCGGCGAGTTCCCCGGCATCAAGATCCGTGTCTTCGAAGGCGAGGACCACGAGATTGTCGAGTGGCTCGCAGAACGGACCATCGACGCGGCCGTGCTGGTCGATCCGGACAGTCACGACGGTGTCGAGATCGGCGCGGACGAATTCCACGCGCTGGTGCGCCGCGACCATCCGCTCGCGGACGAGGACGTGATCGACATCCCGGACCTTGACGACGACCCGTTCCTGTTGTCCGACGGCGGCTGCGAACGCCACATCCGCGACCTCTACCGCCGCACGATGAGCCGGCTCAGGCCCACTCACCGGGTACGGGAAGGCGCCACCCTGATCGCGATGGTGCAGGCCGGAATCGGCGTCTCGATCGTTCCCGGCCTGATGGCGGCCATGATCGACAATCGGGTCGTGCTCGTGCCTTTGAAGCAGAAGTTGAAACGACGGCTGGTTTTGACCGGTCCGGCTTCAGGATCGTGGCACCCGGCCGTTACCGCTCTCGTCGACGCCACGCGCCCCAGGGTCTGAAAGTTTTGACGGAGGCTGCCGGTACCGTCGATCCGTGCCCCGAACCGCCGACATTCTCCCCTCCCTGCGCGAACTGTTGACCACCGCCGTGGAGGCGGTCGGCGGTGCCGAGCGGCCCGGCCAAGTGACCATGGCCGAGGCCGTGCACAACTCGATCAAGACCGGCGAGCACCTCGCGGTACAGGCGGGCACGGGAACCGGGAAGTCGTTGGCCTACTTGGTTCCCGCGGTGCGCCACGCGATCGAAAGCGGGCGGACCGTCGTGGTCTCCACGGCGACCATCGCGCTGCAACGCCAGTTGGTCGACCGCGATCTGCCGCGGCTGGCGAAAGCGTTGAAGCAGTCGATCGGGCGCGAGCCGACGTTCGCGATCTTGAAGGGCCGCCGCAACTATCTCTGCCTGCACCGATTGGACACTGGTGCGCCAGAGGAGCCAGACGACGGCGGGCTGTTCGACCCGTTCGCGGTGTCGGCGCTCGGCAGGCACGTGAAGCGGCTCTTCGAATGGTCCTCGGAGACCGAGACGGGAGACCGAGACGAGCTGGTGCCGGGCGTCACCGATCAGGCATGGCGCCAGGTTTCCGTGTCGGCCAAGGAGTGCCTCGGCAAGGACAAGTGCCCGTTCGGCACGGATTGCTTCGCCGAACTGGCCAGGGCCGAGGCCGGGCGCGCGGACCTCGTGGTCACCAACCACGCCTTGCTCGCGATCGACGCGCTGCAGGGCTACCAGGTGCTGCCCGAGCACGACGTGGTGATCATCGACGAGGCCCACGAACTGGTCGACCGGGTCACCTCGGTCGCGACGGCCGAACTGACCGCGGGCATGGTCTCGGCCGCGGTCAAGCGCTGCGGCAGGCAGATCGCCGAGGACATCGTCGACCGGCTGGAAGAAGCCAGCGAAGGCATCAAGGAGATCTTCGACGACCTCCCCCAGGGCCGCATGGACGATTTGCCGCGCCCGCTGCACGGCGTCCTGTCAGTGACGCGCGACGCGGCGCACGCGTGTATCACGGCGCTCGGGCCGGACCGTTCGTCACAGGACCTCGAGTCGACAACCGCGCGGCGTCAAGCCGTCGCGCTCCTAGAGGAAATCCACGACACCGCGGTCCGCGTGCTGGAGGCGTTCGACGCGGACACCGGTCAACGCCGTGACGTCGTATGGCTGAGCTCCGACATGGTCGGCGGCAACCTCCGTCCGCCCGCGCTGCGCGTCGCGCCGCTCGGCGTCGCCGGGTTGCTGCGGGAGCGTCTGTTTGGCGAGTGCACCACTGTGCTCACGTCAGCAACGCTCACGCTTGGCGGTTCGTTCGACGCGCTGGCTCGCCAATGGGGTCTGCCGGTCGAGCAACGGCCCGCGCAGAAGGCCGAGGGCACGGCCACGGACATCACGCCGCCTGCCGACAACGACGCGCCACATTGGTCAGGCATCGACGTCGGGTCACCGTTCACCCATGAGAAAAGCGGGATTCTCTACGTGGCGCGCCATCTCCCGCCGCCCGGCCGAGATGGCCTGCAGCCCGCGTTCTTCGACGAGCTCGAAGGCCTTGTGAACGCGGCGGGCGGCCGGACGCTGGGACTGTTCTCGTCGATGCGCGCGGCCAGGCAAGCTGCCGACGAACTCAGGGAACGCCTGGACTTCCCGATCTTGTGCCAGGGCGAGGATTCCACGTCGCTGCTGGTCAGCAAGTTCGCCGAGGACGAGGCCACGTGCCTGTTCGGCACGTTGTCGCTGTGGCAGGGCGTCGATGTGCCCGGGTCGTCGCTGCAGTTGGTGGTCGTCGACCGGATCCCGTTCCCGCGCCCGGACGACCCGCTGGCGTCGGCGCGTCAACGCGCGGTCGAAGCGCGTGGCGGCAACGGCTTCCTCACAGTCGCCGCGACGCACGCGGCGCTGCTGCTGGCGCAAGGCGTGGGCCGGTTGCTGCGGTCGAACGACGACAAAGGCGTCGTGGCAATCCTTGATTCACGGCTGGCGACCGCCCGTTACGGAGGGTTCCTCCGGGCGTCGTTGCCACCATTTTGGACAACCTACGACCAGTCAGTTGTACGAGGTGCATTGACTCGGCTGAATAGTTGAACCGCCTTCCCATTGTCGTCCGTACCAACCTACGGAGGCATCGCGGAAGGTGAGGGAGTCAGCCGTATGGGGTCGCACCGGGAGCTCAAGCCACGCCCGCTCAACCGGAAAGTTCTCGTTGGGCTGGTGATTGGTGTGACGGTGTCGGCGACTCTCACCGCCGTCGCCACGACGAACTCACTGGTGAACCATGAGACGGTCGAGGTCGGATCGTCCACTCCCCTCGAACCGACGATGCGTAAGGACGTTCGGCTCACCGCGGACGAGGCCAAATCCCGCGCGACCGAAGAGGCCGCGCTCAGCAAGACGGTCGACGCGCTGCGCCGCAAGACCGGCGTGGCCTATGCGGGTGCCTGGTACGACAACACCAAGCGCAAGCTCATGGTCGGGATCATCGACCGCCAGTACATCGGCGACGTGCAGCGGGCCGGTGCCGAGCCGCGGATGATGAAGAACAACCTGGCCGGGCTGACCGGCCAGAAGACCCGGATCGACCGCCTGGCGAAGGAAGCGCCGAAGTCGGTCGTGTCCTGGGGCGTTGATCCGACCACCAACAGCGTCTTGATCGAGGCGCAGAAGGACGCGCAGGCGGAAGCGTTCATCGAGAAGGCCAGGGGCGGCGGCGACCTCGTCCGGGTCGAGTGGACCGAGCGGACCGCCCGTCCCCTCGTGGACGTGATCGGCGGCGGCGGCTTCACCGTCGGCGACGCTCGCTGCTCGATCGGGTTCTCCGCGCGCGGCCCGGCCGGGTCGAAGCACTTCATCACCGCTGGGCACTGCACCGCGTCCGGTGGCGTGGTCCTCAACAACGGCCTCGAATTCGGCCGGGTCAACGCGGGCACGTTCGACACCGACGGCGATTTCGGCCTTGTCGACATGACCGACCCGGCCTCGCAGACTCCCCCTTCGGTCGACACGCGTGACGGCGGGCCGATCACCGTGACCGGCACCGAGGTCGCGCCGATCGGCGCGTCGGTGTGCCGTTCGGGTGCGACGACCGGCTTCGCGTGCGGCGAGATCACCGCGATCGACGAGACCGTCAACTACGGCGAAGGCCGGATCGTGCGTGGCCTGACCCGGACGTCGGTGTGTGCCGAGCCTGGCGATTCTGGTGGGCCGTTCGTCAGCGGAACCCAGGCACAGGGTGTCACGTCCGGCGGGATCGGCGGTTGCGCCTCCGGGGGCACGACGTTCTTCCAGCCGATCAACGAGGCCGCGACCAAACTCGGCGTGACCGTGGTGACCGGCTGAAACCTCTGTGGCGCCTCAGGAACGCCACTGGGCAAGGACAGTGACCGTGCCCGGGTCGACCTCGGTGAATCCCGCGTCGCGGACCGCGATCACCCTGCGGTCCCGCCACGCGGCGCCGGGATCGTCGCCGGGATGCAGGTTCGCCCATTGCTCCTTGGCCGGGATGCGGACCGCGCACCGGAAGCCGATCTCGGTCCACGCCTTGATGTCCGGCTCGTCGAGCAACGCGGCGAGCAGCATGCTGGCGTGGCCGACTTGAGCAGCCGCCTTGCCCGCGGTCAGCGCAACGTCCGGATTCAGCCAGAGAACAGGCACGCCGTCCGGGATCTGGCCAGGTTCGTCGGCGGGCAGCTCGCTGCCGGAGATCTGCAAACGGCTGATCTCCTTGGGCGTCTCCACAACCAGCCCAGGAACCAGTGCGCGCACCGCGGCACCGTCCACTTCGACCGTCACGCCTGGAAACGCCTGCGCGGCTTGCCAATGCGCGCCGCGTGCACGACGGGAGACCTTTCGGATGTGCCCGGCGATCCACGCACTGACCGGCTCGTGCCACTCGCCTTCCGGCTCGGAACGCGGGTCAAGGCACACAGCGATGGCCGCCGCGGCCGCAGCTTCGAGCAACGCGGTCCGCGTCGGGACCGGGTCGCGTTCGATGCGGAGGATCACCGGCATGGCGCGGACCAACTCAGGTTCGGTTTCGACCTGGTTGGTCTGGTCCGCCGGAAGAGCCAGCCACGACGCATAGCGCGCGGCCAGTGGAGCAAGGATCGTGGTCACAGCCGTTCGCCGTCGATGCCGTCGGCCGCGTCAGCTGCCTCGACCTCAGCACGGGTCACGCCGAGGACGAAAAGAACAACGTCCAAGTACGGGTGGGACAACGCCGTGTCGGCGACCTCGCGCAAAGCTGGCTTGGCGTTGAACGCGATCCCCAAACCGGCTGCGGAAAGCATGTCGATGTCGTTGGCCCCATCGCCCACGGCGACGCACTGAGCCAACGGCACGTCCGAATCGTCGGCGAAGCGGCGCAGCGCGACCGCCTTCTCCGCCCGGTCGACGACCTGGCCGACCACACGTCCGGTCAGTTTGCCGTCCGCGACCTCGAGTTCGTTGGCCGCACAGAAGTCCAGGCCCAAATCGTCGACCAGGGGCTGGATCACCCTGGTGAACCCACCGGACACGACGCCGCACCGGAACCCGAGCCGCTTGAGCGTGCGGATCGTGGTGCGCGCGCCGGGCGTTAACTCCAGCGCCTTGGACACGTCGTCCAGCACGGATTCGGGCAGGCCAGTCAAAACGGCCACCCGCCGGTTCAGCGATTCGGTGAAGTCGATCTCGCCGGCCATCGCGGCGTCGGTGATCTCCTTGACCTGCTGTTCGCAGCCCGTGTGCGCGGCGAGCATCTCGATCACTTCGCCCTGGATCAACGTGGAGTCCACGTCGAACACGATCAGCCGCTTCGCCCGCCTGGTCAGGCCTTCCCGTTCGACCGCGACATCGAGGCCCACCCGGGAGGCCACCTCGACGAGCGCGTTGCGCAGCAAGCTGTCGGATTCAGGCGTGTCGTCGGCGACCGAGACGTGCAGTTCGAGCCCGGTCACCGGGTAGTCAGCTATCCGCCGGATCGCGTCGATGTTGACGCCAAGCGCGGCCATCCGGCGGGCGACTTCGGTGAACGCCCGCGCCGTGACCGGCCTGCCCAGAACGACCACAGCGTGGGTGGAACCGACCCGGGCCGGAGTCAGCGTGTCGGCGCCGACCTCGACCTCGACCCGCATCGCCACGGTCGCCATCGCCTGCTCGACGAGTTCCTGCAGGCCTTCCGGGTCGTGGTCGGTGCCGACCAGCACACCCAGGACGAGCTGGCCGCGAATCACGACCTGCTCGACATCCAGGACCTCCACGCCGTGCCGGGTCAGCACCGCGAACAAAACCGAGGAGACACCCGGCTTGTCCGGGCCGCTCACCGTGATCAGTACAGGCGTGCTCAGTGGACCGGGCAAGGCGTGTCTCCTCGGTGCGAAGCGGGGCTGTGCCTACCTCGTTGTGGGCCGCCTACCTTGGGGGTCTTGCGGGCAGAACTACCGCTGCTTGGGGTCGCCGCCGGTGATCTCGTCCGGCTGGGTCTTCTCAGCGAGCACACCCGACGGCGGCACCTTGTGGCCGACACCGGAGTACGCCTCGGCCCGGAACCGCTCGACCATGTGCGGGTAGTGCAGCTCGAACGCCGGACGCTCCGACCGGATCCGCGGCAGCTCCTTGAAGTTGTGCCGCGGCGGCGGGGACGAGGTCGCCCATTCCAGCGAGTTTCCGTAGCCCCACGGGTCGTCCGCCTCGGCGATCTGGCCGTAGCGGTAGCTCTTGAACACGTTCCAGATGAACGGCAGCGTCGAGGCACCAAGGATGTAGGCGCCGACCGTCGAGATCGTGTTGAGCGTGGTGAACCCGTCGGACGCCAGGTAGTCGACGTACCGGCGCGGCATGCCCTCGTTACCGACCCAGTGCTGGACGAGGAACGTGCCGTGGAAACCGATGAAGGTCGTCCAGAAGTGCAGCTTGCCGAGTGGTTCGTCCATGAACCGGCCGGTGATCTTCGGGAACCAGAAGTAGATTCCGGCGAAGGTGGCGAACACGATCGTGCCGTAGAGCACGTAGTGGAAGTGCGCCACCACGAAGTACGTGTCCGAAACATGGAAGTCGATCGCGGGCGCGGCCAGCAGGATGCCGGTCAGGCCACCGAAGAGGAACGTGACGAGGAAGCCGATCGAGAACATCATCGGCGTCTCGAACGTCAGCTGGCCCTTCCACATGGTCAGGATCCAGTTGAAGAACTTCACACCGGTCGGCACCGCGATCAGGAACGTCATGAACGAGAAGAACGGCAGCAGCACGGCGCCGGTCGCGTACATGTGGTGCGCCCAGACGGCCACCGACAGCGCCGCGATCGCCAGCGTCGCGTAGACCAGCGGCTTGTACCCGAACAGCGGCTTGCGGCTGAACACCGGGATGATCTCGGAGATGATCCCGAAGAACGGCAGCGCGACGATATAGACCTCGGGATGGCCGAAGAACCAGAACAGGTGCTGCCAGAGGATCACGCCACCGGACGCGGGATCGAAGACATGGGCACCGATATGGCGGTCGGCCAGCAGACCCAGCAAGGCCGCGGTCAGGATCGGGAAGGCGATCAGCACGAGGATCGCGGTGATCAGGATGTTCCAGGTGAAGATCGGCATCCGGAACATGGTCATACCCGGTCCGCGCAGGCAGATCACGGTCGTGATCATGTTGACCGCGCCGAGGATCGTGCCGAGACCGCTGACCACCAGGCCGGAAATCCACAGGTCGGCGCCGACGCCAGGGGAATGGATCTTGTCCGACAGCGGGGTGTAGGCGAACCAGCCGAAGTCGGCGGCGCCACCCGGGGTCAGGAAGCCGGACAGCACGATGATGCCGCCGAACAGGTACAGCCAGTACGAGAACGCGTTCAACCGCGGGAACGCCACGTCCGGCGAGCCGATCTGCAGCGGCAGGACGAAGTTGGCGAACCCGAACAGGATCGGCGTCGCGTACAGCAGCAGCATGATCGTGCCGTGCATGGTGAACAGCTGGTTGTACTGCTCCTGCGAGAGGAACTGCTGTCCTGGCACGGCCAGCTCGGTACGGATCAGCATGGCCATCGCGCCGCCCACCATGAAGAAGGCGAACGCGGTGACCAGGTACATGATCCCGATCTGCTTGTGGTCCGTCGTGCGGAACAACCGCAGGAGGTACGAACCCTTGACCGTCTTACCCGCCGGGAACGGTCGGGTCGCGATCGGCTTGGGGGCTACCGCCGTCACTCCGTGCCTCCAGTGGTGGATCTCGTTCGGGGCCGCGCCGAGACAGCTGTCCGGGCGACGGTCTGGATACTATCCCCCGCTACATATCCGGGCGCGCGAGGGGAGCCAACCGCATCTTCACCGACGGCAACTCGTCGGATGTGTCAGGTTTGGGCTAGTGAGCTGGGACGACGGCGTACTGCCTGAGCGTGAGGTCGGTGTAGGTGACCGGTCCGCGAGGACCAGGCACCTTGTCGATGTTGATGCCGGTCTCGGGCACCGCGAGCAGCTTGAATCCGTCGAGCAGCCTGGTCGTGGCGTTCCAGAACACGCCGGTGCCGGTGTAGGCGTCCATGAATTTCTCGGCGGTGGCTGAGTTCTCCGTCACGATCCCAGCGGCCAGGCCCGAGGTCTTCTCGTTGGCCACCTGCGCCGCTTGGACGGCGTCGTCGACCGGCGAGACGGTCACGGTGGCCTCTTTCTCGGAGTCCAGCGCCCACTCGTAGCCGATCGGATGCTCGTGCGGCGGCAACGACGCGCGCACCCCCGCCTTCTCCAATGTCTCCAAGACGCTTGGAAGAACATCTGCATAGACGGCCGAGTCGATCAGCAGCAGGTTGAGCCGGTTGCACACGCCCAACCGGTCGAGGCTGCGCGCGATCAGGTCGTACGCCTTGGCCAGATCCGCCCCACCGTCCAGGTAGAGCACGCCGCCGCCGTCCGCGTGAGCCAACGTCCGCACGCCGTGTTTGGCGGCCTCGAACCCCAGCTCACGAGTACTGTCGCCGCTGCCACGCAGGATCACCAGCGGGACGAGGTCGGGAAAACGGACCAGAGCCGCGGCGGCCGCCCGGTCGGCGCTGGGGACGAGCTGGATGACGGCCGGGTCGATGCCCGCGTCCTTGAGAGCAGGCGCGATGACCTCACGAACCAGGGCGGTGGCCGAGCCGAGCGCGGCCGAACCCGTGCGCAGGACGCCCGCGTTGCGTGACTTGATCAACTGGGAGGCGACGTCCACGGTGACGTTCGGCCTGGCCTCGTAGTTGGCGCCGATCACACCGACCGGCCTGCGGCGCTCGACCAGTTTCAGGCCGTCCGGCAGGTCACGGACCGGGGTCTCACGTTCCGGATGCGGCACGCCAGCGAGCAGGACCAAAGAATCGGCCATGGCCGTGAGCCTGGCCTCGGTGATGGTCAGCCGGTCCAACAGGCCCGAACTCATCCCCGCGGCCTTCGCGGCCTCGACATCCTGGGCGTTCGCATCGAGCACGGCGTCCGCGTTGGCCCGCAGCCGCTCGGCCATCCCGGTCAGCGCGGCATCGATGGCCTGCTCGGATGCCGTGGCCAGTGAGGGCGCCGCCTGTTTCGCCGCGCGTGCGCAAGCCTCGACAACCTGATCAACCACCGGTATCTCCTCTCCAGCGAGGTGACTAGTCTGCCGCACGGGATGGCACCATCCCATGCGAGGCGAAACACAAGTCCACAGGAGGCGCGTCGTGACGGAGTTCGTGGGCCTGCAGCGGACCGCTGAACTGGTCGCTGCCGGCGCGACGAGCTCGGTCGACCTCGTCACCGAAGCGCTTGACCGGATCGAGAAATCCCAGCCGAGCCTGAACGCGTTCCGACGGCTGCGCAGGGACGCCGCCCGTGCCGAGGCCGCACAGGCCGACGAACGTCTGGCGGCTGGCGACAAGGCCCCATTGCTCGGCGTGCCGATCGCGGTGAAGGACGACACGGACATCAAGGGCGAGCCGACCGCGTTCGGCTGCGCGGGCGAGTTTCCGCGCAAGACCGCGGACTGCGAGATGGTCCGTCGGTTGCGCCAGGCCGGTGCGGTGATCGTCGGCAAGACCAACACCCCGGAGTTCGGCCAGTGGCCGTTCACCGAGGGGCACGCGTTCGGGGCCACCCGCAATCCTTGGGACATCAGCTACACGCCCGGCGGATCGTCGGGCGGATCGGCCGCGGCTGTGGCCGCGGGCCTCGTACCCGCCGCGACAGGTTCTGATGGCCTTGGCTCGATCCGGATCCCGGCCGCGTGGACCGGGTTAGTGGGCGTGAAGCCAACTCGTGGGTTGGTGTCCAGCGAGCCGTTGCCGGATATGTGGAACGGTCTCGCGACGCACGGACCGTTGGCGAGGACCGTCGAGGACGCGGCGCTTTTGCTGGACGTAATCGCCGCCACCGGCACCCGGATGCGGGACGGCGCGAAAAGCGCGCCGGGCCGGTTGCGTATCGCGTTGGCGCTGCAGGTTCCGTTCACTCTGCTGCCCGCACGGCTTGAGCCGGAGGTGCGGTCGGCCGTGGTCCGGCTCGGTCGGGTGCTTGCCCGGCTCGGGCACGAGGTCACTTTGGCGAGCCCGCACTATGGCTTGGTCGGGCTCGGCGTCTTCGCCCGATCGCTCGAGGGCCTGAAGGACGCGGCGCTCGACGTGCCGGACATGCGCCTGCTGGACAAGCGCACGCAGCAGAACCACCGGATGGGGCGGTTGATCGCGCCCCTGGTCAAGTTTTCACGCCTGCACGAACGGGTCGAGCGCCAACGGATCGGCCGGATCTTCGAGGCGGCCGACGTGATCCTCGCACCGACCACCGCGACTTCGCCGACTCCCGTCGGCCATTACGACGGACTGTCGAACTTCGGCACGACACGGACCATGATCGCGGCGTGCCCGTATGCGTGGCCGTGGAACATCCTGGGGCTGCCGGGCGTGAACGTGCCCGCTGGGCTGACGAACAAAGGTCTGCCACTGGGTGCACAGCTTGTCGGGCCAGAGAATTCCGAGCCGTTGTTGCTGTCGCTCGCCGCGCAACTGCAGAAGGAAGAGCGCTGGCACGAGCGCGTTCCGCCAGGATGAACGCGCGCCTGGTCGACCTGCTGACCGCCGAGCCGGTGGAAATCGGCGAGTACGTGGACGTGCTCGGCGACATGGACGAGCCGCCCACTGGCTTGGCGCAGCGGCTGATGCGCACGAGCTTCGTGCCGCAGATCTACGAGCGCTACTGGCGGCCGACGCTCGGCCGGGTGGCGAAAGGCTTGACCGGGCCAAGCATGGCCGAGGAGCACCAGTTCGCATTGGAGAACCTGGCGCTGCGCAAGGGTGATGTCGTGCTGGACGTCGCGTCCGGCACAGGCGGTTTCACCAGGGACTTCGCTCGGGTGGTCGGTTCTGAGGGCCTGGCGATCGGCCTGGATTCGTCCCGCACGATGCTCGCCCGCGCGGTCGCCGCGGGCGGCGGCGCCGTCTATCTACGAGCTGACGCCGTTCGACCGCCGCTACGCGATGAGTCGCTGGACGCGGTGTGCTGCTTCGCGGCGCTGCACATGTTCGCTGAGCCGATGGTCGCGCTGGACTCGTTCGCGCGCTTGCTCAAACCCGGTGGCCGCGTCGCGTTGCTGACCAGCGGGCGCCGGACGTGGGAGCCGATGCGCACAGTGGACACCGTGTTGGGCCAGGCCAGCGGGCAGCGCATGTTCGACCGAGGCAAGATCGCGGAGTCCTTGCGTGCCAGGGGTTTCACCGCAGTGGTCGAACGGTACGCCGGTGTCACCCAGCTGGTCGCGGCCCGCAAGGGTGAATGACCTGGCCGGGGTTCGCACGGTCGAGGACGCTGACAGGAGTGGCCTCCTCTCGGCAGAAGCATCTGAACCAGGCGCTGATGCGCATCCCACGGCGAGCCGAGAACACCGATCGCGATTCCTTGGCCGCGACCTACGTCTCGGCCGGATCCTTCTCGGCGATGTTGCATTCGACCGACCACCAGATCCTCTACGGCCGTAGAGGCACCGGCAAAACGCACGCTTTGCTGCACCTGACCGATCTGGTCAGGCAGACCGGAGACGTGGCCGTGTACGTGGACCTGCGGACAATCGGCTCCACCGGCGGGGTCTACGGCGATCCCACGGTGAACCTGGCCCAGCGGGGAACCCACCTGCTCGTGGACACGCTCGAAGCGCTGCATGACGAGCTGCTGTCCACGGCTGTGGAGGTGGACGGACGCGAGGCGCTGCTGCCCGCGTTGGACGCTCTGGCCGAGGCTGCTACATCTGTACAAGTCGTTGGACAAGTGGAGCATGAGACCAAGGTCGGCGACGGATTCTCACAGCACCAAGGCGTCCATCTGGCCATGCGAGGCGCTCGGATCTCGACCGGCCGCCACGACATGGCCAACCGCGAAAGCCGCCTGCGGCGCAGCGGCATCGAGCAGCACCACGTCGTGTTCGGTCCACTCAACCGGGCGCTGCGCGACATCGTCCGCGCGCTCGGCGGCGCCCGGTTGTGGCTGTTGTTGGACGAGTGGAGCAGCATCCCGCTCGATCTGCAGCCGCTGCTCGCCGACCTTGTGCGGCGCGGGATCCTGCCGGTCACCGGGGCGACGGTCAAGATCGCGGCGATCGAGCGGCGCTGCCAGTTCCGGAGCGGCCCGAGCGCAGGCAGCGACTACTTGGGGATCGAGGTGGGCGCGGATGCGGCGCACGCGGCGAGCCTGGACGACTTCCTGCTGTTCGACCATGTCCGCGGCCGTGCCCAGGACTTCTTCCAGCGGCTGTTCCACAACCACCTGAGCCTGCGGCTGTCCGAAATGCTCGGTGAGCCGCAGTCCGATGTGCTCGACCAGATTTTCAAGCGTGGCGCGTTCACCGAACTCGTCCGTGCCTCAGAAGGCGTCCCGCGAGACGCGATCAACATCGCCGCGCTGGCCGCGCAGAACGCCCGCGACGAACCCATCGGCGTCGCGGACATCCGACGCGCGGCCCGTGACTGGTTCCTGCGCGACAAACAGACCGCGATCACGAGCAACGAGCCGACACGGCAGACCCTGCGGCTGTTGGTCGACGAGGTTGTCGGCAGGCGCGGATCGAGGACATTCCTGATCAGCCATCTGGCGTGCCCGGACGCGATCGACGAGCTGTACGACGCGCGTCTCCTGCACGTGGTGCGGCGCGGTGTGGCCGACCGGCGCCACCCGGGCCATCTGTACGACGGATTCGCGGTGGACTTCGGCTGCTACGTCTCGCTGCTGCTTGACGGCTGCGTCAGCGGCCAGCCGACGGACAAGAGCGGCTGGCTCACCTCAGCCAAAGGGATCCCGCCCGCCGGGTTCAACTTCGCCAAGGAAGCCATCGACCTCGCCAGGCTCGGCCACCCCGCCAGCGATTGACCAGGCGTTTTTGACATACGTTCAACTCGTTGGACAAACGCACAACGGCCCTCACGTGGTGATTGCTGGTTCCACCAACCACATGCCGCCAAGGAACAGCGCGCCGATCGCGATGACCATGAACATGCCCACCCAGAACAGCCCAGGCGCGCCGGTCAGCCGCGCCAACTGGTCGGCGTCGGAATCGCGGGCCTGCCTGCGCCGCCGTTTGGCCTGCAGTTCCCAGACCGGCCGGACCCCGCCGAACAGCAGGAACCACGCGACCAGGCACGCGAACGCGGCCTGCACCTCAGGCGAGGTCACGAGCGATACCGTGACCAGGACGGCGCCGGTGACCACCACGGACACCACGCCGAAGACGTTGCGGATCATGATCAGCACGGCCAGCATCAGCGCGGTCATCACCCACAGCAGCAAGGTGATCTTGCCAGCGACCATCAGTGCGGCCAGGCCGAGACCGACGAGGGACGGCGCGATGTAACCCGCGAACGCGGTCAGCACCATTCCGGGTCCCGTGGGCTTGCCGCGTGACACCGTGACACCCGAAGTGTCCGAATGCAGGGTGATCCCACGTAGCCGACGGCCAACCAGGACGGCCATCAGGGCGTGACCTGCCTCGTGCACGATCGTGATCACGTTCCGGGCCAGTCGCCACGGCTCGCCGGACAGCACGAGCAGCAGGGCCACACCGCCGGTCACCAAGATCACCGCGGTGGGCGGGTCCGGCTGCGTGCCGAACAGCTCATCCCAGAAATCCACCGCGACACCTCACCACACGCCGTGTTGGCGGCCGGTGAACTCCCAGGTCAGTGCTGGTGGCGCGGTGCGGCGACCTACGCTGTTGATGAAGAACGAGCGCAACGACGATCTGCACCGCAGAATGTCTCGCACCATGCCCAAAGGACTGACCATGGCGACGATCGCCGTGCGTGCCCGGCCGTACCTGCACGCCATCGGCGTTTTCGTGCTGGTCCGGCTAACCGGTCTCGTCCTGCTCGCAATACTCGCGGGCAACCGTCACCGCGAGCTGTTCGACGTGTTGAAGTCATGGGACGGCGACTGGTACCTGGCAATCGCCGAGAACGGTTACGACAACGTTCCCCCACGGTTCGTCGACGCGGGCGGGCAACGAACACCGACCACGCCGCTCGCGTTCTTCCCGCTATATCCGACACTCATTCGCGTTGTCGCGCCGATCACCGGTTCGGATAGCGCGACGGCGGCTTTGCTCGTCAGCTTGATCGCGGGGTGTGTGGCGGCCGCGGGCATCTTGCGGGTCGCGCGGGTCATCGATCCACGGCCGAAGACCGGTTTGTTGCTGATCGCATTGTGGGGCGGCGCGCCAATGGCCATCACGTTGTCGATGGCGTACACCGAGGCGCTTTTCACCGCCCTTGCCGCATGGGCTCTTGTTGGCGTACTGGAACGAAACTGGCTTCTGGCCGGAGTGTGTACCGCGTTCGCCGGACTGGTCCGGCCGTCGGCGTCGGTTCTGGTCGGCACGGTCGCACTCGCCGCGATCGTGGCCGTGTTCCGGGCGGGAAAGACCTGGCAGGCCATGGTGTGCGCGGTACTGAGCCCGGTCGGCCTGTTCGGCTGGTGGGGCTACGTGGCCAAGCGGACCGGCAGCCTGACCGGCTGGTTCGACATTCAGCGGCAGGGCTGGTTCAGCTACTTCGACGGTGGCCAGCAGACGGTGCGATTCTTCGGCGACATCATCGACACCGGCAATTCCGTGATGGAAACCGTCACGATGCTGCTGGTGATCGCCGCGGTCGTGCTCACGATCTTGATCATTTCCGCGCGTATTCCGTGGCCATTGTGGCTCTACGGCGGCGGAACGGTGTTGATGGTGCTGGTCACCGCGGGAATCACGTACTCGAAGGCCAGGTTTCTGATCCCGGCATTCCCGCTGTTGATCCCGGTCGCGCGGGGACTGGCCAATCGCAAGCGCCACACGATGATCGCCGCGACCATCGCCTACGTCCTGTTCGGCAGCTGGTTCAGCGCGTATTCGCTGACCGGGTGGACGCTCGCGATCTGACGCACGCTGCCCACCAGCGCGGATACCATCGCGGACATGTCCCCCAATACCGAGCTCACCGTCGGCGAGATGGCCAGACGGGCCGGTGTCCCCGTTTCGACGTTGCACTTCTACGAGGCCAAGGGGCTGATCTCGAGCCGGAGAACCGCAGGCAACCAGCGCCGGTTCCGCCGGGACACGCTGCGCCGGATCGCGTTCATCCGGATCGGCCAGCGGGTCGGCGTCCCGCTCAACACCATCGCCGAAGTACTCGACCAACTGCCGGAAGGCCGCGTACCCAACCGCATGGACTGGGAACGGGTGTCTGAGTCCTGGCGGGCCGAACTGGACGCCCGGATCGAGCAACTGCTGCAACTACGCGACGACTTCAGCGACTGCGTCGGCTGTGGCTGCCTGTCGCTTGACCGCTGCGCCCTGGCCAACAAGGACGACCAACTCGCCGTGCACGGGTCTGGGCCACGCAGGCTCATTGAGGCACGCGGGCGGAAATCCGCGGACCCGCTCCCCTCCGGCGAGTCCGCGGATTGTGATCCCTGTGGGGTCATTCCCACCGGAACAGGCGGCTGCTGACGAACCCGAGCCCGATCGTGTACGCGAGCAGCACCACCAGGTGCAGTGGCTCGGGAAACGAGCCTTCCCACGCCCGCAGCATCGCCTGCGAACCGGCGCCAAGTGGCGAGAAGTCGGAGATCTTCCGTACGACGTCGGGCATCAGCGGCCCTGGCGTCCACACGCCCGCCAGGAAGGCCAGCGGGAAGAACACCATGGTGCCGATCCCGTTCGCGGCCTTGCCGTTGGGCGCCAGTGCGGAGATCAGCAGGCCGACCGCGAACATCGCCGCGACGCACAGCAAAAAGGCCAGCACAAACCCGAAGAACTGACGCGGGACAGGCACATCGAACGCCAACGCGGCCAGCGCGAGCACACCTGCGGTGACCGTGGTCAACAACGCAAGGTTCACGATGCCCTGCGCCAGCAGCAGTGCGACCGGGCGGACCGGCGTCACGGCCAGCCTGCGCAGGATCCCGCGCTCCCGATACGTGGCCAGCACGCTGGTCAGCGCGTTGAGCGCCATCATCCCAATGATCATCGTGACGACCGGCGGCAGGTAGTAGTCGATGAACCGGCCGCCGCCGAACTCCTCGCTGGGATTGCCGGTCGACGGGAGCAAACCGAAGATCATCACCAGCAGGACCGGAATGAACGCCACGAAGAAGATCAGCCCAGGATCGCGCAGCATCAACCGGAACTCGCTCCCGGTCAGTTTGCCAAGCCTGGTCAGTACGCTGCCCCGTCCCGTCGTCACGTTGAAGTGGCTCATTTCCTGTGCCTTGTCCATGACCTGCGTACTCACGATTCCTCCACCAAACGTCGGCCCGTCAGCGCGACGAACGCGTCTTCCAAGTTCGTTTGCTCGACCCGGAGATCGAGCGGCACCACGTTGCGGCTGGCGAGCGTGGCGCTCACCGCGTGCAGCAGGTTCCCGTTGCCGCTCACCACGATCTGGCTCGCTGTGTGCGCCACCTTCGTGACCTCGGGCAGATCGCTCAGCACGCGGTCGTCGAACGCGGTGGACGCACGGAACCGCACCCGCTGCCCGCCACCGTCCACTCGGGACACCAGGCCTGCCGGGGTGTCGAGGGCGACCACGCGCCCCGCGTCGACCAAGGCGAGGCGATCACAGAGGCGCTCGGCTTCCTCCATGAAGTGGGTGACGAGCACGACGGTCACTCCCCTGTCCCGGATCTGCTCGACCAGCTGCCAGGTGTCGCGCCTGGCCTGCGGGTCCAGGCCTGTGGTCAGCTCGTCGAGGAAGGCGACCTCCGGGTTGCCGACCAGCGCCAACGCGATCGCCAAGCGCTGCTGCTGACCGCCGGACAGCTTCTTGAACGGCGTGCGGCGCTTGCTGGTCAGGCCGAGATCGTCCAGCAGCTTGTCGCCGTCGGCGGGGTTCGGATAGAAGGACGAGTAGAGGTCCATCGCCTCGGCCACCCGCATCTTCTCCGGCAGTTCGCTTTTCTGCAGCTGCACGCCGACTCGCCGGCGTACTTCCCAACCGTCCTTGCGGGGATCGAAACCGAGGACGGAAATGTTCCCGCTGTCCGGAACACGCAATCCCTCGACGCATTCGACGGTCGTGGTCTTGCCCGCGCCGTTCGGACCGAGAATTCCGAATATCTCGCCACGCTCGACCGTGAAAGAAACGTCTTCGACGGCGACTTGTTCGCCATATCGCTTATGCAGATTCCGTACCTCGATGACTGCCATTCCCGGCTCCCCTCGAATGTTCCACTTTCGATGGGAAGAACGTTATTCATCGCACTGGCCGGTGCGAATCCGTCTGGAACCAAACCTGAGGTGGGGCTAGCTATACCCCAGCACCTACGCCTGCGGGCAGTGCGCGGCGAGGCACGGATCGGCCAGACTTACCGCGTGCTGCGCGAACACGCCCTCGCCCTGGTCCGTGGGCTGGCGCTGTTCGCACTGTCTTTGCTGGCCACAGTGCAGAGCGCGGTCGCGCTTGTCGTCTCGTGCGTCGGGGTGCTGGCGGGGTTCAAATGGGAACGGTGGTTACAGAATCTGGTCAGACGCCTGGTGGCGCGCTGGACTGACCAGCAGGTTCCGGTCCCGTACTGGCCGAAGCCGGGACCGCCGCAGCCGGACCGGGACGGCTTCTATCGCTGGCACAACCAGCTCTATCAGAAGCCCGGCCAGGTCGCCCGGATGGAGCGCTTCGTCTGGCTGCTCAAGGACCCGGCCACCCATCGCGACCACCTGTGGGCGCTGACAGCCCCGCTGACCAGCGGTTTGACCGTGGGCCTGCCTGTGGTTCTCGGCGTGGCCGGTTTCCTGGTCCACCCGCTGTGGGCGCTGCTCGGGGTCGTCGTCGGGTTGGCGATGGCGCCGGTCACGCTGCGGACCTACTGTCAGTGGACCGGCGGGCTGCTGCGGCCACCCGGCCGGGCCGGGCGTACGTCGTTCTGGTCGTGGCTCGTGGCGGGCGGAATGGACCAGCTCCGGCTCGCCGCCACGTTCGGCCTGTCGTTGCTGGGTATCCCGGTCATCGGCGCAGCGGTCGCGACGATCAGCGGAGTCCTCGGACCTTTGGGCGTTCGGTACCAACCGGCAAGGGCGTTCCTCCGAGACCGCCGACGGCAGATCGGCAACTGGTCAGGCGTACCGATTGCAGACCCGTATCTGCCGAAGCCGCCACCGCCGACGCCTCGGCCGGACGGCAAGTACCAGCACGGCCGGATGCTGTACGACTCGCCGAACATGATCGTGTACGTGCAAACGGCGAAGGCGTTGCTGCACGACAAGGCCACCTGGCGTGACCTGCTGTGGCTGATCCTGGATCCGCTGGTCACGCTCGTGCTGGCGGTCGTGCCTGTAGTGCTGTTCGTTGTCGGATTCCTCGGCTACTTCTGGACGTGGGTGTGGTCGCGCCCGATCAACCTGGTCGTCGGCTCCGACATCGGCAAGGACTGGGCGTATCTCGGCGACGCCATCCCGTCGCTGCGCGACCTTCCCGGCTGGGTCACCCCGCTCGCCGGGCTGGTGGCGGCCGCAGTTGGCCTGCTGGTCACGGAGTCCTGTCTCACGGCGCACGGCTACTGGAGCAGGTGACTGCTGGGGCCGACCAAGTCCGCTGAGCTGGCACAACGCGTGGCCCACCTGAGCGAGACCAGGACCGACGCCACCGACACCCAGGCCGCCGAACTACGCCGGATCGAGCGCGATCTACACGACGGCGCCCAGGCCAGATGGGTGGCCATGGGATTGAACCTCAGCGTGGTTGAGCGCCTGATCGACCAGAATCCGGAGGCGGCCAAGAAACTTCTAGCCAGCGCGCGTGACGCGTCGGCGGAGGCTTTGGTCGAGTTGCGTCAGCTGGTCCGCGGCATCATGCCGCCGGTGCTGTCCGAGCGCGGGCTCGGCGACGCCGTGCGGGCGTTGGCATTGGACAACCCGCTGCAAGTGCACGTGTCCGTCGCAATCCCTGGCCGAGTGGACGCGCCAGTCGAGGCGGCCGTGTACTTCGCGACCAACGAATTGCTCACCAACGCGGCCAAGCACGGCCACGCCGAACGAGTCAGCGTCGACCTGAGGTTCGTCGACGGAAAACTGCGGGTCACGGTGGCCGACGACGGCCGGGGCGGGGCTGATCCGGCAGGTGGCAGCGGGTTGCACGGCATACAGCGCCGACTCGCTACATTCGACGGCGTACTCACCCTGACCAGCCCGCCGGGCGGGCCGACCACCGTGACCTTGGAGGTCCCGTGCGCGTTGTCCTCGCCGAGGACCTCTACCTCCTCCGAGACGGCCTGACGTTACTGCTGGAAGCCAACGGATTCGAGGTGGTCGCGGCCGTGTCGACCGGCCCTGAGCTGGTCAAAGCCTTGGATGAACAGCGCCCGGACGTGGCCGTCGTCGACGTCCGGCTGCCGCCGACGTTCACCGACGAGGGCCTGCAGGCGGCTCTTGAAGCGCGCCGCAAGGTCCCCGGCCTGCCGGTGCTCGTGCTTTCCCAGCATGTCGAGCAGTTGTACGCACGGGAGCTGCTGGCAGATGGTGCCGGCGCGATCGGCTATCTGCTGAAAGATCGCGTGCTCAATTCGGACCAGTTCATCGACGCGGTCCGCCGGGTCGCCAACGGCGGCACCGCCATGGATCCAGAGGTCATCTCCAAACTCCTGGCCAGCAACGCGCGCCACGAGCCGCTCGCGGAGCTGAGCCCTCGGGAGCGCGAGGTCCTCGAGCTGATGGCCAGCGGAAAGTCGAACGCCGCGATCGCGGCTCAGATGTTCATCAGCGAGGGCGCGGTGGGTAAACACACGGCGAACATTTTCTCGAAGCTCCGGCTGGCGCCGTCCGACGACACCAACCGCCGGGTGCTCGCCGTGCTCGCCTACCTCAACAGTACGGAGGCGTAGGCCCAGATCAGAGGCGGTGGCGCACTTCCGCGGCCAATACCGCGGCCTGGGTGCGCCTGCGCAGCCCGAGCTTGCCGAGCACGCTGGAGACGTAGTTCTTGACCGTCTTCTCCGCCAGGTTGAGCCGCTCGGCGATCTGCCGGTTGGTCAGGCCCTCGCCGATCAGCCGCAACACCGAGCGTTCCCGCCGGGTCAGCGCGTGCAACGGATCACGGGCCTGCTCCGGCTGGGGTTCCTCGGAGAGCCTGCCACCTGCGCCGACGATCCGGATCGCGCTGGTCAGCTCGGCTCCGGCGACGTGTTTGGGCACCACTCCGGCCGCGCCTGCCTCGATCGCCGCAGTCATGGTCTCCGGGTCGACGAACGGGGTCAGCATCAAGCACCGCACCTCTGGGCAGCGCAGCTGTAGGTCCCGGCACAGTTGGACGCCGTCGCCGTCCGGCAGGCGGACATCTAGAACGGCCACATCGGGGAGCTGCTCCGGGACCTGGGCCAACGCCTCGACCACGGTGCCGGCCTGGCCGACCACCAGCATGTCGGTCTCATCGGCGAGCAAGGACGCAAGACCGCGCCGGACCAATTCATGATCGTCGACGATGAAGACGCTGGTCATCACTGTTTCAGTCACGAGCTAGTCGGTGCGCCGCGCGGCACATCTAGATATGCCGCGCGGCGCACCCGCGCCCGGTCGAGCGGCGCGGCCCTGCCCCGCGTCGCTCGACCGCCGGTGCCTTCAGCACCGGGGGTCTCGTGAGGTACTACGCAACGACTCCGCGGTGACGGAATTCTGTCGATCAAAATAACCGCAAAAGAATTCAACCTCACCGGAACTCGACCGAGTCGCAACGTCTCCCACGCTACGTTTTTCGTTTGAGGGCGGCCCATCTGATGGAGGTTCACTCGAATGGCCGAAGTTAGCTCTCGCCGTACCGCCGTTACAGTGAAACGCCTTATATCAGTTGAGATTCTCACCACATGGGACACGGGCCGAATGGCCCTCCCGGGCCCGTGTCACTCGGTAGATGCTTCCATCGAAACATCGAAGAAATATGTTCAATTAACAACTACTCGACATCGAGACGGCCTTGCACTGGGAACGTGCTGGGCCGATCGGGGGTGTGGTAATGCCGGTCCCGGACGCACGTACGCGTACCGACGACTACTGGCAGGAGTGCATCAAGATCCGACCGACGCTGGTCAGGATTGCCGCCCGGCGTTGCGCGGCACCGATGGACCCCGATGACATCGTCAACGAAGCCCTGATCCGCGGGGCCGAATTCGACGACCTGGACATGAGCAGGGTCGAACAGTTCCTGGTCTCCACAGTCACCCGGCTGTGCGCGGATGAGGCCAGGCGCCGCACAGTGGCCACCCGGATGGCCAACCACCCACGGCTGGTCCCCCCATCCGCCGAGGATCCCGCCGAGTTCGCCTGCGACAAAGCCGAAGCACGGTGGCTCGCGATCAGGATCCTCGCTCTGCCCCGGCGCGACCGTGCGTTGGTCGACATGCTCGCGGACGGAAAACCGCACAGCGAGATCGCGCGGGAGCTCGGTACGACGACACAGGGCGCGCATTCGGCGCTCTACCGCCTGCGCAAGCGGATCGGGGCGCATCGACCAATCGGTTGATACGCATATCCGCCACTCCGATGGCTGGTGAGGCGATCCGGTAACCCGCCCACTCAACGCATGCTGCGTGGCATGTCAGTCATCGAGGTAGCCAACCTGCACAAGAGGTACCGCGACAAGGTCGCGGTACGAGACGTGTCCTTCAGCGTGGCCGAGGGTGAGATCTTCGGCATCCTCGGCCCCAATGGTGCGGGCAAGACGACCACGGTCGAGTGTGTGGCCGGTCTGCGTGTCCCCGACAGCGGCAGGATTCGCGTGCTGGGCAAGGATCCCCGCCGCGACGCGGCGCAGCTGCACACCCAGGTCGGCGTGCAATTGCAGGAGAGCCACCTACCGGAACGGCTGAAGGTACGGGAGGCACTGCACCTCTACGCCTCCTTCTATCCCGACCCGGACGACTGGGAGCGCCTGATCGACGAGTGGGGCATGGCCGAAAAACGCGCCACCCCTTACGGCAAGCTCTCCGGTGGCCAGAAACAGCGGTTGTTCATCATGCTCGCGCTGGTCGGCAGGCCACGTGTGGTGTTCCTTGACGAGCTGACCACCGGCCTTGACCCGGCGGCGCGCCGGGAGACGTGGGGTCTGATCGAGCGGCTGCGGCAGACCGGCGTGACCGTCGTACTCGTCACGCATTTCATGGAAGAGGCCGAGCGGCTGTGCGACCGGCTCGCCGTGATCGACGACGGCGCCGTCGTCGCCATCGACTCACCGGGCGGGCTCGTGTCCCGGATGGACAGCCATCAGGTCATCCGCTTCCGCGTCGACCGGCCGTTCGACCAGGGCTTGCTGACGACGATCCCCGAGGTCAGCGAGGTGGCGCAGAACGGACGCCATGTCGTTGTCACCGGCCGGGGCGACCTGCTCTACGCGGTGACCGCGGTGTTGGCCCGTAACCACATAGTCGCCGCCGATCTCCGGGTCGAACAAGCCAACCTGGACGACGCCTTCGTCGCGCTGACCGGCAAGCGTTTCTGACCCGGTTCCTGTTCATCGTTTGCACTTCCGAAATTCACGCCGTCCGTTAAGCACGGCTTCATTAGGAGAACCCATGTCCGGCACCGGCACGCTCACCATGACCGAGCTGAAACTCTTCCTGCGCGACCCCGCGTCGACCATCGTCACCATCGCGCTGCCCGTCGCGATCGTCGTCGTCTTCGGCGTCATCGCACAGCCCAACGGCGACAAAGATCCGATCATGACGTACTTCCCGACCATGGCGCTCTCGCGTTGGGCCTCGCCCAGCTGGCGCTCAACCTGACGCCGACGACGCTGGCCGGATACCGGGAGAAAGGCATCCTGCGCCGGATGTCGACAACGCCGATGAACCCGTCCAAGGTGCTCACCGCACAACTGGCGATCAGTTTCGGCCTCGCCACGATCGCGGGCATCTTGGTCGTCCTGGTTGGCCACGTGGCCTTCCAGTTCACGTTGCCGCAGCACATCGGCGGCTTCTTGGCGGCGTTCGCACTCGGCTGCACGGCATTGTTCGCCGTCGGCCTGCTCGTCGCGGCGATCGCACCAAGCGCCCGTATCGCGACCGGGATCGGGGTCGGTCTGTTCTTCGCCAGCCTGGTGTTCGGCGGGGTGTTCATGCCCGCCGAGAACCTGCCGTCGTTCCTGGTCCGGATCGGCGACTTCACCCCGCTCGGCGCCGCCATGCAGTCGCTTCGGGCCAGCTGGGGTGGCACCATGCCGGAGCCGCTGCACCTCGCGGTGCTCGGCACGTACACGCTCGTCGCCGGTCTTGCCGCGGCCCGGCTCTTCAGGTGGGAATGAGGTCGATGCTGCAGATCGGAGAGACACACGCGCACCGGGCCAGGTGGATCTACACCGGGATCGCGTACGCCGCACTGGCGGCCGCGGTCTTGTGGAGCCTGGTCGACCGGAGGGCCGCACCACAGCCACAGTTGACGGTGGTGCTGGCCGTGATCGCGGCGATCTGGATCGCCGTGGTCGCCATGTGGTGGCCGGTCTGGCCGCGCGACCGGGTCTGGGCGGTGGTCGCGTATCTCGGCCTGCTGGCCACGAGCACCGCGCTGATCTCCACGAGCGACGCGTTCTCCTCGTACGTGTGGATCGGCTTTCCATACGCTTTCGCGATTTTCCCGGCCCGGTGGGCGGTTTTCGCGGTGACCGCGAACGCGATCAGCACATTCGTGATCCAGGAAGGCGCGTTCCAGACTTCGCCCTATGTGGTGATGCTCGCCGTCGCCGGGCCGGTGATCTTCGCGGGGTGGGTCGCCGGGCTGGAGAGCGAACGCCGCAAGCAGGCGATCAGCCAGCTCACCGAGACGAACGAGCGCTTGGCCAAAGCAATGGAGGAGAACGCGGGCCTGCACGCACAGCTGCTTGTGCAAGCCCGCGAGGCTGGCGTACTGGATGAGCGTCAAAGAATGGCGCGCGAAATCCACGACACACTGGCGCAGGAGCTGGCCGCGCTGATCCGCCAGTTGCACGCGGCCAACCGGGTTCGTGAGCAACCCGAGAAGTGGCAGCACCACATGGATCAGGTGCAGCTGTTGGCCGAGCGCGGCCTGTCCGAGGCGCGCCGATCCGTCCAGGCGCTACGCCCGGAGCCGTTGGAGAAATCCAGGCTGCCCGAGGCGATCGAAGAGATGGCGCGAAACTGGAGCCAGGTCTCCGGCGTGCCAGTTCGCACCGAGACAACAGGCACGCCGGAGCCGATGATCGCGGGCATCGAGGTCGCTCTGTTCCGTGTCGCCCAAGAGGCGCTGGCGAACATCGCCAAGCACGCGGCCGCAACCCGCGTGGGCATCACACTGTCCTATATGGACGACGTCGTTCTGTTGGACGTCCGCGACGACGGCGCCGGGTTCGACCCCGGCGACACCGCGCCGGGGGACGTGGGCGGATACGGTCTTGGCACGATGCGCCAGCGGCTGCTCGGAGTTGGTGGCACGCTGGACATCGAGAGTACGCCGGGCGAGGGCACCGCGATCGGAGCCAGCGTCCCGGCGATCCGGGCAGAGGGTGAGGCGATACCGTGATCCGGCTGTTGATCGTCGACGACCATCCGGTGGTCAGGGACGGACTTCGGGCCACGTTCACGGGCGAGCCGGACATCGAGGTGGTCGGCGAGGCTGGCAACGGGCGCCAGGCCGTGGACATGGTGGCCTCGCACAACGCCAACGTCGTGCTGATGGACCTGCGAATGCCCGAACTGGACGGCGTGCGCGCGATCCGCAGGCTCAAGGAAACCGCGCCGGACACCAGGGTTCTGGTGCTCACCACGTTCGACACCGACAGCGACGTGCTGCCCGCGATCGAGGCTGGCGCGACGGGTTACTTGCTCAAAGACGCGACCACCGAGGAGCTGCTCAAGGCGGTCCGTGCCGCGCACCAAGGCCAGTCGGTGCTTTCGCCGTCCGTGGCCAACCGGTTGATAGGCCAAGTGCGTAAGCCGCAGCGCGGCACGTTGACCCCGCGGGAGCTGGAAGTGCTGAGACTCGTCGCGGCGGGTGCCACGAACCGGGAAGCGGCGTCGAAGTTGTTCATCAGCGAGGCCAGCATCAAGACGCACTTGTTGCACATCTACGCCAAGCTCGACTCGCGCGACCGGGCATCCGCTGTGGCCGAGGCTTATCGACGTGGGCTACTGGATTGACCGGTTTTCGCGAAGCCGCGCTTTATTAAGTGGGGCTTACAAAAAAGCCCCCTCGTCAGCGAGCGGTCGGGTTGCTCGCAGCGAGGAGGCTGCACCGCGACGGCCGAGGGCCCGGCCGCCGCGGCGTTGCTCAGCTAGCCGTGTCTCTAGCCGAACCCTCTGACCGCTTCGCCTGCCGGGAAGCGGCTGTCTTCTGCGCCAGGCCGTGCGACTGGTTGCATCGACGGGAATGACGGGTGTTCCATGCCTGGCCGCGCGACGGGCTGCATCGCCGGGAACGACGGATGCTCCATCAACGGCATGGGCGGACGTTGAACCGGACGCATCGCCGGGAACGACGGATGTTCCATCATCGGATCGACCGGTCGCTGCACGGGTTGCATGTTCGGGAACGACGGGTGCTGGTTGGCAGGCATAGGCGGCACGGGCGGAAGCGGCTTGCGCTCCGCGCGTTCCGGCCGACCCGCCCGACGCTGCCGCGATGGCGGCGGTGCGGGACGCATCGCGCCCGCTGGCGTGTCCGGCACGTCGATGTTCGGGATGGACAGGTTCGACAGCGACAGGTTTGGCGCTGACAGGTTCGGAATCGCCGTGGTCGGCGGCAAAAGCGGCTCCGACCGCACCGGCGGGATCTGCTCGGTCATCGGACCGCCGTCCTGACCGAACCTCGGCATCTCCGGCTTGGCGTGCCTGCCGGACGGCTGCTCCACCGGAGCCATCGCACGCATCGACGGCGGCTCCACTGGCGGCATTCCGCGCATCGACGGCGGTTCAACCGGTGGCATCCCACGCATCGACGGCGGTTCAACGGGCGGCAAACCACGCATCGACGGCGGCTCGACCGGAGTCATCCCACGCATCGACGGCGGCGGTACGGAAGGCATCCCACGCATCGAAGGCGGTTCAACCGGTGGCATCCCACGCATCGACGGCGGCTCGACTGGCGGCAAACCACGACGCGACGGCGGTTCCACCGGCGGCATCGCACGCATGGAAGGTGGCTCCGCGGACATGCCACGCATCGAAGGCCGTTCAACCGGAGTCATCCCACGCACGGACGGCTGCGGCATCTGACCGGAGCTCATCGCCGCCCGCGGCATCGCGGGCATCGGACGCGACATCTGCGGCCGGTTCACCGGAGGCGGCACCGGCTGCATATTCCGGCCAGTCCCGGGCGGTGGCCCGACCGGCGCTGGTGGCCGGGCCACCGGCTGCATCGCGGGCACGGACATCGACGGTCCGACGCGCGCGGGTGTCACCGCTGCCATCGCGGGAACCTGCGTTGGCATCTCTGCCAGGGTGTTCTGGCGTGCGGGCGGTGCCGGTGGCCGCTCAGCCGACTGTGCGGCAACGGGTTCGGTGACCGGTGCCTTCGACGGCTTCGGCACGACCGGGCGACGGCCCTTGGTCTCGGTGGGAAGCGGCATTTCCTCGTGCAGCTTCTCGGTCCACTTGATCATCGCGCGCGGCGCGTCCCAGCCGCAGACGCCGACCAGCTTGCCGTTGCGCACATATCCGGTGATGCCAGGCGTTCCTGGGGCGCCATCGGCCAGGTGCACGGTGTCTTTCCCGAGGGACGGGACACCGGAGATCTGCAGGCGCACACCGTACTGTCCGGACCAGACACGCGGGATCGGCATGAACGGCGTGGCCTTTTCCCTGCCGAGCAGGAGGTTCTCGGCCGCGTGCCGTCCCATCTCGACCGCGTTGATCCAATGCTCGACGCGCCGTGGCGTGTCGTCGATCCGCAGGTTGGGCCAGCGGCCGCAGTCACCGGCCACCACCACATCCTGCGCACCGGCGGCGAACAAAGTGGACTCACACAGCACGCCGTCCTCGAGGATCAGACCTGATCCACGCATCCACTCGACGGCGGGGATCGCGCCGACCGCCATGATGACGGCGCCCGCGACCAGCAGCTGGCCGTCAGTGGTGTGCATCGCGACGGAATCGTCGGCACAGATCCAATTTCGGATATCCGTGCCCATCGCCATCCGCACGCGGTGCTTGCGGTGCAGCTTGTCCACCGCGGCGGCGACATCGTTGCCGAGGTTGCGCAGCGGGAACCGGGAACGGCCGACCATGACCACGTCCCGGCCCATCTTGCGGGCACTCGCGGCGACATCACATCCGATATAGCCGGTGCCGAGCACCACGATCGGCAGGTCGCTGCGGGAGATGACCTTCTTGACCGCCAACGCCTCGTCCACTGTGCGCAGTGTGTGCACGCGCGGGCTGTGCCGCGGGACACCCTTGAGGTGCCGCGGTTCCACACCTGTGGCGATGATCAGGCCGTCGTACTTGATCTCCTCGCCACCCGGCAGGTGCACGACTTTGCGCTGTGTTTCAAGTCGTTCCGCGCGGGTACCCAAGCGCCAGCGGGCGCCGGTGTCGATGTGACGCTGCAGGGTCAGATCGGCCGGCCGGTCGCTGCCTGCCAGCAAGTCCTTTGACACCAACGGCCGGTGGTATGGCCACCGCGCCTCGTCACCGATGATCACCAGCTCGCCGTCGTAGTCGAGTTCCCGGAGGCGTTCCGCGGCCCGTAAGCCCGCGACCCCCGCGCCCACGATGACGATGCGTTCGAAGTCGGTCATCTAAACCCTGTCCACCTTGATGGCCTGCATGGGGCAGCAGCGTGCTGCTGCGGCCGCCTGCTCGACCTGATCCTCTTCCGGTCTCTTCGTGTAGAAAAGCCGCCCGTCGGGGCTCAGTTCAAACAGGTCGGGTGCCTCCATCTGGCAAATCGCGTACCGCTCACAGCGGTCGTTGTCCACTTTGACCCGCAGCTTGCGGCCTCTCATACCTGTTCCTCCACCAGTCCGATCTGGACGAGCATCGTGGTGGGAACGAACCGGAGAACTGAGAGAGTCACCGCTGGGATCAGCAATGTCAATCCGGCGAGCCATAGTACCGAGAGGTGACTATTAGCAGCAGCAGCGAGGATCGAGTGTACGACCAAAAGCGGGAGCGCGGCGTAGGCCGTTCGGTGTACGAATTGCCAGCGACGGGAGGAAGTCCAGCGATGCAATCCGGCCGTGAGGAAGATTGCGATCATCAATTCGAGGCCGATGATCGCGATCGCGTACCGGAAGAAAACGCCGTCGCCGAAAGGCACACTGATCTGCGCGAACGTGAATGCGCCCTCGGCAAGGAAAAGGAAGCCCATCGCGTGCACGCA
Source organism: Kibdelosporangium philippinense (assembly GCF_021390435.2). Lineage (GTDB taxonomy): Bacteria > Actinomycetota > Actinomycetes > Mycobacteriales > Pseudonocardiaceae > Kibdelosporangium > Kibdelosporangium philippinense. The sequence goes on along the minus strand of NZ_JAJVCN010000002.1, from coordinate 1,860,597 downwards.
GCCGAACGTGATCGTAAGTGTGGCGAGGACCATATGCCCCGCACGCAAGGTCTTGCGCTCACCGAACCTGCGCGCCCAGCCAGTCTTGGTCAGTACGCCCCAGCAGATCGTCAGGCACATCAGGGCATACGAGGCACGGGCCGAGACCGCAGCGACACCGCGCAGGCCCTCGTCTCTCGGTCCACCGACCGCGAGCACAACCGTGTCTGTAACCGTATGGATCACCGTGCGAGTTCCTTGTCTACGAACAACCTGCTCCGCTTACCGTCTCCGCCACCACGACCGTTGCGGCCGCCGCGACCGCGACCGCGGTCATCATCGTCGTCATCGTCGTCATCGTCGTCATCGACGCGCCGCGCGACCGGCTCTTGCCTGCCACGACGACGATTGCGGCTGGTGGCGAGCCACAGCAGGAACACCGTGATCGCGACCAGCAGAGGCACCAACGTAACCGCGACGACCATATCGGTGCCCTGGGCGTCCTGCGACAGCTTCAGCGGTGTCGCGTCGTCCAAGTTGGCGAAATCCACATTGTTCGTGCTTTCCAGGATCGTCATGTGCTTGAGCACGATCGTGTTGGCGGTTGTCACGAACTTGCGGATCTCAGGATCCGTTGTACTCGCGCGAACCTGAGCGATCAGCGGGAAGATCATCCCGTGCGCCGAGCGCAACCGCATCGCCCAAACAGAGTCAAACTGCGCGCCGGTCGATGTGGCCATCTCGGTGAGCCAGCCCTTTTGCGCGTCGTTCGGCTCGGCGGGCAACTCGAAGGCGTACAACGACGCGACGCGGCGTACTTCCTGGTCAAGGACAGCGTGATCGGTCATCAGGGTGCGACCGACCTCTTGCACCTTGGGGTCCGAGGAACGCTCCTGCGCCATCTCTCCGGCTGGCATCTCCCATAAGCCCGCTAGCCGGACCTTGGTGAGCAGTTCGCCGTCGATGTCGCTGAGCGGCGGGGTTCCCGGCTGCGCGGCTGCCGCCGCCTGACCCGCCATGAACAGCGTGATCAGCAGGAACACCAACGACGCGAGCGATCGCTTCACGGCATCCTTCCTTGTCTCTCCGGGCGTCCGCGATGGACGGACACATAAGCGACGTTGCTGGAAAAGGCCGTGCTAGGTCCACACAGGACACTCGCATGTCCCGCGCTTGCCCACTGGTGTGTCCTCGCGGGGCACCCGGTTTACGCCTTCATCGATGGATACGGGCGGGGTCGCCGGGCGGTTCAAACAAAAATTCCGCAACGATTTGGCACTGGACGGACAACGGTCGTCCCACCAGGATGTCAGCGTGGGACGCCACAGCCATTCCGCAAGAGCCCTACTGGGTGACGAGCTACGCCGTCACGGGCATACCGAAGAAGACCTGGCCACAGCCTTGTACCGGGACTTCGGCACGCCACTGATGGCGTTCGCGCTCAAGCTGACCGGCAACGACCGGCACTGGGCGGAGGACGTCGTCCAGGAAACCCTGATCAGGGCTTGGCGCAACGCCGAGAAGCTGGACCGCAGCCCGGACATGCTGCGTGCCTGGCTGTACACGGTCACCCGGCGGATCGTGATCGACGGACGGCGCAGCCGAAAGGCGAGGCCGCAGGAAGTCGAGGAGCCGGATGCCAACTCGGTCGGCGTGCCCGACGAATCGGACCGCACCCTGAGCGCGATGGTCGTCTACGACGCGTTGCGGGTGTTGTCGGACGAGCAACGCGAAGCGATCATGCAGACCTATCTACGTGACCGCACGGTTAATGACGTAGCCGAGACACTTGGCGTTCCTCCGGGTACGGTCAAGTCGAGGCTGTACCACGCGGTCCGTGCATTGAGGCGCGCGCTGCGCGATCGGGGGTGAGTCGGGAATGGTGCATGCGTCAGGTCATGTCGATATAGCCGCGTACATTCTCGGCGCGCTCGACGAGCCCGACAACACGGCGTTCGAGCAGCATCTGCTCGACTGCGCCCGGTGTCAGCTGGACTTGGTCGAGCTACAGGATGTGCCCGACCTGCTGGACAAGGTCAAGCACGACGCGCCCGCGTTGCTCGTGCCTGTGCCTGGCCCGCAGGTGCTGTCCTCGTTGCTCGAAGAGGCCACCAAATCGCGCCACCAACGCAGGCACCGGCAGTGGTTCGCCGCGGCGGCCGCCGCGGTCCTTATCGTCGCCGCGCCAGTGGTCACGATCATGGCGACCAGCGGCGATCCGGTGCCGATCGCCGCGACGCCACCGTTGAACGTGAAGATCGAGCAGCCTCCGCCACCGACGAGCGACTCGCCGCAGATCCTCAACGGGGTCGGCGGCGAGATGGACGCCAACGTCACCATGTTGTCGCAGGACTGGGGCACCCAGATCTCGATGGAGCTGCGTGGCGCGGTCGGTCCGCGCAAGTGCCTGCTCGTGGCGGTGTCCACGCGTGGCGAATCGGAGACGGTCACCAACTGGCTGGTGCCGCCCGGCGGCCGCAGTGAGCCGCTCAAGCTCAGTGGTGGCACGACTTTTCAGCCAAGCGACATCGCGCGTCTGGAAGTTCAGGACGACAAGGGCCAGGTCCTGCTGTCCGTGGCTGGCTGAGGGTCCCGACCAGCTAATCTGAGTGAGCAAGCGCTCACTCAGGAGGACGCCCGTGTTGTTCGACTCCGTTGACGAGGTGGCCCAGCGGCTGGCCGGTGCCGGCTACCTGACGTCGACCGCGATCGCGACCACGGTCTTCCTTGCCGACCGGCTCGGCAAGCCGCTGCTGGTGGAAGGTCCCGCCGGGGTCGGCAAGACCGAGCTCGCGCGGGCCGTGGCCACCGCGACCAGCTCGGAACTGGTGCGCCTGCAGTGCTACGAGGGCATCGACGAGGCCAGAGCGCTCTACGAGTGGAACCACGCCAAGCAGCTGCTGCGGATCACCGCGGGCCGTGACGAGGGCTGGCACGAGGCGCGCGCGGACATCTTCACCGAGGAGTTCCTGCTGCCGAGGCCGCTGTTGTCGGCCATCCGCAACCCGACGCCGACGGTGCTGCTGATCGACGAGACCGACAAGGCGGACGTCGAGATGGAGGGCCTGCTGCTGGAGGTCCTCGGGGATTTCCAGGTCACGGTGCCTGAGCTGGGCACGATCACCGCGACCCGCAAGCCGTTCGTCGTGCTGACGTCGAACGCCACTCGTGAGCTGTCCGAGGCGTTGAAGCGCCGTTGCCTGTTCCTGCACATCGACTTTCCCGAGGCGGATCGAGAGCTGGAGATCGTGCGGATGCAGGTGCCGGAGATCTCCGGCGCGCTTGCCGAGTCCCTCGTCCGGGTCATCGGCGCGCTGCGCGGCCTTGAGCTGCGGAAATCGCCATCGATCGCGGAGACGATCGACTGGGCGCGCACCTTGCTGGCGCTCGGCGCGGACCACCTGGACGAGTCGGTCGTGCACACCACGCTCGGGGTGGTGCTGAAGTACGAGGCCGACAAGAAGCGCGCGGCCGCCGAACTCAAGGTTTTCGGGTGAGCGTTCCGGAGCGCCTCGTGGAGTTCGTCGAGGCGCTGCGCGAGCACTCGATCCTCGCCGGACCAGGCGAGACTGTCGATGCCGCCCGCGTACTGACCGTGCTGGGGATGGACGACCGGGAGCGTGTCCGCGAAGGCTTGGCGGCTGCTTTGCTGCGCCGCTCCGGCCAGCGCACGGTGTTCGACCAGGTCTTCGACCTGTACTTCCCAGGCTCGGTGGGTGGCCCAACCGATGAACCAAGCGACCTGGAGTCGCTGCGAGAGCAGCTCATACAGGCGTTGGCTGCCGGGTCCGCGGCCGATCAGCAAGCGCTCGCGCAGGCAGCGGTCGAGGCGTTCGGCCGCTTCGGCGAAGGCACCCAAGGCGCGGGCGGATGGTCGGCGTATCAGACCTTGCAGCGTCTTCGTCCGGAAACGCTGCTGGTCAGGGTCCTTGCCGCACTCGGGGCCGAGGATCCCGGGTTCCTCGCGGACGTCCGCCGCGACGAGATCCGCAGGCAGATCGGCGGGTTCCGGCGGATGGTCGAAACGGACGCCCGGCGCCGGACGGCCGAGCTGCGCGGCCGGGAGACCGTGGCCCGAAACGCTGTCGCGCCGCCGTCGGACCGGGTCGATTTCCTCACCGCGGGCCGCACGCAGCTCGCAGATATGCGTCGCGCGATCTATCCGCTCTCCCGAAAACTTGCCACTAGATTGGCCGCGCGAAGGCGTCGGGCGCGGCGTGGCGAGATCGATGTGCGGCGGACGTTGCGACGCTCGATCGCCTTTGGTGGCGTTCCCATCAAGCCTGCTTACCGGCACCACCGCCCCGGCCGCCCAGAGCTGGTGCTGCTGTGCGACATGTCCGGGTCCGTCGCGGGCTTCGCGAACTTCACACTTCTACTCACGCAGGCGCTGCGCGATCAGTTCAGCAAAGTGCGGGCCTTCGCGTTCGTTGAGACGACCGACGAGGTCACGCACCTGGTCAAGGCCGGCGCCGAGGACCCGGCCGGGCTGGCCACCCGGATACACCAGGAAGCCAAGCTGACCAGGTGGGACGGGCATTCCGACTACACGCACTCGCTGCAGGTGTTCGTGGACGAATACCTCGACGCGGTGGGCCCGAAGACCTCGGTGCTGATCCTCGGCGACGCCCGCAACAACGGCGGCGACCCGAACCTGGCCGCGCTGCGCCGGATCGCGCGGAATGCCCGACACACATACTGGTTGAACCCAGAAGCACAACGATTGTGGTCTACCGGGGACTCCCTCGCGCACGAGTACGCCGACGTCGTCGAGATGCACGAATGCCGGACCGTGCACCAGTTGTCCGAGCTGATCACGCGATTGCTCCCGGTCTGATGGTCCGTCGTTGGGCCCGGTTGGTCGTCGGCCTGGCGATCGGCGCGTGCCTGGCTGTGGTCGAGCTCCTCTACGTCGCGGTCCGGTGGCCGCGTAGCTGGGCCGTGGCGCTGGCCGAGGTGGAACGCCGCAGGTTGGCGCGGTGGCACGACGTCGAAAGCTCGTCTGATTACGACCACCGGGCTGCCGTGAAGTACCTGGCGCTTCGCTCGTTGGTCGGTCTGCTCGGCGGCGGCACGTTGGTCGTGCTGGCCTACGGGTTCGGCGCGGCGGCGATGGGCGTGTGGCAGCTGACCGACGGCGTGATGCAGCCGCTGCAACTGCTCGCGGTTGTTCCGCTCGGCCTCGTCCTGTTGTACCTGGCCATTCAGGGCCTGGTCGGCGTGACGGCGCTCGAGAAGAGCCTCGCGCTGCGCTACCTCGGGCCGAGTGAGCAGGAGTTGCTGCGTCGGCGGATCACTGAGCTGTCGCTGAGCCGGGCCGGGGTGGTCGAGGCGGTCGACGCCGAACGCCGCCGGATCGAGCGGGACCTGCATGACGGCGTCCAGCAGCGGATCGTCGCGTTGGCCATGCTGTTGGGCCGGACCCGGCGCCGCCCGGTGGACGACCGGGACGATCTGCTGGCCCAGGCCCACGACGAGGCGCAGGAAATCCTGAACGACCTGCGGGATGTGGCGTGGCGCGTCTATCCGACCGTGCTGGACAACCTTGGCTTGGCGGAAGTGCTCGCCGGGGTGGCCGAACGCGCCGGAATTCCTGTGAAGTTGAGCTTCACCGTCCCGGATCGTTTGCCAGCTCAGCTGGAAACCGTGGCGTACTTCGTGGCCTCAGAGGCGGTCACCAACGCGGCCAAGCACTCCCGCGCCGACCTGGTCACGATCGAAGTGGCCGGGCACGAGAACATGGTCATCGTGCGGATCACAGACAACGGGATCGGCGGCGCCGACACGACCGGAAGCGGCCTGTCCGGTCTGGCCCGCCGGGTGGCCGCACTGGATGGCCGCTTCACTGTGACCAGCCCTGATGGCGGACCGACGGTCGTGACCGCCGAGTTGCCATGCGGATAGTTCTCGCCGAGGACTCGACCCTGCTGCGCGAAGGCCTCATCCGCCTGCTCGCTGAAGAAGGCCACGAAGTCGTCGCCGCGGTCGGCGACGGAACCGCGCTCGTCGAAGCAGCCGCCGCGAAGCAACCGGACGTATGCGTCGTGGACGTGCGCATGCCGCCAACACATACCGACGAGGGCCTGCGGGCCGCGTTGGAGATCCGCGAACGCTGGCCGGAAATCGGCGTCCTCGTGCTGTCGCAGTACGTGGAGAAGCGCTACGCGACCCAGTTGATCACGTCCGACGCGGGCGCGGTCGGCTACCTGTTGAAGGACCGGGTCGCTCAGGTCGGCGAGTTCCTCGACGCCCTGGACCGCGTCGGCGCGGGCAACGCGGCCTTCGACCCGGAGGTCGTCCGGCAACTGCTGGCGCGCACCACGCACACCGATCCGCTGTCCCGTCTGACATCTCGCGAGGTGGATGTCCTCAGACAAATGGCGGAAGGTTGTACAAATGACAAAATCGCCAGCTCACTGCACATCTCCCGGAGCGCTGTGGAGAAGCACGTGAACTCGATCTTCGACAAGCTCGACCTGCCTCGCAGCACCAGCCTCAACCGCCGGGTCCTGGCCGTTCTGCGATACCTCGGTACCTGAAATCACAGTCCAGGCCCGGTGCCCGCGAACTACGGTCTAGTTACGTGACCATCTACCTCGCCAGGCACGGCCAGACCGCCTACAACCAGACGCGCCGGTTCCAGGGACAGATGGACGTCCCGCTTGACGAGACCGGGCACCAGCAGGCCAAGCAACTGGCCATCAAGGTCGCCGACCTGGGCATCGTGGCGCTCTGGGCGAGCCCGTTGGCCAGGGCGCGGCAGACCGCCGAGGCGGTGTCGGCACATCTGGGGTTGCCGATCCAGTTCGACGCCCGGTTGATGGAAACCGACACCGGAATCTGGACCGACAAGATGTACGACGACCTGGCCGCCGCAGATCCATACGCCTACGAGGGCTGGGTGACGGCAAGGCCGGACTTCGGGTTCGAAGGCGGCGAAACGTACGTCCAGCAGACTGAGCGTGTGATGGCCGCGCTCACCGAGATCGAGCAGGGACCGGGTCCGGCTCTCGTGATATCCCACGGGATGTCGATGCGGCTGGCCCTGACCCGGCGAGGCGGGGACACCTGGTTGGCCAAAGAGGCCATCCCGAACACCGCGGTGATCGAACTCCCTAACGCGGGTCCGGCAACCGACGGCTGAACAAGGCGACCACCGCCGCGACAACCGCCTGAACTCCCATCACCACAACGAACGCGTCGCGCATCCCCAGCACGTCCGGTTCGCTCAGCCACAGGAACAGCGAGCCGAGCGTGGCGACACCGAGCGCGATGCTCACTTGTTGGACCGTGACCAATGAACCGCTACCGACACCAGCCAGCTCGGCGGGCACGCGCGACAGAATCACCCGGAACAGCGTGGTCACCATCAGGCCCTGACCGAAACCGGTGACCACCATCGCGGGAGCCAACGTCAGCACGGTCACATCGGGCCACGCCACGAGAATCGTCGCGATCGCAAGGACGACGCCACTGCCCTGGATGGTGGCGCCGACCGTGAGCACGCCGCGCCCGAATCGAGCCACTAACTGACTCGATATCAAGGACGCGACCAGGAACGCCACCGCCATAGGCGCAATTGCGAGCCCAGCTGCCAACGGGCCGTAGAGCAGGCCTTCCTGCAGAGTTAACGCGGCGACGAACGTGAAAGCGCCGTATGCAAGGAAAAACGGTCCGCTCAACAATAGCCCGCGCTTGATACTCCGCATCCGCAAGACGGCTGGCGGAAGCAACGCGATCCGTCCGGCTCGTTCCATGCGCCGCTCCACTATGACCAGCCCGGCGAACAGAATCGGGCTGGCCGCGAGGAGCAGCCATGTCCACAGTGGCCAACCAGCCGCGTGGCCTTCGGTCACTGGCAACAGCAACGTGAACAGGCCAAGGCCAAGCAGCGCGGTACCGGCAACGTCCACAGTGGCTGGGTTGGCCGACCTGGTCTCCGGGATGCGCCGCGCGAGCACCAACCCCAACAGTCCAATAGGGACATTCACAAGGAAGATCGGCCGCCAGCTCGTTCCCGCGATGTCCGCTGCCACAAGCACACCGCCGACCAGCTGCCCCAGAACCATGGCCATCCCCGCGTTGGCCCCGTACAGCCCGAGTGCCCGCGAGCGGTGCTCCCCCGCCGTTGTCGCCTGGATCGTGGAAAGGACCTGCGGGAGCATCATCGCTGCCGCCGCACCCTGCGCGATCCTGGCCGCGACCAGCACACCCGCGGTCGGCGCGAGACCACAGGCCAATGAAGTCACCGTGAAAGAAGCCAGGCCGAACTTGAAGAGCCGCTTACGCCCGTAGGTGTCGCCCAATCGCCCACCGAGAACCAGCAGGACGCCATACGCGATGCCGTACCCCGCAACGACAAGCTCAAGCATGGTGGCCGAGGCATTCAGGGTGCGGTCGATCGTCGGCAGGGCCACGTTGACGATGAAGAAGTCGAGAATCGGGAGGAACGCGCCAAGCAGCAACGTGATGAGCCCCGGCATCGTCAGGCTCGCTGCCTCAACCGGCGCCGTCGTGCCGCGCCGGATCGTGGGTGTGGTCATGGCGTTCACGATTCGCCCGGCCTTAGCCTGGTACCAGAGCGTAGTTATCCAGGTGTGCCCACTACCTGGTAACAGGATCAACTGCCAGGCATCCTGGAACCGTGACCGCCCCACCACTGGCCAAGGCACGCGATGACGTGCGACGCAGCGAGCTGGCCGCGTTCCTGCGCAGCCGCCGTGAACGCATCAGCCCGGAACAGGTCGGCCTGCCGCCGGGTGGCCGCCGCCGCACGCCAGGTCTGCGCCGCGAGGAGGTCGCGCAGCTCGCCGGGGTCGGCGTCACCTGGTACACGTGGCTCGAACAGGGCCGTGACATCCGAGCGTCCGACCAGGTGCTCGACGCACTCGCCAGAACCCTCCGGCTGGACGCGCACGAACGCGCCCACATGTTCACGCTTGCCGGGTCAGCCCGGCCGGTCGCGGCGAGCACGTGCCGCGCCCTGTCACCGCAGATGCACCTGATCCTGGAACAACTCGGCCCGATGCCAGCCGCCGTGTTGAACGCGCGAATGGACATCCTCGGCCACAACCCTGCTTATGGATGGGTGTTCGGGCTCGACGACGTCCCCTTCGAAAGCCGCAACGCGATGTTGCTGTTGTTCACTGATTCCCGGCTGCGTGAGCGCCTGCTGGACTGGTCGGACACGGCGCCGAGGGCGGTCGCGCAGTTCCGCGCGTCCATGGCCGAGCACGTCGCCGATTCGAGCTGGAAGTGCCTGGTCCGCGACCTGCGAGCGAAGTCACCGGAGTTCGACACGCTCTGGGACCAGCACGAAGTGCGCTGGATGGAGAACCTGACCAAACGGTTCGACCATCCCGACGCCGGGCTGCTGAAGTTCGACTACACCAACTTGTGGTTCGGGCCACGAAGTGAGACCCGATTGTGTACGTTCACGCCATCCACACCGGACACGTGGACCAAGCTCCGAGCCCGTTTTTGATCGTTCCATCCCAGGTCCGGCGACATTCAGGCCATCGGAAGGCAAGTCCGGCGAAGATGGAGAATGGGTCGTGTGATCGACCCTCGACGGTTGCGAGTGCTACGAGCGCTGGCAGACCACGGGACAGTAACCGCAGCGGGTGAGGCTCTACACCTCACACCGTCCGCGGTGTCCCAACAACTGGCCGCGCTCGAATCCGAGACCGGCCAAGAACTCCTGCGCCGACGCGGTCGGCGCGTGTCGCTGACGCCTGTCGGCGAGTTGCTCGTCGAGCACGCCAACGCCGTCGCGGCCGAGTTGGAACGTGCGCAGGCCACGCTCGCGTCGTTCGCCAGCGGCACGAGGGGGCGCGTCGAACTGGCCAGCTTCGCGTCCGCCATCACGCAGGTGGTTGCGCCCGCGATGCGCAAACTCCGGTTCATCACCCCGGACATCACGCTGGTCGTCCGGGATGCCGAGGGCCACGCGAGCGTGCCGTTGCTGCTGGACGGCGAGATCGACATCGCGATCACCGAGGACAGCCGCCTGAGCCCGCGGACCGATGACTCCCGGTTGATCCGGTATCCGCTGTACACCGAGCCTTTCGATGTGGTCGTGCCCGAGCGCCACCCGCTGGCCAGCCAGAAAACCATCACCATCAGGGACCTCGGTGACGACGAGGACTGGATCGCCCCGTTGCCCGGCAACCCATGCCGGGACATCGTCGAGGTGGCCGGAAACAACCCGCGCATCACGCACACGTCAGACGATTTCCGTGCGATCGTCGCGTTGGTCGCGGCCGGGGCTGGTGTCGCGTTGGTGCCACGCAATGCGTTCACCAAAACGCGCGGCGCGGTCCGGATCCCGATCGCGGAGGCGCCACCTGAGCGCCGGGTTTTCGTCGCCGTTCGGCGTGGGAGTGGCGAGCATCCGCTGTTCCAGATGGTCCTCGGCGCCTTGGTCGAAGAGGCTCGCGGCGGTTCGAAATGAAGTTCGGCTTCAAAGTTCAGATGATGGCCACGGCAGCTCCAGGTGAAGCTCTACTTCACAGGCCGGTGCCGACCGCAGCAGCGGGTATGAAGTTCCGCTTCACAAGACCGGCAGCACACGCGGCGGTGAAAGATGAAGCCCGCCTTCACAGTCCACCCACCTCGCCAGTGTGCCCATAAAGTCCCGCTGCACAACAACAGCACCACTCACGGCAGCGAGAAATGAAGCTCTCCTTCATAGACCGTCGGCATGCCGATGATTGGCGAGGTCTGGACGAAACGGGTTCAGCTGTCCAGTTTTGCCCGTGCCGCAACGAAAGCGTCCACCGCGCGATTGACGTCGTCGGTCGAGTGCGCGGCCGACATCTGGGTCCGGATCCGGGCCTTGCCGTGCGGGACGACCGGATAGGAAAAACCGATTACGTAGATCCCCTGATCCAGCAACAGATCCGCGAGTTTGCCTGCCAGTGCCGCTTCGCCGATCATCACCGGGATGATCGGGTGCTCGCCGGGCAGCAGGTCGAAGCCTTCGTCGGTCATCCGCGACCGGAACAGCGCGGTGTTCTCACGCAGCTGCGTCAGCAATTCACCCGACGAGCTGAGCAACTCCAACGCAGCCAACGAAGCCGCGGTGATCGACGGCGCGAGCGAGTTCGAGAACAGGTACGGTCGCGAGCGCTGCCGGAGCATTTCGACGATCTCCGCGCGACCGGAAACGTAACCACCGCTGGCACCACCGAGGGCCTTGCCGAGGGTGCCGGTCATGACGTCGATCCGGTCGGTCACGCCGAATAGCTCAGGCGTGCCACGGCCGGTCGGGCCGGTGAAGCCAACCGCGTGCGAGTCGTCGACCATCACCAATGCGTCGTAGCGCTCGGCCAAGTCGCAAATTTGGTCAAGGGGCGCCAGATAACCGTCCATCGAGAACACGCCGTCGGTCGCGATCAGCCGGTAGCGGGCGTCGGCGGCGTCCTTGAGCTGGCGCTCCAGGTCGTCCATGTCGCGGTTCTTGTAGCGGTAACGGCGGGCCTTGCAGAGCCGGACGCCGTCGATGATCGACGCGTGGTTGAGCTCGTCGGAGATCACCGCGTCCTGGTCGGTCAACAGCGTCTCGAACAACCCGCCGTTGGCGTCGAAGCAGGAGCTGTAAAGGATCGTGTCCTCGGTGCCGAGGAACTCCGAAAGCTTGGCCTCGAGCTGCTTGTGCGGCTGCTGGGTGCCGCAGATGAACCGGACCGAGGCCATTCCGAAGCCCCACTCGTCCAGCGCGTCCTTCGCCGCCGCGACCAGCGTCGGGTGGTCGGCGAGGCCGAGGTAGTTGTTGGCGCAGAAGTTGAGCACCTCGTCGCCGGAACCGACCCGCACGGCCGCCCGTTGCGGAGTGCCGATCACCCGCTCGGCCTTGTAGAGGCCCGCCGCGCGGATCTCGTCCAGCCCGGCCCGCAGGTTCTCGCGCATCGCGCCGTACATCAGCTCTCCGTCCAATCCAGAATGACCTTGCCGCAGTTGCCGTCCCTCGCGGTGGCGAACGCAAGGTCGAACTCTTCGGCCTTGTACCGATGGGTGATCACGGGGGTCAGGTCCAACCCGGCTTGCAGCAGGACCGACATGGAGTACCAGGTCTCGAACATCTCCCGGCCATAGATGCCTTTGATGTGCAGCATCTTGAGCACGACCGTGCTGAAGTCGATCGGGAACTCGGCGGCTGGCAGGCCGAGCATCGCGATCCGGCCGCCGTGGGACATGTTGGCGATCATGTCGCGCATCGCGGTGGGCTGGCCGGACATCTCCATGCCCACGTCGAAGCCTTCGGACATGCCGAGCACGGCCTGCGCGTCGGCGATCGAGGCGTGGCGCACATTCAGCGCCAGGTCCACGCCGACACGTTTGGCCAGTTCAAGCCGGTGGTCGCTGACGTCGGTGATGGCGATATTGCGGGCTCCGGCGTGCCGGGCGACGGCCGCGGCCATGATCCCGATCGGACCGGCGCCGGTGATCAGCACGTCCTCGCCGATGACCGGGAACGACAGCGCGGTGTGCACGGCGTTGCCGAAGGGGTCGAAAATCGCGGCCACATCCAGATCGACCGGGTTGCGGTGCACCCAGACGTTCTGTTCGGGCAGCACGGCGTACTGCGCGAAGGCGCCGTTGCTGTGCACGCCGAGGCCGCGGGTGTTGGCGCACAAATGACGCCTGCCCGCTTTGCAGTTGCGGCACTTGCCGCAGACGAGGTGGCCTTCCCCGCTGACCAGGTCGCCGACCTTGGCCGTGGTCACGGCCGCGCCGACCTCCACGACCTCGCCCGCGAACTCGTGGCCGACCACGAGTGGCGTGCGGATGGTCTTGGCGGCCCAGTCGTCCCATGCGTCGATGTGCAGGTCCGTGCCACAGATACCTGTGCGCAGTACGCGCACCACCACGTCGTTCGGGCCCGGTTCGGGGTCTGGGACGTCGGTGAATTCCAGGCCCGGGCCCTCGACCAGCTTGACGAGTGCCTTCATGCGGGCAGTGTGGACCCGGGCCTGTTGTGCAGTCCATCAGGACTTTCTGAAGTCGCTTGTTAGCGCAGCTTGATTAGCCTCTCTGGTTGGACACTGACCTGGGGATCTGTCAGTGGTCGCAGCAGATGTGGTTCGCCCATTCGGGTTCGTGCCACCAGTGCCGCTTCTCCGCCGACGGCAACGCGGGCAGCACCGTGTTGGCGACCTTGCCCTGTGCCAGAGCCTGGCTTCGGAAAGGCGCCAGCAGGTCGTCGACGGTGTGCTGCACACCGCCGATGAACGTGCGCCGCACGGCAGCCGCCGCCTTGATGTCTGCCAGCGGGTTGCCGTCCACGAGCGCCAAGTCCGCGTAAGCGCCAGGTTTCAGCACACCGATCCGGTTCTCCAGGCCGAGCCAGACCGCCGGGTTTCGGGTCGCGGTGGTCAAGGCCTCGCGCGGGGTGAACCCGTGCTTAACCATGGCCCGGAGGTTCTGGTGCAAAGAAACAGCCACGTTGTCCAGCGGCGCGTCCGTGCCACAGATGACCAGCCCACCGCCGCGGTGCACACGCAGCACCATGTTGACGTTCGCCGCGAGGACCTTGTCGAAGTACGTCGACATCGGTGAGCCGAGCCCGTCGATGACGCCCTTCAGCAAGTCGTACTCCCATTGCGGGAACAGGACTTTGGTGCGTTCGTCGGTGAACAGCGACTTGTCGTCGCCGTAAAGCACCTTGGACTGGAACAACGTCGGCGTCACAGACATACCGGATCGGGTGAAAAGCGTGACCGCGTCCTGATAAGCCCGGCCGATCCGGCTGACCGTGTGCGAATATCCCAGCCGGTTGGTCGCGCCGGTGTGCTCCATCCCGTCCATGCCGATGTTCGCGGCCGGGTACAAATAATGCGACGACAGCGGAAGACCAGCGGTGTGCGCGGCCCGGATGACCATCTGCTGGTATTCCACCGGCATCCGGACGTACGTCTTGATCATGTCGTATTCCAGCGCGATCGCCCGGGACATCTCCAGGTCGAGTTGCTTGCGCGACAACGTGGGACGCATGAAGTTGTAGTAGATCCGCGAGCCGTCGACCGCCTCGCCGGTGGCCAGGAACCGCGGCCCGATCTGGCTGCCGGATTCCAGCGACTCCCTCGTCTCCATCATCTGATACGCCGGATCGCCCGGCGAGCGCGTGGTCGTGATGCCGTAGCTCAGCCACAACCTGCCCTGCCTGGCACCCCATTCCCGGCCACGCAAATGCCAGTGCACGTGTGCGTCGATCAACCCGGGCATCGCGACAAGCCCGCTGGCGTCAACGGTTTGCGAGCCAGCGCGATGCGGCCGGATCTCGGCGATCCGCCCGCCCTCGACCACGATGTCGATGTCGTTTCGTATCCGATCGGATTCACCGTCCCACACCGCACCGGCGTGAATGATCGACCGCTCCGGCGGGCGTGGACGGCGCCAGGTGGACGTCAACCTGATCGAACGCGGTCGTCCACCACTGATCTTGGCCACGCGCAACCGCCCATTGGACATATACACCAACGAGTGAGAGCCTTGCCAGGCAAGCGAATCTGTGACCTCGTCGGTCACCTGCCTCGGGTCGCCGATCAGTTTGCCCGCCGCGTCGACCGGCGCGATCCAGGCGACACTCTCCACCACGAACGCCAGGTACTTGCCATCCGGCGACCACAGTGGACCGTCGTACGCCCTGGTCGCGATCGACCGGAACGGCATCGGCTCGGCGTACCTCAGCTCGCCGCTGCGCAGGTCCACGGTCAGGATTTGGCTTGTGCCCTCACGAAAACGCCGGGAGAACGGTTTGACCGCGGCCAGCGCGATCACGGTGCCGTCCGGCGACCAGCTCGGCCGTCCCGGCTGGAACAGCTCGGGTGTGACCTTCTGGACGTTGCCGGTGGCCACATCGAGTGTCCACAGTGCACCGCCCTGGTCGATGTAGGCGACCTTGCGCCCGTCCGGCGACCAGCGTGGCATTGTCTGCGCGCCAGGCAGTGACGTCAGAACCGTGTCCGTGCCGCTGGCCAGATCGCGGACCCACAGGTCGGCGGTGCCCAGCCGGTCGCTGGCGTAGAGCAGGCGCGTGCCGTCCGGCGAGAAGTCCGGGTCGGCGTTGAAGTAGTCGTCGGCCACGATCCGTTTCGGTGTGCCCCCAGTGCTGGACACGAGGTAGATCGCGTTGAGCGCGCGGTAGGCGATCTGTGTGCCGTCCGGTGACACCGCCGGGCTCACGATCCCGCGTACCTGCTTGGGCGCCTGCGAGTCGAGATCCCGCACGCGGTGCCGGTAGTTGCGTTGGGCGACCGTGACGCCAGCTTCGATCGGGATGTCCTTGACCGTCTCGCCGGACCTGCGCCGGATGCGCCCGTCGGCCACGTAGAGGACGTCCTGCCCGGCCCACGAGGCCGCGAACCCGAAGACGTCCTCGTCGCTCGTGAGTTGCCGGTCGCCAAGCATCAGATGGGTTTCCGCGCCGCGTTGCCGCATATAGCTCGGTGTTTGGTCGTCCGGGCCGAATGCCGGGCCGTAAAATCGGTCCACCCCAGTGGCCGTGACGAGGCGCCTGCGCTCGCCGGTCGCGACGTTGATCGAGTCGATCGCCGTGTCGTTGGCTGTGAAGACAAGGCGCTGTCCGTCCGCCGACCAGTTCGGCGCCGCTTCCTCGTCTGGCGTCGCCGCCGTCACCGCTGTCATCGTGCCCGAGGCCAGATCCAACAGCCAGATTCCGTAGCCACCGTCCCGGTCGCTGCTGAACGCCAGGCGTTTGCCGTCTGGTGAGAAGGCCGGTTCGCGATGGTCGAACGGGCCGTTGGTCAGTTTGCGCGGCGCCCCACCATCCGCGTCGATGATGTAAAGGTTGAAGTTGCCGTCGCGGTATGACTGGAACGCGATCTGCTTGCCGTCCGGTGACCACGATGGCAGCGTCGCGTCCTGCAAGTCGTCGGTGAGCCGTTTCGCCCGTCCTCCAGTCGCGGGCACCACCCAGATCCCGGTCACCAGGTCGATCACGATTCGCTTGCCGTCGGGGGACAGCGCCGCGGACATGTTGGTGCCCTCACGTAAGACGATTTGGTCTTGGCCTTCCGGGGCGGCCACCGCGTTCGCCCCGCTCGCGATGGTCAGACCTGCGGCGACTTGCCCGCTGCGTAAAAGAAGTTCCCGACGTGTCAATCCTTCAGGTGACATTCTTACCTCCCCCGGCAACTATGCCGCGCCGGTTGACCGGAGTCCATCGGCGTTGACCACACGGCGGGTATATCCCGCTACTGACCGCTAAGCTCGAATGTCCATAGGGAGGTGGGCATCGCATGGACGACCGGGGGCCCCGGCGCTACACAGTGGACAGTCAGCGAGTTCCCGGCCGCGCGGGCAGGATGGAAAGGTGAACCGGAAGGCTGTGCCGCGCCTGCTGATCGTGGCTGACGACGAAGAGCTCATCTCCCGGCTCGGCGAGTTGCTTGACGGCGCCGGGTACGCCCACGACGTCGACCCGAGCATGGCGAGGGCACTGGACTCGTACTACGACGTCGTGCTCGTCGACCGGGGCACGGACAACCTGGAAACCCTCGCCGCGATGCGCCGCAAGGCGATGACGGCGCGCGCGTTGGTGCTCTCCACGATCGGATCCGACAAAGATCAGGCCGACGCGATGGCCGCGGGCGCGGACGACTACCTGACCACGCCTTTCCTGCCAGCGCGGCTGCTCGGCAAGATCCGCGGCCTGCTGCGCAGGCACATCGACAACGCCGAGACGATCCCGTTCGGGCGCGCACAGCTGGACGTCCGAAAATACGAAGTTGTCCTGCCCCGCGGCAAGCGAGTGTCGTTGTCAGTCCGGGAATTCGACCTGCTGCGCACGCTGGTGGCCCGGCCGACCGTGATCTACCCGAAGGCGGAACTGCGCACGCGGGTGTTCGGCACCGACGCCAGCGAGTCCACCGTGGACACCTACGTCTACTACCTGCGCAAGAAACTCGGCCAGGGCGTGGTCCGTTCGGTGTACCGGCTCGGCTACAAAGCTGGCGCGATAGCACCGTAAATCCGGGGGGATCCGGGGGTCGGTGCGAACTTCCCGCGTTCGCACCGACTGAGCCCCGGGATCAGAAGTTGATCATGTGGCCGGCCAGGCCGTGCACGGCTTCCTTGACCGCTTCGCCCAGCGTCGGGTGGGCGTGCACGTTGCGGGAGACCTCGTGCACGGTGAGGTCCCACTGCTGCGCGAGGGTCAGCTCGGGCAGCAACTCGGTCACGTCCGGGCCGATCAGGTGCGCGCCGATGATCTCGCCGTACTTGGCGTCCGACAGGATCTTCACGAAGCCAGCGGTGTCGCCGAGGCCGTGCGCCTTTCCGTTGGCGGTGAACGGGAACTTCGCGACCTTCACGTCGAAGCCGCGCTCCCGCGCCTGCGCCTCGGTCCAACCGAAGCTGGCGATCTGCGGCTGGCAGTAGGTCGCGCGCGGGATCATCACGAAGTCCAGCTCCATGGTCTCCGCACCGGCGATCGTCTCGGCCGCCACGATGCCCATCGACTCGGACGCGTGCGCCAGCATCAGCTTCGCGGTCACGTCACCGATCGCGAAGATGTGCGGCACGTTGGTGCGGCCACGCGCGTCGATGTCGATCGCGCCACGGTCGGTCAACTGCACGCCGGTGTTCTCAAGGCCGTATCCCTCGACCATCGGCTGGAACCCGATCGCCTGCAGCACCTTGTCCGCCTCGAGGACCTGCTGCTGGCCGTTCTTGGACACCGTCACCCGGACGCCGTTGCCGGTCTCCTCGATCGTCTCCACCTTGGTGGAGGTGAGCACGTCGATGCCCAGCCTGCGGTAGCGCTTGAACAGCTCGGCGGACACCTCTTCGTCCTCAAGCGGGACCATCCGGTCGAGGAACTCGACGATCGTGACCTTCACGCCGTAGTTGTGCAGCACGTACGCGAACTCCACGCCGATCGCGCCAGCACCGGCGATCACGATGCTCTGCGGCACGTCCTCGGCGAGGATCTGTTCCTCGTAGGTCACCACGCGGTCGCTCTTGCTGGTGCCCGGCAGCAGCCGCGGCTTGGCGCCCGCGGCGATGATGCAGTGGTCGAACGTGATCCGCTCGCCGTTGACCTCGATGGTGTTGGCGTCAACGAACGTGCCACGGCCATTCACCTCGGTGATGCCGTTCTTCTTCATCAGGAAGTGCACGCCTTTGACGCGCCCGTCCGCGACCTTGCGGCTGCGGCGGAACGCCTCGCCGTAGTCCAGGCTGACCGTCCCATCCACCTGGATGCCATACGACTTGGCTTCCTTGGTGAAGATGTGCGCCAGTTCGGCGTTGCGCAGCAGCGCCTTCGACGGGATGCAGCCGACGTTGAGGCATACGCCGCCCCAGTAGCGCTCCTCGACGACGGCCGTCTTCAGGCCCAGCTGTGCCGAGCGGATCGCGGCGACATAGCCGCCGACACCGGCCCCGAGGACGACGACATCGAAATGTGTGGTCATGGTCTTAACCCTATGTCGGTCCGATTAGGGTGACCGAACCGACGAGAGGGGGCTCACGATGGGACGTGCGCGACTACCGGACCACCTGCGGTTACTGCTGGACGAGCAGGCCGACGTGATCGACCTCTATTCGTTCGGCCCGTGGCAGGTTCCGGCCGGGTTGCTCGCCGAGATCACGGAGCGAGCCCGCGCCCTCAACAATGACCCCCGCGTCGCCGAGCTGCCGTATCAGCTCAACGATTTCTACAGCGAGAAAGCCACTGTCGTCGCTGCCGAGCTGTGGGGCATGATCCCGTGGCTTGCCGGAGTGGCCGCCATCCGCGGCGGCACCTGCGCCGACCTGGAAAGCCGCCTGCTTGAGGATTTCCGCGCGGAGAAACGGCTGGCCAGCTTCGCTTCCACCTGGTTCACCGCGCCGACCAGCAAGTTCCGGCCGCCGGGCGAGTGGCTGGTCGCCGCGGCAGGCGATGACCTGGACAAACGTGCGCTGGCGGTCCAGCTGGCCAGGGAATGCCTCGATGTCTTCGCCGGGATCGAGCCGTTCGAACGGCGCCGCCAGGCGACCATCGCCTTGTACGAGCTGAACATGCCGGACGTTCGTAAGCCCATAGCGCACACCGACCTGGCTAATCATTGGGCTCGTTCGGCGACCGACGACATCCTGGCCGATCTGCCCGAGCTGGCCGGAACCGTGAACTACCTGGAGTGGGTGGTCCAAGGGTTCGTCGCGGCCCACGACCGGCTCCGGTCGGTGATCTCCGGGTGGGAGGCCGCGTCGGCCGTCGCGTGCCTGGCGCAGCAGGCGGGCATCTGGGAGAGCCCGAGCGAGTTTTCCGTGTTCAGCGATGGAAACCTGTACGAGGACGTCAAGAAGTACATAGGTCAGCCGTTCGCCGAGGGCTGGGCGAACGAGGTCCGGGCTTGGCTGGCGCGCGGTGTGGTCGAGGGCGAGGTGGACGCGTGCCGGGCGTGGCTGGACATGGGCGTGCGCCTGGAAGCGTGCCTGCGCGGTCTGCCGGACTTGCCGAACTCGGCGGGTTCGCAGCTGCCGGTCGGTTCCTTTCAGCGGACTGTCAACGATCTGTTCCGTCGGCGCCCACTGGTCAATCCGCTTGAGCAGAAGTTCGCGGTGGCCACCCGGGAACGCCAGGAGCCCGCTGTCGCGACACCCGAGATCTCCCTGGTGGGGCAGCCTGAACTGACGGCCGCTCTGCGTGACCTCCGAGTCGAACGGCCAGGTGCGGGCCATCAGGTCCGGCTGCTGGTCGCTGGGCAGGACGCGACCGGGCGCCGGACAGCCGTGAGCGCGTTGATCCAGAACCTCGTGGACAACCACGTGGTGTCCTCGTCTCGCTGGGTTTCCGATCCGATATATGCCGCCCTCGACGCGAGCACCGCTTTGCAGCAGCTGACCAGGGATGTCCGCGAGTGCCTCGCGGAGAAGACACTGCTGGTGATCGACGGGCTCGACCGGATCATCGGCTTCGACCGATGCGGCACGGCCGTGGCCGAGGAATTGCGCCGCAGCCTCAAACGGCATCCGGAGCTCAACGTCATCGTGGTCTGCGGGCCGGGTGGCGACACGAGGCTGTTCGATACGAATCCCGCGCTGTACCAGTTGTTCCGCGTGGCCAGGACGACCGAGTTCACCGACAAGCACTACGCGGAACTGCTCAAGCGGGCCGTTGCTCGCCGGGGCGCGACGATCAGCCGTGCCGTCAGCCTCGGCGCGGGCGTGCTGCTCACGCGCACTCCCCCGTTGCTGAACCTGCGCGGGGCACGCCTGGTCGAGCACCTCGCCGAGCAGTCAGTGCGCGCGGCACGTAAACGCGCGAAGGTCGGGCCGTCCCGGTCGGTGACCGTGACCGAGGCCGATCTGCCACGCCAGCTCGTTCCTGGCGACCTCGCCGGATCCGACCCGCAGGCCGAGCTCGACTCGTGCGTGGGCCTGGAGAAGATCAAGCGGGAACTGGCGCTGCTGGTGGCCGAGGAGAAGGCGCACCGGATGCGCCGCGAGGCAGGCATGGTCGTCGACGCCCGCGCCCGGCACATGGTCTTCACCGGTCCGCCCGGAACTGGGAAAACGATGGTGGCCCGGATTCTCGGCCGGATGTTCGCGGCAACTGGGGTCCTGACTTCGGGGCACATCGTGGTCGTCGACCGCGCGGATCTCGTCCATGGCGAGGGCTGGGAAATCGGGCCGCGGGTGCGTCGGCTGGTCGACCGGGCCGTTGGTGGCGTGTTGTGCGTCGAGTCCGCGCACGAACTGCAACCCAGCGAGGACGACTGGCGCAACCGCGAGACCGTGAACGCGTTGGTTGCCGCCGTGCAAAGTCACGCCAAGGACCTCGTGGTCGTGCTGACCGGTCCGGACGCTGGCGTCAACGGGCTGTTGAAGTCCGAGCCGGATCTGGCCGCGTACTTCCCTTCCGTGCTGCGGTTCCCGGCGCTGACCGAGGACAATTTCGTGACGCTGTTCGAGGCCAAGTGCGAGGCCGCCGGATTCACGCTGCGGGACGGCGTCGTACAGAAGGTCCGCAGTCTGGTGAAGTCGACGCCGACCGGGAACGCCCGGCTGGCGATCGGACTACTCGAACGCGCCATCGCCCGACAGGCCCGACGCGTGCTGGCCGATGGCGTGGTCGCGGAGAACGAGTCCCTGCACGAGATTTTGGTGGAGGACGTGCCGGACACGCTGGCCACGACCTCATGGGTGGAGCTGCCGCACGACCCGCTGTCGGAGATCGACAAGCTGATCGGGCTGGATTCGGTCAAGCACGAGGTCCGGCTCTTGGTTGCCGAGGCCAAGGCCGACCGGATGCGCCGCGAGGCCGGGATCCCGTTGGCCGTGCCGACCCGCCATCTTGTTTTCACTGGCAGTCCGGGCACCGCGAAGACGACCATGGCTCGGCTGCTCGCGGCGGTCTATGCCAAGCTCGGCCTGCTCTCGTCCGGGCATCTGGTCGAGGTCTCCCGCGGCGACCTGATCGGCGAATACCTCGGGCAAACCGCACCCAAGGTGCGCACGGCCGTGGCCAAGGCACTCGGTGGTGTGCTGTTCATCGACGAGGCGTACTCGCTGACCGAGGCGTGGTTCGACGACTACGGCTCGGAAGCCATCGCCGAGCTGATCAAGCTCATGGAGGAGCACCGTGAGGACTTGGTTGTCATCGTCGCCGGGTACGACGCGAAGATGGCCAAGTTCCTGGACAAGAACCCGGGCCTGGCGTCCCGGTTCCCGTCCAAGCTGCGATTCGGTGACTACACCGACGACGAACTGGTCGCGATCTTCAAGGCGATGACCGAGAAGGCTGGCTACGAGCTGCACGCCGATGTCGGCCCGGCGATCCGCAAGCTGCTCAAGCGCACGCCGCGGGGCGAGTCGTTCGGCAACGGCCGGTTCGTCCGCAACGTGTTCGACCGGGCGGTGGCTCTGCAGGGCCACCGAATCACCAGCAGCGCGGAGTCCCCGGAAGTCCGGCTACTGCTGGCCAAGGACCTGCCAGAAGCGCTGGACACAGGCCCAGATGTGGCAACTGGCCAATACCTCTGACATTTGCACAAAGGCGAAACCCCAGGTCAGGAGATTCTCGCTCGCGACCCGCCGGAGCCAAGCACCGACCAGGCGATTCTGACACTTGGATGGCGCCTCTTACATTCGTACGAGGATAAAACCCAAGGTCGGAAGCACATCAATCCCGCCCGCCAAAACCCGCCGCTGACCAGGCGTTTATGACAACCGGATGAGGCCTCTTACATCTGCACAACGAGGAATCGGCTGGTCAGGACGGGATGTCCGTGCGGCGGCGCAACGGATTCGCCTGTAAGGGAATGGCCGGTGGCGCGGGAGCCGGAGCCGAGCCATTCTCGCTCGGCCTGGCCAGGCAGATCTGGTTGCGGCCCGCTTCCTTGGCCGCCAACAAAGCCGCGTCGGCCGACAGGACCAGGCGGTCGACGTCCACACCGGAATCCGGGTAGACGGCCGCGCCCATGGACACCCGGATGCCGTCGAGCACGATGGTCTTGCCGGTCTTGGCGTGCGTGATGGACACCGGTGTGTGCGCCAGGCGCAGCCGGATTCGTTCGCCGACCGACAGCAGTTCGGTGCTGCTCGTCCCGGGTAGGACGACTGCGAGTTCGTCGCCGCCCCATCTCGCGGCCAGGTCGCCGCGGCGGATCTCGGAGCGGACCACTCGGACGACCGCTTGGAGAGCCTGATCGCCCGCCGGGTGGCCATAGCTGTTGTTGATCTCGCTGAACTTGTCGACGTCCATCATCAGCACGCCGACGTTCGCGCCCACCAACTGCGCCCGGCGCAGTTCGGCGTCCACCACTTGGGACCAGAATGTCGGCGCCGCGAGGCCGGTCTTGTCGTCGGTCCGGGCCTGACGCTGGTACTGCGGCAACAGCAGGTCGCGATGGAGAGCCAGCACGGTGACCATCAGCACCGGCACAACCCACGGATTGGACGCCTCCAGCGCGCCGACCGCGATGCCAAGGCCGAGGGCGGCGGCGACCACGAGCTGGTCGGACAAGTCGCCGAGCGCGCTGCGTGCGGTGGCCTCGGGCGAGGACAGCAGGATTGCGCCGACGACCATCGCGTAGTTGATGAGCCACCAGGTCGTGGCCGCCGCTACGACGATGACCAGTGACCATGGCCCGACCGGGACCCGTGGCGCGTCGACCAGGCCACCGGCGCGCAGTACGGCCGACGCACACGCGCTGGCCAGGATGAACGTGGCCGCGGAGAAGATCTTGCGATGCCAGATGAACTGGCCGTACACGCGCGCCCAGCAGAACGTGTAGGCGATCACCACGAGGGCGACTACGAGCGGTAGCGGCAGCAGCAGGACTCCGGTGAACACCCAGAGTGACTTCAGGTTCGTGTACGGGACGCCTTCGACGGCCAGTTCGCGCCTGCGTTCGATGCTCCGAGCCGCTTCCAGATGCAGCAGCGAGGCTCCGGCGAGCACTCCGAACCACACCCATTCGGTGCGACTTACGCTCACATGCAAGCTCGCCATGACCGTGACCAGGACCGCCACCAGGTCCGTGACCAGCACATACGCCAGCGAGGCTCGCGGAAGCGACCAGAGACGCCACTTTCGGGGCGAGACCCAGCGCAGCCTGGGGTTCACACTCATCACCAGGCCCGTATCTCGAACGCGGGTCACCCGGTGAACGGTAATCGGCAAGGTCACCCGTGTCTTTCGGCCAGTCGGGGGTCTTGTGCCGATCCGATGTGTACAGAGAGGAACGACCGTGAACGGCAACGAATGGGTTCAGCGCGGGAACGAATGGTTCGCCGGCAACGAGTGGTTCGCTGGGAATGAATGGTTCATCGCGGGCAACGAGTGGTTCACCGGCAACGAGTGGTCGGTCAAGGCCGCTTGCTGATGTAGCTCCCCCAGGTGGCGGGCTCGCCCTCGCTGAGCCCGCCACCACGGTGCCTTCACACGACCAGCCCGGTGGCGATGGCTGGCCCGAAAGCACTACCGAGCTGATAGCAGAGAGTGAACAGGCTCCGTTCGATCGCTCGGTGGGCTGCCGGTGCCGCACGCCCGGCTCTGATCGCGTATCAGGCCATTCCGGCCCTGATCACTGGTCGAAGTCGATCTCCACAGCGTCCGAAGTGGGCACGGTCTGGCAGGTGACCACGAATCCGGCGTCGACCTCCGCGTCCTCCAGCGCGAAGTTGCGGCGCATGTGGACCTTGCCGCTGACCACCTTGGCCCGGCACGTCCCGCAAACCCCGCCCTTGCAGGCGAACGGCAGGTCCGGACGGACTCGTTGGGCGCCTTCGAGCAACGTCGTGTCACGGGCGACGACCGCGGTGGTGGTCCTTCCATCGAGCCGGACGGTCACTTCGGCGCTTGGCCCGGTCGTGCCAGGGTCGACGTGCTGGACCTGCTCAGGCGGCTCGTCTTCCACATAGAACAGTTCGAAGTGGATACGGTCGCGCGGGACACCCAGTTCGGTCAGTACTTCGCGGGCATCGGTGACCATGCCAAACGGCCCGCACAGCCACCAGTGATCCACTTTGGACACCTGCAGCAGCATCGGCAGCAGGATCCGGAGTTTCGCCGCGTCCAAGCGGCCGGTGAACAGTTCGGCCTCCCGCGGTTCACGGGACAGGACGTGCACGAGCTCCATCCGCGCTGTGTAGCGATCCTTAAGATCCGCGAGCTCGTCCGCGAACATAACTGTATTGGTGCGGCGGTTTCCGTAGAGCACGACCGCGCTCGCGGCCGGGTCCTGCAACACCGTCGACAAGATCGACATCACTGGCGTGATTCCTGAGCCAGCGGCCAACAGCACGTGCCGGGCAGGCGTGGAAGCGGGCGTGAAATCGCCGGTGGGCGGCAGTACCTCGATGGTGTCGCCTGGTTTGACCTCGTGCACGAGCCACGGCGAGAACGCCCCGCCGGGCACCTCACGCACGCCGATCCGAGGTTTCAAGCCGACCATGGCACAGATCGAGTACGAGCGGCGTTCGTCGCGGCCGTCGATGATCCGGCGCAACGTCAGCGACTGGCCCGCGCGGAAGGTGTACTCCGACGCCAGTTCCTCGGGCACGTCGAAGGTCACCGCGACGGCATCATCGGTGAGGCGCTCCACGTGAGCCACGGTCAGCTTGTGGAATGTGCGGCGCAATGAAGTGGTCACGTCAGATCTCCTTGACGTGTTCGAACGGTTCGTCGCACGCCTGGCAGCGCCGAAGCGCCTTGCAAGCTGTGGCGCTGAATTCCGACAACAGCTCGGTGTCCAGTGAGCCGCATTGCGGGCACGCGACCCGTTTCGGTGGTGCGGTCAATGTCAGCGGGATCAGGCCGTTGCCGCGGGGCGCAGAGCTCGGCGGGGCGATCCCGGCCGACGCCAGCTTGTCCCGGCCGGACGGCGTGATCCAGTCGGTGGTCCACGCAGGCGACAACACCGTGCGAACGTCGACCGAGTCGAATCCGGCCTGGTGCAGCGCCGAGTACAGGTCGGCACGCATCGCATCCATTGCGGGACAACCGGTGTACGTCGGCGTGATGGTCACGACCACGCCATCCGAAGTTTCTGCGACGTCACGCAGGACGCCCAGATCGGCCAGGGTCAGCATGGGCAGTTCGGGATCAGTGACCGTCTCGGCGACGGCACGCGCGCTCACCATGTCGCGTCCGGGTGGGCACGGGCGACGCTCTGCATTTCGGCCAGCAACGGCTCCAGGTACCTGGTCTGCGCCGCGGGGCGGACGGGTGGCTGCTTGAGCGTGCCAGCGGTCATGACCTGCGCGATCACCGCGTCGAACTCCTCGCGCAACGAGGCGTCGTCATCGAAGAGCTCGTCGACGTACGGCCACACCGCGTCGATCCCGGCTTGCATGCGTTCGTGCGACAACTCGGTGCCGTCGCCGAGCCGGACGACCCAGCGGGCCGCGTAGTCACGGTGGTAGGTCAGTTCCTTGATGCCCTTGGCCGCGATCGCCGCGAGGACCTGGTCCGGCGAGTCGACCAGACGCTGCAAGAGCGCCAGCCGCCACGTGCTGAACACCAGCAGCCGGGCCATCGAGACCGCGAAGTCGCCGCCCTCCAACTCGACCAGCCGGACGTTGTGGAAGTCCGCGGCGTCACGGAAAAACGCCAGCGCGTCCTCATCGGACTGGGCAACCGACGGCACGATCGACGGATCGGCCTTGGCCGCGCGCGCCAGCAACAGCCGGGCCTGGCCGAGCAGGTCGAGGCCGATGTTGGCCAAAGCGACCTCGTCCTCGAGTTCCGGCGCCGCTGCGACCCATTCCTGCAGCCGGTGCGACATGATCAAGGCGTCGTCGCCGAGCCACAGGCATGAACGGGCGAGCTCGGCAGCGTCCAGACCGGACGGAACCGTGGTGTCCAAGCCTGCCAACGGATCGGCGAACCCGGTGCCGAAGGCCCACCGGGCGTCGTTGTCTTCGGTAAGCGCCTCGTAGGCGTTGTCAAAGGACATATCGACTCACATGTGGGGGACGTCTTCGGGAATGTCATAGAACGTGGGGTGCCGGTACACCTTGTCGCCGCTCGGCGCGAAGAACGGATCCTTCTCGTCCGGGCTGGACGCGGTGATGTGGTCGGCCCGCACGACCCAGATGCTCACGCCTTCGTTGCGGCGCGTGTAGAGATCGCGGGCGTTGTGGACCGCCATCTCGTCGTCGGCGGCACGCAGCGATCCGACGTGGACGTGGTTGAGGCCACGCTTCCCACGCACGAAAACCTCGTACAACGGCCAGTCATTCATGCCGCAGCCTCCTTGTGCTTGGCGGCGTACGCGGCGGCCGCGTCGCGCACCCACTGGCCGTCCTCGTGTGCCTTGCGGCGCCGGGTGAGCCGGACCTCGTTGCACGGACCGTTCCCGCTGACCACTTCCTTGAAGTGCGCCCAGTCGATCTCGCCGAAGTCGTAGTGGCCGCGCTCGGCGTTCCACTTCATATCCGGGTCGGGCAGCGTGACGCCGAGTTTCTCAGCCTGCGGCACGCTCATGTCCACGAACCGCTGGCGCAGCTCGTCGTTGGTGTGCCGCTTGATCTTCCACGCCATGGACTGCGCGGTGTTGGTCGACTCGGCGTCCGGCGGGCCGAACATCATCAGCGACGGCCACCACCAGCGGTTGGTCGCGTCCTGCACCATGTCGCGCTGCGCCTGCGTGCCACGCATCATGGTCATCAGCAGCTCGTAGCCCTGGCGCTGGTGGAATGATTCCTCTTTGCAGATCCGGATCATCGCCCGCGCGTATGGCCCGTACGAGCTACGGCAGAGCGGGACCTGGTTGCAGATGGCGGCGCCGTCGACGAGCCACCCGATCACGCCGACGTCGGCGAACGTCAGGGTCGGGTAGTTGAAGATCGACGAGTACTTCTGCCTGCCTTCAATCAAGCGCTCGGTCAGGTCGGTGCGGTCGGCGCCCAACGTCTCGGCCGCCGAGTACAGGTAGAGCCCGTGGCCTGCCTCGTCCTGCACCTTGGCCAGCAGGATCGCCTTGCGGCGCAACGAAGGCGCCCGCGTGATCCAGTCGCCTTCCGGCTGCATGCCGATGATTTCCGAGTGGGCGTGCTGCGCGACCTGGCGGATCATCGTCTTGCGATAGCCCTCAGGCATCCAGTCACGCGGCTCGATCCGCTGATCGCGCTCGATCGTGGTGTTGAAGTCTGCTTCGAGGTTCACGACGACTTCTCTCGTTTCTCGACGAGCGTGAGGACGTCGTACTTCGCGACGGACTCGCCTTTTTGGTTAGTCACGTCGGCGTCCCACCGGACCTCGCCGTACTCCTGGTCGTTGCGTGGCGTGATTTGTTTCGCGGTCAAGGTGACCGTCAGCGAGTCACCGGGGAACGTGGGCGTCAGGAAGCGCAGGTTCTCCAGGCCGTAGTTGGCCAGCACCGGACCGGGGTCTGGCTGAACGAAGAGGCCCGCTGCGAACGACACGACGAGGTAGCCGTGCGCGACGCGGCCGCCGAAGAACGGGTTGGCCGCGGCCGCTTCCTCGTCCATGTGCGCGTAGAACGTGTCGCCGGTGAACTCCGCGAAGTGCTCGATGTCGGCCATGGTCACTTCACGCGGCCCCGCCACGACCGTGTCGCCCAGACGCAGGTCCTCAAGGTGCTTACGGAACGGGTGCTCGCCTTCGGTCCGTTCGGTGCCGGGCACCCAGCGGTTGGTCACGGCGCTCAGCACGCGTGGGCTGCCCTGGACGGCCGTGCGCTGCATGTGGTGCAGCACGCCACGGACGCCGCCCATCTCCTCGCCGCCACCGGCGCGGCCCGGGCCACCGTGCACCAAGCCGGGCAACGGCGAGCCGTGGCCAGTGTTCTCCTTGGCGTTCTCGTTGTCGGTGACGAGGAGACGGCCGTGCCATGGCGCCACGCCGATGACGACGTCCCGCGCGAAAGCGGTGTCCGCGGTGACGACCGATCCCGCGAGGCTGCCCTGGCCCCGCACGGCGAGCTCGATGACGTGCTGCGTGTCGCGGTACGGCATGAGCGTGCTGACAGGCCCGAACGCCTCGACCTCGTGCGGCTGTGCCTGGCTCGGATCTTCGGCCACCAGCAGAACTGGCGAGATGAACGCGCCACGCTCGGCGTCGGCGTCCACGACGGACACCTGGTCAGGGTCACCGAACGCGACCCGCCCGGCCTCCAGCAAGGCCTTCAGCGACCGGCGGACTTCCTCACGCTGCTCCAGGCTCGCCAGCGCGCCCATCCGGACGTCCGGGTTGGCCGGGTTGCCGACCTGGATCTTGGCAAGGCGCTCGCTGGTGGCCTGGGCGACATCGTCCAGCAGCGCCGTCGGGACGAACGCGCGCCGGATGGCGGTGCACTTCTGGCCCGCTTTGACGGTCATCTCGGTGACCAGCTGCTTGACGAACAGGTCGAACTCGGGCGTGCCCGGCGTCGCGTCCGGGCCAAGGATCGAGCAGTTCAGCGAGTCGGCCTCGGCGTTGAACCGGACCGAGCGGCGGACGATGTTCTCGTGCGTACGCAGGCGCTGCGCGGTCGAGGCGGATCCGGTGAACGACACCAGGTCCTGCTCGGTGAGGTGGTCGAGCAGATCGCCGGCGCTACCGGCCACGAGCTGCAGTGATCCTTCCGGCAGGATCCCGGACTCGATGATCAGCTCGATCAGCTTGACCGTCAGGTACGCGGTCTGGCTCGCCGGTTTGACCAGGCTCGGCACACCAGCGATGAACGCGGGCGCGAACTTCTCCATCGGTCCCCATACCGGGAAGTTGAACGCGTTGATCTGCACAGCGACGCCGTGCAGCGGCGTGCAGATATGTTGCGCGAGGAACGTGCCGCCCTTGCCGAGCGGTTCGACGTTGCCGTCGACGTAGACCGTGTCGTTAGGCAGCTCGCGACGGCCCTTGCTGGAGTAACCGAACAGCGTTCCTATGCCGCCGTCGACGTCGAACTTGTTGTCGCCCTTGGTCGCACCCGTGCGGTGAGACAGCGCGTAGAGCTCGTCACGGTGCTCCATGAGGTACGAGGCAAGGACCTTGAGCAGCGCCGCGCGCTGATGGAAGGTCATCGCACGCAGCTCGGCGCCCTTGTCACGGCCATAGGCCAGCGCAGCCGCCATGTCCACGCCCGCCGACGAAACACGTGCGATCTCTTCGCCGGTCACCGCGTCGTGCAGTGGCGCGCCTTCGTCATCCGGCGTGTGCCACCGGCCGGACACATAGCTGCGCAGCGGAGCCATCCTGGTCGACCTCCAGCTCGAATTACTAACCGTCCGTTCAGTAGGCATGGTAGCTTGACGGCATGGCCGACGAAAGCGGTGTGACGCTCGTTCGCGATGGCGCAGTGGCAACTATCACGATGACTTCGGCGGCGTTGAGCACACGCGTGAAGACCGATTTGCTCGACGCGATCAGCCAGGTCGGCAAGGATTCCGAGGTCCGAGCGGTCGTGCTGACCGGGACGGGGAAGGCCTTCAGCGTCGGCCAGGACCTCAACGAGCACGCCGAGACGTTGCGAGCCGACGCGGCGAACGCGTTCGAGACCGTCGAGCAGCACTACAACCCGATCGTCCTTGGCCTGGCGACGATGCCGAAGCCGGTCATCGCGTCCATCAACGGGCTGTGCGTCGGCGCGGGATTGGGGTTCGCGCTCGCGTGCGACCTACGGATCGCGTCGGCCAAAGCGAAGTTCGGAACCGCGTTCACCGCGATCGGGCTGACCTGCGACTCCGGCTTGTCGGTCACTTTGGCCAGGGCGGTGGGAGCGGCGCGGGCCAGTGAATTGATCTTCCGTGCCAACACGTTCAGCGCCGAGGAAGCGCTGACGTGGGGCATCGTCGGGCAGGTGGTCGAACCGGAGAACCTGGCCGAGGAGACCGCGGCGCTGGCGCAGAAGTTCGGCAATGGCCCAACGTTGGCGTACGCAGAGGCCAAGGCGGCGATGGCCGTTTCGTTGAGTCAGGCCTTGGCGGCCGAGGGCGCCGGTCAGGCACGCCTCGGCGTCACCAAGGACCACCAGAACGCTGTTGAAGCTTTTCTTAACAAGCAAGTGCCGACATTCGAAGGCCGTTAGACCCGGCGGATCTTGTGCGCGCGGGTGTCGATCCACTGCCCGTGCGGCGACTGCTCGATCATCGGGTCGGCCCACCACAACCGGACGCTGTCCGGACGGACCTCCTGTAGCCGAGCCTCGCGCCACTCGCCTTCGTATTCGACGAGCCACCGGTCAGCCAGGCAGGACATCCCGTCCCGCCGCACGATGTCCTCGGCTTCGTCCAGGCTCGTCGGATCGGCCAGCGCGGCGTTGAACACCGTGGTGGCCTGCCAGTGGTCGCCTACCGCGACCACGTAGCCGATGATCTCGTCGTCCTCGTCGCGCCGAATCGTGTGCATGGCGCCCTTTTTAGCCGATCTGACGGTTTGGGCGCTTTTGATTTAGCGAGACTTGAAGTGGGACCCCTCCCAGTGACGAACGCTTACAAAGCTTGCATGCGCCACCATGCCGCCGTTCTCACGGCCCTCGTCCTGGTCCTGTCCGGTTGCGGCAGCGAAGCACCGGTCGCCCAGCAAACGCCGTCGCCAACCCCGACGACAGCCACCACAACCTCAACGACGTCGTCGGCCCCACCCACCACATCCAGCAGCCCGGTACCGACGAGGACGACGAACCCGAACCCGCTCGCCGCACCGAGCACGAGGGTGAAGGACTGCTACGACGGCGACTGCGTCCTGGTGCTGACGAAGCCAACGACAGTCCCGTTGGACGGCAAGAAGCTTGGCTACCCGTCCATCCGTGTGACGGCCATCAGCACGGAAAAACTCACGTTCACCGTCCGCGGCTCGGAGGGCGGCAGCACAACCATGTCGTTCGGACCCGGCATCGGCAACGGGAAACTCGGCATCAGCGCAACATCGGCGCTCGAGGTCGGCCTCACGACGGTCGACGGCAAGCCCGCACTGGTCCTCCAGCTCGGGCCTGCCGCATAAGCCGTCTCAGGGCCGCTCGAACGCGACCGTGACGCCCTGACCGACGCCAACGCACAGCGTCGCGATGCCACGGTTGGTGTTCTCGCGCTCCATGCGGCCAAGCAATGTGACCACCAGGCGCGCGCCCGAGCAGCCGAGCGGGTGGCCCAACGCGATGGCCCCGCCGTCAGCGTTGACACGCTCCTCGTCCAGCTTCAAGCGACGGATCACCGCGAGGCTCTGCGCAGCGAACGCCTCGTTCAACTCGACCGTCAGGTCGTCACGTTGCCAACCCGTGCGAACGAGCACCTTCTCCGTCGCGGGCACGGGCCCGAGTCCCATGATGTGCGGTTCGACGCCCGCGCTCGCGCTCGCGACAACCCGCGCGCGGGGGTTGAGGCCAAGGCGCTCAACGGCAGCCTCGCTCGCGAGCACAAGTGCCGCGGCGCCGTCGGACAGTGGCGAAGATGAGCCAGCGGTGACGATGCCATCCTTGCGGAAGACGGTCTTGAGCTGGCCGAGCTTCTCCAGCGTCGTGGCGCGGCGCGGTCCTTCGTCGACGGTCACCGTTCCATCCTTGACGGGCACTGGAACGATCTCGTTCTCGAAGCGCCCCGCGTCGATGGCCGCGAGCGCACGAGTGTGGCTGCGCAATGCGAACGCGTCGGAGTCCTCGCGGGTGATGCCGTCCAGAGTGGCCACTTCCTCGGCCGTCTCGCCCATCGAGATCGTGCTCTTCGCCGGGAACTTCGGGTTGGTGAACCGCCATCCCAGCGAGGTGTCGGCGACCTCGCCCGGCTTCGCCCACGGCGTGCCCGGCTTGGCCATCACCCACGGCGCCCGAGTCATCGACTCGACACCACCGGCGACCACGATGTCCGCATCGCCCGATTTGATGGCGGCCGCGGCGGACGCGACCGCGGTCAACCCGCTGGCACACAACCGGTTCACGGTGAAACCTGGAACCGTGTGCGGCAGGCCGGCCAGCAGAACAGCCATCCTTGCGACGTTGCGATTGTCCTCACCGGACTGGTTGGCCGCACCAAGAATTACTTCGTCGATTTCGTCGCCGGACACTCCCGCGCGGCGAACCGCTTCGGCCACTACGAGTGCCGCGAGATCGTCCGGCCGTACGCCGGCGAGAACTCCGCCGTACCGGCCCTGCGCGGTTCGAACACCGTCAACCACGAATGCCTCAGCCATACCCGTTATTATCAACCGTCCATTCGGTCAGTTGGCAAGGTGGTGAATCCGGTGTCACACAATGCGGCGCACGACATGTTCGAAGCGGATACCGCGTCGCGGGCGCTGGGTATTGAACTGATCGAAGCAGCCGACGGCCGCGCGGTCACCAGGATGCGCGTCACAAAAGACATGGTGAATGGGCACGACATCATGCACGGCGGGTTCGTTTTCCTGCTCGCGGACACGACTTTCGCGCTCGCCTGCAACAGCCACGGACCGGTCACGGTCGCCGCTGGCGCCGACATCACTTTCGTCACATCGGCAAGGGCCGGAGAGGTTCTCACAGCGCACGCCGTGGAAAAGACACGCTACGGCCGTAGTGGTATTTACGACGTGACCGTGGATCGGGATGGCGAAGTGATCGCCGAGTTCCGTGGACGCAGCCGGGTGATCAACCGATGACCCGCCGCGGACGCCCCGGATACGACCTGGAATCGCTGCTCGCGGTCGCGGTCAAACTGTTCAACGAGCGCGGATACGAAGCCACCAGTATGGAAGAGCTGTCCCGCAAGCTCGGAATCACCAAATCGGCGATCTACTACCACGTCGCCAGCAAGGACGAACTGCTGCGCCTCGCCGTCGACCGGGCGCTTGACGGCCTGTTCACGGTGGCCGACGAGGCGACGGCGATCGAAGGCCCGGCGATCGACCGGCTGGAATTCCTGATTCGCGGCAGTATCAAGGTGCTCGTCGACCGGCTGCCGTTCGTCACGCTGCTGCTGCGCGTGCGCGGGAACACCAAAGTGGAGCGTGCCGCGCTGGCGAGGCGGCGGGAATTCGATCAACTGGTGACCGAGTTGGTGAAACAGGCGGAAGCCGAGGGCGACGTGCGGCAGGACATCGATCCGTCGGTGACGGCCCGGCTGCTGTTCGGCACGGTCAACTCACTCATCGAGTGGTATCGGCCAAGAGGCGGGCTCGGCAGCGCCGAGCTGGCCGACGCGGTCTGCGCGATCGCCTTCGACGGGCTTCGAACCCGATGACAAAATCGGACAGAAATCCATTCAAGGCGTGACTGGAAGTGGCTCTCCCCTCGGCCACTTCCAGCACCGGCATCACGAGGAGAATGCCGGCTCGCCCTTCTTCTTCTTGCCGGTGTGCGCGGCCTCGAAGGCGTCGATGACGTTGGCCGGAATACGGCCGCGGTCGGAAAGCTCGAAGCCGTTCTGCCGAGCCCAGTCCCGAATTGCCTTGGTCTGCTCGCGGCTTGCCGGCGAACCTGGCCGCTTCGTCGGCGAAGCGCCGCGCTTGACGCGGCCACCGGTGCGGCGCGCGGAGTTCACGAACTCCTCAAGGCCGGAACGCAACTTCTCGGCGTTGGCCTCGGTCAGGTCGATCTCGTAGCTCACGCCGTCGAGTGCGAAGCTCACGGTGCTGATGTCGTCGGCGGCTGTGCCGTCGAGGTCATCAACCAACTGGACGGTGACCCTCTGAGCCATTAAAGGTTACCTCGATTTGCGACAGTGGTGACAATGGGTAACTCCTGCTGATCGAATCAACCCGGTGCAGGAGTTATGGGAGACTATAGTTTGTCACTACCGGCACTTCGCAACTACCAGTCTTCTCCGCGTGGCGGAGCACACCGGACATGCATCAGATAGGTTTTCCGTTGACTGTCACGTTTGTGAACTTGCGACCATCAACGTTGTTGAGGATGTTGGCGGTGTTCGCAACCCCGGTGAACTTACAGTCGGCGGCGATGAGTCCCTTGACATGAGCGTTCGGTAGACCACTGACGTCGAACACCCTTGCGGCCTTCCTACAGGACGAGTTGGTGATGCTAAACGGCCCGAACGCGGGCGGGAAGTTACCGGTCTGGTTGTTGTAGGTCGAGGTGACGAACACGAAGGAACGCTGGAACGTGCCCGTCACCGCGTCAAGGTTGATGTTCTGCGAGAAACCGCCACGTTTCGTGTTGGACTTGACGTAGAGCGCGAACTTCGTCGCGCCAATCACATTCAACTTGTGGGCGTAGACGTTCCGGATACCGCCGGTCTGCTCACTGCCACAGGTGATCGCGCCCCAGTTGCCGTTCATCGTGCAGTTGACGACGACGATGTTCTGACATGGGACGTCGATCCTGCGCCCGTCGGCGTCCCGGCCGGCCTTGATGGCGATGTTGTCGTCGTGCGCGCCGAGGGTGCGGTTGGCGATGACGACGTGGTCACAGGACTCGGGATCGACCCCGTCGGTGTTGTTCGATGCCGTGCTCGGGTCGGTCTTCACACCATCGACTGTCACGTTCTTGCACAGGGTTGGGTGAATTTGCCAGAACTTGGGATTTTTTAGCGTGACGCCCTGGATAAGAACCGTGTCGCAGTTGTACGGCTCGATGAACGTGGACCGCGCGGTGTGCCCGGCTCCGGGAAAGACCCGCTTCGCCGGATCGGTAACGCCGGCCGCGATCCGGGATTCGAGCCAGGCCCGGTCCGACCCCTTGTTCCAGGACGAAGTGGCATTCGCGTCCAGGGTGCCACTTCCGGTCAGCGCGATGTTCGACTGACCGTACGCATAGACCATCGGCGAGCGGTTCATGCACTCGATGCCCTCATACCGGGTGAGCACCACAGGAAATTTCGAGGCGTCCGAGCTGAACTTCAGTACGGCCCCGGATTCCAGGTGGAAGTCCACGTTGCTCTTCAGATGAATGGCCCCGGTGACATAGTTGCCCTTGGGCACGATCACATGCCCGCCGCCCGCGGCGCTGGCCGCTTCGATGGCCTTACGGAACGCCGCGGTGTTGTCGGTCGAGTTGTCCCCTTTTGCCCCGTACTTCGGGTCGGTGGCGACAAAATTCACACCCGGAAAATTGGGTAGCTTGGTGGCCGCGACGATGTCGTTGGCGGCGGGCCACGGCAGTGCCGGTATCGCCGCGGAGAGCGCGATCGGTTCGACATAGGCCGTACGGAGTAATGCCGGAGAAATAGGGGCGACCACGGCAGCCGCGGCTATCGCACCGGTCCGGAAGAGCTGACGGCGATCCATCCATGCCTCCAGGTGCTCGAAGGTGCCCAGCGGCGGATGGGTAACCCGACTGTAAACGTTTTCACCACATCGGGTCCAGTCGCGGCCAAGCCCGGGCACCGCCGGCGCCGAACCGATACTCAGGTGCAGTTGCCAACCTCTGGTGACAACCGGGGCTTGGCGATTAGGGTGAGTCGAAGCCTGATAAGGAGGCCACCATGTCCACCTCGGTGGCGATGCATATGAGCGACGGCCTGCTCAACGCCCCGACGTCGATCCTTTTTGGCGCGGTAGCGGTGATCGGGCTGGTGATAGCGACGATCGGGGCGCGGCGCGACCTCGACGACCGCACAGCACCGATGGCAGGTCTGGTCGCGGCGTTCATATTCGCCGTACAGATGTTGAACTTCCCCGTCCTGCCTGGCGTCAGCGGGCACCTGCTCGGCGGCGCGCTCGCCGCGATCCTCGTCGGACCGTTCGCAGGCGCGCTGTGCGTAACGATTGTGCTTGCCTTGCAGGCATTGTTGTTCGCCGACGGCGGTTTGACCGCTTTGGGCGCGAACATCACGAACATGGCGTTGATCGGTACCACCGCCGGGTTCCTGGTGGCCGTGGCGCTGCGGAAACTGGCCACCCGTAACAAGTTCGGCCTGGTCGCGGTCGCCTTCTTCGCCGCCTTCTGCAACACCGTCATCGCTTCGCTCGGGTTCGTGCTCGAGTTCGCGATCGGCGGCGACTCGGCATTCGCGCTGGGTGGCGTGGCCGCGACGGTGATCGGCGTGCACTGTCTCATCGGGATCGGCGAGGGCATCATCACGGCGTTGACCGTCGGCGCTGTCGCCGCGGTACGACCGGATCTGGTGTATCTGCTGCGCGGTACTTCACGTCCGCTCGTGATCAAGGAGGCGTCGTGACTCGCCGTCGTAGCCTTTTCTTCATCGGTTTCGCGCTCGTAGCCCTGATCCTGGCCGGCGGTGTGTCGTATTTCGCCGACTCGAACCCGGACGGTCTTGACCACGCGACGCTGCAAGGCTGCGAAGTCGGCGCGGACGAGCAATTGACCGGCAGCTGCATCGCGCAGGGCGCCACTGACCACTCGATGAAGGACAGCCCGCTGGCCGACTACGCGGTGGGCGGCAGCGAAGCAACCACCGGCCTGGCCGGCGTGATCGGCGTCATCGCGACCCTGGTGGTGGCGGGCGGGCTGTTCTGGTTGCTGCGCAAGCGTTCCCCCAAGGACTCCTAGATGGGCGCCGGGCACAGTCACCTGCTTTACCGCGCGGGTGACTCACCGGTGCACACGCTCGCGCCCCAGGTGAAGATCATCTCGGCGCTGGCGATGGTGCTCTGCGTTGTGGCAACACCCCGGACGGAATATTGGGCGTTCGCCGGGTACTTCCTGGTTCTGCTCGTCGTGTGGGCGATCGCGGGCGTGCCGCCGAAGTGGTTCGCCGCGCGCGCCATGATCGAGATTCCGTTCGTGGTGCTGGCTTTGCTGCTGCCGTTCGTCGGCGGCGGGCAGCGGACGTCGTTCTTGGGCCTGTCGGTGTCCATCGAGGGAACGCTGGCCGGATGGAACATTGTGATCAAAGGCACGCTCGGTGTGCTGGTGTCGCTGACCCTGGCCGCCTCAACGAGCCACCGTGACCTCATCGCTGGTTTGCAGCGGCTGCGCGTGCCCAGCTTGATCATCACGATCGCCACACTGATGATCCGGTACGTCGAGGTGATCGTCCAAGAGGCGCGACGGATGCGGATCGCGCGCATCAGCCGCGGCCACGACCCGCGATTCCTATGGCAGATCGGCGCGACCGCACGAGGAATCGGAACACTGTTCATCAGATCGTATGAACGCGGCGAGCGTGTGCACATCGCGATGCTGTCCCGAGGCTTCTCAGGCGTCACGCCCGAGCCAGCTCGGCCACGCCCCGGGGTGCGACTCTGGGCGGCAGGCCTGGTGCCCGCAGCCGTGTCACTCGCAACGCTTACGGTGGCGCTGTGGACGTGACCCCAGCACTGCTCGTCGAAGGCCTGGCATACGCATATCCCGACGGGACGCAGGCTTTGTTCGGCGTGGACCTGCGGATCGATCCCGGCGAGCGGGTCGCCGTGCTCGGCCCGAACGGCGCAGGCAAAACGACCTTGGTGATGCACCTCAACGGTGTCCTGCAGGCGGGCGCGGGCAGCATCACAGTGGCGGGGCTGCCGGTCACGAAAGCGAACCTGAAGGAGATCCGGCGCCGAGTTGGCGTGGTTTTCCAAGACCCGGACGACCAACTGTTCATGCCGACCGTGGCCGAGGACGTCGCCTTCGGGCCCGCGAACTTCGGCGTGACCGGCGACGCGCTGGAATCGGCGGTGTCGTCGGCGTTGGCCGCGGTCGGGATGGCGCATTTGCCGGACAAGTCCCCGCTGCACCTGTCGTTCGGGCAGCGTCGCAGGGTCGCTGTGGCGACAGTGCTTGCGTGCGACCCTGAGATCATGGTGCTGGACGAGCCGTCGGCGAACCTGGAGCCAATCGCCCGGCGCGAACTGGCGGAGGTGCTGCTTTCGTTGAACCGGACCATGTTGATGGTCACGCATGACCTGCCGTACGCGCTGCAGCTGTGCCCGCGCAGCATCCTGATCGACGGCGGCGTGATCGTGGCCGACGGGCCAACCGAGAAAATCCTGGCGGATACGGATTTGCTCGCGCAGCACCGACTTGAACTGCCGTACGGGTTCCAGATCCCGTGACGCGGATTTGGCTGATCCGGCACGGGCAAAGTCGCGCGACCCCAGAGAGCCGGATCACGGGACCGGCCACCAATCCGCTGACCCCGCTTGGTTTTCAGCAGGCAGCGGTGGTGGCCGAGGTTTTCGACCACGTTCCTGACCTGGTCGTCCACTCGCCTTACCCGCGGGCCCAGCAGACAGCTCAGCCGACCATCGAGCGGTTCCCGTCAGCTCGGGTCGAGCAATGGCCGATCGAGGAATTCACGCAAGTCGGCCGCTTCGACAAGCCGAGGGCGGATGATGCCAGATACTGGGAAGCCGCCGATCCGTACTATCGGGACGACCCTCGCTCCGAGTCCTTTGTAGACGTTTACGCTCGAGCCCGCCGGTTTCTGGTCCGCTTAGCCGAAACAGAGAGCTCTCTCGTTGCGGCTTTCACCCATGGGATGTTCATGCGCGTTGTCCTGTGGGCGATCCTGTCCGGCTCGGAGGTTCCCGACAGCGCAAGCATGCGGCGATTCCATGTCTTCCGGAAGGCCATCGTCATCCCGAATTGCTCGATCTTGCCGTTGGTTCACAGTGGCAAGCGAGGCTTCCAGCTGCGGAGCGCGTCTACAACTCATCTCCCAGCGTCGCTGCAGAGCGGCGGACGCTGAGCCGGGACCGCGTTGGCAGTCCCGGCTGCGCGGAAGTACCAGCGAAAGCCGGTCAGGACACCTGCACCATCAGGTCCCACTCCGACCTGGCGTCCGACCACCGGCAGTTGAACCCGAGCGCCCCGTTCTTTCTCACCCATTCCCTGCCCTTGGCAGTGCAGATCTCGAATGAAGGGTATTCCCCGGCCTTGACCCAGCCGTCCATCGCGCTCACCGCGGACGAGGGAATGTCTTGCGCCGCGCTTGCGAGGGGCGCGGCAGCGAGCACGGCGGCTCCCGCGAGCATTCCGCCGATCAGGACCCTGGCACTCAACTTCTTGATGATCACTCACTCCTCCGGTCCAGCACGGGCTCTTACCCGACGTAATCGGAGGCTAACACCGTGTTTTCGTTGGCACTGCCCCTGTTCAGGCTGCTTCAGCGACACCTGAAACCGGATGATCTTGCCAACCGTCGGCCACCCGTACCTCATCAAGGCCAGGCGCCCCAACGGTCGTGACCGACAGCAACGCGTGCCAGCGACACGCCAGAGGTCGTCCCGCAACCCAGCCACATAATCCCCAAGGCGGTTCGACGAATGACGATCCGGGCATGCTCACTGTCCGAACTGGACGACAAGAAGCCTGTGATCCAGATCCCCCACCAATCACCAGACACTAGACACCAGACATCCCACCGAACATCAGGACATCAGGACATCCCCCACCGCTCCCGGGGGGCGTCCCCGATCCATTCTATCGGTGGGGGTTGATCAACAGGGATTGTGTCGTGTGCGATGTGGACAACTCGGCGCCTGTGGACAACTCGGGGATGTGGATCTTCAGGCACTTGCCTTGCCCGCCGAACTCCGTACGCTCGGCATTGGCATTGCTTTCCTTCTGTCCGTTCAAAGTCTGAATCCGTTGGGGAAAGGATCGGTGGGGTCCAACAGGTATTGAGCCATACCGGTGATCCAGGCGCGACCGGTGACTGTAGGGACGACTGCGTCGAGCGTAGCGACGGTGGTCTCCTTGCTGAGCCGTCCGATGAACGAGGTCCCTAGCAAAGACTCGTTCACGAAGTCTTGCCCGATGGCGAGTTCGCCACGGGCGTGCAGTTGCGCCATCCGTGCGGAAGTGCCTGTGCCGCATGGGGATCGGTCGAACCAGCCAGGGTGGATGACCATGGCGTTGCGGGAATGGCTGCCGTCAGCCCCGGGGGCTACCAGTTGTACGTGTTTGCATCCGGCGAAGCGCTGGTCGCTTGGATGCACTGGTCGCCGCTCGGCGTTGATGGCCGCCATGATTCGCAGGCCTGCCGTCAACATTCTGTCCTTTTCGGACTTGTCAAAGGGGATTCCCAGGTCCTTGATGGGCAATATGGCATAGAAGTTCCCGCCGTATGCCATGTCGTAACGGACCTCACCGATCCCCGGCACGGTCACGACAGCGTCGAGCTCCAAAGAGAACGACGGCACGTTCTCGATGGTGACCGATTCGGCGCGGCCGTCGCGGACGAGGACTTCCGCGACGACCAAGCCTGCTGGCGTGTCCAGCCGGATGGTGGTGACAGGTTCGACTACTTCGACCATGCCGGTCTCCACAAGCACAGTCGCCACACCGATCGTGCCGTGCCCGCACATGGGCAAGCAGCCGGAGACCTCGATGTAGAGAACTCCGGTGTCGGCGTCCGGTCTGGTGGGTGGCTGCAATATCGCGCCACTCATGGCTGCGTGCCCACGCGGCTCGTTGACCAGGAACTGGCGAATGTGATCAAGGTGCTCGACGAAGTACGCGCGTTTCTCGGCCATGGTGTCGCCGGGGATCACGCCGACTCCGCCGGTGATCACGCGCGTCGGCATGCCCTCGGTGTGCGAGTCGACTGCGGTGAAGTAACGAGTGGCCCGCATTTCAAGCCACCCCTACCGCTCGCTGCATGTCGGCTTCCAACACCGCGAGCTGCTCTGTCGACAGTGGACCGCGGGGCGGTCGGCATGGTCCGCCATACCGACCGACGTAGTCCATCCCGTACTTGATCGCCTGGACGAACTCCGTTCGCGAGTCCCACCGGAACGCGCCGACCATGGCCTCGTACATGGCGCGGGCGTCAGCGACCTTTCCTTCAAGGGCAAGGGAGAACAGGCGCACGGATTCGGCCGGGAAGACGTTCGGGAAGCCAGCGAACCAGCCGGTCGCGCCCATCAGCACCGACTCGACCAACACGTCGTCGGCTCCGGCGACCACGGTCAAGTTCGGCGCCTGGTCGCGGATTTCGGTCACCCGGCGGACGTCGCCGGAGAATTCCTTGACCGCGACCACGTTGTCGATCTGGGCGATCTCCGCGAGCAACGCTGGCGTCAGATCGACCTTGGTGTCGAACGGGTTGTTGTAGACCATGACCGGCAGGCCGACTGCCGCGACCTGTTCGAAGTGCTTGATCACTTCGCCCGCATTCGCTCGGTACAGCGTGGGTGGCAGACACAGCACGCCATCCGCGCCATCCTCGGCCGCGGCCTCGGCCCAGTACCGAGCCTGGTGGGCGCCGACGCCGTGCACGCCGACCACCACGATTCCCCGGTCTCCCACAGTGTCGATCGCGGTGCGCGCCACGGCCCGGCGCTCGTCGTCGGTGAGGGACGAATATTCGCCGAGCGATCCGTTCGGACCGACGCCGCGGCATCCGTTCTCGATCAGCCACTGGCAGTGTTCGGCGTATCGGTCCAGGTCGACTCGGAGTCCGGCAGGCGCGGCCAGGTCTTCGGCGTACGGCAACGCGGTCGCGACGATGACGCCGTCGAGCTTTTCCTGTGTCACTGTTCCTCCTCGGCTGCGAGTTCGCTCAGACGAAGTGGCGCCGCGATCGGGCGCCGGTCGGTGAAGGCCACTCCAGTCAGGTCGGTCGCGTTGCGCAAGCAGGTCCGGCCTTGGCAGCGGCCAAGGCCCACTCGGCTGACCAGCTTCACGGTTCGCGGCCCAGTTGCTGCCCTTGTTGTGACGGCGTCGCAGAGCGCGCCATACGTGACCCGTTCGCAGCGGCAGACGATCGTGTCGTTGGCCAACCAATCCCACCACCCGGGTTGCAGTGGGTGTGCCTGGGCCAATGCTGCCGCGAATCTGCGGCCCTGGCGTACTTTTCGCAACGCATCGAGCGGTACGTCGCCACCGACGGCGGCAATCCCGGCGACGGTTCCCTCTGCCGCGGCGAGATCCGCACCGCCGATGCCGGTGATTTCTCCGGCCGCGAAGACACCGGGAACTGAGGTTGCCTGCGTCAGGCCGACTTTGACGAAACCGTCGGCCAGTTCGCATCCGGCTGCGACCGCGAGCTCCAACTGTGGCGTGAATCCGTAGCCGACGCAGATCGCGTCGACCTCGATTTCCTCCGTGTCTAGGACGTTCCAGTTGTCGTCGACGGTCGCGACGGTCGACGACCGGACCTGGTCGTCTCCGTATGCCGCCACCACGGCTGCCTGAGTTCGGTAGGGAATCCGGTGGCGTGCAAGCAAAGCCATGTACCGCGCGGCCTCGCCAAGTTTGTGCCGACCGGCGAGTGGAGTACGCAGCCAGCGCGCCGGGGAATTCGCTTCCAGCACACCGGCCACCGAGGCGCCGACGTCGATGAGCGACTTCGTGACCGCGAGCAGGAACGGCCCAGTCCCAGCCACGAGCACGCGTTTGCCGATCGCGAGGCGCTGTTCTTTGGCCAGGGTCTGTGCCGCGCCCGCGGTGTAGACGCCGCGAATGTCCCAGCCAGGAAACGGAATCACTCTGTCGTACGCGCCGGTCGCCAGGATGAGGGCATCGGCGTCGATCGAGCGGGCGCGCCGGTCCGGCCCATCCGCGGGACCGGAAAGTACGTGCGCTCGGCGTCCTTCGATCGCCCAGACCACAGTGGACGACAGATGCTCCACGCCGGGCACAGTGCGCGGCTGGTCGAACGGTTGCCGGAAAAACTGGCCACCAACCGACCGGCCAGCGTCGATCAGCACCACTCGCGCGCCATGGCTCGAAGCGGCTCTTGCGGCGCTGATACCTGCGGGTCCGGCGCCAACGACGACCACGTTCATGATCGAGTCCGCACGTCGTCACCGTCGACCGCTATTCGCTGACACGCACGAATGTCCTGGATGTCATTAAGCGTGACTACACAGTCGAAGCACACGCCGATCCCGCAGAACACCCTGGCACGGCCCACTTTGTGCAGCACAGCGGCCACGGTCTGGCCAGGCTGCGCGGGCACTTTCTGGCCGTCGACGGTCACGTGCATGACGTCACCTCCGGGCGATCCACGCGGAACGGCAACGGGTCGACAACCGGCGGCCGTCCCAGGAACAGGTCCGCGATCAGCTGGCCTGTTCCGGCGGCCAAGCCGATTCCGGCGCCTTCGTGCCCGGTCGCGTGCCACAGCCCAGGGACGCGCGGATCCGGCCCGATGACCGGCAGGTGGTCGGGAGCGTACGGCCGGAAACCGCCGTACGCCCGCATGACCGGTACTTGAGCCAACCCGGGAAACAGCCTGACGGCCTTGCGCGCCAGTTCGCGCAACACGGGTACGCGCATGGTGTCGTCGAATCCGACGCGTTCGCGGCTGGAGCCGATCAGGATCGTGCCTCCGCGGGTCGATTCGACCACTGTAGACGTCTGTAGGTCGGCCGCGCCGCTCTCGACCGCGCCGACGTAGTCCGCGTC
Organism: Kibdelosporangium philippinense; assembly: GCF_021390435.2. GTDB lineage: Bacteria > Actinomycetota > Actinomycetes > Mycobacteriales > Pseudonocardiaceae > Kibdelosporangium > Kibdelosporangium philippinense. The sequence continues at coordinate 1,816,993 of NZ_JAJVCN010000002.1, read as the reverse complement.
GTAAACCTTGTACCGCACAGTGAATGAGGTGTGGCTCGTCACGAGAACCACTCCCCTACGCGGCTGGATGTTGATCGGCGCGCCCGCGCGTTCGCTGAATTGACCGGCCCACGGGCCGCACGCGTTGATCACCGCGCCGCACGACAGGAATCCCTCGGATGTGCGGAGCCCGCCTGGTCGGACTCCGATCGCGGTCACGTCTCCGCGGACCTGGCCACCTCGGCGCTGCACGGCGGCCAGCAATGTCGTAGCGGCCAGGACGGGTTGCAACTGGGCGTCGTCCGGGTAGTGCATGGCAGCCGTGACTGCTGGGGTGAGGTTTGGCTCAAGTGCCAGTGCCTCCGATGCCGTGATCAGGTCTGCGCGGACGCCGGCCTGGCGCTGGTGGTCAGCGAACTCGGCCAGGGCGTCGGCGTTCTCCAGCGCCACCACCAGGCCGCCCTTGGCGTCCCATTCCACCTCCGCCAACTCGGGTCCGAGCAGCTCACGAAGGGTGGCCAGCAGTTTCGGCCACCGTGCGACGGAGGCTTGGGCCAGGGCAAGTTCGGGGCCGGGTGGCTTGTCGGAAAGCAGGACGTTGCCTTCGCCCGCCGCGGTTGTTCCACCTGCGGGCGTGCCGCGGTCGATCACGGTGACCCGGAGCCCGGCCGCGCTGAGCGCCTCGGCGCACGCGGCGCCGATGATGCCCGCTCCGACGACGACGACGTCCGGCTGCATGACCACCACCGTTCATTAAAGTGAACGACAGCAGGGTAGTCGGAGATCCGTGGCTCATCCAATCGGCCGTTAGGGGTGCACGGGCGAGGCCACGGCTCCAGCGGGATATTGCAGCAGCAAGATGGACATCACCGGACCGTCGATGGCCTCGTAGATGTGCGGCCGATGAGCCGGGAAACAGATGTAGTCGCCCGGACCGAGGACGTAAGGCTCGTCCGGCGGGCCAAAGCGCAGCTGACCTGCCGTGACGGCAACGTGCTCAAGGCCGGGATGGCCGTCGGAGTGCTGGATCGCGCCGGGCCGGACGCGCTGGTCGTAAATCTCGACCACGGTGTCGGTCAGGTCCATCCGGCGCAGCAGCCGCAGGTCGACCGCGTTGCTGCTGAGCACGTCGAGGCTCGCCGAACGGACCAGCACCACGCCGGGATCGGTCCGCTCGGTCAGCAGGCTCGACACCGGGACGTTGAATGCGTTCGACAAACTGAACACGGTCTCGATTGTCGGGTTCCCGGTCCCCGACTCGAGCTGCGAGAGCGTGCCCTTGGCTATCCCGGAACGCCTGGCCAGTTCCGACAGCGACAGACCGGCTTGCCCACGCAACGCCCTGAGGTTCGCGGCCAGTACCTGGCCAGCCTGTTCCCTGACCACACCGGCCTCCTCGCGCTCGCGGAGCCCGAGGCTACCCAACCGCAGCTGGGTAGACCTCGGCACATACCGACGAAGGGGCTCAGCTTCCGGTGTACGTGCCAGACTCCTTCACGGCCCACTTGCCGTTGTCCACTTCGTACACCGTCAGAACCTTGTTGGTGCTGTCGCCGTACTGGTCGAACGCGACCTCGCCCGTCGCACCACTGCCCTTATAGCTCTGTACCTGGTCACGCAACGCGCCGCGCTGCGACTCGCTCCAGGTGCCGTTCGGGCCGAGGGTGTTGGCCAGGCTGGTGATGATGGCGTTCGCCGCGTCGTACGAGAAAGCCCCGAATCCACCGTATCCGTCGGCGTACTTCTTCGCGTTATACGCGTCGACGAATGCCTTCGCGGACGGCTGCGAATCGGTTGGCGCACCGACCGACGTCGCGAGGTCGCCCGGGCGGCCACCGAGTGCGATGTACTTGTCGTCGAAGATGCCGTCACCACCCATGACCGGCGCCTTCAACCCAGCCTCGCCTGCCTGCTTGCTCAACGGCGCGGCCACCGGGTACTCGCTGCCGACGTAGATCGCGTCCGGCTTCGCCGCCTTGACCTTGGCCAGCACGCCGTTGAAGTCGGTGTCCTTCTCGCTGACCCGCTCCTTCGCGACGATCTTGGCGCCGAGCTTGGTTGCCTGCTTGATGAATTCGGTCGTGAGGCCCACGCCGTAGGTCTTGCCGTCGTCGATGATCGCGATGGACTTCTTGCCCAACTTTTTGACCAGGTGGTCCGCAGCGTACGGGCCCTGGTAGGCGTCCGTCGTGACGGTCCGGAAGTAGTTGTTGAACTGGCGCTTGGGGTTGGCCGGGTCCGGGCCGGTGGTCAGCGACGGGTTGGTGTTACCCGGCGAGATCTGCACGATGTTCTTGGCAGCGAGAACGGGTTGGACGCTCTGCGCGACCGAGGAGTTGTACGTTCCGAGCACGCAGACAAGGCCATCGGTCGCGGCCAGCTTGGACGCTGCCTGGATACCGATCTGCGGGGTTGCCGTGTCGTCTTCCGGCTGCAGAACAAGCCGATAGCCCTTGACCGTGCATTTCTCGTTGGCCTGGTCGACGGCCAGCGCAGCCGCGTTCCTGATGCCGAGGCCGATCGACGATTGGCCACCGCTCAACGGCGCGATCAGGCCGATAATCAGCGAACCTTTACTTGTGTCGCATCCGTTGCCCTGCCCGGCCGCACCCACTTCGGTCTTGTTGGTGCCGCACGCGGCGAGCAGGAGCAAACCGGCGACCAGCGCACCGGCTTTCGCTGTCGGGTTGTGCACTTGATGTCCTTTCCTGGCGCCGCTTGCCTATTTTGTCGGCTACGACGCGATATCTGCCATTCGGTGCTGAATTGAATTCAATCGCTGCCGTGCGGCAATCGCGGCCAACCTAATGGCAGAACTTGTAAAAACATGGCCTATCCATTTCTTTGTTGGCCAGCTCCTGCCACATTGGTATAGAACTGCGCGTCGCTGTCTAGACCAGTTGTCGCATTTCACGGCTGACGATCCGATGGCAGTTTTCAATCAACATCATCTGTGAATGGCCCGTCCATGGCCGGACGGACGCGCAGCGGTCCGTAAGACACCGTCCGGCGGGGCCGCCGTCCGCGCGGACAACAGGCCGCCTCGCCCGGCCGAGGCCATCAGCCCACAGGTCGATAAGCTTGGGTGTCCGGCACGCAAGGGGTTAGGAACATCATGGCCGAGGCCGCTTTCATTTCGACGACCATCCCGTACGTGAACGCGCAGCCGCACCTTGGGCACGCCTTCGAGTACAGCCAGGCGGACGCGTACGCGCGCCACATGGCCAGCCAGGGCATGGACGTCTACTTCCTCAGCGGCTCGGACGAGAACAGCCTCAAGAACGTGCTCGCCGCGGAGAAGGAAGGCATCACCGCGCGCGAACTGGTCGACCGCAACGTCGTCTTCTTCGAGCAGATGGCCGCCGACCTGCAGACCAAGCTGTCCCGGTTCATCCGGACCAGCGTCGAGCAGGACCACATCGACGGCGCGATCGAGATCTGGCGCCGGATGGAAGCAAGCGGCGACATCTACGCCAAGGACTACGAGGGCCTGTACTGCGTCGGCTGCGAGCAGTTCTATTCGCCGGCCGAGCTGATCGACGGCAAGTGTCCTGAGCACCTGACCGTGCCCGACCTGGTCAGCGAGCGGAACTACTTCTTCCGGCTGTCGAACTACCAGGACAAGCTGCTGGCCGCGCTGGAGTCCGGCGAGCTCAAGGTGGTCCCGGAATCGCGCCTCAACGAGGTCACCAGCTTCGTGCGGTCCGGCCTCGAGGACATCTCGATCTCCCGGTCGACCGGCCGCGCCCGCGGCTGGGGCATCCCGGTGCCCGGCGACGACAACCAGGTCATGTACGTCTGGATCGACGCGCTGACCAACTACACCAACGCGCTTGGCTGGACCAGGGACGCGGAGGAGTACCAGAAGTACTGGGTCGACGCGGCCAAGCGCGTGCACGTGGTCGGCAAGGGCGTGACCCGGTTCCACGTCGTGTACTGGCCGGCGATGCTGATGTCCGCGGGCCTGCCGATGCCCACCGAGGTCGTCGTGCACGGCTACATCACCGCATCCGGACAGAAGCTCAGCAAGTCGACCGGCAACGTGATCGACCCGGCCGACCTGATCGCACGGTTCGGCTCACACGCCGTGCGCTACTTCCTGCTCGCGGAGTTCTCGCCGTTCATCGACGGCGACTTCAGCGAGGAACGCCTGATCGCGCGATACAACGCCGACTTGGCCAACGGCCTGGGCAACCTGCTGTCGCGTGCGACGAGCATGACCGTCCGATACCGGGATGGCGTCATTCCCGCGCCAGCCGAGATCGGCGACCCCGAGCGTTCACTGGCCGAGCAGCTCGTCGCCAGCGAGCAGGCGTCCATCGCGGCGATGGCAGGCTACGACCACCGCGAGGCCCTGGCTCGAATTTGGGACCTGGTGCGCCGGACCAACGCCTACGTCGACGAGCGCGCCCCATGGCACCTGGCCAAGGACCCGGAGCAGGCCGCCGCGTTGGACACGACGCTGCACTACCTGATCGGTGCGGTTCGCCAGCTTGGCCGTCTGCTGCTGCCGTTCCTGCCTGAGGCCGCCGAGACGATCGTGCGCACGCTTGGCGCCGAGCCCGACAAGGTGCCCGGTGCGCAAAACTGGCTCGACGCGCTGGCAGGCGTGCAGGTCACGAAGTCCCCGGCACTGTTCCCGCGGATCGAGGCGCCCGCCGAAGCGTGACCCGATAGCAAGTCGTGCTGGCCCTGCTCGCGATGAGCGCTGGTTCGATTCTCGCCGCGGTATCCGTCTAGTTCCGGGTCGCGAAATCCGGCGAACGAGTGTCAATCGGAGAACTGGACGAGGCGGTCCGACGTTGTCCCGATATGGACATTACGGTCGAGAGCCGAGCGCTGGTGGTCGTGGCGGGCTTGCCGGGATCGGGCAAGAGCACGCTGCTGCGGCACGCCAAGGCCAACGTGCCGATCTCGGTGCTCGACACCGACCAGGTGCGGGCGCTGCTGGGGCGCCTGCTGCCGTCTTCACTCCCCTACGGCTGGTACCGGCCGTTCGTGCACATCTTGCACACCGCACGGTTGCTGGCGACCGTGTTGTTCTCGTCGCGGCCGGTTTTGGTGCATGATCCCGCGACTGGTGCGGGCGCGCGGACGGCGTTTGCCCTGATGGGCGCGCTTTCTCGGCGGCACAAGCATTTCATTTGGATCGATTGCACGCCCGCTGAGGCGCTGGCTGGTCAGGTGGCGCGTGGACGGGTGCTGCTCAAATGGTCCTTTGCCCGGCATATGCGCAGGTCGCCGCAGGTGCGGTCACGGTTGTTGGCCGGGCGGCGTCCGCAGGGCTGGCACACGGCGCAGGTGGTCGACCGGACCACCGCGAGCACTGGGTTGCAGCTCAAAGTCGCGTGAGCGGGGGCAGGTCGACCTGCCCCCGCTTGCTCGCTCTATCCGCGCAGATAGACGATCTTCAGCTGCGGTGACGAGAGGATCTCGTGCTCGCAGAACCGGCCACGCACCCATTTGCCTTCGGCGTACAACCGGGTCTGATCAGCGAAGAAAGGCGAAGTCGGGTCGGTCGATTGTGCGTATGTAAGAAGCGTTCGTACATCTGGACAACGGTCGTTGTCGAACGAAACCGCCTGGATGTAGCTCGATCCGTGGACCAGCTCTGTATTGCCCTTCGCCGGGTCCCAAACCGGGAGCTGCACGTTGAGCACACCGAGTTGATTGGGCGCGCCGTGGACCGGGATCCGTTCGCCGTTGCGCACGACGAACTGGTGCTCGCCGAGCGGCGCGTCCATCGGGATCTTGGCGGCGCGCAGTTCGGCCACGGCGTCGGTGAACGCTTTGCGGACCGCCGGGCTGTCGGTGTTCAACGTGTTCGGCGTGCGGACCGGATCCGCGGCGTTGAACGGCACCTTCCATGAGCCTGGTGGGACCTTCAGCCAGAACCGCTCGAACAGCAAGGATCCTCTACTCCAAGTGGAGTACGTCTTGTCCATTTGTCTAATCGCCGTGCAGGCGTCCGCGACATCCGGCAGGTCAGCGCACATCCTTGCCGTGTCGTCCGCTGCGAGCTGAGCGGTCAGGCTGCGATCGGCGAACAAGGTGTCCTGGATGGCCTGCCGGGAGAACCTCTTGCCGTCCAGCTCCGTGATGGCCATCCGGGTGCGGGGGCCGCGCTCGGTGCCGACGTCGCCGATGATCCGCGGGTAGTTGGTGATCGGCGCGGCCGGGTTGGTCAGCCATGCGCTGTCGTTGGAGTTGGCGACGTAGTCCCTGCGTGTCAGCTGTGGCTGCCTGGACGGGCCAAGCAGTCCTGGCAGGATCGCGTCCGGGTCGTTTCCCCAGGCACAGCTGGTTTTCGCGCCGTCGAGCACGGCCACCCCGGTGCTCGGGAACACCGTGGCGCCGAGCGGGGTGTTGCAGCGCGTCGCCATCTCGTCGGTGATGTGCGGGACCACCTGGATGTCCGCATAGGTCGCGTTGCCGGACCGGTCGGTGGCGATCGTGTTGACCCACGGCGAGCCGAGGGTGTCCGACAGCGCCTTGACGATGCCGCGGGTGTCGCGGGCCTGCGCCATCTCGAACCACGTGTTGCCGGATCGGAGGTTGCCCCAGTTCGCGTCCCGCATGACGTACGCCGTGCTGCTGGTCCACGCCAGCGGCAGGCCGAGCGCGGAGTCGATCACCGGGCCGTATCGCGTCGACCAGAGTGTCCGTTCCGCTGTGGACAGACTGCCGTCCTGGTTGCGGCTCTGCACAGCGACCTTGCGGCTGGTCATCTGCTCTGGTTTGCCGTCGACCAGATAGGTCGTCGGCGCGCCGGGCACGAGTTGCAACTGGTACAGGCTGAACGGCCGTGGAGTGGCCACGGTGTGGGTCCACGCCACGTCCTTGTTGTAGCCGATCTGCACAAACGGCATCCCGAGCAGGCTCGCGCCTGAAACATCGAGACGGCCGGGCACGGTCAGTTGCGACTGCCAGAACCGGCGGCCGCCCTGCCAGGGGAAATGCGGGTTGCCCAGCAGCAGGCTCTTCCCGTTGGCCGTGGCGTCCCGGCCGAACGCGAACCCGTTGCTGCCCATGTCCTTCGTGACTTCCAGCGCTTCGCTGACCTTGCGCGCCGCGTCCTGCGGGATCGCGGGCGATTCGGTCGGCGCAGCCGGTGGCTTGGCCGAAGTGATCTGGTTGATCAGCAGGGCTTGGCCGCTGATCGTGGCCAGGGCGTGCATGTGCCGGTAGACGTCGAGTTCGGTGATCGGCCGGACCCACGCGGCGTCCCGGCACGCCGGGTCGGTGATGCGACGCTCGGCGACGAACCGGTTGTAGCCCGCGACGTAACCCCTGGTGACCTCTCGGGTGTCGGAGCTTGGCCCGAGTGGCTGGCGTTGATTCAGCGCCTGCTCCACCACGCCGGAGTCGTTGACTTGCTGGAAATACAGGTCACTTGCCAGGCTTGTCGACGCGCTGCCGAGCGCCGAATTACCCGGCGCGGCAGGGCCGAAAAAGCGCGACCGTTGAGCACTCACCGTGACGTAAAGGTCGGCGATCTGGCAGATGTTGTCCTTCGCGGCGGCATAGCCGAAGCCGTAACCGAGGCCGGCGAACGTATTCGCCTTGATGTGCGGAATGCCGTTCTCGGTGTAGCGCACAACGGCGGCAAAACCTCGTTGCTCCGCAAAGCTCACATTCGTGGTCAGCGGAACAGCCACGACGACCGCGGCGGTCAGCGTGATCACTCTTCTCGATAGGGACACGATCCTCTTTTTACGCCACCGCATCACGGATGGCATCCGGGAACACCCCGGGAACCGTTGACACTTCCGGCAAGCCAATGGTGTGATGCCACCGAGGTTTCCGCCGCAGAGGATCCATTGCTCGCAGACGGAGGAGACCTATGAATTCACCGGCAATCGGGCGCCGGAAAGTACTTTTCCTGTCGGCCGCGTCGTTGGTCGGATTGGCCAGCCCGGCGGTGGCCGCGCCCGCGTGGCAGTTGCGCTGAAGTCCCGTGCCGAGCAGGGATGGGCTGGGCGCGTTCGAAGGTGTCGAGGACGATCGCGCGGGCTCGCACGCTGGTGTGAAACCACCAGCAGCTTCACGCACATCATGCAGACCAAGATGCCCGGCCTCGGCTCCGCGCCGATCACGGTGATGTCGTTGCGGCGTCAGGCAAGCACGCCGACGATCGAGTTCAAGGTGATCGAGGGCGACGTCCTGGTCGGCCGCACGAACCTGGCGCCGCTACCGAACAAGTGGATCGACACCGAGGTGGAGATCAAGGTCGGCAACGGTTCGGCAGGCCACGTCGGATGGATCGTCCGCAGCGGCGGCGCCACCGTGCTGAACGTCCGCAAGTCTGGTGTGGACACGTGACGTGGGGGCGGCGTTGTCATGACGCCGCCCCGGACCGGGACCGGAACTCGCGGACCTTGTTGCGGTTGCCGCACCTTTCCATCGAGCACCAGCGCCGCTTTCCCGGCCTGGACGTGTCAAGGAAGAGCAAGTAGCAGTTGTCGCCAGCGCACTGCCGCAGGCGCTGCGAGCCGACGAGGTCGATGGCTTCCCGCGCGGCCATGGCCGCGATTTGTTTGCCCGTGACCGGCGCCGCCCAATGGCGCCGCAGGGTGACCACGTCGATCTGCGGTCGTGGCGCTTCACCCACCGCGGCGTTGATCACTTCGAGATGGCCCTTTTCGATGGCCTTGCCCTGTGCCATGGCCTCGGCGGCGTGCCATAGGGCGTTGCGGAACTGCACGACGTGGCTCAAATCCGCCATCGTGATGTCGAGGTCTTCGCGGCGGACCGGCGCGGTGTCGTTGAGCCGGGAGTCCAGCAGCCACTCGGCCAGATCGTCGGGCCCGAAGAGGATTTCGTACGCCTCGCCGACCGGCCCCGGACCGCCCGTGAGCAGCAGTTCCAGACAGAACACGCCCGCGTCGAAGTGGTAGCGCTGGCCGTCGAGTCCGGTCAGCAACCTTGTGTGGCTCGCCATGTAACCACTATATTCGGTTTCACGACCGGTTATACCGGTTACATCTCTGGGAGGAACGCGATGAGCATCGAGCAGACGTTGCTGGAGCTGGAAGAAGAGCTGTGGCGGGCCAACCGCGAAGGAGACGGCGCCTTCTACGACAAGATGCTGCGGGCCGACGCGTTGGGCGTCAGCAGGTACGGCCTGTACGACAAGGACCAGGCCGTGAAACTGATCAACGTCAACGACAACCCGTTCACGCGCTCGGCGATCAGTGACGCGAAGGTCCGGGTGGTCAACGAGACCGCCGCGCTGGTCACGTACAAGGTGGACTACACGGCGTTGATCGACGGCGCCGAGCAGGACTTCACCGCGTTGGCAACGTCCGTCTACTCGCTGGAAGACGGCGAGTGGCGCGTCGTCCTGCACCAGCAGTCGTGATCGGTCAGACGAAGGACGTCGGCTTCCAGATCGGCGTCTCCAAAACATTGCCGTACGCACCGGAAGCCGTGTGGGCGGCGATCATGAGCGACGAGGGCGTCGCGCTATGGCTCGGTAGAGGCGCCAACCTTGTCAAAGGCCAGTCGTACGAGACCGAAGACGGCACGGTCGGCAAGGTGCGGAGCCGCAACGAAGTCGACCGGGTCCGGGTGACCTGGCGGCCGAAGGATTGGGATCACGAGACCACGGTCCAGATCGCGATATCGGCGAACGCAGGCAAGACCCGGCTGACCTTCCACCAGGAACGGATGGCGGACCCGGCCGAACGGGAGCGCCAGCGCGAGCACTGGCGCCGGGTGATGGCCGACGTGGTCGACCTGTTGACGTCGAAATGAAGGGTGGCGCGTCCGCGGCGCCACCCGACCTAACGCAGGACCTTCAACTCGGCGATCTCGGATCCGCTGACACGGGCCCACGCGACGGCCGCGCCGTCGGCGTAGATCGCGATCGCGGTGTCCGGGCCGGTGGTGACGACCTGGACGGGCTGGCTCGAAAACTCGGCCAAGCACTCGTCCGACGCCACTGCCTGCAGCAACACCTCACGCGGCGCCGGACCTGGCGGCACGGGCGCGCCAGCTTCCTCGAACACCGCCTTGATGTGTTCGAGGGCCATCACCGCGCGGGAAGCCGGAGAACGCGGCCGCCTCGGTCACGATCTCGGTGATCTCCGCGGGCGCCAAACCCGAGGACAGACCGGTCCGGGTGTGTACGCGGATCGGCGTTCCCGCGCCGCCGGAGGCGATGATCGCCGAGATCGCGGCGGCTTCGCGGGTCCGCGCGTCCAGCGCCGGGCGGCTGCGCAGGTGGCCGTAGACCACGCCGACGGCCAGTTCTTCAAGGCCGGGCGCCACTTCGAAGATCTTGTCCAGCCGGGCCTTGCCGTCCGGGATCAGTTCGCCGACGACGTCCCTGCCCTTCTGGTGCAGGTCCTTCACAAGTGCCTCCTGAGGAAGTCCACCGCCAGCGCCCACGCTCGTTCGGCCGGTTCCGGCTGGTAGAACTGCGGCGCCACCCGGTTGTGGAACGCGTGGCCGCCGTCGGGCTGGATATGCAACTCAACCCCGTCGCGGCCTTCGACCGCAGCGGCCACATCGGCGACCTTCTGGGCAGGAATGTACGGATCGTTGCCGCCGAAGTGCAGCTGCAAAGGCGACTTGATCTCGTCGAGCAGGTCCAATTGGGACGGCACGCCCGAGCCGTAGAACGACAGCACGGCCGCGGGCTGGATGGCGGCCGCGGACACGAACGCGACCGTGCCGCCGAAGCAGAACCCGAGCACCGCCACGCCGCCGGTGACTTCGGGCAGTTGCGCCAGGTGCTGGTACGCGGCCGCCACATCGGCCACACCGGTCGTCATGTCGAACCTGCTGGCCAGGTCCATGGATTCGGCCAGGCCCTCGTCGTCGTGACCGGCCCGCCAGCCTGGCCGCAGGCGCCAGAACATGTCCGGCGCGGCGACGACGTAGCCCAGTTCGACCAGATCACCGGCGACCGCCTCGATGTACTCGCCGACGCCGAAGATTTCCTGGATCACCAGCACCGCCGGTCCGCCACCAGCCGGTGCCCAAACGGTCAGATCGAATTCACCATCCGGGGTACGCACGGATTCTGTACGCTGCACGCTCACGCTTCGAACCTACCTTGTCGATAAACAGGGAGGCCGAATGGTCGAGTTATTACCCAACCGGCGTCGCAGGCTGAGAACGATCCTCGCAATCGCCGCTCTTGGCACAACTCTCGCCGCATGCAATACGACTGCGGCACCGGCGCCGGAGAGTTCGACTCCGCCGGAGTGGACTTCGGAAAGCAGCAACCAACCACCGCCGTCGTCAGTGATTACACAATCACCGACCACCACGAGCGGGACACAAAAACAAGACCCGCCGCCAGCGCCACCGGCTCAGCCGAAAACCAACTGCATCAAGACCCTGAAGGCGTGCGGTTACCCCGATGCCAGCAACACGGGCTGGCAGCCGACCGGCGTCAAACTGACCACCGCTGGCGTGAACCTCACCGCCGACGCGGAGTTTCAGATCAATGAACCTGGTGCGGTGATCGACGGCAAGGACATCCGTGGCTGCGTGAGCATCAAAGCCAACAATGTCAAGATCAAACGCAGCCGGGTGCGCTGCGACAGTTACTTCCCGATCCGGGTGTACGACGGTTTCAAAGGCGCCGTCATTGAAGACACCGAAATCGACGGGCTGAACTCGGGAACCACGAATGCGGCCGTCGGTTTCGATCACTACACGCTGCGCCGGGTGAACATCCACAGCCTTGGCGAAGGCCCGCATATGGGTACCAACGTGTTGATCGAGAACTCTTATGTGCACGATCTCGCGAGCTGTGACATCTGCCACAACGACGCCATTCAATCGTCCGGCGCGCTGAATGTGGTACTCCGGCGCAATACATTCATCAATGACGCGACGGGAAAGAACGCTGTCGTGCGTATCGCTACCGAACAGGGCGATTCCAAGAATTTCCTGATCGAGGACAATCTGCTCGCCGGTGGAAACTTCGCGGTGCAGGTACGCAGCCAGGGCAACGGTTTCCCGGTCAACGTCCGGGTGATCAACAACCGGATCGTGCCGACGTGGCGGTTCGCGCCGTTCGACCACACCGACGGCGAGATCGAGACGAAAGGCAACTACCGGGACGACACGCTTGCGCCGCTCATCGCGGATTGACCCAGCCGACCAACCCAGCCGATTGACTTCCGTCCAGCGGAAGTCGGGGCTGAAACCCGCACAACCGCCACCTATGGTCTCGCGGCAACTCGACAACGCGAGGAGCGAGACCGTGACGACGAATGCGGCGACGACGAATGCGGCCCGGCGATGGCCGATTTCCCTTGCCTGGAGCGCAGTCCTGCTCGACGGATTCGACCTGGTCGTACTCGGCACGGTTCTGCCGGTCCTGCTGGACACCGAGGAATGGGGCCTGAATCCGGCCAGTGCGACGGCCGTGTCCACATTCGGCTTGGTGGGTATGACAATTGGCGCGCTGACCATCGGCGCGCTGACCGATGTCATCGGCAGGCGTAAGGCGTTGGTCCTGTCTGTCACCAGTTTCTCGGTGTTCACGCTGCTCTGTGCTTTCGCCCCATCGGTTTTCCTGTTCGGCCTGTTGCGTTTCCTCGCCGGGATCGGCCTTGGCGGCTGCCTGCCGACGGCGATCGCGATCGTCAACGAACACGCACGCGACGGAAAAGCAGGCAGCGCCACCACAACGGTGATGACGGGGTATCACGTCGGCGCCGTTCTCACCGCCCTGCTCGGCATTCTGGTGATCCCGGATCTCGGGTGGCGCGCGATGTTCATCATCGGCGCCGCACCCGCGCTCGTCCTGGTCCCGCTGATGCTCAAGTACTTGCCGGAATCCGCGACTCCGAACCGGGAACGCACCGCCTTCGGCACAGTCAAATCACTGTTCCAGGGCAAGTACCTTCGCTCGACGCTCGCGTTCTGCGTGGCGTCGTTCATGGGCCTGCTGCTGGTGTACGGCTTGAACACGTGGCTGCCGCAGATCATGCGGTCCGCCGGATACGAACTCGGCGCGGCTCTGGCGCTGTTGCTGACGCTCAACGTGGGCGCCGTGGTCGGCCTCGTCATCGCCGGTGCCGTCGCGGACCGGGCAGGCATCCGGCGTCCCACGATCCTGTGGTTCATCGCCGCGGCCGTGTTCCTTGCCTTGCTGAGCGTGAAAATGCCGCAGTTCGGTGCGTACGCGGCGGTGTTCATCACCGGATGTTTCGTGTTCAGCGCGCAGGTTCTTGTCTACGCCTACATCGGACGGACCTACGTTGACGACAACCGGGCCACGGCACTGGGCCTGGCCGCTGGTATCGGCCGCCTCGGCGCGATCAGCGGACCGATCGTCGGCGGCGCCTTGCTCGACGCAGGTGTCGCGTACCCGTGGGGCTTCTACGTATTCGCTGTGGTCGGGGCGTTCGGCGCGATCGCCGTCACTGCAGCCAAATCAACGGCGGCGAAATTCCCGAGCGAGCAGCCACGCCAGGTACAGACCGCCGATGATCGCGGTGGCGATGCCAACCGGCAACTGGGTGTCTGAGAACACCTTCTGCACCACGAAGTCGCTGACCAGCAGCAGCAAGGCGCCCATCAGCCCAGCGGCGACCGGCCCGGCGGCGGACGAACCAGTCAGCCGTCGGGCGATCTGCGGGGAAGCCAGTGCGACGAACGCGATCGGTCCGGCAGCGGCCGTGCCGATCGCGGCGAGAGCCACACTCACGATGATCAGCACCAACCGGGTGCTTTCGACCCGGACACCCAACGCTTTCGCCGTGTCGTCGCCCATCTGCAGGATCGACAGCCGGTGGCTGAAGACCATGGCGAGCGGCAGCAACGCGAGCATCGCCCACGCGACCGGTTCGACGTGCTCCCATCCGCGCCCGTTCAACCCGCCGACCTGCCAGGCCGCCGCGGACAGCGCGTCCTGCAGCGACGCGTGCGTGATCAAGTACTCGTTGGCGGCGAACAACATCGCACTGATGCCGATACCGATCAGCACCAGCCGGAAACCCTGCACTCCACGCCGGAACGCGAGCAGGTAGATCAAGATCGAGGTGACGATCCCGCCTGCCAAAGCGCCGCCCGCGGTGAGCATCATCCCGCCGTCGTACAGCACGATCACCGACAGCGCGCCGGTCGCCGACCCCGCCGTGAACCCGATGATGTCCGGGCTGCCCAAGGGGTTGTCGGTGAGCCGCTGCATGATCGCGCCGCTGATCCCGAACGCCATACCGACGAGCAATCCGGCCAGCAGCCGAGGCAGCCGCAGCTCGAGCACGATGAACTCGGCGCCAGGCGGGCCCTGGCCCAGCACGGTGTCCACCACTTCGGGCACGGTCAGCGGGTAATCACCGGTGGTCATGCTCACGAAGCCGATCCCGATGATCGCCGCGGCCATGATCAGGCACGCGACCGTGGCGCGAATATCAAGCCGCAGCGACAGCCGCGCGATCCGGATCGGGCGGCCACGCACCGCCGTGTTGACGCTCACAGCTTGGTCACCCGGCGGCGCCTGCACAGCCAGATGAACACCGGCGCACCGACGAACGCGGTCACGATGCCCACCTGCAACTCCGAGGGTTGGTTGATCACGCGGCCGAGCACGTCCGCTCCGATCAACAGGATCGGCGCGACCAACAGCGTGTACGGCAGGATCCAGCGTTGGTCAGGCCCAGTGATCAGGCGCACGACATACGGCACGGCCAACCCGACGAACGTGATCGGCCCGACGGCCGCGACGGCCGCGCCACACAGCAACGTCACCGCGATGACGCCGACAACCCGCGTGCGTCCGACGTGCGCGCCCAACGCGGTCGCGGCCTGTTCACCGAGCGCCAACGCGTTGAGCGAACGCACCAGCAAAAGCGCCAGCACGATGCCGACGACGAAGAACGGCAGCAACTGCGTCACGGTGTCCATCTGCCTGCCGCTGAGCGAGCCGACGTTCCAGAACCGGAACGAGTTGAACGTCATCGGATCTATCAGCAGGAACGCGTTGACCAACGCGTAGAGCACGGCACTGACCGCGGCACCGGCCATGATCAGACGGTCCGGGGTCGGCCCGCTGCGCCCGGTCGACCCAAGCAGGTAGACGGCGACCGTCGCGGCGCCCGCGCCGACGAACGCGAACCAGACATACCCGGACACGCTGGTCACGCCGAAGAGGCCGATTCCGAGGACCACCGCGAACGAGCCGCCCGCGTTCACGCCGAGCAGGCCGGGTTCGGCGAGCGGATTGCGTGACAGCGCTTGCATCAACGCGCCCGCGAGGCCGAGGCCCGAGCCGACCAGCAGTCCCAGCAGGGTCCGTGGGATCCGGACGGAATGGATGATCACCGCGTCGCGTGACCCGTCGTTGTGCCACAGCACGTTCCAGGTCGACGAGAACGGGATGTCCTTCGAGCCGAACCAGATGCTCAGCATGCACACGAGCATCAGCCCGGCGAGGGCGCCGATCAGCCCGATTGTTCGGGAAGTCCGTAAGGAGGACTTTGTCCGGGATGTGCTCTTCGTGTGGCTTGTCACCCTCACCACACGCACCACCACATCCGAGAAGTCGACGATTGAGGTTAGGCTAACCGAAGTTGTCGGGCCATTACATCACCGAGCGGGAGGCGGCGTGACCTCAGGGGGAAGTGTCCTGCGCCGAGCCATCACTGGTCAACGGCGGGACGTCGTCGCTGCCAGCGTGCTGGCCGCGGGACACCAGGGCGGCGAGGCGCTGGTCCCTGTCGTCATCGGTCTCACGATCGACCAAGCGGTCTCCGGCGGTTCGGTCAGCGCGCTGCTGCGCTGGATCGCCGTGCTCGGGGCCGTGTTCATCATGCTGTCTTTCAGCTGGCGCTTCAGCACTCGCTGCGGCGAGCGGGCGATGGAACGAGCAGCGCACGAGATCAGGACGAAACTCACCGAACGTGTCCTGGATCCCCGGGGCGGCGCGGAAACAAAGCACCTGCCCGGCGCGCTCGTGAACATCGCGACCAGCGATGCCAAACGCGTCGGCGCGATCAACGGCGTCATCGCGTACGCGGTGGCCGCGTTGGTGGGCCTCGTGGTGAGCGCCATCGCGTTGCTGAACATGTCGATCTGGCTGGGCCTGCTCGTGCTGCTCGGTACGCCTCCGCTGCTTGTGCTGGGGCACCTCATCGGCCGTCCTCTGGAACGACGCAGTGACGAGGAGCAGGATCGCGCCGCGCACGCGTCCGGCGTCGCCGCCGATCTGATCGCCGGGCTGCGGGTGCTCAAAGGAATTGGCGCGGAACGGGCCGCGATTGAACGGTATCGCCAGACCAGCCAGGATTCGTTGGGCGCGACCATCCGCGCGGCCAGGGCGCGGGCTTGGCACGACGGCGCTTTGCTGTCGTTGACTGGGATCTTCATCGCGATCGTTGCCCTGGTTGGCGGAAAACTCGCGGTGTCAGGGGACATCAGCATCGGTGACCTGGTCGCCGCTGTGGCTTTGTCGCTGTTCCTGCAGACGCCCTTCGCGCTTTTCTCGTACGCCAACGGGCAATTCGCTCAGTCACGGGCCTCCGCGCAGCGTGTGGCCGAGGTGCTCGACGCGGAACCGGCCGTGTCCGGCGGTGCCGGCAAGGTGGCCGAGTTCTCCGGCCAGGTCCGGATGTCCGGCGTCCGCCACGGCACTCTCAAGGACCTGCGGCTGGACGTGGCGCCCGGTGAACTGGTCGGCGTGGTCGCCACCGATCCGGCCAGCGCGACCGACATGCTCGCCTGTCTCGGCCGGGACATCGACCCGGCCGAAGGAGTGGTCGAACTGGACGGCCACAACCTGTCCACACTGGATATCGAACACGCGCGATCGGCGATTCTCGTCGCCGCGCACGACGCGGTGTTGTTCGAGGGAACGCTGTTGGAGAACGTCACGGCCGCAGCGCGTGGCCCGGTCGACCGCGCGATGGTCGCGGCTTCGGCGAACGAAGTCGCGTCGACGTTGCCCGACGGCGCCGACAGCGAGATCTCCGAACGCGGCCGGTCGTTGTCAGGTGGGCAACGGCAACGGGTCGCCTTGGCTCGCGCGCTCGCCGCGGATCCGCCTGTGCTCGTCATCCACGACCCGACGACGGCCGTGGACAGCGTGACGGAAGCCCGTATCGCCAAGGACCTCAAGGAAATCCGTAACGGCCGTACGACGGTTGCCTTGACCACGAGCCCCGCGTTGCTCGCCGAGACGGACCGCGTTGTGCTCGTACACGACGGTGTCGTGGTCGCGGAGGGAACGCACACGGAGCTCGTAGACAGCAACGAGGTGTACCGAGGGACGGTCCTGTCGTGAGCCGAGAACTGCTTCCCATCGCGACGCCGCCCCGTGTCCGGGCGGTCGTCGGCGAATTGCTGAGCGCGCACAAGGGGCGCGCGGTGGCTGCGTTCGGTGTCATGCTCGTCGCGACGGCCATCGGAACCGCGGTGGCGCCGTTGTTGGGCCATATCGTCGACACGGTCAAAGCAGGCCAGGACGCGTTGCTGATTCCGGTGATCTGGCTAGTGGTCGTCGCGGTGAGCCAGGGCCTGACGACCGTGCTCGGCACCGGAATGATCGCGCGGCTCGGCGAGACCATGCTGGCCACTTTGCGGGAACGGTTCGTCTCCCGGGCCCTGACGTTGCCGTTGGAAAAGGTGGAGAAGGCTGGCTCCGGCGACCTGACTTCCCGCGTCAGCAACGACGTCACGGCAGTGGCCGACGTAGTGCGCCGGGCGCTGCCCGAGCTAGCCAGGGCAAGCCTGACGATCGTGCTCACGCTCGCTGGCATGGCCGTACTGGACTGGCGGTTCGCGCTCGCCGCGCTGCTCGCGGCGCCGATCCAGTTCCACACCGTGCGGTGGTACCTCAGGCACGCTCCCCCGCTGTACGCCGCACACCGTGAGTCAGTGGGCGCCCAGCAGCAACAGCTGCTCGACACGGTCGGTGGCGCGCACACAGTCCGCGCGTTCCGTTTGGCTGACGCGCATGTTGCGCGCGTGCAGGAACGGTCGAACGCGGCTGTCGCGCTAGCGTTGAAGGGTGTCCGGATCGTCACCCAGTTCTTCGGACGCCTGAACCTGGCCGAGTTCGTCGGCCTGTCCGCGGTGCTGGTGACCGGCTTCATCCTGGTCAACAACAACGCGGTGACCATCGGTGTGGCCAGCGCGGCCGCGGTGTACTTCCACAACCTCTTCACGCCGATCAACATCGCGCTGTCGCTTGTGGACGACGCCCAGTCGGCGGCCGCGAGCATGGCTCGAATCGTGGGCGTCGCGGACCTGCCCGCGACTCCGTTGCCCGACAAGAAGCCGGTCACCGATGCGTTGGTCAAGGCCGCGAGTCTCGGCCATGCCTACGTGGACGGCCATCCCGTACTCACGGACGTGGACCTGCAAGTCGCGCCCGGCGAGCGGATCGCGCTCGTCGGCGCGAGCGGCGCGGGCAAAACAACGTTGGTGAAGCTGATCGCGGGCATCCACAAACCGTCAACCGGCACGATCTCGGTCGGCGGCGCGGATTTGCAGCCAGGGGCCGTTGCCCTGGTCAGCCAGGAAGTGCACGTCTTCGCCGGAACCCTGGCAGAGGATTTACGCCTGGCCAACCCGGACGCCACCGACGAGCACCTGCGCGCCGCGTTGGAGCTGGTCGGCTGGGACGCGGTCGATCTGGACACGGTGGTCGGCGACGGCGGCCACCGGCTGACCGTGGCGCAGTCACAGAAACTCGCGTTGGCGCGGCTGGTGCTGGCCGACCCGGCGATCGCGATCCTCGACGAGGCGACCGCCGAAGCGGGCAGCGCCGGTGCACGGGAACTGGAAGTGGCCGCCGACGCGGCACTGTCCGGCCGGACCGCGCTGGTCGTGGCGCACCGGCTGACCCAGGCGGCGAGTGCGGACCGCATCGTCGTACTGGACAACGGCCGGGTCGTCGAATCCGGCACGCACAACGAACTCCTGGCCTTGGACGGCCGGTACGCCACGCTGTGGTCGGCCTGGTCAGGCAGTCGATGAAGGGTTGTCAAGAATGATTCGCTATCTGCTGGCCGCCAGCCTGTTACTGCTGACCGCGTGTGGTTCGGGGTCGACCGGCACCGCCGCCGCTCCCCAGTCGGGCACGAACTCGAGCGCGTTCCCGGTCACCATCGAGCACAAGTTCGGCAGTACGACCATCAAGTCCGAGCCGAAAAAGGTCGCCGTGGTTGGCCTGATGGAACAGGACGCGTTGCTGGCGTTGGGTGTCGTACCGGTCGCGACCACCCAGTGGATCAAGAGTTTCGACGCGGCCATCCCGACGTGGTCGACCAGCAAACTCGGCACCGCGCCCAAGCCGACCATGCTGGTCGACGACGGCGCGGGCCCGCAGTTCGAGAAGATCGCGGCGCTGCGCCCTGACGTGATCATCGGCCTGTACGCCGGGCTGACACAGGAGAACTACGACAAGCTGAGCAAGATCGCGCCGGTTGTCGCGCAGCCGAAGGAGTACCCCGACTACGGCATCGGCTGGCAGGAGCTGACCAAGAAAGTCGGCCAGATCGTCGGCAAGCCCGCGGAAGCGGACAAGCTGGTCGCCGACTCCGAGGCGCTGATCACCAAGGCACGTAAGGACAACCCGAAATTCGAAGGCGCCACGGCCGTGATCGCGACCACGTGGGAAGGCTATTTCGTATACGGTTCGCAGGATCCGCGTACGCGCCTGCTGCACTCGCTCGGCTTCGAATCGCCGCCGGAGCTTGACGCCGTGATCGGCGACAAGTTCGGCGCGTCGATCAGCAAGGAACGCACGGATCTGCTTGACCAGAACGTCCTGGTGTGGCTGGCAGGCGACCAGACCAAGGGGATTCTCGACGGGGACCCGCTGTACCAGGGCCTCAAGGTGGCCAAGGACAAGCGCGACATCCAGATTCAGGAGAGCTCGGACTACGGCAGCGCCATGTCGTTCATCAGCGTGCTGAGCCTGCCGTTCCTGCTGCAGAACTACGTGCCACAACTGGCCGCGGCGGTTAAATGAGGACATGGCACGTGTCGCTCTGGTAACCGGCAGTTCCCGGGGATTGGGCAGTGTGATCGCCCGGCGGCTCGCCCACGACGGTTTCGACGTCGTGGTGAACGGGCTGCCGGGCGATGAGGATGTCTCGAAGGTCGCCGCGGCCATTGGCGCCACGGCTTTTCATGCTGATATCACCGATCCGGCGCAGGTCGCCAGGTTCGCGGGACCGGTGGACGTGCTGGTGTTCAACGCGACGGGGCCGCAACCGAACGCGGACGTGCTCGACGTTGGCTGGCAGGAACACCTGGACCAGCTGGATTTCTTCGTCCGCAGCCCGGTTCTGCTCGGCAGGCTGCTTGTGCCGGGGATGATCGAGCGCGGATACGGCCGGATCGTCCACATCGACTCCGAGGTCGCGGACCGGCCGCCGGTCGACCGATCCGCTTACGTCACCGCGAAGTCAGCCCAGATCGGGCTGGCATTGAGCTGGGCGCGGGAACTCGCGCCACACGGCATCACAGTCAACACCGTCGCCCCGGGATTCGTGCCGGTCGAACGGCATTCCGGCCTGCCGCCCGAAGTCGTCACCCGATATCTCGCGACTGTCCCGGCTGGCCGGATGGGCACGCCGGACGACATCGCGCACGCCGTGAGTTTCCTGGCCGGTGAAGGATCCGGATTCATCACCGGCCAACGACTGGTCGTCGACGGCGGCCGTAGCCTCGGTCACTCGTTCTAGTCGGTCACAACCAGCTCACCAGCCCACGCAGAACCACCGCGGCGACGAACACCAACGTGAACGCCAGGTCGAACGACACCGGGCCCATCCGGATCGGCCGGACCACCCGGCGCACCGGGCGGATCACCGGCTCAGTGATCCGGTAGACCACGCCGCGTGCCTTCGCGGCGGCACCACCGCCGCCACCGGCAAGGACACCCGTCCAGTCCAGGACGGCGCGGATCACCAGCACGATGATGAACAGCGTCAGCACCAGGCTGAGCAAGGCTCCCAAAGCACTCATGGCCAACTCCTCTCACCTACCACTGTGACTCGGGTTGGTGAGAGGAGTCTGAGATTCAGCTGTCTACTGGTTCTGAATGAGGGATTTGGGGCGCATGTCCGTCCAGTTGCTCTCGACGTAGTCAAGGCACTCCTGGCGGGCCGCCGGGCTGTGCACGACCGTCCATCCGGCGGGGACGTCGGCGAAGTCCGGCCAGAGGCTGTGCTGGCCTTCGACGGCATGCGCGGAGATCGCCTCGGACAGGTCGTCTTCGACAGCCACCCGCGTGACAAAGGCGCTATGTCGACAGTGGACGGAATCTCCAGGTACCATTCCGGTGTACGAACCAACTTGGCTCGCAGCAGGTCGTGCGCGCGCACCAAATCGTCAAGGATGGACACGAGACCGTCCATCGTCAGCCCCGCTGGGGTACGCACCAACGCGGACTGCTGGTAGCCGCTGAACGGACCGTCGAGTTCTCGCAGCCAGTGCATGACAGGGACCAATGGCACCTCGCCGATCCCGTCGGACACAACCGGCGTGGCAACCAAATGGATCCGCGATACCAATAGGCACAACAGGTCCCTGCACCTTGTCCGGATGCGACTCGCCCAAAGTGGAGTTCACAGTGGCGTCAGTCGGGCCGTAGGCATTGAACGTCCGTCGATCACGTCCGTACCGCGCGACCCTTTCAGTCCCTGCCAACAGGATCGCGCCAGGATGGAGCGATAACTCGCGCGGCAGCACGGCGAGCAGACTCGGCGGCAAGATCATGAACGTGCACCGCGAGCGCCACAAAGAGCTCCGACCATGTTGGCGACATCTGGGCGATCCTTTGTGGACATTACGGAGCCCTCGCGAGCGGGATGCTGAACCGCTCGCGAGAGCATGTTCGCCTGCGGTGCGACTCAGCCGATCTTCTTGGCGACAGCCAAAAGAAGCGGCACCGCTTCGTCGATCATGTACGGAATGCTGAGCACGGTCGCGAACGTCAGCGCGGCGCCGGTCGGCGGGTTGGTGTAGGGCAGATAGATCGCCCGGTCCGCCTTGGCGACCGCGAGGTTGGCGAAGACCGGCGTCTTCTTGATCCGCTCGATGTCTTCCGGCTTCTCCGCATCATGATCAGCACGTCGGTGTCGAGCAGGTCGAGCTTGTACCGCCGGTGTGTTGCTACTGCCGCACGCCGCAAGCGAAACGGCCAAACCCGCAGCGAGCGCCGCGGTCGCGAGCCTGCGTCCGACGGTCGAGGACAAAATCCGTAACCCTTGTCTACTCTGACCGGACGCCGCTCACGGCGAGTTCCGGTTGCCCGGCGGGCGCATCAATCCGCCGGGCAACTATCGCTTGCAGGATCTCCCCGACCCGGACCGCCGTATTGGACAGCAGCGACGACGTGATGCCATGCGTGTGCTCGGTCCCACCCTGCAGATAGATTCCGCCGGTCAGGTCCGACACTGTCCACACGCGATAGTCACGGTCCACTCGCAACCGCCCGTGGTCGTCGCGCACGCAGTACCGGGCGACTTCGCCCAGCTGTCCCACCGGATCCGCCGGCAGGTACCCCGTGGCATAGACCACTACGTCCGCGTCAAGGACGGTCCGCTCACTGGTGGTGAGCGTCTCGACCGTGACGCGAACTCCCCCTTCCGTTCGCACGACCTGCGTCGGCCGTGCGACGTTGAACAGCCGCAACCGTTGCGCGCCTTGGACTTTCTCGCGGTACTCACGGCGGTACAGCTCGTTGATCAGGTCAATGTCCACGACCGAGTAGTTGGTGTTCGCGTGGTAGCCCATCAACCGCCGCTTGACGTCCTCTGGCGCGGCGTAGAACTCGTCGACCGCGGCCGGGTCGAAAATCCTGTTGGCGAAGGAACTGTCATCCGAAGGGCTGTAGCCGTAGCGCGAGAAAACCGCACAAACTTCAGCATTCGGGAACCGCTCGTGCAGGAACGCCGTTACCTCAGCGCCGCTTTGTCCCGCACCGACCACCACGAACCGCTTCGGGTCGCTGATGCCGTCAACCCGTTGGAGCAGTTGGCTGTTGTGCCAGACGTGCTCGTCGGCGGTGACACCTTCGGGCAAAGCGGGCCGCAAACCGGTGCCCAACACGATGTTCCGAGCCCGGAACACCTGCCCAGTGGAGTCCTGCACGTCGTAGAACTCGCCGCCGGACACCGGTGTCACAGATACGACATCGCGGCCATAAGCGACCAGATCGTCGACCTGCGCGGCGGCCCACTCGAAGTAGTCGTGGAACTCGATCCGCAGCGGGAACAGGTTCTTGTGGTTGATGAAGTCGACAAGCCGGTCGCGCGCCTTGAGATAGCACAGGAAACTGAACCTGCTGGTCGGATCGCGCATGGTGACCAGGTCCTTGAGGAACGACACCTGCATCGTGGCGTCGTCGATCAGCATTCCACGATGCCATCCGAAGGTCGGTTGCCGTTCAAGGAACTGTGCGGTGACCGGGTGGGCAGTCTGCTCGTTGAACTCCGTAAGAGCTATCGCAAGGGCCAGATTCGACGGCCCGAAGCCGACACCGACGAGGTCATAGACCGCTGGCTCTGCCATACCCGTCCCATCTCCGGTCCCCATAGATCCAAGGTCACCCTAACCTAACTAAGGCTAGGCTCAACTACTACATTCGAGGGTGACGCTCGTCGCTATAGCGGAGGAGGGACCCATGCGGGTCGCGATGTTCGGATACCAGACGTGGGGCCACCGCACTTTGCGGGCCCTGCTGGACTCCGAGCACGAGGTGGTTCTCGTGGTCACGCATCCGAAAAGCGAGCACGCCTACGAGAAGATCTGGTCCGACTCGGTCGCCGAGCTCGCCGAGCAGAACGGCGTTCCGGTTCTTCTGCGTAACCGTCCCGATGACGAAGAGCTACGAGCGCGGCTCAAAGACGCCGCCCCGGACATCCTTGTTGCAAACAATTGGCGGACATGGCTGCCGCCGGAGATCTTCACCGCCCCGAAGTACGGCACCCTCAACGTGCACGACTCGTTGCTGCCGGCCTACGCGGGTTTCTCCCCGCTGATCTGGGCCCTGATCAATGGCGAAACGCAGGTCGGGGTGACCGCCCACATGATGGACGAGGACCTCGACGCCGGTGACATTGTGCTGCAGCGCGCGATCCCGGTCGGCCCGACGGACACGACGACTGACCTGTTCCACAAGACGGTCGACATGATCGGACCGATCACCGTCGACGCGCTGGCGCTGATCGCGTCCGGCAAAGCGGAACTGACCAAACAGGACCGCGGCAAGGCCAGCTTCTTCCACAAGCGATCCATTGAGGACAGCCTGATCGACTGGACATGGCCGGCCGAGCACATCGAGCGGCTGGTACGCGCGCAGTGTGACCCGTACCCGAACGCTTTCACCTTCTACAAAGGCGAACGGATCCGCGTAACCAAGTCTTCGGTGTCGAAGGCTTGCTACGGCGGAACGCCCGGCCGGATCTTCATCAGGGAAGGCGACGGCGTGGTGATCGTCGCAGGCTCGGACGCGCGGACTGGCCGCAACCGTGGCCTTGTCATCGAACGTGTCCGGACCGAGGATGACACCGAGTACGCGGCGACTGACTTCTTCAAAGCCATGGGCGGCTATCTGAAGTCATCCTGAGTCAAGAAAACAGGGCTCCCTGCGCGAAGTCGGCGCCCGCGTTGCGCCACCACTGGGCCTTCTCCTCCGACAGCACGCCGTCGACAATGACCTGTGCACCGGACAGGTGCACAAGGCTGGCCATGTCCAGCAACGCGTGCGTGACCGGGGAACCGGGCACCGGCTCGCGTGCGGTCAGCCACGGCGCGATGCGGACAGCGTGCAACGGCAGGTCTTCCACGCACACCATGTCGCCGGACGTCCCGCCGAAGTCGATCGCGACGGCCTTGACTCCGTTCTCCGCCAACAACCTCATGTTGTCCATGGCCTCGCCCTTGTCGGCGAGGAGAGCCTTCACGGGCATCCCGAGCCACAGCCGCTCCGGCGGCATTCCGGTGTCCCGCAACACTTTGGCGATCTCACCGACCAGGTCGCCGTCGGCTGACTGCTGCGCGGTGAGGTTCACGCTGAGCGGGATTGTCTTGTCCCAGCGGAGTTGTTCACAGGCAGTTCTGAGCAACCACGGCCCCAGCGCGAGAATGAGCCCGGTCTCCTCGGCGAGTTCGAGGCACCGCGCGTCGCACACCAAACCGTGCTCCGGGTGATCCCAGCGCAGAACCGCTTCGGTACCAACGACTTCCTTGTCCGACAGCCGCACGATCGGCCGATAGCTGACGGCGAGCTCGCCGTTCTCCCACGCGCCGGGCATGGCCGCGGCGAGACTGAACGTCCTTCGGTCGCGGTCGTGATGCTCGGGGTGGAACAGCTCCCACTGTCTTCGGCCGTTGCTCTTGGCCCGTCGCAACGTCATGTCCGACGCTCGCAGCAACTCGGAGGGATCCATGTTGCGCGGCGGGCGATCCACTACACCGATGCTCGCCGTCGCCGCGACGCCGTAGTTCTCGATGTAGACCGGCTCGGACAGCTCGTCGTTGATGGCCGCGACCATGCTCAGCACGTCAGGAGAGGTCGCCGAGTTCTCCACGACGATCGCGAACTCGTCACCGTCGAACCGGGCGACCATCGCCTTCTCACCGGCCAGCACGGCCTTCAACCGCTCGGCCACGGCAATCAGCAGCAGGTCACCGGTCTTGCGGCCGAGACCGCCCGTGATCAACGAGAAGGCGTCGAGATCGAGGTGGTAGAGCGTGACGCCAAAGGCTGGATCGGAGCGGCGTAGCACACTTTCCAGGTGCGTGGTGAAGAACTGCCGATTCGGCAAGCCGGTGAGCACATCGTGCAAGGCCTGACGGCTCAGTTCGTTTTGCAGAAGCTTGAGCTCAGTGCCATCTTCCACAACGGTAACGAAGTGTCGCGGCTGATCATCTCCGTCGCGCAGCACTGTCGCGGTCAGCGAGACACGCGCAATTTCCCCGTCCTGACGGACAAGGCGCTGACCATGCCGAAACCTTTCATGTTGACCATTCAGCACGGCCTCGTACGCCTCACGGAGGTAAGGCGCTTCGTCCGGATGCACAAGATCGAATAGCGATAGTTTCGCCAGCTCGGTGCTCGCGTAGTCGACGATTTGACTGAACGAATGGTTGGCCCTGATGAACCGGCCGGTGAGATCGGTGATCACAATGCCACTCGACGAACATGTCGCGACCTCGTCGAATCGCGCCTCACTCGCTTTGAGGTTCCACCTTGCGTCACGCACCGCCATGATCAGCGCCCGCTCGACCTCTTCCTGCTGGCGGAACACGGCCTTGCGGATTGACTCCGCGTAACAAGCACCGATCGCACCGGTGACCGAGACAACCTTCTCGGCGAGCTTCTCGACATCCTGCAATTCGGCGCAGAGCAGCAAACCGCGGCCGAGTACATCGACCGTGCAGCGGAGACTGACACTGTCCGCACAGTTCATCCCGACAAGGCGTTCGGTAAGGTCCGCAGCGAACTCTAAATCGACTGGATCTTCCCGCAGAGCGGTGACAAGCTGCGCGATCATATCCTGCAGCTGACTCTCCAGCTCGTTCTGCGACAACGGAACGTAAGTGTTGTTGCACATCAGGTACGCCCATTTACGGGCAAGCTTGTGTCGCTCACGAATGGCGTCGCTCGTGGCGACATTCGAATCATCCGGGAGCGGCGAGATCGACTCGCGCGGAGGCACCGAAAAAGCCTACCGAGGGTCAACCGGTACTCGCCACAGATTGGTTCAGCGTTCAATCGAATGGGCCAATCGGGGGATCCCCCGACTACAGGAAGCGATCGCCCGCTGATTGTGGGTGAACAATTCAACCCTCCCCAAAATCATTCCGCCACAACCAACTTACGAAGAAGAATAATTACAGACCGCACCCACCCAGCTACCCAACTACCACCCGGCCACGCGCCCACCAAGTCCACAAAGGACAAACCACCAAGGCCACCCCAGGAGCCCAGAGGCCCCCACAGCGCGTGTCCACCACTCCTACACACCGTGTCCACCGTTGCGGCACACCGTGTCCACCACTCCGGCACACCGAAGTACACATTCCGGCATCGTGAACTCGTGCACACCGCGCCGCAGCATCGCGAAGCTCCGACTCCTGCACTGCAATTCCGTTCCGGCACAAGCAAGTTCCGACGAAGGCACACCTTCAGCACCACGAAGCCCGCGATTCGTCACCGAATAGCTTCCCGTGCACTTGACCCAAGGGCCACGGTGCCGGGCGAGGCTCCCATGATGCTGCAACGTGCATCTCATTGTGCCGGAACGGTGGACACGGTATTCCGGAACGGTGGACACGGCCCGTGAGGGCTAGTGGGTCGCCAGGTCCTGGGCTGTGCGCTGATTGTTCAACAGGTCGCACTTCGGCTCGAGGAACTCTGCCAGGACCGCTCGGTGGGTGCTCACCGCTTCGGCATGGAGGGCTCGGCCTGCTTCTGTTGGTGTGACGAAGATGTTGCGCCGATCCTCGTGACACATGCCACGGACCACAAGGCCGTCACGCTCAAGCCGGGCGATCAGACGCGACAGCGCGCTCTGACTGAGGTGGATCCCGGCCGAGAGTTCCTGCACGCGACACTCCGGCTTGTCGGTCTCGATCAGCCGGTCGAGGACCTCGAACTCGCTCGCCCCCAAGCCATGCCGCTCGTTGAGCTCACGTTCGAGCGCACCCCACGTACGGGCGTGTAGGGACAACATCTCCCGCCACTCACAGACGAGCGGCCGGTCAGCATCGGCGGCCATGTTGCACAGCCTACCACTGCACCCGCATTTAATGCAAAGTCATTAAATGCGCTTGCATCGTATGCAGCTGCATGCAATAGTGCTCGTTGTGATCGAGTCAACGACTACTTCCACCTCTGATGTGCGCTGGGGACCCCGGCTTTGGGGGGCGCTGGTGGTGCTGTGCGGCGTCGTCTTCCTCGACGCTCTCGACGTGTCCATGGTCGGCGTCGCGCTGCCGGCCATCCGCGAGGACCTGAACATGTCCACCGCTGCCCTGCAGTGGGTGGTCAGCGGCTACATCCTTGGCTACGGCGGCCTGCTGCTGCTTGGCGGTCGCGCTGCCGACTTGCTTGGCAGGCGACGGGTTCTGCTCGTCGCGCTGGCCATCTTCTCCGTCGGTTCGCTGGCCGCGGGCCTGGTCAGCAGTCCTGAGCTGCTGATCGCCGCACGATTCGTCAAGGGCGTCGCCGCGGCGTTCACCGCACCTGCCGCCCTGTCCATCATCACCACGACGTTCCACGAGGGTCCGGCGCGTAACCGCGCGCTGAGCATCTTCGCGGTCTGTGCCGCGAGCGGCTTCTCCCTCGGTCTTGTCGCGTCCGGCCTGCTGACCGAGATCGGCTGGCGCTGGCCGCTGCTGCTGCCCGGCCCGATCGGCCTGATCATCCTGATCGCCGCGATCAAGTTCGTGCCGAACGACGGCCGCCCGGAACGCAACGGCCAGGGTTACGACGTCGGTGGTGCCATCACCTCGACCGCGGCCATGCTGCTGCTGGTGTTCACGATCGTCCAGGCGCCGGAGATCGGCTGGGCCAACCCGTTCACGATCGTCTCGTTCGTGGTCGTCCTCGCGCTGCTCACCGCGTTCGTCGTCATCGAGCGGCGCAGCAGCCACCCGCTGGTCCGGCTTGGCATTCTGCGATCCGGTTCGCTGGTCAGGGCCAACCTCGGCGCGATGATCTTCTTCGGGTCGTACGTCGGCTTCCAGTTCATCGTGATGCAGTACATGCAGCGGCTGCTTGGCTGGTCGGCCATCGAGACGGCGCTCGCGTTCCTGCCAGCCGCGATCATCGTGGCGGCGAGCTCGACCAAGATGGACAAGGTCATCGAGCGGTTCGGCACGCCGAGGCTGCTGATGATCGGCATCCTCGCCCTGGTCGGCAGCTACGCGTTCATGCTCGGAATGGACGTCTCGGCGAACATCATCGGGGTCGTGCTGCCGAGCATGCTGTTGCTCGGTGTCGCGTGCGCCCTGTCCATCACGTCGTTCAACATCCAGGCGACGGCCGGGGTCGAGGACGAGGAGCAGGGCCTGGCGTCCGGCCTGGTGAACACGTCGCTGCAGGTCGGCGGCGCGATCGGGCTGGCCATCGTGACCGCGGTGATCTCGGCCAACGAGACGCACACCGCCCAGGTCACCCCGGATGAGCTGCTCGCCAGCTACTTCCCTGGCCTCGCGGTGGTCGCCGGGATCGCGGTGATCGGCGTGATCGTCGCCGTCAGCGGCATCATCGCCAGCCGCAAGGAGAACAAGGCCCGCGCTATCCAGGCGGAGCCGGAACTGGTCAACGCGTAACTAACTGGGGATAGGTCCCGCGTGATACAAGAACGGTATGACGCGGGACCTCAGGGACATCCGTCGCCGCTGTGAGGCGACGGCCCGCGCTCTGCCATTGCCTCAGCCGTTCGACGCCCGCGCTCTGTGTCAGCGCGTGGCGCAGGAGCGCGGCCGCGACATCACGTTGCGGGAGATGAACGGCGGCGACAGCGGCGTGCTCGGCTTATGGGTGGCCGCGCAGTCGGCCGACATGATCTTCTACGAGGCCGCGACCACCCCGCCGCACCAGGAACACATCATCCTGCACGAGCTCGGCCACATCCTGTGTGACCACTATCCCGCCAAGCTTTCGGACAACGAGCTGCTCCGGATGCTGATGCCGAACCTCAATCCCGCGATGGTGCAACGGATCCTCGGCCGCACCACCTATGACGCGGCGGAGGAGCAGGAAGCCGAGCTGCTCGCCTCGCTGATCAGGCAGCGTGCCCAGCGGGAAGCCTTGCCAGGCCACGGAACGGACGTGGCGGGCCGGATCAACGCCACGTTCGGCTGGCCGGAACCCCATGAGTGACTGGATCCGGCTCTACGCACCCGCGATCCTGGCCTGGGCGTTCGTCGCGGGCAAACTGATCGATCGCCGGCGCCGCAACACTAACGACGGCTACGCGCTGTGGCTCATCCTGGTCGGCCTGGCCTGCTCGCTGACCGCCATGGCGCCAGGGCCGTATCGGCTGATCAGCGAGGTTTCCGGGGTGCCGAACCTCGGCAGGCTGGTCTCGCACCTGTCCATGCTGGTGGTGGCGTGGGCGGCGCAGGAGCTGATGTCACGGCTGAACGGCGCCAAGATCAGGTTCCCGTGGTGGCCGGTGGTC
Organism: Kibdelosporangium philippinense; assembly: GCF_021390435.2. GTDB lineage: Bacteria > Actinomycetota > Actinomycetes > Mycobacteriales > Pseudonocardiaceae > Kibdelosporangium > Kibdelosporangium philippinense. The sequence continues at coordinate 1,786,895 of NZ_JAJVCN010000002.1, read as the reverse complement.
GTCGGCGTCGCGATCACTGTCCTGTTCGTACTCGCCGACACCCCGGTCGACGACGTCCGGTTCGCCGGACGGTACGCCGCCGAGCCTTGGGTGCTCGAGTATTGGCTGGTCTTCATGGCCGGGCTGCTGCCCGCGTTCATCCGGACGACCGTGTTGTGCTGGCGCTACGGCGGCCTGTCGGGCACGTTCACCGGCAAACTCGGCCTGCGGATGGTGTCCGCGGGCATCACGAGTTCGCTGCTTTATCACGTGCACAAGGCGTTGTTCTTCGCCGCGGCACGCTTCGACCTCGCGTATCCCAAAGGCTTCGGCGGGCTGCTCGACCGCATGTTGCCGTTGCTGGCCGCGATCTTCGTTCTGGTCGGGGCGACCATGCCGACGTGGGCGCCGAAGCTCGGCCTGAACGCCTTGGTCGACTGGCTGGCCAAGCTGCGGACCTTCCACCGGCTGCGGCCGCTGTGGCTGGCGCTTTACCAAGCCACGCCCCAGATCGCGTTGATCCCGCCGCGCTCGGCACTGGCCGAAGTGTTGCTGCCCAACGATTTGGACCTACGGCTGTACCGGCGCGTGATCGAAATCCGGGACGGGCGTCTGGCTTTGCAGCCCTACCTCGATCCCGGCAGCGCGGCCGGAGCTGATGACGCCCTGGTCGAGGCGACGATGCTGGCCGCCGCCATTGCCGCGAAACGCGCGGGCGCGCCGACCCGCGACAACGAGACGGTACCTGTCGCGGGTGGGCGTGATTTGGAGAGCGACACAGCGTTCCTGATGGACGTCGCCCGCGCGTTCCGGAAGGTCAGTCCTGCACGCGAACCGGTGCCAGGACAGGGCGTTTCGGCGTGACGTGATCGCCGGACGACTCACCGCGCAGCCGTCGTTGCACCCACGGCCACGCGAATTCCCTGCTCCACTGTAGGTTCTGGGCCCGGCGCACCCGGGCACTCAGCAGCTCACGAGGCCCAAGGTCAGTGCCGGTCAACGCGTGCTCGGCGGCCAACACGTTCAGGACCTCGATCGCGACCTCGGTGTGGCCGAGCGAGTTGAGGTGCAGCCGGTCGGGCGCCCACATCCGCCGGTCCCGTAGCTGCCGCATCGCCCACATGTCCACGACCAGGGCGCCACGCTGCTTGGCGATCACCCGGGTGTGCTCGTTGTAGATCGCCACGCGGCCACGCATCTTGCGGAACAACGCGTCCTCGACGCCGTCGACACCGGTGAACACGATCACGGTCGCGCCGGTTTCGACCAGCCTGCCGATCGCCTTGTCGTAGTCGTCCATCATCGCGTCGATGTCGACCGACGGGCGCATCAGGTCGTTGCCGCCCGCGTACAGCGTGACCAGGTCAGGCTGCATTTCCAGGCCATGGTCCAGCTGCTCGGCCAGCACCTGGCCCATCAGCTTGCCGCGGACCGCGAGGTTGGCGTACCGCAGGTCCGGCTCGTGGACGGCCAGCTGCTCGGCCACCCGGTCGGCCCAGCCGCGAACCCCATTGGGGTACGCGGGGTCGTCATCCCCCACGCCCTCGGTGAAGGAATCGCCCATTGCGACTAAGCACTTGCTCATGTCAGCCAGGCTAATCGACGCTAGGTTGGATCGATGACCAAGGCATTGATCATTGGGGGCGGCATCGCCGGTGCGGTGACCGCGATGGCCTTGCAAAAAGCCGGGATCACGTCCGAGATCCATGAGGCGTACGACACTGGGGCCGACGATATTGGGGCGTTCCTCACCATCATGCGCAACGGGATGAACGCGCTGCACGCGGTCGACGCGCACCAGCCGGTCATCGACGCCGGGTTCCCGGCGACCGACGTCGAGTACCTGGACGGATCGGGCACCAGGATCACGCTCAACCCGATGCGTGGCGGCGCGCAGACGCTCAAGCGTTCGGTGCTCTACCGCGTGCTGCACGACGAGACCACGCACCGCGGAATCCCGCTGCACCACGGCAAGCGGCTGGTTTTGGCGTCGATTGTGGACGGTGTCGTGCACGCGCAGTTCAAGGACGGCTCGACCGCCGAAGGTGATCTGCTGGTTGGTGCGGACGGTATTCACTCGGCTACGCGAGCGATCATCGACCCGGATTCACCCGCGCCGAGGTTCACTGGCCTGACCATCGCGTACGGCTACACCAAGGCTTCATCATTCCAGCAGTCCGCGGACGCGTACCGGATGATCGCCGGGAGCCGCGCGTTCTTCGGCTACACGACCGCGCCCGACGGCGAGACCTGGTGGTTCGCTCGTGCGCCCGAATTGGACCTGAGCACGGCGACCAAACAGAACTTTGTCGACCTGCTCGCTGGCGACAACACGCCAGCGGCCGAGATCGTCCGATCGACCGATGACCTGTTCATCAACAACGCTTACGACGTGCCCGAGACTCGCCATTGGTACAACGACTCCATGGTCCTCGTGGGTGACGCCGCCCACGCCGCGTCTCCCGCCTCCGGGCAGGGCGCGTCACTGGCGTTGGAGGACAGCGTGATTCTCGCCAAGTGCCTGCGGGACATCGCGGATACGCGGGCTGCGTTCGAGAAGTACACCGAGATCCGACGGGCCCGGGTCGAGCGGTTGGTGGCGGAAAGCGCTGAGCAGGGTTCGAACCCGAACCGCAGGGCGGCCGTGCCGCGTCCGGAAGACCGGCACTGGCTCTACGACTACGAGATCGACTGGAACGAAGCCATCGCATAGGCCGCGAGACATGTGCCCAGGTCAGAACTCGTGAGTGGTTAGGCGGGTTAGAACTCGCGTAACCACTCACGAGTATTTCATCAAGCGTTGAGATTGTGTTAATCTCAGCGCCATGACGACGTGGTCGCGGGATTTCGAGGACATCCGCGCCGACATGCTCGCCATCGTCGGCGGCAAGGCGGCGAACCTCGGTGAGCTCACCCGTGCCGGATTGCCGGTCCCGCCCGGGTTCTGCATCACCACCGACGCGTACAAGGAAGTCGCCGCGCTTGCCGGGATCGACGGCAGCCACCACGCGGCGAAGGCCCGTGAGCTGACCCTCGGAACGCCGATCCCCGGCGAGATCAGCAAGGCGATCGTGAGCACCTACGAGAACCTCGGACCGGACGTGCCGGTCGCTGTGCGATCTTCAGCGACAGCGGAGGATCTGCCGTTCGCCAGTTTCGCCGGCCAGCAGGACACGTACCTCAACATCGTCGGCGCCGACGCGGTGCTCGACGCGGTCCGCCGATGCTGGGCTTCACTGTGGACGGACCGCGCCTTCGCCTACCGTGCCACCAACGAGATCGACAACCGCACGGTCGCACTGGCCGTGGTGATCCAGCGGATGGTCCAGTCCGAAATGGCCGGTGTGATGTTCACGGCCAACCCGGTGACCGGGCGTCGCCACGAATACGTGGTCGACGCCAGCCCCGGTCTCGGCGAGGCTGTGGTCTCCGGCGCGGTCAACCCGGACCATTTCGTTGTGCACGAAGGCGAAATCGTCACGCGCAGGCTTGGCGACAAGCGTGTGGTGATCCGCTCGTTGCCCGGCGGCGGGACCGAGCACATCGAACGTGAGTCCACAACGGACGCCTGTGTCACAGATGACCAAGTCCTTGCACTGGCCGAACTTGGCCAACGAGTGGAACAGCATTACGGCAGCCCGCAGGACACCGAGTGGGCGATCGACGGCGACGGTGAGCTGTGGCTCACCCAGTCGCGGCCGATCACCACGCTGTACCCGCTGCCGGAGAAGACCACAAAGGACACTCGCGTCTACTTCTCCTTCACGGTGGCGCAGGGCTTGTACCGACCAATCACGCCGAGCGGGCTAGCGGCTTTCCGGATGTTGGCCAACAGTGTCAGCCAGTACGTCCTCGGCCTGCCGGTGGCCGACCCGCTCACCGGTCCGTCCGGGTTCGTCGAGATCGGCAACCGTGGGTACGTCGACGCGACGGCCGCGCTGCGCAGCGAAGTCGGACGGTTCATCATGCCGAAGGTGCTCGGTGTGATGGAGGCACGGTCGGGCAAGGCATTGAGCAGCCTGTTCGACGATCCGCGATTCAGCCTCGTCCCGACGCATCGCCGCAAGGTCATCGGCCGGTTGCTCCGGCTGGGACTGCGTTTCCAGGTGCCCTATCGGGTTCTCCAGGCCGTCATCAGCCCGGAGTCGGCGCACCGGTTCGTCGAACGTGTCGGTGACGACGTTCGCAAGCGCATCGCCTTGCCGTCCACGGCGACTCCGGCCGAGCGGCTCGACCACGTCCAGGATGTGCTGCTGCGACACGTCTTCCCGGTCGCCCCGCGGGTAATGCCCGGTGCTGTCGCCGGTTTCGCGATGCTCGGGCTGGCCAGCAAGATCGTCGGCAAGCCGGGTGAGGTGCAGGCGGTCCTGCGGGGCGTGCCCAACAACATCACCACCGAGATGGATCTGGAGCTGTGGAACCTGGTCGCCCGGATCCGGCAGGGCGACGCGGCCGAGCTGTTCGGTACCGAATCCGTCGAGGAACTCGGGAAGCGCTACCAGGCGGGCACGTTGCCGGACTTCGGGCTGGCCGAATTCCTTGAGATCTGGGGAGATCGCGCGGTCGCCGAGATCGATGTCGGGATGCCCCGCTGGTCCGATGATCCCACGCACATCCTTGGCGTGCTTAAGAATTACCTGCGACTGGACGATCCTGCCGCGGCACCGGACGCGGTTTTCGCCCGCGGCGCGGCGGAAGCCGAGGCCGCGATCGACCGGCTGGTCGCCGAAGCACCACGGCGCAAGCGTTTGCTTCGCTTCGCGCTCGGCCGGGCCCGCGCGCTGGCCGGGATCCGCGAGATGCCGAAGTACTTCATGGTGCTCGCGCTTGGCGCGGTTCGCCGTCACCTCAAGGTGATCGGTGCGGAACTGGCCGCGGCCGAGCGAATCGCCGCACCGGACGACGTGTTCTTCCTTGATTTCAGCCAGATCAGGGCAGCACTCGACGCAACGGCCTGCCACGACGTGGTTTCCCGCAACCGCGAGAGCTACGAGCAGGAGCTACGGCGGCGCCGGATCCCCAGAGTGATGCTGTCCGACGGCACCGACGTGGAATCCATCGCGCAGGCAGCCGACACCGCGGACGGTTCACTGCCGGGCACGCCAGCGTCCGCGGGCACGATTACCGGCACCGCACGGGTGATTCTCGATCCCGTGGGTGCTCATCTTGAGCCAGGCGAGATCCTGGTCGCCCCGTCGACCGATCCCGGCTGGACACCACTGTTTCTCACCGCTGGCGGCTTGGTGATGGAGATGGGTGGCGCGAACTCCCACGGTGCCGTCGTGGCCAGGGAGTACGGCATCCCGGCCGTCGTCGGCGTCGCGGACGCCACTCATCGGATCACCACCGGTCAGACCATCACCGTTGACGGTTCGACCGGCAGTGTGATCCCCGCTTAGAGCAAACCCATCTGCATGGCACGGACGCCCGCCTGGAAACGGCTGCGGGCGTCCAGTTCCACCATCGCGGACGCCACATCACCTCTGACCGTGCGAACGCTCACCCCCAGTCGGCGAGCGATCGCGTCATCGGTCAGTCCCTGCGCGAGCATCCGCAGCACGAGTTCGTGCCGCGACCTCGTCGGTTTGCCCTTCGGCACCTGGCTCACTTCGACGCTCTGCCCCCACAGCCCGTCTGCCAGCGCGATCAATGACCGCAGTTCGGATTCGGCGCGGATGACCCGGCCCGCACCGGATTCACTGAGCACCACACCGACAAGCCCGTCCACCACTATCGCCCTGACCGGCACGTTCGCGGTCGCACGCGGCGTGTAGCCGCGTTTGCCCAGCCAGACCGCGTAATCGACGGTCGCGATGTCGGTACGCCAGAGCATCCGCAACCCCGCGCCACGGCGGAGTATCCCGTCCGCGATGTGCTCGGCGAACTCGTATGACCGCGGATCGTAGATCGGCGTCATCACGACGACTTCGTTTCGGACCCGTGCCGCAAGCCGCTCGACGACCGCCATCACCTCGTCCATATCGGACAGCGGTGCCGCGTCGTCCAGCCTGCCGGTGGTTTGTTCGTGCAGTGACACAAAAGTCTCGACGGCCGCCGCACTCGGCATCGGCCCACCGGACAATCGCCGCGCTGCCAGCGCCGGTAGCGCCAAGCAAGGCTGGATCGCCCGCACCGCACCGGCTTCGACCGCGGAGTTCATCACCAGCCCTTCGGTGCGTAGTTCCGCCAGCACGGTCGCGCATTGCTGCGGTGACCACGCCAACGCGTGTTCGAGGCGTTCTGGCTGCCATCGTGACCGGGTCAGTAATGCCCGGTAGCCGATCTCAGCCTGGCCGCCCACGCCAAGCCTGTGGCTCTTCATGCTCGCCCTCACCCTCATTCGACCCGATGAACACCGGCCGAGTTCCCTTCCCCTCCTTGACCGCCGAAAAAATCGGCGCACACTTCGCCTCCCGTTCCACAAGAGCACGGAAGCGGCGGTGAAATACCGCCCGCACGGCGTGGTGTCCTCGTCGTCTTGAGTCGAGGATGACCCGCCGGAGCCCCGCGAACAAGCAGGACGCGGCCAATGCGCCCGGATGCCGCGCCGATTCGCTCACGCGGCCGGTCGGCATCCTTTTCGCTACCACAGCGGCAAAAAACCCGCACATTCCGCAATTTGCGGACTGCAAGCGCACCCATGCGCCGCCCACCCGGCGGACAGGTGCCGTACCGCTGGAAGGGAACTCCCCCATTTGCCCCCATTGCAAACGTTGCACGCTGCTACTCTTGTCCATCCATAGTGGACTCCAGCGGAATCGTCGCCGTGCACTGGCGCGCCGACCTCCTCCTGAAGAAGTCCGAGTACTGCCGCCCCACCGTAGCCACCGGCTCTGACGGACCGTTGAATCTTCGCTGACCGACTCGTAAGACGGGGCTAAATCCATGCGCCGATCCCGGTTGTCCCCCGACTGGCCTATCGGCGGCGCCGATCTGTGCGATGTGGAGCCACGGAATACTGACACTCCGTTCATCACCGATCACTGCTTGCTTTTTACGCCGTCCACAATGGAGAGCGCGGACAGCGACCAGCCGGACACGGCGTGCTACGAAGCCGCCCCCGACGGTACACAATGGACAGTTTGGCCGTGTCGACCATGGCACCCCTTGAAAATCGTTCTTCCCCAGTAATCCGGATGCTGTGCGGAGCGTAAACCAGCGTTACGGCTCCGTCAACGCAAGCTGGCGATGTACCATTTTACGAGCAACTGATGTTTAGCCCGTTCCGCGGCGTCGAGGGAGGCAAGGTGACCGCGCGGTTCTCGATCGCCGAGAAGCTCGACCGGCTGTTCCAGCGCGTCCGCCCCGCAGGTCAGGGCGAGTACAGCCACAACGCGGTGGCCGAGGCCATCAAGGAAAACCAGGGCATCTCCATCTCGCACACGTACATCTGGCAGCTGCGCACCGGCCGCAGGGACAACCCGACGATTCAGCACCTGACCGCGCTGGCCACGTTCTTCGGCGTGCCGGTCGCCTACTTCCTCGACGACGGGGAGACCGAGCGGATCGACGGTGAGCTCGAACTGCTTGCCGCACTGCGCGACACCGGTGTCACCGAGATCGCGCTGCGGGCCGCTGATCTCTCGCCGAGCAGCCGGGAGACGATCAGCAACATGATCCTCAAGGTGTGGGAGCTGGAGAACGAGCGGAAGAAGACGGATTGACCTCGTCGGCGAACTCGGCCGGATAACGCGACACGTGGTGCGCCCGGCTGACCGAGGCCAGCCACCTGGCCTCTTCCCGCTCGTCGGCGCCACCCGGCATCGCTGTCCAACCGTCGAAATTCGGCTGCTCACCGGCCTTCTTGCGGCGTAGCGCGACTTCGATCCAGCACGCCTCGGCGAGGTGTTCACTCCGCACGCCACGCTCAGCCAGGAACTCCCGCGCCCGTGCAGGCGTCTGCGGTGGCACGTAACGACGAAGTTCCAGCATGCCGTCCCGGATCTCGATCAACCGCCGGTACAGCCGAAGCCTTGCGGTGGCGAGAATTCCGTCGGCGCTTGGCAACTTCTCGGAGACGTACAAGATCATCTCAGGGAACGTTTCCCGCATGGTGCGCCACAACGGCGCCAGCGCACGCATGGATCGGCGCAGGCCAACGAGTTCGCGCGCGAGACCCCAGCCCGGCACCAGAACCCCGGCGACGATCAGCAGTCCGGACACCGGAAGCATGCTGTCGGAGATCGCCACGACAAGATCCGTTGGCAGTGGCAGGCCTGCCGCGTGAGCAACGATGTACGCGGACTTGTACACCGCGAAGAGGAAGTTGAGAGCGGTTCCAGCGCCCATCAACCACATCCCGATACGCAACGGATTCGTCGGCGAGGCCCGGCTTACCCGCCAGACCAGCAGACATCCCGTGCTCAACACCGTTGCCAGGTACGCCTCAAGCAGCAGCCAGTACCCGAGTTCCGGCGTGGAGATGTGCGACTCGGTGAGCAAATCCTCGGCAGAACTGTGAATGCCGTCGCGGGCAACTGTGAAAAGCCCGACCAGGACCGCCGTGACTCCCATCGCCAGCAGGACGTGGTAGCGCCTCGGCCGGCGATCGGTGATCAGCGCGACGAAGCGCAGCAGGCTGACCGAGGCCACGACAGCAAGCAAATGCTTGACCAAGGTGTCGCCGTTGGTACCGAGCACGCTCTGGATGGCCGCGCCGACCGGCTCGACAGCGATGGTTTTGATGATCGCGATGGGCAGGAAGATCAGCCACACCGCCCGTTGCTTCGGCCCGCGCCGCAACGACGGCAGCCACCCGGCCACCAACCCCCAGAGCAACACCAGAAGTATCGCGTTCAGTGGCACAGCCTCCTACGAGTACGGACTGAACACCTCGGTCATCTGGGAAAGCGCGTCACGTGACCGTTGCTTGGTGCCGCCACCGCGGATCAGCGACGCGAGCATCTCCGCCTCTTGTTCCTGCTCAGTGGCGTAGTCGACCCGGCCAAGCACCCGGCGCACGACATCCGGACTGATGCTCGGCAAAAGCTTGCGTAGCACCGAAGAGTCCATGCTCAGCCGGTGATCGCACAGCATGTGCGCGAGTTCGTGCAGGATGATGTGCTCGGAATGCAGTTTCGACGTGGCCGGCTCGTACAGGACGTAGTCGACGTCGGCCAGCGACACCCACATCCCGCACGGCGCGGACGCCGACAACCCGGGAATCGGCTTGAGTTCGAGGCGACGACCACGCAACTCACTGACGTGAGCACAGAACGTGACGAGATCGAACGGCTGCGGGATGCTGAACCCTCGCAGGCGCTCTTCGCACTGTCGCCGCAGTTTCCCCATCCCCAGTCCTTCCCGTTCTGCAGGCTACCGGGCGAGGATGGTCGGTATGAAGGTCCGCATCGGGGTCGGTCTCGGCCCGCACTCGGATTTCGTCGAGGCGATCGATCACGCGGAAGAGATCGGCATCGACTCGCTCTGGTTTTCCGAGGTGGTGTTCGCCGAGCACGTAGACCCGTTCATCGGCATGGCATACGCCCTGTCCCGTACCAGCAAGATGAAGGTGGGGACGGGCGTCGCGGTGCTGCCAGGACGTAACCCGCTCCTGGTGGCGAAACAACTGGCATCGCTGGCAGCGCTAGCCCCCAAACGAGTGCTTCCGGTCTTCGGCCTGCAACCGGCGAGGAAACCGGAACGGCAAGCGTTCCCGGCGCCGACTGGCAAGCGCGGGGACCTGTTCGACGAAACCATGTACGTGCTCCGTCGCCTGCTCACCGAGGACTCGGTGACGTTCCACGGCGAGTTCCACAGTCTGGAAGACGCGCGGATCCGGCCACAGCCCAAGCGAATGGACATCTGGCTCGCCGGAACGGCACGGCCGGGGCTGGAACGCACCGGACGGCTGGCGGACGGGTGGCTCGGCAGTTTCCTCACGCCCGCCCAATGCCGGTTGGCCAAGCGGACGATCGAAAACGCGGCACTGGAAGCGGGCAGGGAGATCGAGGCGGACCACTACGGCATCAGCCTTGCCGTGGCTCCCGACGGCATCCCGCCTTCACTCATCGAGGCCGCTCCGGCGCGGCAGCGTGAGGTCGATCCGCGTGAGCTGATCCCACAGAGCTGGGAGGCCGCGCAGGAGTTGATCGAGCAGTACATCGAGGTGGGGTTGACGAAGTTCGTGGTCCGCCAGGTGGATCCGGCTTCGGCCATGCGGCCCTTCCTTGACGACTTCGCGGCCAAGCTGATGCCGCTGGAACGCGACATCGGGTCGTGAGTGGTTATCCGTGTTCTAACCCGGATAACCACTCACGACCTCGGTCCTTGCCCGGTGCCGACTTCCCATGGGTCGCCCGGGACCACATAGGACCCCGGCAAAGCGTTGCCGTTCTTGAACAACGCCATCTTGCCGGTGTTGAAGTCGAACGTGGCCGTCAGGAAGACCCACTCGTTCTGCGGCAGGATCGTGCGCCAATCCTCTGTCGCGGCGAAGGTTTGGGACGCGCTGCCGTCGATTCGCCTGCCAAGGGCGACGACTTTCATCACACCGTCGACTTGGATCAGTTCGAGCAAGGCTCGCACGGCATGGTCGTCGGAGTTGCCGGACAGGACTCCCGCGATGCCGATGGCGCCGTAGAAGTCGTTGGGATTCGCTGACCCGGAGTTCGGGCTTGGGCTCTGGCCGGTCATTTTGACCCAGCCCATCACCGTTGTTTGCTGCACGCCGGATCTCACCGAAACCCTTCGCTCCCTGAACACCATGGTGGCCTCGCAAGCCATGGTGCTCTTCAACGCGAGCCCGAAGATCCTCATCAACCCGATTTGACCTGGCCGTTCACGTCAGCCATCGCTCGCCGGAATTCGTCCGTTGATCCGCGGACTAGGCTGCGGGGAATGCGCATCCTGTCCAGTTTTGTCGGCGGACGCGGCCACTGGGGGCCGATGGAACCGATTGGTCGTGCGGCGGTTCGGGCCGGGCACACGGTAAGAGTGGCCTGTGGCGAGAGCATGGTTAGCCAGGTTCGTCAGGACGGGTTCGAAGCGTGGCCAGCCGGTCCTGACTTTGGCGGCGGTGGTATCCGGCGTCCGTTGATCAAACCGGACCAGGACAAGGAAGACCGGGATCTACGCGACGGCTTCGCTGACCGGGCCGCCAGAATCCGTGCGGCCCACCTACTCGAAACCGACTGGCGACCCGATCTGATCCTGTGTGACGAGGTGGACTTTGGCGCGATGATCGCCGCCGAAGTCCTCGGCATCCCATACGCCTCAGTCCTGAGCAACGCCTCTGGTTCCTTCGTGCGCGCGTCTGTGATCGGCGAGGCGCTGAACGAAGTGCGCGCCGACCACGGCCTGCCAGCGGACCCGGGCATGGAGATGCTCAGCCGCCACCTTGTGCTGTCGCCGTTTCCGCCCAGCCTGCGGCATCCCGGCTTCCCGCTGCCGCCCAGTGCCCGCACTTTTCGGGCACAGGATGTTGTCGAGGCGAAACCCGAAGAGCCGACGATCTACTTCACCCTCGGCACCGTCTTCAATACCGAGTCAGGCGACCTCTTTCCCCGCGTTCTCGCCGGATTGCGCGAGCTGCCCTTGCGGCTGATCGTCACGGTCGGCCCCTACATCGATCCCGCCGAATTCGGCCCACAGCCCGAGCACGTGCGCATCGAGAAGTACATCCCGCAGCACGAAACCCTGCCGCAGTGCAGTCTTGTCGTGTCGCACGGTGGCTCCGGCAGCATGACGGGCACCATCGCGCACGGCCTTCCCACAGTGCTGATCCCGATGGGCGCCGACCAGATCCTCAATGCCGCGCGGGCCGCTGACCTTGGGTTCGGCCGGATTCTCGACGCCTTCACCGCGACTTCTGCCGAGGTGAAGGCGACGGTCGTCGATGTGCTCGATGACCGGTCCTATCGGCAGGCTGCCACGCGTCTGCGGGACGAGTTGGCTGACCAACCCGACACGGTTCACGCGATCCGCCTGCTGGAGGGCCTAGTCGAGCGCCAGCGGTAAGCCGAACTTCTCGAACAACGCCAGGTCGAAGAACGTGGTCGAGTGCGAGATGCCCTCCTCGGTCAGGGTCAGCACGACCAGGTTGTACGCCGAGTACACGCCGTCGCGCCGCCAGTACGCGCCGAAACCCGGCTGGCCGCCGTTGGCGATGACCGGGACCAGGCGCAGCTCCCCCGGCTGGATCGGGCAGCGGTTGGCCAGGTGGCGGCCGATGTTCTCACGGCCGCGGTACCAGGTGAGCCATGGTGGCATGTCGAAGATCGCGTCCTTGGTGAACAGCGCGACGATCTCCGGCACGTTCTTCGCCTCGAACGCGGCCACGTACTTCGCCAGCAGTTCGCGCTGTTGCGCCTCCGTCGGCTCGGCGACTTTGTCCTCGCTCGGCGAGATCTGGTCGAGCTGCGCGCGGGCTCGCTGCAGGATGCTGTTCACCGCCGCGGTCGAGGTGTCCAGTGCTTCGGCGACTTCCGCGGCGCGCCACTTCAGTACGTCCCGCAGGATCAGCACGGCTCGTTGGCGCGGCGGCAAATGCTGCAGCGCCGCGATCAACGCGAGCCGGATGCTCTCCTTCGATGCCACGATCGACGCTGGGTCGTCGGCGTCCGGGAACGGCTCGAGCCACGGCACTTCGTTGCCGTCGGCGAGCGGGTCCGACGGGTCGCTGTCCGGGTTGCCGAGGCCCGCGGGCAACGGCCGTCGCTCGCGGCCGTCCAACGCGGTCAGGCATACGTTGGTGGCGATCCGGTAGAGCCAGGTCCGCAGGGACGAGCGGTTCTCGAATTTGTCGAACGACTTCCACGCCCTGATGAACCGTCTCCTGCACCAGGTCCTCGGCGTCGTGCACCGAGCCGAGCATCCGGTAGCAGTGCGCGAGCAATTCCCGCCGGTACGGATCGGCCTGCTGCAGGAAGTCGACGGACTCGGCTTCGACAGTCATCACGTACTCCTTCCCCCAGTCATGGATCGTCTCTTGCTCGCGCAGTAAAGACCAGGGGTCCGACAAAAAGTCAGCGCTGTTCCGCGCTGAGCCTCGTCAACCACGCCGCGACCTCGACAGATGGCAAAATACGGTCCAATTGGACCGTTGGTCGCATGCGCTCGAACAGCCGGCCAGGCGACCAGGTTCGTGGGTACGGCTGAGGCTCCAGCAACACCACGCGACGCCCGTCCAGCACCGGGATGTCAGCAGGCCGTCCCTCACCCCAGATCCACGAGCCAGCGTGATCGACGAGGTTGAACTGGCCAGAAACCCCGCCTGCCGGTCGCAAGTCGCCGTCCGTGGCCGCCGCGACCCACACAGGGTCCGGTGGTGTCCCCGCAATCAGACCGTCCCCTTCCGAGGCGATCAGGGTCGCGGCGAGCAACGTCTGCAGCTGAAAGTTCCCACTCACGCCCGAGACAGTCAGCTCGTAGCCCTGACCAGAAGCACGGTGCAGCACGACGAACTGCTCGTTGTCGAGCACAGCCAGCAGTTCGACGAGAAACCCCAGGTCCTCCCGCAACGGCCCAACGCGCTCAACCAGTTCGGTCAGCGCGTCACGGTTAGGCAAGTCGGCGCGTGCCTCGGCGTGCTGCAGCACGGCGATCGCAGGCGCGCTCCACGCCCCCACCGCGTACCACGCGAAAGCCACCGCCTGCGCGTCCTCCTCCGAATGCACGCCCGAAAGCACGGAGACGGTCTCGTCATACGAGTCGTCATCGAAGGCGGGGCGTTCCTTGCCCTGCGGCCACGTCTCTATAAAGGTGCCGACGCGCTGCAAAGTATCGATCAACCCGGTGACGATCATCGGCACGAGCGGGCCTGGCGCCGCCCCGAGCTCGACCAAAGCCCCGCCGAGCACAGGCAACCGGCCAGCGGCATCGACGGGCATCTCGCCGAGCAGTGCCGCGATCCGAGGTAGCGCAGTGTCCAGTTCGGACCGTGAAGCGTGTTGCGCGGCCTGCCACGCGGACACGATCGCGGGATCATAGGAGCTCTCGTCCTTGTGCCGCACGGAAAGTTCAATGGCGTCGACGGCCTGATCAAGCATGGCGCGAGCGTACAAGTGGCGACCAGGTGTGAATCTTCAGTGTCCGAGCCTTCCGGTCTAGCTTCGATGCTGGTATCCGTCCCCAGGCGAAAGTGACCGTGATGACTGGACGCGTAGTGCACTTCGAGATTCCGTTCGACGACGAGACCAGGGCGACGGCCTTCTACACCGCCGCGTTCGACTGGAACCTGCAGCAACTGCCCGGGTACACGCTCGCGGCCACCGGGCCGACCAGTGACCTCGCGCCGAGCGAGCCCGGCTTCGTCAACGGCGGCCTGCTGACCCGCGACGCTGGTGGCGCGGCCAAACCGGTGATCGTGGTCGACGTGCCGAGCATCGACGCCGCACTGGCCAAGATCGAGGAGCTGGGCGGGAAGACCGTCTCCGGCAAGCGTGCCGTCGGCGACTTCGGCTTCGCCGCGTACTTCAACGACACCGAAGGCAACCTGATGGGTCTGTGGGAAGCTGCCTAGCGACCCGGGCGGGCGCCCTACCGGGTGCCCGCCCGGTGCAACGTGGCTTTGAAGTCCAACGAGATCCCGCCATTCGCCTGCATGTGCTCGGCGCCGGCGATGAACCGCAGCCGGAACTGCTCCGCCTTGTCCTCTGGCAGCGCGGCAACGGCGTCGGTGAGCCCGCGAGGCGTCAACCAATCCCACAACGCGGCGGGATCTTCCATCGGAACAGGCATTTCGACGGAATCCGTCGCGATATCTATAAATCCGGCGGATTCGATCAATGCGTTGAGCTGATCGCTGGTCATGCCACCCGGGGAGTCGTCGCTGGGTACCGGAGCGCCGAAGAACTCTCCTGCCAGCTCAAACAGCCAGCGCAGACGTCCCACAGTCTGTTTCTCCAACGACAGCGCGAGCATGCCGCCAGGCGCGAGCACCCGGCGAAACTCGGCGAGCGCGACGTCCGCATCCGGCAGGACCTGGATCACGAACCCGGCCGCGACCAGGTCGAACGACCCGTCCGGGAAATCCAGCGCGCCCGCGTCCATCTGCCGGGCGTCGATCTCGGGGAAGTCCGCGGCCAACCGGTCGACCATACCTTTCGAGGCGTCGATGGCGGTGACCTGGCAGCCGATGGCCAAGGCGGCGCGGGCGACAGCACCACGGCCCGCGCCGACGTCCAACACGCGTGACCCACGTTCCGGGCGCGCGTAGTCAACGAGCAACTGACCCACATCGGCGACGTACGGAAAGATCTCCTCATACCGTTCGGCGAGCTCGTCGTACTTGCGTCTGCCCTGCTCTGTGCTGGTCACGGCGGGGAGCGTAGGCAGGATGCGGACACGGGTATACCGCCGTTCGCGTCGCGGAGAAATTTCTCTTCAAGATTTTTTCCCGACCGTGTCGATCCGGCCGTCGGCCGCTCGACGACTAGGTGTCAGGCAAACAACAGCACCTAGTAAGGACAACGAAATGACCACGCAGACCCTGCCCCAGACCGTCACCGTCACCACCGCCGCTGCCGCTCCGAAGACCGACAGGCTCACCGGTTACACGCTCTCCGCTTTCCGCGTCGTCGTCGCGTTCCTGTTCCTGTGCCACGGCTTGCAGGGTTTCGGTGCCTTCGGTGGCATCGACGGCGCCGGTACCGGTGTGGAATTCGGTTCCTGGCCTGGGTTCTACGCCTCGGTGATCGAGACCGTGACCGCGATCCTCGTCGGCGCGGGCGTTTTCACCCGGATCGCCGCGCTGCTGGCCTCCGGCACCATGGCCTACGCGTACTTCGTGATGCACCAGGAGCTGGCGCTGCTGCCGTTGCAGAACATGGGCGAGCCCGCCGCGCTGTACAGCTGGATCTTCTTGCTGATCGCCGTGCTCGGCCCGGGTTCGCTGACCGTCGCCGCGCTGCGCCGCCGTCGCCGGTGACCGAGTGAAAAGCCAAAAACCCTTGTGGGCGACCACAAGGGCTTTGGCATGTCAGAACTCGGCGCGTACCTGGGTCAACCGGATGCTGTTGCCCGACGGGTCACGCAGCCCGCAGTCGATCCCGTATGGACGGTCCTCCGGCTCCTGGGTGAACTCGACGCCACGAGCGAGCCATTCCTTGTACGTCCGGTGACAGTCGTCGGTGTTCAGGAACAGCGTCCCGGAAAAGCCTTTGGACATCAGGGTTGCCACGTCCTCGGCGGTTGCCGCGTCCATCACCGGCTCACCCGGGATCGCCATCAGCACCAACGTGAAGTCCTGCTGAGTCGGCCAGCCGACCGTCAGCCACCGGAACCCCATCTCGTCGAGAGTGGCGTCCTGCCGGATCTCCATGCCGAGCTTCTCGGTGTAGAACTTCAGCGCCTCGTCCTGGTCGTGCACCCACAGCTGCATGCTGCCTGTCGTGATCATCGCTGGCTCTCCCTTTCGCGTCCGGGCAGAACGCTAGCCAGCCGGATCAGGCGACGTCTTCTCGAAACGTCCGGTTTCGCGGGCGGCCGTAGAACCTCTGCACGCACGACGGGATGGGGACCCGCGCGTACACCGCGGCAGGCGGGTATTTCGCGCGATAGACCGTCGGCGACACCCCGAACATCCGCGTGAAGCTGGTCGTGAACGATCCGATGCTCTGCAGCCCGACCGCGACGCAGATGTCGGCGACTTTCCGGTCGGTCATCCGCAGTATCGACGCGGCCCGTTCCATCCGCCGGGTGAGCAGGTAGGCGTGCGGGGACTCGCCGAACGCCCGCCGGAACTCATGGCTGAAATGGGCCTTGGACAGGCCCGCCGCCCTGGCCAGATCCGCCACGGTCAGCGGGTCGAAGTACCGCGCGTCAGCGAGGTCCTTGGCGCGCAGCAGGTGCCGTGCCGGCGGGACGGAGGCCATGTCGACAGCGTAGCGGCGGATTTGAACAAACTCTGAACTCGGTGAGCGAGAGTGTCACCCGGTGTTACCGACTGGGGGTGGTGTCATCGTGTTGACGCTGGTACTGGCCGCTTCGGCGCCCGTCGTGCGGGATGGGCTGCGTGCCTTGCTGGCGTCACACGGTGACATCGCGGTCGTCGCGGAGGCCGAAACCGGCAGCCAGGCGCTGGCGCGGACCATCAGCCACAGCCCCGACGTGCTGGTGATCGACCTCGACATGTCGATATGCCACGAGATCCGGCGTGCCGCACCGGAAACGGGCATCTTGGTCTTCACGGACACGAACGACGACAAGGCCGTGCTTGCCGCGGTCCGCGCCGGTGTCCTTGGCTATCTACCCAAAACGGCTGACGAGCAGGACCTGGTCCGCGCGATCCGCAACGTCGCCGCCGGACAGGCGGTGTTCGGTCCGCACGTGGCGAGCAAGGTCACCACCATGCTGCTCGTCCCGCAGGAAACCGTGCTCGACGAGTTGACGCCGCGCGAACGCGAGGTCCTCGAACTGCTCGTCGTCGGGCCGCCGGTGTCGGTCATCGCGCAACGGCTGGCGCTGACGCCGAAGACCATCCGCAATCACACGTCAAGGATCTTCACCAAGTTGGGCGTCTCCAGCCGGGACGAGGCCGTGGTCGTGGCGCGTCGCGCCGGCCTCGACCGCTTGCCGTGCCAGCAGCCGGTACCCGATCCGGTCGGCGATGGCCAACGCCGCGTCGGCGTCGGCTGAGGTGGAGCGGCTCAACGCCAGGCCGATCAGGGCTTCGCATTCCTCGTAACGGGCGCCAATCGCCTGTGCGACAGTCAATGACCGCTCGTATTCCATGGCCGCCTCGGCCTTGTCGCCCATCGCCAGATGCGTCGCGGCCAATGCACTGCGGACCCACGTTTCCGTCCGGCGCTCGCCGGTTTCCACGGCCAGCACCAGGGCTGCTCGCGCGTTGCGTATCGCCTCATCGCACTGGTCAAGCGCGCGGTGGACGTTGGCAAGGTGCGTGCGGGCCCGTGCCTCGTCGTTACGGCCGCCGATGGACAGGTAGATCCGCAGCGCGGCGGAGTCGTGTTTCAGGGCGTCGGCCAACTGGCCCATCAGGTACTGCACGCCGCCAAGGAAATGCAGCGCGTTGGCTTCGACGTGCCGCTCCCCCATTGCCTCGGCGAACTCCAGCGCCTGCCGGTAATACGACTCGGCTTCGGCCAACTGGCCTCGGCACTGCATGTTGTTGCCGACCCTGATCAACGCCGGGCCTAGCAAGTGATGCCCCTCGCCCGTCGATCGCAACAATGCCAACAGGTCAACGAACTTGGCGTTAGCGCCGTCGAGATCTCCTTGCTGTTCCAGGATCGCGCCGAGGTTGTTGAGCATGGCCGCCTCGCCCGTCAGCCAGCCGATCTTGCGGCACAACGTCAGCGACTCGGTGTAGTGGTGTACCGCGTCCGGGTACTGGTTCTGGCTGTAGTAGGCCGTTGCCAGGCTGCTGTGGCCCGCCGCGAGTGCTTGCGGGTCGTCTCCTGCCGTGTCCACGGCATGCCTTGCGACACTGAACAAATCGACGATGTGGCCGCGGAAGTACAGGTAGCTGCGGACCGAATCAGCCAAGAGCCAGCTGCGTTTCCCTTCCGCCCTGCGGACTGCCGTGACCAGGTTGGCGCGCTCGAGATCCAGCCATGCCAACGCCGAACTGTGGTCCGCAAAGGACTCTTTCGTGCTGCCTTGGATGCGGAGCATGTAGGGGTACAACAGTTCCACGGCCGCTCGCGTGGTTGTTTCGTAGTACTCGTACAGCCGGTCCAGCGCGGCTTCTCGTTCGTGCACGCTGTCCTGCTCGGCCGTTCTTTCCCAGGCGTATTGGCGAAGCAGGTCGTGGAAGGTGTAGCGGCCGGAGGCGTGTTCTTCGATCAGATGCGCGGCTGCGAGGCGGTCGAGCAGGACTTCGACGTCTTCCGTACCGACCAGTGCCGCCGCGGCCTTGATAGCCGCGTCCGGCCCTGGAACCAAGCCCAGCAAGCGGAAAAGCCGCTGAGTGTCGGGTTTCAACGCGGTGTACGACAGGTCGAAACCCGCGGTCACCGCGGCCTGTCTGTCGCCTTCGATCCGCAAGGCCGCCAACGGATCGCCAGTTCTGAGCGCGGCGACGTGGTCGGCGATCGACCTGTTCGGCCGGACCGCAAGGTGCGCCGCAGCGATCCTCAAAGCCAACGGCAGGTACGCGCAGGTCGCGGCGAGTTGGGTGGCCGCGACGAGATCCTCGTCCACCCGATCGCCCAACATCTGACGCAGCAACGTGATCGCTTCCGGCGGCGACAGGACATCGAGGACCACACGTTTGGCGCCGTCCATCGCGACCAGCCCGTCGAGCCGGTCGCGGCTGGTGATCACCACGACACTGCCCGGGCTGACCGGGATGAGCGGCCGGACCTGGTCGGCGCTGACCGCGTTGTCGAGCACGACCAGCATTCGCTTGTCCGACAACAAGGTCCGGTACATCGCGACGGCCTCGTCAAGCCCGGTCGGCAGCCCGTCGGACGGCACTCCGACCGCACGCAGGAACTGGTTGAGCACCTGCGCGGGCTGCAGCGGCGGGCCGAGGTCGTAACCACGCAGGTTGACGTGAAGCTGGCCATCGGGGAAGCGGTCGCGCACACGATGCGCCCAGTGCACGGCCAAAGCCGTCTTGCCGACGCCCGCCGACCCGTCGATCGTCGTGATCACGACAGCCGTCGGATCTCCGGCTATGAGCGCGTCCAACTGGTCGATGGCGGTCGAACGGCCGGTGAAGTCCGCCAGGTCAGCGGGCAGTTGTGCCGGACCGCGCCGTCTCGGAGTGGCCAGCTCCGGATCGTCACGCAGGATGGCCAGCTCGAGTTCCCGCAGCTCACGGCCGGGATCGATGCCCAGCTCGGCGGCAAGGTACTTGCGGGTCCGTCTGGCCACGTCCAGCGCCTGCCCGGACTGACCGCCTCGGTGCAGGGCCAGCATCAACTGGCCGACCAAGCGTTCCCTGGTCGGATACGACTCAGCCAACGAGGCAAGCGAACTGACCACCGAGTGGTGACGGCCCAGCCGGAGCAGCGCGTCGAACCTGTCCTCGGTGGCGACCAGCTTGGCCTCGGTCAGGCCGCCGAAGAGCCGTTCACGGATCTCGTCGGAGGTCGTGTCGGCCAGCGGCGGCCCTTGCCATTGGCCGAGGGCCTCGTCGAGCAGGTCGATCTTGCGACGGTCGTCTCCCGTCGCGCGGGCCTGTTCCACCAGGTCAAGGAACCGATGGGCGTCGATCGTGAGCGGGTCGGCCCGCAGCACGTACCCGCTGCCCTGCACTGCCAGCTCGGCGTGCCCGGCCAGGATCGACCGCAGTTTCGAGACACACACCCGGACCGCGTGCTCCGCGGTGCGCGGCGGCGAATCCGGCCACAGCAACGAGATGAGCCGGTCGACCGAAACCGGCCGACCGACTTCCCAAGCAAGCACGGCGAACACCATGCGCTGCTGCCGGGGCCCGAGCGGGACGGACTGCGCGCCCTGTCGCGCCCGCACCGCTCCCAGCAGCAGGAACTCCACGCCCACCCCCGCGCCCGTCGGATCGTCGCCTCCAACTTACTCACCAGGCGCGCCAGTCAGCACTCACCGCAGGTAATGCGTCTGCATCGGCCACGCACCCCCTTTCCAGCTGGATGTGCCCGCTCGTGCCCCAGTTCACCAGCAGTACGCCAAGAACAATCCCGGCGACCACGAACCCCAATACCGTCGAAAGGGAGCAGTACAGTCTCATCGCAGCCTCGTTTCAAAGAGAAAAGAAATGCCCTAGCGGGAATTTCCGACGCCTTCATATCGTCATCTCTCTCGGTTGGTCGCGACAAGGAGTTTCCGGTTTCCTCCGTTATCTGGAAACCGCTTTGATCCTTTCGGGTGACGCTTGAACAATGGCAGCGAAGCGGGCTAACGTCGTCGGATGACGCTCCGCGATGAACAGCTCGTCGCCGATTTGAAGGCGCTGCGCAAAGGGCGCGGGATTCTGGCCGGGGCCATCACGGCACGAGTCGGCGAGGCGCTGCGGACGGCCACCGGGACACACGGTGTCGAGCACGCCGTCGAGGTGCGTCGCAGGGTCTCGGAATGCCTGTGGCGCTGGGCCGGCGAGCTCCCCGACGACCTGCGGATCGCGGTGCAGGCGGCGTTCGCGCTCGACCAGTCCGACCAACTGCCGCTCTACAAAGACCGGGTGCGGTTGGTCGCCGAGCGGCTCAACCGCGACGAACGCACCGCGCGGCGGCGTATCGACGAAGGCATCGAGCGCCTCGCCGAAGTGGCGCGTACCGGTGCGCCGTTGACCGAATTCCACCCGGCCGAGCCGGTTCCCGGTTGGCACACCGAGGAACTGCGCGTGACGCTCGCGCTCGACCAGCCGACCCCGGAAGCCTTCGAGTTCCGCCGGATCGTGGCCGACCAGGACCGGATCGAGCACGTCGACCTTGCCTTCACGCTGACCGCGCCGCCCGGCGCCGGCGGCCCGGCGCAGACCGAGGACCTGGAGATCGACGTGTTCCACGGCGGGCGGCTGACCGCACGTGAGATGGAGTCCACCGACCGGTTCGGGTTCCGGCTCGCGCTGCCGAAACCGTTGCGGCGGCACGAGTCCCACCAGATCGGGCTGCGCTTCCGGGTCCGGCCGGACAAGACCATGGCGCCGCACTACGTGTGCGTGCCCAAACACCGCTGCGCCGAGTTCGACCTGCGGGTGCGGTTCGACGCGCGCCGCCCGCCGGAGCGGATCTGGCGGCTGGTCAACGCTTTCCAGCGGGACGTCGACGATCCGCAGCCGCGCGGGGAGACCATCCCGCTCGACGCAGCCAGCGAGATCCACACCTCGTTCCACGAGCTCACGCCCGGCCTTGCTTACGGGATCCGCTGGCATCGAACGACAGGAACCGGCGGATCTTGACCGAGGCGGCTCGCCGCAGACGATCGACCTGTCGCGTGTCGATGCCCAGCCGGCGAGCCGCTTCAGCCACCCCCTCGCCTTTGTGCATGCCGCGATACGCGGCCCGCTCAGCGGCGGTGAGGCCGATCAACCGGCCGAGCCGGATCAGCGCGCGTGACTTCAGCTGCCGCGCGCCCGCGTAGCTCTTGTTGGTCAGCCTGGCCAGCTCCCGCAGGCCGATGTCGGGATCACGGGCCAGCGCGAGGATCGCGTGCACCTGGTCGGCGGTCAGCGCCCGGTCGATCCGGCCGGCAAGCCACTGCTCCCAGCCGACCGCATCGATCACCGGATGCACCCAGATGTCCGGCGACTCAGGCAGTTCGCTCATCACCATCGGCTGGCGGGCGCGGTCTTTGATCATGTCAAGGGCGACGAAGTTGACACACCTGTCCAACCATCCGCGCAGCCCTTCGTGTTCCGGCACAACGGCGCGCTGGCGCAGCAGTCGTTCACTCGCGGCCTGGTAGAGATCGTCGCGGTCCAGCGTGTAGCGGCGGGCGTAGCCGTCGACGGTCGCGCGAAACCGCAGGTCCGGCTCCGTGATCACACGCAGGAGGACCTTGTGTCCCGGTTGATCTGTTCGCATCTCCGTCAGCCAAGCTCTCGCGAGAGTGTTACCTCTTGACGCAGAGGATGCCGCACGAACCGGGCGAAAAGCAGACCGTTTTCTGGACAGATTCCTGTCACGTCGCCGCAGAAGTTGACACGGTTGTGCGTCGGAATTCACAGACTCGGCGGCTTGCTGGTGTCAGTGTTCAACGGCGACCACCCCAGTGGGCAACAATGATCAAGGAGCGCACATGCACCCTCCGGCCCGACGGGCCAGCCCGGCGTGAATCGCGCCGACATGCTTCAACCGGCCGGCAGTTCCCCTATTTTCACTTCACTGGTTTGTTTATCTGACCGAGGTAAAAGCCGGCCGGGCGTGGCCCCTCGAAATGACCCGACGAGGGGTCACGCGATCCCTTCAGCGAATCGATCGAGCAGATCCATCCGAAGCACGTCGAAGCTACAGCGGTTGGTCCGGACGGCGCCCGCGTCCCGGAAAACCTTCAGTGCCTTGGCGACCGCTTCCCGTGAGGCGCCCGCGGCCTCAGCGAGTTCACTTTGCCGCAGTTTCACGGTCAGCCCGCCTCGGACAGGTTCGCCGTACTCGCGTGCGTAGTCGACAAGCAGCCGTGCGGTCCTTGCCGGAACGTCGTACGCGCCGTTCTCAAGGCGGCGTTGCGTCGATTCCCGCAACCGCCCGACGACCATCTTCAGCAGCTCCACCGTCACGCTCGGGGTCGCGAGCATGAACCGGTGAAACTCCACGCTGGTCAACGACACCCCTTCGACCTCGGTCAACGCGGTGACGGTCGCCGATCGCGGATCGCCGTCGATCGCCGCCACCTCCCCGAGCAGGTCGCCGGGGCCACGGATGGCCATCAGCACCTGCCTGCCGCTCGGCGCCGTCAGGCTGACCTTCACCCGGCCGCCGGTCAGCAGCAGCACGTGGTCGGACGCCTCGGACTCCCTGATCAGTACCTGGCCTGCCGACCAACGGCGCGGGGTACCCGCCGCGATCAGCCTGCGCTGCCCATCCGCACTCAGCCGCCAGTTCATGGCTCCCTCGCAGAACTAGATCCTGTCTATGTGTACTGCGTGAGCACGGCGTTTTGTGACATGTCCCAGACCGGTCACAGCCAGTGGTTGTCGTGCTCGAGGAAGAAATCGACCTGCTCCTGCTCACCCATCTCGGCAAGGTCGGGGATGCCTTCGAAGTACCCTTCCCTCGGCGCGCCCGGGGAGAAGTGCAGCAGCATGGACGCGGGGTTGCCGGACTCGTTGCGGAACCCGTGAATGCCGCCAGCGGGCACGTGCACGAAGTCACCGGGCTCGGTGTCGATCCACTCGGTGCCGTTGAAGATCTTGATCGTCCCGGTGAGGACGTAGAAGGACTCGGTGATCGTCTTGTGGAAGTGCGCGGGCGGACCACTCGGCTCCGGCCCCATTTCCCAGCGGTACAAGCCGAAGAGGCCGCCCGTGGACTCGCCCGTGGCCAGGTAGTGCACGGTGTTGCCGTTGGCGTACGTCCAGTCGGGTTTGGTGCCGTTCGGGCGGTAGGTCGCAGACTTCTCACCCGTAGAGCCACGATAGATCGGTTCCGGATACGACACGGTTGATTCCTTTCCCCAGTATGTGCCGTGACCCTATCCCACCCGAGGCGGTCACGCATGGTCACGCACCATCGCTCGGCCGAGTGAACCCTTGCGCCGCAAGCGTTTTCACCGTCTCTATCGCTGATAGATTGGAACCATGACAGCAACAGACGAGTTCGAAAGAAGGTTGTGCAATGTCGAGGAACGAACCACTGCCGCACTTGTGCTCGCACGGGAGGTTGACAAGGATGTCAGCGTGTACACCGAACGACTACTCGCGCAGACCAAAGTGATCGAGGCGCTGCGCGAAACCCAAGTCGAACAGGGCAAGCAGCTGAACCTGCTCGAGACCAAGGTGGACAAGGGCTTCGCCAGGATGGATGAGAAGTTCGCCGAGATCGACGCGAACTTCACCCAGATCGACGCGAACTTCGCCAAGGTCCAAGAACAGTTCGCCATCCAAGCCATGGGCCAAGCCAAGATCACCGAATTGCTCGACCAGCTCATCGACAAGGACAAATGATCACCTCGCCCACAGTGGACGCCCGTCACGGCGCCGTTCGCGGCGCCGTGACGGGCGGTGTCCTGACCTTCAAAGGCATTCCGTATGCCGCGCCACCCGTCGGATCCAACAGGTTCCGGCCGCCACAACCTGTCGAGCCATGGGCAGGGACTCGTGACGCCACGAACTTCGGCCCGACAGCGCCGAAAGCGCCCTACGCGCCACCTCTCGATGCCCTGATCTACGAAGTGGACATTCCGGGCGACGACTATCTCAACCTGAACGTGTACACGCCGGACGTGAGTGCGCGACTGCCTGTCATGGTGTGGATCCACGGTGGCGCGTTCGTCAACGGTTCCAGTTCCGCGTACAACCCCACGGCGTTCGCCAGGGACGGCGTGGTCGCCGTGACCATCAACTACCGCCTCGGCATCGATGGCTTCCTTTACCACCCAGGCAATGCCAACCGCGGCTTACTCGACCAGATCGCCGCGTTGGAATGGGTCCGCGACAACATCACTGCGTTCGGCGGAGATCCTGACCAGGTGACCGTGTTCGGTGAGTCGGCTGGCGCGATGTCGGTTGGCGTGCTGCTGAAAATGCCCAAGGCCGCCGGGCTGTTCCAGCGCGCGATCCTGCAGAGCGGCACGGCCGATCACGCGATCTCACCGGCAAGCGCCGAGCTCGTCAAGGCGCGCTTTGCCGCGCATCTCGGGACCGACGATTTCGCCGCGATACCGATCAACGAGCTTGTTGTTGCTCAGCAAGAGGTCCGCGGCGAAGCGATGGCGAAACCGGATCCGCTGCTGTGGGGCGAGGTGGCCAAGACCATGCTGGCGCTCTGCCCGGTCATCGACGGCGACACCGTGCCAGGGGCGTACTTCAACTCCGATGTGGACATTCTGATTGGCAGTAATGCCGAGGAGTTCCGGCTCTATCTCGTGCCACTTGGCGTGATGGACCACATCACGGACGAGATACTGACCACGAACCTGGTCAGATACGGCCTCGACCCAGCCGAGGCACAAGCCGTGTACGAGGGCAGCTCCGGCGAGAAGATGGCGCAGGCATTGACAGACTGGCATTTCCGGATCCCCGCGATCCGACTGGCGGAGACCGCGAAGACCGCCTATATGTACGAATTCGCCTGGCAGCCAGGGACTTTCGGCGGCAAGCTCGGCGCGTGCCACGCCGCAGAGCTCCCGTTCGTCTTCGACAACCTCGCCGACAACTCATTCGCCACACTGCTGGGCACGGATCTGCCACAGCATCTGGCCGACGCCGTGCACTCGGCATGGGTTTCGTTCGCCACCACCGGAAATCCCGGCTGGTTCAGATACGACACCGGCAACCGCAGCACCATGCGGTTCGACATCGACTCGGAAGTCGTGCTTGATCCACGCCCGGCCGAACGCACACTCTGGGAGGGCATTCGCTAGATACAATCGACCACCAGTAGCGCGGCCATCGCTTGCTCGCGGGCCGGGCAACTGGCGTTGCGGACGCAAGGCTCTTGGCGGCGGTGGGCTCTCAGCCTGAATCCACCGATAGACCTTGTGTTGATCTTCCGGGGTGTTCTGGTCATGTGTGGATCTTGGGTTTTGGTGGTGGGCATGGTGAAACGGCTGGCTTGTCCAGCGTGTCCACGGGAGGTCTCCGGTCGGGCCCTGGCGGGCGGGTGGTGAAGAAAAGGTCAGGCGGCGGGTGGGCTGGCGGCGGTGTGCAGGGTGGTGAAAGCCTCGGCCCAGGGCCAGTGCTCGGGTAGGTGCAGGACCGGGCGGCCTTGAGGGCGGGCAAGGCGGGCTGGGACGCAGACGAGGTGTTTGCGCAGTGTCGCGCCGCGGGCTTTGGCGTGGAAGGTGCTGGTGAGGCTGCCTGCGGCGCGCAGCAGGTTGTGGGCGAGGGCGGTGCAGACGACCCACGCGGCGTTGGCGTCGAACTGCCCCGATGGCAGATGCGCCAGCGGGCCGTCGATGAGGTCGGCGAAGGTCGTTTCGACGATCGCGTGCTGCCGGTGGGCGAGATCAGCGTCTACTGTGGATAGTTCGGTGTTGGTGAAGAACGCGTGGTAACGCCAGATCGGGAACAGGGCGTTCTCGGAGTTCTTGTCCTTCACCCGGCGTACCACCAGCCGGGCGGTGATGACGTGGCGGGTTCCGGCGAAGGCGGTATAGCCGGTCTCGGCGACCTCGGCGTCAGAGATCAGCTCGCCGGTATCGGGATCTTCCACCGAACCCGGGTAGCGCACCGCGACCCACGCGTCCTCGGCGATCGCCGTGATGGCGGCCTGGATTGACGGGTTGGTCGCCACGGTGATCGAGAACATCGCCCCGGCGCGGCGTGCGGCACTGACCACTGTGCCGGCGTAGTAGGCGGAATCGCCGCGGACCAGGATCCGTCCCGCGCGTGCCCCGGCGGCTTTCGCAGTGTTCAGGGCTTGGGTCAGTAACCTCGCCGCGCCCCGCGCGGAACCGGCGTTGCCTGCCCGCAGACGGATCGCGGCGACGAGGGGTGCGGCCAGCCGGGTGGAGATCGTGACCACCAGCGGCGAGAGCCCTCGCAGCAACAATTGGTAGCCACCGACTTTGGCCGGCCCGAACCGCGCACCTCGTTTCTGGGTGCCGTACACGCGGCGCAGCAGCGAGTCGATGTCCACAAAGGTCATCTGATCCGCCCCGGCCAGCACCGGGGTCTTCGCCGCCAGCGACACCAGCATCGCGCGCAGCACCGCGGCCAGTTGCAGCGCATGGCCGTGGGTGAACGAGCGCAGAAACGATCCCAGCGTCGAGGGCGCGTACACCCCGGTGAACAGACGTTTCATCCCGCCGTGGCGGATCACGTCCAGGTCATCGATACAGTCCGCGCCCGCGAGCATCCCCGCGACGATCGAGGCGACCTTGCCTGCCGGGCTGGCCCCAGTCGACGGGATCGGAGCGTTCGTGATCTCTACCTTCTGCGCTACCAGTTCCGACATGCCCGCCCGCTCGGCCAGCGCCATCACCGGCACGATCCCGGCGCAGGACACGAGATTCTCCTCATCGAACCGCACCGCCGCCCGCGACCACCTGTGCGATAATTTCACTGAAAGTGCCTTCCATCCCCGGGTGATAATCGAGCCTCAGTAACTCGTATTATCACAGGTCAGAAGGCACTTTCACTTGTAACACGCCGCCCCGAACACCCACTCATCAGTGGATTCAGGCTTAGTGCCCCAATTTCGCCGACCAACACACCAAACCCGCAGGTCAACAACCCGCGACCCTGCCGGACGCCGATCCATGAGCCAAGTCAGGGGGACGTTTCTTGCTGGCTCGGGTTGGTTGCCGCACAGGTCGCGCCGGGCGCTCGGCGCGACTGAGACGAGCGCTTGCTAGTTCTCCCGCCACTTCTGGTTGCTGCCGCCGTGGCAGCGGTCCCACATGATCAGGAAGGTGTCGTTACTGGACTTGTCGGCGCAGGAGCCGTGCAGGCCCAGGTTGGCGAGCGAGAAATAGCTGCCGAACCCGGTGTAGCCCTGCAGCCGCCACTTCTGGGTCTCGGAGCCGCTGTCGCAGTTCTTGACCCGGACGTAGGCGTTCCCTGACCCTTCCAGCCAGCCGACGTCAAGGCATTTGCCGCTGTGCTTCACCTTGATCTGGTTGTATCCCCCGCCGACTGAGGTGATCTCCCACTTCTGGTTGTCGCCGCCGTGACATCCATACGTGATCACGCTGGCGTCGTTGAACGTTCGAGCCATGTAGACGTCAAGGCACTCATTGCTCTGCTGCAGCCGGATCTCGTGGAAGCCCGCGGCGGACGCGGGTGCTGTGACACCGAGAACCGTTGCCAGAACGGCCGTTGCGCCTACCAGGAACCGGCTCACAAACTTGTTCATTCAGGACCCTTTCCTCAGGATGCGCAAAGGATAACGGCATACCCCGCTGTCTGGCCGGTGAATGTAGAAAGGGGCAGTATATTGTTCCTCTGTCTACTTGGAGGCTTATTCACGGACTCGAGGTGGATCCTGCGACACCGCACCTGAGCTGCGGCGATGCGCAGCAGTACAATCATCCTGAATAAGCCTCTTGGTATAGACAAATGCAATCCATTGCTACACAATGGCTGAACGGCGCTCACCGCTGATGTCAGTCTACTTTGTACCGTTATCGAACTGTTGATTTCGTTCACAAGAAGGAACATCATGCGGCGACAGGTCGCCATGTCAGATGTACTTCGCATGTGAATGTGCTGGACAGTGCGGGGATCAACGTGACCTGGACAATGATCAGATACGTGGCCGCGCCTTGGACTGGGCTCTCATGGGCCGGTTACCGCGCAGAACTTCGCGAGTACGGCGAGCTGGCTGGGGTTGGCGACCACGGTCCCGGTCCAGTTCACGGGGGTGAGGAACTCCTGTGCGGCCTGCGTGATCTCGGTCGGCGACGTGTTCACCAGCCTGGAGTGCATGCCCAGCAGCCAAGGCATGCCCAGCCCGGTTCCGGCAAGTGCCACCAGCTGTGCGGCAAGGCCTGCTTGTGTCGCCGACGCGAAGTGCATGGCGCCAAGTGCGTATTCCCGCGCGGCCGCCACTTCGGCATCGCCGGGTGGCTGGTAGAGCAGCCTCGCCAGCTCGTAGCGTGTTTCGTTCAGGACTTCCGCGGTGGCCTCGGTGGTCGCATCGATCTCGACCACCACGCTGCCTGTGCCGGCGTGCAGCTCGATGTACGAGTGGGCGTGGTAGGTGTGCAGTTTGTCTGCACCGTGGAGATTTGCGGCCAGCCTGGACGCGAAGTAGCCGCCGAGGGTCAGGTTGGCCAGTACGACCGCTGGGTATTTCGGGTGTGTCCGTCCTACCGCTTGCGCGGACAGGCGGATTTGGGAGTCTTGTGCTTCCTCATTGGACATGAACAAGAGTGGGCCGCCGGTGATCACGGGCAACGACGTGAGTTGCTGGGCCGCGGTCGACGAGGTCCAGTCGCGCAATGCTCTGTCTGCTTGGCTTACCGCGTCGTCCACGTCGATGTCGCCGACGAGTACCAGGGTGGCCCCGCGCGGTACGACTGCGGTTTTGTGCAGGTCACGTAGCTCCTTCGGATTGATCTCAGCGATCGCGTCCGCTGTGGACATTTCCGCGGCAGCCGGGTGTTTGCCGAACCTCTGCCTTTGTAGCGCACGGCGGGCGATCACGGCCGCGTCTCTTTCCAGCATCTGGAGTTGGGTGGTCAGCCTGCGGCGCTCGTCCAGTACGCAATCGCCGACGTATTCGGGCGAAGTGAGCGTGTGTGCGACCGTTTCCAGCAGGAGGCTGAGGCCGGACGTGAGTACCTGGCCGCTGATCAGCAGTCGTTCCGGGGTTACCTCTGCCACGAGTGATCCGCCGACGGGTGCCAGTGATCCGTTGTTCTCACAGCCGGTTGTGATGGAGGCGGCCAGCAGTTCGGCACGGGCCGGGTGCGCTGGTTCCCAGCCGGCGAACGGGATCCACAGTCGTATTTCGACCATGGGGGTGGCGGGTTGGCGAACCGCGATCACGCGAAGGCCGTTCGCGAGTGATACGTCCACATTGGGCAGTTCGGCGATAGGTCCGGCCACTCCGGTCGGCGGGATGGGACGTGGTCCTTGTTCGGTCCTGCGGATTTCGTTGGCGGTGCGGCAGTTGGCCGTTGACGGTGTCATAGCGTGTCTCCCGCGGTCCGCAGGGTCAGAACGGCACGGTCGTCGGGGCTAAGAGCTTCGGCGGCCGCGGACACGTGCTCGCCGGTGACTCGGCGCATCCCGTCCACCAGTCGGTCGAGGATCGCGGCGTCGTCGAAGAGCAGTTCGAACTTGCCATACGCGCGGGCCCGGTTGGCCAGGATATCGCGCTGGCTGTAATGGTCGGCCAGCCATCGACCGACCACTTCGGACATTTCCGCCTGGTCTGGTGGGAACTTCGACAGCAGCGCGAGTTCGGCGTCGATCAGACCGAGCAACCGCTCGCGGTCCGGGGCGAAGACATGGGTACAGGAGATCGTGAACACCTCCGGGTGACGTGCGTCGAAGGGTGCCCTGATCCCGCAGCTCGCCGTTAGGTCCACGACCGAGGCCACTTCGTGCACGACGCGTCGCAGTCGCGCTTTGTCCCCGTCGGACAACAGGATCGCCAGCATGACGTTGGCGAGGTAACTGTCAAGGTCGGTGGCTGGATCCGGGAGCCGGTAGCCGATGGCCAGTGCCGGCAGCGGCGCGTTGGGGTCGTAGTGCTCGCCGTGTATTTCCCCCTGTGGCGGTGGATCGATGAACGGCTGGTGGTGCGGTGCCTGACGTGCGGGCACATCGCCGAAGTGTTGCTCGAGCAGGTCTTTGACCTCGTCGACGGCGAAGTCGCCAGCCACCGCCAGCACCGCGTTGCCTGGTGCGTAGTACGACTCGAAGAAGGCAACGCCATCGTCCAATGTGGCCTCATCGAGTTCGCTGAAGTCGCCGTAGCCGTAGCACGCGTTGGGAAACGTCCGGTGCAGCAGCGATGGGAGCAAGGCCCATGGGAACCTGCCGTACGGCAGGTCCAGCACGTTCCGTTTGACGCTTTGCTTGACCGCGGCGACCTGCCTGCGGAAGTTCTCCTCGGTCAGCCGCGGCGCCCGCATCCGGTCGGCCTCAAGGAACAAGGCCCGTTCCAGCGCGACCGCGGGTATAACGCTGTGGTAGCTCGTGTAATCGAGGTACGTCGTGCCGCCGTAGCTGCCGCCACTGGACTGCACATAGAACGAGTGCTCCGGGTTCGCCACGCTTTCGCTGCCCTGGAACATCAAGTGTTCCAACAGGGACGCGAATCCCGCGCAGCCGGGCGGCTCGGACCGGAAACCGACGTCGTAATGCACGCTCACCGCAGCGAGTGGGAATGCGTTGTCCGGCGCCAGTACCACCCGCAGGCCATTGGAGAGTGAGAAAGTGTCGACCCACGGTTGGCTCATGACTCTCTCCGGCTTCCGTCCGACTCACCATGACAAGAGAACCTGGTGTGGCGCCTGCAGTCACCACACCAGGCAACCCCGCGCCCAACGCGGAACGCATTTCGCCGAAAGGGAGCCCTGCACTCCTTTTTCGGCGGGCGGTCAGCGGGCGGCGGAGTTATCCGCGACCATTCCGGTCGCGGTCGAAATGACGCTACCGGACCGATGTGGAATGTGCGAGCAGGTGGTTCGATCGCGCACTGAACGCTGCCCTGAATGCCACTCTGTGCAGGTCAAGGCGTACTTGACGGATCTTGACTACGGTTCAGTTCAGTGTTCTTTGATTACACAACTCACCCATTCGAGTGTAGTGCACGTTACGTCATCGATTGCATTGTTGGGATCCGGCATGTGAATGGTGTTCATGTTGATCCATTCAGTGGAGATTGTCCGGACCTGCGTTCCGTGTCGTCAGTTTGTCCCGCGTGGCCATGTCCGAAACGTCGCGATCCTGCGTTTCGCGCGAGCGGTTTCGCCGCACTGCGGCTTCGCTTGATCGGCTTGGCGACCCAAAAGTGGCCCGATCTGCGTGTTTAGTGCAGATCGGGCCACTTGTCATCGACCCGGTCGCGATCAGTCCATGCGATGACCTGGTCACGAACATCACGGTATGCATCACGTTCTGATCAATACCGCGCAGTTCATCTTTGGTTAGTAGGACAGCCGGACTTCGTGATGTTCATGGCTCATAGGTGGATTGCCGCTGGTAGTGGGCGTGTCGAGTGCGGTGCTGATGCCGTCGTCGCCACTGTGACCACCACAGAACGTGCCCAACAGAACGCGCAGGCTGAATAACCAGTGCGGCGAACACGTGCCTGATCTCGTTGAGCGCCAACGGAACCAGACCCACTGGTGCGGGCCGGGCTCGGGCTGACACCGTGGTGATGGCCAGGAATAGGTGGGCCAGCATCACCAGGGTGGTCCACCGATACCAGGAGGTCCAGGTCCGGACCTGGTGTTCGTCCAACCCGGTGCAGCCCTTGGCGGTCTGGAAGGACTGCTCGATGGTCCAGCGCCGGCCGGCCACCCGCACCAGCACACCCAAGGCGACCGGTCGGGGCGCGTAGCAACGGTAGAAGGCGAACTCGCCGGTGCGGCGGTTGCGGCGGATCAGCAACCAGCGGTGTCCGGACTGCTCGGCGGTGGAGTGGATGTCTACCCACCCCCAGTCGTAATAGCGGTACCCCTTCGAGCCGTTACCCGCCGACAGACGTTGCCATGCCCGGTTGGGCAGCATCGCGGCCAGTGTGTCGGCGCGATAGCTGCCTGTCGCGGTCGCGATCCGCCGGTCGCGGCCGATCGCGAGCACGTACCCGATGCCACGGTCCTCCAGTGCCGTGCGCAGTCCCGGGTCGTTGCCGTAGACCTCGTCGCCGGCCACCCACCCGGCGGGCACGCCCGCGTCCAGGGCTCGGGTGATCATCTGGGTGGCCAAGGCCGGTTTGGTCGCGAACGCGGTGTCGGCGGGGACGCCGGCCGCCGCGCACCGTGCGGGATCGGTGGTCCAGGAGCGCGGCAGGTAGACCTCCCGATCAATCACGGTGTGCCCGACGGCGGTGGTGTAGGTCAGGAACACGCCGACCTGCGCGTTCTCGATCCGGCCCGCGGTGTCGGTGTACTGGCGTTGGGTTCCCGCCGTCCGATCGCCGTGTTTGAGGTCGCCGGTCTCGTCGACCACCAGCATCGCCTCAGCCTTGCCCAGGTGTTCGCATGCCATCTGCCGGATGTCATCGCGTACCTTGTCGGCGTCCCACACCGCGCCGCGCAGCAGGTGCTGCATGCCATCCGGTGTCGCGTCCCCGGCGTGTTCGGCGATGGTCCAGCAGTTCTTGCGCGGCAGATCCGACAGCAGGCCGAGCACGAACGCGCGCGCCCGGCGGCGCGGTTCCACCCGCGCGAACCGACCCGCGATCCGGGCCATCACCGCCTCGAACCTGTCCTGCCAACCGGCCGGGTCGACACCGTGTCCTACCACGTTCACATGATCGTCAACCGCAGGCATGCCCTGTCCCATGCCGCAGTGATCGTTTGCGGGGCGGGGAATACAGTGCCTCAGGTGAGGACGAAACCCGCCGCGGCCATCGCCGCAGAACTGGAAGCCGAACTGGAGCACTATCCAGATGAGCGGGGGCAGATCCTGGTCGAGGCGGCCGAGGCGTGGCACCAGGCCGGTGACCACGACCGTGCCATCGCGCTGTTGACCCAGGCTATTGCCCTGGGCGGTGAGGATGGCGGTAACGCCCGGGTGGAGTTGGTCGAGGTCCTGTTCGACCTCGACCAGATCGAGCAGGCCCAGGCCCAGCTCGATGAGCTGCGGCACCAGCGGCCGTCCTCGCCAACGCCGTATCACCTGGCCGCTGAACTGCTGGAAGACCGTGGCCAGCATCAGCAGGCGTTGACCTGGTTCAACATGGCCGTGGCTCGGCTGACCGAGCAGGAGATGGCCGACCGGGACACCGAGTTCGGGTTCCTGTCCTATGCCAACAACATCGTGGCTGGCCGCCGACGTGTGCGTCACGCGCTGGGGATACCCCCGGACGAGTTGGACGAGTCGGTCCAGGCCCTGTCCGAGCAGGCCGAGGACCTGGCCCGCGCCCTGACACCGCCAGCGCCGCGTGAGGTGCGGGTGTTGTTCTGGCCCCGCAACGAGATTCCCCGCGCGCATGAAGCCTGGCCGCGGTTGGTCGAACACGCCGAGGCCGACACCATCATCGCCGAACGGGAAGCCGCCAATCGGGAACTGTCCGAGGCCGGCATCGCTCGGATCACCATGGTGCCGCTGACCACCGCGAAACTCCTGGAGTTCACGACTCGTACCGAGAGTGACCCCACCGATGAGGACACCCGCCTGGCCTGTATGAACGAGATCCTCGAGGAGGGCGGCACGGTCAGTTGGCCCCCTGCCCGCAACGCACCCTGCTGGTGCGGCTCGGCCATCAAGTACAAGAAGTGCTGCGGCCGTCCCCACCTTGACTGACAACGACCTCACTCATCCGGCATACCCACGCCCAGGCCATCGGTCTGGGCGGCGCTTGGTGCCCCTTCACCGGCAAAGATCACGAAGTCCGGCTATCCTAGTAGTGAGGCGTCGCCTCGGACCGCCGAGGTAGATGGCTGAGCTGGGCTTCCGCGACCAGCTTGATTTTGGCCAAGCTCACGCAAGGACCTGCGGTCATGATCGGCAGACCGCCGCCACCCGCTGCGCCGAAGTCCGATCATCCGTGATGACCGGCCGTGCCACTCCAAAGTGGCTGGTCAGACAACGAATCTGTAGATATGGAGCGGGCACACTCGACGCTATGCCGCCGAAAAACTTGATTCAAATGTCGAAGTTCAAGGGGCCTAGTTGATCTAGTCCTACGCCGACCACAACGAGCTCTGGAGCCGCAAACGCGGCGTCACCGGTTTCAACGCAGAGTTGGTTAGCCTCTTGGATGGAAACCCTGTCTATATTTCTGATCCCCTTCCGGGGAGCAGCACGATGCGACCGCGTTCGACGAGACACCGATCGCGGAGATCCTACGCAACTCCGGCGGCGGAATCGGCGACAAGGGCTATCAAGGCACCAGCCTCGTCACACCACGAAAGAAGCCGAAAGGGACAGCTGAGCAAACGACACAAAGAAAGCAACGCCGCCATCTCAGCGCTCCACGCTCCCATCCGAACGCGCGTGGTCTCCCACTTCAAATCATGGCGAATCCTGCACACCGACTACCGTCGCTCCTGCTCCACCTACCACGAAGCCTACGACGCAGCCCAAGGCCTGTTCTTCTTCTCGATCACTTGGGATTTTGAATAAACTCCTTGTTCTCGAGGTCATCACTGAAACTGCTTAAACCAGGTAAAAGCGCCGCCGTTGGAGCATCCCATGTGGAGTCTGCCCGGACCGCAGACTCGAATGGCCCTAACAGTCTGATTTTTAAACGTCCTGAAATTCGTACCCTTTTCCTCTTCGGGTGTCTGGAGCGTATGCATAGAGTTGTCGTTCGTCAGGTAGTAGTCGACATGAGCCGGGAATATATAATTATCGGTGTAGACCCAAACCCACCCCATGTTGCCGTCCCCGGGGTCGTCATCGGCCTTCGCCTGATAGGCGCTATTGCCGTCATAAGTGACTTCAATAAAATTGTCAGAAGCCAGGGCGGGCTGCCCCGCGAAACCCGGCCCCGCGATAGCCATTGCACAGGTGATGGTGACCCATCTCGACGTCTTCAGTTTCATTCTTCCTACCGTGAATTAATTACCCGGCCAATATTCGGCGAGTGCTTCCAAGTTTCTGCCGACGATAGAATGATCACTCAACCGGCGCAAGACTAGTGTCCTGAATCGTAAATTCTTGGCAGGTGTTCGCCAGTCTGGATGTAGATGGTGCGGTAGCAGCGGACGGTCGTGAACGCCGTGATCGTAGGCAGCATCGTGGTGGTCTCGGCCTTGTCGCCCAAAGGCGCCCGCGCTGAGGCACTTAACCTTGTGTCCACCAAGCAGGGAACGGTTCACGGGTGAGCTGTCCGGATTGTCCTTCCCGTGTGACGGAAGCAGAGTCAAACGGGCATTCAGGGCTCTTCGAAGTTATGCGGGGTTGAGGCATCCTCGGGCTTTGCGGGTGGTGGCGCAACGGGTGCGGAGTCGCTGGCTGGCGGGGTTGCGGAAACCGTAGGCGTCGCGGGCGACGGTTTTGATGACACGGTTGGTGCCTTCGGATCCGGCGTTGGTGATGTCGGTGTCGAGGAAGGCGAGGATTTCGGGCCACCAGGCCGAGACCGTGCCGGCCAGACGCTCCAGTTCGGGTAGGCCCGAGGCGGCGCACCGCTCGTAGAACCGGGACAATCGGGCCCAGATCGTGGCCCGGTCCGGGTGGGTGCGGGCCAGGGCAAGCAGATCGAGCAGGTCTTCCTTGGCGTTCCACGCGGCCAGGATCGGCGTCCCGATTACCGCGGGCAGCGCGCGAAGATCGTCGATCATGGGGTCCAGGTGCTGCTCGTGCATCCGGGCGGCGGAGCGGGTCAGCCGGTTGCGCAGTTCCCATTCGCGGTTGCCTTTCCGTCCTCGCCTGCCCCGCACCTGCAGGGTGACCCTGCGACGTACCTCGGTGAGGGCCTGGTTGGCCAACTGCACGAGATGAAAGTGGTCCACGACCAGCCTGGCCTGCGGTAACGCGGCACGGGCCGCGGCCTTGAAAACCGTGCACATATCGATCGCCACGACCCGGACGCCCTGACGCCAGGCCTCATCCCACTGGGTGAGCCAGTCCCGCACGGCCACACTGGTGCGGCCCTCGACCTGCCCGAGCAGCCCCTGCCCGCCCGCCAGGTCCACGAACCCGACATGCCAGCGATCCACCGTGATCTCCCAGCACTGCTGTTCGTCGTTCCAGGTCCATTGTGGACGGCCCCGGCGGATCTCGTCGATCCCCAGCACCGCCACCGGTTGCGGCTTGTCCGGCAGCACCGCCGTGGCGTGTGCGGTGAACGCGGCCGAGACCACCGGCCAGGACAGGCCGTGATCACGCGCGGCTTGCACGATCGTGCGCCCACCATCGGCCACCGCCGCACCGGCCGCCTGCCGCAACCGAGTGGTCACCCGGGCTCGAGCCGGAATCTCCCCGATCGCCTCGGTGAACGTCTTCCTGTCGCATCCCTGCTGGTCACAGTGCCACCGACGCTTACACCACCGCAGCTCGACAGGCCGGCCGGCCACCGGCAGATCTCTCGGGCTGGTCGTCACCCACCCCTTGACCCGCCTCGCCCGCACTCCACATCCCGGGCAGATACAAGCCTGCTCGTCCGCGGTAACCAGGTGCACGACCGGCCCATCATGTACTGCGTCCTCGACCCGAACGACAGCCAGACCGGCAAGGCCCAGCAGACGGGTCGTATCGTTGACCATGCCCGTGGCTCTTCTGTTGTGATCGTTCTGCTTCGACAACAGACATGATCACTCACAGAGTCACGGGCCCTTGCCACTGGCTGCCCCCAGCAACATCACGACCAGTTCAAACCCCGGTCAAATTCGAAGAGCCCTCATCGCGGGCAGGAACGAGGTAAAGCTTCGGCCCTGCCTGTCTCGCGCTTGCCGAGGCCCGAACGTGTACCCCAGGAACGTGAACGAGATGTTCGGATGATCACCGCGCCGGTTGCTGTCCCTGCAGTACACGATCTTGGTTTTGTCCGGGTGTAACCTCACCCCGACTTGTTCCATACGCCGACCGATCGCAGCCCGCAGCATGTACGCCTGGCGTTCAGATCCACAGTGCACTACCGCGTCATCCACGTATCGCTCGAACGTGACGCCCGGAAACTCCCGGGCCATCCACGCATCGAACGCGTAGTGGAGGAACAGATTTGCCAGGACTGGCGAGACTACGCCCCCAACGCACTGGGCAACTTCGAGTTCGAGGTCACGCTGAGTTATCGGCGGCTGGAACGGCCGCGGCGTGTCGCGAGTGGAGAGTGACATGTCGAGTAGTACTCTTATGACATGGCTGA
The DNA here is from genome assembly GCF_021390435.2 of Kibdelosporangium philippinense. Classification (GTDB taxonomy): domain Bacteria; phylum Actinomycetota; class Actinomycetes; order Mycobacteriales; family Pseudonocardiaceae; genus Kibdelosporangium; species Kibdelosporangium philippinense. The sequence continues at coordinate 1,748,991 of NZ_JAJVCN010000002.1, read as the reverse complement.
TGGTCGTGCTCGGGTGGACGCGGGGGAGTACGCCCGTCGAGTCAATGCAGCGGTGGAACTGCTCGAGTCGGGCATGCCGGTGGCCGACGCCGCGCGTGTGCTGGCGGAGCGGTTCGGTTGCTCGGTGCGCCAGGCCCGCCGGTATGCCGAGCGTGCCGCTTCCGTTGGGCGGTCGACGATTCCGGAGGCGACGACGGTGTTCACCGTCAAGCTGCCCGCGGCGCTGGTGGCTCGGGTGCGTCAGCGGGCCAGTGAGTCGGGCAGCACGATCTCCGCCCTGGTCACCCAGGCCCTGACCGAGTTTTTGGCGCGGGGCCACGGAAAGCGCCCTCGCCGGTGAACGCCCGGGTGGTCGAGACCGAGTTCGTGTTCGACCGCCACGCGGCCACGGATGTGTCAGTGGCCTACGCCATCCTGGTGCCACCACGACGGGCCCGCATGGAACGGACCGGCCAGAAAGGACCGCAGCATGACCAGCGCGGCGATCTACGCCCGGGTCTCCTCGGCCCGGCAGAAGAAAGACGAGACGATCGCGTCGCAGACCGCGGCGCTGCGCGAACACGCCGCAGGGCTGGGGCTTGAGGTCCCCGCCGAGTGGGTGCTCGAAGACGAAGGACACTCCGGGGCCACCCTGATCCGCCCGGCCCTGGAACGCCTGCGCGACATGGTCGCCAGCGTCGGGATCGACGTGGTGCTGTGCTACTCGCCGGACCGGCTGGCCCGTAAATTCGCCTACCAGGCCCTGCTGATCGAGGAGTTCGCCCGCGCCGGCACCAGGGTGGAATTCATCAACGGCCCGCGTGGCGACTCGCCAGAGGACCAACTGCTGGTGCAGTTTCAAGGCATGTTCGCCGAATACGAGAAGGCGCAGATCCTCGAGCGCTACCGCCGCGGCAAGGCCCACCGCGCCAAGAGCGGGTCGGTCAACGTGCTGTCCGGCGCCCCGTTCGGCTACCGGTATGTCCGCAAAACCGAGCACACCGGCGCCGCCTACGAGATCATCGAGCACGAGGCCGTGCTGGTCGCCGAGTTGTTTCGCCGCTACGCCGACGAGGGTGCCTCGATCGCCGAGTTGACCCGCTGGCTGTCCGAACAACACGTCCCGACCCGTACCGGCAAGCAGCGGTGGGACCGCTCGGTGATCTGGGGCATGCTGCGCAACCCCGCCTACACCGGCCGCGCGGTGTTCGGCAAAACCAGGGTCGTGCACGAATCCCCCGGCCTCAACCGGGTGGCCCGGCTGCAAGGACGCTCCACACCCCGGGCATCCAAGGCTGTCGACCGTCCCCGCGAGGAGTGGACCGAGATCCCGGTACCGGCCATCATCACCCACGACACCTTCGGTCGAGTCGCCCAACGCCTGGCCGACAACAAGCGATTCGCCGCCCGCAACACTACGATTCCCTCGCTGCTGCAAGGCATGGCCGCCTGCGCCGGCTGCGGATACGGCTACTACCGCACCTCGACCCGCACCACCAACAAGAAGATCTACTACTACCGGTGCCTGGGCTCGGACGACTACCGCTATCAAGGCGGACGCGTCTGCGCCAACAAACCGGTCCGCGCCGACTACCTCGACACCGTGGTCTGGAAGCACATCACCGGGATGCTGGCCGACCCGCAGTTGATCCGCACCGAAATCGACAAGCGGCTCGACTCCGCCCGCACCGCCGATCCCGTTGCGCAGCAACGCAAACGCCTGGACACCGCGCTGGCCAAGGCCAGCAACGGGATCGCCCGCATGATCGAGGCTTTCGGCGAACAACTCATCACCATCGACGAACTACGCGCCCGGGAAACCAACCTGCGCAACCAGATCGACGCACTCGATGCTCAGCTCGCCGACCGCCAGGCCTACCTCACCCTCGCCGCCGACCTCGAAGGCTTCCTCACCCAACTCCACCGCAACGCCGAAGTATCCACCACCGACGAACGCAGACGCGTGCTGCGGCTGCTCGTCAAGGACGTCCTCATCGGACCCGAGAAGATCACCATCCGGCACCGCATACCCATCCGGGAACGCACCCCCAGCGAGCAACACCCCGACAACACCGACACGGAGGGTGACCATCAGCCCCATTGCCCAGTGCGTTGGAGGCGTAACCGCGGAGCCCTGGGGAGTCCCCCGATCCCGCTTTTCCAGGGCCCCGCCTGGATGCTGCAACGGTGCACGTAGCCACCGTTTGACATACAACACGACCCACGGCTGGCCAGTGTTCGCCTCCACCGCTTTGACCATGAGATCCCACGGCACGCTGTCGAAAAACTTCTGGATATCCAGATCGACCACCCAGTTGTATTTCCAGCACCGCTTCCGACACTTAGCCACCGCATCGATCGCCGACCGCCCAATACGATAGCCGTCCGAGTCGTTATGGAAGATTGCTTCCGCGCGCTCCTCCAACCTTCGGGCCACCACAGTTTGAGCGATTCTGTCAGCAATCGTGGGAACGCCAAGAATTCTGACCCCACGGCCTCCATCTTTCGGTATCGGCACCGCCCGCACCGGAGGTGGAAAATAGCTTCCCGATGACATCCGGTTCCAGATCCGGTAGAGATTGTTCTTCAGATCCTCATCGAACTTATCGAGTGAGCAGCCATCCACGCCCGGTGCTCCACCGTTGGCCTTGACCTTCTGGTACGCCTCCCACACTTCCCGCTTCGAGATACGAAACGGCTTGACTTCTTCAGTCGACTTCGACGCGCTCACTCGATCCCTCCCGAAATGTCTTCGGTTGCTCGAACGAACTAATCTGGACAGTCCGGCACCTTCGCTCCACTCCCATTACAGGAGCTTCTCCACTACTATGAGCCGGTCCGAATGCGTGCCCCGCGACGGTACTCAGCGCCTCATGGTTTCCGCCACTTGTGCGCGCTTCCTGTCGCTGCCCGTACCCCGCGAACAGCGGTATCGGGGTACGCCTTCCCACGTTCCATGCGAGAGCAGCAGAACGGGCTCGCGTCACCTTCATGCCGGGTACCGCCTGGCCAGTAGCCGGGTGTCCGCCAGGCTCATCCCAGGGTCACGACCACACCCCGGTTCTGATACCACTTGAAAGTTTCGACACTTCATCAGTGATTCGCTTGCGCTCGCCTTCCCGTCCCCTACCTGACGCATCTCGTACGCCTTTTCCTCATCGCTCACCACGACGGTCTCCAACCAACGCAGCATGAGGCGGTTTGGTATCTCCCCCCGAAGGGCGACACCGAAGGGCCAATCCTTCATCTCTCACATAGCACCACATCAAACAGAGATACCTACATTCCCCACTCTTTGTGTTCGTGGCGCACGGTCGCTACTTTTTTTGCGAACTCGACCTGCATCTTCAGCTCGGCGTTCTCCGCACGCAGCCGCTCCAACTCAGCGCGCTCCGAATCCTCCAATGGCGTACTCGCCGAGGTATCGGCCCCCTGGCTTTCTTCACCCAGCTCCCCAACGTTATCGCGTGCACACCGATATTGCGTGCGACCTCGGCAATCGGCCGATGATCATCGATAACCAACGCTACCGCCTGAGCCTTGTACTCCTCGGTAAATCGGCGGCGTGTCGAACCCACTGATGCGTCTCCCGAACAATCGGGCGGCACCTACCCCTCGTGTCCACCAAACCGGGAACGGTCCAGCATGATGGACGCCTACGCCCACGACGCCCGCCACCCCCGTTTCTACATGATCATTGACGGGGCCGATACCGGACGCATACTGAGGTCTCTGGGTCTGCTCCCAGTAACCCCAGCACGTCCGCCTCTGTAGATCCAAAGGAACCGGAGCCCCACGGCCCTAATGTCCGCGGCGTAGCTTCAGAAGTCGGCATCGTGGGTCCACTCTGGTCGAGCTCGGCTTCACCGCCTCTGCGCGGCAGGGTCAGCGCGTAGTCCTCCGGAACCAGCTCGCCCTTGGCCACGAAGTGCTTGACCGTCGTGGCGGCCAACTCGGCACCGGTGTCGCCCGGCCGCACGGTCTCCGACACGTGGTGCCCGGTGAGTGTGTGGGCCGTGATTTGAACCGGGCCTCCTGCGCATCACTGGCGTCGCTCGATGTCACTGGATGTCATCGGCTTGTCCTCTCCGCCCGGCGCCGTCTGACACGTTCACGATCGACCTCACTGGAGTGAAAATGCCGACGCCAGCGACCCCGGACGTCGCACGGCGGGAACATGATCGACGCCGGGAACCGACGCGCAGGCGCAGTGCCTCTTTAGCGATGGATTTCGCGCTGCCATTTGCACTCGGTGTCGACCATGCGTCTCGCATGTGGGGGACGCCGCGTGCCATGCGGCCTCGCGTTGAGCTGGCCAGCAGGGCGGGGTTCGAATGTCAATGGCCTTTCAGTTTTCCCCATAGACGGCCTGGAGTTCTCCCCGCTGGTGGCCACCTGTTCTCCCCAACGGCGGCCAGATATTTCCCGCCTTTGGTTGGGGCTGGGATCAGGTCAAGGGCGTCACCCCCTTGCCGGAGGTGGCCTGGGCGAGCCGGAAGTTGTCACCTTGGGTGACCACGACGTGGGCGTGGTGCAGCAGCCGGTCGACCGTCGCGGTGGCCAGGGTTTTGGGCATGATTTCGTCGAACCCGGACGGGTGCAGGTTCGAGCTGACAGCGAGGGCTCGTCGTTCGTAGGCGGCATCGACCAGCCTGTAGAAGCCTTCGGCGGCATCCGGGCTGACCGGCAGCAGCCCAATGTCGTCAATCTATGCCGAGTTCGGCATAGATTGACCTATCCCGACGCTGCGACTATGCCGAGCCTGCGATGGCGTGAGAACGAAAGCGCAGGGTGATTGGTCTCCGCGCTGCTGTTTGGTCGGCATAGTTCCGGTCGGAGGTGGACGCTTCTGGTGTCGGAGCAGGGTGCTCCAGGACGGAGGCGAGGTCATGTCTGGAACGAGGAGGAAGCCTGGTCGGATGGGGCCGTTTGTCTCGGGTTTCCGAACGAGCTTGTCGGAGCAGGGGTATTCGGTTCTGGCAGTAGGCAACATGCTGACGGACATGGGCGCGCTGGGCCGGTGGATGCAGGAGCACGACGTGCAGCCGGGCCAACTGTCTTCGGCGGTGATCGCCGACTTCGGTAGCGATTGCCTGGCTGCGGGGCGGCGCAAGGTGCCGAGTGTCAAGAGTTTCGCACCGTTGCTGCGGTTCCTGCGCGGCGAAGAGGTGATCGGAGACCCGCCCGCGTCGGAATCGGCGCTGGAGAGGTTGCTGGTCGACTACCGCGGATGGCTTGCTGCGGAGCGGGGTTTGGCGGAGATGACGATCATCCGATACGAGAATCTCGCCCGCTGGTTCCTGCAACAGCTGACCGACGACGCCATCGAACTCGGGGCGTTGAGCGGGGCGCAGGTGGTGACGTTCTTGTTGCGCGAGAGCGAACGCGTCAGTGTCGGCTCGGCCAAGGGCCGGGTGGCCGAACTGCGGTCGCTGCTGAAGTTCTTGTATGTGCGCGGGTTGACGCCGCACTTGCTGACCACGGCGGTTCCCCCGGTCGCAGGGTGGCGCGACACGAGCATTCCCAAGGCGTTGCCCGCCGGCCATGTGCAGCGGTTGCTGGACAGCTGTGATCGGTGCGGCCCGGTGCAGGTACGCGACTACGCGATTTTGATGCTGGTCGCGCGGCTAGGGCTGCGCTCGATCGAGGTGGCGCGGCTGAAGCTGGGCGATATCGATTGGCGCGGCGGCCGGATCATCCTGCGCGGCAAGGCGTCCCGCGAAGACGGGATGCCGCTGCCTGCTGATGTCGGTCAGGCGTTAGCTGATTACCTCGCCGACGTCCGGCCAGCGACCTCGGTGCGCTCGGTGTTCCTCTCCTGCAAGGCACCGCGGCGGGGAATCCGGCCGGACCTGGTCAGTGACGTGACGCGCCGCGCGTGCGACCGGGCCGGGCTGCGCCGAGTCGGCGCCCATCGGCTGCGGCACTCGCTGGCCACCGAGATGCTGCGGCGCGGAGTGAAGCTCGTCGATATCGGTCAGGTGCTTCGCCATCGTGACCTGGCCACCACCGCGCTCTATGCCAAGGTCGACCTGGCAACGCTGCGGTCGATCGCTCTGCCCTGGCCGGGAGAGCGGCGATGAGCGCGCTGGCAAAGGCCGCAGCGGACTACCTGCGGCTGCGCAATCGCCTGGGCCACGACCTGGCCGAATACCATCGGCTATTGCCGCGTTTCGTCGCCTTCCTCGACAACGCCGGCCTGGTGACGGTGACCGTGGCCGCCGCGGTGGAATGGGCGAACGCGCCCGAGGTGGACCCGTCGACCACGATGGCGGCGCGTCGGATGACGATCGCGCGCGGCTTCGCCCGGCACTTGGCCGGGCTCGACCCGCGCACCGAGATCCCGCCGTTCGGGCTGGTCGCCTCCTGGCGACGTCGCCACGAGCCGTTTATCTTCAGCCCGGCCGACATTGACACGCTGCTGACCGGAGCACAGAGCCTGCGGACCCGGTTCGCCTCAGCGACCCACCACACGCTGCTCGGACTGCTCGCGGCCACCGGCATGCGGGTCGGCGAGGCGATCCGGCTCGACCGCGGCGACGTCGACGATACCGACGCGGTGCTGACGATCCGTGAGTCGAAGTTCGGCAAGTCTCGCCTGGTGCCGGTGCAGGCATCAGTGCTGACCGCGCTGCACCACTACGCCCGCCGGCGCGACGAGGTTCACCGCAAGCCCACGACCGTGAGCTTCTTTGTCTCGATCCGGGGCAACAGGATGGTCTATCCCACGATCCACGCGGTGTTCCGAAACCTGTGCGACAGCGCGGGAATCGGAACCGGTGCGGCCTGCCCGCCGCGAATTCACGACCTTCGTCGCACATTCGCGGTGCGCACCCTGATCGGCTGGTATCGGGCCGGAGAAGACGTCGACGCCCGACTGCCGGTGCTGTCGACCTATCTCGGTCATCGAGACCCGCGATGGACCTACTGGTACCTGTCGGCCGCGCCGGAACTATTGGCCCTGGCCGCACACCGGCTGGAATCCGGGCGGGAGGCGAGCACCCGATGAGCTCGATCGCGCCCACGATGCAAGCGTTCTTCACCGAGCGGCTAACCAACCAGCGGCAAGTCAGCCCCCGCACGATCGCGTCCTACCGTGATTCGCTCAAGCTGCTGCTCAGATTCGTGCAGCAGCAGACCGGAAAGCCACCGACCACTTTGGACTGGAGCGACCTCGATGCCAACCTGGTCGCGGCGTTCCTCGACCATCTGGAAAGCGATCGGCGCAACAGTCCGCGCACCCGCAACTTGCGACTGACCGCCATCCGGTCGCTGTTCGCGTTCGCCGCGCTGCGTCACCCTGAGCACGCCGAACTGATCCAGCGAGTGTTGGCGGTCCCCGCCAAACGGTTCGATAAGCAGCTCATCGCGTTCCTCACCGCGACCGAGATCGACGCCCTTGTCGACGCACCCAATACCGGTCGCTGGGAGGGCCGCCGCGACCGCGCCCTGCTGCTAATGGCCGTCCAGACCGGGCTGCGCGTGTCCGAACTGATCGGACTCAACTGTGACGACGTCACCTTCGGAGACGGAGCCAGCGTCCGATGCCTCGGCAAGGGCCGAAAACGCCGGGCCGTTCCCCTGACCACGGGCACCCAGGCTGTCTTGCGGGTCTGGATGACCGAACGCAACGGTCGCAACGACCAGCCGTTGTTCCCGACCCGCACCGGCCGGCGGCTCAGCGTTGACGCCGTCGAGCGCCTCGTCCGCTTGCACGCGGCCGCCGCTGGACGGGCATGTCCCACGATCCGGCCGGAGCAGCTACATCCACACGTACTGCGGCACAGTTGCGCGATGTCGTTGCTGCAGGCCGGGGTCGACACCGCGGTGATCGCGCTTTGGCTTGGCCACGCGGATCCACGTTCCACCAGTATCTACCTGCATGCCGACATGACCATCAAACAACGTGCCCTCGATGCCACAACACCGCCGTGCGCCGCACCTGGCCGCTACCAGCCCGGAGACAAGCTGCTCGTCTTCCTCGAAAGCCTGTGACTATGCCGACCGCTACACTCGCCCCACTCGCCAGATCCCCACCACCGCAACGGTTTTCGTTCTCACGCCATCGCAGGCTCGGCATAGTCGCAGCGTCGGGATAGGTCAATCTATGCCGAGTTCGGCATAGATTGACGAGGTCGGCTACATCCCCTTCGAAGCCGAAGCAGCCAACCTGTTCTTCCAGCTCGTCTCATCCCGCTACGAACGAGCCAGCCTGATCGTCACCAGCAACAAACCCTTCGGCCGCTGGGGCGAGGTCTTCGGCGACGACATCGTCGCCGCGGCCATGATCGACCGACTGGTCCACCACGCCGAAGTGATCTCGATGAAGGGAGACAGCTACCGCCTCAAAGACCGCGACCTCGGCCGCGTCCCCGCAGCCAAAACCAACGACTAGAGACCAACATCAACCAAAGGGTGGGTCCATTTCCGGGCGACCTAGCTGGGTCCACATTCGGGTTCTGGCACGGTTTCCGTGATGGGCCCGGCCCTCGCGCCAGCCGCCTGGTGGTTGATCATGGGTGACGTGCGTTGATCTTGATGTGGTTCGGGTTCTCTGGCCGCACCTGAGCCAGGTGCAGATCGAAGCGGTGCGGACGACGGGGCCAGCGGTGCGCATCGAGGCACGCACCAACCAGACGCCAGCGCCGTGCCCTGGCTGCGGGACTGCCTCGAGCAGAGTGCACAGCCGCTACAACCGCCATCTGTCCGACACCGCCACCGCAGGTCAGGAAGTGCTGATCCGGCTGCAAGTACGACGGTTGTTCTGCGACAACGCCGAGTGCACCAAGAAGACGTTCGCCGAACAGGTACCCGAGCTGGCATCCCGCCACGCCCGCCGGACTCCGATCTTGCAGCGGGCGCTGGCCGCGGTCGCGTTAGCGCTCGGTGGCCGTGCCGGCGCCCGGCTGACTCGGCACTTGGCGGCATCGGTCAGCCGGATGACGCTGCTTCGGATCCTTCGTGGCCTTCCCGACCCTGACCGATCCACACCGAGAGTGCTCGGCGTGGACGACTTCGCCCTGCGTCGAGGTCACCACTACGGCACGCTCCTGGTCGACATCGAGTCGCACCGCCCGGTCGACCTGCTCACCGACCGCACCGCCCAGACACTGGCCGAGTGGCTGCGCGCCCATCCCGGCGTGCAGATCGTCTGCCGAGACCGAGCCAGCGCCTACGCCGATGGCGCTCGCGACGGCGCACCAGACGCCATCCAGGTCGCCGATCGGTGGCACATCTGGAACAACCTGGCCGAGGCCGTCGAGCGCTCCGTGGCCAGACACCAGGACTGCTTGACCGCCGCCGTGACCGTCGTCACCAGCAGCAGCACGGAAGGCCAGGCCGACAGTGACGGGCAACCTGACCCAGCCGGGGACCCGCCTCCCGCGGCACCGGTTGCCTCGGCAGTCCGGTCGGATCGGTGGGCTGTTCGAGCGCGAACGGCACGCGGCCGTGCATGCGCTCTTAGCTGACGGCACTGCGATCAGGGAAATCTGCCGGCGGCTTGGTCTCTCGCGCGGCACCGTCCGCCGCTTCGCGCGGGCCGAGGGCGTCGAAGAGTTGTTGACCCGCAATGGAACTGGGCGTCGGACCAGCGTCCTTGAGCCGTTCGCTCCGTACCTGCACCAGCGCTGGAACGAGGGCTGCACCAACGCCACCGCCCTGTTCGCTGAGATCACCGTACGCGGCTATCGCGGCGGCCAAACCCTGGTGCGCCAATACTTAAGCCAGTTCCGCACGACCTCGTGTGCTCCCCAGCCGCCGCGCAAGCCGCCCTCAGTCCGTCGTGTCGTCGGCTGGATCATGACCGATCCGCCGACCATGGACGGGACTGCCCAGCAGAAGCTGGACGCTGTTCTCGCGGCCAGTTCCCACCTGGCCGCATTGGCCAACCACGTTCGCTCCTTCGCCGCCATGATGTGTGACCGACGCGGTCACGAGTTGGAGGCGTGGATGACCGCCGTCGACGCCGACGACCAGCCAGCACTTCACTCGTTCGTCCGCGGTTTGCGCCGTGATCTGGACGCGGTCACCGCTGGGCTCACCCTGCCGTGGAACAGCGGGATCGTCGAAGGCCATGTGAACCGCCTGAAGATGCTCAAACGTCAGATGTTCGGCCGCGCCAAACCCGACCTGCTCCGCAAACGCGTCCTACTCGCCGACTGACCTGACGGGCCAAATCACGGAAACCGTGCCAGAACCCACATTCGGCCGCCGTTGACAGGATGACTTTCGTCCCAATGTACTCTCTCACCAGAGAACTCTCCCGCAACCCACCTCGCAGGCGTCACCCAGGTGGGCAAACCTCTTCACTGTCTCGAGTCCACCAGCAGTAGATACCCAGGTTCGATGACGGCCATTGGCCGACGGCCGGCGATCACCAGCGGCACCTATCGCCTCCACATAGGACATTTGCTTGTCCAGAGCCTGACAAGATCACGGTTGTGCCCGACAGTGCAGCAGCTCCCGAATCGAACGGATCGATCGGCAGCGCCTTGTGGTGCACTCTCGGCACACCGTTGATACCCGTCAACGCACCCGCAGCACGGCGGGGCCGTGCTCGGTCAGCCGGTAGACATCGGGGAGCCGGGGAGCAGCCGACGCGCGTTACCGGTCTTCCACAACGTGGCGTCGGGAATGCTGAGCCAGTTCTCCCGTGCCTCGAGCAGAACCTCGACGCAACAGACCGCGTCCCCGCCAGGCAGCCGGTCAACTTCGGACACGCCATGGTCAGCCAGACCGGACAACCATTCACGGACATCCCGAACGATCCTGACGGAGGCACGGTTGAGCATGCCCGCAAGGTAGTGATCGGCATCCCGCACGGAGGCCGCCCTACCCGCCAGCGCGCCGGCGGCCAGGTCGTCGGTATCTTCGGCCAGATGTCTTCGGATCTTTCGCGCGTTGCCGGCGCCTGTCCCGTGGTCGTGGCGGCGGTTCGTCTGGCCGGGTGGGTGGGCGAGGTCGGCGTACCTGTCACGCCCGGTGGGTCGCTTCGGCCCGCTGATGTTCCTGCTGCCGCGTCAGCGCTGGGGATGTTCACACGCGCGAAGGTTCGACGGGCTGCGGACAAGCCCGAGGTGCACCGGCCGTGGCTCACGGCAGTCACCGCCGGTCTGATCGCGATCGCAGGCGACCGCGCGGTCCGGGCCGGTCGGCTGGAGGACCCGCTGGCCGCTTGGTGGGCGGGATTGCAGGCGCTGCTTGCTGCCGAGGCCGCCGACACCATCGGCGTCGACCCCCGCATCACTGCCTTGGTGACGATGGACGTGGTGACCAGCGAGCATGTCGACGAGGGCTGGGGCTTGCAGCGCCGCGTCGGCCACGTCATGTACGACCGCGGCGACTGGGACATCCGGGCGGACCCGCAGCGCCATGGCCGAGTCCACCCGGCCGAAGCCACGCTGGCTCTGCTGCGCCTGTTCGGCGCCATGGAAGGAACGCGGCTGACACCGCTGGGCACCTGGGTTCACGCGGAGCTGCGGAAGGTGGTACCGCCGCAGATCACCCCCGAGCTACCGGCGGCCGACCTGCTGGGTCTGCTGACCGGCACCGACGAGGTCGACTCGTGGAACCGGGCCCGCCGCTGGTTCGGCGAACGCACCGCGCACCAGATCGTGGCCGAACTTGTCCGGGCCGCCACCGACGCGACCCCGGCCGAACGGATCACGGCCGTCGACCTGATCAGCGGCTTGGGAGACGACGCGATCGCCGCGCTGCGCGCCACCGAACCGTTGCCCGACAACCTGGCCGCGCACACCCGTCTCCTGGCACACCAAAACGAACTGGCGCCACGCCCCGGCGCCGAGGACCTGGTCTGGCTGGCCACCGAGTACGCCCACGCCGATCTCGTCCACCACGGTGTCGCCGCCGCACGCTACACCGCCACGGATGCGCTCGATTCCACCGAAATCGACCTGAATGCCGGCGGGATCGACCTGATCGCCGGCAGCAGGCACCCACACGCGACGGATGTCGCCGAAGCCCTCGCCGCCGTGGCCGGGTCGGCCATCCCAGTTCAACAACTCAAGATCTCCCTGTCCGGGCAATGCTGGCGCCGGGTGCTGATCACGGAGAACGCCACCCTGGAGACGCTCCACCACGTGATCACGGCGTTGTTCGGCTGGGACGACGACCACCTGCACATATTCACCGTGGGGCACCGCCGCTATGCCGACCCCTTCCACGATCTTGAGGAGACCACGCCCGAGCACACGATGCGGTCGCACCAGGCGCTGCCCCACCCGAAGACGACGATCTCCCACACCTACGACCTCGGCGCGAGCTGGAAACACGAGATCGTGCTGGAGAAGGTCCTCCACGAACACCCCCTACCTACCACAACCGGAATGCGTCGCCGGCAACGGCGACAACCCGATCGAGTACTACAACCCCGACGAACCGGAGGAACCCGTTCCCTTCGACGCCGAGGCCATCAACAAACGGCTACACAAGCTGACGACGTAACGTCGGGCCGTGTGGTCACACGACGAGAAGTCGTCGGCGGACGTCGCCGATGTGGCGGCCGGCTCAGGCTTCCCCACGGTGTCCGTTCATCCTGGGTGGCCGCCAGTGGGTGCGGTAGGCGCGCTCGATGTTCGGGTCTCCCGATTTGGAGAACCGCAGTCGACGGCGATCCCTGGTCCAACTGACGTAGACCGTCTCGCTGGGGCGCAGGCCTTCGCTCTCGGCCCAGCTTCGGAAGATCCGCATCGTCGTACTGATCTTGGACAGGCTGGCGACCGTCACCTGCTCCAGATACGGCACGCGGCCGCGCCGCCAGTCCTCGACTTTCTCAGGACGAAGCCAGCCGGTGGCGAGCAACGCGTCGATCGCGGTGACGTAGCCGTTCCTGGCGACAGCGGCGGTGCCGGCAGCGGCGATCTCGCGCCGCAGTTTCGTCTGGTTCTGGGAATTCATCGGCTTACCAGTTGGTGGTGCCGCTGAGTTGCAGGCGTTTCTGCAGGATGGGGGTCGCCTTGCGGACAGCGGCCTGGTCGGCGCGGAACGCCTCAGCGACCTCCGGGTAGGTGGCCTGCGCGGCACCGGACCAGTAGCGGACGGCTCGGTCGACGGCGGCGGCGAGTACGGGTGGTGAGAACTGGGCGAGCAGATCGTCGAGGTCGGGTAGGCGCCACCATGCGGCCAGGGCGCGGGCGGTGAAGGTCAGGCCGTGGCGCGGGGTGGTCTTAGTGAGCAGGAGCGCGGCGACCTGGTCGAGGGGCACGTGCGAGGGCGGGGCGTGGGTGACCGATCCGCTTCGGAACCGGGCGATCGTGCCCGGGTGCCAGGGCATCGAGTAGGGCAGGATCTCCTCGATGAGCCGGTCCCGTGACCACAGCAGCAGGTACTGGTACTGGTCATAATCAGTCTGCAGGACACCGGCGGTACCGCCGCGCTGTCCGGCCACGGGTTCATCGTAGTTGTGGCAAGTGAAGCTCACCGGGGTCTCGCCGACGGGTACGCCGATCCCGAACGCCGGGCCCGCCGGGCCGTACAGGCGGTTCAGCGCGGCCAGCGGTGAGTTGGACGCGATGAGGCGCGCGAGCTTGCGGCGTTCGCCGGCGGCCACCAGTTGCCAGAAGTCGGCGACCTTCCGCTCCTCGGCCTTCCTCGGCAGGACGGGACCGGCGGGTGCCGACTTCCTTGCCGGCGGCGTCGCGACCGGTGCGGGCTTCTTCTTCACCGGTGTCGGCGCGGGCTTGTCCGGTGCCTGCGGTGTGGGTCGGGGCTTCGGTTGCTCGGAGTGCGTGCGGCGATCGTCCTTCGGTGGCTTCGTGGCGGTGGGAGGTGCGGGCGGTTCGGGCTTGGATGGAACGCAGGAGGTGCAGCGAAGACCGGTCTTGGTTGCCACCAGTGGAGCGTGTGCGTCGCAGGCCAGGCAGCGGGTGGGGGCGAGCGTGCCGGTCAACGGCAGGTAATCGAAGGTCACCGGCCAGCGGCGGTCGCCGCGGCGGACATCGGTGTCCAGCCGCCACACAGGTATGTCGACCAGGTGGAGGCGGTAGGGGCGCAACTCGTGCTGGTGACGGTACTTCTCCTCGATCTCGGCCATGCGCCGGTCACGTTCGGCCGCCGTCGCCTCGGCCCGAGCGTCCAGCAGTGCTGTGCGCTGCGGGTCGGCGCCGATGCGGCGCTTGTCGATGGCGGCCAGCGCCGCGGCGTAGTACTCGCGGGCCCTGGTCAGCTCGGCGTCGCGTTCCGCGTCCGCGCCGGTGGCGAGGATTCGGCCGCGTGCTGTCGCGGTCGCGTCGAGCACCTGGTGAGCGGCGGCCAAGGCCGGGGTGATCACGTCGGCGGGCAGTCGTCGGCCTGGCGTGACGTCGACCGTCATCGCCTCGCGCAACTGGGCAGCCACCTTTTCCGGCCAGTCGATCCAGGTGGGGATGTCGACCAGGCACTCGACGACCTCGGTGAACTGGTCTTCCGCCGAAACTGTGTGCGTGACCAGCGCGGCGAGGCGCACAGTCGCGCGGTGGGCGCGGATCGGCGCGCTGGTGGCGTCGATCCGGCCGTGGTCGACGGCGACGAGTTCGCGAATCCTGGCCAGAAGGTCCTCAGTGGACAGTGGCTGCCCGCGGTGGGGCAGCGTGAGCGCGCTGACGTCACCGTTGCTGATGACCGACTCGGCGGCCCGAGCGATCTCCGGGTGCCCAGCGCCCAGGAACAGGACGCCGTCCTCCCGGGAGATGTCCGGGTCATCGGTGATCAGCGCCGACTCCGGCAAATCGTGGGTGGCGGCGAGCTGCTCGGGCAGCACGGCGAGAACGGCGTCGCCGGACCGCTCCCACAGGCCACCCCGAGCGTCCAGATAGTCAAGCCAGAAGGTGAACGCCGGGTTCACGCGTCATCCTCCCCCACCAGGGCATCAACGGTGCCCCGATCCGCCAGGTAGCCGGCGCGGGCTGCGGCGAGGTCGTCGCCGAGTTCGTCCATGCGCCGGCCGAAGGCGTTGCCGTCCTCGCTGGCGGTGAACGCGTCGAACACGGCTTGCTCGAAGTCGAAGTCCTCGTTGATCCGGCCGAGGATCATGTCCAACTCACCGATGACCAGCTCGAACATGTTGATCTTGTTTTCGAGGACGTGCAGGATCCGCTCCTCGATGGTGCCCCGGCAGGCCAGGTTGGTCAGCAACACGTCGTGAGTTTGGCCGACCCGGTGCAGCCGGCCGAGGCGCTGCTCGATCTGCATGGGGTTCCACGGCAGGTCGAGGTTGACCATCACGTGGCAGAACTGGAGGTTGCGGCCCTCACCGGCGGACTCGGTGGACAGCAGCACCGGTTTCTCGTCCCGGAAGGAACCGATGGCGAGTTCCTTCTCCGCGCGCCGGAGGCTGCCGTGGTAGACGGCCGCGTCGATCCCGGCAGCCCGGGTGGCCGTGGCCACGGCGTCCACGGTCTGCCGGAACGCGGTGAACACCAGCACCTTCTCGCCGCGCGCCGCGTGCTCACCCAACCTGGCCACCAGCAGGCGAACCTTGGCCGGATTGGTGATCGCCTCCGCCGCGGTGGCCAAGTCGGTCCAGCCGAGCTTTCTCAGTGTCGGAGCAGCGGCGGCCGGCGTGGATCCGGCCAGCCGAGCAGCCGAGCGCAACGCGATCCGTCGCGCGGCCGTGGCCTCCTTCGCCTCGACCCGGATCCGCTCAGCCAGTTCTGCGTACATGTCCCGTTCGTCGGTGTCCGGGGTGACCAGGACGGTTTCGGCGAGGCGTTGTGGCAGCCGCAACGCCACCTCGCTGCGCCGGTGGCGCACCATCACCTGGCGGCTCCTGGCCCTCAGTTCGGTGAGGTTGCGCGGGCTACCAACACCACCGCCATCACCGCCGGGCGCGGCGTGCCGGGCGCGGAACTGGCTCGGGGTGCCCAGCAGACCGGGCGCCACCAGAGAGATCATCTCGTAGAGGTCCTGCAGGCGGTTCTCCACCGGGGTCGCGGTCAGCAGCAACAGGAACCGCGCGGTCAGCGCCCGGATGAGCTTCCCTGACGCACTGCGTGTGGAGCGCAGCCGGTGTGCCTCGTCGGCGATCACCAAATCCCACGCGGTGCCAGTGAGCCTCGACTTCAACGGGTCACGGCGGGCCGTGGCGAGCGAGGCCAACAACACCGGCCCGTTGCCGCGCCCGTCCGGGGTGACGTCACTGCCGGACAGGATCGCGGTGGGCATGCCGAACTTGCGTTCCAGCTCGTCTCGCCACTGCTCGACCAGCCCCGCCGGCGTGATCACCAACGTCCTGTCCGCGAGGCCCCGCATCCGCAGCTCGGAGGCGACCAACCCGGCCTCGATGGTCTTGCCCAACCCGACCTCGTCAGCCAAGATCGCCCGGCCGCGCATCCGCCGCAACACCGTCGCTGCGGTTTCCTGCTGGTAGTCGAACGGCTGGAACGTCAGCTGCGGCAATGACAACAACGTGTCGAACCCGGGCCGGCGCAGCACCGCGACAGCCTGATCCACCAAGGCTGACGCCACCGGATCGACCACCGGGGCACCGGCCAACCGATCGAGAAATCCGCGCAGCGCCGCGGGCAGTTCCTGGCGGCCGGAAAATGGCTCGTGCGCCGACATCGACCACACTGTAGTGGAGCCAACTGCCGGTCCCGACGAGTCCGCGCCGGCGCGTCATGAGAACCTGGATTTCGTGAGCCCGGTGAGCAAGAGGCGCAGGCGCAAGCCGACGAAATCCGGTCGAAGGAGGCGGGCCTCCCGGCCTCCTGAGTACGACTCGCCGCCAGGACCGCCGGCAGAAGGCGATGTCGACCCGGCGACATATCTGGACAACGTTCCGCCGTCGGTGGACAAGGCCGAGGTCGAGAGCATCCTGGACCGGCGGGTGTTCACCGTGCCGTACCGAAGCACCGTCATCGAAGACGAGCGGTTCGACTGGCTTAACCCCGCCGACCCGGATGAGCGTGGGCTCCTCGTCAAAGGTGAGCATCCCGAATACCACGAGGCGTTGGCCGATCCGCTCTTCGAGGGCGAACTCGATGGGCACAGCCCCCGGCTGCATCTGACGATGCACGAGGTGATCGCCAACCAGTTGTGGGACGACGACCCACCCGAGGTGTGGCAAGCCGCCCAGCGGCTCCGCGACCATGGCATGAACCGGCACGACATCCTGCACAGAATCGCCGCGGTCCTCACCGAGCACATGCACCCCGTCCTGGCCAAACACGAACAGTTTGATGCCGAGGCGTACCGGCGGGGCCTCAACGACCTGCAGCCTGAGTAACCTGCGGGTGGTGCTGGAGTTGTGCGCGGCGGGCGAGGTGCGGTGCAGCGAGAAGACCGGCTGGCCGGCCGGTCACGGCTTGTCGGCGCGGCGCTGCCTGCGGCTGAAAGGCGGGGCGGGTTGCCTATGCTTCTGCGGTGCCTGTGTCGCGGAAACGGAAGAAGAAGCCCGGGAAGTCCGGCTGGTCCCGAAAGCCGGCCCGCGTGAACCAGCGCGGATCTGCCGCTGTTCCGGGCGGGCAGGATCCCCACACGCTGGCGGAGGCATTGCATGATCTGACCGCCTACCGGGAGCAGATCGACGCGGGGCGTAGGTCGAGGGCCGCCGCTGCGGCAACAGATCTGGTCGCGGACCTCGTGGCGGTCATGGCGAACCAACCCGATGCGATCGTGGAAGACGCGTTGTGCCTGCGGATGGGAACTGTGTTGAGCGAGGCGGAACAGGCCCCGCTGGACGACCGGCCGGGCCCGAGTCACCTGGCCACAGCCTTGGTAACAGCGGCTGCGGCCGCAGTGGAGGCGATCACCAACGACGCCGACGCGTGGCGTGCTCCGTGGCGAGTACTCACCGCCGTAGCCGACATCCTGCCGTATCCGCACAGCGAGGCCGCGGCCGACGCGATCACGCGGTTGCGGGACATGTCGGGAAGGCGGGTGCTGCCGCCCGCGCCACCAGGTCCCACGGTGACCGGAACGGTGCTGTGGACCCGCGACCGCTACGGCAGCCGGTTCGCCGTCACCGCGCCGATCACCACCGCGGACCAGCCGGAGCGCTGGTACCTGTGGGACATCGACGCCTGCGGACACCAGGCGTTCACCGTGCACAGCGGCTACTACCCCACACCCGAAGCAGCGCTGACCGCCTGGCAGGCCGGGGTCGGCCCGATCGCCGCCGCCGACACGGAACTGGCCCCGGTGGACGACCCATGGCTGCTGGCCGAGTTGCTGCCCGCCGAGGAAGGACTCCTACGTTCCGGCGGGGAAAACGTGGAACAGTTCGCCGAGTACCACCGCAGCAAGCGTTTGGCCGAAGCCGTCAAGCAAACGTTGCGACAGCAGGAAACCCGCCCCGGTCGCGGAATGGACGCGGCCACCGCAGCGGCCGAGTTCACCACATGGCTCCAGGCTCACGACACCGACCAGCGGGAACTGCCGGTGGATCTGGACGAGTTGGCGACGGAGCTGACCGACTCCTGGTGCATCAACAACATCGACGCCGTGTTCAGCACATGCTCCCCACACCGCGTCGCCCTGTTCGTGCGGCACGTGCACGGCTACTACCTCGACGACTTCGCCAAACAACTCGTAGCCCTGCTACCCGATTGGATCCGCTGGCTCGCCGCACACAACACCACTCCACCGGAACTGGCCGAACGCTGCCTGCCCTACGCCGAAGGCCAACCACACCCGCAGATCACGGTGGACGACAACATCGAGCCTGCCTACCTCGCTCGTGTCATCGAGTAGGCCCTATTCCGACCGCGACTGAAGTGGGATGAGCCCTCTTCACCATGGTCTGCCCCCATCTGCCAGGACGTGGTGAAGGCATACCGCGGTGTCACAGGTTGGCCTGACCGAGCTTGGCGATGAACGACGTCTTGCGTTTGTGACGGTCACGCAGGCGGTCGAGGTACGTTGCGAAGCCGGTCGCGGCACCGGTGGCCTGGTAGGCGTCGCGGAGTTGCCGGAGCATCGTGATGGCTTTGCCGTACCGATACTTGTCGGTGCTGGCGTCAAGCCGCCGCTGGATGAGCCGTTGCCACGGCTCGATCACGTCCCGCGGATGGGTGGGTTGGCGCAGCTCGATGAGCTGACGCCAGCGTGACTCAGGCAGATCCTCGGTGTGGTCGGCCGCTGTCTGCCAGGCTTCGTCCAGTTCGCCCTCGTCGAGGAATACGCCGATGAGGTGGTCGGCGTAGGCGGGCTGCCCGGTGGTGGCGTCGCGCAGCCACCCGATCGCCTTGTCGCGTACGCCGGGCCAGTCGCCAGTGCGTTCGCCGGTACGGCGCAGATCGTCGTAGTGGGCCTGGGTCGGGTTCCTCTCGAACAGTTGCCACCGCAAAGCGAACGCTTCGTCGGTGGCACCACGCTCAAGCAGCAAGTCCACATAGACGTCACGAAGCTTGCCTTTGTCGATCGGATTGCCGATCCCCAACCCACGTTGTGCCCAGTGCTCAGCGTCGGCCGTGCGTCCGGCGTTCCGCAGCGCGTCGACGATCTTGCGATACTGGGGCGCGGCGTGGAGATCTTCAGCCAGCACCGCGATGTAGTGGTCGACGTCGCCGGAGAGCTCGGCGAGCTGCTCGCGCAACACACGGATCCCAAAGGGGGTCCTGCCGAACAGATCCGGCTCAGCTGCCCTGGCTCGGTCTTCGACCCTGCGGGACAGTTCGGCGCGCCCCTTCTCCCCCAGCGCGGCCGCGTAGTCGCGCAGTTCGAAATCCGGCCAGCCCGGCCCATCGAGCCGCAACTTCACCAGCCAGCCCGCCAACTGCTTCGAATCTGGTGGCGCCACCGCACAGGCACGCGCATGCACGGCCATCAGAGCACGGAGGTCACCGCCCAGGACGCCGGACGAATCGTCGATGTACATCATTGCCGTCGTCACTAGATCGACCGCGCGCCGCGCGAGAGTTGGCACAGCGGCCGGGTCGCTTTCGAACAGCGCCTCACACGCCGCCACGACGTCCCTCGACAGTCGAGAATATTCACCTCGCCCATGACGCGGGTGCATCCGGCGATCACGCCGCAACCCTTCGATCAACCGACGTACCCGCTCCACCTCGATACTCGCCACGAGCACTATTCAATACCCGGCACGTCAAGCCTGGTCCGCGCAATGGCTACCCTCACGCCGCATGGCACCCAGTAAACGATCAGTGACGCCCCTGACCGGCCGGTGGCGGATCGTGGAGATGGACCTGTGGGACCGCGATGCCATCGACCTCGTCGAACCCGGCTTCATCGAGTTCGCCAAGGACGGAACCGGCCAGTTCGGCTTCATCGCCGTCCGAGGCTGGATGGACTGCCGCACCATCGAACACGACGGACGCACCCGTATCGAGTTCAATTGGGAGGGCAACGACGAAGGCGACCAGGTCAGCGGACGCGGCTGGGCAGCCCTCGTCGATGACGCCACAGTCGAAGGGCACCTGTTCATCCACATGGGAGACAACTCGGGTTTCCGGGCGAAGCCCTTTGCCCGTACTGATCGACAGGACAAGGAGTGAGCGAGTACCAGTGCTACGACGTCCTCGCCGTCGACCGGCCGCTGAACGATCGCCAGCAGGCCGAGGTGCGAGCGCTCTCCACCCGCGCGAGGATCTTCCGGGGGCAACCCGAACCGGGTGATGGCGCCCCCGAAGTCGGCGCTGCACCCAGGAACAAAGTTCGGAGTGAATATCACGAATTACGGTCGTACGGTGGCGGCCACCCGAGTGCTGTCTCCTCAATGAGGAGCTTCTGCACTCGCTGATCCGCCCAGATACTGAGGAGATCCGCCATAACCGGCTGTAGTCCCTCATCGTCCTCGGCAGATTCGCCGACCAGTTGAAGGAACCAGGTCAGGCGGTTCTGTTTCAGATCTGCCATCGCGGTGTCGAGCCCCGTCCCTATCGCAGAGTCGGCCACGAGGTCCGCACGCTGAAGCTCGGTCGGCAACGCAACGGCACGAGCAAGCTTCCGAGCAGCGTCGACATACTGCGGCACCGGTCCCAACTGCGAGTGCTCGACGACCCGGTAGCACGCGATCTGTGACCACGGAAGACCGGTAACAGAGTCCACCTCGCTTTCCGGGCGGATAAGCCACCGAACAATGCGCTCCCGACGCCTCTGCTTTGCCTCATCCAGTCTGCGATCGAACTCTTCTCGATGACGACGCCGGGAGCCTGGGATGTCGCGTTCTCGGGCCAGTTCCGACAGCTCATCCCATAGTTCCTTGTCCGTCGGAGCCGGGTGAACCAAGACGGACAATCGCCCGATGAGCTGGTTTGCCGCATCATCGGAAGGGTCGAGGGACGTGTCGACAAGCACCTCCGTCTGGAATGCCGTCACCTCGTCCTCGTCAACGGCTGGCAAGCCTTCCCGGAGGGCAGTGTCCTTCTCCCGCCATTCGTCGAGGGTGATACCCCCCTTCCATGCCTCGGCGCAACTGGAGCAAACGATCGAGGATGTCCACAGGACATCCCCACAAGTTCCCGGCGACGAGCGCCTGTTCGATCTCCATCCTGTGAGCTTGGCACGACACCGTCGAGGTCGAAATTCGATGCGTCATGATTCAGCGACAACTACTCACTGCCATTGATCGACCAGCGCCCGGCAACGGCCAATCTCTACGTAGACGACATGTCTCGCCTGAATCGTGGATCATTCAGCGTGACGCAAAGGCACATTGAACCGCCGAGCCAGCACATCAGGGTTCCGCGTAGAGGGCGAGTCGGTGCTGGCGGCCAGCGCCGACTACTGCAGTCGGCAGGACGTGTGGTCACCTCCAGCGGGGCTGGATGCGGCCAAGTCGTCAAGGACTCCGCGTACATGCCTGTCGCCAGCTCGGCCACGGTCAGGTCACGTACGAAGTCCACGTCGGCCTCGACCCGGCGTGGACGAAGCAACGGGAAGCCTAGCGGCACGAAGCTGGCCCCGATCGGCAGCGTTGTTCGCCCACACAGATTCTCCTTCATTCCTATTGCGGTCAGCCCGCGTCGGCTCACCGCCTTGCTACCCCACGAACTCGAGACCCCGCTCGGCGTACGCATCTGCTCCATGTAGGGCGTCAGCCGCAAGATCGGGAAACCAAGGAGGTCGTCGGTCGCGGGCCCAGGCGCTCCAGGTCGAGTGACATCCGTGAAGCTTTCTGCACCAACGGTTTTCTGCACCAACGCTGCGAATCGCCGACTTCGGCAATGAACTGCGCCAGCAGTCGGCGGGATTCAAGCGACGTGCCCGTCGATGTGTGGCTGGAACGCGGGTCACCACCTTGCCTGCCCATCCTCCAGCCACTGGCGGAGAAGGTCCTTACGGACTTTGCCGCCTTCGTTGCGGGGCAGAGCGGTGAACAGTTCCAGGCGGGACGGCAAGTACCACTCGGTCATGCCCTGGCCGGTCAGGTGGTCGCGCAGGTCCCGCAAGGCCGGTGCGTCCGCCCGCGGAACGACGACGGCGCACGCCAGCTCCCCGCCGTGTCCATCTGGGTAGCCGACCAGGGCGACATCTTGTACTTCGGCGTGTTCGAGCAGGGCTGATTCGACATCGTTTACCGGGATCATGAAGGTGGAGCCGATCCGGTCGACGGCCCTGCCCAGCAGGCGGATGCCGCCCCGGCCATCCGGAACCGCCAGGTCGCCCGTGTCGTACCAGTCGGACAGTTCGGTCAGCTGGCCGTCGTCCCGTCCCAGGGTCGCCAGACAGAGCGAGCCGCCCCGGACATAGAGGCGGGCGGGTCGTGCGTCGGAGATCGGGTGGTCGGCCCGCAGGTCTGTCTCCGTGCCTGGTCCGGGACGTCCGACACTGACAGTTGCCCAGCCTGGCGGATCGTCGGGGCGGGTGAACGAGCAGACGCCCTCGGTCATGCCCCACATGACCCCGAGGGACACGCCGTACGTCTCGGCGACCTGCGTGACCAGCAGTTGCGGGATCGTTGTGCTCCCCGATCGGACGATGCGCAGTTCGGCGAAGTGCCTGGACTGCTGCTTGAGCGCGTCCAGCACGCCGAACTGGAACGCCGGTCCGCCGCCCAGGTAGGTGATCTTGGCGTCGACCAGGAACGGCACGACGGCCTGCGGATCCCAGATGTCCGTGATCACCGTCGTGGCTCCGGCGGACAGCGGCATCAGTAACGAGAAGTAGATGCCGCCAATGTGCATCAGCGGATGCGGCGAGAAGATCGTGGTCCGCGGGTCGACGTTGTCAGTCCGGCCGACCGGCGCATAGATGACTGATTCCGTGAAATTGGTGTTCAGTGATCGAACGCGATCAGTGACCGCTTGCTGGTCACGCCGGTTTCCCAGTTCTGCCAGATCCCGGCGGCCATGGCCAATAGCCGCTGGGCGACGCGGGTGAACACCCCGGCTGGAGTGCGGGCGCCGTGGTGCTCCAGGTCGAGCTGGCCTTTGAGGGTTTGGTTGACCGATTCGATCCACTGGCGCACGTGGCCGAGGTTGCCGTGGCGGTAGGTCTCGTCGCGGCGGTCCGGGCGCAGCAGTCGCAGGCCCAGCGCCGCGGTCAACTCGTGGAAGTGCTTGCCGGCGAAGCCTTTGTCGGCCAGCAGGATCTGCCCGGAACGGATGAGGTGGTGGTTGCGCTCCAGCAATGCGGCGAGTACCTCGCGCTCGCCGAGCTTCGGGTTGGCCAGGCACCACATGATCGGCATCCCGTCGCCCGCGCAGACCAGGTAGAGTTTCAGGCCCCAGTAGAACCGGGAATGCGCGGCGCAGTAGCCGTAGCCGGCGTGCCCGGCCAGGTCCGAGCGTTTCACCGTCTCGCGCGACATGCCGCACGGAACGGGGGTGGCGTCGGCGATCCACACATCGTCGAACCAGGACGGGCAACACGCAGCCAGGACAAGAACCGCCTTGCACAGCAACGGATGGACGTTCTTGAGCCGCTTGTGGTAGCCGGACTGCTCCGGCAGGTACGGGAACATGACCTGCCACTCGGCGCTGGAGCGGATATGCCGGATCCAGCGCCGCTCGCTGGGGTACCGCAGCAGCACCTGAGCCACGGCCAGGGTGATCAGCTCGCTGTCGGACAGCAACGGCCGACGGCCGCGTCCGGCGCGGGGTGGTACCACGTGATCGTCGATGAGCACGTAGAGTGCGGTCAGGAGGGTGTTCAGTTCTTTCGTCACACATTGATCTTGAACACCCTCCTCTCATGTCCGCGCCCCGGCCTCACTTCACGTGATCTTCACGGAATCAGTCATATAGGTGGCATGGGCGGTGTTGAGGGTGTGCAGTGCCGCTTTGGGCTCACCCGTGGTTCCGGAGGTGAACAGGATGAAAGCGACCTGGTCGGGGTCTGCGGACATCTCGCCCAGCACATCCGCGTGTGTCTGTTCCCACGCGGTCTGTTCGAAGTGGGCACGGAAGTCAATCTCGTCCGCCGAGACGCGATCGCCGAGCACGACCCGGTGGCGCAGGCCGGGCAGCGTGGGTGTGAGCCCGGCCAGCGCGGCGGAGTGGTCGAAACCTTCCCAGCTGTCGACGGTCACACAGACAGCGGCGTTCACCCGGCGCAGCACACGTTCCAGTTCCCGGGGACGGATGCTGGTCATGATCGGCGCGAAGATGGCACCGATCTTGGCGCACGCCAGCATCAACGGCCCGACCTGCCACCGGTTGGGCAGCTGCATCGCCACGACCTGTCCACTGCGGACATCGAGTTCGTGTAGCGCGCCCGCGAACCGCGTCACGTATTTCGCGAACTCGCGGTAAGTCAAGCGGACGACGTCATGACGGTCCTCCAGCGCGAGCACGGCGACCGAGTCGGGAGTCCGGTCGAGCCACCGCGCAAGATCGTCGAGGATAGTGTCGGTGCGCCAGATCCCCGCCTTCTGGTACTTCTCGACAGTGGTGGCGGATGGCCTGCAGGCGGCGATCAGTTGATTCGACACGAGTCGTTCACCCGTTCCTCAATTTAACCGGTTCCCAGGCAGCAGCCGGTCCAGCCACTCCCGGGCGACCCGGGCGGTAGTGCTGGCGTGTTTCTCGATCATCGTGAAGTGGTCGCCGGGGACGTCGGCGGTGTCCGAGGCGGTGATCGGTGCGACCGACCGCTCTGTCGCAGCACCCGGCCTCAGTGGCTGAGCTGCCCGAAGCAGGAGGGACGGACAGCTCAGGGCCAGGGTTGCCCATTCCCGGAACATCTCCAGATACCAGGCCTGTGCCGACAGCCGTGCCACGGAGAGCCGGTCGGCCGTGCTCTGCCGATCTCGGATGGAGTCGTAGAACTCCTTCGCGTGGTCGAGCAGGACTTGGCTGGTCGCGACGTGTGCGTCCAGCAGTACAACGCCGTCGGGGGATCTGCCGGCGTCGTGCTGAAGCAGTTGTGCGAGCTCGTAGGCGAGTGTTCCTCCCGACGAGTGACCCGCCAGTACGAAGGGTGAGTCGCCGACGTGGGCGATGACCGCTTCGCTGTAGAGCCGCATCAGCACGCCGCGGGAGGACACAAGTGGTTCGTGTTCAAGGAAGCCGGGCAATGTCAGAGCCGACACGGCCAGGTCGTCGCCGAACGCGGCGGCGAGATGCTTGTACAGGTGCGGATCGCTCAACGCGACCATCGGCGGGAACAACAACACATGCGCGCCCGAGCCGCTGTTCAACGGCACCACAGAAAGTTCGGCCCGGTCCGACACCGGCCGCAAAGCCGCGACCGCGTGCATCAGGGCATGACTTTCGGCAAACCGGCCGCTGTCGACGCCGGTCCAAAACATCGCGGCGATATCGACTGTCGGCTGAGGCCCCGGCTCCGCACCACTCAGTGCACCCTGCAGATAGGCCGCGAGTGCGCGCGAATCACGTTGCTCGAAGATGGTGTCGGCCGCAAGCTGAACACCGGTGACCGCAGTAAGCCGGTGCAGCAGTTCCATGCTGGCCAGAGAGTCGATGTCCAGTTCGTCGAACCTGCTGTCCGGGCGTACCGCGGCGGGGTCGTAACCGAGCACATCGGCCAGTTCGGCCCGGATGAGGTCGACCAGCGACCGTTCGTCGTGCGGTGCGGGCAGTTCACGCGGGTGTGGCGTCGC
Source organism: Kibdelosporangium philippinense (assembly GCF_021390435.2). Lineage (GTDB taxonomy): Bacteria > Actinomycetota > Actinomycetes > Mycobacteriales > Pseudonocardiaceae > Kibdelosporangium > Kibdelosporangium philippinense. The sequence continues at coordinate 1,723,049 of NZ_JAJVCN010000002.1, read as the reverse complement.
GGGTCGCGGATCGGCCACGGACTGGTCCAGGTCAGCCAGCAGCGGTAGGTGCGGTTTGGCGTGGGCTGTCCGGTAGGCGTCCCAGTCGACGGACACCACGACCGCTTGCGGTGTGCCGGAAGTGAACACCCTGCCGAGAGCACGGACGCCATCCTGCGGCGATATGGCCGCCACTCCTCGGGCTTCCCACCTGCCGCGATCGCGTTCGTCCAGCCGGGCAGCCATCCCGGAGTCGGCCCACCGCCCCCAGTTCACCGTGGTCGCGGGCAAGCGCAGCGCCGCCCGGTGGTGTGCCAGGGCATCGAGGAAGGCATTGCCGGCGGCGTAGCTGGCCTGGCCCGCGGAGCCGAGCACGGCCGCCGCGGACGAGAACAGCAAGAAAAAGTCGAGGTCAAGGTCCCGCGTGTGCTCGTGCAGCAGCAATGCCCCGTACACCTTGGTGCGGAACACGTCGTCGAAGTGCTGCCAGTGCTGGTCGGTCAGCAGCTGATCCCGGAGCACACCGGCGGAGTGGATCACGCCGCGAAGCCTGGGCCCGCCTTGGCCGAACCGGGCGAAGAGGTCACGCATCGCGATCGGGTCGGCGACGTCGGCTGCGATGACATCGACGCGTACTCCTCGCGCGGTGAGGGTTGAGAGTCGCCGAGCGATTTCGGCTGTGGGTTCGCTCCGCCCGACCAGCACAAGATGACGCGCACCACGGGAAACCAGCCACTCGGCGGCAGTCAGGCCGAGGCCGCTCAGTCCACCGGTCACCAGATGGCAGCCCGAGCCGTCCACCCGGGGCACGTCGTCCGATCCGGCGGCGGGCGACGGGACCAGCCGGGGGCCGAACCGCCGGTCTGCTCTGAGGGCGACATCGGGCTCGTGACCGGGAGCGAGTATCTGCGTCGCGAGGGCGTCGAGTTCGACCGCGTCAGCCGGATCACCCAGATCCACCAGGCGAACCGCCAGGTCCGGCCGCTCGATTCGCGCCGTGCGGCCCAGTCCCCACCACACTGCCCCAAGCGGATCGACAGATTCGGTGTCTGTCTGCTGTGTCCGCACGGTCACCAGATGCAGGCGCAGCGAGCCCGATCGGCCAGTCGATGCCCGCAGCGTCGTTAGTACTCGGCTCACCGCTTGCTCCGCGTGCGCCCGCACCACCTCAAGTTCTGCGGACGTATCCGGCGAATGGTGGGGCCAGCAGTGCACGAGGTCGATGTGCCGCGTGCCGTCGTTGGTCAGCTCGTCCAGCAGGGCCATCACATCGCCGTCGGTCCGCGGGGATTCTGGGAATGTCGACAGCGGCTTGTGCGGCGAACCGTGGCGTGGAACCAGGAGAAGCACCTCGGCGCCTTGCCCGCGCAGGCGGGCGGCCAGGCGAGTGCCGAGTCCCGCTTCCGATTCGCCGAAGACAACGCAGGTGCGCGGCCCCTTCGGTTGGTCATCCGAGTCGCTGCGGGGAACGGCCCGCCAACGGATCTGGTAGATATCCGGGCTGACTGTGACGTCGACAGCCCGCCTGGATGTAGGGATGGTACGGGGAAGCCAGTAGCTGTCGGGCTTGAACGGGTAGCCGGACAGCGTCACCTTCCGCCTGGGCTTGCCCCGGTAGTACTCCGGCCAACGCGGATTGACGCCGGCGGTGAACAGCGCTCCGAGCGCGTCGAGGTGCTGGGCAGGCCGGGTGGCCCGCAGCGACGGCGCCCACACGGCCTTGTCGTCCTGCACGCACGCACGGCCGAGACCCGCGAGCGTGCTGCCCGGCCCGATCTCCAGGAAAACGTCGCAGTTGCGCCGCCGCAGCTCCTGGATGCCCTCGGTGAACAACACGGGGGACAGAGCTTGCCGCTGCCAGTACTGTGCGTCCAGATCGGCTTGCCGCACGAGCTTGCCGGTCATTGTGCTGATCATCGCCGTGCGCGGCCGTTTGTGACTGACCTGCCTGGCCACGGGCGCGAACACCCGCACCGCGGGTTCGACCATGGACGAGTGGAAGGCATACCCCACGGGCAGCCGCTGGCAGCGTGTTCCCTCGTCCGCCAAACGCGCTTCCAGCTCCGCCAGCGCCGAGACCGCTCCGGACACGACCGTCAGCCCGGGAGTGTTCTCGGCCGCGATCGTGAGATTCTGGGGCAGCCGCGAGACGAGGTGATCACGGGTGGCGTGCACGGCGGTCATTCAGCCGCCGGCCGGTAGCGTGTTGAAGGCGCGTGCTCGCTCGGCCACCAGCAGCAGGCAGTCGGCCAGGCTCACGGCGCCGGCGACGTGGGCCGCCGCGAACTCGCCGATACTGTGACCGAGGACAGCGGTCGGTTCCACGCCCCACGACCGCCACATCGTGGCGAGCGCGACCTGCACGCTCACCAGTGCCAGTTGTGCATGGGATGCGTCCGTTGCCAGTTCCGGGGGCGCGTTGCCGGTCACGATCGATTCGATAGCGCGGGGCGGCAACCAGTGTTCGGCAAGCCGGTCGCACTGCCGGATGGTGTCGGCGAACACGGGCACGTCCGCGAACAGCTCCCAGCCCATGCCGAGATAGTGATCGCCCTGGCCGCTGAACAGGAACGCCACGCGTGGCCGCCTGAGCGCCGTGTTGCGGTGCAGTCCGGACACGGGCTCGTCGGCGAGGAACCTGGCGAGCCGGGCATGCAGATCCGCCGGATCCAGCGCGGTGAGCGCCAGCCGGTGCGGCATGCCGGACCGGCCGGTGTTGGCGGTGAAACACAGGTCCGCGACCGAGCCACCGGCCGCCAGATCGCTGGCATATCTCGCGGCGAGCTCGTGCAGGGTGTCTTGCGACCGAGCGGAGATTGTCAGCAGCTCCGGGCCGGACGCCTGCTGAGTGGGTGTCTGCTGGGCGGGTGCTGGCGTGGCTGCCTCGGCCACGAGCACGTGCGCGTTCGTCTCGGACCAGCCAAAGGAACTGATTCCCCCGATCCTCGCGCCCGGCCCGGCCGGCCAGGCTCGCGTCACGGTGGGAACGCAATCCGGGTAACCGGGGACGTTGATGGCGGGATTGGGCTGCCGGAAGTGGGGCTGACGGGGGATCTCGCCGTGGTGGAGCATCAGCAACACCTTGATCAGGGACGCGATCCCCGCCGCGCCTTCGAGGTGCCCGATGTTCGCCTTGACCGATCCGATCCGTGGCAACGCGCCGGGTGCGAACGCCTCGGCGAGTGCCTCCAGCTCGATCGGGTCGCCCAGTGGCGTACCGGTTCCGTGTGCCTCCACATAGGACACCTGGTTGGCTTCGACCCCCGCGTCGAGCAACGCCTGCCGGATCACGTCCCACTGGGCGAGGGGATTCGGGGCCGTCGCCCCGTTGCTCCGGCCGTCCTGACCGATGGCCGAGCCGAGCAGCACGCCCAGTACCCGGTCGTTGTCCCCCTCGGCGTCCGTCAACCGCTTGAGCACGACCACGCCACAGCCCTCGCCGTTGACGATGCCGTCAGCGCCAGCGTCGAACGGCCGGCACTGCCCGCTGGCGGACGGCAGGCCCATGTGGGTGCCGACCTCGCGGAGCATCTGCGTGAGAGTGACGTTCACGCCGCCGCCGACGGCCAGTTCGCTCTCTCCGGCCCGCAGGCTCCGCATCGCGAGGTGGACCGCGACCAACGCCGAAGAGCACGCGGTGTCCACCGCCATGGCCGGTCCTCGCAGGTCCAGCAGGTATGCCAGTCGGCCGGCGAACATGCCGTGCAAGGCGCCGGTCCCGGTGTAGGTGTTGGCGTCACCGGACTGCATCCGGTAGTAGTCGCTGGCGAGGCTGTGGACTCCGACGTACACCCCGGTCGCCGTGCCCGCGAGCGTGTCGACGTTCACCCCGGCGTCCTCCAGGGCGTGCCAGGCCACTTCGAGCAGCATCCGCTGCTGAGGATCCATTCGCTGCGCCTCGGCGGCGGAAATTCCGAAGAACTCCGCGTCGAACCGGTCGATGCCGGGCAGGAAACCGCCCCGGACCCGCTCGTCGCCAGCTGGCCGATCCGCGGGTGGCGGACCGACCACGCACCGCCCTTCCCGGATCGTGTCCCAGTAGGGCCGGACGCCGTCGCCGCCGGGGAACCGGCACGCCATGCCGATCACGGCGATGGAGTCGGCGGTGGGGGTCACTGAATCGCTCCGGCGGCTGCCGCGGTACGCCCGGCCACCTTTTCCGCCAGGTGGGCGGCGAGGCTGGCCACGTCCGGATACCGCCACAACACTGTCGAGGGCACTTTCGTGTCGAACCTGCTCTCGATGCGGTTCTGTAGTTCCAGCGACATCAGCGAGTCCAGGCCCAGCTCCTGGAAAGGCGTCTGCGTGTCGAGCCGGCCCGCGTCATCCCCGAGCAGCAGGGCGATCTGGTCCAGCAACCACTCCTCGAGCTCCGCGACGTCCTCGGACAGGTCCTGGTCCGGCACACTCGACACGGTGGGCGAAGACGAGGCCAGGTCCCGGAACACCGCGAACTGGACGCCGACGCCATCGAGCAGCGAATCGAAGGCACGCAATGACTCCTGTTCGGACATCGTGTCGACACCGCGTGCCGCCCAGTGCCGCGAACCGCGTGCACCAGCCTGGCCGGAATCCTGCCAAGGCCCCCAGTTAATGCTGATCGCGGGCTTTCCCGCAGCTTTCCGATGGTGCGCCAACGCGTCCAGGAAGGCGTTGGCCGCTACGTAGTTGACCTGGCCGGGTGAGCCGAGAACCGAGGCGACGGACGAGAACAGCACGAAGAACCGGAGGTCGTCGCCGGTGGTGGCCGCGTGCAGGTGCCAGGCGCCGAGCGCCTTGGGAGCCATCGTTGTCATCAGCCGCTGCGAGTTCATGGCGGTCAACACCCCGTCATCGAGGACCGCGGCGGCATGCACGACACCGCCGACCGCGGGTCCAGTGCGGTTCAGCTCGTCGATCACGGCCCGGACCTGGTCGGGATCGGCCACGTCCAGCTGGTGCACGCTGATCCGGTCGCCTGCCGGATCCAGCACCGACAGGCGGTGTCTTGTCTCCGCGGTGGGAGCGTGCCTGCCGGCCAGAGCCAGCCGCCGGACACCACGGGCCAGCAGGCGTTGCGCTACGAGCAGGCCGAGATGGCCGAGGCCGCCGGTGATCAAGCAGGTCATCTCGGCAGGGGCGCGGGGGTCCGGATCGGGCGGGACGGGACTGACCGGGACCAGCCGGGGCACATACCACCGGCCGGACCGCAGCGCCATGACCGGCTCGGGTTGTGCCCAACCGAGCGGGGACACGAACTGCTCCGTGCCCCCGCCCGCAGGATCGAGATCGACCAGGACACACTGCGATCCCGGGTGCTCGATGCGGATCGTGCGGGCGACTGCCGCCAGTGGCGCACTGGCCAGGTCCTCGGTGCCACACTTGTCGCCGTCGAGCATCCCGCCGCCCCGGGTAGTCAGCAACAGCCGGGGCACGCCCTGTTCCGTCCACGCGGCAACCAGTGCGATCACCTCCTCGACGGTGGCGGCAGCGGCTGCTGCCGGACTGTCGGTGGCGCACAGTCGCGCGGTCCGGAGGTAGACGATTCCCGCGATCTCGCCGCCGGGCTCGCGCGCGAGCCCGGCGAATCCCTCAGCTGTCGGCGGGGCCTGCCAGCCGTCCTGCGTGCGGGTCAGCGAAGCTCCCGTCCGGACGATGGACACCTGGTGGCCGACCGCCTGGAGGCGGGCCGCGATCTGGTCACCGTCCTCGCTGTCACCGGCGTACACCACCCAGGTCGCGGCCGGAGCGGCGGCGACCTCGTTCGGTGGCTCCACCTGGCGCCACCGGTGTTCCCGCACGGTGATGTCCGCCGTCCGGCCGGGCACGGAGCGGAGGACCAAACCGTCGATCTCGGCGACCAGGTCGCCCGCCTCGGACCGGACATCGAGGTCGACGGCGACGTCCTGGCCCACGGGTGCCGACCCGGGACCGACTTTCGCGTGGACGTGGTACGTTCCCGTGGTCAGGTGCCGGTGCAGCCTGAGCCTGCCGATCCGCGACGGCATCCGTGCGCCGAAGTCGTTGGCCGGCAACGCCTGGTAGGCGATCTGCAGGCAGCCGTCCAGTACGCTGGCCGCCACTATCCACTCGGCACCGGTCAGGTCGACCCGCACCGTGCCCGCCGCGGAACCGTCCTGCCGCCGCACTTGGGTGACTGTCCGGTAAACGGAACCGTATCGCGCGCCGCGGAGCCGCATGGCCTCGTCGTGAGCGCCGTCGAGGATTTCCACCAACCCGGCCGCAGTGGTGCCAGGCGCCGGTACCGGACCTCGCCTGGGCGTGGAATCGCTGCCGGCCAACCGGCCTTGGGCGAGCGGGGTCGAGCCGGCCGTGCCAGCGTGGAGGTCTGCGTCGAACCGGAACACCGTGGTGCCCGTGTCGTCCTCGGACAGAGTGAGAACCAGGCTGCCGGCTCCGGTGTCCGGCAGCGGCCGGGCACGGTTGATGACGAAGTCGGTGACGACGAACGGCTCGCCTGCCGCTCGATGCGCGAGCGCCAGGTACGCGGCAGCTGGGACGACAGCGATTTCAGCGGCGCCGTGCTCTCGCAAGGGCAGGGCGTCCGGCTCGTCGAGGTCGATCCGCCACGTCCGCGGGGCATCCGGCGCCGGGGTGGACGGCGTGTCCGGTTGGGATCGGAACTGGTCCGGGGCCGCTTCGTCGTGCAACCAGTAACGCTCCCGCTGCCACGCCTGGGAGGGCAGCGGGACGAGATTTCCGCTGGGATACAGCGCATCCCATTGAACTGGCGCGCCCATGCAGTACAACCGGCCGAGCGACGCCATCCACGTCCGGGCTTCGGCGCCTCGCCGGGCTGATGCCAGAACGGTGTGGCGCTCTCCGTGCGGTCCCAGGTGCGCGGCCAGCTCGGCGTCCGGGGTGAAGTCCAGGTAGACGTCGCACCCTAGGGCACGTGACCGCTCAAGAGCCTGAGCGAATCGGGCCGGGTCGTCGTCCGGTTCCTCGTCACCGGCGCACACGGCTGCTACCGCTTCTTCGCGCGTCCGGGTGCCGGCCACATACTCGGCAGTGATCTCACCGATGCCATATCCGACAGCGCAGCGCGGCTCGATGCCCACGGCTCGCCACATCGCCGCCAGGCTTGCTTGAACGGCGAACAGCTCCGGGCGCCATCTGCCCTCGTCAGCGGTTGAATCCTCCCGCCACAGCGCTTCGGCCGGGGAGTATCCGAGCAGCGGGCGCATCAACCTGTCGCAGGCATCGAGTTCCTCCCGGAAAGCCGGACTCAGGCGTGCCAGCCGTGGCGCCATCCCGGTCCACGTACTTCTCGCACCGGAGAACACGAACGCGACCTCTGTCGGCCGCATGGCGTGAGCCCTGCCGGACATGACATCGGCGTCGGTATCACCGGCAGCGAAACGGGTCAGCAGTTCGGCGGCCGCGGTGGCGGAGTGAGCCACGACCGCGGCCCGGTGTGTGTGGTGGCCACGCCGGACCGTTGCCGTGTAACACATGTCAGCGAAGCTGCTGTTGGCGGAATTCGCGGCTACGGCGGCGAACCGGCCCGCCGTCTGACGCAGCGCGGCGTCGCCGTGCGCCGACATCACCAGCAGGTGTGGTTCGCCGACCGGCAGCGATGCTGTCCGTTGCGGCACTGGATCGGCCTCTTCCAGGACCACGTGCACGTCGGTGCCGCCGAAACTCAGCGAGGTAACGCCGGCCAGCCCGCGTTGTCCCGCGGGCAACGGCGTGAGCCTATCGACCACGGCGAGGTTCGCCTCGGCCATTCCCAGCAGAGGATTCTCCCGCGTGTAGTGCAGGCTGGGCGGCAACTGCCGATGCCGGAGCGCCAGTGCCGTCTTGGCGACTCCGGCGAGCCCGGCGACCATCCCGAGGTGACCGATGTTCGACTTCAGTGAACCGACGAAGCAGGGATTGCCCGGTTGCCGTCCCTGGCCTACGACAGCACCCAACGCGTGGACCTCGATCGGGTCACCCACCGGTGTTCCCGTACCGTGCGCCTCGACGTAGTGCACTTGGCCAGGTGCGACTCCTGCTGCCTCGTATGCTTTGCGCAGCAAGCGTTCCTGGCCTTCGCGTCCAGGTGCGGTGAGTCCGTTGGTCCGGCCTTCATGCGCCACGGCGCCACCACGCACGACGGCGTACACCTGGTCTCCCTCAGCCAGGGCGACGGACAGCGGGCGCAGCAGGAAACTCACGACACCCTCGCCGAACACGATGCCGTCGGCCGCAGCGTCGAAGGGATGGCAACGCCCGGTGGGGGACATCACGCCCAGCTTGGCGAACCAGACGAACATGTCCGGGGTGAGCGCCAGGTTCGCGCCGCCGACGATGGCTTGGTCGCATTCTCCGTGCTGGATGCTCTGGCATGCGAGGTGGAATGCGAGCAGGGCCGAGGAACAGACCGCTTCCACCGCATAGCTGGGCCCGTGCAGGTCGTACGCGTAGGAGATGCGGTTCGCGGCGACCGCCGGGAAGCTGCCGGTCGCCGTGAACGGATTGGCCAGCTCCGGCAGGCGGTAGTTGGTCCACGAATATTCCGGGTGGCCGATTCCGGCGAACACACCCGTGTTGGTGCCCTCCAGCCGTTCCCTCGGCATTCCCGCGTCGTCCAGCGCCTCCTGGGTGACTTCGAGCAGGAGGCGTTGTTGCGGGTCCATCCGCAGGGCCTCCCGCCGAGAGATACCGAAGTAGGACGCGTCGAACGTGGCTATGTCGGCAAGGAAACCGCCCCACCGGCTGATCGTCCGGCCCGGGGCCGCCGGATCGGCGTCGTAGTGGTCTGCCACTCGCCAGCGGTCCGGCGGCACATCGGTGACAACGTCCGTACCATCGCGCAGCAACCGCCAGAAGCTGGTCGGCCCGGACACCCCACCCGGCAGTCGTAGCCCCATCCCGACGATGGCCGTCGGCTCCACTCCGCGCGGACCGCGGCAGCGGGCGCGGACTGCGGCGCGTGTGTGGCAGTCGTGGCCGCCACGGCAGGAGATGATCCGGTCAGGTGACGAACGAGAGCATCGACGGTCGGGTGCTCGAAGAACGCACTCACCTGGACAGTACGGCCGAGGAACGCCTCCAGCTCACCAGCGACCTGGGACACGCCCACCGAGCTCATTCCGTAGCGGGCGAACGGTTGGGCGGGGTCGATCTGGTCCACGCCGAGTCCGCTCATCGCCGCCACCCGGCGGACCAGCCACTTCCGCAGTTGCGCCGCATCCGCGGCCCGACCGCTCACCCGCTGGTGCGGCTGCCGGTCAGCCTGGCGGGGTTTGCCGCCGGGCCAGCTGCCGATCACCTTGAGGCTGCCGTCCGCCCACTGCGCTTGGCAGATCCGGCGCTGGACCTTGCCGCTGGTGGTCTTGGGAATGCTGCCGCGCGGAACCAGGACGAGCTCGGACAGATCGATCCCGTTGCGCTCGGTCACCGCCTGCCGCACGGTCAGAGCGATCTCGGCGACCACCTCGTCGGCCAGTTTGGCCCGATTCACCTCGTGGACGACGACAAGCCGTTCCACCGCGTCGTCGTCGGCAGCGAACGCCGCTCCGCGTAGGCCGGCGAACACCGGTGACGTGTCGTGCACCGTGCGTTCGAGGTCTTCCGGATAGTGGTTGGCACCTTGGACAATGATGAGTTCCTTGAGCCGTCCGGTGATGAACAGCTCACCGTCGCGCATCATGCCCAGATCACCGGTGCGTAGAAACCTCGCCGCCTCGTCCTCCGCCGGACCGGCCGGTTTCGCGGCGAACGTCTCCTCGGTCTCCGCCGGCCGGTTCCAGTAGCCGAGCGCCACACTCGGACCGGACAGCCAGACCTCGCCGACAGCGCCGGGCGGGCAGATCCGCCTGGTGCTGGGATCGACCACGAGCACCCGGGTGCCCACCGGGGCGCCGGAGCTCACCAGCGGCCACTTGGTGGACGACGTACTGCCCGGGACAGCCTCCGGGGGCAACACCCGCACGGCCTCGCCGTGCGGCCTGGCGGTCGCCATCAGGGTGTTCTCGGCGAGGCCGTATCCGGGGCAGAACGCCTCGGCGTGGAAACCCACTGGGCCGAACCGGTGGGCGAACGCTCGCAGCGTCCGGTCGTGCACGCGTTCCGCGCTGATGCCCGCCGAGCGCCAGCGGCTGAGGTCCAGTCCGTCCAGCTGTTGGTCGGTCACCCGCTTGATACAGTAGTCGTAGGCGAACACCGGGCCCGAACTGTTCGTGGCGCCGAGGTCGGAGATGGCGCGCAGCCAGGACACCGGTGATTTGATGTAGGTCATCGGCGTGAACGCGAACGTCGGAATGCCGTTGTACAGGGGCAGCATCGCCCCTTCGAGCAGGCCGAAGTCGTGGAAGTAGGGCATCCAGCTGACACTGACGCTGTCGGCCGGTAGTCCAGGCTCATCGACAGTGCCGACGACTGCTCCAGCAGGTTGCGCTGCGAAACCATCACGCCTTTCGGCGTCGCTGTCGAGCCGGAGGTGTACTGCAGGTAGGCGACATCGCCGGGTCGTGCCGGGCGCAACCGGCCTGGTTCGGCCGGTTCGTCACCCGACTCCAGCAAAACGTGTTCGCATCCGGTCAACTCGGCTGTCGAGTCGCACGCGGCCCGGACGAGCTCTGCGGTGCGCTCGGCCGAGATCACGATCTTCGGGGCGCAGTCCTGGGCGATGGCGCGCAGACGTGGTGAACGCTGCTTGATCTGGTTGGCGTCGGGCACCGGGGCGGGGACGGCGACGACTCCCGCGTGCAGGCACCCGAGGAAGGCCACCATGAAGCTGATGGTGCTCGGCACGAGGATGAGCGCACGCGTGCCCGGCTCGTGCTTGAGCAATTGTCCAGCGAGCTGCCGGGACTGCCGGTCGAGCTGGGCGTATGTCAGCGACTCGGTGACCTGGAGGTCCTCGTCGAGCATCGTGTAGGACACGCGGTTCGGATTTTCTCCGGCCCGCCGGGAGATCAGCTCGAAAATCGACATTCCGGGATTCACCGGGAAAGAGGACATGGCTGTGCGTCCATTCAGTCTATGGAAGCGGGGAGCTATGAGCGTTATTCTGGCGACTTGATCACCTCAAAATAGGACAACGACCCCAGGCAAGTAAGATCGTTTTCCTCTCGCAGAAGACAACTTACAGGCGGGGTCGTTGCGTTATCAGTCTACTACAGGGCTTGCTGCTGACCAGATCCAGGAGCTTGTCGCGCGCATCTGGCAGATCATCCAATGCCATGAGAACCAAGCGTGGCCTCCGACCGTGGGACTGTATCGCGCTGTCGTGATCACTTTGGTGTACGTCCGACAGAATCTGAACCAGGCGGCCGTGGGCGATCTGTTCGGCGTCAGTCAGTCGACCGTATCGCGGATCTATCGAGGCATTCTCCCATTGATTGGGCAGGCCCTGTGCCTGCACATTCCAAACCTCAAGGAGGCCATCCGCGGCCGGCTCGTCCTGGTCGACGGAACCGATGTCCCGACCGGCAACCGTGCTGGTCACGAAGACAACTTCTCCGGCAAGCGGCGCCGCGCGGGGCTGAACATCCAGGTCGCCGCCGATACGGAGGGAGGCCTGCTGGGAATATCCGCCCCTCTGCCTGGCTCGATGCATGACCGGAAAGCGTTCGCCGAGTGTGACTGGGAAGATCTTCTGGCCGAGACCTCAGTCATCGGTGACCCTGCCTATCAGGGCACTCACACGATTACGCCTCGCAAAAAGCCAAAGGGCGGCGAGCTCTCGGCTGGCGACAAGGTGAACAATAAATTCATCTCCTCACTTCGATCCGCCGTCGAGCGATGCATCGCGCATATCAAGAACTGGAAGATGATTGCGACCGGCTATCGAGGACGCCTTTCCGAGCTCCCCAACATCATCCGGATCATCACATCGCTCGAGTTCTATCGACTCGGCTGGTAACCCTCATGAATAACGCTCATCGTTTCGCTCAAACCACACGCGGAAAGCTAACTACCGGACATCCCTATCGATGCTCTTCTCATGCAAAGGCGGTACGCCTAATGCGCCTTGCATACCGCAAGGCGCTGCATGGATTGAACAACAGATTGGGACGGCATCGATTCATCCGGCGATACCCGGATCCACTGGTAGCGCACGTAATTGACGGCAGTGAGGTAATCTCACCAAGATTCTGGTTCGTTTGTTGAGCCGCGAAGCTGCTCGGACGAGCGCTGGTCGATGTACTGGGGAGTGGTGCGACCCGGGGAAAGATGGGCGGGGAGCCCTTGGTAGAACTGGATTGCGAAGATCAAGTCCGGACCAGAAGGCTCCCCGTGATTGCGTATCGTGCCATGCTCGATGTCCCGCGTGAACTGGCCCTCTACCTCAGCCGGCTGCTGCACGCCGAACGCCGCCGACGCGGCACCCGCAAGAACAGCAGGGCGTTGACCTGCTTTCGCCACGCGGTGCTGGGCCTGCGCTGGTTCCGGCAGAACACCGACGTCCCCGCCCTGGCTCGCGATCACGGCATCTCCCGCGCCACCGGCTACCGCTACTTGGATGAGGTCGTCATCGTGCTCGCCGAGCAGGCGCCGGACCTGCATGAGGCCCTGCAGCGGGCCAAGGATGAGGGCACGGCCTACGTGATCCTCGATGGAAAGGTCTTCTCCGCCGATCGCTGTAGCGAGAAAACGTTGAGCGTGAAAGGCGAGCCGATCGACCTGTGGTACTCCGGCAAAGCCCGCGAGCACGGCGGCAACATCCAAGCGCTGTGCGCGCCGGACGGTTTTCCGTGGTGGGTCTCGGATGTCGAGCCCGGTTCACTCCATGACTTGACCGTGGCGCGCGAGCATGTGCTGGGTGCGCTGTACTGGGCCGCCTCGCACCTTGATCTGCCGACGCTGGCCGATGGCGGCTACGACGGTGCCGGCATCGGCGTGCACACCCCGGTCAAACAGCCTGCCGATGGCCAGGTCCTCGACGTGGACACCCGCACACGCAACGCTCTGCTGCGTGGCCTACGGTGTCTGGGCGAACGTGGTTTCGCCCTACTCACCGAACGCTGGCGCAGCCTGCGGCATCTCACCGCCAACCCCAGCAAGATCGGCGACATCATCAAAGCCGCCCTTGTCCTCACGCATTTCGAACACGGCAAGATCGCGTGAAAGTCGCTGAGATCACCTCAGTGACGGGCGCGTTGGCGCATTCATCCCGCGTTCAGAATTCGCTCCGGCAAGGGTTTGTAGAGAGTCGACAACCCGGTGAATACGCCCAGCGGATCGACGACAAATCTCACACATCGTTCACCAACGTCAGCGCACTCCACCCGAAATGGGTGCTGACTGCGCTGATCGATCAATCCCACCGTAGCTCGATGTAGGGCGGGTCCTCTCAAACCGCGTGAGCCCGATTCCAGATTTCCTGGAAGCGGGGCGTTGCGGCGCTTTCGCCGGCGATCGGGCATTCAGCGGCTCGGTAACAGATCGGTTCTTATACCCCATGGGTATTATTGAAGTAGGTCGGGAATTGACACAATCCGACGATCGATACCCCTTTTCCTTCCTCAACCACAGCAAGGAGTTCAACAGAATGGCTGTGCGCCGCCGCTTCAAGCCGGCCGAACGTAAGGCTTTCGTCTCCAAGACGGAGGTCGAGTGGCTCAACGGTTCCCACTGGCGTCCAGGCGTCATCGTGGGCTCGTTCGAGACGGACGCAATAGGCTCGCCGTACATAGGCGTGCTCAACAAAGGCGCTACTCGGACCATTGCCGACGGTCAGTACGTGCGGGGATACCCAGGTGGAATCAGGCTCCCCGAGGGAGTGGCTGCGCCAGGTCCTTCGGTCTCGACCGACACGCAAGCGGCCTCCGTACATGAGGAGGATCGACAGGCGGAGCTGTTCTAGGTCGGTGATCAAATACTCCTCCGCGACTGTGGCCCGGACACCAAAACCGTCCGGGCCACAGTCATGTGCCCGTGCCACAGCTTCGTGATGCTGGCGTCATGTCGATGGAGTAGATGCCTTCGTGTCACCGCACATCTGCACGCGCTTGGGCACAAGTCTCAACGCCCCACACCACCAAACCGGCTATCGGCGGCAGGCTGCGAACCGAGGCACTACGCCAGGTGAGAGACGCGCCACTACGCTGCGGAACAAGCTACGAACTCCACAGATTATTGTGCGTCTGCCCGTTCCGCTCGAACCTTGCGGATGGGCAACTTCCTGATCTGCGGTTCGCAGGGTAAGTCTGGACGACCGACGACAACTTGTCCAGACATACCTTGCGAAATCGAACGCCGAAGAGGTGAACGGTGATGCCGCGCGGCGGGCCGTGCTGGCGTGGCCGATCGTGGCACCCTCCTTTCCCGGAGATCGGCCGGGACGAGTTGTTCCGGTTTTTCCCCCTCGCCCCTGCCGAGGTCGCGTTCGTCGATCCCGGCCGCAGTCGAGGCCCCGGCGGACCGGCTCGGTCTGGCCGTGGCCCTGTGCACGTCGCCGTGGCTGGGTTTCGTGCCAGACAAGGTGTCTCCACACTGGAGCTCAAGGAGCTGGCCCGCCGTGAGGATCGCGACCCAGCAGCCACCCACTGGAACTTCGACCGCGCGGTGACCATGCCTACGAGACCACCGGCGGCGAACCGACACCGGACGACCTGCGTGGTGTCATCTCCTCGGCGTGTCGGGGTACTGACTGAAGTGCAGAGGTGAGTTCGAGGTCGCCTTTCCGAGCTTCCCAATGCCATCCGGATCATCACGTCGCTCAAAGTCTATCGACTCGGCTGGTAACCAGCGTGAATAACGCTCATAAGATCACCTCATTCCGGCTCGGGTTTAATCTTTTCATTGAATTGCTCAAGGTAGTCGTCGCCATAGTCGACCATGATCATGCCGTGGGGGTTGGAGTGGGGATTGAAGGCGTTCTCCAGGGCTACGGCGACAGCGATAGGCTGCTTGCGGTAGCCGCCATACTTATCCGGCATTTTAACAATAAAATCGATATATTGCGCATTAATGGAATCGTGATCGTAGGCCGCCTTAGATGCGAGTGTACCATCCGGCCTGAAAGGAGGTGCGAGAGCAGTGTTGGCGAACGGCATAGAGTTGGCCGCTCCCTCAGCGCTCATAGTGCTGCGGCGACTGTTGGATGGATGGAGATCCATGGCATAGGCGGGGAACCTCACGTAGGTCTTTTCCCAGGTCTCACGAGCACCTGGTTCATCGAGCACAGCACCCATATATACACCCAGAATCTGTCCGTTGAGCAGGGATGGCCGATCTTGGGCAGGCGCTGCGGGCCACTGGACGAGGAACACTCCCCATTGATCGATCAGCTTCCGCTCGTGCGGGCGGCCGTGCTGTTCGGTCAGGAGATCGGGGCGCAGAACAGGCGACTGCAGTGGTTCGCCTCTGGTTAACCGCTTGATCTCGGTGGCCACGGCCTGTTCCAGCCGTGGCCACACCGCCGTCAGTTCCCTGACCGCGGTGGTCGGCAGCCGGGAGTCGTCGGGATCACGGGCGATTCCTTTCAGAAGGGCCTTACTCGACGCCATTGTCGCGGTGATCTGATCGACACGGGCCAGGACTGCGGGGTGCACGCTCCCGTCTGGGGCGGCGTAAGGCTCGTACACCCGGCGCATCGGGTCGTGCGGGGAACGCCAGGGGAAGGCGTAGTCCATCTCGGGCCTGACCCTGAGCTTGTGCTGTATGGTCACAGTCCGCAGGATCCGGACCTCGTCCTCGTCGTCAGTGGGTTCGTGGGGGTAGACGGTGTCGGTCGCGATCCGCCCCTGATCCAGCTCCACGCGCTGAACCGTGGGCTCGCTGCGCGCGGGCCGGGGGTGGATCCGGGGCGGCTCAGCCGGGGCAGCCTCAGCCATCTGGACGTCAGGCCTTTCGGCTGCCGTGGACATGGCACGGACGCCCAGGTAATGGCCGCCCGCGTCAAGTGTCCGCAACAGCGTGACCTGGACGCCGTTTTCCGGGCCATAAGTGGCCGCGTCGCGGCCGTTCTCATCCACCACTGTCAACCGCAGCCCTAACATATGAGCCAGCGCGTACGGGACAAGGTCGGCGGAATCGTTCATGTATACGCCGCGTTTGCCAAGCGCTCGGACTGCGTCCTCGTAGGACTGGTTGGGGTTCCCGTGGAAACCCTGCAAGCGCGTCTCATTGGCCGCCAAGTAATCGGCGGCCCGCTGCCGCAGATCCGACACTCGTCGCCTGAGCTCGACGGGTTGCAAGGGCTGATAGTCCGGCCTGGAAACCAACACCGCCTCGAACAAACAGTCCCCATTAGGGACCGTATCCACCGCCTCCAATCCCCGCTGAGTCAAAATTTCCCGCTGGGCTACGGTCGGCGCCGGGCGAGTCCGCAGCTCACTCGACGACCCCACCATCTCCATGTCAATCCCAGGACGGACCTCCTGTGCGCCACGTCCAACCCCGGTCAGACCCGACTTTCCCCCTCGTGGCCGATATGGCGTTTTGGCGCTTTTGAGTACATCTCGCACGATCGCTTTAAGGGATTCTTCGCGCCCCCGTACATGATACTTCTCGCGCAGCTGAGTGGAAACGTACCCGAGGTTCGGGGTTTTCGTGGTTTTGAATTCGTTGTGGAAATCCTTCACGACATCTCGAGTTAGATCTATAATGTTGGGCCTGTGCGCATCGAGTTCTGCGTCCCATTCCCCTAGCTGTCGCGCTTGCTTGCGGGGTGCTTTCGCTTCGCTCTGCTGGGGTGCTCCCGTCTCCAGAACAATCTGGACGGGCTGTCTCGGATTGGTGTTGCCGAGGCCGTGTTGGTGTGCTGAAGGACGATATGTTTCGAGGCCGGGGTTTAGTTGGGGTGGCGCGAGCCTGGTGCCGAATTGGTTGCCAAGCCACTGGGCTAGTTGTGTGGCTGATTGGATGTTGTTCGTGTGATTCAGTTCATCGGCTATGACCAGGCGCATGTATTCATGCAGTTCGAGTCGCCGCCGCGTGTCCACTGACATTTCGGGGTGGGGTTGTGGTGGTGCGGTTTGTTCCCTGGCGAGGATCTCGTCGGCCTGTCTCTGCAGGTGGGTCTGAACCTCGGAGGGCTGTTTCGTTATTGTGTTACGTGCGAGACCGGCCTGATGTTGCAACGTGTTCCATCGGGTGTCGACGATGGAGTGCGCGATTCGGTCTGCGAAGTCATTAACGGTCCCCTTGGGTGTAGCCATGTCCGGAGCAAACAAATTCGGCAATACTTGATGTATTGTGCGAGTGAGTTCCTTCTCCGTCGCTATCCCGAAACCTCGGTTGGTGAGCCTGTTGTCGATCCAGCCCCTGCCGAAAACGATCGCCGCCGCGTGATGCAAGGGATTCCCCGGCGGCAGACTGTCCTGATCTGTTGCTGGCAAGGTGGCGACACGATTTACGTAACTTAGGGCGGCGTCGACCACCTCCGAAGGTACATTGGTTATCTCGCGGGCTTTGAGCACGGCCTGAAGATTAATTAACATTTGCGTCGGGTCCTGGAACACTGACTGAGCGGGTGGGTATTCCTGGACATTCTGGGTCGAAGCAAGAGTGGCGGCGCGCTCCCTGCGATAAATTTTCGCAGGGTGTTGACTCTCCGGCCTCGCGTGGTGAGCTTTTGCGGGCTTCTGGCTCTGCGGCCTCGACACCAACCCTCTCAGGAGGTGTTCCTTAAATTCTACTGTTTTCCCTTCTACTCCCTGGTTTCTCATTGCCAAGATAATGTCGTCCCACCCCGGGGCTCTTCCTTCTTCTGCGCGGTATTCTTCTCGGAATTTCTCGATCATCTCGAGAATCTGAGGTTTGTGCTCTTCTCTTGCCGCGCTCAACTTCCGCGGCCACGACTGATTGTCGCGTAATTCCGGCGGGCCGCTCTGCGTCACACGCGCCGGCGGATCGACCTCCGGTTGTGCGGATGCGCCCGGATAACGCGGTCGCTCGGCACCGACCGGCTCGCCGTGACGCACAGGACTCCCCCCTGACGAACCCGCAACACGCCCTCCTCCAGCCACATCACGTGAATACCCAGCAGCCTCGGCAACATCAACATCCATAGGCCCTCGACCAGCGGGAGCCGTCGTGGACGACGTATCCCACCTGGCAGGCGTGCGCTGTCGGGAGGGCCCGGCTGATGCCCGCTGGTGGGGCCTGTCCAGCTCCTGACGATTGACCGGCATGCCGCCGGGCACACGCGGTCGGGGTCCAACGTTGCCGTGGGTGAGCAACATGTGTGCAAGATGGTCGGCGAGTTCGGCGGCGGTTTTCGGCCGGTAGGTGCGTTGCGCCAGATACCACCGAAACATCTCGTCGACCTGTGCCGCATTGACCGTGCCGTCCTGCCAACCGGAATTCTCCTTGCCCAACCTCAGGTTCACGTCATTGACCACATCCGTGGCTATCCAGCCGTCTTGTTGGATCAGCCGGACGTCGTCGAACTCGGTCCCGGTATGGGGCCCGAACAGTGCCTGTATGCCAAGCTTGTCGGTGAGCGTGATATCGAGCTCGCTCAGAACAGTCTTCGCATCCAACGCCTCAGATACGTCAACATCGACCAAAGTCCTGATGTCCTCATCGACATCGTCCGCGGCCTGCCCCGGCTGACTGATGTAGAAAGATTGCGACGCCGTCAGGGGTGAGTCACCAGGCTGCTGGTCCTCGACACTCGCCGTGTCCTGATCGGATATGTCGAACTCGTAGACAGTCTCACTGTCCTCAGACCAGCCAACATCCCGTACCCACCCGGTTTCCAGACCAGGCAACCCTTCAACATCGACTACGGGCATATCCTGCTCAGGGCCGCTTGTGATCAGGTTCGCCGGGTTCGGTGCCCCGGAAGGGACGATCGCCGCACCGGGTCCAGCATTCACCGTCGCCGACCCAGCACCGTCCGACCCAACAACCGCAGAAGCCGACTCACCCGACACCATCGACGGAGCGACGGAAACCGCGCTCTTCGGACTACCGACGCCGACGTTCAGACCACCGGGCACCATGTTCGGTCCGGCAACAGCGGAATTCGGCCGGTCGTTAGCGGTGTCCTGCTGTTTCGGCACCGGGGTGATGGTGACCTGCTGCGGGTCTTGCTGGAGCGTCACCTCAGACTGCTTCACCACCGGCGCCGTGGCGTTCTGGTTCTCACCGGCCTCGGTGTCCACATCGAACGCGTCTTCGCCGCTGTAGAGGGTTGCGGCGTCGTCGTCCCAGTCGAGGTCCACTTCGATGGTGGGCAGGGTGCCGCCCACGAAGGCGGTCTCCAGACCCGGGAGGCCGCCTTCGTCCATCTTCGGGCCGTTGGCGTTCTGGGACGCGGGATTCTGCGCCGATGGCGTGGCGGTGGGGCCAGTGTTGGCTGCTGGATTTGCGGCTGTGTTCTGTCCAGCGCTCGCGACCGCTGGACCGTTGTTGCCGGCATTCGTAGCCGGGCCGTCGGACGGTTGCGCGACGTTGGCGGGGTTCGGACCTACGGCCGACGTCGTCGGAGGGCTAGTGCTTGGACCGTTGACCGTGGTGTTGGGATTGCCGTTTGCAGTGGCCTGCGGACCCGAGGACACCGCGGGACCGTTGTCGGAATCCAGCCCTGCCAGTCCGTTCGCACCCGCGGGCCCATTTCCCGGTACGTGCGAAAGCCCATTGGTCGGGCCGGCGCCGCCATGCAGCGTGGCCGGTGACAGGGTACCGTCCGCGTTGCGTGGCAGGGTGTACAGCCAGTTGTCGGTGTCGTGCACAGGCAGAGCGAACATGTCCGCGCGCGTCACATAATCGGCCATGCCCGGAGCGACGGCGGTATAGGCGGCGCGCTCGGCTACGGTAAGTGGTCGCCAAGCCCCGTCGGGCGGGGCGGGTTTGTCCACCGACAGCGACCAGGCGAGTCGTTCTGTCCCATGCGGATCATCAGATGGCATCAGGCTGTGGTGTGCTACGACGATCACATCCTGATCCACCGGCGTGAGCCCCGAGAAGTCCTCGGCATGCTCACGCAACCGAGACCCCAACGATTCCGGCACCACTTGAAACCGCCCTACCCACGTCTGGGCCTTCTGCACCGCGCGGTGCACCTCGTGGTCTGTGGAGTCCTGCGGGGCCTCGATCCACGCGCGCCGGAACTCCTCCAACACCACCCTCCGCCGGGCATCCGATATCGCCACCAGCGACGACGGCTGCGCGATCTGGGTCGTCGGGTCGGCTGTGGAGTCCGTGACCCGCATGTCGATGTTGACACCGTGGTACCGCGAAAGGTCCTGGTCCACTTGAGTCGACGGGCGTTCCCACCACCGGCCCTGGACGGGCACGCCCACCACGGCACCGCCCACCGCAGCATCGGCCGGCTTGGACCGCCGGATACCGGAGCTGTCGACAGTGATCCACGTACCCGGGCCGGTAACCCGCACCGCCGGCTGATCGACCCCGGACTCGGCGCGAACGTCGCCGAACCCGAGCCTGCCCTGCGGCGCCGACACCTCGAACCGCGGGAACTTCGACCGCACCGCCCACGCGAATCCGTCAACGAATTCGAAACCAGTGTCACACGCGAACAACCTCGCCGGACCGTCGGACAGCAAATCCAGCGTCAGCATGATCTGCGCGAACGTCACCGGATCAACCGATAGCGACTCACCTGTGACTGACACCCGAACGCTGTCCGTACGACCATGAACATCGATGGTCCGCTCACCAGGAGCAGCCGTTGCCCGAAGGAACTCCCACGCGCCCGGCTGGTTGTCCACAAAGGACACAACGTGGTCATTGATCCGCTTGTGCCACACCTGCCGAGCGTCGAACCAACGAACCTCGTTCGCGTGATTCACACCCTGATAGATGTCCTCCCCCCACCGGACTGGCACGATCGTCAAACCCATATTGGACTGATAGGATTTTCCGGAAACAGGGAGCATCCGCGCCACAGGCGGCGGCAGAACAGCTCGGCGCACCACTTGCCCGCTGCCCGGGTCAGTCTCCGCGATGATGACCCCACCCAGCTCGGGCAGACCCGGTGTATGACGCAACTGCATGAGCGCGGCAACCCAGACAAGATCCGCGTTGCCGGCGCCTTGGCTCGCCCGCACCTGCTCCGCGGCGGGCAGCAAGTTCAGAATGCCGGATGAATCGAAGTCGCGAACCAGGGTCTCGGACAGCGAGACAGCACGGTCGACCACCGAGTACAACGGAAGTTGCGCCGCATAATAGGCTCGAAGATCCGCATCTTTGTCGGACCAATCGTGCATGGCATCAAGCACGTCATGAATGACAGGGGCCTGACCAGGAGATGTGCCGCCATACGTAACCCATCTCCCTTCCTCTATCTCCAAGTAACGACGACCCGAGTCATCTATGTTAGTGCGCACAAGCCCCGTTGAAGCATGGACCATAATACCCGGATAACGCTTATTGAATTCTTGATAGAAAGCGGATGCCGTGCCATCGACCGTAAACTTCGCCGACCTGCAGACCACCAAGGTGACAGAGCGAAACCGCCCACTGTCCACAAACGACTGAAACTCCGCAGAGGCCATGACCAGGCGAGCGAATACATCACCCGCGACCAGCAGTTCGGTCCGCGCGGAACTTCCCTCGCCCGGCTGATCGACCAAACCGTCCACGGGTCCAACCGACACCTCGGCCTGCCTCGCGTTGTCACCGTGAGTAACAACAAGGAAGGTGCCTTCCCCCGTCACACCAGGTGAAGGCATAGCCAGGGACACCCCCGGGCCAAGAGTACGGACTTCCTCGCCCGAGTACATCCGGTGGCGCAGTTCGGTGAAACCCGAATCACGCTTGGAAGCGAATTTCGTATCTTCCATGAAATCCGGATCGTTCCCGTAGGACAGGCCTACAACGAAACCATCCGGCCCGATGAGCGAACGAGCACGAACCTGCGCACGCGTGAAGTAATCCGTTACCTCAACATCGTCGATGCCCGGGTAAACTTCCTGCTGCGGTGTCGCGTGCGATCCGTCCGTCGTATGCCTGGCATACAAGTGGTCGAACGCCCCGCGCAAATAGACAGCCAGCTGGACAGCATTCCGGTCCGGGTTCAGTTGACCCTCATCCATGAACAGCTGATCGGCGACCATATTGACTACACCGGCGTAAACGTCCATACCCGAATCGCCATCGACGAGAACACGGCGCGGACCGTGATAGGCCACGACGATTTCCTCCGCCTGGGCAATCTGGTCCGCCAGAGCGTGGCTGTACGACTCGACGCGGACCATTTCTTCTTTCCACGCCTCGACGTCGGAGACATCGCGTGGCCAGTGGGCCGGACGACCAGTCACCGGCCCGTCGTCAGTCGACATGTCATCGTCCGTCGACCTGCCATCCGACATGTCGTCGTCAACCGACATGCTCCCGGCCGAGGACTTCGCAGGCGACTGTCCCATCGACGGCCCGACATCGCCCTGGCCCACGTTCCGGGGTTTGTCCTGATCGTCCTGCGTGAACTCGGTGGCGGTCGCGGGGTGCTGAGCTGTGTCGGTGAGCGAGCCGGTGGCCGGATCGACAGGGGCGGATACCATGCCGAACTGTTCGCGGTAGTGGCGCGCGTACTCCTGTGCCGCGGTAGGTCCTTGCTCGGGGGACGGGCTGGTCTGCGGGTTCGGTTCGGCGCCGGTCCCGGTGGCGTTGTCCTCAGTCCTGTTGTTGACGGTCTTGTTGTTGACGTCGTACTCAACCATGACAGGGAAGACCTGGATCGGCGGGACGTCGAACACCATCTCGGTAGTGGGTCGCTGCTCGAGCAGGTCACCGAGTTTGTCCCTGAGCACAGCGTCGAGCTTGTCGAGCCCGAGCTTCGAATCCACGCCCTTCGACACGGGTACCTCGGCCAAGGTCTTCGTCTCGGCTTCGTCGTCGGGGTCGCTCGTGGTGTTCGTCTGCTTCGGCGCCTGGGTGGTGACGGCCTGCTGGGAAGCCTGGTGCGGGGCCTGCTGGACTGTTACACCGGCCTGTTTGTCCCCCGGCACGGTGGTGTCCTGGTCATGCTCGAACGTCGTGTCCGTATCGGACCCGTCGTACAGGGTTTCGTCGTCGGCCCAGGCGACGTCCACCTCGGTCCTGTTGTCGGACTCGGGACTGACGCCCGCACCCGCTGGGACCATCGGCCGCGGCAGTTCGGACTCCCGGCGGACCTGGTCGGCCGATTCCTGCGCGGGGCGCAGCCCGGAATCCCGATCCATGTCAAGCTTGGTGGCAGACGGATCCTGTACCGCGATCTCAGTCTCAGTCCGAGTCTCAGTCTTCGGCGTGTTCTCGATGTTCGGTGCCGTGGTCTGCGGGTGGGGTGTGCCGTCGGATGTCGGCCTGGCGTCGACCATGCCGGGCGTCTCCGTCTTCGGCGCGATGCCGCTTTCCAGTTGCGCACCAGGGTTCTGGGTCGCGGCGGTCGTCACCGTGCTGGTTTCCGGGGCCGTCGCCGGCCGTGGGCCGGTGGTGGTCTCCGGCTTCGGCGTCGAGGCTGATTCCGCTGTCGCTGTCGCGGCCTGTGGGGTGGCGGACGCACTGGACTGCAGCTGCTGGGCTGTCACATCGGACTGGCCGTCCTGCTTGTCCTCGACCGACAGCTGGTCCTTGTCGCCGGACGTGTCGACGTCGACCAGTGTGGCGGTGTCGTTATCACCGACCACCCGGGTCGCGATGCCGTCGTCCACGTCGCCGACGAGCGTCCTGGCATCACCATCGTCCACATCGGACACAAGGTGGTCCGTGGCCGCCGGAACCCGCACAACGTCCTGCCCGGACAGGCCTTCCAGCCCCGGCAGGCCTTCCGGCCCGGACCCGGTGGTGCCCAGGCTCACCGGACTGTGTACCGACGAACCGTGTGACACGGTCGGCACCGGCCCCCGCGCCACGGGGCCGGTTTGTTCAGCCGTGGCCGGGGACTGCACACCAGCTGGTCCACTGCCCGACGCACCCGTCACGGCACTGGATCCCGCGTTCACCGCCGGACCATCGCCCGACACACCAGGCCCGCCGTTGACCGCGCTCGGCCCACCCAGCGACCCACCGGGATCACTCGACGAACCACTCAGCTCACCGGCGCCAACCGTCCCACCCAGGCCACCCGATGACACCGCAGGACCAACCGGACCCGAGCCACCACTAGATCCACCAGGGCCGCCGGGTCCACCACTCGACAGGGTGGCCGGCCCGCTGACCGGCCCACCGACCACACCACTGGGACCACCCGACGGCGCACTCGGCCCGGACGATCCGTTCGTGCCTCCTGACGGCCCGACCGATGGCGCGACCGGACCGCCACCGGGAGCGGGCGGCGCCAGCGGACCTGAACCTGGCGAAGCCGGCGGCGGTGTGACCGGCTGACCATCCGGCCCCACCGGACCGTCGCCACCACCACCAGACGCACCACCGCCCAGCGGCTGATTGTTGCCGCCACCACTCGTATTCGACGGACCACCAGCCGGACCCACCAGCCCCGCAGGGCCCGAGCCGCCCATGCCAACCAGACTGTCCGGATTGGCCAATGTGGGCGGCGGCACCACCTCCCCGCCGTGCAACCCCGCCTGCTTCTGCCGCTCGTGGATGGCCTCGCGGGCCTTCGTCTCCACCTCATGCATCACCGGGTCAGTGAACGTACTGTTCACAACACCAAAACCAATATCCAACGGCGAACCCCCAACAGCCATCCCCGCACCACCGGCCGCGATCTCGCCCGCCCACCCGGACTGCATCCCGTTGACCCGGTTCTTGTTGTGACTCCCTTTCAGACCCGCTTTACGGCCAGCACTACCCGCCGCAGAACCAGCCCCACCACCGACAGCGCCGATACCCGCCCCGGTCCCCCAGTTCTTGAGATCCACCCGGCCCGGATCGGCCAAGTTGTCGGCAATACCACCCTGCGCGAACTCCTCGCCCGCTTCCTCCGCCGCCTCATCGACGAACCGGCGACCGGTATACCACCAATTGTCCGGCGGAATCTGCTTGATCAGTTTCGGCACGGCGAACCCAGACGTCGGAATATCACCCAGCCCCTTGGACGCCACCTTCACAAAGTCATCGAAACCCTGAGTCATCGCGGTAACCGCGACGTTGTCAGCGCCCCTCTTAACGCCCTCCCACGCGATCCTCGCCGCAATAATCGCCGCCGTCTTGTAGCTGATGCCCATCCGCACCAGCCGCACCATCAACTGCCCGAGCGCGAACACAAACGGCCACGTCGCCCACAGAAAGATGGACGCCGCGATATACGCCAGCTCCGACACCGTCCAGACCACCTGGACATAAATCCCGTACCGGCCAGAGTCGATATTGGTGGCCTGCTCGTCGAGCTTCCACGCCTGCAAATTCGCGATCTCCGCGAGCGCCTGCCCCCGGCCATCACTGAGCTCCGCCATATGCACACGGAACTTCTCCGCCACCTCGGGACTGACACTGTCCCCGACCCCGTCCACCAGACGCTGCAGACCCTCGCCCGCGCTCAGAACCCGCTGCGCGTAAGCCCGATACGCCACAGCCTGCTCACGCATCAGCTCGATCTGCCCAGGCGGCAACGGCCCACCCGCGATCAGGATCGGTAGGCCCTGCCACCCATCCGGAACGAAATGGCTCTGGTCACCTGACGGTTCAGACATAACAACTGATCCCACTCACCGCGCAGGTGGCGCCTCCAGCCGCCGGAACGCAGGAAACCCGCACGGCACACCACCTTCACGTCATGCTCAAGGGATCACTTGTCGAGCGGCTCTACCTGCGCACTCGCTCGCTTCAGTTCCGTATTGCTCAAGAACGGCTCCATAGCCGAGGCTTTTGTCACCGGAACCGCCTCGGCGCCCGCATCCGACAACAGCACGCGGGTGTGTCGCAGGCTCGACCGGAATCGGCTCATACGAACTCCTTGGTCATCGTGTCCAGCACGACAGCCGCGAGTTCCGACGGCGTCAACCGGCGATACGCCGTCAACGGGCACTGCCCATCCCACACCAGACCATGTTGACCAGCAGTCACCGACACCCCCTGCGCGGCGCAGTGACGGTCACCTCGATCTCGGCCATCCCGCGTGCACATCGATCGCTTCTCGACGACTCCGCCGAAATTCGTCCAAGGCCTGCTGAAGCTACTGTTCAAGGGAAGACGACATAAAACCACCTCAATCGACTACACGCACCAGTAAACAACCAGAACGGGCCAATGGGTATAAGAGGTGACCAGCGCTTGCGTGGATGCTGCACGTGCCCCCGACAGAAATCGAATCTGCAACACGGTTTAAGGAATGAATTCTTCTCCGCCGTTTCGCTCGCATCCACCTGATCATTTGTTTTTGGCCAACTCGCACCACGGCCGCCAGCGTCGTCGTTAGTCTCCAGTTCGCACCACGATCCACGCCACGGCTCGCAGTGTCTACAGCGGATGCTTATGTTGTACGAGTTAGACGCCACTCAGATCACCGCAAGAACTTCTCAGCGCGGTTGGCATCGTTCGTCCAGCAGTGGCCAGGCGAGGGTACGTAGGACGTAAATCTGCGACGGTCGAAGAAACTAGGCCGAAACGGTGTAGTCAGAGCCATTGTTGCACAGCTTGAACGACGTCGTATTGGTCGTCGCGGCCTGCGCGGTTCCCGTAAGCCCCGAGGGCGAGGGCACTAAACACGACCGCGGCGGCGCCTGTGCAACTCTTTTAGTTACTGAAGACATAATTTGAGATTTCCTCTTCAGTAGAAGTGAAGCGATCCGGCAAATATTGCGATCACAGAATCGCGGCAAGTGAAGTCGCCACGCAATGCATCGGCCGCAACAGTGCCCATAAATACATCTCGAACTGCCCATATAGACGGCGAGACGTATGTCACAGTTCCGAACGATCGCCGAAAAGATGCGAGAGACCACTCCCACGAGCACCGAGTTGCCGCTAATGTCGGACAACCAACTCTGCCACGACAAGGCGCTGGCCAGACGTCGCGACGGGCATGTTACGCCTCTGAACTCGCCTGTTCCCGCCGACCTGGATCTATTCGTGCAATTTCCTCAAAGAGCAAGGCCCTTTTTGAGCAACCAGATTTGTGCTCACGGGTCGGCGTTGTGTTCTTTGGTCGATTGATCATCAACCAGGCAAGCCTGACAGCTAACCCAGGTGTTTCACGCGGATAGCCGCGACACGAGCCGTAGATAGAACGAAGTGCCTGCCCTGTAAGGGAAACTGGGACTTGTCTAGGGTCCAGGTTCTCGAACGGGAAGGCACTTCGCGGATGAAGCGTATCGAACGGTCCCGCCGGGTCAAGGTCAGCGCGGACGGTACGGGTGTCGTGTCGCATGCCGGGGTCGGAATGCTGCGGGAACTGGCCTGGGATACCGGGCTGGTGAGCGGGATCAGCACTGCGCTGGCCGACACCTATGCCGGACGGTGGCAGCACGCGCCAGGCCGGGTGTTCACCGACCTGGCGGTCGCGATCGCAGATGGCGGCGACTGTGTCTCCCACATCGAGGTGTTCGGCGACCGGCACGAGGTATGCGGGCCGGTCGCGTCGATGCCGACCACCTGGCGGATGCTGGACCGCGTTGACCCGGCCCATCTGTCCAGGGTGCGTGCCGCGCGGGCAGCGGCACGGGAACGGGCCTGGGCCGCCGGCGCCACCCCGGACCTGACACAGCTGCTGCGGATCGATTTCGACGCCACAGTCACGATCTCGCACGCGGAGACCAAGCAAAACGCGGCGAAAACCTGGAAACGCACGTTCGGGTTTCACCCGTTGCTGGCGTTTCTGGACCGCCCGGAGGTCTCCGGCGGCGAGGCCCTGGCCGGGTTGCTGCGTCCGGGCAACGCGGGCAGCAACACCGCCGCCGATCATGTCACCGTGCTGGAGCAGGCGTTGGCCGCCCTGCCCGAGCACGCCCGGCCTCGGCCGGGTGACCCGGACACGGTGCGGGTGGTGGCCCGCTCGGACTCCGCCGGCGCCACCCACGCCTTCGCGACGGCGTGCCGGGATCGTGGGGTGTGGTTCTCCTTCGGGTTCCCCGTGGACGCCCGCATCCAGGCCATCGTGGATGAGGTGCCCGACCAGTGCTGGCAATCCGCGATCGAGTCGGATGGCGGGATCCGGGACGGCGCCTGGGTCGCCGAGGTCACCGGCCTGCTGGACCTGACAGCCTGGCCGGAAGGCTCCCGGGTGCTGCTGCGCGCCGAACGTCCCCATCCCGGTGCGCAGTTGCGGTTCACCGACGTCGACGGGCACCGGATCACCGCGTTCATCACCGACATTCCCGAGCGGGTGATCCCCGGTCAGAACGCCGGGCTGGAGCTTGACCACCGCCAGCACGCCCGGGTCGAAGACCGCATCCGGGAAGGCAAAGCCGCCGGGCTGCGTAACCTTCCCTGCCGGGGGTGGGATGAGAACGTCGCCTGGCTGGAAACCCTGCTGGCAGCCACGGATCTGGTGTGCTGGGCCAAACTGCTCGGGTTCACCGGCACACCGGAGTTGGCGCATGCCGAGATCGCCACCTTCCGCAATCTGGTGTTGCACGTGGCCGCCCGCATCACCCGCAGCGCCCGGCAGGTCCGCCTCCGTATCGACCGGACCTGGAAATACGCCGATGCCATCGCCGAGGCGTGGTTGAGGATCCGTGCCGCGTTCACCTGACCCGTCCACCCTGTCCCGACGACCCGAAAGACCCCGGAGCGGCCGACACGACAGCAGGTCGGCGGCATGCTCGCGCCTATCTCTCGAATCGCTCGCCGCGAGATCAACCAGACTCAACACAAGATCATCCCGGGATCACATGAAACACCTGGGCTAACCTGCCTGTATCAGGTAGTGAGCCTTTCCGCGTAACCTTTGGTTGCTTTGTGTGATCAACTTCTGGCTGGTCATGTGGTTCGGCGGTGCTCGTGGTAAAGCAGGACCAGAGCGGCGGCGACGATGTCGCCAAGTCGCCAGGGGCAGCCGCGGTAGCGGCGGAGGGCTTTGTAGGTGGTCTTGAGCAGCGAGTTGGCGCGTTCGCCAGGCAGCGTAGGCCCGCCATGGATGGCGTTGTAGGCCTGCTGGTCGATGGTGAGTTGTCCGTCTTTCGGCTTCTTGAACGGGATGGTGAAGGTCTCGGGTTCGCCTTCGTAGCCCAGATCGGCCAGCGCGAGGGCACCGTGGCTGATCCAGTCGGTGATCCGGGCCAGTAGGTCGGGGTCGGCGCGGGCGACGCTGGTGTCGTGTTCGCGGCCGGGCCGCACGCCGGAGGTCCACAGTGGCCACCCGTCCGGGGCGGAGACGACCTGGATGTTCCCGCCGTGATGGTGGTGTTTGCCGCTCCACCACAGGTCCACCCCGGCGTGGGGCCCGGTGTGGAGATCCGGTCGGTGTAGATCAGCGTGCCGTCCACGATCACATGCGAGTGGCCAGCGGCTTTCGCCGCCAGCAGCGCACCGTGCAACGACGGCCGGCGCGCGGCGAGTACCGCGATGCCCTCGTCCCGATACTCGTACGCGGTCGACACCGCAATGCCGTTGTCCCGGGCCAGCGCCGACATCCGGGCATCGTCCAGGAACCAGCGCAGCACCAACACGGCCTGCTTGTAGGTGCCCAGCACGCGGGTTCCCTTGCGGGTACCACGCCGCAGCCGCTCGGCGTGCAGCAGACCGACAGGAACAAGACACTGTCCTCGGACACCTCCAGGACAGCGGTGTATGCGACACTCATCCAGCGCAGAACCCTCTATGAAGTTGATCTGTGGTAGGACCACCTTCATACCGGGGTTCTGCGCTCTTCTGTTGTATAGCAATGGATCCAGCGTGTCACCGAACCACCGCACGAACCATCGCTACCCACAGTCACCAACGGTTACGCGGAAAAGCTCATTCAGCTCAGAGGGAAAGACACGACTCGACGTTCAGAAAGTCGGGCCGTCATGGCCACATTCACCACCGCAGGAACTGGGCCCGTAGGCCAGCTGTCCAGACGTTACAGCCAACTCCAACTCTCCAACTCGCTATCCGGACAATCCTAGACAAGCCGTCCTGACACGCCATCAACCAACAATTATACTCTATCCAACATTCCCGAAGACATGCGATTTCCGAACCAAACATGCCCTTTTGTATGCGCCCAACTGCCCGAAAATACTTTTGACCACACCTGGAGCTCGCCACGCAAACCAACAACCCAAAATAAGTACGTTCCACGAGGTCGGGCAGGGGGGAGGCAAAGTCCATCACCCAGTTCATAGCGCGAGCACGGTCTAGGACTGTAATGCGGAAGAGTGTTTTCCGACCATGCTCCACCGAAACTGAGTATGGTCATACCGAAGTATCAGAAGCCACGGTGCGCAACCAATTCTAACCTCGGCCTTTCGCGCAGTATTTAGTTGATCTTGCTTGTGGTTTTGTCGATCTTGCCGTGAGTGTTTCCGACTGTGAGCGTGGCTAGCCCGCCGACCTGCTTGTGTCGGCCGCTCCGGTTCTTGCCGATCGTAGGGACAGGGGTGCGGATCAGGTGAAGGCGGCGCGGATCTTCAACCAGCCCTGGGCGATCGCGTGGGCATAGGCACAGGTTTCATCGATGCGGATCCGGACTTGCCGGGCACCACGAGTGATTCGGGCGCCCACGTGCAGCACCAAGTTCCGGAACGTAGCGATCTCGGCGCGCGCCAGCACGGGTGTGCCGGTGAAACCCAGGATTTTCGCCCAACACACCAGATCAGTGGCCGCCAGTAACGTCTCCAGCCAGGCGGTGTTCTCCGCGAACCCACGACAGGGCAGGTTGCGCAGGCCGGTGGCCTTGGCTTGGCGGATGCGGTCTTCCACCCGGGCGTGCTGGCGGTGGTGCAGTTCCAGACCGGCGGTCTGACCGGGGATGACCCGGTCGGGGATGTCGGTGATGAACGCGGTGATCCGATGCCCGTCCACATCGGTGAACCTCAACTGGGCGCCGGGATGGGGACGTTCAGCACGCACGATGACCTTCGATCCGGCAGGCCAACTCGACAGGTCGAGCATTCCGGTGATGTCGGCGACCCAGGCACCATCCCGGATCCCGCCCGCACGGTCGATGGCCGATTCCCATGCCTGGTCGGGAATCTGATCGACCACGACCTGGATGCGGGCATCCACCGGGAACCCGAAGGAGAACCACACTCCCCGCTCCCGGCACGCCTGCGCGAACGCGAGGGTGGCACCGGCGGAGTCCGAGCGGGCTACCACCCGCACCGAGTCCGGATCACCCGGACGTGGCCGGGCATGGGCGGGTAACGACGCCAACGCCCGCTCCAGCACCGCGATGTGGTCTGCTGCCGTGTTCGACCCGGCGTTACCCGCCCGCAGCAGGCCCGCCAGTGCTTCGCCTCCCGAGACCTCTGGGCGGTCCAGAAACGCCAACAACGGGT
This sequence comes from Kibdelosporangium philippinense, assembly GCF_021390435.2. Taxonomy (GTDB): domain Bacteria; phylum Actinomycetota; class Actinomycetes; order Mycobacteriales; family Pseudonocardiaceae; genus Kibdelosporangium; species Kibdelosporangium philippinense. The sequence continues at coordinate 1,691,856 of NZ_JAJVCN010000002.1, read as the reverse complement.
GAAAACCAAACGTCCGTTTCCAGGTTTTGGCCGCGTTCTCCTTGTCCTCAGCATGGGAAATCGTGACCGTGGCGTCGAAATCGATCCGCAGCAGCCCGGTCAGGTCCGGGCCGGCACCCGCGGCCCACGCCCGTTCTCGGGCCGCCGCCCGCGCGGCGAGTATCCCCGGCAGATGCGCTTCGTCGATCCGGTCCAGCATCCGCCAGGCGGTCGGCATGCTGGCCACCGGCCCGCACACCGCATGCTGGTCACCGAAGACCTCGATGTGCGAGACACAGTCGCCGCCATCGGCGATGGCCACGGCCATGTCGGCGAACACCTGTCCTGGTGCATGCATCCACGGACCGGCATACGTGTCGACCAACGCCTCGTTCACCCCCGCGACCAGGCCGGTGTCCTGGGCCAACTCCCGCAACATCCCCACCCCGGCATGCGACACCACACCACGCCCATCAGCACTGACCTTGACCCGCCTCGACCGCTTGCTACGCTTCACCTACGGAGTGCCCTTCTGCTTGGGATCTGCTGTCATCGCAAACAACAGTTTCCCTTGCAGGACGGCACTTCCGTGCATCTATAGCCCGTGTCGCACTATTTCGCGCGAAAGACGCAGGCTAGATCAACTAGCCCAGGTCTTTCATGTGGTGTGACGCAGATCGTGTCCTTGAATGCGCGAAAGTGCCTGTCCTGTAAGGGAAACTACGGATTGTCTAGGTCTGTAGTGGTCCTCACGGGAAGGCACTTTGCGGGTGAAGCGTAGCAAGTGGTCGAAGCGGGTCAAGGTCAGCGCGGACGGTGTTGGGGTCGTGTCGCATGCCGGGGTGGGAATGTTACGGGAGTTGGCTCAGGACAGCGGCTTGGTCGAGGGTGTGACCGCCGCCTTGGCCGATACTTATGCCGGTCCGTGGCAGCACGCACCGGGCCAGGTGTTCGCCGATATGGCGGTGGCCATCGCTGATGGCGCCGACTGTGTCTCGCATATCGAGGTCTTCGGTGACCAGCACCAGGTGTGCGGGCCGGTGGCCAGCATGCCGACGACCTGGCGGATGCTCGACCGGGTCGACGCTGAACATCTGCCAGGGGTGCTCGCGGCGCGGGCGGCGGCGCGAGAGCGGGCGTGGGCCGCGGGTGCCGGCCCGGACTTGAGCGATCTGTTGGACATCGATTTCGATGCCACGGTCACGATTTCCCATTCGGAGGACAAGGAGAACGCGGCGAAGACGTGGAAACGGACGTTTGGTTTTCATCCGTTGCTGGCGTTTCTGGACCGCCCGGAGGTCTCGGGTGGCGAAGCGCTGGCCGGTCTGCTGCGTCCGGGGAACGCGGGCTCCAACACGGCCGCGGATCACGTTGCGGTGCTGGAGCAGGCGTTGGCCGCGTTACCTGCCCGTGCTCGGCCGCGTGCAGGTGATCCGGACTCGGTGCGGGTGGTGGCCCGCTCGGACTCCGCCGGTGCAACGCATGCGTTCGCGAAGGCGTGTCGGACGAAGGGAGTGTGGTTTTCCTTCGGGTTCCCGGTGGATGCCCGCATCCAGGCCGTGGTTGATCAGATTCCCGACCGGGCTTGGGAAGCGGCCATCCAGCGCGATGGCGGGATCCGTGACGGTGCCTGGGTCGCGGATGTCACCGGGATGCTGGATCTGTCGGCCTGGCCGGAGGGTGCGACGGTCATCGTGCGTGCTGAACGCCCTCATCCTGGTGCCCAGTTGCGATTCACCGATGTGGATGGGCATCGGATCACCGCGTTGATCACCGACATCCCCGACCGAATGATTCCCGGCCAGACCGCAGGGCTGGAACTGCACCACCGCCAGCACGCCCGGGTCGAAGACCGGATCCGGGAAGCCAAGGCCAGCGGCCTGCGGAATCTGCCCTGTCGCGGGTTCGCGGAGAACACCGCCTGGCTGCACACACTGCTATCGGCTACCGATCTGGTGTGCTGGGCGAAAGTACTGGGTTTCACCAGCACGCCCACGCTGGCTCACGCCGAAATCGCCACGTTCCGAAATCTGGTGCTACACGTAGGCGCCCGCATGACACGCGGTGCACGGCAAGTCCGTGTCCGCATCGACGAAACCTGTAAGTACGCCAAGGCTGTCGCCACGGGCTGGTTGACGATCCGCGCCGCGTTCACCTGACCCCAAGCCTTCTGTCCCTACCACCCGAAAGACCCCGGAGCAGCCGACATGAGCAGGTCGGCGAGCCAACCACGCCCGTTTGTCGAACCGCCCAACACAAGATCAACAAAACCACCGGCAAGATCAACAGGATATCGCGCGAAAGACCGAGGCTAGGCCTGCCCGTTTCGGCACGACCTGTTGCCTACTTTCCCCTTCGCTCTTCAGACGAACCACCCGCATCAGGTTGACTTTCTTCATTGAACAACGGCAGATAAGTGTCGGTGTAGTCGATTATGATCATCCCGTACGGGTTGACCTCGATATCGAATGCGTTCTCGAACGCGACGAGGACGGAAATCATCTGCCATCGCGTTCGACCAAATCGATCTGGCATCCGAATCCGGAAATCAAGGAACTGAGCGTTGACCCGACCAAGATCGATAGCAAGTTTTTGCCCACCATCCTCCTTGGGAACCAGCTTGAGGGCCGTGTTCGCAAATGCGGCAAAATTGGCGGCGCCTTCAGCGCTCATCGTGCTCTTGAATTTGTCTCTGTTCTTCGCCTTACGTAGACTGGAATTGGTGCCCATTTCAACGGCGTAGTGAGGAAAGTGGACGTACGTCTCCTCCCAGACCTTGAGATCGTTCGGGTCGTCGAGCACCGCACCCAGGTAAACACCCAGAATCCGGCCATTGAGCAACGAAGGCCTGCTGCGCATATCCGGACTAGGCGGCCACTCCGCGAAGTACAAGCCCCATTGATTTAATAGCGCGCCCTCGCCTGGCTGGAGGTGCTCCCTTGGCACGCGGTCGACCCGCACAAGAGGTCGTTGCAGCGCTTCACCTCTGATCAATCGCCTGATCTCGTGACCGACATTAGCTTCCAATGTTGGCCACAGTGCCTCCAAATATGAATTGGGGGTATCAGGCAGACGATCGTCCTCTTCATTGTGCGCAATGTACTTGAGATAGTTCTTGGACCCAAACATCTGCGCCGTGACCTCGTCAACACGATCAAGGACGTCGCGGTGGACGCCTCGACCGTCCGCCGTTGCATATGGGTCGTACACATTGAACGGATTCACCGCACGCCAAGGGATTACGTTGTTAAAATATTCGTTCGGTTCAGGCCGCTCCCGCACGACTCTGGTCACCTCGATGGCCGGATCGTCCGGGTCATCCCGATCCGGCACGTGAGAGATCTTTTGCCGCGATGGATAGAGACTGTCGATCGTAGGCACGACGACTTCAACGATCTGACGTGGCCGCGAAGGACCAGACCGCGATGGTCCGCCGCGGGAGTGACCGGCTTGTGGGACGTCGAGAGGCATGTCGGCACTAGTCGCGTCACTGCCACGGGTGTCGCCCGGCTCTGAATCTTGACGAGTACCCAGATAGTGGCCGCCACCACCGGGCAACCGCAGCAGCATGACCGGCCGGCCGGTCGATGGCCCGTACCCGTACTCTCCCTGCTGGTCAGTCCCGCCCATACGATTTCCGTGTTCGTCCACCACGACGATCCGCAGCCCGTGTGCTTCAGCCAGCGCGACCGGCGCCAGATCGCCTATGTCGATGGTGTACATACCAGGCATCCTGAGCTGCTCGACCGCCCGGAAATAAGCATCACGATCGTTCCCATGAAAACCGATGAACCGCTCCACGTTACCCTCCAGGTAGTCTGCGGTCTGTCGCCGCAGCTGGAGTACGTCTGCCCTGGACGGCGTAACACCATTCACCGCGATGAGCGTGGCCTCGAAAAGGCAATCGCCGTTAGCCCTGGTCGACGCAGGCGCCATTCCCCACTGAGCCAGTGTATTTTGCTGCGGCTCGGTCGGTCGCCAGTCAGGCGCATCTTCCCACCCACGTGACGCTGGCTCCACCTGCTGCCGCACAGACTTTCGGGCGGCTTTCCGCTCATGCGGCAGCAGTGGCGGTCCAGTCCGTTCCCTAATGCCGAGCACCTCGTTGACAAGAGGGTCGAGCAAATTCGAGGAGCCTGTTACGCGATACTCCTCACGCAGCCTGTTGACGGTGTAATACAGACTCGGGTAATAGCCGAATTGCGCATAGAATTGGTGTCGAATTTCCGCGACAGCCCTGCGTATCTCGATCCGGTCTTCGTGACGAAACATCCGCAAGGCACCAGGCTCCCACCGGTCGAGCCCCAGCACATCGCGCACAATACCGCCAAGTCGATCATAGTCACCTCGCACCCCATGATCAGAGCGGAGTTTGCGGATAACGTATTTTATCTTGGGATGATATCCGTGTCTCTTGTGATACCGATTTCGAACGTCCTCAGCCGCTTGACGTATTTGATCGAGATGGTCCTCACGTGTCGCAGTGAGCGCGCCTGACGCCCTTTCACGCCTTTCGAGGCCGAGTACATCTCGGACGATATCGCCGAGCGACTCATAGGAGCCCGTCACGTCATACTCATCACGCATGGTGCCGAGAACATAGTTTATGCTCGGATAAACTTCCGTCGCTTCGTAGTACTCGTCGCGAATTTCCTCCGCCAGACTACGGATCTCATCCCAGTCGTCCTCTCGCGTTCCGCTCAGAACACCAGGCGTGCAACGACCCAGTGTTTCACGCCCGAGCGCGTTTCGCACCACCCGACGCAGGAGCGTGGTCTGGCCCGTTATGCCATGTTCGTCCCGAAGCTTCTTTACGATGTACTTCAGGGTCGGCAGTTCCCCATTGTCATCAAAGAAGCGGCCGTCGACCTGCCGGACCAGTTCGCCTATCGTTGGCCAGTTCGCCTGCTGTTCGGCGCTCAGCCCACCCGCCCTCCTCGGCTCGCGCCCAAGTGCGTCTCGGACAATCGGCCGCAGGGTGTGCAAGCTTTCCTTCGCGCCATGCTGGGTAACCAGTTCAGCGTAAACCTCTTTGAGCATCGGCTTCTTACCGTGTGCCGCGACATGCAGCCGCTCAACCCCTGCGGCGATTTCACCCAACCGGGCCCGCTCGGCCTCTCGCAACGCCGTCTCCACCCCCCTCGCGGCCCTGTGAGCGCTTCTCCCATCAAACCCAAGCGCCTCGTTCATGATTGCCCGAATATTCGCGCGATCTCCGCTGACTCCTTCCTTGCGAAGCTGCTTCAAAACAGCATCCCTCGTAGGATACTTTTGATGCAACCTATAGTGATCTTTCGAGATTTTCTCGGCCAGATTGCCGATTTCTTCCCGATCTTCCGGACGTGCGGCGTCTAGGTCGCCAGCCTTGAAGACCTCGCTCTTCTTCTTCTCGCGCCCAAAACCTGCCCTGACGACTTCGTGCATGGCAACGGATACACCGGATACCTTGAATTTTTCACGGAGAATATCGATCACTTCTCGCATACTCGGCTCTCGCGCTTTAAGCGAGACGGACGATGCGCGAATCTCCTGGACAAGGCTGATGATCTGAGGCCGGTCAGCTGGTTCTGACGCGCTCAACAGTCGCTGAGCCCTCGACTGTCCACGCCGGGACGGTCCTGCCGACGATCCCCCACTTTGTTCGCCCCGATCGACCGGCGCCCGGGCGCCGGGTGGGGGTTGCGACGGCCATGCGTTCACGGCCGGATTCAGTGGCCTTTCCGGGCGCCGCACGGTGATTTCCGCGTACGGAGTCCGGTCGCCCTGAAGATACGCGCCGTTCTCGGGATCCTTGATCAGCCTCGCTACGTACTCGCTCCAGTCACTGCCGGTCAGCCTTTCCAACTCGGCCAGCACAGCCTGACGAAGTTGTTGCGCGACAAACACACCGCGCTGACGGCCGGTCTCAGCCCCGTGGTCGCGATTGCGGCCGTGACCGAGAATGGTGATGGAATGCGCCCATTCGCTATCTTGGGCGTCTTCGACCATGCGGGGTGCCAACCACTTGGCGAGCTCGAATACCGGCTCGAGATACCGCCACTCTGCATTGCCACGGGGGTTGGGGCGTGGCTGCTCGATTGTCTTGTGACGCGAGGCGAACTCGACCCTCATCGTCACTGGCTGGTTCGCCCGGCTGACCCGGCTTGGTTGTGACTCGGCCAATGGCACCATTCTGGCGCGCCGGATGACCGTACCGCTCGTGTTGTACCAGTTCGCGTCGCCTAGCACGACGTATCGCTGCCTGGCCAGCTTGGGCAACTCGACTCCGTGCCAGTTTCCTGACTGGTCCATGCCTATGTCCGTGACGTGGCGTACGTTTGTCGCAAGTGGACTTTCCGCGATCGTAGCGAGGGCCGCTGTCCACGCGTACTGCTCGGTGGGCGTGGCCGAACGGATATTGAGCGACTCGCGGACCAGCCACAGGTCGAGGGTCTGGCGGTTCCCGATCGACTCGCTGAGCCGGTCGACGATCCGGTTGGCCAGTCCGGCCGCGTCGGACAGCCACTGCTCGTCATCAGCGTCCTGGACGGGGTTTCCGGACATGTGGTCCATGACCCACCGGACTGCCATCTGCTCCTCGCCGACGGTCTGCCAGTTCCCGCCGTCGAAGATCGCCGTGGTGTACCGCAACTCGTCAATCGGGTAGTCATGGCCGATGGGCACAACCCTGCCGGTGACGAAATGCACGAGCTGCACCACGCCCGGCCGCTCGCGTTGCGCGGTTTCGTAGACCTCGACCGGGAACCTGCCAGCTTGGGCCCCCGGGGCCGCAGGGCACCCGATGAACGCCAGATCGATCTTGTTGCGCCCCCGCAGCACATCGGCGACCGTCGTGGCTCTGGTCGCGCGCCTGAACACCTCCGTCTCCATGATGAACTTGGCGGCTCGATCACCGTGCCATTGTTCGACATGGCCATCCGAGTAACTGACGGTGAGCGTGTCACCGTCCTGATGGCCGTCAACGACAAACGTTTTCCTGTTGTTGAACGGAGTAAGCACGGTCCGCATGTGCTGACTGCGCTCCGTCGGCTGCATCCGGGCGACTGTCTCGTAGTCAGTGTCCACCTCGACCGAACGATCTCGTTCGAGTGTGGACGACGCAGCCCATTGCTGCACACGCTCACGTTCCTGCCCCTGCATGAAGGTCATGCCGACGATGGCACCTTCAGTGTCGTACAGCGGCCAGTACAGCGGTTCAGCAGCACCGTAACTTCCCGGTTCGACCTGCGCGCGCTCCACGTAGTCTGGCACCGCGTCGTACGTGGGCAAGTCCGATGAGCTACGCGCTCCTGGCGGCGCGGGGGTGCTGAAACCCGTGCCACGCCTAGCCTGCGTCCGGCGGTACCCCTGCCCGGCTTCGCCCTCGTCCAACGTGGCCCGGTCAGCCCGGTCGGTCCTGCCGAGAGTGAAGTTGTTAGTCGGGTGGCGCGTGTCCATTCCCATGCGGGCAAAGGCGTCGGTGAGGTCCTCACGGTTCTGCTGGGAGCGCGCCTGAATGCTGTTGGTGATCGTCCGCTCGTCCCCACGGCGCCAGTTCTCCCAGCCCGGCGGGGTCAGGTCGACGATCGGGGGCAACGCGGGCTGCATGCGTCGCACGGCCGTGTTCCGGGCCTGTGACGGCTGCGCTTGGCCCCAGGACTGATCGAAGAGGCCGAGTCCTATATGGAGGTTCCGCAGGATGGTGTCGGTCACTTGGTTGTCGGGCAGGCGGTGATGCTCCTGCCAGAGCTTCACGCGCAGGTCGGCCACCAACGACCGGGTACCTCCCGGGTCAAGGATCGCGACGCTCAGCTCCGACTCGTCGCCCTCCATCGACCGGTCCCACGCGTTCGCCGAGCCGATGGACACGAACTCGTCGTCGATCATGACGAGTTTCGAGTGGACCTTCGTGTTGTGGAGGTAGAACACCCCGACATTGGACCGCTGGCTCCGGGAGAGCGGATCGATGATCGAGTTCTGGATCTCGGTCGAGATATATGGCGTCGCGTCACTCGACGGCGCGTTCGCCCCCGCGCTGCCCTGGGTAAGCAGTATCACCTTGACGCCCCGCTCGGCGGCCGCGCTGAGCAGCGGATACAGGAACCGATGCTGGACATAGATCTCTCCGAGCATGGCCGGGTTGAGCGTCTGGTCCTCGATGTAGATGTACGTGCGGGCGGCCTCGATCGCTGCCCGGAGACCTTCGGCGAACTCGACCACTCCGCCCTGCGGCAGCCCTTGCCAGGGGACCACGAGATTGTCGCCAAGCGGGGTGACCCGGTTGGTGGCGTAACTTCCCCAGATCCGGACGCTGGAGCTGGGGTTTCCCTGAGCTGGTGCCGTTGCCGGGATGATCATGTCCTGGTGAGGGACATCCGGATTGAAGGGGATCTGCTGCCTGTCTGGCGTGTAGAACAAGCGCTTCGGCAGTGAGCCCGCGTTGGCCCAGCGGATCCAGAAGTTCCGCAGCACGGACGCCGCGGCGCCACTCCTCAGCTCGACCGCGACGTCGTGCCACGAGTCCGAGTCGGGATTGCCCGCGTGTCCAGGCTCGGCGCGGCGCGCGGCGTGGTAGTCGATACCGCCGACGAAGGCCGTGAGCTCTTTCGTTCCTGCGCGATAGGCGACCGTCGACTTCTCGTGGTGGGAGTCGTTGGTGCCGCCCCAGTCCATCAGGATGCGCCATGGTTCACCGGCGAATTCCGGCGAGTTCCGAAGTGCGAGAGCGGCGGTCATGTTTCCCTGGGCGATCCGTCCGATCTTCGCGTTGAAGATCTTGCGCCAGGAGTTGAGGCCCGGGAGCGGAGCATCGAGCTGATTGAGCGCGTGCCGGGGAACCGCGACGATGAGGCGCACGTCCACCCCTTGATTGGCCAGATGGCGCAGCCGTTCCCCGAGCGTCGGACCGTTCGGAACGAGCCGGGTCTCCAGCTCGAAGGAGAACGAGGTGATGTACAGCCGATCGCCTGGCTGGCCGAGCGTGTCCAGTGTGTTCGAGATCGACGCGAAGAGGTTGGAGCCGTCGATGCGCGGCGTCACCTCGGTGTCCCGGTGATGGCTGGTGCCCAGTGACCGATCGTCCGGGAAATACCGCAGCTCCAGCTGTTGGAGTGCGGTCATCGGCCGAGACGACCTGGCCCGCTGCGCCTGGGTGTACTGAGGATACGAGCGGGGCACGGGCCTGCGATCGGCACCGCCGATTCCCCTCGGCCGGTCTTGTTCGCCCTTGGACGCGATGTGGCTGGCGATGTTCTGGGCAAGCCGGTCCATGTTCTCCGGCCGGTAGCTCTGCTTGCGCGCCAGCGCCTCGATGTGCGCGGTGAGCGTCTCCCGGGTCAGCGGGCCCGCGTCCTTGGCGTCAGCACCGAGATGCGATCGGACGGCGGAGATCAAGTCGTTGTAGAAGCGCTCATCCCGGCTTTCGGGTTCGCCACTGTTCTCGGCCTGCCCCATCGTGATCATCGGCGAGTTCACCGTCCGGCCGGAGCGAATCCGGTCAAGAAGTACATCCAGCGTCCCGGATTCGTCGGCCTGGGTCAGTTCCTGCATCGTCTGGGCCGCAAGTGCCATGGCGGCGTCCGTGCCCTTGGTGGCCAGCTCGGTGTGGATCTGGCTACGCAGCTCGTCCAGCACGCGGGTGCGCCCATCATCGGCAAGCTCAAGGCCCGTCACGAATTCGGAGATTCCATAAAGGACCATGAAGTCGTCGGCCTCGGTCATGTCCGCTTCGGGGACAGCCACGGCAGGCAGGGCGCGCGCCTTGCCCTTCGCGCCCACCGCTGCACGCTGGTGCTCGATCTCGACCTGCACGACGTCCGGGGGCGAATCATCGGTCACGGTGCGATCGATGAGATGCGCGGACCAGATCGTGGCAAGGTGTTCCGCGGCGGTGTTCACGGCGAGAAGGCCGCCGGTGAGGCGAATCCTTGTTTCCATATCGGAATCCCGTGCGATCCGCCCTGCGCGGATCGCCGCGAAACTCAATCGAAGGCGACCGATCTTGGTGAGCTCATCGCCATCGACCTCAACGTCACCAAGCCGGGCCACCGGATCGGCGACGACCGTCCACTCTGGCCCAATCAAGGCCGGCGCTGGCGCATCCGCCGTATTGCGGCCGGAGGAACCGATGTTCACCCAGGCGCTGCGCCCCTCCGCGCGTACCACTGACGTCCGCCGGACCTCGCCGGTGTGCGCGTTCCGCACCACCGCGTACGCCAGCCAGCCGTTCGGCGCCAACACCGTGGAGCCAGGGAACTTCGCCGACAACACGTCGGCCATCCCGCCCAACTGACCCGCGTAGCAGGAGAACACCAGTGTCGGGTCATTGGACATGAGCCGCAGGTCGAACACCACCTGGGCGAACGTTTCCGCACTGACAAGCACAAGCTCGCCGTCGACGGTCAATTCCACACCTCGTGGGTGCCCATGCACGTCAAGGACACGGGCCTGCAGATCGCTGCCCGCGCTGAGGAACCGGCGCAGCGCGGTCGTACCTCCCGGCACGAACGACACACCGGCGACCTCACCGGACGGCCTGGCAACCTCCGCCTTGAGGACGTCGGCGGCCGTGAACCTCCGCGTCCCGTTCTGGCTCACCCCAACGAGCACGTCACCTTCAGCGGATGTCGGCGGCTCGATCGCGAACCACCCGGCGTCACGGTGATCCCACAACTGGATGAGTTCGTCCATGAAGTCAGGCTCACCGGCACGGTCCGGGACAGTGACCGAGGCACTCGCGACTGGACTTTCCTTGGGCTCTGGTGCGGCTTGTGGATGTTCCTGAACCGCTCGCGTGGACGGCACGTGCTGGTGGGCTTGGTTGCCGCGCGGCAGCGCCCTGATCCGGAATTGCCTCTCCCGCAGGGCACTGGGGTTGTCCGCATCCGGAAGCCAACGCTTCACATGCCGAGCCGACGGACTGAACTCGACTGTCAAGTGCTGTGGCACCTTCTTTCCACCGAACAGCGCGACCATGAGAGCGTCCGACCGCGCGCGACGGTTCTTGCCTGCGACGTAGACCGTCAAATCCCAGTGCTGCGTTGTCCCGTCGGAAGCACGGTCCGGCAATGCCGCAAGGAAGTCAGCACGCGCCTGACCAAGGACAGCACCAACTGACTGTGGGCTTTCGAACAAACCGTCCCAGACTGGGTAATTCTGTTCATCGTTATCACGCTGGAGGACGAACCCCTCAGGCGCGGGAGCCAGCCGCCGGCCAGCCCGACGGACTGCCTCTATTCGGAGCTGCCTGGGTTCTGCGGCGCGCCAGGCCGACGACCCCACCACGGCCCATCGCCCATTGTGCTGGACGTTGCGTTCGCGGCTGATGGCGAAGCTGACACCGTCGGGCCAAGTCGACTGGCCCCTGCGCAACACCGCTTCGAACTCTTGCGCTGTGCTTCGCCCTTCGTCTCCGTATGCGTGTACCCGCAGTGCTGTGTACAACCGGTCGCCGACGGCGTCGCGCTCGTCCATCGCCTGAATGATGTGCGACCGCAACTGAGCCAAGCTGTCAGCTTCTTCTGCGTGCGCTCCATCGGCCAGCAGGACATCCCAGACCGGCACACCGGCGGTGCCTCTCGTACTCGACCATTCGAAGGCGCTGGACAGCCAGGACGAGCTCGGCGCGGCCGGGATGTGTGCGGGAGGCGCCGTGTACGGCATTGCCGCCGCACGGTTCTCCAGTGCTCGCGCACGGCCCCGCCGATCTGGTCCTGTTTGCCCCGAAGGTCCAGCAACCGGGTTGTCGGATGATTGGGGCATTATCAGGTTGAGCTGTGTCCATCGCTGAGCAAGAGGTACATCGTGCTGGTAACCAGTGTCGGTCCAGACACGTACGCTGAACGGATCCTGCTTGGCGATCAGCCGTGTCGCGGTCACCAACAGGGTCTGGACGGCTCGGTGAGGTGTATGTATCCGTAGAGGTAGCCAGGCGGCGTTGTCGTTGGCCGGGAAGACGGACGAAGCCAGCAACAAGTCGAACACCGCTGTGGCCAGCTTTCCCCGCCCTTCGCCGGTAGGCAATTGGCTCGCGATGCTGCTCAACACCGCCGACATGCCCTGAGCCTCGAAAGCCTCGTCTGCTCGACTGATCAACCGCACACCGGAAGCCAGGGTTCGCAGTTCACCCAACGCGACGTCGACCTGCTCAGCCGTCAACCGCAAGGTATCGGGCAGTTGCTGGTAGCGGGCTCCGAATTCGGCGATCACCGGTGCCAGGTCGTCCGCCTGTCCCAGCAGTTCGTGCACCGCGGAATCACTGCCGGACACAAAGGAACTGCCGGCAGGCGCGTCGGTGGGACCGAAGATCGGGCGCCACAAGACGTCGGTGTCGTCCGTCAGGTACGCGCCGTTGTCAGTCGGCGCACTGCGGTGCCCCCACACGATCCCAGAGAACTGGGATGAACCGGACGGCGTGGATGTGCCGGTGCTAGCACTGGGCGTTCTGGTGCTGGCAGTGGTGGTGCTGGCGGGACTCGCGTGCCATGCCACGGGCTGTGGTTGCGGCTGCGTCCACCTCGACACCACAGTGGACGGACCCGGCTGAGTTCTGCTCGGCCGGGCAACGCTGTGCCAGGCACGCGGCTGGGCCTGCCTGCTTGTCTCCACTGGTACTTCGGTGATCCACACGACCACCCGCCTGCGCTGATCCCGGATGTCTCCAGTCAGCTGGAACGGACTCCGGGTGTACCCGGCCCCGCGCGAGGTCGGGTTATAGGTCACCGGGGCCTGTGTTGTCCCGCGCTCGGACAGCTGAGCCGCGACGAGATCCGCCAGTCGCCGGCTCACGACCTGCGCCCTGTTCATCCCTTTCTCTCGTGGGTCACGTCCTCGGCCGAAGATGCGGGGAGGGTTGCCGGCACCTTCGATGGTCACCACGATCCGGCGCGTTCCCCTCGCCATCGCGCGCGAAGCCTGCTGTGCGATCAGGGCCGCGAAGTTCGCCAACTCCGGTTCAGCGCCAGCCTCATAGGCGTCCTGTCCCTTGCGGACAGGCACTTCGAGATGCGTGACCGCCGGATCGGCCGGAGCGAGTGCGCTGAGGTGGCGCGACGTGGCGTCCGCCGACAGGACCTGCTGCTCCAACTGAAGGTACTTTGCTCGCAAGCCGTCTACCGGGTCGGTGACACCGGGCGCGCGGTAGTCGTAGACCCGCAGCTCGGTCGGGATCAGCCCAACGTCGAGCTGCCCGTCGTTGGTGTCAGCCTCGTCGAAGACCTCGTTCATCCCCGTCGCCATGTCCTGTCCGACTCGGATGGTTGGCTCTGGCAGCAAGGCATTGTCGATGTATTGCCCGAGCGAGAAAACGCGGCCGTCCCTGAAAGTCATTGTCCAGCTGTAGATATCGACGCCAACGAGGCTCTGCGGGAACCACGGCTGCGCGGCGATCCTGTGCGCGACCTCCTCTCTGATCTGCTCTGCACGCGGCTCGACCTCGATGTCTTGCAACAGCTCGGGCGGCATCACGGCGCGATACCCTGCTAGCGACACGCGCGACATAGCGGCCGCGAAATGTTTCGCCGCTGTAGGCCGCCCGTCTTCTTGTAGGTCGACCCACCCCCTGACCAACGACGCCAACTGGACGAAGAACAACGCGCCAAAACCACGAGCCGTCTGGACTGTCAGGTCACTTGCCAGCCAATGCAGCTCCCTCACGGGCGCGCGAACGAAGGACGCCCCGAGCCAGTCTCCGAATTCTATTCCGGCACCGAGGATTTGCGCCCAGACGTTAACCGTCGCATTGGACACGCCGCTGGCTTGCCTCGGCAGGTGTTGATAGACGTGGCTCAGGACATCGTGCACACCTGCGGGTGGCAGGCCGACTGTGAGATGCGGAGCGAGCCTGCCCGGGTGCCGCACCTTGCCAAGCGTGGCCGTGCGACCGAACTCGGTAAGCCGGAAACCACTGAAGAGTTGCGAGACAGCAGTGCCGGTCTGTGCCGTATAGAGCAACCTGAAGTAAGTTCCCAGTTCCTGCAACGCCGCGTCCCGCTTGACCCTGCCCAAGTCACCACCCAGGACAGCGATCGGTTTCGTGACGAACTCGAATTTGACATAGGGGCCACCCACATCGGTGTACAGGTCGAAGTACGCTCCCTCCGCCAGCAGGACGTTCCTGAACCCTGGTACACCACGGACTTCGCGACCGTTCTCCGCCTCGATTCCCATCGCGCCGCCGCGCAGGCGCACCAATCGACGGCCAAGCTGGTCGGCGAGGGCACGGGCACGGACTTCGCCCTGCGTGTACCAGCGGTACAGCACGTGCAGGGCCACTCGAGCAGCAGGCTTATACGCGTGCTCGTGCAACGGTGGCACGCTTCGCGGTTCGACTGCGGTCGACCACAGCCAGCGGTCCACCTTCGCCAGCCGCTGCTGGAGGTCGGCACGGTCACGGATCTGTTCCCAATATTCCTGGTTCCAGGCGGGAGCCTCGTCCACCGGATCGTACGTGCGCCAGACGCCACCGTTGTCGATAGTCCACATCGACCGGCCATTGTCGACTGCGAACCGAAGGACGTCGTCCGGCGCGTACATCTTCGCGCTCGGATACCGACTGCGGACAGTGGCCCAGAAATCGTGGGCAAAGCCAGTACCCACGTCGCAGGCGAAGAGCGTGATCGGTACATCGGCTTCGAGCGCCCGTTGGAATTGCTCCGACGCCAAGACGATCTGCGCGAGCTGAGACGGGCTTGCCCACTTCCGCGTTCCGGCCGCGTCAGTCACTAGAGCACCTTGCTTGGTGACCTGGACGTCGATCACGAACGTCCGCTCCGGAAGTCCTTGTGGCTTGCCCGCCAAAAAGTCGTCGATGGTTGGACCGCTGTCGTCGTGCACGAATGACATGCCCACTACTGTCTTGTTAGGACCGTCAATGAGTCGTTGCCGCACCTGTCCATTGCCGACGTTGTGGTATCGCCCGCTGCCAGGTTCGTCACTGCGATGCGCCCATTGGGCCGCGACACGGCTCGGAGCCACCCCGGGGCCAACAACCCGAGCTGGCAAGCGCGGTGGTGGCGACGGTGATGGTGTCGGCATCACGTTGAACTGCACCTGCGGACTCCTGCGGCGCAACCACTTGTGTGGCAACGGGATCCGATCCGGCACCATGTTGTGTTGCAGCTCGTTGTGTTCCCCGCCATCACGCGACAACACGAGCCAGCTTCCCAAACCCCCGATCACCAGGTTCGGCACCTCGCCAGTGACGAAGCCGAACTCCACCGGCCCAGTGGCCACGCGCACCTCCCTGTCGTGCGCGTTCACCAGGCCGGCACGTAATGCACGGCCAACTTGCTCGGCATCGCACACCAAGAGCGTGGCGTCACGGCCTTGCATCGCAAGGGTGATGCCGAACGAAGCATTGACCACACGTGCCAAGGTCGTGCCGTCGATCAACATGGGCTCACCGCCGACGGTGACAGCGACCACGCCGTTGCCGCCGTGCGCATCGATCACGAACTCATCCATCACACCGCCGTGCTGGATGAACTCCTCGACCACCTGCGGACGCTGCGCGACGAACGAGACACCCGCGACCGCGCCGGACCTGTCCCGCACCGTCCGGCCAAGGATTCGCGACGGGTCGATCGCCCTGATCATCCCGGTGGAGTCCATACCGACGTACGGCTGGTCACCTGGGATCTGCGGCAGGAGGCTGCCCAACCCACCGGCCGTGTCGTCGCCGATGGTGTCCAGGGACAGCCCCACCATCATGAGTGTGTCAGCAAGCGCACCATCCACCTGGCCGACGACCACCGCCTCGATGGAGTCACGGTAAACGCCTGTCGCCTCAGCCAACTGGTCGATCAGCTGGATCCGCATGTCACCAACGGCCGTGACCGTGGCGCCGAACACGATCAGACGGGTCCAGTTGGCAAAACGGGCCCCGTCGAACCCACGTGCCAGCCAATCCACCAGTTGCGGCGACACCTTGGCTGTCCCGTTCGACACGGTGACATCGAAGAGCGCTCCGCCTCGGTCAAGGATGGCGGCTGCGAGGTGAACACCATGCGCTCTGTCAAGCGAACTGCCCGCTGTCACGGTTTGGTTCGGATTGGCCAGTGCGACGGGTTGCGCCGTTACCCGAACACGATCGAACCGTTCAGAGTCCACTGTGGCCCCGGAGTCGCCCGGTTCCCCGGCCTGTGCTGCCATGAACACATCGTGCGCAGACCAGCCGTCACCAAACGTCGGCACCAAGCGCGCGAGCGCGTCGCGCACGGAGCTCGCTCGCGCCAACGCCCCCGGACCGAAGCCTTCGAACGAGACAATCCGCCTCGCAGGCAACGTCGACGGCAGTGCCCTGCTCAACATCTGCGCCAGAGTCCGGATTTCGCGATCGCTCTCCAGCATGATCGACAGATCTGGTGACGGGGATGGAACACCCGTGAAGACCACTTCCAGCGTGTATCGGGAACCCTCTCTGTGCCGATGCACGATGAAGGTTCCGGGACTGACACCAGACGGAATGGCGGCTGGGGTGGATGCCAGCGAGATCCGCACTCCATCGGACATCCATTGATCGAGTGTGGCCCGGGAACCGCCCCGGTGTTCAGCCCGCGCCATGGCCTCATCGCCGACCGCCACAGCGAATTCCACTGTCGAAGTACCGCTAGCGGCCAACAGGCCCGCCAGAACGTCGTGAACGTGCCGAGCGTGGGCGTGCCCCGCATGGCCGAATCCCAGAATCGCCACGGACCACTTCATCGGCGCGGCCGTCGGTGGCGCCCACCGCAAAGACTTGATCATGTGCTGGATTGTCGGCACTTCTCGCAGCGGAGTCGCCACATCAGCGCCCTCGTACCAGTTGGCAGGGAACACCATGTCGATATCGACATTCGTCCGCGGCTCGCCGGTACGGTTCACGATCTTGAAGCCGCCAGTTACCGGACGCCGCATGGGAACCGCTGGCTGTGCCGGTGTCTGCCGGCGCTCCTCACGGCCAGACACATAATCCGGGGCCTTGTTTTTCCCCGCACGGGTGCTCCGGCGGGGTGTGTCGACCGGATCCTGGTGTTCGGCAACTGTTGTCGCAGAGGAACTTGCCACCGGAGTTGGCTCGGGCGCGCGGCTGCTCTGCGACACCTCAGGTGCCGGCGTTGGTCTGGCGGCACGCTTCAAACTGCTGGCCAAAGCGCTCGGAGTCGCCGGATCCTTCTTCGGTGCCTCGCTGATCCGCTTCAGTTGAAGCCACCGCTCAGCAAGGGTCGGGCCGCCGACATAATTGGGCAGCGGCTGTCCCACGCCGGACGCGTTCTTGTACACAGTCGACTGAAGCAGGTGGACGGCGTCACGCGGAGTGAATCCAACCGTGCGCTGCCAGACATCCGATTCACCGGAACTGCCGACCGGCGCGACAGATGCCGCCAGCAGCATGTCGAACACGGCGTCAGCCAGCCTCATCCGGTCACCGGCGCGGGCCCTCTTTGCGACAGCGGGTATGTGCATACCCGCGAGGTCGAAGGTCTCGCTCACCCGGCTGCCCAAGACGACGTCGGCGGCCATGGTCCGCAACTCGGCCATCGCCGTATGAAGCGCGTCGAGTGGAATCCGCATGGACTCCGGCACATCCGCATAGCGGCGCACGAACTCTGTGCTGATCGACTCGATGTCGGTCGCACCGACCAGGGTCAACGTGACCACGCTGTCCCGCGCTTTGCCCTTGCCTGGGGCATGAGCGGGACGGTCTTGGGCGGAATCCGGGCCATGTACGGCGACATTCACCGATTGCTCGACGACGTGCTGCTCGATCTCTTGCGCGACACGCCGCGCGTAGGCCTGATCGGGCCCTCCGGTCGCGGACACTTCCACATGCCACGACCGCACTGAATCCGATGACTGCGACGCCATCTGGCCGGTCAGCCACATCACCACCTGATCGATTCCAGTGGTGGAACCGACAGGTTCCGCAACGAACCTGTCGAAATCATTGCTGCCAGGGATAGTGATCGTCGCCCGCGGTCCGCGGCCAGCGAATATCACGTCATGGTGCACAACAAGCACACCGACTTCGACGACGGCGTTCGCCTCCGGTACGGCGTTGTCCCGTTCCACACTCACTTTCGACTGCAGGTCGATCTCTGGATCCAGATCCGCAAGCACGTCAAGCAACCACCGCGCCACCGCTTGTGAATCAGCCCGACGGGCAGCCGCGACCCAGACATGCGCCGAACTGGACTGGTGCTCAAGCAACTGCCGGGCGACATTCCGCACCTGCGCGTACCCAGTTGTTTTTCGCTGTGTGGACTCCGCTACCTCCAGGGCGAACCAGTTGTGCGGCGTGCTTTCCCGCTCTGGCGACTTGTCCTTGCGAGGTCGTTTGGCACTCGATGTCGGCGCTTCCCCTTTCCGCCTGGTTGAAACGCGGGGCAGGGACAAGTTGAACGTTCGTTCCCTGCCACTGCGGCTGTACCACCTATCACGTACAGGTTCGCCTGCCGATGTGCTGCGTGCGGGCTCCTGCTGGTCGGTGTCTGTGTGCGAAACCACCAGCCAGCCACGCCCGCCAGAGATCGTCAGATCCGGCCGTTGGACCGGCCCATCGGTGACAAAACCGAACTCAAGCCTGCCACCCGGCGCACGAACCCTGCCAGAGTACGTCGACGGCAACGCCTGCAAGAACTGACGAGCCACCGCGGCGACATCACACATCATCAACGTGATGACCCCGCGAAGCATCGCCGCGCTGTACACAGTGGAATCAGTCAACACCCGCGCCACAGTGGCGACATCCATGGACAGCGCCTCATCGTCCACAGTGACCTGCACACGCCCGGTGCCATCTGAATGACCATCGACCACAAAGGAACCCTGGACACCATCCTCGGCCACGAACTCCTGCACCACAGCCGACTCAGCCGGGACAAACGAAACCCCAGCAACCACCCCATCCGGGCCGACGATCGAGGCCATCGCGATCCGGCTCGGATCCACCTCACGGACAACACTGGTCGAATCGACGGCGTAATACGGCATCCGCACGGATGGCGCGTCCGGCAAGGGTCCGTGGCTTTCGGCGCGGGGCACAAGTCCGGCAAGCTGGTTGACGTGTCTCATGCTGACCGTGGTCGCGTTCGGGTCGATCATCTGTCGTACCAACGGAAGCAGATACCTGTCGCGGGACGCCTGTGCGTCCGCCACGATCTTCGCGATCATCCATGCGTGCCGCGGCTTGAAGGTCCACGGGGAAACGTTGGCGCGCTTGCCGTTGCGCTCCCGGCGCGGACGCGGTTGCGAGTCGTCGGGTGCCGGGCCGAAGGAGGTCTCCGCGATGCCCAGGCTCCGGCCGATCTTCTGGGCGAGTGCGATCCGGCTGGCGTCGACGGGAACGGACAGCGGCTCAGTACTCGGTGCTGCCGTGCTTTCGTGGATGTTCAGCGTGATGTGCGCCTGCGCGGGGTCGTTCACCTGGACGACCCGCACCCGGAGCTTGTCTCCGCTTGGGAACCGGTATCCCTTGTTGTACAGCTCTTCCACGCCTGCCTGCAGCCGTCCCCACACGGCGGTGGCCTGCTCCTGCGAGACCGGGGCGGGATGCGTGAGAAGTGTGTTGACAGTCAGCTCGGTGGTCCGGTCGCCCTGGCTGGTCTCGACCGTGACCGCGTCGAAAGCCGCTTGGTGGATCTGGGGCTGCGCCGGGATCGGGAGACCGTCGGCGCCGATGATCACCGCAGCCGGGTTCTGGTTGCCGCGCACCTGCAGGACCGGAACGTTCGCGCGCTCGCGGTCGACAGCCTCGACATCGAGCGGACCGGCCGGTGTCATCCACGACGCCGAGTTCGCCGTGCTGTGCCGCCACAACTCTTCGTCCAGAATGGACTTCTCAGTCGGGTTGTCTCGTGTTGTCGGCCCGAGGGTCAATACGACTCGCTGATCGCCATCGCCTTCGTCGTCGAAGACGAGTGGGAATCGTTGACGCTGGCGGATGTCGCTCGCGGACAGCTGCAAATGCTGTTCGACCGCGTCCACCAGCAACGCGGAGATCGCGAATCGTTGTTCGGGTGTGCCGCCCCTGATACCGATCGTCGGCATGTCCAGCCCGCGGCTCTGTCGTTCGCCGAACACGTCAGCCAGGTAGCGCCCGAAGCCAGACAGCAGGCCCTGCAAGCTGTCCGGCACCGTGGTGGCGCCCGGGGGCATGTTGACGACACGGGATACCGGGACAGCGGGTACCTGAGGCCGGTACTCGACCGCTGGGCGCAGCCGGACCGGGATCTCCAAACTGCCGTTGGGGTGCACGACGCCAGGGCCCGCGACCTCGACCATGTCCAGCTGCACGGGGTCATCGGGATGGATACGCAGCTCACGCACCTTGGACCGGATCGCCGGATCGCTCTGGAAGTACCACAGTGCCGCACGCCACACCAGATCCGGCCGTTCGTGCCGGTCCAGCAGACCGCGCACAGCGGTCTGGTTGAGAATTCCGTCGCGGACGTGCGGCCGCAGCCGTCGCACAATGTGCCGAGCGAGTTCGACAGTGTCCGCCCAGTCCTCGACCGTGATCTTGGTGCCGTGTAGCCGCTCTGGCGGCCGTGTCAGCCGCGGTGCCGGATCCCGCTGCAGTTCGACCACGATGTCGGCGGCGATCGCGATAGGCATATCCCCGCGCAGCACCGACGGACCCGCGGTGCTGTCGTCGCCACGGAAACTCGCGGCCCGGGTCCGGTTGCCGTTCGCCGACTCGTAGAACGGGTACAGGTGCAGCGTGTCCCGCAGCCCGTTCGGCAAGGTGAAGTCTTCGGGGTGCACGGCTGTGCGCAGCATCTGCCGCAGTTGCGGGTCGGCGGCGATGGCCTGTACCGCCGCGGTCAGCACGATGTCGTTGCGTGGATAGGTGTTGAGCACCGGCTGTACGAGGCTGAAGTCGAGGCGTCCGTCGCGGCGCAGGCCTGCGGCCAATGTCGCGGCCACTCGTGCGGTGTAGACGCCCATCACCGCGCGGTCCGGCGTCACTGGTTTCACCGGGTTGTGCCGGAGGCTGTTGGCGGGGTCGAACTGCTCGAAGCTGTCCACTGTGTGGTCGACCGAGGTCGTCACACCGCCGAAGGCCGAGCCGATCCGCGCGGCCACGATCGCGTTCGCCGTGTGCCGGTCCGGCTCGGTGATGTTGTCCACCTGCCGGGAGAACTCGTCGCCCACGTCAAGTGGCACGTCGTCGACGCTCACCAGCAAGGCGCCGTTCGACCTGGCGAAGCCCGCAAGGTCACGCACGTGTTGGAGAGCTGGATCCGTGCCCCAGGTGGCCGCAAGGAGCTGCTCGCTGGTGAAATCGGTCCACATCACGACCTGCCACCCGCCGTCCGCTCGCGCGGCAGCCGCGGCGCGGGCGACGTTCTCGTGCAGGGCGTCGTCCATGTCCTGCCAGCCGATCACCGGGACGTGCAGCATGCTCGGCTGATCGCCGGACCGCTCACGCAACGCCGTCGGTGTCAGCGCGTCCCCGGTCGGTATCCCCGCGACGAGGTCGATCCGCCGCAACAGTTCCTGCCGCTGCCCATGGTCGAGTGCCGACATGTCCACATCGGACATGTAGCTCGGTGGGGGCATCGGACGGGCGGTCGGCACGACCCCCGGCGGCTGCTGGCGCACCTCGTCACGCAAGTCGTCCACAGTCAGGCTTTCGAGCGCCTGCGCCGCACGGAGTTCCTCCCGGTACAGGCGGTCCGCGACCCACCAAGCCCGTTCGGCATCCGCCAAGTCACGTTCACGAGTGACCATCGTGACGCCTTCGCCGAGGCCGACGTTCTCCTGTGCGGCCAGCACCGCGCCGTACGCGTCACTCCACGTCTTGGCGGTCTTGGCCAGGTTCGCCACCGCCGCGGTCAACGTCGGTGGCAACGTCCCCGCCATCCGTGCGGCGTCCTGCTCCCGCATGCGGATCACATAGGCGCTGTTGCCGATGCTGAGTTCGGTGACACCGGCATTCGGCCCGCCGATGACCGTGACTGGGCGGTCGCCGTTCTCGACAGCGCTCTTCTTCCTTGCCACGAACCGCAGATCGACATCGAACGCGAGGCCACGGCTCTCCGGCGCGCCGTTGTAGAAGACCTGGCCGATATTGGGCTGCCGGTCATCGACCTTGGTCAGCGCGGCCGTGGTGTGTTGCTGTAGTTGTGGCCGCTGCTCGAAAACCGGCACTCCTTGTTTGCCGATGGCTCGGACGGTTTCGAAGTTCTCACGCTCGCTCGCCACTCGCGAGAAGTCACTGCCGCCAACCCCACCACCGCCGGTACCGACACCATCCGCCGTGAACACCGTCTCCGATGTGGTGGTGTCGGACTTCCGCTCATCAACCCGCTTGAGGTGCCCATCCACTTCCACGCGGTGACTGGCCGACGCGAGCCGCGGATCGGGCCGCAGACCAGCGATCAAGTCCAGTGTGAACTCCGAACCGTCCGGCAACGGCACCGGGAAGGACCCGTTGAGCATCGCGGGCAGCCCGGCTGTCATGGCCGCGGTCGTGATGGTCGTGGTGAGCGCGGCCATCGTTGAGGTGTCCACAGTGCCACCGGCATTGCGCAGAGCCTGCGCGGCCGCATCGACGACCTTGGTGACGTCGCCGAAGAAGTGCTCAGCCGCGAAGTCGCTTGGCAGCGGCAACCGTGGCCGTGCCGGATCCAGCAGCCACTGGCTCACCGCCTCGTCGGTGCTCTGATCCGCGGCAAGCTGCCTGATCTGGTCGGCCCGGCCGTACACCTCGCCTTCAGGCAGCGACGGAAGGGTTTCCTCCGGCATCTTGCGGATGGTGAGCAACTGGTCGTCGACCACACCGCCGAGCACCCTGGCAGTCTGCTCGCCGTTGCCGTCAAGGCCGACCTCGTGCAGCAGCTCCAGTTTGACCGTGAGCTGACCGGTGAAAACCGCGACCGGGCCACGGATCCGGCCGGAGCTGACGTTGTCGACACTCACCGTGCGAACGTCCTTGCGCGACCGGATCAGACCGGTGATGCCGGTCTCGACGCCTGCGCCGAGCCTGCCAGCGGGCGGCGCGGAGCCATCGCTCTGCTCCTGCAACCGGGTATTGGCCCTGGCCGATAGCAGCACCTCCGCGACGGTCTTGGTGACCGACGTATCCGTGGTATGGCGCACCGACACCGAGTTGCGGGTGATCAGCTGGTTGGCGATCTCGACCTTGTCGAACACCGGCTCCTGGTCGATCGAGGCGGTGATTCGAACGAGATAGGTCGTGCCGCTAAGACGATCCTCGAGGCGCACAGTGTCCACTTGGGAACCATTGAGCGCGAACTGCGGCGCGGCCTCCACCGCGGCCAGCAGGTCGGTCAGCCTGCTGACGTTGTCGTGCGGCTGTCCCAACGGCGATTCCGGCAGCAACCGGTCGACCAGGCTCTTGTCGGTGACCTCTGGGTTGTTCCGGATCGCGGCACGCAGGTGATCGATGATCGCCTCACTGCCGTGTGTCGCCGCCATCATGCCGATGCCGAGCGACGGACCTGCGGCGTTGCTCAGCGAGGCGACCGACGGAACCGCATTGCCTTCTGGCACAACCGAACCGGGTTCGGGCTGGCCCGACTTCGGCTGGGGCTCTTCGGCGAGCGTCGTGGTGGAGAGGAATCCGGTGGACGACCCGGCGATCGGCTCGCGCGCTGTCTCCGTTGAGCTGCGCGGTTCTGTCGACAGGACCGAATCGATCGTCATCCTCTTGGGGGGCGTCTGGAACGACAGTCTGCGCAGCGCGTCGTTTCGCGGAACGCTTCCCCGCTTGCCGAACGCCAATGACCAGCGACGGCCACGGCCTCGTGTCGCGATCCGGGAGTCGATGGACTCCATCGACGTGAACGTGTCTGACGCGACGAGGGTCTGCGGTGTGTCCGGACGGCCGGGCCCGTCCTGGGAGTCCCCGACGAGGGTCGACTTCCTTGACGGTGTCCCTTCCGACCGGGCCTTGTCTGACTGGGTGTCCCCTGTCTGCGACCTCCCCGGCTGGGATTTCGCGAACGACACCCGCCGCCCGTCGTCAGACATCGTGCTGGACTTGCGTTTGCCGCGCGGGACCGGCTGACTGTCTCGTGCTTGCAGGGTCCGCAGCTGCTCCTCGGTCATCCACACCAGCGCGGCACCCGGCAACATCATGGACTGCGTGGAACGCTCGACGGGCTTGCCCTTGAACAGCCGCCACGGGTCGAGATTGCCGATCCGCCGAACCTCGGTCGTCGTGGCGACCTCGAGATCGACCAGCACCAGCTGACGCTTGCGGGTCGGACCGTCGTACACGGTCCTTGTCCTCGACCGGACCTCGGTGCTCTGGCCGTCCGCCCACTTCACCGACAGCGGCGAGTAGCGGTGGATGAAGGTCGCGAAATGCTGCTCCAACACGTCATCGCTGATGTTGTGCAGATCGCTCATCGGATAGCCGATGTGCGCGAGGAAGGCGTTCACCGTGTGCGCGGCCTCGGCACGCGTGCTCGCCCGGGTGGCGTTGAAGACGAGATCCTTGAGCCGGTGGATCTCCTCAAGCCCGACCACCCGCGCGTTGCGCGGTTGGAACGACACCGCTGCCTGACCGAACGCGTCCGACCGCCTGCGGCCGTAGAACAGGCCCCGCACGATGTAGCGGATGCCGAACGTGTTGACCTTCAGGGTCTCCGGGGACAGCACCTCGCTGAGCCGGGCGTGGTTGCCTGCGTCACGCACACCGAATGCCGGGTCCTTGCGGCCGAGCAACCGGTGAATCCCGTCGTGCACGTGCTCGAGGCCGAGGATCGACAGCACCTCGGCCTGACCGAGGAACTCGTTCGCCTTCCACCGCGAGCTGATCGGTGGCACGTCATGCTCACGGACCGCCCCCACGACCGGCGTGACGTCGGGACTGGGTGGTTTGGTGTCACTGACCAGGTTCTCCGGCACTAGCAGCGACAGTTCCAGCCCGTCAGCCGTGTCCTGCCTGAGGTCCAGCTGGGAGTAGACGGGTGCCTGGCGGCCGGGACGGCCCGGCCACAGCCGCCGCATGCCGGTGGTGAGCCGGTCGGTGTGCGTCACCTTGGGCTTGAGCACCAGCTTCGCCCGGAAATGCCGGTGTGCGTGCGACCCCGGCTGACCTTTCTCGGTGATCTCGTCGCCGGTGAGATTGGTCGAGTACACACCCAGGTGTGATGCCGCGGCGGAGGACTCGGTGCCGGTGTACGTGTACCGGACGTCAGCAGTGATGATCTGCCCGGCACCGCGCAGCTGCGCCTGCGGACCGCCGCCGAGACTCGCGGACTGCCCTTCGGTCGCGGTGTTGAGCAGGTCGTCCTTGACCCTGGTCTGCCGTGATGTCTTCGGCGCGGCCTGCAGGCCACCGTCGACGAGCCCGGTTAGCTCGGCGCTGAGCTCGACCAGCACGGAGTAGTCGCGGAAAGTGCCGGGCTTGACCAGCGGGATGGCCAGACCGGGGCCGAGCAGCCGGTCGATCAGCGCACTGATCTCGTCCGCCGACAAGTCCTCGCGCAGCGTGTCGGTCCGCTTGAGAATGCCGTTGATCTTGCGTGAGATCCCGCCGGCGAGCACCGGGTCACCGAACTGCTTGACGAAGTCCGAAGTGCTTACGTGGTACCACTTGTGCCCTGGCACCTGCGACAGCCGCCGCGTCAGCAGGTCGTAGAGCGCGTCGCTGTGTTCCAGCGCGTCGACCTTGGCACCGGCCAGCGACTTGCCTGCCTCAAGCGGTGCCGGCCCGAACTTCTGCCTGGTGTCCAGGTCCTGGTAGGTGGTCGGTCCATCGCCCTCGCCCGGCCGCACCAGCCCCGCGTTCACCGCGCGATCCCACGTCGTCACCTGGTGCGCGGTGGTTTTGCCTGCGAGCAGGTGCTGCTGCCTGCCGTTGACCCGGACCTGGATGTCGTACACCACGTCGTAACGAGCGGCCTTGCCCTTGATATCCAGCTGGGTACGCGCGCCCGCGGTGCGCTCGCGTTCGCTGCCGTGCCACCACTGCCTGGCGAACTGGATGACCAGACCACCGGCCGCGAACAGATTGCCCGTGACGAACTTCCCGACCGCGACGAGACCGCCGATCCCGGCTTTCCGGCGTGCCTCGAACGTCTCGACACTGCCGCCCTTCGTGGTCTGCCAGTCCCGGAACGTGGTGCTGTCCGTGTCGTCGGACACGGCGACCCTGCGGGGTATCGCCCGCATCTCCACGACCTGATCGCGAGTAAGCAGAGCGCTCGCCGACAGGGAATCCGACCGGACCCAGCCCGCTTCGGGCTGTCCATCGGGGTCTTGCGTGACCATCTGGCGCAGCCTGGTCTCGATGTTCGACTGGTGCAGGAACCCCGAGAGCACCTCCCGGCCAGGCGAGCCGATCGCCGTCAACTCCGGTGGCAGCAACCGGGCCACCTGCTCGAAGTACGAATGCCCAGCCGGTGTTTGGACCACGGCTGCCGTGACGGCGAATTTCGACGGCAGTGGCTTGTCCGGAGCCTCCGGTAGCGCGGAAGGCGGCGTGCGCTTCATATCCGGGCGGCCAACGCGGGTTTCACCCTGCAGCGCGGTCGTGGTGTCCGCCGACGCCGTCCCAACCTGTCGACCATTGGCGGCGGTCAGCGTCATCGAGTATCGCACCGGCACGTCCACGGCGCGGTTGACGTCGTTGAACGCGTTGGTGGCTTCCTTGACCTCCCTGGTGACCTTGTTGTCGTGCGAGAGGTGCGGCGCGGTCGACAGGTGCGCACCGACGTTCGCGATCAACGGCGGGACCGACGTGACGGTGACCGACGCCTGAGCGGTCGGTTTCGTCGCGTCGGAGACCACAGCTTCGGTCTTGTGCCTTGACTTGACCTTCGGCGTCTCGGTCCGGTCGGTCTTCCTGCCGCCCTTGGCGAACTCGGCAGCCGCCCAGTCAAGCTCGGCGCGCACGTGCAGTTCGTGCGACTTGCCGTTGATCTTGATGGTGAACCGTTCGCCAGCACCGACAAGCCGGGACAGACCGGCCCGCATACGGCTTTCGACGTGCTCAAGCCCCTCGATCTTGGCCTTCCGCGGCGACGGCTCGGCGCCCTTGGTCAAGGCAGTGCGACCTTGCGGAAGCATGCCGCGTACCGCGTCATCGACATCGATGCCGGTAACCTGGGTCTGCTGCGACGTCTCGCCCATCGCCTCGTTGCGCCTGACGTACTCCGGCAACAGATCGATTGGCCTTGGTGCGACGGTGGTGTTGTCAGCAGCGGATTCGACGTCGCCGGACGGGCTGTCACGCACACCGGCTTTCGCGGCCGTGCTCGGCCGTCCGTCGGACCTCGGGTTGGCTCGCTGCCGCGTTTCCTCCGGCAACACATCGCGCTCGACGCGCACCTCGCGCTCGACCTCGACCATGACCTCGACCGGAGGTACCGTCGACGGCTTGGGTCCTTGCCAGGTGTACTCGGTGTCCAGCTGGGGATCGGTCTCCGGCCGGGGATCAGTATCCAACAGCGCGAGCGCGAGCAACCCGGCCCCGTCGACCTCGACGAGGATCGGCTCGTCCGGATGGGACGTGAGCGGCGCGCCCCAGGAACGCTGATCGGAAGTGCCTCGATACTCCAACTCCACTGTCCAAGCTGGACGCACCTCGACCAGGTAGCGGCCGGTTGATGGCCGTGGCTGCCCGGCACGCTCTGTCTCGGCCTGCCGCACCGACTCCGCGCCACCGTGCCCGAGTGGGATGAAACCGGACGTCTGCCCGCCGTACGGCCGCAGCACCGCATCACCGAGGTGCGCGCCACGAGCATCGGTCGCGACCATCCACCCGGTGTCGTGGTGCCGAGAGGTCTCCACCCGCACCGAATCCTCATGCGTGACACTGACCGTCGGCTCTTCAAGGACCTTGAGCAGCTTGCGGCTCAAGGGATCGGCCTTGATCGTGACGGCACGCACCGGCCCGCCCTTGACCTCAATTCGGTCGCCTTCACCGGTGAGCACCTTGGCCAGGTCCAGTTCCCGCCACCCGGTCCGCCCGATGAGCTGGCGCAGACCATCCGGTCGCAACTGTGGCCTGTGGATGTCACGCGAGTCAGTCGTGCCGGAACCGTCAGCGAGGGATCGCACCTGCGCGGCTAGTTGTGGTGCGGCGAACGGACGCGCGACGATGACCGCATTCCCAGCGGCTGGCCGCAGGTTCCAGTCCTTGCGCCACGCCCACAGCGAACCGAGTTTCGAGCGGATCGGGTTCTGCGTCAGATCCGGCTCTGTCCGCGTGACCGTCTCGTCCTGGGTAACCACTGAGCGCACGGCGCCATTGAGCGTGAAGCTGGTTCGCCAGGCACCGCCGTAGGTTTCCGGCGACAGGCCGGAGATCAGCCTGCCCGGGAGCTTGCGGTAGACCCCGGCACGCGCGTACGGGAAGACGTCCGCGGAGATGTTCAGATTGTGCAGAAAGCGGTTGAGGGGCTGTTCGGGCGCTTGGGCGGCGGTGACGCGTGCAACGGTCGCCTCGGACACCTCGGCGAGCAGGTCGATGGCACCGGTGATCCCCACGAGTGGGGCGGTCGCGTTGCCCGGGGTGCCACGCTGGCCGACGAGCGAGATCGGGCCGCCCACGGCGAGTCCCTCGATCTGCCAGCCTTCGCCGTCCTTCGATTCCCGGCGGGTGACGACCTCCCCACTGTTTGGCCGCCCAGTGACCGTGTCGAGGAAGGTGCCGTTGTCCAGCGTGGCGTTCAGCACGACGAGCTGTTCGACCTTGCCGAACGGCGTGTCAGCGGGCACATAGATCCGCAGCCCGCCGTTGAGCATGGCGTCCAGTGCGGGACCGAACCGTTCGGTGGCCAACAGCGGGCCGAGGAAGTCGTCGACCGTCTGCCGTTGGATGTCCTTGAAGTTCTCGGTGGTGCGGTCGGTGAGATCGGCCCCGCCGAATCCGACAGTCCTTCTGGCCCACAGCCAGGCCTTGCGGACAGCTTGGTCGACGTCGTCGAGCCTGCGTGCTGCCCAGCCCGCCCGCTTGCGGTGCTGGCTCATGTCGTACTCGACGAGCCTGCTCCGCAGCTCATCGACCAGTTTCTCGACCGCCGTGGGGTCGTAGAGTTCGACGTCGCCGCGGCCGTGCCCGACATCGTGCACCGGCATCAGGACCGGCTGTTGCGCGGTGTCAGCGGCCGTTTCCCGCGCGCCGTCCTTCTCCTCAGCGTCCGGCCCGCCCGGCTTTTGCTGACCGGCGTCCGGCTCGCTTCGCATTTCCTCGCTACGGGCCTGCGCTTCAGCCTTCCGCTGTTGTGCCTCGTAGCGTTGCCTGTCCTCGGGGTCCAACCGCGTCACGTCAGCCTGGCCGAGAACACCGATCTGGTGGATCTCGCTCGCCGGTACCCACACCGTCGCCGCGTCGGACACCTGTGTCCACTTTGTACGGCTTACCGGGGTGCCTTTGTGCCGGTAGCCGAAGAAGTCCGCCCACTGCCGCCACACCGAGGTCTTGACCTCGTGGGTGGCGTCGTAGGTCACCAGGTAGCCGCGCTCGGTGAACTCGCCTTCCTCGGTGGTCTTCGTGGACGTGCTGTCCTCGCGGCTGGTCTGATGCGCGATCTCCATATCCAATTCGGTGATGAACCCACCGAAGAGCCATTTCGTCGCGAAGTCGGCGATCACCAGCTCGGTTCCCAGCACCGCACCGGCAGTGTCCTTGCGGCTCGTGTTCGACCCGGTCCGCACCGCACCCGCCGACCGGAAGACGTGCGATTCGTCCCGGTCGACGATGCGCGGATTGCTCAGCGTGGTGCTCAGCTCCACCTCGCCGTGCTGACCGCGTCCGCCGACCACCCCACCGGTGTTGAAGTTCCCTACGGTGACCTTGTCCCGCCACAGCGTGGTCCGGCCGAAGCGAGCGAACCGGGCACCGACGCTGGCGAAACTCTCCAGTGCGGCAAGCGGTTGGCCCCGCCTGGCGAAGTCGTGCGAATCCCTGCCGATGAACGGCACCTTGAGATAGCGCCAGAAGGTCTCGGACAGCTGCAACATCCCGGTCGCCGTCGACAGCAGCTTTGGCACCGGCTTGAGCTGCTCGATGTCGGCGTGCACGGGCAAGTGCCCGTGGCGCTGTGGCGCCTCCGGCTCGGTGTCCGACCAGGCGGCGTCGGTCTGCTGGCTGGTTCCCCGTGCCGGGGTCGCCTGGGAGTCCACGTGTACGTAGGTGGGTATCTTGCTGTTCCTCGACGAGCCGGAGTCGGTCCATTCGCCGCCGTAACCGATCAGCAGGGTCGTGTCGTAGGTCCAGCGGTGCGCCGGTTTCGGCGCGAACTGATCCGTGCCCGACAGTTCTGCCGACCTGCGGCGTGCCTGCTTCGTGGTGAACCGTGCCGCGATCTCCGGCCACGCCAGAACCGGCAACGCCACGACATAGCCCGAAATCCCAGCCTTCTTGACGGAGCTAGCACGCCTCGCAGTGTCCAATGCGGACATATCGGTGAAGCTCGCGCTCATTTCATGGCCCGTGAGCGCACCCTCGTACTTCCCATTGGCGAGCGGTTTGTCACTGCGGATGAACACGTCGGGATACCTGGCGTCGAGCTGGCTGAGCGGCAGCCGCATGCCGTCACCGCTGTTGGTGATCTCCCTTGCGTACCGGGTGAGGAAATCCCTTACCGCCGCCGCGACCGTCTCCCCGTCTTCACGGGTGAGCTTGCGGTTCAGCTTCAGGACTCCGCCCGCGACCTCGCTGGCGATCATGTCCTGGTTGCCTTGCGGGATGTGGTAACTGGCGTCGACCCGGTCAGGGACCTCGACTCCGGCCTTGGCCGTGTCGATTCCGGGGCCAGCATCGAGCAGGGCAGGTCGCAGGGCGTCGTTGGCGACAAGCCAGACATCGGCCGCACCATCGACCGGATCAAGCTCCTTGCCCGCGACCTGCGTCCTGAACTGGACTGAAACGTTCTCCCGCTCGACCGGAAGGTGCGCGGTTGTCGTTGTCGTGTGTTCGTACCCAGCGGCCTGCGCCGTGACGTTCTCGGTGCCACTCGTCCACCCGAACTCGATCCCGGCACCGAACAGGGGTGTACCACCCATGATCTTGAGGATCTCCGGCCCGTGCGACCGGCTGGTCACGGCTTCACGACCGGTGCCACCGCGCACCGTGTCACTGTGCTGGACGATGCCGTCGGCACGGTCGAACGCGAACGCCTCCCGAGGACCTTGCGGATCGGCCAGCATCACGTTGATCCGCTTGGCGCTCTTGAACAAACCGCCCGGATGCCACCGGACCCGCTTGAACTCAAAGGACTTCGACGCCATCTGCCCCTTGAAAAGGCCATGCGCGTTGTCCTGCAACGAGTTCAACCAATTGGTCAGGTCAGTGACGGCCGGATCGCCAGCGACAAAACCAACCTCACGCTCGATCTGGCGCAAGATCTCGCCCGTGCCACTGAACTCGGCATGCGCGACACTGTGCGTCCCGTTCCAGAACTCCTTCGCCGTGACCGGGATCTCCCGCGGGACTTCCCAGCGCAGCACCCCGTTCGCCGTGACCTCGGCGGTCTCGTTGCGCCCGAGGCTCTTCGCGACCGTGATCTCGTAACGAATCTGGTTGCCGGTCAGGTGAGTTTCCTCGACATTGCGCACGACTTGTGTCTTGCCATCGCTGCCGGTATGAGCGCTGTAGGTGACCGAGTTGCTGTTGACGATCCCCTTAATCTTCGCGACAAACATGCCGAACGAGAACGGCGCACGCCATTCGCCCGGCCCCGACGCACCCCGGCCCGGCCCACTGGACTGGACTGTCCGTGTGGTGGTCGAATCGCTCGCCACAGCCTGGTCCGCGACGATGTCGCGCGACTGCCACCCGGACAGACCGACCGCGCGCACCACCACCTCGATGACCCGCACGCCACCGAGCTGCAGCCGGTGACCGCCTTCCAAGGCCGCACCGAACTTCGCGGCAAGGTTCGCGTCGGAGAACTCGGTGTCGATCAGCTTGCGCCAGTTCGGATCCTTCGGGCCGGTCCCGGTGAGCTCTCGGATCTTGTGACGCAGTGCTTCGCCGTCAGTGACCTTGACCGCCTTCGGCCGCAAACGCTTGGCACGAAGGAGCTCGTCGGTCGTGTCGGGAGCCGGTCGGGTGTCGGCCGTCCGCTGGTCCGGCGTATCCACAGCGGTCGACGGGCCAGCCTGGTTTCGCTCATCCGTATTGACTACGAACCGGACGTTGGCCGTCCGGCTGAACCACTGGCCTCGCAACGGCTGGCCCGAAGGCGTGGACTTCTCGTTCACGTGCGCAGGACCGCTGCGCGACAACACCAACCAGCCCTTGCCATGGTCGATCGTCAGATCCCGGACCGGTGGACCGCCACCAGCAGTGACGAGGCCGAAGTTCACCCTGTCCTTCGGCGCGTGCACGCGGCCTCGGAAGGTCTGTGGCAACGCCGCCATGAACCGGTCGGCCCATGTGGCCGCGTCACACACCATCAGGCTGATGTCGTCACGCATCCATCGGCTGTACCCGTCGGAGTCCGCCAGCAGCCGGGCCAGCTCGCTGGGATCCATCGTCCAGTTCTCGAGGCCATTGACCGTGACCTCGACCATGTCGCCGCGGCCGTGTGCGTCGACCACGAAACCGCGGCCGTCAAAGCCGCCTGCCCTGGCGAATTCTTCTACCGCACCAGCCTCGCGTTGGACGAACGAAGCGCCGACGATTTTGTTCCTGGATTTTCGCAGAGTGGTGATCGACACATGTGCCGGATCGATCGTGTCCGGTCTCCTGTCGGGACGCATCGCGGAATACCGCTGGCGGATCGAGTCCGGCTGCAACGCCCACAAAGCGGTGGCGATCTGGTCGAGCGAGAACCCGCCGTTGAAGAGATTGGCCACCAGCATGGCGATTTCCCGCTGATCGGATGTCCGCCACTGGTGAACTGGGTCAAAACCGTGTTCCAGCAACAGCATCGGCAGGATCGTGTAGACGTTCAACCTGCCGTTGCCATCGTTGAAGTAGTGCAGCACATGCAGGTTACGCACAGCCCGCGCGATCGCCAGCAAACGATCGCGATCACCCTGGGCGACGCTCAGATCCGTACGCAGGTTGTGGAACACCTCATCGATCAACTGATCCAGCAGTGCCGGGGAGAAGTTCCGCTGGAGCCTGAGCTCACCTTGGTTGTCGGCCACCACTATCAACAGCGGCTGCCTGTTGGGGGCAACCCGGCTGGGGTACCCGACTACTGGCCGTCCACCCAGAGTCTCGCGGAGCAGGTCATCGGCAGGAGCGCGCGCTGCCAGACTGAACTCGGCCTTCCGGCCAGTCCTGTACTCCTCGACAGTGTGTGCCGCGAATTCCCCCTGCACGTTGCGCGTGAGGCTGTGGTGGAGTTGTTTGTACAGTGAGGAGGTCAAATCCCTGCTGGTTTTATCACGTCGCTCAAGAATCGATTCGTACACGCTCTCGAGCGCTGCCTTGAAGCCAGGCGATTCCTGACGGTCGTACAGCAGCCCCGGATCCTCCAGACCCCTGAGAGCGCGCTCTTCGGCGGTCTCAACGTCCCTCGCACCGAGGAACACCCGGTACCAGTGATCACGCGGGACCACATCGGTCAGGGAGCGAGCCGGGCGCCGTGGCGAGCGTTCGGGTGGTGGAGCGAGCCGAGCAAGGATCGTGCGACCGACGTGTTGAGCGTCCCAATCATCGTTGCCCTGCTGTGGCGCGGCGCGGCGCGTCCTTACCTCCGTGATCTGGGGAGACTGCACAGGTTGAGCGGTTCGCTGTGGCGGCGGCGCGATCCGGTCACGCACCAGGATGGAGGCTTCCCGACGCTGCTGTTTGGTCAGTTGTTCGTCACGGCCCTCCGACCGATACGTGATGTCGATGGGCACATTGCGAAGCCGGATCGAGGCCACTGCCGCCTGCACCCTCGGACCCAGCTCGCGATGCAAATACCGGGCGCGCTGTTCACCGGTTTCCATGGCCCGCTGGGCGCGCTGCTTGCCGGATTTCCCGTTGCCACGGCCGACGATCTCGACCGTCAACGGCCGCCCTTCGCTCGCAACGCGGGCAATTTCACGGGCGATGTCATCGAGCTGCGCGAGCTTTACCGGGCCCAGTTCCTTGTCGCCGTTGCCGAACTGAACCTGGTAGGAGCGGATGAGCTCTGGCTGCTGCACAGCCGTCGGCGAGAGGTCGACTGGCAATTGCGTTGACCCACGGGTGAACCACTGGCCTGGTACGGGTTTGCCGATGGGCGTGTGGCGCTCGACTACCTGTGACTCGTTGCCGTCGGACGACAACACAAGCCAGCCTTGGCCGCCTTCGATCGTCAGATCCCGTACCTCACGACCGCGGTCATCGGCACGAAGCCCGTAACTCACCTTTCCGGACGGCGCACGCAGCTTGCCAGAGAAACTTCCCGGAAGCGCCGCGAAGAACTCACGACCCATCGACTCCGCATCACACACCAACAGCGTGATGTTCTGGGTGTCGAGCATCGACTGGCGGTAAACGTCCGATTCAGTGAGCATGCGCGCCACCTTGGCGGCTTCCATCGTCCAGTTCTCACCACCGACGGAGACCTGGATCCGGCCGTTGTTCCCATGCGCGTCAACAACAAAACCCTGGCCTGCGAAGCCGTCCGCACGAGCGAACTCCCGCACCGCTTCCGTCTCACTGTGCGCGAAGGAAACACCGATGCGCCTCCCGCTGGAGTCCCGCAACTCCTGCATCCGAATCTGCGAAGGATCAATCGACCGTACCTTTGTGTCTTGGCCATAGGCTACGTAGCGCTTCGCCCCTGACGACTCTTTGGGTGCGACCTTCGCAGGCGGGTTGGAGGCCGGATTTTCCTTGGCGCGACGCAGGACATCGGCAGCAATGCCCATGGCCTTGGCCGCATCTTCCGTGACGGCGAACTCGACAGAGCCGTTAACGACCTGAGGACGTCCGTCACTTGTGGTCACCGTGAACGCAACAGGCGTGTACAAGTGGTATGCGCCCGTCAGACGACGCAACCAAGCACGGTGCTCAGTCGAGCGGGTGTAGGACCCCGGGTCGACGCCATACGTGACATCCACGCCCACCCCGGCACGCGGTCCCAGCCGAACCTCACCACCAGTGTCGGGGATGGGAATCGGCGCGTTCAGCGTGAAATCGAAGGCATACCGGGTATTGGCGCCAATCTGGTTGCTGACGTTCGTCGTGCCGTGGTCGTAGTGCTCGAATTCGCCTGGCGGCACGTAATAGATCTGCCGCACCGGGCCCAGCTTCGCTTTGACGTTCATGCCACGGCTGAGTTTGACCTGACCATCGGAAGTGTGGACGGCCGTGAAGTCCGCGCCTGAGCCGGACAGCATCTCCCTGAACCGGGACAGCAAAGTCTCCCGGTTGAGCACAACGTCCTTCTCGGAGTTCAGCTTTCCTGGCGACACCGACCTGCCGGCCTTGTCCGCGCGGGCGATCCTGTCGAGGGCGTCGAGCGCCTGCACGCCGTGGACGACAACATCTCTCGGCAGCTCGTTTGGCGGTCTGCCCGGCCACGTGTGCGGTCGGTTGTCGCCGACAGTGGTGCCATCAGTCGGGAAGTGCCCCGTACGGTTCTCCCGCACGACACCGTACTTGACGTTCCTGGCCCGCCTGAAGGATGCCAGGTCAGTCAAGGACGGGATCTCGCGGAGCGTGTAGGTGAACTCGAATGCCTGGTCGAACCCGGACGTGCCCTTCGGCCGGTTGCCGTCCATGGTCAGCAGGTTCGTGCTGACGACAGTCCCCTTTTCCTTGGTTCGCAGGCGACTGAAGATCGCCAGGAAGTTCGGTGCCGGAGTCTGCTCGGCAATACCGAAACCAGGACCGCCGCCGACGCTCTGCATGGTGGCTTTGTTCTTGCGCTTGCGAACCTGCCGCATGATGTTGGCACGGGTGTAGAGCTTCAGGCCACCGCCCTTCGAGTCGCCAACGTGTTTGGCCTCGCCGATCGGCTTCGCTTTGATGACCAGTCGGTAGTCGCGCCCGGCCGCGTTCAGCTGCCAGCCGTGCCCACCATCGGCCATCTGCGGCAGGCGGCTCGACAAACCCGTGAGCAACGGTGCGACCGCGTTCTCCAAGTCAGCACCACCCAGTTCCCGCGCGTCGTGGGAGAGCTGACGTCCCAACGGTCCTTCACCGATGGGATCAACCCATACCCCGCTCCACAGCCGGCCGTCGCGCAGACTCCACGGGGCCTTCCTGACCACCTCGGCGTCCTTTGTAGACGCATTGGCGAGCAGTCCGTGCGGGTCGTCGAAGGAAGAGCGATCTCCTGCGAGCACATCGGTCTTCGAGACGAACAGAACCACTTCGCCAGGCGTGGTCACCTGTGTACCGTCCTGCAACGTCACGGTGTTCTGGACAGCCGTCCGGACCACGTACATGTCCTCGGTGTCGCTCAGCGACCGGAACAATCCCTCGGTACGCCCACCGCCCTCACTTTCGCCGCTGCCCCACGACTGGCCGAACGTCCCATCGGCGTGGTCGCGCGTCTGGCCAGTGCGATAACCGCCATTGGCGCGGTATCCCCAGTTCGAACTGTCGTCCTGCTCCCAGTCCATGCCGGCCTGCACCTCCTGCATGAACTCGCTGTAGAGGTTTTTCCCCGTGCCCTCCAACGCCTTGAGGATCTGCGGCTTGCCGACCGGAATCGCCTTGAGCGTGCCGTTCTGCGGACCGATGTGAATCGCCGCACCTGAGGCGAGAATCCGCGTCAGGTTCGTCTGGTAGGCGGTTGTGGTGACCCCCGACCACACGTTGTTCTGAATACGAAGCCGTTCCTGGGCCTGGGCTTCGGGCGGGTTGTGAACCTTCACCCCGAGGTTCAGCTGTTCGACAACTCGCGGGTCCGGCGGCGCGCTGGGTTCGGTGTCTCCGCCGTCATTGATCATCCTATCCGGTGAACCAGACATCTCATTGATCAATGCCTGCTGCAGCAGAGCCATGCCTCGCACGGCAATCGGCGCGCGAGCCACCATGCCGACCAACGGTGACGTGGCATCAGGCGGAAGGCTTCCCAGCGGCCCAGCAGCCTTGTGCGGTGCGCGGTCGCTAAGCGTGTCCGCCTGCCACACCCGCACGTGCCCGTCGATCGGCCGGTGAACGACATCCGTGCCACCGTCGTGCTCTGTCCACGTGTAACTGACAGGCAGGTCGAACAGCGAAGTCGGGCCTTCGGTGCGGGCGTACGCCATGATCGACGAGGAAGACGTCTCACCAGTGTGGTTCTGCCTGCGAGTGCCATACGTGCCACCGCCAACGCCACCGAATGGTTGGTCGGTGGCCGATGGGCCGTCCTCGTCGGCGTCAGCGTCTCCGGTAGTGCCCAGTTCAACGCCGCCCACATGCGTCACAGCGTCCATACGGCGCGACGAAAGCTGGTCAAGCTGGATGAATACGTTGACCGGCATCGGATGGTCGCTCCGTTGGAACTCACCGGTTCCGGTGACCTTCGCCGACAAGCCGATTGTCACTTCATTGCCGGACTCGTAACGGAACACCAGCGGCACACCAGGTTGGCCGAGAGCACCACCCATCAAGTCGTCGATCCGCCGGGTCAGGTACGTGGCTGACAGCTGCTCGACCACCATGCGCCAATTGCTGTACAGCACCCCCGGCTTGTTCAGCTCGACCCCGGTGGGTGACATTGCCTGCAGCTTCTGCCATGGACTCTGCTGAGCGGTACCAAGGGCCTCGATCGGAAGCAGCTCGCGCTCGACCATGCGCGTCACGACCTGGTTGTAGAGTTCGTCCACACCGGTCAGGTCCTTGACCGTGCCGTGACCGATGCCGTTGTCGGCGTTCAGCTGAGGCGACCACCAAACTCTCTTCGGTTGAGCGGCCTTGTCATCCGCAGACGGGCCGGCCTTCTTGCCCGCGTTGTCCACTCCGGACGATTCCGCTTGCTCAGTGAACTCGCTGGTGCGGACTCGTACGTGGGCGAATCCCTTGACCGTCGTTGTGCCGTGGTAACCTGAACCTTTTGGCTCTTCGCCTTCTGCTTCGCCGCGCGACGTCTCCCGCGTGTCCTGCCCGCGCCTCACCAGACTGCTGATTTTGTGCGGAAGGGAATCCTTCCGCCCGCCGGTCAACAGCGCGGCCTTGTCGTCCCGGCCCCAGTCAGCCTCAAGGGTGAAATCGGAGTTGACCTTCACTACCTTGGTTTCGTCAGCGGCTCGCATCGCTCTGAGCAGCCACCCTGTCTGGCCTCGGGTAGAAGGCGTGCTGCCAAACCGGGTCTGTGCGTATCGCACAGCGGCATCGAGCACGCTGAGCAGAACCCTGAGGCGACCGGTGGTGTTGAAGCGGCCACCGATCCTGGTCTCCCTGGTCGCGGATGTGCGGTAGACCGTCTGGCTGAGCTGGTCGAACTTGACGTTCTCTGTCGGTATTCCGATGTCCTCAAGCGAGTTCGCCACAGCCGTCAACGCGATGTTCAGGTACCGGCCGTCCTTGCGCAGTGACAGCCTGGGAACCTCCTGCCAGCCGCGGCCTGGATTGTGTGCGTCGGCCAGTATCGACCCGACCCTGTCGTTGCTCAGGAAGAGCTTGATCTGCTCCTCCCAGAACCGGTAGTTGTCTTCCCCGATCAACTCACGGATGGCCGCGCGCATCCGGTCGACACCGCGGACCAGTTCGACGCCGATGTGTCCTCGGAACAAAGGCAGATCATCCGGCCGGGTCACCTGCCGCAGGTTCGGGTCATTGGTGGGCAGCAGGTGCTTTGGCACCAGCGCGGACATGGTTTCCTTG
This sequence comes from Kibdelosporangium philippinense, assembly GCF_021390435.2. Lineage (GTDB taxonomy): Bacteria > Actinomycetota > Actinomycetes > Mycobacteriales > Pseudonocardiaceae > Kibdelosporangium > Kibdelosporangium philippinense. Next base: position 1,653,245 of record NZ_JAJVCN010000002.1, on the reverse strand, counting down.
CGGGGATTACCGTCCTTGTCGGCGAAGGTGAAGTCTTTCCACCGTCCGGATGCCGGTTCGTTGATCCGTGCCGACCACCGCACAGGGACGTCAAGCATCGCGACCTTGTCGTCCGGTTTGAGGTACATGTAGCGGCCTACGGCGGAGCTGGCGCTGTGGGCCACGTTCTTGGTCACCGACACGCCACCGGTCAGCGTCCCGCTCAACGACGCGAACGGGCCAAGGCCGAAGCGAGCGGTCAACCCGAGATCCCCGTACACGGTGGTCGCTCGTGATCTGCCACGGGCGATGTCCACCCCGATGTTGTTGATCCGTTGCTCCAGCTTGCCTTCCGGCACGCTGGCAGTCGTGTTGTGCGTCGGCCGGTCGGGGACCATGGCGGTCAGCTCGATGGTGAACTTGCCCGCGTCGGTGGTGACCTCCAGCTCCATGCCCTCGTCAAGGGCGGCTGTGAACGACCACACGAGTTTGTTGCCGAGTTCAGCTTCGCTGATCTTGGCGTCACCGGGGATGATCCCGTTGAGCCACGTGGTCAGCTCGGCCAGGCTGGTCGGCTGGTTGGCGTACTGCAGGCCAGGTACCAGCCCGCCATGATCAGGCGCACCGTCTTCGACCGGGTCCGGCCTGGCCGGGCGAGTGCCGTCGTACCAGTGGGTGGCGATCGCGGCCCGGATCAACTTCTTCCTGGTTATCTCGGAAGAAAGCTTGTCCAGGTTCTGTGCGCGCCTGGCGAGGTCCGCCAACTCGAGCAGGCTCTGCTCTGTGACCACGTTCTGGCCAAGCAACTCCAGCATCATTGACTGGTAGTCCTCGACACTGGTGAATCCGCGGCTGCGCGCATCGCCGTAGTACGCGCGCCTCGCCGTCATCAAGAGCTCGGCTGTGGCGCGAGTGATGCCTTGGAAGCGCGACTCCAGTTCGAGGACCTCGTTCTGCCGGTTCGGCACACCGTCCACACCGGACTGCCGCGTTGCCGCCGACTTGAAGTACTTGGTCAGCCGCTTTCGCGTGACCTTCACCGTTTTGGCGTCCAGCATGGTGACGGCTTGCACCAAACGCTGGATGTGGTCGTCGGTGACCCGATTGGCCGCTGGGTCGGACACGTCGGTGATCAGCGGCAACAGTGCCGCACGGGGATCTGTTCCACTGAGTTCCCCAGTGTGCTGAGGGTATTTCGCCCGCACGATGGTCAGCAGCCGGTGGACTTGCTTCATCGAGAGGTGCTGCCACGAATCGGGATTGTCGTTGTACAGCGCCTTGGTCTGCAACGCGTGATCGCCGCTCTCGGCCGACAGGTCGGCCTGGAGTTGGTCGACCTGCTCATCGGTCAAGTGCAGTCGCTGCCGCAGGTCGTCCATCGCCTGGACATGTCGTACACCATCGACCGAAACCGTCCCGCGCTCCGCGGCTCGCAACGCCAACGCGGCAAGCTCCTCCGTCTGGGCGTCGGTGACGTTGGTGGCGTTGGGGTCCAAGATGACCTGCACCAGTGGTAGCAGATCGGCGTACACAGACGACCGGTTCAGCGCACCGGCCAGTTCCGGGAACTCGTTGTGGAACAACTCCATCAGACGGTGCATCGCGGCGATGTCGGGCACCACGTCTTGTCGCGACGCCAGTGCGTCGCCAGCAGCGCGCCGGTGGTAGTCCGCTCGTTGCGCCGAGTACTGCCGCCACCGCCCGAGCTCATCCTCGGCAGCCACAGCGACAGCATCTGCCGCTTGCTCCAGTGTTGTTTCGCGGTACGGCGACGCGTGCTGAATTCCCCGGTTGACGGCAGCGACAGTCCGGTCGAGCCGGGTTTTCGCCTCCCACCAAGCCGCACGTGCCTCGTCGGCGTTGGTCAGCCGGTAGTGGAAGTCAGTCTTGTCCGCGTCCAGCCGCGCCTGCAGATTGCGAGCTGCCCCATCGGCACGGTTGTGCTGTCGTTGGGCTTCCGCCGCCCTGTCCTCAGCTTTTCGCACCACGTCCGCCTGCAGATCCGCAAGCCGACCGGTCTCGGCCACCTGTTCCCGCAGTGAGGAGATGTACTCCTGGTTACCGCCTGCCCAAACGGGCCAGTCATCTTCAGCCAATCGCGCTTGCAGTGCCTCTTGCCGCGCCTTGTGCTCGGCGAGCACGCGGACGCGCTCAGCCAAGTCGTAGTTGGCGTCGTCCAGTTCTCGCTTCGCTTCGGCTACGTCGTTGCGGGCCGCACCGATGCGCGAAAGGAAATTGCGCCACGTCGAGTGAACGGCGTGACGTGCTCTCGTGAGCTGAGCTTCCTTGTCACGCCACCGCTTCTCGGCCTGCCGGACACTGTCCTGTGCCTGTTCGACGCCTGAGAGGTCGATCTCGGGCCGGTTCAGTGCCAGACCCACGTCACGAGCGTCAACCCGGATCGCCGCGGATGCCGGGACCGTCACCTCGACAACCGTTTGCCGGCCGTCAACGCGCCTGGTCTCAACGCGATAGTCGACGTCATAGCGCACGAGCGCCGATCGGCCGGACGACCACGCGGTATCGGACATCCCGCCGAGCTCGGGCGCTCGCAGCCGTGCATGCACCTGTACCGGAAGATCGGACAGTGGGTGGCCGGCTCGGAGCATCTGCGGCAGGCTGGTCCGCAGGCTCTCCGCGTCGATACTCTCTGCCGGGTCCACCAGCAGGCCAGTGTCCCGCAACGACGACGCGATGGCCTTGCGTAGCGCGTCGACACCGTGCACCGTCTCGGTGATCACCCCGTCGGGTAGGTGAACACTGTTGGACTTCCACGCCTTGCGGACATCCGTGCTCACGACGATCTCGTGCGGGAATCCACTGTGCGCGTTCTCGACAGAACTATGGTCATCAGCCATCGATCGGTACTGGACGGACTGCTGGACAAGCGGGGGAGCCGACTCCGTCATGCCGTCGGGCGACACCGCGACGAGTTCGAAGTCAACCTGCGTCCGGAATCGCGCGACAACGGCCGGACCGTCGTTGCTGACCGAATCGAACGTCGTCTCCCCCGCCTTGGCATGCAGGACAAACCGGCCGCCAGCCAATGCCGCGCCGCCGTCGAACGCGCTGTCCATCAGCTGTTTCGCGGCTAGGGCTGAGGTTTCGCTGTGCAGCTGTCGTAAGGTCGTCCGTGCGGCATGCCGTTCCGCGTCCGATATGTAGCCCGCCCGAAGGAAAGTCACCAGGCCTGAAAGATCAGGCAATTGCTCATATGTCCCCCGGCCGATCGAGCGCGGCGCGCCAGGCTGGTTGTGCAGTGGCGATGTCAGGCTGAGACCAGGCCAGTGCGGCGTTCGTGCTGGCAGCGGCGGCATCAGTGGCGGCGTACCGATGGTCCGCGCCTGCTGTTCGCTGACAGTCAGGAAAGCCGCGCCAGGCAGTACGAGCCGGTCCGACTCCGAATGCGACTGTCCAATGTGGTTGGTCTCGGCAACGATGTCGACCAGCACGTCCGCCTGTACCAGCAAACCGCCAGAATCACCGGCCGCGACAATCCTGGGGTTCACCAGCCGCGCTCGGGCTCCCACCGCGCCTGAGGTCACATTCGAACGCAGGTTCTTCACCTGCACTCCCGCGCGCACGAGTTGCGCGAAGTTCTCCCGGGTGAACAGTGCGTCGATAGCCGCCCGAGCGGGAGTGTCCTCGTGCGTAAGGGAATCTGTGCCAAGCGAAGCACGTTCGAGGGTGGCAAGGGCGGCCGCGTGGATGTGGTCGAATCCGACAATGGCCTCGACTCGATCCCATGTGGTCACCGCCTCCGCTGGTTTGGGCTGTGCCATCAGGGCGTCAAGGCCGGTGTGTCCGTAGGGCAGCGGTCCACGCTGAGCGGGGCCAGGACGGTGGCCGTCCATCGGCCTGTCGAACACTGCGAGGTATGACGCGAGGAGCTCGACTCGCCCACTCCTCGGTGAAAGAGCATGGACGTCTGCTGGCTCGGCTGAACTACCACGAGTCCTGGCCATCGTGACGGGCGAGAGCGCGTTCAGATCGCCGAGAATCTGCCGGATCCGCCTGCGGGGCCGGGAAGAGCGCTCGATGGTGACGTCGTAGTCCAGCTCACCGGAGAACCGGTGCCTGCCGTCCGATCCGCCGGCGTACTTCTCGTCGCGCAGTGCCGCCTTCACCCGCACTGTCACGTAGTCGTTGCTCAGCAGACCCTTTCGCTTGAGACGGACTGACACACCGTGCGTCAACATCCGGCCGAGGCCGGCCCGTGCGTCGAAGGCCCGTTCCAACGCACGTTGGTTCGCCATCATGAGCTGGAATTCCGCCCTGTCACGGACACGGTCACCCGCCTGCCAGTCCGGCAGGAAGTCCCGCAGGTCTTCCCTGCCGGTCAGGAAGGACTCCACCTGCTGTCGCAGGCCGGCCAGATCAACACTGACGGTTTGTGCCTCGCCGCTGTGCAGCGCCTCGCTCAGGTAGGGCGTCAGATGAAGCTGGTGGCCGGCCGTTTCCTGCGCTGCAGACGGTTGCGGGGTGGGCTGTTGCGGCACTGGCAGCCCGTACCGGGCCGCTTGGATGGACGTCAGCTCCGTCACGACAGTGACGTCGATCGGCACCTCCGTGCCGGTTGGCGTACTGACCCGAGCAGTTGCCTGAACTTGGTACATACCGAAGCCTGGAGAAGTGCTGAGCAGGCGTCCCCCGGTGATGGCCGCGGTCATCCGCACCGCGCTGACCGTCCTGCCGTCCGCACTGAGCAGGTCAGGTGAAGAAACCCATCCGTCCACCATCGTGGACAGCCCATTCGAGATGCTGGCCGCGCTGATGAAGTCCCGCAACGCTTGATGCCCCGGAGTTCCGTCCTCGGTCACCGACGGCTGCCCCAGCGATCGCGTGATGTCGGCGAATTTGTCCTCGACTGTGGTGGCGGGTCGCGAACTGTCATCCACGTCCTGCCGAGATTCAGCGAGACTGGGCTCGGGGCCCGGGCCGAGAACCGTGATCCTGATCCGGTCCTCATCAGCCTCCTGTTCAGGTGAGACCGTGGTCGGCTCGGCGGAAACGCCCGTCTCCGACGCCGTGACGGCGTGGAACTGGAGTCGCTGCCTGCTTTCCAGGTGCTCGGCGATCTCGGCAAGGGAATGCGAGCCGTCGAACAGGGTGCCGACCTCGGTCACCGGCTGCAATCCATTGCGCAGCAGCAGGTGCTGAAGCAGGAGCTGGAGGTTCACCTCAGCGTCGATGTCACCGAAGACGCCGACCGTGTTCAGGATGAGAACCGGCCGTGCGATCGCGACCAGCCTCTCCATTGTGTTCACGCTGGCTGCCAGCTCAGCACGCGATTGGTCAAAGATCTCGTTGACCAGCAACCGCCGGTCCGCCGCGGTCAGCTCGGTGTCCTGCTGGACTGTCCCATTGGCGGTTCTGCGCAGGATTCCCTTGGTCGGAGCGAGCCGGTCGACCATCAGTGGCTTGCCGAGGACGCGCACGCTCGCGATGTCAGCGATCACGCGAGGCAGGCGGACACGCGGCCGGATCCGGGCGGGTGCCAAGTCGGTGAAGCTGGCATTGCTGACCAGCGCACGACGCATCGCGTAGTAGTGATCGGCGTCGAGCTTGATCGACAGCGCCTCCGGGTTGTCGAGGAACTCCGCGGACGCCGCCTGGAAACCCGTCGTGAGGGTGTCGTTCAGATCAGCGGGGCGGTTCAGCGCGAACTGCCGCGTCCAGTCTTCGGCGTTCGTCCATTCCGACAACACCCGTGCAGGCGCGGCGGGGATGAACGGCCTTTGCAAGCGCCCGAGGTCTTTCGCGATGGTCTTGGCGAGCAGCGCCCTCGCGGGATATCCGCCGAGATGCTCGTTGCGAACGTTCTGCCAGCGCAAGACAGCCAACGCGCCTTGGTACTCCAGGTCAGTCTCGGGATTTTCCGGCGGCTCGAAGTACTCTTCCAACTCCTGGCGCGCGGCCGTGTCCATCGAGGCACTGACGGGCACGTCCCGCAGAGCCGCGAAGGCCGCGTCGAACTGCTGCTGCCATTCCAACGCGGATCGTTGACGTGGCACGCGCCCGTAACCATCGTCGACGATCCCGGCTGGTTCGGGATGAGGTTCGACCACCGGCGACGGCGCTCCCCCAGCCGAGTCCTGTTCGGACTCTTGTCGAACCGGAGTCCGCGGCGGCACCTCGGAGTTCGCTATCGATCCGGTTTCGTCCGCATACCGCAACTCGTGCATCGCCAACCCGAACAACGCACGATACCTGCGTTCGTGCTCCTCGTTGTCGAGCCGCGTGGTCTGCGGGTCAAGGAACCGATTCACCATGGCGCGGGCCTGCGGCTCGAGCCGCTGAGTCAGCTCCGAATCCCAGTCCCTCAGCTGACTGTAGAGTTGTTCCCCCTGCCCGACCAGCCATTCGAAACGTGTCAGGTCCTCCCGGAACTCACGTACTCGCGCCGCTGGATCGCGCTCTTCGTCCAGCTGTTTCGCCAGCAGATCCATGGCGACCAGATATATGACCTTGTCATGACGCGAATCGGCCGATTCGCCCCATTCCTCGTCCACCATCTCCTGTGCATCACGCAGCAGGACGTGGGGCATCGATTCGTCCGTCAGCCGAAGATGTACGGACTCAGCGTGCGTGAACAGCTGGTCCCAAGCGGCGAACCCGGCAAGATCCGCATCGACACTCAGTGCCCTGTCGCGCAGCTCTGATCTGGCGCTGCCTTCGGCCTCCCGCGCGTCGTACATGACCGATGCCAAGTGCCCAACGAACTGCCGCCACTGTCCTGGTGACTTCCGCCCCGGGGACAGGAAGATACGGCGCCGTCGTCGCTCTTCCTCATGGAACGGTCGCGACAAATGCTCGGCGACGGCCGGGTCCAGCTTCGTCAAGTCATCGTGCATCCGCTCCAACTCAGGTGTCAGCTGGTCGAAGCGACTCAGGTCTTCCCGAATCTGGCGCACCCTCGCGGTCGGATCGACCCCCTGCCCAAGCCAAGAGTCGAGGAGATCCAGCATAACCACGTGCATGCTGCCGCGATAGCGGCGCCATGCTTCATCCTCGCCGACGTCCTCGCCCTCTTGCAAGCCCGGTGGTCCGCCGTATACGAAGTCCACCAGTCCCCGCGCCTGAATCGTGAGTCCCTGCAACCAGCCCCGTTCCGTCAGCCTGCGGTAGGTGGACGTGGCCAACTCGGTTTCGGTCTGCCACCGATCGATCTTCGCCATGTCGTCGGCGAGCCACTTGGTCTCAAGCCGGCTGTTCACAGGCGCGTCGCCGACGGCAGGCTCGCCCGAGTTCCGCACGTCGTGCATCGCCAACGCGAAGAGTCCCCGGAACCGCTGCCCGTCCTCAGAGTCCTCGTCCTCGGTGATCTCCGGATCCAGGAATTGGCCGACAATCTCCATGGCCCTTGGCCGAAGTGACGCGACCAGTTCGGGATCCCACTGCTGCACGTCGGCATAGAGACGATCCGTCAGAGCGGCCCAATAATCGAAGGCATCGAAGTCCGCGCGGACTTCCCGTGCCCGAGCCGCCGGGTCGAGCTGTCCCCCTCTCGACACGGCAAGCAGATCCTGCTCCACCAAAGATCGGACCCGGTCATACCGCCGCCAGGCCACATTGTCGGCGTTCTCGGCTTGACGGGAGTCAAGCGGACGACCGTAAACCTCGTCTGTGAGTCTGCCTGCCTCATACAGCAAGGCGTCGTCCAAACTGGTGTGATCGACCGAGCTGACCCCGGCAGCGCTCGCGAATATGGCGCGCCATTCGTCGACCTTGGCAAGATTCTCCACGAACAGGTCCCAGCCCGGTCGCGACGAGGCCAGGGTCGAATCGTCGGTGATCGCACGCAGTTGCTCAGCTATCTCACGCACTGCCGTCACGGCGGCTGAAATCGACGACTCGTTGGCCACGATGTGTAGCGCGGCGACGTACTTGACGCCTTCGAAACGACGCTGTCGCACGGGCCCTTGGGGCGTGGCGAACACAGACTCAACCACGGCGGCGGCCCGGTCCAGCACCAGCTCAAGTTCTTCAGCCGTCCCGGTGAACGCGCTCCAGAACATGGCCTCCGCCTGTACGAACCGCATATCCACCTCAGTGGGCGAAAGCGTGTCCGGTAGCGACGGGCGGATCTCGTCCGCGATCTCTTGAAGCACAGGCAACTCATTGGCGATCGCCCGGACCACGGCCAGCGGGCGGCCAGGGGCCTGCTCCTCGATCAGCACGTGGTGCGCCGCGATCAGCGCGACTTCCTCGCTGGCCTGCGGAGCCTGCGTATTCGCGTGTGCCACCAGCCGTACCCGGTCGGCCTCCAGCAGCCCGCCAAGCGCTGTCCTGGCCCGCTCCACCTGCGTGGCCCAGTAGTCCGCGGTGTGCAGATCCTGGACCCACCGGCCGACGTCCAAGGCGGGACTGCCCAACGTCAAGTGAGCGGTCACCAGGGTCTGAGCGTTGACCACCGCGGTGGTGTCTGGCGGCAGGACACCGCTTTCGGCTGCGGCCCGCACAGCCTCGTCAACAACTCCAGCAGCCTCATCCATCAGCTCTTGGCTGGGCGGCCGCCCGGTCAGGACAGCTTTGGCTGCTTGGATCTGCTCCCGCAATGACTCGCCCGTACGCAACGCGGTGTCAGCGTCCTGGATGACCTGCCGCAGGTCCGGGATCCGCTGGCCCGCGAGGATCTCCAATGCGGCGATCCGCACGACTCCGTCGAACCGCCAGCGTTCCATCGCGCGAGTCGGCGCCGTGAACACCGACGTCACCACGTCAGTCGCCCAATCGAGCAGCCTGTCGCGCTCGGCTTGGGTGTCCTCGTCGAACTGTGCTTCGAAATCTCGCGTCGCCTGCGCCAACCGCGTGTCCACGGCGATCGGGTCGGCCGTGGCAGGCAACTGGACCGGGCGGGGATGCAGGTCCGCCACGATCTCACGTGCCAGTCGACGGAGTTCTTCGACATCCGTCATTTCTTGAAGATGGGTCATCGCAACGTACGCGGCGCCGTTGAACCGACGGAACAACTCGGCCGACATACCCTTCAACGACTGTACGAACTGGATTCGAACCAAGGGCTGCACACCGTCGAGCAGGTAGCGATAAGTCTCGACCGGCAGTTCGGAGAGGCTCTGTTCCGCGGTGACGAAGTCGTTATCCCACTGGGCAATGTCGCGGCGTATATCGAGGATCTGTTGAGCCCGATCGGACAAACCGCTCGTCTGGCCGAGCTGCACCTGATGCGCCAGCACGATCAGCGCCTGCTGATAACCCTCGCGTTCCGCAGGCGTCAACTCCTGCCCATCCTGCCGGACGAAAACCGGGTTCACCAGTTCCTGAGCCCCGCGCAACAGAGCGCCGCGTTCCGTATTGTCCAACGGCGCCAACGCGATTTTGGCAAGGCGCACCTGGTTGTTCAGGTCGTCAAGATCATCGAATCGCTTCCTGATGAGCGACAGCACGTGCTCGATCTTCTTGACTCGCTGACTTTCGTCGTGCGACAGCCGCAGCGCGAGGTGATGGCTGAGCATATTGAGCTGCCAGTTCACTCGGTCAGCATGTCCAGGAGTCCGCTGTTGAGCGAGAACCGGCCCGAAAGCGGCGAACACCACCGGCTTGAGCAGACGGGCGTAACGCTGGAAGTCCTCGTAGGGAATCTGGCCCAGTTTGATGTAGGACGCCAGTAGTTCGGTTTCCCGCAGTTCGGCCCGCGAACCGATGGCCGCCTCGCTCGATCGACGCTGTCTGCCAGCCGCGATCTCGTCCCACATGAAAGTGGCATTCCGGATCGGGGTGTGCAGGTCCAGATCGGAGTCGTACGGCAGCAGTGCCGTCGACAGCCCGAGTTGCTGATGTGTCGCGATGCTGGGTGGACGAACCCGATGGGTGAACTGCTCCCAGTGTCCGTTGTCATCGATACTCCACCGCGCCTGTCCGTCGTGCAGCCAATGACGCAGTTCACCGGTTGGCGCATAGAGCTTTCCCGCCCCGGACGGCCCGCTGACCACCTCGAGGAACTTCGACGCGAACCACGTACTCACACGGCCGGTGGCGAAGAACGTGATATCAGCGCCAGCAGCCATCGCATCAGCGAACCCTTGCTGCCGCAATGCGAACCACGCCAGCTGCGCGGGATCCGCCGACCTGATTTGGCCATATTCGTCGACGACAACGGCCCGTGGTCGACCCGCTTCAGGCTCGATGAGGTCCACGTCGACGACAACGGCCGCGTCCGGCAGCCCGTCAGGACGGCCCGCCAGGAACTGCTCGATCGAAACAGGCCGATCGGTCACGAACGACAGGACCTGTGGACCCCCTTGGGCTTGGAAGAAACGCGATACCGCCACATCGTCGTCGCCAAGCTCCAGAGTTCGCGCCGGGGAGCTCATCACGTTGGCGCGCGACAAATCCCACGGCACGGCAGGCTCTGCGTGGTCCATCGCACCTGGGAACCGTGACGATCCCCCGAGCTGCTCCGCGATCTCGACCTGATCAGCGTCCGATGCCGGGCCTTGTCCGAACGGCATGTCGTTTGGCCTGCGCTGGGTTCCATGGAGGACGGCCAGCTCCAGCGCGTAGGTTTCGGCACGCTGGCGGACCTCATCCGTGCTGAGCCCCCGGCCAAGGTCCTCGTAAGCCCGGAGCGCGACTTGGTTGACCGCCTGGCGATACCGGAACAGTCGAAGAGTCTCTTGTGGTGGCAAGGTGTCCACCGCGACCGGGGCAGGCCGGTGGTGCATGCCGACTGCCCTTGCCGCCACTCGCAGAGCCTGTCCGTCCCGCATCCACGGCAGGTCGAGCGAGTCGTCCGGTGTGCCATCCTCGCGCCACGTTCCCCATGCTTGGGCGAGTTCGCTCGCGCGGCGTTCGGCGTTCGCCTGGCGTACCTGATCCTCGATGCCGTCTTCGCCGTCTTGATAGAGCCGGAGAGCGACCAGATCAACCGCTTCGGTGAAGGAGATGCCCTGCCGGTGGAACGACTCGACTACCTCGGCCGCCCGCTGACGCAACAGCTGCGCCTCTGTCTCCGGGAGGCTGTCGAGCACCGCGCCCGCCGGTATTACCGGTCCGTCATCCGGGACAACGATGGTCTGGACAGGGCTCGGGCTGGGAGCAGGCGTCCCCGGCGGAGAGTCGAACCAACTGGCGTCGAAGTCACTGTAGTCGGTACGCCGCAACCCCCATCTGTCCGCCAGCGTCCGCACGCTGGTCTCTGTCTCCAGGTAACCGTCGTCAGACGGATTCTGCGCGAGCCGCACAGCAGCCCAAGCGACCAAGCCGGTGTGCCGATCGGTCCATGGATCGGCCAAGTTCCACCGCACCATCCGCTGCGCGTCCTGAAAACGCCCTGCGGGAACGTTGCCGACCTCGCTCCCGGCTCGGGCGAACGTGGTGTGCCAGTAGTTGTTGTCGTACACCAGCCATTCAGGGTCGAGCTGTTGCCCGTGTTCGGAAACCTGACTCCACCGCAACACCAGCGCGATCTCTTCGACGGTGTACGCACCCGCGAACAAAGTGCTCGTGTACGGCAACGGGAAATACCGGAAGCCATTGGCCTCCATGAGCCCTGGCAAGAGATTGAACACCGTGAACACGAAGTTGCCGTTCGGCATCGGCTGCAGGATCTGCATCGTCTCGACCAGCCGTGCGATCGCGATCAGCCGCTCGTGATCATTCGTGGCCGCCGCGATCTCTTCGCGGTGCCGGGTGACCGCGGCATCACCCAACTGGTCCACTATGGACCGAACAGCCGGGTTCGGACTGATCCGCCAGCCAACTGGAGTGTTCTCGGCAAAGGCGATCGCGGACGCGTCGCCAGGTTCACCGATCAGCTGATGGCCGGCTATGGTCGCGCCTGGCAGATCGCCGGCGATCTGGTCGAGTACCGGATTTCCCTCTGGATCATGACGATTCGGGTCGTACCCGCTGAGGATCGATTGCCACGTCAAGTTCGCGTACCACTCCGGCACAGCCTCGGTCGAGACACGCCGGATGGGTTGCGTGAGTACTGGCGCGTATTGCGCGCGTAGCCGAGGCAGCCAGTTCTGCGGTGCGTAATCGGCTCCCGTCATCGGGCGCTCAGGGTCGGCGGCGACGCTGGGCGTCAGCATGCCGCGCGCCTCAGGCGGATGATTCCAGTCGACCTGCGCGGCACCGGTCACGGCGATGACACGGGGATTGCGCATCGACACGGTGATCTGCGCTCTGTCCGTGCCGTCATCCTCGGGCTCGGCCGTCACCATGAACATTGCGTCGACATCGATCGGTCCGTAGCCGGCGACTTGCGGCTCACGAGCACGAACAGCCGCCTCGAGTTCCCGCCGCAGATGGGTCCGGATCGCAGCGCTTCCAGGGCCGGTGATCTCCACCTGTGGCAGGGGCGCACCATCCAGCGCGCGTTCGATGGCCGCTTCGGCAAGCCACACCACGTGATCATCGAGATCCGTGGCGGACTCGATCTCCGGTGACTGAGCGCTCCTGTCGTAGCGAACAGCGATCGGTGGGAGTGTGTCGGCAGCCGTCCACATCTGCGCGAAGTCGAACCGGCCGAGCGGAACCAGCTTCACGCCACGCGTGATCTCGTTGGCTGCGCGCCAGATTCCCTTTTTGAGAACGGTGTAACGCGCCCGCGCCAGCGGCGGCAGCTCGACCGGCGCCAGTCGTCCATTGCCGTCGACGACCATGTCGGTGATCGTGCGCGCCCGCGCCATGACTTCCGGACGCCTGGCAAGATCCGACAGGACCGCCGACCACATGAGATTCGGATGATCGCTTGACCGTACTTGCTGGTCGACCGAATGGATGCCGAGGTTGCCCGACGCCTGTACCTCCGAGGCAACGGTTTCGCTGATCTCACGGGCGGCTGCGACAAAGTCAGCGAATCCGTCGAACGGAGGATTGGCAGGAGGTCGCCCATCGATGGCATCGAGAACGTCCGCGACGAGGAGACGCTGTTCGTCGATCCGCTCCCATGCGCCGTCGTTGAACACCGCCAAGGTGTTGCGCGCCGGTTCAAGGTGATAGGCACCACCGACCGGAACGACTGGGCCGGTTGGCGCGTTCACCGCGAGAGTGAGGTTGTACGTCCGTAACGTCCGCCAGATGTCCCGGCCAGGCCGGTTGACCGAGTCGATGATGCCGGCAGCACACGAAACAAGGTTGATGGACGTGATCGGCGGTGCGCCGAGAGCAGACACAGCCGCACGGAAAATGTCCGAGTTGACCAGGATGTGCGCCAAGTCGGCTCCGCTGATCGCGGCCGCCCGGCCATCGCGATAGGCGACACTCAACAGGTGCTGCCCGCCCTGGGTCACAGCGGGAATATCCACAGTGAACGCGCGCCCGCCCTTGGCGAGATCCTCGACACCCGGTGCGGTGATGGTGCGGACGTACAGCTTCTTGTTGTCCCCCATACTGTCGTCGCGCACTGGGCTGACGAGCGCCGACTCGTTCTGTGTGGACACCGTGTGCTCGATCGCCCTGGCGCGTTCTTCGCCAGAGTTCGCGAAGGTCACGCCGACGACGGTGCCGTCCGGACCTCGCAGCGGATCCATGACCAGGTTGTCCGCGAACGTCACCCATGCCTGATCGCGCTGCGGCAATCCGTGCGGTACGCCGCGCATTCCCAGCAGCGGCGCACCGAGCAGCCGTTCAGCCTCTGGCTGTCCGCTGATCCAGGCCCTCGCGGGCGCGTCATCGAAGTTCTCAACAGCAAGCACGGCACGTGGAAAGCCATCCGAGTCGAACACACCATCAACGAGCATGGCCGACAGCGCCCAACGATCGACGTCGATCTCGGACGCCGCGCCGAGCGTATTCAGCACCGAGCGGATCTCATCGATCAGGACCTCGCGCGTGGCCGTCGCACGCTGGACACCCGTTTTCTGGGCTGATCTCTCGCGGCTGAGACTGAAGGGGAAACTGCTTCCCCTGCCATAGCCATCAATGAACAGCCTCGGCAAAGCAAGTCCATCGGCATTACGTTCGACAGCCGCCTCGGCCAACCACCGTGCCACGCCGCGAACCGAACCCGCCGGGACGTGCTCACGATTTTTCTTTCCCGATGCGAACGGCACTGTCACATCAGCGGGTACATCAACATCGTCCCACCGCGCTCGCACAGGATCACGCCACATGTAACCCGGAACCATGACGGCGTTGCGCTCAAGAACGTCGCCCCTGCCCCACATTCCCTTGCCATGCGCCTCGTAGCGCCGCCTGGCGAACTCCGGCAGCACGGGCTTGACCCAGCGGTTGTCCAGCCACTGACGTTCTACAACTCGATCAATACGGTCCGCGAATTCTGACGCCTCCGAGAAGTACTGGAGCACGGTGTTCCACACCGCTTCACGAAGATCGCGCCGCTCTATCCGCTCAATCCGCCTACCGGCAGCAGGGAGATCCAGCTTCCCCGAGTTCATGACCACCGGCGCCAACGTCTCGATGGCATAGCTGGCCGCGGCCACTATGAAATCTTCGTTTGTTCCCTGTCCGAGATCGACCAGTGCACGCACCTTCGCGACATGATTCAGGTCGTCGACGAGAGCGACCCGAATTCCGCGCACCACCATCTCTTGGTCGACCGTTATCCAATCACCACTACTGTAGATCGAGAAGTAATTGTCAAGTTCGTTGGCACTAGAAACGCCCCCTGGCGTGACTACGGCGGTTGCGACATGCACTGGAAGTGGGCCGCGTGAGCCAAGAAGCTCCTTCATACGATGAAAGAAGTCGAACGAAACCATTCCAGGCAGCGGCACCCTGCCTGTTTCGCAACCGCCAACGATGATCGATCCAATCGGGCCTTGGAGCGCCTTCTTGAAGGCCGCCGACGCGAACACCAGGTCGGCGAGTTCGGAACCACTTAGGAAATATGGGGAAGCTTGCCAATCCTCAACGTAAATATAGTTGGTCGTGCCGTGCACATCGACAAGGAAAGTTTTCTTGCCATTGCGGACATCGTCGGCCCATGGCGACTTGACCAGTGTGACATGCTTTGCCACTTCACTTGACGGGAGAGCGTTCACTTCGTCAAAGCTGATGTCGATCAAAGCGGTGATGTTCCGATTGAACGAAGCCCACCATTTCTTGACCTGCCGAATTTCCGCATTGCTTCTCGCGAATGAGATACCGTAACCCGTATCAGCGTTGCCTATGTCGTGTGACATGTATTGCGGCCCGGCGATCGGCTGCACCGAGATCACGGGTGGCTGCGCGGAACTACGTTCGGAACGATGTAGCCGCTCCTGCCTCGCCGGACCCTCGGGGATCTCGACGGTGAGCACGACGTGTGGTGGCTGGCCGCTGAGCGGATTCGCCTCACCGGTGGTGAACGCGGCCGGGGTGACGTTCTCGAACTTGACGCCTGTGCCAGGGGCAAGCTCACGCCGGGCCGCACGCATCTCGTCAATGAGGACGCCGCGGGTCAGCGTCGCCAACCGCTGACCAGCTCGTGCGCCAGGTTCCGGCCGAGCTCCTGGCGTTGTGCTCACGCGACCGGTGATCCGGACGACCGGCAGCGGACTTCCGTCTTCCTGCTGGTCGATCGAAGTGTGAACCAGCCACCGGGCCATCGATCGAATGTCGCGGCGGTTGATGTCCCGCTCAACTGGGTTGGTCGTGGTGAACTCGACTGTCGTCGTGGCCGTCGCGGCGGAGTCGTCGTCGGCGATCGTCGTCCAGGTTCCGCCGTCCCAGATGGAGTGCACCCAGTCCTGTTCCTGCGTGACATCGCTTGGCAGCACCATGTTCTTGCTCGTCGCGACGTGCACTGGCAGGTGAATTCCTTGCCGCTGGAGCTCAGCGTGGAAATCAACCGCCAGATCCCATGGCCGGGACGGGGTGTGCAGCTCCGGACCGAGCAACGTGATCGACGTGACAGGCTGACGCCCGCTCCTCGCGTCGCCGAATTCCACCGATTCGACAACGTGCTTGGCCAGATCCCTGCCCGTCACGTCGCGGCCGTGCCCGTGGTCGTCGAAAACCTCCGCAAGGTTGTCGATGACCTTGACCCTGACGAAGAAGCTCTGGTTTCCCCGCACGGCCTCGGCGGCCCACGGGGCAACCTCCCGGCGGACGTGGTTACGCCGCTCCTCTTGGGGAACGCGTGCGAAGAGGCCAGGCGGAAGGTCCACCACCGTGCTGACATCGCGCCTTGACGAGTTGAGCCACAGCTGCGTCTGTTCGCGTTGCCGTGCCTCGCCTTGGAAATCGAGACCGATGTGCTTTCCGTTGCTCATCAGTGGCGACGAGTGGACACCGGCAGGCTCGGGCATCTCGCCGCTGATGTCGGCCAACGCCTCGCGCCACAACGAGATCCGGTCCTCGTAACGCGGTCCGGGAGGCTCGACTATCGACGTGGTGGCCGGCGGATTGCCGGGCAGAGCGACGGTGATGACCGCTTGCCGGACGCCGTCACGCGCCGACGGCTGCGGATCCGTTCGCACCAACTTGACTGGATCCACAAAACCTATGAACCCGTACGGACGCGACAGGTCCTTAGCCATCTCGCCCATCACGAACAACAAGTGCCGTCGAACAGTCTCAACCGCGTCACGAGTACCAGAGACAACGACATCCGGAGACGGCAACCCGTCGGCTTGCCGTTCGATCGCGGCTTCTATCACCCATCTGGCGAGCACCGACACTTGCCTTGACTGTGCCGCGTTGTGCGGAAGAGTGACGACGACACTGTCCGGCAAGGTCCATGATGGATTGTGGGTGCTGGTCCCGCCGTTCCAATAGGCCGGACGGAACACGATATCGTCGTCGTGGTTCCAGACTGCCTTGTCCCGTATTGTATAGAGGCCCTGGAACGGGGCCGGAACCGATGCCCAGTGGCCACTGGCCGTCTTGTGCCGATCTGCGACCCAGAACTGTTGCCCTGGCTCATACCCATGTCTCGTCATACGGGTTTCAAGCGCGATCCGCCATGACGAATCGGAGATACGATACTCGTCAAGTTCGGTCATAATCGCGGTCAGGTCAAGCACTCCGCGCCGTTCCATCGCCTGGCGAAGCGCGTTGTTGGCCAACCTGATTTCCCTGGCCATGCGCGTTCGGGTCACGGCTTCGTCGGGATGAACGAGATCCTGAATCGACTCGCCGACATAGATGTGGTCAGGCAAGTCGGCTTCCGGGTCGAGCTCCTGCCCCCACTTGAGCGCGGTGGCGATCTGGTCGAGGGAAAGGCCACCGGTGAACAGCCCTTCCAGGTGCGGCAGGATCACCTGGTCGAATCCGGACCGCAGCAACAGCAACGGGAGTATCACCCGAACAGCGACTTGCTCGTTGATGACCGAGAAACCCTGCGGGTCTCCTTCGGATGAGATACGGGTGACCGCACCCATCGTCCTCAGTCGCAGAACGGCGCGTGCGACGGCCCGCAACTGGTCATGTTCGGTTCTCGCCTCGGTTATGTCCCGGTTGAACTCGGTGAACACATGGTTGATGAGCTCACGGGTCTGCCTCAGATCGTGATGACCGGTCGTGGTGATCATCAGATCGTCACTCTCCGGCACCCTGACGAGTTTCGCGATCGCGTTCTCGCCGTCCGGGTCAGTGTTCCCACGCGTAGCGTCGACAACCAACCGGACACCCGCGACACGATCGGTCAACATGTCCGCGCTCGGCCGCTCGGCATCCAGCACGAACGAACTCGTTCCCGACCCGGCCAACGCGGTCCAGGTGTACCAGTTCCGCTCCCGCAGCGGTGCCACGATGGTATTGACGATGCTGGCGTAGGTGTCGGCCGTCAGCTCGATGCCACCGATGTCCTTGGTAGCGAGGAACTTCGCGAATGCCGCGTCCATTCCTTGCTGAATCCCCGGAATCGCGTTGTCGAAGTACGCCCCCGGGTTATCCGGCCTGGCTTTCCGGGCAGCCGCGTGTTCTGACAGGGGAACCTGCATCTGCCACCACTCGGATCGGCTGATCCGCAACGGCTTCGGCCGCAACGACCTGGCGGGCACATCCGTGGCGCTGTTCGATGCGTTCGCAAGCCACACTCGGTATCGATTGAAGTCGTTGGCGCGCATGCGGCGTGTACCCGGTTCAGGCACCACGCCGATAGGCAGTGCGTTGGGCGCTACTGCAGGGCGAACGACTGCGTGGGGTGCCGTGTGATCACCAGGTACAGCGACGACGATGACCGGATGCCGCCTCTGGTCCCCAATGTCATGGTGAACGACATCGATATCGGCGAATTCAACAGTGTTGACGTTGGCAGGCGAGAGTTCGGCCAACGCGTCGTTCATATGGCGACGCAGTTGTGACTCAACAGATTCAGCCCGTGCTGGGGGCGCGGCAATGCTCACAACGGGCCGATCCAAGCCGTCGACTCGTCGCTCAATGGCTGCCTCTGCCAGCCAGCGACCAAGCGGCCCTATGTCCGTGAGGATCTTGTCTTCGACGTCGAACTTCACCTCCAACGGCGTCGGCGCCTCGTGCCGGTACCAGCCAGCCTTCGCATCGTGTTTTTCAAGTGCCACAAGAGTCACAGGCCGTATCACGCGGTCGTTGTGCCAGAGAGCTTTGCCAACGACCTTGTACCGGCCACGCGCCGCGGGCGTCAAATCGACGTGGAACCACTTCCCGCCGGAATCCTTGTACAAGTCGGCGACCCAGGCGACCGGCGCCGCTTGCCCCGCGAAATGGTCGAGGGTGAGAATCCAGCCTTGCTGCGAGGTCTGCTGATCAACAGCTGTGAGATCCAGTATGCCCTGCGACATCATCGGCGAGGACTTGATCGCCGCGATACCGTCAAGAGCCTCGGCAAGGGCCTCGTCGTACGCCAAGGGCTGATTCGAGCCGAGGCGCTGCTCCATGGCTTCGACCTCGCCGCTGTCCGCAAGCACCGCCTGCAGGTCAAGCCGGTTGATCAGCCCGATATTCGCGGTCCGCCACTCACCGCCGAACATCCACAGCTTTCCGTCGCGCACAGCGGTATCGCCGGAAGGCGCGTGCACATCGACGATATGCCCGTGCTCGTACATGTCCATGACAAAGTCGTGTATCGGCGTGCCAGGCCTGACGTCCGCGGCGGTATGGAGCCCGACGAACGTGAACGAACTGACTCGCCGTCCTTGCTCAACGATCTCCATGAACGCGTCCGAGTCCCGGACGATCTGTGCGACCTCTCGGCCGTTCAGCGAGTACTCGGTGCCATTCTCGTCGTAGACCTTGATTCCCGAGTCATCTCCGGACGCGTCGATGACGAAAGTCCGTCCACGAACGCCTTCATCATTGAGGTATGGCGATTCCTCCACTCTGGACATAGTCATTTTGTCTTGAGTGGACAGTGCGTCGAACTCACTCGCGGCGAGATCGACCATCGTGGTGCTGTCCCGGTCCCGCGACCGAATCCAGTTCTGGGTCTGGTTGAGCGCTTCGCTTCCCCGTGGCCTGAACGACAAGCCGGCAGGCCGCGGGCCGGAAGTCAGTGTCGTCTGAACGTACTGCCCATCCAGCACCGGTGCCGAGCGGGGCGCGCCGACAAGCGACCGCAGCAGATCCAGTCCGGTCTTGCTGTCCCGGTACTCATCGGGAAGTCCGAGCTGGTGGCCGATCTCATGCGCGAGCTCTTCGGCTGAGCTGTCGGTACGCCAGGTGGTTCGGTCAGTCGCGGCCCGTGGGTCGTTGCTCAGCTGCACGACCATGTCCGCTTGTTCACCGGGGCGAGCGGGAACCACTCGCACGACAAGCTGATCGCCTGTCGGTCCGTTGCTGAACTGATACTGAGGCTTGTTGAAATGCTCGTCGACGCCTTTGCGCAATGTGGACCACACCGCGGTGACGTCTTGGTGAGATCGGCTGCTGTCAGGATCGGGCTTGATCTCGGCCGTCACCGTCAATTCGGTGACCGTCTGCCCGCCATGCGTCATCCGACGTACGCCGAACGACGAGTTCGACCGCTTCTCCGTGTCCACGGTCGCGCGGAGGCGGTCTGCCCAGTCCTTTTGCGACAAGTCCAGCATCGCGAGCGTCTGACCGCGTGCACCGCGAGACAGTGATCGCGGTTGTGGGTCGATGTCGCGGCGGACATCGTTCATCCGGCTTTCGCCAATACCGAACGGATCGGTGAGCGACCTTGGTCCTTGTGAGACCTCCGGCTGCCCGGCATCGGTGATCGCGACCGGGGTTACGTCCTCGCCGACCAAGATCCCCAGCACGGCGAGATGCCGCTCCCGCAATCCGCTCTGGGTGAGCCCTTCGGCAACCGGCGCGTAGAAGTCACCCATCAGCGAGCCCGGCACGTGCGGCCCACCAACACCGAAGTGGGCGTGCAGCCCGCTCAACGCGACCCGGATCTGTTCATCCCCGGCACCGTGCCACCGCAGGTACGCCGCCAGATCCACAGCGGACGACCGTCCCTGCTCGGACACTCGATCCGGCATGAACCCAATGCGGCTGACGACATCGGTAACGGACGCCCGCAACTCGTCAGCCGACGACACCTCGGTCAGGGCGCGCCGGGCATCAAGCACATACGAGTTCCAGTCGGAAGTCGGCGACTGGGAAGGCCTTGGCGGCGCGCCGACCCAGTCGCCGCCTTGATTGCCACTGGGTGTGGCAGCCGCGAAGCCAAGACCGAACTGGTCAAGGATCTGGGTTGCCACCTGCCTCGCCCACGTGCCGCTGAAGTCGTGCATATCCGCAGCGATCACCTGGCGCATTTCCCAACGCAGTCGCGCCCGCTGCCGCTGCTCGGCAGTCATGTCCTCATGATCAGGTGTCCGCTCGCCCAAGTGAACCGCGAGGATGGCATCGGCCCGGTCCTCAAGCGACAGTCGGTCTCTGAGGGGCGCGTCATCGAGCACGTCCCCGGCAAGCTCCACGCGAGCACGCCACTGCGTCTCTTTATCAGCAGTAGGCATGTCAGCGTCACCTGGCTGCGGCGGAGCGGTGAACCCGACTCGTTCCAGCAGCATGCGCAGATCCGGCCCGGGCAGAGGCTGGTCGTCGCGCCACCGCATCTCACTGTCGGTGGTGGACAACAGGTAAGCGCCGATCGGCACTTGCTGACCGTCGACGCTCGCGGTGTCCGGATAGCGGGGGATCCGGCCTTCGGTCTGCACAAAGGTACGCAGTGCCTGCTGGTACTGGTCCTCCGAGAAGTTCCCTACCGTGCTGAGCTGCCCGGAAATCTCAGCGAACCTGAACAGCGCGGGCTCGCTGTAGTCGTCAGCGAGCAGGAACTCCTGCTGACCGCGGCCTGCCGGTGGCGCGTCGAGGGTGAACCCGAGCATCTGGAAGAGACGGCGCAGTCGCAGGTCACTGATCGTGCTCTTGGTGTTGTTCCATGTTTTCGTACGAGAGTCGAAGTTGTTGTGGATGTAGTTGCCGATCGGCACCACCAGGCCGTCGACCTCGGCGCTGGCTCCATTCGGGGGGAGCGTGTGCCTTCGCATGACGAACTCGTACAGGGCCCGCCGATACTGTTCAGGCCGCCACCTCGACCGCCGGTTGGGCTGACCAGCGACTTCGGCGAAGAGACTGCGTTCGGCGGAGGTGTACTGGCTGGCAGACGGTGCCACATCCGCTTCGGTATCGATGGCGGGTACGTCGTAGCCCAGGAGTTCCAGCAGCTGGTGGAAGCGGGGATCGCGGACCTGTGGGCTGACGCGTGCCCGTTTCTGATCTTTCGTGGTGCGGTTGAAGTTGTCGCCGAGGAACGAACCGATCTCGACGTCCTCACCGTTAACCGGGAAGGTGTCGTTATACCGCGGCAAAGCTCTGTTCTGCGTGACATACCCGTGCAGCGCCTGCCTGAGCTGATCCGGCGTATAACGCGGCAGTCCAGTCGGCCTCTGCCCTGTCTGCCCGTCATGCTGAGTCTGGGTGGCGGGTCCGGCTTGCTGCAGTGTGGTGGCAGCCGGGCCGGTAAGGCTGAACCGGGCCACCGATGTGGGGAGTTCGTCGAAATCAGCGTCCTGGACAACCGCGGCGGTCCAATGGTTGTTGTTGAGCAGGATGTGCGCGGTGTGCGTGGCACCCGGTGTGTCGAAGTGGAGGGGACGACCATTGCGGAGGTAAACGATGACGTTGATTTCGAAGGCCGCTGCGGCAAGGGAAGGCATCACGTCACCGCTGTTGACCCATTCGCGGTCTTCACAGATGTAGTCGACGATACGTCGAGGGTTGCCGTCACTGTTGGCGTTGAGTGTTTCTCTGAGGTCGTTGTAGAGCTCAGTGTTGTTGTCGATGTGGTACTGGAGGGTACCGGCGAGCCGCTCGCGGATATGGTGACTGGAGAAGTAGGAGCCGCGGCCGTTGTTGAGGTTGCCTGCGACGGCCACGGCGTACGTGAAGCAGTTGCCATCACCGGGAACGTCCCACGGCATGTACCCGGCCTCAACGATCGCCCGCGCCTGGGGTCCAGTGATGGCGGGCGCGGGACGTCCCGTCACCCGCTCGATCTCATTGAGCTGCTCATCAGCGGGATCCTCGAAAGCCGGTATCCAACTGTCCTCGCCCTGGACGAGGGTCACGATGTCGCTGGCAGCGTCGCCTCGCCGATGCCGGGTCACCGAACCACGCCGGTCTATCACGTCGATGTTCAAGTTGTAGAGCTCTGCGGCGATCCGCGGTCCGATAGCGGGATCCAGCAGCAACTCATCCGTCAGGTCGGCTGGCTGATGCTCCGAATTGCTGAGCAGCACACGTTGGATTTCTTGTTGCAGCTGGCTCTCTATGTCGAATACGTGTTCGCGGACGGCCTTGTCGAGATCTTGGCGGACCTGTCCCGTTGTCGACCTGACCACATCTTCGGTGACAGACAGCATGGTGCTGAACAGAAGCGCGTCCGCGAGCGAGTCACGGCTGTCGGAGACGAACGGTATCGCAGTGAGTGCGCGATTCCGGAGAATATGTTGCTGCGGCTGGGTCAGGAACGAGTCTGCCGCAGGCGCGTCTTCGTGCTGCCAGCCGTCGGACTGGTGCGTAAGGCTGATGACATCGGCAGAGTTCTCGTTCTCGAGGTGGGCCATCACCTCGCCGCTGTCAGAGGTGACGAAGAGGTTGAGGTTGTAGGTCCTCGCGGCGATCAACGACGCGTTGCTGACATCACTGAGCAGCAAGCCGACAGCATCTCCGCCGCTGTTCACCACTGCCGACGCGAGTGCGGGGAACTCACTGGACGGATCCTCTATGTGGCGTTGGGTGGCTTGCCTGAGGCCCGCCTGGATCTGCTCAGCTGTCATAGGCGTGTTGTCCGGGTTCACCAGGTTGGCGGTGCGGGCCAGCACATCGGCCAATGTGCGCGGAGGAGCCGGGGCTTGCCCCGTTTGAGTCTGCGGGTCGTGATCCTGTTCGTTCGTAACGGCAGTTGTGGTTGCCTGCTGCGTCTTACGACCACCTCGCGACCGCTTTTTGCCCTGCGCGGCAGCGGGTGCTGTGACGATGGTCGCTTGATCGACTGTGTGCTCTTGGCCTGGTTGGAGAACGCGGCCGTCCACAGTGGCGCGAGGCAGTTCATTGGCTCGATACCGTCGGACCCATCGCTCCAGCGTGGCCAGCTTCTCGCCGGTCCTGATCGCGATGTCCGGCAGCGACTCCGTCCCGAGCAGGTAAGGAGTAATGATCCGGGTGATTTCCGTGACTTCGTGCTTCTTGCCGAGGACATCACGGCCGTCATCGCGGGGGCCTACCTGATCTCCGGCTGCTGCTTCATCAGCGAACCGGATTCCGAACTTGTTGCGCAGAATCTCCCGCAGCTCAGCGGAAGCGGGTTTCTGCCGGGTGAAGACGCCTGTCTTGATGTGCTGGTAGAGAATGGCGCGCGGCCTGACGCTCCTTGTCCTCCCCTCGACCGTCACAGTCTCTTCGGTGCGTACCTTCAGATCCTCAGGCTGATTGGTCTCCAGGAATTTGCGCAGCGCCTCAACCAGTTCCGCGTCCGTGACCCCTCGGCTGGACGGCGTGCGCGCCGCGCCAGACGACGAGCCCTGCGCGCCCGTCAGACGGGCGCGTTTCCTCGGTTGGGGCGGGGTCGTCGAGGACTCCGAGGAAGTAGACACGGTGGTCTGCAGCGCAGGCGCGGTGACCCGGCGTTCCTGTTGCTCCTCGGCACGACGTTCCTCCTCAGCGCGAGCCGCCTCGTTTTGGTGGTAGGCGTAGTGCAGCAAAGTGATCTGCTCGCTAGTAAGGCGCCTGCCCGTGTGATCCCAGACCTGACCGTAGGTGACGTTGTCGTTGATCGGCTGGCGCAGCAAGTCGAAGAGCTGCTCCTGGTCCTGCCTGGAGATCCCAAGCAGCGGTGGCAAGGCAACTGCGCCGAGCCGCATTGGCGGTGGTGTACGCCAAGGCTGCGCCGCACGTTCACCCAGCGCGGCCAGTGCTTGGGGGCTAGGCGCCGGCCGTATCACGTTTATTGTGGACGGCCCGGCACCATTGTCACTGTCCGATTCGCTGTCAGAGTCCCTGTCCGATTCGCTGTCGGACGAGTTCGCGCCGCCTGCCGGGACCATCGGGCGCGGCAGCCACGACTCCCGGCGCAGCTGCTCAGCCAACTCCCTGGCAGGCCCGAGGAGGGAATTCCGTTCCTGCTGCAGCTGGAACAACCGGAAGGCTACCTGCAACCGGATCTTGTTCCGCTCATCGAGTTCCTGGGCTTGCTTGGGGTCGAGACCCGTCAGGAAATGCGGCGGTGGTTTGAAGTCGGCCCGAAGCATGAGTTCGTCCGCTTGGCGCAGCAGCTCGTCCACGTCCTCCTCACGCCGCTTGCCGAACAGTCGCTCGGCAGTGCGGATGAGCTCGTCTCTCACCGGATCGACACGTGCCGCCGAAGTAGTGACATCGACGGAAGTGGTCGCACCAGGCTCGGCGGCGCTCGTCACGACCTGCTCGTCCTGTGCGGACTTCGCCGTCGACCCCTGGTCACCCTTTGCGTACACATTGGACTCGTCGTCGTCAGCCCAATCGAAGTCCACCTCGGTGGTGACCTTGGTGTCCAGCGAAACCGATGGCCCAGTGCCAGCCACCTTCGGGTCAGTGGCGGCAGGGTTCGCGGGATTCTGGGTCGAGTTAGGCCCGGTACTCGCGGTTGCCGCGTTGGCAGCCGTGTTCCCAGCGTTGGCGGCTGGATTTCCAGATGGCGGTGCCGCGCTGGCCACGGTGGCCGGTGCCGTCGTACCGGGCGACAGCTCGTCCTTGGCGGCCGGGCCTTCCAGACCTGGCAGACCTTCCGGCTTCTGGCCGGTCGCCACCAGGTTCGACGGACTCTGCAGCGACGGGCCTGGTGTGACGGTCGGCGCAGCTACCTGGGCCGCAGGGCCGGTGACACTCGGACCATTCGTGCCAGAGGTTTGCGCGGGCCCGGTATCCGACTGTCCATTCGATACGGTTGGGTTCGTGTTCACCGTCGAACCAGTGACCGATGTCGTCACCGGGTTGGCCCCCTGGCCGGTTACCGCGGTGTTGGGCAGCCCGTTCGGTCCCGACGGAACCTGGGGTCCATCGATACCAGGTAGTCCACCGGTCTGGCCGGTGTCCGAGTTGATCACACTGCTCTGGGCTGGACCGTTCTGCGCCGGACCATTCCCTAGCCCACCGCTCACGCCACCGCTCGGCCCGCCATTCACACCACTGCCCGGCCCACCGTTCACACCACTACCGGGCCCACCACTCACGCCGCTGCCACCCACCGCCGGGCCAGGACCACCTTGGCCCGACGACACCGCAGCGGGCCCGCCGGTCGAACCCGGGCCACCGTTGCCCGACAAGTTCGTCGGACCGCTGACCGGGCCGCCAACCGGGCCGCCAGAACCGTTGCCAGACGGCAGGTTCGGCCCGGACGGTCCGTTCGTGCCTCCTGACGGCCCGACCGATGGCGCGACCGGACCGCCGCCAGGGGCGGGTGGCGTCAGCGGACCTGAACCGGGCGGGAGCGGCGGCGTGATCGGCCTGCCATCCGGGCCCACCGGCCCATGTCCACCACCGGACAGCGGTGGCTGATGCGTCGGCACGTTGCCGGGCGACGGCGCCAACGAACCAGTACCCGGTGCCGGCGGCGGCGTGACCGGCTGGCCATCCGGCCCCACCGGACCGTCGCCACCACCACCAGACGCACCACCGCCCAGCGGCTGATTGTTGCCGCCACCACTCGTATTCGACGGACCACCAGCCGGACCCACCAGCCCCGCAGGGCCCGAGCCGCCCATGCCAACCAGACTGTCCGGATTGGCCAATGTGGGCGGCGGCACCACCTCCCCGCCGTGCAACCCCGCCTGCTTCTGCCGCTCGTGGATGGCCTCGCGGGCCTTCGTCTCCACCTCATGCATCACCGGGTCAGTGAACGTACTGTTCACAACACCAAAACCAATATCCAACGGCGAACCCCCAACAGCCATCCCCGCACCACCGGCCGCGATCTCGCCCGCCCACCCGGACTGCATCCCGTTGACCCGGTTCTTGTTGTGACTCCCTTTCAGACCCGCTTTACGGCCAGCACTACCCGCCGCAGAACCAGCCCCACCACCGACAGCGCCGATACCCGCCCCGGTCCCCCAGTTCTTGAGATCCACCCGGCCCGGATCGGCCAAGTTGTCGGCAATACCACCCTGCGCGAACTCCTCGCCCGCTTCCTCCGCCGCCTCATCGACGAACCGGCGACCGGTATACCACCAATTGTCCGGCGGAATCTGCTTGATCAGTTTCGGCACGGCGAACCCAGACGTCGGAATATCACCCAGCCCCTTGGACGCCACCTTCACAAAGTCATCGAAACCCTGAGTCATCGCGGTAACCGCGACGTTGTCAGCGCCCCTCTTAACGCCCTCCCACGCGATCCTCGCCGCAATAATCGCCGCCGTCTTGTAGCTGATGCCCATCCGCACCAGCCGCACCATCAACTGCCCGAGCGCGAACACAAACGGCCACGTCGCCCACAGAAAGATGGACGCCGCGATATACGCCAGCTCCGACACCGTCCAGACCACCTGGACATAAATCCCGTACCGGCCAGAGTCGATATTGGTGGCCTGCTCGTCGAGCTTCCACGCCTGCAAATTCGCGATATCCGCGAGCGCCTGCCCCCGGCCATCATTGAGCTCCGCCATATGCACACGGAACTTCTCCGCCACCTCGGGACTGACACTGTCCCCGACCCCGTCCACCAGACGCTGCAGGCCCTCGCCCGCGCTCAGAACCCGCTGCGCGTAAGCCCGATACGCCACAGCCTGCTCACGCATCAGCTCGATCTGCCCAGGCGGCAGCGGCCCACCCGCGATCAGGATCGGTAGGCCCTGCCAGCCATCCGGAATCAGATGGCTCTGGTCACCTGACGGTTCAGACATAACAACTGGTCTCCATCACCGCGCAGGTGGCGCTTCCAGCCGCCGGAACGCAGGAAACCCGCACGGCACACCACCTTCGCGTGCTCAGGGGATCATTTCTCGCGAGGCTCTACCTGCGCACTCGCTCGCTTCGTTTCCGTATTGCTCAAGAACGGCTCCATAGCCGAGGCTTTTGTCACCGGAACCGCCTCGGCGCCCGCATCCGACAACAGCGCGCGGTGCGCCGCGGGCTCGGCCGGAATCGGCTCGTACGAACCACTCCAGCGCGTCATAGGCGGATTGCCGCCACCGCCACCGCCACCGCCACCGCCACCGCCACCGCCACCGCCACCGCCACCGCCGGAAGTATCGCCGAACGGTGACATGAGCGCGCCCGCCAAACGGACGTTGTTGTCCTCGTTGTTCTCAAGGATGTCGACCATCGCCTTGACCTTGCCCGCGATGGCCCGATAGTCCCTGGCCCAACCGCCATGCAAGTCTTCCATCTCACCGCCGGAACTGGCGAAATCCGCGGCGAACTTCTTGCCGTTGTCGTCGTCGCCATAAATGTACTGCCCGCCGGTGACACCGCCCGGCGCTGACCGCAACGGGTCGATCGAAGCCTCGATGTAATCCGCCGTGTCATCGAACCCCGGCATGTAGGTCCGGAGGGCGGGGATGCTTGCCCTGATCTCGCCGCCGCTCATGCCGTCGGCCTCTCGAAGAAGCCTGAGCCGTCGAAGTCCTTCGGCAACAGCGCATCCAGGTTGGCCGTACCGTCCATCATGGCCTTCAGGTCGAACCCTGGCGGCGTCATGGGAGCCATCAACTCGGCCATCTTGTCACGGGATTCCGCCTGCGCCTTGGCGATGGTGTCCATCACCGTCGCGGCGAGCTCCGACGGGGTCAGCCTCCGGTACGCCGTCGTCGGGAACTGCACGCTCCGAACCTGGCCGTGTTGACCAACAGTCACCGAGACGACGTTGCGCGGCGCGGTGACCGTCACCTCGATCTCGGCCAGCTGCCGGTGTATGTCCACAGCGACACCACGCCTTCGCTCGAACTCGTCGAAGGCTTGCTGGAGCTGCTCTTCCAGTGAAGACACATCTATCACCTCAATCAACTGTCCGGACAAGTAGACGACCACGCCAGTCAATGAACAAGAAAGATGCCCTCAATCACCTTCTCCGGGTGTCTTTCCGGCTCTTGCTTGATCAGATACATGAAACCAGTACAAAACGGGCGCAGCATAAAACGGGCTCAGCCAGTCGGCACCAGTCCATTCGTGATCGGCAGCTCATTGACCGTGCCGGGCCTGTTGCCAGGGACGTCCGCAACTGTCAATGTGCGCGAGGCCGCCGTACGTGCCAGCGTTCGTGC
This sequence comes from Kibdelosporangium philippinense, assembly GCF_021390435.2. Classification (GTDB taxonomy): domain Bacteria; phylum Actinomycetota; class Actinomycetes; order Mycobacteriales; family Pseudonocardiaceae; genus Kibdelosporangium; species Kibdelosporangium philippinense. The sequence goes on along the minus strand of NZ_JAJVCN010000002.1, from coordinate 1,624,671 downwards.
CAGCTGGCGGGCGGCGTAGGCGGTCGGACCGTCCACTGTGGCAATTCGGCTGGCCATTCCGGCACGTACTTCGTCCGGTACCTCGTGACCGGTCTTGACCAGCTCGCGGACGGCGATCTCGGTCAGTTCATCCACTGTGTACTCGGCGAAGTCCCAGCCCTGGAGGAAGAACTCCGCAAGCACCGGGATGTCCTCGAACAACGGGACCAACCGGTCCGGCGTGCCAAGCATCACGACGACCGGGTCAACCGGATTGCGCAGCATCGCCCCGACGAGGACCTCGATCACCTCAAGGTCCTCGTCGTTGTCAAGGATGTGCCCTCCGCCGTCCATGTCCAGTACCAGGACACCACCGCTGGCTTCCTCGAAGGCGCCACGTACCAGGCTCTCCGCCTGGCCGGGCCACTGTGGACGGAGTTTGCCCTCAATCGCGACCGGAACGACGTGACCGGACTTCACAATGTCCACTTCGGACATACACTGCGCATAGAGGCGGGCGAGCTGATGACGACCGCTACCTCGCCTTCCGCCGATGACAACGTTGGCCGCGTGCGCCGTCAGCCGTCCCGTCGACTTGAATTCACTGATTCGCAGCAGGCTTGATCGCACGGTGTTGAGCAACGACACCTGGCCGACGAGCCCGTCAAGGCGTCGCCATCCGTTGCTGGCCTTGACAACGGCGACCGGGTCGGCGGTCGCGGTGACGCGGTCGGCGGCAGGCGCCACTTCTGCCAGCTGTTCGAGCTCTGGACGCAGGTCGGCCGCGGTCAACCGGTTGAGCTCGGAGTCCTTGCTTGGTGGTGACATCGCCAGCCGCGATGCCTGGTTGTTCACCATCGCCTCGAACAGTTTGCGCGCGACACGACCGTTTCCGAAGGTGTCGTTCTTCGGCACCCGCTCGAAGTACGTGGTGAGTGCCTGCAGCCCGTCCTCGGTCAGTTCGTAGTAATGCTTGTGGCACAGTCCGGTCGTGATGGTCACGAGTTCGTCCACGCTGTAGTTGGGGAACTCGATCGTGCGGGTAAAGCGGGAGGCGAGACCCGGGTTGGACGCCAGGAACTTCTCCATCAGCTCGGAGTACCCTGCGACGATCACCACAAGCTCGTCGCGCTGGTCTTCCATGATCTTCATCAGCGCGTCGATGGCCTCCTGGCCGAAGTCCGGCCCGTTGCCACCGGTCGGCGCCGACAACGTGTAGGCCTCGTCGATGAACAGCACACCGCCAATGGCCTTCTGCACAACTTCGGTCGTCTTGATCGCCGTCGACCCGATGTACTGCCCGACCAGATCCGCCCTGGCCACTTCGATCATGTGTCCCTTGGCGAGCACGCCGAGCTCGGCGAGCACCGTGCCGTACAACCGGGCGACCGTGGTCTTACCGGTACCTGGCGGGCCCGCAAACACAAGGTGCCTGCTCATCGGCGGCATCGGCAACCCGAGCTTCTTGCGGGTCTCCGACATCTTGATCAGGTTGATCAGGCCGACGACCTCACGCTTCACTCCGGCGAGACCGACGAGCGTCTCCAGTTCGGCCAGTGGTCCCGAGAGCTGCCCCGCCGCGTCGGAAAGCTGGTTGCCCCCTTCAGGTTCCCCTGCCGGTTCCCGTTCGGCCGTCACCAGCTCACTGACCGAAGTGGACGCCGGAGCGGCCTGCTGCTGGTTCGCGGGCTCTTCAACGGTCACCTGGTCGTGATCGCCGAACCGGCGGATCGGCACGCCACCGCTGTCGCGGATCACACATCGGCGTACCAGTACCTGCTCGCGGGTGTCCAGGCTGAACCCGTCCCTGCCACTACCAATGACCTCGCAGTCGCTGAAGCTCGCGGTGACACCGGGATCCACGTTGACGCCATTTCGCTGTGCCGAGCGGACCCGGCACTGTGCGATGTCCGCGGACGCACCGTCGGCGAGGTCGATCCCGTGTCCAGGCGATTCGACGATTTCACTGTCCCGCAATGAGATCTCTGTTCCCGCGGTGGCCCGGATGCCGCCACCACGTAGCAACATGGACGACATTTTCGCGCGCACGTTCTCGGCGAGCGCGATCGCTGCCTCGGTCTTCGCGGTGATCCGGACGTCACGCAACTCGACGCGGGCGGATTCCGACGCGTCGATGGCGGCGAAGCCCGCCGAGTCGATTTCCGCGTCGCCAAGCCGGATCTGGCCACGCTGCTTGATCAGCAGGCCAGGACCGCGGCCGTTGCCGATTCGCACCCCGCTGAACTGGACTTGCGACTCGTCGGTGAGCGTGATGGCCTGCTCGAAGCCGCGTACCGTCAAGCGCTCGAACCGGGGCGAACTGCGTTCGTCGACAAGGACACCCAAGGGTGAATCGGCTACACCGCAGTCAACGAACCGGGGCGACGATCCCCCGGTGACTTGCACCGCGTTGCGTTCGGCGCCGACGAAGTCACACCCGCTCAAGGTCGGCGAGCTGCCACCGGCCACGTGCACGGACTGCACGGCTGCGCCGGTGAACCGGGATTCGCTGATCTGCACCTCGCCCTTGCTGATCAGGTACAGATCGACATTTGCACTGCCGGTGACGCTCAGGCCGCGCACCTTCACCGCACCCTGCTGCTCGGCGACGACGGCTGGCTTGGCCGCACCACTGATCTCACTCTGCTCGACGAGTACCGAACCGTCGCCATTGACGCAGATCCCGTTGCCCTGCGGGCGGATGATCGAACACCGCCGGAGCACCAGTGATCCCTGCTCGGCCACCACGACCGCGGACGACGCCGCTTCGAGGATCTCCGTGTCCTCCACTGTGCTCTGCTTGGGTGACGCGATGACCAAGCCAGCACCGCCGGTGCTGCGCACAGTGCAGCCGCGCAGTGCCAGCGAACCGGTCCCACGGGTGTACATCGTCGCCCACGAGGCACCACCGGCCTCGCAGCTGTCCATCGCGACCTCACCACGCACCACGTCCACAGCGGCGAGTTCACTGTCGTCACACGTCAGAATCAGTCCGTTGAGTTGCACAGCCTCGGCGTTGGCCACGAGCACGCTTCCCTGCCGCGCGAACACCTCGACGGTGCCACGGCCTTCCGCGGCCGTCAGCGTGACCAGCTTCGTGACGACGAGGTTCTCCTCGTACCGTCCAGGTTGGACGTTGATGGTCGCGCCGGGCCTGGCGTTGTCCAGCGCCACACCGATCGTGGGGAACGCGCCCTGATGGTCCTCTCCGACCACGAGCAGCTGACGATTCATCGGTTCAACGCCTTTCTCAGTCGACCAGCAGTCCAGGCAACGCACCGAACCGGTGTGCCGCCGCTGGACCCACCCGGGTGACCGGCCCGGTCCCGGCCCACTTGTCCACCTGGCGGTGCAACGAGTTCAGCGCGAGCTCATCGAGCGACACCCGGTTCTGGTCCACCCGGCCGTCCTCGTCGATCTCCACCGCGGTCAGCTCACGCAGCAGCACCCGCCCGCGACCGGACTCGTCCGCCTCGGTGATCTCCAGCACCTTGAAACTGGTTCCCGGCACGAACAACACCCGGTCGGCCACCCCGTTCTCGCTGGCCTCCAACAACTTGGTGCGCCGGGCAGTCATCGACCAGACCAGGACATCCGTCGTGCCCTGCTGTTCGGCGCAGGGACCGACCAGTGCGTGCAGGAAACCCCACTCGGTGATCAGTTTCCGGTTCCGGTAGAGATCCAGTTCCTGCTCCGACGGCGAAGTCGTGAACACAGCCGGTCCACGGTGTGACGGCAACCTGCTCAGGCCAGCGACGACACACCGGGCGAACGGAACGTGCGGACCGACGGCGCCGGTGCGCAAGGCGCGATCCACGTCTTCGCCGTGCCCGGACAGGTACAGCTGCACCGCCACGGCATCGGTCAGCACCTGGGCTGAGGACCGGGACAGGGCTCCCTGGAATCCTGGGTGTTGCGACAGGACCCGCGCCACAGCCGTTGACATCGTGCCGAACTCCGAAGCCAACGTGCGCCGCAGCCACGCACGTTCGTCATCGATTCCGCGCTTGGCCAGCAAGGCCGAAGCCTCCGGCTCGGGAACCGGCTGGATCCGCGCGTCAGCACGCTCCTTCGCCGGAGCCGAGGTTTCCTGGATCTCGGATCCCGCCTGCTCGACGGGAAGATCCGGCAACTCGACGGACACGACCGCCGGCACGGACAGTTCAAGGGACTCGACCGGCACTTCCTCCACAGTGGACCCAGTAGCAGCGGACACAGCAGCGGAGTCAAGCGGCCCGTCCGGCGCTGCGACCGCCGCGACCGCGGGCAGATCCGGCAGCTGCGGTGCCATCGACCCAGCACCCGTCGATGCAGGCCCCATCGATGCAGGGCCCGGCGTCGGCGAGCTCTCCAACCGGATAGGAGCCGCCGTCGCTGCCGGAATCGCTGGCCGACGTGGGCGCGGGGACGGCCAGAGCACCGACGTGACCTCGGCCTCGTAGCCGATCCCGCCGACCGGCTCAGCCGTGGCCTCCTGCTCAAGCTCGCCAGCGAACCAGTCGACGGTCGTGCTCGGTTCGATCTGCTGCTGCGCGATGCCGACCGGCCGAACAGCCGACTGTGCACCGATGCTCTCAACGGCATGCACGATCCGGCTCACCAACCGGGTGGTCTTGTCCAAGCGCTGCTGCAGATCCTCGGCCAGGTAACGCATCCGCTCAAGGTCGCGATCGTCGACCGCGTCGTACGTCAGGTTGTGCGTGCCAGGGTCAAGCGGAATGGCACGAATGGCATCGGTGTGCGGCGTCGGTGTTGGCGGACGCAGGAGCAGGCCCGACTGGACGACCTCGACGACCGCGTCGATCGAGTACCAGTAGACCTCTGGCGCCACTTCCTGCGCGCCGGCCACCGGCAGACGGTGGCTGATGATCCTGGGAGCCGGTGCTTCCTCACCGTCCTTGGCTGGCCGGTAGGCCAGTTCCCTCGCGAACGAGTACCAGCCGAAGGTGCCGTCGCCGACCACGGTACGGATGTCCGGCTCCGCGGCGACTCCCGTTGGCATCCCGGTGTAGCAGACGATCTCGTGCTTCAGCACGTCCGCGATCATCTGACCGAGCACCGCGCCACGCGGGATCGACATCGGTCCATAGTGGATGAACCGGAGCTTCGCCTTGGTGCCATCCGGCAGCTCACGCCAGAACCGGACGATGTCGTCCATGTTCAGCGGGATACCGCCTGGGCTGCCGAGCACGACGCCGATCACGTCCTGCTGGCACGGCATGGCCTCGATGATCTGCATCCGGTTGTGCTGCAACAGCGGGTCGTCCCCAGCTGGCCGGATCCACACACCGCCTGGCAGCGGTTCGGCGATACCGCGGGCACTGGTCGGGAAGTTCTCCGACATCACGGTGGAGTCCCAGCTCGGCCGGGGGAACCGCTTGGCTTCCCAGCGAGGCGGACGGCCGGGGTGAAACCGCACCCAGCCACTGCTCTGTCCGGCGTGGACGAACAGCGAGCCGCCTGCCCCGCGGATCACCGGGCCGTCCGGCGCGAGCACCGTCCGTCCCAACCGCTGGGCAAGCCAGTGCCCGGCGAGCGCGGTGGTTTCCCTTGACCGGCCGCCGATGACCAGCCGCACGCCACGCCCGCGGCGGGGCAGGGCCGTCGCTACGGCCTCCCACATCGTGATCGGTGAGCCGGCAGGCAAGTCGACGACAACGAGGTCGTGCTCTTCGTCGGCGGCCACCGCCAACGCCAGTTCCTGGGTCTCGCGGGTCATCCGCCCTGCGGGGTAGATCACCAACGCGTTCCCGACGACATGCTTCGCCAGGTCCGCGTCGCTTGAGTCCGTGTGGCGCGTCAGTAGTGGCATCGCCGTCTTCCTCTCTTACTCGCTAACCACGGCCGTGCGCGTGAGCGCGGGACCGGCTGGGATCATCGAAAGCACCTCGGTTCTCATCGGCACGGGTTGCATACCGCTGAGGCCGAGCGCCGTGATGGAGTCGTTGTCCGGAATGAAGTACCGCTTGCCCTGGTCGGTGATCAGGTATCGGTTGGGCACCCGTTGCTTGTCCGCAAGCGGCACCTCCGCGACGAACGTGCCGCGAGTCGGCCGCACGAGTGCGCCGAACGTGTCCACCGATGGCCAGTTCGCCGCACCCTGCGCGATCACGACCCCGGAGGTGATGACGTCCGCGCCGGTCCCGATCTGCTGGATGCACGGACCGCCCGTGAACGGGTCGAACGCGCGCTGCGGCACCAAGTCCGGCAACCGGTTCAGCAGGGTCGGATCCGGCGAGAACCGTGCGGAGACGACAGCTGAGGCGTCGATCTGGACAGCGGGGCGGGCCGAATGGGCGGCAAGCAAGGCATATTCGGTGACCGACATGGAGGCGAGACCGTCGGCGCGCAACACGTAGTGCTGTTCGGTGCCGTTCGCAGGTTTGTGGACGAACAGGTCGCCGACTTTCCTGCGCTGCCCAGCGATTTCCAGCCCGTCCCTGCCAGCCTGCGGGATGACGGCGGCATTGAGGGCAGCCCCTTCCGGGATCAGCCCCAGCCAGAGATCGTTCGCCTTGACCGGAAGCGTCGTTGTCAAGCCGAGTGCCACCCGGCTCTGCACATCCGGCAGCCGGTACTTGGTGCCCCGCCAGACCAGGTAGAGAGCTCCGTTCGGCGCCTCGACCGGTACGTACCGGTCGTCCGGAACGGCATCGATCAGCGCTTGGTCGTCCATGTTCACGCTCAATCCACCGCCGGTTGCCGGACAGAGCAACCAGCGCCCAGGAAGCAGCGAACCGGGCGCGGGCACGGCGTCTGGCGCGCCGCGGATGCCGATCAGTGACCCGCGCGGCAGATCACCGAGCGACGACCGTGAGATCGAGTGCATCGTCGCCCGCTGCCCCTGGATCAACATGGCTGACGCCTGGTTCGGCGTCGGCCGCAGCACTCCGTTGATCATCACGTACCGGACGCCTGACTCCTTCTCCATCAGGATCGCGCCGGGGATCGTCCACGCGGTGTTGCCGCCCGGCCGGATCAGCCCGTACACACCGAACCCGACTCCGACGAGCAGGGCGACCACCAGGCCGATCAGCAGGCCGTTCCACTGCCTGCGGCCCGGCGTCTCGTGCTCGTCCGGGTCACCGGTCACGAACGCCGTGTCCATCCGCCGCATCATGAACTGGTAGGCGTGTACGTGGTCCTTCTGCGTCTGCATCCCGCGTCACCCAGCCAGACCGCGGGCCCAGGCGTACACACCAAGGATCTGCAACAGCACCGGGATCGCCGCGATCGCCGCGATCGATTCGATCCAGTTCGACCGCTGCACCCACACCGGAACCAGCCTGCGGTGCGGCGGACGCAACGCCGCGAACACCAACGCCACCACCACGATCCCCAGGCACACCACCGCGACGGTCCGCCATCCCGGTGTCATGGTCGACCCGAACGAAGTCACCAGCAGGACCACACCGGCCATCCCCGAGGTGATCAGCGCGATCCGTTGCAGTGCACCGAAGAAGGAGGCCGACCGGACCAGCATCGAGATCGTGAAGAGGATCCCGAGCGTCATCGGCGCCCATCCCGGTGCGTCGAACAATGTCTGGTAGGACAATCCGAAGACTGTGGACGCGACCACAACCAGGACGGTCAACATCCGATCGGCGTTGCGTGTGCCGTCGATGACGCTAGCCGCGGGCAACGGGTCGATGTCGTACTGCATCTCCTCGGCCTTGCGCGGCAACTGCGGGCCGCGCAGCCTGCTCATCCGGACGGCCAGCCGGGGCGCGTAGTAGACGAAGCCGAGCAGGACCGTGCCGACGACACCCGCGGTCTGCACGGGATCAAGCCAGCCACTGGTGAAGGGCCACAGCCCGACCAGCGCGACAAGGCCCGCGGCCGCGAGAATGGCGAACGGCGTTATCGGGATCAACGGGATCCAGAAGTACCGTGCCATCAGGATGCACGCCGCGACAACGGCGACCGCGAGACCGCCGAGCCGCACGGGAACCGGTTGCAGATCAAGCGCGCTCGGCACGTCGAACAGGCCGGTCATCGTCGCCAGCCCGATCAGCAGGCAGCCAGGCACGCCGATCACCACGACCAACGCCCGGTCCGTGGTCACCACACCGGACACAATGCACACTGTCACCAGCACGACTCCCAGTGACAGAGCGGAAATCGTGACCGAGGACGCGATCGGGTAGTCCAGCAGCAGCATGGTCATGGCCACAAGCACACCGGCCGTCAACGCTAGGAACACCCACCGGCCCAGTTCCGGTGTCCATCGGTTCTTTTGCCGGTTGACCGAGTTGGCCATGCCTTCGGCGAGATCGTCGAAGTCCATGTCCGGCATGGGGTTCTCGGTCGGCCGCAGGTACAGGACCTCACCGTCGAGCCAGTCGAGCGCTTCCGGGGTGGCACCGGCGTCCATCGGCGGCTCGCCGAGCCGTTGCACCACCCAGGCTCCTGGCGGGCCCGCGGGCGCCCGGCGGGTGCTCTGGTCGGTGGTGTGCTTGACAAGCACCGGCAGCAGCGCCGCGACCGGTATGGAAACCGGCACGGCGAGATCCGCACGGCCGGCTGGGCCGTACACCGTGATCCGGCACAGTTCGGCCGGCTGGACGCTGGTCATTTCCACTCCCGTTGTGCTTCGACCAGTCCGGTCTGGATGAGCTTGATGCCACGCCTTGTCACCAGCTGCGCCCGGCCCGCCACCAGCCTGCGTGGCACAGCCTCGCCGAGGAACCTGCCTTCTTCCTTGGGATACGAGAAGAGCAGGGCGGGCGTGCCGAGTTCCCACATCCGGCGGATCACCGGATCCATCATGGCCCGGTGCGCGCTTGAGGAGGTGCGGGCGACCAACAAGTGCAGTCCGATGTGGACACCCTGGGCGAGCAGCGGCATCAGCGGATCGAGCGGCGACAGTGAGCCAGGCGAGGCGAACAGCTCGTAGTCGTCGACCGCGATGAACACCTGCGGTCCTTCCCACCAGTCCCGCAGCCGCAGCCGCTCAGGGCCGATGTCCTGGCCCGGCACCCGCCTGTTCATCGACACGGCAGCCTTGGCGCACAGGTCACGCAGTGACTCGCTGGTGATCGCGTACCCGACCCGGTACTCCTCGGGCACGTGGCTGTCCAGCTGCCGGTTCGGGTCGCCGAGCACGATCTTCGCCTGCTGCGGCCCGTAGTGCCGCATCACCGAGGACAGCACGAGTTTGAGCGCGTTCGTCTTGCCTGTCTCGTTGTCACCGAAGGCGAGCATGTGCGGCGTCGCTTCGAAGTCGTGCCACACGGGCAGCAGCCGTTGTTCGTCAAAGCCGACGCAGACCCGTACGTCACCTTCGGCGGGTGGCAGCTGCGCGGCAGGCAGTTGCATAGGCAGCATCCGGACCTCTGGGGCGCGGCGGCCCGGCCAGAACGTCGCCGCCTCCTCGGAAACCGCCTTCGTCGCGGTCGGCAGATCGTCCAATGTGGAGCTGCCGTCCATCCTCGGCAGCGCGCCGAGGAAGTGCAGTCCTTCCGACGTGAGGCCACGTCCCGGTTGTGACGGCACCGTCGCGGCTTTCCGCGATCCGACGTCGGATTCCATCGGATCGCCAAGCCGCAGCTCGTAACGGGTACCGAGCATGTCCCGCAACGCGGGCCGGATCTCCGACCACCGGTTGGACGCGATCACCACGTGGATGCCGAACGACAGGCCACGCGCGGCCAGTTCGTTGATCTTGGCTTCCAGGTCCTGGAAGTCCTGCCGGAGCGTGAACCAGCCGTCGACGACAAGGAACACATCGCCGTACGGATCGTTGATCTGGCCGTCGCGGCGCGCGGCACGGTACGCGTTCATCGATTCAAGCCCGCGGTTGGCGAACTCGTGCTCGCGGAACTCCATCACCTGCGACACTTCGGCGATCGTGCGGACAACCCGGTCGTGTTCGAGCCTGGTGGCCACCGAGCCGACATGCGGCAGGCCACTGATCGACATGATGCCGCCGCCACCGAAGTCCAAGCCGTAGAACTGGACCTCGTCCGGCGTGTGCGTCATCGCGAGCGACAACACCAAAGTACGCAGCAGAGTCGACTTGCCCGACTGCGGAGCACCGACCACCGCGACGTGACCGTCCGCACCGGACAGATCAGCCACCAGAAGTTCACGCACCTGCTCGTACGGCCGGTCGATCACGGCGACTGGGGCACGCAACCCGCCACGAACCCCTGGCTCCTCGACAATCATGCCTCGCACAGGATCCGGCAGAACGCCCGGCAGCAACGAGTCGAGGCTCGGCGACTCGGCGAGCGGCGGCAGCCAGACCTGGCGCGCCGAGGGACCGGAACCGTTGAGCCGGGCGATGAACGCCTCGGCCAATGACATCGTCGCGCCTGGCTGCTGTGCCGTGCCCGGCTGCTCGGCAGGCTCCTCCTCGGAGCTGGTCAGCGCGGCGATCAGCTTGCGGCGTGGGTGCGCGTCTGTGATGAACGGAACCACGTCCGGTGGCGCGACCTGAGCAGGCCCCTGGGTTTGTTCCTTGGCGACAGGCACCGGGCCGGACACGTACGCGGCCTTGAACCGCACCAGGTTCGTGGTGTCGATCTTCAAATACCCGTTGCCGGGTTCGGATGGCAGCTCGTAGGCGCTCGCGACACCGATGACGCTGCGCGACTCCATCGACGAGAACGTTTTCAGCGCGATCCGGTACGATAGGTGGCCTTCCACGCGATGGATCCGGCCTTCGTCCAGTCGCTGGGAAGCCAGCAGCAGGTGCACGCCGAGACTGCGACCGAGCCTGCCGACCGAGACGAACAGGTCCATGAACTCCGGTTTGCTGCCGAGCAGCTCGCTGAACTCGTCGACAACCAGCAGCAGCGTGGGGAACGGCACGAGCTGTTCGCCAGCGGCACGGGCTTTCTCGTACTCGAACTGCGATGGATACCCGCTCTGCCTGAGCAGTTCCTGCCTGCGCGTCATCTCACCGTTGAGTGAGTCCTGCATCCGGTCGACCAACGGCAGCTCGTCGGCGAGGTTGGTGATCACGGCCGAGGTGTGCGACAGCTTGTCCATGCCGAGGAAGGTCGCGCCGCCCTTGAAGTCGACGAGGACGAAGTTCAGGATCTCCGACGAGTGCGTCGCGGCCAGCCCGAGCACAAGCGTGCGCAGCAGCTCGCTCTTGCCGGAGCCGGTCGCGCCGATCAGCATCCCGTGCGGACCCATTCCGCCCTGTGCGGACTCCTTCAGGTCGAGCTCGACGACCTCGCCGTCCTCCGTGACACCGACGGGAACGGCGAGCCGGGCTCGTTGCGCCTGCCTTGGCCGCCACAGGCCTGGGACGTCAAAGGTGTGCACGTCCCGGATGCCGAGCAGGGTGGTCAGCTCGAAGTCGCTCTCCAGCGGACGTTCGACCAGTTCGACCGTCCCGCTTGTGCGTCTCGGTGCCAGGATGCGGGCGAGTTGCTCGATCTCGGTCAGCCCGAGCGCGTCGCGCGTGGCCGTGCCCGTCTCGTCACCGGTGGGGAACTCGACGCGGTCCTCGGTCGCGGTGAGCCGCAACACCTTCTCGCCACCGGGCAGCATGCCCGTGATGTCGAGCAGGACCACGTTGCGCAACCCCACGTCGAGCAACCTGGACGAATCCGGGATCGAAGCGAGGTGCACGACGACAACCACGAAAGGCTCGGAAGAACTTGGCGAGACCGACTTGTCGTGCGGGGTGCGGTCGGTGATCTCCACGCCGAGCAGTTCCATCAGCTCGTCGTGATCACAAGCCAGCATCCGCAACGGCCCGGCACCGTCACGCGCCGTCGGATGGGCGTTGTGCGGTGCCCACTTGATCCAATCCCACTCGCCGCGGCACTCCTCGGTGGTGAGCACCGCGATGCGCAGTTCGTCGGGGGCGTGGAACGTCATCAGCTGAGCGAGGATCGCTCTGGCCAGCGCTACCGACGGAACGAGGTCACCAGCGAACTCGATGCTGGTGAAGCTGCGCAGGCCGACGGCGATAGGGATACCCGACACTGTCCGGTACGTCTCGCTGAAGCGCCGCAAGGAGATCGCCGACAGCGGCTCGAGATCCTCGATCGGCTTGGTGGTCGGCGGGACGAACTCGAGGGCAGCCAGCTGCGTGCCAAGCCCGATGCGTACCCGGCCGAAATCCTCGTGGCCTGCCCGCCGTTCCCACAGCCGCGGCCCTTCGGCGATGTGCCACAACCACGCGGGATCTGGGTTATCCCAGCCGACCGCGAGGCGCTGTTCGTCCGCGCTGTCACGGGCTTTGGTCCGCAGCTGACCGATGTAGCGCAGGTAGTCCCTGCGTTCGCCGGCCATCTTGCGTTTGCGCTCCGAACCGGCCCGGCCCATCTGGCCGAGCCCCATACTGATCATGGCGATGCCCATGGCACCACCCATCATGTAGATGAAGGGCGAAGTGCCCGCGGCGCCGGAGAAGGCGAGGATCATCACGAACCCGCCCATACCCATGGGCAGGAACATCAACAGCGACAACATGTCGCGTGGCGCGGGCTCGGCCACCACTGGTGGTTCCTGCAACTCCACCTGGCCGCTGGGCACCGGTGGCCCAGCGACCCGTGGGCCGCGCTTGACGGTGACCGTTGTCATTCAATGACTCCCTTGGCGTTGACGCCGCCCTTGCCGATCCACGCCGAGTCGTCCTGACTCAGCAGATCGGCGATGACGCGCTCGCCCTCTTCTTCCTCGTCCGGCTCGTCGGACTCGTCGTCATCGTCTGGTTTTTCGTGCTCGTCCTCGATCAGCTCCGGCCGCTCCTCGGCACTGCAGTAGATCGGTTCCACCTCAACGATCTTGGAGTCCTCGCCCGGCTGCCAGCGCTGGAAGGTCTGGTCCTCCCACGGCTCGGTGGTCCGCATCACGTAGTCGGTGGTCACGGTCTCCTCGGTCTTCTTCCGGTCGCGCACCGCGAGCGAAGCGGCGAACGGAAGGAAGGCCAACGTGCCCACGTCCCACGCTGACGTGTCCTCCTTCGTGTCCGGCACCCGCACGACCGGCACCGCGTCGATACCGGCGCGTGTCGGCTCCTTGTGAACAGGGACGTCCGGCGCGGCCGGTTCGGATGCCCCGGCAGGCGACCACGACGTCTTTTCGCCACCGAACAACCCGGCCGATCCCGGCCGCGGCGCCGCGCTTGTACCTGCCCCTGCCGGTGGCGGAGTCACCGGCGGCAGCACCGGAACGACCGGTCCACCGTCCGCATTGGACGGAAGCGGGCCCGCAGCCCACTCCTCGGGCTCGTCCGACGCCACCGCGCCGTCCGGCGCGACCGGTGTGACCCCGTAGGAATCCCTGGTCTGCCAAGGCTTCGTCTCACCACCGAGCAAGCCAGACGAATCCGGCCGATCAGCACCACCGGCACCAGCGCCAGCCCCCGCACCTGGCGGCGGCATCATCGGCGGCCCACCACTGGCAGTCACACCATCGGGACTCGTAGCCCAGTCCTCCGGCTTGTCCGGCGACAACGCACCGAAATCAGCACTCGGACCACCCGTCTTCCCGTCCGAACCCGTGACCTCCCAAGGCTTCTTCTCACCACCGAGCAGACCGGACGAATCCGGCCGATCAGCACCACCACCACCACCCCCACCAGCCCCGGCACCCGGCGGCATCATCGGCGGCGGCACACCCGCACCAGGCGACGGAACGGCCCCGGGCGGTGGCACCGCTGACGTCGGCGGTGGCGTGCCCTCCGGCAGGTTCACCGGCGGCGGCAGGCCAGGACCCCTGTCCTGATCGGTACCGGAGCCACCCGGACCACCACCGGCAGCCCAGTCGGCTGGTTTGCCACCGGGCGGCTGGGAACCCCCGCCGGTAGGCGGCTTCTCCAGGTCGGGTGGTGGCGGAACCTTGGTCTCCCAAGGCTTCTTCTCACCACCGAGCAGACCGGACGAGTCCGGCCGGTCGGCACCACCACCACCGGCACCAGGACCACCACCACCGGCACCCGGCGGCATCATCGGTGGCGGCATTCCACCGCCACCGCGCTGATCAAGGCCACCAGGCCCATTTCCGCCGCCCGCGACCCAGTCACTCGGGTTAGGCGGCGGCACGTTGACCGGCGGCACGCTCGCTGGCGGCGGCGCACCACCACCTGGGGGCGGCACACTCGACGACGACGGCGGCGGCGCACCACCACCGCCACCACCACCAGGCGGCGCCACGCTCGACGGCGGCGGCACGCTCGCAGGCGGCGGCACGCTCGCAGGCGGCGGAACGGACGTCGGAGGCGGCGCACTCGGCGGGGGCACGTTCACGGGAGGCGGCAAGCCGCCACCACGGTCATCTCTGCTCGTGTCGGGATTGTTGCCCCCTGGGCCGTTGCTGCTCCCAGGCGGTCCGTTGCCGATGGACGGCGGATCCGGCAACCTCGGCGGCGGCGCACCGTTTCCACTACGGTTGTTCCCGGAATTGCCGCCCGGACCGCCGCCCCCCGGTCCGACGGGCGGTGGGAGAGCACGGTTGGTGTCGCCACCACCAGTACCGGGCGGAGGCGGACCGCCTATGCCGCCGTTGTTGAACGGTGGTGGCGGGGAGATGCTGCGGTTTTCGCTGCCAGGGCCGCCACCACCAGGGCCACCGTTGGCGTTGCCCACGTTGAAGGGCGGAGGCGGACCACCATTCCCAGCAGTTGACGGCGGAGGCGGACCACCATTCCCAGCAGTTGACGGCGGAGGCGGACCACCATTCCCAGCGGTCGACGGCGGAGGCGGACCACCATTCCCAGCAGTTGACGGCGGAGGCGGACCACCATTCCCAGCGGTCGACGGCGGAGGCGGAGGACCACCAGGTGGCGGAGCGCCAGGCGGCGGAGTGGCACCGGCCGGGGTCGGCGGGATAGGTGTAGGCAGAACGACGGCGCTGACGGTGACGTTGTACTGCTGCGCTAGGATCCGGATGACCTGCTTCATGTCGTTGGTCATCTGTTCGGGAAGTCCAGGGAACGCCGAGACGGTGGCCAGGCCGTTACTGGTCTTGCCCTGCTCGTTCACCCACGTCGCGTAGTACTTGTCGATGCGCTGGATCACGTCCTGCGCCCATCGCAGATAGTTGCCGCTGTTGAACAGCTGGCTCGGCACACTCGACGCTCCGGACGAGCCACCGGCGATCTGCTCGGCCTTCGCGCGCAACTTGAGTGCGAAGTTGTCCATCGCGTTCTGGAAGCTGACCGCTCCCTGCCCTTGCCACCCGCCGCCTTCGCCAGCGAGCGATCCAGCGGCCTTGCTGATCTGAGCAGCGAGCTGCTCCAAGTTGGCCTGCACCCGCCCGAAGACCATGGAGGCCGTGAACAAGGTCTGCGGATCGATCAGCCCGGCGATCCGCGCGGCTCCGCCACCCGACGGCGGCATGGACGCACCGCCGAGGATGGCAGCCCGGATCTCCTTCCACGTCCACGACTCGAAGTCGTTGAGGTTCTGGAACGACGCGTTGGGGTCGACGAACACCCCGTCGGAGTTCTCGGTGAATCCTGTCGCCGGCATACCCACTCACCTTGGACCGCTTGCGCTTATCGGGAATCAGGGCCGATGCACCACTGTGGACGCCTCAGGCGCCGATGTTCAGGCCGTTCACGTCGCTGACAACCTGGTTCATCATCAACGCGACCTCGCGAGCGTCGGCCGCGTTGAGTTCCTCAGTGGACTTGTACTTGTCGGCGATGCTGTAGCACGTCTGCTGAGCGTGCGTCAGTGTGTTCTCAACGCTGATCAGCATTTCGATCGTCTTGCCGAGGAGCGCGCCGCCGTTGATCTTGTCGGCTAGTGTTCTCGCCGCACCGAAGTAACCCGGTTTGATCCCGCCCACACCGGCGAGCTCCTGTAGTTCCTTGCGCCGGTCCTGGACCGCGGGGATCAGTGTTCCGCACCAGTCTCCGAACTTCCTGATGTCCTCGACGCTGACGACCGTGCCACCATCGGCTCCACCGCCTCCACCTGAGAAGGTCGGTGGCTTGTGGTTTTCCAGCCCCGAGCCGCCACCGAAGGGCATCGGCTGGTAGTCCGGGTCGTAGGGGTCGTCCGGCTTGTCGAAGTAAGGGTGGACGCTCTTGGAGTCGCCCTTCGTCCAGCTGTCGTCCCGGCCGCCGAAATCAGGCCGGTTCGCCTCGTTCTCGGCTTGTTTTTGTGCCTCCGCGTCCTTGTTCTGCTGATGTTCGGTTACGGCGGTGTGGCCGCCTTCCATTGATGGCATGTCGTCGGCATCCTTCCGGCGAGTTGATCAGTCTCGGAGGCTCGTAGGTGAAGACCGGGCGGGACCACGTCCCGCCCGGCTGTGAAGCAGGATCACCAAATGGAAGCGGCGTACTTGTCCGCTGCGGTGTAGCCCTCGGTGATGTCTGCCAGCGCCTTCGCGGCCTGCTTCAGCGACGTCTCACACTGAGCGTTGCCTGCGCGCCACTCCGCCTCGTACGTCCCGAACCGGTTCTTGGACTCACCGTCCCACAGCTCGAGCTGTGCGCGGTTGCTTGCCAGCAGCTGCTCGACGTATGAGGTCATGTTGTCGCTGGCCCGCTGCATCGCCTGCATGGTGGCGATACCGTCGGCTTCCCTGAACGTGTACGTAGGTGAGCTCATCGCACACTCCTAGTCGGTAGTTGGGTCACGTCACACGCCTTCGAGCCCGGTACCTACACTGCTGGCGGTCCTGACGGCATCCGACTCGGTGTTGCCGAACACAACGCCGTTGCGCTGCATCAACTCACCCATGTTACGCAGCGCGTCGATGGACTTCTGGAAGCCCGCGAGCCACGAGTCGATGCCGGAGTAGAACCGGTTCGCCGCCTCTCCGGTCCAGGCCCCTCGCAGGCTGTTGATCTGGTTTTCGATGTTGGTCTTCTCAGTCGTGAAGTCCTCGACCCGCTGCTGGATCGTGTTCTGCGACTGGCTCATGCCGTCGAGCGTTACGGAAATATGAGGTGACGACACCGCGCCCTCCGTTCCTCATCGGAAGTTCTCGGGCGGCATGGCCACGGCCGCGCCAAACCCGAACAGGTTTCATATTGAGGCAGGTAACGAATCGAGGTCGCGAGCAGCCAAATCTGTGCACTGACGTCCCCGTTCGACAGAAAGCTAACGGCACGACCTTTCAATCCGCAACAGTCGTGCCCGAAAAACCAACCCAGATTTTCCCGTTGTTACCACGTCAGCCGTGGCAAAAGAATGCCACCGCCAGTACAGCGGCGACGTGTTTATAGTGTCCATCGTTCCCACTCGGGAACAACACACTCACCCCCACCTGACCCGGCCGACGTCAGCAGTTCTTTCTGCCTGGCACGGCCGGGTCGGGCACCGAAAAAGGTCGGCAACGATCTTGCTTTGCTGACTCAAATCACCAGATCAAAGCACGTTTGACCAGCCCGATGACGCCGTATCGCATCGATCGTCACAGAGCGCGACACCCCGGGTTGCCGACACCCCAGCGCGCACAGCCATTGAATACTGTTCACCGAAATCGGCGAACGTGCAGCACTGCGCATTGTTGACCTTTTCGTTGCCATCCTGTATCCCGACGGATACGACGACCATGACCACGGCATTCGCTGGACGCCATTCCGCGATTGAACCGGCACGTCACCGCACAGGGTGAACTAAGAAACTTTTGGTCGCGACCGCTTGACCAAAAGTGCCGCAAGATCCCACCAAAGAACGCCCGGCCACGCCTAACCAAAACGGGCGAGATTGTCAAATTCCCACGTCGCGTTCCAGCGGCACGAAAATGACCCGACCAGCCAGGCGGTTTTACCAATTCAATAGACACCACTACCCGGGGTGATCGACCCTATGCCAAATACCTACCGCCGGCACCAAGCACCCGACGGCGGCGTGAGCGTCCACAATGGACGAACGAACCCCAAGATCGAACTTCAGTATCCGAAGTTCTGCGTCCACCAATGTCCTTCATCGCTGATGAACAAGCCGACGCCGATCGCCGCGAAGTCGGGATGCAGGATGTTCGCGCGATGCCCAGGGCTGCGCATCCACGCTTCCACAACCGATGCGGCCGATGTCAGTCCAAAGGCGACGTTCTCGCCCGCCGGTTGTGCGTAGCCAACGGCGAGCATCCGCTCCCACGTGTCGGGCTCACCGGGGACTTGATGGGCACAAACGCCTTGCCGTGCCATTTCGGCACTGTGCAGGCGTGCTGACAGTCGCAGCCGCTCGTCTGTGCGCAGCGCGGCCAAGTCATACCAGCTACGTTGCAGGTTGACCAACGAGCGGACCTTGTCCTCCATCCACGCTCGTTCCACCGCGCGCCCAAGACTCACACCGGAAGAGTAATCCGCGGTGGCCGAACGGAACCCAGTTGTCCCGCGTTGACTCGGGCCCATAGCCAATGAACGCCAGCCAGTGTATGGATGAGCGGGGGCATGTCGAGACTCTGAGGGGACTGCGATGAAGGTCGTCATCATCGGTGGGGCTGGCGGGATTGGTTCGTCGGCCGCTTTCAACCTGCTGCGGGTTGCCGGGACGTATGAGGTTGTGCTCGTCGACACCAGGCCGAACATGATCACCAGTCACACGATGGACCTGGAGAATGCCGCTGCGCTTGGATCGAGCCCGACGACGGTTCGTGGTGGGACGGCCGAGGATGCCCTCGATGCCGACATCGTGGTGGTCAGCGCGGCGGTTCCCCTGCGGCTCAACACTTCGCGGCTCGTCTACCTTGCCGAGAATGCCCGCATCGTCGACGAGGTGCTCGCGCCGCTGGCCAGCTCGGCCTTCCAGGGCTTGGTGCTGCTGGTGACCAACCCGGTCGATCCGCTGACCACCTACGTCCACCGGCAGGGGTGGGTGCCGAGGCACCGGCTCATCGGCTACACCCTCAACGACAGCCTGCGCCTGCGTACCGGGATCGCCGAGGCGCTCAACGCGCACCCGCGGGACGTCGATGCCTGGGTGATCGGTGACCATGGGGACGGCCAGGTGCCGCTGTACAGCCGCGTCAGCGTGGGCGGGCAGCCGGTGACTCTCACGGACGAGCAGCTCGCGGCCACGAAGGCCTACACCGACACCTGGTACCAGCGGCATGTCGCCCTCGACTCTGGCCGGACCACGACCTGGACCACTGGGCTCGGGATCGCGGTCATGATCGAGGCCATCGCCACCGAATCCGGCGCCGTCCTGCCTGCGTCCGTCGTTCTTGACGGCGAGTATGGCGTCGACGGAGTCAGCTTGTCCGTGCCTGTGGTGCTCGGGCGCAAGGGCCTCGACCGGATCGAGGAATGGGGTCTCACCGAGGGTGAGCGCCGGGCCATGAGCAGCGCCGCTGCCGATGTCGCCAGGACGCTCGACGAGCTCGACCAGGCCTAATTGGCCCAATTCTGAAACTGCGGCGAAACCTTGGACTCGGCATGCTGGACTTTTGTGTCCTCGTGCACAGAAGGGACGAACGGTGCGGGTGCTGGTCGTCGAGGACGACGAGGAAATGGCGCGCACGATCGGGATCGGGCTGCGCCGGGCCAGAATGTCCGTCGATATCGCGCTTGACGGGCCAAGTGGACTGGAACGGGCCCTGGTCAACGACTACAACGTGATCGTGCTCGATCGGGACCTGCCCTGCATGCACGGTGACGGGGTTTGCGCCGAATTGGTCAAGGGCGGGTGCCAGAGCCGGGTACTCATGCTGACGGCCGCGTCGAGCACCGAGGACCTGGTCGACGGGCTGGCCATTGGCGCCGACGACTACCTGCCGAAGCCATTCGACTTCCCGGTGCTCGTCGCACGAATCAGCGCGCTGGCCGGCGTAGCCAGCCCGCCCATCCGCCCATGCTCCGGCACGGTGAGCTGGTCGTGGACACCTCGCAGCGCACGGTTCATCGCGGCGATGAGGAGCTGCAGCTCACCCACAAGGAGTTCGGGGTCCTCGAACTGCTCCTGGCCGCTCAGGACCGGATCGTGTCGGCCGAGGAGCTGCTCGAGCGGGTCTGGGACGAGCAGGCGGATCCGTTCACCAACGCCGTGAAGATCACGGTCAGCAGGCTGCGGACGAAACTCGGCGATCCGCCGGTCATCCAGACGGTCGCCAAGTCCGGTTATCGAATCTGACCGGCATGGGCCTCGCGAGCCGGCTGGCCGGCAAAGGATTGCCGCGGCGGCCCTTGCGGCTGCGGCTCACTCTGGTTTACGGCAGCCTCTTCCTGGTTTCCGTGATCGCGCTGCTTGCGCTGACCTACGTGCTGGTGGACAACGCCACTCAGGGGGCGTTGCCCTTCAAGGGTGACGGTGGCATCGCTGGCACCGTCGACGAGCGGTACAACCAGCCTGGCATCCCCGCCCCCGGCGAGGCGCCGGAACTCACCGGCATGCCAACAAATGAGCAAATGCAGGCGTTGCGCGACGGGGCGGTGCAGCAACGCAACGACAACATGAACCAGCTGCTGGTACAGGGTGGGATCGCGCTGGCGATCACGGATCGTCGCGGGCGTCGTAGTCGCCATCATCCCGCGGTTCGGCGGGTGGCTCGTCGCTGCGTGGCTGGCCGCGATCATCATCAATCTGCTTTCCCTGCCCGGTTTCTACGACGTCGCGCCCCGCGACTTCGGGCTGCTGGTCGCAGCGGTGGCGCTGGCGAGTCTGGCAGCTCAGTACGCGCCGGGACGCTCCGCACGGACCTGATCGCCGAAAATCGGTAGACCGTCCAATCGGGATTCGGTACAGTTCCCCCGAAATCCGTGCTGCCATCCGAGTGCAGTGCGCCGCGATTAGAGGGGGCAGGCCGTGTTGCGTCACGAAGCCGTTGCCCTGCAGTCGCGATACGAGGTGATCCTGATGTCTTCGCGCGCCCGGTGCCGGCTGCGCGGCCGGCACCGGACCCGGTGACGAATACCCAGCGCCATTGAACCGTGCGGCCCTTAAGCGGCCGCACGTTCCCGCGGGTCGATGTCCCGTGAATCGCGCCGACATGTTCTCTGATCACCCTGAAAGGGCAATGAGGTAATCTCACCAAGATTCTGGTTCGTTTGTTGAGCCGCGAAGCTGCTCGGACGAGCGCTGGTCGATGTACTGGGGAGTGGTGAGACCCGGGGAAAGATGGGCGGGGAGCCCTTGGTAGAACTGGATTGCGAAGATCAAGTCCGGACCAGAAGGCTCCCCGTGATTGCGTATCGTGCCATGCTCGATGTCCCGCGTGAACTGGCCCTCTACCTCAGCCGGCTGCTGCACGCCGAACGCCGCCGACGCGGCACCCGCAAGAACAGCAGGGCGTTGACCTGCTTTCGCCACGCGGTGCTGGGCCTGCGCTGGTTCCGGCAGAACACCGACGTCCCCGCCCTGGCTCGCGATCACGGCATCTCCCGCGCCACCGGCTACCGCTACTTGGATGAGGTCGTCATCGTGCTCGCCGAGCAGGCGCCGGACCTGCATGAGGCCCTGCAGCGGGCCAAGGATGAGGGCACGGCCTACGTGATCCTCGATGGAAAGGTCTTCTCCGCCGATCGCTGTAGCGAGAAAACGTTGAGCGTGAAAGGCGAGCCGATCGACCTGTGGTACTCCGGCAAAGCCCGCGAGCACGGCGGCAACATCCAAGCGCTGTGCGCGCCGGACGGTTTTCCGTGGTGGGTCTCGGATGTCGAGCCCGGTTCACTCCATGACTTGACCGTGGCGCGCGAGCATGTGCTGGGTGCGCTGTACTGGGCCGCCTCGCACCTTGATCTGCCGACGCTGGCCGATGGCGGCTACGACGGTGCCGGCATCGGCGTGCACACCCCGGTCAAACAGCCTGCCGATGGCCAGGTCCTCGACGTGGACACCCGCACACGCAACGCTCTGCTGCGTGGCCTACGGTGTCTGGGCGAACGTGGTTTCGCCCTACTCACCGAACGCTGGCGCAGCCTGCGGCATCTCACCGCCAACCCCAGCAAGATCGGCGACATCATCAAAGCCGCCCTTGTCCTCACGCATTTCGAACACGGCAAGATCGCGTGAAAGTCGCTGAGATCACCTCAATGTGCCGTGCGTACCAACATTCGTAACCTTGGCATTCTCGCTCACGTAGACGCGGGCAAAACCACTCTCACCGAACGGATCCTCTATGCGACAGGCACGACGCACAAGCGCGGCGAGGTTCACGACGGGACAACCGTTACCGACTTCGACTCCCAGGAACGCGACCGTGGCATAACCATCTTCGCCGCGGCGGTCAGCTGCACGTGGGACGGTCACCGCATCAACCTGATCGACACACCTGGCCACGTCGACTTTTCCGACGAGGTCGAACGTTCGCTGCGCGTGTTGGACGGCGCCATCGTGGTGTTCGACGCTGTGGCAGGCGTTGAACCGCAAAGCGAATCGGTGTGGCGGCAGGCGGACCGGTATGGCGTGCCGCGCATCGCGTTCGTCAACAAGATGGACCGCGTAGGCGCCGATCTCGATGCCGCTGTGGCGTCGATCCGTGAGCGGCTACATCCGGTACCGCTCGTGGCACACCTGCCGATCGGCCAGGAGAACGAGTTCGTCGGCGTGGTCGACCTGGTCGAGATGTGCACACTGTCCTGGGTGGACGGCCGTTGTGTCGAAGGCCCAGTGCCGGAAGCACTGCAAACGGAAGCCCAGCGGCGACGACACATCCTGGAAGAGGCGGTGGCGGAACGGCATCCGGCGGCCATGGAGGAGTTCTGCACGGACTCGACGATCTCCGCAGCCACACTGGCAACAGCATTGCGCGACCTGACGCACAGTGGTGAAGGTCTGGTCGTGTTGCGCGGCTCGGCTTACCGCAACCGCGGAATCGAGCCGTTGCTCGCGGCGGTTGTCGCGTACCTGCCGTCACCATTGGATGTGCCACCGGTACAAGGAATCCAGGACGGCACAGTAACGCAGCGGCACGCCGACCCAGCGGAACCGTTCGCAGCGCTGGTGTTCAAGGTTGTCGCGACAGCCACCGGCAGGTTGACGTATCTGCGTGTCTACTCAGGAATGATCCAAAAAGGAGCGATCGTGCTTGACGTTGAAGCACGGCGAACCGAGCGAGTAGCCCGGATCCTGCGCGTGCACGCCGACCGGCACACGGAGCTGGATCAGGCGTCGGCAGGCGACATCGTCGCCGTAATCGGTCCGAAGTCAGCTCGTGTCGGAGCCAGCCTCTGCGCACCGAAGGCGCCGTTGCTGCTCGAACGTCCACGGGTCGCCAATCCCGTTGTCTCCGTGGCGGTCGAAGCACGCAAGTCGGTCGACACCGACAAGGTGACGGCGGCGTTGGCGCAGTTGGTCGAAGAAGACCCGTCGTTGACCGTGCGAACAGACCAGGAAACTGGCCAGACAGTGCTGTCAGGAATGGGCGAACTACACCTGGAGGTAGCGGTGGAGAAGATCCGCCGAAGCCGAGGCCTGGAAATCGCCGTCGGCCGTCCAAAGGTGGCATACCGGGAGACGGTGGAGCGCGGCGTGTCCGGACTGGTGTACCGGCACGTCAAGCAAGAAGGCGGAGCAGGCCAGTTCGCCCACGTCGTGATCGACGTGGAACCGTTACAGACAAACGACTTCGAATTCCAATCCACAGTGGTCGGAGGAAAGGTGCCGCGCGAATACATCAGAGCGGTAGAAGCAGGCTGCCGCGACGCCCTGTCCGAAGGTCCCATCGGAGGCCATCCAGTAACAGGCCTCAAGGTTACGTTGACCGACGGCGCAACCCACTCGAAGGACTCATCGGACGTGGCGTTCCGGACGGCCGGGCGACTCGGGCTGTGGGAAGCGTTGCGCGCGTGCGTGATGGAGCTGCTGGAACCAATGTCGGAGGTGACAGTCACGATCGCCGAAGACGCCGTCGGTGGCGTCCTCGGAGACCTAGCGATGCGCCGCGGCCGAGTCACAGCCTCGGTCACGCACGCGAAAGCGGTGACAATCACCGCAACCGTGCCGCTGGCCGAACTGTTCGGTTACGCGGATCGCCTGCGCAGCCGAACCCAAGGCAGAGGAGCCTTCACGGCTGAACCGGCCGGCTACGCCCCAGTACCGGCCACAGCCTCGGCCCACTGACCGAAAATGGCCTCGCCCGCTAAGCACCGCGGGCGGGGCCATTGCTACAGAGGTCCACTAACAGTGACCTCATGCCCGTCAGGAAGAGCAATCACGAACTCCCGCCTCCCCCAAGGCTGAACAACCGGATACTGACCGATCTGCACCCCAGCAGCGACCGCGCGAGCGTGAATGGCGTCGAACTCGGTGACAGTCTCCAACGACAGCCGAACCGGACTAGGCCTTTCATCGGTAACCAAATGAATCCGCCGCCCACCACTCCAAGCCCCAATGCCCAGACCAGCAAAGTCATCCTCGGTAAACAGAACCGTGCAGCCGAAAACGTTCTCAAACAAACCAGAAGTGCCAGACACATCCCGCACCGGAAGCTCAACGACAACGTTGAGAACGACAGTCGGCTCAGCCAGCCGAGCCCGCCCCATCACCACAGTCTCATGTGGACGATCCCGATGCGGGTAGCGCTGCGGAAGGCGACCCCGTTCAGTAAGCCCAGCCCGCCGAGCAACCGCAATCGACCGTCCATTGGCAATGTCAACCCAAGCCTCAACCCGCTCCAAACCCAACTCCCCCAACGCATACTCAACAAAAGCGATGGCTGCCTCACCCGCATACCCCCGCCCCCATACATCACGGCGCAGAATCCATTGCAGGCCAGGAATATCAACCCCACCCATAATCCCAATCAGCCCAAGTACCGGCCCACCATCAACATCCCGAACCGTCCAATAGTCACCAACGGCCCCGGCAAGCCGCCCAGCAGTCTCCCCAACATCCCTCGACGGAGGCTCGTCCCAATACATCATCACCTCCGGATCAGCGAACGCAACATGAACATCGGCCGCGTCAGCCGCAGAATCCAACGGAACAAGCCAGAGCCGTTCAGTACGCAAGGGGATGCCCATGCGTCCTTCCTAGTACGGCAGCAGCCATTCGGGTTGTGACCTGTGGGGATGTGTAGCTGGGGCCGGTGGCGACATGGGGCAGCCGCCTGTTGATCATGTGTTTGTGAGAACTACAGGATCGCAGGCGGCTGCGGCTGCCAGGATAGGTGCTCGGTTGGCTGGGCGGAAACTGGGTGAGCTGTCCGAACGGCTGCGTTCGTGTTTTCGGCGGATCGAGCCGTTCGTGCAGGCGCGTAAGTACGTGCGGGCGGTGACAAGCGAGCTGCCGAAACGGAACGGCTGGACCATCGCTGAGTATGTCGGGGACCGGACACCGGATCGGACGCAGCGGCTGCTGAACCGGGCGGTGTGGGACGAGGCCGAGGCGATGGCGCAGATCCGGCGGTTCGCGGTGTCCGGGTTGGAGGAAGCGGCCCGCAAGGGCGGGCGCCGGCGCGGGAAGTTGGTGATCGGGGCGCTGGATGAGACGGGGCAGCAGAAGAAAGGTGAAGCCACCGCGGGTGTCAAACGGCAGCATCTGGGCTGCGCGGGTCGGGTGGAGAACGGGATCAACACGGTGCACCTGTCCTATGTGCGCGAAGGTGTCGGGCATGCGTTGATCGGGTTCCAACAGTGGATTCCCGAAGAGCACATCAGCGACCCGGTGACGTCGCTGCGCTCGGCGCTTCCCCTGGATCTGACGTTCCGCACCAAAGGACAGTTGGCCATCGACATCTGCACGACGGTGGCCGCGGACGGGTTCCGGCCTGATTTCTACTGCGGGGACGAGGTTTACGGCAGCTGCACCGAGTTGCGGGCCCACTTCGAGGCCGACAAGCAAGCCTATGTGCTGCGGGTTCAGAAGAACTTCCGGATCATCCTGTCCAGCGGCATGGAGCTGTCCTGCGACCAGGCCACGAAGACATTGCTGAAACGCGAGCGACAGTGGGAAATCCGCTCGGCCGGCAAGGGCTCCAAAGGCGACCGGTGGTATGCCTGGGCCTGGATCGCCACCAACTCGGCCCGCCACTACCTCCTCATCCGCAAACACCTGCGCACCGGCGAGTTGGCCTTCCACTACTGCTACGTGCCCGAAAGCGCACTGCTCACCAAGACCCGGCTGATCCGCGCCGCCGGGCTGCGTTGGCCTGTCGAGGAAGGATTCGAGTTCGGCAAAGACTGTTTCGGCCTGGACCAGGCTCAGGTCAGGCTCTACACCGCGATCGCCCGACACGCCGTGCTTGTATGCGCCGCTCTTGCGGTCTGCGCGGTCACCGCCGCACTGCTCCGCGACCGCACCGACAGTCAAGCCCCCGAACCCCTACACCCCGACCAGCTCCCACCCGCTGATCCCGGCCTGATCCCGCTCACCATCCCCGAAATCAAGCATCTGATCGCCGGCACCACCACACCCCGACCACCTGGACACGCAACCCACTGGGTGAACTGGCGCCGCAGGCATCAAGCACGATCACGCTGGTTCCACAAACGCGCCAGACTCGCCCGCGACATCAAGATCACCCAGGTCAGCTAACGAATGGCTGCTGCCGTACTAGCACACGGATCGCTCAGGATATTTCGGCGATGGCCTTGCGGATCGCATCGATTTCCGGGGCAGGACCATGAAAGAACTCCAGCGACATCACCCACTCGTGCTTAGCCTGTTCGCGATGCCCCTGCGCCAGCAAGGCGAGACCTTTGATGTGCAAAGCGCGCGTCTGCCCGTAGGGTGAGTTCACTTTCTGATGAATCGTGAACCCGTTGCTGGCGTGCCGAAGCGCCTGGTCATGGTCACCTCTTTCATGGGTGATCCAGGCAAAGAGTATCTCCGCGTCCCCGCGTAGCCGCAGCAATTCCCCTTGCAACGCAAGCTCGATCGCATGGCTGGCATGTCCTTCCGCACGGTCGAGCAGGCCCTCGGTTTTGTCGATCGACGCCAACTGCAGCAGGGCTTCGATGTGCGCCTTCTTGTATCCCAGCTTTTCGCACATCGCCAACGCCGCGTCCACATGGGAACGTGCTTGTGCGATGAGGTCAAGTTCGTGACAAGTACCGGCGAGTGAGATCAAGGAGTCCGCGATGTCATACTCATCGCCAAGTTCTTCAGCGGCCGCGAGAGCTTTGGTCGCGTTCGTGATCGACGCCTTGGTATCACCCGTTTTCAAGTAGGCCTGGGCCAGTCCGCGGAGCGCTTGGGACTCAAAATGCAGGTCTCCGCCTTGCCGGAAGCACTCGAGCGCGGTCAGGTGCTGTTCGATGGCCGCAGCGAATTCCCCCTTGCGGACCAGGACCATACCGAGGGTCATGTGCACCGCGCCTTTGGTCGAACTGCTCGAAGTGGCGCTGATCAAGTCGAACGCGGACAGTACGTACTTTTTGGCGACGTCGAGCTGGTCTCGCCATTCTTCCAGCACGCTGAAGTTCAACAACGCGAGCAACTGAAGTCCGGTGTAGTTGTTCTGCTCGGCGAGACGCAACGCCTCACTCATGTGGTCGGCCGCATCCTGAAGGTATCCCTGCGTTCCAAGCGCGTCGCCGAGCGCCATCCGGGCACGAGTCTCGCCTTCGGTGAACCCCAGCTCCAGGTACTGGCCCAATTCGGCTCTGATATGTGGGAGTGCGCGTTGGATATCCCGTGCGCGCAGGTAGACCGAGGAGAAGGCGGAATGGATGGAGGCCATCGCCCTGCGATTCTCGGCACTTGTCGCGGCGCGCAACGCGATCTCGAAGGCACCGAGCGCCTCGATGCGGTACTCGGCGTGTGTTACCACGTAAGGGCGCAGTGACTCACACAGGTACCAGGAAACCTCGACGGGCCCATACTGGGCGGTGTGGCGAATGGTCGCGATCATGTTCGGTGCTTCGTCGCCTCATCCACTGCGCGGCGTTCGGCACGACTGGGGGAGGCTCGGCCGTCACGATGGAGGGATGCGTACGTGGCAGGCGGATCCATGTGGGGTACAACGCGTCCGCGGCCTGGTCGGCAGTGTGAACGTAGTACCTGTGCAGACGCGCAAGGGCGGCATGCAATTCAGTGTGATCGTCCTCGGTCACGCACCGGTCGTGGGCGTATAAGCGCACGAGGTCGTGAAACCGGTATTGACGGGGCCGACTGGGGAGGATGAGGCTGGCCGCACTGAGTTCCCTGAGCAACTGCTCTGCCTGCGCGGGAACGACCCCGGCGACGTGATGTGCGCAGTTGCGGCAGAACTCAGGTCCGGGCACAAGGCTGAGCAGACGGAACAAGCGGGCTGTGGCAGGTGAGAGAGTCCGGTAGGACAAGTCGAAGACTGCACGCACTGTCGCTCGTGGATTGTCGGCGATCGTCAGTGCGGAGAGACGGTCATGTTCTTCCAACTCGGTGATGAACTCGGCCAGCGGGCGCGCGCTGTGCAGGTAAGCGGTCGCAGCCACACGCATGGCCAATGGCAAGTGCCCGCACAGCTTGATGATCTGACCGATGTCAGTGTCGGCGGGCTTGCCAGCGGTCTCAAGGATGGAGCGAATCAGCTGTTCCGAATCACGTGGCGACAACGGCGCAAGCGGCAGCAACCGCGCTCCGGTCAACGCGGCCAGGCTCGGCATCTGCGATCGGCTGGTGATCAGGACGGCGGATTCGGGTGCTGCCGGGATCAAATCGTGTACCTGCTGTGCGTTCGCCGCGTTGTCGAGGACAAGCAGAATGCGGCGATCGGCGACCAGGCTGCGATACGTGTTGGTCAGATCCTCGAGATCGGTCGGAACATGAGTGGATGGCAGGCCAAGCGCGGGCAGGATGCGGCTGAGGACCCGTTCGGGACTCAGCGGCGTGTGCTCGGAGTAACCATGCAAATCGATGAACAGCTGCCCGTCAGGGAACCTGGTGCGTATCTCGTGGGCGAGTTTGATCGCGAACGCACTCTTGCCAACGCCTGGCATACCGCTGATGACGAGTGCCGGCGCACCCGCACCGGATGGCGTAGTCAACGCGGCGCGCGCGGTGGCCAGTTCACTGGAGCGCCCGACAAAGTCGGCGATAGCGGCCGGTAGCTGTGCGGGAGTGAGATGTACGAGCGGGACAGCGGCCACATCGGGGTGGGTAGTGCCGTTGCCTGCGTCGAGCGTTCCGGTCAGAATCCCATGATGAACGCGTTCCAGGTCGGCGCCGGGCGCGATTCCGAACTCCGTGGCCAAGTACGCGCGTACTCGTCGATACGCCGCAAGCGCTTCCACCCGCTTACCTGAGCGATACAGCGCCACCATGAGCTGGGACCAGACGCGCTCGCGCTCCGGATAGCGTGCGGTCGTCGCGCGGAGATCAGTGACCAGCTCAGCGTGACGCCCCAAACTCAGATACGCGTCCGCACGTTTCTCGATCGCCTGGCCATACTCCTCAACCAACGCGTCTGTGGCACGCGACTTCGCCGTACTCGGCGGCAAGCTCGCCAACGGCTCATCGCCCCACAGCGCGAGTGCTTGGTCGAGCTGAGCGAGCCGCTCGTCACCACATAAGTTTTCAGCTTCCTGCAGCAAGCGGCGAAACCGCAGCAGATCGACAGCATCCGTCGGCACGCTGAGTCGGAACCCGTCGGGCAACGCCTCGATCAGGCCAGGCGACTGCAGCGTTCGGCGTAATCGGCGAACGTAGGCCTTCGCACTCTCCCACGCGTCACTCGGCGGTTCGTCCTCCCAGAGCCACTCGACAAGGTCATGGATCGACACAACCTGGTTGGCGCGCAACAACAAACAGGCTAGCCTCGGCCTTTCGCGCAGTATTTAGTTGATCTTGCTTGTGGTTTTGTCGATCTTGCCGTGAGTGTTTCCGACTGTGAGCGTGGCTAGCCCGCCGACCTGCTTGTGTCGGCCGCTCCGGTTCTTGCCGATCGTAGGGACAGGGGTGCGGATCAGGTGAAGGCGGCGCGGATCTTCAACCAGCCCTGGGCGATCGCGTGGGCATAGGCACAGGTTTCATCGATGCGGATCCGGACTTGCCGGGCACCACGAGTGATTCGGGCGCCCACGTGCAGCACCAAGTTCCGGAACGTAGCGATCTCGGCGCGCGCCAGCACGGGTGTGCCGGTGAAACCCAGGATTTTCGCCCAACACACCAGATCAGTGGCCGCCAGTAACGTCTCCAGCCAGGCGGTGTTCTCCGCGAACCCACGACAGGGCAGGTTGCGCAGGCCGGTGGCCTTGGCTTGGCGGATGCGGTCTTCCACCCGGGCGTGCTGGCGGTGGTGCAGTTCCAGACCGGCGGTCTGACCGGGGATGACCCGGTCGGGGATGTCGGTGATGAACGCGGTGATCCGATGCCCGTCCACATCGGTGAACCTCAACTGGGCGCCGGGATGGGGACGTTCAGCACGCACGATGACCTTCGATCCGGCAGGCCAACTCGACAGGTCGAGCATTCCGGTGATGTCGGCGACCCAGGCACCATCCCGGATCCCGCCCGCACGGTCGATGGCCGATTCCCATGCCTGGTCGGGAATCTGATCGACCACGACCTGGATGCGGGCATCCACCGGGAACCCGAAGGAGAACCACACTCCCCGCTCCCGGCACGCCTGCGCGAACGCGAGGGTGGCACCGGCGGAGTCCGAGCGGGCTACCACCCGCACCGAGTCCGGATCACCCGGACGTGGCCGGGCATGGGCGGGTAACGACGCCAACGCCCGCTCCAGCACCGCGATGTGGTCTGCTGCCGTGTTCGACCCGGCGTTACCCGCCCGCAGCAGGCCCGCCAGTGCTTCGCCTCCCGAGACCTCTGGGCGGTCCAGAAACGCCAACAACGGGTGAAAACCAAACGTCCGTTTCCAGGTTTTGGCCGCGTTCTCCTTGTCCTCAGCATGGGAAATCGTGACCGTGGCGTCGAAATCGATCCGCAGCAGCCCGGTCAGGTCCGGGCCGGCACCCGCGGCCCACGCCCGTTCTCGGGCCGCCGCCCGCGCGGCGAGTATCCCCGGCAGATGCGCTTCGTCGATCCGGTCCAGCATCCGCCAGGCGGTCGGCATGCTGGCCACCGGCCCGCACACCGCATGCTGGTCACCGAAGACCTCGATGTGCGAGACACAGTCGCCGCCATCGGCGATGGCCACGGCCATGTCGGCGAACACCTGTCCTGGTGCATGCATCCACGGACCGGCATACGTGTCGACCAACGCCTCGTTCACCCCCGCGACCAGGCCGGTGTCCTGGGCCAACTCCCGCAACATCCCCACCCCGGCATGCGACACCACACCACGCCCATCAGCACTGACCTTGACCCGCCTCGACCGCTTGCTACGCTTCACCTACGGAGTGCCCTTCTGCTTGGGATCTGCTGTCATCGCAAACAACAGTTTCCCTTGCAGGACGGCACTTCCGTGCATCTATAGCCCGTGTCGCACTATTTCGCGCGAAAGACGCAGGCTAGTGCGATTTGCTGGCTGCCAGCGGGAACATGCACCGGCTGGCCGGCACGCAGTACGGCGACCGGGCCAAGCAAGCGAAAATCAATTACTGGCACCTCACCGCCGCCACCTTCCCAAGTGTTCGTCAAGACTATCTAGTCAACGCCCGACTACACAGCGCGCACGCGTTGATGCTGTTGGTTCCCGTAGGATAATCCGCTGAGCCGTTACAGTGGTATGAGTCGGCCAAACTTGAACCGCGTCTCGAGCGGTAGGTGGTACTTAATAACTATCTGCTTGAAATGGTTCGGCAACCGTATTGCGGTATCCTCAGCTCAGGTTATGCCCGGCCTGAGGAGCGTACGATGAACACCATCGCCGTCGAAAACGTCATTATCGAGTTATCCGACGCCTACCAGCCGGCCGACATACTGCTCTCGTGGGCCGAGTGGGCTCCGGATCTCGACTGACCCAACACCAGCGGGCTTGACCGACACGTGGATGACCCAAGACTGCGCATCTCGTCATATGGCGCGTTGCTATGGCAAGCCGATCAGCTGATCTGGCATGACACTCTGACTCATCGGCGTTTCGCGGTCGGCCAAGAAGCTGATGTGGTACTCCGCTGCTTCACCACCTGGCAACCTCTGACTACCGTTCGTAAACACGCTCGCGACAACGACCACGCCGAGTATCTGGTCGCGATCACCGAGCGAATGCGTGCGGCAAACATCCTCATTACTTGGGACTCCGAACGGCACCGTGCCGAGGAGGAACACGAGGCCGCTTGGCATCGCTGGGGCCGGCTCGCCGCGCTGTTCCACACCGAGACACGCAACCTCCGCGACCAGCCATTCATCACGCCCGAGGAGGATGAGCAGCGGCTACGGGAGCGCCTTGAGCACGAACCGCCACCGCCTGCCAGCAGGGAGCTGCCGTCAACGCTCCGTGTCCCGCTGGCGGCGGACACGGCGGCAATGGTTCGTTCCGATTTTCTCGATGTTCTTTCCCATCGGCGGAGTAGTCGGAAATTCAACGGCGAGGACGTGTCGTTCGAGGCGATCAGCGCGTTGCTCCGATGGGGTGGGGGGATCACCCAACTGGACGAGCGGACGCAGACCGCCTTCAAGACTTCGCCATCCGGTGGCGGCAGGCACCCTACCGAGATCTATGTGCACTCGCATCGGGTCTCCGGGATTGATCCTGGGGTATACCATCTGAACACCGCGCGTAACGAACTCGAATTCCTCGGACCGCCGCAGACGCCGGACGCTCTCGTTCAGCTCCTTGGTGATCAAGATTGGGTCGCGGACAGTAGTTGTCTGATGTTCTTCACCTCCGTACTCGCGCGAAGTACGTGGAAGTACAACACTGCGCGCACATATCGCACGCTGCACCTCGACGTCGGTCATCTGAGCCAGACCTTCTACTTGCTCGCTGCCGCGCTCGGGCTTGGAATGACCTTCACCGCGGCGATCAGAGACGAGCGATTGGAAGACCTACTGGGGATTGACGCCGCACAGGAATTGGTGATGGGCTGTGCTGTGATTGGTGTGGGAGCAGTATGATCTCAATCGAACACACAGAGTAGCCAAAGGAGGGCGCTGGGTGTCGGGGGAGCGCCAAGGAACCGAGCGCGTCAGCTACGCGGACATTTTCTCTGTGCGTGAATTTCGTGCTCTGTTCATTAGTCGTGCGCTGTCCACTGTGGGCGATTACCTTGCTCGTGCGGCGTTGACGATCGCAGTTTTCAATCAGACTGGGTCCGAGGCACTGATGGGGATCACGTTCGCGCTGACTGTCTTGCCTGATCTGATCGGCGGGCCGGTGCTGGCTGGGCTCGCTGATCGGTTTCCCCGCCGCGCCGTAATGATCACTACCGACATTGGCCGTGCTCTGCTTGTGCTTGTCATGGCTATCCCTGGGATGCCGCTGGTTGCGTTGTGGGGCTTGCTTTTCGTCATCCGGGTGGTGGACGCGCCGTTCAACAGTGCCTACATCTCCACCATGTCCGTTGTCCTGCCGGGCAAGAAGCTGGTGCGTGGATCCGCGGTCACCCAGTTGGTCAACCACGTCTCGTACACGATTGGTTACGGCCTCGGCGGGGTTGTCGTCGGGCTCACCGGGTTGTCGCTCGTTCTGGTGTTCAACTCCGCGACCTTCGTACTGTCAACGATTGTGATCATCTTGGGGGTCGCTTCCCGTCCCGCGACAGCGAATGGCGACACCCCGCCGACGTTGCTCGGTTCGGCCCGCGCCGCCATCCGCTACATCGTCCGTGACCCGCGGCTGCGATTGATCATGTTGTTCCCGTTCGCCATCGCCACCACTCTGGCGAGCGAGACGCTCGCGGCACCCTTCGCGTCGGAGATTGGGTACGGGTCTGCCGTTGCCGGCGTGCTGATGGGCGCGGGCCCAGCCGGAATCGTTCTAGGGCTTTGGCTTCTGCCCATACTCATTCCCGATCAACGCAACCGGCACGTCGTGCTCCTTGGCGTGCTCAGCTGCGCGCCGCTCGCACTGTTCTTCACTGTGCCCGGGGTGGTTGTCGCCGTTGTGCTCATCGTGGTTTCGGGGATCTCGCTGTATTACTGGATCCCGCTTGCCGCTGAGTTCACGCAGGCCGTTCCGGACAGCATGCGGGGCCAGGCCGTCGGCTTGATGACCACGATGATGCGGGTGACGCAGGGGCTCGCCATTCTGACGTTCGGGTTGATCGCCCAGAACGCGCCGTCGTCCTCGGTCATCGCGGTCTCTGGCGGGATCGGTACGGTCATGGTGATCGGACTGTCCATCGCGTGGGTGTCCGCGAGCCGGTCGGCCGGGGTCAAAGCCGCTCATGGCACGATCGGGAAACCTGGCGAAGCGATCCAGTAACCCAATCACAGCAGGCTATTGCCAAGTCGCTGTCCGTCATCTGTCCGTGGACTGTCCGTGCTGGTACGCAATCTGTACGTATGAACGCAGGGGGAGTCGCCGCACCAGCAATCGGTTTCCGTCGGCCGACCATCACCATCCGTCGCTGGAGTCTCCCCGCGAACGGTGTGCCCGTCAAGACGGTGTCACTCGTTGTGCTGACAGCGGCCTTGCTGACCGGGCTGGGTCTTGCCTGGTCAACCACGTCGTGGTTGACAGCCGTTGTGCTCACGCTCTGTGGGATCGCGTACGCCGAGTTCGCTCGCTCGCGGGACACGGATACTGCGGCTGTGTCCGCGGCACCGGTGTGGCTCATCGGCGCGGTTCTGACCTTGCCCCTTGGGGCAGTCTTTCTTGTGTCCGCCGTTCTGCTCGGACACGAGCTGCTCCGCGGACAGCGTCCCGTGCTCACCAGTCTTGCCGGGGCGACGGTCGCGTGGCTCGCGTGGTCGTCCGTGCACCTGCTGGCTCCGGTGGATGTCATGAGTACTCCTACTGTTCTCGCCGCCGGTATGGCCGGGCTGCTCTATCTAGCTGTGACTGATGGGCCTGCGCTGATGGGGGTTACGCGTCGGCTCATCCATGCCGTACACCCTGTGGAAGCAGGGCACGGGGTGTACGGCTTGCTCGTCACGCGGGTTGCTCTCGGCGTGTTGCTGGGTGTGTTCGGGCACTTCTCTTTCGTCGCTATCCCGTTCTTCTTGCTGCCGGTGGCGTACTTGCAGCGGTCCATGCGCGGGCGCGCTTTGCAGCACGCCGCGGCACACGACGCGAAGACTCAGCTGTGGAACCACGCGGCCTGGCAGACGCTCAGCACCGCCAGTCACCGGACTCACGCACGGTCGGCGGTACTCATGGTCGACCTGGACCACTTCAAGCGCCTCAACGACACCTACGGTCACCACGCGGGCGATGACGTCCTCGCGAGCGTTGCGCACATACTGCAGACCACTACGCGCCGTCATGACATCGTTGCCCGCTTCGGCGGCGAGGAGTTCAGCATCCTGCTTCCCGGTGCCACCGAACAGGAAGCGAACGAGGCGGCCGAACGGATCCGTCACCAGATCGAGGCGCTGACCGTGATCACGACGAACCTCCACGGCCGCCCCACAACCATCAGCGGCATCACCGCTTCCATTGGCGTTGCAACGACACGGCACGCGGAGGTGAGCGTGGACGACATGCTCCTGACGGCCGACCGTTGCCTCTACCAAGCCAAGGAACTCGGTCGCAACCGCGTCTGCGGCCCGACGCTGGCAGTCGCGGCATGATGCGCTTGGTCGCAGTTCTGTTGCCACCAACCGGTGTCGCAGTGCTGGCAGGCATTTTCGTACCGATGACAGCAATGGACTGGGTGCGCGCGGCGGTCATACTCGTGGCGGCGATCGTCACGATGGAACTCGTACGCCGGATACACACCGTCCGCCACAACGACTCCGAGCCGATCATCGCGACCTCCGTCTGGGCGGTCGCAGCAGCTGTGTCCGTGCACCTCACGCCGGCTGTCGCACTGGTGTTGGTCTTGTGCGCGTACCACTCCGTACGTGGAAAGCACGACGTGTGGTGGTACACCATCGCCTGGGCGCTCATCCCCGCACATTTCGCTGTGTCGTTCGGCGCGTGGGAAACGCCCAGCCCACAAGCCAATTTCGGCGGTGTACTGACGGTCGTTTTGGCGGCGGGCGCGTATCTGGTCGCCAGTCACGCGGTCGCTTTCCTGCGTTACCGCCGTTTGGGCCGTCTCACGGAAATCGGGCTCGATGCGGCGTTTCTGGTTATCGGCGCCATCACCGGCGTGCTCATGACTGGCACGCTGATCGTGGTGCTGGCAGCTATCCCAGTTGTCATCAGCCTGTATAGCGCCGCCATGACCAAGCAACTCGAGGGCGACGCCTTCGTCGACAAGAAGACCGGCATGGCAAACGCGGCGGCGTGGCAGAAATACGCGGATCGCGTTGTGGCCGACGCCGAACAGGAGCGTCGCGAGGTCGGCGTTCTGATGGTCGACTTGGACAAGTTCAAGCGGCTCAACGATACCTATGGCCATCGCGCTGGCGACGATGTTCTCACCGCGGTCGGCGATTGCCTGAAATCCAATCTGCGCAAGGCAGATCTCGGTGGACGTTTCGGCGGCGAGGAATTCACCGTCCTGCTGCCGGACACCAATGTGCTTGAAACAATGGCCACCGCCGAACGGATTCGCTTGGCCATCCAGGCTTTGCGCATCACGACCGTGGACAAGGACGGCGACGACGTCGAAATCAGCGATGTCACCGCGTCGATCGGCGCCGCGACCTACCCACATCACGGCACAGGCATCGAGGAATGCCTTCGGGTCGCGGACAACTACGTCTACCAGGCCAAGGAACAAGGCCGCAACCGCGTTGTCGGGATCAGCACCGAGAACATCACCTCCATCCGGCCCTGAGTGTGCGGTCTGCGCGCCAGTGGCACAGCTGTCCACTTAGGTGGATCATGGCCAGCATGCGCGCGGCTGGAATTCAGCACAGGAACGGGCCAGTGGAATTGCTCGATCTGCCCGAACCACGGGCTTTGTCGGCTGACGAGGTTCTCATCGAGGTAGCGGCGGCCGGGGTCGGCAACTGGGACGAAATCGTCCGCACCGGCGGATGGGACACCGGCAGCACGCCACCGATGGCCCTTGGCGTCGAGGCGGCTGGCACGGTCAGGGCCGCCGGAGACGCGGTGACGAGCGTGGCGCCCGGCGACGAGATCCTGACCCACCCGTTGCCATTGCGCGCACAGGGAACCTGGGCACAACACCTGATCGCGCCAGCGAACGTCTCATGGGAGGCTGCCGCGGCACTTCCGGTACCAGCTCTGACCGCTGAGCAAGTGCTTGCTGAGGCCCTTGAAGTACATGATGGACAGACATTGCTTGTGCACGGGGCAAGTGGATTGACCGGCGGCATGATCGTCCAAATCGCCGCTCTGCGCGGGCTGCGAGTAATCGCGACCGCAGGTCCGGCTTCCCACAGCCGGGTACGTGCTCTTGGCGCCGTGGAAGTGCTGGACTATCACGACAGTGATTGGCCTGACCAAGTTCTGCGGCTGACCGGCAGGAAAGGCGTCGATGTCGCAGCGAACGCCGCCCGAGGCGGCGCAGCGGCAGCACTGTCCACTGTGGCCGATGGTGGTCGGCTCGCGACCATCACATCGGACACGCCGCCTGCACAACGCGGTGTGACGATGTCCGAAGTGTACGTACGCCCGGACGGTGACCAGTTGTCCGTTCTCGCCACGATGGTGAGCCAGGGCCGATTGGCGGTGAACGTTGCCGAGAGCTACCCGCTGTCGGCTGCGTCCACCGCCCTGGCGAGGGCTGTCAAAGGAACCAGCGGTTCCGCTGTTGTGGTGACCACATCCTAGATACTCGCTGTCACGTAATGCTTTCCGTCAGTGTTCTCGACAATCACCGCGGCGACGTCCTTCGCGGAGATCAACGCGGAACCGTCCAAGGTGGTCCCGGAAGCAGCTTCGGTGGCCGGAACCACCCAACTGCCCGCTGCCTCACGAGTCCCATCGTGAGTGACCACGATCAACCGGCACATCTCCCCCGCCTTGATACCGCTGACCGCGGCATTCACGCGGATCCAGTCCGCGGCCGGGGTGACGCGAACGACAAGCCGGGCACCGGTGGCACCGTCAGTGGCGTTCGCGAAGCGCACACCTTGTGGCTGCGCAACAGCGACCTGCTGCGGTTGATCCACATTCATCTGGCCGACGAACATTCCCCCGGTCACCAGAGCCGCCGCGGCGATGACCGCGGCAGCCGCGCTGAGAAATCGGGAGCGGCGTCGTGCCACTGATTTCTCCGTTCTCACCTGGCGCAGTGTTCGTTGCAGGACGAGGTCCGCGTCGTCCGGGTAGCCGTCGAGCAAGGCTTCGTGCGGGACTTCGCCGAGGAATTCCCGCATTTCCCGCAACGACATACTGTCCATCCGGCACACCTCGCAGCTGTCGATGTGCTGCTCGATTCCGGCGGCCTGGTTCGGTGCCAGCTGACCGGCGACGTAGGCGTCGATGTCGACGTGGTGCTCGGACATGTCTCAGGCCACTCCTTCCATCCCTGTTCCGCGTGCGGTGAACAGGTCGCGTAACGCACGCAACGCGTAGTGCGAACGCGACTTCACGGTGCCCGGCGGGATACCGAGCGTCTCCGCCGTCTCATTGACGTTCTGTCCTCGCACGTAGATCTCCACGAGCACAGATCGGTGCACTTCCGGCAACTTCTCGAGCGCGTCGAGCACCACCATCGAGTTGACCACCTTGTCGGCGTGGTCACGTTCGATCGGCACCGCCGTCGGCGACTCCGGCACTTCCTTCGGCCGGGCGTTTCGGGCGCGCACCTTGTCGGTGATGATGTTGCGCACGACCGTGAGCAGCCAGCCACGCACCGAGCCCTTGCCGTTGACCAGGACGTCCGGGTTGTGCCACGCCTTGATCAACGCTTCCTGCACGACGTCCTCGGCTGCCGGTCGATCGCCGGTCAGCCTGGTCGCGTAGGCGAGCATGGCGCGGCCGTGCTCGGCGAACAACGTCCGGATCAACGCCTCGTCGGCGACTTGCCGATGACGAGCCATCCGTAACACCTCCACGAACTCCCGGTGCCGGGAGCTCCCCTCATTCGAAACGGATGCGGTGGCCAATTCGGATCACCGCGGATGACACTGGAAACCGTGATGCCGCTCACTCGCGGCAACTAATCGCCACTACCAATCCGGCGGCCCGCCTTGACTGGCCAATGTGGACAGCACAAGGGCGACAAGGGACGTGCCGCGGGCTTCACCGATTGGGTACGTGGGCATGGCAGATCTCCCCTTGCTTGCCGCTGGGTTTTCACCGGGATCCCGGCTCGTTGACCACCGCAACACGCGTCCGGTCGCGAAGAGGTTCACGGGAATTCCCGTTACGGCCGTGGCAAGCAACTGCCATCCCGGTTCGGCGCTTCTTTCCGCTGGTCCGTGCCATGCGAAGATCCGCATCGTGCTGCGCCCGTTGATGTTCGTCGTTGCCCTGTGTGCGCTCACCGCACTCACCGCCTGCAACAGGAATCCGGGTGACCACGCCAGATCCAGCGACTCGTACTACGTGGACATTCAGCAGGTGCCGGTCCGAGCGACGGCAGTCAAAACGCAGCCTGGTGCCAGCACGGGGACATGGCAGTCACAGTGCGGGCGCAATGAGAACAAGCACCGGAATGCCGACAACGTGGTGGTTCAACCAAAGCTGCCCGGCGCCGCCCACCACACGCACGACTACGTCGGAAACCTCTCGACCGACGCGTTCTCCACGGATCAAAGCCTTGCCGCCGCGGGAACAACCTGCCGCCTTGACGATCGATCGACCTATTACTGGCCAGTACTAAGGCTGACCGACGAGGCTGGTGACGACGCGGACACAGCGGGTGGCGGTATCCATGGCAATCATGGACGGATCGTGTTGCCCGACTCCGTGCTCATCCAGCTGCGTGGCAATTCAATGTCCAATGTTGTCGCCGCGCCGCGCTTCCTTCGCGCCATCACTGGAAATCCGGTAGCGGTCTCGCAGGATGGCGAACACGCCGAGCACGTGCAGTGGACTTGCTCAGGCGCCCGCGACCGCGTGACCAACCGCTATCCACGCTGCGCCGACGGGCAACAAGTGGTCCGGGTGTTCGACTTCCCGAAATGCTGGGACGGCAAAGCCACCGACAGCACGCTGCACCGGAGCCATCTGGTCTTCCCGAACGCGGACGTGTGTCCGATTGGGACGTTCCCAGTGCCACAGCTGCACGTCGAACTCGCCTACTCGATTCCGGCCGACGCGGACTACGCCATCGATTCCTTCCCCGAGGAGGGCAGGGATCCCCTGACTGACCACGCGATGGCCATCGGTGTGATGCCGGATTCGCTTATGTCGCAGGCAGTCGCGTGCATCAACGCAGGTAGACACTGCTGAAAACGAGCGTGACCCAGACCACTCCGAAATTGTGTGAACCTCTTCGACCCGAGTTCCGTGTCTTGGCCCGAGCGGGTCGGAAGCAGGCCGGAACCGCATCTCACATTCGGAGTGAAACCCCATGTTGCGTAAGAGTGTTGTGTCCTTTGCTGCCCTGACCGCGTTCGGCATCGCCGCACTGTCCGCTTGTGGTGGCCAGAACGGTGCCGCCCCGCCATCAGAGACCGGCACCACGCCGGTCGCGCAGGCTGACTCGGAGGCGCTGAACTTGTTGTCCGGCACGCCAAAGTCGAACAACGCACAGAAGGACACCGGCGACTGGGCCAAAGGCCCGGACGGAACCCTGGACACCGCGCCGAAGGACGTCGCTATCAAGTGGATCTCGATCGAGAAGAGCAAGGCAGGCAAGCTCGACCCGGTCGTGGTCAACGGTGCGGGGCTGACGCTGTACCGGTTCGACGATGATGACGCCAACCCGTCGAGGTCCGTATGCGCCGGCGAGTGCGCCAAAAAGTGGCCGCCGGTGCTTGTCCAGCCCGGCGTCACCAGGGTTATGTTCGAAGGCATCGAGCGCAAGGACATCGGAAAGGTCCGGCGGAGCGACGGCACGTTCCAGCTGACCCTCGGCGGCTGGCCGGTTTACCGCTTCAACAAGGACAAGAAGCCCGGCGACACGTTCGGCCAGGGCGTCGACGGCAAGTGGTTCGGCATCACGCCGAACGGCGGCAAGGCTGGTGTCCCAACCACGACGACGCCGAAGCCACTGAACAACGCGGGCGGCGGCAACAAGGCGACCGGCGCGACGCTGTTCGACGAGATCAACTTCGACCGGGTCAGCGACCTGTCGCAGGGCGCGGGCCTCGGCTGCACCAACCTTTCCCGGCCGAATGTGACCTCGTCGATCCGGGCGAACGGTTCGATGAAGCTGTGGTCGGACAAGGACTGCAAGGGCAAGTCGGTCACGATCGACGGTGACGTCGCCAACCTCGCGGACGTCAAGTTCGACAACACGGTGGTCTCGGTCTTCATTGGCTGAGGTTCATCCACAGACAGGTGTGGCGGTGCGACCCCCAGCGCATCGCCACACCGCCATGTCCG
The DNA here is from genome assembly GCF_021390435.2 of Kibdelosporangium philippinense. Lineage (GTDB taxonomy): Bacteria > Actinomycetota > Actinomycetes > Mycobacteriales > Pseudonocardiaceae > Kibdelosporangium > Kibdelosporangium philippinense. The sequence goes on along the minus strand of NZ_JAJVCN010000002.1, from coordinate 1,583,541 downwards.
CGTCCTGGACCTTGCCCCTGGGGCAACCCGCATGATGGAGGGGTGGACCTGTGGACGATCGGAGTGTTCGCCCGTGCCGCCCGGCTGTCACCGAAAGCCCTGCGCATGTACGACGAACTGGGCCTGCTGGCACCGGCGAAAGTGGACAGTGAAACCGGATACCGCCGTTACGCCCCAAGCCAGCTCGAACAAGCCAGGTTCATCGCGTGGCTACGCAGGCTCGGCATGCCACTGGCCCGGATCCAGACCGTAGTCGGCCTGAGCAAAACGGAAGCCGCGGCTGAGGTCGAGGCGTACTGGTCCGAGGTCCTCGCCGAGACCGTGAACCGCGGTCAGCTCGCCACCTTCCTTGTCGACTACCTCAAAGGCAGGGGCAGCGCGATGACAGAACTCGGCATCCGATACGCGGCACGCACCGACACCGGGCAAGTGCGGACCAGCAACGAAGACGTGGCCTACGCCAACGGCCGATTGCTCGCGGTAGCCGACGGAGTACGCGGCGCAGCAGGCGGAAACGCCAGCACCGCAGCAATTGCCGCGTTGAAACCGTTGGCGACCCGGGCTGTGCCCGCAGGAGAGCTGCTCAACGCATTGGCGGAAGCGGTCGGCGAAGTCGAACAGGTCGTCGACGGAGTCACAACACTCACCGCGTTGCTGTGGTCGGGTTCCCAGCTTGGTCTGGTCCATATTGGAGATACCCGGGCGTATGTGCTGCGGGACAACGAACTCTTTCAGATCACGCACGACCACACCTGGGTTCAGTCCTTGGTGGACGAAGGAAGATTGTCGCAAGAGGAAGCCGAGTCGCATCCGCAACGGTCCATGTTGGCCCGTGCGATCTCCGGTTCAGGTGAGCATCAGCCCGATTTGTCCGTGCACGAGGCCAAGGTCGGTGACCGCTACCTGCTGTGCTCAGACGGCCTCAGCAGTGTCGTGTCGGCACAGCAGACGCACGAGGTGCTGCAACGCAAGAATTCCCCGGCCGATGCGGTAGACGAGCTGATCTCGTTGGCCTATCAGGGTGGTGCGCCAGACAATATCGCCGTCGTGGTGGCTGACGCGGTCCCGCTGTGAAGCTGTTCATCGACCGGCGACCGCTGCGAATACCAGCGTTCCGTCGACTGTGGACAGCCTCCGCGATCTCAGCGGTTGGCGGTTCGTTCAGCCTTGTGGCTATCCCAACTCAGCTGTTCACGCTGACCGGTTCGTCCGCGGCGATCGGACTTTCGGCCGTGATCTCGACTGCTGCGCTTGTCGTGTCTGCGCTGTGGTCTGGCGCGTTGGCTGACGTGATGGACTGCCGACGGCTGCTCTTGATCGGCAACGCTGGACTCGGACTGACCTACGTCGGCCTGTGGCTGAACCCCGGCTCGGTTCCGGTTCTGCTGGCTCTGGTTGCCTTGCACGGCATCAGCTTCGGCGCGACCATGACGACAACGGGCACCGCAGTTCCCTTTGTCGTGCCAGCTGAGCAGCTGGTCGCGGCCAATAGCCTCAACGCGTTGACCCGCTACACCGGCGCGGCCGTCGGTCCGCTGATCGCCGGTTTGTTGATCCCAATTGTCGGCCTCAGCACGCTCTATCTGCTGGACGCGCTCGCGTTGATCATCGTGCTCTGGGCCGTGGCCAAACTGCCCGCGATGCCCCGGCGCGGCCAGCGAGTGCAGCTGGGCGAAGGCTTTCGATACCTCGCCAGGGACCGCGTCCTGGTCGCGATTCTCGCCGTGGATTTGGCTGCCATGGTTTTCGCGATGCCGGTCGCACTTTTTCCTGAGCTGGCCGAGCAGACGTACGGCGGCCCGGCCGGTGGTGGGGTGGAACTAGGTCTGTTGTTCGCGGCCTATCCGACCGGTGTGCTGCTAGCCGGGCTGTTCTCAGGGACATTCAGCCACGCCAGACGACATGGCGCGCTCGTGGCGTCCGCCGCGCTGGCCTGGGGTGGCTGCGTGGTGGTCCTCAGCCTCGCCGCGCACCTCTTGATCGCGGTGTTGGCGCTGGTCACGGGCGGTGCCGTGAACTTCGTGCTGAGCACGTTCCGCAACGCCATCTCGCAGGTACACACCGATGACGCGTTGCGCGGCCGCATTCAAGGCTCGCTCACGGTCGTCCTGATGGGCGGTCCTCAGCTGTCCAACGTGGTCCACGGTTTCGGCGGCGCCTGGCTCGGTGCTCAGTGGGCGGTTGGCTTTGGAGGCGCGCTCACTGTCGTGGCCGTGGCGCTCGTGTTGCGAGCCATACCGGATCTCTGGCGGTACAAGTCTCCATAACGGTCCACTATGTGGCACAATCAACCGTAGTGTGCCGAAGGGACCAGGAATGTCGACCGCACTGACCGCCCTGCGCGTCCTTGACGAAGTCGCCCAGCTCCAACCAGTCGGCGTGACCACGATCGCCGAGCGGATGCAGATGCCCAAAAGCTCAGCGCAGCGCGCGTTGAAGGCGCTCGAGGCATCCGGGTGGATCAGGCAAACCGGTCCAGGCAAAGGAAAAGGCAAGGGCTGGGTGCTCACCACGAAGGCCATCGACATCGCGCAGCGCGTCGCCGCGGACGTCGGAGTGCGTGAGGTCGCCCGCGACATCCTGACCGAACTGCGCGACGCCACAGGCGAATCCGTGCATCTGGTGATCAGGGAAGGCAACGAGGTCGTCATCATCGACGTCGTCGAGACCGTCAACCCGACCCGCATCTACATCCCCCTCGGCACACGCTCTCCCCTGCACGCGACGGCAACGGGCAAAGCGCTGCTCGCACACATGGAAGAGCCACTGCGATCGGAAATCCTCGCGTCCGGGCTGCCTCGGCTGACCGACTCGACGATCACCGATCCCGCCCATCTCGACGCTGAACTGCGCGGCATCCGGGTGGACGGCAAGTGTGCTGTCGTCAAAGGGGAACTGCGCGAGGACATCGGGTCGATCGCTCGCCCGGTGTTCTCCCGGTCCGGCATGGTCGTCTGCGCCATCAGCGTTTTCGTGCCGATGTACCGGTTTCCTGCAGACGAAGGGCGGATCTGCCAGGCCCTAACGCATGCGGCTCGGCAGATCTCCGCTCGTCTTTGAGAAACTAGACTTTGCCGCCGTCGATCGTGAGCACTGTGCCACTGGTGTAGGACGACCGAGGTGAGACGAGGAAAGTCGCGGAGTCCGCGATTTCCTCGGGAGAGCAAGCGCGCCCGAACGGCAAGCTGGCTTCGAGCTCCTGCCACCGCTCCGCGTCGCCCAGTTCGGTCGCCGCACGTGTGCGCTGCAGCGTCACAAAACGGTCGGTTGCCGTGGATCCCGGGCTGATGCCGACCACTCGAACGCCGTCGTGCCAAGCCTTTTTGGCCAGAGCTTTGGTGAATCCGACCAGGGCGACGTTGCCAGCCGAACCCGCGATGTATCCGGCCGGGAACTCCTCAGCCGCGACACCGATGATGTTCAGCACGGCACCGTGCTGCGACTGGGCGATCTTCGGATACAGGCTCTGAGTAAGGAAAATGTAGCCGTACACCTTCAAATCCCATGCCCGCCGCCAGGTTTCCTCGCTGACGTCGGTCAGGCCGCCGGCGGGAATCGCGCCCGCGTTGTTGACGAGGATGTCCAGCGAGTCGACCGCGTTGGCGACTTCCTGCCGTCCGCTCTCGGTCGACAGGTCAGCGGCCAGTACATCGACCTCGACGCCGTGCTCGGCACGCCACTTCTTGGCCAGATCCTCCAGCTGTGGCTGGCTTCGGGACACCACACCCAGGTTTGTCCCTTCGGCAGCTAGGGATTCGGCGATCGCGGCACCGATTCCCTTGCCAGCCCCGGTCACCACGGCACGCAGGCCGCGCAGTCGCAGATCCATTGCTTCCTCCCTTTGTCAACGTTTCTCGATGAACGCGGACACTCCCCCGGCGTAGTCCGCACCGCTGTACGCCTCGTCGTAGAGTGCCCTGATGCCAGCGTCTTCGCGACTCGAGCGATGCAGAAGGATCCGCTCGATCAGGACTTTACTGCCCATAATGGACGGACTTGGCTTTTCCAGCTGTATCAACGACCTTTCGGCGAAGTACACGACCGTATTCGTACTGACGGCCGTCCGCTGGATCACTGTGGACAGTGTGGAACTCACCAAGCTTCAGGTTGGGCATCGCTTTCCCACCTCTGTCAGTACTTCCTCGGTGTGTTGCCGAGGTCGGGTGGCGGACGATAGGCAGAAGGCAGTTCGCCATCGAACCGCCACGGGGAACTGACCGACTTCACGATTCCCAGTCGAGGGTGTAGTGCTTCGGTGATGAGATCGGGCCGGACGTTGCCGATGGCTTCCCGCACGGTGTTGATCGGTCCCGCTGGAACTCCGGCCGCCCGCGCCGCGGCGAGTGCGTCGGTGCCCGAGAGTCCACTGAGGACGCGATTAAACTCGGCGTAGAGCGCGGCCCGGTTCGTCGACCGTCAGTCTGGTCCTTGTCGCTCCGCTGGTGTCATGGACCGTGTTCATCCTGCCCGGCTGGCTTTAGACCTCGACGCACCAAGTCCCGTTCTGGTTGACGAACGGCAACGGCACGCCCCTGGCCTCCGGCACGCCTTTGAGTCCCATGTCGACGGTGATCCGCGTCGAGCTGTAGATGGTGACCTTGCCGACGACCGGCTCGGCCTCGCCGGCCAGGTTCTCGTACATCACACCGGGATCGACCTTCTTGCATGTGAGTGCCTGTGCCGCGGCCGAGTCCTGGCGGATGACCGCGTCGGCGTACTGCTGGGCGACCGGTTTGACGGCCGCTTCCAATTCAGCCTTGTTCTCTACGGTTCCGCCAGGCTTCTTGGTCGGCTTCGACGTGGTGGTCTGCGCGGCAGGCAGGTCCCTTGAGGTCGTGTTGGACGAGTCGCCGGTGGTCAGCAGCACGACCGTGACCACACCACCGATCAGCAGCACAGCGGCCGCCACTAGGGCCACGACCAGGCCCGTCTTGTTCTTCGGCGGTGGCGGAGGCGGCCATCCCGGCGGCCCGTACGGCGGTTGCTGCGGGCCGTACGGGTACTGGCCGGGTGGTGGCTGCTGCGGTGGATACGTCACCGGACCTCCTGTTTCCTTCCGCGTACCTAAGCAGACGGTCGCACCCGGCTATCCGGTTCCACCGCGTCAACCACCAAAATTCACCCAGCCAGCGAGGTCACCCGTCGGGCCGCGACCAGCGCACCATCGGTCCGGATCCCGCCCGCGACCTCCCGTGCACTGGTCACCACGCCTGGCCGCAGCACGGAGTCAAGGACCTCGGCCAACGCACCCGGCTTGTCGGCACGGCCGATGCCAAGGTGTTCGACCTGCTCCGACCAGTAGAACTGGTCGAACATCTGCGGCACGATCACCTGCGGGACGCCAGCCAATGCCGCCGTTGTCGTGGTCCCCGCGCCGCCGTGATGCACAATCGCGGCACAGCGCCGGAAGACTTCCTGGTGATTGACCTCGCCAACGGCGATGCAGTCCGCCGACTCGTCCACAAGGGACAAGTCAGCCCAGCCGCTCATCACGATCGACCGGAGCCCGAGCGACCTGGCCGCCTCGATCGCCAGCTGGCTGTACTCGGGTTTGACGAACATGCTGCCGAACCCGAAGTAGATCGGCGGTTCGCCGGCATCCAGGAACTGCGCCAGTTCCGGCTCGATCGGACGCTTGTCCACGCGCAGCCACGCCCCGGTCTGCAGCACGCTCGTGTCCGCCGGATCCGGCCACGGCCCCAGAACCGGGTCGGCCGCGAGCATCGGCTGATCGCCGAACATGTGGCCACGAACGTCCGATATCGCGGGCAAACCAGCGGATTCCCGGCACGAATTCAGCACAGCCAAGAACCCGTTGAACCTGTCCCTGTCCTTCGCCCAGAGTGTTTCGTTGTCCTCGGTCCTTTCCCAGGGCAATAGCAAAGTCGTTGTTGCTGTTCAGGGGGTAGATGCGGCCAGGAGCGGGAGGATTCTCATGCGGTCGGCGGCGATCCATTCCAGGGTGCGTTTGATCTCGGTGAGTCCAGCCAGGCGGATCAGGCCGATGGCCAGATTGCGGAGCATGGCCATGGCGTGAGCACCGTTGCCGGTGTAGGCGTGCTGGTGGTCCTCAGCGAACACGACGTCGCGGACCCAGTGGATTTTGTTCTCGATGCCCCACTGACCCCGTACCAGGCCACCAATGTCCCGAGCGGACGCTCGCTCGGTGTTCAGGCTGGTCACGCCGTATGCGATCTCTTTGTGGACGCGTTGCCCGGCGAGGTTGAACACGTCCCGGCGGATGCGGAAGACCTGGGCGGCATGAGGGAAATCGACGCCCTCGGCGACGGTCGCCCAGATGGCCCGGCGGGTGATCCGCCCGTGGCTGCGCTCGTCGTCCACATGGTCCTCCGACCCTGGGGCAGCAGGCGGCAGCAGGGCTTGGACCTGGGCCAACAGGGTCGGCTGGTTGCCTTTGACAGCAAGCACGTAGTCCGCCTGCTTGTCGGACACCAGGTGCCGCGCGGTGTCGCGCTGGGTGTGCGCGGCATCGGCCGTGACCACCGCACCCGCCAGATCCATACCCGTGAGCAACGACTTGACCTGCGTGGTCTCGGTCGTCTCGTCGGGGACCCGGATCTGCGAGATGACCACCGCCTGGCCGTGACGCATCGCCGAGAACAGGCGCACACCACCGGAATTACGCACGGCCTTGCCGTCGATGGCCACCCCGTCGAAGCCAGCACAGCCGTCGTCGCCGGCCAGGGCCATCGCTCGATCAGCCAGCCAGTGGCACACCAGCCTGTCGGCGGCCTCGGCGTCCACCGACTCGACCACCCGGCGGATCGTGTCCGCGCTCGGCGCCACACGCCGTCCCGATAGGACGCTCCGCCGCGCCCCGACCAGCTCCAGCAACTCCTGCGGCAAGTCCTCGGCCCGGTCACCGGCCTCCCGGTAGTTCTTCGCCCCCGCCAATACCGCCAGCACCGTCACGGCCAGCACCGTGGCGATGTGATGCCGAATCCCCCGGCGTTTACGGGGATCGGCGACCTTGCCCAGCAACGCGACCAAGTCGGCTAGCTCAGCCGAGCCCATCATGACCGACGCATCGACGGGTACGCAGACGGCATGCGACACTGACACCAGCGGCCTTTCGACAGACGATCAAGAGCGTGAGAACTCACATCGTCCCATCGAAGGGCCGCATCTCCTTACCCACCAGGGAAAACCTCACCCCGCCCCACCACTCCCAAGATCAACCGACTTTGCTTTAGCCCTGGGTCCTTTCCCGCGAATCCCCGAGGATGGCGAACGCGGGCGGCGCGTGGTGCGGTGACGGAAAGCTCAGCGCGCAAAAAGTGCCGAAGAAGTACGGCACGCCCAAATTCTCGGCAGCGGAGTGTGCCGCGAACTGCAGCATTCCGGCGCCGACGACAGCATCGAAGCCCTTACCGGTCGCCGAGATCGTCTCGAACTGGTCCCTGACACTCTGATCAGCGGCTTTGCGCAGGTCCTCTGGCGTGTTGCCCTTCGCGGCGACACGCACTTCCGGACCGATCGGCACGAACGGAATTCCGGCGGTCTCGGCAAGACCGCGGAAGTCCGGCGGCGCGACAAGCCGCACTTCGTGGTCGAGTTCTTGCAATTGCAGCGCCAGCGCCATCGTCGGCTCGATCTCCCCGCGCGACCCGATCGCGGACAGCAGCACTCGCATGGAGATTCCTCGCTTTCACCAGGTAGGCCAGCGATTGTGCGGCACACCCCCGGCCTTGCGGCAAGCCCCCCACCCTGTTATAAGTTCCAATGGGGCCACCAAAAACCCTCGTGAGTGGTTAGTCGTGTTCTAACCCTGATAAACACTCACGAGCCATAGTGGCCAAGGCCAAGCTCGATGGCCGAGACAGGATGCCGCGAAGGCCACCTTCACGGCGTTCAACGCCAGCAACCCGGCCCTCACACGATGGAACACCGCGCGATTCCCAAAATCCTCGGGCTGACCTGCAACACCGCACCATTCCCAGAACCCCTCAGGCCGACCACTCGTGAACACCGTCATGCCCTAAAGTCCTTTGCCCACCACTTTCGAAGCCAGGAACGCCGGTCAACTCACCATCCTCAGCTAGGATGGTCTCAACATCTGAATGACAATGTCATCGTGACAGGCCAAGGGTGGTGAGCAGGTCTTCGTGCAGCTGAAACCAGATCGTGTGATACGCGTCCATCCGGTCGACCAGGTACTCCAGCTGGCCACCCTGAGCCCGGCTCAGCGCGTACCCAAGCCGAGCACGATGGCGCCCGAACCGCGTTATCGCCGACTCCAAAACGGCCAACACAGCATCCGCACGCTGATGGAATTCGACGAACCGGCCAAGCACGCGAGCGTCATACGCCGAGTCAGCATGATCGTTCGGGGTCATCACGCCGTCGACCGACCGCATCTGCCACGCGGTGCTGAGGTCGAGCAGCTCCGGGTTGAGCGGCAGGAAGTCCTCGTACGCCTTGGTCACCACAGCCCGAGCCCCTGCGGTGTCCAACTCCGCGGCGACACGTTCGGAGTCCGCCGCACGCCCCGCGTCAGTCAGGCTCCAGCCGCCAAACTCCCCAGGCGACCGCGTGACGAGCCCGGACACCGCGAGGTCGATGAGTTCGGATTCCGTATCGGCCTGCGACAAGCCACTCGACTCGGCGACCCGGTCGAGAGTCGTGACGCCCATGCAGCGAAGGGTGTGCAATACCAACAAGTCGACACTGGTCTGATGAGGAGACACGCCACAAGGCTACCGCCATGAAGTGGATTCACCAGCTCTCCGCCAACCTCGATCAGCCAGCGGATGTCATTGGCAGCAAGGCTTTTGGCCTCGTGACACTGCTGCGCCTCGGCCTGCCGGTACCACCGGGATTCGTCATCGGCGCCGACGCGTGCCGCGAGTTTCTCCACAAAGGACAATTTCCGGACGGCCTCGAGGACGAACTGGCGGCCGTCGAGACACAAGCCCCGGTGTCGGTTCGCTCGGGCAGCGAAGTGTCCATGCCCGGCATGATGAACACCGTTCTGAACGTCAGCGGGCACCTCAAGGAGGCGATCATCAAGGTGTTCCAGTCGTGGAACACGCCACGCGCCAGGACATATCGCGCCCTCAACGACATCCCAGACGATCTCGGCACGGCCGTGACCGTCCAGAAAATGGTGTTTGGCAACCGCGACGACCACAGCGGCTCAGGCGTGGCGTTCAGCCGCAACCCCAACACCGGCGAGCCTGTCCCGTACGGCGATGTCCTTTTCGGACATCAGGGCGACGCGGTCGTCTCCGGCACGCACCCGACGTCACCGCTCACCGCATTGACCGGAGAACCTGCGGTATGGGAAGGGCTTCTCGACGGCTTGCGCCGGATTGAAAACCACTACCGCGACGCGTGCTACGTGGAGTTCACGTTCGAATCAGGCGAACTGTGGTTCCTGCAAGTCCGGCCGGGCCGGTTCGTCGGGCGGGCCGCGATCAGGCTCGCCGTCGATCTGGTCGACGAGAAAACAATTAGCCAAGGGGAAGCAGTTGATCGGGTGTCGACACGCGACGTCGCGAACGCGAACACACCACGCATCGTGGCGACGGACGTCTTGGCGCGCGGCACCGGCGCGTCACCCGGAGTCGCAGCGGGCAAGATCGTGACCACATCGGACGAAGCGGCGAATACGCCTGGCCCCGTCATTCTGGTACGGCCGGAAACCTCGCCGCTCGATATGCACGGTTTGGCCGCGGCAGCCGGAGTTGTGACGGCACGCGGCGGTCCAACCAGTCACGCGGCCGTTGTCGCCCGATCGATGGGCAAGCCCGCTGTGGTCGGGGTCACCGACCTGAGCGTTGAAGACGCCGCGATAAACGTGAACGGCCAACGCATTCCGGCGGGCACGGTGATCAGCATCGACGGCACGAGTGGCACGGTCGTCGCCGGTCACGCCGAGGTCGAAACCGCCGCCGACGACGAGTATCTGGCCAGATTTGTCGGATGGGCGGCGATTCCTCCGCCCATCCGTTGACACATCAACAGCTTCAGCCGGTCAGGCCGAGTCCGCCAACGCCGCGTTGACCAGACCGGAATCAATCAAGACCGGGCTGACTAACGCGGGCTCAGCCGGAACGGCCACCACAGCAACGGATTCCGTTGAAGATGGTTCAACCGTCGCGGTTTCGTCCAGATCGGTCAGTGCTTCGGACACGTCGATCGACGGGTCCAACTGCTTCACGCTGTGCAACGCGCCGCGCAGCAACTCGACCAACGCATCGACAACACGTTCATGCACGTATGGCTGCCCGGCGTCCAACCAGGCGCCTACCGCCGACTTGACGGCCGCGATGAACACGGTCATCGACAGGTGGACGGCCGGGTTTTCGTGGTCGAGGCCAAGAACCCCGGCGATGGACCGAATATCGGCACATCGCGTGGAGTCAAGGACTTCACACGCCTCCGGACCCGGCTCCACTCCGCCGAGGATGAGATTGCGAGCAATACCTTCGTTCTGAGAGACGAAGTCCACGTATGCACGCAGCCGGTAGCGGATCTGCTCGCCCGGAGGCGTGGTCGGATCCGACTGTGTCGCTTCTGCCAACTGCCTGGTGACGTCGCGCAGCGTCTCGGCGTACAAGCCTGGCTTCCCATTGAAATGATGGGAAAGCAGGCCGTGCGCCACGCCCGCGGCCTTGGCGATCTCGCCGACCGTCACCTCGGCGTAGGGACGACGGGAAAACTCGTCCATCGCTACAGCGAGAAGCTTCCGGCGCGTCTGTTCCGCGGACATCTGCCGACGAGTCGGCGGCCTGTCTGCCACGCCGAGCTCCTTTCTCCTGTTGTCGCACAGGGTAACCCGATTACGGTCTCCGACCAGGCCACCATCGGGGATGACACCCGGTCAGGCAAACCTCATACCGCAAGTGTGGCTGAAAAGCGCCGGTCGTTCCGCTGAGGTGAACATGTTGGTTGATAGTCAATGACAGTGACTATACATCGCATTCGACCTGGACAGACCGATCGCGGTTCACCCGATTGACGGGGGTGAGAACACCCGTGTGACGCCAACGGAAGCGACAGCAATAACAGAACAGCACGACATCGCCGAGCGCGACACGCGGGTCTATTGTGGACGTATCAACTCGCGACAGGCAAGGGACGATCCGGTGACGTGATCGATAAAGCCTTGCCGGGCAAAGAAAACGCCAGGCCCGGCGCGCGTCGGCCACGACGACAATTGTCGCCCCGAGCCTCGCACACCGGACCCGGTGGCTCACCGAAACACTTTCGAGTTTAGGAATGGACGAACTTCCAGGTGACCGGAATGTGACCCAGATCGGGGTTGTCGAGCGCCCGGAAGGCAGGGTCACTCAGATCGACGTGGTTCGGATCGCAGGTCGGGCATTTGTCCCGAACCGGTACGGCGATCGTTTTCCTTTGTACGTCACCTGAATGGACACACCACTGCAGAGCGGGTCGTTGTCGGGGTTGGTCGTCGTCCAGTACGCGGCCGCCGCGGCGACCAGCATCTGCGACGACGCATCGATCTCCGACCCGCAGGCACCACGCGCCCCGTCCTTGTGCCTGGTCGCCGTCCCGTTCTTCGTCTGATTGAACGTAATGCCCGCATAGGCGTTTCCGGCCAGTGTCGGCGGCAATTGCGCGGCGACCGCGACGACACCGAGAGATTTCCGGAGTTTCACGCGATTCCTCCTGATTTCGTATGGACTATCCCCTCCTTACCGACCGTGCCGCGAGCAGACGCCGCGGTCTCTACGGGCGCACCACAGAACGCACGAGTAGGTTTTTTACGAATTTATGCATTTCGATGGTCCGACGGGCAAAAGGCCGGAGAAGAAGAGGCAAAATAGTCCGCAAGTGTCGGTCGCCGGGCCACGATCGAGCCATGTCGGGTTGTCTGTCGTTGCTGGCTATGAGGATCGCGCATATCGGCGGACGATGTTGCGAGACGGTGCAGTTGGCCGAGGTGGCGACAGTGGACCGCATACTGCGCGAACGGCCCGATGTGCCACCGTCGCGTGGCACTTACGTTGATCTACGCGGGCGAACTGGGCCTTGCCGAAACACACTGCGTCGCCGCGTTCGAAAGATGGCAGTCCGAAAAGGCCCTTGCCCTGCTCGAAGCCCGAATCACATATATGAAAGGCAACTGCGCGGTCGCGACAGCCACTATCGCGTCCTTGCTCACGGCAAGGCTGCCCGTGGACGTACACGCGATGGCCGTGGCATGGCTCGTCGAGTTCGACGACCTCGACCGCGCGCAATCCGTTCTCATAGCGAACGACATGCTCGGCGGACCGGCAACCCCGGTCGTGGTCGCCGCCCGCGCAGCCCTGCACCCTCGCGACCGGCAAAATCCAGCAAGCCGTGAACAGCTACCTGGAATGCGGCAACCGCCTTCTCGCGGCCAGGGTCATCAACCCTGCTGTTGTCCCGTGGCGATCCCGTGTGGCCCTTCCCGCCCTCAGCTTGTCCCGCGTCGACCTCGCGACCGTGCTCAGCAGACCGGTTCGCCGTCCACTATGGATACGTCCGCTGGTCACGGCAGATCCAGTCGACTTTGGACAAAATGTCCACACCGGCCTGAAGGGCCCGGTCGCCACGAACTCACCTACGTCACACCGAAGCCGTGCGGCGGCCGTCGAGCAGGATCCGTCCTAAGTCGACATAGGGACCTATCTGCATTTCCCTGAGCAAGGATCGCCAGCCGTCCTCGCTCGCCATGGCCACGATGTCGGCGGTGGGCACGGACACGCAGAACTGCTCGGCGGATGGCGTCCACAGGACCATCGTCACCTTGTCGGCGTCCGCCTTGACCACGCGGGGCCTGCGGTCCGGCGACATGACCGCACCGGTCTGCCTGATGATCTCCAGCTTGGCGACTTCGACGGCACGGTCGTCAATACCGGCTTCGAGCAGGCGGATTTTCTCGGCGAGGGCGTCGAGTCCGAAAACCGCGCGGACGGTGAACCCGTCGGCCTCGGCACGCAGGAACGCGGGCGCGAGGTCGATCAGGGACTGCCGGAAGACGTCCATCGGCTGCTGTTCCAGGCTGGCCCAGCCGCCTTCCATCGTGCGCGGGAACTCGCCGATCCAGCGCTTGGTGACGAAGTCGACGTAGATCAGCGGCCCGTCGGCGCGGTATCCGAGGCCGCAGCCGCCGCACGTGAAGCACTGGAACGTGCCTGCGACGATCTGCTCGACGATCTGTGGCACGCGGGAGCCGTGCAGGCTCATCGCCACGGTCTCGACATTCGTTGTGCCGCAGGCGGTGCAGACTATCGACTGTGGACGGAACACGGACATGGCTATCTCCCGCCTGGAAGTTCCTGACGGACCTCGAAGGTGCCGTCGGGTTTACGCAGAACCCGTGACCGCCAGAAGGGCCTGCGCGAAGTCATGTTCCAGTACTCGACGACCTGCTGGCCGTCCACAGTGACCAGTTGCGGCAAGGTCATCACCGCCGGGTCGCCGGATTGCTCGATGGCGAAGTCGGTCAGGAACGGCGTGCCCGGATTGCCTTCCAGCTTGCCGATCGCGCCCGCGACGACCTTCGGATCGGCCGCACGTTCGCCGTATCCGAGCGCTGTGAGAACCAGGGAAACGTTCTCATTGAAGTCGAAGTGCAACTCTCCGTCGTACACACCGGTCGTGTTGCCGCGCGGGTCTTTCGGGTCGTACGCGTGGAAGACCATCAGCCCTGGCACCGGCGGCCCGACGTCCACCCGCATCCGGTCCTTGTCCAGCCGGAGTTTGCGGTGCAACGCCGATCGCAGGTCTGCCTCGGTCACTTCTGAACTCCCACACGCTGATACGGCAAGGACAGCGACAAGTATGACGATCCCGACCAGACGCATCAGGGGAAGCCAGGTCCGGTGCTGCCGTCCGGCAACGTCGGCCCAGGCCCTGCCGCGCCCTCACCACCAGTGGCCTGGTCCACGTTCACGTCGAACCAGGCCTTGGTCGCCGGGTCGGCCGCCGCAAGGATCGCACCCTTCGTCGGTGGAGCGTAGTACGCGTTGTACGCCTCCGCGATCCACTCGCCCGGTGCTCTGAACTGGTATGACGACACTTTCCTCGCCCGTGTCGCTGGGTCGTAGCTCCACCATTGGGATGCGTATGCCTCCTGATAGACGCGGCCACCGAGCACCACACCGCCGTCATCGGCAGGCCGGTACCACGGGTTACCGGGGTTCTTGTCGGCAAAGCAGATCTGCAGGGCACGTACCGCGTTGTCACCGAGGATCGCCGTTTTGGTCGCTGCGTCCAGAGTGGACCAGAACGACAGCGCCTCAAGACGGGTCTGGATTTCCTCGGGCACGCGTTCGTCGATGACCTCTTGCAATGTGTCAACGACAGGGGTCTTCTGCTCCGGTGGCAGGCCGTTGATCGTGCCACCGCTCGCGGAAACCAACGTCCCCGCAAGGGATCCACCGTCGCCGTGTGCCTGCCAGTTGCCACCGGCGGCGTTGCCGATGCAGTACGTCTGGGACAGACCAAGCCGGTTGTCCACCGCGTGCCCGACTTCGTGCCGGACAACCCCGTCGAACAGGTTCTGTCCTTGCAGCGGCGCGGGCACGACACTCATCCCGGAACCACCCGGGTTCGCCACAGGATCGACAACGCCGTCACGCGCGCGAAGATCGCCATAGCCCATGGCAATCCGGCGGTCGCTGCCGTAATACCCGCCTGCCGGACCGGCATCCTGATAGCGGTCAATCCGCAGCAGCTCCGGGTTGCCTTCGACTGCGCCAGGCGGCAGGGACTGCAACACGTTGTACATCCGGCGGAGGCTGGCGCCGTCCCATTCCTGGGCGACTTCAGCGCCGTCGGTCTGTGTGCCGAACTCGATCCGGAAACGCAGTTTCATCCAGAGTTTCAGCGTTTCGACTTCGGCGTCGGGTGTCGCATCGAACAACACCCGCAGGGCGCCGTGCTCGGCGTCACCGATCGTCGATGAACGCAGGAGATTGTCGGCAAGTCGCGCGCGGCTGGTACCGCCTAGCTTGTGGGCGAGTGTCGCCTGTTGTGCGGGTTGCAGTGCGACCATGATCCGGAAGACGCTGGTGGCGTCGTCATCGGTGATCGCCCAGTCGAAAACGCCGTAGCTGAGCAGGCTTTCCACGTATGGCTGGACCGCGTCCGGCCCCATCGCCACAAGGACCTTGGTGAACGCGGACGTCTGCCGGACGTTGTCCGGCAGGTTGTCAAGCAGCCGGGTCTTGGCGGTCTGCGACAGCCTGCCGACCGCGGCCGCCAACGCTGGCGCGGGCAAGGTCGCCAGGTCGTTGAGGGATTCGGTGGCTTCTTCGTCGGTGACGGCCCAGTCGGTGACCGAATAGGACATCCGGTCCTCGACATCGCTGACCACGTCACGTTGTACGGACAAGAACCGCGACATCGCGGCATTGCCCGCGCCTTGCAACCCGGCAACGCCTGTCGGCGGTAAGGCGGGTGTGGCACGAGCCTGGTCGTCAGGCTGCTGCTCGGTTCTCCTGGCCATAACTGCCCCTTTGCCGTCAAGCCGGACGGTAGGGCATCCCGATGGCCGAAGGCATGCCCAGAAGGGCAGACCGGCGTACCGCGTTTCGGCCGCCACCGGCATGATCAGCGGGTGAGCGCAACGTTGGTCGTCCTGCTGGTCCCGGTGATCCTGATCGTCATCGTGGTGGTGATCGTCAACAACAACAAGAAGAAAGGGCTGCCGCCGAATCAGTACTACGGCCCGCCCGGCTACCCGCCGCCGCAGAATTTCGCGCCGCCACAGCAGTACCTGCCCCAGCCCGCTTACCAGCCACAACCACACCATCAGTTCGTCACGGCCGCCAACGGCTACCAACTGCTCATGCCGCAATTCACACCCGGTTACAAAGCCATCATCAGCATTGCCATCGTGGCGCATGGAAAGGTGTGCTTTCGCGCAATGCCGAACGGAACAGGCGTGTTCGGCGGTGGCCTCGATTTGATCAGTGGCCGCAGGCACCCGACCGAAGACGTGCTCACCACAGTGCGCCGGATCCTCGCCGAAGAAATGGGCGGCTGGACCGGACGTCCACTGGCCACGGTCGGCCACGCGGAATGGGACCTCGGCTACGGCCAAGAGCACGAAGTTTGCTACGCCGTACTCCTTGACCTGCCACCGAACGCGCCACTCCCGGCCGCAGGCATGTGCACATGGGCAGGACGCGGAGACCTGCCGGGCCTGCAGGACCTTGGGCCGCGCGCACCCGTCGCCTGCAAGTTCGCCGCGGACGCCCTGTCGGCCGCCGGGATGTGATCAGTGCCCCGGGCGGACCAGGCCTGTCTCGTAGGCGAGGAACACGAGCTGAGCCCGGTCGCGTGCGCCAAGCTTGGCCATCGCGCGATGGACGTGCGTCCGGGCAGTCGACGGGCTCATGAACAACCGCTTGCCGATCTCCTCGTTGCTCAAACCGCCCGCGGCCAGCGCCATCACCTCACGTTCACGCCCGGTGAGCGCGGCAAGCCTGCTCTGATCAGCCGGGATCTGGCGGTGCGCGACGAACTGGGCGATCAAGCGCTTGGTCGCGCCAGGAGACAGCAAAGCCTCTCCAGCCGCCACGACACGCACGGCTGTCCGTAGATCCTCGGGTTCGATGTCCTTGACCAGGAAGCCGCTCGCGCCAGCACGCAGCGCCTCGGCGATGTAGTCGTCCAGCTCGAACGTGGTCAGCACGATCACCCGGGTTCCGGTCAATGCCGGGTCGCCGACAAGCAGCCGGGTCGCTTCGATCCCGTCCATCACCGGCATCTGCACGTCCATCAGCACCACGTCCGGCTTGGTCGAGCGGACCACGTGCACAGCTTCGGCGCCATTGGCCGCCTCGCCGACCACGGCGATGTCGGCACTGTTGTCCAGCAACCCGCTCAGGCCTGCTCGAACTAGCGCTTGGTCGTCGACGAGCACTACCCGGACGGTCATGCTCTCAGCTCCGCCCGCACCCGGAAGCCGCCTTCCGGCAGGAAGCTCGCGGCCAGCGTACCGTCCAATGCGGACACTCGTTCGGCCATTCCGGCGAGTCCGAAGCCATCGGCAGCGCGTTTCCGGGCATTCACGCCGTCATCCGTGACCTCGATGGTGAGCCTGTCCGGCGCGTAACGCAGTGACACCGTGACTGCCGTGGCATTGGCGTGCCGGATCGTGTTCGTCACCGATTCCTGGACAATCCGATAGGCCGTACGATCGAGCGCCGCAGGCCGTTGCCACGGTTCCCCGATGACCTCCTTGGTCGCCTGCAATCCCGCTTTCCTGGCTACGTCGAGAAGTTCGTCGATCTGGTCCAAACCTGGCAGCCGGGTTTCGGAGTCCTCACGCAACACGGTGAGCACTGTTTTCATCTCCTGCAAGGCGTTCTTGGTCGAGTTCCGAATCACCTGCAGCGCTTCCCTTGCCTGCGACGGGTTTTTGTCAAGCACATCGTCGGCGAGACCGGCTTGCACATTCACGGTGGCGATCGTCTGCCCCAACCCGTCGTGCATTTCCCGCGCGATCCGCAGCCGTTCCTGAGTAACCCGCCTGCTGGCTTCACGCTCACGTTCCGCATCCGCGGCCGCAAGGCGTTCACGCCTGCTGCGCAATGTTTCCCCGAGCAACACAATGGAAGCGAGCAAAGCGGCATCGTTGATCACCGCGCTGGCCACAGGCAACGCTGACATGTCGAACTCGATCAGCCGCGCGACCAGCCCGCCAGCCACCAATGCCGCGGCCACCAGCATCGCCCACCGGAACCTGCCCGCCGAAGCCGCGGAGAACAGCGCTGCGGACAAGGGAACCGCGGGCGCGAGGCCGGGATAGTCCAGCCAGTAGTACGTCAGCAGGATCGCGACGGTCGTGAACAGCACCGCCAGCGGCCATCGCCTGCGCAGCAACAAAACCGCGCCCATCAGGCAGCCGATGGCGTACGCGAGGAAATCCGGCTGACGTTCGATCGGCTCGCCCGCCACTTGGATCGCGATCGCCACGGCGCCCGCGACCGCAATCGCCAAAGCCGCGTCCACCAAGACGGGTCTTCGCCACCACTCTTCGGCCACAGCCTCAACTTACCTACGCGCCGTGGTAGAAGTAGATCCCGAGACCGACCGTGAACATGAGCATGCCGTACAGCCCGTGTTCCACCGACACGGTGAACAGCGAGCGGCTCTTGCGGTAGCGCGAGGCGAATATCCAGCCGCCCGCGGCCGACAGCACGACCGATATCCAGTTGCCGAACGCGATGTGCACGAACCCGAATGCCACCGCGCTTGCCGCGATCATGCCGTATCCGTCGCCGAAGATCGGCTGGTAGCGCTGGAACATGAAGGCCCGGAAAATCAATTCCTGCGGATACACGCTCAAGACCGGGTAGAGCACCATGACGAATCCCCACATCACCGGTTCGGTTCGGGGAAATCCGAGAAAGAGGTCCGGCCTCGTGAACAGAACAACGACCGTCGAGCCGACCGCGGTGATGAACCAGAGGAAAGCGATCGACGGAAGTTCCGCTGGCAGCCGCCCAGGCCGCCACAGTGAACCGCGATCAAATGACGGCGAGCGCAGCAGGTAGAACACGGCCGCGACGCCGAGCACGACCAGCAGCGGAATCGGGTTCGCGCCGCTGAACAGCAGCGTGTAGAACACCACGACGCCAAAGAAGACCAGCGCGTACTCCGCGGCAAGGTAAACCTTCCGCAGGTTGCTTTTGCGCTGCGTGTCGCCGGTCATGCCTCGAGGCGATACCCGGGGAAAAGCGGCGCAAACCTGCCATTACGCCAACTGCCGTACACCCGAACAGGTAGATACGGCAACTGCCGTAGATGACTGACGGTCACACGCGGATTCACTCTTCCGGCGCGCCTTCTAGCGTTGAATGACCATCGATTCCTGGGGGAAACACGGTCATGTTCGAGCCTTTGGAGAACGCGGATACGACCATCGCCGCTCTCCTGTTCCTCGTGTATTGGTTCATCGGCTACCGAATGGGCCAACTGGCCCGTCTGACACCACTCGACGCGCAGCGCTCGGCCCGCCGGATTGGGGTATGGATCCGAGTCGGGTTCTGTCTGTTCGTCTTACGCCTGGTCGGCATTGGCTGGCTGTGGACGTACGGCTGGGACTTCGCAGAGAACCGCGTCTGGGTGTCGTTACCCCTGGTCACGATCCCTCTGGTGGCAGTCGCGGTCTGGTCGTTGCCACGCCTGCGCAAGATCCTCGACGAGTCCGATGTGGACCGTCTTGATCCAAAACTGGTTGTGCCGTCACAGGCAGTGGCGGTCGGCGGGCTGCTGACGGTGTGGGTGGGGTTCGTATCCCGGCCGATCCCGCCGCATTTCGACGAGTGGCTCACGCATGGCGGCCCTCTGGCGGTGGTAACCGCATTGCTGTGGCTGCGCCAAACGCGTCGACGGCCGGTCACGCGCAGCATGCGGGCGCGTGTCCTGACAACGGTTGCCGGTTTCGTGGCGATCCTCGGCCTGGTCGCTGGCAGCATCTTCTACGGGATTTCAGCCAGCCGCCTGCCCGATCACATGAGCATGATGGATCACAACCTGGTCGACTACGGCGGCGGACCGGTCACCTCGCACACCGCCCGGACCAGCGTGGAAGCCTTGACCGGGCCGCGAGCCGGGCCCGCGGACAAGACCTTCACGGTCACCGCGGAGGCCGCGCAGATCCAGCTGTCGTCCGGGAAGTCGCTGGACGGCTGGACCTACAACGGCGCATCGCCAGGCCCGGAGATCCGGGTGACGGAAGGCGACGTCGTCGAGATCAAGCTGATCAACAAGCTGCCGGACGTCAACGTGACCCTGCACTGGCACGGGCTTGACGTGCCTAACGCGGAAGACGGCGTCGCAGGCCTGACCCAAAACGTCGTCACGAACGGCGGCGAGCACACGTACCGGTTCCGCGCCGAGCAAGTCGGCTCGTTCTGGTACCACACGCACCAAGCATCGTCCGAAGCCGTGATGAAGGGCCTGTTCGGCTCGCTCATCGTCGAGCCGCGCACCAAGCCGATGGTCGAGGACATCACTGTGATGTCCCACGTGTGGCACGTCGGCGAAGAGCGAGTGTCTGCCTTCGGAACCAAGGACACCTTGAAGCGCAAGCGAATCAAGCCAGGCACCCCGGTACTGATCCGGCTGACGAATACCGCGATCAATCCGGCCGACGACATCATCTCCACCGAGTTCGCCCTTACCGGAACACCATTCCGGGTCACCGCGATCGACGGTACGCCGTTGAACGGACCGACCGAGTTACGCGACACCAAAATGGAGCTGGCCAACGGCGGACGACACGACCTGTCGTTCATCATGCTCAACGGCCCCGTCAGGCTGGCCAACCTCAACGCGCCAGACGCCGGATTGCTGTTGGAACCGACCGACGGGCCAGTGCCGACCATCCCGGCAGACCTGCCTTCATTCGACCCGCTGTCGTATGGCATCCCAACGCCAACCAAGATCAACCCAGCGGGCACGTTCGACCGCAGGTTCAAGCTGATCATGGACGACGGTCTGAGCTTCCACGACGGCGTGTTCGGCCTGCTGCCGTCGATCAACGGAACCCAGTTCCCTGACACGCCAACGCTGATGGTGCGCGAGAACGAAGTCATCCACACGACCCTGATCAACCGCAGCCACGAGGTGCATCCGATGCACCTGCACGGGCATCACGCGCTCGTGTTGTCCCGTAACGGTGTCCCGCCAACAGGAAGTCCATGGTGGACGGACACACTGGACGTCCGGCCGGGCGAGATCTTCGAGATCGCCTTTGTCGCGGACAACCCAGGGGTGTGGATGGACCACTGCCACAACCTCGAACACGCACGCAACGGCATGGTGATGCACCTGTCCTACGAAGGCGTGACCAGCCCGTACCACGTCGGCCACAAGAGTGGGAACCAGCCAGAATGACGATCCCTTGGTGGGTTGTGCCCCAGTCCGCCGCGCTTGCCATCGTGCACTTCTACCTGTGGTGGCGGTTGGTACGAAACACAACCGTACGCAGAAGAAAGCTCGGAACGATCGTCATCATCCTGCTGTGGGCCTCGATCCCGGCGGCGCTGATAACCATGCACGTCTGGGACCCGTCGGTCGCGGGATGGTTCGCGTATCCAGGCTTCGGGTGGTACGCGCTGATGATCCACCTGACGTTGCTTTTGGTGCCGGCAGAACCGGTTCGAGCGGTCATCCACCGCCGCTCCGCCCCTGTCGATGCGGCACGGCGGCTAGTCCTGGCACGCGGAATCGCTGTGGCCGCAGGCATCGCGGCGACCGGTGTCACGGCTTATGGCGTGATCAACGCATTCGCCGCGCCTGCCGTGGAACGCGAGACGGTCCACCTTCGCCGGTTGTCGGTGTCTGGGTTCCGGATCGCGGTGCTCTCGGACGTGCACCTCGGCGTGATGCTGGGAAAGTCGCACACCCAACGGATCGTGGACGTGGTCAACGCCGAAAACCCGGACCTCATCGCGATCGTCGGCGACCTGGTCGACGGCACCGTCCAGCAACTCGGTCCGGAAGCGGAACCGTTGCGAGGCCTGCGAAGCAAACACGGGACGTACTTCGTGACCGGCAACCACGAGTACATTTCCGGAGTCGAAGCCTGGGTACAAGAGTTGAACCGACTGGGCATCCGGACACTGCGCAACGAACGAGTCGAGCTGCCAGGGTTCGACCTCGCCGGGACCAACGACCTGACCGGTGAGGCAGCCGACGTCGGCAAGACCCTGGGCGGTCGTAACACCAATCGTCCCGTGGTTTTGCTTGCCCATCAACCTGTCCACGTCCATGATGCCGCCAAGCACGGCGTGGATCTGCAGCTGTCCGGGCACACCCATGGCGGGCAGTTCGTTCCAGTGAACTTCTTCACCAGGATGGAACAGCCGATGCTCTCCGGGCTGCAGACTTTCGACGGCACACAGTTGTTCGTCACCAGAGGCGCTGGTTTCTGGGGACCGCCCGTGCGGGTCGGGTCGTCACCGGAGATCGCGATCGTCGAACTGGTAGCTACCGCGCGCGAATAGCCGCGGCGAGCCGCGCGATGCCGGGCTCGATATCCGACTCGGCGATGCGACTGAAAGACAGGCGCAGATGTTCCGTATCGGCATGTTCGGCAAAGAACCCGGCGCCTGGCACGAACGCGACGTCGGTGATCCGTGAAAGTTCGGTCGTGTCAACGCCGGGCACGTGCAACCAGGTGAAGAATCCGCCTTCGGGTTCAGTCCAGCTGGCCAGTCCGGTCATGTGTTTCTCGAGCGCGGAAGTCGTCGCGGTGCCACGCCTGCGATACAGCTCACGGGCCGCGGGCAAGTGGACGTCGAAATATCCAGCGCGGAGGTATTCCTCGAGCATCCGTTGCCCGAGGGCACCCGCACACTGGTCGGAGTTCTGTTTGGCCACAACGAGTTCCCTGACCACCGGCACCGGTCCGGCCGCCCAGCCCAAGCGGACGCCCGGGAAGAAGGTCTTGGAGAACGTGCCAATCTGGACGACCACGTCCGGCGCGAGTGACCAGAGGCTCGGCCGCGCCTCGCCCGCGAATCCAAGCTGGCGGTACGCGACGTCCTCGACGATCAAGATGCCGTACTGCCTGCACAGGTCGACGAGTTCTTGCCTGCGCCGCACCGACATCGAGCGGCCGCTCGGGTTCTGGTAGTCCGGGATCGTGTAGATTAGCTTCGGCACTTCAGCAGCCACAACCGTTGCCAGCTCGGCGACATCGAGGCCTTCGTCGTCGATCCGCACGCCACGCAGCCGCGGGCCGAACGCGCCGAAGCCGGACACCGCGCCGAGGTAGCTCGGCTCTTCGACCACCACGAGGTCATCGGGGTCGAGCATGCTCTTGGCGAGCAACGTGACCGCGTCGATCCCGCCGCTGGTGATCATCAACTCGTTGTCCGCTGGCCGCCTGCCATCGGTCTGCTTGAGGTACCCGGCGATGGCGTCACGGACACTGTCGATGCCCTCGCTCGGCGCGTATTGCAGGGCGACAGCCGCGTCCTCGGCGATGAGCTTGGCCGCGATATCGCCAAGCAGCTGCGTCGGGAACAGCGACGGCTCGGGAAAGCCGCCGGAAAAGTTGATCACGCCCTTGGCGTTGGCAAGCGCAAGGATGCCGCTGATCGCGCCCGTCCCCAGCTGGGTCCGGGCGGCCAACCGTGTCTCGAAATCGATCACAGCCCGCCTCCTATTACATTTGCCAGGCGTCTAGGCCATTGAGCCTTACATGTCTATACTCAGCATGTCTAGCCGCCTGACGAATGACAAGGGGAACCGGGTGACTGACTGGATCAAGCCACTCGGCGCCATCGCCGACCACACCTCGGCGCCCGCCGATCCGGTCCCGCTCGACACCACTGACCTGCAGCTTCTACTCCTGCTCAGTCAGGACGCCCGCACGTCACAGCGCAGCCTCGCGCGCGAACTCGGCATGTCCGCGCCAGCCGTCGCCGACCGCATCGCGCGCCTGCAGCGGCTTGGTGTCATCGAGGGCTACGGCATCCGGCTGAACTGGAGCACGCTCGGGTACCCCACGATCGCCTACCTGACCGTAGCGGCCGGTCAGGGCTTCGAACAGGGCCCGATCATCGCCGCACTGGCTGAGCTGCCGGAGGTCGAAGAGGTTCTGCTGGTGACCGGCAACGTCGACATGCTCGTCCGGGTACGCGTGCGTGACCACACACACCTGCGGGAACTGCTGATCAACGGCGTATGGCAGATCGAAGGCATTCAACGCACCGAGACGTCGTTGTCCGTTGCGGAGATGAAGCCGAAGAACACCACCAGCGAGCTGCTCACCGACATGATCAGGCGAGCAGCCGAAGATTAGTCCTTTGTGGACAAAATTACTCGTCCTGGTAGGTGTGCGCGAGCAGGCACGCCTGCGGCCACTTCTGCCCGTCCGCGTGCAACCGGGCCGTGACCGCGAACCCGGCCTCGGTGAGCAGCTTCTCGACCAGGTCCGGTTGCAGCAGATATGCGTCGTACGAAACCGGATGACCATAGGACGTTTCCGGCCGTAGGTGCTCGTCACCGACGTGGAAGCCGACCAGAACATGCCCGCCCGGCGCCAATGTGCGCTGGAACTCCGCGAACACCACTGGCAAGCTCTCCGGGGGTGTGTGCAAGATCGACCACCACGCGACGATGCCGGCGAGCTGACCGTCCGGCACGTCCAAGGCGGTCATCGACCCGACCGCGAAACGCAGGTCCGGATACGTCCGTGCGGCGAGTTCGATCATTCCCGGTGACAGGTCGATGCCGAACGCGTCCATCCCAAGCGAAGCAAGGTGTTCGGTGACGTGGCCCGGTCCACATCCGATGTCCGCGACCAGTCCACCACCACCGGCGTGCACGATCTCGGCGAACGCGGACAACATCGCACGGCCCAACGGTTCCTGGGCGAACAGCGTGGTCACAAGCTTGGCGTAGTCCTCGGCGACGGTGTCGTAGGACGATCGGATTGCTGCTAGATACGCGGGTTCGGTCACGGCCGGACAGCGTATCGGTTTACACATACGGCGGCTTACGGAATCGCCGTAAGGCGAACGATGATGGTTGTTCGTCATCGCAGGAGAGGGAGAGCAGTGGCTGCGAACGCGCGCAAGGTGGACAGGGGCGTGCCACCAGGTTGCCCCGTTCAGCGTAATCCTGATGGGACATGGCAAATCACCGGATATGCCGAGGGGCGCACGTTTCTGCGCGAACACGACACGGTTCAAGCAGGTCTTGGCATTGAGACCGTGGAGAACTTCCCCGCGAAGATCCGCCGACCCGTGCTTTTCCGCGACGGTCCTGAGCATCGGGAACACCGCAAACAGACGGCCAAGTTCTTCACGCCCCGCCGCGTGGACGAGGCGTACCGCTCGGTGATGGAACGTGCCGCGGACAGGCAAATCGCGGTACTGCGTCAAGGTGGACCGGGCCACTTGTCCGACCTGAGCTTCCAACTGGCCGTCGACGTGGCGTGCGCGGTGATCGGCCTGACCAACAGCAAGCCGGGGATCAAGAAACGGCTGGACTACTTCTTTCCGGAGAAGTTCGGCGCACCGGGCTTCACCAGCCTGAACGGGCTTTACTGGGCGTACCGGCAGATTCGCGGCTGGGGACACATCTACTTCGCCGACGTCCGGCCCGCGGTGAAGGTGCGGCGGGACAACCGGCAGGACGACCTGATCTCGCACCTGATCGACGAAGGTTGTACAGCCGCGGAGATTCTTGGCGAATGTTTGACATTCGCGGCCGCGGGCATGATCACCACACGCGAGTTCATCGTGATGGCGGCCTGGCACATGTTCACCGATGACGAACTGCGCACCAAGTATGTGGCTGCTGCCGAGCCCGACCGGTTGCTGATGCTGCACGAGTTGTTACGGCTCGAACCGATCGTCGCACAGCTGAGACGCAAGACCACCAACGAGATCAACGTGGGACCGGAAGTCGTGCCGTCGGGTGCGATCGTCAAG
Source organism: Kibdelosporangium philippinense (assembly GCF_021390435.2). GTDB lineage: Bacteria > Actinomycetota > Actinomycetes > Mycobacteriales > Pseudonocardiaceae > Kibdelosporangium > Kibdelosporangium philippinense. The sequence continues at coordinate 1,558,114 of NZ_JAJVCN010000002.1, read as the reverse complement.
ATCGAGGTCGGCCACGCCAACCTGGACACGGATGAGGACGAGCCGCTTTCGATCTGCCCGGGGCGGTCCGTGGGCACCGGTCTGTCCTTTGGGGACGGTCCGCACAAGTGCCCTGGCTCGCACATCGCGATTCTGGAGTCGGACATCTTCCTGCACAAGCTGTTCTCACTCGATGGAGTGCGGATGGCGCAGGCACCGAAGATCACGTTCAACAACGACATCGGCGGCTACGAGCTGCGCGGAATGCAGGTCACTGTCGGGTGATGTGAACCGCTTCGATCCAGGCGGGAGGCGCTGACGGTGCGCCGCCGATGAGCCCAGCGATCACCCGGCATGACGGCATTTCGTCCGGCCATGGCGTGTATCCATCGGTCAGCACGGTGATCACCTGTGGCCGGTCAGGCGCGGCCAAGGCGGCCTCGATACCCACGCGCATATCGGTTCCACCGCCGCCTTTGAGTTCGACGTCAGCCGCCTTGGTCACGCCCGCGACCGTGTGGACGTCGGCATCGCAGGCGAGGACCGTGACACGGTTGCCGCGGATGCCGACTTCCCTCAGAACACCCGTGACTTCGGACAATGCGGCGTTCAGTTCGGCCTCGCCCATGGATCCGGAGGTGTCGACGACGATCGCGACCCTGGACAACGGACGCCTAAGCCCTGGCAACACAACACCTGGCATCGCCGCGGCCCGTCTCGCCGGGCACCGGTAGGTGTAGTCCAGCGCGCCACTGGCCCATGTTGGTCTGTGGTTGGGTCAATCTGCCGATAGTGCTGTTACTGGCGTTGCCCGTGCTGCCTTCCTTCCGGGGAGGACAGACGCGATCATGCCTGCTATCACGGCGACTGCTGCCACTATCACGGTTTGGGGTAAGGATATTGCGAAGGACACCGTGCTGAAGTTGAGTTCTCGGCTGATTGCTTGGGTGCCTACCCAGCCGAAGAAGGTCCCGGCCAGTATTCCGACAATTGTGCCGGCAAGGCTTAGTAGGACCGCCTCGATCGCAAGCATTGACCTCAATCCTCCGCGTTGCATTCCTAGTGCCCGCAGGAGTGCGGATTCCCGTGTGCGCTCAAGGACTGACAGGCCAAGGGTGTTGCCGACGCCGGTCAGCGCTATGAGTACTGCCACTGCCAGCAGCATGGTTGTCACCATCAGCAAGCGGTCTAGGAACTCGGTATAGCTGGCCTTTGCCGATAAACCACCAGCCACTTCGGCGCCGGTTATCGGGGCGACCACCTCACGGAGTTGCGACCGCAGGGCGGTGATGTCCGCGCCCGGCACTGCATCGGCCCAGACCGTGCCCACGACCGCATCTCTATCCAATGTAGACAATGTGGTGGGCGAGACCACCAGGGTGTCTGCGGGCGCCAGGAAGTTGCCGACGGTTGGGAGCGTCGCGGATCCTGTCTTGCCTACGAGTACAGCCGACGTCATCTCCAGGTAGGGATCTGCCAGGACCTCGTTGTCCGGGACGCCAGGAACACCGAGCACTCGTAGGTCATTGCCGTTGGCTTGGACACGAGTTGACCGGAGTTCCCGCACGTTGGTGATGCCTGGCACGGCCGCGATGTCACGCGCCGCGTCTGGCGGTAGGGCGCCGTCGAACAACGAAACCGTGACGTCGACTGGGAATCGGGTGTCGAGGTTGCTGTTCGCGGTAGCCTTCATGCTCGCCGCGCCGACCTGCAGAGTCACGACGATGCCCACGGCGACGATCAGAGCAGCCCCAGTCGCCGCCGCTCGCCCGGGGTTTCTGATCGTGTTGTTCCCAGCCAAACGAGCCGTCGGACCGAACCGGCTCAGCACTCCGGTGCACGCTCTCAGCATCAACGGCAGGTACACGCCCGTCGCCGTCAACAACCCGACCGCGAAAACGAACAGACCTCCGATCGACAGCAACAACGCGAACGGCGTTTCACCTGATCCAAACCAGACACCGGCCAGTCCGATCAACATCAGAACCGCCGATATCGCCGCACGGAGCCGCAATGCCCGCCGCTCGGTCTGCCTGTCGGCAACCGGTCGCAGCGCCTCCAGTGGCGAGATCCGGATGGCGCGGCGCGCGGGTACGACGACTGACAGAACCGCCAGCAGCATGCCCACCAACGCAACCACGGCAACCTGACCGAACGGGATGGTCAATAGCGCACCGAGCCGGTACGCCACAACCCCCGACACACCGACGCCCAGCAACACGCCGAGCACTGATCCGGCCAACCCGATCAGTCCAGCCTCCAGCAGCAGGCCACGCCGGATCTGCCCGTTGCTGGCACCGAGTGCGCGCACCAGGCCGATTTGCCTGCGCCGCTGGGTCACCAGGATCAGGAATGTGTTGACGATCATGATGCCGCCGACCAGCAGGGCGATCGCACCGAACACCAGCAGCAACAACTGGAAGACGTACACCCCGTTGGTCTGCTCGGTCATCTTGCGCCGCGCGAAGTCCGACGCGGTTTCGACCCTGTCCGTACCGGCGACGGTCCTGATTCGCTCGGCCAGTTGGTCGGGGCTGGCCGCTCCAGTGCCGATCACCAGGATCTCGGTCTGCAACGACGTCCGGATCGACGCGGTTCCGGTGTAGAAGGCCGGTGCCACGAACGAACTCTGCGCCAGCCCGGACAGCAGCGAATCGCCTTCGTGCGTCAGCCCGGACACCCGCAGTGTCGCCGACGAGTTGGCGTCGTTGATCGTGATCTCGTCGCCGATCCGCATGTTCAACTGCTTCGCCGTGACTGTGCCGAGCGCGATCTCGGCCGGGCCTACCGGCCACGCACCCTCGGCGAGATCCGTCCACCGCAATGCCGGATTGTCGGGCACGGACTGCTGCTGCACCCACTCCGAGGAACCCGTGACTCGGCCGTGCGACAGGTAGCTCAGGTCGGCGGACGCCACGCCAGCCAGCCCTTGGATCTGCCGGGCCAAGGCCGGGTTGTTGTCGGACAACGTCACCACGACGTCGGTGTTGACTGTGCGCGCGATGATGCTTCTGTCCATTGTGGCGCTCTCGCTCGCAAGCACGGTCGCCGACGCCACGAGGTAGCCGACGCTGATCATGATGGCGACCACGACCGCCACCACTCGCCGGGGATTCATGCGCACTTCTGCCACGGCATTGCGCAACGCCAAGAACCTCATGCCGCCAGACTCCTCATTGCACCGAGGACCGAATCCGCGGTGGGCTCATCGATATCGTCGACGATGCGCCCATCGCTCAGCACCAATGCGCGGTCCGCGAACGACGCCGCGATCGGGTCGTGCGTGACCATCACGATGGTCTGTCCGAGGTCACGGCATGACGTGCGTAGAAAGGACAACAGTGTCGATGCCGTTGTCGAATCGAGCGCTCCCGTTGGCTCGTCAGCGAAAAGCACGTCGGGCCGGGTGACCAACGCGCGCGCGATCGCGACCCGTTGCTGCTGCCCGCCGGACAGTTCGCCGGGGCGGTGCTGTAACCGGTCGTGGATGCCCAGCGAACGGACCACCGCGCCCAGTCTGTCCCGGTCGGGCTTGCGCCCGGCGAGGTCGAGGGGCAATACGATGTTCTGCATCGCGGTCAATGTCGGGATCAGGTTGAAGGACTGGAACACGAACCCGATCCGGTCGCGACGAACCTTGGTGAGCTCGCGATCGGACAGCGCGGTGATCTCCGCGCCGCCGATGTGGACCTCACCGTCGTCGGCTCTGTCCAGGCCCGCGAGGCAGTGCATCAGGGTGGACTTGCCGGATCCGGACGGGCCCATGATCGCGGTGAACGTGCCCGCGGGGAAATCCACGGTCACCCCTCGCAGGGCCGATACCGCTGTATCGCCCGTACCGTATGTCTTCTTCAGGCTTTTCGCCGATGCTGCGCTTCGCACGCGTTCAACGTTATGAATTTGCCGGGGTTTTGCGCATCGGAGCACGGTCCAGAGTTGTCTATGACCGTGGTCTTAGTTCCGGGTCAGGTCGCCTCCTCTATGGCCGCCTTGATGCGGTTGCCGAACGCCGGTGCGTCTTTACGAGCCATGCGCACCGCGAAGCCGAGCAGGAGCTTGCCTATTCCGCGTCCCTCAAGGACGTTGAAGATCCGGACTCGGGTCGTGGTGTCCGAAATGGACTCGATGTCGTAGCCGCCGTCGACGGCCATCACCAGGTTGGTCGACTGCTCGGCCCAGCGGATCGTGCGGTTCGGCTCGAGTTCGGTGATCTTGAACTGCCGCTGGGTCTTCATCCCCGCGTCCTTCACCGTGCTGGTGAAGACCGTGCCGACGGCGGTCGGGCCGTCCGGCGACTTGTCGATCCGCAGCACGCGCGGGCTGAACTTCGGATCGTTCGTACCTTCGGCGAGAAACGCGTAGACCTCCTCGACCGGGCGGTCGATCTCCACCGTCGCCTCGAACTGACCGGCCATGCCGTCTCCTCCACCTGGTGTCGGGCCCCGCCGCATCATCCCACCGGAGATCACCGCGCGCAGTACACGTCATGCACTGGTGGCTGACCTGTAACCAGCGGCACGCCCTACGGTTTCCTGGCAAGGAAATAGCCCTGCGGGCCTTTCTCGTCCACGTCCGCCGCGCGATCGAGCCTGGCGACTTCCACGAATCCGGCCTGTTTGGCAAGGAATGCCACCCGATCGGTGGGCATCCAATACACGTCAAGGGAAAGGTCGTGACCGTACGCGTGCGACAAGTGCCGTTTTTCGTCGCCTGCCTTGTACGCCAGCACGAGTTCCCCGCCTGGTTCGAGTACCCGGAAGAACTCGGCGAAGATGGTCGGCTGCACGTCGAGTGGCATGTGGATGATCGAGTACCACGACACGATGCCGCCGAGCTTGCCGTCCGGCAGGTCGAGCGCTGTCATCGAGCCCACCTCAAACCGCAGGTCAGGATAGGAACGCCGGGCCACATCGACCATGCCGGGGGAAAGATCGATACCGAACACGTCGAGGCCGAGGCTCGCGAGGTGCGTGGTCAACCGGCCAGGTCCGCAGCCGATGTCGGCAACCGTCCCGCGCACACGCTCGGCGAAAACCGCGAGCACCGCGCGGTCGAACGGCATCTCGTCGAGCTTGCCGTCGATCATCTCGGCGTACGCGGAGGCAACGACGTCGTAGGAATTCCGGGTATCAGTGAGGTAGGAGGGGGCGGTCACAAACCCAGACCCTAGTAGGAGACAACCATGGACCGTGCTCCGATGTGAACACTGAATCAACCGCCTAATGTAGCGATCGTGGTAACTCGCCCATGGATAGCGGACACAGTCTGGGCGGTCGTACTGACCGTCCTGAGTGTGGCCTACGCGCTCCCGAACGTCACGGAGTGCCTGCTTGCGTTGCCCTTGTGCGCATCGCTGGCGATCCGCCGTACGTTCCCGGCAGCGGCACTGGCCGTGGCGACAGTGGCTGCCGCGGCGCAGGCATGGCTTTTGCCCCAACCAAGCATGTCAATCCTGGCCGTGCCGATCATGGTGTACAGCCTGCGCCGGTGGTCCGGCCGAACACTTGGCCTGATCGGCGTGGGCATCGCCGTCGTCGGAGCGTTGATAGCGCCAGTGTTGTGGCTGCCTGACCACAACGCCAAGGATATCGCCCAAACGGCTGGCGCCTACGCCTTGTTCATCCTGGCCGTCTACGGCGTGGGGCTGCGCGTGCGGGAGCGAGAAGAGGCCGCGCTGGCGTACGCCCGCGCACAGGCAGCTGAGGAACGCAGTGAGATAGCGCGAGAAGTGCACGACATCGTGGCGCACTCCTTGTCGCTGATCGCCGTGCAGGCCGAAGGCGGTCGGTCACTCGTGCGCCGAAGTCCTGATCGCGCACCGGAAATCCTCGATGTGATCGCGGACGAATCACGCAAGGCACTCAATGAGATCCGCGAGATGGTCACCCTACTCAGAAGCGGCAGCCTGCCCACGAACCAGGATGGCCCGGCCGGGATCCGTGAACTGGTCGGCCGCGTCGGCGACCGCGCGAAGCTGACTGTTACCGGCGACATCAACCCGGCGTTGGGTTTCACGATGTACCGGGTTGTCCAGGAGGCGTTGACCAATTTCCTGCGCCATGCGGGGCCGCAGGCAACGGTGGATGTCCGGGTGGCAGCGGATACGGTCAACACTGAGATTGTCGTGCGGGATAACGGAAGCGGCACAGCGGCTACTTCGGATGGCAAGGGGCATGGCCTGGACACGATGCGCGAACGTGTTGAGGCTCATGGCGGCAGCCTGACCGCGGGACCATTAACTGATGGAGGCTATGAGGTTCATGCCGTGATTCCGCTCGGCGCTTCGAGAGAGGCTTCATCTGGATCGACCGTGCGCTGAAGGCTCACCGCACTGCGTGTCCACCGTTCCAACACACCATGTTCGCCTTTGCGTGCGTCGAATGCTCGATGCCGATAGCCTTTCAGTTTCCCCACAGCGGGCACCCGTTCACCGGGCATCTCGGTGTGCCGGAACGTGGAACACGGTGTGCTGCAATGGTGGACACGGCGTGGGGCTGGTTGATTGCGGGGTGGGTCACTTCGAGTGCGGCGGTAGCTGGTTCACGCCAACTGGTAGCGCAGGGAACCCCTCTTTGCTTGGAGCCGTGATCGGATGAGCTTGTCCGTCTTTCTTGTTGATGACCAGCGGCTTATTCGGACTGGGTTTCAGATGATGATCGAGTCCGATCCTGAGCTTCGTGTTGTTGGTGAGGCTGCTGACGGTTCCGCCGCTGTCGAGGCGTTGAAGTCCACCGATGCTGACGTCGTCCTGATGGATATTCGGATGCCGGTCATGGACGGGGTTGCGGCCACGGCCGAGCTCACGCGGCTTGGGCATCGTGCCCGGGTGCTCATCCTCACCACGTTTGACCTGGATGAGTACGTTTTCGCCGCGTTGAAGGCCGGGGCTGCCGGGTTCCTCCTCAAGGATGCTCGGCAGGAGGAGTTGCTCTCGGCCATCCACGCTGTGGCAGACGGTGGGTCCGTTGTCGCGCCGACAGCCACGCGGCGGCTGTTGGGCCACGTTCTCGACTCGCTTCCTGGTCGGACCGCCGATCCTCGGATCAAGACGCTGACTGGGCGTGAAGTCGATGTGCTGCAACAGATCGCCACTGGCGCCAACAACAAGGAGATCGCCGACCGGCTTCGTATGGCTGATGGCACCGTCAAAACTCACATCGGCAGCTTGCTGTCCAAACTCGACTGCCGGGACCGGGTTGGCCTCGTGCTCTTCGCGTTCGAATCTGGGTTGGCAAAGCTTGGTTCGTAGCGATGTGATCGTCTCCATGACTTCTATCTGGGTCGGTACGAAGGTTCGGCTTCGGGGTATCGAGCCCGAGGACTGGGAAGCGTTCCAGCGGTTCGACGAGAACTCTGCCGACATGCGGTCCGCCGACTTGATGTATCCGCCTCGGTCGGCTGCGGGGTATCGGCAGTGGGCCGAGGAGCAGTCGGCGCGTCAGCCTGCGGACGACGAGTTCATGCTGGCCATCGAGGCCATTGACGGGGTGCTCGTCGGGTCTGTGTCGCTGCCGAACTCTGACCGGGTGGCTGGGCGGTTCGACTACGGCGTGAGCATCGGACACGAGTACAAGCGGCGTGGCTACGCCAGTGAAGCGATCATCCTGGTGCTGGCTTACATGTTCGGTGAGCGTCGGTATCACAAGTGCGAGGTCAGCATTCTCGCCGTCAACGAGCCTTCGATACTCCTTCACCAGAACCTCGGGTTCGTCCATGAAGGACGGCGGCGTGACCATGTCTTCTTCGCTGGTCGGCACCAGGATGTCGTGCTGATGGGCATTACCGCAGCCGAATTCTGGGATCGCCACGGTGAGCGGACGCCTCAGGTCGTCACACCTCGGTAGCGGCGAGTACTTGCCGTTGGCCCGGTGAGTCCACAGCTGATACACAGGTACGGCACAGCCTGGGCTTAACCGCGGACCGGAGAGTGTGCAGCCATGACACCCGGCCCTGACCTGCGACGAGCCGACGGAAATCCGATCCGTGCCCTCGTTGTCGACGACGAGTTAGCCCTCGCCGAGCTGATCACCATCGCGCTGCGATTCGAGGGATGGGAGACCAACTGCGCCACCGACGGCCTGAGTGCGGTCAAGCTCGCCAAGGAATTCCGGCCTGACGTGGTCGTCCTCGACATCATGCTGCCTGACCTCGACGGCCTTGAGGTGCTGCGCAGGCTGCGCGCTGAGGAGCCGAACCTGCCGGTGCTTTTCCTGACCGCCAAGGATGCTGTCGAGGACCGGATCGCTGGATTGACCGCGGGTGGCGATGACTACGTCACCAAGCCGTTCAGCTTGGAGGAGGTTGTTCTACGACTTCGGGCTCTGCTTCGTCGGACCAGGGTCGTAGCCGCTGAGGATGGATCTACTCTCACGGTCGGGGATCTCACCCTCGATGAGGACAGCCGGGAGGTTGTCCGTGGCGGCGACTTCATCGAGTTGACCGCTACCGAGTTCGAGTTGCTGCGCTTCCTCATGCGCAATCCGAAGCGGGTGCTGAGCAAGGCCCAGATTCTCGATCGGGTGTGGAACTACGACTTCGGTGGCCAGGCCAATGTGGTCGAGCTCTATATTTCCTACTTACGCAAGAAGATCGACGCCGGGCGCAGGCTAATGATTCACACCATGCGGGGCGCCGGCTATGTCCTCAAGCCAGCGAACTAAACGGCGCTGGACGCTGCGGGCACGGCTGCTCGCCCAGCTCATCGGCCTGCTCGCGGTCATGTCCGCGATGATCGGCGTGATCACCGAAGTCGCGCTCAGCGAATTCCTGGTCGCGCGGCTGGACCAGCAGTTACAAGACGCCCACAACCGGGCGGTGTACGAACTCGATTCCCCGCCTGATCACGGTGATAAGGGGTCATACGACGCCAAGCCGCCCAGCCCGGAGACACTGCTCGTCGAGGGCCAGGGGAACGGCACGTTCGGCGCGCTGATCTACCGCGGCGACGTGTTGGCGCGGGTCGTCAGGGCAGACGGCACGCACGTGGTGGACGTGCCCGAGGAAACGATCAACGACGTGCCGCTCGATCGGACGCCGGAAACGTGCAGTCTGGGCCCTGAGCTCGGGCAATACCGGATGACGGCCAGCCGCACACGTGGTGGCGACGTTATGGTCATGGGCCTGCCCATGACGGGCGTGAACTCCACGCTCATGCGGCTCGGCTGGATCATGGGCGGGGTGGCGCTCACCGGGGTGGCGCTGGCTGGTGCGGTCGGCGCTTTGATCGTGCGACGCACGTTGCGGCCGCTCAACCGGGTCGCCGCGACCGCTGGCCGAGTCTCGGAAATGAAGCTTGACCAGGGCGAAGTCGCATTGTCCGAGCGGGTGCCGGATGACGACACCGATCCGCGGAGCGAGGTCGGCAAGGTCGGGCACGCTCTCAACCGGATGCTCGAACACATCTCCGCGGCTCTGGCCGCACGTCAAGCCAGCGAAACGCGGGTTCGCAAGTTCGTCGCGGATGCCAGTCACGAGCTGCGCACACCCCTCGCGGCGATCCGTGGTTACGCCGAACTGGCCAGGCGCAGCGGCGATGATGTGCCGCCAGCCATCGCGCACGCGATGAGTCGGGTTGAATCCGAGTCAGCGCGGATGACCACGCTCGTCGAGGACTTGCTTCTGTTGGCGCGCTTGGATTCTGGCCGACCAGCCGTGCATCAGCCGGTGGATCTGTCCCGGGTGGTCACGGATGCTGTCGCCGACGCGCATGTCGCTGGGCGCGACCATCACTGGGTTCTCGATGCCCCAGGCGTTCCGGTGACCGTGATGGGCGACAGTGGGCAGCTGCACCAGGTGATCACGAACCTGTTGAGCAACGCAAGAACGCACACTCCCCCTGGCACGACGGTGACCACCAAACTTTCCACTGAGGACAACCATGTGGTGATCACGGTCGCTGACGACGGCCCGGGAATTCCCGCTGAGCTTCAACCTGAGGTATTCGAGAGGTTTGCTCGTGGCGATAGCTCACGGTCCCGTGCCGCCGGAAGCACTGGATTGGGCCTGGCGATTGTCTCCGCGGTGGTTGGCTCGCACGGTGGCGAAATCTCGCTAAGCAGTCAACCCGGACGAACCGTATTCACTATCCGGCTGACCAAACCATTACAGGATCGATAGGTTCTTCACAGGAATCGTGCGTACGTTGGATTCGTATGAGCACCTACAACGCGACGAGCGGCCGCCGCACTGCCGCGAGTCTGGTGAACCTTGCCGGTAGCGCACTGGCTGTGCTGCTGATCGCGCACATTGTGTTCGTGCTGTTCAACGCCAATTTCAGCAACGGGTTGGTGAGTTGGGTCGCACAGTGGTCCGAGGTGGTCGGGCTGTGGTTCGTGAACCTGTTCGACACCGGGAACACGACGTTCACGATCATCCTCAACTTCGGCTTGGCTGCGGTGTTCTGGCTGGTTGTGACGGGGATTGTGGCCAGAGTGCTGCGGAGTGTCGGCTAAGCCGACGACGGATGGCGGATGAGCCAATGGCAGCTGAGCCGACGGCAAGTGACGGATGGCCGATGGCGGCCGAGCGGTGGCCGGTAAGCGGATGGCGGATTTAGCAGTGGCGGCGGAAGCGCAGCGGGCTGAGTTCAGCCGCGGCAGATGATTTCGCCGTGCAGGAGGCTGAACCAGCCGTCTGCCAAGTCCGCCCATTCGCGCCAGCCGTCGGATATCCGCTGCAAGTCTGACCGGGTGGCATAGCCGTATGCTTCTGCCTGCTCGGCAATCGCGGTCTGCAGAATGCGGTCTGCCCACATTCCACCCCACCATGAGCGTTCTTCGGGTGTGGCATAGCACCACACCGAGGCGCTTGCGGCGACGTCGGTGAATCCCGCCGCGCGTGCCCATGCGAACAAGCGTCGGCCCGCGTCGGGTTCACCGCCGTTTCGATACGCCACTTTCTTGTACAGTGCGAGCCAGTCGTCCAACGCGGGCACTGCTGGGTACCAGGCGAATGCTGTGTAATCGGAATCTCTCGCGGCCACAATGCCTTTGCTTACCCGGCGCATTTCTCTTAACGCGGCGATCGGGTCGTGCAGGTGCTGCAGGACCTGGTGTGCGTGCACCACGTCAAACGTTTTGTCCGCGTAGGGCAACGTGAACACATCGGCGACTTCGAACCGTACGTTCGGCTTCTGCACATGATCTTGGGCCAGGGCAAGGGCTTCTGCCACAGGTTCGATCGCTGTCACCGTGGCGACGAGGTCCGCGAAGTCCGCGGTGATCGTCCCCGGGCCGCAGCCTACGTCCAAAAGGGACATTTCAGAGTTCAGGTAGGGCAGCAGATACGCCGCCGAGTTCGCCACCGTTCGGGTCCGGTGGGACCGCAGTACGGCCTCATGGTGTCCGTGGGTGTACCTGGGCATACTGACTACGCTAGCGTCAATTCCTAAGATTTGGGAGAATCTTCTCGCAATGTGGACAGCTCGCGCCGTAGATTCTCTCGTGCGAGCGCGTCCCACCGAGAAATTGCTTGGGGCGTACGGAAAAGGTCCGCACGGTCAAGCAAGCTCCGCAGAACCTTCGATCGGCCCTGACGCCACGAAGACTCCGACACCGCCGAGTACTCAGCACGGACAGCGACGGCATAAGCGTCGTACACCTCCGGCGCGGATCCGAGGATGGAAAGGTCTGCGTCCAAGAGCACGTGCGCGAGCGGATCATCCGACTGGTGCCCCAGAGTCGCGAGCACGAGCGAAGCGACCTGTTCGACGTGGTGCGCGGCCACTCCCGAGGACGACAGTTGTGTACGCGCCCAAGCGGCGCTGGCGCGTTCGTCGTCGCCGGGGCGCGCGTCGTAGATGACGTCGTGCGCGCAGATCGCCAACGTCAGGATCGCCCACTCTCGCGAGGTGACATCAGCGATTTCCCGAGCCGCACGCAGGACCGCGAGAACGTGAGAAGTGTTGTGATACAAGCGATGCGGCTCTTCGTAACGCCGTGTCAAGTCCGCAGCGGCGTCGTTCGGGGTACCGCCCAACACCAGGACAGCCTGGTTCCACTGTTCTTCCACGGCTTCAGGCTAGTCCGCGATTTGGTCTAGACAACCTGGTCATCAGGTTCGCACAATGTGGTCGGTGGCACCCTGCCTCGCCACCCATGGAGGATGCAATGTCGCGTTCCGCCGTGCGGAGGTTATCCGCGCTGTTCACCGCGTTCGCCCTGATCGTCTCGGCCATGGTGGCAGGCGCGGCGCCTGCCGGAGCGGCCAATCTGCTCACCAACCCCGGATTCGAAGCCGGTTCGACGTCCGGCTGGACGTGCCAGAACGGCACCGTTGTCTCGAGCCCTGTGCGCACCGGCAGCCACGCGCTCGCGTCGACCGCGACCGGGCAGGACATCGGCAGGTGCTCGCAGACTGTCTCGGTCGTGCCCAACACGACGTACGCCGTGTCAGCGTGGGTCCGCGGAAACCCTGTCTACCTGGGCATCACTGGTGGAGTGTCGACTTGGACGGCCGCCACCAACTACGCCGAGCTGAAGCTGAGCTTCACCACCGGCGCCAGCCAGACCTCAGCCGAGCTGTACCTGCACGGTTGGTACGGCGCGGGCACGTTCAACGCCGACGACATCAGCCTGGACGGCCCTGGCGGCGGTACCCCGGGAGCCCCTGGTACGCCTGGGAATCCGACCGTCGGCGCGGTCACGAACTCCTCGATCGCCCTGTCCTGGGGCGCCGCGGCCGGGACCGTGACTGGTTACCGCGTGTACGAAGGAAGTGTCGTGAGAGCGACGGTCACGGGCACGTCGACCACGATCACCGGCCTCGCGGTGTGCTCGACACACAGCTACTCGGTGGCCGCGTACAACACCGCAGGCGAATCGGCCAAGACCGCACAGGTTTCCGGCACCACAACGGGTTGCCCGAACGTCGGCCTGCCTAAGCACGCGCTGATCGGCTATCTGCACGCGAGTTTCGCCAACGGTTCCGGGTATCTGCGGATGGCCGATGTGCCGGACGCGTGGGACATCGTCAACCTGGCGTTCGGCGAGCCGACTTCGGTCACGTCCGGTGACATCCGGTTCCGGCAGTGCCCGGTCGCGGAGTGCCCGAACGTCGAGTCCGAGGCCGACTTCATCGCCGGAATCCGTGCCAAGCAGGCCAAGGGCAAGAAGGTCCTGATCTCGATCGGCGGCCAGAACGGCCAGGTCCAGCTGACTTCGACCGGCGCGCGGGACGCGTTCGTCAACTCGGTCAGCGCGATCATCGACAAGTACGGCCTTGACGGGCTTGACATCGACTTCGAGGGCCACTCGCTGTACCTGAACGCCGGTGACACGGACTTCCGCAACCCGACCACGCCGGTGATCGTCAACCTGATCTCCGCACTGCGGACGCTGAAGAACAGGTACGGCTCGCGGTTCGTGCTGACGATGGCGCCCGAGACGTTCTTCGTACAGGTTGGCTACCAGTTCTACGGTGGCGCGGGCGGTGGCGACAACCGCACGGGTTCATACCTTCCGGTGATTCACGCGATGCGTGACGCACTGACCGTGCTGCACGTCCAGGACTACAACTCCGGTCCGGTGATGGGCCTTGACAACCAGTACCACAACATGGGCGGCGCGGACTTCCACATCGCGATGACCGACATGATCAAGGCCGGTTTCACCGTGGCACGCACCGGGCACACGTTCCCCGGCCTGCGTGAGGACCAGATCGCGTTCGGTGTTCCCGCCGCGGTCAGTGCCGGAAACGGTTACACCGCACCAGCTCAAGTGCAGGCAGCAGTGAACTGCTTGGCACGTAACCAAGGTTGTGGCGGCTACACGTTGCGGGGCGGCGCGTCGCCGGCGTTCCGCGGGCTGATGACGTGGTCGATCAACTGGGACCGTTACTACAACTGGGAATTCCAGAACAGCCACGAGCCGTTCCTGAACTCGCTGCCGTAGATAGCATCATGGGGGCGGCCGATAAGGTCGCCCCCATGAGTAGTCGCGCGAATCTGGCAGAGCACGATTTCGAGAACGACGTCGCGTACCGCGCGCTGGACTACACCGGGCTCGACCTGACCGGCCGGACGGCCGAGTCGATGGAGATCGACCAGTGCACGTTCACCGACACCCGGCTGGCCGCGGTGACCATGGTCAAGTCCATGTTCACCGAGTCGACGTTCGACAACTGCGATCTGGCGAACATCAACGCCCGCGCCACTTCCCTGATCGACAGCACGCTCACCGACAGCAGGCTGACGGGCTCGAAGTGGGCCGAGTGCGTGTTCCGGAGCACGACGTTCACAGAATGCCGGATCGATCTGACCAGCTTCCGGTTCGCGACCTTCAAGGCAACTGTGTTCCGGGACTGCAACCTGCGGGAAGCGGATTTTCAGAACGCCGACCTGCGGCGGATCCGGTTCGAGTCGTGTGACCTGCAAGGCGCCCAGTTCGCGAACGCGCAGCTGGACGGGACCAAGTTCACCAACTGCAACCTGCTCGGCATTGGCGGGGTGACCAGCCTCCGAGGCGCCGTTGTGGACAGCGACGACCTCGGAAGCCTGGCCTACAGCCTCGCCTCGGCCCTGGGCATCAGAATCAGCAGCTAGATCCTCGTGAGTGGTTAGCAGGGTTAGAACACGGCTAACCACTCACGAGGGGTTTCAGCAGAGGGTGATCACGACCGCGCTGCCTGCCTTCAGGTTCAGGTTGAGTGACCCGCCGCGCACGCGGACGTTGTCCGGGCGCGCCTTGAGCTGACCACGACGGTCCACAGTGGAGCCCTGGACCGCGGTGGCCTCCTCGGCCAGGTTGGCGCCGGTCATGGTCACCACCTCGGCGTTACGGACCCGGTTGCCCACCTTGATGTCGAGCTTGACCGGTGCGGCGGTGGTGTCTTCCTTCTGCACCACGGCAATGCGGGTGCGGCCGTCGTCACCCTTCACGGCGTACGCGGTGATGTTGCGGTCGGTGGTCAGCTGCAGCGGCAGGAACTTGCCCGCACCCATCTGACGCGCCATCCACAGGCCGTAGTAGATCGGCATGGCCTTGTAGACCTGCGCGAGCTCGTCTTCCTTGCTGGCCGCGCAGAACGGGGTGTAGCGCTGGAAGCGTCCGTTCCAGATCGGCTCGTTGCACACGCCGAGGCCGCCGTGGACGTTGATGCCGTCAACGCCGCCTTGGGCCAGTTGCAGCGCGTAGTCCATGCTCCACAGGGCCGAGGCGTACTTGTTGCTGACGCCGTCGATGCCGCCGCTGTAGGTCGAGTTGGCCTCGTCGACCCGAAAGAGCAGGCCCTGCTCCTTGGCTGCGGCCAGGTTCGTCTGCAGAGAGTTGAGCTGGTTGGTGCGCAGCTCCGGCGAGAGCAGCGTCGGGATGGTCGTCGTGGCGCCAGCGGGGTATTGGTGGACCGTCAGCATCGAAAGCTTGTCGCGCTCGTCGCGGGCGAGGTTCGCGGCCCACGAGGAGGACGTGCCCGCGGTGTCCGGCCCGGCGAGACGCTTGCCGCCAACGGCTTCCGCGCAGACCGCCCAGTCCTTGCGGTAGTCGGCGTAGGCGTAGCCCTGTGGCTTGTAGCCGCGCAGCGCCCACTGGTCGGGCTCGTTGCCACACTCGGCACCGATCAGGCGGTCGCCCAGGATCTTGGTCAGTTCCTTGGCCTGGTCCGGCCCGAGCACCGGGTCCCAGCGGCCGACGTTGATACCGACTTCGGTCTTCCAGCCAGTGGCCTTGAGCAGCCGGTTGAGGCGTTCGATGTCGGCGGGCGTCAGCGTGTTCGCGACCCACTCGGGCAGCGGGTTCGGTGGCTGCTGGCCGCGCGGGACCCAGAGCGTGTCACGGTCGAGCGTGTTGCCCGCGAGGCGGATGTTGCTGTCCCGGCCGAGCGTCTTGAACATCTGCAGCACGTTGCCCTTGCTGATGTCCAGGTTGCCGATGCCGAGCTCACGGATCTCGAACGACAGGCCGACGAAGTCTCCTCGCAGCCGCCCGGCCGGGTTCGCGCTGTCGATGGTGATGCTCGCCGTCGAGTCGGTCGCTAACGCGGGTTGGCCGGTCCCGACCATGGTCAACGCGACGGCCGCACATACGGCCGCCCTGAACTTGCGCATACCGGTCTCCTCGGATGTGAAGCGTGAAACCGGCGGCGCGCCCTCTCGGACGGTCGATGGGACCCTACGTGGTCCAGACCACGGAAGCAAGATCGCCGGAAAATAGCGTTGACGGCAATACCCGCCATGCGTCATAGTTTTAAACATCAAACGCGAATCGAGCTTGGAAGGACAGTCATGGTCATCAGCCTGAAGTGTCAATCATCCAAGCTCGAACTGGAGCGCTGTCGGCTCTCGCCATGACCTGACTGGTCAGCACACGAGAGCCGCCCGCCGGAATGACCGGCAAGGGCGGCTTTCTTTATTCGGGCTGCCCAGAAATGGCCGATTCGGCTAACGGTTAGGCCGCCATGCTTTCACCATGGAAGCCCGGGTTCGACTCCCGGATCGGCTGCTGCGTTCTTCACAGCTAAGGCGCGTTGGTCCAGCGGTATGGATATCGGTCTCTCACACCGATGACACGGGTTCGAATCCCGTACGCGTCACGATGCGGTTCTAGTGGTGTGTCTCGGAATGTTGCTGGGTTTATTCGGCGGATCCAGGTTTTCGCTGGGCGTGCCGGACGAAGGTGCCTGTACCGGGTGTACCGGCGCCTTTGGCCGGTGCGTCCAGCGGGAAGCTGGGCCGTCGAGAAACCCGGCGAACGTTTCGAGACGCGCCACTCGCCCAACTGGCAGAGGCACCAGGCCGAGATCCTGTCCAGTGGGGGTTCGACTCCCCCGGACCGCACCACACCTCTGTAGCCCAACGGGAGAGGCAGCGCGCTCAGAACGCGTCAAGTGCAGGTTCGAATCCTGCCAGGGGTACGCAGTAAAGGTCGTGAGTGTTTTCGCCGGTTAGAACCGGCGAAAACACTCACGAGGGGTTCGGTCCCGGTTGGTGCAATTGGCAGCACAACGGACTTTGGATCCGTTGATCCAGGTTCGAACCCTGGACCGGGAGCGTAGTAGGAGAGAAAAAGGGAGGATTGGCCGAGCCTGGTAAGGCAGCCGTCTCGAAAACGGTAGTCGGTGTGACAGCCGCGCAGGTTCGAATCCTGCATCCTCCGCGGGTCGTTAGCTCAATTGGTCAGAGCAGCTGCCTCTTAAGCAGCGGGTTCGGGGTTCGAGTCCCTGACGGCCCACGTTTTATTTTTCGGCCCACGTCACGACGGTCGTGGAATGGTTTGCAAAACCATTGATTCCGGGTTCGACTCCCGGGTGGGTCTCGTTTGCCATAAGGAGCCCTGCCATGTCCCGAGGATTGTTGCTCTTAGAGGGCATCTGATCTTAGTTAGGCAAGAATGTCTGCTTTGGGTGGATCGTTTCGCCAGGTTTGGGTGGATTCCCCGGTCAGGGTGCGGCTCATTATGTTAGTCATCGCCCAGTGGACCATCGTGCGCGACCGCTGGGGCAGGGCTTCGTAGTCGCGCGCGAGTCGGCGGTGTTGCATCAGCCAGCCCAGACTGCGCTCCACTACCCACCGCCGGGGCAACACGTGGAATCCCTTGGCAGAAGGGCGTTTGACGACCTCAACCCGGATACCCCGCTGGGCTCCATGACGGATGACTGTGTTGTTGTAGCCACCGTCCACCCATGCCGCCGACACGGTCGGATGCGCAGCGGCGAGATGATCGAGAACCTGTTGCCCGCCAGCGGAATCCTGCACCGACGCCGCGGTCACGATTACCGCCAGCAGCAGGCCGAGCACATCGGTGGCGATGTGCCGTTTGCGGCCCTTGATCTTCTTGCCCGCGTCGATACCCTGACTGGATTCGCTGACATTGCAGGAGGTTTTCACGCTCTGCGAGTCGATGATCGCCGCCGTCGGGGCAGCAGCGCGGCCTTTCGCGACGCGGACTTGGTCACGCAACAGGTCATGCAGCGTTTCCGTTGTGCCATCGGCTTCCCACTTGGCGTAGTAGTCATAAACCGTCTTGCAGGGCGGGAAGTCGTGCGGCAGATACTCCCAGGCGATCCCGGTCCGGCACACGTACAGGATCGCGTTCACGATCTCCCGCAAGTCATGCACGCGCATCACGGTTCCCGGCCCACGCCGGGCAGCACGCCACGCCGTCAGCGTTGGCTCGATCAACGCCCAGCGAGCATCGGACAAGTCGCTGCGGTACGCACGCCGGGACCCCACAAGTTGATCAAGGTATCAGCCGTCACCCGACACAGACATATCGCCCCAACCAAGATCAGATGCCCTCTTAGACGTCGACGGCCCACTCAACCCCTTCGCCGCGAAGGCCCACCGCAGGCCGCCGGGCTACGAAACCTTCCGTCAGACCAAGAGCGGAGGCTGGTACACCAGCAAGCGCAAGGGCCTGCGGGTTTGGCTCAACCCACGGCACGGTGTCCTGTTGCGAGCACTTGCCGAGGAAACCGGCCTGACCCTGGTGTGGGCGACGAGCTGGCAGCACGAGGCCAACGACTACATCGGCCCCGTGCTCGGCCTGCCGCCCTTGCCGGTCATCGAGTTCACCGTCCGACGTGACTGGAAGTGGCCCGCTGTCTCGGATTACGCGGCCGGTCGCCCGCTCGCGTGGTTCGACGACCAGTTCAACCGCGGACAGCAGAACTTCGAGGCGGAACGGGACGGCACGCCGACCCTGCTGTGTCACGTCGATCCCGCGTCTGGCTTGCGGGACAAGCACTTCCAGGAAGTGCGCGCGTGGGCCAAGCGCTTGCCGTAACCGCCTGATGCGCCGCCCACGCGTACGTTGCGGACGGTCGCGGAGTGCGGAAAGTTGATCTCGGTCCCTTCGCCGAAGAAGGGGCCGAGATCACTGGAAAGGCAGATCCCATGCGATACCCAGAGGGGAGCGTGTGCTGGATCGACCTTGGCACGCCCAATCCGGCAGCGACGCAAGCGTTCTACTCGGCACTGTTCGGCTGGACCATCACCGAGTCGGACTCCAGCGGGTATTGGTTGTGCACACTGCACGGCAAAGCGCTCGGTAGCGCCGCCGTCGCGCTTGACCCCGTGGGCGCACCGGTGTCTCTCTGGCAACCCGGCCGCCACATCGGCATGGATCTTGTCGGCGAATTCGGCACGTTCGCTGGCGTCAGTCTGCTTACCGACGATGTCAGCGGCGCAGCCGACTTCCACCAGTCGGCCCTGCACTGGACGACGGATTTCGTCGCTCGCATCGGCCCACCACCTGGGATGCCCACAACGCAGCGGTCGCTCTGGTTGGTCGAATTCGCCAGCGACAGCCCAGAGTCTGATGCTGAGCGCGCCCAGCAACTCGGTGCCGCCTACGTCAGTGGCTCAACCGGACGCGTGATCTTGCGTGATCCCACAGGAGCGCTGTTCGCGCTCACTAAGCAACAACCGTGACCGGCGGCCCGTCTATCCAGGCGGGCACGACTTCGCCTTCGCTGATCCGCCAGCCCATCGACGTTCGCACGGCCGTGTAGGCCAGTCGCAAGCCGCTTCTGCGGTGGGGCGGCTGGCCTGCACGGTAGAAGAAAACGAGCTGGTTCGCCGACATCGACGCCTGATCACCCTCGACATCGA
Organism: Kibdelosporangium philippinense; assembly: GCF_021390435.2. GTDB lineage: Bacteria > Actinomycetota > Actinomycetes > Mycobacteriales > Pseudonocardiaceae > Kibdelosporangium > Kibdelosporangium philippinense. Next base: position 1,538,592 of record NZ_JAJVCN010000002.1, on the reverse strand, counting down.
CCACGACATCGGTGGTGATGTGCTGCGTGCGTTCGTCCTCAACGTGCGCCCGCTGCAAAAAGCTGATCAGGTCGGCGATACCGCGCACCTCGCCTCCTCGCGGTGAGCGAATGACTGCGTCGTCGGCGAAAACGGTTGCCGCGTCCTCGTACCTGGCCTCGTCAAGCAGGTGTGCGAGCCGGGCGAGCAGTCCGGCGATCTCCACACGGTCCATGAGTCCCCCTTTTTTCGTTGGTGGCGCCAACCATACCGTTATTCGTTGGCCTTGCCAACAATGTAGAGTGCTTGCCGTGGAAGAGACTCCCGCGCGCCTTGCCGCGAAGCCGAGCTGGTTGATCAACCAGTTGGCAGTGCACGCGCATCGGTTGGCGTCCGACGGTTTCGCCAAAGAGGGCGCGCGCGGCTACCACTACCGGATCCTTGCCGCGCTTGACGAGTTCGGTGCCGCAAGCCAGGCCGTGCTCGGCCGTCGGTGCAATATGGACCGCAGCGATGTGGCCTCGGCCGTGAACGAGCTGGGCGAGCAGGGTGTCATCGAGCGGACGACCGACCCCGAAGATCGGCGCCGCAACATCGTGACCCTCACCAAAGCAGGCGAACGACAGCTGCGACGCCTGGACCGGGCGCTGGACAAGGTGCAGGACGAGCTACTTGGCCCGTTGCCCACTGAGGACAGGCAAACCTTCACTGCCCTGCTGACCACACTGTTCACGTACCACGCTATGCGACAGCACAGACCGGACTGAGCACCGCCTCGACAAACTCCTTCGGCGGGCGGTATCGGTGGGCGAAGATGTAGTGGATGATCAACATTGGTGCGGCGTAACGGATTCCGGACGCACCGACGACATGGATCTCGCCTGTGCCGCGATAGCGCGAGCAGAATTCGCAGAAGTGGAATCCGCGCAACTTGTTACGAGGCCGCGTGCCTAGTTTGAGCAACGCGTCGACGAGCTGGGCGGGCACCGGTCCGCGCGGGAAGTACGCACCCGGCTCCAGCCATCCGACGTTGAGCATCGGCTGGTCGGCCACGGTGTACCGATATGGCGAGAGATCCGGGTAGTAGGTCACTTCCTTGCCCTGCGCGCGTTGGGGAAGCTTGGCGGGAGCTCGGTGACTGGGGTGACCGAGCTCCCTGGGTACATATCCTGCCAACCGCACATTTCATATCCCTGTCATGACGTTGACAGCACGGCCGGACACCTCCAATGACAGGGGGTTGACTGGTATAGACCACTCGCGGTTTAGTGATGGGCACAAGGCACTCCGCATCCTTCCCCCTGCATACAAAGGAGCCAGCAGTGTCGCTACTTCGTCGTGCCCTCACGGCCTTCACCGTGGTCGCGTCCACCGCGATAGTCGTCCCTGCCGCGCCTAGCTCCGCCGCCACTTTCATCGTCACCCAGGCGCAGTTCAACCAGATGTTCCCGAGCCGGAACAGCTTCTATACATACTCCGGGCTCACCCAGGCGATGGACTCGTTCACCACCTTCGCCAACTCCGGCAGCACCACCATCAAGAAGCAGGAAGCAGCCGCGTTCCTCGCCAACGTGCACCACGAGACCGGCGGTCTCGTGCACATCAGGGAGCAGAACCAGGCGAACTACCCGCACTACTGCGACCGCAGCCAGCCATATGGCTGCCCGGCAGGTCAAGCCGCTTACTACGGCCGCGGCCCGATCCAGCTGAGCTGGAACTTCAACTACAAGGCCGCGGGCGACTACCTGCGGATCAACCTGCTCAACGACCCGTACCAGGTCGAGCGCAACGCCGCGACCTCGTGGAAGACCGCGCTCTGGTACTGGATGACCCAGCGTGGCCCCGGCACGATGACCCCGCACAGCGCGATGGTCAACAGCCGCGGCTTCGGTGAGACCATCCGCAGCATCAACGGCAGCCTCGAGTGCAACGGCGGCAACCCCGCACAGGTGCAGAGCCGGGTCAACAAGTACCGGCAGTTCACCGGGATCCTCGGGGTGGCAACCGGGAGCAACCTGAGCTGCTGATGTCGTTTTCACGCGTCCTCGTTCGTCGTATCAGTAGACGAAGGAGGACGCGTGGAAAACGCAGAGCTCACGCCGGAGGACCAACTCCGGCTGATGTACACGTGCTGCCACCCGGCGTTGCCACTGGAAGCGCAGGTCGCGCTGACATTGCACACGCTCGCGGGGCTGTCGACGGCGGAGATCGCCAGGGCTTTCCTGGTCGCCGAGCCGGAGATGGCCTCGCGGTTGGCAGCCGCGCGCCGGACCACGAAAGGCGAGTCCTCTGAGCACGACCGGACGCCCGCGGTCCTGACAGTCTTGTACTTGCTGTTCAACGAGGGGTACTCGGCGAGCAGGCCCGGATTGGCCGATGAGGCCATCCGGTTGGCCAGGGTGGTCGCCGGCTCCGACCAGCCAGAGGCGCTCGGATTGCTGGCGTTGATGTTGCTGCATCACGCTCGGCGCGGCGCGCGGTTGACGCCCGGCGGCGACCTGGTGACGTTGGACGAGCAGGATCGGTCCCAGTGGAATGGTGAGGAAATCGCTGAGGGGCTTCGCGTGCTCGCGGCCGCTTCTCGGTACTCGGAACCTGGGCCGTACCAGGTGCAGGCCGCGATTGCTGCTTGTCACGCGATCGCGCCGAGCGCTTCGGACACTGATTGGCTCAAGATCGCTGAGCTTTATGGGCTGCTGATGCGGTTGACGCCATCGCCTGTCGTCGAGTTGAACCGCGCGGTAGCGGTCGGGATGGCCGACGGGCCAGGTGCGGGGTTGCCTTTGGTCGAGGCTTTGACTGGGCGCCTTGGGGGTTATCACTTGTTGCACGCGACTCGGGCGGATTTCCTGCGGCGGCTTGGGCGTCGGGATGAAGCGGCCGAGGCTTATACGCAAGCGCTTGCGTTGACGACGAACGATGCGGACAGGCGGTACCTGGGCAGGAGATTGAAGGAGGTGAACAGTTAAGGCAGCCGCGCTGCCAGATCACCCGGCGGGCTCGCCTTTCCGTACCGGTCACCGATCACGAAGTCCGCGTCAGCCATCCGCCACCAGTGCGCCTGACTCTCCGTGTGCACGCCATCCACGACCACCCTCGCCCCCGACCTGTGCACCAGCGGCACCAGGGTCGTCAGCGCAGCCGTGAGCGGCGCTCCGACAGCCGATTCAGCTTGGCGTTCAACGATTCTGCGCGAGAACCGGACGCATTCGACCGGAACATCCTCGAGCGACGCCAGCTCTTCAGGCGCCGTACCGAAGTCGTCCAGCATCGTCCGGACACCCATATCTGCCAGTACTTTGAGGTTGTCGACAGCCTCGGGTGAGCGCACTGCCTTCGACGGGAACCCAACTGTCAGCTGGTCAGCCGCGTGCACAGTACGCAACAGTCTGGAAACCAGGTCCGCGTCCGCCGCCTGGTTCAAGGTCAGGCCAGCCATCAGGGACAGCGGACGGCTGGCCCGTTGCTGCCACCAATCGGCCTGCTTGCACGCGGTCTCCAGCAACCATTCGCCGAGCGACAGCACCAACCCGGTGTGTTCGGCCAACTGGACGCACTGGTGGTGGTCGAGGATCCCGACATCAGGCCTGTTCCAGCGCAGCAGCGCTTCCACGTACGCGATCCGGCCGTCCTTCAGGTCGACAACCGGTCGGTACACCACGTCGATCTCGCCGGTCTCCCACGCGCCCGGCATCGCAGCGGCCAGCGTGTACATCAGGCGGTCGCGCTCGTCCTGATCCGTGTGGAACAGCTCCCACTGGCCGCGACCGGCTGCCTTGGCACGTCTGAGTGTGAAGTCCGCTGCCCGCAACAACTCCACCGGATCCATCGCCCTGGACGGCCGGTACACCACGCCGATGCTCGCCGACACCGCCACGCCGTGACCGTCCACATAGATCGGTTCAGCGAGCTCGGTGTTGATGTCCTCGACCAAGGTCGAGACACTTGGCGTGCTTTCGGTGTTCTCGATCAGGATGCCGAACTCGTCGCCGTCGAATCGGGCCACCATCGCCTTTTCCGCCGCGACCACCGCGCGAAGTCGTTGGGACACCGAGACAAGCAGCTGATCGCCAACCCGGCGGCCAAGGCCGTTGCAGATCATCGCGAACGCGTCGAGATCCAGATGGAAGAGGGTGACGCCGTATGTCGGGTCCGCGCGCCGCAGCGCGAGTTCCACGTTCGTGCTGAAGTACTGGCGGTTCGGCAGTCCGGTGAGCACGTCGTGCAGCGCCTGCCGGTTCAGTTCTCCCTGCAGGAGCATGAGTTCCGTGCCGTCTTCGACGACCGTGACGAAGTGGCTTGGCCCGTTTTCGTTGTGCAGTACCGACGCGGTCAGCGTGATCCGGGCGATGTCACCGTCTTTTCGCAACAGCTGCACGGGTTGCTTGACGCGCGCTTTCTTGCCTGCCAGCAGGTCGCGGTAGTCGTCACGCAGAACCACCGCGTGGTCTTGGTGGACGAGGTTGAACAGGGTTCGTCCGGCCAGTTCTTCGCTGGTGTAGCCGAGCATGTCGGCGATGGCGCCGTTCGTACGGACCAGCAGGCCGTCCGGGTCGGTGATGATGATGCCGCTCGCCGAGGACATCGCGACCTCGTTGAACTGTTCTTCGCTTTGCCGCAGCCGCCATTTGGCGTCACGCACAGCCTTGAGCAGCGAGAGCTTCATCGTCTCCTGCTGGTCGAGCGTCGCCTGCCGGTTGGCCTTGGTGAACCCGCTCGACAACGCGCCGAGCGCCAGCACGATCGGCTCGGCGAACTTGGCGACGGGCTGGAATTCCGGCAGCGCCAGCAGCCCTTTGCCCAGCACATCCATGGTGGTCGGCAGCGCTTCGTCGCCCGTGCAGCCGATCTCGACCAGCCGGGCGCCCGCCTCGACGGCTGGTTTGCCGTCGAACGGTTCGCCACGCACCACGGCACAGAGCGCGTCGAGCAGCACGGCGAGTTCTCGTTCCAGCTGGTCCTGCTCGAAGGTGAAGAAAACGTTGCTGTGCAACACATAAGCCCATTTGCGCGACAAGATCAGCCGATCACGAGCGAAGTCGCGCGGCTGCTCCCGTCTGCTTGGCTCTGGCATACCTGACCTAGTCGGGCTTACGGCCTACGCCTGCGTACACGAGCATGTTCATATCCGGATTATCCGCCACATCGCCAGGTCCGCCAGGGCGCCACAGCGCGCAGCCGACCAGACCGGGGTCGACCAGCTCGAACTCGCCGAACATCGTCTCGATCTCGGCACGCGTGCGCGTGTTGACCTGGTCCTGGCTCTTGCTCCGCTGGATCACGTCGGTCGCCTCGGTGAGGTTCTCACCTTGGTTGTCGCTGGTCACGTGGGTGAGCGCGAAGTAGCTGCCGGGCGCGAGGGCTGAACGGTAGCGCTCAAGCAGCCCGTGCGGGTCGTCCTCGTCCGCGACCCAGTGCAGCATCAGCAACATGAGCAGTCCGATTGGCTTGTCGAAGTCGAGCGACTGCTTGGCGGTCTCCAGTATCGACTCGGGGTCACGCATGTCTGCCTGGACGATCACGGCCCGGTCGTTGCGCCCGAGCATCAGCTCACTGTGCGCGACCGCGATCGGGTCGCGGTCGACGTAGACCACCCGGCATTCCGGGTCGGCTTTCTGCGCGATCTCGTGCACGTTGCCGACCGTCGGAATGCCCGAACCGATGTCGAGGAACTGCCGGACGCCACGGTCGACCATGAAGCGCACGACCCGGCCGAGAAAGGCCCGGTTGACCCTTGCCGCCTGCTTGAGGCCGGGCATCAGGGTCTCGATCTTTTCGCCGACCGCGCGGTCGACCGCGAAATTGTGCCCGCCACCGAGCATGAAGTCATATGTGCGAGCCATGCTGGGCACCGACGTGTCGACGCCAGGCGGTACCCAGTCCTGCTGTTGCTGCGTCACCGGGGAACACCTCTTCATCTCGCGAAAGTCAAAGCTTACCGAGCGTCCGACGAATCGTAGTTGACCCATCGGTGGGACAGCATCCCACCCGATTGGGCGCTATCGGCGTGAGCCAATTGGCCCCTATTGTGGACCGTCCCTTCATCCTTGGGAGATATGGATGCCGGTCCCGGTGGCGCCAGGTCGTTGGCCGGTAGTGGGGCACACCCCGGCAATGGTGCGGCACCGCTTCGGATTCACCGCCGATCTGCCGAAACACGGCGACGTCGTGCGGATCTATCTCGGCACGATGCCGACCTATTTCGTGACCAGCCCGGAACTGACCTATCAGGTGCTCGTGACCGATGGCGCCAAGTTCGCCAAAGGTGCGATGTTCGACAAGTTCCGGCCATACGTCGGCAACGGCCTTCTGTTGTCGAGCGGCGCCTTTCACCTGCGCCAACGGCGGCTCATTCAGCCCGCTTTCCATCACGAGCGGATCAGCGCCTATGCCGAGATGATGATCGGCGCGGTGAACGAGCTCGTCGAAAAGTGGCGGCCGAGTGTCGTGCGGCAGATCGACGAGGACATGCAAGGTCTCGCGGTGACGGTCGTCGGCAAGACGCTGTTCTCGACCGAACTGGGCGCGGCGGCGATCGCCGAGGCCCGCCGATCCATTTATACCGTGATCAAACAAGGGATGATCAGAGCGCTATCGCCCGCATTCCTTGAAAAGCTTCCGATCCCCGGAAACCGCGAGTTCGACAAGGCCATCGCCAGGATGAAAGCGGTCGTCTTCCAGGTCATCGCGGACTGGCGGGCCGAGGGCGTCGACCATGGTGACCTACTGTCCACCCTGCTGCTCGCGCAGGACGAAGACGGCGCGCACATGTCCGACCAACAGGTCTACGACGAAGTGCTGACCATGCTGACCGCCGGTATCGAGACCACCGCACTGGCGCTGGCCTGGATGTTCCACGAAATCGCGCGGAATCCCTCGGTCGAACGGAAGCTGTTCGACGAAATCGACACCGTGTTGGACGGACAGCCGTTGACCGTCGCGGACCTCCCGAAATTGATCTACACCCACCAGGTTGTCAACGAGGTGCTGCGGATGTATCCGGTGTGGATCCTGATGCGCAGGGCGACATCGGAAGTGTCGCTCGGCGGCGTGCGGATCGCGCCGGGATCGGAAGTCACCGTCAGCCCGCACATGCTGCATTTCGATTCACGCTTCTACCGTGAACCCCACCGCTTCGATCCGGACCGCTGGTCGCCAGAGCGAGCGAGAAACGTGCCGCGCGGCGCGTTCATCCCGTTCGGCGCCGGTGTCCGGCAATGTATGGGCAATTCGTTCGCGCAGACCGAGATCGTGATCGCGGCCGCGACCGTGCTCAGCCGCTGGCGGCTGTTACCGATCCCCGATCAACCGGTCAAGGTCAAGTTCACATCGGCGGCCTATCCGAACCGGATGCCGATGATCCCGATCTCCCGATAAACATGTGAAAGGTAGTGCTCGTCGTGCGTTGGTTCCAGAATGGACGGAAACGCCGCGTGCTCGCCGGGACGTTCGCCGTTCTCGGTGTGACGCTCGGTCTCGCGCCGGTATCCGCTCAGGCGGCAGTGACCTGCCGGACCATCGATTTCCCCGTTTCACAGGGGACAATGCACGGAAAACTGTGCACACCGGCGGGCGCCGGCACGGTCCATGTCCTGATTCCGGGTGGAACGTACAACAGTTCCTACTGGGATATCGGCTATTCGCCATCGACCCGGTCGTATCGAATGGCCATGAACAAAGCCGGGCACGCCACGCTCGCGGTCGACCGGCTCGGCACGGGTAAGAGCTCGAAACCGTTGAGCGCCACGGTAACCGCGTCGGCCCAGGCGCTCGCTGTGCACGAGGTGATCAAGCAGATCCGCCCGCGATTCGACAAGGTGATCGTCGGCGGTCACTCGATCGGCTCAGCGATGGCGATGATCGAGGCGGGCACGTTCCGTGACGTCGACGGCGTGCTTGTCACCGGAATGACTCACCGGATGAACTTCGTGACCGTGGCACCCGTGTTGGCGCAGATGATCCCGGCGCCACTCGACCCGCACCTGTCCTCGCGCGGTCTCGATCTCGGCTACCTGACCACCGGCCCAGGCACGCGGTATGGCGCGTTCCACGCCCCAGGCTCGAAGGTGAACGGCGCGATCGACTTCGACGAGTCCACAAAGGACGTATTCGCGGCGACGGAAGCCGTGGACACGGTCGCGCTGACCAACATCGTGATCCCGGCATCGCGCGGAATCAACGTGCCGGTGCTGATGGTCGTCGGCAACGACAACCACTTCTGCGGCCCGCCGCTTGGCGCCGACTGCTCGTCAGCCAGCGCGCTGAAGGCATCGGAGCGGCCGTTCTTCGGGCCCAACGCCACGCTTACGACGCATCTGGTGTCCGGCTACGGCCACTCGATCAACTACGCACCCGACGCGGCCTCGTACTACGACGTGGTCACCAAGTGGGCGTCGTCGATCAACTAAAGGCTGTATTAACTAAAAGCGGCGGCTTCCTCGTAGTCGAGGCGGTCAAGCTCGCGGCGCACGGTCTCGTCGTCAAGCTCCCCGTCATCACGGGCCTTGGCAAGCGCTCGCCGTTGCGCCGCGAGCATCGACCGCCGTACCGACACGGTGAGTTCGCGCAGGCTTTGGACTCGGCTGTCCATGTCGTCGTCCATCGCCCGGCGCGCTTGGCCAGCCGCGATGTAGCGGGCTTTGAGTTTTTCGAGCATTTCCGGGCTGATCCCGGGGTGCGGCTGGTTGTAGACGTCGATCATCGCCTGCTTGACCGCGTTCATCGACACCTCGCGCGCCTTCTGGTTCGCGGCCTCTTCCTCGGCTTCTTCCTGCGGCGCGCTGATGTCGAGCTTGCGGATGAGCAACGGCAACGTCGGTCCTTGGATGAGCAACGTGCCCACAGCGACGACGAAGGCCAAGGCTTGGATGGTGTCGCGTTCCGGGACCGATTCCGGCACACCGGCCGCGGCTGCGAGGGTGACCACGCCGCGCATCCCCATCCACGAGATGACCGCGAAGTACTTCCACGGCAACTGTTCCCGTCTCCGCAGCTTTCTCGTCAGCCACTGCCTGCCGTAGACGACTGCCATCCACAGCGGCCGCACGACGAGCACGGTCAGCAGGATCCCCACGGCCGCCAGCGCGAACTTCTCCCAGTTCTCGGGATGAAGGTCGGCGAAGACGAACCGGCACTGCAAACCCATGTAGGCGAAGACGAAGGCTTCGAGCAGGACGTCGAGCGTGCTCCACACCTGGCGCGCCTGCAGCCTGGTCGCGAACCCAGCCTCGGTGTTCTTGTGCCCCAGCACAAATCCGGCCATGACCACCGCGAGGACGCCGGATGCGTGCACCTCTTCGGCCAGGAGATAGGCCGCGAACGGGACCACGAGGCCAAGGGTCGTCTCAAGCCCGCTGTCCTGGATGCGCATCCGGATCCAATGCACGATCCAGCCGAGCACGAAGCCGACGATGCTGCCGACCACCGCGCTGTAGGTGAACAGGAGGACCGCGTTGTCGAAGAGCGTGTGGTCTCCGGTGACCGCGGCGACCGTGAGGGTGAAGATCGTCAAGGCCGCGGCGTCGTTGACCAGGCTTTCCCCAGTCAGGATGGCCATAAGGCGTTTCGGCAGGCCTAGTTCTCGGCCAACCGCCAGACCGGCTACCGCGTCTGGCGGGGCCACGACCGCGCCGAGGATGAGCGCTGGAACAAGCGCTAGGCCGGGCACAATCCACCAGCCGATCACCCCGGTGACCATCGTGGACACCACGACCATGCCGACCCCCAGGGCCAGAATCGGCCTGAGGTTGCGGGTGAAGGTGGGGAACGAGAAGTTCAAGGCGGCGGAGTAGAGCAGCGGTGGCAGGACCACGCTCAGAATGAGTTCCGGCTCCAGCTCGAACCTCGGCAAGCCAGGGATGAAGGAGACCGCGGCCGCGAGAACCACCACGACCAGGGATGGCTGCATTCCTCGCCGATGCGCGATGGCCGTCACCGCGATCGCACCAACCACAACCAGCAAAAGCTGCATCCCAGGTCCTCCCTCGTGAGTGGTTAGCAGGGTTAGAACACGACTAACCACTCACGAGGGTCTATCAGGGGTTTCGTGTCGCCGCGAGTTGCCACACGGGCAGCAGCAGGTTCCCGTTCTCGTCGGCGGGCAGCTCGCCGAGATCCGCGACGGTCACGTCATCGCGTTCGGTCATCTCGCGCACGGCTTGCGCGAGGCGGTCGCGGTGCTGCGAGGTCGTGTAGAACGCCCGCTCAAGCCGGGAGATCGTCCACTTCGCACCGACGATCGCCCGCAGGTCGTGCTCGTACACCCGGAACGACTCCGGGAACGCGGGCGGCAGGGTGTCGGCAAAGCAGATCAGATGCAGCCGTGCCCCAGGCCGGGCTGCCCGATGGAGCGCGGAAACATACGCGACCTTCTGCCCCGGCATCAGGCAGTGATAGAGCGCGCTGTCCACGATGGTGTCGAACGCACCCTCGTACCCAGCCAGTTCAGTCGCGTCCCCAACCTCGAACCGAACCGAGACCCCGGCGTCGTGAGCACGAGACGCCGCCATGGAGATCGCCGATGCCGAAGCGTCAATCCCCGTCACGGACAGGCCCTGCTGAGCCAGGTAGATCGCGTTGTCGCCGGTGCCGCAGCCGACGTCGAGCACCGAGCCGGTCATCTGCGCGGCCAGAGCGACGACCAACGGTTGTGGTCGGCCGATAACCCATGGCAGCGCGTCCATATCACCGTGGAGGTAAGCGGCCTCGAAGTCGAAGTCTTCTGGCTGGAAATCCGTCACAGATTTCACCTTGCCGTGAATTTCAGTCGGGCGCCAACGGCAACGGGGCCTTTCGCTGAACGATCGCAATGGGTACGGTTGGTGTATACCGTATGCAGAAGTGTCCTTGGGAGATGAGAAATGACCCCCGATGCGCTGGAGCAGCGAGTGCGGGCGGTAGTGGACGCGCATCGCGGCGACCGGGGCGCCCTGCTTCCCATCCTGCACGGACTACAGGCCGAATTCGGCTACGTCAGTCAGGACATGGTGCCCATTCTCGCCCGTGAGCTCAACCTTTCCCGAGCTGACGTGCACGGCGTCGTCACGTTCTACCACGACTTCCGGCCCGAACCGGCCGGCCGTACCGTGGTCAAGATCTGCCGCGCCGAGGCTTGTCAGTCCGTCGGCGCCGAGCAGCTCGCCGAGCACGCCCAGCAGGTCTTCGGCGTCAAGCTCGGCCAGACCACTCCCGACGGCTCGGTCACCATCGAGCAGGTTTTCTGCCTCGGCAACTGCGCGCTGGGCCCGGCCGCCCAGATCAATGGCCGGATGTACGGGAAGCTCGATGAGCACCGGTTGGACAGGCTCATCCTCAATGCCGAGGGGAACGCATGACCACCATCTACGTCCCGCGGGACTCCGCCGCCGTCTCCGTTGGCGCGGACGCGGTCGCCGAGGCTGTCCGGCGGGAAGCCGAGGCGCGCGGGCTCGATGTCCGGCTTGTCCGGAATGGCACGCGGGGGATGCTCTGGCTCGAGCCGCTGCTGGAGATCGAGACGCCGGAAGGCCGCGTCGGCTACGGCCCGGTCGAGCCACACCAGGTCCCCGAGATCCTCGACAACCCTGATCACGAGCTCAAGCTCGGGCTCGTCGAAGAGCTCAAGTGGATGAAGGACCAGACCCGGCTGTGCTACGCGCGCGTCGGCGTCACGGATCCCCTTTCCGCTGACGACTATCTCGCCAACGGCGGCATGGCCGGGCTGCGCAACGCGCTGCAGATGGAGAAGGCGGAGGTCGTCAAGGCCGTTACCGACTCCGGCTTGCGCGGGCGTGGTGGCGCCGGATTCCCCGCTGGCATCAAGTGGAACACCGTTCTCAACACTCCGGGCGAGCTCAAATTCGTGTGCTGCAACGCCGATGAGGGCGACAGCGGCACGTTCGCCGACCGGATCCTGATCGAAGGCGACCCGTTCTGCCTCATCGAAGGCATGACGATCGCGGCATACGCGACAGACGCGACAGAGGGCTACGTCTACCTGCGCTCCGAATACCCGGACGCCGTGAAAGCGTTGCGCCAGGCCATCGAGATCGGCTACGCCCGTGGCTGGCTCGGCGAGAACATCATGGGCTCCGGACTGAAGTTCGACCTGTTCGTCCGGGTCGGCGCGGGCGCGTACATCTGCGGTGAAGAGACCTCGATGCTGGAAAGCCTTGAGGGCAAACGGGGGATGGTCCGCGCGAAGCCGCCGATCCCAGCCATCACCGGTCTTTTCGGCAAGCCGACGGTCGTCAACAACGTGCTCACGCTGGCTTCCGTGCCCTCGATCCTCGCCGACGGCGCCGAGGCGTACGCGGCGCTCGGCATGGGCCGATCCCTTGGTACACAGGTTTTCCAGCTCGCCGGGAACATCGCGCGCGGCGGTGTCTACGAGACCGCGTTCGGTATGTCCCTCGCCGAGCTGATCAATGAATACGGTGGTGGCACCCGGTCCGGGCGTCCAGTACGCGCGGTGCAGGTCGGCGGCCCACTCGGCGCCTACCTGCCTGCCGACCAGCTCGACCTCCCGCTCGACTACGAGGCATTCGCCGCTGTCAACGCGATGCTCGGGCACGGGGGTATCGTGGTATTCGACGACACCGTGGACATGGCTGCCATGGCGCGCTTCGCAATGGAGTTCTGCGCCGAGGAGTCCTGTGGAAAGTGCACCCCGTGCCGGGTGGGCTCGGTGCGTGGCGTCGAGACCATCGACAAGATAGTCGCAGGTCAGGACACTGATACCAACCTGGCTGTGCTGAACGATCTGTGCGAGCTGATGACAGACGGTTCGCTGTGCGCGATGGGTGGCTTGACGCCGAACCCAGTGCTCAGCGCGCTGCGGCACTTCCCGGACGACTTCACGAGGGCTGAAACCCAGGCCCACCAGGAGACGACGTCATGACGCTGATGAAGGAACCGGACCTTGGCACACCAGCCATGCCGGGCGAGGCGACTGTCACGGTCGAGATCGACGGCATGCCGATCACTGTGCCACCAGGCACCTCAATCATGCGGGCCGCTGCCGAGACTGGCATCGACATCCCGAAACTCTGCGCGACCGACAGCCTCGACGCGTTCGGTTCGTGCCGCCTGTGCCTCGTCGAGATCGACGGTCGCCGTGGCACGCCTGCCTCGTGCACCACGCCGGTCGCCGAGGGCATGAAGGTCCGTACCCAGACGCCCAAGGTGGAGAAACTCCGCCAGGGCGTTATGGAGCTGTACATCTCCGACCACCCGCTGGACTGCCTGACCTGCTCCGCCAACGGCGACTGCGAACTGCAGGACATGTCCGGCGTTGTCGGGCTGCGGCAGGTCCGGTACGGCTACGAGGGCGAGAACCACCTCGACCTGCTGACCGACGACAGCAACCCGTACTTCAACTTCGAGGCGTCCAAGTGCATCGCGTGTTCGCGATGCGTACGCGCCTGCGGCGAAATCCAGGGCACGTTCGCGCTGACCATCGAAGGCCGCGGCTTCGAGTCGAAGGTCTCCGCGGGTGGCGTGGACTTCATGAACTCCGAGTGCGTGTCGTGTGGCGCGTGCGTGCAGGCGTGCCCGACGGCGACGCTGCAGGAGAAGTCCGTGGTGGAGCTGGGAATGCCGACGCGCAGCGTGATCACCACGTGCGCGTACTGCGGTGTCGGCTGCTCGTTCAAGGCCGAGATGCGCGGCGACCAGGTCGTACGGATGGTGCCGTACAAGGGCGGCGACGCGAACGAAGGCCACTCGTGCGTCAAGGGCCGCTTCGCTTTCGGCTACGCCACGCACAAAGAGCGCCAGCTCAACCCGATGATCCGGGAGTCCATCAACGACGAGTGGCAGGTCGTCGACTGGGAGACCGCGATCTCGTACACCGCCAAGAAACTCCTTGAGGTTCAGGCGAAGTACGGCTCTGGCTCGATCGGCGGCATCACCTCTTCGCGCACCACCAACGAAGAGGTCTACGTGGTGCAGAAGATGGTGCGCGCCGCGTTCGGCAACAACAACGTCGACACGTGCGCCCGCGTCTGCCACTCGCCGACCGGATACGGCCTGAACCAGACGTTCGGTACCTCGGCCGGCACGCAGGACTTCAAGTCGGTCGCGAAGGCCGACGTGATCATGGTGATCGGCGCGAACCCGACCGACGCCCACCCGGTTTTCGCTTCACGGATGAAGAAGCGGATCCGCGAGGGCGCCAAGGTGATCGTGGTCGACCCGCGCCGGATCGACCTGGTGCGCTCGGCGCACATCGAGGCGCAGTACCACTTGCCGCTGCAGCCGGGCACGAACGTGGCCATGGTCAACGCGATGGCGCACGTCGTGGTCACCGAAGGTTTGGTGGCAGCCGACTTCGTGGCCGAGCGTTGCGAGGGCTACGAAGAGTGGGCCGAGTTCGTCTCCCGCGAGGAGAACAGCCCGGAGGCCGTCGAGGCGATCACCGGCGTTCCCGCCGCAGATGTTCGCGGCGCCGCGCGGTTGTACGCGACCGGTGGCAACGCGGCGATCTACTACGGCCTGGGCGTGACCGAGCACAGCCAGGGTTCGACGATGGTCATGGGTATGGCCAACCTCGCCATGGCGACCGGCAACGTCGGTCGTGACGGCGTCGGCGTGAACCCGTTGCGCGGCCAGAACAACGTGCAGGGTTCGTGCGACATGGGCTCGTTCCCGCACGAGCTGCCCGGCTACCGGCATGTGTCCGACGACGCGGTCCGCGAGCTGTTCCAGGCGGTGTGGGGCCGCACGATCCTGCCAGAGCCGGGTCTGCGCATCCCGAACATGTTCGACGCGGCGATCGACGGCACGTTCCGGGCGCTGTTCGTGCAGGGCGAGGACATCGCGCAGTCCGACCCGAACACCAAGCACGTGTTCGCCGCGCTTGAATCGCTCGACCTGCTCGTGGTGCAGGACCTGTTCATCAACGAGACAGCCAAGCTGGCGCACGTGTTCCTGCCGGGCACCTCGTTCCTGGAGAAGGACGGCACGTTCACCAACGCCGAGCGCCGGATCAACCGCGTCCGGCCGGTGATGGCGCCGAAGACCGGCAAGCACGAGTGGGAAATCGTGTGCGAGATCGCCGCGGCGATGGGCTACCCGATGACCTACAACCAGACCAGCGAGATCATGGACGAGATCGCGGCACTGACGCCGACGTTCTCCGGTGTCTCGTTCGAGATGCTCGACAAGGTCGGCAGCGTGCAGTGGCCGTGCAACGACAAGGCGCCTGAGGGCACGCCGATCATGCACGTCGACGGCTTCGTGCGCGGCAAGGGACACTTCGTCCCGACCACGTTCGTGCCGACCGACGAGCGCAGCACGCGCAAGTTCCCGCTGATCCTGACCACCGGCCGGATCCTGTCGCAGTACAACGTCGGCGCGCAGACCCGCCGTACCGCGAACGTGGCATGGCACCCGGAGGACATCCTGGAGATCCACCCGCACGACGCGGAGGTGCGCGGGATCAACAACGGCGACATGGTGTCGTTGGCGTCCAGGGTCGGCGAGACGACGCTCAAGGCGACCATCTCGGACCGGATGCCGGTCGGTGTGGTGTACACGACGTTCCACCACCCCGTCACCGGCGCCAACGTGGTCACGACCGAGAATTCGGACTGGGCCACGAACTGCCCCGAGTACAAGGTGACCGCCGTCCAGGTGGGCCTGCGTCATCCGGCCATTCCGGCGGAAGGCGTTGCGCGCCAGGACATCCCGATTGCAGTGGACTGATACATGGCACACACGATCAATCCGCAGGTCCGCATGGCGAACGAGATCGCGGTGCAGTTCCACCACCAGCCAGCCGACCAGGCGGCCACCGCGATCGCCACGCACATCAGGAAGTTCTGGGACCCGCGGATGAAGGCCGACCTGTTCAGCCAGGCGGACAGCAACACGGCCTCGCTCGACCCGTTGGTGATCCAGGCGGTCAAGCAGTTGAAGGGTTGACCTGAACCTCGGTTGAGGTTCTTCGATGGTGGTATGCGAGCCATCGAACTAGCTGAATACGGCGGTCCCGAGGTCCTGAAGACCATCGCGGCCGAGGACCCGGTCCCGGATGCCGGCCACGTGCTGATCGACGTGGCGGTGTCCGGGATCCAGTCACTGGACACATATTTGCGCCGCGGCCGGTGGACAGACTTCTTCCCCACGACCCTGCCGTACATCCCAGGCATGGAGGCCGCCGGAGTCGTCTCGGCAGCCGACGATCCAAGCTGGATAGGACGACGCGTACTCGCCAGCCTCCCCAACGGCGGCTACGCGACCCATGTCGTTGCGCCTGTGGACAAAGTCGTGCCGGTCCCAGACGAGTTGGACCTACGTGACGCGATGGCCCTGTTGCACGACGGCAGCACGGCGCTTTCCCTGTTGGAGGAAACTCCGGTGCAGGCGGGCGAGACCGTTCTCGTGCAACCAGCGGCTGGCGGTCTTGGCACTGTTCTTGTTCAACTGCTTGCGGCTTCCGGCGCGCGGGTGATCGGGGCTGCGCGGGGTGCCTCGAAGCTCGCTTTGGTCCGGGAGCTTGGCGCCGATGTCGTGGTCGACTACAGCGCACCGGACTGGCTCAGCCAAGTGGGCACAGTGGACATAGTGTTCGACGGGGTCGGCGGTTCTCTTGGCCAGGCGGCTATTGGCGCCGTGCGCGATGGCGGCCGGTATTCGAACTACGGCAACGCAAGCGGGTCAGCGGATGGCGTGACCGCCTCTGGCGGGATCAGCGTCCGTGGGATCGACCAACTCGGCACGTTCCGTACCGACAACCGCGGCCGCATTCTCGATTTGGCCGCAGCGGGCAAGATCCGTGCCGTCATCGGCCGGACCTGGCCGCTGGATCAAGCAGCCGAAGCCCATCGCGCGGTCGAAGCGCGCGAAGTCCTCGGCAAAGCCCTGCTCATCCCCAGGTAGACCCTCGTGAGTGGTTATCCGTGTTCTAACACGGATAACCACTCACGAGGGTTTTAGTGGGGGTTGGCGCGCCGTTCCAGGTATGTGGCCACGCCGTCGAGGTAGAGGTGCAGGCTGAATTCGAAGTCGGTGTCGATGCCTTCCTCGTCCCACAACGATTCTTCGTCGAAGACGCCAGCGGCCACGAGTTTGGTCAGCGCCGGGAACTCCCGTGGATCGAGGAGCTGGGTCAACGCGTTGTGATACTGGCGCCCGAAGGCAGTCGGGTCCTCTTTGTGCCCAGCGGCCAGTTGCGCGCGTAGGGCGTACTCACCACGCAGCAACGTCAACAGGCCCATCACGACACCGGCTTTTTCCGGTTCGCTCAGCTCTGTCTCACCCAGGGTCGCGAGGCCGCGGTCGAACCACATCAGGTTGTGCGGCCCGAATGGCGGCGCGCTGATCGGAATCTCGTGGAACCAGGGATGACTGGACACCGCGACGAAGATCGCCTTTGCCCACGTTTCCAGGCCTTCGCGCCACCCGACGTCCGGCGGGAACTCCGGTGGTGGCGACAGTGCCGCGTCGCCCATCAACATGAGCAGCTCGCGCTTGCTTTTCACGTAGCGGTACAGCGCCATTGTCGAGTTGCCGAGGTGTGCGGCGACCTTCGCCATCGAGACCGCCGCGAGTCCTTCGGCATCCGCGATCGCCATCGCGGCCATCGTGATTTCACGGACCGTCAGCGCCGGTTTCGGCCCACGCCTTGCTGTTTCCCGCGCACCCCACAGCAACGCGATGTGCTCGGGCAGCTCGGTCTCGTCGGTCATCCGCTCCCTCTCCTCACCGTCAGTTTAGAGAAGCGGACTTGCGCATCCTTACTGCGTAGGTGCTACGCTATTTCGCGTATCATATACGCAGTATTGGGGAGGGGCGATGATCGTCGAGGTAGCGGGCCTGAAGAAGGCCTATGGGGACAACGTCGTGTTAGCCGGGATCGACCTGCACGTGCCGGAAGGCTCGGTGTACGCACTGCTCGGGCCCAACGGCGCGGGCAAGACGACGACGGTGCGGATCCTGACCACGCTCACCCGGCCGGACGCCGGAACAGTGTTGGTCGCAGGCCACGACGTGGTCCGCGAACCCGCCAAGGTCCGTGCCGAGATCAGCCTGACGGGCCAGCACGCGGCGGTCGACAACGAGCAGACCGGCCGGGAAAACCTGATCATGACCGGCCAGCTGATGCACCTTGGCCGGTCGGCCGCACGGCGCCGCGCGGATCAACTGCTGGAGCGGTTCGACCTGACCGACGCGATGACCCGCAGGGTCAAGACATACTCCGGCGGGATGCGCAGGCGGCTGGACCTGGCAATGAGCCTGGTGGCCGAACCAAGGCTGATCTTCCTCGACGAGCCGACCACCGGCCTCGACCCGTCAAGCCGGACAACGATGTGGGACGCGATCAAAGAACTGGTCCGCGCGGGCACAACAATCGTGCTGACAACCCAATACCTTGAAGAAGCCGACCGCCTTGCCGACTGGATCGTGCTGATCAACAAAGGCACCGTGGCCATGTCCGGAACGGCCGACTCCCTCAAAGCCCAAGTCGGCGGCGAGCGAATGGAACTGACCTTCGACGACGAAAGCAGCGTGCTGAGAGCCGCGGAGCTGTTAGGCGGCAACGTAAATCGCGAACGCAGAATGCTCGACCTGCCATCCGACGGCACAGCGGCCCACGTCCACTCGGTACTGAACAACCTGTACACATCGCGCATCACAGTCGCGCGCGTGTCGTCGCACAGGCCAACCCTTGATGACGTGTTCATGGCCGTCACCTCGGACCGTCCCCGTGAAGGAGCAAACGCATGACCACCACAGCGATCCGGCACGGCGGATTCGGCAACGCGACAAGCGACATGCTGACAATGATCGGCCGAAGCCTCCGTCTCACCCGACGAAACGGCGAGACGTTATTCTTGGCAATCCTGTTGCCACTATTGATGATGTCGATGTTCGTCTTCGTCTTCGGCGGAGCGATCAACGTCGGCGGCGGCGAATACATCAACTACGTCGTGCCAGGCACGATCCTGTTGTGCGTCGGATACGGCGCCGCGTCGACCGCGATGGCGGTGGCCGACGACATGAACAACGGCATGATCGACCGTCTCCGTTCAATGCCAATCAGCAACCTCGCTTTACTGACAGGACACGTCGTCGCCAGCATCGCGCGCAACGCACTGTCCACCACCATCGTGGTCGGCACAGCGATCGCTATGGGATTCCGCCCTGAGGGTTCCTTTGGCGACTGGATGGTCGCGGTCGGTTTGCTACTGCTGTACGTGCTCGCTTTGTCATGGCTCGCTGCGGGACTTGGCGCGATTGCGAAGGGTGTTGAGTCCGCCAGCGGGCTGGCGTTCTTCATGTTGTTCTTGCCGTATCTCAGCAGCGCGTTCGTACCAACTGGCACGATGCCGTCGTTCCTTCGTGCTGTCAGCGAGAACCAGCCAATCACGCCGATCATCGAAACCATCCGCGGCCTGCTCATCGGCACCCCCATCGGGAACAACGGCTGGATCGCACTTGCCTGGGCTTCAGGTCTGCTGATTTTCTCCTTCACGCTGAGCATCGTGCTCTATCGGCTGCGGACGACTAGGTAACGCACGTCCTCGCGTGTGCACGGGCTCGCGTTCGCGTGTCCACCGGCTCCGTCATGGTGTGTTGAACACGCGAGCGGCGCACAACGGCGATCCGGCCCCGCTGGAAGCGAGTCGAGCAGTTTGACACACCGTGACGGAACGGTGGACACGCGCCAGGGCGCTGCAATGCGAGATACCTCGCGGGTGCAAGCCCCGACTCTTTACGGCCTGGCGTGACCGACAGGCCCGGCCCCTTCGGCTGGCTTCGCGGTCCAGCCGGGTTGGCTGGGGTGATCTTCCGCGTGTCCGCCCCACCGGCACGGCGAGTCAAACTGCTCGACTCGCCACCAGCCTGGTTGCTCGCCACCGTGCGCCGCTCGCGCGTTCAACACGCCATGCCGGAGCGGCAGACACGCGCGGGCACCCGTCACTGACTCCCCGCCTGCTCGCTACCGCTCACGGCGATACGTCATTGTGCTACCGGGTGCACGCCACACATTCCAGGCCCAACCCTTCATCCCCTCAACCAAGATCGGCACACCACCCAACCCGCGACCACGGTAGGTATGCCGCCCAACCCTCGACCAAGGTCCGTGCGCCGCCCAACCCTCGACCAAGGTCCGTGCGCCGCCCAACCTCTCAACCACGGTAGGTATGCCGCCCAACCCTCGACCACGGTAGGTATGCCGCCCAACCCTCGACCAAGGCAGGTGTACCGCCCGCCCTAGCCTTCGACCAAAGTGGTCACAGTGGTACGTCAGGTGGTTGGCTGGGTGCTTGGCCATGAGAGTCGCGCACGGCCCCTCGACGTCCGCGACTCTCGATGGCTTGATCTTGGAGTGTCTTGGACTCCGATCGGTTCCCACCGATCCTAAAACTGTCGTACCCCACTGCTAGCGTTAAATCAGGGGGTCCCCCGGCGAATTCCTGGTGCGGTGGCGGGCGTGCTGTGGCGGCTTACCTTCGGCCTCCGAACTCCCATTCGTGTACCTCGATGGAGGCATAACGGTCCACAGTCAGCAATCCGCGCGCTGCCGCCGGGTCGGCGGCGCGGACCAGCATCGCTGTTCCGAGCCAATTGGCCTCGTTGTCCGAGAGCAGTGGGCCGTAAGCGATCAGCTGATCCTGGTCCGCGGGCAACTCAAGGTCAGCCGCGTCACCGGTACCAAGGCCGATCACCAGGTATCCGCCACCACGGCCGCCGGGGAACTCCCACATTGTTCGGCCCAAAGTGTTGTGCCACCGGCGAAGTAACACATCTCGGTACGCACCGGCCTGATAGTTCGGTTCGTCGAAGGCGAACGCCCGCGCCGCCGCCACATCCGGCACGGACACGATATGCATGCTGCCAGTCAGTAACTCGCCTTCGAAGGTCGGCCCACGAGCGATCAACGAGTATCCGTCCATGTAGGACCAGTGGGCCTCAATCAGCTTCTCGCGTAACGGCAGCGATCCAGGCCGGTCACGGTGGTAGCAGAAGAACTCCATGACCACAGTCTTCCTTACCGCGGCCTGCTGGTGATCAGTGAGAAGTCCAACGGCAGGTCGTGGCTTGCGGTGAGCGTGAACCCAGCTTCGGCAAGCATGTTTCGGTAGTGACTGACTGTACGCTCGCGGCCACCAACATTGCACAACATGTGCACGTCCCACGCGGGCGCGAGGGACGGCGAGCCGTCTTCGGGCAGGAGGCGTTCGACGATCAGCAATTGCGCGTCACGGGGCATCGAGTCTGCGCAGCGCTTCAGGATCGCTTGGCATTGTTGGTCATCCCAGTCGTGCAGGATTCGCGAGAGCATGTAGACGTCGCCGCCGCTTGGCACGCCGCCGGTGAAATCGCCTGCCACGACCGCACATCGGTCGGCGAATTCGCTGAGGTTCTCCGCTGCCAAGGCGGCTACGTCCGGGCGCTCGAACAATGTTCCGCGCAGGTGTGGTGCGCCGTGCAGGACCTGCTTGAGCAGTTCGCCGTTGCCACCTGCCACGTCGACTACATGTTCGGCCGATGAGAAGTCGAAGACCTCGGCGACCTGGCCGAAAATCGATGCGCTCGCGGCCATCGCGCGGTTGAAGCCGAGCGACGGGTTCGCCGCGAAGTAGTCGAAATGCGGCATACCGAAAACGTATTCAAACGACTCACGGCCCGTACGGACCGAGTTCTCCAAAGCACCGAAAGACAGGTAGAACGCGCCGCCGTAGAGCAAGGCCAACGGGTGCAACGAATACCGGGCATCAGTTCGGAGCAGCGCGCCCATCGGGGTCAACGTGTATCCGCAGCAAGTCGAACGCACGACACCCAAGCTCGCCAGATACCTCAGCAACCGCTGAAGGCTGTCGCGGTCCGCGCCAACCGCTTTGGCTATGTCCCTAGTGGACATACGGTCGGCCAGACGGTCGAAGATCCCCATCGAGGCGGCGACCGCGATCGCCTTGGTCTGCCAGGCACCAGTCATCAGCTCAAGCAGGCGGTGTGCCGGCTCCCGGCGCAGATGCTCCCGCAACACCGCCGAGTGATGTCCGGCGGAGATCAGCTCAAGCCGACGCCCCGCGCCACGGAAGTACAGCACAGTGCAATCGACATGCGCGTTGTACCCGCCGCCATCGGGAACAAGACCGCCTTGCTCCAGAGCGGCCATCAGTCCTGTTAGGACCACCTGATCCGGCGCCGTGACAGCCAAGGCGAGATGAGACTCATGCTCGTGCTCGCGTTCCGCGGCAACCACATCGTCCGGAGCACCTTCGAGCGCGAAGATCTCGATCTCACGGGACCCAACGGGCGCGCGCAGAATCTGCACAGTCAGCCCGCTGATCCCGTAGCGCCGTGCCAACCGTCCACGGACGACGACGCTCGGCACAGCCGGACCGACCACCAAGCCCACAGCGAGCAAGGCGTCGGGTATGTCCGAAATGGACGATGGGAAGACCAGGACCGCGCCGTGGTCGAACGTGCAGTGCTCGGCTATCGCCGGGTCCACACCGAACAGCGCGAGCACACTCTCCGTATCGTTGGCCTCGATGAAGTCCTTCGTCCTCGTCAGGACGTCAAGATCAACCTGTTGCAAACACACTTCTACCCCAACGGGAATCAGATGCCGATGTAGTTCTCGGCGAAATAGTCCTGGTGCGCTCGGTTGTCACGCAGGCTTTCCAGCCGAGCGCGCTGCAATGACCGCATGAACAGCGCGTGGCCGTCGTCTCCGGCCGGGCTGTGCAGAAGGTTGATCATCCAGTGGGAGAACTCCTGTGCACGCCAGATCCGGGGCAGCACCGCTGCCGAGTAGTGGGTCAACCGCTGGGAGTCTCCCGAATTGATCTGACGCGCCAATGCTTTCGCGAGGACCTCCGCGGCCATCAGCGCCAGGTTGGCGCCTTTGGCAGCGGACGGACTGATCAAGCTGGCCGAGTCACCGGCCAGGAACACGCAACCGTGCTGGATTGGTTCCAGGACATGGGAAGTCATGTCGACAACCCGGCGTTCGATGATCATTCCTGTCTTCAGCGAGCCATACTGATGGGCACGCAGGCGGGTGTGCAACTCGGCCCACACCTTTTCATCCGACCATGTAGTGGCGTCCGTCCCTTGGGGGACCTGGAGGTAGTACCTAGTGATCTTCTGAGTACGCGCCATATGCCCGGCAAACCCGTTCGGGTGAATCGCATACGTCACCGCGGCCATGCTGGGTGGCGCCTCGGCCAACAACGCGAGCCACGTGACCCCGTGATCTCGTTGCAAAACCTTGGCAGGAACGGCTTGCCGCGACACGCCATGCTGCCCATCGCACCCCGCAACAAAACGACCCGACAGCGTCGTGCCGTCGTCGAGCACAAGCACCGCGTCGTGCGGGTCGACCTTCACGACGGTGGTGTCGAAACGGATTTCACCGCCACGGTCAATAAATTGCGCGATCAGGTCGCGAACAAGATCTTGTTGCGGGTAGACCGTGTGCACCTCGCCTCGGCCCAGCTCGCTGTACTTGAGCTCGAATTCGCCGTGATCACCGCGGAAAGCGCACGTGTCGTGCCGCTTCCCGTTGGCGTGCAGACCTTCCGCGAGCCCGTTCTCGGTCAGGATCCGCACGCTGTTCTCGGCGAGGAAGCCCGCGCGTGCACGCTGTTCGACGTGCGCGCGGCTCTGCCGCTCCACGATCAGGCACCGAATTCCGTCTGCCCGCAACATGTTTCCCAGCACAAGGCCAGCTGGCCCGGCACCACAGATGAGGACGTCAGCAGTCAACCTGGACATGACAAAACCCCCAAGTCGTCGTTTTTCTCAACGGTACCGGCGTCGAGAAACGATGACTGGGGGCTTACTAGCCTGATCGGTGGGCTAGGCCGTTTGCGCTGGCAGTACGTGCTTTCCGGTGCGGTCAGTGCTCAGGCAAAGCGAGCAGATCACGCCGCCGAGCGCGCTCGCCAGCACATCCGGCCGCTCATAGCTCTGCTCGCAGACCTGGCAGGTGTGACGATTTCCGCTCGGATTTCCGTCTGCGTCAACCATTGGCTCGTCGATACCGTCATCCGTTCGG
The DNA here is from genome assembly GCF_021390435.2 of Kibdelosporangium philippinense. Classification (GTDB taxonomy): domain Bacteria; phylum Actinomycetota; class Actinomycetes; order Mycobacteriales; family Pseudonocardiaceae; genus Kibdelosporangium; species Kibdelosporangium philippinense. Next base: position 1,514,615 of record NZ_JAJVCN010000002.1, on the reverse strand, counting down.
CGCAAGTAGTAACGACCGCGCGTCACGATCGCCATGAGCGGAGTGACCACAAGAGCGATAACAACTGCCGCAACGGGTGAGAATGGTTGTATGGCGGAACCAAATGCGCCGAAGTAGATCGCGATCGAGATCCCCGATGATCCCAGGAATGCCGTCAGGCCAACCGGGTTGACCGAGAACAGCATGCCGCGCCGGAACTCCGGGTGCTTCGGCGAGAGCCCGAGCAAGTACTTGTTCACCATGATGTCGGTCGCGACGGTGACCACCCACGCGATCGCGCAGTTGGAGTAGAAGCTCAGCAGGCTGTTGAGGAAGCTGAACATGTCCGCTTCCATCAGCACAAGCGCGAACGCCAGGTTGACGAGAACGAACACCAGTCGCCCCGGATACCGGCGGGTGACCCTGGTGACGGAGTTGGTCCACGCCAATGAACCCGAGTACGCGTTGGTCACGTTGATCTTGACCTGGCTGAGTACGACAAGCAGCAGCGCAAGCGGAACGACCAGCCACAACGGCATCATCTGCTTGAGCACGCCGGTGAACTGTTCAATCGGTTCAACCGCGGCTGCCGCGCCGACAGCGTCCAAAATGTACACAGCGAGGAACACGCCGATGATCTGCTTCGCGGCGCCGAAGAACACCCAGCCGGGACCCGCCATGATCACCGAGATCCACCACGAGCGCTTGTTCGCCTCGGTCTTCGGCGGCATGAACCGCAGGTAGTCGATCTGCTCACCGATCTGCGCCATCAGCGACAGGCAGACGCCGGCGCCAAGCATCACCGCGGCAACGTCCACACCGGACTTGTAGGAGAGAAAACGGTCAACCGAGCCGGGATCCGCGACCACGAGGTACACGATCGGCGCGACGATCAGCACAAGCCACAGTGGATTTGTCCAGGTCTGCAACTTGGCGAGCGCCTTCATCCCGTAGATCACCAACGGGATGATCACCAGCGTGGAGATCAGGTAGCCGAGCCACAGCGGTAAGCCGAGCCCGTAGCGCAGGCCCTGCGCCATGATCGAGCCTTCGAGGGCGAAGAAGATGAACGTGAAGCTGGCGAAGATGACACTCGTCACCACAGAGCCGTAGTAGCCGAACCCGGAGCCGCGCGTGATCAGGTCGAGGTCGATGTTGTAGCGCGCGCCGTAGTACGCCAGCGGGAACCCGGTGACCAGGATGATCACGGCGGCGAACAGGATCGCCAGCAGCGCGTTCGACGTTCCGTGGGTCAGGCCGATGCCCGCGCCGATGGAGAAGTCGGCCATGTAGGCCATCCCGCCGAGCGCGGAGGCCCCGACAACCGCCGGCGACCAGCGCCGGTAGCTGCGCGGCGCGAACCGGAGGGTGTAGTCCTCCAGCGTTTCCCGCGTTGCACCGCTTTGCTGGGTAGGTACTGCCTGATCGAGTGCCATCCCGGAAACTTAGGAACGACAAGTTTCGGCAGCCCCGCCCTGGCGATGACGGGCGTGTTACCTCGTGAGTGGTTAGACGTGTTCTAACGCTGCTAACCACTCACGAGGGTCTTTTAGGGCGACAGGATGGGGTGCGTCCTGGTTGTGTCACGGACCTCGAAGTCCGTGTTGCCCACTGGCTGCTTGTTCGCCAGCTTGACGTGGTTGCGCTGCAGCCCGTAGACCAGCGCCGCCAGGAGGATCAGGAGGAAGATTGTCTCAGTCATGGCAGAAATTATGCTTTAGGCAAGTTCCCGCCAACAGTGGCAGTACCGACCTTGTTAGACAAAATCCTGCCAAGTAGGCTGGGGTCATGCTCAAAACCGTGGCCGCGGTGCTCGTCGACGAGTTCGCGCCCTTCGAGTTTGGCGTGCTCTGCGAGGTCTTCGGGGTCGACCGGACCGATGACGGCGTGCCGCCCTTCGACTTCCGCATATGCGCTGAGCAGGCGAATGTCCCGTTGCGGACGTCAATGGGCGTATCACTGATCCCGGAGCACGACCTGAGCGCCACCGAGGACGCGGACCTGGTCGCGATCCCCGCCTGCAACATCCGGACGGAGTACCCAGAGGCGGTTCTCGACGCCATCCGTAAGGCCTCGGCGCGCGGCGCGACCGTTCTCACGGTCTGCAGCGGCGCCTTCTTGTTGGGCGCGACCGGATTGCTCAACGGAAGATTGTGCACAACTCACTGGCGCCACGCTGCCGAGTTCGCCGACCGTTTCCCGGACGCCAAACTCGACCCGGACGTCCTGTTCGTCGACGACGGCGACATCATCACAAGTGCGGGCACAGCCGCCGGAATCGACGCGTGTCTGCACCTGGTCCGCCGTGAACTCGGCTCAGGACCGGCGGCCGCGATCGCCCGCCGGATGGTCGTGCCGCCCCAGCGCGACGGCGGTCAGCGCCAGTACGTCGAACTGCCCATGCCGCAGACCGGCGACAGCCTCGAACCGGTGCTGACGTGGATGCTCGAGCACCTCGACGTCGAACACACCGTCGCTGACCTGGCTAAACGAGCCCAGATGGCCGAGCGGACGTTCGCGCGCCGATTCGTCGCCGAGACCGGGACGACGCCGCTGCGCTGGCTGTCCACGCAGCGCGTCATGCACGCGCAGCGGCTGCTCGAAGAGACCGCGCTGAGCATCGAGAACATCGCACAGCAGTGTGGTTTCGGTGGCGCGGCCCTGCTCCGCCATCACTTCAACAAGGTTGTCGGGGTGGGGCCGAAGGACTACCGGCGGACGTTCGCCGCGAGCCCGAAAGGGCAGAAAACCGGGTGACCGGGGCCACTATCCGACACGTTCGAGTGATCATTCCGGATATGGCCGTCAGACAGGCCATGGGGAGGCGTCTCATCGCCGCAAGGCCCTGAAGCTGGAGGAGGCAGCGATGACGCGCAACGACCACACCGAGATCATCTCCACGGTCACCTTCGACCTGGTGTCCGCTCACCCCGTGCCCGTCGATGTCGAACTGCGCTACGACACCCGCGACCCGTTCGCGGTGTACGCGCTGTTCGAGCCGGAGGGCGCGCGGGCGGTGCAGTGGATCCTGTCGCGTGACCTGCTGGCCGACGGCCTGATCGTGCGTACCGGCGACGGTGACGTGCGGATGTGGCCGGACCCCGAGAACGAGGAAATGGTCAGCATCGAGTTCGTGACGCCGAAGGGACAGGCCCGGTTCGAGGCGCACGCCGAGGATCTCGCCGAGTTCCTTGACATGACGTACGAGGTCGTCGTGCCTGGCGCCGAGGACCAGTGGTTCGACTTCGACGCCGAGATCGAGCGGATGATCGCTGCGGGCTGACCCGATGAGCCAGCGTCTGTGTTTGCCTCCAATGTGCTGCCAGAGGCCCTTCTGGCAGCCGCATTGGAGGCGAAACCACGCGCTTTACCCGATCCGGGGGACGGCGACGCCGACCCCGGCGAGCTGGCTGTAGAGCGTGCGGACCGAGATGTCGTCGCCGTAGCGCGACAACCGCCGCACCACTGAGGTCAGGCACACCTGGTCACGAACCGGACGAATCGGTGCCACCCTTGGCACTACCTGCGATGTCGTCGCGCACGCTTCCTCGACCTTGCGCTGGTCCGCCAGTGCCGATGCGAGCAACGTCCTTGTGCAGACCCGAAGTCCGGGCCACCGCTCGGCGAGTTTGACCGCCGTGCGCGCGAATCCTTCCGCTTCCCTTGGCCAGCCAAGGAACCGGAACGACAACGCACAGCCGGACGCCAGGTAGAGCCGGTCGGTCGGGTCAGTCGAGTTGATCGACTCCAGCGATTTCTCCGCCTTGCGCAGCACGTGCAGACAGGTGTCGCGGTCGCCCATCATCGCGTAGCAGGAGGCCGCCATCGAGGCGACTTCCACCCGCAGCAGGGTCAATCCGGTCTTCTCCGCGGCCTGCTCGGCCATCCGGATCACCGGCACGGCCGATTCGAGCGTGCCGTGGAACAACGACTGGAAGCTCAGTGCCGCAAGGATTTCCGCGGACAACGCCAGTTCGCCTGATCGTCTGCTGAGGTTCAGCGCGATCCGCATCCGCTGGCTGCCGAGTGCGATCTCACCCTCGTCGAATGCGTACCAGCCGCCGCGCAGGTACGACTCCGCCGCCGCACGGAACACGTTCTCCGTCGGCGCTTCGGGTTCATCGGTCGCCTCGTTGCCAAGCCACCGGAACAACTGCCGCATGCCGAGCCCGACCTGGTCGTCGGACCTGCTCACCGTGCGCAGTGCGTTGAAACCGCCTTCGCCACCGGCGAATTCGGTCGGCCGGGCGCCGGACAGCTGGAACCACAGCAGTCGCTGCGGGATCTTCAGTGCCTTGGCCCAGCGCTCGAGCTTGTCGAGGTCGTGGACCTGACTTCGATCACGCTCGATCCTGCTGATCTGCCCCTGGCTGACCCCGAGCCACTGTGCGACTTCCGCCTGTCCGACATTGCTGGCCCGCCGGTATTCACGAAGAAGCTGGCCGAAGTGTCGTTCCGTGGCCGCCGCGCGCATGGGTGCGGCGTCCCAGAACTCGTCCGGCCGAGTCGGCGCGCCGGCCCTGCCTGACCGGCGAGGGGTGGTGTCCACCCCGCCGTGAGCGCTGGTTCGCCCACCTAGTTGCTGCTTCATCTCCAAGAACTCCGCTCCTTAGTCGCGGCCGAGGACAGGGTTGCTCAGCACCACAGGTGGAGCGTCATCGGTACGCATTTCGTCCCGCTGGCAGATCCTGACCCACTCAAGGACCATTCCGAGTACCAGGTTGCCGCTGGCCTAGGCGCCGGATGCGGGGTTCCGGTGCTGGCAGGAGCGGGGGTCTGGCCGTGCCCCAAGATCGTCGTGGTATCTGAATTTGTCTCGTTTTTTGTCTCGGCCGCGCCCGCGAACCCGTGCATGACAGTCGCGGCGACGGTCGCCGTGGCGATTCCAGCCGCGGTCAACATGATCATCCGAGAATCAAGGTGCCCACCTATCGCACGGGACCGCTGCCGGGTCGCTCTATGCCGTGCGCGCATATCCGGAACCTCTCTATCAGCTCGAACCTGCACCCTGGTCTGGCTGGCGGCGCTTACTCCACGACTTCAACTCACGTGGAAGATCTGGTGGATCACCCCCAACAGGAGTAGAAATACGCCGACCGGAGCATAGGGGTGCGACGCACAGTGTTCAACCCTTGCCTCAGTGTTTCGAACGAGTACATTGTCGACGCGAATGAGTGAGGAGGGGGATATGACCCGAGTCGGGGAGGGTCTGTTCGCCGCGGTCCTCGATGACCTATGCCGCCATCCACCAGCAAGGCGCAGGCGCCTGAGCAACGTGGAGCTGGCCGCCGCGATCAGGGATCGCGGCGGGGACATCGGTCACGCGTACATCGCGCAGTTGCGCAAGGGCCAAAAGGACAATCCGACCCGTCAGGCCATCGAGGACCTGGCGGGCGCGCTTGACGTGCACCCTGCCTACTTCGTCGGCGGACGCCGCGAACTGGCCGAGGGTGAGTCGCCACACTGGCGGCACGAGGCATTGAAAACACTGTTCGACACCGCGCACGGCACGGTGTCACCGGAGGACGTCGCCGCGGCCATCAGCTCGAACGGCCGGTTCGGGTCGATCTCGGCGAGCTACATCAGAGAACTACTCAACGGTGTCAGCGACAATCCCCGGTTGAAACACATTTTGGGATTGGCTGAACACTTCGACGTCCCCCCTGCGTACTTCTTTGATGACAGGCTGGCTCGCTGGGTCGACAGCGAACGCGCTGACCTGGTGCAACTTCGGGAGCTTGGCGTGGTCGAGTTTGTGACCCGGCTGGCAGGCAAGGTTCCGGAGCTGTCCCAGCAGACGCGGCGGGCTACCATCCAGGCGATCGCGGATGCGCTCGAGCCCGGGAAGTACGAGGGCTGGTTCATCCGGCGGGACCAGGAGTCGAGATGAACAGACGCACCCGCCGTGCAATGGTCAACCGCGTCATCGACGAGCTGCGACTAGCGCCGACGGCCACCTACCAGGAGGCCGCCAGGCGTGTGTGTGAGCTGATGGGCCAACAGCTGGGCAAACACGTGGAAGTCCGGTTCGCGCCACTGCCGGACGCCCGGTTGACCGGCGTGTCCGCGCTGCTCGAGAACGGCAACTACCTGGTGATCTGCGCGGACTCGCCACGCTGGTACCACCGGCTGCAGATCCTGCTGCACGAGTTCGCCCACCTGATGCTCGGCCATCAGCCGGTCACCCTGACCAAATCGGAAAGTCTGCGACGGCTGGCGCCGAACCTGCTGCCTGACATGGCGCGGTACGTGGCCGGCCGTACGGCTTTCAACGATCGCGAAGAACGGGCGGCCGAGGAGCTCGCGGACGAGCTGCTCGACGCCATCACTGATCACCGGTCGTTCGGCGACCCGGGTATGCCGGGTCACGTGCGGCGAATCGTCTCGTCGTTCTCCACCGACCACGAGGCCGCCCATGACGTCTACATTTGACGTCATCTTCATCGGCGGTGCCATCGTCGGCGGGCTTGCCTTGTCCTACAAGGCGTTCCGACTCTATCGCCACGGCGGCCACGCCCGCTCATGGGCATTGACAATCACTTTGGCTTATGCCGTTGGAACGGCGATCATGTCGGCGCCGACGTTCGCGGTCTGGTTCGACGGGTTCGTGGGCATCGACAGCTTCTCGACGTTGCTGGAAGCCTGCATGGAAGCGGGTTTCGCGTGCGGAGCGTTGTCGCTGGTGACGTACTGGCGTTACCCGCTGTCGCGTGCGTGTGAACTGGTGTGGCGGTTCAGCAAGATTTTCTTCGCGCTCGTTGCCGTGATGGTCGTGCTGTTCACGGTGTCGTCGTTCCCCGGCAGCCACGAGGTGGACTTCATCAGCAAGTACGCCCACCAGCCAACGGTTTCGGCGTTCGTGCTCGTCTACCTGATCCCGACCACGATCGCGACGGCCGCGTCGACCCGTGGCTGCGGCCATGCCGCCAAGGATCCCGCGATCGCGGCGTTCCCGTGGCTGCGCAGGGTGTTGCGGTGCCTGCAACTCTCGGTCGGGTTCGCCATGCTGCACCTGCTCGGCGAGTACGTGGCGCTGATGGCAGCGTGGTTCGACTGGCACTCGCTTGACTGGGTCTCCCCCGCGGCATCCGCGGCGTCGGCGTTCGGATTCATCCCCGGCGCGATGGCAGCGGCCCTGCCCGGCATCGAACGGTTGAAGCCGAGGCTCGGACTGGCGCTCGAACGCTGGCAAGTGTTCGTGTTGTTGCGCCCACTGCACCGATCGCTGCGATTCATCAACCCGGAAGTCGTCTTCGTGGCACGGGGCAAGCGCTTCTGCCCGCATCACAGAGTGCGCAGACAGTTGCTGGAACTGAGCGAATGGCGCTGGACCCTGGCGCCCAGATTCGACGCGGACGTGAGATCGGCGGCGGAACGAATAGGCAGCATCCGTGGACTGTCCGGAGTGGACCTGGACGCGACGGTCGAAGCAGCGCAGTTGAAAGCGGCGATCAACCACTCACGGCGAAGAGGCTCAGGAGTGCAGAGTCCGGAAGTGACACAGGACGGCTCCGGTTTGGACAGTGAGTACGCCTGGTGGGTCGCTGTGGCGCACGCGTTCCGTAACTCCAGTGTGGTCTCGGCCGCATTGACCGAGGCCCGGGTACACCGCGTCCGCGGCTTCCTGTTCACATCGACCGGTCGCTGAGGCTGCGGCGCAGCGCCCGCACTCCGTGATACATCCGGGACTTCACCGTTCCCGGCGGAACTCCCAGCATGTCGGCGACCTCGTTGACCGTGCGGCCACGCAGGTAGGTCTCCTGGATCACCTGGCGTTGCGCCTCAGGCAGCTTGTCCAACGCACGGTGAATGACCATGGCGGAAACCGTTTGGTCAGCGGGATCCGGAACGCTGACGTAGTCCTCGTGCGCCTCTTCGACCTCATAAGGCCTGGCCTGCCGGCTGCGCCTGTCATCGATCACGACGCGACGGGCGACCGTGCACATCCAGGCACGCAGCAGGTTCGGTCTCGGGTCAAGTCTGCTTGCGTTGCGCCACGCTCTGATCAGGGTTTCCTGCACAACGTCCTCAGCCCAATGCCGATCGTAACCGGTCAACCGCAACGCGTACGGCATGAGCGAAACGCCCATCTCCTGGTAACCCATGCCCACATCGTCTTTCGTTGTGGCACAAGGGTCCAGCCGCTAATCGGGATTCGCATACCCGCTGCAACGGTTATCAAAACCCAAGAGCAGCAACCAAACCAAAGTCCACAAGCAACAGACCAGCGAACATAGCCAGACCGCATGATCGGCTGGCCCGAGAAGCACACAACAAACCCCAAGGTGTGGCACGAATGGACCTAACTACAACCCAAAAGAAACCAAACCCGACGCCATGTACAAAGAAGGGCCACCCCACCTTGCATGAAGGGACAAACGGCTTACCCCCTTTGTATGCGGGGTCGAGCGGCATACCCACCTTGGTCGCGGGTTGAGCGGCACACGGACCTTGGTCGAGAGGTCGGGCGGCACACGGACCTTGGTCGAGAGGTCGGGCGGCACACGGACCTTGGTCGAGAGGTCGGGCGGCACACGGACCTTGGTCGAGGGTTGGGCGGCATACCTACCGTGGTCGCGGGTTGGGTGGTGTGCCGATCTTGGTTGAGGGGATGAAGGGTTGGGCCTGGAATGTGTGGCGTGCACCCGGTAGCACAATGACGTATCGCCGTGAGCGGTAGCGAGCAGGCGGGGAGTCAGCGACGGGTGCCCGCGCGTGTCTGCCGCTCCGGCATGGCGTGTTGAACGCGCGAGCGGCGCACGGTGGCGAGCAACCAGGCTGGTGGCGAGTCGAGCAGTTTGACTCGCCGTGCCGGTGGGGCGGACACGCGGAAGATCACCCCAACCAACCCGGCTGGACCGCGAAGCCAGCAACGGGCCGGGCCTGTCGGTATCGCCGGGCCGTAAAGAGTCGGGGCTTGCACCCGCGAGGTATCTCGCATTGTTCCGCCCTGGCGCGTGTCCACGCGAAGGCGAGCCCGTGCTCAAGCTTGAGCACTTCGGAAAGCATAAACACCAAGCTGTACTTAGAGATCGGGGCGTGCCCTATCCGCGGCAGGCATAGTCTGGGAGGGTTCCCGGACACTGCCGGGACAATCGGAAGGTGGGGAGGGACATGATCAGCTTGGGGGTGAAACTGACCAGGCCCCTCCCACGGTTGGCGGCTGGTGCTGGGGACACCGCAATGCCGCCGGCCCCCTCGCAGCCGTCAGGCGAGGCCGGGCCGTGCCATGCGCGCGCTGCCGGCGTGGGTACTACTACCGTTGCCAGTAGGCCTAGCCGGTTGGCACGCTTGTGCTTTCAACTATCACCGAGCTACTACCGACTCGCGAGTAGTTGACTGTTGCCTTGTCAGCAGGCAACGAGTGGTTGACAACAGGAGGGGCTGTGTCCGCGTTTGGCGAGCGACTTCGGCAGGCCAGGCAGGCCGCTGGCTGGTCGCTGCGCGAATTGTCGGCCCGGGTCCACTACAACACCGGCTATCTCAGCAAGATCGAGAACGGCTTGCGTCCTGCGTCCATCGAGCTTGCGAAGCGGTGTGACGCGGAACTCGGTACGACGTTGGTGCAACTCATCCCGCCGCTGATTCCCAGGTCGACGCAACGTCCTGCGCCACGGCAGCTTCCGGCACACGCGCCACGGATCGTCGACCGTGCTCAAGACATTGAGATTCTGGACAAAATGCTCGACAGCGACCGGATGACGATCGCCGTCCTTTCCGGTACGGCCGGTGTTGGCAAGTCGACGTTGGCTTTGCATTGGGCGCACCGGATTCAGGAGCGGTTCCCGGACGGTCAGTTGTACGCGGCCATGCGGGGTTTCGGTGCCCAGCCGCCCTTGGAAACCAGTCGTGTGCTGCGTGGTTTCCTGCAGGACTTGGGTGTCGCGCCGCAGGGTATCCCGGCCGAGGAGGACGAACGGGCCGCGATGTTCCGCAGTTTGCTGGCGGACAAACAGGTTCTTGTCGTCCTTGACAATGTCAGGGACAGCGACCACGTGCAGTCCTTGCTCCCCGGAAGTCCGGCCTGTGCCGTGGTCATCACGAGCCGGGATCGCTTGGACCGGCTTGTTGCCCTTGAAGGCGCACAACGTCGCACGCTCGAACTGTTCGATGTGCGCACAAGCCGCGAGCTGCTGGCGATGCGGCTTGGCGAAGACGCTGTCACGGCTGAACCACAAGCCGCGACTGAACTCGCCACGTTGTCCGCTGGACTTCCCTTGGCACTGAGCATTGTGGCTTCACGGGTCAACACGGGGTTCGAGACACCGCTGCAATCTCTGGTCGCGGAGTTGACCGAGGCGCGATTGGACGGTCTGGATCTCGGCGAGTCCCTTGATCTCAGGACTGTGTTCTCGTGGTCGTGCGAACGGCTTTCGGCAACCGCTGCACGGATGTTCCGGCTGCTTGGCGTGTTTCCCGGTCCGGACATCAGCACCCACTGCGCTGCCGCCCTTGCTGGAACCGGGATTGGGCAGGCCAGACGCGACCTCACCGAGCTCGTGCGCGCGCATCTGTTGACGGAAATTCGGCCCGGCCGGTTCGGGTTCCACGATCTGCTCAGGGAATACGCGACCGAACAGGCGGCCAAAGAGGAGTCCACACGGGACGCCGTCGGCCGCGTCCTCGATTACTACCTGCACACCGCGCTTTCCGGCGACAAGCAGCTCTACAACAACCACGCCGGGCTGGCCATCGATCCGCCGGTCGAAGGCGCCTATCCGCAGGAGCTGACCGACTATTCGAACACGCTGCGCTGGTTCGACGACGAACATCATTCACTGATGGCGTGCGTACAACTGGCCGCAGACGAAGGCTGGGACAGGCACGCGTGGCAACTTCCCCGCGTGCTCGCAGGTTTCCTGCGGCTGCGCGGACACTGGCAAGACTGGGCCAACACCCAGCGGCTCGCGTTGCGGACTGCCGAACGGATTCACAACACGACCGCACAGGCGGACGCGCATCGGCTGCTGGCGCAGGCGCATCACAACATGTGTGAGTACGCCGAAACCGAGCATCACGCCGAACACGCGATCGACCTGTATGGACAGCTCGGTGACCGCACCGGTGAAGCGTTGGCGCACCGGCATTTGGCGTGGGCGTATCACGAAAAGACCGACTACGAACGGGCAATGGCACATCATCGCCAAGCGCTCGCGTTGTTCCGGTGGAACGATCACCGGCTCGGTGAGGCGAGCAGCCTCAACGGTCTCGGTTGGACGACCGCTCACCTCGGCGATCACCAGGCCGCGCTCGGCTTGTGCGAGGAGGCACTGCGGATCGCCGACCAGTTGCGGGACAAGCACATGCGGGCCGCCGTGCTGGACAGCCTTGGCTATATCCACTACCGGATCGGGTCACTCGGCCGGGCAGCCGAGCACTACCGGCAGGCTATCGCCGGGTTCAGAGAACTCGGTAGTTCGTACTTCGAGGCCTTGTCCCTCAACAATCTCGGTGACGTACAGGCCGAACGGGACCAGATCGGCGCGGCCGAGTCCTGGCTGGCCGCGAAGGCCATTTTGGACTACCTGCGTCACCCGAAGGCGGCCGAAGTGGCCGCGAAGCTCTCCTAACAACGGCGGAAGGCCCGCACCCGGTCAGGGGTGCGGGCCCCACGCGACTTACTCAGTGCTGATCAGATCGCACGCACGCTCTGGGCCTGCGGGCCCTTCTGGCCCTGGCCGATCTCGAACTCAACACGCTGGCCCTCGTCCAACGACCGGAATCCGCTGCCCTGGATCTCCGAGTAGTGCACGAACACGTCGGCGCCCCCGCCGTCCTGCTCGATGAACCCGAAGCCCTTCTCGCCGTTGAACCACTTAACGGTGCCTTGCGCCATACCACTATCTCCCTGAAATACAGCCCGGGTCCTCACAGCGATGACCCGCGGCCAACGTCCATACTGCCACCCATTGACTGCACAGGCATAGCTGGCTGGGCGAACTGATCGAAAAAGCATCTCTGACCTGCGGTGGAAGAAATCCCTATTGGCCCGTTCCGGCGAACGTGACGGCGGTTCGCCGCTGTCTGAGGCCGTCAAACGTCAGTACGGCGAGCGCCAGCCAGACGAGTCCGAACCCGAGCAACCGCACCGGCGGCATCTCCTCGGCGAAGACCGTCACACCGAGGGCGAACTGTAAAACCGGCGTGATGTACTGCAGCAGGCCCATCATGGTGAGCGGCAACCGCTGCGCCGCACCGGCGTACAGCAACAGGGGAATCCCGGTGACCGGGCCAGCCAGCACGAGCAAGACGGTGTGCCAGACCGATTCAGACACGAAAGTGTTGCCGTCTGGACCGGCGAACAACAGCGTGTACACCAAAGCGACCGGTGCGAGCACCAGAGTTTCGACCGTGACACCCTCCGTCGCGGGCACCGTGACGGACTTCTTGATCAAGCCATAGGTCCCGAACGCGACCGCGAGGGTGATCGCGATCCACGGCAACCGTCCATAGGCGACAGTGAGCAGCACGCCCGCGGCCGCGCCGATGCCGACCGCGACCCGTTGCAGCCCACGCAACCGCTCTCGCAGCAGCGTCACGCCGAGGATCACGGTCAGCAACGGATTCAGAAAGTAACCAAGCGACGTTTCGACGAGCTGGCCCGTGTGCACGCCGTACACGTAGACCAACCAGTTGATCGCGATGACGAACGCGGCAAGGACAAGCTTGGGCTGGAATGCCGTGCGCAGGCCGCGTAATCGTCGCAACGCGGCCAGCACGACCACGCCGAATACGGCTGTCCACACGCAACGGTGGACCAGAACCTCAAGTGGCCCAGCGGGTTTGAGCGCTGCGAAGTAAAGCGGGACCAGCCCCCACAGCGCGTACGCGGCGACCGCGTAGCCAAGTCCGTTACGGCTCTCCACCTGGCAAGTGTCCCGGCAGCGCGCAAGCCAATTGCGCGCGTCCGGTGATCCCGAGCTTGCGGTACACCTTCGTCAGATGCTGCTCGACAGCACGCTGCGTGACATACAGCTCGGTGGCGATCTCCCGGTTTGTCTGGCCTCGGACGGCCATCGTCGCGACGCACATCTCCTGATCGGTAAGGCTGCACGAGTCCTGCCGCGACCGCCGTCCCCCCGCGGCACGCAACTCGTTCGCGGCTGTGGTCATGAGCGGGATCGCGCCACACGCCTTCGCCAGATCGTGCGCACGCCGGTACACCGGCCGCCGGTCCGCAGGCGGCAAGAACGCACCCCACGCGAGTAGTGAACGCGCCAACTGCAGCCGCGCCGGGGAATCCGTCAGCACATTCACGGACTCCGCCAGCAGCTCAGCGCCCTGTTCCTGAGCGGCAATGCCCGCCACCCGCAGCGCGTTGCCGAGCGCCCGCGGGCGTCCCCAGCGCCGCGCCAAAGCGACCTCTTCCTCGGCGAGACGCAGGGCGTCGGTGGGTCGCCCGAGCGCAAGGTACTCCTCGGCCACGTGCGACCGCCACGCCGTGCCGCCCGGGTTGACGACCCCGCGCTTGATCAACCTCTTGCCACATTCCAGCAGGTCAAGCAGGGCTCCGCCGTGATCACCGAGCCGGGATCGGACGAGGCCACGGTGGTAAAGCACCCGATCGAACCGGCGGGTATCAGGCACCGGGCCGTCCAGCCGGTGGCTGGTGAACAGTTCGAGCCCACGCGCCGGATCCCCCATCTCCGCCCAGGTCGAGCAGAGCGCGGTGAGCGCGAGCGTGACCACCCGCTGGCGGCCTAGCTTGAGCTGATCGAAGATCTCCATCGCCATCCGGCCGTCCGCCTCGGCTTCGGCCAGGCGGCCAAGTCGCAGGTAGAGGTGCGCACGCAGGGAGTGCACCTGCGCCAGCGCGACCGGCACGTCCCGGCTGGCGGTCACCGCGAAGGCGTCGTCGCAGAGCTTCAACGCCGTTTCCAGCTCGTCGGCGATCATCAGCGTGATCACGATGTGGGTGAAGGACGCGCGGTCGATGATGTCGCCGACGGCGCCTTCGACCAAGCTCGGCGACACGGCCTTGGCCAACGAGGCCGACCGTTCCGGGTCCTCGCCGCGCAGGCAGTCACGGAACGCGAGCAGCGCCGTGAGCAAGCGCTCGTTCTTCGCTGACATCGCCGGTTCGGCGCACAGTCGCGCGAACCTTGGCGGCAGGTCGGCGTCGACGCACGACTCCTCGAGGATCAATCGAGCCGCGTAAGCCCCAGCGAGTGGCTCAGATCGGGGTCGGTGGCGGTGACGGCCGTCGCCGCGGAGTCCAGTGCGGCGACCGCTCGGCCGCGGTCCTGACGTTCGGCGATCTCGTACGCCAGCGTCAGCGTCAGTTTGGCTTCGACGACCGGATCGGTGATCTGCTCACTGGCTTTGGTCAACGACTCGAACGCGGCATCTGGGTCGAGATGTGTTTCCAGCAAGCCGAGCTGACCCACGACCTCGGCGCGTAAACCGTTGTCTTGCAACGGCTCACGCAACAAGCGACGCAGGTACCTCGCCGCCCGGTCCGGGCTTTGCTCGCGGCGCGCGGCATCGCGCAAGGCCTCGATCGCCCAGTCCTCGCCAAGCGGTGCGCTGGCCATCAGGTGCTCGCCAGCGTTTTCCCCTCGGCTGTGCAGGAATCGCGCGGCCCGGCCGTGCGCTGTCTCTCGTTCCGGGCTGGTCATGCTGTGCAACAAGGCTTTCCGCGCGATCGGGTAGGTGATCGCAAGCGGTTCCTCACCGACGAAGCCGAGTTCGGCGAGCTTGGCCGCCGCGGCCATGCCGCGTTCCAGGCCGAGACCCGCGACCGCCGAGGCGAGTGGGATCGACATCTGGTCAAGCAGGGCAACGCCTTTGGCCATCGCGAGAACGTCTTCGCCGCACCACGCGAGCCTGGGGATGAGGCTGATCGCGACCGCACCCGCGGACGCTTCGATGCCCGCACAGGTCTTCGGCTGCTGCGCGGCCAGCAACTCCCTGAGCAGGTACGGGTTTCCGCCGGTGGCGTCACGGCACGCGACCACGTATTCCTCAGGCGCCTGCCCGATCATGCGGGCGCAGCCAGCGAGCTCAAGCCCGCCGAGACGGATCCGCTCAAGCGGCCCGACCAGCTCGTTCACCAAGCCTGAGCGCACCGGACCGGACGTGAGCACCATGCTGAGCGACAGATCGGCAAGGCGATGGTGGATGAACGTCAGCCACCGCACGGACTGCTCGTCGGCCTTGTCCACGTTGTCCACCGCGAGGAACACCGGATGCTGGACGGCGAGCTCTCGCAGGTACTGCGTGGCGTGCCGGAGCACTCCGTGCACATCCCCGTCCAAGTCGAAGCCGTCGAGCTTGCCTGGAAAAAGCTGGTCGACAACGCCGAACGGAAGATCAGTTTCCACGGCCGACGCGGCAGCTGTCCGAACCGTGAATCCCGACGCTTGCGCCTGCCGCGCCATTTCGGCGAGCAAGGAGCTCTTGCCGGAACCAAGCCTGCCTTCGACGAACGTTATTCGATGCCGCACCCTTGCCCGCAATTCAGGCACACCGTTTCTGGCCTCGAGAACGCCGGTCATTCGATTTACCCCCGGTCAAGGTGACTAAAATAATATCACTTGACCCATTAGCCGGTACCCAACAAAGAGCCATAACTCTACGATTATGACTGATCACCCTCGCGGTTACGCCACTAAGTGGCGTAGACCGGACGCGACCGCATGACGTCGAGGTATGCAGCAAGCAGGCGATCGTAAACCTGGCCGGCGACCGGGGCGATCGGCGAGTCACCGCGCCACGCCACCAGGAGCCTTCGGTAGTGCGGATTACCGGCGATCGGTCGGAGAACAACCCCCTCAGGCGGCTCTGACGTGGGGTAATAGCAGCCGATGGCCTCGTCCGAAGCGATCAGCAGGCCGGCCGCGACCGAACTGGACACCCGGTGGCGTACCTGCGGCGAGAAACCGGCGGCCCCACAGGCCATCCGGAAGCTCGCGAGGCCGCCGGCCTCGTCGTCCGGCGGCAGCACCCAGTCGGCTTTGGCCAGGTCAGCCAGCACGATCTCGTCCTGATCGGCGAGCGGGTGGCAGGCGTGCAGGCCGATGAAGAAGGGCTCGGTGACCAGCACGCGGTGCTCGATGCCCGGGCCGAGGTAGATCGGGTAGCGGGGGAACTCATGCAGCACAGCTATATCGACGGAGTTGGATCCGAGTGCCTCGATCACCGGCCGGACCTCGATGGAGATCCAACTGGACACGTCCGGGTCGGGCAGCACCTCGCGGATGACCGTGACCAGCGCGGGAGTGTGCCGGTTGTCGATTCCGCCGACCCTGATCACGGTGTCGTGCGTGCGATCGGAGAACTGCTCACCGGCCGCACCCAGCTGGTCGAAGCGTTCGACCAGCTCACGGGCCTCGTCGATGAAGTGCTGGCCGAGTTCGGTCACCACGATGCCGTCACGCCCTCGACGGAAGAGGTGGCCGCCGACCTCGCGCTCGATCCGCTGCAGCTGCGAGGACAGACCAGGCTGCGTGACCTGCAGAATCGCCGCGGCGCGGCTGATACTGCCCGCGTCCGCGACGGCAAGGACCGTGCGCAGGTGTCTGATCTCCAGCCGCATCGGCGCAACCCCCTTGTCCGAAGCCGTTTGCGATCGTAATTCACTACTTCGGCTGCGCCGAACACACTATGCGAAAGTAGGTTATTCACCCAACCGACCCCTTGTATGCTTCGGCCGACAGAGTAACGTCGGGAAGAGTGACCCGGTTCAGCAAAGAAGTCGAATAAGTCAATGCCAACACTTCCAGACATGTACGACGGATTTCTGTTCGAACTGGAAGGATTACTAGACGCGAACGTCGGGGTGATCCCTTTCACAACCGAAACGGTTGATCATCTCAATCCCATAGCTTTCCTGAGCAACGACGCCTCCCAGTCAGCAGCAGCGGTGGCGTCGTTGCTGGCGGGCCTGGGCATCAACGCCCACCAAGCCCAGGTCGTGACCCAGTCGCACGCGGCGGCACGACTGTTGACTGGCCTGGTCCCAGCCCAGTCAGAGGACGAGTTCGTCCTTGGCGCAGCAGAACTGTCGCCCGCCGCGTATCCGTCGTACCCGGCGTTGCTGCGTGAGGCCATCCGTCGCACGAGCGCGCGCTACCCGCTCGCGATCGGCCAGTCCATGGACTTCGTGGCGGCCGCCCGGGCGATCCAGGTGCCGAGTGTGTTGCTGCTGAACGAGACGATGCACCTGCGTTCGTTGCTGCTCACAGCGCCAGAGCAGCGGCCGACGTTCGTGGCCACCGACCTGCGGGATTTGTTCAGGCGTCAGCCGATTGTCGACTGCGAGGCCCGCTACTGGGAATGCGAGGGCTGGGTGGCCACCGTGAACCACGGCAGGCTCCAACTGTATCCAGGCCCGTCCTCGACGCTGGCCGCGGGCGCACGCGTGCTGTGCGCGGCTGCGTGGAACTTCCGAGGCCTGGACCTGGACATCGACTCAGCGGTGGATCTGTTCACTTCCCTTGCTGCGTGAAGACGACGAAGTCGTCATCGTCGTCGCACAGCACCAGCCTGACGTCACCCTTGAGGCCGCTCGGGCTCGCGTAGCTGATCATCGATCCGGTGCCCCCAGTCGCCGACCAGCCACGCGCGCTCACCGCCTTGGCGATGTCGTCCTTGACGACCTGCGGGTCGGCGTCGATGACCGCGGCGACCTCGATCGACTCGCCCTTCTGCTGGCCCCTCGGATCCTGCACGGTGTCCGGCAATGGCGGCACCGGATCCGGCTTGAACTCGTCAACCGGCAGGCCCGTCGCCATGACGTTCTTGGCCCCCTGGCACTTCTGCACCTTGTCAGAATCCTGCGCCTGCGCCGTGCACCCAGCCAGCACCAGCACGAGCGCGATCAGAACTACCCGCACCCACCCCTCCTCTTCGTCACCTCGACCATATCGGGATCTTGACTTCCGTGACGACGTTTCAACCGGCAGTGATACGGGCAAAGGGGATGCGGGCGTCCACAAAGGAGCAGCTCACCGTTAGGCAGCGCGATCAAAGTGGCGCTTCCCTGCTGCATAGACACAGCTCATCCCGCAGGATGCGATGTAGTTCACCAGGTCGCTCGACGGACGCTCAGGCAGGAGAACCGTCATCTGCTGCACCTTGACGTCAATGTGTCGGCGGTAGTCAAGGAGTTGGCCGACCGCCATCCGAATGTCGTTGCGGTTGACAGTGCTTTTCGCCTCGTACAGCTCTTCAGCAGTCACATCGTAGATGTCGGTGTAGAGCGCACGCAGCTCTCCCGGAGGACGGAGGCGCAGTCGCTTGACGTCATGCTGCTGCGCTTCCAACCAAGCTTGGTAACGACCGCTCAAGCCGGTCTCGCGCCGCTTACCCTTGCCGCCCTTACGACCCGAGATGGCGAACTCCTCAGCGTTTGCCTGCTCAACAGGAACAACGTCGCACTCCGCAACCGGCGAGATGTCGTCGGTCGACGCCTCATCCCCATCTCGACGCGCAACAGCGTCAGCAGGTTTCAGCCGAAAGACAATGGCACTGCGCATCTTTCCGGTCTTGTCCGGACACTCTCCGCGGATGAAGGGCTGCCCAGTGTCCAGTGCGAACTCACCCACGTAGTAGTGGATCTTGCCGCCAGGCTTGAGCTTGCGCCCTGTCGTTCGGAACAACCGCAGCGTCCGACCGGCTTCGACGTGGTTGAGGATGGACTTATTGCCGTCAGTCAACTGCTGGTCGCCGGCGCCTTCTCCGGTGTACAGGTAGATGTCTCCGGCCGCAGACCAGCCGTCGAAGCTGTAGCCATGCTTCTTGGCTTCGGTGGGGTCGGAGTAGACAAGAACATTAGGTGTACTGGTAGAGGGCTCGATACCGCCGTACTTCGACCCGCCATACAACGCTACGAGCTCGGCGCGTGTCACCTCGGAGTTGACCGCTGTCGTCCACCCTTTTGTCACAGAGAGACACAATATCGCCCAATCGGGTGTCACTCGGCCGAATTAATCAGGTTCTGAGGCTGGCTGCCTCAGAACCTGATCAGAGAGGCCAGTTAGAGAGCGCAGTGCAGAGGGCCGCCGTTGTAGGCGACCGCGTCCGCCAGCGAGGCAGCCAGGTCCATCTCGGTGTTGGTGGCTTCGGAGTACGCGCGGTGCAGGTTGAGCACGATCCGCTCGGCGTCCGGCAGCGTGGCGAACTCGCCGAGATCCACGTCCTTGGCGGCTTCCAGCGGTGTCCAGCCGCGGTCGAGACCGGCGGCCGCAGTGGCCTGAACCATTTTGTAGTAGCGCGCGTGGGTGTCGAGGACCTCGCCAAACTCGGCGCCGTCGATCAGCGGGCCGTGGCCGGGCACGACACGAGCTGCCGGGAAGGTGCGCAACCAGTCCAGTGAGCGCAGCGCGCCGGACAGCGAGCCCATGAACACGAGCGGGGTCACCTTGTTGAAGACCAGGTCTCCGGTGAACAGGACCTCGGCGGACGGCACCCACGCGACGGCATCGCCGGGCGTGTGCGCGGCGTAGCCGGGGTGCTGGAGCGAGATCGCGACATCGCCCGCATGCAGGGTGATCGACGAGTCGAAGGTCACAGTGGCCGCCCGGATGTCCGAGATCTCCCAGTTGGGGCTCGGGGACCAGATCGGCGGCGTGTTCTTCAGGATGAAGTCCGCGAGCAGGCCGTTGCGGGTCTGCGTCTGGGCCACGATGACCGTCGCGTCCGGCAGCAGGGCGTTGCCGTACGTGTGGTCGCCGTGCAGGTGCGTGTTGACCGCCAGGTCGATGGTGGCGCCGTTGGTCGCTGCGGCGACCGCGTCAAGGAACAAGGTTGTCCGGCGGCGGGTCGCACACGTGTCGACCAGAACCACGGAAGAGCCGTCGTGCACGGCTCCTGCGTTGTTGAGCCACCAGGAGCCGTCGGGCTGAGTCCATGCGTAGACGCCCGTCGCGACTTGCTGAAGTGCCGGTTCGCTCATGCGTTAGAACCTATAGGAGTCTCAGTTGACGGCTCCGCTTAGCCGTCCTACCTGCCATTTTCTCCGCGATCTGGGGTCCGAGGGCGGCCAGGAACGGCGAAGGTTCGCCACGGTGGCTCAGGTAGAGGTGCTTCTGCGCACGGCTGACCCCGACGAAGAACAGCCGTCGTTCCTCGTCGGTCTCCTCGGCCCAGCGCATCGGCAGCAGGCCGTCCGCGCAGCCGACGATGAAGACAACCGGGAACTCAAGGCCTTTGGACGCGTGCAAGGTCAGCAGTGAGATCCGGTTGGCGCGTGGATCCCAAGTGTCCACTTCGGCACCCAGCGTGAGCTCGGCGAGGAAGCAAGCCGGATCCAGCCGTGCGGCCAACGGGTTCAGCAGCTCAAGCGCGTCCTGCACGTCAACCGACTCTGGGACGCGCTGAGCGGCCCGCTTGAGCAGCACTGGCGTGTTAGGACTGTCCACAATGAAGTTGTCGATGAGTTCCCGGACACCGGGATGCCCCGCCAGCTGGGAGTGGGAGCGCTTCTGGAACGGCAGACCCTCCCGCGCGAGCACCTCCATCACCGGTTTGGCTTGCGCGTCTGTCCGATAGAGCACCGCGATGTCGTCAAAGGACAGTCCACCTTCGACACCGTCACTGGCGACCCTGCCGGAATCGTGGGCGTGAAATGACGAACCGCCCAACAATTCCTCAATGGTCTGGACCACAAACTCCGCTTCGGACTCATCGGACGCGGCGGGATAAATGCCGATCAATGAACGGTCGCCAGGCGCCGTGCGCATGGCTTGCAATTCCCGATCGGGGACCAAAGTGGTCGGTTTGACCGCGGCGAGCGCGCCGGCCACGATCACCGGACTCGACCGGTAGTTACGCGTCAGCTGCACGGTCCGCGCGGCCGGGAAGTCACGCTGAAACCGCAGGAAGAAGCCGACATCAGCACCACGGAACGAGTAGATGGCCTGGTCGGGGTCACCGATCGCGCACAGATTGCCGTTCGACGGGGTCAGCTCCTGCAGCAGCCGGTACTGCAGCTCGTCGACGTCCTGATACTCGTCGACACAGATGTATTTGAACCGCGAGCGGTAGTACTCGACCAGGTCGATCTGCCGCGACAGCAGCGTCACGGGCATCGTAAGCAGGTCGTCGAAGTCGACCAAGTCCTTGCTGTGCAAGGCTTTGTCGTACCGCTCGACCAATCCGATCAGGTCGCCGTCGATCTCGTCGCCGATCGGCAGCTCACCGGCGGCCGCCGCGGCCAACTCCGCAGCAAGCGTTCGTTTGGCACGGGAGATCTCCTGCAGCGCGCGTCGCGGCTCCTCACCGACGATCTCACGCAGCACAGCGATCCGCGTTGCCTCGTCGGCGACGCCGAAGTCCGGCGCGAGCCCGAGCACGGCGTGCTGTTCCCGCAGGATCATCAGGCCGAACTGGTGGAACGTAGCCACGGTCAGCTCAGCGGCCGCCGGGATCAGCGCGGCCAGCCGTTCCCGCATCTCCTCGGCCGCACGACGGGTGAACGTGATCGCCAGTACGGTCGTTGGTGAAACATCGTGCGACAGAACAAGATTCGCGATCCGATGGGTCAACGTCCGGGTCTTGCCGGTCCCCGGTCCGGCCACGATCAGCAGCTGACCGTCCACAACAGACGCTGCCGCCCGCTGATCCGGGTCGAGGCCGTCCAGCAACGACGACGTCGGCGGGGTGATCATCAACGGCGTCGTGGGCTTCGGAATGTCCACAATGGGCTTCATGGCCCGCCGGGACACCACGATCTCCTCGACGCTCGGCACGTCGAACAGTCCAGGCGACTGGTCGGTCGGCGCGTCCAGCTCGCCGGGCGCGAACACCTTGATGGTGCCGTACTCGCCATCGAATCCGGGATCGCACCGGACCTGGCCGCTGCGCAGCCGGTCGATCGCCTCGCGGACAAGGGGATGCTTGATCTCCTCGAGCGGAGACTCCATCAGCAACGGAAGTTCCGGGCCGTGCGCGTTCACCAGATCGGTCACGGCATTGGTGACGGCCTTGCTCTTCGGGCCGACCTTGAGGATCTCCCCCATGATCTCCGGCAGCGGCACGATGCTCCAGCACTCACCCGCGTTCGCCGGGCGCTGACCCGGATCCCGGTCGGCAAGCTCGGCGATCCGGTGCAGCACACCGACTGTGAGCGGCTTAGAGCACGTTGGGCAGACACCGCCGAGCTTCTTGGTGTCGCTCGGTTCCATCCGTACATCGCACTTGCGGTGCCCGTCGAGGAAGTACTTGCCCTCTTCGGGAAACATGTCGACGGTGCCGACATAGCCTGTGCCGTCACGCAATGCGTCGCGTAGCGCGAAGTAGTCCAGCTCGGTGTCGAACACAGTGGCGTTGCGGCCGAGGATCGGCGGCGAGTGCGCGTCGGAGTTGCTGACCAGGCGGTAGCGGTCTAGCCCGGACACCCGCCAGTTCATCGACGGGTCGCTGGACAACCCGGTCTCGACGGCGAAGATGTGGTCGGCGAGGTCGGCATAGCAGTCCGCGACAGCGTCGAAGCCCGATTTCGAGCCAAGCACGGCGAACCACGGTGTCCAGACGTGCGCAGGCACCAGATACGAGCCTTCGCCGGACTCCAGGGTGATCTCCAGCAGGTCCCGTGAGTCCAGGCCGAGGATCGGCCGCCCGTCCGACCCGAGATTCCCGATTTTGCCCAGTGCGGCGGTGAACTTGTCGGCGGCCTCGAACGTCGGCACGTAACACAGGTGGTGCACCTTGCGGGTGCGGTCATCACGCTTGTAGATCGTGGAGATCTCGACCTCGAGGACGAACCGGACCTCGCTGTGGCAGCTCGCGGGCAGCCTGCGCAGGACCTCGTCGTCCACGTCGTCACGCAGCTTGAACAGGCCGTCCTCGGCGGGAACGAGGGTTTCGCGCAGCTCCTGCGCCCAGGCTGGATGGGTGAAGTCGCCGGTGCCCAGCACGGTGATCCCCTTGCGCCGCGCCCACCACGCCAGGTTGCGCACGTCGCAGTCGCGGCTGCATGCCCGGCTGTACTTCGAGTGCACGTGGAGATCAGCGTAATAACGCACCGCAGGATCCTGCCATGACCGCCACAAATCCCTGCGCAAGGCACGCGTCCGGTGCTGTCTCATCTACTGGACGTGGCGTATCAGGCCTGGTCACGCAGGTCAGGGGCCTTGAAAGGTGGCGTAACCGTCCGGCAACGCAACTGTCGCGGTACGCGTGGTGGCATCAACCGCATGACGCCCGACACAGCCTCCGGACCTGGCGACCTCGCCGGGCGCCGACGGCTGCGCGCCGACCAGGCACGCCTTGTCGCCGACGTCATCCGCCAGCAGATCCTGCGCGGGACCTACTCGGCCTTGCCGGACGAGCGCTCGCTTGGTGAGGAGTTCAACGCCTCCCGCAACACCATCCGGGACGCACTCGACCTGCTCAGGGCGGACGGGCTGATCGAGCGTCAGCCCGGCGTGGGCACGGTCGTGGTCGGACGGAAGTACGCGCACGGCCTCGACCGGCTGATGGGCCTCGCCGAGACCCTGCACGAGCACGGAACGATCACCAACGAGGTCCGCACGGCGACCGTGATCGACGCTCCTGCCACTGTGGCACAACGACTCGAATGTGTCAGGGCGGTGTACATAGAGCGCCTGCGCATGCTCAACGACTTGCCACTGTCCCTTGACCTGACGTACTTGCCGGTCGATATCGGCGAGCCGCTGCTTGCCGAGGATCTGCGCAACCGGGACATCTTCGGGCTGATCGAGCAGGTGCACGGCCAGCCGCTCGGTGTCGCGGAGATCGGGATGGAAGCGGTCAACGCCGACCCGCACTCCGCGATGATCTTGCAGGTTCCACGTGGATCAGCGCTTTTACTCGTCGAACGGTTGAGCCACTTCGGCTGTGGCCGCCCGATCGATCTGGAATTCATCCGCTTCCGCGGCGACCGGCTGACCATACGCGCACACGTGTCCCGCGGCTGATTTCACCCGATCATCGTCCTAGGAGTACCCATATGGCCCTGGTCGAGAACCGGTCTGACGTTCCGGTGACCATCGACGAGTCGCTCTGCATCGAAGGATGCCGGCTGTGTGTGGACATCTGCCCACTCGACTCACTGGCGATCAACCCGGCATCGGGCAAAGCGTTCATGCATGTGGACGAGTGCTGGTACTGCGGTCCATGCGCGGCCCGATGCCCAACCGGAGTCGTGACCGTCAACGTGCCGTACCTGCTGCGGTGACACGGTTAGCGGTCCTCGCAAGCGCGCTGGTGCTGAGCGCTTGCGGCGTGAGTAGCGCGTCTGCCCAGGTCACGGTCGTGATCGGTTACCAGTCGAAGACGATCAACACAGTGACCGCCGGAACATTGCTGCGGTCCCAGGGATACTTGGAAAAACGGCTGGGCGCGCGCTACCGCGTGGTCTGGCAGGACTACTCGACGGGTGCGCCGATCACCGCGCAGATGGTCGCCGGGAAGATCGACATAGGCTCGATGGGCGACTACCCGATGCTCATCAACGGATCCCGCAACCAGCAATTCGGCGACGGTCGGACCAAGCTGATCTCGGCCACCGGCTACAACCTGCGCGGCGCGTTGAACATGGTCGTGGTTTCGCCTGGTTCTGGTGTTCGAACGCTCGCGGATCTGGCCGGTAAGAAAATCTCGGCAAGTGTCGGTTCGGCGGGACATGGGACGACCGTGCATGCCTTGGACCGCGCGGGAATCCGGGATTACCGGATCCAGAACCAGGTTCCGGCTGTTGGAGCTTCGGCTTTGCAGTCCGGGAGTGTGGACGCTTTGGGCCAGTTCTCGTAGCTTGGCCCGGGCAGCTGGTGTTCGCCGGTCAGGCACGGCTTGTGTATGACGGCGCTTCGTTGAACCTGCCAACCTGGCACGGGGTTGTGGTCCGGGAAAGCTATGCACAGCAGCATCCTGAGGTCGTCGATGCGTTCCTGCAGGCGCAGACCGACGCGACCCAGTACCTGAACAGCAATCCGATGGCGGCTGCCTTGTCCGTGGCCAAGCAGACAAAGCTGCCCGCTGAGGTCGTGTACCTGTACAACGGTCCAAACGGGATGGTCACATTCGACACGGCACTGAAACCTGAGCTGAAAGATGCTTTGGAGCAGGACATCCCGTTCCTTGAGTCCATTGGGAACATCAAACGCCTTGACCTGAACGCGTTCTGGGACCCCAGTTACCTGGACCGCGTGAAGGCCCCGATCAAACCCGCACAGATCAGTGGCGTGGACCCGGTTTGCGGGATTCCCGCGGCGAATCCGACGTGTTTGTTGCGTCAGGTCGCGAAGAGCAAGGTCCGGGTGGCGTACGTGCCTTCGACCGACACGGGAACGCGATGGTTCGCGGACAAGTCGGTGTGGGTGCAGGACACAGAGTATTTGCCGTTCAGCACGGAGGAAGGTGCGCGGCGGTATGTGGCGGGGCATCCCGGTGCCCACATCATCAGTTATGCCAAGGCACTGGAAGGTTCCCGATGACCACCACCACTGAAGCACCTGTCAAAGAAACCGTCATCCCGCCACCGGTCGTGAAACGCCGGAACCGCCGATGGCTGCTCCGCGTCGGATCCCTTGTCACCGCGCTCGTCATCTGGCAACTTCTGACCGCGTACGACGTCCAGCTCTGGCTGAACTTCGACCGCCTCCCCACCCCGGTCGAAGTCGCCGACGACCTCGTCTACCAGCTCGGGACCTCGGTCTACTACCAAGACCTTGTCGACAGTCTTGTCCGGATCCTCGTCGGCTTCACGCTGGCCGCGGTCCTCGGTGTGGCCATCGGAACCTCGATCGCCCGGTCTCGAACCACAGCCGACCTGGTCCAGCCGCTACTCGAAGTCGCCCGCCCGATTCCCGCGATCGCCCTTGTCCCCATCGCGATCCTGCTGTTTCCCAGCAACGAGCAGGGAATCATCTTCATCACCTTCGTCGCGGCCTTCTTCCCGGTCGTTGTGAGCACCCGCCACGCCGTGCGAGCCCTGCCGACTGTGTGGGAGGACGCCGTCAAAACCATGGGTGCCAGTCGGGCACGGGTGCTGTGGAATGTCGTGCTGCCTGGCGCCTTGCCGGGTGTCTTCAGTGGACTGTCTGTCGGCATGGGCGTGTCGTGGATCTGTGTCATCTCCGCCGAAATGATCTCTGGTGAGTTCGGGGTCGGGTACCGGACGTGGCAGGCGTACACGGTCGTCGACTACCCGGGCGTCCTGGTTGGAATGTTGACCATCGGCTTGCTTGGGTGGATCACTTCCGCTCTTGTCGAACACGCCGGGCGGCGCGCGACTCGCTGGTTGCCAAGGGAAGAGGCGAAATGAGCAGGCTGAGCATCGACCGGCTGCACGTCGGCTACGGCTCGACCGGGGTACTGACGGACATCTGCATCGACATCGAAGCGGGCGAGATCCTTGTTGTCGTCGGGCCTTCGGGTTGTGGGAAATCGACGCTGCTGCGAACGCTCGCCGGCCTCTTGACACCCACGAGCGGGCAGATCCTTGTCGATGGACGTCCGATCACCGGCACCTCAGGCGAGCGAGCGCTTGTTTTCCAGGACGACGGGCTACTGCGGTGGCGCTCGGTCCGGCGCAATGTCGAGCTGCCGCTGGCGATCCGGAAAGTGTCCAAAGCAGAACGGCAAACCCGGGCCGAACAGTGGATCAGCCAGGTGGGACTCAAAGGATACGAGAACCACCTGCCGCGTGAACTCTCCGGCGGTATGCGCCAACGCGTCCAGCTCGCACGAACCCTCGCCGGGACCCCGCGGGTCGTGCTGGCCGACGAACCCTTCGGCGCCCTGGACGCCCAGACCCGGACAACCATGCAACGGCTGCTTGTTGATGTATGGCAACAACATCCGACCACAGTTGTATTCGTGACCCACGACGTGGACGAAGCTCTGTTCCTCGGCGACCGAGTGGCTGTGCTTGGTAAGAACGGCCGACTCAAGACAGTCATCGAGTCGCCGGCGGCCCGAATCCCGGACGCCGATTCGAAGGCGGCACGGACCGAGATCCTGGGTGCGGTGGCAGCATGAAATGTGACGTGCTGGTGATCGGCGGCGGCACGGCCGGGACGATGGCGGCGATCACCGCCGCTGAACACGGCGCTTCGGTGATACTGCTGGAAAAGGCGCACGTTCGGCATTCCGGGGCGCTGGCGATGGGCATGGACGGCGTCAACAACGCCGTCATCCCAGGCAAGGCCACACCTGAGGACTACGTCGCCGAGATCACCAAAGCCAACGACGGCGTGGTCAACCAGAAAACCATCTACCAGACCGCAACTCGTGGCTACGACATGGTTCGCCGACTCGAACGCTACGGCGTCAAGTTCGAAAAGGACGATTACGGCGAGTACAACGTCCGCCGGGTACACCGATCCGGCAGTTACGTCCTGCCGATGCCGGAAGGCAAGGACGTCAAGAAGGTTCTTTACCGCGTGCTTCGGCGCCGCGAGATGCGCGAGAAGATCCAGATCGAGAACCGGGTCATGCCCGTTCGCGTCCTCACCCACGAGGGACGCGCGGTGGGCGCGGTCGGATTCAACACGCGAACCGGTGATCTGGTCACGGTTTCCGCCGGAGCTGTCATTCTGGCGACCGGCGCATGTGGACGGCTTGGTCTGCCCGCGAGCGGATATCTCTATGGCACGTATGAGAATCCGACCAACGCTGGCGACGGCTACTCGATGGCGTACCACGCGGGTGCCGAGCTGTCCGGGATCGAGTGCTTCCAGATCAACCCGTTGATCAAGGATTACAACGGTCCGGCTTGTGCGTACGTGGCCAATCCGTTCGGCGGCTACCAGGTCAATTCCGAAGGCAACCGGTTCGTCGACTGTGACTATTGGTCCGGCCAGATGATGTCGGAGTTCTCACGGGAGATCGCGCGCGGTCCGGTGTACCTCAAGCTGTCCCATTTGCCCGATGAGACCGTCACCAAACTGGAGAACATCCTGCACACCACGGAACGGCCAACACGCGGCACGTTCCACTCCGGACGCGGCCACGATTACCGGACGCATGACGTGGAAATGCACATCTCCGAGATCGGCCTGTGCGGCGGGCATTCCGCCTCCGGCGTGTGGGTCGACGAGAACGGCGCGACCACGGTTCCGGGTCTTTACGCGGCAGGCGATCTTGCCTGCGTGCCGCACAACTACATGATCGGCGCCTTCGTTTTCGGCGACCTCGCAGGCGCCCATGCGAGCACGCACCTTGGCGCTCACGTGCCGCTTCCTGAGGACCAGATCGCGGCCACGAAGGAGTTGATCTACCGGCCGCTGGCCAATCCGGACGGTCCGCCACAGCCTCAGGTGGAGTACAAGCTGCGCCGGTTCGTCAACGACTACCTGTCGCCGCCGAAGAGCTCGACCCGGCTGGAAATCGGGCTGGAGTCGTTCGAGCGGATGACGGCCGAGATCGCGGCAATGGGCGCGCGTACTCCGCACGAGCTGATGCGCTGCGCGGAAGTGACGTTCATCCGTGACTGCGCCGAAATGGCCGCCCGATCTTCGCTCGTCCGCACGGAAAGCCGGTGGGGCCTGTACCACGAACGGCTCGATCACCCGGTCAGGGACGATTCTTCGTGGCTTTACCACCTGAACCTGGTGAAAACCGAGAACGGGATGGAGTTCCGCAAACGACCGGTCGACGAGTACATCGTGCCGGTACCGGAATTCCGCGCCCAGCACGACGCTGAAATCGTCGAGCTCGGCACGTTCGAAACGTCAAGGCGCGCTCTCGTCACCGCTGGCCCGGCGCAAGAGCAGCGGGCTTCCCGTTCGCCACGCGTGCTCGAGATCCTCGAACTCGCCGAGCAAGAGCTCACCCTCGCCGACCTGGCACCCTACCTGTCCGATGTGGACGCGGACGTGCGCAGAACCGCGATCGCCACGCTGACCGAGGTCACTCCGGACGGCTTCGGCCTTGCCCTTGCCGAGGCTCTGGAAGATCCACATTCGACGGTCCGGGTCGCGGCCGCGAACGGCCTGCTCGAACTTGTCGAGGTCATCACGCCGTCACCAGACCTGAGGGCCGCTTTGTTGCGTGGCGTGGACCCGGAGGTACGCGCGACCGCGCTGGAAGTCCTGCGCGCGTTGCGGCTCGGCGACCGCACGGACTTCGAGGCCGCGCTCACGGACGAACGTTCCGCGGTCCGCGTCGCGGCGATTCACGGCCTGGTTTCCTTGGACGCCAACGATCTCATCGCCAAGGCGGGTAAGGATTCCTCGCGTGAGGTCCGCGTCGCTGTCGCAACCGGACTTGGCGCAATCGGCAACCTGGCAGCGGCTGCCGTTTTGGGCGAATTGGCCACGGATCTGGACGCGCTGGTTCGTGCGGCGGCTTTCGAGGCGGCCGCCCAACTGCGGGCAACGGCCCCGTTGGACGGTCTCGCTGTGACGGCGATTACAGATCACGCTTGGCAGGTACGCAAAGGCGCAGCTCAGGCCTTGGGCGCCGCCGAGTGGGAAGTCGCCGAAGGACCGTTGCTGCAGGCGTTGAAGGACTCGCACGCCGACGTCCGGAAGGCCGCCGTGCAGGCGTTGGAACGCTGGGCTTCCTTTGTTTCCAGCGAGTTGCGGGCGGTTTCCGATGACGAGGACGCGGATGTCCGCGCCTACGCCAGGCGAGCGCTTGGTTGATGGCACTCAGTGTCAGCGTTCGAGAGCGTCTTCGATCCGGCTCATCACGCTGGCGAGCGGCATCCCCCTGCGCATCACCGCGACCACGACGTCGTCGACCTCCTCGGTGCGAGCCGCGGTGACGCCGAGGGTTTCCCTGATGTAGCGGAAAGCGCGGTCGGCCTTGCCGAGCACGTCGCCTTTGCCACCGGCCTTGAGGTACTGCCGCAGAACATGGTTGTGCGCCGCGACGACCGCCGAACCGGCGACCTCGGCCCACAGAGCGCCGTCCGGTTCATCACCCACACGGTCGACGAGATAGCGCGTGACGGCGATGTGATAGCTGTGCGCGCTGGCGATCTCGCGTGACCGCAACTGCGGGAAATCCCGAGTCAAGCGGTACCGCTGTACTGCGATAACGCCTTCGTCGAGATACGCCTCGAGCACGCCGTGCACGGCGCGGCAGGCGACCGCCAGCGGGGGCTCGTCGTGCGGGGCTGTGGCGAAGACCTCGGCGACGCGCTGCAGGCGCGCCTCGTGGTCAGGGAAGATCACGTCTTCCTTCGACGGGAAGTACCGGAAGAACGTGCGCCTGCCCACGTTGGCAGCCGCGGCGATCTCGTCGACCGTCGTCTCCTCATACCCCTTGGTCAGGAAAAGGTCGATCGCGGCCGCGGTCAGCGCCTCGCGGACCCGTCTCCTGCGGTCGGGCACCCCGCTCGTCATGAATCGAAAACTAGCATGCGGGGTTGCGCAGTGGCACTCAGTGCCATTAGTGTGTTGAGTCACGCTCACCAATGGAGGTCGCGATGAACCCCAGCACCGCTTGTCTGTGCGTCTGCGCCCCAGCCGGCCACCACCACAGCACGTGCCAGTCCACGGCTGAACCGGGGCTGAGCGTTGCCTTGAGCCAGTCCGTGACCAGGCCCATCCGGGTGCCGGCCTGCCGTCCCTGCTACGAAGCGGTCCGGCGTGCACTCTGGGCGGGCGTCGGCCTGCGTCTGCACCCCGCGACCGCCGCCAGCGCCTAAAAACCCTCGTGAGTGGTTATTCGCGTTAGAACACGGCTAACCACTCACGAGGGTTTTAGATGGTCGCGTGCGTAGATGGCCGCCTGGGTGCGGTCCCGCAGGCCCAACCTGCCGAGAATCCGCGAGATGTGGTTCTTGACCGTTCCCTCGCTGAGGAACAGGCGTGACGCGATCTCCCGGTTGGTCAACCCGGATGCGATCAGACGTAGAACATCGGTTTCCCGCTCAGTCAACGCATCGACCCGGCTCGGCGCCGGATGTGACGCGAGCGCCGCCGCAATGTGGTGCGCCGCAGCATCATCGAGTTGCGTGACACCAGCGTGCGCGAGCCGGACAGCTTCGGCCAGTTTTGCCGCCGGTAGCTCTTTCAGCAGGTAACCGGCCGCGCCAGCGCGCAATGCCTGGACCACGTATTCCTCGTCGTCGAAGGTTGTCAGCATCACAACCCGGCAATCCGGGGCACGACGGCGAAGCACGGCAACGGCATCGACGCCGTCCATTTCCGGCATCCGGACATCCATCAGCACCACGTCAGGGCACAACGCGATGACTTGGTCGATCGCTTGCTTGCCATCGGCGGCCATGCCGACGACCGAGATCCCGTCCTGGATGTCCAGCAGGGACGCGATGCCTTCCCGAACAAGCCTTTGGTCGTCCACGACGAGCACCCGGACGCTCATGAGCGTGGCACCGTCACCGCGACCCGGGTGCCTGAACCGGGTTCACTGTCCACTGTGACCGATCCACCGACGAGTGCCGCACGCTCTTTCATGCCGAGCAAGCCAAAGCCTGTGTGCACGGTGTCCGTGGCGAACCCGCGGCCGTCGTCGCGGACAACCAAGCGAGTGTCTGCTTTGCCGAACGTGACCGCCACGGACACCTGGTCCGCCTGACCGTGACGGCGTGCGTTGGTGATCGCCTCTTGTGCGGCGCGAAACAACGTCATGATTGCCGCGCGGCCAAGGTCTGGTTCGTCGCCCTCGACTTCCAGCGCGACATCGAGCCTGGTCAACGCACTCACCAAGGACTGTCCGGTGCGGAGCGTGCTGACCGAGGTTCGGACGTCATCCAGTGCGTGCGCCACCGAATCTCGTGCGTCCGCAAGCGCTTGCTTGGCGACGGCCGGGTCGCGATCGGCGAACGCGGAAGCCTTCTCCAGCTGGATGGAGACCGCGGTCAGGTGGTGCCCGAGGCTGTCGTGGATATCGCGGGCCAGCCGGGTGCGCTCGGCCTCTGCCGACAACTCGGCGATCCTCGCTGAGCTCCGGCGTTCCCGGACCGCGACGTCCGCCATGGCGACCGCCAGGACGAGGCCGAGGCAGAACATCAGCACGTCAGACACATAATTCGCGTCCCGATACCAGCCAGGCACCCACACCACGAAGCTCGTGACCAGCAGCGCGAGGCAGAGCGCGCCGAGCACCAGCCCGGCCGTACGCCCGAATGTGAGATACGCGGTGAAAGGCACCAGCACGAACAACACCCGGGACAAGCTCGACTCATCCAGTGCGACGACAACGAAAAACAGAGCGAGCTTGGCAAGGAGAAACCATGCGGCTCGGGAACGGCGTTCCACCGCGTCAAACACGAACAAAGCCGCGATCCCCACAACGAAGCCGAAAACCCGCCACGGCTGCCACTCACCGAGCCCGGCGAAGACGTAGTAAAGCCCGGCCAGCAGCACGACGCCGTATACCGCGCCGGACACCCACCGAATCGTCATTCACCGAGCGTACGGCGCCTTGGACACGGTTCGACCAAACTTTGGCCAAAGGTCATGTGCCCCGACCATGACCTCAGGCACTTCCGCGCGACCACCGGACAGCCCTAGCGTCAGCCCTCACATCCCTTACCTGCCAAGGAGTTCATATGCTGTCCGTGTGGTCCGGCGTCCTGGCTGGCCTGTGCATCGTGCTGACCGGCATGGTCGAGGCGGTCACCGGGGAGACCGCGGCGACCAGCGTCGTCATCGGACTGTCGCCCGCATTCGCGCTTCCGTTGCTGGTGGCGCTTCATTTACGCCAGCAGGCAACGACCGGCGAGGTCGCCTACACCGTGAACCTGATCGGGCTCGGCCTGTTCGGCGGCGTCACGTTCACGCTCAACATGGTGTTCTTCTATATCGACAAGCCGGTTCTACCCAGCCAAACCACGGTTGCGTTCCTTGGCAGCGCCTTGGTGTTCGCGATCGGGTCTGTCCTTTTCGGAATCGCGATGCTTCGCGCTGGCGTTCACCCGAAGGCTCCGGCGATCGCTTATATGGTGGCGTTTCCTCTGTTGGCCGTCGCCGCTCGGTTGCCGGATACGCCGTTGACGAGTGCCGTGCACGTCATCGCGGGCGGGTCGCTGGTTTGGCTGGCGCTCGCGATGATCCGTCAGCCGCTCAGGACCTCCTGAGCCACGGCCATCGCACGGTTGGCCGTCGGCGCGCCCGCGTACAGGCCGACTTGGAGCAGCACTTCGGAGATCTCCTCTTTGGTCACACCGTTGCGCAGAGCCGCGCGGATGTGCATGGCGAGTTCGCCTTCGTGCTGCAGGGCGGCGAGCAGGGCGACGGTGATCAGGCTGCGGTCCCGGCGCGCAAGGCCGGGCCTGCTCCAGATGTCACCCCAGGCGTTGCGCGTGATGTAGTCCTGGAAATCGCGCGTGACATCGTCCGTCCGAGCAATCGCTCGGTCGACGTGCTCGTCCCCCAGCACCGCGCGCCGGACCCGCATGCCCTGCTCGTACCGCTCCTCGTCGTTCATGCAGGCAACAGTAGGCAACTGTCGCCGAATTCGTGCCACAAGTAGCCCTCGCGAGCCGCTTCCTCATATGCCACGTCGATCAGCTCGCGACCCGCCACTGCCTGCAACAACTGCAGGTGAGAGGCACCAGGTGCGTGCCAGCCGGTGATCAGACCGTTGACGATCTTCGCCGGACGTGACGGACCTAGCACTAGCTCGGTCCAGCCTTCGCCACCGTGCGGCGCGGACTCCAACGCCCGCGTGACGGTGGTGCCAACGGCGATGACCCGGCCCCCGGCTGCACGAGTCATCGAGACCAAGCGAGCGGTTGCTGCGGGCACGTGGAACCGCTCAGGCAGCGGTGGCTTTCCCTCCTCAATGGACGAAACTCCAGTATGCAAAGTGATGGGAGCAAACAGAACTCCCGCTGAAACAAGCTTGGTCACCAGGGCGGCCGAGAACGGCCGCCCTGCGCTCGGCATCTCCGCGCTGCCAGAATCACGCGCGAACACCGTCTGATAGTCGGTCAAAGGCCATTGTTGAGGGACGTACGAATACTTGATCGGCCGCCCGAAACGGGCCAAAAGCGATGGCACGTCCATGGACGCGCGAGCCCGCCACAGCCGCCCTGACATGTACGGCTCGATCAGCTCCAGATGCCCCTCAGGCAACGAAATCCGTTGCCCAGCGCGGCCTTCCGTGCCTTCTGGACGCAGCTCGACGACCCACGACCCGTCGTCGAGCCACGTCGAGAAGTGGACGGTCAACGAACCGTCCACCGCCGCGGCCATGGTGCCGGAGTTGTTCACCACGACCAGATCACCGGGTCGTAGGAACTGCGTGAGGTCGTTGAAGTACGCATGCTTCACCCCCGACGGGCTTGCCACGAGCATGCGCACACCGTCACGCGGAACCCCTCGCGCCTCCGGCGGTTCGACGGCCGAGATCATCATTTCGTGTACCGCCCGCTCGGCGGCCGCTCGTCCAGCAGCCGCAACAGCGCGGGAACGACGGTCGACGGATCGGGTCGGTCCGAGATGTCCTCGCCCGGGAACGCCGCCTGGTGCATGTCGGTCCGCATGTCCCCCGGGTCGAAGGCGTACACGCGAAGGGACGGCTGCTCGACCGCGAGCACTGCACTGAGACGGTCAAGGGCTGCTTTGCTTGAGCCGTAACCACCCCAGCCCTCGTAGGCCTCCACGGCCGCGTCCGAGCTGACGTTCACGATCGTTCCGTCCACTTTGGTCAGCAGCGGCAGGGCAAGTTGCATCAAAGCGAGCGGCGCGACGACGTTCGCCGCATAGAGCTCACTGAAAGCCGTGAGCGGAAACTCGGAAAGAGCGGGCAACGGGCTCGGCCCGAGCGCGCTCGCGTTGTTCACCAGAAGGTCCAAACGGGACACTGAGTTGACCAGTTCGAGCCGATGACGCGGATCGGTCACGTCACCAGGAATGACGGTGACGGAAGGACCGAAGTCCGCGGCCTTCAATGCTTCCGCGTCGCGTGCGTCGACGACAAGCTGCCAGCCCTTTGCGGCAAGCTCACGCGAGAGTGCGAGGCCGAATCCCTTGGAAGCCCCTGTCACGATGGCAACCGGCATGAGATTTCTCCTTGCGATTGATTCCCCCTTCCTGAGATGCCATCCTGATAGTTCAAGTGAACTTGAAGTCAAGGGCGGTTATGCACACCAGGGACCTGCTCGCGGTCGGTGAGGTCGCGCGGCGCAGCGGATTCGCGCCGTCGGCGTTGCGCTACTACGACAGCCTCGGCCTGATCTCGTCGACGAGGACCGCGGGCGACCAGCGCAGGTATGAACGAGGAGTGCTGCGCCGCTTGGCTTTCATCCGCGCGGCCCGCAACGTCGGGCTGACGCTCGATGAGATCGCCGAGGCGCTCGCCACGCTGCCGGAAGGTCGTACGCCGACGAAATCGGACTGGAACAAGCTGTCCCGAGGCTGGCGCGAGCGGATCAACGAGCAGATCGAGGCGCTCGAGATGCTGCGTGACAACCTCGATTCGTGCATCGGCTGCGGCTGTTTGTCCATGCGGACGTGCACGTTCTCCAACCCGGACGACGAGGTGGCATCCCACGGGACGGGAGCCCGCTACCTTCCGCGACGGCTGCGTGCAGCCGAGGGTGCGTAGGGTGGCAAACTCCCGCCCATGGAATACCAGCTCAAGGCCGAGGTCGCCCCGCCGGCGGGCACCCCGGAACTGGACGCACTGCACCGCCACGGCGTCGTGTCGCTGCTCGACGAGCAGCTTGACCTGCTGGCCGGCATCGAAGGACCCGACGGTGTCGAGATCGAACCGCTCGATCACGAAGTGTCCGCCCACCCGGGTGGCGCCTCGATCAAGTGGCTGGTCGAGGCTCCGGCGCTGGCGTTCGCCGAGGAGGCGGCCCGGTCCGTGCTGACCGAGCTGCTCGAGCGCACCGAGCTGCTCGCCGACTGGACGGTCGGGACCTGCGAGGTCACCGTCAGCGACGAGGACCTCGAGACCGCGCTTGAGGACGAGCCCGCGGAGGACGAGGAGCTCGAAGACGAGATCGAGCTGATCGAGCTCTCCGGCGACGAACTCGACGAGCGCCGCGACCTGCTGGCCACCGCCTCCGAGCTGGTGACGGCGCTTGGCACGGACGCGTTCGGCACCGAGGACGGCGTGACGCCAGAGCAGGCCCAGCTGGTGCAGGGCGCGCTCGCCGAGGCCGTCGTCGTGGTCATCGACGAGCTGTTCGACGACGTCAAGGCGCTCGACGAGGACGACACCACGGCGGACCAGCACGAAGAGCTGCTGGTGCTGGACGAGCTGCCGAAGGCGTACGCCGACCAGTACTCGGCCTGGTTCGCCAAGCGGTTCCTGATCGCGACCGTGATCGTGGGCGAGCGGCTGACCGAGGACGAGTGGCGCCCGCCGACCAACCCCGCCGAGGCACTGGCACTGCACGTGCTGAAGGGCCGCGCGCGTACCGAGCTGGGCGCGTCCGGTCTGCTCGACGAGGACACGCTCAAGCGTGCGTTCGCCGCGTTCGACGAGCAGGCGTTCGACGACCTAGAGCACGAGGACCTGTACGCGGACGAGGCCGAAGGCTCGGTCGTGGACTGGCTCCCGGCGATCGCCAAGGCGTAAGTTTCTTCCCGGCCCGGATGTCGAGTCCGGGCCGGGCCGGTCGTCATTCTCCTGACAAAGGAGGACTGCCATGCGCTACATGTTGTTGATCTACGACTGCCACCGTGAGCAGATGCCGGACGGCTACGACCAGGTCCAGGCGTACATCAAGGATCTGAAAGACCGAGGTGTGTTCCTTGCGGCCGACCCGCTGCACCTGCCGGACACGGCGACGACCGTGCGCGTGCGTGACGACGACACGCTGATCACCGACGGCCCGTTCGCTGAGACGCATGAGCAGCTCGGCGGGTATTTCATCCTCGATTGCAAGGACCTGGACGAGGCGATCGAGCTGGCAGCTTTGTGCCCATTGGCCAAGCTCGGCTCGGTGGAGATCCGGCCGGTACTGGAACTCGGCTAGATGCACGCCGTCGAGCAGGTGTTCCGGGAGCATCGAACCCGGATGCTCGCGGCGTTGACACGAGTCCTCGGCGACATGGAACTCGCCGAGGACTCGTTGCAGGACGCTCTCGCGCAGGCCTTGCGCAGCTGGTCAACCGTGCCATCCGACCCGATGGCATGGCTGCTGACGGTGGCGCGCAATCGCGCGATCGACCGTTTGCGACGGGCTCGGCGTGCTCCCGTGCAGGTCGTGGCATCCGTTTCGGCTCCGAGCGAGGAGACATTGCTGAATGTCGGCGACGAACGGCTTTCACTGATCTTCACGTGCTGCCATCCGGCCCTGTCCTTGGAGGCTCGGGTGGCGTTGACCTTGCAGGCTGTTGCCGGGTTGACCGCGGCTCAGATCGGGCGGTCGTTTCTCGTGGCCGAGTCGACCATGGCGCAGCGGTTGGTCCGGGCCAAACGCAAGATCCGGGATGCCGGTATTTCGTTCGCGGTGCCTGCGGACCACCAGTTGCCGCAACGGCTTTCGGCCGTGTTGGCGGTGGTGTACCTGGTGTACACGCAGGGGTACACGGGTGCCGATCGAGCGCTTTCTTCGGAGGCTATTCGGCTGGGGAAGCTGCTGGCTTCACTGATGCCCGGGGAGGCCGAGGCTTTGGGCTTGCTGGCGTTGATGCTGCTGCAGGACTCCCGCCGGGACGCCCGGGTCACACAATCGGGTGATCTTGTCCTGCTCGAAGACCAGGATCGGAGGCTGTGGGATTCTTCGGCGATCGCCGAGGGATGCGGAATCCTCGACCGGGCTCTCGGACTTCGGCAGATCGGCCGGTACCAGTTGCAGGCGGCGATTGCCGCCGTGCACTCGCAGGCCGCTTCGGCGTCGGACACGGATTGGGTGCAAATCGTTGCCCTGTATACGGAATTGGCTACGCGGTACCCGAGCCCGGTCGTCAGCTTGAACTTGGCGGTCGCTGTGGCCATGGCTGAAGGACCACAAGCCGGGCTGGACCTGATCGACGGAATCGAAGGCCTGGAAAAGTTCCACCTGATGCACTCGGCCCGTGCGGACCTGTTGCGCAGGCTGGGCAGGTCCGAGGAAGCGGCGGACGCGTACCGCCAAGCCCTGTCATTGGCCACAGAGGACACAGACCGCCGCTTCCTGCAAGGTCGCCTAACCGAACTCGGCGTGTCCACCGTTCCGACACAGTGAAATACACATTGCGACACACCGAGTTCGTCCTTCCTTGCTCAAAAAGCGTTCATGGCGCTGGGAGAAGGAAGACGAGCGTGGCCAAAGTGCATCTCAGTGTGCTGGAACGGTGGACATGGTGTGCCGCAATGGTGGACACACCCTTCTGGAACGGTGGACACGGTGTTCCGCAATGGTGGACACACCCTTCAGGAGCGGTGGACACGGTGTTCCGGAACGGTGGACACGGGGTTCAGCCTTTGCTGAGGAACTTTCCGTCCCAGGATGGGTTTTCCATGGCGTTCAGGGCTTCCACGATCTTTCGTTCTTCGTAGGCGAAGTGGGATTCCATGATCGCTTCGATACCGTTGAGCTCCCGCTGGGCTTCCTGCTTGTTGGTGAAGTCCAGTGTTTCCAGGCTGTTCAACAGCATCGTGATCATGTCGTGGTCCTGGGTCAGCTGGGCCAGGACCGGCTTCAGCTCAGGGAACTGCTTCGCCAGTTCGGGAAACGCCCCGCCGTCTTCACCAGTGTGATGCTTTGTCAGCGCGGAACAGAAGGCCACGCAATGCGCCTGCAACTTCCGGGGTTGTGCCGTGCCCGCGTCGACATCCGCGCGCAGCAACGCCAACTGCTCACGCAGCCAGTCATGAACTTCGACGAGTTGAGTGCCAAAAGCCGTGATACGGCTCGTTGAATTCAAGATCTTCCTTGTAGTACCACGCCTCCGCGCCCTCGACGGTCTCTTTGCCGGGTGCACTGCGACGCTGGGTACGATGAGATCATTGGTCATGGCGGCGCGTCAAGTCATCGGCCGCTATGGTCCGTGCCTTGTGAGCACCACCGGATTCCACTGCACTTGCTGCGGCAAGCACCACGACGAGATGCCCATGGCCTTCAGCATCGGCGCGCCCGCGTACTGGTCGCCGGAGATCGCCGCCCATCCCGACAGCGTGCTCACGCCCGACCAGTGCATCATCAACGGCGAGCACTTCTTCATCCGCGGCAACATCGAGATCCCCGTGCACGATTCCGACGTCCCGTTCAGCTGGGGTGTGTGGGTGTCGCTCAGCGAGCGGAGTTTCGAGCACGCGTCCGAAAACTGGGAGCGCGAGGGCCGCGAGCACAGCGAGCCCTACTTCGGATGGTTGTCGGTCGTGCTTCCGTACGAGCCGACCACCATCAACCTGAAGACCAGCGTGCACACCCAGCCGGTCGGTACTCGTCCCGACATCGAACTCGAGCACACCGACCACCCGCTTGCCGTCGAGCAACGAACCGGCATCACGCTGACTCGCGTCCAGCAGATCGTCGAGACGATGATGCACTGAAAACTTCCCATCGAGGTGTCGAGTTCGGGCTGACCTGGTCGTCCTTGGGTCAGTTGGTTCCGACTCGAAGGGAAAGACCATGTCTGGCGAAGTCAACTGGTTCGAACTGGCCGTCGACGACACCGCGAAGGCGACCAAGTTCTATGGCGCCGTTCTCGGGTGGCAGACCGCGCCATACGAGGGGCAGGACTACCACCTCGTCACCAACGGCGCCGCGGGGGCGATCGCGCCGAAGTCCGCCGAACTGCCTGCCAGCCGGGTGTACTTCCAGGTCGACGACCTCAACGCCACGCTCGCCAAGATCGGTGAGCTCGGCGGCAAGCCCGGCGACACGTTCCCCGTCCCCGGGTTCGGCCAGATCGCGCACTGCCAGGACGACCAGGGCACGCCGTTCAGCCTGTTCGAACAGAGCTGACCCGGTGTCATGTGGGTTGGTGGGACGACCCCGTCCCACCAACCCGCGGACCGGCGAAGAACACCGTGTCGTCCTCGAACTGCACTGACCAGTGGTGCTCGTCCGCGGGCAGGGCGAAGGTGATCAGGCGGAGGCCGTCGAAGTCCATCGTGAGATCCATGAACTGGGAGACCACGACTTCCGTCAGCTCTCTGCCGTCAAGCTCGGTGATCATTCCGCGGATGTAGTCCCGCTCGTCTCCGCTGGCGACCAGGAAGTCCTCGTCGTCTTCGATCCGCCAGGCGGCGTCGTTGATCAGCACGAGGCAGCCGCCCAGCTCGATCGTGATCGACGATCCGGACAGCAGGTTCAGCCGCGCTGCCTGGACCGTCCAGCCGACGAGGCCGTAGACGCGCTCCAAGCTCATCGGATCGCCCACGTGCTGCCCGGGCCGATGTCCCAGACTTCGCCGTCCGGCGATCGCAGTGACCACTGCTGCCATGACTGGGTCTCGGGGCGCGCCGTGACTGGGAAGACGCGCAGCGCACGCGTCGCGAACCTGAAAGTGGTGTCGAGGCTCGGCGCTGCTATGTCCACGCTCTGCAGTCGCCTGCCGTTGATCGCCCGGGCGGTGGCGAACACTGTGGTCCGCGACTCCACGCGCCAGGCTTTCGAGTAGATCCACACGGTCCACGGCCGATCATCCGGGTAGCTGAGGGTGAACGTCAGCACGCCGTCGTCGCGGATCCGGATCCGGTGGACGGTCATCCCGCGCAGCCTGGCCGTACGCGCCAGGACTGGCTCGAGGTCGATCACCTCTCCAGGGTCGCACGGCTGGCGTGGTGCCCGATCGCGGTCGGCTAAGTTTGAAGGGTCATGACACTCACCGAACTCGTACCCGCCAGCCCCGACGCGGACACGCTCTTCGACGCGTTCTCCACCTGGGCAGCTGACCGTGGGCTCAGCCTGTACCCCGCACAGGAGGAGGCGCTGATCGAGGTCGTCTCCGGATCGAACGTGATTCTGGCGACACCGACCGGCTCGGGAAAGAGCCTGGTCGCGGTGGGTGCGCATTTCGCGGCGATGGCCGAGCGGCGGCGCAGCTACTACACCGCGCCGATCAAGGCGCTCGTGTCGGAGAAGTTCTTCGACCTGTGCGAGGTGTTCGGGGCCGAGAACGTCGGCATGATGACCGGCGACTCCAGTGTGAACGCGGGCGCGCCGATCATCTGCTGCACTGCGGAGATCCTTGCGAACATCGCGCTGCGTGACGGCGCCGACGCGGACGTCGGCCAGGTCGTGATGGACGAGTTCCACTTCTACTCCGAGCCGGAGCGCGGTTGGGCGTGGCAGGTTCCGCTGCTCGAGTTGCCGAAGGCCCAGTTCATCCTGATGTCCGCGACGCTCGGTGACGTCACGCGGTTCGAAAAGGACCTCACGCGCCGCACCGGACGGCAGACCTCGGTGGTCAGCTCGGCGCAGCGGCCGGTCCCGCTCTTCTACAACTACGCGATGACCCCGATGCACGAGACGATCGAGGAGCTGCTGTACACCAACCAGTCTCCGATTTACGTCGTGCACTTCACGCAGGCGTCCGCGATCGAGCGGGCCAGCGCGTTGATGAGCATCAACGTGTCCACACGCGAGGAAAAGGACCAGATCGCCCGGATGATCGGGCGGTTCCGGTTCACGTCCGGGTTCGGCAAGACGTTGTCCCGCCTTGTCCGGCACGGGATCGGCGTGCACCACGCCGGCATGCTGCCCAAGTACCGGCGACTGGTCGAGCGGCTCGCACAGGCCGGTCTACTGAAGATCATCTGCGGCACGGACACACTCGGCGTCGGCATCAACGTTCCTATTAGGACTGTCCTGTTCACCGGACTGTCCAAATACGACGGTACGAAAACACGGCACCTCAAGGCGCGTGAGTTCCATCAGATCGCCGGACGGGCCGGGCGCGCGGGTTACGACACCGTCGGCAACGTCGTCGTCCAGGCGCCGGAGCACGAGGTTGAGAACGAGCGCTTGCTTGCCAAGGCGGGCGACGATCCCAAAAAGCGCCGTAAGGTCGTGCGCAAGAAGCCGCCGGAGGGCTTCGTCTCGTGGAGCAAGCAAACATTTGAGCGGTTGATCGCGGCCGAGCCGGAACCGCTGACCTCCAGTTTCGCGGTCAGCCATTCCATGCTGCTGAACGTGATCGGCCGTCCCGGCGACGCCTTCAAAGCCATGCGACACCTGCTTGAGGACAACCACGAGGAGCGCGCGTCGCAGCGCAGGCTCATCCGCCGGTCGATCGCGATCTACCGCGCCCTGCTGGCCGCTGGCGTGGTGGAGAAACTCGACGAACCGGACGAGACCGGCCGTACGGTCCGGCTCACGGTCGACTTGCAGTTCGACTTCGCCTTGAACCAGCCGCTTTCGCCGCTCGCGCTGGCCGCGATCGACTTGCTGGACAAGCAATCCCCGAGCTACCCACTGGACGTCCTGTCCGTCATCGAGTCCACTTTGGAAAGTCCACGGCAGATTCTGTCGGCGCAGCAACACAAAGCGCGCGGCGAGGCCGTGAACAAGATGAAGGCAGAAGGCATCGAATACGACGAGCGCATGGCGTTGCTCGAAGAGGTCAAGCACCCCGAGCCGTTGGTGGAACTGCTGAACGCCGCGTACGAGATGTACCGGCAGGGCCACCCGTGGGTCGCGGACTACCACCTCGAACCCAAGGCCATCGTGCGCGATATGTACGAGCGCGCGATGAACTTCGGCGACTACGTGAGCTTCTACCAGCTCGCCCGCTCAGAAGGCTTGGTACTGCGGTATTTGGCGGACGCGTACAAGGCGCTCAAGCAGACAGTGCCGGACGAAGCCAAGACCGAGGAAGTGCAGGACGTCATCGAATGGCTGGGTGAGCTGGTCCGCCAGGTCGACTCCAGCCTGATCGACGAATGGGAAAAGCTGGCGAACCCGGACGACGAAGACATCCAGCAGCAGGACGACATTCCAGCGGGCGTCACCCAGAACGCCAGGGCGTTCCGGGTTTTGGTGCGCAACGCGTTCTTCCGACGGGTGGAGCTGGCATCCCGCCGCGACTACTACGAACTCGGCCTGCTCGACGCGGCCGACGGCTGGGATTACGAGGCGTGGCAAGAAGCCCTCACGCCGTACTTCGAGGAGCACGACCAACTCCCAGCCGGCCCCGAAGCCCGCGGCCCGCATTTGTTCGTCGTCGAGCAGAAGCCGGACAAGTGGTTGGTGCGTCAGATAATCGACGACCCCGCCGGCGACCACGACTGGGCCATCACCGGCGAGGTCGACTTGGCGGCGTCTGACGAAGCAGGCACGGCCGTCATCCGGATCACCGAGGTCGACAACTAAGCGACGGCACCGGTCACCAGTGGTGCCTTGAATCGTCACAGCTGATCCCCATGTGGCGAGAATCTGTGCTGGCCTCAGTTGGGTGTCCAGCGCGTTCTCCACGCCCACCTTGGGCATCGCGAGGTTGATCCTCGGACGCACTCGCCACAGCCTGCAATCCAGCCAGCATCCAGAACCCCAGCACAGCCAAGCACAGCAGTTTTAACCTAGCCATTAGGCGGCGACTCCTTACGGATTCAATCACTAACTAGGGAGATCAACTACGGGGAGCACGCATACTACGACTCGTATCCGCTGACTCCACAATGGGGGTGGCCTCAACTTCAGCCATTAGCGTGAATAAGACTCACTTTCTGTGGTTCACGCCGGGCGAAAGTGGAATGTCATAACCCGCCTTCCAGGGGCGTCCCATCGAAAGCATGAAGATCCGCGACGCTGTTATCAATCGCGATCGGCGATGCACCGACCACCTGCGGCGGCACTCCTGCTCTCGCCCGTCTCGCCCAGCCAACGACCACCAAATGGTCCATACCAACCGTGTGACGTAGCACCCGAATCACTACTCCACCTTGTCTCCTTCAAAGAAAATGAGGACGCTGGATCGTGGATATCTCTACGGGGAGGCATGTCCATGGCAGCAGCAAGCGAAAAACCTGTCCATATCAAGGTTTCCCGAATCCTAAGCACCGAAATCGGGTCAGCCGACCATGTGATCATCACCGAAAAAGCTCACGATCTTCCAAAACCGTCTCAGCTCCCGCCGCCACCGCGCACTTTTGTCAGCCGTACCGAAGAGCTCTCCCGATTGGATCAATGGCTGAACGAAAGTGACGGCACGCTCGTCGTGGCAATCAGCGGAACCGGCGGCGTCGGCAAGAGCACGCTGGCGCTCAGGTGGCTGCACGGTGTGCGGCACCGGTTCCCCGACGGCATGCTATACGCCGATCTCGGCGCGTATTCATCAATCGAGCCTGCCGACCCTGAACATATACTCGAGGCCTTCCTGCTGGCGCTGGGAATACCAGCCAGCAACATGCCAACCGGTTTGCCGCAACGGCAAGCTCTCTTCCGGTCACTGACTTCCGGTCGAGCGCACACTTTCCTGCTCGACGACGCCGTTTCCGCCGCCCAAGCCCGTCCCCTGCTACCGGCGCATGGCAACAACGTTGTTGTGGTGACGAGCAGGCGACGGTTGAGCGGGCTGAGTCTCGAAGGTGCCGCTTTCCTCGACCTGCATCCAATGTCCATCAAGGACTCTGTGCAACTGCTCACCAAGATCGTCGGCGCGGATCGCCTTGACCGGGAACGCAATCAGGCCGAGGAGCTCGCCCGCCTCTGCGAAGGCATGCCCATCGCTCTTTCGGTTGTCGGGGCACGACTTTCCGCTCGCCCGCATCGACCGGTGTCACGGGAAGTCGGCGCTTTGCGCAGTGGCGACAGGCTTGCCACCCTCACGCACGACGATTCGTCCGTGTCCGCCGTTTTCGATCTGTCGTACTTCGCCCTGAAACGGCCTTCTGCCAGGGCGTACCGCTTCTGCTCGCTTCATCCTGGCCGCCAGTTCGGGTTGAGTGCCGCTGCCGCC
This sequence comes from Kibdelosporangium philippinense, assembly GCF_021390435.2. Classification (GTDB taxonomy): domain Bacteria; phylum Actinomycetota; class Actinomycetes; order Mycobacteriales; family Pseudonocardiaceae; genus Kibdelosporangium; species Kibdelosporangium philippinense. The sequence goes on along the minus strand of NZ_JAJVCN010000002.1, from coordinate 1,469,961 downwards.
GCCGTTGGCGAAGAACCGGACGAACTGGAGGAATCACTTGGCGAACTCGTGGACTGCAACCTGATCGCCGAGGTGTCCGATCGCCGGTACAAATTTCACTCCCTGCTCTACGCGCACGCGCGTCAGCAGGCCGAGCGATCCGACGGACCCGACGAGCGGGAAGCGGCGGTCCGGCGGATGGCCGAGTGGTACCTCGATCGATCCGCCGCCGCCGATTTCACGTTGCGCCCGACGCGACGACGCGTCGGGTCACGATTCCGAACGCGGCCAGAGTCGCCTTTTCCGTCACATCGCGACGCGTTGCGCTGGCTCGCCGAGGAACGCCACAATCTCCTGGCCATGGTCCAGACTGCCGACGAGCACGGCTGGGACGACGTCACATGGGAGTTCTGCGAGGCAATGTGGGGATTTTTCCTGCACGCCAGGCATTACGACGACTGGCTGCAGATCCACGAACTGGGCATCCCCGCCGCACAACGGACAGGCAACCTCACAGCCGAAGCGCGGCTGCGCACTCAGTTGATCGTCGCATTGACACATCTACGGCGTTTTGACGATGCCCTCGGCGAGGGCGCGGTGGCGCTCAGCCTCGCTGCCAACGCCAACGACGAGTTCACCAAGGCCGCTCTGCTCTTCGAGCTCGCTGGAGCGGTTGAAGGCAAGGGCGATCTCCAAGCCGCTCTGCGATATCTCCGCCAGGCAGAGGTCCTGCGCGAACGGATCGGAACCGAACGCGCAGCGGCCTTGTGCCGCCGCAGAATCGGCGAGGTACTAGCGAAACTAGGACACCACGACGAGGCAGTCGCGATACTGCTCGAAGTCGCCGAATACATGTCCACGACCGACCGCGCCGAGTACGCCCGCGTGCTGACACGACTCGGCGCTATCTACGTCCGCACCGGACGTCAGGACGCCTCGACTGTGTTGGCGGAGGCCTTGGGGATCGCCAGGGAGCTAGGTTCCCCGCTCTACGAGGCTGGTGTGCTCGCGGTCCTTGGCGATGCCGCCCAGCAGCAGGGCAACATCGCCGAAGCACAACACCATTGGGCAGCGGCGGTTGAGATCTACTCCCGTGGTGGGGATCCCAAGGCCGAGGAACTGTCGGCCAGGCTTTCCAGTCTTCCCTCGCCACGCAAAAGTGATTCATAGCCAACCGCGGCGATTCGCAGAACGTCGCCCGGCACAACGAGCACTCGCTGGGTTGGCCGCGCCGCGAGAAGCACTCCCGCCCCGACGACATCGACGACCACCAGAACGCATCCAGGCAAATCAGCAAGCAGCAATTCGGCAATCTCATTGGCTGCGGCGCGAGTTGGAGCCGTGCGTACCACGACATCCGCCAACCGACTCACGTTCATGACGGCACCGGGCAAGGTGACGGCACCGGCGGCAACGCCGCAGGCTGCTTTGGCTCCGTCAACTGGAGCAGCTGGTACATAGTGTGCCGCAGGATCGAAGCTGACCGACCTTGGCGCGATGACATCCAGCACGCAACCTGCTCGGCATGTGGGTTGGCCTGCCGCAGCTGTGGAAGCAACCGCTGCCGGACATCCAACCGGGGCGCGAGCTTCGCCAAGCGGTGCGCGAGGCTACCCGACCGGATCTTGTGATCGGGGAAGGTGGCCAACGTGACGGGCTTGCCGATGGCGGCGGCGTACTGGGTGGTGGATCCGAAGTCACCGACCACGTAGTCGCTGGCCACTATCGCCGCCTGCCATCCTTCTTGCGGAGGGATGAGTAGCAATCCGTTATCCAAGCACTCGGCGAGCCACGAGTGGATCTGCCACTTGCCGTGTGCAGCCCAAACATGAGGGTGCAGCACCAGCGCCGCCCGATGTCCTGAGTCCGCGACCTCCCGCACAACGTCGCGACACAGGTCGGGTTGCCGGCCGAATATCGAGTCTGTCGACCAGGTCGAACTGATTGTCACCAAAGTCTGGTCGGCTGCCACACCCAGCGCTTCCCGGTACTCCGGATACCGGGACATACTCACGACCATTCGGTCGTAGCAGATGTCTCCTGCGACCACGGCCACTGGCAATGCTTCCGGGCACGTCCGGCGCAACACGCGCAGCTCGTCATCGTGAGTCAACGCCAACGCGGACAGGAGTAGCTTTCCCCGCTTGGTCAGGGTTTCTCTGGCAAGACCGGTGTGGGGTCTCGCTGAGCGGCCTGCCCAGGGCGAGTACTTGCGCGACATCAGGCTGCCGGCACCGTGCGGGAGCAGCATGACCTGGCCGCGCACCTGATCAAGGCCGGTCATGGTCGCCGCGAGCACCAGATCGAAGTTCTGGTTGACTGCCTGGTGCCAGGGAACCACCAAGCCGCCGGTGGCAGCTGTGAATTCGGCTGCGCCATGCCAAGTCTCGAATGTCTCGGGCACTGTGTACAAGGTCTGGATTCGCCTGTCGCCGCGCAACAATGTCAGCACGTCGGTCAGGCGCGTGCCTGCAGTGACAGTCGGGACCATCACCAGCACCTTCCGGCAACCTGCCAGCGTGACCCACAAGTCCGAATCCTGACCGATCGCCCCGCGAACCCACCGCTCATACATTCTGAACCTCCACAATGGATGGAATGCCACCCGAGCAGTCGATGATCGGTGCGCCGAACCCCGCCAAGTCCATCCCTCGATGCTTGGTGACGAGCAGGACGAGGTCCGCGATGGCCGGGCGAATCGCCTCGCTGCGCAACTGCGTTCCATCAGACAGACGAAGGCTCGGCACATACGGATCGTGGTAGGACACTTCAGTTTCCGCCCTGAGTTCCTCAACGATCCGGACCGCGGCGGACCTCCGCACGTCGGCCACGTCAGGCTTGTACGAGATTCCGGCGACCAGCACTCGCCTGCCGCGCACGGGGATTCGGCGCAGGATCTCCTTGGGCATGGCGTCGTTCACCTCTACAGCCGCCTCGACCGTCCTTGCCTTGACACCGTGCCGATTGGCCGCGGCAGCGAAGAACTCCGCACACACCGGTATGCAGTCGCCGCCCGCTCCAGCGCCGGGGGTGTGCGGGAGAAAACCGTATGGTTTGGATCGCGCGGCGGCCAGCACGTCGGTGACGTCCACTTCGGACTCCCGGCACACCGCAGCCAGTTCATTCACCAAAGAAATGTTGACGAGCCGGAAAGTGTTCTCGAAGATCTTGGTCAATTCCGAGACCTTGATCGACCGCACCGGAATCACTTCCTCGTCCAATTGGCTCAGAAAACGAAGGCCCTCGGTCAGCGCGTCGGGTGTCGCGCCCGCGACGATCCGTGGCACGACTACTCCGGGTGCATGCCCTGGGTTGATCCGAACCGGTGAATGGACGACATGGATCGCACCGGAAGAACGCAATCGCGGAATCACAATGTCGTCGACCATTCCAAATGGACAGGTGCTTTGCACGACGACCAGATCACCGGCGCGAAGCAGATCGGCGACCGAGTCGACGGCGGCGACAAGATCTCTGCTCGGCACACACAGCATGTAAACCGGAGCCCGTGGAATGTCACCCGCGCGCAGCCGCAATGGCCCGGCCAGCAGTGCGGCGAGTTCGACCTCGTCTACCGTGGTACGCCCACAGCCAGGTACACCAGCCTCGATCTCCTCGATCCGGTCGGCCGAGCTGTCGACACCTGCCACAACAAGTCCTTTGCGCGCCGCCGCTACCGCCATCCGCAGACCTGTGTAGCCCATTCCGACCACCACTACGTCGAAATCCACTTCAGCCTCCTCCTGTCCGGGCAGGTCCCGGTCAACAGCGAGGTTGCCTGCCGATGTGGGTCATCCTGCTGACACGATCAAGACATTTCGAGGAAACCGCAGGTCATACCGGCTGACTCGAAGACATGCGATTGGCAGATGGTCGGCTTGAGACACCGAAGGGACAAAAAGGTTTCATCGGCCGGGTCATTGCAACGACACGTAACGAGGCGATTTCGGATTCCATGTCCAGCTAGTGACGTCTGCACGGATGACGGCAGAATGGAGAATTGTCCGAAGGCCCGACCAGCGAGGGGAAGCGCTGGTGGAGATCAATTTCAGGATATTAGCCGTGCCCGCTGTACGCATCCATGACCACTTCGAAACCGACTGGGTGCACGCCAAACCACGGGGAATGTTCTCCGTCCTGCTGCTGCGGGCGCGGGAACCGGTCTCGGTCACCGAACTGACCGACTGGATCTGGCCGGTCGGGAAGGCGCCTGATGATCCATCCGGCGCGTTGTCGACGTACAAGAAGCGGATTGTCGCCGGGCTAGCGCGGATGAACCTGCCACCCCGGATCTTCTACCGCAACGGCAGTTACCGGCTCGACGTTGACCGCGAAGAGATCGACTTCCACGAGTTCTGCCGCAGAGCGGAAAAGGCCCGCTCGGCCGTGCGGCAAGGCGATCACGCCAATGCCGTGCGAGAGCTGACATCCGCCGTCGACGATCTGTGGACGGGCACTCCCATTCCGGATCTGCATGGCGAACGTGCGGCCAATTGGCGCCATATGGCGATATCCGAGCATCTCATCCCGGCGCACAGCGCACTGTTCACCTGTTTGAGCGTGCTCGGCGAACACGAGCAGGTGTTGCGCAGGCTGGCGGAACTGCCCGTTGAGCTCCGGCAGAACCTGACCATGCTCAAACACCGCCTCGCCGCACAGCATGGGGCACGCCGCTTCGGCGAAGCGGACAGTTTCTATCTGGATCAGCGCAAGCGGCTGAAAAACGAGGGCAGCCTCGACGAGGCGGACGAGCTTACGCGGTTCCAGAACGAGTTGCTGGCGCGCAAGCATGACCAGCGAATCGTGTTGCCAACGCCGCCGGCGCCACCACAGCCTGCTGAGGCGCCGTATTCGCTACCGCACGACGTGAACGACTTCTTCGGCAGGGAATCGTTGGTGCGGGAACTCGACCGGGTGACCACGGCCTCGGACGGTGTGCCGACGCCGACGATCGTGGTCTTGTCCGGAGATCCCGGCGTCGGCAAGACGGCACTCGCGGTGCGGTGGGCGCACCTGGCCGCAGATCGCTACCCCGGCGGCCGGCTTTACCGCGACCTGAACGGATTCGGCGAAGGGCACCCGGTGCACGAGTCCGAAGTGGTCGATGAGTTCCTTGCGACGCTGGGGCTTTCAGCCGAAGCCATGGCGTCTCCGATGGGCCGCAAGGCCAAACTCCGCGGCCTGCTCAGCGGGAAACGTGCCCTCGTGGTCCTCGACAACGTCCGGGACCACAACCAGATCCGCCAGCTACTCGACTGCCTCAGCACCTGCACTGTCCTGGTCACCAGCAGGTCCCGGTTGCCCGATTTGGTGCGCAGGGGCGCATCGACAGTCCCGGTCCAGCCGTTGACGTACGCCGAAGGAAAAGCGTGGCTGACCACGTGGCTCGGGCCGCGCGCCTTGGCCGAGGTAACAGCGACCAGCGACCTCGTGGCGCTGTGTGGAGGAATCGCGCTCGTCCTGCGGATCGTCGCAGAGCGCACCCGCAGCAGACCTGGCGTCGCATTGGCCGAGTTCGCTGACGAGCTACGTGACGAGCACACCATGCTCGGCCTTGGCGGACGCGGCGCGGAGGGCAGCGTGCGCGCTGCGCTGGGTTGGTCCTACAACGCCTTGCGGCCTGCTGAACAGCGGGTGTTCCGGTTGTTGGGGGTACACCCTGGCCCGGATGTCAGCGTCGAGGCCGCTGCCGCGCTGACCGGGCAGGACCGCAAACAGATCCAGGGGGACCTGGATGCCCTTGTCGATTTCCACATGGTCAGCCAGCCCGAATCACTCACCCGGTACCGGCTGCACGACCTGCTCCGGCGTTATGCCCACGAACTGGCAGCGGAAGCAGACGAAACACCGGCGGCGGAGCGCCGCCTGTTCGACTTCTATCTCTCCAGCGCCCAGAACGCCGACCGGCTCGTCATCCCTCATCGTATGGCGGTCGACACCGGTCCATCGGTCGCCGGCGTAGCGCCGATCAAGTTCACTGACAAGGAAACCGTGTCGCGGTGGGCTCACCGTGAACGAGCGAACATCAACGAGCTCATCCGATACGCCGCCGCACGAGGGCATCACCACTTCGCGATGCAGATGCCCAGCGTGATCGGCGAGATCTTCCAACGACTCGGACATGGGCTCGATGTGGTTGCCGCGCTGCGGATCGCGGTGCGGTCCGCGCGGATCGCCGGTGATCTGTTCGAAGAGGCGTGTAGTTGGGGGAACCTCGGCTTCCACCAATTGGCTTTGCGGCAGTTCGACGCCGCCACGGACAGTTTGCAGACCGCACGGACAATGTTCAACCAGGTCAACGATCCGGTCGGGATGGCTGCCACGGATATGCGGCTTGGCATGCTCGCGGTCGAGCAGCGTGACTTCCGTCGTGCCATCGAACTGCAGCTGTCCGCGCTGCGGGCGTTTCAACGCCTTCGTGCGGCCGGGGAGGAAGCCCTCGCGCTGTCCCGGCTTACGGAGACGTACCGCAGGAGTGGAAACCTCACCGACGCAACAGAAGCCGGGCGGGAAACGGTCTGGTGCGCGGAGCGGATCGGTGACACACACACGAAGGGCCGCGCGTTCATCGAACTCGCGGCGATCCACGCGGAGCGTGGCGCGTTGGCCGAAGCGAAGGACTATTGCCTACGCGCACTCGAGACCCACGATCACAACGACTTGGGCCCGTTGGGCGCGGCATACAACGTGCTGGCCGTGATCCACGTTAGCCAAGAGGACTACCAGGCCGCTGAACAGTGCGCACGCCGTGCGCTCACGCATTGCCGAGGCGCCTTCGACATCCGCGGCAAGGCACAGGCGCACCGGATGATCGCGGAACTGATGCACCGGCAGGCGAGGCATGAAGAAGCGGCGGAGTCATGGACACTCGCGCTCAGCCTGTTCGAAGCGATGGACGACCATCAGGCCGCGACAGGCATCCGCGAACGGCTGGCGGAGATCCCTGCGGTCGCCCTGATCCCGGCAGAACGGACCGAATCCCTGCAACACCCGCCCGCCCGGTTCACGACTGGATAATGGGCTCCCGGCGCGAGTCACCGGGAGCCCAACGTCAGGACTGCGGTGTCGGGAAGGCAACTGGGCTGCGGCGTCCGGCCTTGTCATAGGCGCGGACGCCGAAGAACACGTTGTCCTTCGACAGGTCGATCACGGCCGCGGCGACGTCTCCGACGTCGATGTAGTGCGTCCAATCGTGGGCTGTGGTCTCACGCCAGACAACCTCGTAACCCCCGAGATCAGGCTCGGATCCACGCTGCCACAACAGATCCGTTTCGTTGGTGAGACGGGATGTGTTGATCCGGACACCCTTCGGCGTGCCAGGACCCGTCGCCAACGACCACAAGGTCGCCGCGTTGACCTTGGCAACCCTTGCGATGTAAGGAAAATCGCAGAACTCCGGCAGATCACCGAACTGCACGCCGTTCTCCACCCGGACGTCCTGGTGCTGATGGGCGTAGTTCTCGTTCGGCTCGGTGAACCTAGCGGCCGGATATGCCTGCTCAAGGAACGGAATGTGGTCGCCGCCGCGCAGATACCTGTCCCTGCGGTAGATCACGCGCACGTTCATGCCGGTCGCGTCGTTGACCGCGACGCTTCGAACGAACCGGGACAGCTGGCGTGACGTTGAGTCGTTCTCGCCGCCGACAGACCGTCGGATGTTGGCTTCGGCAGGGGTCTCCGCCGTCGGCACGCCTTCCGCGAACAGCCGGACCGTTCGTGGATCGCGCGTGCCGTCGTCTGCCGTGCTGCTGCCGACGATGTCGTTGGTGAACATCGCTTGGACATCCGCGCCCGTGGTTTTGAACTGTGTCGCCATGTGCCTTGCGCCGTGCAGACCTTGCTCTTCGCCCGCGACGGCGGCGAACACAATTGTCGCTTCGGGGCGACGCTTCGACATGATCCGCGCCAGTTCCATGGAGACCGCGACGCCTGATGCGTCGTCGTTCGCACCCGGCGCGTCCTTGGTGAAGTCGTTCGCGTCGGTACACCGTGAGTCGTAGTGGCCGGAGACCACGTAGATGCGGTCAGGCGATGTCGTTCCTCGCAGGGTGGCCATCACGTTCGTGATCCGGACCGGTTCGGGGATCCGGGGCGGGGCCGGTTGCTGGATGTAGGACTGCAGTTCGACCTTCATGTTCGGGTTGGCCGATTTGCTCATCTCGGCGAAGATCCAGTCACGGGCCGCCCCGATGCCACGAACGGGATCATCCTGCGCGGACAGGGTGTGCCTGGTGCCGAAGGAGGCCAGTTTGCGGACGATCGCCTCGATCCGGCGCTCGTCGATCTCCCGCAGGATCGCCTTGAGCTCGGCGTCCGGCGGCTGCGGCTTGATTGGCTTGCCCGGGCCGCGGTCACCCAGTTGCTCGGCGCCAGCCGGGATACCGGTGGTCGCCACCGCGGCCGCGGCGATGGATGCGGACAAGAACGTTCTTCTCGTGCCCATGCCCGTCGTCCTACGCGCAACCCAAGGTCATGTCCAGCCCCGAAAGTCGCGCAGCCAAATACCCGCCAAACCCCGCCATCCAGGGGAGCCCTTGATTCAAGTCAACCACAAGGGTCCGACAATCGGCGGTTCTCGCCGTTTCCGGGTCCTGCTTCCAGCCAGCCGTTCCAACCAGGGATGTCACCGTTTCCGGCTCGCCACATCCAGTCAGTGGGACACCAGTTTCTGGCCAGCCACATCCAGCCGTTTCCAGCCAGCCGTTTATCCGGCTGTTCCACCAGCGACGTCGCCGTTCCAGCCAGCTTCAGTGGCAACAGCAATTCCCGAGGCGGCTGCCGCGACTGCGGTCAGGGTGGCACGTGCCCCGGTCCCGTGCGGGTGGTGGACCGTTGCGAGGGGAAGATTCGGGGCGTTCAACGCCGCTAGGGTGGCCTTCACGGCATCCCGCCGCGTCACACGTGAGATAGATGGAGCAGGTGTGACTGCCGAGGCGATCTGGCGTCCACAGTGGACTCTCAGATGCCTCGTGGGCCTCTTGTGACACACGCGGGCGTGCGCCATCGCAACAGCAATTTCCCCAGGGGGACCCCTGATTTTTACGTTACCGCAGGGGTACGACAGTTTTCGCTTGGCTGAGCGGATCTACTGGTCAGGGCACCTGGCGGGCGAGCAGCCGTTGCTCGAAACCGGCGAGCATGGCCGTCAGGCCGATCTCGAAGGCGCGCTCCGCCTCCTGCGGGGTTCGGACCACCTGGTCCAGCACCGAGCCGATGGCGACGTACTCCACGGCCCGGACCATCGGGAACAGTTCATCGTCCGGCCAGCCTGCCTCCCTGAGCACGTCGAAGACCTGCTCGTAAGCCCCGAGGATCACCGGCGATTCGATGGGTTGGGTGGCCAACAGCGGCACGACCTGCGGATGTGCGGCGAACGAAGCCCGGTAAGACCGGGCGAACCGCGCACAGGCCACGGTCCACGGGCGCAGATTTGTCAGGTCGAGGTCCATCTCGGCGAGCAGAAGCTCGCGCATTCCGTCGATGATCTCGGCGCGGCTGGCGACATGGTTGTACAACGATGGGCCCTTGACGCCGAGTTCTGCCGCGATTCGGTTGGTGGAGAGGGCTTCCGCGCCTTGCGTGTCCACGATGTGCAGGGCTGCGCGCATGATCGCGTCCCGGGTGATCAGTGGGCTCTTTGGTCGTGGCACGGGTGATTGCTCCTTGTGGACAGCGCGACCATAGTTTATAAAAACTAGAGCCTCTAGTTAAGGTGGGTCCAGTGGACTACGACGAGTACCGGCGGTACGACGCGGTTGGCCTTGCCGAACTGGTGGCGCGCGGCGAAGTCTCCCCCGTCGAGCTGCTCGATGTGGCGATCGAGCGGGCCGAGCAGGTCAATCCCAAGCTGAACGCGATCGTCTACCCGATGTACGAGATCGCCAGAAAGCGTGCGGCGGCCAACCCGGCAGGCCCGTTCGCGGGCGTGCCCTTCTTGATCAAGGACCTGGGGCAGGATTATCAAGGCCTGCCAACGGGTTCTGGTTCACGCTCGCTAAGAGGCCAGGTCGCCGTGTCCCACAGCGTGAATGTCCAGCGGTGGCTGGACGCCGGGCTTGTCATCTTCGGCAAGACCGCTACCCCCGAGTTCGGTGCGAAGCCAGTCACCGAGCCGGAAGTCACTGGGCCGACCCGCAATCCCTGGAACCTCGCGCACACGCCCGGCGGGTCCTCGGGAGGCGCGGCCGCAGCGGTCGCGGCCGGTATCGTGCCTGTCGCCGGTGCCAGTGATGGTGGCGGCTCGATCCGGATTCCCGCCGCGTGTTGCGGGTTGTTCGGGCTCAAGCCTGGGCGAGGGTTGCTGTCGAGCGGGCCGCGCCGCGCGGAGTCTTTCCATGGTGCGGCAACGGATGGCGTGATTTCCCGAACGGTACGCGACACTGCCGCGATGCTGGACGTGCTGACCACCCGTCCCGATCCAGGCGGTCCTTACCTTCCCGGGTTTCCTGCGGAGTCCTTTGCTGAGCTGGCGGCCCGTGAGCCTGGCAAGCTGAAGATCGGGTTCACCACACGCTCGCCACTCGGGACTCCGGTGCACGAAGACGCGGTCGCCGCGGTCGAGCAAGCTGTGGCAGTGTTGGAAAAGCTTGGGCACGAGGTGGAAGCCGCCGAGCCGGACATCGATGGACGCCAACTTGGTCGCGACTTCCTTTTGGGCTGGAGCGCAAACGCCGCCGCGACCATTGTGGACGTTCAGCGCAGTACCAAAGCGCGTCCGCAGGACTTCGAACTCGATACGCGTCTGCTCGCCGCGGCGGCATGGCGGGTTCGCTCGCCCGAGTACGTCATGGCGCACATGCGGTGGAACGACTACACACGCGCGTTGGCCGCGTTCCACGAGCGCTACCACCTGTTCCTCACGCCGTCGCTCGGCAGGCCGCCGGTGCGCATCGGCGAGCTCAACGCCCCAGCCGCCATCCGGATGCTCGGAAAAGTACTGCTGGGCCTGAAATTGGCTGGGCCGTTCAGCAAAACAAAGGCTTGGTCGGATCAGGTTCTTGAGAACCTGGCAGCGGTTCCGTTCACGCAACTCGCCAACATCACCGGGCGGCCAGCCATGTCCGTTCCGCTTTACCGGACTCAGCCCGGTCTGCCGCTCGGTGTGCAGTTCGTTGGCGGCTTGGGCAGTGAGCCAATGCTGCTCGCATTGGCTCACCAGCTCGAAACCGCCCATCCTTGGGCCGACGACCGTCCTATGTGAGCTGTCGCCACGCCTCACGCCGTCGGCGCTGCTCCTCCGGATCCGCGACCGGCGCCGCAGCAAGCAAGCGCTGGGTGTACGGGTGGATCGGCTCGCTCAGCACGCCGTTCGTCGGGCCCTGTTCGACCACGTGGCCGCGGTGCATCACCGCGACCCGTCCGGCGAGTTGCTCGATCACCGCGAGGTCGTGGCTGATGAACAGGCACGCGAAGCCGTGTTCCGCTTGCAGGGCACGGAAAAGGTCGAGAACCTTGGCCTGCACGGAAACGTCAAGCGCGCTTGTCGGCTCGTCGGCGATCAGCAGTTCCGGGTCGAGGGCCAACGCACGCGCGATACACACGCGCTGCCGTTGCCCGCCAGACAACTCATGTGGGTAGCGAGTCCGCAAGGACGCCGAAAGCTGGACGGATTCCAGCAAGTCGACAACCCGTTTGTCCACATAGGAGCCAGAAAGCGCCTTGTGGAGCCGGATCGGTTCGGCCACGCTCTCGCCGACCGGAGTACGCGGATTCAGCGACGACAATGGATCCTGGAAAACCACGCCTATCTTGCGCCGCAACGCTTTGGCAGCACGGCCACGCACACGCGCGATATCAACACCACTGACCGAAGCACTGCCACTGGTGGCCTTGACTAGACCAGTGACCGCACCGGCCACTGTGCTCTTGCCGGAGCCTGATTCACCGACGAGCCCGAGCACTTCACCGGGCTCGATGTGCAGGCTGACCCGATCGGCCGCGCGTACGGAGATCGCGCGGAACCTACCGCCGTAAACCACGGAGAGGTTCTCGACGCTCAGGACCGGCTTGTTGGCGGGCACGTCCGGAACGGACTCCGACGCCGGATGTTCCGACACAGCAAGGTGGTTCTCGCGGACCACCAGGTCTGAAGCAAGCGCTCGTTCGATGCCTTCGGTCGCTCGGGAACCGAGCGTGATCACCGAACCGAGCAACTCTTGGGTGTACTTCTCTTGCGGTGCGGAGAAAATCTCGGTCACTGTGCCTTGTTCGACGACTTGGCCGTCGTACATCACCACGACCCGGTCGGCCAGATCCGCCACCACGCCCATGTCGTGCGTGATCAGCAGGATCGCGGTCTGCAGCCGGTTTCGGAGGTCCCGCAACAACTCCAGGATCTCCGCCTGGACCGTGACGTCCAGCGCGGTGGTTGGCTCGTCCGCGATCAGCAGCTTTGGCTCGTTGGCCACGGCCATCGCGATCACGATCCGCTGCAGCTGACCACCGGACAGCTCGTGTGGATACGACCTGAACCGGCGAGTCGGCTCGGGCAGGCCAACGAGTTCAAGCAGTTCGATCGCGCGCTTGCGGGCGTCCGCTGTGGACAGATCCTGATGCGTCTTGATCGCCTCGACGAGCTGGTCGCCCACAGTGAACACTGGGTTGAGCGCGCTCATCGGCTCCTGGAACACCATGCCGACGTCACCGCCGCGGACCTTGCGCAGGTCCGCGGGCGGCATGTCGTACAGGTCCCGGCCGTCCAGAAGCGCACGGCCGGACACCTTCGCGGTCGACGGCAGCAGTCCCAGCAAGGACATCGCCGTCACAGTCTTGCCCGAGCCCGATTCCCCAACCACGGCAACGACTTCACCTGCCGCGACAGAGTAGGACACCGAGCGCACCGCTTGGACAGTGTTGGTCGAAGATGTGCCGAAGCTGACCTCGACACTATCCAAGACCAACAACTGGCCGAGTTCAAGCAGATCCGTCACTGAATGAGTCCGAACTGCCGGTAGTCGGCGTATGCCGGGAACCGGCCGATCTTGACGTTGCCGACCGCCGAACCGTGCAGGTACGAGTTGCGGGTGTAGATCAACGGGACGACCGGCGAGTCGGCCATGATCTTCTTGTCGAGTTCGGCCCACTTCTTGCCTGCCTCAACCGGGTCCACTGTGGCCTGTGCCTCGGTGATCAGCCGGTCGACGTCAGGGTTGTTGTAGCGCGCGGTGTTGTAACCACCGCCACCGATCTCAGTGGACTGGAACAGCGGCTGAATGTTCGCGTTGGCCGACGGGATGTCCGGCTGCCACGAGGTGAGCGCCAGGTCGTAGTCCGGGTTGTCCTTGGTCTGGACCTCGGCCGTGAAGGTCTCGTCGTCGAGCGTCCTGATCGTCACCTTGATACCGGCGGCGGCAAGGCTGGACTGGATCGACTCGGCCTTGCGCGGCCAGTCGTTCTCCGACTTGGTGACCAGCACCATGCCGTCGAGACCGTTCGGCAGACCGGCAGCGGCCAGCAGCTCCTTGGTCTTGGCCGGGTCACCTTCCGGCTTGGTCTGGTAGAGGTCGAACTGCTCGCGACCGGCGAGGCCCGGCGTGATCAGCGTGGTGGCGGCGTCACCGGCCAGCTGCGCACTGCCCGCACTGGCGATCTGGTACGCGGACTTGTTGATCGCGTACTGGAAAGCCTTGCGCACGTTGACGTCCGTAAGCTTGCCTCGCTGCGTGTTCAGCGAAAGGTAAGCCAGCGCACCGGATTCCGAAGTGACCAAACGGGACTTCGCCGACGCGTTGCCCTGGATCTGAGCGAGCTGCGCGGGCGAGGCGAACGAGACACCGAAAGCGTTCTTGTCGTCGTCGCTGTCATCGATCAGCCGCTTGGAGATCACGTTGGTCTGCTGGCTGAACTGCCAGATGACACGGTCCGGATAGGCCGGACGGGTCTCGTCGGTCTTCGGGTCGAAGTTGGTGTTACGGACAAGCACGGCCTGCTTGCCGCGCTCGAACGTCTCGATCTGGTACGGGCCAGAGGCAACCGGCTTCTCGCCGTAGTTCGCCTCCGCGCCCTTGCCCTTCGGCACTGGCGCGAACGCGGGCGTGCTGGCCACCCAGTTCCAGTCACCGTAGGCGCGGGAAAGCTTGAAGATGATGGTCTTGTCGTCCGGCGTCTCGATCGAGCTGAGCTCCTGGCCGCCGTCGAACGGCCCCTTGTACGCCAGGCCAGGCGACAGCAAATCCTTGTGGTACGCCAAACCGCCGGAGAACGCGGGCGCGAACGACCGCTCGAGGCCCCACTTGATGTCCGCGGACTTGATCGGCGTGCCGTCGCTGTACTTCACGCCGTCCTTCAGCGTGAAGGTCCATGTCTTGCCGCCGTCGCTGGCCCTCCCGGTGTCGGTGGCCAGGTCGGGCACGATCGTGGTGTCCTGTCCTGGCGCGACCTTCCACGAGGTCAAGCGCCGGTGGACGAACTGCAGGCCGGTGACCACCAGGCTGGAGCTGCGGGCCGGGTCGTACTGCTGAGTCGGGCCGTCGTACAGCAGGTAGAGCGTGCCACCCGCCTTGACGGCGCCGCCGCTGCCACTCTGCCCGGCTGGCTTGTCGTTGGCGCCGCAGGCGGCCAGCAACACTGCCACCGCTGCGATCCCGGCGAGCGAATGCCTGCGTTTCATCGGTTCCCCTTCATGTCAGCCGTGCCCGTGGGTCGAGCACGCCGTAAAACAGATCGACAAGGAAATTGACGACCGTGACCGCCAATGCCGCGAACAGCGTGACGCCAAGCAGAATCGGCAGGTTCAAGCTCCGGATGGAGTCCACAAGCAGCATGCCGACACCCGGCATGCTGAAAATCCGTTCGGTGATCACGGTTCCGGCAAGCAGCAGGCCAAGGTCCACACCGAACACGGTGACCACGGGCAGCATCACGTTGCGCAATGCGTGCTTGCCAACGACTTTGCGTTCGGTCAAGCCTTTCGCCCGCGCCGTGCGGATGAAGTCCTCGCCAAGGGTTTCCAGCATCTGGCCCCTGGTGAGCCGCGCGTAGATCGCAGCGTGCAGGAACGCGAGTACCAGCCACGGCGTGATGAGGTGCCACGCCCATTGCACGACGTCCTCACCAATAGGCACGTACCCGTTCTTGGGCACGACATCCAGAGCGAAGGCGAAGATCGTGATGCCAAGCATGCCAGCGAGGTACGCGGGCATCGACACGCCAGCCATGGCCACAGCCATCGTGATCCGGTCGAGTGGCGTCCCGCGCTTGAGGGCCGACAGGACACCGAGGCCGACTCCGGTGACCAGCCAGATGATCGCGGCACCGATGGCGACCGAGACGCTCACCTCGACGCGGTCGAGAATCTGCTCGAGCACCTCGGCGTTGTTCTGGAAGTCGTACCCGAAACATGGTGCGGGGCACTGGATCGCGGTCTGTCCGGTGCCGAACGTCCGGCCGGTGAAGATGCCGCCGACGAAGTCGAAGTACTGCTGGTACCACGGCACGTTGTAGCCCATGAACTCACGGGCCAGGTTCAGCGCCTCCGGCGAGCACGGGCGTCCACACGCGAGCTGAGCCGGATCCGACGGCAGGACATAGAAAACAACGAACGTGATGAACGAGACGATCAGCAGAACCAGGATCATGCCGGCGAAACGGCCTGCCACGAATTTGACGACGCGCATCAGCCCCGGCCCTTCGACTTCGGGTCAAGCTCATCCCGGATGCTGTCGCCGACAACGTTGAACGCCAACGTGATCAGGAAAAGCATCAGGCCTGGGAAGATCAAGTACATCGGATCGGTCTCGAAGTAGTCGATGGCGTCCGAGATGGTCCGGCCCCAACTGGGAGTCGGCGGCAGCACACCGGCGCCGAGGAACGACAGCGCGGCCTCGTTCCCGATCATCGACGGAATGGTCAAACTGGACACAATGATGATCGGCGCCCACAGATTGGGCAGCAGCTGTTTGATGAAGACGTGCCACGTCCCGCCGCCCATCACCTTGGACGCCGACACGAAGTTGCGCTGGCTCAAGCTCAGCACCTGCGCCCGGACGATGCGCGCGACCCGCGGCCAGCCGAAGATCCCCAGCACGACGATGAGCAGCAGCTGGCGTGGAAACTCGATCGGCGCGACAGCACCAAGCGCGATCATGAAGACCAGCGACGGGAAACCGAGCATCACATCCGACGCCCACGAGACCACGCGATCCCACCAACCGCCGATGTAACCCGCGCTGGCGCCGATCAACACACCGAGAACGGTCGCGAGGACCGTCGCGCCAAGCCCGACAAGGAGACTGACGCGCGCGCCATAGGCGACGAGGGCGAACAGGTCGATGCCGCGCAGCGGTTGCACGCCGAACCAGTGATCACCGCTGACTCCGCCGAGCGCGCCCGCGGGCAGGCCGTCCGGGCCTAGCGCGTCCAGGTTCTCGTTGAGGTCCTGGCCTTCGATGGCCACCCAGAGATCGGCGCCGATTGCCAGCGCGACAATCGCGACGACCATGATCGCGCAGGTCAGCGTCCAGGCGTCCCGGCGGATCGCGCGCCACAGGGCAGCCGGGAGGGAACGTGCGGCACCCGGCGTGACTTCGCCGCCAAGCGGTAAGGGGTCGGACACGGCACCTTCCGTAGTCGGCTGTTCGGGTGACCAGCACGGACCTTAGGCCTGGTCCGCGCCCGGCCACGCATCATCTCACCATGTGGTCGGGTAGTAACACCCGCCGAACCGCCGTCCATCCGGACGTAACGCATCCGAGTGAACTCCGCGCGAACGGACCGTTCGCGCGGGTTCGTCCCTTGACTTCGCTGGTCAAGGCCATTTTTCCCGATATAATTGTGCTCGGGGAGCCCCCACCCCCTTGGGATGGGCGGGGGCTGCTTTTTTGCTGGGTGGTGATCTTGGCGACTTTGGCCTGCGTTTTGTGTGTGAGTTTTGGGCGGGCTTCGCGTCCACTTAGTGGTACGGAGCGTGCACTCTGCGTTGTGTTTCCCAGGTCTAATCGGGGACCAGGCCCGCGTCCTGTGCCAGGATCGCGGCCTGCACCCGTGACTGCAGGTCGAGCTTGGTCAGCACGCGTGACACGTGCGTCTTCACGGTCGTCTCGCCGATGTACAGCTTGCGCCCGATCTGCTAATTGGACAGCCCTTCCGCCAAGCAAATCAGCACTTCACGTTCCCGCTCGGTCAACTGGTCGAGGCCAGGCGGAGTGCGGGGCGGCTTCGGCGCGTTGGCCGCGAAGGCACTGATCAGGCGGCGCGTGACCTTCGGTTCGAGTACGCCATCGCCCTCGGCGACGAGTTTGATCGCCTCGACCAGACGCGGCGCCTCGACCGACTTGAGCAAGAACCCGGCGGCACCGGCGCGCAACGCCCCATGGACATATTCGTCCAGGTCAAATGTGGTCAGCACCAGCACATCGCACACGCCATCGCGCACCAGCTGCTCGGTCGCCTCGATGCCGTCCACGCCGGGCATACGGATGTCCATCAGCACCACGTCCGGCCGCAATGCCCGCGCCATCCGTACGGCGGCGGCGCCATCACCCGCCTCGCCGACGACTTCGATGCCGTCCGCGCGGGTCAGGATCAGCACCAGTCCGGCACGGATCGCCGCGTGGTCGTCCGCGACCAACACCCGAATCAACTCGCCACTCCTCCCATGGGCAGCACCGCGCGCACCCGCCATCCGCCTTGCCACGGGCCTGCTTGGAAATCTCCGCCGACCGCGTGCGCTCGTTCTCGCATGTTCACCAGGCCTGTCCCGGTGCCTTTTCCTGGCGGCCCGGTCATCTCGTTGAGGACTTCGATGATCAGTTCTTCGCCCGCGACCTGCACGTCGACCCGCGCACCGCCGCCGCCCGCGTGCTTCAGCGCGTTCGTCAACGCTTCCTGGATGATGCGGTACGCGGCCAGGTCGACCGCGACGGGCAACTCGTCGAAGGACTTGTGCACATCCAGCGAAAGGCCGCCCGCTCGCGCCGAGTCCAGTAGTTTGTCCAACTCGGCCAGACGGGCTGGCGCGGTGCGTGGGTCCGCTGTTCCGCCGTCGGCACGCAGGATGTCGATCATCGAGCGCATCTCGGCCAGGGACTGGAGGCTGTTCTGCCGCACCGATTCCAGGACTGTCCGGACGAGTTTCCGCTCTTTCTCGTCGTCGACCATTGTGAGCAGGGCTTCGGACTGGATCGCGATGGCTGACAGGTGCCCGGCGACCACGTCATGCAGGTCACGGGCCATTCGCGAGCGTTCCGCGTTGACCGCGGTGCGCCGGTCGAGCTCGGCGATCTGACGCAACTGCCGTGACTGCTTGCGTTCGGCTTGCAGGAGTTCCTCGTGCTGACGGATGTTGAACGACCACCAGATCGGGACGACCAACAGCGTGAACAGATTGACGGTGGTGAAGAACGCGCGGCGCCAGTCCGCCGACGCGATGCCGTCCACCAGGGAGATGCCCACTGCGAGGGCGATCATCACGCCGAGGATCACCTGAGCCGCCCGTTTGCTGGCCCCCAGCGTCGCGCAGAACAGCAGGTCGATGAAGACGATCATCACCGGGAGCGGCAGGTCGTAGGTGAAGTCGTAGACCATGATGCAGGACGCGATCGCCAGCGCGGGGATCGGCGCTTTGTGGCGGAACAGCTGCGCGGCGAACAACACCATGGACTGGCCGACCAGAACCCACACGGGAAGCTGGTTCTCGGTCCTGAGCGCGTAGAGGTTCGTGGCGTAGAGCACGAGCGCGACGCCGAGGTAACTCGATGCGACGAACAGGTTCCACCACGGGCGCTGCCCGTAACGGCGGACTCCTTCGATCATCAGCACACGACAATCACAGCACAGGTAGCCAACTGGCTGGGTCGTACTAAGGGATGACTGGCGCCCGTACTCCCGTGTGACGCTTTCGCCGCGCCGGTCACGCAGGCTTGACACCATGCTCATGGTGACGTTGATCGTGGCGTGCGAGATCGGGTTCTGGGTCGTGCTCGGCGCGGGCCTTGTGGCCAGGTATCTGCTGCGGTGGAGGCGGACCAGCACGGTGTTGCTGCTGTGCGTACCGCTGGTGGACGTGGTGCTGTTCGCGGCCACGGTCATCGACCTGCGGGGAGGCGGGTCGGCGGGTTCCGTCCATGGGCTGGCCGCGGTGTACCTCGGCGTCAGTGTCGCGTTCGGACACAGCATGATGCGCTGGGCGGATCAGCGGTTCGCGCACAGGTTCGCCGACGGGCCGCCGCCGGTGAAACCGCCGAAATCGGGGTCGGCGCGCGTCCGCTACGAATGGCGCGAGTCGGGGAAGTTCATGCTGGCGTACGCGATCGCGTGCGGCGTGATGGCGTTGCTGATCTTCGTCGTGAGCACGCCGGAGCACACCGCGGCCTTGTGGCGGGGCACCATCCCCGGACTGTCCATTGTGGCCGTTATCTGGTTTCTGTCGCCGTTGTCGGCGACCATCAAGAGATTAGTTCCTGCCTCGAACTGACGCCCATTTTGCGCAGGATGCTGGCGACGTGCTGCTCGACCGTGCGTCGGGACAGGAACAAGGCGGACGCGATCTCGCGGTTGGTCTGACCGGCCGCGAGCAGGCGCGCCACGTCGAGTTCCCTGGGGGACAGCTCGTTGCCGTAGCCACGGCGGCCTCGTCGGGAGGGAACGGGGCCGCCTGTGGTGCGGATCAGGTGACGGCAGCGCGCGGCATCGGTGGTCGCGCCTAGGTTTTCGTACTGTGTGGCCAGGTCGTTCAAGGCTTCCGGTGTGGTTGCCAGCCTTTCGGCCATTTGCGCGGCGCGATATGGCTGGCCGAGAGTTTCGTACTGGCGTTGGGCGACTTCGTAGGTGCCGAAGCCAAGGTGGGCTCGGCAGGTGGCGAGCGCGGCTCGTGCCAGGGGCGCGTCGACTGAGATCAGAGTCGTTGCGAGCTCACGGGATAGTGCTTGGGCGTCCAGCACTCTCCCGACTTTCAGATACGCATCGACGGCCTGGCCCGCGATCTCACCGGCCCATGACCAGATTCCCTTTCGGCGCAGCACTTTCAGGCCTTTGTCCGCTTGACAGGCCGCGCTTTCGGGGTCGTCACGGGCCAGCAGCAGCGTGACCATTCCGCCGAACGCGGCCACAACAACTGGCGCAATCGCGCTTTCCGGCGCGTCAAGGCCGGTCTGGTGGAAGCATTCGGCCGCGGTGTCCCAGTCGCCTTGTGCCGTGGCCAACCAGCCGCGGACCAGGTACAGCTCGGCTGTCACCGGCTGCAGGTGCTCGTAGACCTCGGCGAGCTGGCGGGCTCGTTCGTCCAAACCGGACCAGTTGCCTGCCAGCCAGTCCAGCCTGATCCGGCTGGCTTCCGCGGTGCCGACGATGTAGGGCGCGCCCGATCTGGTCGCCAGGTCCAATCCGGTCCGCAGATACTTGGCGGACCAGCGATAGTGACCGACCCACGAGTACGAGTCCGCGATGTTGTTGTACAAACGCGCGAGCTGCCGCGTGCTTTCCGGGTCGTCCGCTGGCGGCGGTGTGACCTCGTCGATGGCGCCTTCGATGTGGATTCTGGCGCCAAGGATGTTGGCCAGCAAGGCGATTCGGACCGCCGGAACCTCATCCAGGTGTTGTTCGACCTTCTGCAGCCACACCAGATGTTCGGCGATCGGTGCCGTACCGAGGTATGGCATGGCCAGCACTGCCATTCCACGCAAGGCGCGTTCCGGGCGATGTGCCAACGCGGGCAACGCGAGCTCGATCTCGGTTCTGCCTCGGTCGATCTCGCGGTAGCCGCGGACAAGCACGAGCCCTAGTCCCAATTGGACCTCGCCACGGACCTCTTCGGACAGTCGCGGATCGGCAAGCAGACGTTCGAACTGCGCGGTGACTTCGTGCTGATGCAGTCCGGCCAGCGCGTCCTGGCACAGCTTTGTGGCCAGTCGGTCGACGTCCGCGGCAGGTACTTCGGGCTCGGAGACCAGGGCGCAGCGCAGTTCGATCGCTGTGGAGGCGTCGCCCGCGTCCATCGCGGTGTCGGCGGCTTGTTCGCCGTAGCGCAGCCAATCCTGCATCAGTCCGGCGCGTTTGCAGTGCTCAGCGAGCTGGACGAGTGGCTTGGGTTCGAGTCTGGACAGGACACGGACCGAGCGCATGTGCAGTTCCTGGCGCCGTGGTCCGGGCAGCGAGTCGTACACCGTGCGGCGCGCGAGGGCGTGCCGGTAGCCGTACTTGTTCTCGACGGATTCAACCAGGACACCGGCTTCGAGCAGTTTCGTGGTCGCTTGCTGGGTACGCGACTGCGTCTCGACCGCGATCGCGCTCAACGCATCGATTCCCGCAGGCACGCCAAGCACCGCTGCGGCTTCGGCGATGCCGCGGGCGATCGTCTGCAGGCCGTCAAGGCGTTCGATCATGGCTTCCCGCAGGGAGGCTGGGACTTCGACCGTGTCGAGCAACCGAGCGTCCGGGTTGCGCAGGGCGTGCATGGTCTCTTCGACCACGAACGGGATTCCGGCCGTGCGCTTGTGCAAGGTCGTCGCGAACTCGTGCGTGACAGGCCGCTGCAGGATGGCTTCCGCCAAGGTTCGGACGCCGTTCGCGTCCAGCGGTTTCAGCACGATATGGGTACTTTTTGGCGGCCGGAAGGCGCGGCCGAGGGTTGTTCCGCCTGGCAGGTCTTCTCGCCGGTACGTGAGAACAAGCGATAGCTCAGCCGGCTGGTCGGTGAGGATGAACCGCAGCAGCTGGCGTGTGCCCTCGTCGGCCCAGTGAATGTCCTCGATGACCAGCGTGATCCGGCCGATGGCGGTGATCAGGTCACGGACCGCGCGAAACAACCGGTGCCGCTCGGCCGCGGGGTCGCCGAGCGGTTCCGGTGCTGGCGGAAGCCGATCGGCCAGCTCAGGGAGGTAGGGCCGCAGCGCGCCGGTGATAGCGCCAAGACGTCCGGTCAGCTTGACTGCCCCGAGACATTCGAAGATCACGCCGTACGGGAACGGATCACGCAACGGCTGGCAGTGCCCAACCACGCATTCGGCCAGCTCGGCGACCAGCCGGGTCTTGCCGACGCCTTCCTCACCCTCGACGAACACCACCGATGGCGCGTTCGTGACGGCGGCGGTGAGCATGGCCAGTTCCTCGCCGCGTCCCACCAGCACTGGTGAGGTCATTTACGCAGGGTATTGAGGATGCGGCCGGGCACGGAACCGTCTTTCGGGCCGATCATCGGTAAAAAGATACGTACCCCTACGGATCGCTGCCTCGATTGTTCCCCGCTTGGTGCCCACGGATGGTGCTGGGACATCCCTGCAACTGAAAGAGGCACCTATGCGAGGGGCAATACTCGCCGTGGGCTTGGCGGTGTTGTTCGGCGGCGCACCCGCTGTCGCAGCACCGGCCGCTACAAGCTACATCGTCATGCTGAAACCGGGCGCGTCGATCAACTCGATGAACTACAAGACGGACCGTGAATACACCGCGCTCGGCGGTTTCGCGGCAACGTTGACAGTGTCCGAAGCGCGCGCTTTGGCCGCCGATCCGCGCGTCGTCTCCGTGACACACGATGGAATTGCCCGAATATCGGACACCCAGAACAACGCCACCTGGGGCCTGGATCGAATCGACCAGCAAAACCTGCCATTGGACACCAAGTACACGTACGCCAACAAAGGCGACGGCGCGACCGTGTACGTGGTCGACACCGGCGTGTATTTCGCGCACCCGGAGTTCGGCGGGCGGGCGAGAAGCGGCTATGACTTCATCGACAACGACTCCGACGCCTCAGACTGCCAGGGGCACGGCACGCATGTCGCCGGGACCGTCGGCAGCACAACCTATGGCGTGGCCAAGAACGTCAACATCGTTTCGGTGCGTGTGCTGAACTGCCAGGGAACCGGGCAGTGGTCTCAGATCATCAGCGGCATCGACTGGGTGGCGCAGAACGGCAAGAAACCCGGGATCCTCAACATGAGCCTCGGCGGTTCTGGTCAGTCCTCAGTGGACGATGCGGTTCGCCGGGCGGTCCAGGCCGGTTTCGTGAACGCTGTGGCGGCTGGCAACAACAACGGTGCCGATGCTTGCAACACTTCGCCCGCGCGTACTCTTGAGGCTCTCACCGTTGCTTCTTCCGACAGCAGCGACAACCGGTCTTCGTTCTCGAACATCGGGACTTGCGTGGACATTTTCGGGCCGGGCTCGTCGATCACATCGACCCGCAACGGCGGCGGAACCACACAGATGTCCGGGACTTCCATGGCCACTCCGCATGTTGCCGGTGCCGCGGCTTTGGTTTTGACCGCGAATCCCGGTTTTTCGCCCGCCCAGGTTCGCGATGCTCTTGTGAATAATGCTGCTTCTGGCGTGGTGAAGGACGTGGGTTCGGGTTCGCCGAACAAGATGCTCAACACTCAGTTCATTGGTGGCGGCGGGCCTCCTGCCTGTGGGGCGAAAGGCAATGCGGACGATGTGTCCATTCCGGACGCTGGGGATGCGGTGACCAGTTCGATAGAGAACGCCGGGTGTGATGGGCGGGCTTCGTCCAGCCTTCCGGTTCGGGTGGATGTCGATCACACGTACACGGCTGACTTGGCTGTGGATCTGATCGGCCCTTCGGGTGCCGTGTTTGCGTTGCATGCTCCCGGTGGCATCGGTGAGGCTGGCGGGATTCACCAGACGTACACGGTGGATGCTGCCGGGGAGAGCGCCAATGGGACCTGGCAGTTGCGGTTGCGCGATGTCTACCGGTTTGACGCCGGTGTGTTGACCGGCTGGTCGATCACGTTCTGAGGGAGCCTTGTCATGAGATTGATTCTTGGCGTTGCCGCTACCCTTGTGGTTGCCGCGACACCCGCCTTCGCTCAACCAGAAGGCCTTGTCATTCAAGCTGAACAGCATTTCCCCGGCAGCTACATCGTGCAGACCAAGCCTGGTTCTTCCGCTTCCGCACTGAGTATTCAGTATGGCGGCACTCTGCACGCTGAATACAGAGTTTCTTATTCCGGGTTCAATGTTCGGGGCCTGTCCGAGGCCGGGGCCCGGCGACTGGCCGCCGACCCACGGGTGCAAGCGGTCTACGAGGACGGGATGGCCAGGATCGCGGACACCCAGAACAACCCGCCGTCCTGGGGCCAGGATCGGGTCGACCAGAAAGCCCTGCCCCTGGACAGCAAATACACCTACGCCAACAAAGGCGAAGCCGTCACCGCATACGTCATCGACACCGGCATCAACCCGAACAACCCGGAATGGGAAGGCCGGGCAAGCTACGGCTACGACTTCGTGGACAACGACAGCGAAGCACAAGATTGCCACGGCCACGGATCCCACGTGGCAGGCACGATCGCAGGCAAGACATACGGCCTGGCCAAGAAAGCCAAGATCGTCGCGGTGCGGGCCCTCGGGTGTGGCGGGACCGCACCGGATTCAGCGGCCGTGAGCGCGATGGAATGGATTGCCAAGAACGCCAAGAAACCCGCGGTCGTCAACATGAGCCTCGGTATGGACAACGTCGGCGTCGGCGACGCCCAGGCGAAAGCGTTGGTACAAGACGGAATCACGGTCGCCGTGGCTGCTGGGAACAGTAGCGCCGACGCCTGCAACACATCTCCGGCACGCGTGCCAGAGGTGATCACTGTGGGATCAACGGAACGCAACGATGGCCGGAGCAGTTTCTCCAACTACGGTTCCTGCCTCGACATTTTCGCGCCGGGCGGCAACATCGTGTCCACGGGAATCAACAGCGGGTCGGCCACTATGTCCGGAACCTCCATGGCCAGCCCGCACGTCGCGGGAGCAGCGGCCCTTTACCTCACCGCCAACCAATCCGCGACGCCGCAACAGGTTCGCGACGCGCTCGTGAACAACGCGAGCGGCGGGGTGGGTAACCCGGGCAACGGCTCGCCGAACAAGTTGCTCTACACCGGATTCATCGGCGGCGGCCAGAATCCTGGTTCGTTCGCCCTTGCCCTGTCGCCATCACAAGGCCAAACCGACGCGGGCAAACCAGTGTCCACAACGGTCACAACGAAGGCAGGCGAACAGGGCGCTGAAACCGTAAGCCTGACGGCCACCGGACTTCCCACCGGCGCGAAGGCGACCTTCCAGCCAAGCGAGATCCAATCTGGACAGAACGCCAAGCTGACTATCGAAACCTCAGCGTCCACACCGGCCGGTCAGCATCGAATCACGGTGTCCGGCAAAGGAATTATCGAGACCAAGACCGCCGACTTCACCCTGAGCGTCGGTGGCCCGCCGACCGGCGACCTCACACTGGCTGTGTCACCAGGGTCCGGGACGGCGCGGCCAGGAGGATTCCTGACCGCGACCGTCTCAGCGACCGGCGGAACAGGCACGATCACGCTGGACGCGACCGGCGTTCAGTTCAAGCCGTTCTTCAACCCGCAGACCGTCAGCCCAGGTGGATCGTCGCAGATCACCATCATCGCGCCGTTCCAAACGGGCACCTACAAGATCACCATTACCGGCACGGACTCGTCCGGCAAGACCGGCAGCACCGAATACTCCCTATCCGTGCAGTAAGAACCTCGTGAGTGGTTAAGCGTGTTAGAACACGTCTAACCACTCACGACCAAACTAGAGGTCGCGCAATGCCTGGTCGAACCCGGCGACCATCTCACTGACCTCGGAATCGGTCATCGTCAAGGCTGGCGAGATCTGCAAGCCGCCCGCACCGACGGCGCGACCGGACACGCCATGCTTACGCAGCAAGCGAATCATGGTGAAAGCGTCAGGCGCGTTGACCATCTGAACCGCCGCGACAGCACCGAAACCACTGCGCACCTCGGCGACAGCGGGATGCACAGCCAACGTGCCAAGTTCCTTGTCCAGAGTGGACTCAAGGCGTGCCGCGGACGACAACAAATCATCACGTTCCACAATGTCCAAATTGGCCAGTGCGACCGCGGCACTCGTGGCGTGACCGGAGTACGTGTACCCGTGCCGCAACCACACACCTGGCTTGTAGAACGGTTCGGCGACGTGACCAGCGATCAGCACGGCACCCATGGGCAGGTAGCCGGACGTCAGGCCCTTGGCCGTGGTGATCATGTCCGGGTCCAGATCGAACCGCGTGCTGGCGAACCAGGCGCCGCCGATCCGACCGTAGCCGGTGATCACTTCGTCCGCGACGAACAGGATGTCGTTGTCCCGGCAGACTTTCCGGACTTCGGCGAGGTATCCGTCCGGCGGCGGGTACACGCCACCGGCGCCGATGACCGGCTCGCAGAAGAACGCGGCGATCTTGTCGGCGCCGATCCGCGTGATCTCCGCCCGCAAGGCCTCAGCCGAATCCCAGGTAACCGTTGCGGCGTCTGGCATCAGCGAGCCGTAGCCTTCGCGGTTGCCCGGAATGCCCGCAAGCGCAGTGCCGCCGACGTGCGTGCCGTGGTAGGCGCGCTCCCGTCCGATCACGATGTTCTTGTCCGCCTTGCCCTGCTCGTGCCAGTAACGCCGGGCCAGCTTCAACGCCGTGTCGATCGAGTCCGAGCCACCGCTGGTGAAGAAGACCTTCGTGTCCTTCATCGGCGCGATCGACGACAGGCGTTCAGCGAGCTCGATCGTCGCTGGCGTTGCCACGTCACCGAACGTGTAGTACGCGGCGATGTCACGCATCTGTTTGGCCGCGACGTCAGCCAGTTCCTGACGACCGTGGCCGACGTTGGTGAACCACAACCCCGCGGTCGAGTCGAGGTACCTGCGGCCTTCGGTGTCCCACACGTACACGCCCTCGCCACGGGCGACGACGAACTCGCCGTTCTGGGTGACCGCACCCATGTCCGAGAACGGGTGCCACAACGCCCCCATGTCCAAGCCTCCTAGATCAGCGGAATGCGGCCTGGCCCGTCAGCGCCTGACCGATCACGAGCAAGTGCACCTCGCTCGTACCCTCGTAGGTAAGCACTGATTCCAGGTTGTTCGCATGTCGCATGACCGGATACTCCAGGGTGATCCCATTTGCCCCGAGAATCGTGCGGGCTTCCCTGGCAATCTGCAGCGCCGCGCGGACGTTGTTCAGCTTGCCGACGCTGACCTGCTCGGGCTTGAGCGTTCCCGCGTCCTTCAAGCGGCCGAGCTGGATCGCCAGCAGCATGCCTTTGCCCAGCTCGACGGCCATTTCGGCGAGCTTGGCCTGCGTCAGCTGATACGCCGAAAGCGGCTTGTCGAAGACCTCGCGGTCGCCCGCGTAGGCGATGGCGGCCTCAAGGCAGTCCCGGCCCGCGCCGATCGAGCCGAAGATGATGCCGAACCTGGCCTCGTTCAGGCAGCCGAGCGGGCTGGACAGGCCCCTGCTCAGGGGCAGGATCGCGTCGCCGGGCAGCCGGACGTTCGCCAGGACGAGCTCGCTGGTGACCGACGCGCGCAGGGAGAGCTTGTTGTGCACGGTGTTGGCCGTGAACCCCTTGGTGTTCGTCGGGACCACGAAGCCGCGGATACCTTCGTCGGTGCGTGCCCAGACGACCGCGACGTCGGCGATCGAGCCGTTGGTGATCCACATCTTGGTGCCGTTGAGCACCCAGTCGGACCCGTCCTTCTTGGCGTTGGTGCGCATGCCGCCGGGGTTGGAGCCGAAATCGGCCTCCGTCAGGCCGAAGCAGCCAATCGCCTCGCCCTTGACCATCTTGGGCAGCCACTCGTTCTTCTGCTCTTCGCTGCCGTACGCGTAGATCGCGTACATCGCCAGCGACCCCTGCACGGAGACCAGGCTGCGCACGCCGGAGTCAGCGGCTTCGAGCTCGTGGCAGGCCAGGCCGTAGGAAACCGCGTTCGTGCCCGCGGCGCCGTAACCATGCAGGTGCATGCCGAGCAGGCCGAGATCGCCCATTTCTCGCGCCAGGTCGCGCGCGGGCAGGTCGCCCTGCTCGAACCATTCCGCGAGGTGCGGCCGGATCCGGTCGGTGCAGAACTTGCGGACCGTGTCGCGGATCGCGCACTCCTCGTCGGAGAGCAAGCTGTCGGCGTCGACGAGATCCAGCGGGGCAAGACGGGTCATGGTTGGCAGGCTAACCCAGAATTGGATCCAATATCAATTCTCCAATGATAGGGTTCACAGCGTGCAAGCTCTGTCCGGCGTGACGATCGCCGACTTCTGCCGTGTGCTGGCCGGGCCGTACGCCACGATGCTGCTCGCCGACCTTGGGGCGACGGTCATCAAGGTCGAGCGGCCGGGAACTGGCGACGACACCCGCGCGTGGGGGCCGCCGCATGTCGACGGGGTGTCGACGTACTTCATGGGCCTCAACCGGAACAAGCGCTTGGTCACGCTGGATCTCGCGGACCCAGCGGCAGTGGAGCTGGCCTCGTCGGCGGATGTCGTGGTCGAGAACTTCCGGCCAGGCACGATGGCGCGCCACGGCCTGGACTACGCGTCGTTGTCGGCCGTGAATCCGCGGTTGGTGTACTGCTCGATCACGGGATTTGGGTCGTCATCGTCGTTGCCCGGCTACGACCTGCTCGTTCAGGCCGTCGGCGGGTTGATGAGCGTGACCGGGACACCCGAGTCGCCGGTCAAGGCCGGGGTCGCGTTGGTGGACGTGATCACGGGGCTGCATGCGATGGCTGGCATCCTTGCCGCGTTGCGGCACGTGTCGATGACCGGAGAGGGCCAGCTTGTCGAAGTCTCACTGTTGTCGTCGCTGCTTTCCGCGCTGGTCAACCAGTCCGCGGGGTACGTGATGGCCGGTGTCGTACCTGGCGCGATGGGCAATGCTCATCCCAGCGTGGCGCCATATGCCGTGTTCACGGCTCGCGACCGGCAAATCGTGCTCGCAGTTGGCAACGACAAGCAGTTCGCTGCCCTGTGTGCCGCGTTGTCCTTG
The DNA here is from genome assembly GCF_021390435.2 of Kibdelosporangium philippinense. GTDB lineage: Bacteria > Actinomycetota > Actinomycetes > Mycobacteriales > Pseudonocardiaceae > Kibdelosporangium > Kibdelosporangium philippinense. The sequence goes on along the minus strand of NZ_JAJVCN010000002.1, from coordinate 1,441,246 downwards.
CCGCCTGATCCGCGGTTCGCCACGAATGCTTTGCGCGTGACCAATCAGGACGCTTTGACTGCCGCGATCAACTCCCGTTTGTCCACGGAAGACGCGGCACACTGGTTCTCGGTGCTGAACGATGCCGGTGTCCCTTGTGGACCGATCAACGATGTGGCCGAGGCCGTGTCGCTGGCTTCTTCGGTCGGCTTGTCGCCGGTCGTGTCGATCGACGGCTTGTCACACATCGCGAACCCGATCAGTCTGAGCCGTACCCCTGCCGAATACCGGAGCAATCCCCGATGAAGCGCCCGCTGACAACCCAGGAATTCGTGCTCGCCGAGCTGCGTCGGGCGATCCTGACCGGCGAGATGTCCCCCGGTTCGCCCATCCGCCAGGACTCGCTTGCCGAGAAGCTCGGCGTGAGTCGCGTTCCGCTTCGGGAAGCGCTGCGGACCTTGGAGGGCGAGGGGCAGGTCATCTACCGGCCGCACCGCGGGTATCAGGTCGCCGATCTTTCGTTGGACGATTTGCTTGAGGTGTACCGGATTCGCGAGCTGCTTGAGACCGAGGCGACCCTGCGGGCCGTGCCGCTGATGTCGTCGGAGGACATCGAACGCCTTGAGCAGGCGGAAGAGGACATCATGCGGGCCGCGGCGGCTGACGACATCGTCGCGATGGCCGCAGCCAACCGGCAGTTCCATTTCACGGTGCTTGAGGCTTCTGGCATGCCGCGGTTGACTCGGCTTGTCCGGGTCATGTGGGACGCGACGGATGCCTATCGGGCTTTGTATTACAGCTCTGCCGACAACCGTGCCCGGGTTCATGCCGAACACAAGGCGATCATCGCGGCCATTCGCGCAGGAGACGCTGCCGAGGTTGTGCGGCTGTGGAATGAGCATCGGGCGGGGGCTGTGTCCACACTGCGCACCATCGTCCAGTAGCGCCTGTGGATAACTCAGCTCGACCCCTCAAACCTGTCAGCCCCGTACGGTAGCGTTGAAATCGGGGGTCCCCTGGGGGATTTGGTGGTGCAGGTGAGGCCACGGACTTGAACGTTTCAGCTGGTCACAAACGGCGCAGGGTCGACTGTCGCCGACATTTCAGGTCCACAATGGACGAGTTACCGTCACATGAGTCCCACTAGCCACGCACACCACACCTATCACCCAAGTTGACGCCGTGAAGGTCACCTTCACGGTTTCCAACGCCCCAAAAGTTCCCCTCACGAACCGTCGCGAGCCTGAGCTAAGGCCACTGTGGACAGCCGTCGACCACCAATACCGCGGCCACACCTTGCCGCCCACGTTTCGCACCCTCGTTCCCCACGCCGACAGACCACCTCTGAGGTGCGAAAACTCTCTTGAGTCAGTAGCGGCTCCCCGGAACTGTCAGCCCCCTACGGTAACGTAAAAATCGGGGGTCCCCCTGGGAAATTGCTGGTGCGATCAAAGCTGCCCGTTGGATGCGGTCAGTACCAACGCCCGCCCATCCGTGACGGCGATGGTGTGTTCGCTGTGCGCGGTTCGGGATCCGTCAGCCGATCGAATTGTCCAGCCGTCGGGGTCATAGACGATCTTGTCGGTCCCGCTGGCCAACCAAGGCTCAAGTGCCAGCGTCAACCCGGGCCGCAGCTTCAGCCCACGACCAGCGCGTCCCATGTTCGGAACATGGGGATCCTCATGCATCGTCCGGCCAAGCCCATGCCCGCCGAACTCGGTGTTGACCGAGTAACCATACGAAGTGGCGACCGCCCCAATAGCCGCCGAGATGTCTCCGAGCCGGTTTCCTGGCACGGCAGCGGAAATCCCGGCCGCCAAAGCCCGCTCTGTTGCCTCGATCAGGTGAACATCCTCGGCCCGGGCCGTACCGACGATCACGCTCCGCGCGGAATCGGCGACCCATCCATCAATCGAGACCGCAATATCCATGCTGAGCAGGTCACCGTCACGCAAGGTGTAGGAGTGCGGCAAGCCGTGCAGCACCGCGTCATTCACCGAAAGACAGATAACGTTACGGAACGGCCCGCGCCCGAAAGACGGCGCATAGTCCCAGTAGCACGACGAAGCCCCACGCTCCGCGATCAGGTCGCGGGCACGATGCTCCAGGTCCAGCAGGTTGACACCGGGCTTGGCCAACCCCTCGAGGTCGTCGAGCAGCCCGGCGATAAAAGCGCCGGTCACGCCCATCGCCGCGACCTCGCGAGAAGTCTTGATTTCCACCATGGCGGTATTTTAATACCACCTACTCCAGTGACTCCAGTTGACGCCTGGCCCGCTCGGCCGCCTTCTCCGCCGTCCTGAACACCGTGCGTGCCTCGCGGACTTCACCAGCCGCTTCCTGCTCAGCGGCCCGGGCGCGCTCCAGCTCCGCGGTCAGGTCCGCGACTTGTTGGGCCGCGCGTGCGGCTTTTTGCTCGGCGTGGGCCAACGCTGACTGCGCGCGGTCCCGGACTTCCGATGTGTGTTGGGCTTCCGCTCGGGCGCGGCCTAGTTCTTGACGGCGACGCTCCGCTCGTTGTTCACGCCGCAGGGCTACTTCGTCTATCACCGGTTCAGGTGGCTCTGGCCAGGCTTCCGGCAATGTCAGGTCGTTGGTGGCCGACAAGGTTCCGGCTTGCAACACTTCGGTCACGTTCGGATCCGACAGGGCCGCCGCCAACACCGTCTCGATGTCTCGCACGACGGTCTCGCTCAGCTTTTGCCCTTCGCCTGAGGCCAGGGATCTGACCTGCGCGACGAGGGCACGCATCAACTGGTGCCGCTGTTTGGACAGTTCACGCAGGGTTTCGCCGTCGAATCTGCCGTGTGCGTCACGCAATGACGCACCGAGGTTCGCCAGGCGTTTGAGCTCGGCCGGTTCTCTGCGCGCAAGCAGGTTCAACGCCCATGCTGCCGTTGACGGCTTGCGGAACTTGCCGATCGCCGCAGCCGCTTGCTTGTCGCCTTCTTCTTTCGCCGCGCGCACGAACTCCGCGCGTGCGGCCATGAACTCGGTTGGCCGCAGCGCGTAGAGCTGGTCCGCTATGGATTTGAGATCCATGGTCGCTAGTGTGGCTTAGATGTACGAGGAATCCGGCGGACGCGCCGCGCCCGTGCTGGCCGATCGTTATCGGTTGATCTCCCTGCTCGGCCGCGGTGGGACCGCTCGCGTCCTCAGAGCATGGGATCAGCGGCTGGATCGTGAGGTCGCGGTCAAGATTTTCCAGCCGCACGCCGATCCGGTCGGGCGCCTTCGGTTCGAGGACGAAGCCAAGCTCCTCGCCGGGTTCGACCATCCTGGCCTTGTCAAGGTCTTCGACTCCGGTGTCGCCGCCGGCGAACCGTTCCTCGTGCTCGAACTGGTCAACGGGCCGCAGCTCGGTCACCGGATCGACGAAGGGCCAATGTCGGTCGACGAGGTCCGCGCGATCGGTATCGGGATCGCCAAGGCGTTGGCGTACGTGCATTCCAAAAATGTCGTTCACCGGGATATCAAGCCTGGCAACATATTGCTGGACGCCGATGGCGTGCCGCACCTTGCCGACTTCGGGTTGGCCAAGCTGCTCGCGCGTAGCGGTATCACAGCTTCGGACCGTTTGGTGGGAACCGCGGCCTACTTGTCACCCGAACAGGTACTTGGCACCGAGGTCGGGCCGCCTGCCGACATCTACGGTCTCGGTTTGATTCTCCTCGAATGTGTCACGGGCGAGATCGAATATCCCGGTCTTGACGCCGAGACGGTCCTCGCGCGACTCGGCAGGCGACCGAACATCCCCGACGACATTCCGAAGCCGCTTGCCGAAGCGCTCGACAGGATGACGCGCACAGAGCCCGCGGAACGCCCGACTGCCGCCGAATGCGTTGATCTTCTGCGCGCGGAAGCCCCTGCGGCAGTACCCGAGCCACGCAGGCGAATCGCGTCGAAAGCAGCGGCCATCGTCGGCGCGGGCTTGACGGCGGGAGCGATCGCGTTGTTCGTCTCCGCGCCGACAACGGACACCAACACGCCCGTCCGGATCCAGCCTGACAACGGCGCGGTGATCAGCGGCGAATCTTCTGTGCCGCAACAACAACCGGTCAATCAGCAACGAGAACAACCGCGTCCGTCGGACAAGCGCGACACAGTCGCCAAGACGCCAGGACCGACATCCACACCGCCGGTCGTGGAAGAAACAGTGGTCGAGGAAGAAGAGCCCGTCGACCCGACGAACCCCAGCAAGACCAAGAAAACCAAGACCAACACCAAAACGAAGACCAAAACCCCTGCTCAGACCTCGTGAGTGTTTTCGCCGGTTAGAACCGGCGAAAACACTCACGAGGGTCTTTTCAGCTGGAGAGGCCGAAGGCCAGCAGGGCGGTCGAGGTGAAGTCGATCGCCGGTTCCGAGCTCGGCCACGACCTCAGGTCGTCGAAGAACCGAGAACCCTTGCCGTCAAACGGTTCGTACGAGTTCGAGCACGGGATCGCGCCCGGCGGCATCTCGCCGAGACCCTCGAAGTTCGCCGCGCCGTTCGGGCCGTTGATCACGGCGCCGTACAGCACACGCTTGCCGCCATTCGGGTCACCAGCAAGGTTCGCTGCCTGGTGGTGCGGGCACTTCGGGTAGTTCGAACCCACGCCGACAACAAGCGAAATACCCCACGCGTTCGAGCCAAGCGCGAAGTTCCGTTGCTGCACACCGAAAGCGTCGTACGTCCGGTCACCAGTCACCGCGCGGTAGAACCGAGCGGTCGCGGCGAAGCCGAAGCTCTTGCTTGCCGCGTCGAAGTTGGTGATGTCCACGGCTGTCCGGAAAGGACTCGCCGCTGCCTGCGTGACACCATAATCCAGCTGACGCTTGAGGTCGTCGATCACCTGACGCTCGGTCACCTCAGCGCCGTAAACACCACGCCGCAGCAACCCGATGAGCTCGGCGTGCGCCAACGCACTGGTGTCATACAGGTTCAGCGTGTCCTTGTCGGTGCTGGCGATGTACTGGCTGGCCCAGTGGGTCGCCTGCCGCGCCCAGCCGAGGTACCTGTAGTCGCCGAGTTTGCGGGCCGCGAGCGCGAGCTGCGTCGCGCCCAGCTCCATGTCGTCCAGCCAGGACGATTCCGGGTAGTAGGCGTGCGGGAACGCCGTCACGAGCTCGCCGACGTCCTTCGTCTTGGCAGCGACGAAAATCGAGGCGGCCTCTTCGAGATAACGCCTGGCCTGCCGTGGATCGCGCTCCAACTGAGCACCCAACGCGAACGCGGCCGCGACCCGGCCAGCCAAGTTCGGACTGACGGCCGATCCGGCCGGTCCCTGCGCGAACACCGGGCGGTACTTGATGAAGTACTCAAGGTCGCCGGGTTTGACGTTCAGTTGGTCGTCCGCTTCCGGCAGACGCCACACGTCGTGGTCGCCGACGAAACCGAATTCCTCGCTGCCGGTACCGATTCCGACCTGCGCGTACAGCGTTTTCGTCCGCGCGTCCCACGCCTTGTCCAGCCAGTCGAGGCCGTGCTTGAACTCGGCGTTCAGCTGAGCGTTTCCACCCTCGCGCTGGACGTATCCCATCTCCGCCAACGCATACGCGGTGTTCGACGTGAACTTCACGAAGTCGCCGGCGTCGAACCAGCCACCCTCGACATCGACCGGGCCGCCGATCGGCTTGAGCGGTTCAGCGGGCTCGTCGCCGCCTTCGCCCTTGAACTTCGGCTCGGCGTAGACGGTCGCCTTCGTGTCCGTCAGGTGCGCCTTCTTGCGGTCCAGCCGCCCAGGGATGGTGTTCTTGCCGTCACGCTGAGCCTGGAAGAACTCCGTTGTGGCGTGCACGAGCGGCTGGAACAGCGCGGACGCACGGTCCACTGTGAAGCTTGGCGACTCGGCGGTGATCTTGCCGGCGAACTTCACCCGGTAGGTTCCCGGCCGGGAGATCTTGGAGAAATCAACCTGGTGCACGGCGGTGTACGTGTCGTTCCAGCCGCCGATGCTGTCCCCGACCGCGCCCCTGTGCACCGTCCGGCCAGCGGAATCGATCACGGAGAACGACGCGCCCGCGACCGCCTCGGTGCCGAGCAGATATCCGATCTTCGCTTCGCTCGTCGCGTATCCGACCTGATCCACGCGGACAAATCCGGCGGGAGCAGCGGTCGCCGGAGTCGCGGTCATGGCTAAGCAACTCAACGTGACCACGGCAACCGACCCACGTCTGAGCATGGCAGGCTCCATCCTGGCGGCGAGTTAAATAGGAAACTTTCCGAACAGTAAAGACTCAGCCGCCAGGATGGTCAAGAGCTCGTTCAGTGCCGTGATGTGTATGCGACGAAGGGTTCGTGCTTGGTCAGCGTGCCGAACTCGTCGTAGCACTCCACGTTTCGGATCGTGGAGTCACCATGGCTGAACCAGACGTTGCCGAGGATGCAATACGCCGGACCCTTGCCGAACGCGGTCACCTGCATGTGATCTTCATGCAAACCGATCGTCTTGAAGGTCACCAGGTACTGGCCCGTTCCAAAGAAGACAGTGTTGGCCGCGCCAGCCGAGTTGAAGTTGGTCAACGGCGGCAAAGTTGGCGTCGCCCAGACGTACCCGAACCGCTTCGGCGGCCCGCTTTCCCCAATAAGTGGCAGTTCCCTGTTGTAACTGAGCGTCCACGCGGTGTCGAACGGCTTGCTGGAACCGTCGAAACACGCGACAAGCACGTTCTGCCCACTGTTCGTGGGCGCCCAGTCGGCGATCTTGCACCGCGCGGCCTTCGAGCCGACCGCGGTCACCTGGAAGTTCCCGTTCGGCTTCTCGGTTCCGCGCATCGGAAGCTCCACTTTGTAGAGCCCCGAACCCGGACCGCCCCAGCCGACCGAGTTGGTGAAGCCGGACGAGTTGAAGGTGGACAACAGCGTCCCGGTCGCGTCGGAGAACACGTAGGCATGCACCGGGAAGGCCGGAACCACAATGCCCGCACTGCTTTCCGTTGCCATCACAGCGAACCGGCTGTTGTCGGGGGTGCCGCCGTGCTTGAAGCACAGAATGAACACGTGCAGGCCGTCCGTGTCGTTCTTCCATCCTTCGACCTGGCACCAACCTGGCGTCTGCCGTTCGGCGGTCACGTGCACGATGCCGCGCTTGATCACGGTCTTGGGGAACAGAACCTCGTACTGGCCGACACCGGGCGACCGGACTTCGGCGCTCGGGCCACCATTCTTGCTCCACTGACGGGCTGGGTCCGTCGGTGTGAAACCGCCAATCGGGGCCAGGTGGTTGTTGTACGCGAATGCCCAGTCATCGCCGACTGCCGCATTCGCTTGCGGGAGTGAAACAGTGATTCCCAATAGGGTGATGATCGATACCAGGACAGATCTCAGCCGCATGACACTACTCCTGTTGTCGGGCGGTAATTTCCCCTCGTATGACTTCAGATCGGGAGTTTGTTCCGGCCCGTTAGGGGCGTGTCACCGCAATCTTTTTAGCCCGAATGGACCCTTGCCATGCTGGACTAGACCAATTCACACTCGTGACAGAACCCTGAGTCGGGCGCGACGACTTCATGGCAACGCATGACAACGCTGTCAAGGAGACGCCTGATGACCAAGCGCCGCAGAAGTGCCATGGTCGCCCTGCTCGGAGCGATCCCCATCCTGTTGTCCGCCGTTCTGCCGATCTCCTCGGCGAGTGCGCACGGATCGACGATGAACCCACCAAGCCGCACGTACCAGTGCAGATTCAACGAGAACCCGGAAAACCCGACCTCAGCCGCGTGCAGGGCCGCCGTCGCCGCCGGTGGCACACAGGCCTTCTACGACTGGCACGAAGTCAACCTGCCGAACGTGAACGGCAACCACCGCGCGTTCATCCCGGACGGCCAGCTCTGTGGCGCGGGCCGGGCCAAGTACACCGGCCTGAACCTGGCCCGCAACGACTGGCCTGCGACCCGGCTGACCTCGGGCGCGAACTTCACGTTCCAGGTCAGGGCAACCGCCGCCCACCTGGGGGTGTGGACGACGTACGTCACGCGCAACGGCTACAACCCGTTGACCCCGCTGCGCTGGTCCGACCTCGAACAGTTCAACGAGGTGACCAACCCGCCGATTTCCAATGGCGTGTACCAGATCGCAACAAGGCTGCCGAGCGGCAAGTCCGGAAGGCACCTCATCTACACGATCTGGCAACGCAAGCTGCCGGACAGCGCCGAAGCTTTCTATCTGTGTAACGACGTCATTTTCTAAACCATAAACTTAGGGGGCGCCAGCTGGCGCCCCCTAAGTATTTTCAGCTATTTACGGTGTGACCGCGTTGATCTGGATCGTGCCATTGCCGACGATTCCGCCGTCACTGGTCTGCACGGTCAGGTCACCGCGCAACTTGCGGCCAGCAGGCGGCACCGCCGCGGCAGTGACCGTGGCTGCCGTGCTCCACGTGGCCCCGACACCGCGCTGGGCGTTGGCGTCGTTGATGGCCAGCGTGCCCAGCTGAGGCGACGAGAACACGTCCTGGTAGTCGAAGTCCGTGGTGCCCGCGGGCACTGCGAAACCGTCGACAAGCGAGACCCAGAGGCCAGCGGCCGGGTTGACGACCCTGACGGATTCCTCGGAGTCCGCGTCCGCGCTCTGCGCCGCGAGCACACAGGTGCCCGTGGTGCAGTTGAACAGGAACAGGTCGAGGTCCGCGACAGGGTCACTCGTCTTGCCGATCGCCACGCTCAACGACGTCGAACCCGGCAACACCGTAATCGCACGCTGCTGCTGAGCCAGGTGCGCGATGTTCGGCCGCTGCTGCAGCGCGCTGCTCAGCGGGCCGCCGACGAGGCGCCCGTTGAAAGCAGCGGTCGAGTTGGCCACCGAGTAGTTGCGCGGCAACGGAACACCGGCCTGCATCGATTCGACGGTGTCCGGGTTCGGGTTAATCTTCGTGGTGATCGCGGTGGCCGTGATCGAGAACGGCGCCGAGGCGGTGTCGGACGTCCGCCGAGCCTCCACATAGAACTCCCAGACACCCGGGAGCGGGTTGTTGACCGTACGAGTCGTCGGCGAACCAGTCGAGCAACCCGCACCTGCGTCCGGGTTGTAGCAGTTGGTCGTCGACGTCACGTCGACCGGGATACCGCGCGGGTCGACCCGGACGAACCGGACCTGGCCGGCGCCAGGCGCCGAGCCGCCGCCGACCAGGTCGAGCTTCAGGCCAGTGGTGCCCTGCGGCACGTTGACGAAGAAGTTCTTGGTCTGGTTGCGGTCGATCTTGCCGCTGTGGCTGACGGTGAACTTGTTGCCAGCGTCGAACTGCTGCGCGACGAACACCGTGTTCAGCAGCTGCGTGTCGGTGCCGGAGGTGAACGGGTTGTCCAGTTCCAACACTGCCGAGTGCACGCCCGCGTTGCGCGGGTTGACCTTCACGTTGAACGAGACCGGCTTGTTCAGCGGCAAGTTCACCTTGTCCGGCGAGGAGAACGTGCCGTCGTTTCCGATCCACTTGAGACGGTACGGAATCGTGCGGTCGCTGCCGGAGGTCCGGGTGAACGTGTAGGTGCGGTTGTACTGCTTGCCCTGCACCACGCCTTCACGGTCGTGGATACCGACACCGATTCCCGGCTTGGGCAGGAAGCCCTCCAGGACGGTGTTCACCTCGACCGCGCTGGTCACGGTGTCCGGGTTCGGGTTGCTCGCCAAGTGGAAGAAGGCGCCGAACACATCGAACAGACCGTTGCCCTGCTCGTAAGCGCCAACGCCGTCCAGGAAGCGTGCCGAGGAGTAGATCGCGTTACGCAGCGCGGCCATGTTCGGCCGTTTGCCACCGTGCGTCGCCTTGTACGCGCTCACCAACAGTGCGGCGGCACCGGTCGCCTGCGGGGCGGCCATCGAGGTCCCATTGAAGTGCGCGTAGCCGTTGGGCAGCGTGTACGTGCCCGGCACTGGCGAAGCTGGCTGCCACAAAGGAATCGACGATATCGCCGAACCCGGCGCCACGATGTTCGGCTTGAACCCGCCGTCTTCACGCGGGCCACGCGACGAATACGGGTGCAGGCCCTCCTTCTTCGCGGTCTGCGAGCCGTAGTTCGCCAGCCAGGTCTCCTTGGTGACCGACGAGCCGACGCTCACCGCGTCCGATGCCACCGAGGGGTCGCCGACGGTGTTGGCACCGGAACCGCTGTTGCCAGCCGAAATGAACAGCTGGATGTTGAACTGCGCGATGATCCGGTTGTAGATCTGCGCACGTGCGCTGTTGCCGTCGTTGAGCGCCGGCAGGCCACCGATGGAGATGTTCACGACGTCGGCGCCGTTGCGGGCCGCGTAGAGCACACCGTCGGTGAGGCCGCTGTCGGTGCACGACGGCGTCGACAGGCAGGCCTTGACGGCCATCAGCTTCGCGCCTGGCGCCGCACCGGCCATCTTGCCATCCAGCAGCGCGTTACCGGCGGTGATACCGGCGACGTGCGAACCGTGTGCGCCCGCGGCGATCCCGAGGCCGACGAATGGCTGATCCGCGGTGCCGTAGATCGATTTGTCGGTCTGCACAACGAAAGGAACGGTCTCGCGGACGCCCGCGGTGGCCGGGTTGTCGGTGCCGAAGTGGCCGACATCCTGCTTGACCTTGTAGTCGATCATCGCGGTGTCGTCGGTGAAGTTGCCGTTGCCGTTGAGGTCGACGCGGACCTCCTTGGTGGCGACGTCCTGCAGCACGCCGAACCGGTCGGCCTTGTCGCCGTCGCGGTTGACGTCACCGCCGATCTCGCTTGCCGCGTTCGCGAAGTCGTTCACACCGGCGTTCTCGTTGAAGACACCGATCGTGTACGGGCCGCCGGTCGCTGGCGCGGTCCAAGAACGGCCCGCTGCCGTGAACGTGCCGGTGAAGGTCTCCTGTGACATCGCGACCCACGTGCTGTCACCGGAGTCCGGGGCGTTGGCGTTGTACCAGTCGACGATCTTGCGGTCGCCCGAGCTGGTCTTGGCCAGCGCGGGGTGGTCGAGGTCGACACCGCTGTCCAGGATCGCGACGAGCACGTCCTTGCCGTCCCAGAACGGGAAAAGCTGGCCGAACTGGGCGGCCTTGGTGTCCCCCGTCGGCATGTACGGGTTGGCCCTCGGGGTGTTGGCGCCCGGCGCGGGCTGCGGGATGGGATCGGCCATCCCTTCGGTGCCCGGCTCGTCACGGGCGATCAGGCCGTCGACGTCGATCGCACGGACCGCGTCGAGCTTGGCCGCCTGCCTCGCCTTGTCCGGCGGCAACGTCACCTTGAGGTAGTCGACGTCCTTCTCGACCGACTTGACGTTCGCGCCGATCGACCGCAGCTCGTTGGCGGCCGCGTCGGCACGCCCCTTCTCGGCGGCGACGAGGACGGTGACGGACTGCTTGCCCGCCTTCACCGCCTCGGCGACCAAGGCGCGGTCACGGGAGTCCAGGGTCTTCTCGTTGCCGGGCACCGGTTGTTCCGGGGCCGGCGGTTGCGCGGCAAGCGCTGCCGCGGGCACCGCGAGACCAAGTGCGGCGGTGCTGAACGCCAGCACCGCCAACCCGGCGCATCTACGGAGTGGAGATCGTGATGTCACAGCCAAACCCTTCATGGGGATCGTGGCAAGAAACTGCCACCAGAGCACAACCCCGTGAAGCGGTATAGACAATCAGACAACTGGCCTATTCCACGTAGTCCACATTGGCCTGTTCGGCGTAGCACCGGAAATGATGACGCGCACTGAATCTCGATGCCATAACGACCGCTCTGCTCGACCACGGAACGTATTCGTTCGCATGCGCTACGAAACGATGGTCACCATTCGCGGACTACCGAACCACGTGGCCAATTCCTCACGCAGTCCACTGAGGACACCGCAACCAGCCCATCCGACATAGCCATCCGGACGGACCAGAACCACGTCCGGATGCGCATTCGTTGATTCGACTTCGATGACGTCGACACGGTCGATCCATTGCGCCGCAATGTCCTTCAGTGCGGGGTTTCGGGCGAAATCCACCAATACCGGCCGCGCGTCCCGCAGCTGTGGCGCCGGTACCTCGTCCGGCAGGAACTTCCCGGCCAGCGGATGGTTCGTCCCCGTTGGGTAACGGATGTCCGACCCGGCCAGGGTTTCCGCGATATGCGCGGCAACGTCCGGTTTGGTCATCAGCTCGGTGAACAACGCCCGCAGCGCGGTCACTTCCGGCCCTGGACCGCTCAGCGCGGACTGTGCCTGGGTGTGCAAGACAACCCGTTCGGCGGGTGGACGCCGCTCGATTTCATAGGTATCAAGCAATCCGTCCGGCGCCCAGCCGTTGACAGCCGCTGCCAGTTTCCATGCCAGGTTCGCGGCGTCCTGCAAGCCGAGGTTCAGACCAGGGCCACCCATCGCGGAATGCACGTGTGCCGCGTCACCGATCAGGAAAACCCGGCCATCCCGGTATTTCTCCGCTATCCGGGTATTGCCGCCGGACGTCCTGCGCAACAGGTGCGGGCCTTCTCCGGCGGGCGGTCCGATCGCGATCTGCGTGCCTAGCACGCGGTGGATGCTCTGCCGCATTTCCTCAAGGGTCATCGGGGTGTTGTCCGCCGGATCCCACTCGACGGTCATCACCATCGGTTTGCCTGGCACCAACTCGATGTGGAAGAACACACCGTGTTCGGTCCTGATGTGTACTCCGGCAGGCACGTCCAGGTTTTCCGGCAGGGTCACGTTCGCCACCCGGACAACACCTTTCTCTGTGGACACACCGGGGAAGTCGATTCCGGCGAGCTTGCGGACCGGACTGTGGCCGCCGTCCGCGCCGACGAGGAACTCCGCACTCAGCCGGTATTCGCCTTGCGGGCCACGGATTTCGACGTCCACTCCGGACTCGTCCTGGGTGAAAGCCACGACCTCGTGACCCCGCCGGATCTGCACGCCGAGCTCCAGCGCGCGTTCTTCCAGTACTTGCTCAAGGCGCCGCTGCGGCACAAGCTGAATTGTCATCGGGTTGTCGTCGACTTCGGACAGATCCAGCTGCAGCATGCCGAACATGAACCTCGGCGTCCGGAATGGAGTCTCACTGCCGAGACGCTCAAGCAATCCTCTGCGATGCAGCAGCCGCACAACTTGCCCGACCATACCGTTGGCCTTCGGTTCTTTGCTGCGCTCAGGCAGTTTCTCCAGCACGACCGGGCGTACCCCAGCAAGCGCTAGGTCACACGCGAGCATCAGCCCATTCGGCCCGCCCCCAGCTATCGCGATCATGGTTCTCCTCGTTTCAGATATCCCAGCGCCTGCCGGACAAGCGGCCCCAACGGCACCACGGGATCGGCGTTGACCCACTGCTCCTGCGCGGCGCTGCAGGCCGCGCCGACCGAACCGGCGATCACCCGCGGGTACATGTCCTGTTCTGTCATTCCAAGACGCTCGGCGATCGCCTCGGCAAGCGCGCGCGTCATCGCCGCGTCGGCTTTGAGGTACTCGGCCGTCAGCAACGGCGCGCTGATCAGCTCGCGGACGCCGTCGGTCCACGTCTTGTCCGGCGGTGTGGTCTCGTTGTCATTGCCGTAGATCGCAAGCACGGCATGCTCGATCGAGTCCCAGAACGGCTCGTCCGGCGGGCGTTCCCGCAGGATGTCGCCGATCCGGACCATCCGGTCCAGCTCACGCCAGACGATCGCCTCGTACTTGCTCGAGAAGTAGTTGTTGAAGGTCCGCGGTGACACACCCGCGGCCGTCGCGATGTCCTCGACCAGCACGTTCTCGATGCCACGCTCGACCGCGAGGCGCAACGCCTCCCAGCTCAGCGCCTCCCGCGTGGCCCGTTTCTTGCTTTCTCTCAGCCCTGACACCATCCGACACTGGCACAAAACTGCGTGTCGCGCAAGTTTGCGTCTCCCGCAAGTTTAGTGCCGTGGGACAGGGCACGGCATGGCCGCCGATGCCCAGTACCGTTTCGGCCATGACGGACTGGATCGGCTTGGCCGAAGAGGTGGCCGCGCAGCTCAAGGCGGACGCGGCCGAACGAGACCGGGCAAACCGGCCTCCCGCAGCCGAGGTCGAACTGCTGCGCTCCTCGGGTCTGCTTGCCGCCGACGAGGACGCGGCCGACGCGGTAACCAGGATCATCTCCGCGGCCGACGCGTCGATCGGGCATCTGATCGGGTACCACTACCTGCACCTGTGGCGCGCGCAGCTGTTCGACAACCCGTCCGTCGCCACACGGATGCGTGCGGACCGGAACTGGTTCTGGTCTGGTGTCAGCAACCCGCTGGACGCGGCGCTGGAGCTGACGCCCACTTCGGACGGCTTCATTGTCAACGGCCGTAAGACCTTCGCGACCGGCGCCTCTGTGGCCGACCGGCTGGTCGTCTCGGCGACCCGAGTGGACACTGAGGAGAAGCTCACGTTCACAGTGGACGCGAAGGCGCCGGGAATCTCGTATCCGTCCGATTGGGACAACACCGGTCAGCGGCTGACCGCCAGCGGCGGCATCGTGTTCGAGAACGTCGCCGTGGATGGCGCGGACGTGCTCGGCGCGCAACCGGCTGACTCGATCCGGCTTTCCCTTGCGGCCTTGGGGTTCCAGCTCGCACTGACCCAGATCTACGTTGGGATCGCGGCAGGCGCCCTGGCCGAGGCCGCCGCGTACACGCGGGGCCAGGCGCGGCCGTGGATCCTGTCCGGTGTGGAATCCGCTTCGGCTGATCCGTACATCGTTGCCGGGTATGGAGAACTCGTCGCCTCTCTGGAAGCTGCGGGCACATTGGCCGACCGGGCATCGGAATCCTTGCGCCAGTCCGTTGCCGCTGGAAGCGACCTGACTGCCGAGCAACGGGCCAGCACGGCCGTGACCATCTCGTCCGCCAAGGTCTTCAGCACACGCGTGGTCAACGAGACCACCTCGAAGGTGTTCGAGTTCATGGGCGCCCGCGCGACCGCGACCAAGTTCGGCTACGACCGGTTCTGGCGTAACGCGAGGACTTTGACCTTGCACGACCCGGTCGTCTACAAAGCACGCGAGGTCGGCCAGTACTTTCTGACGGGTGAACACCCGCCGTTCACGGGATACAGCTGATGGGTCCGACGCTGGCCGACAGCGTCCGGCTCACCGACGACGGCGTGCTGATCCTTGACCGCCGTAACTTCCCATTCTCGCGGGAATGGGTGCTGTGCCGTACATCCACCGAGGTCGCCAAGGCCATTGAGGACATGGTCACCCAGTCCTCCGGCCCGTACTTCGCCGCGTTGTACGGCATGGTGCTCGCTGCCCGCGAGGCGGCGGGCTTACGCCCGCACGCGGCGTACGCCTATCTGGAACAAGCCGGAACCAAGCTGATCAGAGCACGTTCGACAAACAACCACTTGCGCAAGGCAGTACACGCGGTTCTGTCCTCAGTGTCCGGTTCCGGCGAATCGCTTGTCTCGGCCGCGGTGGCGGGGGCCAAGGCAGGCGACGAGTTGTACCGAAGCCGCAGCCGCGCTCTGGGGACAGCGACCGCGGCCCTGTTGCCTTTCGAAGGCGGAGTGCTCACCCATTGCTGGGCGGACCTCTATCTTGTCGAACTCGTCGACGCGGCCCAGCGCAGCGGCAAACGCCTGCGATTCTTCTGCACCGAGACCCGGCCGTACCTCCAAGGCGCACGGCTGACCGCGGAAACACTCGCCGAGATGGGCGTGGACACCACGTTGATCACCGACGGAATGGGCGCGGCGATCCTGCAGTCCGGCGAGGTCGACGCCCTGGTCACCGCGGCCGACCGGGTCACGATGGCCGGGCACGTGATCAACAAGGTCGGCACGCTCGGCCTCGCGGTCGCCGCGGCCGCGTTCAACGTGCCGTTCTACGCCATGGTGCAAGCGCCCGACCAGGACGCCCGATCCGCTGAAGACGTCCCGTTGGAATACCGTGCGGGCGAGGACGTCCTGAACACGCTTGGCATGCGCACCGCGAGCGACAAGGTGCGCGGCCTCTACCCCGCTTTCGATGTGACGCCACCACGGTTCGTCACCTCGATCGTGACCGACCGCGGTCCGTTCGAACCGCACCGGATTGCCGAGTACTACGCCGAAGGAGAGCCGAACCAGTGACCGCACTGACTGCCCGATGGGTCGTGGTCGACATCGAGGGCACCTTGACCCCGACCAGCCAGGTGCACGTCGTGCTGTACGACTACGCGCGGACCCGTCTTGGTCCGTGGATCACTTCGCACGCTTCGGATCCCGTTGTGGCCGACGCGGTTGCGCAGATCCGTTCGCTCGGCGGGCTTTCCGCTTCGGCGGGCGTTGATGAAATTGTCGCCGTGCTGCATGGGTGGATGGACGCGGACCAGAAAATCGCGCCACTGAAGACCTTGCAGGGCTTGATCTGGCAGCGTGGTTACGCCGATGGCGATCTGGTGACGGAGTTGTTCCCGGACGTTGTGCCCGCGTTGCGTGCTTGGCACGACAAGGGTTTGGACCTCGCGGTGTTCTCCTCCGGCTCGGTTCCCGGGCAGATCGCCGCGTTCTCGCGGACTTCCGAGGGCGACATCACTTCCTTGTTCTCCCAGCACTTTGACACGGTCAACGCGGGTCCGAAGCGTGAGGCTCCTTCTTACCGCGCGATTGCTTCGGCTTTGGGCGCGCCTTCGGCTCAGATCGTGTTCTTCTCCGATGTGCCGATGGAGTTGGATGCGGCTGTGGCGGATGGTTGGCAGACCGTCGGTTTGGCGCGGCCGGGTGAGCCTTTCGGCGACGCTGATTTCGGCTCGCACTTGGCCGTGAAGTCGTTCGCCGAGGTTTCGGTGGACCTGCCGTGAACCTTTCGGAAGCCGGGTCGCTGCTGGCTGCGGAGTGTGCCCGGTATGCCTCGATTGGCTGGATGCGGGGGACCTCCGGAAATCTTTCGGTCGTTGTGGGCACTTCGCCGCTTCGGCTGGCCGTGACCGCCAGCGGCTTGGACAAAGGCGAGATGACCTCGTCGGACGTGGTGCTGATCGATGCTTCCGGTGCTGCTCTCAGCCAGGGGGTTCCTTCGGCCGAGGCCGGTTTGCATGGGCGTATCGCTGCTGTTTCCGGGGCTGGCGCGGTTGTGCACGTGCATGCTTTGGCCCCGGTGCTGGCCGCTGAGCGCTGGCCTTCGGGTGTGGTGTTGCGTGACCTGGAGATGCTCAAGGGCTTCGGGCGCTCGGCCCATGACGACGTCGTGACCATCCCTGTAGTGCCCAACAGCCAGGACATGACTGTGCTTGGGGACGCTTTCGAGGCGGGATATCGGGCCGATACGCCCGCTTTGATCGTGGCCCGGCACGGGCTGTATGTCTGGGGTAGTGACCTGCATCAAGCCAGGCACCGCACGGAGTGCCTGGAGTGGCTGCTTCGGTTCATAATCGAAACATGACGCTGCTGACCGTATGGCCCGACACGGACGCGTCCTCGGTACTCGTGCGTACCTCGGACGCCGAGGAGATCAAGGCCGAGCTCAAGCAGCTCGGAGTCCGCTTCGACCGCTGGCCCGTGGTGGCCGGATTGGCCGCGGAGCCCTCGTCTGAGTCGGTGCTTGCCGCTTATGAGGCGTATGTGTCCCAGGTGATCGAATCCGAAGGCTATGTGTACGTGGACGCCTTGCACATGACGCCTGCCGACACTCCAGAGTGGACTTCCGCCGCTTTGGAAGCCCGCCAGAAGTTCCTCGCCGAGCACACGCATGACGATGATGAGGACAGGTTCTTCGCTCGCGGGTCCGGTGTGTTTTATTTGCACGTGGATGGCAAGGTCTATGGGGTTTTGTGCGAAGCGGGTGATTTGTTGAGCGTGCCCGCGAATACGACGCACTGGTTCGACATGGGCACGCGTCCGGACTACGTGGCGATCCGGTTCTTCCACGACGACGAAGGCTGGGTCGGCAACTTCACCGGCAACCACCTCGCCGAAAACTTCCCCACCTTCGACGAACTCACCGCCACCCGCTAACCCACCCCACCCTCACCCCCACGCGTGTCCACCGTTCCGGCACACCGTGTCCACCGTTCCTGAAGGCCGTGTCCACCGTTCCAGCACACCGTGTCCACCTTTGCGGCACACCGTGTTGACCGTTGCTTGCGGTTTTCTGCTTTCCAGCGGGGTGGTTTTCGCTTGGGCCTCTGCATTTCAGGGCGTCTTCCTTCGCCCGCGAGCCGGCGTGTGTCCACCATTCCTTCACGGTGAGTCAAACTGCTCGACTCGCTACCAGCCCCGCTGGTACCCGCCGTGCGCCGCTCGCGCGTTCAACTCACCACAAGGAATGGTGGACACACGCGCTGTCGCGCCGTAACCCGTCGCTTCGCTCCGGGGGTTGGGCAGGGCAATGGCAAGCGCGAAGTAGGTATGCCCTTAGAGGGCATCTGATCTTAGTTAGGCAAGAATGTCTGCTTTGGGTGGATCGTTTCGCCAGGTTTGGGTGGATTCCCCGGTCAGGGTGCGGCTCATTATGTTAGTCATCGCCCAGTGGACCATCGTGCGCGACCGCTGGGGCAGGGCTTCGTAGTCGCGCGCGAGTCGGCGGTGTTGCATCAGCCAGCCCAGACTGCGCTCCACTACCCACCGCCGGGGCAACACGTGGAATCCCTTGGCAGAAGGGCGTTTGACGACCTCAACCCGGATACCCCGCTGGGCTCCATGACGGATGACTGTGTTGTTGTAGCCGCCGTCCACCCATGCCGCCGACACGGTCGGATGCGCAGCGGCGAGATGATCGAGAACCTGTTGCCCGCCAGCGGAATCCTGCACCGACGCCGCGGTCACGATTACCGCCAGCAGCAGGCCGAGCACATCGGTGGCGATGTGCCGTTTGCGGCCCTTGATCTTCTTGCCCGCGTCGATACCCTGACTGGATTCGCTGACATTGCAGGAGGTTTTCACGCTCTGCGAGTCGATGATCGCCGCCGTCGGGGCAGCAGCGCGGCCTTTCGCGACGCGGACTTGGTCACGCAACAGGTCATGCAGCGTTTCCGTTGTGCCATCGGCTTCCCACTTGGCGTAGTAGTCATAAACCGTCTTGCAGGGCGGGAAGTCGTGCGGCAGATACTCCCAGGCGATCCCGGTCCGGCACACGTACAGGATCGCGTTCACGATCTCCCGCAAGTCATGCACGCGCATCACGGTTCCCGGCCCACGCCGGGCAGCACGCCACGCCGTCAGCGTTGGCTCGATCAACGCCCAGCGAGTATCGGACAAGTCGCTGCGGTACGCACGCCGGGGCCCCACAAGTTGATCAAGGTATCAGCCGTCACCCGACACAGACATATCGCCCCAACCAAGATCAGATGCCCTCTTAGAGGCCGCGACCAAGGTGGGCAAACCCTCGAAGCCCGCGGGAGGTGGGCACGGCCACGGGCTCGCACACTATAGGTTGGCCGTCCTGTGGGCTGTGGGCGTGGTGGGGAGTCTTGACATTCGGTGGTTGAACAGGGTCCTATGAGTTCTGCGTGAGAGCGCTCTCTCGCAGCCCTGCAACTCTTCCTTCAGGAGAGTCGATGCCCCCTGCAATGAAGCAGGCCATGACCGCGACCATCACGGTCTTCACACTGGCCGTCAGCTTTGTCCTGTTCACCAGCTACAACGCCGCTAATGCCACCCCGGTTGGCGCGGGTGGTTACCTTGACAGCCTGCCAGGCGCCGGGCCGACCGGGTGCGGGTCGATCGGCAGCAACGCGAGAACTTTTGTCACCGGTGACGCACCTTCCGGCGGTGTGCCGACGAATGACTGGTGGTCGTCGTTGCTCTGGAAACGCAACGATTGCACTGGGTCTGACAACTTGTCGGCGCATCCGTTGTCACTCAAGGCGACGACTGGCGGGCTTGGGGTTGATTATCCCACCACGCCGACGATTACCGGGTCGCCGACCACTGTCGGTGAGTATCACTTCGAGCACTCCACCGACTTCACGATCGGAGTTGCTGGTCTGTCCGCGACCGCGATGGTCGATGGATGGTCTGACTGGACCGTCAAGGCGTCGTGGGCGAATGCCGGGCGGTCGCTCAAAACGACTATCGGACATGGGGTTCCGTTCGTCTACGCCGAAGCGACCGGTGGCAATGCTCAGCTGAGCTTCCAGTCTGCTCCGACAGTTTGGGCCAACAACGGGAAAACCCTTGGTGTGACGATCAACGGGCATGACTACGCTCTGTTCGCGCCGACCGGTGCTACTTGGACGGTTTCCGGCGCCAGTGTCAGCTCCACTTTGGCCGGACGTGGGTACTTCTCGATCGCTGTTCTGCCAACGACTGCGCAATCGAGCACCACGGAGCGTACGAACCTGCTCAACGCGTTCGCACCCTACGCCTATTCGTTCATCACGGGAACTAATGTCTCGTGGGCGTTCAACGAGGCGACGAGCAGGCTCAACGCGACGTACAGCTTCACCACTCAGGCCAGGGAAGGCAGCACGACAAGCACGGTCGCCGCGCTGTACCCGCACCTGTGGAAGAACCTGGCCGGTGGCACGCCGATCGCGAACACGTACGTCTCGCCGCGCGGCCAGATGCGGGTTTTGACCAACATAACGTCGTTCCAGACCAGCATGGTCTATCGGGGCGTGCTGCCTGAACTGCCCGCGGTTGGTATGACCGGTGCCGATCTGACCACGTTGAACAATGAGTTGAACGCCGCCGGGGCCGGTGATCCGTTTGCGGGCTTTGGAAATGACACTTACTGGACAGGAAAGGGGCTCGGCCGGGCCGCGCGGCTCGCGGAAATCGCTGATCTCGTCGGCAACAACGCCGTTCGGGACAAGATGCTGTCGGCGATCAAGGCGCGGCTGACTGATTGGTTCACGGCCACGCCCGGCAAGACCGCGCGTGTCTTCGGCTACAACTCCAGTTGGGGGACGTTGATCGGTTACCCGGCTTCCTATGGGGCCGATCAGGAACTCAACGATCACCATTTCCACTATGGCTACTTCATCGCGGCAGCCGCGACTTTGGCGAAGTACGATCCCGCTTGGGCTTCACCGAGCCAGTATGGCGGCATGGTTGACGTGCTCATCCGTGACGCCAACAACTATGACCGCAATGACCGGCGTTTCCCGTTCCTGCGGGACTTCGACATCTTCGCTGGGCATGACTGGGCTTCCGGGCATGCGAACTTCTTCGCTGGCAACAACCAGGAGTCGTCGTCCGAGGGCATGAACTTCGATGCCGCCCTCATCCAGTTCGGTCAGGCGACGAACAACAAGACCATTCGTGACGCCGGGATCTTCCAGTACGTCACACAGGCCGCGGCGATCGCGGAGTACTGGCACGACAACACGAACTCGAACTTCCCTGCCGCCTTCCCGCACAACACTGTCGGCATGGTTTGGGGCAACGGCGGCGCGTACGCGACCTGGTTCTCCGCCGAGCCCGAGATGATTCACGGCATCAACATGCTGCCGATCGCCGGCGGATCGCTGTACCTCGGGTACAACCCTGGCTACATCAACAGCAATCTGCAGGAGATGCGGACCGTCAAACCGTCCGCTCCGACAGTCTGGCGAGACATCATCTGGGAGTTCCAGGCACTGTCCCAACCAGACGCAGCTCTCCAGGCGTGGCGGACCACCAGTTACTCGCCGGAGGAAGGCGAAAGCCGGGCGCACACGTTCCACTGGCTGCGAAACCTCGCCGCACTGGGCCAAGTGGACACCACAGTTACCGCGAACACTCCACTGTACTCGGTGTTCACCAAGAATGGCGCTCGAACATACGTCGCGTCCAACCGGAGTACCGCTCCAATAACAGTCAACTTCTCCAACGGAGTTTCCTTGACTGTCCAACCCGGACGAACCGCGACCACTGGTGCTATTACCTGGCAGGGCGGCAGTGGTCCCGGGGCTCCGCCAACCGACCCGCCTGACGGCGGGAGCAGCACGTTCTTCGTCAACACCAACGCTTTGTCCACGACAGCGGGCACAAGTGGAGCAAGCGCGACGATCTCGTCGGCTGGTGGCGGGAACTGGGACGGCACACCACACAACCCAGTGACCTACACGGCATGCGGCTTCACAGGAACCTACGACTCGTCCAAGACGACGCAGTTCAGCCTTGGGGTTGACGCGGGTTCAGGTGTCGGCGCCGGAGTTCAGGCACGAGTTTCTTACGCCCCAACGGGTTCGACGTACACCCGGGCCGAGACGTACACCTACTTCGCCACGGATCCGGTCAGCGGTTGGGAGACCTACACCCAAAGCGCAGGTCCGCGGGCTACGACCGGCAGTCCGCAGTCGTTCAACAACGGGTGCATCCGGCTGGAGGTCTGGAACGCGATCGGCAATGTGCCCACGTCGCTGCGCGTCAACGACGGGCAGTCCAAGGTCGTGATCCCCTTCACGCCCGCCTGATCAGCACAGCAGAAAATACCTACTTCCCGGTTTGTTTCAGCCTATGTCCGGACGTAGACTCGGCTGGGACAAACCGGGAAGGGGAAAGCGAGTGCCGAAGCAGGAGCGCGCCGAGCGGACGCGGACGACCATTCTCGACGCCGCCGCCAAGGTTTTCGACGCGCGCGGCTTCATGGGCGCGAGCCTTTCCGACATTCTCGCCGAGGCCGGTGTCACCAAAGGCGCGCTGTACTTTCATTTCGCGTCCAAGGAAGAGCTCGCGCACGCCCTGATCGACGAGCAGTTCTCCGTCTGGCAGCCAAGCGGCGACGACCCCGGCCTGCAGACCGTGATCGATCTGACCCACAGCATGGCTCGCAACCTCCAGGAGAACGTGCGCGTCCGAGCAAGCATTCGGTTGGTGATCGAGCAGGGCACGTTCGCCGATCCGAGCCCGGAGCCGTATCTGCAGTGGATCAACGTGATCCGTGCGCAGCTCGATCTTTCCCAGCAGCGTGGTGACATCCGCAAGGACGTCACCACCATCGACTTCGCCACCTTCGTTGTCGGCGCGTTCAGCGGCCTGCAGATGTCCTCACAGGTGCTGACCGACCGCAAGGACCTGCCCGAGCGGGTCGCCAACATGTGGCGGTACGTGCTGCCTTCGCTCGTTCCGCCACGCAGGATCGGCAAGTTCACCCCGGAAGGCTCACCCCGACGCGCTCAAGGCGTGACTCCCCCAAAGCCACATCGGACTTGAGGATCGCCTGCTGCAGTCGGCGCAGACTCGGGGATGGCTCGAGCCCGAGCTCATCGATCAATGAGGTCCGCATCTTGCGGTAGACGGTCATCGCCTGAGCACGACGGCCACTCCGGTACAAGGCGACCATCAGGTGCGCGTGGAGTCCCTCGTGCGTACGGTGTTTGGCGACCAAGCCGGTCAGCTCACCGATCAGTTCATGATGCCGACCAAGCCTTAGGTCGGCATCGATCCGCCGGTCCAACGCACACAACCGCGCTTCGGTCAGGCGCTGAACTTCGCCTTCCAGCAACGGTCCAAGTTGGACGTCCACAAGGGCCGGTCCGCGCCACAATGCGAGCGCCTGACGGAAGTGGTCCGCGGCGAGCTCGTACTCGCGCGCCTGATGGGCGCGATGCCCAGCTTCGGTGAGCCGCTCAAAGTCCCGCACGTCCACCGAGGTCGTGTTCAGCGCGTAACCGCCGGGCCTCGTCGACAAGATCTGCTTGGCTTGCGCGCTCGACGAGCCCATGGCCGACGCGATCAGGGTGCGCAGGTTGAGGATGTACGTCTGCAACGTCGTGCTGGCGCTGCGGGGGATGTCGTTGCCCCAGAGTTCTTCGTTCAACTCGACGATGGGCACGACGTCGTCGGCGTGGATGGCGAGCATCGCGAGCAGCTTGCGCGGTTTCGCCGCCGTCGGGATCACCTCGCCCGAGCCTGCCTTGACCGTCAATGGTCCCAAAACGGCGATCTCCATCAGCTTCTCCGTCCGTGCTCGCTTGGCTCGGCCACCATACAAAACCAACCGACCGGTTTGCAAGAAGAAAAAGACCGGTCGGTATTTTTCTTGGGACACCGGCGAGCGGATGGCTGTCGCGGGCGGATCCGGTGGTGACCCAGCCCACCTGTGTGCCGGGTGAGCGGGTGCGGGAGGTTCGGGGGTCCTTTTGAGACAAGCAACTAAGCTCAACCACATGACCGAGCAGCGCGAGATACTCACGTGGGAGCTTTTCGGCACAGCGACGCGCGAGCTGGCCGAGCGGATCGCGGCCGACGACTACCGGCCCGACCTGATTCTGTCCATCGCTCGTGGTGGCTTGTTCGCGGCTGGGGCCCTGGGTTACGCCCTCAACGTCAAGAACCTGCACGTCATGAACGTCGAGTTCTACACGGGTGTCAATGAGCGTCTTGACCTGCCGGTCATGCTTCCGCCGGTGCCCAATGTCGTCGATCTCGCCGGCGCCAAGGTTCTGGTGGCCGATGATGTCGCGGACACCGGCGCGACCCTCAAGCTTGTCCGCGACTTCTGTGAGGACCATGTGGCCGAGGTTCGGTGCGCGGTCGTTTACGAGAAGCCGCACTCAACGGTCAAATGCGACTATGTCTGGCGCTACACCGACCGGTGGATCAACTTCCCATGGTCGTCCCTGCCTCCTGTGGTTGACGCGCCCGAGGCCGTTCTCGAAGCCTGAAACGGGCACGCCGCCCATCGTGAAGGTCAGTGACCAAGCAATCCGAGCACCCGGTCTGTCATCTCGGCCGGCTTTTCCTCCCAAATCCAGTGATCCGAGTCCTTGATGACTCCGCCGGTCACGGTGGTGGCCAGGCCGCGCACCGGATCGAGCACGAACCCTCCCCAGCTGTACTGGGCGCCGAGGGCCAGAACCGGCATCGTGAGCTTGGTCTTGGCGTAGACCGCGTTGTCGGCGACGTCCTGATTGAAGGCGCGGTACCACTCGAGAGTAGCCCGCAAATGCCCCGGCCGTTTCACCGCGCGGGCGTAAATGGCCGCCTGCCGGAGCGTCGCTGCCGCCCGCGCCGCGCAGGTCAGGGGCGATGACGTGGTAGTGCCGGGCTAGCTCGGGGTCCTTCCCTTGCCACCGACGCCCAGCCTGAACACGGAGAGTCACATCCCTACCGGGTACGCGGCCGGCGGGTCAAGCTCTTGCCAGTCCGCCGCAGAGGCACGACAGTGTGACCATGCACGCGAGCCGCGAGTTGATCGAGGCGAAACAGATGCTGGCCGTGGCGCGCCAGGAGGCGCTGCATGGCAAGGCGGCCGGCGGGATCCCCATTGGCGCGGCCCTCTATGGCCCTGATGGCGAACTTTTGGGCAGCGGGCACAACCGGCGGGTGCAGGATGATGATCCATCGATGCACGCTGAGACCGCCGCGTTCCGGAATGCCGGCCGCAGACCGCACTACCGGGACACGATCATGGTGACCACGTTGTCGCCCTGCTGGTACTGCAGTGGGCTGGTTCGCCAGTTCAACATCGGCCGGGTGGTCATCGGCGAGGCGACGACGTTTCACGGCGGCCACGACTGGCTGGCCGAGAACGGCGTTCAGGTGACCATTGTGGACGATCCGGACCTTGTCGAGCTGATGACCGAGTTCATCAAGGAACACCCCGGCTTGTGGTTCGAGGATATCGGGGAGGAACACTCATGACTGTCCCGCTGATCGACCTTGAACCGTGGTTCCACGGCTCGCTGAAAGACCGGCTGAAGGTTGCCGACCAGGTCGACCGCGCCCTGCAGGACTCCGGGTTCCTGCTGATCACCGGGCACGGCGTGGAGAAGTCGCTACGAGACGACACGCGCAAGCAAGCCCGCAGGTTCTTCGGCCTGCCAGGCGAGACCAAGCAGCGCTACGCGGTCTCGGTCGGCGGGCGCGGCTGGTTGCCGCCGGGCGTAGAGGCGAACGCGTACGCCGAGGGCACTGAGACGCCGCCGGATCTCAAAGAGTCCTATTCGGTCGGTGCCGACAGCGCTGTCGGTGTCAAGGAAATCGACGACTTCTGGTTCGCGCAGAACGTATGGCCGGACGAGGTTCCGTTCCTCGAATCAACCGCGGTCGAGTACATGGCCAAGATGCGCCAGCTGTCCGACGAGTTGCTGACCATTATGGCCGTCGCGCTTCGGTTGCCGGAGAACCATTTCATCGCACACACCCGGCATCCCACGTACACCTTCAACATCAACTGGTATCCACCGATGTCCGTGGTCGGGCACCCCGATGTTGGCCAGTTCCGGATCGGCCCGCACACCGACTTCGGCACGGTCACTGTACTCGACCGGGAAGCCGGTGTCGGCGGGCTTCAGGTGTTCACAAAGGACGGTCGTTGGGAGAACGCGCCCTACCACCCCGACGCGTTCACGATCAACATCGGCGACCTGATGGCCAGGTGGACCGGCGACCGGTGGCGTTCGACGCGGCACCGCGTGCTTCCGCCGCACGCCAGCGCGCCGGATGAGGACCTGGTGTCGTTGATCTTCTTCTACGAGACCGACCATGACGCCCGGATCAAGTCGCTCGGGCCGCCGATCGGCCGAACCGACTACCCCGAGGTGATCGCCGCCGATTACCTGAAAGAGAAGCTCGACGCCATCACAGTGACCTGATGTACGGCGAAAAGCTGGTCAAGGTCGAGCCTGGCGGGATCGAGCCGATCGCGCCAGCCGACAAGCACGGCGGGCCACGCCAGCTGTTCTGGACGTGGACATCGCCGAACCTCGAGTTCGCCACGATCTTCCTCGGCGTGCTCGCGGTGTCCGCGTTCGGGCTGAGCTTCTGGCAGGCCGCTGCCGCGCTCACGATCGGCAACCTGCTTGGCTCGATCGCGCACGGCGTCCTGTCCGCGCGCGGCCCGACACATGGTGTCCCGCAAATGGTTCTCGGCCGGGCCGCCTTCGGTTACTGGGGCAATGTCCTGCCCGCCACGCTGATGTCGGTGATGGCAGGCGCGGGGTGGTTCGCGGTCAACAGCGTCAGCGGAGCGTTCGCGCTTAACTCGTTGACCGGTATGCCTGTTCTACTGTGTCTGGTCATTGTGGTCGGTCTGCAGATCCTGATCGCGTTCTTCGGGCACAACCTCGTCCAAGCGTTTGAGCGGTACGTGTTCCCGGTCCTCGCAGTGGTTTTCGCGATCACGGCCGTGGTCATCTTCAGCAAGTCCTCGCCCAGCCAGGAATCAGGCGGGAACGTGAGCGGGTTCCTGCTCGCCGCGAGTGCGGCTTTCGGGTACACGGCTGGCTGGAACCCTTATGCCGCCGACTACACGCGTTACCTGCCAACGAAGACGTCACGTCGTGCAGTCGGTTGGTCAGCGGGATCCGGGCTGTTCCTGGCCACGACTGTGCTGATGCTCGTTGGGGCCGCGTCAGTCACCATCGATGGATCCACTTCGGACAACCCGACAACTGTCTTCACCAGCCACTTGCCTGGCTGGCTCGCGGCACTGACGCTGCTGTGCATCGCGCTGGGGGCGGTCGCGGCGAACGTTCTCAATGTGTACTCGGCCGCGCTCGCGTTCTTGACGCTTGGTGTGAAGCTGCCAATGGCGTGGCGCCGTGCGTTCGTCGCCGCCGGGTTCGGTGTTGTCGGGTTCATCCTTGCTTGGCTTGGGCTTTCCGACGCAGGGCATGCGTACGAAAGCTTCCTTCTGGTGATCGCGTACTGGGTCGGGCCGTGGCTCGGCGTCACGCTGGTGGATATGCACATCAGACGCGGCCAACGGCTGGTGCTTGATGACAAGTCCTACAAGAACTGGGCCGGTCCGATCGCACTGCTGACCGGGATGACCGTCTCCATTGGACTGTTCGCCAACCAGTCAAGGTACGTCGGCCCGGTACCCGAAGCCATTCCGTGGATCGGGGACATCACGTTCCTGGTCGGGTTCGTGATCTCCGCGGTCATCTACGCGGTGTGGCCGAAACCCGCAACGCTTTCAGGCCTCGGAACACCGGGAACGGATGCCACTCCAGCTCGTCAGCAAGCTCAAGAGACAAACTGAGCAAGGTCCCGATCCCGATCTCGGCCTCCAACCGGGCCAGCGGAACGCCCAAGCAGCGGTGAATGCCGTGCCCGAACGCCAAATGCGTGACCTGCCGCGAGATGTCGAGAACGTCCGGCGAGGCAAACCGAAGCGGATCACGATTGGCCGAAGCAATACCGACGACCACGACACTGCCCGCGGGAATGACCGAACCAGCGATTTCGATGTCTGTTGTCGCATACCGAGGTGAAGCCCGCGCGGTCGGTCCGTCGAATCGGATCAGTTCGTCGATCGCGCGAGGCAACAGCGAGAGGTTCGCGCGCAGCAGGGAAAGTTGAGCCGGGTGACGCAGCAAAGTCGCCATCCCGTTGCCGATCAGGTTCATGGTCGGCTCATGTCCGGCGAACAGCAGCTGCTGTGTCAGCGTGATGACTTCGGTCCGGCTCAGCGAGGTGTTCAGCAGCGCGCTGACCAGGTCGTCGGCTTCTTCTTTCGCGTCAACGAAATCCGTGACGTACTGCCGGAGCAGACGGCCGCCTTCCTCGCGAGACAACCCAGCGGACTCGATGTACGGCGGTGTCATGGCCGCGGTCGTCCACACCCGGAATTGCTCACGGTCCGCGATCGGAATGCCCAGCAACTCCGCGATCACGGTCAACGACAACGGATACGCGTAGTCACCTATCAGATCGACCGCAGAGCCGAAGCCGGAAACCAAATCATCCGCGATCGCCTGAACCCGAGGCCGAAGCGCCTCGACCCGTCCCGGAGTGAACGCCTTGGTGACCGCGTCCCGAAGCCGAGTGTGATCCGGCGGATCGGTGGAATGCAGGTCAAATGTGGCCTCCGAAGGCGAGCCGCTGACCATTCCGGCCGCCCGCAAAGCGTCCCAGGCCCGTCGTGGGTCCTTGGCGAGCCGAGGATCCGCCAATGCCGCCTTGCCCTCGTCGAACCTGGTGATCAGCCAGTACGTCAACCCTTTCGGATCCTGCACCCGATGCACCGCGGCTTCCGCACGCATCCGGCCGTAGGTCGGATGCGGATCGGCGAAGAACTCAGCGTCATACACGAAAAATCAGCCTAGCCCGTATACCCGCGACGCGTTGCCGGAAGCGACAAGAAGGGCCAGCCGGTCCGCGTCCGACGCACTCCAGGACCCCACGGAAACTCCCGTACCCAACACTGCCGCCATACCCCGACGGAACAACCGTGACGACAAGTAATACAGCTCCGACAAACCAAAGGCATCCGACGAGAACAGGAACTTCCCAAACGGCGCCAGTTCCAAAGTCTCCTCGATCAGCACGCTCGACCGGTCACCCAAATTGTGCGTGGCGAGCCCAACGTCCACATGAACATTGCCGAAAACCTGAGCCAGATACCCGGCCTCCCGGTGGAACGGATAGTTGTGCAGCAACATGACCGGAACACCAGTGGGTTCGATCGCCCGCAGCAAAGGCATCAGCAGCAACGGATTGCCTGACTTCATGTCCACATCGGAGTCGCCGAGGCCGACGTGGAACTGGATCGGCAGCCCACGATCGACCGCGCACCAGATCAGGAACCGTTGCAACACCGGATCAGCGAGTCGCTTCTCACCAGAGAACCACCGCCACACCGCATCCGCGACCGTGTCAGCCCCAGGACGCGCGGGATCCAGATCCAAACCGACCCTATACGCGGCAATCGACTTCACGCCAACGGCCGAAGCGGTCCGTTGCTCCAAAGCAGACTGAAACGCTTGCGCGAAGCCGATCGCGTCGACCTGGCCGTACAGCTCCTCAGCAACCTGCTCAAGCCGGACGATTTCCCAAGCAGCACCCCCGGCCAGCGAAGCGAGATCGGCTGGCGTGGAGATCGGCTCGGGCACGTACCCGGTGTCGACGCAGAGTCCAGACAATCCGGCAGAACCCATGAACCGGTCGTCGACCTCGCTGAAGCCCAATTCGCGCCGCCTGGCGATGTACTCGTCGGCCGGTGCGTGCTCCGGCAGATCGAGAATCGGCGCACACCACCGGCGTATCGCCAGGCCAATGCGGGAATCGAAGGCGCTGACGGCCACTGTGGACGCTTCGGTCAGCAACGTCTCGAACTCGCCTTGGTCAAGGTCACGCTGGACCAATCCATGGCAGTGGTGGTCGATCAGCTGAAGGTTTGCCCAATCCGCCATCGCGCGCTCCGCTCACCAAGGAGATCATTGGTACCTAGCGTAGAGAGTTAGGGGATGGCGATGGACTCCGCGAATCTGACCGCGCGAGGAGTGCTCGCGGTGGCCGTGACCTTCGTCGACAACGCCGGTGTGACCAGGGTGAAGGCTGTCCCGGTCGGTGTTTTGGCCAACGCGGTGGCCAACGGCATCGGCAACTCGCCGAGTTTCGACCGGTTTGTCTTCGACGACTCCAGCACCGGCGGTCCCGTCGGTGACCTGCGGCTGAAGCCCGACGTCAGCAAGCTGACCGTGCTGGCGGCGCAGCCGGGCTGGGCGTGGGCGCCGGGCGTGCGCTACGACCAGGACGGAAACGTCCATCCGGGTGATTCTCGCGGCCTGCTGGTGCGCGTGGTCAGCGAGCTCGCCGAGCAGGGCTTGAGCGCGCGGGCCGCGTTCGAGATCGAATGGTGTGTTTCCAAGGGCGACGGCGACGAGTTCGTGCCGGCCTGCTCAGGCCCGGCGTACGGCATGACCAGGCTGACCGAGCTGAACGGCTACCTGCACGACGTGCTGGCCGCGTTGGCGACGCAAGGAATCCACGTCCAGCAGATTCACCCGGAGTACGCGGCCGGCCAGTACGAGATCTCGGTCGCGCACCAGGACCCCGTGACCGCCGCTGATCACCTTGTTCTCGTCCGCGAGACGATCCGCGCGGTCAGCGTCAACCACGGCCTGCGCGCCACGTTCGCGCCGAAGGTCGTCGCAGACGGTGTCGGCAACGGCTGTCACGTTCACCTGAGCGTGTGGCGCGAAGGCGAGAACCTGATGGGCGGCGGCGACGGCACATTCGGCCTGACGCCCGAAGGCACATCCTTTGTCGGCGGGATTCTGACGAGGTTGCCCGCGTTGTTGGCAATTGGCGCACCTTCCGTGCCGAGTTACCTGCGGCTGATCCCTTCACATTGGGCTGGCGCGTTCCAGGTATGGGGCCTGGAGAACCGGGAAGCGGCGCTGCGATTCATCGCAGCCGAGTCACCGAACATCGAGATCAAATGCTTCGACGGCTCGGCCAATCCGTACCTGGCGCTCGCCGGGTTGCTGACCGCGGGCAGCGCCGGAGTCACCGAAGGCGCAACCTTGCCAGATCCGGTTGACGTCAACCCGGCGACGCTGCCGGACGCCATTCCGCTGCCGTCGAACCTCGCCGCCGCGGTCGAGGCGTTCGAGACCGAACTGGCGTTGATCACCACTTTCGGCCCGGAACTCGTCGATGCCATCACCACTGTCCGAAAGAATGAAATCGAGCTGCTGTCCGTCCTGCCTCCGGAGGAGATCATCGCCCGCAGCCGCTGGAGTTACTGACGAGTCTGGAGTTGGCCGTCGCTTTCGCCTAGGTTGCAAACCCTAGGCACACGCAAAGGAGCGACGGTGGGAACAGCAGCCGACGTAGAGCGGGCTATCGCGGGCCATACGGTCGCAACATTGTTGCGGCGCAACGCCACCGAGTTCGGTGACAAGCCCGCGCTGAGCAAGGGGTGGAGCCCTGGTGAGGTCACCACACTGACTTGGGCTGAGCTTCGCGAGCACGCGGCCGCGCTCTCGCACGGTCTTGCCGAGCTCGGGCTCGGCCAGAACGACCGCATGCTGATCATGTCTTCTCGTCGGCCGGAGCATTGGGTCAGCGATCTTGGCGCGCTGCACCTCGGCGCGATCTCGTGCACCACGTACGACACCTTGTCCACCGAGCAGATCGTGTACGTCGCCAAGCACAGCGCGTCGCCCGTGGTTGTCATCGAAGGCGCGCAGCAGATGGACCGCTGGTCGGCCGCCCTCGCTGAGCTGCCCGACCTGCGCAAGGTCGTGGTGATCGACGAATCCGCGATCCCCGAGGGCGATGACAGGTACGTGTCATATCGCGAGGTCTACGAGAAGGGCGCGGCCAAGCACGCGGCGGACCCGTCGGCCTTCGAGCAGCTGACCGATGCGATCGTGGTCGAGCAGCCCGCGTGCATGATCTACACCTCGGGCACGACGGGCGAGCCGAAGGGCGTGGTGCTCAGCCACCACAACGTGCTGTTCCAGGCCGCTTCGGTGGATCTGGCGCACCCGTTGCCGATGCACGGCAACTCGGTTGCGTACCTGCCGTTGGCGCACATCGCCGAACGCATGCTCGGCATCTATCTGGCGATGTACAAGGCCGCGCACGTGACCGCGGTCCCGGACCACACGCAGCTCATCCCGGCTTTGCACGGTGTTCGGCCATTTGGCATTTTCGGCGTGCCGCGCGTCTGGGAGAAGATGGCTGCCGCGCTGCAGGGCGGCCTTGGTGCGATGCCCGAGGAGCAGCGCGCGGGCGTGCAGATGGCACGAGACGCGGCGCTGGAAGTGTGGCGGCTTGGCAGCGAAGGCAAGCCGGTTCCCGAGGAGCTGGCCGCGAAGAAGAAGGCGCTCGACGAGAAGGCGTTACTGCCGATCAGGACCATGCTCGGGCTGGACAAGGCCGAACGCGGCGGCAACAGCGGTGCCGCGCCCATCCCGGTCTCGGTGCTGGACTTCCTTGCCAGTATCGGTATCCCGGTCCTTGAGGTGTGGGGGCTGAGCGAGACGACCGGCGCGGCGACGCAGAACGTCCCGGAGCACTACCGAGTTGGTTCGGTCGGCCCGGCGATTCCGGGTGTCGAGGTCAAGGTCGGTGAGGACGACGAGCTGTTCGTCCGCGGCCCGATCGTGTTCATGGGCTATCTGCAGGCGGACGGCTCGATCGAGCCGAACGTCGACGCGGAGGGCTGGTACGCCACGGGTGACGTCGGCCGGATCGATGAGGACGGATTCGTCTACATCACCGACCGCAAGAAGGAACTGATCATCACCTCGGGCGGCAAGAACATCGCGCCAGCCAAGGTCGAAGGCCTGCTGCGGGCGCACCCGCTGATCAGCCAGGCCGTCGCAATCGGTGACATGCGGCCGTTCGTCACCGCGCTCATTGTTCTCGATGACGAGACCGCGCCGCTCTGGGCGCAAGCCAAGGGGATCCCGACGGAGAACCTGGCCGAGGAGCCTGCCGTGCTCGAGGAGATCGCGAACCTGGTGCAGCAGGCAAACTCCGCGCTCGCCCAGCCGGAACAGATCAAGAAATACCACGTGCTGTCGCAGACGTGGACGCCGGAATCCGGTGAGGTGACGCCGACGCTGAAACTCAAGCGCCGGGTGATCACTGAGCGCTATTCAGAAGCAATCGACTCACTCTACGAATAGGCTCGGGTGGGTGACATCCCACCACGAACTCACGGTCAACGGGGAGACATATCAACTCCCCGTTGACCCACGGACCACGCTCGTCGACGCCCTGCGCGAGCAACTCGGTCTCACCGGCACCAAGAAGGGCTGTGACCGCGGCGAATGCGGAGCGTGCACAGTCCTGGTGGACGGCCGCCGGGTGCTGTCATGCATGATGCTGGCCGTCGCGGCGGAGAACACTGAGGTCACCACCATCGAGGGCCTCTCGCCGGACGGCGAGATGCATCCCGTGCAACGCGCTTTCCACGCGAACGACGCGTTCCAATGCGGTTTCTGCACGCCTGGCCAGGTGATGTCGGCGGTCGCATGTATCGCTGAGGGGCACACCGGCTCGGCCGAGGAGATCAAGGAGTGGATGAGCGGCAACATCTGCCGCTGCGCGGCTTATCCGCAGATCGTCGCGGCGGTCACGGAGGCGAGCGTCCAATGAAGACAGTCTCGTACGACCGGGCTGCTGACGTTTCGGCTGCGCTGGATGCCTTGACCACGCCGGGAACCCAGCTGATCGCAGGCGGCACCGAGATGGTGAACTGGCTCAAGGAAGGCATCGAGTCGCCGGCGCACTTGGTCGACATCAGCGGCCTGCCGTTGACCGAGATCAGCACCAGCCCGCTCCGCCTTGGCGCGCTGGCACGGATGAGCGATGTGGCTGAGCACCCGGCCATCGCGGACTATCCCGTTCTTCGGGATTCTTTGCTTCGGGCGGCTTCCGCACAGTTGCGTAACATGGCCACGATCGGCGGCAACCTGCAGCAGCGGACCCGGTGCCCGTACTTCCGCTCCGACACCTTCGTGCCGTGTAACAAGCGCTCGCTTGGCAGCGGGTGTTCGGCTTTGGCCGGGGACACCAGCGGGCACGCGATCTTCGGGTGGAGTGAGTCCTGTGTGGCTACTCATCCGTCTGATTTGGCCGTCGCGTTAGCTGCTCTTGATGCTGTGGTTGTTGTTCAAGGCCCTGGTGGTGAGCGGCGGATTCCGGCTGCGGACTTCCATCGGCTTCCCGGGGACACGCCGGAGATTCACAGCGAGCTGGCGTCCGACGAGCTGATCATCGCGGTGGAGGTTCCTGGTCCGGCGCCGCTTTCGCACTATTTGAAGGTGCGTGAACGGACTTCCTATGAGTTCGCTGTGGTTTCCGCGGCTGCCGTGGTCGAACTTGACGGCGACACGATCACTTCGGCTCGGATCGCGTTGGGTGGCGTCGCGCATCGGCCGTGGCGGTTGACCGCCGCCGAGTCCGCTTTGGCCGGTGTTTCGTTGAGCGACCGGAACGCATTGGCTGAAGCTGTCGCACTGTCCTTTGCAGACGCCCGGCCTTTGGCGGACAACGGTTACAAGGTGACATTGGCTCAACGTGCCGCTGTGCGAGCGTTGGAGGCGACCCGATGACCTCACAGCTCAGGCCGGACGGTCCCGCCAAGCTCACCGGTGCCGCGATTTACGCCGCCGACACTCAGATCCCTGACGTGGTCCATGCGGCTCTCGTCACGGCTACCGTCCCCAATGGACGTGTCGTCGCCATCGAGAAGCCGGATGCCCCTGGCGTCGTGGCCTTTGTCGACCACACCAATGTCGGCGAATTGGCGCCGCAGCCGGGCCCTCCGCTAGGCCACGTCCTGCTTCCGTTGCAGTCAACAGAGATCCACTATGACGGCCAGCCGGTCGCGGTCGTCCTCGCCGAGACTCTGGAACAGGCGCAACACGCCGCCTCGTTGACTTCGGTGACCTATTCGGACAGTTCAAGTCCGGTCGTCTTCGGACAGGCAGAGCAGGTCGCGCCCGGCGGCGCGGGCTTGTTCAAAGCTCCTTCCGACAAGAAGGGTGACGTCGACGCGGGCCTGGCGAGCGCGGACAAGACCGTGCACGCCACGTACACGACCGCGGACCGGCACCACAGCCCGATCGAACCGTCGGCCACAATCGCTTGGTGGGAGGGCGATCAGCTGACCGTCCACACGTCTACACAGTCTTCCCCACTGGCACAGAGCACGTTGGCCGGGCTGTTCCAGATTCCCCGAGAGCACGTCCGAGTGATTTGCCCATACGTGGGCGGGGGTTTCGGGGCGAAAGGGTACATCTGGCCGCATCTCATCCTCGCCGTCGCCGCGGCCAAGGTGAGCGGACGTGCCGTGAAACTGGTCATGACGAGGGCCCAGATGTTCTCGCTGTCCGGGCATCAGCCCGCCACTTCGCAGACGATCACCTTGGGTGCGACTGCCGACGGCAAGCTGACGGCGATCCGGCACCTCAGCGTGAACGCATCCGCACGCGTGGGCGGATACGTCGAATCCACGACAGGCGCGGCGACGTTCCTCTACGACAGCCCGAACATCGAGACAGACCTGAAGATCGAGGCGCTGGACAAGCCACAGCCCGCGCCGATGCGTGCACCGGCCGAAGGCCCCGGCCTTTTCCCCCTTGAGTGCGCGATGGACGAACTGGCCGTCGAACTCGGCATCGACCCGGTCGAGTTGCGGCTGCGCAACGAGCCGTCAGTGGATCCGTTGTCCGGTAAGCCTTTCTCATCACGCAAGCTCGTGGAGTGCCTGACCGAAGGTGCCGAGCGGTTCGGCTGGGCCGACCGTAAACCGCAGATGCGCGACGGCAACTGGCAGATCGGCTGGGGCATGGCGGTGGCGACGTTCGGCTCCGTCGCTTCACCGTCCGCGGCACGTGTCCGAGTCGACTCCGACGGGCACGTGATCGTCGAGACCGACA
This sequence comes from Kibdelosporangium philippinense, assembly GCF_021390435.2. Lineage (GTDB taxonomy): Bacteria > Actinomycetota > Actinomycetes > Mycobacteriales > Pseudonocardiaceae > Kibdelosporangium > Kibdelosporangium philippinense. Next base: position 1,405,390 of record NZ_JAJVCN010000002.1, on the reverse strand, counting down.
TGCAGGAAATCGGCAGCGGCCTGCCCGCGATGGTCCAGATCATCGCCGCCGAAACCCTTGGCTGCGAACCGTCGGATGTCGAGGTACGGCACGGTGACAGCTCCTATCCCCCGCACCCGGGCACGTTCGCCTCGTTGTCCAGCGGGAGCCTGTCGGCCGCGGTGCAGAACGCGGCATCGTCGGTGATGGAGAAACTTCAAGCACAGCCAGGGGATTCGTTGGCCGACCTGGTGGACGCGGCCGGTCTGGAGTTCGTCGAGTCGGAGGGAAGCTGGGCGCCAGCGGCCTCGCGGAACGACTACACGATCAAGTCCTTCGGCGCGGTGTTCGTCGAGGTCCGGGTCGACGCGGACCTTGGTGTGGTGCGTGTGCCCAGGATCGTGGGCGTGTACAGCGCCGGGCGGATCATCAACCAGGTGGCCGCGCACAGCCAGATGACCGGCGGAATCATCTGGGGCCTCGGGCAAGCTTTGCTTGAGCAGTCGGTGATGGAGCCCCGGCTCGGGCGTTTCCTGTCACGCAACCTGGCCGGTTACGTGGTTCCGGTGAACGCGGACATCGGCGAGATCGACGTGACCTTCCTTGAGGAGAACGACCAGATCGCCAGTCCGTCCGGCGCCCGTGGGGTCGGTGAGCTCGGCTCGTGCGGCATCGGCCCTGCCATCGCCAATGCCGTGTTCCACGCGACCGGCAAGCGGGTTCGCAGCCTGCCGATCAAGATCCACGACCTGCTGTGAAAAACCTCGTGAGTGGTTATCCGCGTTAGAACATGGATAACCACTCACGACCTACCTGCGTTGGCGCTGCTTGACGCACGCGACCGGGTGGTCTCGGCGAACCAGGGGGCCGAGGCCGTGATCACCGAACTCACCACTGACCGGGACGTTCCGGCCGCGTTCGTGATGATCGCCTTGTTGTCCTACGGATTGACGGCAAGGGAACAGGAAGTAGCGCTGCACACCGTGCTCGGCCGTACTACGGCCGAGGTCGCGCGGTTGCTGTCGATCGCGCCGTTCACCGTGCAGGACCACATGAAGGCCATCTTCGACAAGACCGGCTCGCGCACCCGCCGTGAACTCATCGCGAACCTGATGGCCGCCACCCTGCCCGCCTTGATCTGATGCATGTCCTGAAAGGTTCCAGCACCCGCTGACCACCGGTATCCCAGCTTCCTGGGAGAAACTCGAACCGCCGAAAACCGGCAAACCTCCCCGCCTGGTTTGTAAAGGGTCTTGCCAAATTGCCCTCGGCGGGCAAGAGTGGGGGACGCCCCGTCAATGTCGCCGCCGCGTAGCTCAGGAGCGTCCGGATGAGACGACGCCGTGCCGGCTTGGCGGTCATCGCCGCCACAACCTTGATGTTCTCCCTGCTCTCGGCCATGCCCGCGAGCAGCGCCCCGAGTCTGACCATGGCCGCCGGCCAGGTCACGACCATCCCCGACTGGCGGCTGCAGACCAGCCGTAGCGCCACCGCTGACGGCGCGACCTACTCCAACCCCACGTTCAACGACACGTCCTGGCTGCCCGTGGCCGCGCGATCGACCGTGCTTGCCGGGCTGATCGCCAACAACCGGTACGCCGACGTGAACTTCGGCGAGAACCTGAAGAGCGTCAACCGCAACGACTTCAATGTCCCCTGGTGGTACCGCAAGAGTTTCACCGCGTCACAGCCTGCGGGCACCAACACGTTCCTCAAGCTCAAGGGCGGGATCATCTCCCGCGCCGAGGTTTGGGTGAACGGCACCCGGGTGGCCGGGACGGACACGGTGATCGGCGCCTACCCGACGCGCGAGTACAACGTGACCTCGTTGATCCGCAACGGCACCAACGCGATCGCGATCAAGGCGATGCCGTCCGATCCGTCGAAGGATCTGCTGATCCACTTCGTCGACTGGTCGCAGCTGCCACCCGACCGCAACCAGGGCCTGTTCCGCGATGTGCAACTGGCCAACAGCGGCCCGGTCTCGCTGCGTGATTTGCGTGTTTCCACCGATTTGCCGCTGCCCAGCCTGACCAGCGCCGACGTGACGGTGAAGGTCAACGCGCGCAACGACTCCACCCAAGCCGTGAGCACGCAGGTGGCCGGAACGATCGACAACGTCAACTTCACGCAGCCGGTTTCCTTGGCCGCGGGTGAGACCAAGACGGTCACCTTCAACCCAAGCAACACGCCCGGCCTTCGGCTGACCAGCCCGCGCGTGTGGTGGCCGTTCACAATGGGCGATCAGCCGATGTACGACGCTTCCGTGTCCGCGTCTGTGAGCGGCACGGTTTCGGACACCGCCAGCACGTCTTTTGGCGTCCGGGAGATCACTTCCAGGATCGCCAATGGTGGCGGGCGCCAGTTCGTGATCAACGGCAAGCCGTTCCTTGTGCGTGGTGGCGGCTGGGCCTCGGATCTGTTCCTGCGGACGAACCTGCGTAACATCGAGGACCAGCTGAACCTGGTCAAGTCGATGAACCTGAACACGATCAGGCTGGAAGGCAAGCCGGAGAACGACGAGTTGTACGAGATGACCGACCGGCTCGGCATCATGGTCCTGACCGGGTGGGAATGCTGTTCCGCTTGGGAGAGCTACAGTTCGTTCAACGCGGAGAAGAACCGGGTCGCCGGTGAGTCCGCTGAGAGCGAAGGCAAGCGGATCCGCAACCACCCGAGCGTGCTCGGCTTCCTGATCGCCAGCGACCTGGCAACCCCAGCCGCGCAAGAGAAGATCTACCTTGACGCGCTCGCCCGGGCGGACTGGAACCTGCCGATCGTCGCGTCGGCGTCCAACAAGAGCTCGCCACAACTGGGCAATTCCGGCATGAAGATGGAAGGTCCATATTGGTGGGAGCCGCCGGTTTACTGGTACAACAAGCAAATGGGCGGTGCGGCGGGCTTCGCGTCGGAGATCGGACCCGGCCCGACCATCCCCGAGATGGACGAACTCAAGAAGTTCCTGACGCAGTCGCAGATCAACTCGTTGACCAACTACAACACGACCCAATACCACCTGTCTCCGAGTGGCACGTTCGGCAAGCTTTCCTTCTGGGGAACCGCACTGGACAACAGGTACGGCAAACCAGCCAATGTGGACGAATTCGTCCGTAAGGCACAGCTGGCGAACTACGAAACCAACCGCGCCCAGTTCGAGGCGTTCGCCGACAACTGGTCGGACGGCAGCAACCCGTCGACCGGCGTGATCTACTGGATGCTCAACGACCCGTGGCCGAAGCTGTTCTGGCACTTGTACAACTACAATCTGGCGACGGCCGGTTCGTACTTCGGGGCCAAGACCGCACTTCGCCCGCTGCACGTGCAGTACTCGTATGACGATCGCTCGCTGGCGGTCGTGAACACGGGTCTGCAGAACGTGTCCGGGCTGAGTGTCCAGGTGACACTGTTCAATGCGGACGGAACACAGAAGGCCGACGAGACACGGTCGGTCAGCTCGACCGGGAACGCGACGGCCAAGGTCGGCACTTTGCCGCAGCCAAGTGACCTTTCGTCGACCTACTTCGCACGGCTGATCCTGAAGAACTCGGCCGGCCAGGTCATCGACCGGAACGTGTACTGGCTGTCCACCAAGGCCGACACGTTGAACTACGGCAGTTCGACCTGGTACCACACGCCACAGTCGGCCTATGCGGACCTCAAGGGCCCGAACTCGCTGCCGGCGGGATCGGTGAACGCTTCAACCACGTCCACCGTGGAGGGCGCGAACACGAAGACGACCGTGACCATCACGGGCACCGGCAGTGAGGTGTCGTTCTTCCTGCGGGCCAGCGTGCGCAAGGGCAACGGCGGCGCCGAAGTCCTGCCGCAGGACTGGTCGGACAACTACGTCACGTTGTGGCCAGGGGAAACCTTGACCCTGACGGCGACGTACCGGACAGCTGACCTCGGCGGGGCATCGCCGGTGGTCCAGCTGTCCGGCCACAACATCACTACAAGGAACCTGCCAACCTCTCGCTAGCCCTCGCGAGGTTGCGGGTCAGGGAAGGTTCGTCGGCGGTGAGCAAGTGGTCATTTTGGACCACAGGCTCGCCGCCGACGAGCAGCAACTCCAGCGGCGGCACCCGCCCGAACACCAGCGCCGCAACAGGATCCGCGATACCCGCGTGCTTCAACGTGTCCACACGCCACACTGCCAGATCCGCGAGCTTCCCCTTCTCAACAGACCCAAGGTGTTCATCCCGCCCAAGGCACCGAGCGCCACCCATGGTCCCAATGCGCAACGCCTGCCGCGCGGTCAAAGCCTTCGGTCCACCCCGCTGCCTGGCCGTCAGCAAAGCTTGCCGTAGTTCCTCCGCGAGCCCACCGGACTCATTGGACGCCACACCGTCCACACCAAGACCAACCGGCGCGCCAGCGTCCAAAAGGGCCCTGATCGGGGCCATTCCGGCGCCTACACGGGCATTCGAGCTCGGACAATGCGCGATCCCGGTGCCAGTCTCGGCCATCAGCGCGATCTCAGACTCCTTCAGGTGCACACCGTGCGCCAACCAGACGTCGTCACCCAACCAATCGAGGTCACGCGCGTAATCCACCGGCGTCAGGCCAAACTCCCGTAGGCACTGCTCTTCCTCGTCAGTGGTCTCGGCAAGGTGCGTGTGCATCCGGACGCCGTTCCTGCGCGCGATCGTCGCGCCACCACGCATCAAATCGAGGCTTGCCGAGAACGGCGAACACGGACCAACGGCGACCTGGATCTTCGCGTCCGCAGCAGGATCGTGGTACTCGGTGATGGCACGCTCGGTCTGCTCAAGCGCGTCATCCAGACTCTCCACAATGGAGTCAGGCGGTAGCCCACCCTCGGACTCACCACGATCCATCGACCCGCGAACAGCGTGCAACCGAATCCCGACCCGCCGCCCAGCATCGATCAACGCACCGAAAACATCCCCACCATCACGCGGGAAAACATAGTGGTGATCGGCAGCGGTCGTGCACCCACTGAGCGCCAACATGGCAAGGCCAGCATGGGAGGTCGCGGAGACGATGTCCTCATCGATCCCAGTCCAGACCGGGTAGAGCGTGACAAGCCAGCCGAACAGCTCCTCCTGCTGGGCATAACCACGCGTGGCCCACTGGTAGAGATGGTGATGCGTGTTCACCAAGCCCGGCGTGACAAGGCATCCGGACGCGTCAACCCTTTCGAAGCCTGCGAACTCGTCGGGCACGGCACCGGCACCCACTGCCGCGATCCGACCGTCCACAACGGCCACATAGCCGTCGGCGTGTTCCGTGCCTTGCTCGTCAACTGTCGCGATGTACGCGCCCGTGATGACTGTGTTCACGAACTCCAGACTAGGCCAGCCACTCCTTGACCTGCTCGACCAACTTGGCCGGGTTCTCCCCAATGGGCGTCACATTCAGCGCGGTCACACCGGCTTCCTTGAACGCCTGGAGGCGCTCCTTGACGTATCCAGCCGGGCCGACCAGGTTCATCAGCTCGGCGAACTCCGAGGGCACGGCAGCGGCGGCCTCTTCCTTCTTGCCCGAAAGGTACAGCTCCTGGATCTTCTCGGCCTCGGCCTCGTAGCCGTAACGACGGGCCAGGTCGTTGTAGAAGTTGCGGCCACGCGCACCCATTCCGCCGACGTACAAGGCGATGTACGGGCGGGAGGCGTCTCGCAAGGGTTCCACGTCGTCGCCGATCGCGAGCATGCCGCCCGCGACGATTTCCAGCTCGCCCAGGTCCGCCGAACGCTTGGCCTTTCCTGCCGCCAGCGACGTTCCCCAGACGGACTGGGCCTTCTCCGGGATGAACAGGGTCGGCAGCCAGCCGTCCGCGATCTCCGCCGTCAGCTGGACGTTCTTGTCACCGAGTGAGGCGATGTAGATCGGGATGCTTGACCGGACCGGGTGAGTCAGGATCTTCAGCGGTTTGCCCAGCCCTGTGCCCTGGTCGGCGGGCAACGGGATCGGGTAGTTGCCTTCGTTCGTGATCACTTCGCGGCGCCAGATTCGGCGGCAGATGTCGACGATTTCGCGGGTTCGGCCCAGTGGCTTGGTGTACGGCACCCCATGCCAGCCTTCGATCACCTGTGGGCCGGAGGCTCCGAGGCCCAGGATCGCGCGACCGCCGGAGACCGCGTCGAGGCCTGCGGCCGTCTGCGCGATCAGGGCGGGGGTGCGGGAGTAGATCGGCAGGATCGCCGAACCGATTTTCACCCGCTCGGTCTTCGCGGCGATGTAGCCCATCAGCGTCGGTGCGTCGAAGCCGTACGCCTCGGCCACCCAGACCTCGTCGAGCCCGGCGCTTTCCAGGCTGACGATCTGATCGATCAGGTCCTTCGGGTTGCCCGCGTACATCACCTGTGTGCTGATCTTCATCGATCGTTCCGTTCCTGTACAGCGCCGGATGCCAGCAGCTCGTCAATGTCTTGGAAACCCCAGTCAGCCAAGGCATCCCTGGTGTGCTGCCCGGGAATCGCCGGTGGGGTGCGTAGTTCGGCCTTGGTGTCGGAGAACCTTGGCGCGGGCGCGGGCTGGACGAAACCGTCGCGCTCCACCAACGTGCCGCGTGCGGCGATGTGCGGGTGTTCGGCCGCTTCGGAAAGCGAGAGAATCGGTGCCACGCAGGCATCCGTGCCCTCGAAAATGTCTGTCCATTCGCGACGCGTCTTGGTCGCGAACACTTCGGCGAACCGCTTGCGCAGTTCGGGCCAGCGTGGGACTTCCAGCTGTTTCGGCAGATCCTCGCCCTCGAGACCGAGCAGCCGCACGAATTCCTTGTAGAACTGCGACTCCAGCGGCCCGACGGCCATGTACTCGCCGTCCGAGGTCTCGTAGACGTCGTAGAACGGGGCGCCGGTGTCGAGCAGGTTCACGCCACGCTCCGGCTTCCAGACACCCGCGGAGACCAGCCCGAAGATCATGGTCGCCAGGTGCGCCGCGCCGTCCACGATCGCGGCGTCCACGACCTGGCCTTTTCCGGTCTGCTCCGCGTGCCTGAGGGCGGCGAGGATGCCGACGGCCAGGTAGAGCGAGCCGCCGCCGAAGTCGCCGACCAGGTTCATCGGGACCTGCGGCGGTCCGTCCGCCCGGCCGATCGCATGCAGCACGCCGGTGATGCCGATGTAGGCGATGTCGTGGCCCGCGGACTGCGCCAGCGGCCCTTCCTGGCCCCATCCGGTCATCCGGCCGTAGACGAGCTTGGGATTGCGCTGCCAGCACTGCTCAGGGCCGATGCCGAGGCGCTCGGCGACGCCTGGCCGGAACCCCTCGATCAGCACGTCGGCCTGCTCGATCAGGCGCAGAACGACCTCGGCGCCCGCGTCGTTCTTCAGGTCGACCATGACCGAGCGCTTGTTCCGGTTGAGCAGGTCGCGCGCCGGCGGTCCAGCCACCGGGATCGCGTTCGGCCGGTCGACGCGGATCACGTCGGCGCCCAGGTCAGCGAGGTGCATCGCGCAGAACGGCGCCGGCCCGATGCCAGCGAGTTCGACCACGCGCACGCCCGCGAGCGGTCCGGTGCCCACCGTCGACCACCTCCTACTCAGCAGTAATTTATCGTATAACTGTGTTGATTGCCCTCGCTCCGCTCGGGCGGGCTTTGTCGCTCTAAGCCGGCCCGCACGTCAATGACCAGCGCGACCAAGCCATGCAGAATGGCCTGCATGGTGAACGCAGCCGTAGTCGCCGGACCCGACGCGACCATCGAGGTCCGTGAGATCGAACTGCCCGCCCTTGGCCCTCGTGACGTGCGCGTCAAGGTCGCGGCGGCGGGCGTGTGCCACTCCGACCTTTCGATGATCAACGGCACCTTCTCGCCCCAGTTCCCGCTCGTCCTCGGCCACGAAGCCGCTGGGACCATCGCCGAGGTGGGCTCCGCGGTCACCCGCGTCTCGGTCGGTGACCGTGTCGTCGTGAACTGGGCGCCCGCGTGCAGGCACTGCTGGTTCTGCCTGAACTCCCAACCATGGCTGTGCACGGCCGTCGAAGGCCTGGTCAGCCCCGAACGCGGCGCCGTCCACGTGACGCTGGGTGTCGGCGCCTTCTCCGAAGAGGTCGTCCTCGACGAAAACGGCGTTGTCCCCCTTGCTGACGGCGTTCCACTCGATATCGCCGCGTTGCTTGGGTGTGCCGTAGTGACAGGTATCGGGGCCGTACGGAATACCGCTTCGGTTCGCCCGGGCGAGTCCGTGCTGGTGATGGGGCTTGGCGGCGTCGGCCTGTCCGCGATCATCGGCGCACGGCTCGCTGGCGCGGGACCGATCATTGCCGTGGATATCGTGCCGGACAAGGAAAAGCTCGCCAGGGACGCGGGCGCAACGCACTTCGTTCTCGCGCACGACAAGCTGGCCAAGGAGATTCGCGGATTGACGGGCGGGCGCGGTGTGGACCACGCACTGGAGTGCGTCGGCAACTCGAAGACCATCCGAACCGCTTGGCAGACAACGCGTCGCGGCGGGAAGGTGACGATCGTCGGCGTCGGCAGGCGTGACGACACGGTCAGCTTCAACGCGCTGGAGCTCTACCACTTCGCCCGCTCAATCGGCGTTTCCGTGTACGGCTCCGGCGATCCCGACCGGGACATCCCGTTGCTGGCCACCCAGATCCAGCTCGGCAGGCTCGATCTGGAACCCCTTGTCTCACACCGGATCGGGCTTGACGGCGTCGGCGAAGCGTTCGAGCGGATGAAGTCCGGGACCGGCGCGCGGTCCCTCGTGGTCTTCACACCTTGAGCCACGGCACCAGATAAGTCCGCGCGAAGGCGCGCATCTGACGTTCGTCGCGCGTCGGAATGCTGCCTTCGGGCGTGAGCACCATCGAGTGGATCAGGCGCGCCAGCATCTCGGCGAGCGGCTCGGCGTCGAAGTCGCGGATGTGCCCGGCGCGCTGGTCTTCCTCGATCTTTTCCTTCAGATACGCGCGCGCCAACGCGATCACCGGGCCGCCGTGCAACGTCAAGCCCGGCAACACCGCTTCGGGCTCGCTGGAGAGCACCCTGTTGAGCAGCTTGTGTTCCCGCAGGCCGCTGACGACCGCTACGAATCCTTCGACCATCCGTTCGTCGGCATTGGCCGCTTTGCTGATCTCGACGTCCGCCGCCTCGATGAACCGCCGCACCTCGCGCAACCCGACCGCCGCGACCAAGTCGTCCTTCTGTGGGAACCGCCGATACAGCGTGGCACGGCCGATCCCGGCCCGTCTCGCCACGTCGTCCATGGTCGTGCGGCGCAGCCCGAACTCCTCGTAGGCGTCCAAAGCCGCGTCGAGGATCCGGCGCGTGCTCTCGTCTTGCGGCCCGGCAGGCGCCAGCACTTCGGCGAGGAACATCAGGCGATCCTAGGGCTTGCGGCGCGCTTGGCGACCAGTGCCATCGGATGGTAACGGACTTTGTCCGGCAACAGCGGCATGCCCATCTTCACGGCCGCGGTCAGCGCCCGGAGATTCCTCGCGCCACCTCGAGTCCACTTCAGACCAAGGCGTTCCCGCAACGGCACAGGCAAAGTACCAACAGTCGCGGTCATGATGGCGTCCGACGCGACCGGGCCGACCATTCGCCAGACCGGCTCCGGCCAGCCGGGCGGCCGGTGCGGATGACGATCCCCCAGCGCGGCGAGCACTTTGCGAACCGTCTCGTTGTCCTCAAGGCAGTTCGCGACCATTCCGTCGAAGTACTCGAAGAAGCCGTCGAGCCCGGCGGGCATCTGCCGGGCTTTGAGGCCGAGAACCTCGCCAAGTTCTCGCCATTCTTCGTACAGCCGCTCTTGTTTCGGCCTCGGCAGCGGGGTCGCGAAGGTCGCGTGGGCGTCCAGCGTGCCTTCGAAAAGGGTGGCGTGCACCCACCAATACGCCTCGGGATTCAGCGCGCTGTACCGGTGACCGTGATGGTCTATGCCGGTGAAGTCCTTGTGGAGTTCCCTGAGCCGCTTGGCTTCCGCGACCGTGCGGCCCTGTCCGTACGTCATGATCATCAACGAGTCGACCGTGCGTTGCAGCCGCTGCCAAGGACGTTTCTGAAAATCGGAGTACTGCGCGACGCCAGCGCCGACCGTTGGATGCGCGACCTGCAGCAGCAACGCACGGCCCGAGCCGAGCAGCAGCCGCCAGTCGAGGACGTTGTGCCAAGCCTCCGAGTCCGGTCCGAGCATGACGCACCTCCCTGATACGACGATACGTCTTTTGTCTCACGATCTCAAGCTAACCGATCTTCCTGACTACCGTCCGTGGCGGTAATCTCGGCAGGTCGCACCGGGGACAGGAGGCGCCAATGGCCCGGATACCGTTCATGCCCGTTACCGACTCGATGTTCCTGATCGGGGAATCACGGGAGCACCCGATGCACGTCGGCGGCCTACAGCTGTACGAGCTGCCCGAAGACGCCGGGCCGGACTATCTCAGCAAGATCTACCAGTCGCTCGTGGCCGACGAGCAGAGCGTGCAACCGCTGTTCCGCCGCAGGCCACGGCGCCCGGTCAGCAGCCTCGGCCAGTGGTCGTGGACGACGGACAACCAGCTCGACATGGAGTATCACGTCCGCTTGACGGCGTTGCCGCGTCCGGGGCGCGTGCGTGAACTGCTCGAGCTGACATCCCGGCTGCACGGATCGTTGCTGGACCGGCATCGTCCACTGTGGGAGTTCTCGCTGATCGAAGGCCTTGAGGGCAACAGGTTCGCGACGTACTCGAAGGTGCACCACGCGCTGATGGACGGCGTGTCCTCATTGATCCTCGCGGCGCGCGCCCTGTCGACAGATCCCGATGTCCGGGACATGCCACCGGTCTGGGCAATGCCCCCATTGGACAAACCAGCGAAAACCGACGACGCCAGCGGTGGACCGTTGGAACTGCTGGAAAACCTGCGCGCCGCGACCCAGGACGTCGCAGGCGTGCTGCCCGCGGTGGTGAAGAGCGCCAACACCGCGTTGCGTGAGCAGGCAAGCGTGCTGCCGTTCCAGGCGCCACGATCGATCTTCAACGTGCAGATCACCGGAGCCCGCCGGTTCGCCGCGCAGCGTTGGTCACTTGACCGGATCAAGGCCATCCGTCGTGCGACCGGCGCGACCCTGAACGACGTCGTGCTCGCGATGTGTTCGGGCGCGTTGCGACGGTATCTGCTGGAGCTTGGCGCGTTGCCGGACCGGCCGTTGATCGCGATGGTCCCGGTTTCGTTGCGTGCCAAGCAGAAGAGAAGCGAGGCCAGCGGCAACTCGGTCGGCTCGATCCTGGTGAACCTCGGCACGCACCTCGAGGACGCCGCCGAACGCTTCGCCCAGATCCAGGATTCGGCGCAGATCGCCAAGCGCTCGCTTGCCGAACTCAGCCCGCTGCAGATCTTGGCGTTGTCCGGGCTGATCATGGCGCCGCTCGCGTTCGCGCCGATTCCCGGCTTCGTCCGGATGACGCCGCCGCCGTTCAACCTGATCATCTCGAACGTGCCAGGGCCGCCCCGGCCGCTGTACTGGAATGGCGCGAAGCTGCAGGGCCAGTACCCGCTGTCGATCCCGTATGACGGCCAGGCGCTGAACATCACGATCACCAGTTACGCCGACAGCCTGCAGTTCGGGCTCACCGGATGCCGCCGCAACGTCCCGCACCTGCAGCGTCTCCTCGGCCACCTTGAGGACTCGTTGGCCGAACTCGAAAAAGCCGTCCTGTAGCGCAGCGCGGTTCAGATCTTCACAACGACACGGGTCAGCACGTCGACCAACATCGAGGTATCCGCCGCGACCAGATTTCGGCGCGATGCCTCGATGTTGTTTGCTTTGTTGAGCTCTGACCAGTCGAGGTGCCATCCCGCAGATGCCGACAACTGGCGGAGGAACGCACGCTGCGTCCGGCCATTTCCTTCACGAAACGGGTGTCGCGCATTGATCTCGCCATAGTAGAAAGCCAGCCTTGCGACAAAGCGTTCGCGGGAAAGTCCAGTCAGCCAGTCGTCAGCTTCCAGCCGTGCGAGCACTTCGGACACCTGGTCATCCAGGAACGCGTAGTGCGCGAACCGCGCGCCGTCCTTGCTGATGTCGACAGTCCGGAACTGGCCTGCCCAGTCGAATACGTCCTGGAAAAGGTGCCGGTGAAAAGCCTGCAGGTGCTCGGAGTTGTACTCATCTGGCAGCACCGATCGGGCCAGCTCCACATCCCGGATACTGACGATCCTCACCTCCAGTGGTTGCGATCGGAAGTTCGTTAGGGGTATTCGGCGGATCCAGGGTTTTCGCTGAGTGTGCCGGGCGAAGGGGCCGGTACCGGTGTTGTACCGGCGCCTTTGGCCGGTGCTGCCCAGAGGAAAATCTGGCTAGGAGGCCGCTGAATAATCGGCGTGTCGCCCCAGGATGTGGGTTTGAGCTGGGAGAATCGTTTCATGCAGGGTGTGGAGCGTGGTGATCGGGAGCTGCTGGACGCGGAGGCGCTGGTCGGTCATCTGGTCCCGGCGGGGAGCATGTTCGCGTTCCTGGCCGGGCATCGCCGGAATCTGTTCCCCGATGGAGAGTTCGAGGATCTGTTCCCCTCGGGCAAGGGACGGCCCTCGATCCCGGCGTCGGTGATGGCCTCCATCCTGGTGTTGCAGACCCTGCATGATCTCTCGGATCGGGAGACCGCTGAGGCGGCCCGGTGTGACCTGCGGTGGAAGGTCGCGACCGGGATGGCATTGGACGACAAGGGATTCGACCCCTCGACGCTGGTGTACTGGCGCAAACGACTGGCCACCTCGGGGCGGCCGCATCGGATCAACGACGCGGTGCGCACGGTCGTCGAGGAGACCGGGATCCTGCGTGGCCGCCGCAAGCGGGCGGTGGATTCCACGATCCTGGCCGACGCGGTCGCCACCCAGGACACCATCACCCAGCTGATCTCGGCGATCCGGCGGGTGGATCGGCAGGTGCCCGGCGCGGCGGAGCAGATCGCGAAGGTGTGTACCGGCCATGACTACAGTCGGCCGGACAAGCCGAGGATCGACTGGGACGACCCGGCCGCCAGGGACGCGCTGGTCTCCGCGCTGGTCAACGATGCGAACGCGCTGGTGGCGGCGCTGGCCGATACCGAACTGGAAGGCGACGCGGAGTTCGCGTTGGCGTTGCTGGCGTTGGTCGCCGGTCAGGATGCCGAGCCCGCCGAGGGCAGTGACGGCACTGATGGGCGGTGGCGGATCGCCCGCAAGGTCGCCCCGGACCGGGTGGTGTCCACAGTGGATCCGGATGCGCGGCATACCCGCAAGTCCCCGGAGAACCGGCGGGACGGGTATCGGGCGCACGTGGCGGCCGAGCCCGAGACCGGGATCGTCACCGACGAGAAGGTGACCACGGCCGCCGGCACGGAGAACTCCGACCCCGCTGTGGCCGAGGAGTTCCTCGACGCCGAGGACGGCAAGCGCGCGTGGTACGGCGATTCCGCCTATGGCACAGGGGATCTACGCGGTGGGATCGACGATGCCGGGCATGAGGCGGTGATCAAGCCCAAGCCGCTGCGGGCTCCGGTCGAGGGCGACTTCACCGTGGACGACTTCACCGTGGACGACTTCACCGTGGACGACTTCACCGTGGACGAGCAAGCGGGCACGGTCACCTGCCCCAACGACATCACCCGCCCGATCAGCCGGACCCGGGTCGCCACCTTTGGCGCTCTCTGTCGTGCCTGCTCACTGCGTGCACAGTGCACCACGTCCAAGACCGGCCGTAAAATCGTTCTGCACCCACGAGATGACCTGCTGCGCCAAGCCCGACGCGACTGGGCGGACAAGCCCGAACTGCGCGAGAGCTACAGGACGTTCCGCCCCAACGTGGAACGGGTCATCTCCCAGATCGCCAGCCGCGGTGGCCGACGTCTCAAACTCCGATATCTAGGCACCGGCAAGAACAACGCCTGGCTCAAACGCCGCACCGCAGCCTTGAACCTCCGCAACCTCATCGGTCGCGGCCTGACCCATACGGCGGGCGCTTGGACCCTGGCTACCTGAGGGAAACCACGGCCCAACCCCCAGTCTTGGGGATTGTGAACCTCGTCGAGCAACCGCCCTAGGCTCCCTGAACGCCCAGCATCACCCATGAATCAGCAAGGCCCAGGTCCTCGCCTGCCATCACTCGGTGACAACCAACCCGCAAACCACCCTAATTCAGCGGCCTCCTAGCGGGAAGCTGGGCCGTCGAGACCCCCGACAGACTTCCGATCGTGACCACTAGTTCCTTGAGAGTCGCTGGATCGTCGATACCGAGCTTGTTCTTCAGACAGCGAGTGCCTGCCAGAACGTACGGATCGATCACGAGCGTCGGACTCGATCGATTTCGCGCTGGATCGCTTCGGCGGCTGACACCTCCGAACTGGCGACCGAACGCAGGACATCCTGCCAATCGTCAGCGAACTCAACGCCTTCCATGGCCGCGCTCGCAGCGGCGTGGGCGACCGCCGAATCCACATCGGCGATCTGCCGACCGTAGAAATACTTGAGGCGCTCCTTGATGATCTCCTCAGAGCTCTTCTCATTCGGCCCGGAAAGGCCTCGGGCAATCCGCCACGGCGGCTCGATGTGTGTCAACCGGGACAACGATTCGGCTGACAAATGCGAGTATTTGTCCAATACCCATGAGACAGTTTCACGTTCTGGTTCGGTCAACAGCTTCGCGTCGCCGGAAGGCCAGGACGTGACTGTGTACTTCTTGCTGTGCTTCCTGAAGACCGATGGCACCACTGGGCCTTGCGGCCACGCCTCGATTCGGTCTTCGAACAGCGGCTCGTTGGTACGCACCAGGTGCCACGCCTGGCTGTAGTAGATGAGCTTCTGCAGCTTCATCGACGTCACCGGCCCAGTACGGGTCAGTATCGTCGCGGCCACGTCATCCACTCTCGCTATCGTTTCCACCTCCTTGACCAGCGCGTATCTATCATGATGCGCAATCCGGCCGAGAATCGATGCCGTTGGATCGACGACACGCTACGGCTTCTACCTGCGACTTCAGGCCGTGAGAGGAATAAGCAGCGCCACGCCCCTTGTGGCAACTAGGGCCTGTTTCACAAGTTGATCAAGGTTTGAGATGATCTTGATTCGTGGGGCGTGGTGATCTGACCAACGAGCAGTGGGCGAAGCTGGAACCCTTGCTGCCCAGGGGCAAGAAGCCTGGCAGGCCGCCGAAGCATGCGAAGCGGAAGCTTATTGACGGGATCCGGTTTCGGGTTCGAACCGGTGTGCCGTGGCGGGATCTGCCGGAGCGTTACGGCCCGTGGGAGACGGTGTATGGCTTGTTCCGGCGGTGGCAACGGGATGGCACGTGGAAGAGGATTCTGGTCGCGTTGCAGGCGGACGCGGACGCTGCGGGCCTGATCACCTGGGATGTCAGCGTGGACTCCACGGTGGCTCGTGCGCACCAGCACGCGGCTGGTGCGCGTCAAAAGGGGATCTCCAGAAGGAGTCTCCGGGCGGGGTCGAGGTCGAACCGGCCGATCACGGGCTGGGGCGCTCCCGAGGCGGGTTGACGACCAAGACTCACCTGGCGGTCGAGCAGGGACAAAAGCCCTTATCAATCGTGATCACCGCTGGCCAGCGAGGTGACTCGCCCCAGTTTCAGGTGGTGCTCGACCGTATCCGGGTACCCCGGCGGGATCGCGGTCGGCCGCGCTGCCGCCCGAATCGGGTGCTCGGCGACAAAGCCTACGGGTCCCGCGCCAACCGCGCCTACCTGCGCAGGCGCGGTATCCGCTGCACCATCCCGGACAAGGCCGACCAGGTCCGCAACCGCAAGAACAAGGGCTCACACGGAGGACGACCACCCGCATTCGACAAGGAGATCTACAAGCAACGGCACGCTGTCGAGTGCGGGATCAACCGTCTCAAACGAAACCGAGCCGTCGCCACCAGATACGACAAGCTCGCCGTTCGCTACGAAACCACGGTCACCATCGCAGCGATCAACGAGTGGCTCCCATGACTTTCGAAACAGACCCTAGCTCAGTGCTGGGGATCGCACTGATGACGTGAAGCAAGGGGCATTTTGTGCACAAACGCATACTGAGCCAGGCGGCGGTTCTCGCCGTCCTGGCCGGTGGCGCGGCCGTCTTACCGGCGGCTGCGGCAGAACCGGAACCTGGCAAGACCGTCACCTTGATCACCGGGGACAAGGTGACAGTGACGAGGAAGGGCGGCACCTGGGACGCCCGGATCGAACCGGCCAAGCGGGCAGGCGAATCGGTCAGTTTCGTCAAATCCGTGAGCCCGAACGGTGTCACGGTCATTCCGTCGAGCGTGATGCCGCAGATCCAGTCAGGCAAGCTGGATCGGGCGTTGTTCGACGTGACCAAGCTGATCGAGCTCGGGTACGACGACGCCAACACCTCTGAAATCCCATTGCTCGTGGAGTCTCCACGGGCTCAAACGCTCGGCAGGGTCACGCGGGCGATGCCGGAAGTCCGGATGTCGGCCGTGGCCACACCAAAGGGCACGGACGTTCTCGCGAAGTCCGAAGACAGCAAGATCTGGCTCAACGGCAAGCTTTTTCCTTCGTTGAGCCAGAGTGTCCCGCAGATCGGGGCACCGGCCGCGTGGCAGGCCGGGCACACCGGCAAAGGCACCACGGTCGCCGTCCTTGACACCGGTTACGACGCCGGGCATCCCGATCTCAACGGGATTGTCAAGGGCGAGAAGGACTTCACCAGCGAAGGCACGACGGACGTGATCGGCCACGGCACCCATGTCGCGTCCACTGTGGCCGGTGTGGCCAAGGGGTCGGACCTGGTGATCGGCAAGGTCTGTGCCAAGAGCGGCTGCCGGTTCGACGCGATCCTCGAAGGCATGCAGTGGGCCGCGGACAGTGGCGCGAAGGTCGTCAACATGAGCCTTGGTGGTGGGCCAGGTGATGGGACGGACCCGATTGAGACCGCGCTCAACCGGCTCACAGCAGAGAAGGGCACGTTGTTCGTTGTCGCGTCGGGCAACTACGGGCCAGGGGTAAAAGTGTCGTCGCCCGCCTCCGCGGACGCGGCGTTGGCCGTTGCCAGCGTGAACAAGCAGGACAAGTACAGCGTGTTCAGCCAGCCTGGCCCGCGGCTAGGGGACCACGCGATCAAGCCGGACATCGCGGCGCCCGGCGAGGACATTGTGGCGGCACGCGCCAAGGGAACGCTCGCGGACAAGGCCGTCGACGAACTCCACGCTCGGCTAAGCGGAACCTCCATGGCCACGCCGCATGTCGCTGGTGCTGCGGCGATCCTCGCGTCCCAGCACCCGGATTGGACGGGCCCGCAGATCAAAGCCGCCTTGATGGCCAGCGCGAAACCCATCGAGACCACGATCTACCAGCAGGGCACCGGCCGGGTGGACGTCGCGAAGGCGGTCGCGCAGTCCATTGTGCCCAGTGTAGGCAGCGTGAACCTCGGCTTCATCAAGTGGCCGTACAACCAGCCAGCCGAGAGCAAGCAGATCAGTTACAAGAACATCGGCACGGCACCGGTTTCGCTGAAGCTGACCATGGACGTTCCCGCGTTCAGCCTCAGCGACAACGAGATCACCGTGCCTGCTGGCGGTGAGGCGAGTGTGACGATCACGTTCGACCACACCAAAGCCGCGGTCGATGTGTACGGCGGCAGGCTCATCGCGCGCAGCGGTGACATCGTGGTCCAGACATTGGTCGGTGCGTACAAGGAGCCGGAGAGCTACGACCTCACGGTCAGGTTCATCGACCGCGACGGCAACGAAACGCAAGGCGGAGCTGGAAAGGCGACGTGGGTCCGGCTGGACACCGGTAAAGACGCCTTCGGCGGCATGCTGGACAACAGCACTGTGCGGCTGCCAGCTGGCCGGTACGCCCTGCTCGGATCTGTTGCCACGCCGATACCTGGCCAATATCTGCCGTCCAGCACAGCTGTGGCCGAGCCGACAATCGACCTGCGCAAGGACACAGTTGTCACGTTGGATGCCCGCAAGGGCAAGAAGGTCACCGTGCGGACCGATGAGAAGGACGCCCGGCAAGTCACTGGGCCGTTCGGTTTTTCGGGGGTCGTGGGGATGTCGATCGACACCGGTGGGCGCGGAGTCGGCCATTACAAGGAAGCGACCGCCGATGACTACGCCGTTCCCGTTGCCGGGCACCACCCGCATTTCACGTATTTCGACCGGCTGAAGCTGGAACGCCCCGAAGTCAAGCTCACTGTGGACAAACCGGCGTTCGAGGTCCCGGTGGACTGGGTGCCAACTTCGCCGAAGTTCACCGACAGCCGCACCCTGTCCGCTGTGGACGTTGGCCGGGCGACGCCTGAGGAGATCGCACCCCGTGATCTGACGGGCAAACTGGCTGTGTTCACGACCTCGGGTCTGGAATATGGCGCGAAGGTGGACGCGATAGCGCGAGCCGGTGCGGCTGCAGCGCTGTTCTACTTCGTCGACGGCCCCGTCAAGGTCACGAAGTCCTCGATTCCGGTCGTCATGACGATGCGTCCGGAAGGGTCGAAACTGGCCAAGCTGGGGACGACTTCGGTCACCCTGACTGGTCAGGGGCCTAGCCCGTATCACTACGAGCTCGCGTTCCCCAGCCACGGCAATATTCCCGCCAATGTGGACTATCAGGCACGCGGCCGCGATGTCGCCACCGTGCAGACGACGTATCGCACGAATGGCAAGAGCGACATGGGATATCACACCGCCCAAGCGGTTGATCGAGGAGAGGTGCTCGAGGGCTGGCTGGAGACACATCAGGTTCCGATGCCCTTGCGGCGAACCGAGTACTTCTCACCGATGTCGTGGGTCCTCAGCCTCGGCACGACCGTCCAGCCAGGTCTCCTTGGCGCGCGGACGTTCAAGGCGGGCGAGCAGACCGAAGTGGACTGGAACAAAGCTGTCTTCGGCCCGGCCATCACAGGTCCGCAGGCTGAGCTGGGCCCGTCACCGGCGTTGGTGTCCCGAACCGAGGACACGATCGAGGCCACGCTGCCACTGCTGTCCGACTCGGCTGGACACTCCGGGTTCGCACTGCCTGAGGACACCGGCGACACGGTGTTGTACTCCGGCGGCAAGGAGATCGCTCGCAGCGGGATCCCTGGCCAAGGGACGTTCACTGTGCCCGCAGGCGAGGCGGAATACCGGTTGACGTCCGAGGTATCCAGGAACCATCCGGATTGGCCAACCTCCACAAAGGTCAGTGCGGAGTGGAGTTTCCGGTCTGGACACACGGCTTCAGTGACTCCGCTGCCGTTGCTGGCAATCGGTTTCGATCCCAAACTGGACATGGCCAACCAAGCACCGGCTGGTGCGTTGTTTCCCGTGCCGGTGCGGGTCGACCGGCAGCCAGGCACGCAGGGCAAAGTGGAACTGCGCAAGGTCGAAGCGTCCTATGACGACGGCAAGACCTGGCAACCAGTGCCGTTACTCAACGGCTGGACAATCATCAAGAACCCGGCTTCCGGGTTCGTGTCCTTGCGCGCCAGCGCTGCTGACACTACCGGCAACACCGTCTCCCAGACGATCATACATGCCTATCGCGTGAGGTAAAAGCTCGTGAGTGGTTATCCGTGTTCTAACGCGGATAACCACTCACGAGTCATTTCAATTGGGCGGAGGTTTTGCCGAGCAGGCGGCGGGCCACGATCAGCTGCTGGATCTGCTGGGTTCCTTCGAAGATGTCCAGGATCTTGGCGTCCCGTGCCCACTTCTCCAGCAGGTTGTGCTCCGAATATCCGATGCTGCCGCACAGTTCGACGCACTTGAGGGTGATCTCGGTGGCCACGCGACCAGCCTTCGCTTTGGCCTCAGAGGCTTCAAGCGAGTTCGGCTTGGCGTTGTCGGCCATCCAGGCCGCGCGCAAGGTCAGCAGCTTCGCCGCTTCCCAATCCGCTTCCAGGGCAAGGTACGTGGCGGCTGCGGCGTGCTGGTTGTTGGCCGGCTTGTCGTAGTCGACCTCGATCCCAGCCTCAGCCAGCAGTTTCTCGGTCTCCTCGAGTGCCGCCCACGCCAGTCCGACAGCCATCGCGGCCACGAGCGGGCGGGTGTTGTCGAACGTCTGCATGACGCCAGCGAAACCCTTGTTGATGTTCGGGTCGCCGAGCAAGTTCGCCGCTGGCACACGGCAATCCGTGAACCGGATGACCGCAGTGTCCGAAGCGCGGATGCCGAGCTTGTTCTCCAGGCGGACGACTTCCATGCCCGGAGTGCCCTTCTCCACCACAAAGGACTTGATCGCGGCCCGGCCCAATGACTTGTCCAAAGTGGCCCAGACGACCACGGCGTCCGAGCGTTCGCCCGCGGTGACGAAGATCTTCTCGCCGTTGATGATGTAGTCGTCGCCGTCTTTCACGGCCGTTGACTTGATCGCCGCGGAGTCCGAACCCGTGTCGGGCTCGGTGATCGCCATCGAGGCCCACAGCTTGCCGAACCGCGCCAGCTGTTCCTCGTTGGCCACCGAGGCGATTGCCGCGTTGCCAAGGCCTTGACGTGGCATGGAAAGCAGGAATCCCAGATCGCCCCAGCACAGCTCGATCGTGCCGAGCACAGTGGACATGTTGGCGCCGTTACGGATCCCGGTGCCCTTCTCGGTCCGCCGGACACCAGAAGCGCCACCGCCGCCTTCACCAGAAGCGTTCACGCCGTCAAGCAGAGCCGCGAAAATGTCCAGCTCTTTGGGGTACGTGTGCTCCGCGAGATCGTACTTGCGCGAGTTCGGGCGGAAAATCTCGGTGGCCGCCTGATGCGCCTGGTTCAGCAGCGGCTTGAACTTCTTGGGGATCTCCAGATTGATCACAGCAGCACCGCCCCTTCCATCAGGCCGACGGCCCGCAAGTCGCGATACCACCGTTCCACCGGGTGCTCCTTGACGAACCCATGCCCGCCGAGCAACTGCACGCCGTCGCTTCCGATCGCCATTCCCTTGTCGGTACACAACTTCCGGGCAAGTCCGACTTCACGGGCGTACGACAGGCCTTGTTCGGCACGGGAAGCCGCGCGATAGGTCAGCAGACGCATACCGTCGACCTCGATGCCGATGTCGGCGACCTTGAACGCCACGCCTTGCCTGTGACTCACAGGCTCACCAAAAGCGACCCGGTCGTTCACGTACGGAATCACATAATCCAGCACTGCCTGCGCGGTCCCGACAGCCAAAGCGCACCAGCCGAGCCGGGAAAGCCTTATACAGTCGGCATAATTCTCGCCGGAGCCCAACAGGGCCGCACGCGGAACCGTGACGTTCTCAAGAACCACGCGGCCCATCGCGGCCGCGCGCAATCCCATCGCAGGTTCGGCCTCGATCACCACGTCCGACGATTCGACCAGGAACAGCGCTGGCGATCCGTCCAAAGAGGCCGCGATGACGAACAACTCAGCCTCAGCTGCCCTCGGAACCAGGGATTTCACGCCATCCAGCCGATACCCGTCCGGCGTGCGACGGGCCGTGGTCTGCAAGGCGAACGGGTCGAACAAAGGCCGAGGTTCCAGCACAGCCAAAGCCGCTGCGGGAACGTGCTCGCCGACAAATGCGGGCAGGTAGGTCGCCTGCTGGTCCGCGTCTCCCCAGAGCACCAACGCATTGCTCACGGCCGAAGGCGCCAGACACGCGACCGCCAGGCCCATGTCGCCGTGCGCCAACGCCTCGGCGATCAACACACCGGTCACTGTGGACTGTTCACTGCCCACACCGCCGAGTTCCTCAGGCACACCGAGCGCGGTAATGCCCAGCTCAGCGGACGTGTTCAGGAGGTCATGCGGCGGCTTGCACGCCGTGTCGGCGTCCGCGGCCGCTGGTCGCAGCTGCTCGTCGGCGAACTCGGCGACCGTGTCCCGGATCATCTGCTGGTCTTCGTCCGGGGTGAGGTCGAACAGGCCCCGCTCAGGCGCCGCAGGCAGCCGCGCGGGCTTCCCACCGCCAGTGACGGCCTTGAACGACCGGGTCGCGGCGCCCAGCGTGCGGAATCCGGTCCGGGTCGCATGGAAAACGCCGCGCTCAATGGGCTTGTTCAGGCCGAACCGCCGCACGAGCGGCGCACCCGCGATCCGGTTGAGCACCGCGAGCGCGATCCCCATCGCGTCCCGCTTGTGCCGGTCCACCATGTCACCAACTCCTCGCGTCCTTAGCTACTCTAGAGTAGGTAAGGCTGGAACGCGAGGCCAGAGGCCCGTGACGCGCGACATTGTCCGCAGCGACAGCCTGCGGACAATGTCGTTGTCGAAAAAGATCAACCGATGTCGTTGCCTGCGATATATCCGAAGGTCATCGCCGGGCCGATGGTCGAGCCCGCCCCGGCGTAGCTGCGGCCCATGACCGCCGCGCTGGCGTTCCCGGCCGCGTACAGGCCCGCGATCACCGACCCATCAGCTCGAAGCACCCGAGCTCTGGCATCGGTTTTCATGCCACCCTTGGTCCCCAGATCGCCGGGGACGATCTTGAAGGCGTAGTACGGCGGCAGCCACAGCGAGGCCAAGCTGGACGACGGGAAGACCGCGGGATCTGTGTAGTAGTGGTCGTACGCACTGTCACCGCGCCGGAAGTCCCTGTCCTTGCCAGTCAACGCGAAGCCGTTGAACCGCGTGACCGTGGCCCGCAGGTTCGCCGGTGGCACGCCGATCGCCGTAGCCAGGGACTCAATCGTCGGCGCTTTCACGACGGCGCCCGAGTCGTACCAGGCCTGCGGGAAAGGCAGCACCGGCGCGGTGTCCCGGAACAGGTAGCGGTTGCGGTAGTTCTGGTCGACGATCAGCCAGCCTGGCACGACACCCTTGTCGTACATGACATGCACGACGTCGCCGTAAGGCGCGGCCTCGTTCACAAACCGGTTGCCGTTCGCGTCGACCATCAGGCCGCCGGGCAACGTGCGCTCCGCGAGGCAGAAATACGGCTGGTCAGGCAAGGGAATCGCCGGGCCCCACCAGGCGTCGTCCATCAGGTCGAGCGCGGCGCCCAGCCGTTGACCTGCCCGGATCCCGTCCCCTGTGTTCTCCTTCGCCCCGACCGACCATCGCGCCGGTTGCGGCTGGTACTGGGCGCGCATCGCGGGGTTGTGCTCGAATCCGCCCGAGCCGATGATCACGGCCTTGGTCGCTTTGATCAGCCCTTGTGGCGTCACAACTCCGCGTACGGCGTCGTTTTCCACGTGCAGGTCGATCAATGGTGTGGTCAGCAGCACCGGAACACCTGCCTGGAGCAGACCGGCCCGCAGACCCCCAGCAAGCGCTTGGCCCATGGTCAGCGGCTTCTTCCCGGCCAACGCGGCAGCCGCTCCACGCGCGGCGCATTCGGCCGCCACGGCGAAGCCCTTCGCGTTGACGGCCGCCAACGCCAGCCATTTGTAGTCGGCACTGAAGACGACCAGGCCTGCGGGTATTTGCAGGTATCCGGGGTTCAGCCGGGCCAGTTCGGCGCCGAGAACGTTTCCGTCCAGCATGTCGGGTTCGATCGAGCGGCCGTGGGGCATCCCGCCTGGCAGCTCTGGATAGTAGTCGCTGTAGCCCTCCATCCACCGGAACCGCAGAGGACTGTTGGCCATCACGAAGTCCAGCATGGGCGGACCGTGCTGCAGGAAAGCCTGTTGCCGTGCAAGGGGAACGCTCGCGCCGACCACAGCGGAGAGATAGGACGCGGCTTTCTGCGGTGTGTCAGGCACTCCGGCCGCGAGGATCACGCGGTTGTTCGGCAGCCAGATTCCAGCACCTGACCGGGCCGCGGAACCGCCGAATGTCGGCGCCTTTTCGATCACCACGGTTCGCAAACCGCGTTTGGCGGCCGTGAGCGCAGCGGTCATTCCGGCCGCGCCTGACCCCACAACGACCACGTCATACTCGTCGACCACTGCCGCTGACGCGTGTCCGGGCGCGGCCAGGACTGCGAGCCCGGCGCCGGCAAGAACACTTCGTCGTGTCACTCCGCCCATACGCCGAATGTAGAACGCGTTTCAGTCGATATTCAATCCGTCAAATGGCTCAGCCAAACCATTCAGTGGAACATGTTTCATCGGTTGAGGAACGAGTCGATCACTTTCCACGTGGTTTCGCGCGCGCCGCGGCCGGTGAGCACGCCGAGGTGACCGCCGGGGCAGACCTCGAACCGGACCTCTGGCGAGTTGTCGAGCAAGCGCGTCAACCGCCGTACCGCGGGTTCCGGGGCGATTCCGTCGGTCGCGCCCGCGATCACCAGAACCGGAACTTCGATCTTGGCAAGGGAGATCAACCGGCCTTCGACGTCCACGATACCGTCATGCAGGTCGTTGCCGCGGAAGAATCGGTGGTACAGCTGGCCGAACGTGCGGCCGGGGTACGCGACCATGTTGTCCATGAACCGGTCGACCGCCTCGATCTGGGCGAGGAACTCCTTGTCGTCAAGATGAGTCAGTACGGCAAGGGGTTTGGTGACGTATTTGTCCACTGAGGTCAGTTGGAACGCCCATCGGACGATCTGCCGTGGCGCGCCACCGAGCAAGCGATAGGGCGCGGTCAGCAGCCAGCCGCCGGTCAGCTCGATCAGCGGCCGCGCGGGCGCAACCAACGGGATCGCGGTGAAGTCGATGGGGCTGGCGACCGTGGTGATCGACGCGATCGGCAGCTCGGCCTGGTCAGCGGCGGTGAGCAGGGACAGGATCCCGCCGAGGCACCAAGCCACGATGTGCACCGGCCGTCCGCCCGCGTCCTGGCTGACCGAGCGGATCGCACGGGGCAGCACCTCGTCGATCCAGTGCTCGATTCCCAAGCCACGGTCGGAAAAGCTGACCGTGCCGTAGTCCACAAGGTACGTTGACCGGCCCTGCTCCACGAGGTGCTCGGCCAGACTGCAGCCACGCCGCAGGTCGAAACACAGCGCGGGCGCGGCCAACGGCGGGACCAGCAGGACCGGGTCGCCGGAGCCCTCGCCCGCCATCCGGTAGACCCACCGGTTCGGACCGTGGTCAACCAAGGTGCGCGGGGTGGGCCGCAGGTCCGCGACACCGCCACGGAACACCTTGTCCAACACGTTCGACGCAGCCGCCGGAACATCGATCATAGAAGCATTATCGCAGCTAACGGATGTTTGCCCGACGAATGAGACGAAGCAGACCCTGCATGCTCTTGACGTACCACCCGAACGGGAGCCATCGCGGCGGCGTGGTCAACGGGACACGTTGGACAGACACGTTCTGGGATTCGGTGTACTTGAGTATTCCTTCGGCGCCGTTGCGCCGCCCGATTCCAGAGTCCTTCATCCCGCCCATCGGCGCGTCCGCGCTGCCCAGTCCGACCACGTGCCCGTCGTTGATGTGGACAGTGCCCGCTTTCAGCTGTGCCGCGACCAGTTCGCCGTGCGCGATGGACTTGGTGAAAACGCTGGCGTTCAGGCCATAGGAAGTGGCATTCGCGCGCTCGATGGCCGCGGTGTCATCGGCGACACGGTAGATCGACACAACCGGGCCGAAGGTTTCGTTGTCGTAGCACAGCATTTCCGGCGTGACATCCGTGAGCACGGTCGGCTCATAGAAGAATGGCCCGATTTCCGGTCGCGCCTTTCCTCCAGTGAGGACAGTCGCGCCTTTGGACCGAGCGTCCTCGACGTGCTTGATCACGGTCTCCAGCTGTCGCTGGGAGTTCAGCGATCCCATGTCCGCGCTGTAGTCGTAGCCCGCCGCAAGGTTCATCCTCTTGACCTCGCCCAAGAACCTCGCGACGAAGTCGTCGTACACGCCCGTGTGCACAAACAAGCGCTCGGGCGACATACAGAGCTGGCCGGAGTTGGAGAAGCACGTCTGCACGGCACCGACCGCGGCCTGTCGGGTATTCGCGTCTCCCAATACCAGCAAGGGGTTCTTGCCGCCAAGTTCCAATGAGTACCCGATGAGACGCCGCCCGGCACGTGCCGCGATCTCGCGCCCGGTCCGCGTCGAACCAGTGAATCCAATGTAGTCAGCATTGTCCACAATGGCCGTTCCAACCACTGGACCGTCCCCGATCACCACTTGCAGCAAGCCTTGCGTCAGCCCGGCTTGGTAGAGCAGGTCGACGCCGTACAAAGTGCACAACGCGGTTTGCGTGTCCGGCTTGAGGACCACGCCGTTCCCTGCGATCAACGCGGGAATGATGTCCATGAACGCCAAGGCGAACGGGTAGTTCCACGGCGTGATCGTGCCAACGACCCCCTTGGGCACACGCAGCTCGGTCGTCTTGACAACGCCAGGGAGCATGCCCTGGCGCCGTTGCGGCGCAAGGAGTTTCGGCGCTTTGCGGGCGTAGTAGCCAACAGTCACGAGCGGCGCACATACTTCGAGGAACGCGTCCTTTCGGGACTTGCCAGTTTCTGCCTGCAGGATGTCCAGAATCTCGTCGGTGTGTTCGAGCAGCAGCGCGTGGAACCGTTCGAACACCGGGATCCGGTTGTCGACCGTGACACCTGCCCATACCTGCTGGGCTTTGCGCGCGGCCTCGACGGCCTCGGCGACGTCTTCCGGCGAGGATCGCGGGACCTTGGCCAATGTGCCGCCGGTGAACACGTCCACGGTGCTGAAAGTGTCCGCTGTGGAGGCCGCGACCCGGTCACACAGCTTGGCCACCAACGCGTCGGAGATCATTTCTTCATCCCGTAGGCCTCGTCGGCCGCGGGCGCGCTGGCCGCGGCGCGTGTTTCGTAGTCCACTCGTTTCGCTCGATCGATGTCCATCAGCAGCCGGTCGCCCTTGAGCTTGCGGACCATCCACTCACCCGCGGCACGCGGCAGCAATCGCTCGATCCGGTTGAACGTGCCGACCGATTTGGGCACGAACACCTCGAACTTGGGGTTCTTCAGCGCGTTCACGGTCGCCTCGGCGACATCCTCCGGTGTGGCGGTCTTGACCATACCGTTGTTGTTGAGGCCCGCGGTGAGCTCGGTGGCCACGATCGAAGGCATCACCAAGGTCATCTCGATGCCCGATCCGCGCAGCTCAAGGCGTACCGCCTCGGTCAGCCCGACAACACCGTGCTTGGTCGCGCAATACGTCGCCGCTCCAGGAAACCCAGCCTTCCCGGCCGCGGACGCCACGTTGACGATGTGCCCGGTCGCGCGGGGGCGCATGCGTTTGACGGCCTCCCGGGTGCCGTGGATGACGCCGTGCAAGTTGATCTCCAACTGGTGCATGGTCGAGGCGTCGTCTTCGTCCTCGAATGGGCCCAACGGCATGATCCCGGCATTGTTGATCAGAATGTCGATCGGACCTTGGCGGCTTTCGGCCTGGTCGAGGAACTTGGTGAAACCGGCCGGATCGGTGACGTCCACGTGCAGCGCCATCGCGCCGAGCCTGTTCGCGGTCGCCTCGGCGCATGCCAGGTCAAGATCGCCGATGACGACCTTCGCACCTTCTCTGACCAGCGCCTTCGTCATGGCCGCGCCGATCCCGCGCGCACCACCCGTGACCACTACGACCTTGTCCTGCAGCGAACGTGCCACGCCGCACCTCCGGGACGAGGGACAGTTCAACTAACATACACACTTGCAGGTATTGTTGTCCCATGCCGGCGACAAGAACCTCAAAAACCGGCCGTACGCAGGAAGAACGCAGCGCGGTCATGCGTAGGAGGCTGCTCGACGCGACCATCGACTGCCTCGTCGAGTACGGCTATGCGGGCACGACGACAACCCGGGTCGCCGAACGCGCAGGCGTGACCAGAGGCGCCCAAGTCCACCACTTCCCCACCAAAGCCGACCTGGTCACGGCCGCCGTCCGCGACATCGCCCACCGCCGAGCCGAGCAAGCGTTTGCGCGAATGGACGAGCTGGCGATGTCGACCGACCCGATCGGCGATACGTTGGACCTGCTCTGGGAGATCCACCAAGGCCCGATCTTCGCCGCGAGTACGGAACTGCTGCTGGCCGCCCGGACCGATCCCGTGCTGAGGGCCCTTGTCGCCGAGGTCGAGCCCGAAATCAGCGAAGTCATTGTCGAGTTCGGCCGTCGCCTGTTCGGGCCACAGGCGGACACGACCCAGTTCCGGCATTACGCGTACACGGCCATGGATACCGTTCGCGGGTTGCTTGTTGGTTCGTGGGCGTATCCCGACGACTCGCAGATCCAGGCCCGCTGGCAACGCGCCAAGGCATGCCTGAGGTTGGTGGCCCCGGCAGAACTGTTGGCACGCTAGCGTCTGCCGATGCCCTTACCCGAGCTGATCAAGAACTCGCCGATCGCATTGCCCGCAGGCCGGATCATGCACGGCGACGAAGAGGACCTCCCGGCCTACTGGCTGAAGTGTTTGCCGAATCGTGGCGCGCGAACGATGGGGACGGCGACTGGCCGGGGCTCGCGCCTGCGGCGCAACCGTCGATCGACCCGGACGAGCTCGCTGACGATGTGACCGCGCGGGCTGGCGGCGAGGTGCGGCTTGGCCTCGTGGCGACCCGGCGGGGCGCTGACGCGCTGGCCGCGATGGGCTGGGGCGGCCCGGCCAACTACGTGAACGACGTCGCGAAGGTGTCGGCTGTAGTGCGCAGCTGGGAGGACCGTTTCGGGGCGCGAGTCATCTACCTCGGTGACCACTCGACGCTCATCCTGACTGTTGCAGCGCCACCAACCGACATTGCCACCGCTGAGCTCGTCGCGGCTGAGCATTTCGCGTTCTGCCCGGACAACTACTGGCAAGGCGCGCCAGATGAAACCGTCGCCGGCTATGCCATGAAGCTCCTCAGCGAACGCATCTGGCGGTTCTGGTGGGACTAGGGCTGGCCCTACCCCCGCTTCGGGGGCGCACATGATGGATCGTGCACCGGGTGGGCGACATTCTTGGGGCATGCCAAGCACTCGTCGGAACTTCCTCGCCCTGACAGCAGCCGGGATCGCGTCACTCAGCCTCACAGGCACGGCCGAAGCGGCGCCGAGAATCACTCCGCTGAAGATCAAGACCGGCGTCGGCACCTTCGACGCGGTCGCCGCTGGCCCGCTGCATGGCCGGAAAGTCCTTCTCCTGCACGGCTTTCCTGAGCTTGGCATTGAGTGGGAGCATCAGCTGCTCGCCCTTGCGGCCGCTGGGTACCGGGCTGTGGCGCCGGACCAGCGCGGTTACTCACCCGGCGTACGGCCGCTGGATATCGGGGATTACGGGCTGGATTACGCCGTTGACGATGTGGTCACCATCGCGGACGCGTTGGGCTGGCGCAAGTTCGACCTCGTCGGGCATGACTGGGGTGCGGCGGTCGCGTGGATCGCGGCCGCGAGGTACGCGCATCGCATTCGGACGTTGACCGCGGTCTCCGTACCGCATCTTGGCGCGTTCGCCGAGGCACTGCGGGTTGATCCCGCTCAACAGGAGGCCTCGGTTTACATGGACCGCTTCCGCCGTCCCGCGCCGATCCCGGAGAACGAGCTGCTCGCCAGCGGCAAGCTCACCCTGCCTGGTGTGCCTGACTGCAAGAGCGCGATCTACTACAAGCGGCTCTCGCAGCCGGGTGCTTTGACGGCGATGTTGAACTGGTATCGGGCCAACGACTTCACCGGCTACGAGCAAAAGTCGTCGCTGCCGACGCTGTTCATCGCGAGTACCAAGGACCCGATGGTCGCGCCCTACGGGGTGGAGCGGACACACAATTGGGTGACCGGGCCTTACCGGTTGGAAGTCCTGGAAGGCGTCGGCCACAACGTACCTGAGGAAGTCGCACCGACGGTGTCCGATTTGTTGCTGAGTCACCTCGGGAGGTTCTAGGTTCACAGACATGAAGCGATCAGGGTGGATCGTTGTCCTGTCTGTACTTGCCAGTCTGCTTCTCCCGGTGCACGCGAACGCCGCCGGTCGCACGCCTGCCCAGTGCGCGGCTGCTTTGGACTGCACGTTGGCCGAGATCAATCTGATGAGCATGCCGGACCGGCTGGACATGGTCCGGTTGATGCAGAGCGGCCCGGCCGCCGAACTTGGCGCGGCCGATCGGTGGCGCAATATCGAGGGCGTGATCACGTTCTTCCGTGACCGCCAGTTGGGCGCGCCGGGCAGCTGGGTGTCCTACGTGGACGCTGGGATTGTCGAAGGCGTCGAGCGGGGTATCGCGATCGCACTCGGCCGGTCACAGGACGAGTTCGGCAACCCTGGATCGCGCAGATGGGCGAACTATTTGATACGCCTGCGCGCCGGTGAACTGACTGTCCGCAATGTCCATGACAAAGCGTGGAGCGAAGCCGAACAGGCTGCCACCGATCATGGTGTCCGGGTCGCCGAGAAAACACACGGCGTCAAGCCGTCCGCGGTGGAACGCCGATTCTTCATGTACTCCGAGTTCTACCGCTGGACCCTGCGCAACCGTCCGGCCGTGCTGGATCTGCTGGCTGTCTACGGCGGACTGATCCATCCTGAGCTGGGCCGACAGCGCATTCCGTTCCTCGACTGGTTCACCGATGTCGGCAATCCGGTGCCTGCCCGTAAAGGCTGCGAAGTCGCGTACGCGGCCGCCCGTTTGGACCCGATTGCCGGTTTGTTCACTACGCTAGACCTGCTACTGGCGTACCTGCCGGACATCTTCGAGGAGTACCAGTCGGCACAATAGTGCCGTGCGGCCTCGCTCCCTTTCGCCTTGCTGGGAGATCAAATTGTTCCTGGTGGTGACGCCGGGACGTCGCGAATACTGGTTGTCTTTGGACGTTCCGGCCGGTGCCGCCAGGGACGATTTGAGCCCTAGGGCGTGTTTCAAATGCCCGATCGCGATAGCCAGGCCGGATGCGGCCCCTGACGCCACCGCGGCAACGCCCAAAGACAACCAGTATTCGCGGCGTCACCGCGGCGTCGCCAGGAACCACCCCGATCCTGCCTCTCATCGACCGGGACATTCGAAACACGCCCTAGCAAGGCCAAGGGAGCGGGGTCGCACGGCACTAGTCCGAAAATCACAATGCTGGGTCGCGCGAGCAGGCTTAGCATCGGTTGGTATGGGCAACCAACAGGCCCTGATGGGCCATGAGCGGGCTGCTGCGACGTTACGTGACCAGTACGCGGCCTTGCCGCACGGATCCCCGGTCCGGCTGGCCAAGTCCACGTCGAACCTGTTCCGGTTCCGCGATCCGGCCACCCGGACGCTGGACGTCAGCGAGTTCACCGGTGTGCTGAGTGTCGACGCCGAGGCGCGCACGGCCGACGTCGGCGGGATGACCACCTATGAGGACCTGGTGGACGCGACCTTGCCGTACGGCTTGATGCCGCTGGTCGTCCCCCAGCTCAAGACCATCACGCTCGGCGGCGCGGTGGCCGGACTCGGCATCGAGTCCACGTCGTTCCGCAATGGCCTGCCGCATGAATCCGTGCTGGAGATGGAGATCCTCACCGGCGACGGCCGGATCGCGCACCTGCACCGCGACGACGAGGCGTTCAGCGGATTTCCCAATTCGTACGGCACGTTCGGCTACGCGCTGCGTCTGAAGATCGAGCTCGAGCCGGTGCGGCCGTACGTCGAACTGCGGCATGTCCGGTTCGACGACCCGGCCGTGATCAACGAGTACACCGACGCCGATTTCCTGGACGGCACGGTGTTCTCGGCCGATGAGCAGTACCTGACCATCGGTCGATTTGTCGATAAACCGACATTTAGGCCGAGTGATTACACCGGCAAGGAGATCTTCTACAAGTCCATCCGGGACCGGACGGCCGACCTGCTGAGCATCCGGGACTACATCTGGCGCTGGGACACCGACTGGTTCTGGTGCTCCCACGCTTTCGGCGCCCAGATCCCGTGGGTACGCAGGCTCTGGCCCAAGCAGTACCTGCGCTCGGACGTCTACCGGAAAGTAGTCGCGCTCGACCGCAGGTACGGCGTGACCAAACGGGTGCGGCAGCTGGGGAACGCGCCCGATCGTGAACCGGTGATCCAGGACGTGGAGATCCCGCTGGACAGGCTCGGCGAGTTTCTCGAGTTCTTCCACCGGGATATCGGCATAAGCCCGATCTGGTTGTGCCCGATCAAGCTGCGGGACAACCGAACCTGGCCGCTGTACCCGATGGATCCCGGCACGATGTACGTGAACGTCGGGTTCTGGGCAACGGTCCCGATGCGGCCCGGCCAACGGCCAGGGCACCACAACCGCCTGATCGAGGACAAGGTGACCGCCCTCGGTGGACACAAGTCGCTGTACTCGGAGTCGTTCTACTCGCGCGAGAACTTCTGGCGGTTGTACAACGGGGAGCGGTATCGCGCCCTGAAACTCCAGTTCGATCCGGACGGTCGGTTGCCCGACCTCTACGACAAGTGCGTGCGGGGTAGTTAGATGCGAATCGCCGAAGCCATCTATGAGGTGACCGGCCCAGACGTGCCGGTCGAGTTCGTCGCCTACGACGGCAGCAGGGCGGGAACGCCGAACGCCGATGTGCGTGTGGACGTGCGCTCGCCGCTCGCCCTGTCCCACATCGCCAGCTCGCCCAACAGCCTCGGCCTCGTCCGGGCGTACGTGACGGGTGCGCTGGAGATCGTCGGCGACATGTACACGGCACTGAGCTCCATCCCGGAGATCAGGCTGCGGGAGATCCCGGCGTCGCTGCGCGTGAAACTCGCGGCGAAGCTCGCTGGCGCCCGTCTGCTGTGGCCGACCCATCCCCCGGCCCAGGAAAGAAGGCTGGCGGGCGAACGCCATTCGCGCATGCGTGACGCGGAGGCGATCTCCCACCACTACGACGTGTCCAACAAGTTCTACGAATGGGTCCTCGGCCCGTCGATGGCGTACACGTGCGCGGTCTACGAGCATGAAAACGCGACCCTGGAAGAGGCCCAGTACGCCAAGCACGACCTCGTTGCCCGAAAACTGGCTCTACGGCCCGGAATGCGGCTGCTTGACGTCGGCTGTGGTTGGGGCGGCATGGTGATCCACGCCGCGAAGCACTATGGCGTGCAGGCGCTCGGCGTGACCCTGTCGGCGAATCAGGCCGAATGGGCCCAGAAACGCATTGCCAAGGAGGGCCTGACGGATCTGGCGGAGGTCCGTCACCTCGACTACCGGGCAGTGCGCGAGACCAACTTCGACGCGATCAGCTCGATCGGCCTGACCGAGCACATCGGCGAGGCCAACCTGGCGTCGTACTTCGAGCTGCTGTACAGCAAACTCCGCACGGGCGGCCGGATTCTGAACCACTGCATCACGCGGCCGGACAACCTGCGGGACGCGCACACGCGCAGCTTCATCAACCGGTACGTGTTCCCGGATGGTGAACTGCTTGGCCCTGGGCGGATTTTGTCGCAGATGCACGACACCGGCTTCGAGGTGCGGCACGAGGAGAACCTGCGGGAACACTACGCCCGGACTCTCGAAGGTTGGTGCACGAACCTTGAGCAGCACTGGGCCGAGGCCGTTGAGGAGGTCGGGCCGCACACGGCTCGCGTGTGGCGGCTGTACATGGCCGGATCCCGGCTCGGGTTCGCGCGCAACTGGATCCAGCTGCACCAAGTCCTTGGCGTGAAAACCGACAGCAACGGCTACTCCGGCATGCCCCTGCGCCCCGACTGGTAAAACCCCAGGTAGACCCTCGTGAGTGGTTATGCGGGTTAGAACACGGATAACCACTCACGAGGGTTTTTTATTGCCAGGGGCGGGTGAGGCCGAGGTCGCGGGCGATCAGCATGCGCTGGACTTCGCTCGTGCCTTCGCCGATCTCCAGGATCTTGGCGTCCCGGTAGAAGCGGCCGACCGGGTACTCGTTCATGAAGCCGTAGCCGCCGAAGATCTGGGTGGCGTCGCGAGCGTTGTCCATCGCGGCTTCCGAGGACACCAGCTTGGCGATCGCGGCCTGACGCTTGAACGGCTGGTTACGCAGCATCCGGGACGCGGCGTCGTAGTAAGCCAGCCGGGCCACGTGCGTCCGGGCTTCCATGTCGGCGATCTTGAACTGGATCGCCTGGTATTCCCCGATCTTGTGGCCGAACGCCTCGCGCTCACCGACATAGCGGACGCACTCGTCCACGCACCCTTGCGCGAGCCCAACGGAAAGCGCCGAGATCGCCACGCGGCCTTCATCCAAAGTGGACAGGAACTGCGCGTACCCGCGACCTTCCTCGCCCAGCAAGTTCGACGCGGGCACAACGCAATCGGCGAACGAAAGCTCACGGGTGTCCGAGGCACTCCAGCCGACCTTCGAGTACTTCTTGGACACCGCGAACCCGGAAGTCCCTGAAGGAACAATGATCGCCGAGATCTGCTTGCGGCCGTCACGCTCGCCGGTCACCGCGGTCACGGTCACCAGACGCGTGATATCCGTGCCCGAGTTGGTGATGAATGCCTTGGTGCCGTTGATAATCCAGTTGTCGCCGTCACGGCGAGCAGTCGTGCGGGTCGCGCCCGCGTCCGAACCACCGCCGGGCTCGGTCAAACCGAAAGCGCCCAATGCCTCGCCAGAAACCAACGAGGGCAGCCACTCTTCTTGTTGCGCCGGAGTTCCGAAGCGGTAGATCGGCATCGCGCCAAGGGAAACGCCTGCTTCGAGCGTGATCGCGACCGACGAGTCCACCCTGGCCAGTTCTTCCAGCGCCAGGCACAGTGTGAAGTAGTCGCCGCCCATTCCACCGACGGATTCCGGGAACGGCAGGCCGAAAAGGCCCATGTGGCCCATTTTGGCGACGATCTCGTATGGGAACTCGCACCGCTCGTAGTAGTCGCCGATAACCGGCGCGACCTCTTCCCTCGCGAACTCCTGCACGGTTTTCCGCAGGGCCTCGTGCTCTTCTTCGAGCCGGAAGTCAATCATGACTGCTCCTCTGGGATCACCAGGGCGAGTGGTTGGTTCAGCGCGACCTGTTGGCCCGCTTGCACATGCAGCTCGGTGAGCACGCCGTCGACCGGTGCGGCGATCGTGTGCTCCATCTTCATCGCTTCGACGACCAGCAACGGTGTTCCCGCAGCCACTCGATCACCGACCGCGGCTTTCACCACGAGCACGGTTCCCGGCATCGGACTGGTGATCGGCCCGCCCTCAGCGCCGGAAACCGACGATTCCTCAAGCATCGAATGCTCGGCGACGGCCCACGTAAAGCCTTCGGAAGCCAGCCACAACACCGAACCGGACTTCGCGCGCCGATACCGATACGTCCGGCCATCGAAGGTCAGCCGCAAAACCGAGCCGGAAACAGCAGCCGAAGCCGGGACAAAAGCGCCACCGTCAACGGAAACCGATGAGCCACGGACGCACACCGTGACCTGGCGGCCGCCGGAATCCAGCCGCACAGAGAAACCCGCGGCACCGCCAACGCGCCAACCTGAAGGAACATCCCACGGGTCGATGACTGGGCCGGACGGTTGCAACGCGAGCAGTTCGTCCAAAGCCGCGGCCGCGAACACATGGTCCGGAGTGGACTGGACAAACGCCGCGCGCCGGGAAACAAGCTGCGTGTCCAATCGACCGGCGACAACGTCCGGATCTGCCAGCAATTCCCGCAGATACGCGATATTCGTGCCGACACCGAGAACGGCTGTATCGGCGAGGGCCGCGGAAAGCTTGGTCAGCGCGCCTTCCCTGGTCTCATCCCACACGATGACCTTGGCCAGCATGGGGTCATAGTTCGAGCCGACCTCGGTACCCGGCCGCAAACCCGAGTCCACCCGAGCGCCGGCAGGCTCAACGACGTCCAGCACGGTTCCACCCGTCGGCAGGAAGTCACGGGACGGATCCTCGGCATAAACCCGGGCCTCGACCGCATGCCCATTCATCGGCGCAGCGGACATTGTCAGCGGTTCACCCGCGGCCACGCGAAGCTGCCATTCGACCAGATCAAGGCCGGTCACCAATTCGGTCACCGGGTGCTCGACCTGCAGGCGGGTGTTCATCTCCATGAAGAAGAACTCGTCCGGCCGGTCCGCGGACACAATGCATTCCACAGTGCCCGCGCCCGTGTAGCCGACCGCACGGGCCGCATCGACTGCGGAAGCTCCCATCCGGGCGCGCATTTCCTCGGTCAGCAAAGGAGAAGGCGCTTCTTCGATGATCTTCTGGTGCCTGCGCTGCAAGCTGCATTCACGCTCGCCAAGGTGAATCACGTTGCCGTGCGCGTCGGCCAGCACCTGGATCTCGATATGCCGCGGCCGCTGCACGAAACGCTCGATCAACAGCGTGTCGTCCCCGAAAGAACCACGCGCTTCCCGGCGCGCGGACTCAATCGCCTCAGCAAGCCCAGCGGAGTCCGAAACCAGGCGCATACCCTTTCCGCCGCCACCAGCGGAAGGCTTCAACAGCACCGGAAAGCCGATTTCCGCGGCCGCGTCGATGAGATCAGCGTCGGTCATTCCCGGCTCGGTACGCCCTGGGACAACAGGAACACCCGCGGCCATCACGGTCTGCTTGGCACGGATTTTGTCGCCCATTGCCTCGATCGCGGCAATCGGCGGGCCGACGAAAACCAGGCCCGCGTCCGCGCAAGCACGCGCGAAGTCGACGTTCTCGGCCAGAAAGCCGTAGCCAGGATGGATCGCTTCGGCGCCGGTCGACAACGCGGCCTCGATGATCCGCGGGATCGACAGGTAGCTGTCGCGCGCCGCCGCCGGTCCGATTCGGACAGCCGTGTCGGCTTCGAGCACGTGGCGGGCGTCGGCGTCGGCGTCGCTGTAGACCGCGATCGAGCGCACGCCCAGCCGGGCGAGGGTCCGGGTGATCCGGACGGCGATCTCGCCGCGGTTGGCGATCAGGACTCGCTGGAACATCGCATCACATCCGGAAAACGCCGTAGCCGACTTCTTCGAGTTCCGCGTTCGCGGCCACCGACAACGCCAGGCCCAGCACGGTCCTGGTGTCGCCGGGGTCGATCACGCCGTCGTCCCAGAGCCGGGCGGTCGAGTAGTACGGGTTGCCTTGGTCCTCGTACTGCTGGCGGATCGGGTCCTTGAACGCTTCCTCGTCCCCCGTGGACCATTCGCCGCCGCCTGCTTCGATCTGGTCACGGCGGACCGTCGCGAGCACGGAAGCGGCCTGCTCGCCGCCCATCACCGAGATCCGGGCGTTCGGCCACATCCACAGGAACCGCGGCGAGTACGCCCGGCCGCACATCGAATAGTTGCCCGCGCCAAAGGATCCGCCGATCACGACGGTGAATTTCGGCACCCGCGCGCACGCCACCGCGGTCACCATCTTGGCGCCGTGCTTGGCGATGCCACCGGCCTCGTAGTCCTTGCCGACCATGAAGCCGGTGATGTTCTGCAGGAACACCAACGGAATCCGGCGCTTGTCGCACAGCTCGATGAAGTGCGCGCCCTTCAGCGCCGACTCTCCGAAAAGGACACCGTTGTTGGCGATGATCCCGACCGGGTGCCCGTGGATCCGGGCGAAGCCGGTGACCAAAGTCGTGCCGTACTCCCGTTTGAACTCACGGAACCGGCTGCCGTCGACCACACGCGCGATGACTTCCCTGACGTCATAAGGAGTCCGCGAATCGGTCGGCACGACACCGTACAACTCGGACGGATCGACGACGGGTTCTTCGACCGGCGCGACGTCCCACGGTTTGGGAACACGCGGCCCTGCCGTGGACACGATCGACCGCACGATACGCAACGCGTGCGCATCGTCCTCGGCCAGGTGATCGGTCACGCCGGAAACCCGCGAGTGCACGTCACCGCCGCCGAGCTCCTCCGCCGTGACGACCTCGCCGGTCGCGGCCTTCACCAAGGGCGGCCCGCCAAGGAAGATCGTGCCCTGGTTACGCACGATCACGGCCTCGTCGCTCATCGCCGGGACGTACGCGCCACCGGCCGTGCAGGAGCCAAGGACAGCGGCGATCTGCGGGATGCCGCGGGCGGACATCGTGGCCTGGTTGAAGAAGATCCGGCCGAAGTGCTCGCGGTCCGGGAAGACCTCGTCCTGCCGAGGCAGGAACGCGCCACCCGAGTCGACGAGGTACACGCACGGAAGGTTGTTGTGCAGCGCTACTTCCTGCGCGCGCAGGTGCTTCTTGACGGTTACCGGGTAGTACGCGCCGCCCTTGACCGTGGCGTCGTTGGCGACGATCACGCACTCACGGCCGGACACCCGGCCGACGCCGGTGATGATCCCGGCGGCTGGCGCCTCGTCGGAGTACATCCCGTTGGCAGCCAACGGGGACAGCTCAACGAACGGCGAACCGGGGTCGAGCAGCGAATCCACCCGGTCGCGCGGCAGCAGCTTGCCGCGCTCGACGTGCCGCTTGCGCGCCTTCTCCGGGCCGCCTTCACGGGCTTTGGCGAGACGTTCACGCAGGTCATCGACCAGTTCGGCATGCTCTTTGACGTAGCGCTGGTAGGCCGGATCCGACGGGTCCGCCTGGCTGCGCAGCACGGGCGCGTCCATCTCGGCTCCCTGTTAGTCAGCGTTAACCTCTCCGGCAATGTTAGCGCTGACTAACGTCGGAGTCCAGCTGGCGGGCCCTGCGGGCAGCCTGGTCAGCCCTCGTGAGTGGTTAGCAGGGTTAGAACACGGCTAACCACTCACGAGAGTGAGAGGGCTGCGTTGAGTGCGGGCAGGTAGCCGCCGGATTGGCCGTTGCGGTTCGGGTGGTATGACTCGTCTACTGGCCATGTCAGGCTGTTGAGCCACCTGTCGCTGGCGCAGATCTCGTGGCCGGTCCATATGGGGCGGATGTCCACGAAACGGAATCCGGCGGCAGCCGCGCGCTGCGCGGTCACCTCCGCGAGCGCGTCCGCTCCGCTGTTTATTGCCGCGCGCTTGGTGTCCGACAGCCCGACACTGCAGGACCCAGGCACCTTGTAGAACCTTGGGTAGCCGAGCACGACCACGCGTGCGGAGGGCGACCGCTGCTTGATGGCGTTGTAGGTGTTGTCCAATCTGGCCGGCAGGGTGTCGCGGACGAACGTTTTGCCTTGCTCGACCCGGTTGACGCACGCCGAATCGCCGTTGAGCGTGCAGGTGGTGATCACGTCGACGAAACCGGCGTCGTTGCCGCCGATCGAGATGGTCACCAGTGTCGTACTCGCCGACAGCGAGTTGACCTGACTGTTCAGCACGTCCGACGTGGTCGCGCCGGAGCATGCGGCGAAGGAGAAGGACGCGGGCGAGTGGCTGTTCGCCCACAGTTGCGGGTACGCGCCGGTGCTGCGCTTGCAGTTGCCGCCGCTGTACGGGCCGCCGGTACCGAGGCCGGATGAGTAGGAATCACCCAGTGCCACATAGTTCTCGGCTGCCGCGTTGGCAGGTACCGACAGGACAGTCAAGCCCACGGCGGTAGCCGCGAGAGATAACAGGACACGGAACGGTCGCCTCATTGAGCCCTCCGCGATTCACATGTGCCCGATGGCAGGGATCGGACTCTCATCATCAGCGCAGGTAGGCCCGCTAGGGAAGAATCTGGTGAATTGTTAACCCGACCGTATGTACGAGTCAGGTGTTAGTACTCGCTAACGTCACCCGGCTAGCATGACTCCCGTGTCGTCACAACCGGTGCCAGCGCCAGCACCGCCGAGCCGCCGCGAGCAGATCCTCGCCGCGGCGGCGGAACTGTTCGCACGGCATGGCTTCCACGGTGTCGGTATCGATGACATCGGTGCCGCGGTCGGCATCTCCGGCCCCGCCTTGTACCGGCATTTCCGCAGCAAGGACGCGATGCTCGGGGAGATGCTGACGTCCATAAGCGAGGAGCTGCTCGACGGCGGCCAAGCCCGCGCGCAGCGTCACCGCGACCCGGCCGAGCTGCTGGTCGAACTCGTTCGCTTCCACGTGGACTTCGCACTGGACAATCCGGCGCTGATCACGGTCCAGGAACGCAACCTCGGCAACCTGACCGACCCGGACCGCCGCCGGGTGCGCGCGTTGCAGCGCAGGTACGTGGAAGTCTGGGTACAGGCCATCCAGGACGTTGTGGACGGCGCCGACGAACCGTCCGCGCGTGCCGCCGCGCACGCGGTGTTCGGCCTGATCAACTCGACGCCGCACAGCCGTCACCTCGATCGCGGGCAAATGGCCGGATTGCTGCGCAAGATGGCTATCTCAGCGCTTCGCGGGCACCAGGAGTAAGATTTCGCCGCTTTCGCCAAATTCAGACGAATGGGTTCTTCCATGGCCAGCGGCACCGGTTGGATTCCAGAGAACCTCGACCCAGCGCGCCCTTCACCGGCGCGGATCTACGACTACGCGCTTGGCGGTGGCCACAATCTGGCCAGTGACCGGGCGGTGTTCGACCAGCTGATCAAGATCCAGCCGAACGCGCGGCAGATCGCGTGGAGCAATCGCGCCTTCATGCGCCGAGCCGTGCTTTTCATGATCGACTCGGGAATCCGGCAGTTCCTCGATCTCGGCTCGGGTATCCCGACCGTCGGCAATGTCCACGAGATCGCGCAGAAAGCCGCGCCGGAATGCCGGGTCGTCTACGTGGACATCGAAGAGGTCGCGATCGCGCACAGCAGGTTACTGCTCGACGGCGAGGAGAAAGCTGCGATCGTGGAGGCCGACTTCACCCGTCCGGACGACGTCCTCAAGCACCCCGAAACGCGCAGGTTGATCGACTTCAGCGCGCCGGTCGGCGTGCTCGCGATCGCCAGCGTGCACCACGTGGCCGCGGAGATCGACGTGTACAGCGCGTTCGACCGCTACCGGGAGAAGGTCGTGCCCGGCAGCGCGCTGGCGATCAGCCACTTCACCGCGGACTTCGAGAACGTGCACGCCAAGGAGATTATCGAGACAGTGCAGGCAAGCGCGCACAATCCGGCCTGCCTGCGCACCCGCAGCGAGATCGTCGACCTGTTCGGCGACTTCGAACTGGCCGAGCCCGGTGTGGTCGCCGTGTCGAACTGGCGCCCGGACATCACGCCACCAACCGGCGTGCAGCCGGAGGAGGACGGCATCTGGGCCGGGGTGGCTGTCAAGTGCCCGTCAAGAATCTCATCGACGACTGCGGAACGAACAGATTCTTAGCCGTTTGAATCGGAAGTGTCGGCCTCGGTTCATTCGATCGGCGTAACACACGCTACGGTGAGCAACTGTTTGCTGGCGCCTACTCGCCTGAATGGGCCGGGAGGGTGCGCCCGTCTACCGGATGAGTACTCCGCTGAGTAGCCTGGCCATCACCAGAACGGACCGAGAGGTGTGCTGCAGTCGTGAATCCTTCGATCGTCACGTCCCGACCGTGCCGATTCAGCGGTCGATTGCCCGGACGGCGGTAATCCCACGACTGTTCCAGTCCGATATCTGCACTAGATCACTGAGAGTTCCAGGATTGCCCGTTGCCCCGACCGCAAGAGGACGCGTCGTGACACCGCAGGACAACGGCCGGTGAACCCACCGGGCCCACTCGACCCCGAGCGCGCTCGCAGGCGTGCCGAGGTCGCCAAGGCATGGGCGCATGTGATCGGCAGGACCGCCTACGTCCCGATGACCGCGGACGAGATGGAACTGTTCCTGCTTGAACAGGTGCATACCCTCGCGGACACCCTCAACGCCGAACTGTTCGACCCCTCGTCGGCGATCAACGTCGGCGCCTCGTTGGTACGCAACGACTTCACCGGCCCGGACAGCCTCCAGGTCACCGTGGAGATCCTGGCCGCGGCACTGCTGCTGGACTCGGAGAAGCGGGCGGAACGCCGTCTCGCCGAGAGAGTCGTCGGCCTACTGTCCAACCTGGCCACCGGCTACTCCAACGCGATCCGCCACCGCACGCTTGATCAGCAGGAACACATCAAGCAGGCGCTGCTGAAGTCCAAGCGGGAAGCCGAGCGGCGCGAGCGCGCCGCGACCGAGCGGTTCGAAGAGGTCTTCCACGCCTCGGCGATCGGTATGGCGCTGACCGACATGTCCGGCAACTTCGTGCAGACCAACTCCGCGCTGGCACACATTCTCGAGTGCCCGGAGTCCGAGCTGGCCGGTCGTAACGTGCGCGAGCTCTTCCCGCCGGAAGACGCCGACGACGTGGTGATCTCGTACCGCGAGGTGACCGAGGGCCTGATGCCGCGAGTGCGGGAACGCAGGCGAATGGTCCGCCACGACGGCACCATCGCGTGGGTCTACCTGGTGATCTCGTTGCTGCGGGACGTCAACGGCGTGCCCGCGTACCACGTCACGATGGTCGAGAACCTCAGCGAGCTGCAGGCGCTGCAGAACCAGCTTGGCCAGCAGTCTGTCCGTGACATGCTCACCGGCGTGGCGAACCGCCAGCACTTCCAGTCCAAATTGGACGCTGTACTGGAAGGAGCGGGCCCGGAGACATCGATCACGCTGTTGCACGTCGGCATCGACTCGTTCTCGGTGATCAACAATGGTCTCGGACACCTTGCCGGTGACCGGATGCTGCAGGTGGTGGCGAACGAACTGCGCGGGATCGTCGCGGACTACAACGCGGTGATCGGCCGCGTCGGCGGTGACGAGTTCGCGATCCTGATCGAGAACACCCCGGAAGTCCCGCACTACCAGGTCCTGATCGACAAAATCAACGAACGCCTCGCCGAACCGACGTTCATCGGCGACACCGGCGTCGCAGTCTGCGTGAGCGTCGGCGTCGCGAAGCACGTCGGCCGCGCGTACGGCAGGCTGGACCTGTTGCGCGCCGCGAACTCCACGATGCGCCGCGCGAAGGCCGTCGGAAAGCGCCAATGGGAAGCCCACAACGTCCACGAAGACGCGGAGCAGAAGGAACTCTTCGCGCTGACCGCGGCGATGCCCGGTGCGTGGGAAATGGGCGAACTCGACTGCGAGTACCAACCAGTCGTTGACTTGGCCGACGGCAGCGTCGTCGCACTGGAAGTCCTGCTGCGCTGGAACCACCCCACCGAGGGCGTGATCGGCCACTACCGATGCCGTGACATGGCCGAAAGCACAGGCATGTCGCTCACAATCGGACCGTGGGCAGCGCTGCGCGCCGTCCAGGAAGCCGCCGAACACGGTGACAGCGACGTACGCCTGCGCTTCCGTCTCACCCAAATGCAGTCCGCCGACGGCAACCTCGCCGCGGTGGTCAACCGGATGCTCGCCGTGAGCAA
Source organism: Kibdelosporangium philippinense (assembly GCF_021390435.2). Classification (GTDB taxonomy): domain Bacteria; phylum Actinomycetota; class Actinomycetes; order Mycobacteriales; family Pseudonocardiaceae; genus Kibdelosporangium; species Kibdelosporangium philippinense. The sequence continues at coordinate 1,362,656 of NZ_JAJVCN010000002.1, read as the reverse complement.
GCTGCCCGCATCGCGGCTGGAAATCGCGCTCGACACCCGTGCGGTGATCGCGAACCGCGGTGAAGCCCAGTCGAACCTGCAGGCACTGCACGACAACGGCGTTGTGACCGGACTGCACGAATTCACCGGCAGCCAGACAGAGTTCGCACTGGTGGAAGACGAAGCGATCCAGTCGGTGATCCTCGCGGGCTCGTTGGTGACGAACCGGCCAGACCGCCGCAAACCGGACTCGATGCTGACGAAGGTGACCCGGGGGATGGTCAAGAACCTCCGGCAGACGGGCGCGGTGGTGAGTGTGGTCGACGTGCCGACGTCACAGGACGCGGCATGGTGGCACGCACTCGGCGTAGCCCGCGGGCAAGGTGACTTCGCCGGAGTTCCGGGGGATTTGGAGAGTGTGCTCCCTGAACGCTCGGCCCCGTCAGTGAACGGGGCCTGAGGTTACCGGCAATCGTAGATCATCCAACCGGGTGACGGATCACATGCCCGGTCTTGTCATCCGGCAGCCAGGCTGTTGGAAGATGTCCTAGTGGACCCGAACTCCGAGCAACCGCAACGCATCATCGAAGCGGCCAGCCAAGCGCTGGCGTCGATGCACGCCGGTGAAGACACGGCAGCAGTCGAACGAATGACTGCCTTCGCCGAGGACAGGGGCCGCGACGAAGCCACCGAGCTGATGCTGATGCTGTTCAGAGAATGCAGCGCGATGGTGGCGACCCTGGGCTCAGGCGGAACAGCGCCGGTGAAGATGCAGGTCTACGACGACGACGGAAAAGAAGTCCCGATAGACGAAGCAGACCCACCAGTCAGAACAGCGGTGCGAACCCTGCTGGCCGAGGTGCACGGGGACACCGAAGCCGCGAAGGACCAGATAGAGATCGCACTGGTCAACGCGGCGCCAGCAGAAGTAGCCATGGTGATGATGCAGGCCTTGCGCTGGACGATAAAACTGGCGGCCGAGTGCACGAGCCGGGACTTGCCCGTGGCCGAGTGGATCACCGAGGCACTGTCTTAGGTTGCGGTGTGGTGGTGCCAGGGGGTTGCTTCGGGAGGATCCGTTGGCTGGGGTGCGGTGGCGGCTTGCGGGCAATCCATTGCAGAGCCGTAGAGCTTGCGGTGACCCGTTGGCCGGGACGGTAGGCCACACACTGCATTCGCCGGGTGATGCCTGACTGAGTGCGGTAGCGATCCGGTTGGCTGGGCATCAGTGCTTGAGGCCGGTCGGTTGCCCGGGGGCGTGAGCCCAAAGGGGTGCTTCGTGGGTGTTTCCCTCCGGTTCGGCCTGGGCTTGTCTAACCACAGGGTGTCAAGGGGACGGCCAGCGCAGCCCAGCCAGCCACCCAGGCCCTACCGACTCCGTGACGCTCCGTGGTTCCGTGAGGCAGGCCGGACCAGGGGCACGCCCGCGCCACCCAAAACCGAAGAATGCAAGCTGAAAGGACAACATCCCCTCTGGGCGGTCTGCCGTCCAGCGAGGACAAGTCGTTGAACACTCCAGAACGACAAACCCCGCCACCAGGGGAGCCCCTGATTTCCACGTTACCGAAGGGGTACGACAGTTCCGGACCTCAACCCCGCAGCAACTCCTTGACCAACGCCGAAACCTGTCCCGTTTCGATCAGAAAAGCGTCATGTCCATAAGGCGAGTTGACGACCCGGACGTCCCTAGAGCCCGGAATCCCCTCAGCCAGCTCAACCTGCTGAGCTAGCGGATACAACCGATCACTGTCAACCCCAGCAACAAGAGTCCGCGCCTGAACCTCCCCCAAAGCGGCCGAAACCCCACCGCGCCCCCGACCCACGTCATGCGAATTCATCGCCTCCGTGAGCACGACATAACTGCCCGCATCGAACCGCCGGACCAGTTTGGCCGCATGGTGATCCAAATAGGACTCAACGGCAAACCGCCCATCGCCCTGAGGAAATCGGCCAAAACGCGCCGCGAGCTCCGACTCCGTCCGATACGTGACCTGAGCAATCTGACGAGCGATCCCCAACCCAGCCACAGGACCAGCGGAACCATGGTAATCCCCACCCAGCCAACCAGGATCAGCCCGAATCGCACGCAACTGAGGCGCGGCCCAGGCGATCTGGTCGGCCGAAGCCGCAGCGGGACAAGCCAGCAGCAACAAGGAAGAAACCCGAGAAGGATGCATCACGGCCCATTCCAAAGCCCGCATCCCACCCATCGAGCCACCGACCACGGCAGCCCACGAAGAAATCCCCAAAGCATCAGCAAACAGCGCCTCAGCCGCCACCTGATCCCGCACGGTCAGCGAAGGAAACCTACTACCCCAAGGCTTTCCATCCGCACAAGGTGAAGAAGGCCCAGTACTCCCCTGACACCCACCAAGCACATTCGGTGCCACCACAAAGTACTCATTCGTGTCAATCGCCTTGCCCGGTCCAACGAGTCCCTCCCACCACCCCGGCGACGAAGTCCCCGCGACATGACTATCCCCAGTAAGCGCGTGCAGGATCAGAACCGCGGGCGCCGAAGGCGAACCCCAAGTCTCATAGGCAATCCGCACATCCGGCAGCACAGACCCGGACTCCAGAACCAACGGCCGCGGAAGGTGGACCCAGCGACGACCTTCCGCCGGGTCCCCTTCTCGCCAGCCTCCACTCACGTGTCGGCCTTTGCCGCGCGGAAGCCGGCCTCCAGGTCCGCCTTGAGGTCCTCGATCCCCTCAATCCCCACCGACAGCCGGACCAAGCCCGGAGTCACGCCCGTGATCAGCTGCTCCGATGGCGTCAGCTGACTGTGGGTCGTACTCGCCGGGTGCACGATCAGGCTTCGGACATCGCCGATGTTCACAAGCTGTGAGAATAGCTCGGTACCGTCCACAAAGGCCCGTCCAGCTTCAACGCCACCGCGAAGCTCGAACGAAACCACGGCACCGGCGCCACGAGGCAAGTACTTCTGTGCCGCCGAATACCACTTGCTGCCAGGCAGGCCCGCGTAGTGCACTGCCAGAACCTCGTCCCGCGAAGAGAGCCATTCGGCCAGCGCCTGCGCGTTCGCCACGTGCCGCTCAATCCGCAGCGACAATGTTTCGATTCCCTGTATCACAAGGAAACTTGTCAGTGGCGCGATCGCGGCACCGGTATCCCGCAAGAGCTGGACACGTAGTTTCGCCGCAAACGCGCCATGCCCAAGCGCAGGCCAGTACTGCAAGCCGTGGTAGCTCGGGTCAGGCGAGTGGAAGTCCGGGAACCGTGCCGCGTTGGCGCCGAAGTCGAACGTGCCGCCGTCGACCACCACGCCCGCGATCGCGGTTCCATGCCCGCCAAGGTATTTCGTGGCCGAGTGGATCACGATGTCAGCGCCATGCTCAATGGGACGCAGCAAATACGGTGTCGGAACGGTGTTGTCGACCACCAAAGGCACGCCGACTTCATGCGCGACATCCGAAACCGCGGCGATGTCCAGCACGTTGCTACGCGGATTGCCCAATGTCTCACCGAAGAAAAGCTTGGTGTTGGGCCGAACCGCGGCCCGCCATTCGTCGAGGTTGTCCGGGTCTTCGACGAAGCTGACCTCGATCCCCAGCTTCGGCAGGGTGTAGTGAAACAGGTTGTACGTGCCGCCGTACAAGGACGCGCTGGACACCAGGTGGTCGCCGAATTGGGCCAGGGTAAGGATTGTGGCCGTCTCAGCGGCCTGCCCCGAGGCCAGCGCGACCGCCGCGACACCGCCTTCGAGCGCCGCTACCCGCTGCTCGAGGACATCCTGCGTCGGGTTGTTGATTCGCGTGTAGATGTGGCCGGGCTCCGCGAGGCTGAACAGGTCCGCCCCGTGCTGTGTGTCGCGGAAGACGTACGAAGTCGTTTGATAGATCGGAGTCGCGCGCGCACCTGTGGCCGGATCGGGTGCGGCACCGGAGTGGATCTGCTTGGTCTCAAAGGACCAGCCGTCGGTTGCCATGCCTCAAGAAGCTAGCCACGGCCACCTACCCCCACCACAGCGTCCACCTGCTGGAACCTTCACAAAAAATAAGTCTTGCAATCCAACTCTCTTAGTTTCTAAGATGCTCTCATGACTGATGCAATCGTGGTGGGAGCTGGTCTCGGTGGGTCGTCGACAGCGATGTTCCTGGCCAGACGTGGGGTGGACGTACTCGTCGTCGAGCGGCACGAGAGCACGTCGCCGCACCCGAGGGCCGCCGGGCAACAACCGCGGACCATGGAGTTCCTCAAGATCGGCGGCGTGGCCGACGATGTGCTCGCGGTCAGCCATCCGCCGTCCGCATTCAAGATCAAAGTCGCGGAAAGCCTGCGCGGCACGGTGATCCATTCGATCATCGAGAACTACGGCGAACTGCTCGACCAGGTCAGCGTGCTCAGCCCGGCCGGATGGGGATCGGCCACACAGGACCAGACCGAGCCGCTTATGCTGGCACAGGCCAGAAAGCATGGCGCCGACGTCCGGTTCGCCACCGAACTGGTGTCCTTCGAACAGGATGGCGACGGGGTCACCGCGCAGCTGCTCGACCTTACTTCCGGCCGCACACAGCGAGTAAGAGCGAAATACCTGATCGGTGCGGACGGAAACCGCAGTCCGGTAAGGGAAAGACTGGGCATCCCCAGATCAGGGTTCGGCCGGTTGTCCAACCACATCGGGATCGTGTTCGACGCCGACCTGTCCGATGTCCTGCCCAAGGGCGAGCAATGGCTGTACTACTTGCAGAATCCGGCTTTCACGGGTGCGTACATCAACCTCAATCTGCCCAACCGGCACATCTTCTCGATCGAGTACCACCCGGAGAACGGCGAATCCTTCGACGACTACCCGGAAAGCCGGATCGCCGAGCTGATGCGGATCGGCCTTGACTCGCCAGACCTCGAACTCGAGATCATCTGGAAAGGTCCGTGGGAGATGGCCGCGCGCATCGCGGACCGGTGGCGCGACGGCCGCGTCTTCCTGGTCGGTGACGCAGCCAAAGTCACGCCACCAACCGGCGGGCTCGGCGGAAATGCCGCTGTATGCGACGGTTTCGACATCGCATGGAAGCTCGCGGCGGTCCTGCACGGCGAAGCAGGCCCTGGCCTGCTGGACTCCTACGAACCGGAACGCAAGCTGGCCGCGCAGATGATCGTCAACGAATCACTGTTCAACTACGTCCACCGGATGGCGCCGCACCTGGCAGGCCCGGACATCCCTGAGCCAGTCGGGCCGATCGAGGCCGTGCTGGGGGTACGGCACACGTCCAACGCGGTGATTCCCGAAGACAACGACGGTTCGCCGACGATGAATCCCTTCGAAATCGCCGGAGAGCCAGGTTTCCGTGCGCCACACGTAATTCTGCCGTCCGGTGAGTCCACACTGGACGTATGGGGCGCGGGCTGGGCACTGCTCGGCGGTCCAGACGGAAACTGGGACAAGATCGATGCGGGAATCCAGTACCGGTCGCTCGGCGAGCAGTACGACCGGTTCGGCGTCGGCCGCGAAGGTGCGAGCCTGCTCCGGCCGGACGGCGTCGTAGCCTGGCGGACCAGGTCGAATGCCGACGAGGACACCCTCAAGAACGTGCTGCGCGAGGTGTTGTGTTGTTAGATTGTCGGCATGCGAGTCTTCGTGCTGGTGGTGACGCTGCTCAGTCTGCTCGTGGCTCCGGCGTCAGCACAGCCGAAACCCGGTGGTCTGTACCGCACGTATGTGGCATTGGGTGACTCATACGCGTCCGGTCCCGGTATCCCGCAACAAGTAGGGCAGCCAGCCGGATGCGCGCGCTCGGACCACAACTACCCCGCGCTGATCGCCAAATGGCTGCGCATTCCCGGTCTCACCGACGTCACCTGTGGTGGCGCCAGGACGGTCGACATGACCAGGCCGCAGCAGGTCTCCGGCGGGACGAACCCGCCGCAGCTCAACGCCGTGAAAGCCGACACCCAGCTGGTCACGCTGATGATCGGCGGGAACGACATCGGGTTCGGCGAGATCCTGGCGACCTGTGGCCGTCTCGCAGCCAAGGACACGCAGGGAAATCCGTGCGAACGGCAGTACACCGCGGGCGGCAAGGACCAGTTGGCGGCCAGGATCACCGCGGTCGGCCCGAAGATCTCCGCTGTGCTTGGCGGGATCCGCAAGCGCGCACCACGCGCCCACATCGTCGTGGTGAGCTACTTGCGGATCCTGCCCGCGAGCGGGACCTGCTTCCCGCAGGTCCCGTTCGCCGCGGGTGACGTGCCGTACTTCGACCGCACCTCGCGCATGCTCAACACGGAGCTCGGCGCACAGGCCGCGAAGCACAAGGCCTCGTTCGTCAACCCGTATCCATATTCGTATGGGCACGACGCATGCCAGCCCACCGACCGCAAATGGGTCGAGGGCCTGTTCCCCTCTTCACCGGCCGCCCAGATGCACCCGAACGCCAAAGGCATGCAGGCGGTTGCCGCGCTGAGCGTTCCGGCTGTCCTGTTCGGACGGTTTCAGAGGTAGAGACCACCGTGGTCGTCGGTCGTCTCTGCGGTCATCGGCGCCGATCCCGCCACCATCGCGTAGAGCTCGGCGAGGGTCGCACCGTGACCGGGCGCGGTGGCCTTGCCGTCCAGCCAGGTGTTCGCCTCGGCCTGTGACAGTGGACCAACCTCGATCTGGGCAAGGCACCGGCCAGGTCGAGTGACTGCGGGGTGCAGTCGCGCCAGGTTCTCGTTGGTGGTGATGCCGATGATCGTCTGGCAGCCCTGCCCGAGCAGACCGTCGGTGAGGTTGAGCAACCGGGACAACGCCTGCCCGGTCGACGCCTTCGCCTCGCCACGGATCAGCTCGTCACAGTCCTCCAGCAACAGCAGCCGCCACGGCTTGTCGTCGTCCTGGTTGTTCTCCAGCGCGACATGCAACAGATACGACGGCTTGTCGAACAGCCGCTCCGGGTCGAGAACGCAGTCGACCTCACACCATTCCCGCCACGACTGCGCGATCGCCCGCAGCGCGGTGGTCTTTCCCGTGCCAGGTGGACCGTGTAACAGCAACAACCGTCCGCTGAGATCGTCGGATGTGGTCGCCATCAGCTTGTCGAACGCCGTGCCAACGCTCGCCGTGTAGTTGCGACGGATCTCCGCCCAGTTCGGCGCCGTGATGTCACGGTTGCGGCGGTGCGGACCGTGGCCGCTCAGGTACCAGAATCCAATCCTGACAACGTCAGCGTCGTCCGACGGCTCCGCTTTCACACCCTCGACCGCTTCGGCGAGCACCTTTTCGGCGATCTCGTCAGTGACCGCGGTGACGGACACGGTCACACTGTCATCCCAGCGATGTGACAGCAGCATCCAGCCTTCACCGGTTGCCAGCACATAAGTTCGCGCGTCACCGCGTGCCTCCCGCAGAACTGTTGCCCCGGAAGGCAGAAACGTCGCATCCTCCTTGATGGGATCGATCCTCGTGGTACGGGACGCCGTGTGCTCGCCTGTGGTGTAGAGGCTGATGAACAAAGCGTCCAAGACGTCGAACGAGCTGTCGTCCGAGTCGAGGGACATGCGCGTCGGCACAACGGACACCGGCTCTGGCGCGGTGACCGTCTTCACGACATGCAGCTGCTGCTTGGACACCCCGATATGATCTCGCGATTTCCCGTCTGCTACAACGGATTATTCGTACCCCACTGTTCGCCGAGCGCGTACCGGGTGCCTTCGTCGTCTTCGAACACCGACCACCAGCCGAAGAACATTTTGCTTGGCGCAGTGGGAAAATTGACGCCCTTCGCGGTCAGTTCCGCGTATGTGCGCTGGACATCATCGCTGTAGAACATGATGTTCGAAGTCGGCATGCCGTCGGGCGCTTTGGGCTCCTCGTAGCCGGGTTGCCTGAGCGACAACACCATTCGCATGTTGCCGTCGGGCGACGCGACCGCGATCCACCGTTCCTTCTCGCCGTACGGCGAATCCTCGGCGACGGTGAAGCCCATCTTCTCCACCCAGAACTGCTTGGCTCGTTGCTGGTCGGACACGTAGAGCACGACCTGGTTGACACCGCGGATCATCTCTATCACTCCCGGATATAACCATCATGGATATAACGGGGCTGGACTGTATACTCCGGACATGGCGGACCGCAATGCCCCACCGCTGACCCCCGCCGGGTTTCAGGTCCTGCTGGCGCTGGCGGGAGGCGCGGCGCATGGCTACGCGGTCATGCGCTTCGTGGAGGACGTCTCGGACGGCACCGTCCGGCTCGGACCCGGCACGCTCTATCGGACGTTGCAACGGCTCGTAGCCGACGGCCTTGTGGTCGAAGTGGCCAGCGAGAGCCCGGATCCGCACGACGCACGCCGTCGTTACTACGAGCTGACCGAACTCGGCCGGATCGCCGCCAGCCGTGAAGCCGAACTGCTCTCACGTCTCGTGGCCGTCGCGTCCGACGCGGGTCTGCTGGGAAGGCGGCGATCAGCGTGACTCCCAGCCGGGCTATCAGCCTGACGCCGCACATCTTCGTCCGCGACGTACCCGCCGCGCTGGAGTTCTACCGCAAGGCGTTCGGCGCCGTGGTGGTCTTCGTCAATCGCCTGCCGGACGGCACGCTGCTGTTCGCTGACGTGGCGATCGGCGGCGGCAGGCTGCTCGTCAGCGAGGAGACGCCGAATCTCAACGCACTGAGCCCGCAGACCATAGGCGACTCGCCCGTCCTGCTGTCGCTGGATGTCGAGGACGTCGACGACCTCGCGAGGCGGGCGGTCTTCGCGGGCGCGACCGTCGAGTTGCCCGTCCAGGAGGCGTTCTGGGGCGAGCGCTACGGCATCGTGCGCGACCCGTTCGGACACCGCTGGGCGCTTTGCTCGGTCCGCGACGAGATCTCACTCGATGAGGTACTTCGTAATTCACCCGAAGAGGTGTAGGGGCTTTGGTGCGGTGGTGTGGCCGCCCCCGATGACGACCACACCACCGCTCGAATACCCGGCAGGCCGGGTGTGCGAGCCCCAGACGGTCACCCTGAGCTGTGGACCGCTTACGCAGTACCCCAAGGTGCGCGTTACTAAACCCTCTGACCGAAAGACGACGCAACACTGTTAAAGGTTGCGTGTCGCGAGGACCAACTTTCCCGGCAAACGGCCCACACTGGAGTCCAAAGACGGGAGGGATCTGTGATCACGGTGCAAGGGGTGGCCGACCGGGTCGGCCCCACGCTCCTGCGCACCGTGCTGCCGAGCGACCGGGGCGTCACCGACGTGGTGATCGCTGAGCTGGGCAGACGCACGCATGTGGCCGACGGCGACCTCGTTCTCGGAGTCACCGTGAACTCCGCGGGCAAGGCCGCTGAGCTTGTCGAATACTGCGGATCTCACGGCGCCGCCGCAGTGCTGCTCAAGCCACCGCTGGCGAGTTCAGCTGGCGTGCTCACAGCGGCCCGTGACACCGGAACGGCCGTCATCGAAGTACACAACGCGACCGCGTGGGCCCAGTTGGTATGGCTGCTACGCACGGTCCTCGACGCGGCCGCCGACGACGAACATGCGACCGAACCGGGCAATCAGGGCCTCGGCGACTTGTTCCGGCTCGCGGACGCGGCCGCCGCGGTCGTCGACGCGCCAGTGACCATTGAGGACGCCAACTCGCGGGTGCTGGCGTATTCGGCTCGCCAGGACAGGACCGACCCCGCCCGCGTGTCGACGATCATGGGCAGGCGCGTCCCCGATGACGTACTTGCCCGATTCCGGTCCCGCGGCGTGTTCCGTGACCTCAGCCGTGGCCGGACCACGATTTTCGTTCCCGCCCAACGAGATGGGACGCTGCCGCGGCTGATCGTGCCGATCCGGATGGGCGGTGAGCTGCTCGGTTCAATGTGGGCGGTCGTGGCCGGTCCGGTGTCCGACGAGCGCGCCGCCGCGTTCGCGGACACGGCTCCCGTCGTCGCGTTGCACCTGCTGCGACGCCGCGCGCTGGCCGACGCGGAACGGCGCCGGTCAGCTGAGCTCGTGCGAACGGTCTTGCAAGGCAAGGGAAGCGTCCGGTTGGCGGCAGCCGAGCTGGACCTCGACGAGGAACCCCATCGGGTGGTCGCGATCGACGTGCAGACCACGGACGCCCTCGATGCCGAGGGCCTGCGGCTCGCGTTGTGGGAGCGGATCACCGCGGGCGTCGGCCGTCGGCCCGCGGTCACCGAACTGCACGGCATCCTTTACGCGATCGTGCCTGATCAAGCGGGGTGGCCCGCGTTGAGCGAGGCTCTACGCAACGAGACCGGTGCCTTCGTGGGCGTCGGATCGCCCGCGGAGATCACGGACCTCGCCGAGTCACGGGCCCAGGCTGAGGAAGCGCTCGGTCTCGTACGAGCCCGGTTGGTCGACGGTCCCGTAGCAACGCACGACGAGGCATGGCCAGTTGTTGCCTTGCACAGGGTTGCCGCGGCCGCGTCGCCGACGGGAGCGGCGGAGCTGGGTCCGCTGGCGATCCTGCGCACCCACGATGAGCAGTCCGGATCTTCGTACGTCGACACGTTGTACGAGTGGCTGCGGCATCCCGGCGACCCGAAAGCCGCTGCTCGGGCGCTACGAATCCACGCCAACACGCTTCGGTACCGGATGACCCGGCTGATCGAGCTGACCGGCCTGAACCTGGACGATCCGGACATCCGGCTCGCGGTGACCGTCCAGCTCGCCACGACTCGATGGGCCTAGCGACTTGTGCTCGTAAAACAACGCTTAGGGGCCGCACTAGTGCTGTGAGAACGATGACAGGGCGGAATGTGTGCCGCACCGTGGGATAAGACACCCGGATGGAGGAGCACGCCGTGAAGATCGCAGTCCCTCGCGAGGTCAAGAACCACGAGTATCGAGTCGCCCTCACCCCAGCAGGCGCGCACGAGCTGACCTCACGCGGTCACGACGTGTTCGTGCAGGCCGACGCGGGCGCGGGCTCGGCGATCCCGGACGAGGAGTTCCTCGCGGCAGGCGCCAAGATCCTCGCCACGGCCGAAGAGGTCTGGGCCGAGGGCGAAATGGTCATGAAGGTCAAGGAGCCGATCGCCTCCGAGTACCAGTTCCTGCGCAAGGACCAGGTCCTCTTCACCTACTTGCACCTCGCCGCGGACAAGCCGCTGACCGACGCGCTGCTCGCGGCGGGCACGACGGCGATCGCGTACGAGACCGTGCAAACCCCGAACGGCGCCCTTCCGCTGCTCGCTCCGATGTCCGAAGTCGCAGGCCGCCTCGCCCCGCAGGTCGGCGCGTACTCCCTGATGCGCCCGTCCGGCGGCCGCGGCGTGCTGCCCGGTGGTGTCCCGGGCGTGCACCCCGCGCGGGTTGTCGTGATCGGCGGTGGAGTCGCCGGTATCAACGCCGCCCGGATCGCCCATGGCATGGGCGCTGACGTGGAAATCCTGGACACGAACGTGGACCGGCTGCGTCAGATCGACGTGGACTTCAACGGCCGGATCCGCACGGTCACGTCCAACCGCCTCACCCTCGAACAGGCAGTGCTTGAAGCCGACCTGGTCATCGGCGCGGTGCTCGTGCCAGGCGCGAAGGCCCCGAAGCTGGTGACAAACCAGCTGGTCGAGCGGATGAAGCCAGGTTCGGTGCTCGTGGACATCTCGATCGACCAGGGCGGCTGCTTCGCCGACTCCCGGCCGACGACGCACGCAGACCCGACGTACATGGTCCACCAGTCGGTGTTCTACTGCGTCGCCAACATGCCCGGCGCCGTGCCGCGGACCTCGACCTACGCCCTGACCAACGTCACGCTGCCGTACGCGGTCGCGTTGGCTGACAAGGGATGGCACACCGCGCTTCGTGACGACCCGTCGCTCGCACTGGGTCTGAACATGCACGGAGGCGCGCTCACGAACGGCCCGGTGGCAGCCGCTCACGATCTTGCACACACGCCACTGGCCGAGATCGTTTGAGATCTCGATCACGTTTACCAGGGCATATTGGCTTTTCACCACTGGTAGCGGGGTTCTGTCAAAAAATACCGACCACCCCGATGCAGCGGAGACGAGCTTTATTGCTTAAGCTGTAGAAGACGGTCCGCTCCCGGTGACCCCCAGGCTGGTTGAGCGGACCGTCCTCGACTCAGGGCGATCCTGCTCGTTGCTTCGCAACTCGCCGGGTCGCCTCGAATTATGTTGGGGGGCCGAGCCCCCAGACCCCCCACGGTGCGAGCTCCTCGCCTTCCAGCGCTGGGCACGTTGGACTTGGAACCAGCGCCTCTTTGTTGGGGCCGATTCCTCTCGCCGTTCGTGCCGCTTGCCGCTTGTCTTCACAGTCTTCTCGCTGCCTTACTCGCGAGTTGGTGTACCAATCCTTGTCTAACTTGTTCCGGTCGGGCTGGTGGCGCCCTTCAGTCCGGGGGGTGACTTGTCGATGGATTCAGGGTGATGTTTCGAGGCTTTCGTGGCTGAGCCGCGATGGGACGTCCAGTGCCATGATCCGTTCGGTCGGGACCGGGCACTGACGGTGATCGTGGAGCGCGGCAAGGTGGTGCTCGTACCGCCTCCCGGCGCGTCAGCCGTGCTGTCCGCGCAGCAGACCCGGAGACTCCGGCAAGCCCTTGACCAAGCGGCAGGACGGGCGACCGAGCCATGAGCCATCCTTTGGACGACATGCTCCGGGCCGCGGTACTGCGTCGGCTCGACCTGCTCGACCAGGTCGCCGACCAAGGCGACCCGGCGACCCTGCTGCCGCTGGCACGCTCGGAGATCAGCCGTCTCGCGGACGGCTGGCGGCTCCTGCTGACCGTGCACCAACCCGGCCCTGACCGCCGCTGCAACGCCTGCCCACGCGGCTGGCGAGGCAAGAAATGGCCATGTCAGGTGTGGCGGATGGCGCACGAACACCTGATCGGCGAAGGCGTGCCGCACCGGCAACGCCGTCGGCCGCTGCGCAACTCGGTCCGCCGGGCGCTGCGTAAATCCAAACACCCGGGCACATCCACGCACCCGGAGACACCCGCCGAGCAGACCATGGAGATCCCGCCCGTCCCACGCACCTGATGGCAGGATGTCGCCCACCAGTCGAGTGGGAGGACACGCGTGCACGACGGAAGCGGGCGGGTCGTAGTCCAGAACCTGACCAAGACGTTCGGCCAAGTTGTCGCCGTCCAGAACCTCAGCTTCACGGTGGAACCCGGTTCGGTGACCGGCTTCCTCGGCCCGAACGGCGCCGGTAAGACCACCACGCTGCGAATGTTGCTCGGGCTCGTCACACCGACAGCCGGTTACGCGACGATCAACGGGCAGCCGTTCCACAACCTCGGCAACCCAGGGCGCGTCGTCGGTGCCGTGCTGGAAGCACAGAGTTTTCACCCGAACAGGACCGCACGTAACCATCTGCGCGTGTACGCGGCCGCGATCGGCGTGCCTGACGAGCGCGTGGACACAGTGCTGCAACTGGTCGGGCTGGCATCGGCGGCCGACCGTGGTGCGGGCGGATTTTCCATGGGTATGCGGCAAAGACTCGCGCTGGCGACCGCGCTACTGGGTGATCCGCAGGTGCTCGTGCTCGACGAACCCGCCAACGGCCTTGACCCGGAAGGCATTGTGTGGCTGCGAACGTTCATGCAGAACTTCGCGCGAACCGGCCGAACCGTCCTGGTCTCCAGCCACCAGCTCGCCGAGGTCGAGCAGACCGTCGAGCAGGTCGTCATCCTCAGCCGCGGCCAGGCCATGTACTACGGCCCGCTCGACCAGCTGCGGAAATCCCAGCAGGGCAGGGTGATCGTGCGACCGTCCGACCCGCAACGGCTGATCACGGCGTTGCAAGAGGCCGGGCACACGGCCATCGAACACCTGCCGGACGGCATGATCGCGGTGACCGGCGCCGAACCGGAGCAGGTCGGTGACCTCGCGCTGGCGGCGAGCGTGGCGATCTACGGCATGTACTCGCAGCACGCCGACCTTGAACAGATCTTCTTCCAGCTCACCAGCGGCCAGTTCGCGGGCAACCACTACAACGCGACCCAGCAGCAACCACCGCCGGAATGGCATCAACAGTGGCAACGGCCGCAGGACGGTGGTCAGTGATGAAACAGTTGATCACCGCCGAGTACCGCAAGATCTTCTCGGTACAGCTGTGGTGGGCGCTGCTCATCCCGGCTGCCGCGATCAGCCTGCTGTTCACGTGGGGCGGCGCGCTGCTGGACAACATCGGCCTCTTCGGGCGCGCAACCGGCGAGAACAGCCTGTTCGCGCTGCCCGCGTTCGCACAGGGCATCAACCTCGCGTCCGTCTTCGGCCTGATCCTCGGCGCGACCGCGGTGACCGGCGAGATGCGGCACAAAACGATCACCACCAGCTACCTGACCGGGCCGACTCGTGGTGCCGTACTGGCCGCGAAGCTGTTCACATACTCCACAATCGGCGCCGTCTACGGGGTCGTGTGCATGCTCGCCGCGACCCTCGGGGCCTTGCTGGGCGACAACTTCCCTGACGGCGCCGGGTGGTTCACGCTGGCGTCCGCCGGTGTCGTCGCGATGATCATGTGGACGCTGCTGGGTGTCGGCGTCGGCGCGCTGATCGGCAACCAGGTCGGTGCCGTGGTCGGCGTGCTGGTCTACGTCCTGGTCGTCGAGCCGATCATCGGCGTGGTGCTGCGGACCAACGACGCCCCAGAGATCCCGCCGTACCTGCTGAACACCGCGGGCAGCAACATGACGCTGCACCTCGCGTTCGAACTGTTCCTCGCCGATGTGCCCGCCCGGGCAAGGCGATTCGACCCGAACCTCGACGAGGTCCGTTCCATCCTGGGCATGACCTACGCGCCGCCGTGGTGGGGCAGCGGGCTGATCTTCGTGGTCTACGCGCTCGCGCTCGGCATGGCGGGCTGGCTGGTCGCGCGCCGCCGAGACATAACCTGAGGTCAGCCCTCGTGAGTGGTTACGCCGGTTAGAACCGGCGTAACCACTCACGAGGGCTGACCTGCTGAAACGCGGTTTTGTCGTAGGGTGCGCATAACCTGGTCGAGTGCCCGAAAACTCACCAGGCTGGATCCGGCGTCTGACGCGCGCGTGCTGGCAGCACCGCCGTCTCGTCCTGCTGTCCATACTCGCCTCCCTGATCGGAGTCGGGTTCCAGGCGGTCGGCCCGATCCTGGTGAAGATCGCGGTCGACGGCGCGGTGGCCGGGCACACGAACGGCCTCGCGGTCATCGTCGCGGTGCTGATCGCGTTGGAGCTGCTGACGTTCGGCTCCGCGTTCCTGCGCCGTTACCTTGGCGGACGGCTCGCCCTCGACGTCCAGCACGATCT
Source organism: Kibdelosporangium philippinense (assembly GCF_021390435.2). Taxonomy (GTDB): domain Bacteria; phylum Actinomycetota; class Actinomycetes; order Mycobacteriales; family Pseudonocardiaceae; genus Kibdelosporangium; species Kibdelosporangium philippinense. The sequence goes on along the minus strand of NZ_JAJVCN010000002.1, from coordinate 1,347,476 downwards.
GCGGCAGCAGGTTTTCCAAGCGGTACAACGACTTGACGGCGCCAAGCAGGACGCGTTGCGCACCGGCCAGGTCGTTTCCCGCTCGATCACCGACCTCCAGTTGGTGCAGGGCCTGCTGTCGATGGTTCCGCTGTCGATCGGCACCCTTTTCTTCGGGCTCATCGCGATCGGCGCGATGATCTGGCTGTCGCCGCTGCTGACCGTGGTCGCGCTCATCGTGGCGCCGCTGGTTGTCGTGGTCGGCGTCCGTACTCGCCGCAGGTTGTTCCCGGCGACGTGGTCGGCGCAGCAGCGGGCCGCCGATCTGGCGCAGCACGTCGAGGAAACCGTCACTGGCGTGCGGGTTGTGAAGGGATTCGGCCAGGAGTTCCGCGAGGTCTCGCGGCTGGAAAAGGCGGCGCGCAAGCTGTTCGCCGAACGAATGCGTGCCGCGTCGCTGACGGCCAAACCGGCGGCGACGTTGGTCGCGTTGCCTGCGTTCGGCCAGGTTGGCGTGCTCGCGCTCGGCGGTTGGATGGCGCTGAACGGCCAGGTCACGCTGGGCACCTTCCTCGCGTTCACCAGCTATGTCGCCAACTTGGTCGGTCCTGCGCGGCTGTTGTCGAACCTGGTGATCAACGCGCAACTGGCCAGGGCAGGCGTGGACCGCGTGTACGACCTGATCGACTCGCAGCCCGAGGTCAAGGAATCGCCGGACGCGCGCGCCGTTCCAGACGGCCCACTGGATGTCTCCCTTGAGGACGTGGAATTCGGGTACACGCGCAGCGAGCCGGTGCTAGACGGCTTGTCGTTGCACGTGGCCCCAGGCGAGACGTTGGCGCTCGTGGGCACGGCCGGATCCGGCAAATCGACGATTTCCATGCTGCTGCCTCGGTTCTACGACGTGCACGCAGGCGCGATCAAGGTCGGCGGCGTGGATGTCCGTGACCTGAAGCTGCGGTCGTTGCGGCACGCGGTCGGCGTCGTGTTCGAGGAGGCATTCCTCTTCTCCGACACACTCAGGGCAAACATCGCCTACGGCCGCCCGGAAGCCAGCGAGGAAGAAGTGATCGCCGCCGCCAAGGCCGCGCAGGCGCACGACTTCATCACAGAACTGCCCGAGGGCTACGACACCATCGTCGGTGAACGCGGCCTGACGTTGTCGGGCGGGCAACGTCAACGCGTCGCTTTGGCTCGCGCGTTGCTGACCGATCCGCGTGTGCTGGTGCTCGACGACGCAACGTCCGCAGTGGACACAGCAACGGAAGCCGCGATCCATGACACCCTGCGGGAAATCACCGCGACCCGGACGACTCTGCTCGTCGCCCACCGCCGGTCAAGCCTGCAACTGGCCGACCGGATCGCCGTGCTCGACGGCGGCAAGGTGGTGGACGTCGGCACGCACGACGAGCTGACCGCGCGCTGCGCGCTCTACCGCAACCTGCTTGCCAGCCAAACCGAGGCGATCGAAGACGAGTGCTGTTGCTCGCCGGACGAACTCAGCCCGGACGGCGTGACCGGTGCACTCTGGCCAGACGACGCACCGGAAGCCGAGCACGCGACGGCCACCGCGTCGAGCGTGCGAATGGCAGGCGCACGAGGTGGCCCAGGTGCGGCCGCGGTCGCGATTCCCGCGACGCCTGAGTTGTTGGCGCAGATCGAAGCCCTGCCGCCAGCGACCGAAAAACCCGACATACCAGGCGAAGACCCAACCACACCGGACCCACAGTTCTCGTTGCGCAGGCTGTTGCGCCCGGTCCGGTGGGCGCTGGTGCTGGTGGGCGGGCTCGTCATCGCCGACGCCATCCTGTCGATGGCGCTGCCTTCGCTGGTCCGGGTCGGCATCGACGACGGTGTCGTGACCGGATCGCCCAACGGTCTCTGGTTCGCGGCCGGACTGGGTGCCCTGTTGGTCATCCTCGGCTGGGCATCCAGCGCGGCAGCCACAGTATGGGCCGCCCGCGTCGGCGAACGGCTGCTGTTCCTGTTGCGGGTCAGGAGTTACGCGCACCTGCAGCGACTCGGGCTTGACTACTACGAGCGCGAGATGGCCGGCCGGATCATGACCCGGATGACCACGGACGTCGACGCTTTGTCGACGTTCCTGCAGACCGGCCTGGTGACGGCGGTAGCCAGCCTGCTGACCGTCGTCGCCGTGACAGTGGCGTTGCTGGTAACCGACGTCTCACTGGCGCTGGTCGCATTGGCCGTGCTGCCGATCGTGATCATCGCGACCGTGATCTTCCAGCGACTGTCCTCAGTGGCCTACGCGGAAGCCCGCGAGCGAGTCAGCGCGGTGAACGCGGACATGCAGGAGAACGTGTCCGGCCTCCGGGTCGCGCAGGCTTACACCCGCGAAGGTGTTTCAGCCCAGGCATTCGCGGAGCGCAGTGACGCGTACCGCCGCTCCCGCGTCCGAGCGCAGCGATACATCGCGACGTACTTCCCGTTCGTGGACATGCTTTCCGGGGTTGCCAGAGCCGCGGTGCTGGTGGTCGGCGCGACGCGGGTCGCCGAAGGTTCGTTGAGCCCAGGCGTACTGCTGGCGTTCCTGCTGTACCTCGGGTTGTTCTTCGCCCCCGTACAGCAGCTCAGCGGCGTGTTCGACGGATACCAGCAGGCGCGCGTCGGTTTGCGCCGAATCGGCGACCTGCTGCGCACGCCAAGCTCCCTGCGCCCCACCCCAGACCCAGTGCCCACGCCCGCCCACCTTCGCGGGGAGGTCGAGCTGCGGGACGTGTCCTTCCACTACCTCGGCGTCGAAGAACCCGCACTGGCGAACGTGACCTTACGCGTGACCCCAGGTGAAACCATCGCACTCGTCGGCGCGACCGGCGCGGGCAAATCCACACTGGTCAAACTGGTCGCCCGCTTCTACGACGTCACGTCAGGCACAGTCCTGATCGACGGCGTGGACATACGCGACTACGACCTGACCTCGTTCCGCCAACGCCTCGGCGTCGTCCCACAGGAAGCGCACCTGTTCACCGGCGACGTCGCGCACAACATCGCGTACGCCCGCCCCGACGCCTCCCGCGCCGAAATCGAGGACGCCGCCCGGTCAGTCGGCGCCCTCCCCATGGTCGCCTCCCTGCACGACGGCTTCCGCCAACAGGTCGGCGAACGCGGCCAGGGCCTGTCCGCAGGCCAACGCCAACTCGTCGCCCTGGCCCGCGCCGAACTCGCCCAACCCGACGTCCTCCTCCTCGACGAGGCAACCGCGGCCCTCGACCCCTCAACCGAAGCCCAAGTCCTCGCCGCCAGCGAGCACCTCACCCGCTCCCGCACAACATTCGTCGTCGCCCACCGCCTCGCCACAGCCGCCCAAGCAGACCGAATCGTGGTCCTCGACGGAGGCCGCATCGCCGAACAAGGCACCCACACCGAACTGCTGAACGCCAACGGCCACTACGCCCGCCTCTGGCAATTCGGCACAACCGAATCCCCAGCGGACATGCTCGTGGACTAACCCCAAGCCCCAGCCCAAGCCCAGCCCAAAGCACGCGCGTGTCCACCATTCCGTCACACCGTGTCCACCGTTCCTGAAGGCCGTGTCCACCGTTCCGGCACACCGTGTTGCACGTTGCTTGCGACCGTGTCCACCTTTGCGGCACACCGTGTTGACCGTTCCTTGCGCACTTTTGCCTCAGGGCATCTTGCATTGCACCGCCCTTGGCGCGGGAGCCGGTGGACGCGCGTAAGTCGCGCCCTCGCCCGAACCCGGCCGTTCTTTTGTTCACTTGGCGTACGAACTTCGGGTGGGCGGGTAGGGGCTAGACCAGTCGGGTCGTCGTCCGACGAACGTCTGGCGATGGGTCAGATCTCCTGGGAGAATCGATTCATTGATCGATTCAGTGAGCAATACCCCATCATTGGCATGCGCACAAGGTTCAATCGGGTCACACACAGCCCGAGCGGGGTACTAGCCTTGGTTGGCGAGTGTGTTCAATATCGAGAACGAGATGGATAGAGGCGAGTGCCAGCCGTGTCCAGCAGCAGCCCTGCGTCACAGTTCGGCCCCAATGAGTGGCTCGTCGAAGAGATGTACGAGCAGTTCCTCGCGGATCCCGCGTCAGTAGACCCCGCGTGGCACGACTTCTTCGCCGACTACAAGCCCACGCAGCAGCGGACTCAGGGTGTGTCGAGCAGCAGCGCCACAGGTGCGACCAAGACGGTCACCAAGATCGAGCCGCCTGCTCCCGACACCAACGGCCAGGCGCCAGCCGCACCCAAGGCCGCGACGACCCCCAAGGCGACAGCGCCGGCTCCCCCGAAGCCGGCGGTGAAGCCGACAACGACCCCAGCGCCGAAGCCAGCAGCCGCGAAAAAGGCCGACGACGGCGACACCAGCAAGCCGATCCGCGGCGCCGCCGCCGCGATCGCCAAGAACATGGAACAGTCGCTGACGGTCCCCACCGCGACGAGCGTCCGTGCTGTCCCGGCCAAGCTGCTGTTCGACAACCGGGTTGTGATCAACAACCGGTTGCGCCGGACCCGCGGCGGCAAGATCTCCTTCACGCACCTGATCGGGTACGCCCTGGTACGTGCGCTGAAGGACTACCCGAACATGAACCGGCATTACGCCAACGTGGACGGGAAGCCACAGCTGGTCACGCCGGAGCACGTCAACCTCGGCCTGGCGATCGACCTTCCTGCCAAGGACGGCGGGCGCACCCTCGTGGTCGCGTCCATCAAGAACTGCGAGGAGATGACCTTCGCGCAGTTCTGGCAGGCCTATGAGGACCTGATCCGCAAGGCCCGTGGCGGTCACCTGACCACTGAGGACTTCTCGGGCACCACGATCTCGCTGACCAACCCGGGCACCATCGGCACCAACCACTCGGTGCCACGGTTGACCGCCGGTCAGGGCGCGATCATCGGTGTCGGCGCGATGGAGTACCCCGCGCAGTACCAGGGCACCAGCGAGAAGGCCCTGGTCGAGATGGGCATCAGCAAGATCATGACGCTGACGTCCACCTACGACCACCGGATCATCCAGGGCGCGGAGTCCGGCGAGTTCCTCCGCCGGATCCACCAGCTGCTGCTGGGTGAGGACAAGTTCTTCGACGACGTCTTCACCTCGCTGCGCATCCCGTACGAGCCGATCCGCTGGGTGCAGGACATCCCGGAGGGCACGCTCGACAAGGCCGCGCGCGTCATTGAGCTGATCGACGCGTTCCGCAACCGCGGTCACCTGATGGCCGACACGGACCCGCTGAACTACCGCCAGCGCAGGCACGACGACCTGGACATCCTGTCGCACGGTCTGACCCTGTGGGACCTGGACCGCGAGTTCGCCGTCGGTGGCTTCGCTGGCCAGGAGCGGATGAAGCTGCGGGACGTGCTGAGCGTGCTGCGTGACTCGTACTGCCGGACGGTCGGCATCGAGTACACGCACATCCTCGACCCGGCCGAGCGTACGTGGATCCAGGAGCGCGTCGAGATCCCGCACGAGAAGCCCGACGCGGCCGTGCAGAAGTACATCCTGTCCAAGCTCAACGCCGCCGAGGCGTTCGAGACGTTCCTGCAGACCAAGTACGTCGGCCAGAAGCGGTTCTCGCTCGAGGGCGGCGAGAGCGTCATCCCGCTGCTGGACACGGTCCTGGACAAGGCCGCCGAGTACGAGCTGGACGAGGTCGTCATCGGCATGCCGCACCGCGGCCGCCTGAACGTGCTCGCCAACATCGTCGGCAAGCCGATCTCGCAGATCTTCCGTGAGTTCGAGGGCAACCTCGACCCCGGCCAGGCGCACGGCTCCGGTGACGTGAAGTACCACCTCGGTGCCGAAGGCAAGTACTTCCGGATGTTCGGCGACGGCGAGACCAAGGTGTCGCTGACCGCCAACCCGTCGCACCTGGAGACGGTCGACCCGGTGCTGGAAGGCATCGTGCGGGCCAAGCAGGACATCCTGGACAAGGGTGGCGACGTCGGCGGCTTCTCCGTCCTGCCGGTCGCGCTGCACGGTGATGCCGCGTTCGCTGGCCAGGGTGTCGTCGCCGAGACGCTGAACCTGGCGCTGCTGCGTGGTTACCGCACTGGCGGCACGGTGCACGTGATCATCAACAACCAGGTCGGTTTCACCACCGCGCCGGAGCACTCGCGCTCCAGCCAGTACGCGACCGACGTGGCCAAGATGATCCAGGCGCCCGTCTTCCACGTGAACGGTGACGACCCGGAGGCCTGCCACTGGGTGGCAAGGCTGGCGATGGACTACCGCCAGGCGTTCAACAAGGACGTCGTGATCGACATGCTGTGCTACCGGCGCCGTGGCCACAACGAGGGCGACGACCCCTCGATGACCCAGCCGGCGATGTACGACATCATCGACACCAAGCGCAGCGTGCGTAAGACGTACACCGAGGCCCTGATCGGCCGCGGCGACATCTCGGTCGACGAGGCCGAGAAGGCACTGCGTGACTTCTCCTCGCAGCTCGAGCACGTCTTCAACGAGGTGCGTGAGCTCGAGAAACACCCACCGGTGCCGAGCCCGTCGGTCGAGGAAGAGCAGCAGGTCCCGGCCCGCGTGCCGACCGCGGTGGCGCGCGAGGTGATCGAGATCATCGCGGACGCGCACATCAACCTGCCGGAGGGCTTCACCCCGCACCCGAGGGTCAAGCCGGTGCTCGAGCGGCGCGCCAAGATGGCTCGCGAGGGCGACATCGACTGGGCGTTCGGCGAGCTGCTGGCGTTCGGGTCGCTCAACCTCGAAGGCAAGATGGTCCGCCTCGCGGGTCAGGACTCCCGTCGCGGCACGTTCGTGCAGCGGCACTCGGTGGTCGTGGACCGCAAGACCGGCCAGGAGTACACGCCGCTGCAGAACCTGAGCGACGACCAGGGCAAGTTCCTGGTGTACGACTCGGCGCTGTCGGAGTACGCGGCGGTCGGCTTCGAGTACGGCTACTCGGTGGCTAACGGCGACGCGCTGGTGTTGTGGGAAGCCCAGTTCGGTGACTTCGTCAACGGCGCGCAGTCGGTGATCGACGAGTTCATCTCGTCGTCGGAGGCCAAGTGGGGCCAGCTGTCCGACGTCGTGCTGCTGCTGCCACACGGCCACGAAGGCCAGGGCCCTGACCACACCTCTGGCCGCATCGAGCGGTTCCTGCAGCTGTGCGCAGAGGGCTCGATGACCGTGGCGGTGCCGTCCACGCCGGCGAACTACTTCCACCTGCTGCGCAGGCACGCGCTGGACGGCGTGACCCGTCCGCTGATCGTCTTCACGCCGAAGTCGATGCTGCGCAACAAGGCGGCGGTGAGCGCGGTGGAGGACTTCACCTCCGGCCGGTTCATGTCGGTGCTCGACGACCCGACGCAGCCGGACCCGGCGAGCGTGCGCAAGATCCTGTTCGTGTCCGGCAAGCTCTACTACGAGCTGGCGGCCGAGCAGGCCAAGCGCGGCGTGACCGACACGGCGATCGTGCGTGTCGAGCAGCTCTACCCGGTGCCGGTGAAGAAGCTCGGCCAGATCTTCGACAAGTACCCGAACGCGACGGACGTGCGCTGGGTGCAGGAAGAGCCGGCCAACCAGGGCTCGTGGCCGTTCTACGGCTTGTTCGTGCGCGAGAAGTTCCCGGAGCGCATGGGCAACATGAAGCGCGTCTCGCGGCGCCCGATGTCGGCCCCGTCGGTTGGTTCGTCGAAGGTGCACGAGGTCGAGCAGCGAAGCCTGATCGACCAGGCCTTCGCCGACTGACGTCTTGTATAAAGATGGCTCCCGGGGCGCGTGCCCCGGGAGCCGTTTGTGTATGGAGAACCTATGTACTTCACTGACCGGGGAATCGAAGAGCTCGAAGGGCGCCGCGGCGACGAGGAAGTCACCCTCGGCTGGCTCGCGGAGAAACTGCGCGCCTTCGTCGACGCCAACCCCGACTACGAAGAGGCCGTCGAGCGCCTCGCCACGTACCTCGCGCGCGACGACGAAGACATCGACGACTAGAAACGTGGTTATCGGGCACATTCATTGAACCGTTGGGCTGATGTTGCTTAACGGCCATGGTGTGCGACAAGAGTCTCGCTTTGTGACCGAGCACACAGAACCACCACGTCCTGATGTTGGCCGTCGTGCATTGCTTGGCGGGGCGGCTGTTCTGGCCGGTGCCACCGCGTTGGACGCGCTGGCCACGAGATCAGCGATGGCCGCCACAGAGCGGAACACCAGACGCCCGCACAGCCCGGACTATGGCCCACTGGCGCCGGTTCGGGACCACACCACCGGACTTCCCTTACTACTTCTGCCTCGCGGGTTCGAATACATCAGCTACGGCTGGACCGGCGACCTGATGGACGACGGGATCCCGACGCCGTCGTTGCATGACGGGATGGCGGCGTTCCGCGCCGGGCGACGGGGTGGCGTGCATCTCGTCCGCAATCACGAAGTTGGCGGCTTCAACGGCAAATTCACTGATCCCGCTTACGATTCCGACGCGGGCGGCGGCACGAGCACGATCGTGTTCGACCCTGATGACGGCAAGTTCGAACACAGTTTCGCCAGCCTGTCCGGCACTGTGCGCAACTGCGCGGGCGGGCCGACGCCGTGGGGCACCTGGTTGACGTGCGAGGAGACGCTGGACGTCAACCCGACCACCGGTCGTCAGCACGGCTACATCTTCGAAGTTCCCGCGACCGGCAAGGGCGATCCGAAGCCGCTCAAAGAGATGGGCCGGTTCGAGCACGAAGCTGTCGCGATCGATCCGGACACCGGCTACGTCTACGAAACCGAGGACGACGGCACGGCGGGCCTGTTCCGCTTCCGCCCCAAGGTTCGTGGGCATCTGCGGGCCGGTGGTGTGCTGGAGATGCTCAAGATCGGCGACGCCACCTACAGCACCAGCGCCGACCCGGCGGGAACGGTCTACCACGAGACCAGTTGGGTCCGGATCGACGAACCGGACCCAGGCCCTGACGTGCCTCGGCCAACGGACCAAGGAATTGCCAAGGGTGGCGCGACATTCTCCCGGCTCGAAGGCGCGTGGTACGGCAACGGCCGCATCTACATCGTGTCCACCAGCGGCGGACCGACCGGCCTTGGCCAGGTCTTCGAGTTCCATCCGCGCAATGGCCGGTTGCGGGTGTTGTTCGCGTCGCCTGGGCAGGATGTTCTGTCCAATCCGGACAACATCGCGGTCAGCCCGCGCGGCGGGATCGTCCTGTGCGAAGACGGCAGCGGTGTGCAGTTCATGCACGGACTAACCGGCAAGGGAGAGATTTTCCCGTTCGCTGCCAACAATGTCGTCATCCCGAACGGTGTGCCTGGCAAGCCGGCGATCCGGCCGGGTGACTACTCGACCAGGGAATGGTGCGGATCCACATTCGACCCCATTCGTGGCAAGTGGTTGTTCGCCAACATCCAGACTCCGGGGATCACGTTCGCGATCACCGGTCCGTGGCGCGACGGCTCGCTGTGACACAGACGAGCACCTCACTGTCCGGTGTGGACAGTGAGGTGCTCGTACCCCAGCTTCTATTTGGCTTTGGGACGGTTGTAGAGCTTGCGGGCCCAGAGGTAGCCGACGGCACTGATCACGACCGCCCAGATGACCGCGATCAAGGCGTTGTTGCCGATCGGGCCGCCGGTGAGCAGGCCGCGGATGGTTTCGATGGCCGGGTTGAACGGCTGGTTCTCGGCGAACCAGCGGACTGGCGCGGACATCGTCGCCGGGTTGACGAACGCGCTGCTGATGAACGGCAGGAACTGCACGATCAGCGTCAGGCTGTTGGCGCCAGCCGGTGTGGCCGCCTTGAGTCCGAATGCGACGGCCAGCCAGGTGAGAGCGAATGTCAGCAGGACGTAGATGCCCAGCACCGCCAGCCATTCACCGACACTGGCCGTCGGACTGAAGCCAAGCAACAGCGCCACTCCGACGACGAGCACCGCGCTCAGCACTGTCCTGATCACACTGCCGACCACCTGTCCGATCAGGACGGACGAACGGGCGATGTCCATCGTCCGGAAGCGGTCGATGATTCCTTCCGCCATGTCCTGGCAGACTTTTACGGCTGTCGCCGCCGAGCCGGTGCCTGCCGACATGATGATGATTCCTGGGGCTAAGAAGTCGATGTAGTCGATTCCTTGTGGCCCTATCGCGCCGCCGAACACCCCGGCGAACAGCAGCATCATGAACACCGGCGTCGCGATTCCGCTGATGGTCATCATCAGGTTGCGTTTGGAGTGCGTGAAGTCGCGGCGCAGCATGGAGCTCGAGTCACGCACCGCGAGTGCCAGTGTGCTCATCGGCGGTTTCCTTTGCGGTCATGGCGAAGAACACATCGTCAAGGTCTGGCAGGTGCACCGACAGGCTGTCGACCTCGACCAGATCGATGGCCAGCTGGTCCAAAAGAGACCGTAGGGATTGGACTCCGCCGTCGGACGGCACGCTCAGCGTCAGCGCGTCGTCGTCACGGGTTCCGCCCAGCACATGCGCGGCGTGGTTGAGGCGTGGGATGTCCGCGAACTGCAGTCGGACGTGACCGCCGGGGATCAGCCGCTTGAGTTGGTCCGCGGTGCCTTCGGCGACCAGCTTGCCGCCGTTCAACACCGCGATTCGGTCCGCGAGTTGATCGGCTTCCTCCAGGTATTGTGTCGTAAGGAAAATCGTCACGCCGTCCTTGACCAGCTGGCGAATGATGTCCCACATCGTGCGGCGGCTGCGGGGGTCCAGCCCGGTGGTCGGCTCGTCGAGGAAGATGATCCTCGGGTTGCCGACCAAGGTCATCGCCAGGTCGAGCCTGCGGCGCATGCCACCGGAGTAGGTCATCGGTGTTTTGCTGGCCGCGTCGACCAGATCGAACTGTGCCAACAGTTCCGCAGCACGCGTGCGTCCCTCTGCTTTGGACAGGTGGTGCAGATCTGCCATCAGCAGCAGGTTTTCCTCGCCGGTGAGCATGTTGTCCACTGCGGAGAACTGACCCGTCACTCCGATCGAACCGCGCACGCCGCTCGGGTTAGCGGCTAGATCATGGCCTGCCACAACGACTTTGCCGTCGTCCGCGGTCAGCAGGGTGGACAGGATCTGCACGGTGGTGGTCTTGCCGGCGCCGTTCGGGCCGAGCAGGGAGAAGATCGTTCCTTCGGCGACTGTGAGGTCGATGCCGTCAAGCACCACCTTGTCGCCGTAGGACTTCCGCAGTCCCGCCACATTGATCGCAAGCGTCATGGTTCCTTCCTTGGCTGATGAAGGGCATAGCTCCGCCCCGGCATGAATTCAGAGAATGAGAAAGAAAAGATTAAATAGGCTGCAGCCACAAGCTCGATTCAGGCACCACAGGCCATGCCGAGAGTCACTGCCTGGTTCGAGGGATCATGCGTGCCCATACTCAGGCCGCGCGGTGCACCTTGATGTTGCCGAATCCCGTGTGGACACGAACTTCCACGGTCTCTTCGGTGTTCCCCGGCGCCTCGGTCGTCTCAAGGTTGTTGCGAACCGTGCCGTGCTTGGTCTTGAGCTCCAGCCAGGCCGCGGTTCCTTCGCGTACGCCGAATTCCACGCCGCCGTGGTTGGTGGTCAGCGAAACCGTGCCACGGACGACCTCGCCGATCCGGATGTCACCGTGCGAGTTCTTCACGGTCAAGCCAGCCGCGGCCGACTCGACCTCGACCTCACCGTTGGCCGACGTCACCTTCAGCTCGCCGGAGACCTCGCCGATGCTGATCCGGCCGTTGCTGTTCTTGACGTTCGCGGTGCCGTCCACCCGGCCGACCTTCACGTCGCCGGACCCGGTGCGCAGCTCGGCGTGTCCGGTGACCTGACCGACGACCACCTTGCCGTGCCCGCTGGTCACCGTCAGCACTCCGGTCTGCTCGAACTTGACGCCGCCGTGATCGGTCTCGTAGTGCACGTCGCCGAGCCGGCCCTCGGCGTAGAGCTCGGCCACCTGCCCGTCGGCCCTGAGCCTGCTGCCGGCGGGCAGCTCGATCGTGATGTCGAGCGTGCCGCCCTTGCCGACCATCGGCCATTTCGGTGTTTTGACGACCAGCTTGCCGTCGGAATACTCGACGATTGTTTTTTCGGCCGCCTTCCGGTCGTTACTACTGGAATCATCCCGTGGCCGGACGTCCACAACAGTGTCAACGCGATCGCTGGCGAAGATCCGCGCTTCGCCGACAGCGAGATCGAGCGTGACGAAGATCGGTTCCGGGGTCTGGAAAACAGTCATGACAGCATTTCCTTTCGGGGTGATTGATCAGCGGACCCAGCCGGAGAAGGATTGTCCTTCCCAGGTTCCGCCACGTTTCTTGGTGGCACCATCGCCGTCGACCATGGCCGCGACGGCGCGCACGAGCCAGGTGTTGATCGACACGCCGTCCCGGTTGGCCGCCTGCTCGACTCGTTGTTTGAGCTGGTCAGGGAGCCGGAAGTTGATCCGCGCGGTGGCCGCCTCGTCCGCGAGTGGCGCCATCACCGGCGCGGGCTCCGGCTCGGCGGGGCCTGGTGTCACCGGTGGCACCACGACGAAAGTGGGGTCCATCCCGCGCAGCCGGACGTCAACCGAACCGGGAGCGAGATCGCGGGTGATCTCCTCCGCGGCCGCCGAGAGGGCGCTCAGCAGGGTCAACCGCACTGCCGAGTCCAGCGGCGCGGTGAGCCGCTCAGCCAGTGCCTTTGCCTCCTCGCCGCCAGCTTCGGCAGCGACGGCCAGCTCGGCTCGGAGGTTCTCGACGTATGGGGTGAGGTCCATGGCGCTAACCATGGCACCACGATGGCACCACTGCAACCCCAAACTGATGCCACTCAGAGTTTTCACAGGTCAGGGCATCGAAATTCGTGGTGCCACGCGTGATGCCACGTGATGCCACCGCCGCGCCTTCGGGCCGCCCGATCGGGCGAGGGGAAAATACCTGATTGCAGCCGTTTGCATTATGCCCGGTAGCGCGTTGACATTCATCGAGCAATCGCCGTACCGTCGCGATCCGCGTCGTTGAAGCACGGTGATGACCGGTTCGAAAAGCACCGAAATTCCGACATACGTCGGTGTTGTTGTCATGCCTTTTTTCAAAGGGAGGATTTATGTTCCGAAAAAACGCTGTTCTGGCAGTGGCAGGTATTTCCATTCTCGGAGTACTCGCCGCGCCTGCGACCGCGGCGCCGGCGAAGGTGGCGTACGACTCGGGCACCGATGCCGTCGCGACGATCGCGCAGGCCTATCTGAAGTCCCACCCTGACCTGTCACCAGCCAAGGCACGCGCCGCGGCGCAGGCCCAGTCGGCCGGTGAGGACCTCAAGGCCGAGGTCAGCAGACAGTGGAAGTCGTTCGGCGGTGGCTGGTTCGACCCCTACACGGCGACCTACCACCTGGCCGTGACCTTGGCGTCGACCGGAAAGTCCCTCGCCGCGATCGGCGCGAGCAAGGGCGTGAAGGTCGACACCCCATTAGTGGCCCGCAGCTTCGACCAGCTCAACGCCGAAGCCGAGGCACTGCGCACCGGCACCTCCGCGCTCGCTAAAGCAGCCGCGGGCAACATCGGCGTGGACGTGCAGAACAACCAGGTTGTGGCCGCTGTCCCTGCTGCTGCCCGGCGAGCAGAGCTGAGCCAAGCCGGTGTCGCCGTCACGAACAACCAGAACCCGGCCGTCGAAGCCGACGCCTGCACCGACCGTGCGAACTGCGACGACTTCCTCGCCGCAGGCCTGATCATGCGCAACGGCACAGGCCAGCACTGGTGTTCGATCGGTTACACCGCACGCAACTCAGCCAACCAGCGGATCACCCTCACCGCGGGCCACTGCAGCACCGGCATCGGCGAGAACTGGTCCAACGGCACGGCCGTCATCCGTGGCGTCGGCTCGGTGAGCGGCCGGATCGACTCAGGCGTCTCGGACGTGACCCGAATCGTGTCCACGAACGCGTTCTACGGCAACGTGAACAGCGGCCGAATCTACATCGGAGCAGGGTCGAACACCTCCCCGGTGAAGGGCAAGTCGTTCTTCCTGGTCAACGACGTCGCCTGCCTGTCGGCCAGCTACACCAACCCGGCCCGAGCCGGAAACCCCTGCGCCACAGTCACAAGCACAAGTGACGCGGGAACCCGCGGCATGGTCCGGATCTCCGGCTACGACGCCTGCGGCGGAGACAGCGGCGGCGGCTGGTACTGGCTGGCAGCAAGCGGAAACCGCTACGCCACAGCCCTGCACAGCCGCAGCAACACCGGCTGCAACGTCGCCAACGGAACCTCATGGGCAAGCCCATTGACCGCGTTCTACTCGGACCTGACCTACGAAATCAGCTAACCACCCAAACAAGCGCGCCCGCTGAGGCCCCTCACTCAGCGGGCGCGCACCCCTCCCACCCGTGTCCACCGTTCCTGAAGCCTGTGTCCACCGTTCCAGAACACCGTGTCCACCATTCCGGCACACCGAAATACACGTTGCCGCACACCGAAATCCCTAGACCGCGACGCGTCGACGGAGGAACGCCTGCCGAATCTCCGCGATGAGCCTGATGGGGTCCTTCAGGTCAGCAACCGTCGCGCGAACCACGATCCAGCCACGCCGAACAAGGTCCTGCTCCCGCTCCAGATCGCGCGACTCCCGCCCCTCATGGGCCGCATACCCGTCGTATTCCAGTGCGACGCGCAAGTCCGGCCACGCGAAGTCCAGTCGATACCGTTCACGCCCGTCTATTCCGACGACGGCGAACTGCGGCACTGGCTCAGGGATGCCAGCGTCCGCCAGCTGCACCAGCAACCAGCCCTCCGCCGGCGACTCGGTCAAGCCGGTCGCGAGCTCAAGGAGCATCTTGGCGCGCCGATATCCGCGTTTGTCGAGTCTGGCCAGGACGCATTCCGCCACCAGATCCCGGAACCGCTCACGAGCTTCGTCCTTCTGCATCGCAAGCGCTTGCTCAAGACAGGCGAACGCGCCAGCGGGTCGCGCCCGGCACAGCATCTCAGCCAGCGAATACTCGAGGGCCAGAACTGGCAGTCCGTGCACTGTCTCAACCCGCCACGCTGCCATTCCACTGTGGTGCACGGCCATACCTTCGCGAGAACGCAGCCGACGTCTGTACGGGAGCAAAACGTGGATGGGGGCGTCATCGGCTGCCTCGCAACCGTAGAGACGCGCCGAGGTATGGCTGCTCAGGGCAGCTGGCGGGCCAGCGTGCAGGATGGCGGCGGCGGCGCGAGTCAGGAAATCAGCCGCCCGATGCCGTTCGACCAGTACTTCCTTGCTGAAGTGAACGAAAAACCCGTTGTTGAGCTTCGCCCGGATCTCGTACACACCGAACGCCTCAACCAGTACGTGCTTGAGGTGGGCGCCGTGCAGACCGCTGTTGATGTGCATACGGCCACGGTGGCCGGTCAGGTGTCACCGTGGCCAGACTGCCCGGCGCCAGGCTGTGGACAACTCCTCACCTGTGGACAACTCGCCGGAATCGCGCGGTGTGGATTTGACTGTTCAGCAACGTGCATTTCGGTGTGCCGGAACGGTGGACACGGTGTGTCGGAACGGTGGACACACTCTTCAGGAACGGTGGACACGGTGTTTTAGCGGGCGCGAGTTCCTTTGCGCCATACGGCGTGGGTTAGGGGGACGCCTGGGCGGTAGGCGAGGTGGGTGATTGAGGGGGCGTCGAGGACGTGGATGTCCGCGCGGGCGCCTTGGCGGAGGATGCCGATCTCGTGCTCGCGGCGTAGGGCTCGGGCGCCGCCCCAGGTGGCTGCGCGGACGGCTTCGGAGACGCTCATTCGCATCTGGAGTACGGCGATGGCGACACAAAAGGCCATTGAGGTTGTGTACGAGGAGCCCGGGTTGCAGTTCGAGGCCAAGGCAACTGTGGCGCCAGCGTTCAGCAGGGATTGCGCGTCTGGCAAGGGTTGGCGGGTCGACAGGTCGCAAGCGGGCAACAAGGTCGCCACGGTTTCCGAGCTGGCAAGGTCGTCCACATCGGACTTTGTGAGGTACGTGCAATGGTCGACCGAAGCGGCATTCAGCTCGACGGCAAGACGCACGCCCGGGCCATAGTCGAGTTGGTTGCCGTGGACACGAAGGCCGAGGCCGTGTTTCGCGCCTGCCTGCAACACCGCGCGTGACTGCTGGCCATCGAATGCTCCGGTTTCGCAGAAGACGTCAATCCACCGGACGTGGGGCGCGACTGCGGCAAGCATTTCGCCGCAGACAAGGTCCACATAGGAATCCGCGTCCCAGCCCTGCGGCACCAGGTGTGCGCCGAGGAACGTGACTTCGTCCACTTCGGACGAGGCCAAAACCGCGGAACGCAGTTCGTTCGGGACATCGAGGCCGTAGCCGGTCTTGGTCTCGATGTACGTCGTGCCCTGGGACACGGCTTCGGCGACGTGCTTACGGATCACCGCGGTCAGTTCTTCGTCTGATGCCGAACGGGTTGCGCCGACCGTAACGGCGATTCCGCCCGCACGGTAGGCTTGTCCGGCCATTCGGGCAGCGAATTCTGTTGTCCTGTCTCCTGCGAAGACCAGGTGGGTGTGGCTGTCGACCCAGCCGGGCAGGACCGCGCGGCCTTCCAGGTCCACCGCGTCGTCGGCCGCGGGTGCTGAGGATGCCGGGCCTGTCCAGACCACCGAGTCACCGTCGATCACCAACGCCGCGTCGTGCAGTGTGCCCAGTTCGTCGTCGTTCGTGGTCAGCTCGCCGATACCGGTGAGCAGCAAACTCATCGCCACAACTCCTCAATCGCCGCGGCCAGCAGCCGACCGACGTCGCCGACGCGATGGTGCCCGTCCTCGACTATCACCTTGCCACTGGCGATGACCGTATGCACGTCTGCCCCGGTCGCCACGAGCATCGCCTGCTCGGGCAGGCACCCCGCGGTTCGCGGGGTGTCCAACGAGATCGCCACCAGGTCGGCGAATCCCGGTTGCCAGCCGAGGCTGGCGTGTGCCGTCAGCGCCGAGAACAGCTCCGCGGGCGTGAACCGGCCGCGCTGACCCGTACGCAGCCGTTCGCCGTGTTCCAGGGCACGGGCTTCCAGCAAAGGATCGATCACCGCGTGCTGGTCGCTGCCGAGCGACAACGGTGAACCCGCGTCAACGAGTTCACGCGCTGGCCCGATCCCGTCGGCCAGGTCAGCCTCTGTCGTCGGGCAGAAGCACGCGCCGGTCCCTGAAGATCCAAGCAGCGAGATGTCCTTGGTGGACAAATGCGTCGCGTGAACTGCGGTCGTACGCGGTGACAGCGCGCCAGCCTCCGCCAGCAACTCGGTTGGACTCAGACCGTAAGCCGAAAGACACGCTTCGTTCTCCGCTGGCTGCTCAGACAAATGCACATGCAGCGGGCCAGTAGGCCACGCGGAAACCAAAGCAGACAAGGACGATCGCGGCACCGCACGGACCGAGTGGATCGCAGCGCCCGCAAGCAACGTCGAGTCGGACCGCAACGAGGAAACCCGAGACGTCCAAGCATCCACTGAGCCATCCGAAAAGCGCAGCTGCGAAGGATCAAGCGGCTGGTCGATTCCGCCTGCCAGATAACACGTGTCCAGCAGCGTCACGCGGATTCCGGCCAGCGAAGCCGCTTCCCGCAACGCCTCGGACATCGCATTAGGATCGGCGTAGCGGGATCCGCCGGGCGCGTGGTGTACATAGTGGAACTCGCCGACACATGTCACCCCGGCCAACGCCATCTCGGCGTACACGGCCGTCGCCAGCTTCAGATAGCTGTCCGGATCGAGCTTCGAAGCCAGTGAATACATGCCGGTGCGCCAGGTCCAAAATGTACCGCCGTCCGCGTGTGTACGGCCGCGCAATGCGCGATGGAAAGCGTGCGAATGCGCGTTCGCGAAACCCGGCAGCACCAAGCCAGTGAGCCGGTGCGCGTCGGGCGGGCACGGCGAATCGGGCACGACAGCAGTGATCCTGCCGTCGGCGACGTCGACAACAACGCTGGAACGCACGCCTGACGAGTCCAGCCAGGCGTGCTCACACCAATATCTCATTCGGCAGCTAGCTTCTCGAGAACCTTCGCGAGCGCTTCGACACCCGCCTCACAGTCGTCGGGCTCGGCATGTTCCTCTGGCGCGTGACTGATGCCAGTCGGGTTACGCACGAACAACATCGCGGTCGGCACATGAGCAGCCAGAATCCCGGCGTCATGACCGGCGCCAGTCGGCAGCGCGGGCACTGTGCCAAGGATCTCGGAAAGCTCGTCCCGCAACGAAGCATCAAAGTGGACGGTGTCCCCATAGGACTCTTCGGTCACGGTCAGCTCGCAGCCCTCGTCTCGGGCTGCCTGCGTGGCGGCCGCGGTGATCCGCTCGACGACCGATCGCGTCCGGCCGTCGTTGGGAGCGCGCGCGTCGAGCCAGACATCCACCGCCGAGGCGATCACGTTCGTACCACCAGGTGTGGGCACAATGCGGCCGACCGTGGCCCGTGCTCCGTCCACACTGGACGCGGCCCACCGTGCGGAAAGGATCAGCTGGGACGCTGGGAGCATCGGGTCACGCCGGATGCCCATCGGAGTGGCGCCAGCGTGGTTGCCCTCGCCGGTGAACCGGAACCGCCAGCGACCGTGCGCGAGGATGGACGTGGCCACGGCGACTGGCGCGTCCAGATCGATCAGCGCACGGCCCTGTTCGACGTGCAGTTCGACAAAGCGCCCGATCCGGGACAACGCCTCGGAGTCTTTACCGATCCGGGAAGGATCGAGCCCGGCGGCCTTCACGGCGTCCGCGAACGTGTTTCCGGCATTGTCTTTCAGATTCAACGCGACGTCAGCGGGAGTCGCACCGCTGAGCAGCCGGGAACCGAGGCATGGCACGCCGAAGCGGCCGCCCTCCTCCTCAGCGAACACCATCAGCGCGAGCGGCCGTGACGGCTGGAAACCCTTGGCCTGCAACACGTCCACCGCGGCGAGACTGGACACGACGCCGAGCGGGCCGTCGAAGGCGCCGCCACCGGGCACGGAATCCAGGTGGCTGCCGGTGACCAGGGCGTCTGGGCCTGGTGTGCCCCACCAGGCCCAGATGTTGCCGTTCCGGTCGACTTCGACCTCAAGGCCGCGTTTGCCCGCTTCGGCGGTGAACCACTCCCGTAATTCCAGCTCCGAGGTGTCGAAGCCGTGCCGGGAATACCCGCCGCGCGCCGGGTCAGTCCCGACGTCTTTGATGGCGGTCAGCAGCTCGGTCGCCGTGCTCATAGCAAGATCATGCCCGGGTCATCGGAATATGCACACCCCGTGATTGGGCAATTTCCCCCGCACGGTCGTATCCAGCGTCCACATGGCGTAGTACGCCCATCCCGGGATCATTGGTCAGCACGCGCTCGATCTTCTGCGCGGACAGGTCCGTTCCATCTGCGACAGTCACCTGTCCGGCGTGGATGGACCGGCCGATGCCGACGCCGCCACCGTGGTGAATGGACACCCACGTCGCACCGGACGCGGTGTTCACCATGGCGTTGAGCAGCGGCCAGTCGGCAATTGCGTCCGAGCCGTCAGCCATTGCCTCGGTCTCGCGGTAAGGCGAAGCCACCGAACCACAGTCGAGGTGGTCACGGCCGATCACGACCGGCGCGGACAATTCCCCGCTGGCCACCATTTCGTTGAAGCGCAGGCCGGCGAGGTGCCGTTCGCCGTAACCGAGCCAGCAGATCCGGGCGGGAAGGCCTTGGAACTCAACACGTTCCTGAGCCATCTTGATCCATCTGGCCAGCGACTCGTTCTCCGGGAACAACTCCAGGATCGCCTGGTCAGTAGCAGCGATGTCCTTGGGGTCGCCGGACAGTGCCGCCCAGCGGAACGGACCCTTGCCCTCGCAGAACAGCGGTCGGATGTACGCGGGCACGAAGCCGGGGAAGTCGAAAGCCCGTTCGCAGCCACCGAGTTTGGCCTCGCCACGCAGGGAGTTGCCGTAGTCGAACACCTCGGCGCCCTTGTCGAGGAAGCCAAGCATGGCGTCGACGTGCTCGGCCATCGAGTCGCGTGCGCGGTCGGTGAACTCGTCCGGCTTCTTGGCCGCGTAATCCGACCAGTCCTCAAGCGCTACGCCCTTTGGCAGGTACATCAAGGGATCGTGCGCGGACGTCTGGTCGGTGACGATGTCGACCTCGACCCCGCGACGAAGCAGTTCCGGCAGGATCTCGGCGGCATTTCCTACCACACCGACGGAAAGTGCCCGTCCTTCCCGCTTCGCGGCTTCGACCCGCGCGATCGCACGGTCCAAATCGGACGCGAGCTCGTCCAGGTACCGCGTCTCAAGTCGCCGTTGCGCGCGGTGCGGGTCGACCTCGATGACCAGCGCGACGCCGTCGTTCATGGTCACGGCCAACGGCTGGGCGCCGCCCATGCCGCCGAGTCCCGCGGTGACGGTCAGGGTGCCGCGCAGCGAGCCGCCGAACCTCTTGTTGGCGATCGCGGCGAAGGTCTCGTACGTGCCCTGCAGGATGCCCTGGGTTCCGATGTAGATCCACGAACCCGCGGTCATCTGGCCGTACATGGTCAGTCCGGCGGCTTCCAGCCTGCGGAACTCCGGCCAGCTGGCCCAGTCCGGCACCAGGTTGGAGTTGGCGATCAGCACGCGCGGCGCCCATTCGTGGGTACGCAGCACGCCGACCGGACGCCCGGACTGCACCAGCAGCGTCTCGTCCTGGTTGAGCTCGGTCAGCTCACGGGTGATCGCGTGGAAGCTCGGCCAGTCGCGCGCGGCCTTGCCCGTGCCGCCGTAGACCACGAGATCCTCGGGGCGCTCGGCGACGGCCGGGTCGAGGTTGTTGTGCAGCATGCGAAGCGGGGCCTCGGTTGCCCAGCTCTTCGCGGTCAGGGTGGTGCCGGTGGCAGCCCGAATGGTCACTTGATGCCTCCAGAGCGGATCAGTTCTTCGGCAGCGGCGATTTCGGGCGCGAGGTGCCGGTCCGGCCCTGGCCCGGGAACACGTGTACGCAACGCGGCGACGGCGGCCGCGGTCGCCGTCGATGGTTTGAGTGGGGCACGCAGGTCGAGCGCGCGTGCGGCGGTGAGCAGTTCGATCGCGAGGACCGTGGTCAAGCCGTCGACCGCCTTGCGCAGCTTGCGCGCGGCCGCCCAGCCCATCGAGACGTGGTCCTCTTGCATGGCACTGGTCGGGATCGAGTCGACCGACGCGGGCACCGCCAGCCGCTTGAGCTCGGCGACCACGGCGGCCTGCGTGTAGTGGGCGATCATGTGCCCGGAGTCCACGCCAGGGTCGTCGGCGAGGAACGCGGGCAGTCCGTGCGAACGGGAAACGTCGAGCATCCGGTCGGTGCGCCGCTCGGCCATGCTGGCCACGTCAGCGACCGGAATAGCCAGGAAGTCCAGTACGTAGGCGATCGGCGCGCCGTGGAAGTTGCCGTTGGACTCGACGCGGCCGTCGGCCAGCACGACCGGATTGTCCACAGCGGACGCAAGTTCCCGGTCCGCGACGAGCTCAGCATGGGTCAGGGTGTCCAGCGCGGCGCCGTGCACCTGCGGAGAGCAACGCATCGAGTACGCGTCCTGGACTCGCGTGCAGTCCGGGCCGCGGTGGCTGGCGACGATCTCGGAGTCGGCCAGGATCTCGGCCATCCGGCGGGCGGATTCGCCCTGGCCAGGGTGCGGGCGCAGGGCGTGCAACTCGGCCTGGAAGACCCGGTCGGTGCCGAGCAGGGCCTCGATGGTCATCGCCGCGGTCAGGTCGGCGATCTTCATCAGCTTGCGCAGGTCAGCGCTTGCCATGATCAGCATCCCGAGCATGCCGTCGGTGCCGTTGATCAGCGCGAGGCCCTCTTTCTCGGCCAGACTGACCGGTGTGATCCCGGCTTCCCGCAAGGCATCGGCCGCGGGCCGCAGTACCCCGTCCACCCGCACGTCGCCTTCGCCGGTGAGAGCGAGCGCGATCGAGGAAAGCGGCGCGAGGTCGCCGGAACACCCGAGCGAGCCGTATTCCTGGACAACCGGGACGATCCCGGCGTTGATCATGCCAGCGAGGGCTTCCACTGTGGACGTTTTGACGCCACTGTGGCCCATCGCGAGCGTGCGCAGCCGCAGCAACATCAGGCCACGGACCACTTCGGCCTCGACTTCGGGACCCGCGCCTGCCGCGTGCGACCGCACGACAGCGTGCTGCAGCGCGGTCCGCCGTACCGGTGGGATGTGGCGGACCGCGAGCGCGCCGAAGCCGGTGGACACGCCGTAGGTCGGTTCAGGCCGGGACGCCAGTCGTTCGATGTGCTCGCGCGACCGCGCCACGGCGCGCAGGGCGTCGTCAGTCAGACGAACGCCTACGCCATCACGAGCGACCGCGACCACGTCGGCGCGGCTGATCGGGGTGAGACCCAGGGCTACCGGTTCTGCCATTGGCCCATCACACCGCGCTGGCGGCTTTGGCACGACCTGGTAAGCGCTGATGGTGTCTGGTATCTCAGACGTTCTGCTCGTGAGTGGTTATCCATGCTCTAACCCTGATAACCACTCACGAGGGGCTTACTTGCCGACCCAGGAAAGGTCGGGCGCGGGTTCGACGGCCAGGTTTTCGGCGATCCTGCGCAGCTGGTCAAGCGGGATACGTGGGCTGCCGGACGCCTGAATCTGCACCTGGCGCCCATCGGGCAAGGTCACGGCGAGCATGCCGCTGCCTGGCTCGTCCACCGCCTTGGGCACGATCCTGGCCTCCACATCGCCCGCGCGTGCATTGTCAGGCTGCGCTTGGATCCCAGGCTCGGCAGTCGACGGCGAACCGCCCCGGACACCCACAACGGTTCTGGTGAACCCGGCGGGCAACCAGCCGAATGACAAAGCGGGCTGTACGGCCGTGGTGTTGTCCACGCCGATCGTGCGGGCCAGCTCGATGATTTTCCGCCTGGTGTCCCCCGCGGGATCGAACAGGCTCAGATGCAGCACTGTGTCCGGCCCAGCCGGCCGCAGAGTCAGCTTGGCCATCGTCTGCCGGGCATCCACCCACACCCGGGCCTGTCCCGCACCGATGACGACGCTGTCGCCTTGCGACTGGGGCGTGTCAGCGAAGTAAGGGTGCTTGGCCGTGTACATGAGCAGGCTCAGGCTGGCGACGCACTCCGGGCCGTGCTTGCCTTGCGGACAGATGTCCTTCATCCAGGTCCTGACCTGGTAGCTGCCATCCAGGCTCGCCGCGCGATTGCGCTCGGTGAACCCGGGCAGGGGCTGCAGGACGTACCGCATCTTGATGCCCTTGCTTGGCTCGACAGGCATCGGTGTGTGCGCTGGCGGAGCCGAGGCTTCGGGTTTCTGCATGGCGATCGGCAGCGCGATGCCCACGGCGACCGCGGCTGCGGCGATGATCGCGATCAGGGTCGGTCGGACCCGGCGCCTGCGCGTGCTCAACGCGTTCAGGATCGGGCCGGGGTGTGGAGTGCCTTCGACGTGCTTGGTCAGCGCGGCTTTGATCAGTTCTTCGGTCTCGTTCATGCGACTGGCTCCGTGTTGGCGACGCGCAACGTGCCGAGCGCGCGGGAGATGTGGCTTCGGACCGTGGTCACGCCGCAGCCAAGGAGTTCGGCGATCTCCTGGTCGTCGCAGCCTTCGTAGTAGCGCAGGACCACGGCGGCCCGCTGTTTGCGTGGCAACTGCGCGATTCGGGCGAGCATCGCGTCGCGCAGGTCGTAGCTGGCGATCGGGTCAGTCGTCTCGCTGACGATCTCCAACTGCGATACGGCCACGTCCCGTCTGGCCTTGCGTCTGCGCCACGACAGGTACTCGTTCGTCACCATTTTCTTCACGTAAGCAGCCGGGTGATCCAGCGCGCTGATGCGTGACCACCGCACTTGGGCACGCAGCAACGTCTCCTGCACGACGTCCTGCGCCAGGTGCGGGTCGCAGCTCAGCGCCATGGCGTAGCGCAGCAACGCGTCCAGCCGGGCGCTGACGAACTCTTCGAAGTTCACGCGCCTCCAATGCTCGGCTGACCGGATTTGTTGAGCCGGGTTAGCGTGACATTTGTGGTGACCAGTTCGGACGTGCCCGCGTTGCGTCGCGGCCTTGCCGTGCTGCGCCTGATCGCCGGGCGCCCAGGGCCCGTGTCGGCCGCGACCGTGGCCCGTGAGCTGGGGTTACCTCGTTCGACCACGTATCACCTGCTCGCTGAACTCGCCGAGGCCGGGTTCGTCACCCACCTGCCGGAAGAACGCAGGTACGGCCTTGGCGTGACGGCTTTCGAGGTCGGTTCGGCCTACCTGCGCCAAGACCCGCTCGAACGACTCGCGCGGCCATTGTTGCGCCGGTTCGCCGACCGTGTCGGGCATACCGGGCATTTGGGCGTGCTGCACGGCGCCGAGACGTTGTACGTGGTCCGCGAGCAGCCGTCCCATCCGCAGTCGCTCGTGACCTCGGTCGGTGTCCGGCTGCCCGCTCAACTGCCCGCCTCAGGCCGGGCGATACTGGCTTTCTTGCCTGCCGCCCAGGTCAGGGCCTTGTTTCCGTCGAAGGACAGCTTTGTGGCACGGACCGACCGTGGGCCGCGCGACTTGCCTTCGTTGCGTCGGATGCTCACCGCCGAGCGCCGACGCGGTTGGGCGGTGGAGGACGGGTACGTGACCGCTGGGTTCGCTTCGGTCGCCGCGCCGATTTTCGACCATGGTGGACGGCCGATCGCGGCGATCAGCGCGACCTTCCGGCATTCGTGCTCGCCCGAATGCGGGGAGACGTGGCCGGACCTGGCCGCTGAGGTGCAGAAGGTCGCGCAGGAGATGACGATCCGGGTCGGCGGGAAGAATTAGATCCGTATCCCTACGGATGACTGCCCCGATTGTTCGCGTGACCGGTTCGCTCGACAGTGGAAGAACCCTGCGTCGAGAGGATATCCGGTGAAACGAACCCTGGTGGGCTTGCTCGCGCTCACTTTCCTTGCCTGTCCGGCCGAGGCCTCGGAAACCGCTGTCTCGTTTGAAGGTGACGTGATCCCGCGCTCGTCGGACGCGGGCGCATCTTCTACAATGGACAGGATGCGACCGTGGACGAGTTCCCGGCGATCATCGCCGGGCTGCGCGAAGGCGGATCACGACCGCAAGGCCAGTCGTGCAGTGGATCCGTTGTCGCGTCACGGAAAATCGTGATCGCCGCACACTGCGCTGATGCGGCTGGTCAGAAGTCGTTCCTCTATGGACTCGATGATCTCAACGCTGGCGGCGGTTTCCGCACACAGGTTGTCGAGTACAAAAAGCACCCTCGGTACGTGAACTTCGATCAAGGTTATGACGTGGCCGTGGTGACCACAGCCGACGATATCCCTGTGCGCGGCGGGAAGTACGCGACCGTCGCGACCTCAAAGGACGCTGGTTTGGAAGCGCCAGGCAAGAACGGGCTCGGCTTTGGTTACGGCAAGAAGGATTTCGACGACGCGTCCCGTGATGTGACCCTGGACAAAGCGTTGCTGCCGATCGTCAACGGGGCGCAGCAATGCCAAGGCGTCGGCGCCGGATTCAAGGCCGCGACAATGATTTGCGCCGGGTACAACGACGGGCGCGTGACAATCCTGCCTGGCGACAGCGGCGGTCCGTTGATCGTCGACGGGAAAATCATCGGTTTGGCTTCGTGGAGCCGAAGCGACTTCAAGTGGTACAGCATCTACGCGCGCCTGACCAACGACATGGGCGACTGGGTGGCCGCTGAGATCGGCAACAACAACCCGCCTGGCGAAGGCAAGTTGACGGTTTCGCCTGCATCGGGAACTGCTTCGCCGGGCGGATTTCTCAACGCGACCGTGAGCGTCGAGGGTGTCTCGGTCACTTTGGACGCGACCGGCGTGCAGTTCAAACCGTTCTTCAATCCGCAGTCGGTCCACGCAGGCGGGACTTCGCGGATGACCGTGATCGCGCCATTCCAGCGTGGCACGTATCCGATCACGATCACTGGCGGTGCGCTGAAAACGACGTACACACTGACCGTGTCTTGACTTGAACCGCGGTTGAGGTTGCACGGTTGGGGCATGACGATTCTCGTGACCGGGGCCACCGGCCAAGTCGGCGGCCAAGTCGTGTCCCAGCTCTCGGTCTCCGTCCGGCGCTTCTCCCGCAGCACCGGCGGGGACATCACCTCAGCCGCCAGCGTCCGCGCGGCACTGGACGGCGTGTCCTCGGTTTTCCTGGTGTGGCCGTTCTTTCACACCGAAGGCTTTGAGTCGATCATCGACGTGATCGCGGCTTCGTCGGCCCGCCGGGTCGTGTATCTGTCGTCAGCTGGCGCTCCGGACTGGGCGTTGGGCGTCGAGAAGCAGATCGAGGCGTCCGGTCTGGAATGGACTTTCCTGCAGCCGACGGGATTCGCAAGAAACGCACTGGGATGGGCCGAGGAGATCAAGACGACCGGCGTCGTTCGCGCGCCTTTCGGCGCTATGGCAAGGCCATTGATCCACGAGTACGACATGGCCGCTGTCGGCGTCCAGGCTCTGTTGTCCGACAAGCATGTTGGCGCGCGGTATGTGCTGTCCGGTCCCTCGTTGATTTCTCAGGTTTCGCAGGTCGAGGTGATCGGCGAAGTCATCAGGCGGGAATTGCGGTTCGAGGAGCAACCTGCCGAGGAGGCACAAGCCGAGATGCTGGCGGCCGGGTGGCCTGAGACCGTTGCCAATGAAGCATTGGGCGCGTGGGCCGCGATGACCGCGCACCCGGAGCCGATCACGTCCACTGTGGAAGAAGTGACGGGCGCACCCGCCAAGACGTTCCGCGAATGGGCCCAAGACCACATCGCCGACTTCACAACCTCGTGAGTGGTTAGCCGTGTTCTAACACGGCTAACCACTCACGAGGCCTGAGCTGGGAGTTTAGATTCCCGCTGAGGCCAGCCAGTCCTGGGCGACCTTGGACGCGTCCGGCTTGTCCGGGGCCGCCAGCTTGGTGTTGAGATCCTGCAGAGCCTTCGTGTCCAGTTTGGCCGAGATCTTGTTCAACGTGGTCTTCACGACGTCGGTCGCCTTCGCGGTATTGATCACCGGGATGACGTTCTGTGCCGCGAAGTTGTTCTTCGGGTCGTCGAGCACGACGAAGCCGTTGGCCTCAATGGACGCGTCGGTCGTGAAGATGTCCGCGGCCTGGATGTCGCCGTCCAGCAACGCTTTCGTCGTGATCGGGCCAGGCTCGAGAGACTTGTAGCCCTTGAAGTTCAGGCCGTAGCGCTCCTTCAGGCCCGGGATGCCGTCGGGCCGCTGCTGGAACTCCGGCGGCCCGCCGAACGTGATCTCGCCCGCGTGCGCGGTCAGATCGGCGATGCTCTTGGCGTTGTACTTCGCCGCCGTTTCCTTCGTGATGACGACCGCGTCCTTGTCCTCGGCCGCGGCTTTGTCCAGCACGGTCAGCGACTGTGGGACGACCTTCTTCAGTTCGGTGTAGACCTCGTCCGAGCTGGTCGCCGTCGCCTGCTTGTTCAGGTACTGCAACAGGACGCCGGTGTACTCGGGCACGAGGTCGATCGAGCCGTCCTGGATTCCGGGGAAGTACGTTTCCCTGCTGCCGATGCCGAGTTTCTTGTCGACCTTCACGCCCTTGGCGCTCAGCGCCTGTGCGTAGATCTCCGCCAGCAGCCTGCTCTCGGCGAAGTTGGCCGATCCCACGATGATCGTGTCGGTCGGCGCGGGGTTGCCGGTCGCGTTGTTGCCTGCCAGCGGGTCTGATGAGCCGCCGCATGCAGTGAGCGCGAGCGCCGCCGCCACGACGGTCGCCAGCCCGGCGAGTGTGCGCTTCATCGTTGTTCTCTCCTCATGCGGTTTCTATTGCTACTTCCACCGGCACGACCTTGCGGTCGCGGCGGCGGGTCGGGTTGCGGCGCAGGCCGCGGGACACCACGAGCCACTGGACGAGAATCAGCAGCCCTTCGAGTGCGAGAGCGAGAACGGCGATCACGTACGTACCGCCAAGGGTCTGCGCGAAATCACGCAGGTACAACCCGTCAATCACGAACCTGCCGAGGCCACCGAGGGAGACGTACGCCGCGATGGTCGCGGTCGCCAGCACCTGCAACGTCGCCGCCCTCAAACCGCCGAGGATCAACGGCAGCGCGTTGGGAAGTTCGACGCTCCACAGGATGCGGCCTTCCTTCATCCCCATCCCGCGTGCGGCGTCCACAACGGACCGTTCCACATTCCTGATCCCGGAATACGTTCCGGCAAGGATCGGCGGAATCGCCAGGATTACCAAGGCAAGCGTGACCGGCAGCAGGCCGATGCCCATCAGCAGCACGAGCAGGATCAGCAGGCCGAGCTCAGGGATCGCGCGCAGAGCGTTGACCGCGCCGACAAGGAACCCGCCTTTGCCGCTGTGCCCAATCGCCATCCCGATCGGCAGGGCGATCACGAGGCCGAGTAACACGGCCAGCGCGGTGTATCCCAGATGTTCGAGCACGCGGGTAGGAATCCCACTCGGGCCGGACCATTGTTCGGGTTCGAACAGCCAGTTGAAAGCGTTCCCGAAACTGTTCACTTGGCCGCCTCCACCGCTCGCCCGGCCCTGGCCCACGGCGTCAGCAACCGCCCGACCAGAAGCAAAAGGCCGTCGAAGATCATCGCAAGCAGGAAGATCAGCAGGATCGCGACGATGATCTCGTCATAGTTCTCGACCGCGAACCCGTCCGTGAACAACGCGCCAAGCTGCGGCACTCCCAGAATCGCCGCGACGCTCGTCAGGCTGATGTTCGACACCGTCGCCACACGCAAACCGGCGATCAGCACAGGCACCGCGAGTGGCAACTCCACGCCGAAGAACCTGCGCACCGGCCGGTACCCCATCGCGTTGGCCGCGGCGATCACGTGCGGCGGGACAGCCGCCAGCGCGTCCGCGACCGACCGGACGAGCAATGCGACGGTGTAGATCGTCAGGGCCACGATCACGTTGATCTCGTCGAGCACCCTCGTACCCAACAATGGCGGCAGGATAAGGAAAAGCACGAGCGACGGGATCGTGTACATGATCCCCGCGACCGGGACGAGGATTCCACGCGCGACCGGCCAGCGGTTGGCCACCCAGCCCAACGGGATCGAGATGACCAGGCCGAGCACCACCGGGAGCAGGGAGATCGCCAGGTGGTACCCGGTCAGCTCGAGAACGTTCTCGAAGTTGCGGGACAACCAGTTCATGGCTTGCTCACGGCTTCAGGGTGGCCTTCGATCAGGTCAAGCACCTGGCGCGCCGTGATCACGCCGACGTACTTGCCGTCGCCGTCGATCACCACGCCCTTGCTGGACGGCGAGGACAATGCCGCGTCCAGGGCTCCGCGCAGGGGCGTGCCGGTCGTGTACAGGGATCCGCCTGCCACTAGGTCCTTTTCGGCCAGTGGGCCGTCCACTGTGGTCCTTGGGGCCAGCCAGCCGTGCGGGCATCCTTCGGCGTCGACCGCGAGCACCCAGTCGGCGCTGGCCTCGGGGTATGGCTCACCAATCGTCGCGGTCGCGACCTGGTCGACACTGATGCCAGTGGACTCCAAAAAGGACAGTCCACGGTAGCCACGGTCCCTGCCGACAAAGCTGGCCACGAACTCGTCGGCGGGATACCGCAACACATCCGCCGGCGTGCCGTACTGGGCGAGCACGCCGCCCTTGCGGAACACGGCCACCTTCTCGCCGATCCGCACGGCCTCGTCGATGTCGTGCGTGACGAACACGATCGTCTTGTCCAGCTCGCCCTGCAGGCGCAGCAACTCGTTCTGCAGGTCTTCCCTGACCACCGGGTCGACCGCGCTGAACGGCTCGTCCATCAGCAGGATCGGCGGGTCCGCCGCCAGCGCCCGCGCGACGCCCACTCGCTGCTGCTGCCCACCGGACAGCTGCACAGGGTACCGGCTGCCCATCTCCGCGGGCAGGCCCACGGTCTCCAGCAACTCGGCTGCCCTGGCCCTTGCCTTGCGCTTGTCCCATCCGGACAGCAGCGGCACGGTCGCGATGTTGTCCAGCACCGTCCGGTGCGGGAACAGCCCGGCCTGCTGGATCACGTAGCCGATGCCGCGGCGCAGGGTCGCGGGTTCGGAGTCCTTGATGTCCTTCCCGTCGATCAGGATCGTGCCGGATGTCGCCTCGATCATCCGGTTGACCATGCGCAACGACGTCGTCTTGCCACAGCCGGACGGCCCGACGAACACCGTTATGGTACCGGCCTCGACCGTCAGGTTCAGCTTGTCGACGGCAATGGTCCCATCGGGGTATTGCTTCGTCACGTCCCGGAACTCGATCACCGGGGCCCCGTTCGTCGCGGCGACCTCCTGCCGGCCGCCTCAAGTCTGATCGACCCTATCCCGAGGTACCGACAACGGCACGGAATTCCAGCATACGAGCAGCGCGCGGGCGTTAAATCTGGATCACTGCTGCCCTGCCACCCGCGCGCCTTCCGAATCGGCAACGAATTCGATGGGCGTCTGGTTCCGGCTCGGACAGATCTCGTCGGTATGTGTAACGAAGTTTCGGCTCGGGCGATCAGGGGCCGAATGTGTGAGGGTTCCCAGGTCCGATGCCATGATCATCTCTCGTGCAAGGGTCCAAATTTGACACCGTCGCGGCTCGCAACGGGCGCGGCGCGCAGACCTTCGCGGCTCGAAACGGGCCTGGGGCGAGCAGCGCCATGTACTTGCAACGGCCCCAGCAGCCGACACAGCTCGTGCAAGGGTGCCCGGGTCCAGCAGGCACTTGCCGAGGCGCAGGTCCGCACCACCATTGCCGCTCGTGCGGCGGCCCAGGCCCAGCACGCACCGAGGCCAAGTCCCATCGCGGCGCGTGCGGCGCCCCGGCCCGGCAGCACCGATCACGGCACGGGGCCGAAGGCTCCCGCAACCCCAGGGCCACAAGATCCAGCAGCAGTCACGGCATCTGCAAGCCACAAGGCGAAGCAGCGCACCTGCGAGGCTCAAGATCCGGATGCAGCGCACTCACGGCACCTGCAAGACCCAAATCCCGCAGCAGCCACGCGGTCACGAAGGAACGTGCAGCGGTCCCAGGTCCAGCAGGGCACGGAACTCATCAACCGGCACAGCCCGAGAAAGCAGCCAGCCCTGATAGGCCTCGACACCGATGTCGCGGAGCATGCAGAACTGCGTGGCCGTCTCGACGCCCTCGGCGACGCAACTGCGTCCCATTGCTCTTGCCAGGTCCACCACCGCCCGGGCAACAGCGAAGTCCGAGGGATCTGTGCCGATCCCGGCCACGAATCTTCGGTCGACCTTGATGATCTGCGCGGGCAGATCCTTCAGCCGGGCCAGCGATGAATACCCCGTGCCGAAATCGTCCACAGCGAACCGGACGCCCCGGGATACCAGGTCTGCCATGGCCGTACGGCTCCGGGAAGGAAGGTCTACGAAGCTCGTCTCCACGAGCTCGAGGACAACCCTTTCCCATTCGACCCCGGATCCGGCGATCGCGGTCGCCACAACGTCCACGAACTCCGGGTCGCCGGGCACGAGACCCGCGAGGTTGATCGCGACCGAGACCTGGCGCCCGTTGACCTCCGGCCAAGTTTTGGCCTCCTGCAACGCGGTCCGCAGAACCCAGCGGTCCAAGTCGCGCAACAGATCGCCCTGCTCGGCCACAGGCAGGAACTGGGCTGGCGAAAGCAAACCCCGATCCGGATGCGGCCAACGCACCAAAGCCTCGGCGGTCAGGATCGTCCCGTCGACACCGACAACAGGTTGGTAGTGCAGAACAAGCCCATCATTGCCCAACGCCTCACGCAGTTGGCCTTCGAGAACCATCTGGCTGTCGGCTGACGCCATCAGGGCCGCGTTGGCGAGTGAAACCCTTCCGGCGCCACGCCTTTTCGCCTCGAACATCGCCGCGTCCGCGAACCTGAGCAAGTCGGCGCCGGTCGTCTCCGGCCCGCTCGGCACAGCCGCGCCGACGGAAGCCGAAACCCGCAAAAGCTGTCCCCGCACGGGAACCGCGGTCCGGAACAAGTGCGCGACCTTCGTCGCCAGCTCATCCACGCCGCCGACTTCGTCGTGGTCAGGGCAGATCACGACGTACTCGTCGCCGGACATCCGCGCGGCGGTGCAGCCTTCCGGCAATCCGTCTTCGAGACGCCGGGCCAATGCGACCAGCAACTCGTCTCCGGCGTCGTGGCCGAGAGAATCGTTTACTCGCTTGAAATTGTCAAGATCGCAGAACAACAGGGCGACGTTTTTCGCACACGGAGCCGTCAGCAATTCGGCCAGCAGGTCGTTGACCGCGGCCCTGCCGGGCAAACCAGTCAGGTCGTCGTGGGTTGCCTGATGCCGCAACAACTCCGCGGCACGCAGCCGTTCGGTCACGTCCTGGAAGACCACCAGCCAGAACCGCTGACCATCGTCCGCGACCGATGACACCACGTTGAGCTCGCAGTACACCGGATCGCCCGCGGCCGTCACCATGACGCGCTGCCCGGCCGCGAGCCGGGCCTCCGGGTCGTGCTCCGGGTGCGTGAGCTTCTCCGCGGACATTCCACGCAGCCGCTCCAGATCCATCCCGAGCAACCTGCACAAAGCGTCGTTCGCGTCGACCAGTCGCTCGCCCGCGTCGAACAGGCCGATGCCGACCGGCGTGATCGCCACGAGGTCCGTGAACCGCTGGCTGGACCGCTGCATACGGGATTCCGTCGACCGCTGCTCGGTGACGTCCTGCGCCGTTCCCACCATCACTGGGCCGTCCGTGCGGCCTGCGAACGAGGCGCCGCGGCAACGGAATACGCGGATCGTGCCGTCCGGGCGGACGATCCGGTATTCGCAGACGACCGCCTCGCCGGTTTCGGCCAGTTGCCGCCATGTCCGGTCCACCCAGCTTCGGTCGTCCGGATGGACGAACTCCAGGTAGTCGTCGTAGGTCATCACCGGGCGCGGTTCGACGCCGAACAGCTCGTAGAGCATCGTCGACCAGACGCATTCGCCGGTCGCGGTGTTCCACGCCCAGGTGCCCAGCAGGGCTACGCGCTGCGCGTCCTCGAAGAGCCTGCGGTCGAGGCCGCGCTGCCGGTCCGGCTCTCGCAGCCTGGAGATGTCCTGCACGATCCCGCGGACTTGGTGCACCACGCCCTGCTCGTCGAACACCGGCTGGGCACGCACGAGGAAAACCCGGTCCGTATCGCGTTCCCGCAGTTCAAGCTCGATCGGCTGACCGTCGGTCGACTCGATCAGCCGTTCACGGAACTCGATGACCGCCGGCAAGTCGTCCGGGTGGGTCTTGAACAGCAGCGCGGCCTCGGTGTCCTCGTGCCCGTGGCCGACGCCGAGCAGCTCGTAGAGCGGTTCGCTGTAGTGCGTGCGGCCCTCGGCGACGTTGTGCACGAAGCTGCCGAGCGCCGACACACGCTGGACTTCGATGAGCTCATCGACGTCGAACAGGCCGCCTCCGTTCACCGCTGGCGCGAACACGACCGTGGTCCCGGCGCTGCCCTGATCCACGCGCAGGGCCGTGACCTCGACAGATGTCCCGTCGGGGCGCAGTACTCGCTGACCGAGCTCGTCCTCGGCGAGCAGACCGGCCAGTGATTGGCCGATCAGCTCCTCCGGGGCAGGCACACCGGCGAGCACGGCCGCACCCAGGTTCGCCTGCACCACCAAGCCATCCGAACAACGGACCCAGCCCGCTTCGGCAGACCATGAATCAGTCAGAGCCGATTCACGTGCCGATCCCGCAGGCTCGACCAGTTCGGCCACGGTGCCACCCTTCCCGCGCCTCAACTCGGGCGGGCCGAGCGCCATCCTGGATACGTACCTCCCGCCGCGCGATCAGGCTACCGTCCTGTTCTTAACAATCAATCCCTGGCTGTGATCAGAAATCAATCAGGCCAGGTTAGGGCGCCACACCGTCCCGCACAGCGGCATCCGCGACGGCCTGCGCCACCTCAGGTGCCACACGCGGGTCGAGCGCGCTCGGCATGATGTGGTCGGCGTCCAGCTCGTCGAGCGCGACCGCGTGGATCGCCTCGGCGGCGGCCAGCTTCATGTTCTCGGTGATCCGGGTGGCACCCGCGTCCAGCGCGCCACGGAAGATGCCGGGGAACGCGGACACGTTGTTGATCTGGTTCGGGAAGTCGCTGCGACCGGTCGCGACGACGGCCGCGTGCTTGCGCGCGACCTCCGGGTGGATCTCCGGGTCCGGATTGGACAGTGCGAAGACGCTGGCATTGGGCGCCATCGTGGCAATGAGCTCCTCGGGCACCTGTGATGAGGAGAGCCCGATGAAGACATCCGCGCCACGCAAGGCTTCCGCGATCCCGCCACGCAGCCCGCTCGCGTTGGTGATCTCGGCAAGCTCGGCCTTGTAGGGGTTCAGGCCGTCGCGGCCGGGGTGGATGATGCCGCGCGAGTCGAGCAGCGTCACCTCGCCGACGCCAGCGGCGATCAGGATCTTGCTGCACGCGATGCCGGACGAGCCCGCACCGGCGATGACCACCCGCAGGTCCTTCAGCGCGCGGCCGGTAACCGTTGCGGCGCCACGCAAAGCGGCGAGCACGACCACGGCGGTGCCGTGCTGGTCGTCGTGCATCACCGGGCAGTCAAGGGCTTCGATCAACTTGGCTTCGAGCTCGAAGCAGCGCGGCGCCGAGATGTCCTCGAGGTTGACCGCGCCGAACGACGGCCGCAGCCGAACGAGCGTCTCGACGATCTCGTCGACGTCGGTCGTGTTGATCACCAGCGGAATGGAGTTCAGCCCGCCGAACGTCTTGAACAGCGCGGACTTGCCTTCCATCACCGGAAGCGACGCCGCGGCGCCGATGTCACCGAGTCCCAGCACCGCGGTGCCGTCGCTGACCACCGCGACCAGGCGGTGCGTCCAGGTGTGCGTACGGGCGACCGTCGGGTCCTCGGCGATCGCGCGGCTGACCTTCGCCACACCAGGGGTGTAGGCGATGGCGAGCGTGCGCGGATCGGAAATCGGCCGAGGGACCCCGATATCCAGTTTTCCGCCTTCGTGCGCGCGGAAAATCTCGTCGTCGGTCACCGGCTTCGCCAAGTCTTCATCCATTGCAGTCACAGGAGGCGTCCTCAAAAGTCAGCTGTTCGTGGAACGACGCTGAAAAACGGCGCGGTGGCACCGAATGTTCGAGCGGCGTCGACCGCCCGGCCACACTCATCCGCTGGTTGGATGAGGCAACCGCGGACGCTGCGGTTCGGACAGTGTGGCACCTGCCGACAGGAGTGTCTGCGGTGGGGATCACAGTTTTCCCCATGATTTCCGCATGTCAGGCCTTATTTTTGCAAGACGTCCGTCCGGTTTGTACACAAGATCCGCAGGCGGAGCGCCTCACGATCGGTCAAGTTGGCTGCCTAGACTGACCGGCATGCACGTACGCGAGTTGTCGATCGCCGGGGTCTTCGAGTTCAGTCCGCAGACCTTCGAAGACAACAGAGGATTGTTCTCGGCGCCATTCCAGGGTGACGTGTTCGAGAAAACGGTCGGCCACCCGTTGCGGCTCGGCCAGACCAACCACAGCGTGTCCAAGCGTGGCGTGATCCGCGGCATCCACTTCGCCGACACACCCCCGGGACAGGCGAAGTACGTGTACTGCCCGAGGGGCTCGATGCTCGACGTGGTCGTCGACATCAGGGTCGGCTCGCCGACGTTCGGCCAGTGGGACTCGGTCCTGCTCGACGCGAACTCCTACCGCGCACTGTATGTCCCGGAGGGAATCGGTCACGGCTTCGTGGCGCTGGAAGACGACACGGCGATGTCGTACATCTGCTCGATGGGCTACAACCCGGGCGGCGAGCACGGCATCACACCGCTGGACCCGGCGCTGCAGCTGCCGTGGCCGGTCGACATCGAGCCAATCCTGTCGGACAAGGACACCAAGGCGCCGACCTTGGCCGAAGCGCAGATCGCAGGCCTGCTGCCGAGCTACGACGCCTGCGTCGAGCACTACCGGAGCTTGTAGATCATCACCCCGAGCACCTCGGCCATCCCGAGCTCACGTGAATCGGTTGACGCGAACGGGTTGTCACCGACAACGAAGTAACCAGGCTGTTCCACCCGTTTGATGGACAACTGGTGCGGCCGCGCGGGCCACCGGACAAGCACGACGTCACCCGCCTTCGCCCGCTTCGCCCGGCGAATGAGCACAACGTCGCCGTCCTTGAGCGTTGGAGCCATGGAAGGGCCCCGGACGGTGACGAAGCGTATCGGCCACCAGCCCAACGGATGGGTCACCGATCACCTCCGACTGCCAGGCACCGGATGCGCGAGTAAGGTCCACATTGTCGGAGCATCCGTTAGTTCATCGTGCGTCTGCGAGACGCATATTGCCAGGGAGGCACCCATGCGACTGCCGTCGCTCAGGGCGCTCGTGCGCCCGAAGCTGGAGGCAAGCGCTCACTGCGACCTGCCGTGCGGCGTCTACGACCCCGCCCAGGCCCGGATCGAGGCCGAATCGGTCAAAGCGGTCCAGGAGAAGTACCAGGCCAACGAGGACCCCGAGTTCCGCACCCGCGCGATCCTGATCGCGGAGCAGCGCAGCGAGCTCGTCAAGCACCACCTGTGGGTGCTGTGGACGGACTACTTCAAGCCGCCGCACTTCGAGAAGTACCCACACCTGCACGACCTGTTCAACCGCGCGACGAAGGCCGCGGGAGCAGCGGGCACAAAGGGCTCGATGGACCCGGCCAAGGGCCAGGCACTGCTCGACCTGATCGCCGAGATTGACAAGATCTTCTGGGAGACCAAGCAGGGCTGAGGTCAGTTGACCTGAAACGGCGTCCACCTTCCCCAAGGTGGACGCCGTTGTCCGTTACTTGAACTCGTGCAACTGGGCCACGGCCAAAGTCTGCTCGGCCTCGTGCTGCTCGAACGTGTCAACCTTCGTGAAGCCGAGGCGCGCGGCGAGCTTGAGCGACCGCGTGTTGGCCGACTGGGTCACAAGCACCACGGGCTGGTCAGGGAGCTCGGCGGCCGTGCGCAACAAGGCCGTCGCGGCTTCGAAAGCGAGCCCCTTGCCCCAGGCGTCGCGCCGCAGGACGTACGAAAGCTCCAATTCCGACCCACCCTCGACCACGTGACCAGGCACAGCGGCATCCCGCCTGCCGAGCGCCATGGTTCCGGCGAACTCGTTCGCCGCCTCGATCACGTAACTGCCGGGTATCACGGCCGAGCCGAGCGCGTCGAGCATCCGGGTGACATCGTCGAGCGGACGAGGGCCGCCAAGATACGTCCGGACCTCAGGGTCGGTGAAGATCTCCACGATGCCCGGGCGATCGGATTCTTGGTGGGGACGCAACAGGAGACGCTCGGTGGCGATCTCGACAGCGGACAGAGTCATACCGCCATCTTTCCGGAAAACGGAATTGGAACGGTGCCCGCGCGCCTCGGGCACCGTTCGGCAACGAACCTCAGCAGTAGAGGTTGTTGCCTGCTGGCACGCCGAGGATTCCGACGAACCGGTTGTAGTTGTTCACGCGGCTTTGCACCTGCGCGGGATTACGGCCGTTGCATTCGAGTGAACCGTTGATGCTTCGGATCGTCTCGCCGAAGCCGGCACCATTCACCATCGCGTTGTGCGGGGTCATCGTGCCCGGGCCGTTTTGGGTGTTCCAGTACCAAAGGCCGGTCTTCCACGCTACCGCCGCGTCGTTCTGGACCAGCCACGGGTTTGTCAGCAATGGCAGCCCGAGGGCGATGCCCGCCGCGTTGTAGTTGAAGTTCCAGCTGAGCTGGATCGGGCCACGGCCGTAGTACGCGGCTTGCCCGGCCGGGCAGCCGTAGGGCTGTGACGCGTCGCAGTAGTGCGGGTAGTTGGCTTGGTTCTGTTCGACGATGTGAACCAGTCCACCGGTCTCGTGGGACACGTTCGCCAGGAACGCCGCAGCTTCCTGCTTACGCACCACGTCGCTGCCGGTCTTCGCGAAACCTGGGTACGCCGACAAGGCCGCGACGAGGCCGCTGTATGTGTAGAACTGGTTGCGGCTTGGGAACATCTGGTTGAACTGCGCCTCTGTCACCACGAAACCCGATGGGTCCGGCGGGTTGGTTCCGCCGCAGGTGTAGGGCTCCCAGTACCAGGTGCTGATCACCGGGTCGTAGCCTGGGTTGTCGTGCTCCGCTATGTAGTAGCGGCCGTCCGTGTATTTCACGATGTTGCCGGTCACGTAGTTCTGACCGGCCACCCAGTTCGGATAGTTACAGCTCGAAGGCGGCGGGGTTGAGCCTCCGCAGGCTCCTTGGTCGGCCCAGACGTCCGCCGTTCCCGGGGTTTCGTTCTGTGTCCACCATTTCGCGGACCAGTTTTTTCCGTTGTGTGAGGCGGTCATTCCGCCCGTGTAGACCTGCGACGCACTCCACGCTGAGACACAGGCGGGTGCCGCGGTCGCTGATGGTGACACGACAACCATGGCGCCGATGGCCAGGCATGCGGCCATGGCCGCGATGAGGCGGCGTAACAACACGGTCAACTCCTTAGGCAGGGTAAGGAATGTCGGTGTCACGTGACTCAGACCACTAAACCTCAATTGGTCTATACCAGTCAACCCTCATGCGCGCGGTTCAACCCCGCCACGACCGGGAACCCTCAATCATGGTGTTCCAGCTGGTATGGACGGTTCTCACGGCGATGTCCAGACGCCGCCACAAAAGCAGTCGCAAGGTCTTACCGGACAAGCGTTTTGTAAGGGGTACGACGCAGCTCACACCGCGAACTCCCAGCGACTGACCGACTCCGCTCTTACGATCGGCGAGTGGCAGACGAAAAAGGCTCTGACGCGGGCGCTGTGTACATCCTCCGCCATGGCGAGACCCAGTGGTCGGCCAGTGGCCAGCACACGGGCGTCACCGACATCCCGCTGACCGCCAACGGCGAACAGCAGGCGCGGCGCGCCGGGCTGGTGATGAGCGCGCTGCGTGGCAGCGATGTCCCGCCGTATCGGGTGCTCACCAGTCCCCGCCAGCGCGCGGTACGGACCGCGGAACTCGCCGGCTTCACCGTCGACGAGAAGCTCGAAGAGCTCGCTGAGTGGGACTACGGCGACTACGAAGGCCTGACCACCGCCAAGATCCGCGAAACGGTTCCCGGTTGGACTGTGTGGACTCATCCGTCACCCAATGGCGAGGAGGCCAAACAGGTCAGCGACCGGGCCGACGCGGTCCTCGCGCGGGTCAGGGAACTGCTCCCGTGCGGCGACGTAATCCTTGTCGGGCACGGACATTTCAGCCGCGTGCTGATCGCCCGCTGGCTCGACCTGCCAGCCGCCCACGGTGTCCATTTCGGACTCGACCCGGCCGGTACCGCCGTGCTCGACCACGAGCGGGGCGAGCCGAGGATCGCTCGATTGAACGTGCCGCCGCTGGACGTCTGAGGCACCAGAGTAGGTTTGCGCCGCGCACGATCTAGTTACGCGAGGAGCAAGCCGATGGGTGCCTGGGGCACGGGTGCTTTCGACAACGACGACGCGGCGGACTTCGCCGGGGACTTGAACGACGCGGCTCCGGCCGACCGGCCGGATCTGATCCGCGAGGCGCTGGAAGCAGCAGCCGACGCCGACGACATCGAGATAACCGAGGCCAACTCGGCGATCGCGGCCGCCGCGATCGTCGCGTCACAGCAGCCGGGCGGCCCGGAGGTCGATTCGGCGTACGGCCCGGACTTCCTGATCGACGGCGGCACCGTCGACCTGCCGGACGACTTCGTCGAACTGGCGGTGCGGGCGATCGGCCGGGTCCTGTCGGACGAGTCCGAATGGCGTGAGCTGTGGGACGAGGCGGAGTCGCTCGAAGAAGCGATCGCCGCCCTTGAGCCGATCCGCGCGGCGCTCAACCGTTAGGCCGGACCAACAAGTACCCCTGGTTGGCTGACGGAGCCAGCCAACCAGGGCCGGTCCGCAGCACGTCGGCGAACGCGAGCACGCGGTGGTACGCGCACAGCGACTCGGTGACACCGAGGATCGACGGAGTGTCCATTCCGATCGGAAGCTCGTTCAGGAAGTACTCGCTGGCCGTGATCACCTGCTGCACGGTCGGCGACTCGCCGCGGTGCGTCAGATAGGCGCGCGACACCTCAAGGCACGACGCCCGGAACCGCTCGTCGCTGTCGAAGGCGTCGCGCACGAGGTCTCGTAGCTTCAAGTAACCGGGGTTCTGCTCGAGATCGCCCCAACCAAGCACCTGCGCGTCCGGTTCGGTCGCGCCCGCGTCGCTGAGCGCGCGCCACACGCGGTTGCGGACCATCCTGGCTTCTTGCGAAACCTTGGCAGCAGCGCGTTCCGGCGAATAGCCCAGTGCGATGAGGGTGTGCGTGCTCGGCCGGTCGGCGACGAGGAAATGCACCGAGTCGAAGCGCACGAGGGCCCACGACGCGAGCTCACGCAGCCGCGTCTGGGAGAAGAAACTGTTGAACAGGCTGACCCCGAACAACATGTGCCTGCCACCGGCCAGCAGGCGCTGGCAGTTCGGCGACGCGGCGACCGCCTCACACATACACTCCACAATGGACTATCCGAACCGGACAGACGAGTCCCCTAACGGGTGGACACAAAAGAAAACGGGCCCGGGGTTCCGGGCCCGTTTTCGTTGAACTACGGTCACACACCGGCGATGGACTGGATCCACGGGCGGTACCGCGTGATGTTGGTGTACGCGGTGCGGGTGGAGCGGTCACTCGTGGACGCGACGCCGACCTGGCGGCCGTTGGAGAACATCGGGCCACCGGAGTCGCCGCCCGCGGTGATGCCGTTGATCCGGCTGGCGCACACGGCGATGCCGCCGCGGTAGTCACTGCAGCCAACCGAGGTCACGCGGACGTCGGCGACCTTCAGGTACCGGGACTGGCAGTTGATCTCGGGCTGGCCGGTGCACGTGGCACCCCAGCCGTAGACCTGGACGGTGTTGTTCACGGCCACGTTCGCCGTGGTGCCCAGCGGCGAGTAGGTGCCCGTGTACGGCTGCGAAAGCCGGGCGATGGCCAAGTCGGCCGACGGGTGCTGGGTGATCTGGGCGGCCGTGCGCATCTGGCCACCGGTGGTCTGGTCCAGACTGCCGATCCGGAACGTGTACGTACCGCTGCCGGCCACACAGTGCTGCGCGGTCAGGACGTAGTTCGGGGCGATGACGGTGGCCGTGCAGTTCTGCTGGCCGTTGCGGAACAACCGCGCCGCCCACGGGGCGTTGGAGGCGTTGCCGCCACCGATGATCATCGGTGTGACATCAGTTGGCTCCGCGACGGGTGCCGCTGAGGCCATCGGAGCGGCGATGCCCATGACGGACAGGGTCACTCCGGCCAGAGCCATACCAAGACGCGCAAACTTCATGGAGATCACTCGATTCCGCGGCGGTGTAACGCCGCTTGCAGGGTGGAATCAGGGACCTACCTAGAGTCACCTGTTCGAGTGAGTCCATGTACCCGTCAAAAGTCGGGTTTGTGACGCGTGTTACTTGGCCTGTTCGTCCGTAACGCCGTCAGCCCAGATCCTGGATGGGCCACGGAAAAGCAGCACCAGCACGGCGATGCACACCAGACCGGCTGGAACTCCGTACAGCGGCTGGCCGGACGGCACCGCCGCGTAGTAGGACACGCCGAGTAGCAGGATCTGGATCGCGGTCGACGGGCCGCGCGCCCAGCGCTTGCCGAGCAGCAGGCCGATTCCACAGGCCAGCACGCCGCCCGCGATCACGACGAAGTAGCCGGCCTGCGCGTAGATGTTGATCCCCGACTGCGAGCTGCCGCCGATCAGCAGGACGACCGCGAACGCGACGCCGGCCAGTCCCTGGATGCCGACAAGGACGCCGGCCGCTTTGACCGTGCCAGGCACGGCTGTGTCACTGGTCACGAAACTTCCTGGTAGCTGGGGGATTGTGACGTTCGGTACGTGGTAACCGATCGTATGCCACCCGGTTGGTCGGTCCCATCGGCCTGCGATTCGGGCGATGATCCTTACCAGGTTGTCGTCGAGCGGATTGGTCGTCCGGGTGCACTCGTCACGACAGCGAACGGATGTCCGGACGAAGGGAGCACGATCACTGGTAGCCACCAGATGACTCGGCCGGGTTACCCCGTAACCCTCCATCGAGCCACGTGCTGGGCGGAGACGCCTACGCACTGTTTTACGCTGCGGTTATGCGTGCAGTCCTGGTAGTCAATCCTCAGGCGACGGCGACGACGGCCGCCGGGCGGGACGTGCTCGCGCACGCCCTGGCCAGCGAGGTCAAGCTGGACGTCATCGAGACCGACTATCGCGGTCACGCGATGAAGGCCGCGCGCAAG
Source organism: Kibdelosporangium philippinense (assembly GCF_021390435.2). GTDB lineage: Bacteria > Actinomycetota > Actinomycetes > Mycobacteriales > Pseudonocardiaceae > Kibdelosporangium > Kibdelosporangium philippinense. The sequence goes on along the minus strand of NZ_JAJVCN010000002.1, from coordinate 1,305,439 downwards.
GCGGCGGAGGACGGGGTGGACCTCGTCGTCGCCCACGGCGGGGACGGAACGGTCAACGAAGTCGTCAACGGCATGCTCACCGCGGGTTCGCCCGCGCCGATGCTGGGTGTGGTGCCAGGCGGATCGGCGAACGTGTTCGCGCGCGCTCTGGGATTGCCGCGCGATCCGGTCGAGGCGACCGGTGTCCTGCTCACCGCGATCGATGCTGCTCGCTCCCGGACTGTCGGTTTGGGCCGCGTTTCGTGGCACGACGGCAGCCGATTTTTCACATTTAACGCAGGAGTTGGCTGGGACGCGGACGTCGTCGCATGGGTGGACCGCAAACGGGGGAAGCAAACCAGCCCGTACCTCTACGCCAAAGCCGCTTTGGCGTGCTACCTCAAGCCGTCGCACGGTCAGCCGCGGCTGCAGATCGAGATCCCGGGCGAGCAGCCGCACCAAGGCGGCAAGCTGGCGTTCGTCTCCAACACCGATCCGTGGACCTACCTGGGCAATCGTGCCGTTCATCTGAACGCGGACTGCACTTTCGACAGCGGACTCGGACTGTATTCGCTGAGCACTTTGCGGTTGCCGACCGTGCTGCGCGCACTTCGCCAAGCCGTGTCCAAACGGGGAAATCAGCGCGGCGGGAAGGTTTTGCGGCGCGACGATGTTGACCTGGTCAGGGTCACCGCCGAGGAGCCAGTTCGCCTCCAAGTCGATGGTGACCTCGTCGGCGAGCGGACGAACGTCGAGTTCACGTCGGTTCCGAGGGCGTTGAGGGTTGCCGTCTGACCGATTGGGTACTTGAGATACCGGGCGTGTGATGCGAGGTCACACTAGGTCCGGTAGATACCTCCTGCCGTCGATCTTTTGGGTGAGTTCACTCACCGGCCACAGAACACCTCTTGACATCCGGCTGGTTCGTGAAAGCATTCACAAGCACCCCGAACGACCGATATGACGACGACTGGCGCGCCGAAGCGCGCCTGGCAAGGAGCAAGGAAAAATGGACTGGCGCCACGAAGCGCTCTGCCGCGACGAGGACCCCGAGCTGTTCTTCCCCGTTGGGAACAGCGGTCCCGCACTGCTGCAGATCGCCGAGGCGAAGGCCGTTTGCACCCGCTGCCCCGTGACCTCCTCTTGCCTGTCCTGGGCCCTGGAAAGTGGCCAGGACGCAGGCGTATGGGGCGGAATGAGTGAGGACGAGCGACGCGCTCTCAAGCGGCGCAACGCTCGGACCCGGGCGCGCAGCAACGCCTGAGGCTCTGGCTATCCGCGCAATTCAAAGCGCTTGAAGGCCCGGTACCGACACCCTCGTCGGCACCGGGCCTTTAAGTTTTCCCCAGGTCAAAGCTCGTGAGTGGTTAACAGCGTTAGAACACGACTAACCACTCACGAGGGTTGATCAGCGGCGATGGGACAGCGGGACCCGCAGGACCGCTTCCGTACCACGAGGTTCGCGCCTCCGAAGCGACAACGAGCCGCGAAGTTCCGATTCCACAAGGGTTCGCACGATCTGCAGACCGAGCCCGTCGGTGCGTTCCAATGAGAACCCGCGGGGCAATCCCTTGCCGTCATCGGAGATCACGACGTCGAGCCAGCGCGCCGATCGGTTGGCGGAAATAGTCACTTCGCCGCCCTGACCGGCCGGATATGCATGCTCCACCGCATTTTGGGCGAGTTCCGCGACGACCATCACGAGCGGTGTCGCCAACTCCGCGGACACGACGCCGAACTGCCCGCTGCGCCGGACTTTCACGTGCGACTCGGCCACCGCGACGTCACCGACCACCGGAATCACCTTGTCCAGCAACGTGTCCAGGTCGACCCGTTCGTCGACCGACATGGACAGTGTTTCGTGGACCATCGCGATCGCCGCGACCCGGCGAACGGACTCAGCCAGCGCGGCCTTGGCCTCCGGGCTGTTCGTCCGCCGGGATTGCAGGCGCAGCAACGCGGCCACGGTCTGCAGGTTGTTCTTCACCCGATGGTGGATCTCGCGGATCGTGGCGTCTTTGGACAACAGCGCGCGGTCACGCCGTTTCACTTCAGTCACGTCTCGCACGAGCACCAGCGCGCCAGCCGGAGTGTCCATGGGGCGCAACGGAAGCGCGCGGAACAACACGACAGCGCCACGACGCGATTCCACTTCGGTACGCATACTCGGCTGGCCGTCGATCGCGGCGAGCATCCGTTGCGCGATTTCGGTGGCGTCGAACGGATCCGCGATCAACGAACGAGTCAACGGCGCCAGTCGGACGCCGACCAGATCGGCCGCGTGTCCCATCCGGTGGTACGCGGAGAGCGCATTCGGGCTGGCGAAAATGACGGTTCCGTTGGCGTCCAAACGGATCAGGCCGTCACCGACCCGCGGGCTCGTATGCACGTCCGCGGTCGGCTCGACACTCGGGAACGTGCCGTCCGCGACCATCTGGCACAAGTCACCGGCACTGCCGAGATACGCGATTTCCAGTGGCGAGGGCACCCGCGGAACGGCCAAGTTGGTCTCACGGGACAGCACGCCGATCACGTCGCCCTCGTAGGCCACCGGGATTGTCTCGCGGCGCACCGGGACCCCGAGATACCAGTGCGGGTCTTCCTCGCGGCACACCCGCCGCTCGACCACGGCCCTGCGCAGCTGAGGGTGGTCGGCCACCTTGATGAAGGTGCCCACGATGTCCTCGGGATGTGCGGTCGGCGCCGTGGTGGGCCGGGCGTGGGCGACACAGAGGAAGTCCCCGCCGAGCCGGTCGGCGGCGTTGTTGCCGTCATCCTCGACGTACGGCACCCACAGCAGGAAGTCCGCGAAGGACAAGTCGGAAAGCAGCTGCCATTCGGCCACGACTTTCTGCAGGTGATCGACGGCACCACCGGGCAGCCCGGTGTGCTCGGCCAGCAGATCGGCGAGTGTCGACAAAGCGCGTTCCCTCTCCCGTGGGCAGGCATGTCCCGTTGAGGTGTCACAATGGTTCGACAAAGCAAACCATGCAGTAGGAGATTCGCATGTCGAAGCGCGCACGTAAGCGTCGCGACCGCAAAAAGGGTGGCGCCAACCACGGCAAGCGCCCCAACAGCTGAGCGCGAAACGGCCCCGGGATCCCGGGGCCGTTTTTTCACTGCGTCTTGCGTGTCTCCACCTGGGCTCTGGTGACCTCGACCGAGACACCGCCCTGTTCGACCACGGTCTTGCGGATCGTCGCGCGCAGCCGCTCCTTGAGCGCTTCCGGCGCGTGATCCCCGCCGCACTTCTTGGCCAGCAGTTCCTTGAGGTGCTCGTCGATGCCGTACTCGGCCAGGCACGGGCTGCATTCGTCGAGGTGCTGTTTCAGCAGCTCCTTGCGGCCCTTGTCGCATTCGTTGTCCAGGAACAGCCAGACCTCGGCCAGTACCTCAGAGCAGTCCGTTTCGTGGTTGTCGCCGCAGCTCACGACCCCGACACCTCCGCACGCACGAAGCCCCGCTCCTTGGCGACGCCGGCCAGCATGTCGCGGAGCTGACGACGTCCGCGGTGCAGGCGCGACATCACGGTCCCGATCGGGGTCCCCATGATCTCGGCGATCTCCTTGTAAGCGAATCCTTCGACGTCGGCGAGGTAGACAGCCAGCCTGAACTCCTCAGGCAGCCGTTGCAAGGCCTGCTTGACGTCGTCGTCCGGCAGGTTGTCCATGGCCTCGACCTCGGCCGAGCGAAGGCCGCTCGACGTGTGGCTCTCGGCCTGCGCCAGCTGCCAGTCGGTGATCTCGTCGGTCGGCTGCTGGATCGGCTGCCGCTGCCGCTTGCGGTAGCCGTTGATGTACGTATTGGTGAGGATGCGGTACAGCCACGCCTTGAGGTTCGTGCCAGCCGAGAACGACTCGAAGGCGGCGAAGGCCTTCAAGTACGTCTCCTGCACCAGGTCCTCGGCGTCACTCGGGTTGCGGGTCATCCGCAACGCGGCCGAGTACAGCTGGTCAAGCATTGGCATGGCGTCACGCTCGAACCGAGCCGCGCGTTCCTGCGCGTTCTCCGGTTCCATGTTCACCTGGGTTTCGGTGCCCGGCACCGCGCTCCCTTCCCACCGACCAGTACGGATCCCGGTCGACGCTCGCGACTTCATCGAGGATACGCGGCCTGTGATCGGCAGGCTTGGCGCCTTGCGCGGGGCGGTCTTGGTCAGCACATCCAGCTCAACACGCTCGCCGGTGTCCTCATTCCCGACCGTAAGCTGCCCCACATGGCGGGCAAGGGAACTCCGGGGACAGCGCTGTTGGCCAAGCAGAAGGTGCCGCACACCCTGCACTCCTACCCGCATGACCCGCGTGCGGCCTCGTACGGGCTGGAGGCGGCGGAGGCTTTGGGACGACAAGAGCCCGCCAGGGTCTTCAAGACGCTGTTGGCCGAGGTAGACGGGTCTTTGACGGTAGGAATCGTGCCTGTCACGGCCCAGCTGGACCTGAAGGCTTTGGCCGCGGCGGTCGGCGGGAAGAAAGCCAAGATGGCCGAGGTCGCCGCGGCCGAACGAGCCACCGGGTACGTCGCTGGCGGGATCTCGCCACTCGGTCAGCGCAAGCGCTTGCCGACCGTATTGGACAGCTCGGCCATGGGTTTCGAGACCATGTACTGCTCAGGTGGGCGGCGCGGGCTCGAGATCGAGCTCGCGCCGCAGGACCTGGTGCGGCTGACGTCAGCTGTCGTCGCCGACATCGCGGCGAGCTGACTCTTTCTCCTGATCGGTCAGTTCGACCAGGAGCACGATGTTCTTCATCACGTAGAACAGCAGGCAGCGCGACCAAGCCACCGAGGAACATCAACGGTGCGCCGCCGATATCCGCGCCGATGACGCCGGTTGTCGCGATCCGAGCCACGTATCCGATGACAACACCGAAACCGATCATCGGGAGCACCACCCGGCTCCCCCCAACGCCGGTCAGCCTTGCCCATGATCAACACCAGGATCGCGCTCACGACGAGCACAAGGGCCACTGCGAGGCCCACGATCCCGATCCATGTCCGAACCGCCGGATCCATGTCGGGCCGCCAGGCGTACTCCAGTGTCGGGTCGAACGGATCGAACGGGATGAACCCCCAGATCGCCGCCGGAACTCCGACGGCAAGACCGACGACAGTCGTCCACATCAAAGGTGGCCGGAACTTGTTTCTACTCCCCATGGACGCACTGTACGGACACGCTGTTCAAACAAGGCTTGCGTTTTTCTTCCGATCAGCCGGATCAGTCAAGCGGCCGCAATACGCGGTCCAGCCACTCCTGGACGTTCTGGGACACGCCTTTCACGTCCGCCTTCAGGCTGTGATCCCCCGCCAGCAGCACGACCTCGCGGTGATGCGCGGGCTCCGGCCTGCCGAACGTGTCCTTCTCGCCCTGAAGCACCAGAACAGGCACGTCAACGCCGTCCAACTCGGGCTGCCTGGTCTTTTCCGGCTTCCCCGGCGGGTGCAGCGGGAACGCCAGGCACAGCACCGCGACCGCCTCGCCCTCCGAAGCCGTCCGGCACGCGACCCGCGCGCCCGACGAGCGGCCGCCGAAAACCAGCGGCAGATCCACGAACCACCGCTCGGCCAGATCGTCGACCACGGCGAGCCAAGCCTCATCCAGATGCCCGGACGGCGCCGGAGCGCGACGTCCAGCAACCCGATACGGCTGCTCAACCAAAGCCACATGCACGCCAGCGGCCGTCGCACCACGGGTGGCGGCGACCAGGTCAGGCGCGCCGATCCCGCCGCCCGCGCCGTGGCCGAGCAGCAGCGCCGCCCGGCCTTCCACGGCGCAGTGCAACTCCGCGCGGGCCAGCCCGCGCGGAGTCTCGATCTCGGCGGTGGTCATCGGCCCAGGTCGAACAGGGCGGGCTCGTCCTGTTCGGTCGCCGGGACCATCAGTTCCGGTCCGTTGTTCTTGATGCTGTTCACCGCGGGGGACACCGGGCGCAGCTCCAACGCCGCGAGGAAGTCCTCCGACGGCGGGGTGATCAGGCCGGATGGGTCGAAGTTGTCCGGGTCCAGCCAGGTCGCCCAGCGGTCCGGCGGCATCAGGACCGGCATCCGGTCATGGATCTCCGCCAACTGGTCGGCCGCGGGCATCGTGAGCACCGAGCAGGTCACCAACGGCTCGCTGTCCGGGTTCTCCTTGTCACGCCACACCGTCCACAGACCGGCCATGGCCAGCGAGGCGCCGTCCTTGCGGGTGGTGAAGTACGGCTGCTTCACCTTGCCGTCGCGCTGCCATTCGTACCAGCCGTCGGCTGGCATCAGGCACCTTCGTTTGGTCCACGAGGTGCGGAACGCCGGTTTCTCCGCCGCGCTCTCCGAGCGGGCGTTGATCATCTTCGCGCCGCCCTTCGGATCTTTCGCCCACGCCGGGACCAGGCCCCACTTCATCACCCGCAGCGTGCGCTCCGTGGTGGACATGTCGGGCTCGCCGTCCTCGCCGCGCGGATGCCGTTGCACTACCGCGACAACGTTGCGAGTCGGCGCCACGTTGTAGTCCGGGCCCTTGATCGCGTCCTCCGTCGCGTCAACGGCATCGAACTCCGCCGCGAGCGTGGCGGGATTCTTGGTGGACGCGTACCTACCGCACAATTCGACAACACCTCCAACCGAATCGTGACACGTGCGCGCTGGCCTGGCGAGTGCATAGGGGATCATCGACCCATGACGCAGCCTTGGGTCGCCCCTGTCTCGGCCACGCCGGTCCGTGCCACCGTGTCCATTCCCGGGTCCAAGTCGATCACCAATCGTGCCCTGATCCTGGCGGCGCTCGCCGACGGACCCTCCGCTATCCGTACCCCGTTGCGCAGCCGCGACACCAATCTGATGGTCGAGGCCCTGCGCTCGTTGGGCGCCAAGATCACCGACGATGGCGAAGACTGGCTGGTCACCCCCGCTGCCCTGCACGGCCCAGCGGACGTCGACTGCGGCCTGGCGGGCACGGTCATGCGGTTCCTGCCCCCGGCGGCTGCGATCGGGCAGGGCGAGATCCGGTTCGACGGCGACGAGTACGCCAGGGAACGTCCGATGGAGACGATCCTGAACGCGTTGCGCGGACTCGGCGCGGACATCACCGGCGACCGGCTTCCGTTCACCTTGCACGGAAAAGGCTCGCTGCCCGGTGGTGAAGTCGTGATCGACGCGTCCGGGTCATCGCAGTTCGTGTCCGGTCTGTTGCTCTCCGGCCCCAGATACGACAAGGGTTTGACGATCCAGCACGACGGCAAACCAGTCCCGTCCATGCCGCACATCGAGATGACCGTGCAGATGCTGCGCGCGGCAGGCGTGGACGTGAACGACTCGTCGGCGAACACCTGGCAGGTGCAACCCGGCCCGATCCGCGGCCGCGAATGGGTCATCGAGCCCGATCTGTCCAACGCGACACCGTTCCTGGCGGCGGCAGCGGTGACTGGCGGAACCGTGACGATCACCGGCTGGCCCGCGGAGACCACTCAGCCAGGTGACGACATCCGAGGCATCCTGTCCCAAATGGGATGCGAAGTGACGCTCGACGCCAACGGACTCACCGTGACCGGCCCAACCCGACTGTCCGGTGTGGACGTTGACCTGCGTGACGTCGGCGAGCTGACGCCAACCATCGCCGCGCTGGCCGCATTGGCCGAAGGACAGTCCGTGCTGCGCGGGATCGCACACCTGCGTGGCCACGAGACGGACCGACTGGCCGCGCTGGCCGAGGACCTGAACGGCATCGGCGGCGACGTGACGGAAACCGAAGACGGCCTGATCATCCGCCCACGCCCATTGCACGGCGGTGCGTGGAAAGCCTTCGCCGACCACCGGATGGCGACAGCGGGCGCGATCCTCGGCCTGGTCGTCGAAGGCGTCGAGGTGGACGACATAGCGTCGACGACAAAGACGATCCCGGACTTCCCAGGAATGTGGCAGCGAATGCTCGGCGGAGGCCAGTGACGTGAGTCCGCGGGACCGGCGCCGCGACTGGAGCAGGCTCGACGAGTCGGACGTACGCGTCCGCCCAGGTCGCGGCACCAGACCACGGACAAAAATACGCCCAGAGCACGCCGATGCGGTGACAGCGATGGTCGTCGGCAAAGACCGCGGCCGTTGGACATGCGCGCTCGACAGCGACCCCAAGCAAATCGTGGTCGCGATGCGCGCGCGTGAACTGGGCCGTACACCGGTCGTGATCGGGGACTACGTCGACTTGGTCGGTGACACGAGCGGCAAGCCGGACACGCTCGCGCGGATTGTGCGCGTCGCGGACCGCACTTCGGTCCTTCGGCGCACAGCGGATGACACGGATCCTTTTGAGCGTGTCGTTGTGGCGAACGCGTCGCAGTTGCTGATCGTGGTCGCGTTGGCGGATCCTCCGCCTCGGAAGGGCTTTATCGACCGTGCTTTGGTCGCAGCTTACGCGGGTGGTCTTGAACCCGTGTTGTGCTTGACGAAGTCCGATCTGGCCAGCCCGGATTCTTTGATAGATGCTTACGCCGACTTGGCTTTTCCGATCCTGGTGACCCGGCAGGATGAGGAGCCATCGGCAGTGGCCGAGCAGCTGCATTCGCAGGTCACGGCGCTGGTTGGGCATTCTGGCGTCGGCAAGTCGACTTTGGTGAACAAGCTCGTGCCGGACGCTGACCGGCAGACGGGTGTGGTGAGTGCGGTGGGGAAGGGCAGGCACACGTCTGTCACGGCCGTCGCTTTGCCGCTGCCTGACGGTGGTTGGGTGATCGACACGCCGGGGATCCGGTCGTTCGGGCTTGCCCACATCTCGCCGGACGACATCGTGTCGGCTTTCCCTGAGTTTGTTGAGGCTGCGGAGGAATGCCCTTCGGGCTGCGGGCACTTGGGGGCGCCGGAGGACCCGGATTGCATGCTGGACACCGTGGTCGCGGACGGCACAGCGACTCAGGGCCGGTTGGATTCGCTGCGGCGGCTGTTGGCTTCCCGTGCCGGGCTTGAGGATGCGCGCGAACAGCCTGCCGAATAAGGCCCTTTCCATCCTCCGGCCAGCCCTCATCGCACCATGAATTCCCCCAAGGGGATCCCTTATTTCAACGTTACCGCAGGGGTACGACATTTTCGTATCGCCGCAGGTCCCAAGCCACACGCCACCGCAACAACAATTCCCCGAAGGGGATCCCTTGTTTTTAACGTTACCGCAGGGGTCCGACAGTTCCGTATTTCCGCAGGTCAGGGCCAGTCAACCGGTGACAACGGCCACGATGCGCGACCCCGGAGGGAAGAACCCGCGATCGGCCAACGCGTAGATGCCGTACATCATCTTCGCGACATAAACCCACTCCAACGTCACCCCGTGCCGTCGACCGAAGTCCTGGATGAAGGTATCGAGTGCCGCGGTCCGCTTCGCGAAGCCGCCGAAGTGAAACTCGGTGTTGATCGACCAGTTGCCCAGCGGCTCGCCGAACGAATCACGTTGGAGCCGTACAACATCCGCTGCGAGAAAGTCGCCCTTCAAGGCAGCGAACCCCAGCGCACGCTGACCGGGGTTGAGGCCAGCGGAGATCCCCGCGAGTGTCCCACCGGTGCCACACGCGCAGCACAGAACGTCGAAGGGGACGTCGATCTCGCCCGTGAGTTCCACACAACCGCGCGCAGCCGCGCTGTTGCTACCGCCCTCAGGGATGAGATAGCAGTCCCCGAACCGTTCGAGCAGCTTGGTGGTCACCTCCGGCGAGGTTTTGCGCCGGTAGGTCGTTCTGTCCAGGTAGACCAGAGACATGCCACGGCTTGACGCGTAGGCCAACGACTCGTTCAGCGGCAGATGCTCTTCGCCCCGAATCACGCCGATGGTCTGGAACCCGTAGTAATGGCCGACCGCCGCGGTGGCTCGGATGTGGTTCGAGTACGCGCCGCCGAACGTGAGCAATGTGGACACTCCGGCGGCCTTCGCGACAGCGATGTTGTACTTGAGTTTCCGCCACTTGTTGCCAGGAATTTCCGGGTTGATCAGGTCGTCCCGCTTCAGGAACAGGCGAAGGCCGTGTCTCGCGATCCGCTCGTCGTCCAACTCCACGAGCGGCGACGGCAGCCGCAGCGAAACGCCCTCCACGATCGCGGATCATACGGACCCGCCTGAAAGCTGAGCGTGCACGCCGACAGCTGCCCCAAGCCCCGGACAGCCTCCCCCGCAACAACAATTCCCCAGGGGGACCCCTGAATTTCACATTACCAGAGGGGTCCGACAGTTCCGTATCGCCGCAGAGCCCGAGCCGCGCGCCACCGCAACAACAATTCCCCCAAGGGGATCCCTATTTTCAACGTTACCGCAGGGGTCCGACAGCTTCGGGTTTGCGCAGCTCAGCCCATGTGTGGGTACGTGTGATCGGTCGGCGGGACGAAGGTCTCCTTGATCGAGCGCGGACTGATCCAGCGCTGCAAGTTGAAGATGGACCCAGCCTTGTCATTCGTGCCCGAAGCCCGGCTGCCGCCAAAAGGTTGCTGCCCAACAACTGCGCCCGTCGGCTTGTCGTTGACGTAGAAGTTCCCAGCCGTAAACCGAAGCGCCCGTTGGGCTTCCTCAACCGCATGCCGGTCCGTCGCGAACACCGCACCCGTCAGCCCGTAAGGCGAAGCGGAATCCACAGCCTCCAGCACCTTCGGGAAGTCGGCGTCATCATAAACATGTACCGCCAAGATCGGCCCGAAGTACTCGCTCCGGAAAACCTCGTGGGTCGGGTCATCGCCGACCAAAACCGTTGGCTGCACGAAGAAACCGACGCTGTCATCGGCCACGCCGCCGGTCAGCACCTCCAGCTTGCCCTCGGCCCGCACCTGAGCGAACAGCGACGAGTGCTTGGCAAAGGCGCGCGAGTCGATCACCGCGCCCCCGAAGTGCGAGAAGTCCGTGACATCGCCATAGGACAACGACTGCGCCACGTCCACAAGCCCGTCACGCACGCCGCCGTCCCACAGCGAACGCGCGATGTAAGCACGCGAAGCCGCCGAGCACTTCTGGCCCTGGTACTCGAAAGCACCGCGAATCAAACCGGTAACCAAAGCCGCGGGATCCGCGGAAGCGTGCGCCACAACGAAATCCTTGCCGCCCGTCTCGCCGACGATCCGCGGATAGGCGCGATACGTATCCAGATTCTCGCCGATCGTGCGCCACAGGTGCTTGAAAGTCTTGGTAGAACCCGTGAAATGCAGTCCGGCGAAGTCCGGATCCGCGAGAGCGATCTCGCTGACCGCTGGTCCGTCCCCGGTCACCAGGTTGATCACGCCGGGCGGCAGGCCCGCCGCTTCAAGCAAGCGCATGGTGTGGTGCGCGGCGAGCGACTGGGTCGGCGACGGCTTCCACACCACGGTGTTACCCATCAATGCTGGCGCCGTCGGCAGGTTTCCGGCGATCGCGGTGAAGTTGAACGGGGTGATCGCCACGACGAATCCGTCGAGCGGGCGGTGGTCGAACCGGTTCCACATTCCTGGGCTGGACTCCGGCTGCTCGGCGAGGATCCGGCGGGCGAACGTCACGTTGAAGCGCCAGAAGTCGATCAGCTCGCACGCGCTGTCGATCTCGGCCTGCTGCGCGGATTTCGACTGTCCGAGGATCGTCGCCGCGTTCAGTTTGTCGCGCCACGGGCCGGAAAGCAGGTCCGCGGCGCGCAGCAGGATTGCCGCGCGCTCTTCGAACGGCAGGTCACGCCACGCGGGCGCGGCGGCTTTGGCTGCCCCGACCGCCGCACGGACGTCTTCGTGCGTTGCCTGCGCGGTTTGGCCGAGGACGTGTGCGCGGTCGTGCGGCTGGACGACGTCGACGCGGTCGCCGCCTGCCATCCATTCCTCGCCGCCGATCGTCATGGTGAACTCGGTCTGTTCACCTTCCAATGCCGCGATGGCGGCTTGGAGGGTCTCGCGTTCGGGTGTTCCCGGCGCGTATGACCTGATCGGCTCGTTGCGGGCGTTGGGCACGGCCGAGACGGCGTCCATCGAGCGCTCCTCTACATCAGCTCCAGCAAGAACGGCAGCTCCTGGGTGGCATACCAGGCCAGTTCGTGGTCCTCGGCGTCACCCAACACGAATTCTGCGTCCTCATCACCCATGTCCGCAGCGTCGATCACCGCCACGGCCTTGGCCACGGCGTCCTCGGCCTCGGACGAGTCCAGGTGGATCGCCTTGATGTCCTTGAGCACGATCGCGCCGGACAACCGGACCACCGAGTGGTCGAGGTCGGGACGCGGGGTCGCACCGTCCACATCGGCCGCGATCACCACCCGGCGGCGCATCGCCTCCGGGTCGGCGTTGAGCAGGCGCAGCGACGCGCGGGCCGCGTCGGCCATCGCGACGTACTCGAGGTCCTCGGCTGAGCCCTCGGTATACGACTCGCGCAACGCCGGGGTCAACGCGAACGCGGTGCCGTTCAACGGCTTGAACTCGCCAGCCGTGTTGAGCTCGTGCAGCATCGTGACCGTGGCAGGAAGATAGACCCGCACGACTTCACACCCTTACCGTAGAAAGCAGTTCTTCCAAGGACTCCTCGACCATCCTGGCCAGGTTGTCCACATCGGACATGGCGCCCCGGTCCCCGTTGAGTCCGAAGTAGACGCCACCGTCGTACGAGGTGACCCCGATCGCCAGCGCCTGGTTGCGCACCAGCGGGACGACCGGGAACATCTCCATCATCTTGGCGTTGCCCGCGTACAGCGACTCCTGCGGGCCAGGCACGTTGGTGATCACCACGTTGAAGATCTTGCGGGAGAACGAGCCCGCGGCGCGCGCGCCGAGCGAGTGCAACGTCGGCGGCGCGAAGCCGCTCATCCGCCGCAGCGCGCCAGCCGCGACTTTGCTCGCCGAGTCGTTGTGCACGCGCATCGCGTGACTCACGTGATGCAGCCGTACCACCGCATTCGGTTCACCCACAGGCAAATCAACCAGCTTGGCGGTGACCGTATTTCCCAGCATGCCCGGCACGGTTTCGTCAGACTCGTCTTCCCGCACGGCTAAAGGAACTAACGCACGCAACGTGGTCGACGAGGTGACCGTCTGACCGCGTGAGAGCAGCCAGGTCCGCAAGGCGCCAGCGAGCGTGGCCAAGACGGCGTCGTTGACCGTGCAGTTGTGCTCGTTACGGATGGCGCGGAAGTCTTCCAGGCTCGTCCTGGCGACGGCGAACCGTCGCTGTGGCGAGATCCGTACGTTCAGCGGCCCGCTCGGCGCTGTGCTCGCCGTGCTGATGGCCGTGACCAGGCCGCCCGCTGTGTCCGCGAGGCTGGCCACCAGGTCGCCCGCGACGGCGCGCGCGTTCTCGACCAGCTCACGCGGGCTCTGCACGGCGTCTTTCAGCGCGTCGATCAGCAGTTTCGTTGACGTTGGCGCGCGCCGTGGGATCCACGCACCGTCACTGTTGTGGCCGACCGCCGGGGACGTGTCGAGGATGAGCTGGCCGATGTCGATCGTGCCGATCCCGTCGACCAGCGCCAGATGGGTCTTGGTGATGATCGCGAACCGGCCCTTGGCCAGCCCCTCGACCAGGTAGGTCTCCCACAGTGGCCTGGCCGGGTCCAGCGGCCTCGACATCAGCCGCGCGACCAGGTCGTGCAGCTGGTCATCGCTGCCAGGGCGGGGCAGCGCCGAGCGCCGCACGTGATACGTCAGATCGAAGTCAGGGTCGTCGACCCACACTGGCCTGGCCAGATGCCCCGGCACCGACACCACGCGCTGGCGGTAGCGCGGGATCAGATCGAGCCGCTGCCCGATGATCCTGACCAGCTCGTCGTAGTCGAAACCGCCACGCGGCCGACGGAACACAGCGACCCCGCCGACATGCATTGGCGTCGCCTGGTCCTCCAGGTAGATGAATGACGCGTCCACCGCGGACAGGCGATCCGGCATGCTCAAAGCTTAATTGCTGTGCCGATTGCCCTCGCTCCGCTCGGGCGTGGCTTGGTCGCCACAGCCGGTCATTTCCACCCCGCCCCACGCAACCGACACCGCTCAGTGCCTGCTCAACGCCCTGGTTGGGGCGGCGTCGGGCGTGTTGCGTGGCGCAAATGACCAGCGCGACCAAGCCGAGTCCGACGCCGCATACCCGCCATTCCGGCGTACTGCGATCCTGTGCGCATGGCTTCACCCAAGGACAGATTCGTCACGGTGTACGGCCGCAAGCCGGTGCTGGAGGCGCTCGGCGACGCGACGCTGCAAGTGGACAAGGTCGTCCTGGCCGACACCGCACGCGGTCCGGCAGCGCGAGAGATCATCGACGCGGCGTCCGCGCGCGGGGTTGACGTCCAGCGCGCGTCCGCGCACCGCGTCAAGGTCCTCGCAGGCAATGGCAAGCAGGACCAGGGCGTGCTCGCCGACGTCGTCGCGCCGCGGATGAAGTTGCTTTCGGACGCTTTGTCCGGACCGCGACCACCGCGCGGGGTGCTGTTGCTTGACGGGATTACAACGCCCGCGAATGTGGGCATGATCCTGCGCACCGCGACCGCCGCCGGGATGGGCGGGATCGTCGTGCCACGGCGCGGGGTCGCGTCTATCGATCCGTTGGTCGTGAAGGCCTCCGCTGGCGTTGCTTTCCACGCGCCTGTGCTGCGCTGCGGTACGGCCGCTGAGGCCGCGGCGGAACTACGCGCGTCGGGATATCCCATCTTCGGTCTGGACGCGGGCGCGCCAACGTCGCTGTTCTCCGCTGAGCTGCCGTCGCGAGTCGCGTTTGTACTGGGCAGTGAGACCGCTGGCGTGAGTCAGGACGTCGCGTCACACGTGACGTCATGGGTGTCGATTCCGATGCGCGGCGGCGTGGAATCACTGAACGTAGCGAGCGCGGCGGCAGTGTTGTGTTTCGAACACCTCCGCCGCGACCCGGCGACATATTAATATATTAGCGTTCGTCTACGTGATAACCCACAACGCGGGCCGAAACGAGCAGACTTCCCCGACATTCCGCACTGGACGGACCAAAACCAGGCTCAACCCAATAGCCCAGTTCGTACCAGAAAGAAGAACCAGCGGCGCAGTGTGCGACGGCCCGATATAGATAGGGTGGGTACGGCAAATAATCACAGAACACCGAAACGCCCTGACCGGCCAGTACGCTGTACCTGTAGTGGTCACAGTACGGCGGCGGGAGATCTCGGGCGGACGCCGGCAACCCGATCATGAGGGTTCCGACGGAAATGACAGAGGCAAGTAAAGCAGCCAATTTCCTGCGCATCTGCTCTCCCCTTTCGAAGCGATGACTCACCGAGCGTAACCACGTAGCGCAATTGCTGACAATTAACCGGGCAAGTGAAAATAAAACGCACCCGGTGACGTTCACTGCTCCAAACGACTGATTACAGGCGCGACAGTGGTGTCATCCAGACGAGGGAACCTTGTCCGGATCGGACGGTCCGGCGGCTCTGTTGGACGACCAATCCGACAGGGGGAGACAGAAAGTTTGATCACACCAACCCTTCGACCGCTGCATACGTACGAGCCGGTGCACGGCCAGATCCTCAAACCGGCAAGGCGCCCGCCCGCGCAGCCACCAGTGGTAGAACCCCTGGTCACCCCGGACAACGCCCAGTTCATGCCAACGGTGACCAAGATCCTCGAAGTCTTGGACGGCCGCAGGCCGCTAGGGCAGCTGACAGCGCTGGTGGCCGAGCCGGTTTATCAGGCGACCGTGACGCGGCTACGGACAACGCCGCCGGTGGGGATCCGTTATCAGCTGTCCTCAATGCACAGTTGCCAGCCGAGCGCTGGCGTTGTCGAGGCTTGCGGCGTTGTCGAGATTGCCCGGCATGGGGTTCGGGAGCGACGGGCTCAGGCGCTCGCTTGCCGCTTCGAGTTTCGGGAGGAGAGGTGGTGGTGCGTGTACTTCCGGATCCTTGTCAGTAGGTAGGTAGGGCTTGGCTTGGGGCGCGGGGCAGTTCGGCTGGGGCTGCTTCCGCGCCACCGGGCCGATCTGCGCTCACGGTGCCAGGCCACTCCGCGCTCCCGGACTGCCTGCGGCTAGGGCTCCTTTGCGCTGCGGGGTTGCTCTGCGCTCTGGCGGCGCCTCGGGCGACTCAAGGCCTGACAACCCAATCGGGCGCTGAGGGCCGCCCAACGCGTTTCCAGGCCGCCTACCTGGGCTTACTGGCCGTGGCACCGGTCGGAGCGCGGCCTGCGGCCCCCGGAAACCAGCGTAACGATGACTACCGACGAAACCTTGGCATGGAGATCGACTACAGCTCAGTTGTCCACAAGCCGAGGCTGGCTATGGCACGGCTCAGGTGCGGCTTTCGGCCCTGAGGTTGCTTTGGATATGCCACTGGGGCGAGCCCGGTGAACGGGTCCGCCCCAGCGGTAAGGGTCGAGCCAGTCAATCAACGGCGGGGGCCCTTGCGGCCTTTCTTCGCGTTGGCGCGGGCGGCTGCGCGGCGCTCGCGGCGGGTGCCGGACTGTGAGCCATCGCCGCCGCCGTCTGCTCCCTCGGTGTGGGATTCGACGCCGCCGTCTTCCGACGGGCCGCTGTAGTTCAGTTGCTGCGGTTGTTGGTTTCCGCCGCGGAACGCGGGCGGGACCTGCGGCTGTGGGGGTGCGGGCGGCGGGTCTTGCAGGCGGTGCCTGCCGTTGCTGTCGTCCGCTCGGGCTTGGGCTGCTTGCGCTGCGCGGGCGAAGGCGGCGGGGACTTCTGCTGGCTGCACCGGTTGTTGCTGGGGTGGGGCTTCCGCTTCAATCCGCACCGAGAAGAGGTGCTGGACTGTTTCTTCTTTCAGGCCGTCCAGCATTGACTGGAACATGTCGTAGCCTTCCCGCTGGTATTCGATCAGCGGGTCGCGCTGCGCCATCGCGCGCAGGCCGATGCCTTCTTTCAGGTAGTCCATCTCGTAGAGGTGCTCGCGCCACTTGCGGTCAAGGACCTGCAGCAGGATCTGGCGCTCCAGGTTGCGCATGACGCCTTCGCCGAACTGGCCGTCGATGCTGGCTTCGCGTTCTTCGTACGCGCGCATGATGTCCTGGCCGATCGCCTCCTTGAGGTGTTCGGCGTCCAGGTCCATCTCGTCGTCCTCGGCCAGCTCCTCCCAGGTCACCTTGACCGGGTAGAGCTGCTTGAACGCGCTCCACAGCCGCTTGTGGTCCCAGTCCTCGGCGTAGCCGTCCGAGGTCTCCTGGTCGATGTAGTCCGAGACGACGTCACGCATCATCGTCTCGATCTCCGGCCGGACGTCGTCGCCTTCGAGGACCTTGCGGCGCTCGGCGTAGACCACCTTGCGCTGCTCGTTCATCACGTCGTCGTACTTCAGGACGTTCTTGCGGATCTCGAAGTTCTGCTGCTCGACCTGGGTCTGCGCGCTCTTGATCGCACGCGTGACCATCTTGGCCTCGATTGGCATGTCGTCGGGCACGCGCAGGGTCGTCATCACGCGCTCGACCATCACGGCGTTGAACCGGCGCATGAGCTCGTCACCGAGCGAGAGGTAGAACCGCGACTCGCCTGGGTCACCCTGACGGCCGGAGCGGCC
The DNA here is from genome assembly GCF_021390435.2 of Kibdelosporangium philippinense. GTDB lineage: Bacteria > Actinomycetota > Actinomycetes > Mycobacteriales > Pseudonocardiaceae > Kibdelosporangium > Kibdelosporangium philippinense. The sequence continues at coordinate 1,288,046 of NZ_JAJVCN010000002.1, read as the reverse complement.
ACGCAGCTGGTTGTCGATACGGCGTGACTCGTGCCGTTCGGTGCCGAGCACGTACAGGCCGCCGAGTTCTGCGATCTCGTTACGCGACGCGCTCGCGGTCTCGTAGGCCTCCGTGTAGGTGGCGTCGTAGACCTTCTGGTCGAACATGCTGCCGCGGACGGCCTGGAACTGCTTGTCATAAAGCGCCGTGTGCACGACGTCGTACACGGCCGAGCCCACGGCCTGTTCCAGCTTGGCCTCGCGCTCTTCCTCGTCCACGCCACGGTCGCGCTTGGAGGAACGCTCGGTCTGCTTCTTCACCACCGTCAGCGCCTCGTCGGCGGCCTTGTCGGCGACGCCGTCGGTCGGCAGGTCGGCGTGCTTGCGCAGAACGCGCTCAACGCCGTCGCGGACCTTCAGTTCGAGCTGGTCGAAGGCGGTGTCGCGGCGCTTGAAGTAGATGTCCTCGACCTTGCCTGAGCCGCCGACGCGGGCGACCATCGTCTTCTGCTCGGCCACGGCGTCGGTCGCGTTCAGGATCTCGCGCAGCGTCCTGCCCAGGTTGCCGAGGGCCTCCTCGCGCGCGTCCGTGGCGATCGGCTTGGTGTTCTTCTCAGCCGCCGCGCGCGCCTTTTCCTCGGCGCGCTCGGTGGCGATACGCGTCGCCTGTACGTGCGCCGGGTCACCGGCGAGGTCGCCTTCGCGCTCCTCCTCCGGCACGTCCTCGTCGTGCTCGACGTGGATCTCGCCACCACCGAGCACGATGTCAGTACCACGACCGGCCATGTTGGTCGCGATCGTGACCGCGCCCTTCTGACCGGCCTGCGCGATGATCGCCGCCTCGCGCTTGTGGTTCTTGGCGTTCAGGACCTCGTGCGGGATGCCCATCTTGAGCAGCAGCTTCGACAGGTACTCCGAGCGCTCCACGCTCGTGGTACCGACCAGCACCGGCTGGCCCTTCTGGTGCCGCTCGGCGATGTCCTCGGCGACCGCCTCGAACTTGGCCTGCTCGGTCTTGTAGATCAGGTCAGACTGGTCCTTGCGGATCATCGGCTTGTTCGGCGGGATCGGCACGACCGGCAGCTTGTATGTCTGGTGCAGCTCGGCCGCCTCGGTCTGCGCGGTACCGGTCATCCCGGCGAGCTTCTCGTATAGGCGGAAGTAGTTCTGCAGGGTGACCGTGGCGAAGGTCTGGCTCTCCGCCTTGATCTCGACCCGCTCCTTGGCCTCGATCGCCTGGTGCATGCCCTCGTTGTAGCGGCGCCCGGCCAGCACACGGCCGGTGAACTCGTCGACGATCAGGACCTCGCCGTTGCGGACGATGTAGTCCTTGTCGCGCTTGAACAGCTCCTTGGCCTTCAGCGCGTTGTTCATGTACCCGACGAGCGGCGTGTTCGCCGAGTCGTACAGGTTCTCCATGCCGAGCTGGTCTTCGATCAGCGCGACACCGGCCTCGGTCACACCGACCGTGCGCTTGCGCTCGTCGACCTCGTAGTGGATGTCGCGGCGCATCAACGGCGCCAGCCTCGCGAACTCCTGGTACCAGCGCGACGACTGGTCGGCGGGGCCGGAGATGATCAGCGGCGTACGGGCCTCGTCGATCAGGATCGAGTCGACCTCGTCGACGATGGCGAAGTAGTGCTCGCGCTGCACGCACTCGTCGATGCTGTGCGCCATGTTGTCGCGCAGGTAGTCGAAGCCGAACTCGTTGTTCGTGCCGTACGTGACGTCGCAGTTGTAGGCCTCGCGGCGCTGCTCCGGCGTCTTGTCCGACAGGATGGTGCCGACCGTGAGCCCGAGGAACCGGTGGATCCGGCCCATCCACTCCGCGTCACGTTCGACCAGGTAGTCGTTGACCGTGACGACGTGCACACCGCGACCGGCGATCGCGTTGAGATACGCGGGCAGCACACAGGTCAGCGTCTTGCCCTCACCGGTCTTCATCTCGGCGACCATGCCGAGGTGCAGTGCGGCGCCACCCATGATCTGGACGTCGTAGTGGCGCTGGTTGAGCACCCGCTTGGCGCCCTCCCTGACCACGGCGAACGCCTCGGGCAGCAGGTCGTCGAGGTCCTCGCCCTCTTGGAACCGGCTCTTGAACTCGGCGGTTTTCGCGCGCAACTCGTCATCAGTGAGGTTGACGACGTCCTCTTCGAGGGCGTTGATGTGGTCCTTGATGTTGCGCAAGCGCTTGAGCGTCTTACCTTCGCCCGCACGGAGTATCCGAGCCAGCACCATGTTGCCCTGACCTCATTACCTGATCGACTGTGCGCCCGCCGACGAGGGCACCTCTCCCCCATCGTAGGGAACGGGCATGACACGATGCACGGCCATCTGTCCTGACCGCGCTCCACATACAAGAACGCCCCGGGAACGCGAAGGTTCCCGGGACGGTGCTTATTTGTCCTCGCTTCGCTCGGACGGGCTTAGCCGCCGGAAGCCAGCCATTTCCACCCCACCCCACGCGACCGACACCGCTCAGTGCCTGCTCGCCGCCGTCGGTGGGGCGGCGTCGGGCGTGTTGCGTGGCGTAAACGGCCGGCGCGGCCAAGCCGACATACAAGGACGCCCCGGAAGCCGCTGGCAACCGGGGCGTCCTGCCTTATATGAGGCTCTAGGACATTCTGATGACGCCGTAGTCGAAGCCCTTGCGGCGGTAGACCACGCACGGCCGGCCTTCATCGACGTCGAAGAAGAGGTAGAAGTCGTGCCCGACCAGCTCCATCTGATACAGAGCCTGGTCGACGCTCATGGGGGTCGCGGGGTGCTCCTTCTCCCGCACGATGCGACCTGGCCTGGGGTCTTCCAGACCGTCGTCCCAACGCTGCTCGGGTACGACGCCCTCGTACTCCGGCGCTTCCAGCAGCGCGATCTGCGCGACTCGCTGGCTGTTGGTCATGTTGCGCGCGCGTAGTTCCGGCGCAGCGTCAACGGAGCCGATCGCTGGCGAGGCAGTCGCCTCGGCCATTGAGGTCGGGCTGCGTCGCCCGTGGTGCACACGCCTGCGGTCGTGCAGTCTGCGCAACCGGTTCTCGAGCTTGTTCACCGCGGAGTCGAGCGCGGCGTAGAAGTCGCCTGCGCAGGCCTCGGAGCGGACAACGGGTCCGCGCACCTTGGCGGTGATCTCGACACGCTGGCAGTTCTTCATCTGCCTGCGGTTGGGCTCGTGGAACAACTCCACATCGAAGCGGATGACCTTCTTGTCGTACCGCTCGAGTCGGGCGAGCTTGTCCGTCACGTGTACCCGGTAGTGATCGGGTACTTCGACGTTGCGCCCCTTAACGACGATGTCCATACACGACCTCCTCGCTGTTTTCTGCGAGCCATCTGATCGGCGAAAACATGGCGGCCGGGGTCCTGCCGAGCTGAGCCGTTGCCTCTGTGAGACTCAACTCCCCGCCGGCGCCAGGGTCATGGGCTGATCGCCTCCTCCCTCATGCCGGGGCTGATAGCGCTGCACGTTAGCCCGGGTTGCGGTTCAGCAACAGTCCCCTTGGCGGGCGAACTCACGCCGCGACGGAGAGTGATGCCGGACACAGCGAAGGACCCATCGTGATACCGGAGTGTTGGCGTGCAGTCCACACGACGAGGGTGGTTTTCACCCTTGTGGAGGAGCGATATGCCCAGCACAGTCGCTGTCCGGGCTGGCTCTAACGGGTCCCGCTGTCCTTCCAACGGGCCCACCGGCCGTTCATCCCGGCTTTCCATACCGTTCCAACGGTCGAATGCCGATCTTGGTTCCCGGTCAGGATTCACCCATGTGGGGGTATGCAGACGATCTAGGTAGCAGACAGCGCAACAACGGCGTTGATCTTGAGGTCTGCCCTGGTGAGGACGGGGGTACGGGGAGTAGCGGAGTGGCCGACGGTAACAACGTCATCGATCAAGATGGCGGATCGGGAAATGCGGGGTTTTGCCGCGGCGGATTCGGATAATCAGGTGGCCGTCAACGCGAGGACGCCGACGACTTTGGCTCCCGCGTTGGTCAGGGCCGCACAGCAGGCCGCGGCGGTCGCTCCCGTCGTGATGACGTCGTCGATCAACACCACCTTTTCCCGGATCGGCGTACACCGCAGACGGCCCGCGAGGTTACGCATCCGCTGATCAGGGTCCAAACCGACCGAATCCTTCACCCGACGGTCCAGCTTCAGCACTGGGCGCACGGGAGCCGCCATGGCCTCCGCGATCAGCCGCATGTGGTCGTAGCCGCGCTGACGAAACGCCGCAGGTCTCGACGGCACTGGGACCACGGCGGCTGTGGGCAATCTGGCCAAAGCTTCGGCGAGCAGGCTGCCGAAGTGGGCCGCCAGCTCTCTGCGACCGCGTTCCTTGTACGCGATCACGGCTCTTCTGGCCGCGCCGGAGTATTCCGCCAGCGCATACATCGGCGGCAGGCCATTCCTACGGCGCACCGGCATCAAGCTGGTCATGTCCACACTGCATGGCGGGCAGAGGGCGTCGCCGGGTTCGCCGCAGCCCGCACAGCAGGAGGGCACCAGCAGTTCGAGCAACGCCTTGAGCACATGTCAGACGATGGCACACCCCACCGACAATTCCGGGTGGCGTTCCCAGCTGTGTGAACTCCTGGCCGCTGTGAAGGGAAGATCCAGGGCGCCGTGAAGGCCACCTTCGCGGCGTTGAACGCACCAAACTCGGCCCTCACAACCCTGAACGGCGAGCAATGCCCGCACCCCTCGCCACGGCAGCCAGTCCCAGCACAACCCACGCCGTGCCAGCCACAAATCCTCGCAGGTCAACGGCTCGCGCCCGGCCCTAGTATCGACCAAACCCCGAACCCTGAGTTCCTGGCATTGGCATCCAACGCGACAAGGGAGGCCCTCGCGCGTCTAACGCCGCGAGGGTGGCCTTCACGGCACAAGAGGTCAGCCGGGGTAGAAGGGGCGGGCTCCTGGGCCTTGGGCTTGGCTTTGCGGGTGCGGCAACCAGACCTGGCCGATGTCCGACGCTGTCCACATCCCGACCGCGTCCGTCACGACGATCTGCCTGCTCGGTGCGGCCGTGATCGACGACAGCGGCAAAGTCAGGTTCGCCAGGTTGTAGCGCTGCGCCTGGATCCCGTCGACCGGAACCTGCCACACAGGACCCGTCGGGCTGTTGGTTGCCACGACAAGACGGCTGTTGTCGAGCCAGTCGACCCCGACAACGTTCGTGATCGACGGCAGCAGCTGCTTCGGCGCGGAAATCGCCACATCCGTCGAATTGTTGGCCCGCACGACCGCGCCGACCACGAGCTTCCCGTCGGCCACGACCGCGACCCGCACACCGTCGCGGGACAGGCGAAGCTCGGTGATCTTGCCGAACCCCTCGATCTCGGACTGGTTCACCGGCAACGGCATCCATGTCCCCTCGCGGTTGCGGACCGCGCGGTTGATCGTGTTGTTGGCCACGACCCAGACTTCTTTGCCGATCTCGTTCGAGGCCACCGGGTATTGCCAGGTTGGCCGGGTCATCTCGGTCCCGGTCACCTGGATCGCGCGCAGGCCTTCGGTCAGACCGCCCACCCGCAGCTGCATTTCGCCGTTGTTCAGCCGCTCAACCACAGCCAACTGGGAGCCGTCGACCGATTGGGCCGCGCTTTCCACGCGGTATTCGCCGCTTCCCGCGGGGTTGGCGATCGGTTTGCCGTCCCGCAGGTCCTTCACCCGGTTTCCGACCACCATCATGCCGTTGAGGCCGGGTCGCGGCGTCGTCCGGCCGCCGTCCGCCTGTACGTCGCTGACCTTCCAGTCTGGCTGGTCGGGCACCAGTGGCATGTCTTCGACCTGCAGTCGCACGGTCGTCGTCGGGACGTCCTGCAGCGATAACACGATCTGGGTGGCGATCGCGCGTTTCGTCTCGATGGTCTGGTCGCCGAGCATGCCGAGGTTGACGATGGTCGCGCCGTCTCTTGTCGAGGTTGTCGCGTTCGTACGCTGCACCGCTGACGAGGGTATGGCGCTGTGCACGGCGCCCTGCAGTCCCGTCGCGGGGCCTTGCAACAGCAGGCTGATGATCTCGCTTGCCGACGGCAGCGGCGAGCCGGGCAGGAATCGCTGGTCAGGGACCGGGACTTCTTTCGACGTGTCGTAGAAGTAGAGCTTGACCGGCCGGTAGTTGTTGGTGAACGACGAGATCGGGATGATCATGGCGTTGTTCGGCGTCTCGCTGATTCGCCACTGGCCGTCCTTGCGCACCAGTTTCACGATCCCGCTGTCCTGCTTGACCTGGGGAATGAAGGACTTGTGCGAGTCGAGCCGTCCCTTGGTCGTCGACTTCACCTCGACGCTGGCCGTCTCCGGGTCCGCGTCCTTCGCCTGCTGCCTCGGCACCGTGCTGAAGTCGTCGTCGACGATCGTCGGCTGGCTGTCCGGGCGCCACAAGCGTTTCGCTTCGTCGGTCAGGTACGCCTCGGCCATCGCCGTGTCGCCGCTGTCCTCGATGAACTTGCGGACCACCATGATCGGGTCGGCGTCCCGGTCGGGCAGCTGGACCCGCTGCTGTGGCTGCGCCGACGAGTTCGGGATGACGTACGCGTTGGTCTGCTCGGGAATGTTGGCGCAGGACGCCACCAACAGCAGACACGCCACTGCCACGATCAGCCTCACCGGACCTCCTCCAGTGGCGATTCGGCCGGGACGTCGTCCTCCGGCCGCAACGGCAGCGGGCTGTCGCCGAGTTCGACGTCTTGCTGGCGGGGCAGCAACAACCGGAAGTTCGCGCCGTGCCCCGGCTCGCCCCATGCTTCGAGGCGTCCGCCGTGCAGCCGGGCGTCCTCGACGCTGATCGCCAGGCCCAGCCCGGTGCCACCGGTGTGCCGGTTACGGGACGGATCGGCGCGCCAGAACCGGTTGAACACCAGGTCCGCTTCGCCGGGACGCAGGCCGACGCCGTAGTCCCGCACGGTCACCGCGAGGGTCGAGTCGTTGAATGCCATCTTGAGCCGGACCGGGTGGCCTTCGCCGTGGTCCACCGCGTTGGCCAGCAGGTTTCGCAGGATCCGTTCGATCCGGCGGGCGTCGACCTCCGCGGTCGCGGCCGCGGCGGGCAGTTCGAGTTCGATCCGGCTGCCCGCGTTCTCCGCGACCACCCGCACGGAGTCCAGCGCGCGCTTGGCGATCGCGCGGACGTCGGTGTATTCGGCGACGAGGTCCTCGACGCCCGCGTCCAGCCGGGAGATCTCCAGCAGGTCGCCGAGCAGCGATTCGAACCGGTCCAGCTCGTCGACCAGCAGCTCGGTCGACCGGGCGAGCCCGGCGGGGAACTGGGCGCGCGAGGCGTGCAGCACGTCGGCGGCCATCCGCACGGTCGTCAGCGGAGTGCGCAGCTCGTGCGAGACGTCCGAGGTGAACCGGCGTTGCAGCTGGCCGAACTCCTCCAGCTGCTGGATCTGGTACTTGATGCTCTCGGCCATCTGGTTGTACGACTCAGCCAGCTTGGCCACGTCGTCCTCGCCGATCACGGCCATACGTTCGTCCAGCTCACCAGCGGCGAACCGTTCCGCGGCCTCGGCCGCGCGCCGCACCGGACGAACGACCTGCCTGGTCACCAGGTTGGCCACGCCAGCCAGCAGCACCAGCAGCACGAGCCCGCCCACGATCAGCGTGCTCTGTACAACGCTGATCGTGTTCTGCTCGGTGGTCAACGGGAACAGCAGATACAGCTGCAACGGCCGGTTCGCGCTGGTCACGGGCGCGCCGACGAACAGGAACGTGGTCCGTACGCCGCCGCGGTCCACCGTCGCGATCTGGCGCGCCAACTGACCGTTCTGCACGAACGCGCGCAGCGATTCCGGCACGTCCGAGTAGTACGCGCCGGCTTGGATGCTGTCCGGGACGCCCCTGCCGTCGTAAGCGAGGATCGGGTTGAACGCGCCAGCGACCGTCTCGGCGCCCTGTTCGTCCGACGACGAGCTCGACAGCTTGTTGATCGCGCCGCTGAGCCGTTCGCGGAAGCCGTCGGACAGCACGTTCACGCCGAGCAGCTCGCGGTTGGCGGTGGTCACCGCGGCATGCGTCTCGGCGATGGCGGCTTCCTGCTTGGAGGACAGCAGCCGGTCGGTGATCTGGTTCTGCAGGACCATGCCGAGCACGAACACCACCGCCGACGACAGCGCGAGCGTGCTCACCACGACCCTGACCTGCAGCGAACGCCGCCACAGTTCGCTGAACCGGACGGCCCGTTCGCGGCCGAACGCCACCGCGCGGCCCAACTGCCGGATCACCAACCGGCTGGACCGCGCGAAGAAACGCCTCATAGGCCCAGTATCACGGAGGCCCTGCCTTGTACCCCACGCCCCTGACGGTCAGCACGACCTCGGGGTGCTCGGGGTCCTTCTCGACCTTCGAGCGCAACCGCTGGACGTGCACGTTCACCAGCCGGGTGTCCGCCGCGTGCCGGTAGCCCCAGACCTGCTCGAGCAGGACCTCGCGGGTGAACACCTGGCGCGGCTTGCGGGCCAGCGCGACCAGCAGGTCGAACTCCAGCGGGGTCAGCTGGATCGCCTTGCCCTCGCGGGTCACCTCGTGGCCGGGTACGTCGATGGTCAGATCGCCGATCGCCAGCACCTCGGCAGGCTCGGACTCGGTACGGCGCATCCGCGCCCGCACCCTGGCCACCAGCTCCTTGGGCTTGAACGGCTTGACCACGTAGTCGTCCGCGCCGGACTCGAGGCCGAGCACGATGTCGACGGTGTCGCTCTTGGCGGTCAGCATGACGATCGGGACGCCGGACTCTGCTCTGATCGCCTTGCAGACGTCGATCCCGTTCATGCCGGGCAGCATCAGGTCGAGCAGCACCAGGTCGGGCTTGAGCTCGCGCAGCGCGGGAAGCGCGCGGGAGCCGTCGGCCACGACCGCGGTGTCGAACCCTTCACCGCGGAGCACGATCGTCAGCATCTCGGCGAGGGCCGGGTCGTCGTCCACAACCAGCACGCGTGCCTTCATGCCCCCCATCGTCGCACTTTCCCCGCCGGGGGCGTACGCAACCCGCTGATCTTGCCGGTGTATCACCCATTCACTCCATTCGATCGCCTCGTTGCGACCAGCGCTGAGTTCGATGGTGTCGTATCCGTATCAGCAGGCTGGAGCGTTACGCGTCGGCCACGAGAGCCTTGCTGAGCTGGTCGAAATCCTGGTCGGTGCTGCCGTCGAGGACCTGCCACGGCGCCAGCCAGCCGATCCGGGCAAGCCCGTCGTAGAGGGCGGCGCAACGGGCTTGCAGGCCGCCGTCCTTTTCGTACGTGTCCCTGACCCGGTCACGCGTGGCGGCGCGGGTGGCGGCCAAGTCGACCGGAACGCGCAGGAGCAGCTGCCGGTCGGGCACGGGCAGGCCGAGCCGGTCGACTTCGAGCTGACGGATCCACTCGACGATCTCCCCGTGCTCGTCCTGGTGCAGCCGTGCGGCCTGGTAGGCGGCGTTCGACGCGATGTACCGGTCGACGAGCACGATGTCGTAGTTCTCCAGGTCTCGCAGCAGCTCATCACGCGCGCCGTGACGGTCGAGTGCGAAAAGGACGGCCATGCCGTGCACCGAGTCAGACACGTCGCCGAGGCGGCCGTGCAACGCCTCGCTCACCAAGTCGGCGTGCACGCTCTCGCCGTAACGCGGGAACGCGTGCTGCGCGACTTTGGCGCCACGCTTCTGGAACGCGTCCACGAGTGCGGCGCCGAGGGTGCGTTTCCCCGAGCCGTCCAGACCTTCGATCACCACAAGTCGACCCACGCGGCAACCCTACGTGCACGGATGGCCGGTGGCTCAGCCAAGCCACCGGCCACACTCTCACCCGGCCTGTCGAGTGGCCAGTTCGTTGGCAGCCTTACGGCGGGCGGGCGCGAACACGTCGGCGGGCACACCAGCGCCTTGCCCTGCCGAGCTGTCCCATCCGGCGATCTTGCCCGCGACCCGGGCCAACGCGGCACTTCCCTGCGGCACGTCGATCTGGAAGTGCCCTTCCTTCGGCGTCTTCTTGTCGTCGCCGCCCCATCGCACGACACCCTCGCACTCGGCGAGGATGTCCCGGACAGCCGCGATTTCGTGCGGGAACAGGTTGCCGCGCGCGCCAGCCGGATAGCACGCGGGCTTGATCGCGATGGCCGTGCCGGACCGGTAGTTCGATTCGAACGGCACGCCACTCACGGCCGCGGTGTACCCAGTGACGTCCCCGTCCTGCAACGTGCCGATCTCGTAGTTGAAGCGTCGGGCGACGTGCAGCAGCACGGTCGCGACAGCGCCGGAAAGAAGCGTGACCGACGCGTTCGATCCCTCGATCCGGTGTGACGCCAACGCTCCAGCGGTTTGCGGCTGCACGGCCCAGCCGTTCTGCGACATCCCGGAAACCTCGGCTGCCAGCGCGGGCACCCCGGCTGTCCACGTGGCCGCGACCCCACCGGCCACCCCAGCGAGGAACAACCTGCGGCCCACCTTCGATCCATCCATGGCTTTCAGCCCTTCGAGTCAAGTGACTTTCGGTTCACAAAGGCCTTGTACAGAGCCAAGATCGTGAACAGGACGGTCACCGCGAACAGGCCGATGACCGCCGGGTTCACATACGAAGGGACAAGGTCGTAGTCGGCGTTGCACTTCTTCGACAGCGGGAACATCGACGTGTCGAGAACGAACCGCGGCTCGAACGACTGCCCGGCGAGCGTGCACGTTTCCTCGATGTCCCAAGCGAACATGTGCCACGCGCCCCACGCGTACATCAGCACCGTGGCCAACAGCGCGAGGATCGCGGTCTCCGTGAACACTCGGGCCGGTCCACGCATCCGGCGACCGACCATGATGTGGACCACGGCCGCTACCAGAACCACTGGCGCGAGAACGACAAACCCGCCGACAACCCTGTCCATGCCTCATCCGATCAGTTGCTTGTCACGAGGTGCCCCGCCTGGCGTTCTCCTGGCCGACGACGCGCAAGATCGTATCGGCGTAGCCCTGCAGGAACGGGTTGAGCTTGTCGGCGGGCATGTGGCCCGGCAGCAAGGTGTTCCAGCCACCGGTTTTCTTGATCGCGGCGGTGCGCAGCGCGGCGAGCGTGGTGTCGCCGTCGACATCTTCGAGCATATGCCGGGCGCATTCCACGATGTCGCCGCCTTTTCCTTGGTACCGGTCCTCGAAGAACCGCTTGAACCGGGACAGGTGGCCGCTTCCGCCGATGTGCGCCCGGATCTGCTGATCGATTCGGGCGCCGTTCTTGCACGCCATCCCGATCAGATAGCCGTCGACGTCCTCGATCAAGTCGCCGAAGGAGAACGACGAGACAACCGTGATCTTGGCAAGGCGATCCATGCAGAACGCGTAGCCGGAAGCGTATTCGTCGCCGTTGGCGCGCCATTCGCCGTAGAAGGTGCTCAGGTCACCGCCCCAGCCACCGAAGTCACCCCGGTTGGCCGCGACACCGTCGCCGCGTCCCTTGAGAAAGACGGCGTTGGCTGTGGCTCCGAAGTGGTCGACGTTGATGGTCACGCCGTACGACGGATCCTTGAAACTGTGCACCTTGGCCGGGCCGTTCGCCTCGGCGTACCTGATCCAGTCCCGGTCGACGTCACCGATCAGCGTCTCCCAACCGGAATACACGTCGACATAGTTGGGATAACGCAGGTACTCCATCACGCGCAGACTCGGGTTGCCCTTGTTGTACGCCACCGCGGTCTGATACAGCCGGTCGATGTAGGTGAGGTACGCGTCAACCGGCGTTTCGCTGCTGCCGATGCCGTCGCGTCCGACGCCAGGGTCGACCGTTGAGCGGTGCACGACGCGGTCGAGGTCGAAGACGTCCCCGTTGGCCGAGAACTTGAACTCCTTGATCTGGTTGAAGGACCAGTTCGACGGCATCGGGAAGCCGAGGTTGCCGGAGAAGCCGTACGACATCCCGGAAACGAAGGAGAACCTGGCGTACGCCTCGCTGCTCACCCGCGCGCACACGTTACGAGACCCGTAAACGCCTGCGATATAACGCTTTCCTTGCGACGCGAGGCCTGCCTGGACACCGTTGAAGTAAGGCACGATGTTGCTGGAGATCTCCGGGTCGGTCGCGTCGTAGTCGACCGCGAAGTAGATCACTGTGCCGCGGTTGAAGCCGTATCCGACCGCACGGTTGTGCGCCTTCAACGCGTGCTGGTAGCCCTGCGTGTAGGTGAAGTCGCCGACTTGGCGGGCGTTGTACTGGGAGATCGGGAAAACGCGCATGCCGCCGGTGAAGATGGCCTCGAGTTCGCCTGGCTGGATCTCCTTGTCGAGCGTGCTCGTCGGGTCCTCGTCGAGGTACCGGCCGACCACCTTGTACCCGGCGGCCACCAACGCCCGCGCGCGAGCCACGCTGATGTGAAACCTGGTGTCGCACGCACCCGCCGGGCGGTCCGGGTCTCCTGTGGACACAAGAAGTTGCGCCCATGTCTGATAGTCGCCGCGCCCGCTTTCCGACAACATCGAGAACTTCTGGAACGCACGGATGTACTGCTCCAGCTCACCCGTCCAGTTCATGGTGAACTTCGCGGTCACGCCGCTGGTCGTGCCGTTGAAGACACAGGCGGCGCTGAAGAGCCGGTACCACGTGTCGGTCGGCATTCCCGGAGCGACAAGAGTGCGCCGCAGTCCTGCTTGTGTCGTCGGGCCGAACGCGCCGGTGGCCTGGTCGGGTGGCACCCCGAGTTCGTACTGGATCGCTTTCATCAGCGCGGTTTGCACGTCACGGGTGTAGTGACCGTCGCAGGGGCTGAGGAAGAACGTGGACCTGTCGAAGTAGACCCCGTTGAGATACTGCTGAATCATCCGGACTTCTTCGTTCCCGCCGGACAGCAGGACGTAGGCGTCCATGTTCAGCAGCGCTTTGAAGATCTTGGGCTGGACCCAGCTGTCCGGGTCCGGGCCGAGTCCGGCGCGTTCCTTGAGCGACCGGATGGCGACCATGGTGGTGGTGTCGTAGTTGCCGTCGGCGTTGCCGCCCCAATAACCCTTGCAGAACAACGCGTGCTGGATGATCCGGATGATGTTCTTGTTGGGGTGGTCGGGTTTGATCGGACCCCGTTCGGTGAGCTTGCCGAGTGTGGTCGGGCCGAAGGAATCCGACAGGGTGGTGATCCCTAATTCGTGCTGCAGCCCACGGGTCAGCGAGTACATCGTGAGCCAGCCGGTTTTGCCGTTCTCCGGGCATCTGTTGTAGCCGGAAACGGCTCCGTAAGTCGCATTCACCCACTGCTGCGCCGCGAGCACCTTTGGGTCAGACATGGAAGGCTTCCTTCCCGAGCTGTGACAACGGATCTTGTGCGCGCTGGGAGAAAGGGCGCGTCAGCGTTCCCCGCGCACAGTAAATCGCTCACTCATGCCGGGATATACGGCAAAAAGTGAACGCAGACGTATCGAGGAATGTCGCTCAACGAATAGGTGAGTCACCGAGACATCGACAGGGTCGGACCTTTTCGTGGCCAGTCATAACTCCCCCAGTTCATTAGCCCGAAAACCGCGTCCAGTTGACCACAGGCGCGACGAGGGCGTCCAGAGCCAGTTGGCCCTAACGCTGCGCGCGGCGGACGAGGACAAGGCCCCCAGCGCCGATGGCCAGACCACCCATTGCCACCACAAGCAGCAGCAGTTCCCGTGTCGCTGGCGCCTGGTCGGCGCTCATCTCACGTTCACCCCTGGCGGTCACTTTGGCCATCGGCGCCGGTTCGGCGACGGCCGGCTCGGCCGTGCCGAGGGCGAGACCGACACCGAGGATCGCGGTCGCGGGCAGACACCGCGTGAGCCTGAGCGCCGGCATGGGCTTGGGTTCCCTTCTCGCCCTCAACGTGCCGGACCAGACGCCACCCGACCGGTTGCAGGGAGGCCGGTCGAAACGCTGGTACGGCTTTGATGAAACACAGTGCGATCAAACGATCCCGGAGGGCAACCCCGCTGAGCGGGAAGGGGGATCGTTCGCACCTACCTCTCGTTCCCATCACGAACTACTGTGAACGTTCACGGTTCATTCACAGGTCGTGAACGCCCGCGCGATTGGAGAAGGGTTGGACAACGGGCCTTTGCCTGAGCGCCTCAGCGACGCGCTGCGTTACGGACCTTTCCACCGTGCGCTGCGGGAGGCGATCGAGTACCGGGGTCTGTCGCTGACCAGGATCACCGCGCACCTCGAGCGGCTCGGCGTGAAAATCGGCCAGTCCACGCTCAGCTACTGGCAGCGCGGCCTGCGGCATCCCGAAGTCCCGCGGTCGGTCGACACGGTCCGCGCGCTGGAAACGGTGCTGCGGCTGCCGTCGGACTCGTTGGTCGTGCTGATCGGGCCACGGCAGCGCTCCGGCAAGCCGGATGAGGTCGTGCCGAAGTTCATCGAGGTCAGCAAGGCCTTTGTGGACGCGCCGACGCTGCTGGCGGAATTCGACGCGGCGCCGGAGACCCGGACGAACGCGGATCTGAAGATCGACGCCGTGCACGACTTCGTGCAACTGGGACCGCATCAGGAGCAGCGTTCACAGACCACGCGGTTCGTGGTGACGGCCGCGCACTCGGGCCCGGACCGGTATTTCGCGACCTATGGCGGCGACGAGGGCTGCTTGATCGATCGCGCGGAGATCACCACCGCTGAGGGCTGCAGGCTTGGCCGGGTTCGCCGGCTGGCCGCGTCCGGCGTGATGGCGATGGAGTTGCTGTTCGACCGCAGGCTCGCCGAGGGCGAGACGCACGTCTTCTGCTTCACCGTCACCGACGGCTCCGGCGGTCCGTCGCCCGGGATGGAACGGACTTTCCTGCGCGGCATCGGGACTTATCTGGTGCAGCACTCGTTTCACCGCAAGGCCATGCCCGCGCGCGTGACCCGGCAGTTCCGGGCGCGGGTCGGCGCGCAACCGGTGGGGTCGGAAGGCCTTGTGTGCGGGCTGGGCCGGGTGACCAGCGGCTACTTCACCAACCTGCCAGCAGGTCTCGCGGAGGTCCTGATCGAGTGGACCTGAAGACCCTCGTGAGTGGTTATGCGCGTTCTAACGCGCATAACCACTCACGACCTACCTCAGTACCGGTAGTGGTCGGTCTTGAAGGGCCCATCGACGTCGACGTCGATGTACTCGGCCTGCTCCTTGGACAGCTTGGTCAGCTCGCCGCCGAGGGCTTCGAGGTGGATCTTGGCCACGTACTCGTCGAGCTTCTTCGGCAGCCGGTAGACCTCTTTGTCGTACTCCTCGTTCTTGGTGAACAGCTCGATCTGCGCGATCACCTGGTTGGAGAAGGAGTTCGACATCACGAACGACGGGTGCCCGGTCGCGTTGCCGAGGTTGAGCAGGCGGCCTTCGGACAGCACGATGATCGACCGGCCGGACGGGAACACCCACTCGTCGACCTGCGGCTTGATGTTGATCCGCCGGATTCCGGGGTAACGGGCCAGTCCCGCCATGTCCAGCTCGTTGTCGAAGTGGCCGATGTTGCCGAGGATCGCCTGGTGCTTCATCCGCGACATGTGCTCGGCGGTCACCACGTCCTTGTTGCCCGTGGTGGTGATGACGATGTCCGCCTCGCCGATCACGGTCTCCAGCTTGCGCACCGCGTAGCCGTCCATCGCCGCCTGCAGCGCGCAGATCGGGTCGATCTCGGTCACGATCACGCGCGCGCCCTGGCCGCGCATCGACTCGGCCGCGCCCTTGCCGACGTCGCCGTAGCCGCAGACCACCGCGACCTTGCCGCCGATCAGCACGTCCGTGCCACGGTTGATGCCGTCGATCAGCGAGTGCCGGATGCCGTAGCGGTTGTCGAACTTCGACTTGGTCACCGAGTCGTTCACGTTGATCGCGGGGAACAGCAGCTCACCCTGGGCCGCCAGCTGGTAGAGCCGCAGCACACCGGTGGTGGTCTCCTCGGTGACGCCCTTGATCTCGTTCGCGATCTGGGTCCACTTGGTCGGGTCGGCCGACAGCGACGCCCGCAGGGTGTCGAGGATGACCTTCCACTCCTCGGAGTCGTCGTCCTCCGCGGAGGGAACCACTCCGGCGGCTTCGTACGCCTTACCCTTGTGCACCAACAGCGTCGCGTCACCGCCGTCGTCAAGCAGCATGTTCGGCAGCTTGCCGTCCGGCCAGGTCATCATCTGCTCGGTGCACCACCAGTACTCCGGCAGCGTCTCGCCCTTCCAGGCGTACACCGGAACACCCTTGGGCTCCTCGGGCGTGCCATGCGGGCCGACGACAACCGCGGCGGCCGCGTGGTCCTGGGTGGAGAAGATGTTGCACGACGCCCACCGGACCTCCGCGCCGAGCGCGACGAGCGTCTCGATCAGCACCGCGGTCTGCACCGTCATGTGCAACGAGCCGGAGACCCTGGCCCCGCGCAGCGGGTAGACCTCGGAGTACTCCCGGCGCAGCGCCATCAGTCCCGGCATCTCGTGCTCGGCCAGCCGGATCTCCTTGCGGCCGAACTCAGCGAGAGACAGATCCGCCACCGCGAAGTCGACGTCGCCGATCTTGCCTGCGTACCGAGCTCCGGTCACGTTCCGCGTGTCTTCAGCGGTCATCGCCCAATTCCCTCCAAACTCGTTAAGCCGAACACTACCGCCGCGCTTGTGATGGAGCCTCGACACTCAACGGAGTCACCTTGCTAATGCCCGGATCCGACACACGCGTCGTCGAACTCCGTGTGCACGGCATCATGGGCACGACGGCGGAATCCCTGGTCGGGGCGGTCGCCGCGGTCGATGTCGCCGGTGACGGCGTCGGCCGGATCGTGCGCCCCGCCGACCGTCTGCTCCGGCCGGGACCGGGTCCGCTGCTGCGGACTCCCGACCGGTCGATACCCCGCGTGATCGAGGGCTACCTGTGGAGCGGGATGACGTCCGGCGGCCTGAGCAAGTCCACCTGGGCCCTGATGTTCCCCTTCACGCTAGCCAACCTGGCGCACTGGATGTTGCCGCCGGTACCGCACGACAACCGGCCCGCGGCAGCGTTTGGCCTGGTAGCCCGGTCGTTGTTGCGACTGGCGGCATTGCTGCTGACTGTGCTCTTCGTCACTCAGGTCGCTGTGGTCAGCTTGGATTTGCTGGCCGCGCAATGCCTCGCGCCTGGGGCCGCGTGTATGAGCGGACTCGTGCCGGATTGGCTACGTGAGCTACGCGGGTTTCGTCCGGTGGTCGGGTTGCTGCCTGCGTTGCTCGTGGTGCTGTTGCTGGCCCGCGTGTCGGCGGTGACGTGGTCGGTGAACGCGCCGCCGTTGCCGAGCCCGGTGCCCGGTAACCGTCCTCGCCGTATGCCGGGCGCGAGCCTTGTCGCGGATCCGGATACGCCCACGTTGCGTGCGTTGCACACCGTGGCTGGGCTGGCTGTGCTTTCCCTGCTGCCGTCAGGTGGTGTGTGGCAACGGGTGGCCGGTCTGACATTGCTCGTGCTCGCCGCGTTGGGCGTACTGCTGTTGGACGATCCGACAGGCGCGACGCCACATCGCGCGGGCCGTTGGTTGCGTGTCGCGTTGGGGCGCGTCACGCGACGGGTGTTGCTGTTCCTCAGTGTGGTTCTTGTGATCAGCACGGCCGTCTCGCTGGATCCGTTGCCCAATGAGCTGACTGGCACAGACGTCACCATTGAAGGCACGACCGGCGCGCTCATTGTCGTGTGCGTGTTGTTCGGCCTTGTGGTGATTCCGGCCGCGTTGCTGGCTCGTAAGGAGTTCTGGGCTGAGCAGCCGCGTGAGCTGCGGCCGTGGGCCGGCGGGTGGATGTCCCCGATCGTGCTGGTGATCGCCGCGCTGCTGGGCGGTGGATTCGGCGCCGGTGTGGCGATCACGGTACGGAAGCTGTTGGGCAGCAAAGGGTTGGAGCTTCCGGCAGGCTATGAACCGGTCACTCTGCTGTGGGGCGCCTCGGCGGCGTTCGCTTTGGTCATCGGACTGCTGCTTGGCTCGATCACCGGTGTGCACAGGTGGCGCAGGAACAGGCGCGGCGCCCAGCCGCCAGAGGCAAGCCTGCTGCACGCGGACTCACCACCCGCGGAACAAGCGACGGCCACACGTGCCTGGCGAAACGCGCGTTTCCAGCGCAATCACCTGCATCACGTGCTGCTGGCGTGCGGGGTCGCGCTGAGTTTGGGCGCGGGCGTGTCGATCTGGATGCGGCTGCGTGAAGTCGGGCCGCCGGAGTGGATGGGACCGTTCTCGGCGGTCGGCGTTTTCGCTTTGGGTTTCCTTGCCGCGGCGTTGATGCGCGCGGTGTACCAGGCGATCCGGCGCCCGGATCTGTCGCGTACGTTGGGAATCCTGGCCGACTTGGCGTGTTTCTGGCCAAGGGAGGCGCATCCCGTTGTGCCGCCGTGTTACGCGCTCAAGGTGATCCCCGAGTTGACCGAACGGGCCGCGGAACACTTGCAGGATCGCAGCACGCGGGTCGTGATCACCGGGCACAGCCACGGCAGCCTGATCGCGGTTGTCGCTGTGTCCCGGCTGATGGAGACGCTGCCGCCGGAGGACCGTGAGCGTGTCGGCCTCGTGACCGCTGGTTCTCCTTTGCAGTGGGCGTATCCGCGGGCTTTTCCCAGCGTCGTGCCGCATCGGGCGTTGGCGGAGTTGCATGGCGAGCTCGACGGCCGGTGGCGCGCGCTGTGCCGTGGCACGGATCCGTTGGGCGGGGCCGTGACCACGTGGCGGCGTCAGGTTTACGACTCGAAGATGATCGGCATGGGGTTCCGGCCGGACGGCAGCAGCGGCCCGCTTGCCCCGGCCAGGGCCACGGATTCGGGCGCGCTCGTGCTCGGCAGTGATCACTGGCTGCCCGATCCCCAGCTACAGCCCGTCCCAGGTTTGCGCTGGTCACCGGGTGTGCGACGGCATGGCGACTACTACGCCGACCCGGAGTGGGACGAAGCCGTCGCGATCGCCGCCGGGCTTATGTAGGTTTGCGCGCCCATGCCGTGACCAAGCCCATGCTGAGGTCGCTGAAACCCGGTTCCCGCATGGCTTTCATGGCTTCGTCGAAGGTTTCACGATCGACGTGGCCGTCGGCGAGGATCCGGTCGCGCAGGTGGTGGAACCCGAGCTGGAAGAACTGGCCCGCGGCCGAGGTACTGGTGATCGGCGCCTGGTACATCTCCACACCGATGTCCACGAACCCGGCTTCCGGCAACAGATCCGGATACCGGTAGCCCCACTGACCGTCCGTGCCGATGGAGCTTTCCAAAGTAAGCCAATGCTTTTCCATCAGCTGACGGAACGGGCTCGCCTGCGGGCTGATCAGCACGGGCGCCTCGACAGCTTCGCCGAGCACGAGCCAGCCGCCCGGCGCGACCAGGTCCGCGAGTCGGTGGAAAACCTCGGTACGGTCGCGTAGATGCATCAGGACAAGGCGGCTGTGCACGATATCGAACGTGCCGATGGCCAGATCTTCGGTGATGTCAGCCTCGGCGACCCGGACCGTCGGGAAGACCTTGTGCAGGTCGGCGAGCAGCCGCGTGTCCCGGTCGACCGCGATGACCTCCGAGCACACCTCGGCCAGCCAGCCCGAGATCCGGCCAAGCCCGGCGCCGACGTCAAGGCACCGCATGCCAGGCCGGGCGAACTGGACGAGCCGGGCGCGCATTACCGGGTCGAACATCCGGGACAGCGCGTCGAGGCGCATGGCTTCGAGGTCGTGGTCAGCCCCGAATACCGTCTCGCCGTACAACTCGGTCACAGCGGACGAAGCTACCGATCTTCCGCAAGCCTGGTCAACAGCTTGCGCGCCGCCTCTACCTGGCCGTTCTCCGCGAGCAAGCCCGCAGGGGCGAGTACGTAGTCCCGGTCGACCACGATCCGCGCGGTCTTGATCGCAGGCCGGAGCACGGGATCCGCCCTGAGTGCGGCAACGACCGTGCTGATGTCCTTGGCGTGCCGGAACACTCCGCCAGACAACACAAGCAGGCCGGCGCCGCGCGGGCCGAGTTTGCCTTCGACCAGTCGGAGATGCCTGCGGATCGCGATGATCGCGGCAAGCCCGGCCAGCTTCAGGTCCACTTCGGACTCTTCAGGCGTGACCGGCACGAAGCCAACGTCGGTCGCTCGGCGCGCGGCAGCATCGGCCAGGCCTTCGGCAGAAAGGCGTTCCGCTTCGGCCTCGGCCACAATTCCCGGTGCCGACCAACGCATCCCGATGTCGCCTTCGACCGTACGGCGGTCTTGCGGCAGGCCGACAGCGCGCTCTTCTTCGTCCCGTGTGGACACTGCTGAGTAGACATCGGTGGTCGCGCCACCAACGTCCACAACGAGCACCGCGTCCTCACTTGCCAACTGGGACACGCCGTTGAGCACGGCATCCGGCGTGACCGCTTTGACAAGGTCGCGGAATTTCGTGCCACGGGACAAGCCTTTGCCGCCGATCACGTGGTTCAGGAACACCTGCCGGATCGCCGCACGCGCCGGACCGGGCTCGAGTTCACCCACATCCGGCAGCACGTTCGCGGTCGGCACGACCGTGCGTCCATTCAGGATTTCGAGCGCTTCGAGGCGGGCGTGCTCATTGCCCGCGAGCACGATCGGCGGCCGGATCCGGTTGCGCGCCAACACGCTCGCGTTGTGCAGCAACACTTTCGCGTCGCCGCCGTCGGTCCCGCCGACCAGCAGCACGACGTCCGGCTCGGCGTCTCTGAGCGCCCTGATTCCCGCGCCGTCCAGTTCGCCCGCGGAGACGTGCACAACCTTGGCGCCCGCGGACAACGCGACCCGATGCCCGGCTTCGGCGCTGATCAGACGCTCGTGACCGACCACAGCGAGCCGTAGCCCGCCGCCTGCCGAGGAACACGCGAAGACCCGATCGGCGCCGCCGAGTTCACTGAGGACCGCCTTGACCCCGTCGAGAACTTCCGGCGGGGTCGTCGCGTGTTGTGCCGTGGCCAAAAGCGCGCCGTCGTCGCCGACGAGCGCGCCTTTGGTCCACGTCGAACCGACGTCAAGACACGCTGTCGCCGGCATCTTCCTTCATTCGCTTGCCCAGCAACGAGTTGCGGCGGCTGTAGGCGAAGTAGACGATCACGCCGAGGACCATCCAGGCCAGGAACCGCAGCCAGGTCAGCACCGACAGGTTCAGCATCAGCCACAGGCACGCGAGGATCGCCAGGATCGGAATCAGCGGCACCCACGGAACACGGAAGCCACGCGGCAGGTCAGGACGGGTCTTACGCAGCACCCAAACACCGGCCGAGACCAGGATGAACGCGAACAGCGTGCCAACGTTCACCATTTCCTCGAGCTTGTCGGCCTCGAAGAACGTCGCCGCGATACCGACCATGATCGCCACGAAGATGGTGGCGCGGCCCGGCGTGCCGTGCTTGCCGGTCTTGGCGAGGCCACGCGGCAGCAGCCCGTCCCGCGACATCGCGAACAGCACGCGAATCTGCCCGAGCAGCAACACCATGACGACCGTGGTCAGACCGGCAAGAGCACCGATCGAGATCACGTTGGCCGCCCAGTCCTGCCCGTTGACCGCGAACGCGGTCGCCAATGTCTTGCGCCCCTCGGGTTCCGCGCTGGTTGCCAGTTGCGTGTACGGCTGCATGCCAACCACGACAAGGGAAACCGCGACGTAGAGAACGGTCACGATCGCCAGCGAGCCGAGAATACCGCGCGGCACCGCGCGCTGCGGGTGCTTGGTCTCCTCGGCGGTCGTGGCGACCACGTCGAACCCGATGAACGCGAAGAAGACCAGGCTGGCCGCGGCAAGCAGACCGAAGACGCCGTACGTGCTCGTCGCACCTCCGGCGATCACCGAGAACAGCGACTGGTCCACACCCGTCGCACTGCTCGCGCCCGCGGGCGCGCCCTCCGGAATGAACGGCGTGTAGTTCTCGGACTTGACGAAGCTCAGCCCGAAGAAGATGACGAACAGGACGATCGCGACCTTGATGCCCGTGATGACCAGGCTGACCCGGCTGGACAGTTTGGTGCCGATGGTCAGCAGCAACGCCAGCACGATGACCAGCAGCAACGCACCCCAGTCGACCGTCAGCCCGAAGACCTCGGCGGTGGTTTTCACGTTCGGGCCGAAGATGTACCCGAGCACCACCTGGAGATAGGCGGACCAGCCTTTGCCAACCGCGGCCGCGCCGACCGCGAACTCGAGCACGAGGTCCCACCCGATGATCCAGGCGACGAACTCACCGAAAGTCGCGTACGAGAACGTGTACGCACTCCCGGCCACCGGAACAGTCGACGCGAACTCGGCATAACACAAGGCAGCCAACGCACACGCGATCGCCGCGAGCACGAACGCCAACGCCACCGACGGTCCGGCCAGGTCACCGGCCGTGCGGGCGGTCAGCGTGAAGATGCCCGCACCGATGACGACGGCGACACCGAACACCGTCAGGTCCCACGCGGTGAGGTTCCTGCGCAGTTTGGTATCCGGTTCATCCGTGTCCGAGATGGACTGTTCGACGGACTTGGTCCGCCACAAGCCAGTACCTGGCACCGTTGCCCTCCTAACACACACCCCGACTAGTGCGTGGCTGAGAGGTTACGGGCTGTCGATCACGATACGACGCACGAGGTACTGCGATCGGGCAGTCTGTCCAGTTCCAGCCACATCGTGTCCACCGTTCCTGAAGGGTGTGTCCACCGTTCCGACACAGCGAAATGCACTTTGCGGCACATCGAAATTCCCTCAGCTCCGCATCGGCAAGCCAAGGCAGGTCTCAAGATGCCGCAAAGTGCATTTCAGTGTGCAGGAAAGGTGGACACACCCTTCAGCAAAGGTGGACACGGTGGGCCGCAATGGTGGACACGGCCTTCAGGAACGGTGGACACGGTGTGCTGGAGTGGTGGACACGGCCTAGGTGGTTGCTTTGATGCTGCGGTCGAGGTCTGGTTCGAGGTAGATCAGGCGGGCCGATGGGACCTTGTTACGGATCCGCTGCTCCGCGTCGTCGATCGCCTGCGCGACTTCTTCGACCGACAGCCCGGGGGTCAACGCCACCTTGGCGGCGACGAGCAGCTCCTCCGGGCCCATGTACTGCGTCTTGATGTGGATCACGCGCTCGATCCGGCCAGCGGCGATCTCGTCGACGATCGTGTCCAGCTCACGAGGTGTCGCGCCTTCGCCGATCAGCAGGCTCTTCATCTCGATGATCAGGATGATCGCGATCACACCGAGCAGCACGCCGATCATCAACGTTCCCACCGCGTCCCAGATCGGGTCGCCGGTGATCGTCGCGAGGCCGACGCCGATCAGTGCGAAGACCAGGCCGAACAACGCACCGGCGTCCTCGAGCAAGACCACCGGCAGCTCGGGCGTGCGGGACTGGCGGATGAACCCCCACCAGGTCGCGTCGCCCTTGATCAGCCGGGACTCCACGATCGCGGTACGGAAGCTGTAGGTCTCCAGCCCGATCGCGACCACCAGGATGACGACCGCGACCAGCGGCGAGGACAGCGCCTCCGGCTCTTGGAGCTTGTGGATTCCCTCGTACAAAGCGAATGCCGAGCCAAGGGTGAACAGCATCAGCGCGACGATGAACGAGTAGAAGTACCGGTCCCGGCCGTAGCCGAACGGGTGGTCGATGTTGGCTTGCCTTCGGGCGGTCTTCTGCCCGAGCAGGAGCAGGCCCTGGTTGGAGGTGTCCGCCACCGAGTGCACGGACTCGGCCAGCATCGAAGAGGAACCCGTGATCAAGAACCCGACGAACTTCGCGATCGCGATGCCGGCGTTCGCCAGCAACGCGGCGATGATCGCCTTGGTGCCGCCCCCTGCAGCCACGTGCCCTCCCAGGAACCGTCCGGATTGTCCGAACGAACCCTAGACCACGCCAGGTCAAAGCTCGTGAGTGGTTATGCGTGTTCTAACCCGGCTAACCACTCACGACAGACCCTGGGGTCGCGCGGAACAGCTGGGCCGGTGCGCCTTCGACCGGGATCACCTGCACGTCCGGGTTGCACGCCGGCAGCCACACCGACTGGCCTCGGCCGAGTTCGACCTTGTTGCCGTCGGCTTCGAGCAGCCGGACCGCGCCGACCGTGCAGATCAGGATCTGCGGGCCCGCGCACACCAGGTCAACCGGGTCACGCTCGTCCGGCGCCCATTCCAACCTGGACAGCTCGAACTCCGGCGCGGGCGTCGGGTAGTTCCACATCCGCGGTGCCACGTGCGAACCGCGCAGAACCGGCATCTTGCCGCAGCTGAAGTCCAGTACCCGCAACAACTCCGGCACGTCGACGTGCTTGGGCGTCAGTCCGCCACGCAGGATGTTGTCCGAGTTCGCCAGGATCTCCACGCCCGTCCCGTGCAGGTACGAGTGCAGGTTTCCGGCCGAAAGGAAGATCGCTTCGCCTGGCTGCAGCACGATCCGGTTGAGCAGCAACGCGGCGAGCACACCGGCGTCGCCTTCGTGTGCCTCGCCGAGTTCCAGGATCGTGCGGCATTCCACGGAGAACTCGCCGTGGTTCTTCACGTGCGCGACGCAAACGTCCAGCAGTTCCGGCAGCAGCACGTCCAACGAGGTCTGCGGGAGCGTGATCCACGTCGTGAACAGCGCACGCAGCCCGTCGGAGTCCGGCTGGCCTTCCAGCAGCGAGATGTACGGCGCCAGTCCAGGCGTCTCCAGCGCGCGCAGCAGCCGCACGGTCTCGTGCGGATCGCGGAAGCCCGCGAGCGCGTGGAACTCCGTCAGCGCGCAGATCAGCTCGGGCTTCGCGGTCGGGTCTGGGTAGTTGCGGTTCTTCGCGTCACGCGGGACGCCCGCGGCTTCCTCGCGTTCGTAGCCTTCACGCGCCTGCTCGGCCGACGGGTGCGCCTGCATGCTCAGCGCCTCTTCGGCCGCGAGGATCTTCAGCAGGAACGGCAGCCGGTTGCCCCAGCGGTCCGCGCACTCCGTGCCGAGCTGGCCGATGGGGTCTTTTTCCACGACTTCGAGCAGGGAGCGGTCGTCGTCGATGCGCGACGGGTCTCCTGGGTGTGCGCCCATCCAGAGCTCCGCCTCCGGGTGTGGCGCCGGTACGGGCCTGCCCAGCAGCTCGGCAATGGTCGTGCGCGACCCCCACGCATAGGGCCGCACAGCGTTGCGCAGCAACTCCACTCTCAAACTCTCCCTCGTCAAACGCCAGCGGAGGCGTATCTGCCCGACCCGCCGATCGTCCCGGCCGCGAGGCCGAGATACAGCGCCGCGAGTTCGAACCGCAGCGCGAGCACGGCAGCCCTGACCGGCTCGTCCGCGCCGACCTCTTCGGCGGGGACCAACACGTCCGCTCCCGGCAACGTGTCCGCGGCCATGTGCCGCGCCGCATCCGCCGCCGGTCCGGAACTGATCGCAAGCAACTGCACCCGCAGCATCGCTGTCGGGTCGCCGGCGAAGTCGTCCGGATCGTCGAAGATACCCTGACCGGAGGTCGATCGTACGGCCGCCCGGTGCAACGCGAACCGGGTCTGCGCGTCGGCATATGAGCCGACATCACAGACAAACCCGGCATGCGCGGCCAGCACATGACGTGCGTGCGAAGCCACCGCAGTCGCCGCCGGGTCCAGTCCCCACAGTAGCGGGACTCGCTCGAACAAGCGCAGCGCCAAGGTTTTCGCCGGGTTGACGAACGACTCGTGCGCCGGGTGGTCCTTCTCGGCTTCCTTGTCCAGCTCGTCGGCCAGTTTGTCCACGTCCACCCGCAGCAAACCCATGGTGTTCAGGGTCAGCAGACCGGCCGCGAACGCCCTGGGGAACGCGAAGCCGGGCGGCACGGGCACACGTGGCGGCAGCAGGAACGCCCGACCAGCGCCAGCGGCGGCCACAGGGCCCTCGGGAGGCGCCGTGACCACGACTGTGGCGCCGTAGCGCGTGGCGCGGCCGATGGACTCCGCGAGGACTCGGTCGCCCGGGTCTTCTGTGTGCGTAATCACTACGTCGAGCGGACCGACCCAGCCGGGCACCTCGTCGACGACCACCACAGGCACCGGGCACGCCGGGCCGAGCAACGCCACCAGCAGATCCGCGATGGCGCCACCGTGGCCCGGCCTGGTCACGAGCAACAAAGCGCGCGGCCGGACGTCCGCCAGCGCCCGCTCGACGCCGAGCTCGGCCGCGGTCTCGATCACCGACCTGACCTGGGCACCGGCTCGCGCGGCGGCGCGCAGCACGCCGTCGGTGTCGACCTCGGAGAGCCGGGCGGGATCGTCCAGCAGGGTGTCGTCAGCCACCGGACTCACTCCGCGGGTTGCTGATCCGTCGGTTGCGTCGCCTCGTCGAGCAGCAGCACGGGGATGCCGTCGGTCACCGGGTACTGGCGACCGCAGGACGTGCACGTGAGCGCGTCGGCTTCCGGGTCGTCCGGGGTGCCGGGGCGCAGTGCCGCGTGATCGTCGGACGGGCAGGCGAGGATGTCGAGCAACTGCGGATCGAGCTGTACTGCCACGATGCCTCCTTCTCCCACTCTCAGTGTGGCCTAACCGCGGACGATGGCGAGTACCTCGTCACGCAGCGCGGCCACGGCCGCCTCATCCGCCGCCTCGACGTTGAGCCGCAGCAGCGGCTCGGTGTTCGATGGCCGCAGGTTGAACCACGCGCCGGAAGGCAGCTCGACAGTCAGACCGTCCAACTCGTCGATCGTGACGCCGTCCTGAGCGGAATAGGTGTTCTTGACCGCCTCGAGACGCGCCTTCTGGTCGTCGACCGTCGAGTTGATCTCGCCGGACGCGGCATACCGGGCATAGTCGGCCGTCAGCGCGGACAGCGGGCCGTCCTGCTCGCCGAGCGCGGCAAGCACGTGCAGCGCGGCCAGCATGCCGGTGTCGGCACGCCAGAAGTCGCGGAAGTAGTAGTGCGCGGAGTGCTCGCCGCCGAAGATCGCGTCGGTCTTGGCCATCTCCTGCTTGATGAACGAGTGACCGACGCGGGTGCGGACCGGCTTGCCGCCGTTCTCGGTGACGATCTCCGGGACCGCCTTCGAGGTGATCAGGTTGTAGATGATCGTCGAACCGGGCTCCTTGGCCAGCTCACGCGTGGCGACCAGTGCGGTGATCGCGCTCGGTGAGACCGGGTCGCCGTTCTCGTCGACCACGAAGCAGCGGTCGGCGTCGCCGTCGAACGCCAGTCCGGCGTCCGCGCCGACCTCGCGGACCTTTGCCTGCAGGTCAACGATGTTCTTCGGGTCCAGCGGGTTGGCCTCGTGGTTCGGGAACGAGCCGTCCAGCTCGAAGTACATCGGGATGATCTCGATCGGCAGGCCCTCGAAGACCTTGGGCACGGTGTAGCCGCCCATGCCGTTGCCCGCGTCCACGACGATCCTGAGCGGACGGCTGCCCGAGAGATCAACGAGCCGGTTCAGGTATGCGGCGTACGCGTCGAGCATGGAGCGCTCTTCGACCTCACCAGGCTGGGCGCCGTTCTCCGGCATGCCCTGCTCGACCTCGCGCTGCATGTCGGCGAGACCGGTGTCCTGGCCGACCGGCGCGGCACCGGACCGGCAAACCTTGATCCCGTTGTACGCGGCGGGGTTGTGGCTCGCGGTGAACATCGCGCCAGGCAGATTCAGGTCACCGGAAGCGAAGTACAGCATGTCGGTGCTCGCCAGCCCGATGCTGACGACGTCGACGCCCTCACGCGTGACACCCTCGGCGAACGCGCTGGACAGGCCGGGCGACGAGTCACGCATGTCGTGCCCGATGACGACGGCTGGGCCGCCGACAAGGCGCGCGAACGCGGCGCCGATCTCACGGACCACGTCGGCGTCGAGCTGCTCGCCCACCAAGCCGCGGATGTCGTATGCCTTGAAGATGGCGGACAAGTCACGCACAAGCTCTCCCCGGGTCGAATCGTCTGCCAGGGAGCCTATGCGGTGCCTATGCCCGACCCTGCAAGCAGGTCGGGGGCAGCCTACTCGGCGACGGGATCGGGCAGGACCCGCAGGTGACCACGCCTGCCAGAGGTCGGGTCGGGATCGGGTGCCGCGACCGGCCGGTCCGGCCTGCCTGCCTCGCGCACGGCCTCGGCCAACGCGGTCAGATCGTCGTGAGATGGCTCAGGTGCGGCGAATTCGCCGTCGTACCGGACCACGTCCCAGCCGCGGGGCGCGGTCAGCCGCATCGCGTGCTCTTCGCAGAGGTCGTAGCTGTGCGGTTCGGAGTACGTGGCAAGTGGTCCGACCACTGCGGTGGAGTCCGCGTAGGCGTAGGTCAGCGTCGCGACGGCCGGGTTCACACACCCGGTCCGCGAACAACGCCGCACATTCCGCACGATCGTGGACGATAGCGCGTTTCTCCTCGGCGGGCAGCCAGGCACACCGGCGACACGCCCCCAGTACCCTGTTTGTCCTAGAGCTATCCGTAGGAGGTGCTTGCGAGGTGGTCACGCCCCGTCGTCGCTCGTCACGTCGTGGACGAGATCGGCATGGTCGTGGCATGCGTGGGCCTCTCTACCCGTCGACGCTGCCTGCCGCAAGCACTCGCGCGGAGAAGTTCGACGCGCTCGTTCTCGACGCGCTCGAGCCGATCGAGGCACGCTGGCGGACCGAGTTGACCAAGCTCGATGTCGCGGTCGACGACGTCCCGGAGATCGAGGCGCCCGGCTCCCCGCCGCCGGACGGCATCCTGTCCGACGGTGGTGTCCCGTTGGCCCGGCTTGTCCCCGCTGGCATGGATCGACGCGGGAATCCCACCAGCGCGCGGATCGTGCTCTACCGGCGGCCGTTGGAGGCGCGCGCGAAGGACAGCGCGGAGCTGGCGGACCTCGTGCATGACGTGCTGGTCGAGCAGGTCGCGAACTACCTCAGCGTCGACCCGGACGCCATCGAGGGCGGCGCCTGAGTCCTGCGGCCGGGGATTGCGGTCAGCAGCGTGAACAGCAGCGCCGCACCCTGGATCAACAGCAGGAATGCCCGAAGGTCCGATGAATACTCCACGCGCACATCCGAAGCGCGCGCAGGCACTGCCACACCGACGAGGTTGCCCCACGCCCGGACGACAGGAACCTGACGGCCGTTGACTTCCGCGCGCCAGCCGGGTTCCTCGGCCGCCGCGATGACCAGCAGCCGCCCGTCGGATCCGTCGGACACGCGAACGGCGACTTCCGGCGGTCCCGCGTCGACCGGCACGATTCCGCCCGCGCCGAGCGCGGTCGGCGGGACTCCGCCCGTCACGGCCTGTTTCGCCAGTTCCGGGGCCAGCAGCACGGCCCGGCCCGCGGCGGGCTGCAGCCGGAAGACCGGCCGTCCGTCCGAAGTGGACGTTGTGGCGGCGACAAGATCGCCTGCCGCACCCTGCAATCGTTGACCCGATGTCTGGTCAGGCATGACCACGAACAGCACGCCAGCGGCAGCCGCCGACGAGACCGCGGCCTTGGCGAGGTCGGGCACGTCCGAGCGGAAGTCGTTGTCCCAGCGCAGAATCCGCGCTCGCGCGGACGCGACCGGAACGAGGTCGTCGTCGCCGAACTGCGGCATCCGGCCCGCGGCTTGGCGCGCGGGTTGATCGCCTCGCGACAGTACGAGCACACCGCGACCGGTTTCAGCCAGTTCACGCGCGGGCGCCGTACCCAACCGGACACTGTCTTGCGTGGTCAGCGACCCGCCGCGGCCGAGGAGGAAAGCACCGCCTGCCAACACGACCAACGCCGTGGCGCCGATCGCCATCGCCGGGCGTACCTTCAACGTCGTCCCGGTGAGTGCCCACAGCAGACCCCAGCCGACGACGATCAGCGGTGTCCCCAGCCAGCCTTGTTGCGGCGCACCGCCAATGACCGGCGCCATCGGCATGAACCGCACGACCGCGGCCGCGCCGATCCCCAAGGCGAGCAAACCCAAGCCTGGCAACGATCCCCGGCCCGGTTGGGCGACGAGGCCAGCGGCCGCGACGACGGCGACGACCAGCGCCAGCACGACCGACCCGAAGTCGTTGGTATACGGGACCCAGCCGCCGACGCCGTGCACCACGATGGCGGGGTTCTGAATCAGTACAGCGGGCCACGGCAGCAGCAAAGCCAGTGGTAGCAGCACAATCGCGAACAGCGCGGCGCCGCGGCGCTTACCGTCCCCGCGCTGCCCGGCGACCAGGACGAACCCGGCCAGCGCGCACACCAGGATCACCAAGTGGACCAACGGTGAGAACGCGCCGATCACGGCAAGGCCCAGCGACGATCCGGCCGCGACCGACAGCCAGGAACGCGACGCGCCCGTCAGCACTGAAACGATCCCGGAAACCACCACTGGCAAAAGGATGTGCACGACGACCGCGTCGAGCCTGCCTTGCGACACCGCCGCGATCGCGGGCGGCAGCAACGCGTACAGACCTGCGATGACGGCCCGGATTCCGCGCCGTACCCCCATTTTTCGAGTCGCGATATAAGCACTCAGACCCGCGAGGGGCAGGTCACCGATGAGCAGCAGCCCGGCCTGGCCGCCCAGAATCCCCAGTACCGCAAGGGCTGTCGGCGCGGGCGAGGCCGTACCACCGGAAACGGCGTGCCACGCGGACAGATACTCCGTCCATACATCCGATACCGGCAGCAGCCTTCCGCCGGTCAGCGAGAGGCTCAGCCGATTCCAGTTGATCACGAGTCCTCCCGCGACCAACCCCAGCACCAGCAACAATGGCGGCGCCAGCAGGATTTGTTTGAGTACGCGGCCACGGTCCACTTCGACCAGCAGCACTTCCGGCTGCGGACTTCCGTCTCGCGGCACGGGTGACGGGCGCGGCCGCGGACTCGGTCGTCGGCCTTTAGGACCTTTGGCGGCAGGCACGGACACAGTGACCGCGCTCGGTGGGCGACGCAGTCCCGCCGCCTTACGTTGCCCTGCGCGGCCCAACGCGCCCGCGGGCAATGCGTCCGGCCCAATTGGCTTTTGCGTCTCCTCAGGCGGGATCCAGACGGTCTCCGGCGCCTCGCCGAGGGCGACGTCGGCTTCCACGCGCCTGCGTACGAGGTAGGTGACCGCGGCCCGGAAGGTGTTGCGTAGCCGGGTAGATCGGCTGGTGAAGAGCCCGCGCACGCTGCCGGTCTGGCCTAGCCCGCGCCGCGCGCGACGGGCCCGCAGCAGCCGCATCCGGCCGCCGAGCAACCTGCCGGCCGCGGCGATTTCCCCGTGCGCACGGGAAATCCGGCGCAGTAGAAGAAACCCGAGCGCCCGCAGCAGGCACAACACCGCGAGCCTCGGTACACCGATGAGAAACGAAAAGAACCCGGAATTGACCAGAAATGTCCGGACACCGTTCGAGCGCGCTCGGATATTGTCCACCCGGCCCGCGTTCGCGTGTTTGATTCGCGCGGCCGGAACACACAATGCGACCGCGCCGGATCTGTTCGCGCGCCAGCCGAAATCGATGTCGTCGAACGCACCGGGCACTTCGGAATCGAAACCGCCGAGCCGTTCCCACAGCTCACGACGGACAAGCAAACCCGCAGAAGGTACGGCGAGAACTTCACTGCTCTGCTCGACCTGGCGTGCGCGCACCCATTCACCGGTGCCGATACCGGTTTGCCGATGACCTGAGGCGTCGGTCGACAAACCGGCTCCGACAATCAGCCGCGGCTCGTCCCAGTCATGTGCGACTGGTCCAAGCACGCCAGCTGACGGTGACAGTTCCGCCGCCGTCAGCAATGTGCCGAGACAATGCGGTTCCGGCGCGCAATCGTCGTGCAGCAACCACAACCAGCCACCAGGGTCGCCCCAGCGCTCGACCCCATACCGCAGAGCTGCCGCGACAGCGTCACCAAAACTCGACGAACGATCGAGTTCGATCACGCCGTCGA
The DNA here is from genome assembly GCF_021390435.2 of Kibdelosporangium philippinense. Classification (GTDB taxonomy): domain Bacteria; phylum Actinomycetota; class Actinomycetes; order Mycobacteriales; family Pseudonocardiaceae; genus Kibdelosporangium; species Kibdelosporangium philippinense. Next base: position 1,256,421 of record NZ_JAJVCN010000002.1, on the reverse strand, counting down.
CGACGTCCTCGCTGGCTGCCAGTAGTTTCGCGGTACCGTCGGCCGAGCCCGTGTCGACCGCGACCACGTGCCGTGGCCTTGGCGTGCTGCGACGCAACGCGGAAAGCGCCAGCCGGAGCCATTCCTCGCCGTCGTGGCAGACCAGGACCGCCAACACGGGCACAGTCCTGAACTGTGGGCGCACCGGCTACCTCCGTCGGCCTCTACTCACCTGGTCGCGAGCAGACACCGTACGCACGCATCCCGCGAAATCGCCGCCAAGGCCGCGTTTCTGCTGCCACGATCGCGATAGCGGGGCCGGATACGGCCCCTGGCGCCACCGCGGCAACGCCCAAAGACAACCAGTATTCGCGGCGTCGCCGCGGCGACGCCAGGAACCGCCCCGATCCCCGCTCTCATCGATCGGGTAGCAGAAACACGACCTAGACCACGCGTTTCTTCAGCTTGCGGCGCTCCCGTTCGGACAGCCCGCCCCAAATGCCGAAGCGTTCGTCGTGCCCGAGCGCGTACTCGAGGCACTCGGAACGGACCTCGCAGCCCTGACAGATCCGCTTGGCCTCTCTTGTCGATCCGCCCTTCTCTGGGAAGAACGCCTCAGGGTCGGTTTGCGCGCACAGGGCGCGCTCCTGCCACTCCTGCTCGTCCTCCGCCGTGTCGAAGAGATGTACCAGGACGCCCAGATCCTCAGTCGGCGCGTCCCCCCACTCCACGACTCGGTCCCCTTCGTCGGCCATCATGTCCGTCCACCTCCCCGCCTTCCACTCCCCGGTTGGCGGACGCCACCCGCCCTCCCATTCGGCGAATGACATCTCTGTGATTACACCTGTGTAGTCCCGGCCGGTCAAGCGAAGTACCCACGTGGGTGACGGGTATTTGCCGAGGAAAGTCCGGTTCTTTGCCCGATCGGGTGAAGTGGATCGACAGGCGGCGGACAGTAGGTGGATCTCTTTCGATGACACACTGGAGTCGTGCGGAGACAAGACACTCGTCCAAGTCCACTGTTCCTCGCCCTGCTCGCGGCCACCATCGGCGGCGGCGTGCTGACCATTCTGGAGAGTGAATTCGCATACACCGCAGGTGTGGTGATCCTCGTTCTCGGTGGCTGGGCGGTGTCACTCTGCCTGCACGAGTTCGGGCACGCGTTCGTGGCATACCGTGGCGGCGACCGTGAGGTGCGGTGGAAGGGCTACCTGACGCTGGACATCCGCCGGTACACTGACCCGTTGCTGAGTATCGTGCTGCCGCTGATCTTCCTGCTGATCGGCGGAATCCCGTTGCCTGGCGGTGCGGTGTGGATCAACCACCACGCGTTGCGCACCAAGCGCGTCGAGTCATGGGTGTCGCTGGCCGGGCCGCTGACCAACCTGTTCCTTGGTATTTTGCTGACCCTTTCAGTGGCCCTGTTCATGCCTGGCGAGTTGACGCCACTGTCCGCCGGACTGTCCTTTTTGGCCTTCCTGCAGATCTTCGCCTTCCTGCTGAACATCCTGCCCATCCCCGGACTGGACGGCTGGGGCGCGATCCAGCCGTACCTGTCGTACAAAACCCAGGTGTTCGGCCACAAAGCGGCGCAGTGGGCGCCGCTGATCCTGTTCGCGTGCCTGATCGGCCTTCCCGGTGTCGGCAGCGCGTTCTACGAGCTGGTTTCGTCAATCTTCGACGCGGTCGGCGGATCGAGCTACGCCGCCGCGCTCGGCCGCAACACGTTCATGTTCTGGCTGTGACCAACTGGCCAGCAGCGAGAGCTTGTCGGCTGTCGGTGAACCCGGCGTCGCCACGTACGTGACGAGAACCATGTCGGGTTCACCGGGCGGCGGGAAACTCTCGTAAGCCAGGTCAAGCGCACCGACGATCGGATGATTCATCAGCTTGCCGCCGAACGACTTCTCCTTGACGTTGTGCTTGGCCCACAGCTCACGAAACTCCCTGCTGTGGATGGACAACTCCCCGATCAGCGAAGCAAGCCCGGGTTCGGCGGGATTGCGCGTGGCCATCCACCGCAGCACGGCGACGGTGTCCTCAGCGGCACATGACCACTGTGGATAGAAATCCTTGGCTGCCGGATCGAGAAAAATCCCCCGGCACATGTTGGGACTCTCGATCAACGAGAACCCGATGAGCGCGTCACCGAGCCGGTTCCACGCGAGAACATCGAGGTTGGGCCCGAAAACGAACGCGGGTATCCGGTCCATCTGGTCGAGCACCATCTGAACCGCGGGCCGGACCTTTGGTGTGGCCCCGCGCGGCGACGGGCGCGCGCGCCGCGTGGGGCGCACCAGGATACGCAGGTGGTCTCGCTCGGTTTCGTTCAGGCACAAGGCGTTGCCGACAGCGTCCAGAACAGACTCGGAGACATTGGGGCTCCGCCCCTGTTCAAGCCGGGTGTAGTACTCGACGCTGACACCCGCGAGCCTGGCCAGTTCGTCCCGGCGCAAACCGGGAACGCGGCGGCGGCCGACGCGCGGGAACCCCACTTCTTCCGGCGTGATGCGCGCGCGTCTGGTCCGGAGGAACTCACCCAGCTCTTTGCTCACGTGACCCAGTGTGCATCGATCGTGCGGTGGAAGGGTGGCCCTGGCAGAACCAGTTAAACGCGGGCCTCGTACCCCGCTTGGCGCGGCGGCAGTGTCGTTGCCATGACATACGAGAACCTTGCTGGACGAACCGCCGTTGTGACCGGTGCGGCGAGTGGAATCGGCGCCGCGATCGCTGCCTCGTTGGCCGCGAGTGGCGCTCGAGTGGCTTTGCTTGCCCGCCGTACTTCCCGTCTTGCCGAAGTCGCCGAGAAGATCCAGGCCAATGGCGGGAAAGCGCTTACTGTGACGACGGACATCACTTCGTCCTCGTCGGTCGACGCGGCGGTGACTGCTGTGCACGAGGCTTTCGGCCGGGTCGGCCTTGTGGTGAACAACGCCGGGGTGACGATCCCCCAGGCGATCACCTCGGCTCCGTTCTCGGACTGGCAGCAGATGATCGACGTCAACGTGACCGGAGTGCTTCGGGTGTTGCGGGCTTTCACTCCGGACCTGACGGCTTCGGGGCACGCGGACTTGGTGAGCATCTCGTCCATCGGGGCCCACGAGTTCTTCCCGGACTACGCCGTCTATGGGGCCACCAAGGCCGCTGTGACGTACCTGTCGAAGTCCTTGCGGGCGGAGCTCGGGCCGCCTGGGGTCCGGGTCACCAATATCGAGCCTGGCCTGGTGGAAAGCGAGCTCCGGGCGGGCATCACGGGCGAGGCTGGCGAGATGCTGGACAACTGGATCTCGCAGGCGGGCATCCTGGCTGCCGAGGAGCTTGGGGATCTGGTTGCCTACGTGACCAGCAGGCCCGCCCACATCAATTCTCGTGAGTGGTTATACGCGTTCTAACCCTCCTAACCACTCACGAGGTGTGACCAGGGCGTTCGGCACGGGGGTGGTGGTCCGTGCAAGGATCGATTCCGTGAAGGTCGTCGTGGTTGTTGGCGGGGTCGGCGGAGCTCGGTTCCTGCTTGGCGTCAAGAAACTGCTTGGGCTTCCGGCCGTCGGGCCGGGTGAGTCCGAGCACGAGATCACCGCGGTGGTGAACACCGGTGACGATGTGTGGATGCACGGCCTGCGGATCTGTCCCGACCTGGACACGTGCATGTACACCCTGGGCGGCGGGATCGACACCGAACGCGGCTGGGGCCAGCAGGGCGAGACGTGGGTCGTCAAGGAGCAGCTGGCCAAGTACGGCGCTGACCCTGACTGGTTCGGGCTCGGGGACAAGGACATCGCGACACACCTGGTGCGCACGCGCATGCTGCGCGCCGGGTATCCGCTGTCAGCGGTGACTGAGGCGTTGTGTGATCGGTGGAAGCCGGGTGTCCGGTTGCTGCCGATGACCGACGACCGGGTCGAGACGCACGTGGTCGTCGACATCCCGGAGGAAGATCGCAAGGCGATCCACTTCCAGGAGTGGTGGGTGCGCTACCAGGCCAAACTGCCCGCGCAGTCGATCGTCCCCGTCGGTGCCGAGGAGGCCGAGCCGGGTCCCGGTGTGCTTGACGCGATCAGCGAGGCGGACGTCGTGTTGTTCGCGCCGTCCAACCCGGTGGTCAGCGTCGGGACCGTGCTCGCTGTCCCTGGGTTGCGGGAGGCGATCCGTAAGACGGCCGGGATGGTTGTCGGGGTTTCGCCGATCATTGGCGGGAAACCGTTGCGGGGCATGGCTGACGCATGCCTGACCGCTATCGGCGTCGAGACCAGTTCGCAGGCTGTCGGCCGGTATTACGGGTCGCGGCAGTGCTCTGATGACGGCGTGCTCGACGCGTGGCTCGTGCACACCGGCGAGGCCGCCGATGTTCCCGGGGTCGCGGTTCGGGCTGTTCCGTTGTTGATGAGCGATGTGGACGCGACGGCGGAGATGGTTCGCGCGGCGTTTGAAATGGCAGGGTTGGACGCATGAGCGATCACGCTCGCGGCGGTGACATCACCGTCAAGGCTGTGACCGGGTTGCCGGAGTTCCGGCCTGGGGACGATCTGGCCGGTGCCATCGCTGACGCTGCGCCTTGGTTGCAGGATGGCGATGTGCTCGTGGTGACGAGCAAAGTCGTGTCCAAAGTCGAGGGTCGACTGGTCACGGTCCCCGCCGACGCCGACGCCCGTGACGCCGAGCGCCGCCGGTTGGTCGAAGCCGAGGCCGTGCGGGTTGTCGCGCGCATCAACCGCACGCTGATCACCGAGAACAAGCTCGGCATCGTGCAGGCGGCGTCCGGGATTGACGCGTCCAATGTGGCCGGTGACGAGCTCGCCCTGCTGCCGGAAAACCCAGACGCGTCAGCTTTGGCTCTGCGTAAGGGGATTCACGCTCGCCTCGGCGTGGATGTGGCCGTCGTGATCACCGACACCATGGGCCGTGCGTGGCGCGTCGGCCAGACCGACGCGGCCATCGGATCATCCGGTTTGACCGTTCTGCACAAATACGCGGGCCAGATTGACCGGCAGGGCAACGAACTCGTCGTCACCGAGGTCGCGGTCGCCGACGAGATCGCAGCAGCCGCCGACCTGGTCAAAGGCAAGACCGGCGGCGTTCCCGTGGCCGTCCTTCGCGGGTTGTCGGTGACCGATGACGGGTCGACGGCCGCTGACTTGATCCGTCCTCTCGAACAGGACCTGTTCCGGCTTGGTACGGAAGAGTCGTTGGCGCAAGGGCGATCCGAAGCCGTTCTGATGCGCCGATCGGCCCGCTTCTACACCGACGAACCCATTCCCGAGGACGCGATTCGTAAGGCAGTGGGCGTCGCGCTGACCGCGCCCGCTCCGCACCACACGCGTCCGGTCCGGTTTGTGCACGTCAAGGAGCGCCGCAAGGAACTCCTTGACGCGATGCGGGCGCAATGGCGCGCCGACCTCGCTAACGACGGCTGGTCGGCCGAGCGGATCGACCGCCGCGTCCGCCGCGGCGATCTGCTTTACGGGGCCAAGGAAATCATTCTCCCTTTCCTGGTACGCGAAGGCGCACATACGTATCCGGACCCGCAACGGTCACAGGCTGAGCGGACGATGTTCACCATCGCCGGTGGCGCGGCTGTGCAGGGTCTTTTGGTCGCGTTGGCGGCCGAGGGCATCGGATCTTGCTGGGTTTCGTCGACGATCTTCTGCGCGCCCGTCGTACGTGAAGTCCTTGGGCTGCCTGCGGAATGGGAGCCGCTTGGCGCGGTCGCGGTCGGCTATCCGACCGACGGCCCACTCACGCCACGCCCGCCGCGCGATCCAGCCGACGCGTTCATGGAGCTGTGAAACCCTCGGACTGATCGAGCATGAACGGCTTGCCGGGGTTGGCTGGTTGCCAGCCTCCGGCGAGCGCGGCCCGGACCGCGCGGGCGACGTGACCAGGCAGGACCGGGCGCGCTGGCGCGCCGACCCAGTTGCTCGGGTGCGCCTGGTTTGTCGTCACGACCAACGTCGTGCCCGGTGTCTCGGCCAGTTCGACCGCGAATGTCATTGGTGCCCAGGCATTCGCCTGGCTGTAGGTCGGGCGGCCACGCAGCCGCCAGCGGTATTCCACTCCGTCGATGGCCAGGTATCGGGAACCTTTCTTCACCAGTGTCACGATGTCCACGATATGGCCGCCGTCACGTGAATTAAGGTTCTCCACTGTGGGTGTACACGCTGATGCTTTGACCGTGCTCGGGGACTGGGCGCCGGGTGATCCCAACCAGGAGTCGCTGCGCCAGGCCTATCTGGGTTTCCTTGCCGCGCGCGAGGATTCCTGCGATCGCTCGTGCGCGGCTGGGCACATCACCGCGTCAGCCGTGGTCCTCGACGGCGACAAAGTCCTGCTCACCCTGCATCCAAGGGTCGGCAAATGGTTGCAGCTCGGCGGCCACTGCGAGCCGTCCGACGAGACGCTCGCGGGCGCCGCGCTCCGCGAAGCGACCGAAGAGTCCGGAATCGACGGACTGACCATCGACCCTGTTCCCGTTCATCTCGAAGTTCACCCGATCACGTGTTCTTTGGGCGTGCCGACAAGGCATTTCGACGTTCGTTTCGCGGTGCACGCTCCCGCGGGCGCTCAGCCGGTGCGCAGTGACGAGTCCGACGACCTGCGTTGGTGGGACGTCAGCGAAGTACCGAACGACGAGCTGCTTCCGATGATCAATCTGGCTACATCGCGCGGTAGTCACGCGGCGAGAAACGGGGACCGCGCCGGGGCTTGGTGATTCCGGCCGCTTCGATGTAGCGCACGGCCCGTTGCCGTTGTGGCGCATAAGGTGCGAGGACTTCATGCATGCCCGCGTCGTCCAAAGGCTTGCCTGTCAAGGCATACCCGACGTTTCCGGCGATGTGGAAGTCACCGAAGCTCACCGCGTCGGGATCGCCCCAGGCTCGCTGGGCGACCTCAGCGGCCGTCCACACGCCGATCCCTGGGACTTTCCTGAGCAGCGCGCGGCCTTCGGCGCCTTTCAGTGAGGCTGCTTTCTCAAGGCGGTCAGCGACTTGGGCCGCCGCGATCAACGCACGGCGGCGGGCACCGTCCAAACCGGCCTTGTGCCACTGCCAGTCCGTCATCGCCATCAGCGCGCGTGGCGTCGGTGGCACCCACAGCTGCATCGGCCCTGATGCGACCGTGCCGTAACGACGACACAGCTCACGCCACGTGCGCCACGCTTCCTTACCGGTGACCTTCTGCTCAAGGATCGCGGGGAAGAGCGCGTCCCATACGCGCCGCGTGCTCCCGAGTCGCAGACCGGGCATCCGTCGGCGCGCTTCGGCGACGAGGTCATGGTGCGCTTGGAAGTCCGTGTCGTCGTCCAAGTCGCCCAATAGCGCGGGAAGACCGTCCAGGAGCCACGAGGCGCCCTCGCCCCAGGCTTCGGCGTGTACTTCGTCGCCCACGCGACGGATGGCCAACGTGCCTGGCCCGTCCGGCGTGCTCGACGCGCGGAACACCGCGCCGCCGGGCGTCTGGCCGTACGTGGGGTCGCCGCTGCCCCTGCGCAATGGGGCGAGGACGGAACCCAGGTCAAGCGCGTACCCAGGCCGCCAGACGCGGACGGACATGGGCTTCACCCTACGTTGGCACATGCGTTTTTCACCCTGCGGTGTACATGCATTTGGAGTACTGCCCTGCCGGTAGGGTGGCCCGCGTGGACCTCCATGTGGTTGTGCCCGCGGGCGGCAGTGGGACCAGGTTGTGGCCGCTTTCCCGGGCGACCGACCCCAAGTTCCTGCACCCGCTGACCGGCACCGAGCGCTCGCTGCTGCAGGCGACCTATGACCGGCTTGTGCCGCTGTCGTCCGCCGACCATGTGCACATCGTCACGGGCATCGCGCACGCCGCGGCCGTGGCCAGGCAGCTCCCGGAACTGCCGGAGCGCAACATCCTGGTCGAGCCGCTTGCGCGGGACTCGTGCGCGGCGATCGCGTTGGCCGCCGCCGTGATCCACAAGCGCAGCCCGGGTGCGGTGATGGCGTCGTTCGCCGCCGACCACCTGATCAAGGACACCGCGGCGTTCGCCGCGACCGTGCGTGAGGCCGCGCGTGGTGCCGCCGAGGGCAAGCTGATGACCATCGGCATCGCGCCGACGCGCCCCGAAACCGGCTACGGCTATCTGCAGTGCAGTGCGACGGCGGAACTCGGCGTGCAGCAGCAGGTGCTGGAGTTCAAGGAGAAGCCGGACCTGGCGACCGCGACGGAGTACGTGAACTCCGGGCGGTACCTGTGGAACGCGAGCATGTTCGTGTGGCGGACCGACGTGTTCCTCGGTGAGCTGGAGCGGCGCAGGCCGGACGTGTTCGAGCCGGTGAACAAGATCGCGCAGGCGTGGGACACCGACGAGCGCGCGGCCGTGGTCGACGAGTTGTGGTCAACGATCCCGAAGGTCGCGGTGGAGTACGCGGTGATGGAGCCAGCCGCGGCGGAGGGACTCGTCTCGACGGTGCCCGGCGACTTCGGCTGGAGCGACATCGGCGATTTCGAAACATTGGGCGAACTCTTGGCGGCGGACCAGGATGGCGCCCGCGTCGTCACGACGCCAGGAGCTGGCGACGTCGTCGCGGTTGACAGCTCGGACGTGGTGGCGGTGCCCGCGGGCGGACGGCTGGTCGCGACGCTCGGCGTGCAGAACTTGATCGTGGTCGACACGCCCGACGCGGTCCTTGTCTGCCACCGGGATCGGGCACAGGACATCAAACGACTCACCGAGATCCTGCGTGACACCGGGCGGACCGCGTACGTCTAAGATCAACATACTGATTTCAGTTCTTCCCTGACGCCAACCCTCTCTAGAGATACTCTGGTGGCGACGGGACAGCCGGTGGGAGTGCCGGCTCGAGGCAACGCGGGAGAGGCCGGAGCATGGATCCCCGGGAGCGAGCCGATGCCGCTCTGGCCCGCGCCCGCGCGCGCGGTGCCTTCGTAGTGACACCGGAAGACGCGATCTCCCCGATGGACGCGGCGAACACGCTGCAAATCCCTCGGGTTGTCGTGTCATCACTTGATGAGCAACGGGCGGACACCGACACGATGGTGGTCGGCCACCCGTTGTCGGACCCACAACCGACGCAGAGCCAGCCGTCTCCGCGCAGGCCGCAGCCCTACCCATCGGGCCAGCAGCCGCAAGCGCAGCAACAGCCACAACCGCAGCCGCCGCGCCAGGCCCCGCCGCCGGAGCAGGAGCAGGACCCGAAGCCCGAGGGCATGATCCCGACCGTGCAGAAGCGGCCACGCCCGAGCCAGTCGCTGTCCCAGCGCCTCGACGGAACCCTTTAACCCCAGGTCAAACCTCGTGAGTGGTTACGCCGGTTAGAACCGGCGTAACCACTCACGAGGGGCTAGCTGCGGGTTTCCAGTTTGAGGCGAATCTTCAGGCCTGCCTTGATCGCCGCGAGGACCGGCTTCCACTCCGGGCCCTGGTGCCGGTCGGCCAGATACTGATAGGCACTCGCGTGATGCGCGGCGAGCATTTTCGCCGAAGCCTTCGAAGTCGAATGTCCACCGATGTGGGTGACGGTCGCCGATGGCACGTATACGTTCTGCCATCCCGCTTTGCCGATCCGGTCCCCAAGATCGACATCCTCGAAGTACATGAAGTACCGAGGATCGAAGCCGTCCACCGAGTCGAAAGCCTCGCGGCGCAGCAACAGGCACGAACCAGACAGCCACCCGGCCGTGCGCTCACGCACGGAAGTGTCGGACTGGCGATAAGCCTTGGTCCACGGGTTGTCCTTCCACACGCGGCCAACGACCGCGTGCCCGACGCCCTTGCCCAACGAGGGCAGCAAACGCGCGGACGGATAAACCTCGCCATTCGGCTCGCGGATCAGCGGCCCGAAAGCGCCACCGCGCGGCCAACGGGATGCGGCCTTCAGAAGCTCGTCGATGGAGCCCGGACCGAATTCGATGTCGGGGTTGGCCACGACGACCCAGCCATACTCGTCGCCGAATTCGGCAACGCCACGGTTGGCTGCAGTACCGTAACCGAGGTTCTCGCCGGTCACGAGCAGGCGGACGCCTTCGCGCAGAGCCGCCTTCTCTGGCGCGCCGTCGGTTGACCCGTTGTCTGCCATGACGACCTGGATCGGTCGTTCGGTCGCAGTCGCCAACGTGTCGAGGAACCGCTCGATCGTCTCGCCCGGTGAGTAGGTGACGGTGACCACGGCCAGCTCGTCGCCATAACGTCTCGGTTCGGTCACGGCCGTGGATTCTGTCACAGACCCCGACGGTGGATGGCCATCGCCCTGCTGTAGACGGCTCTGTGCTGCGCGGCGCACAGTGACCAGGAGAATTCCTTTGAACGTCGTTGCGCGGCCGCTGCCAGCATTTCCCGGCGCGCTGGGGAGTCGAGGAGCTCGGCCAGTGCCGCGCCGATGTCGCCCGCTCCGACGCCGCAGTAGGCCACCGCGTCACCGCCGACCTCGGGCAGGGAAAGTCGACTTGTCGTCAAAACACACGCGCCGCACGCCATCGCCTCAAGCACCGGCAGGCCGAAGCCTTCGCCAAGACTCGGGTACGCGACCAGCTCCGAGCCGCCGAGGAACCCGGCAAGCTGGGAAAACGGCAGATAACCCGCTCGGATCACGCGCAACCGGTGCGGCAGAGCGTCCAACGCACGTTCAACCTGACCATCCCAGCCCGGTTGACCGGCCAAGACCAACGCGGGCGGGTCAGCGCGGCCTTCACAAGCCTTGGCGAAGCCTCGGATCAGGGCCGGAACGTTCTTCCGTGGCTCAAGAGCGCCAAGGAACGCGACGTACGGCATCCGAGGCAGGCCGATGGTGGCACGCGCGGCCTCGATCTCCTCGGGCGTTGGCTGGTGGAAACGGTCCACGTCGACGCCGTGCCGGACGATTTCCAGCACGCGCGGGTTGGCGCGAGCGACGCGTACGAGTTCGGCCGCGGTCGCGTCGCTGGGTACCACGCACAAGGACGCACGGTTGAGCGCTACGCGCGTCCAGCCGCGGAAGAACCGTGCCTTGACCGACGAGTGCAGCATCGGGTCGGTGAAGAACGTTGCGTCGTGCAGCGTGACCACGGAGGCCGCGGGGTTCGCGAGCGGTGTCGTGTAGTGCGGCGAGTGCAGCACGTCCACACGCAACCGCCGGATTAAGCCTGGCAGGGTCGTCTGTTCCCACGCGAGCCGCGCGGTCCGCGTCTCGATCGACTCACCGGTCGGCACGATCCGGGAGTTCGGCGCCAGCTTCGCGTACAGTTCCGCGTCCCGCTGCTGGCAGACCACCGAGAGGCGTGCGCCGTCGGTGTCCAAAGCGGACACCAACGAGTCGACATAGCGACCTACGCCACCGCGGTCCGCGGGGACAGCGGTCGCGTCCATCAGCACGCTGGGTTCAGGGCGAGCCACGCAAGCAGACTACGACGCGCCGCTAGATCAGATGGCCCAAACCCTCCAACTCAGGCGAAACCCGCATGTGCCGCGTGCGAGAGCTCGACATGCAGCTTCCACAGCGATTCCGCGGCACGATCCCACGTGAACCGAGCCGCTCTTGCCTTCGCTGCCTGCACCAACGTGGCTGTGTGGTCAGGAAACGCGACCACCGAATGCAGTGCGTTCGCCAGCGCCGCTGGGTCGTTGCGCCTGGCAAGGACACCGGTGCCACCGGCTACTTCAACCAGTGCCGGAGCGTCGGAGTGCACGACCGGAACGCCGACAGCCATCGCTTCCAGCACCGGAAGCCCGAATCCCTCGGCCATACTCGGCGCCGCGAGCACGGTCGCGCGATGGAAAACCACCGCGAGCTCGCTGTCGGTCAGCGCGCCAAGCAAGTGCAAACGCCCTGGTGGGAGTCCACTTTCGGCAGCCACCATGGCCAAGTCCACATTGCCCCAGCCGGGCGGGCCGGCGATCACCAGCGGCAAATCCGGCGCCGCTGGCCGTGCCATCGCCTCAACCAGGACATCCAGGCCTTTTCGCGGCTCGACCGTACCGACCGCGAGGACGTACTTTTCCGGCAGCCGCAAGCGTTCCACAACCCGCGCGACCTCGTCTGATGACGGCAAACGCGCGATCACGTCCGGAACTCCGTGACCGATGACGTGCACACGAGCGGGCCCTGGCGCGAATTGGCTAAGTTCTGCCGCAACGGCCGCGGTTGGCACGACCACCGCGGTTGCCTGTTGTGTCGCACGCCGGATCATCGCCTGATGCCACGCGGCACCGCGACGCGTCAGCGTCTCGGGGTGCGTGAACGGAACCGTGTCATGCACGGTCACAACGAGACTGCAGCCACGGCGTGCAATTGGTGGCGCCAACGGCGTCGGCGCGTGTACGGCATCACCGCCTGGCCATAGCCTCAGGCCGTGTTCCCACGCGAGCGTCAAAGCGCGCCGTGGCAAGGGGAGCATCCGAGGACCGTCGGCGCCGAACACCATGGCGGCGGCCGGATTGCGGTGTTTCGCGGTGACGCCGGTGACCGTCCAGCCCGCGGGTGCGTGCTTCACCATGGCGTGCAGCAGTTCCCGGGTATACCGCCCGGTTCCGCCCGGCACCGGGGCAAGCAACTGCTCGGTGAGCACTACCAGTTCAGGCACCGGTACAGGGTATTTGCTCTGCAGTACTGTTGCAGCCCGTGCGGACGACAGTTGTAGTGGTGACCTGGCGCGGCCGGGCGCACCTCGAGTCCTGCTTGGACGCTGTGGCGAAGCAGGAACGTCCACATCGGACCCTCGTGGTCGACAACGCGTCCGACGACGGCTCCGGCGAGCTCGCGCGATCCCATCACAGCAGGCCGGAAGTGCTGCGGCTGCCCGTGAACACCGGCTACGCGGGCGGCATCCAGGCCGCGCTGGAAGCCTGCGAAACGCCCTACATGGCATGGCTGAACGACGACGCGATGCCCAAACCGGGTTGGCTCGGGGCTTTGGAAGACGCGCTCGACGCGGATCCGCGCATCGGCGCGGCCAGCGCGAAGCTGCTCACCAGCACAGGAGAAATCCAGTCCATCGGAGTCGGGCTGACGCGCGACGGCCACGGCGTCGACCGGACTGCAGGCCCGATTTTCGGCTTCTGCGGCGGCGCAGCGCTGACCAGGGTCGAAGCCATCAATGAAGTCGGCGGCGTGCCCAGCGAGTTCTTTTGCTACTACGAGGACACCGACACGTCGTGGCGTCTGCGTCGGCACGGCTGGAAGATCGCGGCTGTTCCCGAGGCTGAGGTCGTACATCTGCATGGGGCGACGGCCAAGCCCGGCTCGGTCGATTTCCACAGATGGAACGAGCGAAACCGGCTGCTGACGCTGCTGCGGAACGCCCCACTGTGGATCGCGGCCCGCGAGGTGGCCAGGTTCGCGGTGATCACCGCGTTGATCCCGGTGAAGCGGGACGTGCCGGAAGCTGCAAACTTCCGGGTGAAGCTGCGCCTGAAAGTTCTCGGCGAGGTCCTGGCCCGCATCCCGCACATCATCAAAACCCGGGTTGTGCCGTGAAGGTCTTCTTACCTTCGCGGAGTTAGACGCGTGAGGGCCTCCTTTCGCGCGTTAGATGCCGCGAAGGTGACCTTCACGGCTCCCAACGCCAGTAACTAGGCCCTCATGGGGTTAGCGGGAGTCGGGTGGCGCGACCGTCAAATAGACACAGTCCCACTTGATCCAGTTCGCGTTGGTCGCCGCGAAGAACTTGATCATCGCTGTGTCCGCTGGCGCGTTGGTCGGCCCCAGGTCGAACCGGCCGAGCGTCTTGTCCGTGTCAATGTCGTGATCCGCCTGGACCGACCGTTCGGCGACCTGCCTGCCGTCCTTGTCGTAGAACCGCAGCCCGATCGGCTGGTTCTGCGAGATGTCGTGCGTGCCCGCCCACACGACCAGGTGATATTTGCCGTTCGGAATGACCGTGGGGATCGTCTCGTACGCGGTGCTGACCCGGCCTGGCGGCGTCGAGATCGTGGCGTTGAGCTGCCCGAACACCGGGTTGGACTTGTCCGCGAAGAGCTTCGGCTGCTGTTCGGCCGGGGTGCCGGGCGGGACCGACCAGGTCGGCTCGAACGTGTAACCGGACGGCTGGCCGTTGGCCGCGACTTCCTCGACGCTCGGGTTCGGCGCGAAGCCGCCCGCGCAGGTCGGCGGCTCTTCGGCAGCGGCCGGACCGGGCGGGATGACCAGCAGTACAGCGGTGATCACACGGGCCAACACCGCCGCAGGCTAACCACTGAACGGCCGCCGCGCTCGATGAGGCAGTCTTATGGAGTACGCCAGAACTCCAGGAGGTGTCGTGCCCGACGACTCGCTGCTACCGATCGTGTCGGTGGTCGTGGTCAACTACCGCGGCGCCGATGACACGATCACCTGCCTGCGCGCACTGGCCGACGACCTGGCGTATCCAGCGGACCTGCTGCAGGTCATCTGCGTGGACAACGCCTCGGGTGACGGCAGTGTCGAGCGGATCAAGGCGAACGCGCCGGGTGTCCAGGTGATCGAGTCGCCGCAGAACCTCGGCTTCGCCGGTGGCTGCAACCTGGGAGTTCAGCACGCCAAGGGCAGCGTGATCGCCTTCCTGAACAACGACGCCCGGCCGGACAAGCACTGGGTCAGCGCCGCGGTCAAGGTACTGCGGGCCGAGCCGACGATCGCCGCCGTCGCCAGCAAGGTGCTCGACTGGGAAGGCAAGCGGATCGACTTCGTCGACGGCGGCCTGACCTGGTTCGGCATGGGCTACAAAACCCATCAGGGTGAACCTGACGACGGCCAGTTCGATACTCCGCGTGACGTCCTGTTCGGCACAGGGTCAGCACTTTTCGTCCGTACGGCGACGTTCAAGCAGCTCGGCGGGTTCGACGAGCGGTTCTTCATGTTCTACGAGGACGTCGACCTCGGCTGGCGGCTGAACCTGCGCGGCTGGCGAGTTCGCTACGAGCCCGCCTCGATCGCGTACCACAAACATCACCGCTCGATGACCACTGTGGACAACTCGCGGGAGATGTATCTGCTTGAGCGCAACGCGCTCGCGTCGCTGTACAAGAACGTGTCGGACAAGGCGCTCGGCAAGGTCCTGCCTGCGGCGATCGCGCTGTCGATCCGCCGGGCGACCGCACGCGGCGGAATCGACCCGACGCAACTGGAGATCACCAACCGCCCGGCAACCGGTCCCGACCTGACCGACCCGATCGAGATGCCCCGCGTGTCCGTTGCCGCGATGCTCGCGATCGACCGGTTCGTGGAGATGCTGCCGTCATTGCAGGAATCCCGCGCGATCGAGCAGGCCGCCAGGGTCCGCTCCGACGGCGACTTGTTGCCGTTGATGCGCGATGCGCTTGAACCAGCCTGTCCAGAGGTGGAATACCTGAAGGCGCACCAGAAACTGGTCGCGACCCTCGACCTGGAAGAGCTGTATGCCCTGCGGCGCAACATTCTCGTGGTCACGTCCGACTCGATCAGCGAGCGCGTCGCCGGGCCCGCGATCAGGGCGTGGAACATGGCCGACGTGCTGGCAGGCGAGCACAACGTGCGGCTGATCACGATGAACCAGCACTCCAACCCGCCGCAGGCGCCGTTCGACGTGCGGTACGTCCGGCCAGCGGACATGGTGCCCGAGGTGAACTGGGCGGACATCGTGATCCTGCAGGGCCATGTGCTCGAGCAAGTACCGGTGCTGAAGACCAGCGCCAAGATCGTCGTCTGTGATATCTACGATCCGATGCATCTGGAACAGCTCGAACAAGGCAAGGACCTGACCGACTCGAAGCGCGCACACGTGGTCGAGGTGGTCACCGAGGTGCTGAGCAACCAGTTGCTGCGCGGAGACTTCTTCCTGTGCGCCTCGGATCGCCAGCGGCATTTCTGGCTCGGCCACCTCGGCGCGATCGGCCGCCTGTCACCGACCTTGTACGACAGCGACCCGTCAGTGCGCTCGCTGCTGGCGATCGCGCCGTTCGGCCTCTCAGCGAAACCACCGCAGCGCACCAGCCAAGGCCCGCGTGATCTCGGCGTGGTCGGCCAGGACGACAAGGTGATCATCTGGGCGGGCGGGATCTACAACTGGTTCGACCCGCTGACGCTGCTGCACGCGGTCGACCGTCTACGCAGGACCCGGCCCGACGCGAAACTGCTGTTCCTTGGCATGAAGCACCCGAACCCGGACGTCGGCGAGATGGACATGGCCGGTCGGGCGCGAGCGCTGGCGGCACGGCTGAACCTGGAAAACAACGTCATCTTCAACGAGACCTGGGTGCCGTTCGACGAGCGCCAGAACTGGTTGCTCGACGCGGATTGCGGTGTGACCACGCATTTCGAACACGTGGAAACAACGTTTGCGTTCCGTACCAGGGTGTTGGACTACCTGTGGTCCGGCCTGCCGATCGTGACGAGCGCGGGCGACTCGTTCGCGGACTTGGTGCAACGCGAGCGCCTCGGCGTGGTCGTGCCAGCGGAAGACCCGGACGCGTTGGCTCTTGCGCTGGAAAAAGCGTTGTATGACAAGGAATTCGCGCAGGCCTGCCGTGAACGAATCGAAATTGTCCGCGAGCGGTTCACGTGGGAAACGGTGATGGCACCGTTGGTGGAATTCTGCCGCAACCCGCGGCCAGCCGCGGACCGTCTGCCTGGAGCCGGACCGATGGTCGGCACCAAGCCACTCGGGGCGATGGCCGCGGCACGCCGGGATGTGGCACTGATGAAGGAATATCTCAACGCGGGCGGTCCGCGTGAGCTCGCCAAGCGAGCCAGCGGACGGCTCCGCAGGGTGTTGGGGCAAGGGAGGTAGCGCGCGTTGGCAAAGGGCAGGTTGCGAGTGCTGTTGGACGGGACCCCGCTGCTAGGGACCCGGACCGGAGTGGGCAGGTACACCTCTGCCCTGGCGGAAGAACTCGCGTCCATGCCCGAAGTCGATATGCGCGCTGTCGCCTTCACCCTGCGAGGCTGGCGACGGCTCCGCCGCGTACTGCCCCACGGTTCCCGAGCTCGTGGAATGCCGGTGTCGGCAAGGTTGCTGCGTAAATGCTGGCTGCGCGCGCCTTTGCCGCCGATCGAGCTTTTCGCTGGTTTCACGGATGTCATGCACGGCACGAATTTCGTTCTGCCGCCTTCGTTGCGTGCTTCGGGCGTTCTCACGATTCACGATCTGGCATTCCTGGACGCGCCAGACGAATTGGCGCCGAGCGACCGTGAATTGCCCGAGTTGGTACGGCGTTCCGCTCAGCGGGCCGCGATGGTTTGTACCCCGAGTCAGGCTGTGGCTGACGTTGTCGCGGAACGTCTTTCGCTTCCGGTTGAGCGAATTGCCGTGACGCCTTTGGGGGTTGATCCGGCTTGGTTCGCGGCTCGCCCGCCGGGTGAGCATGCGCGTAAACGCCTTGGCTTGCCTGAGGAATACTTGCTTTTCGTGGGTGCGGCCGGTCCACGTAAGCGGCTTGACTGGCTGTTGAAGGCGCACGAGGCTGCCCCCGATTTGCCACCGTTGGTTTTGGCTGGCCCTGGGCATACGGCGGTGTCGGATCGGGTACGTCCGGTCGGCTATTTGTCCGATGTGGATCTTAGAAACGTGGTCGCCGGGGCCTCGGCTCTGGTTTTGCCGTCGCGGGACGAGGGTTTCGGCTTGCCGGTGCTTGAAGCGATGGCATGCGACGTTCCGGTGATCTGCTCGGACGTGCCCGCTTTGCGTGAGGTCGCTGGCGGGCACGCGACCCTGGTGCCTTTCGGGGATTTGGACGCGATGCGGATCGCTTTGAGCGCCGCTTTGCAAGAGCCCCCAACTCCGGCAACCTTGGCCGCCCGACGCACCCATGCCGCCGAGTTCACGTGGCGACGTTGCGCGGAGACAACAGTTGCCGCTTACCGCCGCGCGACCTCGTAGGCCGGTGCTAAATTCGGCGGATGGACTCCGGCGGGGATGCGGGCAGGTTCGAGTTTGTCAAGTCCGAAGTGGACGGTCTGTTACGGCGGTTCCGGAAACGCCGTACGCGGGACAAACGCAAGGCATTCGGGTTGCAGATGGCGACCGTCACCCTCTCGGCGACGATCAGCGTCTTGCTGGGGCTGCGTAATTTCGGCGGGGCCGAGTCGTTGCTCGCCAACATCGCACTCGCACTCGGCGCGCTGATCGCGGTTCTCGCAGCGGCCGACGCGTTCTTCGGTCATCGGGATTTGTGGATTCTGCGCACGCGGACCGTGCGTGACCTGGAAGAACTTTCGCGGGATCTGGCGTACTACGAAAGCAGTCTCGGGACCGATCCGCCTGCGCGCGATGAGGTTGACGGGTTCTTCGACCGGCTCGGCGAGATCGTCAAGCGGGACAGCGAGGACTGGGGGCGACTGCGCACTCCGATGGTCCCGAACCAATGAACCGGCGCGCGGTGATCATCACCGCCCTGGAAGTCGAGTTCACGGCCGTCGCCGAGCAGTTGACCGGCAGCAGTTGGCAGGCTCATCCACAAGGCACCCGTTATCTCGTCGGCGAATACGGCGATTGGACGGTCGCGCTGGTCGAGATCGGCCGAGGCAACGAAGAAGCCGGACATTCGACCGAGCGAGCGCTTGAGTTCTTCAAGCCATCGGTCGCGTTGTTCGTCGGTGTGGCGGGCGGAATCAAGGATGTCCGTCTCGGTGACGTCGTTTTCGCCACGGAAGTCGTCGGATACGAGTACGGCAAAGAGACTTCGGACGCCTTCCTCCCGCGTGGCCAAGTCGGTTCGTCGTCGCACGAACTCATTCAGGCCGCGCGCCAACTCCGCCACGAACTGCGCCCGCGGAGTGACTACGGCGTCATCATTGAACCGATCGCCGCAGGTGGAAAGGTTGTCGCGGACGCATCGGCGCCCAGCGCGGCCTTGATCCAACGGCACTACAGCCAAGTCGTGGCCACCGAACAAGAAGGCCTCGGCTTCCTCAAAGCAGCCGCCGCACGCCAGACCGTGGCGGTCGGAGTCGTCAGGGGAATCAGCGACCTGCTGTCGGGCAAGTCGGCATCGGACGCGGCCGGGTGGCAGATCAAAGCCGCACACAACGCGTCCCAGTTCACCCTGCGGCTGCTCGACATTCTCGCGCCGCCCGAGCCGGTCACGCTGGAAACGGTCGCACAGCACATGATGGCCGCGTGGCTGCGTCTGCGCGGCTGGACGAACCCCGACTACACCAGCGGTATCACGGACAAGCTCGCCCGCCGACGAGCCCAGCGCTTGCTCGACGAGCTCCAGGACATCCTGGTGGATCGCTTGGAGCAGCGCTGGCCGAATGCCCGGCCCTCAGCGGCCACCGTGCAAGCGTTGGCACAGTTGACCCGTGAACCACCGGCCATTGTGGACATCGGGACGATCAGAGGCATTCTGACGCAACGGGATCAGGACGAGTTCGTTTCCGATGTGGCGGGCTTCCTAGTCGAGGCCTACCTGGCACTGCCCGAACTGCTTCCCGACAAGCTGGCTGGCTTGACCGGCCGCGCGACCGAACTGCGCGAGCGCCTCGAACGCGGTTTGAGCACGATGCCGCAGCGGCATATGTACTTCGATGAACACATCTCGGACGCGACCTACCGGACCGACTACCTGCGAGCAATCAGCCATCGTCTCGATACCTTGCAGATCCTGGGAATCGACCTGGCCAGATCCATCGAACGCTACTCACTGACCACGGCCTACGTGTCACTCTCCGCCGGGCACCACACCGATGTGGCGGACGTACTGGCCAGCTCGAAGCGGCTGCTGCTGATCGGTGAGGCTGGTTCAGGAAAGACAACGCTGTTGCAATGGGTCGCTGTCACGACGGCTCGCGAGCAGCAGCCGGATTGGGGTCCGGCCGCGGTCCCGTTCTTGATCAGGCTCCGCCGCTACATCAACGGGCCCATGCCGGACGTCGAAGACTTCCCCACCGAGGTCGCCGCCACCCTGGCCAGCCGAAAGCCGCCGAACTGGTGCTCGACCGTGCTGCGAGACGGCAACGGAATCGTGCTGATCGACGGTCTGGACGAGCTGCCCGCGGCCAGGCGCGCGACCGTACAGGAGTGGCTGGACGACCTCTTCTCAGCCTATCCCGACAACATCTTCATCCTCAGTGGACGCCCAGCTGCCCTGCGGGACAACAGTTTCCGGCTGACAGGCTTCGACCTCGCCGAGCTTCTCCCGATGGGCCCAGCCCAGATCACGGCCTTCATCAAGCACTGGCACGTATCGACAGGCGGCAACCTGCCAACGGATACGGACCGCGCCGACCACCAGATCAAAGGCGACCTCCTAGCCGAACACATCCTCGCCACCCCGCCATTGCGTGACCTCGCGAGAACACCGTTGCTGTGTGCGGTGTTGTGCGCCCTTGCCTACGCACGCAAAGGAGTCAGCAGCCTGCCGCGCCGCAGGGTCGAGCTGTACCAGGCAGCTCTGGAAATGCTCACCGGGCGACGTGATTCCGAACGTCAGATCGCCACATCGACGCTCGGCTCGACCGAACGCATTGCTCTGCTTGAGGACCTGGCGCAGTGGCTGATCCGGAATGGACAGTCGGAGATCTCCCGCGAGAAGGCACTGCGGCACGTCGACCGAGCACTCAGGTCCCTGCGAAACGTCACCATCACCGCGGAGGAGGCGCTACAGGACCTGATCGAGCGCTCGATCCTGCGTGAGCCCGCGACGGACTTGGTCGACTTCGTGCACCGAACATTCGAGGAGTATCTGGCCGCACGCTGGATGAACGACCAAGGAGATTTCGGTGCCCTGCTTGAGAAAGCAGGCGATCCCGCATTCAGCGAAGTGATCACCCTGGTCGCCGGTCTCTCCCGGCCACGAGATGCGAACGAGCTGATCGGTGAGCTGATCGACAAAGCCGAGACGACGGATCCAGATCTGTACCAGCTGGCAACCAGGTGCGTTGACGCTTGCCTGCGAGTCGAGCCGAAAGTCATCAAACGGCTGAACCGGTACTTCGCCCGATTGATCCCGCCAAAGAACTATCAGGCCGCCATGACACTGGCGACCGGCGGCGACACATCGGCGGCCCTCATCGAGGAGTACTTGAACAACCCAGCCGTTTCAATCGAGACCGCGGCCAAGCTGGATGGGTGGGTGGTGGCTCTCCGCCAGATCGGCAGTCCGGAGTCGCTGCGTGTCCTCGCCCAACTCCACATCGATCTGAGAACAGAAGTAGCACCGGCCCTTGTGCAGGCTTGGTCCTACTTTCCTCCCCTTGAGTACGCGCGCCGGGTTCTGATCCCGCTCAGCCGAGCAGTCCATGTCAGCATGAGCGATTTGAACCGGATCCCATTCACCAGACACCTGCCTGACGACTATCTTGTTCGTGCGGACCTGTCGGAATTCAGTCCAGCAGAACTGGCTTCACGACTGGCCCAGTCCAGGCTCCATGCGATCAGCACCGCTGAGACCGGCATCGACGGTTTCAACCTGCTGCTGGGTATCGACGGAATCACAAGCATCGCCACTGTGCTCCAAGTCGATGAGGAGCCGATTCAGTTTTCTGAATGCACCACCCTGGAGACGCTTCGCCTCACCCTGGCCCCCGCCTGGCGGCAGGGCGAGCTCGACTGCCACAGCTTTCTTCGCTTTCCGAATCTGACAGAACTGCAAGTACACCTGTACCAGCCGTCCGCCTCTGCCTACCAGTTGACCAACTTGCACGAAATCAACAACCTGCCACACCTACGGCATCTGGAGATCGACGGCTCCTTCAACCTGATGACTTACTTGCGGTTGCCCGCGTTGCGGACGTTGTGGCTTCGAGACTGGGGTACCGAAGATCTCACTCCGATCATCGGGTGCACCGCGCTGCAAGAATTGAACATCACCGGCTCTGTCGTCGCCACGCTTGACGATCTGCAGGGAATGACCGAGCTGCGCCGCATCACGGTCCGAAATTGCATGTACTTGATGGGCATCGGTGTGCTCACCGAGTTGCCACACCTCGAGTCTGTCGATCTCAGAGGATGTTTGGTGCTGGATGACAATGCCCAGAACGTCATCGACAGCTTGCCGAGCCGCGTCGAGGTCCTCCTGGACGGCTCACGGCTCGACCCCGATCTTCGCGATGCCTACCCACCGGAGTTCACTTCGGACTACGACCATGACTTCGATGAGGACAACGACGAGCACGTGCTCCGCTCAGTTCCCGACATCGCCCCCATCGATCAGGAAACCGCAGGAGGCTGGATCATCCGCACCATTGCCGAGATCGAGCAGTCCGAAGATGTTGATCCGCTACCGGGTGACGAGGTTGGTCTTGAAGGCTTCGGTGAGGGCTTCCCGCCAGGACCTGAGGGGCGTTAGCCCCGCATCCACCCACGAAGCCTGCGACAACACCGAATTCGCCGGACGCTTGGCTGGCCGGGGAAACTCCGCGCTGGTACAAGGCTTCACCCGATCAGGGTCCGCCCCAAGCTCCTCGAAAATGGCCCGGGCAAAGCCGTACCACGTGGTTTCCCCGCCACCCGCGCAATGCAGAACCCGAGCCGCGGGCCCGTCCCCGGAAACCACCTTCGACGCCAGCTCCAGGAGACCCGAGGCGAGATCCGCGGTCCACGTCGGCGAGCCGCGTTGATCGTCCACAACGGACAAAGTCTCCCGCTCACCCTCAAGGCGCACGATCGACCTCACGAAGTTCGAGCTCCCGAAAGCCCCATAGACCCAGGCCGTACGGACAACCCAAGCATCCGCGCCCGAGCGCAGCACCGAAGACTCCCCGGCCAGCTTCGTCAGGCCATAGATGGACTGCGGGCCTACCTCATCGTCCACTTCGTACGGTTCCGGCTTGTCCCCTGAGAACACGTAGTCCGTCGAAACGTGGATCAACGGGACCGAACGCGACGCACACACCGCTGCCAAGAGCCGAGGCCCGTCCCCGTTCACCGAGAATGCCGTGTTGCGGTCGTCTTCCGCCGCGTCAACCGCTGTGTACGCCGCCGCGTTGATCACGATTGGGGCACGGTCGCCTGCCTCTGCCACCAGAGCGTCGACCGCTTGCACCACCGAACCCGCTTGGGTGACGTCCAGCTCTTTCGAGCCTGGACTGTGTACGAGCGAGCCGGTTGGCGCCTTGGCCGCGATTTCTTGTCCCAGCTGGCCGTTTCCGCCCGGAACCAGGAGCGCGATCATCGGGTCGCGGCCTGGGCTACGCGCTTCTTCAGCGGTTCCCACCACGAACGGTTGTCGCGATACCACTCCACCGTGCTACGCAGTCCCTGTTCGAAGGACACCCTTGGTTCATAGCCGAGTTCTGTGCTGATCTTGGTGATGTCCACCGAATAGCGGCGATCGTGGCCTTTTCGGTCTTCCACCGGTTGGACCATCGAGAAGTCCGCACCGACCGCTTCGAGCAGCAATTCCGTCAGCTTGCGGTTGGTCAGCTCGGTTCCGCCGCCGATGTTGTAGACCTCTCCCGGCCTGCCTTTCGCGGCGACCAGTTGAATACCGTGACAGTGATCGTCCACGTGCAGCCAGTCACGGACATTCATCCCATCGCCGTACAGCGGCACCTTCTCGCCGTCCAGCAGATTCGTGACGAACAACGGGATGACTTTCTCCGGGAACTGGTACGGGCCGTAATTGTTCGAACACCGCGTGATACATACCGGCAGGCCGTACGTCCGATGGAACGATCGCGCGATCAGATCGGAGGACGCTTTCGACGCCGAGTAGGGAGAATTCGGCAACAGAGGGTGATCTTCCGGCCACGAGCCTTCATCGATCGAGCCATAGACCTCGTCGGTCGACACATGCACGACTTTGCCCACCGAGGCGTCCAGTGCGGCCTGCAGCAGGTATTGCGTGCCGAGAACGTTGGTCAGCACGAAGTCGGCGCCCGCGGCAATGGACCGGTCCACGTGCGATTCCGCCGCGAAGTGCACCACCAGATCCGTGCCCCGCATCAGCTCACTGACCAGACCGGCGTCACAGATGTCGCCGCGCACGAAACGCAGCCTCGGTGAATCGACAACCGGGAGGAGATTGGCCTCGTTGCCCGCGTACGTCAGCTTGTCCAGCACCACCACTTCGGCGTCGGCGAGCTCGGCATATGCGCCGGTCAGCACTTGCCTGACGTAGTGCGAGCCGATGAAACCCGCACCACCGGTGACCAGAACGCGCATTCGTCCCCTCCAGTGAGCTAGATGTCGGGCGGCAAGTCTGTCACGACGACTCAACCAACGGGCAACCCAAGGCGTATTAGAGGTGCGGGAAAGTCTGCGCGGCGACGCACGGCACTGCTTAACCAGTAATGTAGGCCAGACGGGGATTCGAACACGGGAGGGACGCTTGGGGAGCGGCGCGCGTCTAGCGCTGTATCTGTCCCGGTGCACAGTCGCACTGGTGTCTGTCGCTGTGCTCAGCGCGTCCGGGATCGTGTACGCGAAGTACAACGACATCAACGAGGGTGTCGTCACCACCGACGTGATCTCGCCGGAGGTCAGCAAGCCGGGCGTGAAACCGCTCGACGGCGCCGTGGACATCCTGCTGGTCGGTATGGACAGCCGGGAGGACGCGTACGGCAACCCGCTGCCCAAAGAGGTCATGCAGTTGCTGCACGCCGGGGTCAACGAGGGTGAGAAGAACACCGACACGATGATCCTCGTGCACATCCCGGTCGACGGCCGTCGCGCGGTGGCCATCTCGTTCCCCCGCGACAGCTGGGCGGAGATCGCGGGTGGCTTCGGCAAGCACAAGCTCAACTCGGCCTTCATCTACAAGTACAACGACGTCCTGCGCAGCGAGAAGTCGCCGACCGACAAGCAGGCCAAGGACAAGGCCAAGCAGGAGGGCCGCAAGAACCTCATCGCCACGATCGAGACACTGATCGGCAAGGCGGTCACGATCGACCGTTACGCCGAGGTCAACCTCGGCAGCTTCTACGAGATCACCAAGGCGATCGGTGGCGTCGACGTCTGCCTGAACAACCCGGTCGACGAATGGCGCTCAGGAGCCCGGTTCCCGGCGGGCAAGCAGACCATCGAAGGTGCGGCCGCGTTGTCGTTTGTCCGGCAGCGATACGAACTGCCCAACGGCGACCTCGACCGGATCGTGCGTCAGCAGGTCTTCATCGGCGCTTTGGCGCACAGGGTGTTGTCCACCGGCGTGCTCACCGACCTGACCAAGCTGAACAACCTGGTCGAGGCGATCAAGAAGTCCGTCGTACTGAGCACCGGCTGGGACGTCACCACGTTCGCCCAGCAGATGCAGGGCCTGTCCAGCGGAAAGATCGACTTCCACACGATCCCGACGCTCGGCGGCGCCAAGATCGGCGGTGCCGACGTGATCCGGGTCGACCCCCAGCAGATCAACGACTTCGTCAAGAGCCTGACGCAGGACGAGCGAACGGCGCCGTCTTCGTCCCAGCCGCCGAACCCGTCATCCTCGGCGACCGTTCCGCCCGATTCGGGCCCGAAGCCGACTGTCGATGTACGCAACGCATCGAGTGAGGTTGGTCTCGCCAGCGCCGTGCAGAACATCCTTGCGGGCAAGGGCTTCCAGCGTGGCCCGGTCGGCGACGCGCCAGCAAGGCAGCGTACGTCGACGCTGTTTTACCGACCGGGTGAGCAAGCGAGTGCGGAACGTGTCAACGTCGAGCTTGGCGGCCAGTTCAAGCTGACCGCGGACGCCTCGGTGAAGACCGGCCAGGTGCGCGCGGTGCTCGGCGAGGACTTCATCACCGCGTACGGCAAGGTTCTCGCCGGCCAGTCCGCTCCGCTGGCGCAGGGAAGTCCGACCACGCCGGTCCGGTCATCCAGCTCAGCGCCGCTCACTTCAACTCCGCCACCCATCAACGCCGATGGGGTGACCTGCGTCAATTAGGCGGCGCCAGTAGTTACCCTCATGGGAGTCAGAGGGGCTGGAGGAGTGTCGGTGAGTGACGAGACCGTTGCGCACGAGCCGGATCGGAAATCAGGGGGACGCCTGAAAAGCGCCGCGTGGATGACCGGCCGGGTGCTTGTGGCGTTGGCTTCCGCGGCCGCACTCGCATCGGCAGGACTGGCGCGTGACACCGTGCAGACGGTGCGTGAGAACGTGCCCACGTCGGACGTGTTCACCAAAGAGGTGGAGAAAACGGCGCCGCCGCAGGACGACGGCGCGGAGGACTACCTGGTTGTCGGCAGCGACACCCGGACCGACGCCAAGGGAAACCCGTTGCCGGAGCGGGTGTTGCGGCAGCTGCGCACCGAAGCGTCCGAAGGGCTCAACACCGACACGATCATCCTGCTGCGCATCCCCAAAGACGGCTCAAAGGGCTACGCGATCTCCATCCCGCGCGATACGTACGTGACGATCCCCGGCTACCAGGACGACAAGATCAACTCCGCGTACGGTGTGATCAAGTCCCGGACCGCGCAGAAGTTGCGCAGTGAAGGGAAAACCGACCGCGCCGAGGTCGAGCGACTTTCCGACACGGCCGGCCGTTCGGCGCTCACCCAGGTCGTCCAGGACCTGACCGGCATTCGCGTCGACCACTACGCCGAAGTGAACCTGTACGGCTTCTACCTGCTCACCGAGGCCATCGGGGGCGTGCGCGTGTGCCTGAACCACGCGACCAGCGACCCCAACTCCGGCGCGAGTTTCCGCAAGGGCGTGCAGAAGATCTCGGGCGGTTCCGCGTTGGCGTTCGTGCGTCAGCGTGACGGCCTGCCACGCGGCGATCTTGACCGAATCGTTCGCCAGCAAGCGTTCCTCGGCGCGGTGATGCAGCAGTTGCTGAGCGCGGGGACCCTCACCGACCAAGGGAAGCTGAAGGCGTTGACCGACGCGGCGTCGAAGTCCGTTGTGGTCTCCCCTGGTCTGGACATCGTGCAGCTGGCCAGGCATCTCGGGTCGATGTCGTCTGGGGCGGTCGAGTTCGTGACGATCCCGGTCGTGGCGGTCGGCGCCCGCAATGAGCGTGGTCAGAGCATTATCGCGGTCGACGTGCCGAAGGTGCGCGAGTTCACCAACCAGTTGCTCGGCAAACAGGCACCCCCGAGGTTCGCCGCACAGCGGCCGCTGATGTTGAATGGCGCGAGACAACCGGCCACAATAGACGGCGTGAGGTGCGTTGACTGATGTCAGTCACAGAAGCATTGTTCCGGCCGCTGCTCGCCGGTGACCGGTCCCGCCCGTTGATCACGCACTATGACGACGCGGCAGGCACCAGGGTCGAGCTTTCCATTGCCACACTGGCGAACTGGGCGGCGAAGACGGCGAACTGGCTGACCGAGGAGTTCGACGTCGAGCCGGGCACGCCAATCACGGTCGACCTGCCAGCCCACTGGCAGACCGCGGGCGTTCTGCTCGGTGCCTGGTGGTGCGGCGCCCACGTGGTCTCCTCGGGTGGCGCGGTCGCACTGACCACAGTGGACGCCCCCAAGCCCGACGGCTCGTGGGCCGTGGTTTCGTTGGACCCCATGGGTATGGGGCTGCGCGGCTCGCCGCCCGACGGAGCCGTGGACTACATCTCGGAATCCCGGATGTTCGGCGACGATTTCTTTCCGTTGCAAGACGTTCCGGACTCCACTCCGGCGCTGGGCCCGTTGACTGTCGCCGAAGTCGTCTCGGCGGCACGGGCCATGGCCATCACCGGGCGCATATTGTCCACAATGGAATGGACGTTTCCCGACGGCGTGCTCACCAGCCTGCTGTCGGTGTTGGCAGGCAAGGGTTCCCTTGTCCAGGTGTCCAATCCGAGCAAAGTGGACGCCCACATGGAGTCGGAACGAGCCACTTTGCTCACTGCGCCTTGAACATCATCGTGGTCTGACCGGACGACAGGGTGAAACCGGCATCGTTGAAGCCGAAGTCCGGCACGCTCTTGAGGAACTCGGTCAGCCGATCCTCCCGGTCCATCACCTCGGGCTCGCACGCTTTCCTTGTCTTGCCGAGGCTTTGCACAACGAGCTTGCCCTCGTCGGCGATCACCGTGCCGGTCATGTCGTTGCAGCCGACGGTCGCGGTCAGCTGACCGTTCTCGAAGGTCAGCTTCGTGCCGTCGTCGGACACGAATTGCTTGCCTGCCAGATTGCCGTCGACCGTGCCGACCCGCAGTTGCAGCCCACGGCCTGACGCGTGGGTCAGGCTCAGCGACTCGTTGTTGATCTTGTAGTTGAATTCGCCATCGAGTATGGGTGTGATCGCGTCGGCCTCGGGGCACGAACCGCCGGTGGACTTCAGGTCCCGGAAGATGATGGTCTCGGAAGTGGCCTGGTAGCTGCCTTCCACCGTGTTGCACCTGGTCGTGACCAGGACTGTGCCGCTGTTGAAGGTAAGCCAGGCGGGCACCTGAGCTGGCCTGGCGATGTCACTTTCGACAACGGTCGTCGTCACCCATGTGGGGCCCTCCAACTGGGTGGCCTGCTTTGCACCGAACACGATCTCGGTGTCGGCGGTCTTCAGCTTGAGCGTGTCACCCGTCAGCTCCCAGTTCGGCTTGGCCTCGACGATGTCCGCCAACCATTGGTCCTGGTCAAGACGTACCTTGTCGCAACCCATCTCGGTCTGGGTGAGGCTGGCGACGGCGAGGCGCGCGTTGCCGGTGTCGGCCGGACCGGACATGTGGTTGCACCCGGCTCGCAGCTGCAGTTCACCCTTGTCAGTGATCTCGAACTGGATCTGCGTACCGTCCGCGAGCGGCCGGGGTTTGCCCTTCTCCGTGACCGTCTGCGAGACGAAAACCCGGCCTTTGAGCGCGTCGCCGCTGCTGCCCGGCCCAGCTTGTTGCTGCCCAGCACAGCCAGCGACCAGCACTCCCACCGCTCCTGCAATCAACGCCGTCCTCATATCCCCAAGACGGAACCACGGGTCCGTCAGGTTGCCTAAGCTCCCCGCATGGCTCTCACTCGATCCGGTGACCAATGGCACGGCGAGACACACGAAGATCTAGTCGAGTACTTCCACGCCACCGCGGACGGCTATCCGGTCGACCACGTCAGGGAGTCGGTTTGCGCTGGGTGCGGTGGCCGGGTGTTCGTCATCGAGTTCGATGAATCCGGCTCGAACGCTCATCGCACGTGCACGTCGTGCGGACAGTTGGCCTATTTCCTGGACAGCGAGGAGTGGTGGCATCCGGATCCTGCCGAGGCCAAGGCGCACTACATCCTGGAATGCCCGTCCTGTGAGAATGACGAGTTCGAGGCCGCGGTGGGTTTCGAGTTGCACCAGAACGAGATCCGCGACATGGCGCTGGCCACCCGATGCACGGAGGATGGGCTGCTTGGCTACTGCCTCGAGCGCCGCAACCGGGTCTTCCCGTCCCTGCATCTGCTCGACAAAGCCTGATCAAGCCAGCCCCTACCGCAACACCAATTCCCCCAAGGGGATCCCTGTTTTTAACGTTACTCCAGGGGTACGACAATTTTAGGCCAGGCGTTCGCGCAACTCCCGCTTGAGGATCTTGCCAGCGGGCGAGATCGGGATCTGGTCGGTCACGACGATCTCGCGAAGCCGCTTGTACGGCACCACTTGCGCGTTGATGTCGGCCATCACCTGCTCGGCATCCACGTCCGGCTTCACGGGCACGATGAACGCCACCGGCCGCTCTCCGACCTCGACGTCCTTGCGCCCAACCACAGCGGCCAACGCGACATCGGGATGCGCGGTGAGCAGTTCCTCGAGCTCCCGGGGATAGACGTTGTACCCCTTGTAGATCAGCATGTCCTTCTTGCGATCCACAATGGACAGAAAACCGTCCTCGTCGAACACGCCGACATCGCCGGTGTGCAGCCAGCCGTCAACGAGCACCTCGGCTGTTTCCGCAGGCTGGTTGTGATAGCCGACCATCACCTGCGGTCCCCGGATGCAGACCTCGCCGGGCTCGCCGACGGGCACCGCCTCCGACCCACCTTCAACAGGCACAAGCTTGATCTCGGTGTCGAACACGGGCACGCCGACCGTCCCAACCTTCCGAAGGCCCGAAACGAAGGGCGGGGACGCCGCAGCGCCCATTGTCACTTCGGTAAGGCCATACCCCTCGATGATCACGGCGTTGGGCATGAGTCGCTGCAGCGCATTCGTCATCTCGTGCGGCATCGGGGCCGCGCCCGAGCCGATATTCAACACAGTCGACAGGTCACGCCGGTGGATGTCTGGGCACGCCAGCAGGGCCGCGTACAGCGCGGGCGCGCCGCCCATGTAGTTGATCTGGTACTTCTCGGCGTCAGCGAGGTAGGCGACCGGGTCGAACCGGTCGTGCAGCGTCGCCGTCGCCCCGCCGAGGACCAGGACGCTCAGACCGCCGACGGTGCCCATCGCGTGGAACCACGGCGTCAGGTTGATCAGCCGTCCCTCGCCGACGCGGTTGCGGTACTCGGCCGGGTCGCTGATCTGGTCGAGGATCAGGCCGCCTTCGTCATCCAGCGCGGGCACCGAGCCGGACTGCCAGCAGGCGAACTGCAGGCTGTTGACCACGACGTTGCGGTGCGGCAGGCACACGCCCTTCGAACGGCCGGTCGTACCGCCGGTGTACGCCAGATGCGCCAGGTCACGGTGGATGTCGATCTCCACGTCCGGCGGCGTGTCCGACTGGCCCGCGCGGATCTCGGCCACGTCATCGGCCTGGACCGTGAGCACGGCGCCAGCGTCCTGAAGTTGGGCGGCCACGATGGGCTCCGGCATCAGCGGGTTGACCGGCACAAATGTGGCCCCGGCCAGCAGCAGGCCGTAGTACGCCACCGGGAACGGCAGGCAGTTCGGCATCCGCAGCGCGACCCGGTCACCGGGCTTGATACCCCTGCTGACCAGGCCATTCGCGAATTGGCATGCCCCGCGCCAGAGCTCGGTGTACGTCAGTTCTGAGCCGTGGTGGCGGAAGGCAACGCGGTCACCGAAGCGGCGGGCTGAACCTGCGACGATCGCACCGACCGCGACCTCCGGGTAGTCGAGCTTCTTACCGAGGTGTGGCGGCCACGTAGCGCTCATTCGTGGAAGCTAACTGCAAGTGCGGGCCACGACACAACCGCCGAGTAGTGAACGAGGGCTAACATCAGACCGTTGTTACTGACCAGTCGGAAGGCGGAGCACGGTGAACGCGGGCGTATATCAGCTGTCGGAGGAGCACGAAGCTGTGCGCGAGGCGGTCCGCGCGCTCTCGGAGAAGGAGATCGCGCCGTACGCGGCCGACTGCGACGAGAACGAGCGGTACCCGGTCGAGGCCCGCGACGCGCTCGTCCGTTCCGGCTTCAACGCACCGCACATCGCCGAGGAGTACGACGGCCAGGGCGCCGACGCCATCGCCACCTGCATCGTGATCGAAGAGGTCGCGCGGGTGTGCGCCTCCTCGTCGCTGATCCCGGCAGTCAACAAGCTCGGCTCGGTGCCGATCATCCTCGCGGGTTCGGAAGAGCTCAAGAAGCAGGTCCTGCCGTCGATCGCGTCCGGCCAGACCTCGATTTCCTACGCGCTGTCCGAGCGTGAGGCCGGTTCGGACACCGCGTCGATGAAGACCCGCGCCCGCCAGGACGGCGACTCGTGGGTGCTCAACGGAACCAAATGCTGGATCACCAACGCGGGCGAGTCCGTCTGGTACACGGTGATGGCAGTGACCAACCCGGACGCACCCAAGCCGTCCCAGGGCATCTCGGCCTTCGTCGTACACGCCGACGACCCCGGTTTCTCGGTGGGACCGAAGGAGCGCAAGCACGGCATCAAGGGCTCGCCGACGCGGGAGATCTACTTCGAGAACTGCGTGATCCCAGGCGACCGGATCATCGGCGAACCCGGCACGGGCCTGAAGACCGCGCTGCGCACGCTGGACCACACCCGCCCGACGATCGGCGCGCAGGCCGTCGGCATCGCGCAGGGCTCGCTGGATGCCGCGATCGCGTATGTCAAGGAGCGCAAGCAGTTCGGCAAGGCGATCGCCGACTTCCAAGGCGTCCAGTTCATGCTGGCGGACATGGCAATGAAGATCGAAGCCGCCCGCCACATGGTGTACGTGGCCGCGGCGAAGGCCGAACGTGGCGACGCGGACGCCGGATTCGTTGCCGCTGCGGCAAAGTGCTTCGCATCGGACGCGGCGATGGCCGTGACGACGGATGCCGTTCAGCTGTTCGGCGGCGCCGGGTACACGCGTGACTTCCCGGTCGAGCGGATGATGCGCGACGCCAAGATCACCCAGATTTACGAAGGCACCAACCAGATCCAGCGCCAGGTCATGGCGCGCACCCTGCTCAAAGGCTGAGTGTGTGCTGGTTGCCGGGCTCGCCCCAGTGAGTCCGGCAACCACTTCTCACGCCTGGCCGACGAAAACGGCCTTGTCCGAGCCGAAGTCGGGCTGCAGCGCGATCTGCAACTCACCCGGCTGCGTGGCGACGACATAGTCACGTCGTAGCTGAAAGTCTTGCCCGGCAAGACAGTGGCCGACTCCATGCCAATCCCGCCTTGCAGGGACCGTCCACGTCGATCAGAGTCTCCGCCTTCGCGCCCGCGAACTGGACATCCGAGCCGACCGACAGCACCGACGGGCTGAACGGCTTGTCGGTGCCGTTCGTGATCTTGTACGTGACCTTCACGGCGCGTGCCGCGTTCTGCGGGAAGGCCGCCTCGCTTGGCTTGCACGCCACAAGTGCGGCGAGAGCCGCGAGCACGTGACGCATGAGTTTCCCCTTTTCTCTGTGCTGACGGCGGCATCGTGCCCAGGCACGCCACACGATCACTGCACAGACAAGGGAAAACCCTCGTGAGTGGTTAGCAGGGTTCTAACACGGCTAACCACTCACGAGTCTTGAGCTGCGGTTTTGCGTAGGTTCTCGTCCTTTTCCAGCACCATTGCCTCGAGGCTGGCCTGGAATTCGGCCATCTTCTTCCGCAGTTCCGGATTGGTCGCGGCCAGCATCCGCACGGCGAGCAAACCCGCATTGCGGGCCCCGCCAATGGAGACCGTCGCAACCGGCACACCGGCAGGCATCTGCACGATGGACAGCAGGGAATCCATGCCGTCCAAGTACTTCAACGGCACGGGCACACCGATGACCGGCAGAACTGTTGCCGATGCGACCATCCCGGGCAGATGCGCGGCGCCGCCCGCGCCAGCGATGATCACCTTCAGGCCACGGGAAGCCGCTTCCTGTGCGTACGAAAGCATCCGTCCCGGGGTCCGGTGGGCGGAGTAGACGCCGACCTCATAGGACACGTCGAACTCGGCCAATGCCGTCGCGGCCGCTGACATCACCGGCCAGTCCGAGTCGCTGCCCATGATCACGCCGACATCCACCACCGCTACTTCCCTCCATGAACGTCATAACCATCCGGCCAGGCACCCGCCGCGAGCCAGTCCGCGGCGAAGCGGGCGCGGCGGCGGACCTCAGTCAGGTCCTCGCCCAACACCGTGACGTGGCCGATCTTTCGGCCTGGGCGCTCGGCTTTTCCGTAATAGTGCACATGGACGTCCCGGTATCGGGCGAACAGGTGATGCACTCGCTCGTCCGGGCCCATGTCCGGTGTGGACCGTGCACCTAGGACATTCGCCATCACGACAACCGGTGCCACGAGGTCGGTTGAGCCCAACGGGTAGTCCAGCACCGCCCGCAGGTGTTGCTCGAACTGCGATGTTCCGGCGCCTTCGATCGTCCAGTGGCCCGAGTTGTGCGGGCGCATCGCCAGTTCGTTCACGAGCAGGCCCGCCGGCGTCTCGAACAGCTCGACCGCCAGAACACCAACCACACCAAGGGTTGACGCGATCCGCAGCGCCAGTTCCTGAGCCTCCTCGGCCAGTTCCGGCGACAGGGACGGCGCGGGCGCAAGGACTTCGACGCAGATTCCGTTGGACTGCACGGTTTGCACCGTTGGCCAGGCAGCGCCTTGGCCGAACGGGGAACGTGCGACCACTGCCGCGAGTTCGCGAGTCATGTCCACGCGTTCCTCGACCAGCAGCGGCGTTCCCGCTTCCAGCAGCTCTGCGACGAGAGCTTCGCCGGAGGACGGGACCATCCAAACGCCTTTGCCGTCGTAGCCTCCGCGCGCGGCTTTCAGCACGACTGGCCAGCCGTGTTTCTCACCAAATGACATCACGTCGGCGACCGTTTTGACCTCGGCGTAGGCCGGGATCGGCACGTCCATCTCGGCTAGCCGGTTGCGCATCACGAGCTTGTCCTGCGCGTGAATCAGCGCTTCCGGGCCCGGATGGACCGCGAAGCCTTCGGCGACCAGGGTTCGCAGGTGTTCGTTCGGCACGTGCTCGTGGTCGAACGTCATCACGTCGGTCGAGGAAGCGAAGGCGCGCAACGCGTCCAGGTCGGTGTGATGGCCAATGGTGACGTTCGGCGTCACCAGGGCCGCCGGGTCCGTCGGTGAGACGGCGAGCACATGCAGCGACTGGCCGAGCGCGATCGCGGCTTGCTGGGTCATCCGGCTGAGCTGGCCGCCACCCACCATTCCGACGACGGGAAAGCCGGTAACAGGGTCCACGAGCAGGTCAGCCTACCTGCGCCAGTTTGCGAGCCGGCCGCCAGGAGTACAACGCGGCTCCCAACAGGGCGATCGGGTAGATCAAATACCCCCACCGGGTCGCTGGCATCAGCACCATCGCCAGCCCAAGCCCGACGCCCGTACGCAGCAGGATCTCCGCGGTCGTGCGCGGCGGACGGGCCAACAGCCACCACAGCATCCCGAGCGCGGCCAACCCCATCAGGATCAACACCGTGGTATGTCCCAAAGGCCCGGTCTGTTCCAGCAAATGTCCTGGCAGCGGGCTTTGCGCCGGGGAACGAACGGCCGCCATGTTGCCGGGGAAACGGATCACGTTCTCCACGAACATGTCCCAGTTCACCGCCGCGGACAGCCCGTTGAACACGACCATTCCGCCGATGAACGCGGCAAGAAAGCGCCATGAGAACGCCAAAGCGATGGCCACGACGGCTGCCGCGGGCAAGGCCGTGAGCTTCATGCTCGCCGCGATGGCCAGCACCAACCCCGCCCATTCAGGCCGCGATCTCGTCGCGAGAACAGCACCCAAGATCAGCAACGCGACGACAGGCATGTCATTGCCCGCGACCGCGGCGGGAAGGGTCGTGAACGTCGTCAGCGTGATGAGCTGCACGGGCCGGACCGACAGTGACGGCCAGTCCAACGTCCGCAGGATCACCAGGAAGATCGCCAGCGTCACCACGAACGCGACGATCCTGGCGTCAGTGAGCACGGACCGGCCGAACAGCGCGTTGGGCAGGCCGAGCAGGGCCATCGCCGGGCTGTAGGGCGTGTAGTCGTCGACCACAGGCGGCCGGGTCAAAGTAGACAAATCGACATACGGCGAGCCGGTTGACCACAGCAGCCGCCCGGCGCGCTCGATCACCCAGACCTCGGGCTGCGCGGTCATCGAGTGCGCGGGCGAGCCCCAGTCGCGGCCGGTCATCCGCTTGAAGACCAGCACAAGCATCGGCACGAGCATGCCGAGCACGACCACGTACCCGACCGGGATCCAGCGGGATCCCTGCCGCCTGGTCAGCAGCAGGATCACGATGTGCAGAAACGCGAACGCGTAACCGACGACCGCGAAGTTGCCCCACACCCGGAAGCCGTAGAACTCCGAGAACGCCGCCGTGTACGCGGCATCGAGGCCGAACCCCAGGTAGAACGCGGCGTCGATCAGCCGCGAACGCTGCTCACTCACGTCGTCTGACCGGCCGGCACCTTCGGCTGCTCTTGATCAGCAGGCTCGGATCTGGCGCGCATCCGCCTGCGCAGCACCCGGATCGCGATCGCGATGCCCGCGCCGACCGGGACGATCATGTACGCGCTACCCGGGATGAACTCCCACCAGTGCCACAGCAGTTCCTTGCCGTGCCCGCCGCGCATCCACAGCAGCACGCAGCTGACGAACACCGCGAACACCGTCAGCGGCGCGACCGCGGCCCGCGTGACGCGCCAGAACCCGTGCGGCAGCGGGTCGGGCATCCGGGCGATCAGCATGAGCAGCAGCGGCACCACCCACACGTAGTGGTGCGTCCACGTGATCGGGCTGAACAGCAGCCCGAAGAACGCGCTGACCAGCAACGCCGTCACCGCGCGGCCGTGCCGGTGGAATCGGCGGACCAGCAGCATCGCCGGAATCGCCAGCACCGCACCGATCATGATGGCGATCTTGGTCGAGCTCGGGTCAAGCAGGGTGATCCGGTTGACCAGGCCGGTCAGCGACTGGTTGCCGTTCCAGTAGACCGGGCCGATCCGGCCGGGATCGCCGACGATCGTGACGGTCCAGTACTTGATCGTGTCGCTCGCGGAGATCGCGAACATCAACGCCTGCAGCGCGAGGAACGTGGCGAACGCCCGGACCGCCGACGCACGCTGGCCGACAAGCACCATATGCGCGACGAAGATCAACGGGGTCAGCTTGATCGCGAAGGCGATACCTACGAGGATCCCGCCCCACCTGGCGATCTTGGGGTTACCCGACGAGCTGATCACGAGCACGTCCAGGACCACGATGACCATCAGGATCAGGTTGATCTGGCCGAGGAACAGCGTCCGCCAGACCGGTTCCATCCCGATCATCAGCACCGAGAACCAGACCGTCGCCTTACGCGGGTCCAGCCAGCTCGGCAGCCTGGGCAGCTTGTCCAAGGTGACGCGGATGACGACGCTCATGGACAGCACGGAGATGAAGCTGAGCAGGCCCCACGCGACCGTGACCGGGACCAATGCCAGCGGAACGAAGAACAACGCTGCCGAGGGCGCGTAGGTGAACGGCAGTTGCGCCCACCACGGCTCGGCCAGGAGCGTCATCTTGTCGTAGAGCGGCTCGCCGGTGAGCAACGCGATACCGCCCGCCCGGTACACGGCGGAGTCCACACCCATTTTCCCATGGGCGATCCACACGACAATCCCGGTGATCAAGAACGCCGTGGGCACGGCAAGCACGATCCACATCGCACGCCATGACCCGACGAACCATTCGACCGCTGCCGTGACCCGACCTGTCGCCCGCGCGGGCGCACCCCCACGGCGCTCGTCCACGTCGCTCACGTAAACAGCAAATCACGAAGACAACCCGAACGTGCGCCAAGCCCCCAGGTCACCCCTCGTGAGTGGTTTTGCCGGTTCTAACCGGCGTAACCACTCACGAGTCCTGACCTGGGGTTTTGTTTTAGGTACGGCCGAGGGAGTCCACCAGTTCGCAGGCCTGGTCGTGGGTGGGCGGGAGGCGGTGCAGGCGGACTTCGACCGGGCCGAGGGTGTGCAGCTGCGGGTCGACCGAGAGGCGTTCGGCGAGCATGAGTTGGGCGTCGGCGCTGCGTTTGGCCAGTTCAGGCTCCCGCTCGGTGAGCACGACGGCCACAGAGGGCCCGAGCAGTGCCAGACTTTCGCCGCCGTCGAAGACCTGCCGGAGCACGTCAGCGGCCAGCACCATGGCCATCAACCGGGACCAGCCGACCACCGCGGACAGATCGATACTCACAGTGAGCAACACGTGGCCGACTTGCTGGCCGTCGCGGTCGGCCTGCCGATAGATCTCGCCGAGCCTTGTTCGCAGGTACGCGGCCGTGGACAAGCCGGTGAGGCTCTCTCGGACCTCACTGCGCGCGATTTCCTGCGTGGAGACATCTGCCCAGGCCAGGGCCGTCAAGCGGAGCAGGCGGGAGGGCGTGGCGTCCGGATTGGCCGCGACCAGGCGCGGGTCCGTGAGCACCGCGTGCAGCGCCGCGACGTCCATCAGGGTCTCGTCCAGCCCTGCCCCTGATGCCGCACGCGCCCGGCCGAGCTCACCGAGCGGGTCCGCCAAATCGGCTTTGACCAGCGCGGACGCGCAGACCACGTCGACTTCGGGCAGCGCCCAGTCGCTCGGGTAGCGCCAGCCGGCCGCGATGCTGGCCCGTCGCCATCTGGCACGTAGGGTCCGCAGGGCGGCCTCCGCGCCGTTGGCGTCGCCACGGGACGAGCGAGAACCCGCTTCGCGAACCGCCACAGTTACCAGTTCCTCTCCGCCGGTTATTGAAAGATCCGGATCTGAAACGTCGCTGGGCCTCAGGTGTGACGCGATTCCGGCCGACTTGTCATTCGAACGGGTTACCCGCTCACGCTCAGCTAACAAACGGCGTGACCGGGGAGATGACTCTGTGATGTGGGTCCTGCACACTTACCTGCATCACGGGCAGCGACGAGGGAGGCCAGTGTCCACAGTTCCCGCTGAGGTGCACGGCCCGAGCGACGCCGAGCTGATCGAATCGGTACGCAACGGCACAGTCTCGGCATACGGATCGCTCTACGAGCGTCATGTCGCAGCCGCCTACAACCTCGCCCGTCAGCTGACCCGGTCCCAGACCGAAGCCGACGACCTGGTCTCGGAAGCGTTTGCGAAGGTCCTGGACACCCTGAAAGCCGGTCGCGGCCCAGATTCAGCCTTTCGTGCGTATCTCCTGACCGCCCTGCGGCACACCGCCTACGACAAGACCCGCCGCGACAAGCGCGTCGAACTGTCCGACGACGTGACGACGGTCGCAGGCGCGGACACGTCGGTCCCGTTCTCCGATACGGCCGTAGCGGGGTTGGAACGGTCCCTCGCTGCGCGCGCGTTCGCACGGTTGCCAGAGCGATGGCAGGCGGTGCTGTGGCACACGGAGGTCGAAGGCCAGTCGCCCGCCGAGGTCGCGCCGATCCTCGGTCTGACGCCCAACGGCGTGAGCGCTTTGGCGTACCGCGCCCGGGAAGGCTTGCGGCAGGCGTACCTGCAGGTGCATCTGGCGGAGTCGACGAACGAGCGTTGCAAGGCAACCGCGGAGCGATTGGGTGCGTGGACGCGTGGCGGTCTTTCCAAGCGGGAGACGGCTCAGGTCGAGGCGCACCTGGATGAGTGCGAGCGTTGCCGTGCCTTGGCTATGGAGCTGGCTGACGTCAACAGCGGCATGCGCGTGGTCATCGCGCCGCTCGTGCTCGGCATCGGGGCACTTGGGTACCTCGCCGCGACGGGCACCAAGGCCACCGCGGCGGTTGTTGCGGGGGCCGCGGCGGGTACGGCTGCTGGCGCTGGTGGCGCTGCTTCGTCGTTGCCACGGCAGTTCCTGGGTGTAGGTGCGTCCGTTGCGGCCGTGGCTGCCGCGGTTGTGCTCGCGTTGACGGCTGCGGAGACGCAGGAGATCCCAGCTGCGCAACAACAGCCGCCGACTTCGCAGCCTGTCTTGCCTCAGCCACCTCAGCCGCCGCCTCCTCCACCGCCACCTTCACCTCCACCGCCGCAGAACTCGCCGACGACGCCGTCGCCTTCCAGTTCGGCGCCGTCCACCCCTGCGCCGACTCCTGCGCCTTCCCCGTCGCCCAGCCCTCCGCCCGCGCCGCCGAGCCTCACGGTCCCGTCGCCGCCGCCGGTCACTTTGGTGCCCGGCAGTGGCCCGACTGAGCTGCCGCTTTCAGTGACCAACAACGGTGGCACGGTGTCCGAGCCTGTTGTCGCGGCGCTGAACCTGCCTCCTGGCGTGAGTGCTGTTGGCACGTCACGGATGGCTGGTCCGGGTTTGCTTCGTCTGAATGGGGCTCAGGCTGCTGATCCCGTTTCGTGCCCTGGTGGTTCCGGGACCGTCACGTGCACGAGTGGACGTGGTCTGCAGCCTGGCGAGTCCGTGACGCTGGTGTTCCGGATCGTGGCCTCCGAGGAGAGCCTCGGCGGGACCATCACCGGGACCGTCAGCGCGGGGAGTTCGGTCAGCGTGTCGATCTCGGTGCGGGTCGACGTCCAGCCGCCGGTTCGTAAGGACGGCGTCTCGCTCTATGCCTTCCAGGACTGGCTCAGCATTCCGCTGCCGGGCCGGCACCGGATGGCAGGCATCCAGGCCGTGGTCAAGAACACCGGTGAGAGCACCAAGCAAGCGACCGTCACGTTCGACCAGCCCGCGACGATGCTGACAGCCTGGCCCGCGGCTTCGTGCACGACGAATGGCGCGACCACGAGCTGCGTGACTTCCGAGGCTTTGAAACCCGGCGACCGGTTCTATCTGCGGGTGCGTTTGAAGGACCGGCCCGGTGGCGGCGAGACGCGGGAGAAGCCGCCTTATTGGCAGTACAGCAAGGTTCTGGTCACCGCGTCGATCGGGACCGCGAACGCCAGCACGACGGTGAAGTTGCCGTGGTGGAGCTGGCCGGACCCGCCCGACCCGAAGCCAACGACCACCGCCAAGCCGCCGGCTTCCACAACCCAGCCGCCTCGGTCGACGACCAAGCCGCCCGTGACGACAACCACGCCGCCTCGGGTGACTCCGTCGACCTCAAAGGAGACTCCGCCTCCAGCGAAGACCACCGAGCCGAGCACTGGCGGGCCGACCACGACCCCACCCCGCTCAGAAACCCCCAAGCCCAGGGAAGACGAGTACTGCTCCGGGTTGAACGTGGTGGAAC
This sequence comes from Kibdelosporangium philippinense, assembly GCF_021390435.2. GTDB lineage: Bacteria > Actinomycetota > Actinomycetes > Mycobacteriales > Pseudonocardiaceae > Kibdelosporangium > Kibdelosporangium philippinense. The sequence goes on along the minus strand of NZ_JAJVCN010000002.1, from coordinate 1,216,244 downwards.
GGCTGCTCGAGGCCGTCGGAGGCCGCTGCCCGCCTTAACCCCCGCCGTGTCCACCGTTCCTGAAGCGTGTGTCCACCGTTCCGTGCGACCGTGTCCACCGTTGCAGCACATCGTGTCCGCCATTCCTTGCGACGGTGTCCACCATTCGTGCAGCAACGGTGGACATGGCCTTCAGCAACGGTCGACACGATGTGCCGGAACGGTGGACACGGTCTTCAGGAACGGCGGACACGCGCTTCAGGGTGCCTGATATGGGGGAATGCTCCTGATCTTGGGGTGGCCGGGCACACATGTCCGGAGACTGCTGTCAAGGGGCCGTTCGCTGATCAGTAGGCTCTGCCGCCATGGCCTTTGTGCGGAGCCTCCTCAAGCGTCTCCCTGAGCCGGTGCGCAAGATCATGCTCAAGCACCGTGAGTTGCTCAGATTCGCTGTCGTAGGCGGAATCTGCTTCATCGCGACCAACGTGGTGAACTACACGCTCAAGCTTACGATCTTGAACGCGCACCCCGTCACCGCCCTGTCCGTCGCGGTGATCATCGCGACGATCCTGTCGTACATCCTCAACCGCGAGTGGTCGTTCCACACCCGCGGCGGGCGCGAACGGCATCACGAGGCCGCTCTGTTCTTCCTGATCAGCGGGATCGGGGTCGCGCTGAACTCGACTCCCCTGTTCATCAGCAGGTATTTCTTCGACCTGATGGTGCCGAATGTGAGCCTGGTCACCCAGGAGGTCGCCGACTTCTTCAGCGGCATGATCCTCGGCACACTGCTGGCGATGGCGTTCCGCTGGTGGGCCTTCAAGAAGTGGGTTTTCCCCGAGGCGAACGCGCGCACGAGGACCACGCGCACCGGCCGCCAGCTGCGCGCTGTGCGGGACGACGAGGACCTCGCTGCTTAGACTGCGGAAGTGTCGATCGTCGAGAGCGTGCTGGCTCAGGTTCCCGAGCCGTTGCGTTCTCTGCTCATCCGGCACCGCGAGCTGCTGAAGTTCGCGATCGTCGGCGGCACGACGTTCGTCATCGACAACGGCATCTGGTTCTTCCTCAAGCTCACCATCCTGGAAAGCAAGCCGATCACGGCCAAGGCGATCGCGGTCATCATCGCCACGATCGTGTCGTACATCCTCAACCGCGAGTGGTCGTTCCGGACCCGTGGAGGCCGCGAGCGGCACCACGAGGCTGCTCTTTTCTTCCTGATCAGTGGCGGTGGTGTCGCGATCAACCTGGTGCCGCCGTATGTCTCGCGGTATGTGCTCGACCTGGAGGTTCCGTACGTCGACCGGTGGGTGCAGGAGCTCGCCGACTTCGTGTCCGGGTCGCTGATCGGCATGCTGCTGGCGATGTTCTTCCGGTTCTGGGGTTTCCGCCGCTGGGTTTTCCCGCAGGAGAACGCCCGCCCCCGGATCGTGCGGGACGATCCGGGGGACGAGGAACGTTAGCCCGTGGTGAACCGGGCGCGGTAGTACTTGTCGATGATGCGCAGGTTGCGTGCGGCCTCGGCGACCAGCGGCAACTCTTCCTTCAGCTGCCCTGACCGGATGTTGCGCGAGTGGATCTCGTAGCGCTCCGCCAGCCGCTTCGCGCGGCCGAGCAGGCTGTCACGCACACAACTGGCCACCGGGTCATTGCCCGTCAGCCAGATCAACTCGCAGAGCTGCGGCCCTTCCTTGTCCAGGTACGTGTTGTTCTTGCCGTACCCGCCGATCCGGAAGGTTCTGGCCTCCTCCGCGTAGATGGCCCCGGCATTGGCCACGGAGTTCGCACCAAGAAGCAAGGCCTGCATCTGGTCGTCGGCTTCGAGCGATCGAGGGAAGCCGATCCTGGTGTACGCCTCCAGCAACCGTGCGCTGTCCCTGAGGTTCAGCGCCGACTGCATGCCGTCCGGTCGCTGGAACTGCGAGGCGATCAGGTTGAAATACACCACTCGCCGATCGTTGAGCAGGCCATCGACGAAGTTGGTGCCCGTCATCTCGTCCCGCATGGTCACCTTCGGCAGGCCGAACGAGCCACTCATCTGCTCTGCGGCGTCGCCGCGGTCGGGACAGGTGGCCGGGGTGTTGTAGTCCTCGACACCGATGCTCTTCCAGAGGCACAGCCTGATGTGCCGGTTCGCCGTGGTGATCTGACCGGTGAAGTAGGCGCCGAAGGGACCGCTGGTGTTCTTGACCTGCTCACGGAAATCGGCCCGGTGCGGGGCGTACCGCGCCATGGTGTACTCGATCTCGCCCTTGTGCGGCCCGCTGGTGATCTTCTTCCACGAGTCGACGCCGTTGTACGGCTCCTCGTCCCATCTCGCGTTGAACCAGCACGGCAGGTACTGCCAGCGACCTTCCGGCCGGCTGTCGCCGGTCAAGTAGAGCCCGAACAACAACGGTTTCGGCAGGTTGGTCGTGGTCATGAAATCAGGCCGTTGGATCGACGGCTCACCGCCACAGCCCGGAATGGTGTCCGGCGGGGCAGGCAGCTTGCCGGTCATGTCGACCTGCTGACTGTAGTTCTCCCACAGCTTGAACTGCCGGTTCGGCGGCATCACCTCCGGCCGGTACTGCATGGTCCGCAGGTCGTCGATGAAGGCTTTGACCTTGTTCTCGTAGTCGGCAAGGCGATTCTGGAAGGTCGGATTGGTCGCCTTGTTCGGGTCGGCCTGCGGCGCGCTGATCCGGGCGGCCGCCTGCTGGATCTGATCAGCGTTGAGCAGCATCGACTTGATCCGCGCGCTACCGGTGCCTTCGGTTTCCTTCATCGCGTGTGCCGGGTTCTGCATGGACAGGATCGCGTACGCGCGCGCCGCTTCCGCCCAGAAGTCGGCATTCGGCACGACCTCGGTGGACCTTGGCAGATTGGCGCGCCCCAGCAGGTAGTCGATCGCCCCGGCCGGGCCGTTCTTCAGAGCCAGGTCCAGGTTGTGTTCGTTCGGGTTGGTGAACACCAGGCTGGCGTACCGGCTGACCATGGTGGCGGCATGGTTGTAGGTCGCCGCCGCCTTGGTGAAGCTGGCCTCGCCGGTGCTGTACTCCAGCGGGATCTTGTTCACGTGCTGGTAGTCGGTGTGCACGTCGGCTGTCTTGAAGAAGTCGTCACGCTCGTGGTCGGTGCCGATCTGCAACAGGTGCAGGTGGAATCCCTGCATGCTGGACATCAGCCTGAGCACGTTGTCGTGCACGACGTCCAGCTTCTTGTCGATCTTGTCCAGCTCGAGCAGAACCGTGCCGAAGTTCTCCATCATGGACTTGTAGATCGTGTCGAGACCCTGCTCGATGCGGTCGAACCGCTTGTTCATGGTCTCGTACATCTTCTCCATGTAGATCTGCATGGTCAGAAAGCCATGCCGGATCTCCTTCATCATCGCCAGCTGCACCTCTGCCGTCTGGTCAGAACCACTGAGCAGGCCACTGAAGACCTGGATGATCCCGATCACGGCACCGACCGCGGCACCGACCGCGCCGAGAGTGCTCGCCCCGAAGCCCGTCGCGGACGCCAACGTCACCAACGCGGTACCCAACTCGCTGACAGCGCCTGCGAACTGGAACGCGGATTCGCCGAATGCCTTGAGGTGCTTGGCGAAACCGGGATGCAGCATCTTCGCGATCCCGACGACCACGTCGAAACCGCCCTTGATGCCGTCGAGCACTTCCTGGCGTTCCTTCTCCGCCTTCAGTGCCGCGTCGACGGCTTCCTTCGGCACGCCACCGTTCTGCGCCCCCGGCAAGCCGAGCGAGTTGGCGAGTTCGTTGATCTTCTTGTACGTCTTGTCGTTCTCGTCCCACAGCTTGTCGCGCATCTTCATGAACTGCTTGCGCAGCTCGTCGTACAGCTGTGTCTCACCGGCCTTCGCGGCGTTGAGGATCGCGTCGATGTCGACCAGATCCTTGAGCACACCGAACTTCTTGAAGTCGCCGAGCGACCAGTTCGGGAAAAGGCCGTCCGGGTGCTTCGCCGTCGGCTTGCCGAACTCGCCACGCCACGCGGCGTTGAGGACCTGGTCGGTGAGTGCCTTGTCCCGCACCGCGGTCCACAACTCGCCGGATACCAGCGAGTAGTGCATGTCCAGGCCGAACCGTTGCTGCGCACCGCTGAGCCGCTGTCCGATGTGGAGGTTCACGGTCCCCGGCGCAAGATCCCGTGCGGTCAGCACGGCCATCAGGTTGGTGATCTGCGGACCCGTGAAGACCGCGCCCGGCGTGTCCTGGATGATCTCGATCAGCCGCGACTGCTTCTCGTTGCCGGGTAACCGCGAGTCGGCGTGGGAGAAGTTGTCGGTCATGCTCTTGGTGATCTTGGCGGCGTGGTCGGCGGCCTCGGCGGCCGTCGCGCCAGGGTTCTTCGCCCGCCAGTCGACGAGTTCCGCACTGCCGATCGCGGTTTTCTCGTAGTCGAAACCGGAGTCCTTGACCCGGACCGCGGCACCGAACAGCGCGGCCGTCAACTGCGCCTCGGACAGCGGCACAGGTGCCGCCGCGGCCGGCGTGACCAGGCTGGTCAGCAAGGCCGCCGCCGTACCGGTGGCGACCGCCGATCTCAGCGTCCTACGCCACCCTGTATTCACTATCGCAAATCTACTTCGCAAGGGCCCTCTACGCCTTCCCGGTTGGGTGATATCGCCGAACGGCTCGGCTCAAGAGTCGATCCTCGCGATCAAGCCACGTGCCGAGATGGGGGCAGAGTCCTATTCCTGGCGGGAATAATTCCCGGTAACGGCGCGTGTACTACGAATGGCCTACCTGGGTGACCGTTCAGCGGGCCACCGCACGCCACGCACATCGTCAACTCTGGGCACCGGCAAGAAAATCGTGAACGTCGCCGGGCGCGGCACGGACAGCTCCAGGCGTCCGCCATCGGACTCGACGAGCGCGCGTGCCAAAGCCAGTCCCACGCCGGTGGAGCCGACGCCGGACACGCCACGGTCGAAGATGTGGGCGACGAGCTCGTCCGGAACGCCGTAGCCACCGTCGGACACCTCGATGGCCACGGTCGCCTCGCTGGCGCGAACAGACACCGAGACGGGACCCGCGCCGTGACGCAAAGCGTTGTCCAGCAGCACGCCTATGGCCTCACGCAGCCTCGCGGTCGTCGCTTTCGCCAGCGGCCGACCGTCTACCCGTACGCGTAGCGCGCGGCCCTTGTTACGCAACGGTTCTCGCCATTCGTTGGCGATCTCCGGGAGCGCACGGGCCAGGTCGAGGGGTTCCGCGTCGGTCGCGCGGGCTTCACGGGCGGCGGCCAGCAGCTCGTCGAGCACGTCGCCTAGCCGTTCCGCCTGTTCCAACGCGGCTGCGGCGTCGGCGGCGTTCTCGGGGTCGCTGGTGAGCTGCAACGCTTCCAGGCGTAGCTGCAGCGCGGTCAATCTGCTGCGCAGCTGATGCGAGACGTCACCGACGAGGTCACGTTCCCGCTGCACGAGCTCAGCCAGCGCGCTGGCTGACGTATCCAACGCTTCGGCGACGCGGTCGAGCTCAGCGACGCTGTAGCGGCGCGGGTCGGGTCTGAAGTCGCCCGCGCCCAGTCGTCCCGCGCGGTTAGCAACGTGGCCAAGTGGCTGTGCGAGGCGTCTCGCGGTCACGATGGCCACGCCGCTCGCGATGACGATCGTGATCACGATGACCAGCACGACCAGTCCGGCGACCTGGGTTTGCCGGGCCCTGGTCGGACCGGCGGGCTGTTGGATGATGACCAATCCCTCGCGCAGGATCGGCTGCGACTCCTCAAGCACGTCCGTGCCCGGATCCGGACCGACGATCTGCGCGGGCTGGCCCGGCAGGGTCACGATCAGCCTGCGGTTCTGCGGAACCGGCTGGATGTCGTTCAGGTCGAGCGGGCGGTTGTTGGCCAGGTCGTCGTCCAGCTGCAGGCCGATCGTCTGGAGCGCGCCGCGCAGCTCCTCCCTTGTCAGGGTCTCCACCAGCTGCAGTGCCGTGTACCCAAGCGGAAGACCGAGCGCCATCGTGGTCACCGCGACCGCCAGCAGAATGGCCAGCAGGATCCGCCTGCGCATCGACGTCCCTAGTCGGAGTTGAACCGGAAACCGACGCCACGGACCGTGGCGATCCGGCGTTCGGTCGCCCCGCGCGGGCCGATGTCGCCGAGTTTGCGGCGCAACCAGGACATGTGCATGTCCAGGGTTTTGCTCGTCTTACGCTCCGGCGCGTCGTCCCACACCTCGGCGAGGATCTCCTCGCGGGTGACGACCTGGCCGGCGCGCTGGATGAGCACGCGCAGCAGCTCGAACTCCTTGTTGGCCAGCGTGATCTCCTGGTCGTCGACCGTGACCACCCTGGCGGCGAGGTCCATCTTCACGCCGTTGACCTCGACCGCGCCCGGTGCCTGGCGGCGCATCAGCGCACGGATCCGGGCGAGCAGCTCGGCCAGCCGGAACGGCTTCGCCACGTAGTCGTCGGCGCCCGCGTCCAAACCGACGACGAAGTCCACCTCGTCGGCCCGTGCGGTCAGCATCAGCACAGGCAGCCCGCGTCCCGACTGACGCAGCCGCCTGCAGACCTCGAGCCCGTCCATGCCGGGCAGCCCGAGGTCCAGCACCAGCAGGTCGGCCCGACCCGCGTCGGCGAATTCCAACGCGCTGACCCCGTCGGTGACGACCTCCACGGCGTAGCCCTCACGCTGCAGAGCGCGCGACAACGGGTCTGCGATCGCCGAGTCGTCCTCGGCCAGCAGCACCACACTCACGGTGACCACTGTATGCCTGGCAACATCAGGAACGTGACATCAAGCCTTGACTTCGCGTTGCGTCTCGCCGACGCGGCCGACGAGATCACCTCGGCGCGATTTCGCGCGCAAGATCTGAAGATCACTCGCAAACCGGACCGGACCCCGGTGACGGACGCCGACGTGGCCGTCGAGGACACTCTCCGGGCGCTGATCGCGCAGAGTCATCCAGACGACGAGATCGCAGGTGAGGAGCGTGGCGGCGACATCGGCAGCGGCCGGACCTGGGTGATCGACCCGATCGACGGGACGAAGAACTTTCTGCGCGGAGTGCCCGCCTGGGCGACCCTGATCGCCTTGGTGATCGACGGCAGCCCGGTCGTCGGAGTGGTCAGCGCGCCCGCGTTGGGCCGTCAATGGTTCGCTGAATCGGGTGAAGGTGCCTATGCCGAGGATGGCAGGAAGCTGTCAGTGTCGGGCGTCACTTCGTTGTCGGACGCGTACCTGTCCACGACGCACCTCGGGTCCTGGGTGGAGTACCACTCGCGCGAGGCGTATCTGCGGCTCGTGGACGCGTGCTGGGAGAACCGGGCGTTCGGCGACTTCTGGCAGCACTGTCTGGTGGCCGAAGGCGTGATCGACATCGCCGCCGAGGCGATCGTGAATCCGTGGGACGTCGCCCCGATCGAGGTCATCGTGAAGGAAGCCGGCGGCCGCTTCACCGATCTCAAGGGCGCGGACACGTTCCAGGGTGGCACGGCGTTGTCCACCAACGGTCATCTGCACGAAGCGGCCCTCGAGAAGCTCGATTCCCAGTAGCATCAACGGGATGCGCACCGCATCCCGTGCACTGGCGGTTCTGACGACCAGCGCGTTCCTCGTATCATGCGGCGGGCCGGACGGCCCTGCGCCGCCGGTTCCGTTGTCACAGCAGGAATATCAGGCCGCGTTGACGCCCAACAGACCAAGCCATGGCGGCTGCGGTCAACGCGGTCCAATTGGCAGGCAGCATCGACGCACTGCACGAGGCGCGCACAGCACTCGCCCAAGTGGAGGAAGCCGAAGGCCGCAAACTGGCAGCGCTCTTACCACCGACTGCTGTCGCCGAAGCGCATCAGAAACTGCACGCTGCCTTGACCTTCATGGGGTCCTACACCCGCGCGATGGACATCTCGACGCCGCCGAAGGCAGACGAATGTGGGTACGCGAAACCGCATTTGCCTTTGGCCAAAGACAATGTGAACATGACTATCCGGTCAAGGCGCGACGAATTCACGAAGCTGGCAACGAGCGGCTACCAAGTCGGCAGCTTCATACCCGCGGCGGCCGCACTGCCACCGCCTGAGCAGAATCGTCGCGGGGACAACGGAAAGGTGCTCATCCAGTCCGGTCCCCGTGGCGGCGGCAAGCTGACAATCAAGAACAAGCGAGCGAACGACGTCGTCGTTTCCGTTGTGACTGGAGGAGATCCAGCCGCACCGCAGGCGATGATCTATGTCCAGGCGTCGGGCGAGGCGAAGCTGACCGGGCTTTCCGGCACGTACACGGTGTACTACGAGCGCGGCGAGGACTGGGACGCTCACCGGAAGAGTTTCACCAGGAACTGCACGTACAAGAAATGGGCAAGGAGCTTCGACAAGAATGCGGATTGGGAGATCACATTCGGCGTGCCGGGCGGCAACACCACGCCTACCGACGTGCCGCCGTTCTAATCCGTCTTGAGCACTCCGACGGCACCTCGTGCGACCTGAGCCCAGGTCAGCCTCCCAAAAAGGTAGTGGCATGCGACCTGTTCGTTCGTGAACCGAGCCCAGTCGTAGCGGTTGCCCTGCTCGCGCCAGAAAACTTCCCAGCTGACCGTGCCGTGCTCGTCGGGTTCGTCCGACCGGATGAGGCACCACGCGTTGTCGGCCTCGGTGCCGACCGACACGAGTTCCTCCGGAATGCCGACGGCGCCGAGCCACCCGACAATCGACTCAGCCTTCATTGACTGTCTCCTCCGCGACGTAGCCGAGCGCGATCAGGTCGAGCGCCGGATGAGTGGTCCGATACCGCACGCCACCGCCGATCTGGCCGAACCAGGCGGCGGAAACGCCACGCCACACCGGAAGCGGCTTGAGCACGCGGTACCTGCGGTACTCGGCGTTGACGTGTGACGGCGGCAGCGAGCGTTGGGCGAACAGGGTGTCCGCGGCAGCGAACACGCGGCCGTCGGGCGTGCCGAACCGGTCGATGACCGTGCCGGGGGCGAGAACTTCGGGTTCACCTGGGGCCGTGGCGCCTTCCGGGAAGAGTTCGCTGGGCGGCCAGGCGTACTCGGTGTCCAAAGTGTCCCGTCCGGTGCCCTCGCGGACGACGAACCGGCGCGCCCAGTCCCGTTCGTGTTGTCCGGCAAGGGGATCGTGGTCGCTGATGATTTCGTCGGCGGGTGCGGGCGGTCCGGATGTGACTGCGTCGACGCCGTCGATGGCCCATGACAACGCTTCCGTGTCGTCGATGAGGTCGGCTTGCGGGTGGTCGTGCGGCTCGAAGCGCATTCCGGCGGCGTAGTCGAATTCCGCTGGCGGCGGTGGAAGCTGGCGGCTCGGCCGGTCGGCGGCGACGGGCATGTGTCCAATGGGGAACATCCGGACGAGCCAGAGCGCGATCACCGATTCCCGGTCCTGCTCCTGGCTTTGCGGCTGATAGGACGCTGGCGCCGCGGCAGCCATCATCGCGTGTTGTGGCGCCTGGCGGATGGGATCTGCCGTGACAGCGAATGGGACTGGGCCACGTACTGCCTGTTGCTGGGCGGGCTGAGGGGGCGGCGCTACGGGTGCTGCTGCCTGTGGTGGTGGCGGGGCTTGGAGTGGCGGCGGCGTTGCGCCGCCACCGCCGACGAACTGCGACGCGGGCGCAGGCTGGTTGGGCGCAGGCTGAGCCGCGATCGCGGGTGCCTGTTGTGCTGGCGCTTGTTGTGGCGCTGGGGCGTCGAGTACGGCTGAGGCTCCCGCGAGTTGGACGTGGTCAGGTCGCGGGATGCCGACCGCGGGCGTTGGCGCGTCGCTGCCGCCGATAGGCAGGGGCCCGGTCACGGGTTCCATTGGGGTTGGCGTCCCCGGTGGTGGCATGGGTCCTCCGGCGCCCAGGCCGGAATGGCCAGTGCCTGGGCCGAAATCGCCAGGTCCATGCTGGCCTGGCGGGAGGACGGGCTGGCCGGTCATTGGTGGCAGCTGGCCAGGGTTCGTGGAAGGCCCGCCTGGTCCGTGGCCGCCGGGATCCATCACGGGCGGGAGCGCGCCGGGGCCATGCCCGCCAGGATTCGCCACGCCAGCCACGGCGTCGACCACAGGGTTCGCGACGCCCGGCACTACACCGGCCGCCGGACTCGCCACTCCCGACACCGCATCGGTCACAGCCGGAAGCACACCCGACCCGTGCCCGCCAGGATTCGCCATGCCAGTCACCGCGTCGATCGCCGCTGGAAGCACACCTGGCCCGTAGCCACCGGGATACGCGGCTCCCGCAGCCAGATTCGCCACTGGCGCAAGCACATTCTGCCTGTGGCCACCGACAACCGGCTCGACCGTTTCCATCGCGACGCCTGCCGCTGGCCGCACCGCCGTGACCAAAGTGGACTGAACGTTCGCGATGTTCGCCGCGACGCCCTTGATCGCGGTATCCAGCCCCAGCAAAGCCGTGTGGTCGCCTGCTTGTGCCGCGCCTTCGGCGACGTTGATGTTCTTGGCCAATGGCGTCAGTTCACGAACAATCGCCAGTTTGGCCTGGCTGATCTGGTTGGCCGCGTGGTCCAGTTTGTCCGCGTTTGCCATGCAGCCCTTGGCAATCCGGGTCAAATGGCCCGTGTCTGGTTGCACGAACGTGCCCCAGTGCCGTCGTGCCGCGTCCGCGCTGGCACCTTCGGTTGTGCTCAAAGCCGCGCGTGCGGTGGTGTCGGCTTCGCTGATCAGGGTGGTGATCTTCTGGCCGGTGTCGCGCCAGGCTTGCGCGACTTCGCGCATCTTGTCCTCGTCCGCGGCCGGCCATTTGACGCCGGTTCTCGCGGCGACGTCAGCCAGTTCCGAGGGAAGCTCGATGCCCATGTCAGGCCTTGCCGTAGCCGTCGGCGACGGACTTGTCCACGTCGCGGTAGGCCTGTGCCATCGCTTTGAGCCGGTCGCCCATGTCGCGGACCTGCGCGGGCGCCGCGTCGAGACGGGTGCGTGTGTCGCCTGCCGGTCCGGCGTAGATCTTCGCGAAGCTTTGGCCCACTTCGTCTCTCCCCCATGGCTGGCCGAGTGAGTCGAGGGTGCGGTTCAGCTCGCCCGCGATGGTCGCGACCCGGTCGGCAAGGCCGCCGAACTCGCCAGCGTGCCTGCTCAGCCGCTCGTGGTCGGTGAGGAAACCGTCCTTCACACCGACCTCCTGGGGTTGTCCATCCAGCTCACGTCTTCGTAGCTGTCCTCGTCAACAGGTCGCTTGGGCGTCAGCTCGGCCTCCGTGAGGTCGGCGCGGCCAGCCAGCAACGCGGCTGGATCGGTCTGCACGGGAAGCAACGGGCTCACGGTCCGATTGGCGGTCTCGGAAGCCTTGGTCACGGCTGCCGCGACCGTCCGGAGCACGAGTTTTGCCAGGTCGGACGGGCGGTGCCGGATGTAGGCGTCGTCGGAGAAGGTCAGGTCGGTGAGCGTGCCGCGGCCGCCAACCGTGGCGACGACCGTGCCGTCGGAGCTGGCTGCGGACTCGTTGATGGCCGCGAGCGTCTGCTGCATCGACGCGAGCTGGTCGCGGCTGCGCCGATAGTCGGCTACGAGCTCCTCCACCTGGGCCCGATGATCGGAAGCCACGGCCACCTCCGGTTAGCGCCTATGTGCCCGGTCACGCGTTGGACGCGCGACGCCGCGATCCGGTTCCGACGGTTTTACGGACCAGCGCGCGCCGCGAGGCTAGAAGACCTCGTGAGTGGTTAGCCGTGTTAGAACACGCATAACCACTCACGAGGGGGTTTCAGCCGCGGAGGGCCTGGACGACCCGGGACGGGCTCGGCCTGCCCAACTGGGTTGCCATCCACGCGCTCGTGTCGGCGAGTTTGTTGAGGTCGACGCCGTGCGAGAGGCCGAGGCCGTCCAGCATCCAGACCAAGTCCTCGGTCGCCAGGTTGCCCGTTGCCGATTCGGCGTACGGGCAGCCGCCAAGGCCACCGGCCGACGCGTCCACGGTGGACACTCCACACTGGAGTGCCGCGAGGGTGTTGGCGAGCGCTTGTCCGTACGTGTCATGGAAATGCACGGCCAAGGCGTCCGGTGCGTCGAAGGCTCGGATGATCGCTTCGACCTGACCTGGCGTGGCGACGCCGATGGTGTCGCCCAACGACAGCTGCGAGCAGCCCATGTCGAGCAGGCGACGGCCGACCGTGACGACCTGGTCGATCGGCACCGGGCCTTCCCACGGGTCGCCGAAGACCATCGACACGTAGCCGCGGACGTCCATGCCAGCCGCCCGCGCCCGGCTGACCACCGAGTCGAACATCTCGAACTGGCTGTCCAGCGTCCGGTTCAGGTTCTTGCGCGCGAAGGTTTCCGTTGCGCTCGCGAAGATCGCGATGTGCGTGACACCGGCTTCCAGCGCACGGTCGAGCCCTCGGTCGTTCGGCACGAGCACGGGATAGCGCACACCGTCCCGTTTGGACAGTCCGGCGAGCAGATCCGACGCGTCGGCCAGTTGTGGCACCCATTTCGGGTGGACGAAACTGGTCGCCTCGATCGTGCGCAGGCCCGCGTCGGCGAGCCGGTCGATGAACTCCAGCTTCACCCCGAGGTCCACAATGGACTTCTCGTTCTGCAGCCCGTCGCGCGGGCCGACCTCCCAGATGGTGATGTCCGCTGGCAGATCGGCGCGCGACTTGACCTTGTCCGGCAGTCCCTCGGCGGCCACTCAGCGACCTTGGGCCGGGGGTTGTTCCTGCGTCGGCTGGACGAAGTCGTCCTCAGGGTTGTCGTTGATCTCCCGGTACAGCAACGAATGCACCTTCTCGACCTGCGGGATGTCGTCGAACTCGAGCGGCTCCTCGCTCGACGACTCGATGATCAGCGTCCCACAGCCGACGATCCGGTCGATCAGGCCGTGCTCGAAGCGGACACTGCTGATCCGGGAGAGCGGGATGTCGATCCCGGTCCGCTTGATCACGCCTTCCCGCGCCATCACCCGATCGGTGGTGACGATGAAGTGCGTGGTCCGCCACCGCACGAACGGCGCGAGGAACAGCCACACGATCAGGAGCAACGCCACGGCGCCGATCAGGATGAACGCGATCGTGCTCCACGACAGGTCCTGCGCGAGGATGGCGAGCCAGATCCCCACTCCCAGGGTGACGATCAACACGATGTACGGCACCAGCAGCATCTTCCAGTGCGGGTGCTTGTGGATCACGACACGCTCGTTCGCACTGAGCAGGTCGTCTGGATAGGCCACGGTGTCCTCCCGTACCTGACGATGACGCGCCTACCGTACCTGCGCCCGGCCCGGTCAACGTCAAGGATGGCGGATGTCGCCCTAAGTGGCGGTACGCAAGTGCACGACGTCACCCGCCGGGACCGGCCGATCGCGCCCGTCGGCATCCCTGACCACGAGTGTCCCGTCCGCTTCCAGGTAGCGCGCGGTCCCTTCGAACGAGCCGTCGATCAGGTCGACGCGGACTTCCTGGCCGAGGGTCTCGCAGCGTTCGCGGTACTCCTCGTGCAGGCCGCTGGCGACCGCGTCACCACCGGCCGCGCGCCATGGCGCTTCCCACTTGTCCAGTTCGAGCAGCAGCCGGTTCGCCAGCTCGGTCAGGTCGAGTTCGTCCGCGCCTTCCTCGACGAGTGACGTCGGCGCGAGGCCACCGGGCGCCAGTTCGGCCTGCACCGGTTGCACGTTCAACCCGATGCCGAGCACGACGCCCTGTTCGGTAGTCGTGGCCAGGACACCGGCGCCTTTCTTACGACCGGGACCCAGCAGCAGGTCGTTCGGCCATTTCAAGACCGCCTCGACGCCCGTCGACCGAGCGACGTTGACCAGCGCGACCCCGGCGAGCAGCGTCAACCACGGCCAACGATGCGCTGGCACGCCCGTCGGCACGTAATAGATGCTGACGTACAGACCGCCTGGCGGCGAGGTCCACGACCGCGCGCGACGGCCCTCACCTGCGGTTTGTTGCCGCGCGATGAGCACTGTCCGGTCCGGCGGCCGCATGCGCTCCAGGTCGGCGTTCGTCGAGGTGGTGCTGTCGACGACCGTAATGGCCGCGTACGGGCCGTTTGGCTGTTCGAGGTCCACCTCCGAAACATTAAGGGGTGACGTGAGCCTCGTCAGGAAACCGCTGTGGCGCGCGCGTGGCTAGGCTGCCGAGCCATGAGCAGTGCGTCACAACCCCTCGGGCCGCCACCCGGTGCAGACACGTCCGCCGACATCCACACCACGGCGGGGAAGCTGGCGGATCTCTACCGCCGCAACGACGAGGCCGTGCACGCAGGCTCGGCCCGAGCGGTGGAGAAACAGCACGCCAAGGGCAAGAAAACCGCCCGTGAGCGAATCGACCAGCTACTGGATCCCGGCTCGTTCGTTGAGCTGGACGAGCTGGCCCGGCACAGGTCCACGAATTTCGGGCTGGAACGCAACCGTCCGTACGGCGACGGGGTGGTGACCGGTTACGGCACTGTCGACGGCCGCTCGGTGTGCGTGTTCAGCCAGGACGTGACGGTCTTTGGCGGCGCGCTCGGCGAGGTATACGGCGAGAAGATCGTCAAGGTGATGGACCTGGCGATCAAGACAGGCCGCCCGATCATCGGCATCAACGAAGGTGGCGGCGCGCGGATCCAGGAAGGCGTCGTCTCGCTGGGGCTGTACGGCGAGATCTTCATGCGGAACACGCGGGCTTCGGGCGTGATCCCGCAGATCTCGCTGATCATGGGGGCCAATGCGGGCGGGCACGTGTACTCGCCCGCATTGACGGACTTCGTCGTGATGGTCGACCAGACCTCGCAGATGTTCATCACCGGACCGGACGTGGTGAAAACCGTGACCGGCGAAGAGGTGACTTTCGAGGAGCTCGGCGGGGCCCGGACGCACAACACGAAGTCCGGGAACGCGCATTACCTAGCGTCTGACGAAGATGACGCCATTGCGTACGTGAAGGACCTGCTTTCGTACCTGCCTTCGAACAATCTGTCGGACCCGCCAGTGTTTCCCAGCGAGGACACCGGGGACGGTTCAATCGCGGATGCTTTGGTGGATTCGGACCGCGAGCTGGACACGTTGATCCCAGACTCGCCGAACCAGCCGTATGACATGCACGAAGTGATCACCCGGGTGCTCGACGACGGCGAGTTCCTTGAGGTGCACGAGCTTTTCGCGCCGAACATCCTGGTCGGTTTCGGGCGAGTTGAAGGGCGCGCGGTCGGCGTGGTCGCCAACCAGCCGACCCAGTTCGCTGGCTGCTTGGACATTGACGCGTCGGAAAAGGCCGCTCGGTTCGTCCGGACTTGCGATGCTTTCAACGTGCCGGTGCTGACTTTTGTTGACGTGCCCGGGTTCTTGCCTGGTACGGATCAGGAGTGGAACGGCATCATCCGGCGCGGCGCAAAGCTTATCTATGCTTACGCCGAGGCTACCGTGCCCAAAGTGACTGTCATTACGCGCAAGGCTTTCGGTGGGGCGTATGACGTTATGGGCTCGAAGCACCTCGGCGCGGACATGAACCTCGCTTGGCCTACCGCGCAGATCGCGGTTATGGGTGCGCAGGGTGCCGCGAACATCGTGCATCGGAAGACTCTTGCCAAGGCCGCCGACGACGGCAAGGACGTCGAGGCATTGCGCGCGGAACTCGTGCAGGAGTACGAGGACACGTTGCTCAACCCGTATGCGGCCGCTGAGCGCGGGTATGTGGATTCGGTGATTCCGCCTTCCTATACGCGCGGGTATGTGGCGCGGTCGCTGCGAATGTTGCGCGACAAACGGGAGACTTTGCCGGTGAAGAAGCACGGGAACATTCCGCTGTGAGCGCCGAGGAACAGCGGCCGCTGCTGCGGATCGTCCGCGGCACGCCGGACGACATTGAGCTTGCCGCGTTGACGGCTGTGGTGGCTTCGTTGCCAGGTTCTCCGTCTGCAGAGCCTTCGGAGCCACCGTCAGGATGGAGCGACCGGGCTCGTCTGCTCGGCGCTCCTTTGCGGCATGGGCCGGGAGCGTGGCGCGCCTCCGGCTTCCCGCGCTGAACCGCAACAGCAATTCCCCAGGGGGACCCCTGATTTTTAGATTACTCCAGGGGTCCGACAGTTCAAGGTTCCCGCTGGTCAGGGCCTACCGCCACGCGCCCTCTGCCGCGGCACGGGCGACATACGTGTCGAAGTCGATAGGCTCGCGGCCAAGCACGCGCTGAACCCCATCAGCGGGAACCGTGTACAACCCAGCCTTCATCCCGTCGTACAAGGCATTCAGCTCGGCCGCGACCTCCTCCGAAGCCCCCTCCGCAAGCAGCGAAGCCCGGTACTCCGCAGCCGTAACCTCCACGAACTCCATGGAACGCCCAGTCGCCGCGCCAATCTTCGCCACAGCGTCAGCGAAAGTGATCCCACGAGGGCCGGACAGGTCGTACACCTGACCATGATGCCCGTCGGACGTCAGCAAAACCGCTGCCACGTCAGCAATATCCTGGGCGTCGATGAACGGCTCCGGGGTCGCATCCATTGGCAGCCCCAAGGAACCCGCGCGCAACGCAGAAGCCCAGATGTCCGAAGCCGAGAAGTTCTGGTTGAAGTTGTTCGGGCGAATGATTGTCCACTCCGCACCCGAATCCCGCGCGGCTTCCTCCGCAGCCGTCATCCCCAGGAAGTATCCGGGGAACTGGTCGATCGCGCGCCCCGACAAAGCCACGAAGCGCGTAACACCGGCCTGCACGGCCTGCTTCACGAACACCGAAGCAGCCGCAGGATCCTGCGGAGCCAACAAATACACCGCACGAACCCCAGCCAGCGCAGGCTCCCAAGTGGACGGCAAGGACCAGTCGAACGGCACCGAACCCGACCGGGACGCAGCCCGCACTTGTGAACCACCCGCGACCAAGGTCCGCACCAAACGGCTTCCGGTCTTACCTGTCGCCCCAAGGACCAAAATCGTCATGCCCCAAGGAAACAACTTCAGCCCCCACCAAACCATGCGGCGGAGTACACGGCACATGTCCAAAAGTCCGTAAACTGCAGGCATGGATCCGGTTGACGAGCTACTGCGCGGTGTCCGGTCGACGAACACCGGCCGCAAGCACCTCACCGGCACAATGCGGTTCACTGGCGAACTCACCTTGCTCGCGTCCCTCCAAGGCGAAGTCCACCTCGAAGACAACCACCTGAACACCCACGACCTGGCAATCGTGAGTGGCCCATTCGAGGCAAAGTCGACCGGAGCCGAGGTGCTCGTCGGCACGTATCACGCGCCCCAAGGCCTGACAAAACTCCTGCCGCCCATCCTCATCCACCACGAATGCGAAGCCCCCAGCTACGAACCAGGCAGCGAACTCGTCCAGAACCGCCTGGTCGAATGGCTGCTGGTATGCACGCTGCGCGCCTGGTTCGACCAGCAAAAAGTGCCACCTGGCTGGGACGACGCCACGGTCGGCCCCGTCCTCAAAGCCATGCACGCGGCGCCAGCCGAGCCATGGACGCTGGCGAAGTTGGCAGGTGAAGCAGGAGTGTCCCGCACGACTCTGGCCAACAGGTTCGTCAAGGTCATGGGCAAGCCGCCCCTCACGTACCTCACCGACTGGCGGATGTCCCTGGCCGCTGATCTGCTCGCCGGATCCACCGCGACCGTCGGATCTGTGGCGCGCAAGGTTGGGTACGCGGACGCTTTCGGCTTCAGCGCTGCCTTCAAACGGGTCTATGGCGTCAGTCCGACCGAGTGCCGCAAATCCTGTTAACTGGGAATCCGTTGCCACCTTCGGCCCTGACAATCCCGCTGACCGGCGTTTTAGCGTTCCGGCATGGCGATTCGTGGCTGGCTGACCGGTAGTTTGCTGGCGCTGTTCTCAAGCGTGGTCGTGCTGCCCGCCGAGGCGGCGGAACCGGCTTTCGTTGTCCAGGATGGTGTCACGCAGCCGATCCATGCCGACGCCATCCGGGAGAGCACGTGGGTCGATATCGGGTTGGACCTGGACAACAACGGCGTCGGCGATCGGGTTGCCGTCGACATCGTCCGGCCCGCCACGACTGACCGGGTGCCGGTGATCATCGACGCCAGTCCGTACTACTCGACCAATGGTCGCGGGAACGAGAGCGAGCGCAAGTCGTACGACGCGAGCGGCGTTCCCGTGAAGTTCCCCTTGTTCTACGACAACTACTTCGTGCCCCGGGGTTATGCCGTCGCGTTGGTGGACTTCAGCGGTTCCAACCGGTCGACCGGGTGCATGGATACCGGTGGACGGTCGGAGATCGCGTCGGGCAAGGCCGTGATCGATTGGCTCAACGGCCGCGCGACTGGGTATTCAGCCGCGTCCGGTGGTTCCACCAAAACGGCGTCGTGGTCGACGGGCGCCGCGGCGATGATCGGCAAGTCATGGGACGGCAGCATCACCCACGGTGTTGCCGCGACCGGTGTCGACGGGCTGCGCACGATCGTGCCGATCTCGGCGATCAGCTCGTGGTACGACTGGTTCCGCTCGGATGGCGTGTCGCTGCGGGGTTTCGGAACGCCGACGAGCCTGGCTTCCGGGTTCGAGAACGCCAACGCGCGCTCGCGTTGTGGGGCTGTGCGGACAGAAATGACCAACGGCGCGCCAGCCAATGGCGATTTCACCGCGATGTGGCAGCAGCGTGATTTCGTGCGCAATGCCAGTCAGGTCAGGGCTGCTGTCTTCTCGGTGAACGGTCGCGCCGACCTGAACGTCAAGCCGATCAACTGGGGTCAGTGGCTCGACGCGCTGCCCGCTTCGACGCCGCGCAAGCTGTGGCTGTCGCAGACCGGGCACATCGACCCGTTCGATTTCCGCCGGGCCGAATGGGTCAGCACACTGCACCGCTGGTTCGACCGCTGGCTGCTGAACATCCAGAACGGCATTGAGAACGAGCCACAGGTGTCCGTCGAACGCGGCGTGAACCAGTGGTCCGACTCGGCAACGTGGCCGCCTTCAGGCCTGAGCAACCAAAAACTCTATCCAGTCGCCGGGTCGGTCGCCGGTGTCGGCACGTTGCGCACGACCCCTGGCACGTCGACTTCTTCCTTCACGGACAACGGTTCCGGAACTCCGACGTCCTACATCGCTTCGCCGAACGCCACTTCGGCGCGTCGCGTGCTGTACAGCATGGGGCCGTTCAGCACGGACGTGCGGCTTGCTGGAATTTCCCGGCTGACCGTTGCCGTCACGCCATCCACGTCAACCGCACATCTGTCGGCATTCCTTGTCGATTACGGCCCCGCGACGATCCGCAGCACGACCGGCGAGGGAATCCGGACCTTGACCAACGAAACCTGCTGGGGCGAGAACCGGACCGGCGATGACGCCTGCTACAAGGAAACCGAAGCGACAACGTCTACTGTGGACGCCACGATCATCGCGCGCGGCTGGGCCGATCTCGCCAACCACCAGTCCCTCAGCACGCCACGCACGCTGACGCCGAACACCAAGTACACGATGACATTCCGGCTTTCCGCAGCCGACTACGTCGTGCCACGCAACCACCGGCTCGCGCTGGTGATCGCCGGGACTGACAGTTCGATGACCACGAGCCCGTCGCAGTTGCCGCGCGTCACCGTCGACCTGGCTGGAACCTCCATCCAGCTGCCGGTTGTCGGCCCGCTGCCACAGGCGGCAACCGGCACGTCAGCGCAAGCCACAAGGGTGCAGCAGGACATCGTTCCCGGCCAGTTGGACGGGAGTCGCTAATTTTCGCCAGTTTCAACGAAGTAACACTTTCGGCGCTGCCACAGGTCAGGGTGCGCGGCTTAGCGTCACCCGCATGTCAATTCGTGGGGTGTTGATCGGTGGCTTAGTCGGGCTGCTGTCTGGTGCGGTGGTTGTGCCCGCCCAGGCAGCAGAGCCGGCGTATACCGTGAAAAACGGTGTTACCCAGCCTGTTCATTCCTACCAGGATGCGATCCGGGAGACGGTCTGGGTCGACATTGGGCTGGACCTCGACCGCAACGGCGTCGGTGACCGGGTGGCGGCCGACATCATCAGACCGGCCACCCGCGGCAAGGTGCCGGTGATCATCGACGCCAGTCCGTACTACGCGACCGCGGGGCGTGGCAACGAAGCCGAGCGCAAGATTTACGACGCCAACGGCGTGCCCGTGAAGTTCCCGCTGTTCTACGACAACTACTTCGTCCCGCGCGGGTACGCGGTTGCCATGATCGACTTCAGTGGCACCAACCGGTCCACTGGCTGCTTGGACACCGGCGGGCGTTCGGAAGTCGCGTCGGGCAAGGCCGTGATCGACTGGCTCAACGGCCGCGCCACGGGATACTCGGCGGCGGCTGGCGGCTCGGCTGTCAAGGCCTCGTGGACGACCGGCGCCGCCGCGATGATCGGCAAGTCCTGGGATGGCAGCGTTGCCCAGGGTGTCGCTTCGACCGGCGTCGAGGGCTTGCGCACGATCGTGCCGGTCGAGGCGATCAGCTCGTGGTACGACTGGTTCCGGTCCGACGGAGTGTCCTTCGACGGCTGGGGCACGCCGACGGCCCTGGGCAGCAACTTCGAGAACGCCAATGCCAAGGCCAGTTGCGAAGCCGTGCGTACCGAGATGACCACGGGTGCGCCCGCCAACGGCGACTACACACCCATGTGGCAGCAACGGGATTACGTGCGCAACGCCAGCAAGGTCAAGGCCGCGGTGTTCTCGATCAACGGGCGCGCTGACCTGAACGTCAAGCCGATCAACTGGGGTCAGTGGCTGGAGGCGCTGCCGCGGTCCACGCCACGCAAGCTCTGGCTGTCGCAGACCGGTCACGTCGACCCGTTCGATTTCCGCAGGCCGGAATGGGTTCGGACGCTGCACCGCTGGTTTGACCGCTGGCTGCACAACGTTCGCAACGGTATCGAGCACGAGCCGCAGGTCGCGGTGGAAAGTGGCGTGAACCAGTGGACCGAGTACCCGGTCTGGCCCGCGCCCGCGCTGCCGGTCCGGCTGCACCCGGTCGCCGGATCCACGCCGGGCGTCGGCAAGCTCAGCTTCTTCGGTGGATCGTCGACTGAGTCCTTCACCGACCCTGGCACGACGACTCCCGAGTCGGCTATCAGCACGCCGAACGCGACCTCTGGCGAGCGTGTTCTCTACAGCACCGGCGAGCTGACCCATGACGTCCGGCTCGCGGGAATTCCGCGGGTCACTGTCAGCGCAACGCCGTCGACGCCGACCGCACACCTGACCGCGTTCCTGGTCGACTACGGCCCGGCGACTATTCGTAGCCGGACGGGCGAAGGAATCCGGACGCTGACCAACGAAACCTGCTGGGGCGAGAACCGGCCCGGCGATGACCCCTGCTACAAGGAAACCGAAGCGACTGTGTCCAATGTGGATGCGACGATTGTCGCGCGTGGCTGGGCGGATCTGGCCAACTACAAGTCGCTCAGTGCCGAGCAGCCGCTGACGCCTGGCCAGAAGTACTCGATGACCTTCCGACTGTCCACGGCTGACTATGTTGTTCCGAAGGGTCACCGGCTGGCGCTGGTGATCGCGGGCTCGGACACCAGCATGGTCCTGTCCCCGGCACAGCTGCCCGGCGTGTCCGTACATCTGGCCGAGACCTCGGTTCAGCTGCCGGTCGCGGGCATCTTCGGTGGCGCGTCGATCGCCGAGACGCAGCAGGCGCCGCAGGCCTCGCGTGTCCAGCAGGACATCACGCCAGGACGGCTGGACGGCTGAAAACCCCTCGTGAGTGGTTATCCGTGTTAGAACGCGGATAACCACTCACGAGGAACAGCCTGCGGTTTTGCGTTCTGATTGCGGCTGCTGGCTAGCTTCGCGCCATGGAGAAGAGCTGGGCTGCGTTGTTCGCGTTGTGCTTCGGGTTCTTCATGATCCTGTTGGACACGACGATCGTCCAGGTGGCGGTGCGGAGCCTGATGACCGGCTTGCCCGCCACCTTGAACGAGGTCTTCTGGGTCAACAGCGTCTATCTCCTGACGTTCGCCGTGCCGCTGCTGCTGACCGGGCGGCTCGGCGATCGCTTCGGGCCGCGCAGGCTTTACCTGATCGGCCTGGTGATCTTCACGGCCGCGTCGCTGTGGTGCGGCCTGGCCGATGACGCCGCGGACCTGATCGCGGCAAGGGCAGTGCAAGGGTTGGGTGCCGCGGCATTGACTCCGCAGTCGATGGCGTTCATCAGCTACCTGTTTCCGGCCAACCGCGGTGCGGCGATGGGCGCGTGGGGTTCGGTCGCCGGGCTCGCGACCGTCGCCGGACCGGTGCTTGGCGGCCTGTTGACCGAGCAGTTCGGGTGGGAATGGATTTTCTTTGTCAACGTGCCGATCGGGATCATCGCGATCGCGTTGGTGTTGCTGCTCGTCCCGAACTGGCAACCGCGGCACAGCCATCGCTTCGACGTCCCGGGGATCGTGCTGAGTTCGGTTGGGCTCTTCGCTTTGGTTTTCGGGATCCAGAACGGCGAGCTCTATTCACGGACCACGATCGCGGCGATCATCGCGACCGGTGCCGTACTCATCGGGATTTTCCTGTGGTGGCAACACAAGAATCCGAACGAACCGCTCCTTCCGTTGCGGCTGTTCGCCAGCCGGACCTTCTCGTTCGGCAGCCTGACCGGCGTGCTGATCGGGTTCGCGATGGCGGCGATGTTCATCCCGCTGATCATCTATTTGCAGACCGTGCTTGGCCTGACGCCGTTCGAGGCCGGGTTGTTCATGGGGCCGATGTCGATCGTCTCCGCGATCCTCGCGCCCTTCGCCGGGCGGCTGTCCGATCGGATCGACGGCAAGAACATCATCATTGTCGGGCTGATCGCGTACGCGGCCGGGATCGGCAGTGTCGCACTGATCGCCCAGCCAGGCTTGAACACCTGGGCGCTGGTGCCCGGATTGCTGCTGTGCGGCGTCGGCATCGGAACGATTTTCAGTCCGCTCAGCAGCACGACGATCTCCGGGCTCGCGCCGCAGCTGATCGGCGCGGGCGCGGGCATCTACAACATGGCCCGACAGGTCGGGAACGTGCTCGGCAGCGCCGCTGCCGGCCTGCTGATGCAGATCGCGTCGACCGATCTGCTCGAAGCCGCACGGATCACCATGTTGCTGCCCGCGCTCGTCCTGCTCAGCGCGGCTTTCACCGCCGCGCGAATGCGCAAGGAAACCGTCGTCAGCCGAAGTATCCGTTGAACATGATCCGGCTGATCTCGGTCGTGGTCTTCCTGCCGACGTCAAAACCGTTGTCGACGACCTGGGTGTTGTTCATGATCGAGAGCGTGTAGCGAGCGTCCGGGCCGACGAAGCCAACCGAGTTCGTCAGCCACGAACCATCGTCGTTGTCGTCGGACCAGCCGTTCTTGTTGCCCGGTTGGGCGGCGGCGCCGGCTCCCCATACGCCCCATTGCTGATTGGGGTCGACCGTGCGCATCTCGTTGACAATGTAATCACGATGGGCCGCGGGCATTTTGGCCAGAATGAAGTTCATCAGCCGGTCGAGGTCGTTGGCTGTGGTGAGAATCCAGCCCCAGTGGTGCGGGTGCTCATCGGTGAACCGCATGTCAGTCATCCCGTAGGACGGGAATCTGGTCGCGAAGTCCTCACCGCCATAGCGCCGCCACAGCGTGTGCGCCGCGTCATTGTCGCTGGTGTTGAGCATCAGGTGCATCAGATGACGGTCTTCGGCCGTCAACGAGATCGCACCGGCGTCATCGCGCAGCAACAGATCGACGACCATCGCCAGTTTCGGTGTCGAACAGGCCCAGATCAGCGTGTCCGAATGCCTGTTGCGCCACACCGCACCGGTTTTCCGGTCCCGCACCACAATTCCGGCGAACCCAGGACGGGTTGCCGCATAGGCGTTCGCATGGAGAATGCGGCTCAGCAGCTTCGGCTCGAAGTGTCTTTTATGATCAACCACGGCAAGAGCGGGCGCGACTACCGAAGTCAAGCTGACCACAAGCGCAACCAGAATCAATCTCTTCCGCATGACATCACAAATTACCAGTGCACCTACTTTGTCGGAGGGCAAGCACAGTGGTTACGCTGCGGCGTGCGTTTCATTCTCGCTTCAGCGTCGCCAGCCCGGCTCGGTGTGCTCCGCGCCGCTGGGATCGACCCGCTCGTCCATGTGTCCGGAGTGGACGAAGACGCGGTCACCGAGAGCCTGCCGGACGCGAGCCATCAGGAGCTCGTGACCGCGCTCGCTCGTGCCAAAGCGCAAGCTGTCGCTGAGGAAACGGCCGACCGGGACGCCGTGATCGTGGCGTGCGACTCGATGTTGTCGATCAACGGCGAGATTCTGGGCAAACCGGGCACGCCCGAACGCGCCAAGCAGCGCTGGGCCGCGATGGCAGGCAACAGTGGCGAACTGCTCACCGGGCACGCGGTGATCGTGATCGAGAATGGTGTAGCCACAAGGCAAGCCAGCGACTGGGAAAGCACGGTCGTCCGGTTCGCCAAGCCGACCGAGGCCGAGATCGACGCGTACGTCGCCAGCGGCGAACCGCTGAACGTCGCGGGCGCGTTCACCATCGACGGCAAGGGTGCGTGGTTCGTCGACGGGATCGACGGCAACCACTCCAGCGTGATCGGCATCAGCCTGCCGTTGACCCGCCGCCTGCTCGCCGAGGTCGGCATCAGCGTGACCACATTCTGGTAAGCCTGGCCACAACCTGGGACTTTACGGAAAATGTGACGGTCTAGACCACTGCTGCCTCAGCGGAAGGAACCGTCACAGTGCGTCGTGCCCTACTTCTGACGCAACGCCGCTACCTCGACAACTGCCGGCTCGCCAGCGCGATGTGTCGCTCTCGACAGCCTTGAAAGCCCTGTCGTAGACCCATCGCGAGGAGCGACCCATGTCCTTTGTCAGTACCTACTCAAAACCCAAAGTCTTCGGCCTTGTCACGCTCGGTGCGCTCGTCGCCGGTGCCGTGCTCGGCTTCATCGCCAAGGATTCCGGCGTCAAATGGCTGTCGGAGACACTCACGACCATTTCGACCGTTTTCACGAACCTGTTGCAGTTCACCGTGATCCCGCTCGTGTTCACGGCGATCATCGTCGGCGTCGACAGTTTGCGCGGCCTCGGCGGGCCACGAACCGCAGGCCGGTTAGGCGGGAAAACCTTACTGTGGTTCGCGATCACGTCGCTCATCGCCGTAGTTCTCGGCATCGTGATCGGTTTGATCGTCCAACCGGGCAGTGGCGTTCAGGTCACGCCGACCCAGGCGAACATCGCCAGGATCGAGGACCGCGCGTCCGGCAACTGGTGGACGTTCATCCAAGGTCTCGTGCCGTCGAACTTCCTTGAGGCGTTCACCGAGGGCGCGGTGCTTCAGGTCGTGTTCCTCGCGCTGATCGTCGCCGCGGCCACGTACACGCTCGGTGACCGGGTCCGGCCGTTCATCGCGTTCAACCAGGCCGTGTTCGACGTGATCCAGAAGGTGCTCGGCTGGATCATCCTGCTCGCCCCGATCGGTGTGCTCGGGCTGATCGGCAAGGCGTTCGCGACGTACGGAAACCAGTTCATCAAGCCACTGTTCTCCCTGGTCTGGACGGTCTACCTGGGTGCGGCGCTGATCATTTTCGTGGTCTACCCCGTGCTGCTGAAGTTCGTCGGCAAGATCGACCCGCGCCAGTTCTTCGCCAAGTCGTGGAACGCGCTGCAGTTCGCGTTCGTGTCCCGCTCGTCCGGCGCGACACTGCCGTTGAGCAGGCAAAGCGCGGTCAACCTCGGCGTCGATCCCGGCTACGCCGGATTCGCGGTGCCGCTGGGCACCACGACCAAGATGGACGGCTGCGCGGCGCTCTACCCCGCGCTGGCGTCGATCTTCATCGCGAACATGGCCGGGATCGAGCTGAGTGTGGCGCAGTACATCGGCATCATCGCGGTCGCCGTGTTCGGGTCGCTGGCGACCGCGGGCACGACCGGGTGGTTCACGATGCTCACGCTCACGCTGAGTGCGATCAACCTGCCGCCCGAGGTGACCGCGACCGGTCTGGCCATCGTGATCGCGATCGATCCGATCCTCGACATGGCCAGGACGGCGACCAACGTCGCCGGTCAGATCACCGTGCCTGTGCTGGTCGCCCAGCAGGAGGACCTGCTGGAACGCGAGCCCGTCACGGTCTAGTTAGGGCAGGGCCGCTGCAACTGGGCTTCGGTCGGCTTCACCTCAGTCGGCTTGCCCGGCAGCCTGTCCTGCCGCATCACGGCGGTGCACCCGAGATCGGCGCCTTCCAGCGTGAACACTTGCGCGAAGAAACCGCGCTGGACCGTGACGACCTCGGGTGCGCCGTCGCCGAGCACGTTGGTCAGCTTGAGGTAGTTGGCGGTCGACAGGTACGTCGGCGTGGTCACGTTCCACTTGCCGGACCGCCCGACGACCACCTCGCCGACCGTTCCGGTGTCCAGCTTCCCCTTGACCAGACACGCCGAGAGAGTGCCCGCGACGCAGTCGAGCGAGTCAGGGCCCAGCGTCGCGCCGCGACCGGGCAGCCGCGACTCGATCACCCGGTCATCGCCGACTTTCAGCCGCGCGCCCTGACCGCCCGCGTCCCTGATCAGCTCGATCCTCGTGTTGCCCATCATCGCCGTCGCGACGACCTCACACGGCTCGTGCCTGCAGATTCCCGACGACGCCTGCGGCTGCAGCGTCGGCGAGGCTGCGGCCTCGTCGTTCTTGCTGCGTAGATAGGCAGCGGTGCCCACCGCTCCGGCAGCCACCAGTAACGAGAGCAGCGCGGTGACTGTTACTGAACGCCCGTAGCCCACACCTAGAAGGGTAGGGGGCGGAGCGTGGCCTTGCTCGCAGTTGAGCGGGCGTTCAGGGTCCTAAACTGCTCGGTAACTAGTTCTCGCACAAGGAGGCAGGGGCGTGCCAGAGACGGCAGCAACGAGCGATCTGGCTTCGCTGCACAAGGTACTGATCGCCAACCGTGGAGAGATCGCCGTCCGGGTGATCAGGGCGTGCAAAGACGCCGGGCTGGCGAGCGTGGCCGTGTACGCGGACCCGGACCGAGACGCACCCTTCGTCCGGCTGGCCGACGAGGCGTTCGCGCTCGGCGGCTCCACTCCAGGCGACTCGTACCTCTCCTTCGAGAAGGTGCTGGACGTAGCCAAGCGCGCGGGCGCGGACTCCGTACACCCCGGCTACGGCTTCCTGTCGGAGAACGCCGACTTCGCGCAGGCCGTGCTGGACGCGGGCCTGATCTGGATCGGTCCGTCCCCACAAGCCATCCGTGACTTGGGCGACAAGGTCACCGCGCGGCACATCGCCACACGTGCGGGCGCGCCGTTGGTCCCGGGCACAAAGGACCCGGTCGCGGGGCCTGCCGAGGTCATCGCGTTCGCCGAGGAACACGGCCTGCCGGTAGCGATCAAGGCCGCGTTCGGTGGCGGCGGGCGTGGCCTGAAAGTGGCCCGCACGCTGGAGGAAATCCCCGAGCTGTTCGACTCGGCGGTCCGTGAGGCAGTCACCGCTTTCGGCCGTGGCGAATGCTTCGTCGAGCGCTACCTGGACAAGCCACGGCACGTTGAAGCCCAGGTCCTCGCCGACCAGCACGGCAACGTGATCGTGGTCGGCACCCGTGACTGCTCGTTGCAGCGCCGCCACCAGAAGCTGGTGGAAGAGGCGCCCGCGCCATTCCTGAACGATGACCAGCGCAAGACCATCCACACCGCCGCCCGTGACATCTGCAAAGAGGCCGGGTACTCCGGCGCGGGCACGGTCGAATTCCTGGTCGGCCAGGACGGCACGATCTCGTTCCTCGAGGTCAACACACGGCTGCAGGTCGAGCACCCGGTCAGTGAGGAAACCACCGGTATCGACCTTGTCCGTGAGCAGTTCCGTATTGCCGACGGGCAGCAGCTGCGGTTCACCGAGGACCCTTCGCCACGCGGCCACGCATTCGAGTTCCGGATCAACGGCGAGGATGCGGGCCGCAACTTCCTGCCCGCGCCCGGCACGGTCACGACTTTCGTCACCCCGGAAGGGCCTGGCGTCCGGGTGGACGCAGGTGTGGAGTCCGGCAGCGTGATCGGCGGCCAGTTCGACTCGCTACTGGCCAAGCTGATCGTCACCGGCTCGGATCGTGCAGAGGCTTTGCAGCGCGCCCGCCGTGCGCTCGACGAGATGGTCGTCGAGGGAATGGCCACGGTTTTGCCGTTCCACAAGGCAATCGTGCGCGACCCGGCGTTCGCCTCGGACTTCACCGTGCACACCCGATGGATCGAAACGGAGTTCGACAACAAGATCGAACCATTCACCGCTCCGGGTGAAATCTCCGCGGAAGAATCCCCCCGGCACACCGTGGTCGTCGAGGTCGGCGGCCGCAGGCTCGAAGTTTCCCTGCCCGGTGACCTGGCGCTTTCATCCCCCGGTTCGCCAGCCGCCAAGCCCCGAAAGCGCGGCGGCACAAAGGGCACGGCGGCCGTGTCCGGCGACGCTGTGGCCGCGCCCATGCAGGGCACCATCGTCAAGATCGCTGTGGAGGACGGCCAGCAGGTCGAAGCCGGTGACCTCATTGTGGTTCTCGAAGCGATGAAGATGGAGAACCCGGTGAACGCGCACAAGGCCGGGACAGTCACCGGCCTCGCTGTCTCGAGTGGCGAAACGGTCACACAAGGTAGCGTCCTGTGTGAGATCAAGGACTGACGTTTCTACAATTGCCTTATGGCACCGAGTGACGGCAACGTCCGGATCGGCACCTCTGAGCGGGAGGACGCCGTCCGGGCGTTGGCTGAGCACATGACCCAAGGCCGCCTCGACGTTTCGGAGTACGACCAACGCGTCGCACTCGCGAACGCCGCCAAAACCCGGGCCGAACTCGCCGAGATCTTCGAGGACCTGCCCGAACCCAACCCCGTGCGCGCGCTTCCGGTTCCCGTACCCGCCCAGGCCAGCCCGTTGGTTGAGAAGGAGAAAGGCAGCAACGCCAAGGCGATCATCATCGGGTTCGTGATCTTCTCAGTCGCCGCGATCATCACGGTGACCGCGATCCTCGGTGAGTGGTGGGCGCTGATACCGGCGTTCCTGATCGTGGTCGTACTGGCAATCGCTTCCTGAACACCTGGGTCGTGCCAGCGATCGCCTCTCGTGGCCATGCGGGCAACGGCCTCCCGAACCTTGCGATCATGCCTGGCGATGGCCTGATGAACCTTGGGTCATGCGGGCAACGGGCTCCGGAACCTTGAGGCCATGCGGACGATCAACTCCAGAGCGTTATGGTCATACGGACGATGGTTCCGCGAACCTTGTGGTCATGCCGGTCGATAGCCTGACGAACCCTGTGGTCATGCAGGCGAACAACTCCAGAGCGTTATGGTCGTGCTGGCGATGATCTCCTGAACCGGTGGCATTCCGGCTGTTTCGGAACTCGGCGCCAGCCTCGTTCGTTGCCGAATTCTGAAGGCGCGCGGGGGGCCAACGCAGCACCGCTGTCATCAGTCTTCGCAGGGCGCGCGGCGGCCAATACAGGACTGATGGCATCGGTTCTCTCAGCTTCGCGGTCGTACCATTGAGGTGTGAACGATCCGGAGATCCGTGTGGGGGACGCCGAGCGGGAGGAAGCCCTGCAGGCGTTGGGTGACCACATGAGCGCCGGTCGCCTCGACATCGACGAGTATGGCGAGCGCACCGCACGCGTCGCGGCTTCCAAGACCCGCGGGGATCTCCTTGAGCTGTTCAAGGACCTGCCCGACCCCAAACCGGCCTTCGCCGTCCGGATCCAGCCCTCGCCGCTGGAGCCAGCCGCCGCGGCGGGGCCTCCGCCGATGCAGCGGTGGGCCAATTCGCGCCCGGCGCTGCGGGCGTACGCGGCGTTGATCCCGGTCATCTGGGTGGCGACGGCGTTGCTGTTCGTCTTCGCTGTTCGGACGCCGTTCATCTTCATCGTGCCGTTCTTCGCGATGGTCGCCGGTGCCCGGATCTGGGGCGCCGACTGGCACTACGAGCGGCGGGCCCAGCGGCGCCACCGTGATCACCTGCGGCATCGCGGCTAGTGGTGACCCTGTGGCTCACGGGCGATGGTGGCCCCCTCAGCCGAGCGGCCACTGGTGGCCCTTGGGCCCGTAGGTCACTCGTGAACCCTCAGCCAATCGGGCCCTGGTGCGCACCTTGGCCAAGCCCCCCATTGGTGACTGAGGCGCGGCCAGTTCTGGGGGCGTGGGCAGTTCTGCCGACCAAGATTGTTAGCGGGTCGCACTAACGTTCTTGCCATGGAGCCCATCGAGATCAACGCAGGCGGCTACTACCTGCGTGCGTTGCGGGCGGATGACCTGCTCGACGACCGGCCCGCGATCCTGCGCGCGTTCGAAGATCCCGAGATGAAGCGTTGGGTGTCGGACTACCGGATCGGGGATCTGGCGGACGCGGGCGCCTACGTCGCGAATCGGGCGGACGAGTGGGCGCGGGATGTCCGCTGCTCATGGGCGGTCGCTGAGCCGACGACTGGGGCATTGCTTGGCGAGGTCAACTTGCGCGGGCTCGCGGAAGGTGATCCGCAGGCCGCGTGCTGGACTCATCCGGATCATCGCGGGCTTGGCGTCGCGACGACGGCTCTTGGTGCCGCGGTCCGGTTCGGGTTTGGTGCGCTCGATCTTCCTGAGATCGGGTACAAGCACGATCCCGACAACACCGCTTCCCTTCGTGTCGCTGAGAAGTGCGGTTTCCAGTTCGTCGGCGAAAGCGAGCAGGACGGAACCCGGTTGCTCCATTGGGTTGCGGTTCCGCCAACCCCGTGAACCGCTTGGCTGACCGGCACGTTGGTCTTCGCAAGTCGACGAGGGGAAAGTGACGTGGACGGCTTCCAGTTCGACCCACAGGTCCTGCCGCGGTTACACGCCGCCTTCGCGGACGCGTTGGCCAAGGTGGACCGGCAAATCGAGCTCGCGAAGGATGAGCTGCCATGGGCAGGTGATTCGGTCAGCGCGTACGCGGCCGAGCGGTTCAACGCACAGCAATCCAGTGCGCTGCAAGCACTTCAGGCATATCGGGGAACGCTGGACGAACTCGTCACCAAGCTCGCCATGTCCGCTGGCCAGTACCAGCAGACGGAGGACGCGACGATGCGGAGCGGTCAATGACGTACGAGGAGATCACTCGGTGGCGCGGGTTCAGCCACGCCGAGTTGTACGCCCAGCTGCACAGTGGTCCCGGCGCTGCCGCGTCCGCTGTTCCCGCGCAGCGGTGGACCGAGGTCGAGGAGATTTTCGGCACGATCAACCACGATCTGACCAAAGTCGTCGCGGACGCCCAGTTTGACTGGCAAGGCGGGGCGGCCACCGCGGCCTTCGGACAATTGACCGAAGTAGCAAAACGGGCCAGTCGGGTCAGCCAGAACGCGGCAAGCATGCGCACCAGCGTCGAACGGCAGGCCGACAACATCGGCACAGCAAGGGCAACCATGCCCAAGCCGGGCGAAAACCCTTCTGTGCAGCCAGATCCGAAAGACGCAGCGGTCATGCAGGTGCTGGCGACGCAGACCGATCACGAGCCGGTCGAACGTGCGACCTCCGAAGCCGCACGCGCGGCATACGAAGTGATGCAGACGTACCAGAACGACACCACAGCGACCACCGACGGTCTCCGCGAATTCGACGAACCTGTTGCCACTGCAGGAGTTCAGACCACTCAACCCAGCAGTCAACGCGAAGCCATCAACGCATTGCCCCAGAACACGGTTTCCGTTGCCTCCGCTGAATTCCTTGGCGCGACAACAACGGACGAGATGCGGGCGCGGCCATCCAGCGGTGAGCCCGTGGCCAACAGCGGCGGTTCGGTGGCCGCTGCTCTGTCGCCGCAACGCCGTTCGCCCGTTCGGCGGACACCTGTTCCCGTTGACACACACCCGATCGCGCCAATCGCGCCAGCGGCTGCAACAACCGGCAGCGGCACGGAACGCGCCGCTCCGAGGCGATCGGGCCATGTCCAGCACGCCGAGCTGGCACCGAAACGCAGGCGGGACTGGGCTGAAGAAGACAAGATAACCGAGCGTGTCGACGGCACCGACGCCGAGGTTCCCCCAGCAGTGATCGGAAACGGGCCGTATCGTCCATGACGATGTTCGACACCGGACTTGACGCGAGCGGCCTCGGTGAGCCGATCACCCTGACGCCGCTGGAGTTCGACGTGCTGTGGGAGCACCTCGACCTCGGCGATATGCCTCTCATCCTGAAAGTGCCCTCCCCTGGCCAGACCAACACCGAACGGGCGCAGTTGGTCGACCGCGCATGGCGGGCGCTGGACGCCAAAGGCCTCGGCAGGCCGGTCAGTCTCAACCCACAGCTGGCGGGCATGTTGCGCCTGATTTCCCGGCCACAACGCGAGGTGGACGGACGCCTGTGGCTCGGCCGCACGGTCCGCCTGCTCGCCGCGGCCGATGGTGAGGCGGGCGTCCTCGCGGTTCAGGAAACCGACCGGTTGATCTTCCGTCGCGCGGACGGATATGGGCTGCCCAGGCACGCGTTGTCCGTTTTGCCACAGGAAAAAGCCGGTCCCGGGTACTCGGTCACGTTGCCGACCAAGGATTTCGAGAGCGCGGCGCAGCAAGCGAAGTCGCCGAAGGAGTTCGAAGCCGCCCTTCGGCGCAACGGTCTACGCGAACGAGACGCGGACACGTTGCGCGAAATGATCGGCGACGTGCTGCACCAAGGCCAGTACGGTGCCGCAGCGCGCGACAAATGGGGCCGCCGGGTCCGGACGTCCAGGGTGATCAGCTTCTTCGACACCCCGGCCGGGCGTTACCTGCAGGTGCGCAAGGCGTCCGGCGGCGGGGAAGCGTGGACCACGATCTCACCCGCCGATCCCAAACGCCTCCTGCAGCACCTGACCGAGCTGTACGCCGAAAGCACCAAAAACCTCTCGTGAGTAGGACATGGCCCCTGGACGGCGCCGCCCAGGGGCCATGAAAATGGTGGGTGGTCCGGTAGGTCGTAACCACTTGGTGCCGGTGAGCCCGTTCGTGAGTATGACCGTGAAGCCTGTTCCTGGTCAGGCACCCAGGATTGCAGAAAAGCCAGTTACCGCAACGTAACCGTCAGAAGTAGGGAAGAAATCCCATTTGCCTCAAACGAGTCGGCGATCCGATGCCCACCGCGAGAGCTCGTACCGGTTCGACAGCTGGGTCTTGCGAAGCACGCTCGACACGTGTGTCTCCACGGTCTTGACCGAAATGAACAGCTCCGACGCGATCTCCTTGTACGCGTAACCCCGCGCCAGCAACCGAAGCACGTCACGTTCGCGCGGCGTCAGCAAGTCAAGCTCCGGGTCGCTGATCGGCGCCGAACCCGGCCGGTCGGCGAACGCGTCGAGCACGAAACCGGCCAGCCGCGGCGAGAACACCGCGTCGCCTTCGCCGACTCGCACGATCGCACGGACCAGTTCCTGGCTGGAGATCGTCTTCGTGACGTACCCACGCGCGCCAGCACGGATCACCGTGATCACGTCTTCGGCTTGGTCGGAGACCGACAGCGCCAGGAAAACCACGGCCGGGTGCGTCGGGCGGATCTTGCGCAGCACCTCCGCGCCGCCGCCGTCGGGCATGTGCACGTCCAGCAGCACCACGTCCGGCAGTTTCGCCGCGATCCCGGCGACCGCTTCGCCGACCGTGCCCGCTTCGCCGACCACTTCGACCTCATCGGTGATCGAGTCCAGTTCGGTGCGCACGCCCGCACGGAACAACGCGTGGTCGTCCACCAGGAAGACCCGGACCTTACGGGTGGTCTCCGTTGTCTCGCTCACGCCTTGGCCTCTCTTCCGGCATTGCGCGCCGAAGTGGCGCTCCTCGTCATCTCGAGGTGCACTTCGGTGCCTTCGCCGAGGGCGGTGCGAATGCGCACGGTGCCCCCGTTGCGGTCCATCCTGCCCCTGATGGAGTCGGCAAGGCCATGCCGGTCGGTCGGAACGGTCGTCTCGTCGAAGCCTTTGCCCCGGTCCCGCACGAAGATGTTCACCCGATCCGGTTCGACTTCGGCGTACACGCTGACCTCGGCCACCCCGGCGTGCTTGGCCGCGTTCACGGTCGCCTCACGGGTCGCCTGCACCAGCGCCGTCAGCTTCTCGTCCAGCTCACAGTCGCCGACAACGACCTGCTGGACCTTGATCGCGAACGTGTCCTCGACCTCACCACACGCTGCCTCGACGGCCGCGGAAAGCAGCGTCGGCTCGTTGCTGACGTCGCCGCGGCTGTACCCGGACGGCCCGTACAACCAGGTCCGCAGTTGACGCTCCTGGCCACGCGCGAGCCGGAGCACCTCGCGGGGAGTCTCGGCCTGCTTCTGGATCAACGCAAGCGTTTGCAACACGGAATCATGCAGGTGAGCCGCGATCTCGGCGCGCTCTTCGGTCCGGATGCGCTTGCGGCGCTCATCGCCAAGATCCCGCACGACACGCAGCCACCACGGCACGGTCACGGCCGCGACACCCAGCAACACGGCCAGAACCGTCGCGATGATGAACTGAGGTTGGTCGTAATTGCCGACGGCCTGCAACAGAAACGCGACCACACCCGACACGACCAGCCCGATACCGGACAACGTGCGGACGAAACCGCCCCGCTCGCCCTTGCGGCGCTCGTCGGCCTCCCGCCAGACGACCGCCGCGCCGACAACCGCCAACGCCAGCGCGGCGCCGGCCCAGCCGTTGAACGTGCCGGTCAGCGAACCACCGGCGATCGCGACGCCGACACCCAGCGCGATCAGGCCGATCGCCTGCTGACGCTCCTTGTTCGTGATCGGCGTGACGTCCGCCTCCGGATCCTGCTGCGGCACGAACGCCCACAACAGGCCGTAGACGATCACGCCGACGCCACCGGCGGCCGCCAACGCGGCGAACGCCAGCCGGACCCAGAGCACGTCGACATTCAGATGATCGGCGAGGCCACCCGCGATGCCCGCGATCGTCCGCCCTGAGCGCCGCCGGTACATCCGGTTGAACTCATAGCTGATCGCGGCGTTCGTGTCCCGCCTGAGCTGCAAACCCACACATGAATGGTCACACGTGCGCGCAAACTCCTCATCAGGGAACGTCCCGGGGACAAGCTCAGGGGCGGTCCCTGATGTGCCGGGTGGCCTGCTCGGTCAATCCTTGTCATCGTGAGTGGAACGCAGCGACAGCAAGGTCAGCCGTTTGCCGGGGCGGAGGACACGCTGAAGGACTTCTGGACCAACCGGCCAAGACGGCCGAGGCACGGCCGGAAGATCGCGGGTGTCGCGGCGGGTATCGCCAACCGCTACCAGATCGACCCGATCCTTGTCCGGGTCCTGCTGGTGGTTTCCGCCATCGTCGGCGGTGCCGGTCTGGTGATCTACGTCCTCGGCTGGCTGTTCTTCCCGGACGAGGCCGATGAGGAAGCGCCCTTGCCCGCGTTGATCGGCAGGGGACGTAGCCACACCGGCTGGTTCTTCACGCTGCTGCTGTGCGCCGTGCTGTTCGGAGCCTCGCTCTACACGTTCAACGGTGTGGGCGGCGAGGGAGTCGTCGGCCTGGCGTTGCTGCTGACGGCGTTGTTCCTGTTGCATCGCGGCAGGGGAGGGATCGCGCCGCGGCAGACCCCGCCACCGGCAGCGCCTTCCGCACAGCCGACGATGCCACTGGGGATGGACGTGAACGCCCAAACGACCGAGGTGCCGGTGCCTCCGCAGCCGGAACAGCGCAC
This sequence comes from Kibdelosporangium philippinense, assembly GCF_021390435.2. Lineage (GTDB taxonomy): Bacteria > Actinomycetota > Actinomycetes > Mycobacteriales > Pseudonocardiaceae > Kibdelosporangium > Kibdelosporangium philippinense. Next base: position 1,180,789 of record NZ_JAJVCN010000002.1, on the reverse strand, counting down.
CAGCCCACCGGCATGGGACCCGCTCGGTGCCGCGCCGTTCGCCTGGGATCTGCCGGATCCGGCGCAGCCGTCACCAGAACCGCCAGCTCTGAAGCGCAGGCGTTCCCCGGTCGGCGGGGTCACGCTGGGTGCCGCGCTTGCCGTGGGTGGCGTGTGCGCGCTCATCGCTCCGCAGGTCTCCTGGCTGACACCGGGCCACATCATCGGGATCGTGCTGGCCATCATCGGCCTCGGCATGGTCGGTGGCTCGCTGATGGGCGGCGGCCGTGGCCTGATCGGTCTCGCGGTTCCGCTGGCGATGGCCGGTTTCGTCTTCACGACCGCGTCGAACGGGCCTGCATGGGTCGACTCCGGCCAGGAGTGGGGCACGATCAACGTCCGGCCGACGACCGTGGACATGGTCGCGCCCAATTACGGCGTCGGCGGCGGGACGATCGACCTCGATCTGACCGCGTTGCCGGACACCGGCGTGGTCCACACGTCGCTGAATGTGGGACTGGGCAACATCTCCGTGCTCGTCCCGCCGAACGCGGACGTGCACGTCACCTGTGACGCCGAGCTCGGCTCGGTGGCATGCCTCGGCAACGAACAAAACGCGACCAACGCGCATATCAGTACCGCCGACAACGGCACGGACGGTGCCGGCGGTCTCAAGATCTACCTGGACGCCCGGGTCAACACGGGTGACGTGGAGGTGCGCCGTGGCTGATGACACGGAGAAGACTGAGCGTAAGCGCGTCGACCTACTCACCCTGCTCGCCGGAATCGCGGCCTTGCTGATGTCGGCCTACGTGCTCACCGATGGCGCGTCCTGGCTGCCGTCCTTCGACCCGCGCTGGCTGCTCGCCGGTGGCGCGGTCCTGGTTGGCGTGCTGCTACTGGGCAGCTCGCTCAGGCGTCGCAACCGCTGACTGAGGCGTCGCCGGAACCACGAGTTCCGGCGACGCCACTGCCTTCGGCTGCCAGCGGGTCATGCCCACCCCCAGCAGGACCACGACCATGCCGACGACCACGCGCGCAGTCACCGGCTCGCCAAGGACAACCGCGCCAAGCAGCACGGAAACCACAGGTAGCAGGTAGCCGACAGCAGTCGCGGCAACCGCGCCCTCGTCGGCGATCAGCCGGTAGTTCAGGGCGAACGCGAAACCGGTGCCGAAGACACCGAGGATCACGACGGCGATCACGCCAAGCGGGCTCAAGGTGATCGGCTCGAAACCGTCGATCGGCAGCAGCAACATGCTCAGTCCGGACGCGGTGACCAGCTGGGCGGCCGACAAAGCGATCGGGGCCGTGCCCTTGCCGGACAGCTTCAGGCCGATGTACGTGTAGCTGACGGCGTAACTCGCCGCGGCACCGAGGATCGCGAGCGCGCCCCAGCTGGTCAGGCCGCCTGCCTGCCACGGCGCGAAGATCAGCAAAGTACCGGCGAATCCGACGACCATGCCGAGCATGCGCAGCGAGAACAGCTTGCGTTCCTGACGGATCAACACGCCGATCAGCAAGGCCCACAACGGGGTTGTGGCGTTGAGCACACCGGCGATGCCGGAATCGACTGTCTCCTCACCGAAACCGAAGAGGAAGAACGGCAGCGCGTTGCCGAAGAACGCGGCAAACACCAGGTGCGCCCAGATTTTCCGGTCCTTGGGCAGCCGCTGGCGGCCCGAGTAGCAGAGCACCACCAGCACGGCCGCGCCGAGCAGGATCCGGCCGATCGCGATCTGGCCCGGCGACATGGCCTGCAGCGCGAACTTGATCCAGAGGAAGCTCGATCCCCACAGCAGAGCCAAAATGCCCATCCGGACCAGTGTGCCCTTGCTGCCCACCACGCACTCCCATCGTCGACCCCGCGTCAACGATGCCCTCGCTAACTTGGCAGGACAAGTGAATATATGTGCATCAGCCATTAAGCAAAGCTGTATGGTTGACGCATGCTCGACGTACGCCGGATGCAGTTGCTCAGGGCGGTCGTGACCAGCGGATCCGTCACTTCTGCCGCAGGAAACCTCGGCTACACGCCGTCCGCGATCAGCCAGCAGCTGGCCGTGCTGGAGAAGGAAGCCGGTGTGGCCCTGCTCGAACGCGTCGGGCGTGGCGTGCGGGCGACCGCGGCAGGCCGTCTGCTGACCGAGCACGCGGCGATCATCAGCAAGAACCTGTCCGACGCCGAATGCGCGCTGCGTGACCTCAAAGAAGGCAAGACCGGGCAGCTGTCGATCAGGTACTTCTCCACCGCGGGCGTCGCGCTCGTCCCGCCTGCCATGGCCCAGCTGCGTAAACACCATCCCGGCGTGCAGATCGACCTCAAGCTGATCGACCCGGAGGACCCGCTGCCCGAGGTCGAGGAAGGCCGGGCGGACGTGGCGATCGTGGTTTTCCCCCGGATGAACCCGCCTCGGCGTGGCGTGCAGCTGATCCACCTGATGCACGACCCGCTGTGTGCCGTCCTGCCGCGCGGCCATCGCCTTGCGAACAAGCGGTTTGTCGACCTTGCGGATCTGGCTGAGGAACCGTGGGTGAGCACGGAAATCATGCCGGGGCCGTGTTCCGACCTGATGCTGAACGCTTGCGCCGCGGCGGGTTTCACCCCGAACATCACCGTGGAGTCGGAGGATTACGCGACCTCACAAGGCTTTGTGGCCGCGGGCCTTGGGGTCGCGTTGATTCCCAAGCTCGGCTTGGACACCACGCATTCGGGTGTCGTCGCCAAGCGGGTCCGTCGGCCGGAACCGACAAGGGAGATCTACGCCGCGATCCGTGAGACGGGCGCGGAAGATGCTGCGGTACAAGCGTTTCTCGCGGCCTTGCATGAGGTCGCGGCCCGCATCAAGAGCTGATCAGGTTGAGCCGAGCTTGAAATCGTCGATCATCAGTTTGCCGTTCACGACGACAACGGTGAACCGGTAGGGATCCCGCGTCTCCGAGCCATCTTTCTTCTTGAACCGTACGGTGCCGCGGACATTGCCTTTGCCGTCATCGCTGACGTCAGTGATCCGGACGTCCTCCATCTCGGCGTAGAAGCTGAAGTAGCCGTCCTTGCCCTGAGACAAAGCCTGTGCCTTCGGGGTGAGCAGCGCCCACCCCGCCTCAGGATTTTCCGGCAACAGGTCGTAGTAGGCCTCGACGAAGTTGCTCGCGTCCTCCAGCTGCTCGCTGTCGTCATCCTGCGTCGATGACGACGGAGGCGCGGACGAACTCGAAGGCGGAGGCGTGGTCGTGGACTTCTTGACCGTCGGTGGCCCGGTCTGCGTGACGGTCGCTGGCGGCGGTGGCGGCAGCGTCGTCGGGTTCGGCTGAGCGTTCGGTGTTTTGCTGGTGAACAGGCTCGCGACCAGGACACCGACAGCAGCCGCGCCGATGATCGCGAGGACCGTCAGCACGATCTTGCGAACGTCCCTGTTCTGTCTTGGCTCCGCGGACATCTGCTCGCGTCTTGGCGGCGGGGGCCCGATAGGCGGCTGGTTGCCACGCGGCGGCGTGCCGGGAGGCGGCGGACCCATCTGGAAACCCGACGGCGGCGTGCGACGCGGCTCCGCGAGCGGGTTGGCGTCGATACGCGTGGCCGGGTGGTTCGTGGGTTGCTGCATCACCGGCTGCGGTGGCATCGGCGCCTGGATGCGCTGCGCGACCGTCGGACCGTCGTAGTTGCCGCTGACGAGCCCAGGCTGCACAGGACGGCCCGCGGCGATCGCGGCCAGTGCTTCCTTGGCGGCGGCCATGGTCGGACGTTCTTCTGGCTCGGTCCGCAGCAGACGCATCAGCAGCGCGGTGAGCGGGCCCGCTTGCCTCGGCGGGGAGATCTTGCCCGCGGCGACCGCGTGCAGCAGCGCGAGCGTGTTTTCACTCAAACCGAAGGGCGAATGCCCCTCAACGCAGATGTACAACGTCGAGCCGAGCGAGAACACGTCCGACGCGGGCGTCGGTTCCATGCCCTTGGCAACTTCGGGCGCGAGGTACGCGGGCGTCCCGGCGAGCATTCCGGTGGCGGTCACCGTCACGTCGCCGACCGCGCGTGAGATGCCGAAGTCGGTGATCTTGACCGAGTTGTCGTTGCCGAGCAGCACGTTCGCGGGCTTGATGTCGCGGTGCACGATCCCGGCCGCGTGCGCGGCCACAAGGCCGGACGCCACCTCGGCGCCGATCCGCGCCGCTTCCTGCGGCGGGATGGTGCCCCGGTCGTCCAGCTCGGCCGCGAGGCTGCGGGACGGCAGGTACTCCATCACCAGCCACGGCTGGCCGTCGTCCTCGACCACGTCGTAGACCGTGATCGCGTTCGGATGCTGCAGCCTGGCCGCGATCCGGCCTTCCCGCATCGAGCGCAGCCTGCCTTCCTCAGCCTGCGCGGCACTCAGGCCGGGCTGCGTCAGCAACTGCTTGACCGCGACGGTGCGGTGCAACCGATCGTCTTGCGCTTGCCACACGACGCCCATGGCGCCGCTGCCGATGCGCTGTCCCAGTCGGTATCGACCCGCCACCAGGCGGTCTTCGTCGGAGGGCAACGCCTAACTCCCGTTACGGCTGGATGACTGCGACCAAAGGACCTTACTTATGTGTCGTTTGGACGCACCCGGAGGTTGCTTTGGTTTACGGAGTTGGTGGTTCTGTTGTTGAAGGTGTCGACCTCGGCGTCGAGCTCGTCGACGACGGCGGCCTCGAGCTGGACGGCGACGAGGACGATGAGCTGGACGTCGGCGAGCTGGACGTCGACCTCGGTGTCGACCTGGTGGTCGGCCGCTGTGAGGACGACGAACTCGTCTCGGTGTTCGTCTCGGTGTAGGTGAACGTCGGAGCCGAGGTGGTTGTCGTCTGTGAGCTGTTGATGTTCGACGGCTGCGGGTCGTTCCGCTTCTCGTCCCCGCTCGCCGCGATCAGCCAGCCGCCAAGGGCCAGCACCAGCGCGGCCATCACGGCGGCCAGGACGTACGGCCGCTTGGACTGCTTACGCGGCGGAGGCGGAGCGGCAGCGGGACGAACGCCCGTGCGCGACCGTGCGCTCGGCGGCGAGATGGCCCTCGTGCGCGGGTCGGTGTTCGACGGACCGGCGAACACAGTCCGCGTCTCCGGCACGTCCGGATGGTCACCACGAGCGACCGCGGCCAGCATGTCCCTGGCGTACGCGGCGGTCGGGCGATCCTCGGCTTCTGTGGCCAGCAGTGCGATCAGTACCGGCTCCAGCGGTCCTGCCAGCTGAGGCGGGTTGATCCGGCCAGCGGCCACCGCGTGCAACAGGCCGAGCGTGTTCTCGCTCAGGCCGAACGGTGGCTCGCCCTCGACCGCCGCGTACAGCGTCGAACCGAGGGAGAAGACATCTGTGGGTGGTGTCGGGTCCTTGCCGTACGCGACCTCAGGCGCCAGGTAGGCGGGCGTACCGGCGATCAGGCCGGTCTTGGTCACGGTGACGTCGTCACTCGCCCGTGAGATACCGAAGTCGGTGATCTTCACCGAGCCGTTGTCGGCGAGCAGGATGTTGCCCGGCTTGATGTCCCGGTGAACGATGCCCGCGGCATGCGCGGCGGCCAGCGCCGCCGCGATCTGCGCGCCGATCGCGGCGACTTCGAGCGGCGGCAGCGCCCCGCGCTCCTTCATCGCCGCGGCCAGGCTCTGGCTCGGGACGTACTCCATGACCAGCCACGGCGCGTCGTCCTCGTCGACGACGTCGAAGACCGTCACGGCGTTCGGGTGGTGCAGTTTCGCGGCGATCCGGCCCTCGCGCTGTACGCGTTCGAGTGCCTCGTTGATCTCGTCCTGTGACAGGCCGGTCTGCAGCAGGACCTGCTTGACGGCGACGACTCTGTTCAGCCGCTCGTCCCTCGCCTGCCAGACCACGCCCATGGCGCCGGTGCCGATGCGATGCACGAGCCGGTAGCGACCGGCTACCAGTCGGCCTTCGTCGCTCACGACACCTCCTTGCCCGCGAACTGCTCGCCGGCCATCTTCTCTTCTCAGGCGGACAACCCCATGGACCGCCTCCAGGCTATGCGCTCACTCTTCGCGCACGACCACAAGACCGTTACCTGGATACGAACGCCACCGGCGTGTCGGACTATCCGGCGCGGAGAATGAGACCAACGCCACACACCGGCCCATTCCTCGGGGCGCCGCCCAGCTTAGCCCGATCGGGGGTCACATTGGTGACACGAGGTGCTTGTCGCGTCTCAATCGGGCGTAACAGTTCGGCAGCCTAGCTCCGCTGAGCGGACACGATCTCGGCGCCGGTGATCCGCTTCGGTTGGCTGTCAGTGACCCTGAGCAGCTGCTGAACCCTCGCGGTGTCGCCGTCGGGCAGGATCATCTCGACGACGGCGAGCAACGCTCCGTCACCACGCGGCTGCACATCGACGACATGAATGTTGCGAGCTTGCGACCAAGAGTTCAGGAAGTGGGACAGATCGGTCTGCCGGAGCAGCCCGTCGAGCAGCCCGAGGGCCTGCTGCGGCTGGCTCGCCAGCAGCTTGTAGTACTCCCTGACCAACTCGACGTCGGTCGGCGCGGTGTTCGGGATCGCGGCCTGCGGCGTCGCGGGGCCGGACAGCTTCTTCGCGTCGACCGGACGGCGGCCGTTGTCGACGGTTGCCGAGGCGCTGCCCCTGTTGGGCGCGGGCATCTCGGTGGTGATCCGCGGCGCGTTGCCCGCGTTCAGCGTGAACATGTTCGGCAGCAGGGCCTGCTCGTTGGTCATCTCGGCAACCGGGCGGTCGACGACGTCCGGCTCGGACTGCCGCTTGGTGTTGATGATCGAGGCGGCGGCGACGGAAGCGACCAGCACCGCGGCGGCGACGCCGAGACCGGCGAGCTTGGCCAGCTGCCCGCTGCGGGCCGGCTGGCGGCGATGGTGGGTGTTCGGAGCCTGCGACGGCAGCGGCTGGGCCTCGCCCTGGTCGACCGGCGGCATCGGTTCCGTGTCGATGCCGGATGGCATCACTTCGGTGACGGCCTCGTCGCGGGCGGGGAGATGAACCGGGGTCGGCCGGTTCTTGATCAGCTCCGCAACGGTGATCGATCCGGCTCGGATGTGCCGGCGACCAGACGTCGGACGCTCCACTGGTTACTTCCTTGCGTGTGTGTCACTGCTACTCGGTTCATCGAGTCACGGAGGGCCACCTCAGGTTTCACCCGTTCGGGGATTTCCGTCGGCCTGTCTGTACCTCGACTGGGCCAGCGGTCACCGCTGGCACTGTCGGTATCGGCCTGTTCGGCCCAAGACTTAATGGGTAACTTCAGAACTGATTTTCGGATCTCTGCCTGACGTGAATTTCAGCCTCCTACGCTCGGTAAACGTAGTCCCGTCCCGTTTTGTGACGGTCACCTCACTGACCGTGGTCCCCTGGTTGGGGTCGATGCTGATCCGGCGGACCTGGACCTTCTTGATGTCGGCGTAGCGCTCACGAAACGCCTGCTCACCCTGACCGCGCATCTCACCGGTGGTCATCTGGTACGCCGCGTCCGGGTTGCTGGTGATGGCCGCGTAGAACGCCTCGGTCCGGTCACCGATCTGCTTCGCGTCGTTGGTCGCCAGCGCCCGCTTCGGCGTGGTCTCCCTGACCGGCGGGGTATAGGGCGGCGGCGCCGTGGAGCTGGAAGTCGGCGGGACGCTCGTGCGCACGCTGCTGCCCGCGGTCGGCGCGTTGCCTGAACCCCGGATGGACTGGCTGTGGCCCGGCACGACCGTGGACCGCTCCGCGCGGCTGGTGGCGGACCTCTGTTGGGAGCTTTGCGTGGCGCTGGGATCGTCGAGGTAGATCGCGCTCGGCACCCCGGGCAGCGCGTCGATGGTCTCGGTGCTCTTGGGCTGGCCGACCAGCGCGGCGGCCGCGAACACCAGGCCAAGCACGACGGCAAGCGACGAGCCGACGGCGAACCAGGCCGCCGTACGCCACGTCTTCGGCGGGGTGACGGAGGCGGGGATGGTGCCGAGGTCGAACTTGTGCAGGCCGGGAATGGTCGTCTCGGCCGCGGTCGGTGGCGGGACAGGGTCGGGGCGGGCGTGAGCGGGTGGGTGCACGTGCGTGACTTCAGGGGTCCACGTGCCCTGGGTATGCCGATGACGTCCGCGTTCTGGCTGATGCTCCCCGCTGGTCATGCTGATGTGACCCTTCTCACTGCCGGTCATGACGCGATTACTCATGATCACGACATGGCGACCGCACGAGTCGGAAGAAGGGACCCGGAAACGACGGGCCGCACGGGTCGCGCGCGGTCCGTTTCGGAGGGTCCGTCAGTGCTCACCTACGCCAGGGTATGCCTGACGCATCGCACGTAGAAACGCTGGTAAGCAACAACATTCGTTGCCACACGACCGGGTGAACTCCCTTGACAGTGTCTGATTGTCCGCGCTCCGCGCGGACGGGCTTTGTCGCCAAAGCCGGTCATTTCCACCCCGCCCCACGCTGCCGACACCGCTCAGTGCCTGCTTGCCGCTGTGGTTGGGGCGGCGTCGGGCGTGTTGCGTGGCGTAAATGACCGGCGCGACAAAGGCGCGGCTGGCGGGCAGGGCGGGATGGCGTGAGTGGCTGGCGCGACAAAGCCGCGGCTGGCGGGCAGGGCGGGATGGCGTGAGTGGCTGGCGCGACAAAGCCGCGGCTGGCGGGCAGGGCGGGATGGCGTGAGTGGCTGGCGCGACAAAGGCGCGGCTGGCGGGTAAGGCGCAGCCGGTGGTGTCAGTGGCTGGCGCGACGAAGCCGGGGCTGGTGGGCGCGGCGGGGCGGCGTGAATGACCGGCGTGACAGAGCCGAGGCCCGACACCCCGTCTTCTCTGCGGGGTGCCTGCGTTGAGGCCGGGCTCGGGGCCCCGGGTCCTGCTTCTTCGAGCTTGACCGGTCGGTCTACTTTTCGGTCTTGTACTTCTTCTGGGTTGACTCGAGCGACTTCACGGCTACGGCTCCCGAGCCGCCGCCGATCAGAATCGCCAGGATGTCGACGAACCCGCTGCCGCCGGTGAGCAACAGTCCGAGCAGGGCTCCGGCTGTCGTCACACCGGCGATCGGCCAGCGGGAACGGACGTATTGAGCGATCGGCCCGCCACCCGCGCGCTTGTTCGCCGCGTTGTTCAGCAGCGTCAAGTACCCGACGTGGGCAAGGGCGGCCACAAGGGCCACGATGACGATGATCACGGCGATCAAGTCCAGCACCATGGTTCCAGTGTGCCTCGTCCGCTCGACTGCTCGGATGGGTGATCGCCCTGATATTTAGTTGAGTTTGATCGGGCTTAGCGCCCTAGTCGGCCTCGGCCGAGGTTGAGCAGAGCCATCGCCAGCTGACGACCTTCCGGCCCAAGCTCCCGGTAGCGCGCCAGAACGTCCATCTCCCGGTTGTAGACGATGCGCGGGCCGCCCGCGGCCATCCGTGCCGCGCCGATCGTCTTCGACACCTCGACCCGGCGTTTCACCAGCCGCAGGATCTCGGCGTCGAGCCAGTCGATCTCCTTGCGGAGCGCGTCGATGTCTTCCGAGGCGGTGCCGTTCTCGGTGGTTGGGGTCATCGGCTTTCCTGTTCTACTTGGAGCCTGCCCCGGGAGTGCGAAACCCCCGGGGTCCGCGGACTCCGGGGGCTTCGTGGTGTCTGGTGGCGTCAGAGAACCACGGGAGCCGGAGTCCGGGTCCCGTAGAAAAAGTAAAAGCGCTCTGTCCGCACCCAATCATCTTGACACAACCGCGGTGCGCACGTCGAGCGCAGGCCTCCGTTCTTGGTCAGCGCGCTCGTCGGCGGCCTTGTCGAACCGGCGGAGCAGCTTGGTCATGATGATCCCGCCGATGATCACGCCACCGCCGACCATCGCGAAGGACAGCAGGCCAGGGTCGATGATCTGGCTCGCGCCCGACAACGCGGCCCCGACCGCGGTCCACAGCGCCGCCCACACCACCGCGGAGATGGCCGCGTACGCGGTGAACTTCCGCAACGGCATCCGCAACGTCCCGGCGAGCACCGGTGCCAGCGTGTGCGCCACAGAGACGAACCGCGCTGTCACCAGGAGCCAGCCACCTGATTCCCCAACCAGGTGCTCGGCTTGTGCCCACCGCTTCGGGCCAGCCTTGCGACCGACCCAGCCGTGCTTGATCGCGGGCCCCGACCAGCGACCAAGCGCGTAACCACCCAACTGGCCCGCAAGGCATCCCACGGCCGCCACCGCCCCGGCTAGCGGCGACCATGCGACGTGCAACACCCCGATGCACGCGCCAACGAGCACTTCCCCCGGCAGGACGACGCCGATCACGACGCTCGTCTCGAGGAACGACAGCACGAAGATCGTCACCAGCACCGCGACCGGTGACAGCGCGGTGAGGTCTGGCATCAGGTCTTCGAACACGTTCCCCACTCCCCGTCCGTTGCTCTGGCCAACTCCTGTTCAAGACTGTCGCCCGCGGCAGGCGAATGGATCAGGGATGAGCCCCGGAAAACCCCGGAAACAGACCCCGAACTCCTGATGAAGCCCCCTGAGCACAGAAGTACTCCGCCACACGCCACTCGTGCGAACCATTTATGAGCTGGTTCTATGCCTGACGAACTTGGCAAGTCCGCGCCACGGGCTTCGTTGCCGTGAAGGCCACCTTGGCGGCGTTAGACGCGCGAGGGCCTCCCTTCGCGCGTTAGACGCCAATGTCAGGAACTAGGGTTCGGAGTTTGGTTGATACCCGAGGCGTGCGCGAGCCGTTGACCTGCGAATATTTGTGGCTAACGCGGGTGGGTCGCTGCTGGAACTGACTACCTGGGCGAGGGGTGCGGGCATCGCGTGGCGTTCAGGGGTGCGAGGGTCGAGATTGCTGCGTTGAACGCCGCGAGGGTGGCCTTCGCGGCACTACGTCCCGTAATAGGTGGGGCTGATGTGACATGTGTGACTGACGAGGCGAATTCCTGTCCTTAATGGACCTTGAGATGCTCGCAAGCGGCCAGCGCAAGGACTTGGTTAAGTTCCTGGCATTGGCGTTCAACGCGCCAAACTCGGCCCTCACAAAGACCGAGTGCACACATGTGCGAGGCGGTCCCAGATTTGTCGGCACGGGCGAGTACCTTTAATCGCGATGAGCGCCTTGTTCGAGCTTCCCGGCACCACACCTGTCAACCCGGCCGTCGCCGCCCTGCTTGAGGGACTCAACGACCGGCAGCGTCAGGCTGTCGAGCACGCGGGTACCCCGCTGCTCGTGGTCGCGGGCGCTGGCTCGGGCAAAACCCGGGTACTGACAAGGAGAATCGCCTACCTACTGGCCGCGCGGGACGTGCATCCCGGCCAGATCATGGCGATCACGTTCACCAACAAGGCCGCCGCCGAGATGAAGGAGCGCGTCGCCGATCTGGTCGGCGGGCGCGCCAAGTCGATGTGGGTCTCCACGTTCCACTCGATGTGTGTGCGGATCATGCGGCGCGAAGCCAAGACCATCGGCATGTCGTCGAACTTCTCGGTGTACGACTCCGACGACACCCGCAGGCTGATCACGTTGGTGGCCAGGGATCTCGACCTCGACCCGAAGCGGTATTCCGCGCGGTCGCTCGCCGTGCAGATCTCGAACCTGAAGAACGAACTGATCGACTACGAGGCCGCGGCTTCCCGTGCGTCCAACGACTTCGAGCGCCGCACCGCCGAGGTGTACGCGGTCTACCAGCAGCGGCTGCAGCAGGCGAACGCGTTCGACTTCGACGACCTGATCATGAAGTCGGTCGAGCTGCTGCAGACGTTCCCCGAGGTCGCCGAGTACTACCGGCGCCGCTTCCGGCACGTGCTGGTCGACGAGTACCAGGACACCAACCACGCGCAGTACATGCTGGTCCGTGAACTGGTCGGGGTCGGCGCTGGCGACATCCCGCCCGGCGAGCTGTGCGTCGTCGGTGACGCGGACCAGTCGATCTACGCCTTCCGTGGCGCGACGATCCGCAACATCGAGGAGTTCGAGCGGGACTATCCGGACGCGACCACGATCAAGCTCGAGCAGAACTACCGCTCGACGCAGACCATCCTGTCCGCGGCCAACGCGGTCATCTCGCGCAACCCGGGTCGTATCGACAAGCGACTGTGGACCGACTCCGGCGAGGGCGAGCGGATCGTCGGCTATGTCGGCGACAACGAGCACGACGAGGCGGCTTTCGTCGCCGGTGAGATCGACAAACTGGTCGACCACGGCGACGCGCGCAACGGCGACATCGCGGTGTTCTACCGGACCAATAACCAGTCCCGGGTCTTCGAAGAGATCTTCATCCGGCTCGGGCTGCCGTACAAAGTCGTTGGCGGAGTTCGGTTCTACGAGCGCAAGGAAGTCCGTGACGCGTTGGCGTACCTGCGGGTGCTCGCCAACCCCGAGGACACGGTGTCGCTGCGCCGGATCCTGAACGTGCCGAAGCGCGGCATCGGTGACCGGGCGGAAGCCGTGGTCGCGACGCATGCCGAGCAGCAGCGGATCTCGTTCAACGCGGCGCTGCGCAAGGCCGCTTCCGGCGAGGTCCCGCTGCTCAACCCGCGCTCGGAGAAGTGCATCGCCGGGTTCGTTGAGTTGCTGGACTCGCTGCGTGAACTGGTCGACGACGGCGTGGCCGAGTTGCTCGAAGCGATCATCGACCGCACCGGCTACCAGGCCGAGCTCGAGGAAAGCGAAGACCCGCAGGACGCGACCAGGCTGGACAACCTCCGCGAATTGATCACTGTGGCCAGGGAGTTCGCCGAACTCCCGCCCGCGATCGAAGACGAGGAGACCGTCACGCCGCTCGGCACCCTCGAAGGATTCCTTGAGCGCGTGTCGTTGGTCGCGGACGCCGACCAGGTGCCGGACGCGGATTCCGACGGCGTGGTCACGCTGATGACGTTGCACACCGCCAAAGGCCTCGAATACCCGGTTGTGTTCAGCACCGGCTGGGAAGATGGGATCTTCCCGCACATGCGGGCGTTGTCCGACCCGGTCGAGCTGGCCGAGGAACGCCGCCTGGCGTACGTGGGCATCACGCGAGCCCGTGAGCGGCTGTACCTGTCGCGCGCGGTGATGCGGTCAGCGTGGGGCCAGCCGTCGACCAACCCGGCGTCCCGGTTCCTCGACGAGATCCCGGCTGAGCTGATGGATTGGCGTCGTATCGAGTCGTCACGCCGCACGTCCGGCCCATCGACGGCGACGACGTGGAGCCGCTCGGGCTCAGACTCTGCGCAGGCCAGGATCGCCAAGCAGGGCATGCGATCCACGTCGTTCAAGGGCTGGCAGGACACGCCAGCGTTGAAGCTCGAAGCAGGCGACCGCGTCAACCACGACAAGTACGGCCTCGGCACAGTCGTCGCGGCCGACGGAACGGGCCCGCGCGCGACCGCCACGATCGACTTCGGCAGTTCGGGAACGATCCGGCTGATGCTGATCGGCAGCGTGCCGATGGTGAAGCTCTGACAATGTAGCTAGCCCCACCATTCGACCTCTGGGCAACCCGACTCCTAAGGGTTTGTTCAGGGGTCGTTGCGGGTGTTCCCCGATGCGTCTCCCCGCCGCCTGCGGCCAGTATCGAGATCACTGGTCGTACTTTTCTGCAGGGGGCAGATGTGAATACCAAACCCGTTCAAGAAGCTGTCAGCAAGTGGTTCAGGCAGACGGCAGGTGGTGACCAGCGTCCGGTACTTTTCGACATCGACGAGACATATCCAGCGCTGCGGAGCCTGGACAATTCTTACGCTGATATCCGCAGCGAGCTCGACGAGGTCCTCGCTGATCGTACGACGCTGCCCGCGTATCACGATTTAGACCCTGACCAGGCAAGCATCTCGAACGCGACGCCGAACGAGTGGAAGATCTTCTACCTGTGGGCGATGGGTGAGCGGGCTGAGCCGAACGCCTCGAAATGCCCTCGGACAACGGCGCTTTTGGCATCGATCCCTAACGTCTTTCAGGCGTTCTTCTCCATTCTTGAGCCCGGGAAGTCAATTCCTGAACACGAGGGCCCGTACTGTGGGTACTTGCGCTACCACCTCGGGCTGAAGGTGCCGGAGGATGCGCCACCGAGCATTCGCGTAAAGGACCATTGGTACACCTGGCAAGAACGGCAGAGCGTCCTGTTCGACGACAGCTGGAACCATGAAGTCGTCAACGAAAGCAGCGGTGAGCGAATTGTCCTGATTGTCGACGTGCTGCGACCGATGCCGCTGCCTCAGACGATCGTGAACAAGGGCGTCGCGCTCGCCGCCCGCTACGTCTACGGCCGCAAGGTCCTCGAACGAGCGGCAAAGCCCAGTGAGCAGCCAACCCCGGCCACGGCCTGACCGGCAAACAAGCGCCTCAGTCAGACCGGCCCTGCACGCCAACATCCGGGAGCCGCGGTCAGACCGGTGCCGAGACCGTGAAATCTTGCCGACGAGCGCCAGTCCGGCCAGAGCCATCGACCATCAGTTCTAAAATTGTCAGACCCCTGTGCTTGACTGCGGTCATGCCAAAAAACAGCACCAAGCAAGGGGTAACCCAGTGGACGACATCTTGTTCCGCGCGCTTGCGGACCGCGTGGGTGGCTATCTGGACGGCGTCGAGCGCCTGTCTGCGGCGCAGCCTGTCGAAGTTGGCCGGGAGCTACGCAGACTCGTCGGAGCCTGGCGGTCATTGCTTGGCCAGCACGCGCCCGCTGGTCGTAAACGACGTTGCGTCGGCTGTCAGTCGCCCCGCGGCTCGCCTGCCATCTGTTCGGCCTGGCGGGTCGCCGGGGCGTGGTTCGTCAGAGCCTGATGCCCTTCTGGGCGCACCAGCTGGCCGGGTTCATCTTGCGGCCGTTGGCGTCCCAGATCTCGAAGTGCAGGTGCGGGCCGGTGGACTGGCCACGGTTGCCCATGCGCGCGATCTGGTCGCCCGCCTTGACCTTGGCGCCTTCACGCACGCCGATGGTGTCCATGTGGCCGTAGACGCTGATCGTGCCGTCCGCGTGCTGGATGCGAACCCAGAGGCCGAAACCGCTCGCCGGGCCTGCCTCGATCACGACACCGTCGGTGACCGCGCGGATCGGGGTGCCGATCCGGTTCGCGATGTCGATGCCGAAGTGGGTCGTGCCCCACCGGGCGCCAAAGCCGGAGGTGAAAGCACCTTCCGCTGGCCGGACGTACTTGACGCGGGCCTTCTCGGCAGCCTCAGCGGCTTCCTTCTGGATCTTGGCCGTGCGGTTGGCGATGAGCTGCGCGCTCTGCGTGAGCTTGCGGGCTTCTTCGCCTGCGTCGCTGACCTGCGCGACGGTGAGGATCTCGGGAGCGATGGTCGCGCCGCGACTGTCGCCACCGACGCCGAGTGCGGCGGAGGCGTCCTGCGCGTTCGCGAGCGGGGTGACGTCACCATCGGTCGTGGCGGCGC
Organism: Kibdelosporangium philippinense; assembly: GCF_021390435.2. Lineage (GTDB taxonomy): Bacteria > Actinomycetota > Actinomycetes > Mycobacteriales > Pseudonocardiaceae > Kibdelosporangium > Kibdelosporangium philippinense. The sequence continues at coordinate 1,165,514 of NZ_JAJVCN010000002.1, read as the reverse complement.
CGCCTTTGAGCGTTTGACCAGCTGCTGCAGCTGCGAACGCGCCAAGCGCGACAGCTGCGACCACAACACGACCGCGGAGTGCGGACGGTGGCGCCGGAAGCCGGTGCGCACCACGCTCTACGCGATCGTCGGCGGAGGGGCGTTCAAGCGCCTCCACCATCACTGCAGACTGCTGCGGCCCGCCGGGGGAGCGGTGTCGAGACAAAGCCTGCCCTTCTGCCTCGGGGAGATCCGGGCGGCAACCTCGGCTCGCGGGGACGAGCTCTGGCGTGGACACCGGGCGGGGGATCCCGGGTGAGTGGTTTCGGGGGAACCACTCGTGTCCTGAGCCGTGACCGGACCGTGACAACGGACCGGGGGACAGTAACCAAGGGAGACAGCGGAGGGCAACTTCCCTGAAGGATCTTCTGCCGATCGAGGGGAGCCCATAAGTCACTGATCAGTAACTATTACCCAAAGTTAAGGCGATATAACACGCCAGGATGTGACCTGCGTTACGCCAACCGGGCGGTTCTGGACGTTCCCCGGTCGCCCCCGACCGCTCACCGCACAACCGGCGCCGCTACTCGATCCGAAAACACGCCATGCGCCACATGCAACCCGCCGGCGACTTCACCCCGCGTCGCCGGCCATCCCCGCATGCCCGTTACCCCGTCCGGCAGACCTCCCGACCATTTCCCCTGGTCGCCAGGCCTACTGCTTGCCTCGTGCCCTTAAGACGCCCCGATGACCGAGAAGGTTGTCACCGTCAACCCACGAACTCGAAGAAAGATTCCCACCGCCAACCCACACAGACCACACCAACGATGAGGTACTGCCCTTTCCCCCACCCTTCGAGGGGATAAAGGGCATGCCCTGGAATGTGCGGCATGCACCCGGGTAACCACGTGACGTATCGCCGTGAGCGCAGCGAACAGGCGGGAAGTCGGTGACGGGTGCCCGCGCGTGTCTGCCGCTCCGGCATGGCGTGTTGAACGCGAGCGGCGCACGGCGGCGAGTGACCCGGCTGGTGGCGAGTCGAGCAGTTTGACTCGCCGTGCCGGTGGGGCGGACACGCGGTAGTTCATCCCAGCCAACCCGGCTGGACCTGGAAGGCAGCCGGAGTTCGGGTCTGTCGGTATGGCGGGTTCGACGAGGTCGGGGCTTCCACTCGCACGGTCTCTGGCCTTGCTCCGCCCTGGCGCGTGTCCACCGTTCCGTCACGGTGAGTCAAACTGCTCGACTCGCTGTCGCTGTGGCTTCTTGCCGCCGTTGCGCCGCTCGCGGGTTCAACTCACCATGACGGAGCCGGTGGACACGCGAGGCTGCGCGTGACCTGGTGTGTTGGGTTGTGCAGGTGTGGCGGGAGATTCGGGGTGTGATCGCCTTGCTAGGTTCGGGGTGATGAATTCGCGGATCCGATCCTCGGACACTCAGGTGGGGACCGGCCCGACTGCTGGTGAGACTGGAGACCTGGTGCCGGAACGGCTTGAGGTACCGGCGTTGTTGAAGGTGGCCGTCGTGGTGGCCGCCGCAGGCGCGGCTTTGCTGGCGGCAGGTCCCGGTGTCGGCGTGCTGCAAGGCGCGCCCCCGGCGGCGTACGCCAGCGGCCCTCTCCTTATTGCTCTCGCTGTGGTGCCGGTCCTTGTCGCCATCGCCCTTCTGATCGCCCGTAGGCCGGTGGGCGCGGCTGGCGTGTTGGTTGGTGCCGCGTTCCTCGCCCCGGGCCGGGCATTCGTCGACCTTCAGCTCGCGGCGGATGCTTTGGTGGCGTCACGGCCGGAACTGGTTGTGCCGACCGAGCTTGTGCCGCTGTCGGCTGCGACGGGCACGTGGTTGTTGATTGCCGGGCATGTCCTCACGTTGGTGGCGGGCGGCATGGTGATCGTGCGTGCGGGCGCTCAGCCTGGGACGCCGGTCGCCGCGGAATTTGAAGACTCCGAGCCGCGGAAGCGGCTGCTTGGGTGGGCTCTGGTGTTCGGTGGGCTCGCGACCGTCGGGTTGTTGATGCCGCCGTACCAGTCGGGCAACGCCTTCCTTCTCGACCTCGATCTGACGAACGGGCCGGGGCTTGTGATGGTCGGCGGGCTGCTGATCGCGCTCGCGGCCTTGCTCGGCTGTGTGTTCGCCGGTACCGCGCGGACGCCGAAGATGGGTCGCGGTGTCCTTATTGGTGTCGCGGTCGCGATCCTTGCTGTCGTCCTTCCTGGACAGATCGCCGCGCTCACAGTGGACTGGCTTGAGGCCGACTGGCGCTCCTATATGGCCACTGTCGGCGCCCTCGGCTTGATCGTCGTGGCTGTGTGGCCAAGCGGGCTTGCTCTGAAACGCAAGGAGAGCCAACCGCTCCAAGAGAGCCGGGCGCACGTGATCGCCGGTGTTCTGGCAGTGATAGCTGGAATCGCCGCGATCCTCGGGCAGGCGACCTCTCTGTTCGTCGTCGAGATTCCGACCGACGTTCCGATCAACCAGACCGATGAGCTGATCATCCTTTCCGGCGCGCGCCCTGATTCGTTCGCGAACCGGCTGCTGTTGCCCGCCGGGATCCTGGTGATCGTGCTCGGTGTGCTGCTTCTCATCAAGCCGATCTCCCGGATCTTCCGGCCGATGCTGAGTGTCGCGTGGGTCGGCATCCCGCTCGCGGGTTTCCTGGCGTTGGACGCGGTTGTCACGGCCACGTCCACAAGCGGTGCGATCCGTGCGGGTGCCGCGACATGGTGGACGTTGGTCGCGGTCATGTTCGCCGTCGCCGCCGCGATTACCGCTGGCGCTGCCGGTGCGATCGAACGGGACGACGTCGATCTGACCGAACGCTCGTCGAACATCGTTTTGATGGCGCCCATCGCGGCCGCGATGTTGTTCGCGGTCGGTGCGTTCGGATTGCCCGCGATGCGCGCTGATCACTATGCGGCGCCGGGGATCTGGTCGAACTTCCGTGTCGCGTCCTGGGGTTTGATCATCGCCCTGTTGGCGGTCCTCATCGCTGCCATCGTCGCGTCACGCAGTCGTCCGGCGCGCGGAGCGGCGCTGTTGTTCGGCGCGGCTGGGCTGGTCGCGGTTCATGCGTTGGAGGTTCCGATGACGGGTGCGCGCGCCGAGGGCGCGACGGCCGCCGCGGGGACATGGTTGGCGCTAGCGACGATCGCGGCCCTTGTAATCAGTGCCTTCGTGGCTTTGGCGGTACGGCCAGAGCCTTCGAAACGGCGATGATCAGACTTCTGCTCGTCGAACTCGAACCCGACGACATCGAGACCCAGACGTTGGCACGCGCGCTGCGCGACAGCGGTGTCGAGGTCGTCTACGCCAAAGCCGGGTCGGCCGACGAGATCGCGAGCGCGGCCGAACAGGAGGACGTCCGCGCGGTCGGACTGGTTGTCCGGAGCGACGAACATCGCCTGATCGGTACAGAACTGGCCGCGCGGACCGTGGTGTTCGCCACTGCGGAGGGCGACGAACAGGCCCTCAAAGCCGCCGGAGTCAACGCGATTTTCCGGCCAGGCAACGCAGAGGGCGTTGTGAGCTGGGCAAGCGCGCTCGCGCCCGATCACGAGCGGTGACCGACCTCACCAGTACCCAAGGCCCGGCCGAAGAAGCTGGTCGCTAGGGTCGACAGGTCCCAGCGCAGTTACATACCGACCCCCTGCGGGGGTCGCCCACCCCCACCGCGGGCAACGGTGGAGCAGGAGCTCTCAGTGGACCTGTACGAGTACCAGGCGAAGGACGTCTTCGCCGCCCACGGAGTGCCGGTGCTGCCGGGCTCCGTGGCTGACAACCCCGAAGACGCCAAGGCGATCGCGGCCGAGCTCGGCCAGCGCGTCGTCGTCAAGGCGCAGGTGAAGACCGGTGGCCGGGGCAAGGCGGGCGGCGTCAAGCTCGCCGACGACCCCGAGGACACCAAGGCGAAGGCCGAGGCCATCCTCGGACTGGACATCAAGGGCCACGTGGTCCGCCGGGTGTTGGTGACCCCGGCGTCCGACATCGCCGAGGAGTACTACTTCTCGTTCCTGCTCGACCGCGCCAACCGCAAGTTCCTCGCGATGGCCTCCGTCGAGGGCGGAATGGACATCGAAGAGGTCGCGGCCACCAAGCCGGAGGCGCTGGCCAAGGTCCTGATCGACCCGATCGAGGGCGTGGACCTCGCCAAGGCCAACGAGATCGTGGCGCAGGCGAAGTTCCCCGAGGCGATCGCGGGCCAGGCCGCCGAGGTCATCGTCAAGCTGTGGGAGACCTTCGTCGCCGAGGACGCGACGCTGGTCGAGGTGAACCCGCTGGTCCGTGACCCGCAGGACAAGATCATCGCGTTGGACGGCAAGGTCACGCTGGACGACAACGCGTCGTTCCGGCACCCGGGCCACGCCGACCTCGTCGACATCGCCGCGGAGGACCCGCTCGAGGCCGCGGCCAAGGCCAAGGACCTCAACTACGTCAAGCTCGACGGCCAGGTCGGCATCATCGGCAACGGCGCGGGCCTTGTTATGTCCACTTTGGACGTCGTCGCTTACGCGGGCGAGAAGCACGGCGGGGTCAAGCCTGCCAACTTCCTCGACATCGGTGGTGGCGCGTCGGCCGAGGTGATGGCCAACGGGCTGGAGATCATCCTGTCCGACCCGGACGTGCGCAGTGTCTTCGTGAACGTCTTCGGCGGCATCACCGCGTGCGACGCGGTCGCCAACGGCATCGTGCAGGCCTTCGCGCTGCTCGAGTCGCGCGGCGAGGCGGTCAGCCGCCCGATCGTCGTCCGGCTGGACGGCAACAACGCCGAGGAGGGTCGCCGCATCCTCACCGACGCCGCGCTGCCCGGCCTCGAGCAGGTGGACACAATGGACAACGCGGCCGACAAGGCTGCCGCACTTGCACATGCGGGGGCGTGAACGAGATGGCCATCTTCCTCAACGAGAACTCCAAGGTCATCGTCCAGGGCATGACCGGCTCCGAGGGCACCAAGCACACCAAGCGGATGCTCAAGTCGGGCACGAACATCGTCGGCGGCGTGAACCCGCGCAAGGCTGGCACCGAGGCTGACATCGACGGCACGCTCGTACCGGTGTTCGGTTCGGTTGCCGAGGCGATGGAAAAGACCGGCGCGGACACCTCGGTGATCTTCGTTCCGCCGAAGTTCGCCAAGGACGCCGTGATCGAGGCGATCGACGCCGAGATCGGCCTCGCTGTCGTGATCACCGAAGGAATTCCGGTGCACGACTCCGCCTACTTCTGGGCGCACGCGGTCGCGAAGGGCAACAAGACCCGGATCATCGGCCCGAACTGCCCCGGTGTGATCTCGCCTGGCAAGTCCAACGCGGGCATCATCCCCGCGGACATCACCGGCCCCGGCAAGATCGGCCTGGTCTCCAAGTCCGGCACGCTGACCTACCAGCTGATGTACGAACTGCGCGACATCGGCTTCTCGTCCGCGGTCGGTATCGGCGGCGACCCGGTCATCGGCACCACGCACATCGACGCACTCGCGGCCTTCCAGGAGGACCCCGAGACCGAGCTGATCGTGATGATCGGTGAGATCGGTGGCGACGCCGAAGAGCGTGCAGCGGCGTACATCAAGGAGAACGTGACCAAGCCGGTCGTCGGCTACGTCGCGGGCTTCACCGCGCCCGAAGGCAAGACCATGGGGCACGCCGGTGCGATCGTGTCCGGTTCGGCCGGTACCGCGCAGGCGAAGAAGGAAGCCCTTGAGGCCGCTGGTGTGAAGGTCGGCAAGACGCCAAGCGAGACCGCCGCGCTGGCACGGGCCATCGTCGAAGGCTGACTTGACAGCACACCGACACGAAGAGTGATTCACTGACAGGGCCGGGCGCTGGTGTAGCGTCCGGCCCTGCCCTATGCAGTAACCGGAACAATCGGGAACCGCGTTGTGCCGGACTGCGTCAAAGGTGGAAAAATTCATCCGAACTATCGCGGTGAGCAGCAGCTGAGGAGAACCACGCGATGACCTACCCGAGCGGAGCGCCGGGCGGTTACCCGGGTCAAGGCCCGCACCAGCCCCCGCCCGGCCCACCTGGTTACGGTCCACCGCCCGGTCAGGGCGGCGGAATGAAACTGAGCCTCCCGCAGATGCTCGCGCTCGGTGCGGGCGGTCTCGGCGTGCTGAACCTGTTCCTCGGCTTCGCGCCGATCAGTTCCGGCGCCAGTTTCTACGAGGGCGGCCTCGCGTGGGTCCCGGCGCTGCTGGCCGCTGGCGGTCTCGCCGCGCTGCCGGTGATCCTGCCTGGTGACAAGGACAAGAAGGCAGGTGTACTGCCGATGGCGCTGACCGTCGGCGCCATGCTCGCCTTCCTGTTCGTGGTGTTCTCCTTCGGTGGGAGCCTTGCCGCTGGCGGAATCATGGTGCTGATCTTCAGCATCCTGCAGGCCGGTGCCGCGGTTGCCGCGTTCCTGTTCGAAGAGGGCATCATCAAGCCGCCAGCGCCGAACCCGTACGGCGCCCCGAACACCGGTGGCTACCCGCAGCAGCAACAGCAGCCGCACGGCGGATACCCGCCAAGTGGCCAGTTCCAGGCGGTTCCGCCGCCCGGTGCCGCGCCGACCGTGCAGCACCCGCAGCCCGGACAGTTCGGCGGGCCTGGCCAGCAGACGCAATTCGCGCCGCAGCAGGGCCAGTTCGGTGCTCCCGGCACCCCGCCGGGTGGCTACCCGCAGCAGCCGCCGCAGTAACGATCTTTGCCGACGGGCGGGCCGTGATCTTCACGGCCCGCCCGTCGTCTTATGTAGACACTCTGTGAGCAGCGCCGACAGGGGTTCACTTGATCGGCTGACGAGCGGCGCGTTGTCCGGCGGCTGGCCCGCGACGGCTGTCAGGGTGCGTGCATGTCGCTGTACCCGCCCGATGTCGACGACGACGTGGACGAGCCTGTCCGCAGCCGGGCGCGGGTGCTGTTCGTCGCCGGAATCGGCCCGCTGTTCGTGGGTTACGTGGGTGTGGTCGTCACGCTCGCGCTGGTGATCTCGGTCGCGACAAAAGCCGACGTCTCCACGCTGGCCGTGTTGTCCGCGGCGATGCCGGGCTGGCTGGCCGCGTATCAGGTGCCGTTGACGCTCGATGGGCATGACCTGGGCGCCTTGCCGCTCCTGCCGACGCTGTTGATCATGATGCTGATCGGCCGTGCGGTCACGAACGCCGCCGATCGCCTGGGGATCGAGTACGCGCGTGACACCTTGCCGATCATCGCGACCGTCACGACAACGCACGCCATCGCGGGCGTTGTGCTCACCGAGGTCACGTCGCTGTCGTCGATCGCGGCCGGATTGCTTGTGCCAGCTGGGATTGCCGCGTTGTCTGCGGTGATCAGCCTTGCCAGGCAAGGGTATCTGGATGATCTGTTCGACCGGATCGACGAACTCGCGGTACACGGCTTGTGGGCCGGGCTGATCGGTCTCGGCGCGATGATCGGTGTCGGCACCGGGGTTTTCCTGCTGGGGCTTGGCATGTCCTTCACCACGGCCGCCGATTTGTTCGCGCCGGGGATCGGCGACAGCGTCGGGATGCTCTTGCTGTCGGTCGCGTACCTGCCGAACGCCATCGTCGGCGGGATGTCCTTCGCGGCAGGGCCTGGCGTGACGATCGGCCAGCTCACCGCGACTCCGCTGCATTTCGCAGGTGGTCCGTTGCCTGGCGTGCCAGTGCTTGCCGCCGTGCCGGAGTCGGGCGCGCCTTGGTGGCCGTTGTTTTTCCTGCTCCCGCTTGGGGTCGGCGCTTTCGTCGGCTGGTTTTTGCGTGACGTCAGCGAAGATCCGATCGCGCGGCTGCGTGCTGTGGGAGCGGCTGCTGTCGTCGTGGCCGGTGGTTGCCTGCTTCTTGCCATTGGCGCAGGTGGGCGGCTCGCGGAGGGGATTTTCGATCCGCTGAGCATGCATCCGTGGAGTCTTGGCTTGGCGATGTTGTTGTGGATCGCCCTGCCAGCGGCGACCGTGGCCTGGTGGGCCGGGCCACGCCTGGTGCTGGAGCCGTCGCGCGGGTTGCTCGACGACGCCATCGAGGCCGAGGCAGCCTCGGATGCCGAAGACGATGACGCTGAAGAAGATGACTCCGAAGAGCCCGGCGACCCGGAGGAACCGGCCGCCGAAGCCGACGACGAGCCCGAAGACCCGGAAGACTCAGAAGACCACCCCGAGCCGGAAGGCACGGCAGAGTCCGGAGGCCTGCGAGACAAGTCCGGCGCCGGGCCGGAAGACAAGACTGATACCGCGGCTGGCGGCCTGCGCGACAAAACTGACACTGTGCTGGAAGCCGAGCCCGCAAGCCGCCAGGACAAAACCGGCACCGCGCCCGACGCTTCCACCGAGCCGGACCTGCCGGACGAGATCGACAAGTGAGCACATAGGCTGGCCGTATCCGACCAGGCCAGGAGATCACGCTGAGCGCTCACCCGACATCTCTGCCCACCCCCGCCAAGGTCGTCGTGCTCGTCTCCGGATCGGGCACCCTGCTGCAGGCGCTGCTGGACGAGACCCGCGACGAGACGTACCCCATCGAGGTCGTCGCGGTCGGTGCCGATCGCACCGATATCGAAGGGCTCGCGCGCGCCGAACGCGCCGGAGTGCCGACGTTCGTTGAACGCGTGCGTGACCACGCCGACCGGTCCACCTGGGACCAGGCGCTCGCCAAGACCGTCGCGGCCTACGAGCCCGACTTGGTCGTGTCGGCCGGCTTCATGAAGATCCTGGGGTCGGCGTTCCTGACCCAGTTCGCTGGACGTGTCATCAACACGCATCCCGCGTTGCTGCCCGCGTTTCCCGGCGCGCACGCGGTCGAAGACGCCGTCGCGTACGGCGTGAAGGTCACTGGCTGCACCGTGCACCTGGTGGATACCGGTGTGGACACCGGACCAATCCTCGCCCAGGAGGCGGTGCCGGTCGAGTCCGGCGACGATGTGGCCGGATTGCACGAACGGATCAAGACGGTGGAGCGTCGGCTGCTGGTCGACGTGCTCGCGCGGCTGGTGCGCGACGGCTACACCGTGGATGGACGAAAGGTGAGCATCCCGTGAACTCAGAGACACGTCCGGTGCGGCGTGCGCTGATCGGCGTCTCGGACAAAGCCGGTCTGCTCGAGCTTGGGACCGGGCTGCACGCGGCCGGAGTGGAGATCATCTCCACCGGCGGGACCGCGAAGGTGCTCGCCGACGCCGGCGTGCCCGTGACGCCGGTCGAGCAGGTCACCGGCTTCCCCGAGTCGCTCGACGGCCGGGTCAAGACCCTGCACCCGCGTGTGCACGCCGGTCTGCTGGCCGACATGCGCCGCCCAGAGCACGTCCAGCAGTTGGCTGACCTGGACATCAAGGCATTCGACCTGCTCGTGGTGAACCTGTATCCGTTCGAGCAGACGGTTGCTTCTGGTGCGTCGCCCGACGAATGCGTCGAGCAGATCGACATCGGCGGCCCAGCGATGCTGCGCGCGGCGGCGAAGAACCACGCGTCGGTCGCCGTGGTGATCGACCCGTCCCGATACAACTGGGTTCTGGAGAAGGTCAACTCCGGCGGCTTCACCCTCGAAGACCGCAAAGCCCTCGCGCTGGAGACCTACCGGCACACGGCGTCCTACGACATCGCGGTCGCGTCGTGGATGGGCAGCGTGCTGTCGCCGGATGACGAAGGCAGCAACTTCCCCGGCTGGGTCGGCGCGAGCTGGAAGCGCTCGAACGTCCTGCGCTACGGCGAAAACCCGCACCAGGGCGCCGCGCTGTACACCTCAAGCCACGGCGGATCCGGCCTGGCGACCGCAGAACAGTTGCACGGCAAGGAAATGTCGTACAACAACTACGTGGACGCCGATGCCGCGTACCGCGCGGCGTACGACCACGCCGAGCCTTGTGTCGCGATCATCAAGCACGCCAACCCTTGCGGCATCGCAGTGTCCACAGTGAACATCGCTGAGGCGCACCGCAAGGCGCACGAGTGCGACCCGGTGAGTGCGTACGGCGGCGTGATCGCCTCGAACCGCGAGATCTCACTGGACATGGCCGAGCAGGTCGCCGAGATCTTCACCGAGGTGATCCTGGCGCCTTCGTACGCCGAGGGCGCGGTGGATGTGTTGACCCGCAAGAAGAACATCCGCATCCTGGTCGTACCGGAGCCCCGGCGCGGCGGAGCAGAGATGCGTCCGGTGTCCGGCGGACTGTTGCTGCAGACCAAGGACACGCTGCAGGCAGACGGCGACGACCCGGCGAACTGGACGCTCGCCACAGGCGAGGCCGTTGACGAAGAAACATTGGCGGACTTGGCTTTCGCTTGGCGCGCTTGCCGTGCGGTGAAGTCCAACGCGATCCTGCTGGCGTCCGGTGGCGCGACCGTTGGCGTCGGAATGGGCCAGGTGAACCGGGTCGACTCGTGCCGCTTGGCGGTGACGCGGGCCGGGGATCGGGCCAAGGGTTCGGTGGCTGCTTCGGACGCGTTCTTCCCGTTCCCTGACGGACCACAGGTTTTGATCGACGGTGGCGTGAAGGCGATCGTGCAGCCCGGTGGTTCGATCCGGGACCAGGAGACCATCGCGGCGGCGGAGGCCGCGGGCGTGGCGGTCTACCTCACCGGCACCCGCCACTTCGCGCACTAAAAGCTCGTGAGTGGTTAGCCGTGTTAGAACACGGCTAACCACTCACGAGGGTTTACCTGAGCAGGAACGCGCGATAGGTGGTCTGTTCGACCCCGTTTCCTTCCGTATCCTTCGCGGTTGCCCTCAACGACACCGTGTCCGCCGTGCCCGGATGCGACACAACGGTGAACCACTTGCCGTTGAAGTTCGCCACTGGCGCTGTCTTCCAGGTCAGGCCGTCGTCATGGGAGACCTGCACTGACAAGGACCGCACCTGTCCGCCGGAGTTGTGGTCGATCTGAACCGGGATCACAGTCGGCACAAGCCGGGAAACCCGTTGCCGGGCATCCACATGAGGCGCGAACCGCACGGCCATGAGCGGCAACGCTTCCTGTGAAGTCGTTGTCCCCGAACGGAACGTCCAGTCCACGACGACCTTGGTCGAAACCTCAGACGGGTTGCTCGCCTCGGTGTGCAGCCGGAACTGGCCATCCCCGGCGGGCACGGTGTGCAAACCGTAGCCGGACCAAGGTTCGGTGCCGATCTGTTCGCCGTTGCGGTACAGGGTCGTTGACCCCGTGTCGTTCGAATAGCCGACCCTGCGCGGATCCGGGTCCGCGAAGAGGCCCATGCTGAACAGCATCACATCGCCCGCGCGGGCTGCCGACGTGTTGACCGTGTTCGGCAGTGGCACGAAAGCGGGACCGAAAACCCCGAAGTTCCACCGTTCGGTGACAGCCTGCCCTGCTTTGAACGACCGACGTACCTGGAAGTTCATCGACGACTGAACGCTCCCGTCAACGCCGTACTGAGCAAACTTGCTGTACCACGGGAAATCCGGCGTGAAGAATTCATCCAAAGTGTACGGAAGCGGCCGGGTGACGAAATCGTCACGTCGGCCGAAGCTACCCGCTGCCGTGATCCCGTGCTCGGACCGGACCTTGGCAAGCTGACCGTCCCGCACAGTAACCATCAGCGAAGCGGGAACACGGCCGTCGATATCGGTACGCAGGTTGTACATGTAAGGACTGGTTGTGAAGCCGCCATTGCCGTCTGGTTCGGCCATCCGTGCTTGCGTCGCGTAGGTGAACTGACCAGGCGCGGCAGCAGTTTCGGACGGCATGACATACACGCCGTCGAAGTTCGGCCATATGAAACTGGAGCCGGTCCCGCCCTGCCAAGTGGTCTTACGCAAGAACGCGAAGTACGCCGAACCAGTCTTTGCCCCAGGTTTGTCCACAATGTACCCAATGGGACGGGCCTTCCTGGCGTCGAGAACCAATGCCCTGTTCCCGGCGACGACGAACTCGGGTTCCATGTGCAGGTTGAGCCGAGTCTGCGCACTGCCGGAGCCACCGTCGACAAAGTACCGGCCCTTCGGCAACCGGGCCACGGGCGAACCCGTCGGGTTGTCTGGGATGAAAGCCCTGGGCACATCGATGTCAACGAACCGAATCGACGACTCAGGAGTCAGGTTCCCGTTCTCGTCAAGGAACTTCACGGCAACGTCATAGCTCTCGACCTCACGGTTGACAGAGATGGGCGTACGAACCCCGCCCGCCTCGACTACGCCGCTGTAGATCCCATCAGGGCCATTCACGCGAGTGTCGATCGTGACAACGACCTCGGCCGCACCACCGGCAGGCACGGTCAAAGTGGCAGTCGAAACAGTGAACATCCCAGCGGGAGCAGGATTTCCGCTAGGGTCACGCACCAAAGCGGAAACCCCGGCAGACACCGGAGTCGAGCCGGAATTGTGGTACTTCAAGGTTTTCCGGATCGGCTCGTCGTCATTGTGCGGCCACAAAGCCACACCAGCGCTGACGCTAGCCGGAGAAGAACGCAGCGGCTGCTTGACAGCCTTGGCCACGTCAAGCCGACCGGCGCCCTGCTCGAACACAGTCAACGAAGGATGTGGCTTGGCGCTACCCATCAGCGCGGACTTGAGTTCGGCGGCAGCCCAGGAGGAGTGCGTTGCCGCCAGGATCGCGGCAGCCCCAGCGACGTGCGGCGCGGCCATCGATGTGCCGGACAGCCGGACGTGCGTGGGATCCACAGGCGTGCCGATCCGGCCGTGAGTAGCCTTCGCGGCCGCGATATCCACGCCAGGCGCGGTGATATCGGGCTTGATCGCGTTGTCGGTCCAGCGCGGCCCACGGCTGGAGAATTCGGCGAGATTGTCGCTGTGATCAACCGCGCCGACCGTGAGCGCCGCGTCCGCGGCGGCTGGACTTGGCGGCATGCCGCCAGTGTTGCCCGCGGCGACAACGAACAGTGAACCCGTCTCAGCCGTCAACCTGTTCACGGCCTGGGACAGCGGATCGGTGCCGTCGCTTGGCATCGAACTGCCAAGGCTCATGTTGATCACGTCGGCGCCCTGCGTGGCCGCCGCCCACTCCATTCCGGAGATGATCCACGACTCCTGACCGGACCCGAAGTCGTTGAGCACCTTTCCGTTCAACAGCTTGGCATCCGGCGCGACACCGCGATACTTCTCGTGCTCACCGGTGATGATCGAGGCAACATGCGTCCCATGCCCGTCACGGTCGTCGGCACCACTGGCGGAACCAGTGAAATCCTGCGCGCCAACGACAGCGCCAGTCAGATCGGGATGTGTGGCGTCGATGCCGGTGTCCAGCACGGCCACAGTGGCGCCTTTGCCGGTGTGCCCGGAATTCCACGCCTCCGGTGCACCGATCTGCGGGATGCTCTTGTCCAGGGACGCCCGAACCGGGCCGTCCAGCCAAATCTTTGTCCGCGGTCGCGAATGTCCGCAGCCCAGCAGCCTTGTCCACGCGGACAACGGATGCGTTCAGGCTCGGCAGATGGCGTTCCTTCGCGAGGCCGACACCGCCGCTCACGATCAACGGGATGTCGGGCCGCGTCTTGTCGTCGTATCCGTTGTCGATCAGCTGCGTGACGTTGAACAGCCGCTGATCGAGCTTGTCCGCGCGTAAAAGCGGTCGTACATCCTCAGGGATCACGTGGATGTCGCCGCGTTCGTCGGTGTGGAAGGAGAAACGCGTCCCCTCGCGCCCTTTACCTGCGAGCACAGTGACTCCGTGCTCACCGTCGAGAACAACCTTGTCCCCAGTGAACAACGTGACCGCACGGTCTGGTGATGCTGCGCCGGTGACCGGAGCGGCGGTCGCCGTCCCACTCACCGGAACGGCGAGACCGCAAGCCACTAGACCAGCCAACAGAGCTGTGGCAGAACGTTTGTGACTCATGCACTCACACTTGCCATATGACGCCAGTTTGTGGCGTCCTCCGTTAGGAGGATTCGACGTCTGCTGTTAGGCAGCCGTTCACAGTCGGCGGGAAGGATTCCTGGAATGCGTAGAGTCCTGCTCTTAGTGCTCGTGACGATGCTTGCCGGGCCATCAGCGTTCGCGGCCGGTCCTCCGGTGGTCAAGGCACAGGTTGAGACGCCTGGCCTGTTCGACGACGAGGAAGGCGGCAACGCGGACGCCGACGACCCGGCGATCTGGGTGAACGAGCGCGATCCCGGCCGGAGCATCGTGGTCGCGACCGCCAAGGAGGGCGGGCTGCACTCGTACCGCCTGGACGGCACGCAGATCCGGCACGTCCCCGCGCCGCCGCGACCAGGCCCTGAACACGCGCCGGGCCGGTTCAACAACGTCGACATCGTCGGCGATCTGGCCATCGTGTCCGACCGCGGCCGTGACCACATCCGGTTCTACCAGGTCAACGGGCTTGTCGACGTGACGGCGCCGGACGTTCCTTTTGTCTTCAACAGCACCCAGTCCGAAGTGGACGAGCAGAAGACGGCTTATGGCCTGGCGGCGTGGAATTCCGATGGCGCCACCTATGTCCTGGTCAGCCGTCGGTCGACGACCCAGGTCGCGCTGCTGAAAGTCGAGTCGCGCGGTGGGATGTACAGCTACCGCGTTGTCCGGAAGCTGGATCTGCCAGCGTCCTTCACTTTGCCGAACGGCACGACGTGGCAGCCGTGCGACGAGCCTGGGGTGCTGCCGCAGGTCGAAGGCATGGTCGTGGACTACCGGACCGGAACGTTGTACGCCGGTCAGGAAGACGTTGGCATCTGGCGTATCTCCGCCAATCTGACGGGTCGTCCGGTGCTGATCGACAAGGTCCGCGAGTTCGGTGTGCCTGGCAGTTATGACCCTGCGACCGAGGAATGCGTTCCTGGCAAGGATCCTGGCTTCGGCGGCAAGCACATCTCGGCCGATGTCGAGGGTCTGACCATCCACTATGGACGTAACCTGCTGCTGGCATCGAGCCAGGGCGACAACACGTTCGCGGCCTACGACCTGCCAGGCAAGTACAAGACGTCGTTCCAGATCAAGCTGGGTGACGACCTGGTGCAGGAAAGCGACGGCGCCGCGGTGATCGGCACCGGCCTCGGCCACCGGTTCCCGCACGGACTGCTGGCCGTGCAGGACGGTGACAACGCCGGTGAATCAAGGGAAAGCACCAACTTCAAGTTCGTCCGCTGGGACGATGTGGCACGTCAACTCTCGTGAGTGGTTAGCCGTGTTCTGATCCGAAAATCGATGGTGAGTGGGCAGGCCGAAGGCACCCGGCGTAGCGCAGCGGAGCCGGGTTGGTAGTTGGGTTGTCAGGCCGCGGGTTCGAGGGTGACGCGATAGCCCAGAGCGGCCAGTTGGCTGATGTGGTTGCGGACCTTGCGTTGAGTGTTGGTGTGCTGGACGAAGTAGTCGGCGCCGAGGTCACGGAACCGGGCGTTGGGGTCGGATAACAGGTGCCACATGATCACGAGAATGGAACGGCCGACCGCGACGATGGCCTTCTTGGCGCCACTGCGGCGAGCGATGCGCCGGTAGCGTTCGCCGAGAAAAGTGTTGGTCCTGCTGGCGGACACTGCGGCCTCGCCCAGGATTCGGGCCAGGTAAGGGTTGCCGTGCCCGGTGGCAGCTTTGCCTTTCTTCTTGCCGGCCGACTCCGACACCCCGGGAGCGAACTTGGCCCAGGAACACAGGTGGCCCGGAGTTGGGAAGCGTGCCATGTCCAGCCCGATCTCGGCGATGGCTACCTGGGCGGCGGTGCGCCCGACGCCGGTGATCTCATCAAGCTGGTCGACCGCTGTGGCGAAAGGGGCGATCAACTCCTCGATCGCGGCATCCACTCGGGCGACGTCAGCGATCCCGGCATCCACCCGGGCCAGCATGGTCGACAACAGGAACGCGTGATGATCGGTGAAAAACCCGGTGAACGCCTCTTCCAGCCTGCCGATCTTGCGCCGCATCGAGGTGCGGGCCAGCTGCGCGAGTACCTTCGGGTCCCGCTGCCCGGCGACCAGCGCGGCCAGCATGGCCCGGCCGGACACCCCGAAGATGTCCGAGACCACCACCGAGAGCTTGATCTGGGCATCTTCCAGGAGCTTTTCCACCCGCTGCTTCTCCGCGGTGCAGACCTCGACCAGGTCACGCCGATACCGGGTCAGATCCCGTAGCCGGCGGATCGGTGACGGCGGGACAAAACTGGGCCGGATCATCTGCCGCTCGGCCACCTTGCACAACCACACCGCGTCCAATCGATCCGTCTTCGGCCGGCCGGGCAGATGCTTGACATCGCGGGCGTTGACCAGCCAGGTCTCGAACCCGTGCGCCTCCAACAGGTAGAACACCGGCTTCCAATAGTCCGATGTGGACTCCATGACCACCCGGGTCACGCCCAGCCCGGCCAGCCGATCAGCCAGCACCAGCAACGACCGGGTCATCGTCGAGTACGGCCGGACCTCCTGCAGCCGCTTACCCGGACGCGCCTCATCGGGCACCCGGACACAACACATCACCTCGGCCTTACCGATATCCAACGCGGCCACCCGCGCGATGATCTCCTCGTTGTCCTGTGTCTGCTCCAACATCGGCCTCTCCCCGAGCGTCCGGCGGGGCGGCTACCCGCGGGAGCCCAGGCAACAACGAATCTGATCCGCGTGCTCGAAGCAACAATCAAGGGCCCACCAAGGGCTCCCAGCGTCCGACTAACGCACGGCCTTCACAGACCATAGAGACAACGACGTCAGCGGGCAGCCAACACCGATTTTCACCCCTCAACGGGCGTCTTCACCAGAGGACAGACTGACTAACGCGTGTTCTAACGCGGCTAACCACTCACGACCCCCACCCTGGGATTCAGGCGATCCGGTAGGACTCGTCCGGAACGTCCGTGATGAACATGTGGCCGGGCGAATGCGTGATCGCGAACGGCGGACACGAGGTCATCAGCGCGGCCTGCGGGGTCACCCCGCAGGCCCAGTACACTGGAACGTCACCGGGCGCCGCGTCTACGGCGTCCCCGAAGTCCGGTGTGGACAGATCCTTGATGCCGAGCCCGCCGGGATCGCCGACGTGCACGGGCGCACCGTGCACGTCCGGCATCCGGCTGCTGATCGTGCTGGCCAGCTTCACCATGTCGGCGGGGATCGGCCGCATCGACACCACCATCGGCCCGCGCAACCGGCCGGCAGGCCGGCAATCCCGGTCGGTGATGTACATCGACACGTTGCGCCCCTGCTGCACGTGCCTGAGCGGGATTCCCGCCGCGGTCAAAGCGTGCTCGAACGTGAAACTGCAGCCGATCAGGAACGCCACCAGGTCCGAGCGCCACAGCCGGGCCGCGTCGCGCACCTCACACACCAGCTCGCCGTTCTCCCACACCCGGTAGCTCGGGATGTCCGTACGCAGGTCCGCGTCGGGCGCCAGCGAAGTGCTTGTCACGCCAGGGTCCGTGACGTCCAGGATCGGGCACGGTTGACGATTCCGTTGCGCGAAAAGGAGAAGGTCGTACGCCCAGTCACGCGGGACCGCGATCAGGTTCGCCTGCGTGTACCCAGGCGCCCAGCCGCTCGTCGTCGAGACTGTCCCGCCCCGGAAGGCTTTCCGGGCTTGGTCCGGGGTCATGTCAGCTCCCTTCCCACGGTTTCCGGCAGCCACAGCAACGCGACAACCGCGATGCCGTACGCGACCGCTCCGAACACCATTGCACCACCAACCCCCCAACTGGTGGCGAGGAAACCGACCAGGGTTGGGAAGAGCGCGCCGACCGCGCGGCCGAAGTTGTACGTGAAGCCCTGGCCGGTGCCGCGCAGCGCGGTCGGGTACAGCTCAGCGAGGAACGAGCCGAACCCGCTGAAGATGGCCGACGCGGAGAAGCCGAGCGGGAAGCCAAGGAACAGCACCAAAGTGTTGGCGCCTTCGGGAATGTTGATGTACCCGATGATCAGCGCGGCGGACAGCACCGCGAAGAGCGTGAAGGTTTTCTTACGCCCCAACCGGTCGGTGAGGTAGCCACCGGTGACGTACCCGATGAAGGCACCCGAGATGAGGAATGCCAGGTATCCACCGGTGCCGACGACCGTCAGGTTCCGTTCGTCCCTGAGGAATGTCGGCAGCCACGTGGCCAAGGTGTAGTAGCCACCTTGCACGCCGGTTGCCAATAGCGCGGCGAACAACGTGGTCTTGGTCAGCTCGCCTTTGAAGATCGCCGCGAACGAGCCACGGCTCTTGTTGGCCTGACGTTGTTCGGTGACGTGCGGCGCGTCGGTGACGTTGCGCCGGACGTACCAGATCAGGACTGCTGGCAAAGCGCCTGTCCAGAACAGGATTCGCCACGCGATGTCCGGGTCGGCGATGCTGAACACGATCGTGTAGACGATCACCGACAGGCCCCAGCCGACCGCCCACGCGCTCTGGATGAACGCGACCGCGCGGCCGCGGTACTCGGGTTTGGCGTATTCGGCGATCAGAATGGCGCCAGCGGCCCACTCGCCGCCGAAACCGAGGCCCTGGAATGCCCGCAGGACAAGCAAAGTCTCGTAGTTAGGGGCGAATCCGCACGCCACCGTGAAGACCGCGTACGTGATCACCGTGATGATCAGGGTGCGGACCCGGCCGATTCGGTCGGCGAGGATCCCGGCGACCGCGCCACCGATCGCCGACACCACCAGGGTGACCGTGGTCAGCAGGCCTGCTTCCGGCCTGGTGAGGCTGAAGTACGCGGTGATGGCCACCATGCCGAGCGGCAGCACCTGGAAGTCGTAGGAGTCGAGGCCGTAGCCGCCGAACGCGCCGACAAAGGCGCGTTTTCCCTGCTTACCGAGCGACCGGAACCACTCGAACGGCCTGGCTTTGTCCTGGGTCGTCGTGCTCATCGGCACCTCCCGAGGATTCAGTGAGTGTGTTGACTGTAAGGATCGTTCAACAATCCTTCAAGAGGTAAGATGGGCGAATGTCGCTCGAAACGTCCGGACTGATCGCCGATCGAGCACTGCTCAGCCGGACCAGCACCGCCGAACGAGTCGCTGACGTGCTGCGGACGCGGATCAGCGAAGGCTTCTTCACACCAGGCACGCGGCTGGCCGAAGACGCGATCGCCAGCGCGCTTGCCGTCTCCCGCAACACTTTGCGTGAGGCCTTCCGGCTGCTGACGCACGAGCGCCTGCTGACTCATGAGCTCAACCGTGGCGTGTTCGTCCGAGTGCTGACTACCGACGACGTGATCGACATTTACCGCGTGCGCAAGTTCATCGAGTGTGCCGCGGTCCGTGACATGACAGAACCGCCTGCCGGGTTGGATGCACTCCTTGCCGCCGTGTCCGATGGTTCGGCGGCGGCCGAGCAGTCCGATTGGCGTGCGCTCGGCACCGCGAACATCCGGTTCCACCAGGTGATCGCGTCGTTCGCGGGCAGCCCGCGGGTCGACGAGATCATGCGCGGCATCCTCGCCGAGCTGCGGCTGGTGTTCTACGTGATGGAGGACCCGCGCTGGTTCCACGAGCCGTACCTGGTGCGCAACGGCGAGATCGCCGCCCGTGTCCAGCAGGGCGATGGAGCGGGTGCGGCAAGCATGTTGGCGACATATCTGAACGACGCGGAAAGCCAGCTAGTGGGCGCATATTCAACCCACAACCCATCAGAGTGACCCGCCTTGCGGTCCGCGGCGAAACCCCGATAAGCTAACCTCAGCGCTCGAACAAATGTTCGAGACGCGCCGGCTCCCCACGGCGGTCGTTCGGTGTGCGGGAGGTGTTCCGGTGTCAGGGTCGGCAGTGACGAGAGCGGCGTCGCTGAAGTCCGTGGCCATGCCCAACGGGGTGGGGGTGGCCAGCGGCCTGACCCTGACATCGGTCGATCGGGAACGAGTGCTGCCGGTGCCCCGAGCACTGGCCGGGCTCTTCCCGTGGGGTGGCTTGCGGCGTGGCAGCACAGTGGCGGTACGCGGGTCCGTCACTGTGCTGCTCGCGCTGCTCGCCGAAGCCACGGCCGGCGGGTCGTGGGCGGGGGTGATCGGCATGCCTCGATTGGGGGTCGTGGCCGCGGCGGAGCTTGGTGTCGCCGTGTCCCGCTTGGCGCTGGTTCCCCGCCCCGGGCCCGACCTGCCAGCCGTGGCAGGCGCACTGTTGGACGGAGTGGACATCGTCGTCATAGCGGCGGCCGGAAGACTGCAAGAGTCCCACGCCCGCCGCCTGTCAGCGCGCGCCCGGCATAGAGGAGCAGTCCTGATCCCCTTTGGCCCCTGGCCAGGCGCCGACCTGGAACTGGCACACGTCCAGTCACAGTGGACAGGCCTGCAAGACGGCTACGGCCATTTGTATGCGCGGGAGATGACCGTGTCCGCCCGTGGCCGAGGCTCGGCGGTCCGACCGATCACGACAACGGTTTACGTTGGCCCAGAAGGCCTTTCCGAACAACCGATCCCCAGCCTGACCGAAACCATGTGGCCCCACCAAGAAGAGAAGGCATCCCGCCCCATCGAATTGGCCGCAGTAGACGGCGTGGCCCGGCGAACCAGCAAGGCTTAAGCCACATGGTCATGGATGAACGGCACCGATGTCGGTTTGCCTGTAGCTCGCCGTGGATGAAGCGTGTCAATGTCGGCTTGCCGTAGCCCGCTGCGGATGAACCGTGCCGGTGACGGCTTGCCGTAGCCCGCCATGCACCAGCGGCACTGGTGCACTTTGTCCACCATGAACCAACGATGACCGTGCCCGCCAGGCCGAGCCCCACGCCTCAGTACTTCAGCATCTCCGTACCTCAGCACTTCAGTACATGCTGAGCCACTGACATCCCGCGTGGCCCTCGAACCTGAACACAACGACGCCATCCGCAACCATCGCCCGTGTCCCCGTGCATCGCACCTGAATAGATCGTCGCCATCACCAAGGCTCCACGCCCAGCATCGCCACCGAACATGCGACGCCATCCTCAACCGGAGCCCAAGCCCGCATTGCAGCCGAGCAACAACGCTCCCCCCGAGTCATGCCCACGCCCGCCATCGCGACCGAGCGCAACGATGCCAGCCCCGGTCGGAGCCCATGTCGGCGTCGCAACCGAACAAATGCCGCCATCCCAACCAGCGCCCATGCGGCATCTCCCATCGGAATCCAAGAACGACAGCCACGCTTGGCCTGCCGCCCACGAGCCGGGGCAGACCGGTCAGGAATCAAGAAGCATCACCTCCCAGCCGGAACTAGCGTGACAGCAACAAAAAGGCCCTGCACCAAGGAGGTTCCGATGAGCTGGAGCAAGCAAATCCGACAAGGCCACCGGTGGTTCTCGATGTTCTTCGTGGCAACCGTCATCATCACCACAGTCGTCGTCGGAGTCGGCGCGGAGACCAGCTGGGTCGTCTATCTTCCGTTGCTCCCACTCTTCTTGCTCCTGTGCAGCGGCCTGTACATGTTCGTCCTTCCGTACCGCACCAAGAAATAAACAACCTCGCTGTTCGAGGTGACGCAAAACCCACAGCCGCAATCACGGTGTCAGCGCTAGGTGGTGTGCCATCGGACGTCCTGACGCGTATCCGTGTGACACCTGGGGCGCCTGGGTTTTGGCGAGGTCCTCAGCTCCACACTGGACTCGCCGACGTGGTTCTGGTGAGGACCGAAAGGGACTTGACCAACCTGACTTGGTTGTCCCGGCGGCAGATTCTGGGCGATGGCCCGGCGTCAGTCTGCCAGGCTCGCGGTCGGGTATGGACTGTTGCTTTCCGTGCTGTCATTGGGTTTGCTGAGTATCAGGTTTCTCGTCGTACCGTGGCCGTCCGGTCCGATGTGGCCGATCATGACGGTTGAGCGGCCGATCAGGAAACACCTACCTGATCGAGTGATTGACGTACAGATAATCCGAACCTATGTTCGAATCATGCGCATGCTAGTGCTCTGGTGCCCGGACTGGCCGGTGGTGGCGGCCGCGTCGGGTGCCGGGCTGTCCTTGACGATTCCCATGGCAGTGGTGGCGGCCAACCGCGTGGTCGCCAGCTCGGCCGTGGCGAGGGCGGAGGGCATCCGGCGGGGCATGCGCCGCAGAGAGGCGCAGGGCCGGTGCCCTGAACTGGTCGTGTTCGAGGACGACCCGGTTCGGGACGCGCGGCTCTTCGAGGCGGTCGCGGCGGCGGTGGAGGAGCTGGCTGTCGGCGTCGAGATCGTCCGGCCGGGGTTGGTCGCTGTGCCCGCGCGGGGGCCGGCTGGCTACTTCGGTGGTGAGGAGGCGGCGGCCGAGCGGCTGATCGATCAGGTCGCCGACCGGGCCGGGGTGGAGTGTCAGGTCGGTGTGGCCGACGGCCTGTTCGCCGCCACCCTGGCCGCGCACCGGGGATTAGTGGTCCAGGAGGGGCAGAGCGCGCAGTTCCTGGCGCCACTGGCGGTGAACGAGCTGCAGCAACCAGGTGGTCCGGACCGCACAGAGCTGATCGATCTGTTGCGGCGCCTGGGATTGCGGACCCTCGGTGCGTTCGCCGACGTCACCGAACGCGACGTGGCCACCCGGTTCGACGCGGGCGCGGTCCGGGCGCACCGATTGGCCCGAGGGCTGGACGAACGGCCACCGTCCAGACGAAGACCACCGCCGGATCTCTCGATCAGCACCGAACTCGACCCACCGGTCGAGCGGGTGGACGCGGCTGCCTTCGTGGCCAAATCCCTCGCCGAGCGATTACACGCGGGCTTGGCCGCGCACGGGCTTGCCTGTACCCGCTTGGGAATCTACGCGCGCAGCGAGCGGGACGAGGAGCTCGGGCGGGTGTGGCGGTGCGCGGAACCGTTGACACCCAACGGGATCGCCGACCGCGTGCGTTGGCAGTTGGATGGCTGGTTACGTGTCGGCGGGCCGACCGCCGGTATTCGAACACTGTGGCTTGAACCAGAGGAGGTAGTCGAAGGCAAAGCACTACAACTGGATCTATGGCGAGGCGAAGGGCACGCCGAAGCCGCCGAGAAGGCCGGCCGGGCGATGGTCCGCGTGCAAGGCTTACTGGGCCCAGAAGCCGTGTGCACGCCGGTCCTCGGCGGCGGGCGCGATCCCGGCGAGCGTGTGCGGCTGGTGCCGTGGGGCGAGGAACTCACCCCGGCGGCCGACCCCGACATGCCTTGGCCAGGGCAGCTTCCGGCGCCATCACCCGCGGTCGTGTTCCCCGACCCGGTCCCGGTGACCGTCTTTGCCGAGTCTGGCGAGCCTGTGCACGTCACCGACCGCGACATGCTGACGGCCACGCCCGCCACGGTCGGTGTCAACGGCGGCGCCCCGCGTCCGGTGACGGCCTGGGCTGGGCCGTGGACCGCGAACGAGCGGTGGTGGACCCACGCCTCGACTTGTCAAGCCCGGCTCCAGGTCCTGATCGGCGCCGAGCCGCCGCAGGCTGCCCTGCTACTTGGCTACCGGCAGGGGAAATGGGCGGTCTACGCCCACTACGACTGACCATTGTCCAGTCACTCCGCGCTGCCATTTGACAGCGAACGTTCACTTTTGTGACACACGATTGTCTTTCCCGGCCGTGCATTGCGGAGGCAATCGGACAAATCGACGGACATTTCTCGCCGTCCGGTCGAGTGTCATATTTATTATACGGTCGATGGAATTCTCGATACGTGAGATTGGAGATCGGTCGCGCACGTTGAAAATCGTCGGATCGGATGAATCGATGAATTCGGGTCGACTGACCAAAAGTCGCCACCACCTTGACGTTTGCCCTGGGCGAGGAGTCTATTCGTAGGACGAATGCTCGTGTTCGCATTCGCCGGGAAATGTCCCGAACGGAAATGTGAAAGGGAGTGGATGTCATGGGTGGAGCGCAGGATCTGGTCGGCTGGGATGTGTCCGAGCTGAAGCTGGGCGAGGCCGAGCGTCGAATTCTGGCCGAGCTGGCAAAGACCGGCAAGACCCCGGTTACGCAGGAGGACTGAGACCATCGTGGCCGCCGAGCGTGACTGTCGCGCACTCGGCGACCACGCCTCGATCGGGAGTTGTCATGTCCACATTTGTCAGTCCCGTCGGCGTGCAATTCGGCGAACGTGACGCGTCGCTGGCCGACGCCTGGCAGCACGGTCTCGCCGCAGCCGCTGAACTCGGCCTGACCGTCCATGTGCGTCCCGTCCCCGCAGAGGAACCCGGTGCCTGGCGTTGCACGCTGTACCGCGACGGCGACCCGGTGGGTGTCGGCTTCGGCGAAGGCCAGGCAGACGTCGCGGAAGTCGGCGCGCTCTACGAAGCGCTGGAACACCACGTCTTCTCCGCCGTCCCGGACAGTCCACAAGCCCGCACCGCGCACGAAGTCGGAGACACCCAAGACGCCGCGCTCGCCTTGTTGCTCGAAGGCCCGGACGAGCCCGTCAGCTGCATCCAATACCGCTCGCTGATCACCGGCGACGAACGTGACGTTCCACTGTTCCTGTTCAACCCGAACTACCTGAACGATCCCAACGAGACCTACGACTACACCGCGCTGAGCCGCTACTCGTGCAACGACGGCTGGGCCGCGGGCACAACCGCGACCGAAGCCATCGTGCACGCCTTGAACGAGGCGATCGAGCGCGACGCGATGTCCCTGTTGCTGATCGACCAGTTCCTGGCGGCGCACCCGCACCCCTTGCGCGTGGTCGACCCGGCCACGCTGTCTGCAGACCTGCACGACCTGTGGTTGTCGGCACAAACCCAGCTCAGCAGCCCGGTGTGGCTGCTCGAAATGCCGTCCGACCTCAGCGTGCCGGTCTTCTGGGCGTACACACCGGTCAAAGAACCTGGCCAGCCCCCAATGGTTCGCGGCAGCGGGGCTTCGCTCTCGTGGCGGTGCGCGATCGAGCGAGCATTGACCGAGTTGATCCAGAACCACTCGATCGCCAAGACCGAGCCGGAACTACTTGCCCCACGCCGAGTCTGGACCGAGTCGTACCCAGCACTGCACCAAGCTCATCTCGCCGACTTCACCGAGCGGCTGGTGACCGCCACAGTCGTACCGTTCATCGACTCCGTCGCGCCGGACACGCCACAAGGGCATCTCGTCACCTTGGTGGAACTCCTGCGGAGCAGAGGTTTCGACGTTCTGGTGTGGGAGCGTTACGTAAGCAGGCACTTGGCTGTGCTGAACGTGTTCGTCCCTGGACTTGAGCGGTTCGACATGGTCACCACCGACGGTCAGGTGGTCGTCCCTGGCCCGCGCGGCCGTGCGCTGCTCCGGACCGGACAAGCCGGTGAACGAGTGACCACGCTCGACCGAGCAGCCAGTCACGGATGGGCCGCAGTCGCCGAACTTGGCCTGACCGCCGAAATCCACCCCGTGCCCCACGACGATCCAGTCGCGTGGCACTGCAGGCTCTACCGCGACGAACGCCCCACTCAATACGGAATGGGAACCGGCAAAGGCGCACCAGAAGCCGCCAAAACCGGCGCGGTCTTCGAAGCCCTCGAACACCACATCAGCCTGCAATCACCATCCCAAGACCAGGTCGTGATGCGCGCGGCGAAGGACATCGTCGTACAGGACGCAGGCCGCACAACCGCGCTCACGCTGCTCAGTGACGGCGAGGTCGGTTGCGCCCGTTACGTTTCACTCGTCAACGGCGCCTCAAGGAATGTGCCACTATTTCTGTCCATTCCGGACTATGAAGACTCATACGACTACTCGACCGTCGCCAGGTACTCGTCAAACAACGGCTGGGCCGCAGGAGTAGACGTCGTCGAAGCAATCGTGCACGCGATCAACGAAACGATCGAGCGCGACGCGATGTCACTACTGCTCATCGAGCAGTTCCTGACCCCGTCGAAAGCATTGCGAGTGCTAGACACCCGCACGCTGCCGACTGACCTAGCGCAGTTGCACATCGAAGCCGAGGCCCGCCTGAAGCAACCAGTCTGGCTGCTGGACATGACAACAGACCTCGGAGTGGCGGCCTACTGGGCATACACCCCCGCCGCAGCGGGACAGCCAGCCACAATCAGAGGCTGCGGTGCATCACTGTCAGCACACTACGCCGTCGAACGAGCACTGACCGAGCTCATCCAACTGCACACCACGGCACGCCACAAACCAGACCTGATCCCGAAAAGCGCAGTGTGGACAGAGCCATACCCGGCGCTGCATCGCTGCTATCTAGCGGACTTCAGCACACGCATGACTGAGGCCCGCGAAGTCGCCTTCGCCTCGCCA
Source organism: Kibdelosporangium philippinense (assembly GCF_021390435.2). Lineage (GTDB taxonomy): Bacteria > Actinomycetota > Actinomycetes > Mycobacteriales > Pseudonocardiaceae > Kibdelosporangium > Kibdelosporangium philippinense. The sequence goes on along the minus strand of NZ_JAJVCN010000002.1, from coordinate 1,139,569 downwards.
CCGCATCCCGCAACCCCACAGGGACACCTCGACACGCTGGTACACCGGCTGAGCAGGCACGGGTGCGACGTCTTGGTCTGGGAACGGTACGTCAGCGCGAATTTGGCTGTGCTGAACGTGTTCATCCCCGGCGCGGAGAACTTCATGGCAGTGACCGATGGCCAAGTGGTCATCCCCGGCAGGAGAGGAAGAAGGCACATGGCCGCGGCACATTGACGGCGGAGAAGGCCAGGGTTGAGCCGATAGATGGTGGCGACGGACAGAGGGTAGCTAGTTGGCTGAGGTGCCAATGGCGCAACGGTTCGATGGTGGTGGAGCCAGAGTTGGGTGGTGCCAAGGGTTCGATGGCGGTGATGGATTCGGAGTCGGGTCGCTAGGCGGCCCGTGACTGCTACTCCTTCATCGCTGCCATGAACCAGGTCAGGGCCGGACCGAGGGGGTCTGGCCGTGGCCAGCCATTCACCGTGGCCACCAACTCCATGTACCTGTCCCGCCGCGCGTCGTTGAGAATTTCCAACTTCGCCACCAACTCCCGGCGCGGACCATGGGCTTTCACGATCCTCGTTGCGATCGCGACTGCTTCGGCCGAGTCTGGCGCGAGATCCAGGTCTGCCTGGTCACGGACCATGGCCGCGGCATCCGGCCGGAGTGGTTGGTCACGGTAGTACCCCGCGATCCGGCGCATCCTTGCCTGAAAATCTTTGTCCTCCGCCAAAATCGCCAGTTCCAGCCAGGCTTCGAGCTGTGCGGCCGATGGGGTTGCGGGGAGCTGGGGAGTCAGGGTGACCGCCACCCCGGGGGCCAAATCCAGTGTTGCCGCGAACGACACCACCGTGGCCAGTGACTTCAGCGCCGCGTGCTGGGCTTGCAGGGTACGGATCTGTTCCGCGATCGCTTCGGCTTGCTTTTCCGCTGCTTCGGCCAAGGGGGTCTCCTGGGTCAGGATCTTGTGGACGGTGCGCAGATCCATACCGAGCGCGCGGAGTTCTCGGACTAGTTCGAGCCGCGCCCTGGCTTCCGGTGAGTACTGGCGGTGGCCGGCTGGGCTTCGGTCTGTCGGCGGGACTATGCCGCGGTCCGCGTAGAAACGGATCGCTTTCACCGTCAGGCCGGTTCGGCTCGCCAGCTCTCCGATCGTGTAGCGCACTCCGCCACTCTCCGACCTCCCCATGGGGGAGACTCAAGCACATTCACCACAAAGGGCGGTCGTGCTCGGCACGACCGCCCTTTGACTTGACCAAGGTGACCCGTAGGGACATACTCGAACACATGTTCGAGAACTTCTCTTCACTGTCCCGGTCCGACCGGGACATGGCCCAGGATCTGCTGGCCGAGCTGATCCCGGCGCAACGCCGACCGATGGATGATCAGCCGCGGAAGTTCTGGGGCCCCGGTCCTGGTGGTGGCGGGTATCCCGGTCCGGCCGACGCCGACTTGAAATAGGCGTTCGACTCGGGCTGGAACAGGAAGTACATCGTCGCGGCGAGCGCGGCGAGCTGCACGATCAGCACGATCAGCAGCACCGCGCCGAACCCGCCAAGGACCGTGAACAGCAGGCCGACGCCGAACAGCGCGATCAGGCCGAACAGCAGGCCGAGGCCGGTGAGGATCGCCAACACGATCCGTGCCCACTCGGCGCCGTTGCGCATCATCACAGCGAGCACGAACAGGCCCGCCGCGATCAGGACGCCAAAGACGATCGAGCCGCCGTTGTAGAAACCGCCGTAGTAGCTGGAGAAGCCGATCGCGTAGATGATGTTGTAGAGCGCGCTGAAAACCGCGCCACCGCCGGCGAGCAGGAACGCCCAGATGACGCTCTTGGGCGTCGGCAGCGTCGGCCGGGTGCTCCCGGCGCCCCAGTTCGCACCGATACCGGTGAACTTCTGGGCGAACGCGGGGATTTCCGGTGTCTTCCTGCCCGCGCCTGGCTGCTGGTAGTTGCCGTAAGGCTGCTGCGGCTGGCCGTAAGGAGGCTGAGGCTGGCCATACGGCGGCGGTTGCTGGCCGTAGGGCTGATGCGGGCCGCCGTGAGGCTGCCCTTGACCTTGCTGGCCATACGGGTTGCCGCCGGGTTGGCCCGGCTGGTACGGGCCCTGCGGGTGCTGAGTCACGGCTGGACCGTAAACGCGTGGAACGTTGCGAAAAAGGGGTCTTGTTCCCAAGTGGACCAAAGTCTGCCCGGTTGGGCAGTTGCCTTATTACCCGAAAGGCGGCGAGATGGGCTGGAACAATCCACCCGTCCGATGGTCGGATCTTGAGCGGGCCTTGTCCGGCAAGCCTTTCCAGACCGGCGACGGCGGCGACAGTCCAGCGTGGACACATCACCGTGAGCGGTACACGCTCCCGCCGGGCTTCCAGTTGCCTGGCGCGACCGACCATCCCGGTGGTGCGGAACGGGTGCCATATGCCGAACTGCACTGCCACTCCAACTTCAGCTTCCTCGACGGCGCCAGTCATCCGGAGGAGCTCGTCGAAGCGGCCGCGATCCAGGGCCTCGAAGCGATCGCGATCACCGACCACGACGGCATGTACGGCGTGGTCCGGTTCGCTGAAGCCGCGAAAGAACTCGGTGTCCGCACGGTTTTCGGCACCGAACTGAGCCTCGGTCTGCCCGCGCCGCAGACCGGTGTGCCGGATCCGGTCGGTGAGCACCTCTTGTTGTTGGCGCGCAGGTTGGACGGATACACAGCGCTGTGCCGTGCGATCAGCGCCGGGCAGCTCAACGGTGGGGAGAAGGGACGTCCGGTGTACGACATCGAGCAGGTCATCGATGAGACCAAGGACCAGTGTGTCGTGCTCACCGGTTGCCGCAAAGGAGCCGTGCGCCGCGCGCTGGACACCGAAGGCCCGGTCGCGGCGGCCGGGAAGCTCAAGCACCTCGTCGACATGTTCGGAAAAGAGAACGTTTTCGTCGAACTGACCGACCACGGCATGCCACAGGACAGTTTCCGCAACGACATCCTCGCTGGGATGGCAGCGGAATTCGGCCTGCCGACAATCGCGACGAACGCCGTGCACTACGCGCACCCCAACCGCGCCCGGCTGGCCGCGGCCATGGCTGCCGTGCGGTCGCGGAAAAGCCTGGACGAGATGGAGGGTTGGCTTCCGCCCGCGACCGCGTACATGCGATCTGGTGCGGAGATGAAAGCGCGGTTCGACCGGCGTTATCCCGGCGCGGTCCAACGGGCTGCTGTGCTCGGCGTGGACCTGTCGTTCGACTTAGCTTTGGTGGCGCCGAAACTGCCGCCGTTCGATGTGCCGCCAGGGCATACCGAGGATTCGTACCTGCGGTATCTGACCTACACGGGTGCTGCCCGCCGCTACGGCCGCTCAGACGAGAACCCCAAGGCGTACGCGCAGATCGACCACGAGCTCAAGGTGATCGAGGAACTCGGGTTTCCCGGGTACTTCCTGGTGGTCTGGGACATCGCCCGGTTCTGCCGGGAAAGCAACATCCTCTGCCAGGGCCGTGGATCGGCGGCGAACTCCGCGGTCTGCTACGCGTTGGAGATCACCGGCGTCGACGCGGTCGCCCACAACCTGTTGTTCGAACGGTTCCTCGCACCTGCCCGAGACGGCCCGCCGGACATCGACCTCGACATCGAGTCCGATCGCCGCGAGGAGGCGATCCAGTACGTCTACAAGAAGCACAATCGTTGGCGTGCGGCACAAGTCGCGAACGTGATCACGTACCGGGCCAAGTCGTCGGTCCGGGACATGGCGCGGGCGCTCGGCTATTCAGCGGGGCAGCAGGACGCGTGGAGCAAGCAGATCGACCGCTGGGGCCCCGTGAAGTCTACAGTGGACGAGAACGACCACGACATCCCCGATGTCGTACTCGAACTGGCCAACGAGATCGAAGGTTTCCCACGGCACCTCGGCATCCACTCCGGCGGGATGGTGATCTGCGACCGGCCGGTTGGTGAGGTCTGCCCGATCGAGTGGGCCAGGATGGCCGATCGGTCCGTCCTGCAGTGGGACAAGGACGACTGCGCGGCCATCGGGCTGGTCAAGTTCGACCTGCTCGGCCTCGGCATGTTGTCCGCGCTGCACTACGCGATCGACCTGGTCCGCGAATACGAGGACAAAGAGGTGGACATCGCCAACCTCGACCTCGGCGACCAGAACATCTACGGGATGCTCCAAAAAGCCGATTCGGTCGGCGTGTTCCAGGTGGAAAGCCGCGCGCAGATGGCCACGCTGCCACGGCTCAAGCCGCGGGTGTTCTACGACCTCGTGGTGGAAGTCGCGCTGATCAGGCCAGGCCCGATCCAGGGCGGCTCGGTCCATCCGTACATCCGCAGGCGCAACAACCTCGAACCGGAAGTCTACGAGCACGAGCTGCTGAAACCGGCGTTGAAGAAAACCCTTGGCGTGCCGTTGTTCCAGGAACAGATGATGCAGCTCGCGGTGGACGTCGGCGGGTTCGACGCGGCCGAGGCCGACGAGCTGCGCCGCGCGATGGGCGCCAAGCGGTCCACGTACCGGATGGAGCGCCTGCGCGACCGGTTCTACGAAGGCGCGGCGAAAAACGGGATCACCGGCGAGCTGGCCGAACGGATCTACACGAAGATGCTGGCGTTCGCGAACTTCGGCTTCCCGGAAAGCCACGCGCTGAGCTTTGCGTACCTGGTCTTCGCCAGCTCCTACTTCAAGTACTACCACCCGGCGGCGTTCTGCGCGGCCTTGTTGCGTGCCCAGCCAATGGGTTTCTACTCGCCGCAGTCCCTGGTCACCGATGCCCGCAGGCACGGCGTGGAAGTACGCGGCCCGGACATCAACGCCAGCCTCCCGCACGCGACCCTGGAACGTACCGACGAAAAGCCCGCTGTCCGGCTGGGCATCGGCACAGTGCGGACCATCGGCCAGAAACTCGCCGAGATGATTGTCAAGGAACGACAGGCAAACGGGCCGTTCACGAGCATGACCGATCTGGCCAGGCGCGTCCAGCTGACCACGGCTCAGGTCGAAGCGTTGTCGACGGCAGGCGCCTTCGGCTGCTTCAAGATCAGCCGGCGGGCGGCCCTGTGGTCCGCCGGTGCTGTCGCAGGCGACCGGCCAGACCGGCTGCCAGGAACAACCGCGACCGCCGACGCGCCAACGCTGCCAGGGATGGACGCGGTCGAGCTCGCGGTGGCCGACGTATGGGCCAACGGCCTGTCGCCGGACAGTTTTCCGACCCAGTTCGTCCGCGAACACCTCATCGAACTCGGCGCGTTACCAGCGGCCGCATTGTCCAATGTGGCAAACGGAACCCGCGTGCTGATCGGCGGCGCCGTGACACACCGGCAGCGCCCGGCGACCGCGGGCGGCGTGACATTCCTGAACATCGAAGATGAAACCGGCATGGTGAACGTGGTGTGCTCGCCGGGCTTGTGGGCCCGCTACCGCCGGGTGGCGCGGGGCAGCTCGGCCATGCTGGTGCGCGGGATCGTCGAGAAGGCCGAGGGAGTCATCAGCCTGCAGGCCGATCGGCTGCAGAATCTGGATCTCCGCATCCCTTCCAAGTCACGGGACTTCAGGTAAACCCTCGTGAGTGGTTAGCCGTGTTCTAACACGTGTTCTAACACGGCTAACCACTCACGAGGGAAGTAGTCCCATGCGGGCACGTCGCCGTAGCCACAGTGGACGATCGCGTCTCGGTAGTCGGTCTGGCGCGCGGCTTCTATTGCGGCTGCGGAGATTCGTTCGTACGGCATTACCTGCGGATGGCGCCCCACGCGCGTCGGCACACTCCGTGTACGCACGGGCACGCGGATATCGCGAGAAAGAGTCACTCCGTGTCGCCACATCCGCTCTCGGCGGTCCGTGGACCCAGCCTGACATCGCGACACGGTTGAGCACGCTGTACACCGACCCGGCCGCCGCCGAGCTGATGGCAGACCTGTTGCTACAGCACAATCCTCGCCGGCCGTTCGGCGATGGCGGTGAGCTCGCACGGCAGATCGCCGCGTTCCCGCCACTGCCCGAACCACCGGCGCCTGAGCCGCCGAAACCCAAGCGATCGCTTGATCTGCCAGCACTGCTGGACGTCACACTGTCCGAATTGGACTGGCTGGCCGACGCGAAAGGCTGGAACAAGCGTGCCGCGCAACCGTTGTGGCACTATCGATCCCGGTGGGTCGGCACGTCCACCGGCGGCCTGCGGTTGATCGAAGCACCCAAACCCCGGCTGGCCGAAGCGCAGCGGCGGCTCGTCCGGCACCTCGACCTGCCCGTGCACGACGCCACACACGGTTTCCGGAAAGGACGGTCCGCGGTCACGTATGCCGCGCCACACGCCGGGAAACCGTTGGTGATCAGGACGGACCTTGAAGGGTTCTTCGCCTCGGTCACCGGCGCGCGTGTCCGTGCACTGCTGTACGAGTACGAGCAAGCGGTGGCTCTGGCCGGTCTGCTGACCACCAGGACTCCGCTCCAAGTCATCCGTACCGCGCCGGAAACGGAGGGTGATCCCGGCGTCCGGCGGAGATTGTTGGCGCACCTGGCACATCCACACCTGCCGCAAGGCGCGCCTTCGTCGCCCGCGGTCGCGAACGCCGTGGCGTACCGGCTCGACTGCAGACTCCACGGCTTAGCGAAAGCACTGGGCGCCTGCTACACGCGCTACGCCGATGACCTGGCATTCTCTGGCCCGCAAACGCTTCCGTTACACCGCTTGCTTCCTGGCGTCGCGAAGATCACGCGGGACGAAGGCTTCCGGATCCGCCCGGACAAGACCTCGGTCACCGGCCAGCACCAGCGGCAGAAACTTGCCGGGCTGGTCGTCAACAACGCACCCGCCGCGCCACGCGCGGAGTACGACGCGCTGAAAGCGTTGCTGCACAACTGCGTCAGGACCGGACCGCAGGCACAGAACCGAGCTGGGCACCACGATTTCCAGGCTTACGTCCGCGGCCGGATCGAGTGGGTAACGGCAGGTCACCCGGTCAGGGGCGCCAGGTTGCGCGAGCTGTACAGCCAGGTCACCTGGTAGTCCCTTACGATCCCGGTGTGGCCGAGGGCGAAGCCGATTTCGAGATCGGTAAGGACGGCTTGACCGTGATCGTGGTGGGCGTCGACGGCAGCCCGCCGTCCTTGCACGCCGCCGCGTGGGCCGGTGGCCTCGCCCGGCGTGAGCGGGCCAAACTCGTCCTTGTCTACGTCGAGCCGATCGCCAGTCCGGCGTACTGGACCGCGATGGGTATGGCGGGCGCGACCGAGGCCGCGACCGCGTTCGTCGACGAGATCCGCCGTGAGGCCGCGGCCTACCTCGACCACGCCGGAATCGCGTGGGAACTCGTGCACTATCGCGGCGACCCGGCGCACGGCCTCGAAGCCATCGCCGAGGAGCGACGCGCCGACTGCATCGTCGTCGGCCGCTCCCGGCACGGCGGTGGCCTGGTCGGTTCGGTGCCCAAGATGCTGGTCAAGGACGCCAAACGACCGGTCGTTGTCGTTCCCTAGGTCAGCGGAGGCCGTTCGCGGCCGGGGACCTCGACCAGGTAGCCGTCCTCGATCAAGTCCTCGACGGCGTGCGGCAGCAGGAACGCGGTCCCGCCACCCGGCTGCTCGAACCACGGGATCGCGACGCCGGTCAGCACCTCGACCGGCTGCTGCACGCGGTAGACGCGGTACTCCCGATTCACCCAATCAGGCACCAGTGACCGCAGCGGGAACGGCGTGCCGACGGCGTACACCAGGTTGCCGTCGCCTTCACCGAACCGGTCGATCTCGGTGCCTGGATGCAGTTCGATCATCCGCTTGCCACGGAACAACGTCAGCGGTGGCTCGCCGTACAGCGGCTGGATCGGCCAGTCCTGCGGGCGAGTCTCCGTCATCGCGTTGCCGCCGCCACCGCGGTTGGGCGCGGGCAGCATCGCTGTGGAGTTGCCCACCTCGGGCGGAGGCGCGGCTGGCACGGATACGGGCTCACGCTCGTTCGTGTCCTCCAACGCGGACAACGACGGCAACGCGAGGACCGTCCGTGCGGCCAGGTCGTCCTCGTCCGGGACCACAGGTGGCGGTGGGGGCGGCGGTGCCACAGGAGGAGGCGGTGGTGGTGGAGGCGGCGCGGCTGCTGCCGGAGCGGGCTCCGGCAGCGCGGGCCGAGCCCCTTCCAGCAGGACCTTGCCAAGCAGGAACGCCGTAGCGTCGCCCACATCCTCGAAGTGCGACGGCGTGACGTACTGATCTTGTTCGTACCAGCCGACGCGCCAGCCTTCGTCCACCCGCTCGAGGTTCCAGGTTCGCTCGACCGGCGGACCGATCCGGTACGCCGACTCCGGCACACCAAGATCAGCGAACTTCGCCCGGACCGCGTTCAACGCGGGACCTGGGGAAGCGGGGGCGGGCACGGCCGGAACCCCGGGCACGGTCGGCGGCTGCGGGACAGCCTCGACGAGAGGGGGCGCGACCGGAAGTGGCGCGGGAGGCGCAGGCGGGGGTGGTGGCGGAGGCGGTGGCGTGGCCGGACGGCCAGGCGGAGGCGGCGGAGCGCCCCGGTTGACGACCGCGGACGCCTCAGCCAACGTCGCCTCGTCGACCTCGGGCAGCTCAAAGCCCTGCCTGCGGATGTGCGTGACCAGGTCAGGCTCGGGGCTCACGCCGTACGTGCGCAGGTAGTAGTTCACCGACGCTGGCCAGATCCACGTGCCGTCGGTGTGGAACGCGATCGGCACCGAGTTGCGGCCCTCGGGGTCCAGCCGGTCGACGTCGTAGCCGCGGCTGGACATCGCCAGCGGCCCGTCGTCCAGGTAGGCCAGCATCGCCTCGGTGTCCAGCTCGTCGATCTGCGGCCGGTTCACGATCGGCCGGCCCTGCGGGCCCATGCCGTCGAACGTCCTCGCGACGCGGAAGCGCTGCCGCTCGAAACCAGCAGGCTCGAAACCACCCGGAGGGGTGGGGTTCGGCGGGATCACCGGGGGCGGCGGCGGTGGTGGTGGCGTGGCAAGCCGCCGTGCGAGCCATTCGGGGATGTTCTCTTCGTCACGCGGGAACATCTGCAGCTCGTCCGGATACGCCGGGTGCGGCGGCGGGGCGTCCCACTGCGGCTCGTCGCGGTCGTACTCCAGGTTGTAGCTCGACGGCCGGTCCAGCTGGTAGCGCGCGTTGAACCAGGTCCCTCTGCCGTCGCGGTACATACCCGCACGAAGGCGCGCGAACAACGCGGCCATGTCCGGGGACACCGTCCACGGCCTCGAGTCCTCGTTCTCGCTGGTCAGTTCGGCCGACATCTCGTGATAGCGGCCAACAGCCCGGTAGTGCACCTGTACCTGCTGCCACTCCGGCGGTGCGGCCCGCAGCAGCGCCAAGCCGATCTGCTTGACCAAGGTGTCCTGCTCGGTCGGATCCAGCTGGGTCGGTTGCGTCACGTCCCCATCCTCCCTTTATCGACCCCGTTCGGCACATGCGTCGCTCGCCATATGCCCAACCAGGCCCGTGACGTCCTTGAGAGTAATCGTTCGTAGATTGTCGGTGCCGCTTGAGACAGTGGGCGGGTGCTGCAGCCGTACCGCGAACTCGCCGCCGTCCCCCGCGTGCCAGGCCTGTTGACCTGGGCGACGTTGGGGCGTCTGCATATGACCGGTACCCCGTTGGCGATGTCCTTTCTCGTCGCGGGCTGGACTGGTTCGTACGCGCTCGCCGGTGTGATCGGCGCCGCTCTGCTGACTGGGCTCGGCGTCGCCGGACCGGTCCGTGGCCGCACGGCCGACCGCCGCGGCGCTGCTGGCCTGATCGTGTTCACGGGTGTCTGTTACGGCGTCGGGCTGGCGGTACTTGCGTTCATCCCTGTCTGGCTCCCTAGTTCGTGGTGGCCGTTGATGGCGGTGGCGGCGTTCACCGTAGGCCTGTTCAACCCGCCGGTCATCCCCGTCGGCCGGGCGATCTGGCCTCGGCTGCTCTCGGGATCGGCACTGAACTCCGTGTACTCGGTCGACGCGACGTTGACCGAGCTCATGTACGCCGTCGGCCCGATTCTTGCCGCCACCTTGGTCGCCGCGGTGAACCCGGAAGTGTCTCTTGTGATTTCAGGCGCACTGGCCACGATGGCCACGCTCGGGTTCGCGCGGATGCTGAAATTGGCCGGGCTTGGCGGCCCGGTGCCGACGACTCAGCACACCAAGTCGCAGCGCGCGGGGCTGTTCAACGTGCGCGGCGTTATCGCGTCGTTGGCGCTGTCGTTTTTCCTGGTCTCGGCCCTGTTGATGGTCGACATGACGATCGTGGCGTGGGCCCGCAACGTCGGTTTGCCGATCTTGGCCGGTGTGCTCGGCGCGGTCTGGGCGGTCGGATCCGCTGTCGGCGGCCTGGTCGCTGGCGGGATGACCGGGAAGCCGAACCTGACTCGTCGCGTGGTGCTAAACCTGGTCGGCGTGGCGGCCCTGGTACCTGTCTTACCCCCGGTGCACGACCCTGCTTCGCCATGGCTGATCGGCTTGGTGCTGCTGTTGGGCGGCGCCGCGATCGCGCCTGCCGTCGCAACAGCGAACGCACGGCTTGGCGAACTCGCGCCAGAAACCCGCAGAACCGAGGCCTATGGCTGGTTATCGACCGCGTCCACTGCGGGCTTCGCGTTCGCGATGCCGACGTCAGGTTTCTTACTTGACCACGGCGGTCCGTCCTTCGCGGCAGGTGGTGCGGTCGTCATGGCCGTGTTCGGCGTGCTGCTGGCGATGCGCATACCGGCGGCCAAACCCGCGCCGGTACCGGTTCTCTCGTGAGGCGATGGCCGTACGGCCTGGCCGCGGTCCTGATCGGTGTTCTGCTCTCGTCACAAGGACGGGTGAACGGCCAGTTGGGCGCGCGGCTGCAAGACGGTGTGCTCGCGGCGTTCATCTCCACGGGCTTCGGTTTGGTGGTGCTAGTCACTTCGGTAGTTCTCACGCCTGCAGGGCGACGCGGCACCGGCCGGGTCGTCGAAGCGTTGCGCAGGAGGGAACTCCGGTGGTGGCAGTGCCTCGGCGGGTTCGTCGGCGCGTACATGATCTTCACGCAGGGCGTCACGATCACCGCGCTCGGTGTGGCCGTGTTCACGGTCGCCACGGTCAGCGGACAGTTGATCAGCAGCCTGCTGGTCGACCGGGCCGGGCTTGGTCCCGCCGGGCCGCAGCCGATCACCGTGTGGCGGTTGCTTGGCGCGGCCATCGCCGCTGGCGCTGTCGTGCTCGCCCTGCGGGGGCAGTTCGACAAGCCGGAGAACGTGTGGCTGTTCGTCCTGCCCGCGATCGCCGGATTCGGGCTGGCCTGGCAAACCGCGATGAACGGCCAGGTTCGTGAGGCTTCCGGCAACGCCGTCGTGGCCGCGATGGTCAACTTCGGCGTCTCGACGGTGTTGCTGGTCGTCGCGACCGTGGTTGACGTGCTGCTTCGTGGCTGGCCAGCCGAGTTCCCGCAAGAGTGGTGGCTGTACACGGGCGGGGCGTTCGGCATCTTCGTGATCGGCATGTCGGCCGTCGCCGTACGTGCCGTTGGCGTGCTGCTGCTCAGCCTGTGCGTGGTCGCCGGGCAGCTGATCGGCGCGGTCCTGCTGGACATCGTCGTGCCCGCGCGGGACGCCCATCTCACGTTCACCGAGGTGCTCGGTGCGGTGATCACGCTGGTCGCGGTCGGCGTGGCGGCCGTGCGCACCTCTGAGAAGATGGCGGCGTGAGCGCGACGATCCTGGATGGCAAGGCGACCCGTGACGCGATCTACGAGGACCTAAAGGTGCGCGTGGCCGCACTGCGGGCCAAGGGGATCGCGCCTGGCCTGGGCACGGTGCTGATCGGTGACGACCCAGGGTCGGCGATGTACGTCCGCGGCAAGCACGCGGACTGCGCGAAGGTCGGGATCACCTCGATCCGCAAGGACCTGCCCGCGGACATCTCACCGGAAGACGCCGAGGCCGTCCTGGACGAGCTGAACGCCGACCCGGCGTGCACCGGCTACATCGTCCAGCTGCCCGTGCCGAAACACCTGGACACCGGCAGGCTGCTCGAGCGCGTCGACCCGTCGAAGGACGCCGACGGCCTGCACCCGGTCAACCTCGGCAGGCTCGTGCTGATGGAGCCCGCGCCGCTGCCGTGCACCCCGCGCGGGATCGTCGAGCTGCTCAACCGCTACCAGGTGCCGATCGCGGGCCAGAACATCACCGTCGTCGGCCGTGGCGTGACCGTCGGACGCCCGCTAGGTCTATTGCTCACCCGCCGCTCGGAGAACGCGACGGTTACGTTGTGCCACACGGGAACCAAGGATTTGGCGGCCGAGGTCATCCGTGCCGACATCGTGGTTGCCGGTGCTGGCGTGCCGCACCTGATCACGCCGGACATGGTCAAGCCCGGTGCCGCGGTGCTGGACGTTGGCGTGAGCCGGACGGAGTCCGGGATGGCCGGTGACGTGCACCCGGACGTGCGGTCCGTGGCTGGATTCCTGTCGCCGAACCCCGGTGGCATTGGCCCGATGACCAGGGCGATGCTGCTGACGAACGTGGTCGAGGCTGCTGAGGCGCAGGCGTGACCGTCGTGCCTTCCAAGTCGAAGCTTCGCGATCAATGGCCATTCGGCGTGGTGTTGTTGATCGTGGTTGTCGGGCTGGCGTTGATTGCCATGTACTACTGGCGGCGCGGGACGTCTCTGATTGGCGGGGCGCTGCTGGTGGCCGCGGCTTTGCGGCTGCTGTTGCCGGACAGCAAGGCCGGGCTGCTCGCTGTGCGGAAGCGGCGCGTGGACATCCTGTTGTACGGCGGGTTCGGGCTGCTGGTCCTCTACATCTCGGCCTCGATCATCGGCGGTCCACTGAACTGACGGAATGCCGTGAAGACCCTCACGGCATTCAAAATCAGGCCCTCACACCTGGCCGATCGGCCGAGCGGCGGCCTCGGCCAGTCGGTTGATCAACCCGGGCTCTTCGACCGAAGCCGTGGATACGGCGTTTCCATAACGTCGTATCCATGACCGCGACGCAACTGACCGCCATCCACTTCGGACTGATCGGCTTCGCTGTGATCTGGCCGATTGTGCTGCTCGTCCTGCGCGGCCGGGTGCGCCCGCTGGTGAGCGGAGCGGTCACGCTCTACGCCGCACTGGCGCTCGCGGTCGTGTTCCTGCCGCTGCCAACACCGTCAACGCCACGGCTTCGGCAGACCATTCAGCTGATCCCGTTCCAGTGGGTGCTGGACACGGTCGGTGGCGACCTCAACGCGGTGAAGCAGGTCTTCCTGAACGTCCTGTTGTTCGTGCCGCTGGGCATCTTCGCTCGCGTGCTCTGGAAGCGGACCGCGCGCCAGGCTGTCGTGCTCGGGTTCGTGGCGTCGCTCACGATTGAGGTCACGCAGCTGAGCGGCAACTTCGGCACGGCGCCGTTCGTCTACCGGATCTTCGACGTCGACGACCTGATCACGAACACCTTCGGTGCCATGCTGGGTTACCTGCTGGTGAGTGCGGTGTTGAACATCCGTGTCCCAGATCGCATGAGGGTTACATCACCGGTCCGAGACCACGCACTGCATGGTTGATAACCTGCCGGGGCTGGTCCCGGCGCTGAGACTGTGCTGGCGGTAGCTGGTCACGCCCGAGACCCCAATACTCGCTTGAGTGGATCGGAAGGCAATGACCCGCACCCCCGTCAACGTCACCGTAACCGGCGCGGCCGGCCAGATCGGCTACGCCCTGTTGTTCCGCATCGCGTCCGGACAGCTGCTCGGCCAGGACACCCCCGTGCGCCTGAAGCTGCTGGAGATCGCCCCGGCGCTCAAGGCCGCCGAGGGCACCGCGATGGAGCTGGACGACTGCGCGTTCCCGCTGCTGTCGGGCATCGACATCACCGACGACCCCAACGTGGCGTTCGACGGCGTGAACGTCGCCCTGCTGGTCGGCGCGCGGCCGCGGACCAAGGGCATGGAGCGCGGTGACCTCCTCGAGGCCAACGGCGGCATCTTCAAGCCGCAGGGTGAGGCCATCAACGCGCACGCCGCGGACGACGTGCGCGTGCTCGTGGTCGGAAACCCGGCCAACACCAACGCTTTGATCGCCCAGTCGCACGCGCCGGACGTGCCCGCTGACCGGTTCACCGCCATGACCCGGCTCGACCAGAACCGCGCGTACACGCAGCTGGCCCGCAAGCTGGGCGTGACCGTGAACGACATCCGCAAGCTCGTGATCTGGGGCAACCACTCCGCGACCCAGTACCCGGACCTGTTCCACGCCGAGGTCAACGGCAAGAACGCCGCCGAGGCCGTGAACGACCAGGCCTGGATCGAGAACGACTTCATCCCGACGGTCGCCAAGCGTGGTGCCGCGATCATCGAGGCGCGGGGCGCGTCCTCGGCCGCGTCGGCCGCCAACGCCGCGATCGACCACATCTACGACTGGGTGAACGGCACCCCGGAGGGCCAGTGGGTCTCCGCCGGTGTCGTGTCCGACGGCTCGTACGGCACCCCGGAAGGCCTGATCACGTCCTTCCCGGTGACCTCGACCGGCGGCAAGTACGAGATCGTCCAGGGCCTGGAGATCGACGCCTTCTCCCGCGCCAAGATCGACGCGAGCAACGCGGAACTCGCCGAAGAGCGTGACGCCGTGAAGGCACTGGGTTTGATCTAAAAACCCTCGTGAGTGGTTAGCCGCGTTCTAACACGGCTAACCACTCACGAGTCTTTACCAGGCCACCGGCAGTGAGTGCACGCCGTAGATGGACATGTCGTCGCGCATTGGCACCTCGTCGGCCGGGATCGCCAGCCGCAGTGTCGGGAATTCCCGCAGCAGGGTGGCGAGGCCGATCCGCATTTCGATGCGGGCCAGCTGCTGGCCGAGGCACTGGTGGATGCCGTGCCCGAAGGTCACGTGCCCGGCCGCGTTTCCCTTGAGCGACAAGCGGTCCGGGTCGATGAACCGCATCGGGTCACGGTTGGCCGCCGGCAGTGAGATCGACACCGGCTCACCCGCTTTGATCACGACCCCGTCGAGTTCCACGTCTTCGAGCGCGGTCCGTGCCGTTCCAAAGTGGACGATCGTGAGGTAGCGCAGCAGCTCCTCGACCGCGTTGTCCGTCAAACTCGGGTCGTCCCGCAGCAGCGCGAGCTGGTCGGGGTTGGTCAGCAGCGTGAAAGTCCCGAGCGCCAACATGTTCGCTGTGGTCTCGTGCCCGGCGATGAGCAACAGCAGGCCCATGTTGCTTATTTCCTCGTCGGTCAGCTCGTTGAGCTGCACGAGGCCGGTGATCAGGTCGTCGCCAGGCTGTTCCCGCTTCGTGCGCACCAGTTCGAGCATGTAGTCCTCGACCGACGCGACCGCCGCCCGCACCTCATCGATGGACGTGGTGAGCGACAGCATCTTGCTGGAATCGTGCTGGAACCGGGCGCGGTCGGCGTACGGAACGCCGAGCAGTTCGCAGATCACCAGCGACGGGATCGGCAATGCGAACTCCTGCACCAGATCCACCGGCGGGCCGTGCCTGCGCATGCCATCGATGTGCTCGTTGGTGATCTCCTGAACCCTGGGGATCAGCTCGTTCATCCGGCGCACGGTGAACTGGCCGGTCAGCAGCCGCCGGTAGCGCGTGTGCTCCGGCGCGTCCTGCGTGATGAACATCCCCGGCTTGGCTGGCTCGGTGGTCAGGTTCAGCCTGACCGGGTTCTTGCGTTTCTCGCCTTCGGCACTGAACCGCGGGTCGGCCAGGATCGCGCGGACCAGCTTGTGTGTGGTGGCAAGCCAGCCGACCGTGCCGTCGGCGAACGTCAGCCTGCTCAACGGTCCGCGGTCGTGCAGTTCCGCGGGCGGGTCGAGCGGGTTCGGCCGGGTGGTCGGAAGCATGGGGGCGTCGGGCAGTGTTTCAGTCATCGGGTACCTCACCAGGTCACAGGGAGTTCGTGGACGCCGAAGATCGCCATCTGGTCGCGCAACCGGACGTCCTGCGGCGGCGTCGCCAGCCGCAGCGTGGGGAATTCGCGCAGCAGGGTGGCGAAGCCGATGCGCATCTCGATACGGGCGAGCTGCTGGCCGAGGCATTGGTGGATGCCGTGCCCGAAGGCGACGTGACCAGTCGGGCTTCCCTTGAGCGACAGGCGATCCGGGTCGACGAACCGCATCGGGTCACGGTTGGCCGCGGACAGTGAGATCGCCACCGTCTCGCCTGCCTTGATCAGCTGGCCGTCGAGTTCGACGTCTTCCAGCGCGGCCCTTGTCGTTCCAAAGTGGATGATCGTCAGATACCTGAGCAGCTCCTCGACCGCGTTGTCGACAAGGCTGGGGTCCTCGCGCAGCAGCGCCAGCTGCTCAGGGTTGGTCAGCAACGTGAAAGTGCCGAGCCCCAACATGTTCGCCGTCGTCTCGTGCCCGGCGAGCAGCAGCAGGAAACCCATTGTGGCGATTTCCTCGTCGCTGAGCCCGTCCTCGGCGATCAGGCCGCCGAGCATGTCGTCGCTCGGCTTGACCCGCTTGGCCTTGACCAGCTGCAGCAGGTAGTCCTCGATGCTCTCGACCGCGGCCTTGACCTCTTCCTGCGTCCTGGTCAGGTCGAGCATGGTGTGGCTGTCGCGATGGAAACCCGAGCGGTCCTCGTACGGCACCCCGAGGATCTCGCAGATCACGAACGAGGGAATCGGTAACGCGTACGCCTGCACCAGATCGACCGGCGGACCGAGCTCACGCATGGCCGCGGCGTGCTCGTCGGCGACCTGCTGGATGCGTGGGATCAGCTGGTTCATCCGGCGCACGGTGAACTGGCCGGTCAGCAGCCGCCGGTAGCGGGTGTGGTCGGGTGGGTCCTGGGCGAGGAACAGCCCCGGTTTCGCTGGATCTTTGTCGTACTGGTTGCTGATCACCGACGCGTTGAGCTCGTTGCGGGTGCTGAACCGCTGGTCCGCGAGCACCGCCCTGGCCAGCTCGTGGGTGGTGACCAGCCAGCCGATCTCGCCGCGTGTGAAGGTCAGTCTGCTCAACGGGCCGCGCTCGTAGAGCTCCCTCGGCGGATCAAGGGGATTGACCCGATCCACCGGCAGCTGGGGGATCCCGGACAGGGTGTCGGTCATTCGTTCACTCCTCGGCAGTCGTCACTCTCGACGTTTCCGGGTGAACCTGACCTGTCCCTGTCACTTACCTGACGAACTGCTGACCGTCGGCAGCTCAACGGTGAATGTGCTGCCTTCACCGAGCTTCGTGGTCACGCTGATGTCGCCGCCGTGTGCCTGCACGATGCCACGCGCGATCGCCAGACCAAGCCCGGAGCCGCCAGAGCGGCTTTCCGCGCGGTAGAAGCGTTCGAAGACGCGGGCCGCCGTCTCCGGCGCCATTCCTGGCCCTTTGTCGGCGACCGACAGCCGGTTTCCGTGCACGCTGACCGTGATCGGCGTGCCGTCTGGCGTGTGCCGCAAGGCGTTGCTCATCAAGTTCCCGAGCACGTGCCGCAGCAGGGTTTCGTCGCCTTGGATGATCGTTTCGGCCGGTGCGTCCAGGGTGATCTCCCTGTCCGGCATCAACGCTGATGTGTCCGCGACGAGTTCGGCGGCGATGCGGCGGATGTCGACCGGCTCGCGGGCGAACTTCCGGTTCAGATCGAGGCGGCTCAGTTCGAGCAGCTGATCGACAAGCGAGTTCATCCGGGTGGCTTCCTTCTCGATCCGGCTCAGCGCCTTCTCGGCCAGCTCCGGTTCGCCGGACACGCGCTGCAGCTCGGCCCAGCCGCGGATCGTGGTCAGCGGCGAGCGCAGTTCGTGCGAGGCCGCGGCGAGGAACTCGAGCAGCCGCGTTTCCATGTTCCGCTGTTCGCGCAGGGATCTGTTGAGTACGTGGATGCCGAACACGGTCACCGCCACGACCGCGGCTCCGGTCGCGATCAGCTCGAACACCAGCAGCTGATGGACGGCGTCCTCGCCTGGCCCGAGACTGCCGCCGACGATCACGTACCTGAACCGCACCGGCACGCTCGTGCCTGGCAGGTTGATCGCCGCGTTCGTGCCGAGATCGAAGGTCTGCACCCGGAACTGGGTGTCCGAAGAGGACACAGTGACCGGCCGGTCGGCCCAACCGGCCGGCAGCGGGTCGGGAATCTGCGGCGCGGTGATCGTTTCCCCGGACAGCAGGTTGGCCTTCGCCGTGGTCAGCACGCGCCTGTCCTCGGTGACGACGGACGCGAAGAAGCCTTCCGGCAGTTGCTGTTCGAGCGTGACGCCTTCCACGTTGATCGGCCGGTTGCCGATGATCGGCAAGGATCGCTGCACCTCGGTGAGGGTGCGTTCGACGCGGTTGAGCGCGTACAGGTCGACGACGAACAGCGCGGCGACGTCGATGATCGCCATGGCCAGCAGGGTCAGCGAGATCAAGCCGAACAGCAACCGGCCGCGGACAGCCCGGATTCCTTTGCGCGGCATCAGGCTTCAGCGATCCGGTAGCCGAAGCCGCGGACCGTGTGGATCAACGGGCGACGGCCAGCGTCGACCTTGTGGCGCAACCGGGAGACGAGTTTCTCGACCACGCCTTCGCCGAACTCGTGCTGCCAGACGTGTTGCAGGATCTGTTCCTTCGTCATCACCTGACCGGCATTGACCATCAGGTAGCGCAACAGTTTGTACTCGGTTGGCGTCAGATCGAGCGCTTCATCGTCGCGGACAGCCTGGAATTTGGTCTCGTCGAGAACCAGGTCGGCGCAGCGCAGCACCGGCTCACCGACCCCGTTGCCGGACCTGCGCAGCAGCGCCTGCACCCTGGCCAGCAGTTCAACGACGTGAAACGGCTTGGTGACGTAGTCGTCGCCCCCGATCCGCAGCCCGGTCACGGTGTCCTCGACCGACCCGCGCGCCGTCAGGAACAGTACGGGCGGCGCGTGCCCGCGCTCGTTGAGCCTGCGGCATACGGTGAAACCGTCCATATCGGGCAGCATCACGTCCAGAATGACCATGTCAGGCCGCTCAGCCTCGACCGCGTTCAGCGCCGCGTGGCCGGAGCCAACCGTCGAGACGCGGTAACCGGCGAGGTTGAGCGTGGTGGACAACAGTTCGGTGATTCCGGGCTCGTCGTCTACCACCAGCAGGTGCTGACCATCCCCCGTATGTTGCACAACGCCTCCTTCTGGTTACGCAACGTTTAGGAGGCTAGTCCCGTTCCCGGGCGTACCGTTCAAGTCATGTCGATGATCACGTGGCCGGTGCCCGAGCCAAGCCTGCCGGACGGCGTCTACTCCCCGCTCGCCGACGCCGCACGGGCAGCCGCAGCCGCGTACGGCGCAGCAAGGGCCCGTTTCCCACGCCGAGAACTGGCCGAAGAGGTCGCAACCGGCGCGGACGGCACCCCAACCATGCGAGTCGACGCGTTGGTCGAAGCAGCGATCATCGACGTGATCGACGCGGCCCAGGTCAACCTGTTGAGTGAGGAAGCCGGCTTCGTAGACCACGGTTCGGCCGTGACCCTGGTGATCGACCCGATGGACGGATCGGCGAACGCGGCGATGGGCGTGCCGTTGTCGTGTTTCGCGGGTGCCGTGTTCCGGGATGGTGTGGCGACTGAGGCTTTGACGGTGTGGCTCGACACCGGGCGGGCGTGGTGGGCTTTGGCGGGGCAACCGACGCCGTACCAGACCTCGAGGCGGACCACTGTGGACGGTGCCTCCATCGCCATGTTGCGGCCCAAGGACAACAGTATGGATGCTTGGCTGCGGGTGGCTTCGCGGGTCGACCGGGTCCGGGTGCTGTCGACAACGTGCTTGGAGACCGCGTTGGTGGCCGAAGGCTCGATGGACGCATTCGTCGACCCAGGGTCGGACACCCATCGGATCATGGACTTGGCCGCGGCCATGGTGACCTTGCCGTCGGCTGGCGGGGTGATGTTGGACGTGCGGGGACGGCCGCTCGAGTTCGACCTTGACCTGTCTCGCCGATGGTCAGGTGTGGCGGCCGCGACCCGGCAGCTCGCCGACGACCTGGCGGAAACGGTTGTCGGCTAGCTGCTTGGGCCGGGTCAGGATCCGGTTACCCGTTCCACAACGCAGTCAGGGCCGGGGAACACCAGACCTTCGTGACCATCCGCGAATCGGACGAGATAAGGCGGCGCGCCGTTGTCGCCGCGCACTTCGATGATCTCGCCATGCTTGTCGGCAAGGCCCACATTCTTGCCGTGGACGAGAAGCCGGTCACCCACCGTCGCTTGCATGGTTCTCACCTCCGGTCATCCAGAGTAAAACCGGACACAAGAGGTAGTCACGACTTGGCGGCGGCCTTTGCTGCCTTCTTGAACGAGCGGACTTCCTGCAGTGAGGTGTCGTCGGTGACGTCGGCGATCGACCGGCGCGACCCCTCCTCGCCATACGCGCCAGCGGCCTCGCGCCACCCCTCAGCCTTCAACCCGAACTGCTTGCCAAGCAGCGCAAGGAAGATCTTGGCCTTCTGCTCGCCATAACCCGGCAACGCCTTGAGCCGCTTGAGGATCTCCGGGCCGTCCGGCTTACCCTGCTTCCAGATCCGGTCGGCCTTGCCGTCATACGTCTCGACAATGAACTGGCACAAGGCTTGCACCCGTTTCGCCATCGATCCGCCGTACCGGTGGATGGCTGGTGGCGTGGTCGCCAGGGTCGCGAACGCTTCCGGGTCGTACTCGGCGATCTCGTGCACGTCGAGTTTGCCGAGCCGGTCGACGAGTTTCTGCGGCCCCTTGAACGCCACCTCCATGGCGATCTGCTGGTCGAGCAGCATGCCGATCAGCAACGCGAGCGGCTCCTTGGCCAGCAGCGCGTCGGCTTCCGGGTCCCCAGCGAGGTGCAGCGTGCGCGTCATGGCCGCAATCGTGACACATCCGGGTGTTTTCCTCTTCGCGGCATCGCGTTCGAGCTAGGCGCCGAAGTACGGGCCCAGCGTGAACAACGTGGCTGGTCGCAGACGGAACTGGCAAACCGTGTAGGCATGACACAGTCCGCGCTGGCGCGATTCGAGGCGGGCGGCACGGTGCCGACATTGCCGGTGCTTGAGCGAATCGCTGTTGCCTTGGACATGCGGCTATCCGTTGAGTTCAAGTCCGTTTGACTACTGCTGGTGGATCGACTGGTCGCCAGTTGAGCTCGCCCTGGTACCCAAGTAGCATTGGGTACCGGAGGTGGTGCACGTGGCGAGTCCGTCGTCCCCGGTCAAGGTCGATCAAGAGACCCACGCCTTGATCGCGCACGGAGCCACCGCATTGCGGATGTCGCAGAAGGACCTGCTCGCGGCCGCAGTCCGGGAGTATTTAGGTGCGCGACGACACGAGATCAATGCCGCGTTGCGTCGCACCATGCAGGCGCTCGACGGCACGGATGTGAGTCGCGTGGCATTGCTGACCGGCATATCCAGGGAGCGGCTCGACGAACTTGGTGGTGTTCCCGAAGCCGATGACCGTCCGCCCGACACTCCGATGTCTTCGTGACGATCTGCTGCTGCGCGTTCCGTCAATCGACGTACCGTTGGACGAGGTCGATCATCCGCTTGTCAGTAAAGCGAACGAACAGTTCGCGGGACCGATCGGCAGTCGCGAAAGGATTCGTTCGATCGACGACGTCGTCCTGTTCAAGGTCAAAGTGCAACGGTGGCGTGGTGCGGTCCATGACGTCGGCGAGCCCAGTTGGCTTGTCGCGGCGGGGATAAGGCAGGAAGGCAGTCGAAACGACTTCTACGAGGCGTTCGCGACTGCTGCGAGAGCCTCCAGAGCCCGCCGGAACGCGGAATCTGGTGTCGTTTCTGCGACTCAGACTTCTTGTCAGGACTGGCTGGCGAACGACGACGATTTCGATCGGTATCGGGCCGAGGCCGCGATCCGGATGGTCCGTGATCTCCGGGTCGTTGTGCGTCGGCTGGTCTGTGCGTCATTGCTTGACGGCAAGGAACACGTCGCTGAGATCCCGGGCGCGGTACTCGGCATCGTCGTGCAGGCTAGCGATGATCACGCCACATACGTGGCACTGAGGATCGTTGGTTCGATTCCACACGGCTTGCTCGTGCTGACTCTCGAGCTTGTGCCTGGGTGTGACAAGTTCGGCTGGTATCCCGAATTCGCGATGCCGGATCGACCGCTCGCACCTGGCGAGCAGGTGTATTCGAACTGCATGGATCCGCTTGCGGCGGCGCGTCTGCTTGAGGACGCGGACTGATCACTTTGTGGGCAGGGGAATATGACCGGCGGCGTGGTCGGGAACCG
Organism: Kibdelosporangium philippinense; assembly: GCF_021390435.2. Lineage (GTDB taxonomy): Bacteria > Actinomycetota > Actinomycetes > Mycobacteriales > Pseudonocardiaceae > Kibdelosporangium > Kibdelosporangium philippinense. The sequence continues at coordinate 1,117,463 of NZ_JAJVCN010000002.1, read as the reverse complement.
GTGGGAGGACGAGGCACGGGCCTTGTCCGGATGTGTCGGGTACTTCATTGAACGGGTTACGGTCGTCGCGTTCGGGGATGAGGACTCGATGGAAGTCGCCCTGATGTCCACTCGTGGCACGGGCAAACCTGACGTGATCATCTCGATGTCCGGCATCTATTCCCTGGCCATGACGAAGCCACGTGAGCTGGGCCCCGGCTTCGTCGACGAGATCTCGCTGACCCACCTGCCGCCGTCACCCGAGTCTTGGGCGATCGCCAAGTGCCAGGGCGTTGATCATGAACTGGTCTGGGTACGCATTGTCGGCCCGACTGAAGTGGACGTTGTCGCGTCGATCGTCCAGGTGTACGAAGCGAGCCCGCCGCGGTGAAGACGCGGCGGGCCAGGTCTCAGACCGGGTCGGCCATCTCGTAGAGCCCCCACCTGCCGTCGCCCAGTCGCTTGCACTCGCCGACCGGGGTCTGGTGCGCTTGGCACTCGGCCAGCGTGGGGTACACGCCGACGAGGAACTTCGGTGGTTTGCAGCAGGCCGCAGCCGTTCCTGACGGCACCAAAGCGAGTGCGCCTGCGGCTACCACGGCCGCCATCACCGTACGGATCATCAGTTGCTCACCCACAATTCCCACAGGCCCGTGTTTGAGTTCCACTTGCACGATGACGTGATGTCGAACGGCCGGGCCGCTTCACACTGTGCGCGGGTCGGGAATTCGCCTTCGAGGGACTTTCCCGGCGGGCAACAAGCTGGGGCGGCGGTCGCGATGCCGACGGGCAGCACGGCGAGCGCGCCTGCCGCGGCGGCTGTCGCGGCCAGAATTCTGAGCTTCATCGGGTCCTTCCTTTCTCAGCAGGAGGAACTCCGATCGTCGGAGAACTGGCACGCCAGGCACAGGGCGCCTGTTCTCATATCGGCCGGGATGATTTCCCGGCAATCTGGGGTCAACTCGCGGCGTACACCAGGAACACCACACGCGACGAAACCTCAAGCCGATGCGCGACCACGTCGGAAAACCCCGCGTGCACCGCGATGGCCGCGGCTTCGTCCACCGACGCTGGCAACGGAATGTCTGTTGCCAGCAAAGAAGCGAACGCGGGCGACGGCGTGAAAGTCGATGCCAGCGGCATGCTGAAGGCCAACAGGCCAGAGGGTTTCAAAACGCGCTGCCAGTCTTTCAATGCCGATGCGCCAAGGAAGTGCAAAGAGGACGCGCACACGACCAGATCCGTGCTCGCGGCTGGAACGGGCGCGGGTACGGCAGGTCCGACATGCCAGGTGATCGCGCGCAACGGGTCTTGAACGGCGGCTTTCACCTTCGCGCGGTCGATCATCTTCGGCGACAGGTCCAGGGCGACTACTGAGCGTGCACCCAGGTGTTGCACGGCCGCGAAAGCCGCGGCACCTGTTCCGGTTGCGACGTCGAGGACCAAACCGGGTTGTGGGGCATCGGCCACTCCGCCCACCAACTTCTCTGCCACCACTTGGTGGAAAAGGTCGTCGTCGTACCCGGCCGCGAGCTCGTCGAACACGTTCACTCGGCGGATTCTAACTAGGCAGGAAGGTGAATCCCCACAACGACGGAATGGCTCCTGCCTGCTGTAACGCCGCCAGCGACAGCCACACCGAGACGACCGTGACCAGCGGCCCGATCACCGCCATCTCCACCTTTCCGCCGGTTCGCATTCGCAGGATCTTCGGCGGCGCCACCGGGTACCACGTCTTTCCGCCGAGCGGGATCGGCCACAGCATTGGGCAACCCTGCTCGGTGATCGCGTCGCCGATGTAGTGCGCGATGCAGCCGATTCCCACTGCCACACCACAAGCAGCCGCGTTGGCCGAGGTTTGCTCTGTCCACAACAGACATAACGCCGTCACGCCGGCGGAGGTCAGCGTGATCACCAAAGCGTCTTTACGGGGATGCCACTTGTGCAGGATTCCGCGGACCGCGAGGCCCGCGAACATGAACATCAGGACCGGCAACGCCCATTTCTCGCTGGTTTGCACGACTGCCGTAGTGCCGATCGCGGCCAGCACCGCGAAGACGAGCGTGTGTGTCAGGCCTCGGTGTCCGCCGTCGCGGTTGGAGTCACGTTTGGTTCTGGTCAGCCGGTACACGCCGTGGCTCAGCGCGTTGATTCCGTTGGACAGGCCTTGGCTGATCGAGCCGAACGTCCTGGACACCGTTGACCCCGGGTGATCCAGGTCGGGTAACAGCGCCGCGCCCGTCGCCAGCACCGCTCCGACGACCCATGCACGTGGGCTGAGCTGGCCGATCGAATGATCCGTCGCCAGCGCTGTCGTCGCTGACCACGCCAATAAGCCACTCATCGCATGCGTCGGCCCAGTCGCCATCGTCGGAACTCCCCCTCAAGATCACCTTTCCGCAGGATAGCCGTTTTTCGCCGCTGACCTGGGGATCCTTTGTGGACGGTGTCGCCGGTCGGATAACGGCTGGTTAACGGACAGGTCACTAGTCCGCATGGAGCAGTTGCTTACTCCGCTCCCTGACGATGATCCCTGTGCCTGGGACTGTCCGAAGGAGACATTCACATGGAGCGCAACGTCCGTCGCGCGCTGATCGCACTCGCCGTTTCATTCGGCGTCTCGCTCAGCAGCGCCTCCATCGCGATCGCGGCCCAGCCTCCCGGCGCGCCGCAGTCTGGTGACCCGCGGGCGACTGCCGTCGCCGGTAACGTCACGACCTGCGCCCAAGCGGGTCTTGCTGGTGTAACGATCCAGGTGACCTCGAATGTCACCGGGAACACCTATATCGACATCACCGCCATTCCGGCCGGGTACGAGGTGACCGGCGTGATCGTCAAGGGCGGCCCGGCGTACAACAAGTACCTGCCAGGCGCCTTGGGCTCGCTGCCGTGGAACGACTTGCACTCGCCCCTCGTGCCGAGCGGGAAGCCCGCGGAGATCAGTCACTGGTTCGTGTGCGGCAAGAAGAAGACGACCACGACCACGACCACGACTACGACAAAGACAACGACGAAGACCACGACAACCAAGACCACGACGAAGACGACCACACCGCCGACCTCGACGAGTACCAGCACGAGCACGAGTACTACGAGTACGAGTACTGGTTCCAGCTCGAGTTCGAGCAGCTCCACGCCGGTCACGACTTCGTCGAGCGTGCCCGCGGTCGTCGAAGCGTCTGACAACACGTCCGGTAAATCCGGGTTGGCGTACACCGGCTTCAGCGGTGGCGCGTACGTGCTGCTCGGCGCACTGTTGCTGATCGGAGGTGTCGCGGCGCTGATGTTGGCGAGGGCCCGTCGACGCAGCTGAACCGACGCAGCCTGCGTTCCTCTCCCGTGCAGTCATACGATCCTGGCCAAGTGATGGCCGCGACACGGCCAGGACAAGCTACCAGTACGCTTGTACCGTTAACTGCAGACTCAAAGACGAGAACATCCCGGGAGAGGAACCCAGGCAGATGGCCAAGATCAAGGTCCAGGGGACGGTCGTCGAGCTCGACGGCGACGAGATGACCCGCATCATCTGGCAGTTCATCAAGGACAAGCTGATCCACCCGTACCTGGACATCAACCTGGACTACTACGACCTGGGCATCGAGCACCGGGACGCCACCGACGACCAGGTCACGGTCGACGCGGCGAACGCCATCGCGCGTCACGGCGTCGGCGTCAAGTGCGCCACCATCACGCCGGACGAGGCGCGGGTCGAGGAGTTCGGCCTGAAGAAGATGTGGCGCAGCCCGAACGGGACCATCCGCAACATCCTCGGCGGCGTGATCTTCCGTGAACCGATCGTCATCTCCAACATCCCCCGGCTCGTGCCCGGCTGGACGAAGCCGATCATCATCGGCCGTCACGCGCACGGCGACCAGTACAAGGCCACCGACTTCAAGGTGCCCGGCCCCGGCACGCTGACCGTCACCTACACCCCGGCCGACGGCGGCGAGGCGATGGAGTTCGAGGTCGCGAACTTCCCCGAGGGCGGCGGCGTCGCGCTGTCGATGTACAACTACCGCAAGTCGATCGAGGACTTCGCGCGCGCCTCACTGCGCTACGGCCTCGAGCGCCAGTTCCCGGTCTACATGTCCACCAAGAACACGATCCTCAAGGCCTACGACGGCATGTTCAAGGACGTGTTCCAGGAGATCTACGAGGCCGAGTTCAAGGCCGACTTCGACGCCAAGGGCCTGACCTACGAGCACCGGCTGATCGACGACATGGTCGCGGCCGCGCTGAAGTGGGAAGGCGGCTACGTCTGGGCCTGCAAGAACTACGACGGTGACGTGCAGTCCGACACGGTCGCGCAGGGCTTCGGCTCGCTCGGCCTGATGACCTCGGTGCTGATGACGCCGGACGGCAAGGTCGAGGCCGAGGCCGCGCACGGCACGGTCACCCGGCACTACCGCCAGCACCAGGCTGGCAAGCCGACCTCGACCAACCCGATCGCGTCGATCTACGCGTGGACCCGTGGCCTTGACGCGCGGGCCAAGCAGGACAGCACGCCGGAGGTCGCCGGCTTCGCGCACGCGCTGGAGCAGGTCGTCATCGAGACCGTCGAGAGCGGCAAGATGACCAAGGACCTCGCCCTGCTCGTCGGCCCTGACCAGGCATGGCAGACCACCGAGGAGTTCCTGGCCACCCTGGACGAGAACCTGCAGCGCAAGATGGCTTAAGGTTCGCACTTGGAACGACCCCCATGGGCCTGCCCATGGGGGGCGCACCAGGGCATAATCACCGTGGGTGGTTGATCGCTGACTCGGGTGGTCTTCACGCTCAGTGGTTCTGTCAAGACTGTGAGTTGCGTTATACGTATCTCATGGTGACGAAATTGTGGGCCAGGGCGAGAGAGGTGATCGTGTTGGCACCGAAGCGGACACTGATCGTGGTCGCGGTGCTGGTCGGGGTCGTCATCTTGTACGTGCTTGGCAGCGAGAAACAGCAAAACGGCGGTGCGAACAACGCGAACGCGCCGGCGACGACGGCGTGCCGGGTCGCGGTGACCGCGGATGTGCTGAACGTGCGCGCGCTTCCGGACGGGAAGTCCCCGATTGTCGGCAAGTTCCGGCTCAAGGCCGAGGCCGACGCGGAGAAGACCGTGCAGAACGGCTTCCGCAAGCTTTCCGAAGGCCGCTGGGTGTCCAACGAGTACGTCCAACCACTGCCGGGCCGCGACTGTTGACTTGGTCGCGCCGGGCATTTACGCCACGCAACACGCCCGATACCGCCCCTGTCACAGCGTGCGCCGAGCACTGCGCGGTGTCGGCTGCGCGGGGCGGGGCGGAAATGGCTGGCTTTGGCGACCAAGTCCGCCGAGCGGAGCGAGGCAATCAGACACTGTGATTATTTCCTCGATAAACGTAAACGGGCTGAGGGCCGCTGCTCGCAAGGGTTTCACCGAGTGGCTGGATTCGACCGAGGCTGATGTGGTGTGCCTGCAAGAAGTTCGGGCCACCATGGACCAGCTGCCGCCCGAAGTCCGTGCGCCCAAAGGCTGGTTCGCCACGCACGCGCCAGCGGCCATGAAAGGCCGCGCGGGCGTGGCGGTGTACAGCCGTTTGGAACCTGACGCGGTCCGGATCGGTTTCGGCGCAGCGGAATTCGAAGACAGCGGCCGGTATGTCGAAGTCGCGCTGCCCGGAATCGTTGTCGGCAGTGTGTATGTGCCCAGCGGTGACGTGGGAACTGAGCGCCAGCTTGAGAAGGAACGCTTTATGGAAGCGTTCCTGCCGTATCTCGCCGAGTTGCGTGACAAAGCCGCAGCGGCCGGTGACGAGGTTCTTGTCGCCGGTGACTGGAATATCGCGCACCAGCAGGCGGATTTGAAGAACTGGAAGGGCAATCAGAAGTCCTCTGGTTTCCTGCCCGAAGAACGCGCCTGGTTGAGCCAGATCTTCGACGAGGTCGGCTATGTCGATGTCGTGCGTGCGCTGCATCCGGAAGGCCCTGGGCCGTATACGTGGTGGAGCTACCGCGGCAAGGCTTTCGACAACGACTCAGGCTGGCGGATCGACCTGCACATCACGACTCCCGGCCTTGCGTCGCGCGCGACAAATGCTGTCGTCGAACGCGCTGCGACGTATGACGAGCGCTGGTCCGACCACGCGCCGGTGACGGTCACGTTCGCGGACTGATCGCTGTAGTACGCTGCCCGGGGCTGTGGGCAGGAACATCAACCGGCCCACCACCGGAAGTTCCCACAAGGCTGATCAGTGTGGCGCGCAAGCGATCTGACGATGTTGGCGAACATGAAGTGGAGGACCGCTCGTGAGTGTCCAGCCGGACATCACCTCGGTAGCGACCCGGCCTGCGCCGAAACACAAGGCGAAGCTGGAATCCTTACGCTCCCAAGCCGACAAGATCCGCTATGCGTGCGAACAGGTTCCGCAGCCGACGACCGCCGCGGTGCGCGCTTGGTTGGCGCTGTACAAGGTTCGGCCTGATCGGTCGCATTTGTCCAGCGTGGTCAGCGCTTGGCGCAAGCAGAATGGCATCGGGTCAACGGGAGAGCTGATCAAGTTGACGCCGGAGATGATCGCCGAACTGGACGCCATCACAACCGACACGCCCGCGCCGCAACTGGCACCCGCGGTCGGCAAGCCCGAAGAGACACAGGTACTGGCCCCGGTTCGCAAACCGCAAGAGACCCCGCAGACGGTCCCAGTTGAGCAGCCAGTCGCGATTCAGAAACCGTCCGCGGCACCAGACAAGCCGCAGAAACGCTTCAGTACCTGGGTTTTCCTCCTCGGCGCGCTCGTCGGCCTCGTCGTCTCCGTCGACACCAGCTGGCGCTTCTTCGGTGACAAACTCGGCGTCACCAACGTCCCTGAGCGCATCGCGATGTTCGCGGGCATGGAAATCGTGCTGGTCGCGTGCGGTATCGCGATGTTCGAAGGTGTACGGCGCCGTGGCGGCACGCCAGGCCCCGCACGCTGGCTGGCCTGGGCACTCTGTGGCGCATCGGCCTACGCGGCCCTCGTCCTCTCTGGCCCCTTCCTCGGTGCTGCTCGGGTGATCTTCGGGCCGGTGCTGTCCGTGGTCGCGTTGCACTTCGCGCTGGGTGTGGAGTTGCGGGCCCGTGGCTATCAGCGCACGGGTACCCTCGCCCGGATCGGCCGTGAACTGCGGGAACGGTTCCTCTCACGCTTTGGCCTCGCCGATGACGACCGTGACGCCCTGACTCGCACACGTGACCGTGCCGCACGGCGGGTCGCGAGGTTGGCGTTGGCGCCGAAATGGACGCTGTTGCGCAAGTCCCGGCTGGACCGGAACATGCGCAAATCCAACGTCGCCCACGATGCTGACGCGCGTGACCGGATGCTTGCCGAATTGGCCGCGATCCGGCACGCCAGGGACCTCAGGACCCTCGACCAGCAATCACCCTGGCAGGGCTAGGGCGTGTTTCAAATGCCCGATCGCGATAGCCAGGCCGGATGCGGCCCCTGACGCCACCGCGGCAACGCCCAAAGACAACCAGTATTCGCGGCGTCACCGCGGCGTCGCCAGGAACCACCCCGATCCTGCCTCTCATCGACCGGGACATTCGAAACACGCCCTAGGGCACCAGCGCGGCGGCGACGCGGAGTGCGCCGAACAACCAGTCTCCGATGAGCGCGCGCAGCTGCGGCGGTTCCCCGCTGTAGCGCTCGACTACGCGCAGTGCGGTGATGGCCTTGCCGATCGTGGCCTGCGTGGCGCGCTGGACGAAGATCCGGTCGAGGATCGACAGCGCGAAGAAGCCGCCGATCCAGACCACCAGGAACATCGGGCTGCTCAGGTCCAGTGCGTAGGCGATTCCAAACGGCACACCGGCGTGCACGACGAGGTCGATCGCGAAGGACACCACCTGCCGGATTCCCGTCGGTGACGGGAATCGTGGATCCGCGTGGGCGCCGGTCGGCGTGATGGCTACGGTTTCACGCAGGTCACGGCGCCGCACGGAGATCACTTCGGCAGTCCAGCTCATGTCGCAGATGATGCCTGAGCCGTTTCCTTCCTGTCCGCCAATCGTGGGAACGCTCTCGATTCGTTAAGCACACGGTCCGCGCCGGAGGGCAGAAATGGCGCCAGTTCGTGCGCGATCGTCCGGCACGCGCCACCGAGTCGTGCCAGAACTTCGTCACGCTCTGGGCCGGAAAGTTCCCATGGTCGGGTTGTTTCTATCAACCGGTTGGCCTCGTCGACCGCGGCCACGATAGCCGCTGTTGCTGCTCTGAAATCGAAATCGTGCAGTGCGGCGTCTACTTTGGACGCGAGGTCGATCGACGGTCCGGTTGGGATCGAACCGCCCGCCAGGCCACGGACCCGGTTGAACAGGTTGCCGACTCCGTTGGCCAGATCACCGTCCGACCGGTCGACCAGCCTTTCCTCGGTGAAGTCCGTGTCGCCGAGTTTTGCCGGTTCGCGCAACAGCCACCAGCGGACCGCGTCGACGCCGTACTTGTCGATCAAGTCCACAGGGGACACTCGGACGCCCGAGCTTTTCGAGATCTTGGCGCCGTGCGAGGTCAGGTACTCGTGTACGAAGATCGTCTTCGGGAGTGGCAATCCCGCCGACAGCAGCAAAGCGGGCCAGTAGACCGCGTGGAACCGGATGATCCCCTTGCCGATCACGTGCACCTGCTCGCCGTCTCGCCACCACTGGTCGAACGAATCGCCAAGCGTGGTGATGTAGTTGGCCAAGGCGTCCCACCAGACGTAGATCACCTGCGACGGGTCGCCGGGCACCGGGATGCCCCAGCCGTTCGACCTGGCCGCTGGCCGGGACACGCTGATGTCCGACAAACCCGACCGGACAAAGGACAGCACTTCGTTACGGCGTGCTTCCGGCTCGATCCGGATGTCGTGCTCAAGCGCGTGCAGAATCTGGTCCTGGTACTTCGACAGCCGGAAGAACCAGTTCTCCTCGGTGACGATCTCCGCCTTGGTTCCGTGCTCGGGACAGTAGGGCTCGGTCACGAAAGCCTCGCAGCCCGAGCAGTAATAGCCCGTATAGGACTTACGGTAGAAGTCGCCGCGCTCGGCGGAAGCTCGCCATAGTTTCTCGACGCCCGCGAAGTGCCGCGGGTCCGAGCTCGTGCTGACGAAGTCGTCGTACGACAGGTCCAGCGGCTCGCGCAGTGCCGCGAACCGGGCGGCGTTTCCTTTCACGAAGTCGTGCACGTCGACCCTGGCCGCACGGGCCGCGGTGACGTTCTTGAACGCGTTGTCGTCGGTGCCGGTCTGGAATCTGACCTGCTCACCACGTAGTCGGCGATGCCTGGCGAGCACGTCTGCCTGGACCAACTCCAGCGCGTACCCGATGTGTGGTTCGGCGTTGACGTACGCGATCGATGTGGCGACGTAGAAGTTCATCGCGGTCCTCCCTGCTGGATGATCATCAGCGGGGACCTGCGTGGATACCCGGCTGACGACCGGGTACCTGGTGCGAGATTCAGCGCACGCTGACGGGGCCCGGAAGGGGCCGCATCATGTTCGCCACAATCTTTCGCATGACCTCATTGTACGCGATTCGCCTAGGCTAGTTCGGTGGCTACCGAATTGATGATGACCCCGCCGGAGCCGCGTCCGAGCGACGCGGCGATGCGGCGGGCGTTGCGCAGGGCGAGCGACGGCTCAACGTTGGACCTCACCGAGGCCACGGTGTTGCTGCACGCCAGGGGCGAGCAGCTGGACGAGCTGATGGCCGCCGCGTCCCGGGTCCGGGACGCGCACCTGCGGGCCGAAGGCCGCGAGGGGATCGTCACCTACAGCGGCAGCGTCTTCATTCCACTGACCCGACTTTGTCGTGATCGTTGTCACTACTGCACGTTCGCGACCGTTCCGCACCGGCTGCCAGCCGCCTATCTCGAGCGTGACGAAGTTCTCGAAATCGCTCGTCAAGGCGCGGCTGCCGGGTGCAAGGAAGCCCTCTTCACGCTCGGCGACCGGCCGGAGGAACGATGGCCGGCCGCACGGAAATGGCTGGAAGAGCGTGGTTTCGAGTCCACATTGGACTATGTGCGCGCCTCGGCGATCGCGGTGCTCGAGGAAACCGGTCTGCTGCCGCACCTGAACCCGGGAGTGCTGTCCTGGGAAGAGCTATCCCGGTTGCGACCGGTCGCCGCCAGTATGGGCATGATGTTGGAGACCACGGCCCACAGGCTGTGGAGTGAACCCGGGGGCCCGCACTATGGCAGCCCGGACAAAGAGCCGGCGGTCCGGCTACGCGTGCTCACAGACGCGGGTCGGGTCGCTGTGCCATTCACCACCGGAATCCTGGTCGGTATCGGCGAGACGCTCACCGAGCGCGCCGACTCGTTGCTCGCGATCCGCGGCATCGCCCGTCAGTACGGGCACATCCAGGAGATCATCGTTCAGAACTTCCGCGCCAAGCCGGACACGGCGATGCGCGGCATGCCGGACGCCGACCTGCACGAGCTGGCCGCGACCGTGGCCGTCGGCCGGTTGCTGATGCCGCCTGGCGTGAGCGTCCAGGCCCCGCCGAACCTGGTCGGCGAGGAATTCCAGCTGCTGCTTCGTGCGGGAATCGATGACTGGGGCGGCGTTTCGCCGGTCACCCCGGACCACGTGAACCCGGAACGTCCTTGGCCCGCCTTGGATTCGCTACGCGCGCAGACCTCCCAAGCTGGCTTCGAGCTGCACGAGCGGCTGCCGGTATACCCGCGTTTTCTCAAGGGTGCGCCTGGTCAGTGGACAGATATCCGTATCGCGGAACACATTTCGGCGGTCTCGACGCCGGAAGGCCTTGCTGCGGACGTGAAACCGGCCGGTCTGCCATGGCAAGAGCCGGACGGCGGCCTGGAAACGGTCGGCCGTGCGGACCTGCACTCGACAATCGACACCACGGGACGTACCGGTGACCGGCGTGGCGACTTCGACTCCGTGTACGGCGACTGGGAAGAACTGCGCAAGCAACTTCCCAAGGCGCCCGAACGGCTCGCTGCGGACGTGAAAGCGGGTCTTTCGCTGGCGGAGTCCAACCCTGGCGCTTTGTTGGACGAGGAGAACGCCGACGTTGCCCTCGCGTTGATGACATCCGACGGCGAGGCGCTGGAGACGTTGGTGCGGCTCGCGGACGACGCGCGGCGGGAGGCCGTCGGCGACGACATCACCTACGTCGTCAACCGGAACATCAACTTCTCGAACGTCTGTTACGTCGGCTGCCGGTTCTGCGCCTTCGCGCAGCGCGAGCGTGACGCCGACGCGTTCCGCCTGTCGGTGGAGGAAGCCGCGGACCGCGCGGAGGAGGCGTGGAACGACGGCGCCACCGAGGTGTGCATGCAGGGCGGCATAGACCCGAAGCTGCCCGTGACTTACTACGCGGACCTCGTACGCGCGATCAAAACACGCGTTCCGGGCATGCATGTGCACGCGTTCAGCCCTATGGAGATCGTCAGCGCGGCGTCCAAGGCTGGCGTGAGCGTGCGGGAATGGCTGACCGACCTGCGTGACGCCGGACTGGACACGATCCCGGGCACGGCCGCGGAGATCCTGGACGACGACGTGCGCTGGGTGCTGACCAAGGGCAAGCTGCCCGCGTCGACGTGGATCGAGGTTGTGTCGACCGCGCATTCGCTCGGCATCCGGTCCTCGTCGACGATGATGTACGGCCATGTCGACCACCCCGGGCATTGGCTCGCGCACCTGCGCACGCTCGCGCGCCTCCAGGACTCGACAGGTGGGCTGACGGAGTTCGTCGCGCTCCCGTTCGTGCACCGCAACGCGCCGATCTACTTGGCCGGTGTCGCGCGGCCCGGACCGTCTCGGCGTGACAACCGCGCGGTGCACGCGATGGCACGGCTCGGTTTGCACGGTCGCATCCCGAACATCCAGTGCTCGTGGGTCAAGCTCGGCGAGGAAGGCACCGCCGAGATCCTGCGCGGCGGCGCCAACGATGTCGGTGGCACGCTCATGGAGGAGACCATCAGCCGAATGGCCGGTTCAGAGCATGGCTCGGCGCGTACGGTCCGTCAGCTCGAGGAGTTGGCCGCTCTCGCCGGTCGCCCCGCACGTCAGCGCACGACGACGTACGGCTCGGTGACCGCGGTCGCGCGTTAGCGCAGGTCCCCGCCGCGTTCCCGGACGCGGCGGGGCTTGATCGACACCCCGAGACCGACCTGTGACCGAACGAGCGATAGCCTCGGAGACCGCAAGCTTGAGCGCGGTGTCGCTTGACACGCTCGGTAGTTTTTCTTGGCAACCGTGTCCCTCGATCGGGGGATGCCAGGTCGGTTTGTGTCGCAGGAGGCGAACCAGTGCGTGACCGGGTGGCTAGAACCCGTTCCCTGGTGACTGTGTCTTTCGTGACCCTTTTCATGGTCGCGCCCGCCGGGATGGCATTCGCTCAGGACAGCACCAACGCCATGCCGGTCACTGTCGCCGGGCCAGTTGGCATTGCTGTGGCGGCTGTCGGTTTGACGGGCATGGTGCTCGGGTTGTGGCGGTTCATGCGCAAGTCGGCCAAGGACAAGGCCGCGGCGGCCGAGGTTATGCAAGCGCCGACGGCTCCGGTGGCGGTTGTCGAGCCCGAGCCCGCTCCGCAGCCCGCTACCCCCTGACGTTTTCCCAGCGTGCGCCTCGTGAGTGGTTACGCGGGTTCTAACCCGCGTAACCACTCACGAGGCGCACGCTGGGAGTTGAATAGGATTTCGGTGTGTCCACCGAGCTGCAGAACCGCCCCAGGGTGCTGTCCGGCATTCAGCCGACCGCTGACTCTTTCCACCTCGGCAACTACCTCGGTGCCATTCGCCAGTGGGTCGCGATGCAGGACACGCACGACACCTTCTACTGCGTGGTCGACCTGCACGCCATCACGGTCGAGCACGACCCCAAGCTGCTCAGGCAGCGCACCAGGGTCTCGGCCGCCCAACTGCTTGCCTTGGGGATCGATCCCGATCGGGCCACGTTGTTCGTGCAGAGTCAGGTCCCCGAACACCCGCAGCTTTCCTGGGTGATGGAGTGCATGGCTGGCTTCGGTGAGGCCAGTCGGATGACTCAGTTCAAGGACAAGTCCACTCGCCAGGCCCTCGACCGGGTCAGCGTCGGCCTGTTCACCTACCCCATCCTCCAGGCCGCCGACATCCTGCTCTACCAGGCCAACTTCGTGCCTGTCGGCGAGGATCAGCGGCAGCACCTGGAACTGACACGCGACCTTGCTCAGCGGTTCAACACGCGGTTCGGCAAGACGTTCACGCTTCCTGAGGCGTACATCGTCAAGGACACGGGCAAGGTCTTCGACCTGCAGGATCCGACCGCCAAGATGAGCAAGACCGTCCCGGCTGGGGTTGTCGAGCTGCTTGAGGACCCGAAGAAGGTTGCCAAGAAGATTCGGTCCGCTGTCACCGACACTGGCCGCGAGATCGTTTACGACGTCGAGAACAAGCCTGGCGTCAGCAACCTGCTCTCCATCTACTCCGCGCTTTCCGGCCGGAGCATCGAGGATCTTGAGAAGGCCTATGACGGCAAGGGTTACGGCGACTTGAAGAAGGATCTCGGTGAGGTCGTCGTCGAGTTCGTCACGCCTGTCCAGGCCGCGGTGAAGGGGTATCTGGACGATCCGGCCGAGTTGGACAAGCTTCTCGCCAAGGGTGCTGAGCGGGCTCGTGCGGTCGCCAGCCGGACGTTGGCACAAACCTACGAACGGGTGGGTTTCCTCGCCGGATGACGTTTCATCATGCAAACCCGGCGCAGCCGTCTTAGCGTCGATATGTGGGAAAGCTGGATGACTACCGTCGCAAGTGGCGTTGGCTCGATCATCTGATCCGGGCCAACGACGCTTTCTCTGAGCGGTACGGCAATCAGTTCGCCGCGGCGATCACGTACTTCTCCGTGCTTTCGCTGTTTCCGTTGCTGATGATCGCTTTCGCGGTCGCCGGGTTCATCCTTGCCGCTCAGCCGGAGTTGCTCATGCAGCTCAAGGACGGCATCACGAAGGCCGTTCCCGGCACTCTCGGCGAGACCGTCAACCAGGTTGTCACGACCGCGCTGGATTCCAAAGGCATGGTCGGAATCCTGGGTTTGATCGCCGCGCTTTACTCCGGTATCGGGTGGATGACCAACCTGCGCGACGCGCTGACCGCGCAATGGGGGCACGAGCGCAAGCAGCTGCCGCTGATTTCCAGCACGCTCAAGGACTTGGTCGCGCTGATCAGCCTCGGTCTCGCGCTCGTCGTTTCCTTCGGGCTCACCGCGGCGGGCACTGGGCTGGGGAATTTGTTGCTGCGCCTTGTCGGTCTCGAGGGCGCTGGGTGGGCGCGATTCCTGTTGTTCCTCGCGACTTTGGTGTTGTCGGTCATCGCGAACTGGGTGGTGTTCCTGTGGGTCCTGACCCGGCTGCCACGGGAAAAGGTCAATGTTCGCAGCGCTGTCAAAGGCGCTTTGGCTGCCGCTATCGGGTTTGAGATCCTCAAGCAGCTCGGCGCCATCTACCTGAACGTGGTCACGAGTTCGCCGACCGGCGCGATTTTCGGGCCAGTCATCGGTCTTCTCGTGTTCGCCAACCTTGTCGCGCGATTCCTTTTGTTCATCACCGCGTGGACGGCGACGACTAGTCGTCCCGGAACAGACGGTCAATCCGGTCAAGCTGAACCGTCTGGTCAAGGTCAGGAGCAGCCGGATGAACAGCGGCCGGAACCGGCCGACGTGCGTAGCGAAGCCGAATCCGCCAGATCAAGAACCCCAGGATCGTGATGGCCGCGATCGACATCGCCGCCGTCGGCAGGAAACCCCGGTTGTTGTCGATCGGGCCCGAGCCCTGACCAACGCCGGTAATGCCGCTGGCCTGCGCGTCGGGTGACGTCGTGGTCGCGGCGTCCGCCGGCGGCGCGTCCAGGGTGCCGACGCCGTCGATTTTCTTGGCTGCCACGTCAAAGCCCCACGTCAGCAGCTTCGAGGCCTGGTCGGTGATGCGGACCGGCTGCTGCTCGCCGCGCAGCAGCACGACCACGAGTTTGCGGCCTTTCTGCTCGGCGCCGCCGATGTACGTATGCCTGGCGTCGTCGGTGAAACCTGTTTTGCCGCCGAGGAATCCGGCGTACCGGCCGAGCAGGCGGTTGTCGTTGCTGACTTTGAAGCCCGGTTTGGTGCCGTAGCCCGGCCAGTCGATCTGCTTGGTGGCGACCGCCTTGGCGAAATCCGGTTTCTTCATGGCTTCGCGGTAGAACACCGCCATGTCGTAGGCCGACGTCATCATTCCCGGCCCGTCGAGGCCGGACGGGGTGGCGACGTGCGTGTCCTGCGCGCCAAGTTTCTTGGCCAGGGCGTTCATCTTCGCCACGGTCTTCTCAACGCCACCCAGCTGCACGGCCAACGCGTGCGCGGCGTCGTTGCCCGAATGCATCAGCAACGCCAGGAGCAGCTGGTTCACCGTGTACTGGCCGCCTGGGCCCATGCCGACCTTGGTGCCCTGCTGGTTGGCGTCTTCCTGGGTGCCTTCGACGACCTTGGTCATGTCCAGTTCGTCGATGGCCACGATCGCGAGCAGGACCTTGATCACGGATGCCGGACGCTGCCTGCCGTGCGGGTCCTTCGCGCCGAGCACCTCACCGCTGTCCAGGTCCGCCACCAGCCACGAGCCGGTGTTGACGTCCGCTGGCACCGCGGGCGCTGTGGACGGCCGCACCACGCCGCATTCGGCCATCCGAGGGCCGCCCGCGGCCTGCTGCGGCACGGGCGGCGGCGTTGGTGCCTGCTGGCCGGGCTTCGGGTTCTCCGAGGTGTCCACGGCCGCTGGCGGGATCGTCTTGTTCGGGCATGAGTCGCCAGGCTGTGCCGACGCCGTGAAGCTCGCGGGCGCGAGCAGGCACAGCGAGGCCAGCAGGACAGCGAAGAGTCGCCGTGACGTCAGGACCACGAACCCAGATTAGGGCGTAATACTGAAGTCAAGTCACCGACCCTGTTGGAGCCGCAACCTCTTTGCCCTGGCCATCTTCTTGCGTGCGGTGAGCACGAGACCGATCAGCACGACCGCGCCAGCCAGGATGGTGATCGGCAGGCCAGCGGTCCCGAACGCGGACCTGGCCACCGCGTTCGAGCTGGCCAGGGTGGTCGTTTCGGTCTCGGCGCTGCTCGGGGTGTCCGCGCTGCTCGGCGACGGCTGGCTGGTCGCGCCGGTCAGCACGCCGACCGGCTGCACGCGCGCCGCGGCGAGCGTGAAACCGTATTCCAGCAAGGATTCCGCCTGCGGGAACGGCTCGCTCTCCGAGCGCATCACCGCGACGATCAGGTTGCGGCCGTCCCGCTCGGCACTGCCGACCAGCACGTTCTTGGCCGCGTTCGTGAAGCCCGCCTTGCCGCCGGTCGCCCCGGCGAAGGTGTTCAGCAGCTGGTTGTCGTTGTTACGGGTGATCGTGGTCTTGCGGTTGCCCTGCGGCTTGATCTGCACCCGCTTCGAGCCGGTCGCGGCCTCGAACTCGGGCATCCGCAGCGCTTCGCGGTAGATCAGCGCGGTGTCGAACGCCGAGGTGCTCTGACCAGGCACGTCGGTGCCGTTCGGATTGACAACCCTGGTGTCGAGCGCCTTGAGCTCACGGGCCAGGTTGTTCATCTTCAGCGCGGCTTCGTCCGGTCCGCCCAGCTCACGGGCCAGCGCGTTCGCCGCGTCGGCGGCCGGCATCACGATCAGCGCGCGCATCAGGTCGCCCGCGATGTACTTGCCGTCGGCGATGATGCCGACCTTCGTGCCGGGCTGCCGGGTGTCCTCACGGGTGCCGACGATCAGCTTGTCCGCCGGGATCTCGCGCAGCGCGACCATGGCGAGCAGAATTTTGATCGTTCCGGCTGGGCGCTGCCGGGCATGCGGTGCATAACTGGCCAGCACGTCGCCGCTCGCTTCGTCGGCGATCAGCCACGAATCGGCCGCGATACCGTCGGGGAGCTTGGTGGCGTTCGGCGGCAGAACGACGCCGCACTCGCCCATCCGCGGCCCGCCGATCGGATCCTTCGGCAGGTCGAGCGGCGGCAGCTGGTCGCCGTTGCCGTCGTTGGCCGGTGGTGGCACGGCCTTGGAAGTGCAGCTGGTCGCCGCGGCGCCGTCGGACGGCTTGTTGCCGGTGGTGCTGGAGCCCGTCGACTTGTTGGGCGACGAGCTCTTCGGGGTCGAGGACGCCGAGTTACGCGGCGAGCTGCTGTTCGATGACGTCTGTTGTGCGTTCGCCGTGGCAGGCGCCGCGGCGAACGTGACGGCAGCGGCGATGCCGAGGCTCAGATTCAGTACGCGGGCCAGTTGCCGAGCTCGTTCAGGCACACCTGCAGGCTAGTCACTCGATCGTGATGTCGGTTGGCGGGGGAGGCAAGTTTGTTCCCGTTCACCGAATGTGGAAGGCCCTGGATCATGTGAGACTAGGGTCATTCGGTGTCGCGTTCGGTCATGGGCGAATAATGCCGTTCCGGCTGTTTGCACCCTTCCCACCACACAGGGAGAACCCGTGGAGTTCGTCCGGCATCTGCTCGTGTTCCTGCACCTTCTCGGTATGGCGATGCTGGTCGGCACGCTGATGCTGCAGCTCAAGGCCGGTAAGGAGGCGCCGGTGAACAAAGGCTGGCTGCATGGCGCGGGCGTTCAGCTGGTCACCGGGCTCGCGCTGATGCTGCTCGCGCCGCTGACCAACCAGGACTACAACCACATGAAGCTGGGCATCAAGCTGCTCGTGCTCGTGGTGATCGGCGTGCTCGCGGTGCTCTACGTCACCAAGGACAAGGCGCCGAAGTGGTTCAGCCCGACCCTGGGCGGCCTCGTCGTGCTGAATGTGGGGCTCGCCGTTTTTTGGGCCTGATCGAGTGAGACCGGCCAAGCTGGTCTCACAGTGTTAACCCTACGTATGGCGTATTTCACTCTACAGAGTTAATTCGTACTGTCGGCCCGTTCATCTGGTGGCTGGAGAGCGTTCACTCTCCGCCGTTCAGTGCACGGGAGGGCAAGTGCATCGAAGAAGTTCGACCGGCCTGGCGCTGTTAGCCCTGGTCGGTATGGGCGTCGGCGTCTTATCCGCACCCGCGGCCGCAGCACCCAGCGTGACCAATCCGGGGATCGAGTACGGCGCGCCCGACGACCATGACCTGCCGAACAAATACGAGGAGAAGCGCCGCGCTCTGCGCAAGGAAGCGCTCGCCGAAGTGCTCTCCGGCCAGGCCAAAGTGGAGAAGCGCGGCGCGAGTACGGTCGCCAGGATCGGCGACAAGCCCGCCGACGCGGCGCGTGGCGGCCAGCCGAACCAGCGCGTCGATCAGTACGTGGAACTCGGCAGGGAGAAGACGGACAACGTCTTCGTGGTCCTCGCCGAGTTCGGCAACAAGCGAGACCCGCGATACCCGGACGTCGACATCGCTCCGGCGATTCCCGGCCCGACCAAGTTCGACGGTCCGCTGCACAACGAGATCCCCGCGCCGAACCGCGCGGTCGACAACAGCACGGTCTGGCAGCCGGATTACTCGCGTGAGCATTTCCAGCAGATGTACTTCGGGCAGGGGCCTGGAGTCGAGTCGCTGAAGACCTTCTACGAGAAGCAGTCTTCCGGCCGGTACTCCGTCGACGGCATGGTCACCGACTGGGTCAAGGTCGACTACAACGAAGCCCGCTACGGTCGTTCCAACGGTTTTCCCTGCGCGGGCAACATCTGCAACAACACCTGGGATCTGATTCGTGACTCGGTGAACCGCTGGGTCGAAAACCGCGTCGCGGCAGGTGCGACCGTCGAGCAGATCCGCGAGGAACTCAAGCCGTACGACACGTGGGACCGCTACGACCACGACAGCGACGGCGACTTCAACGAGGCGGACGGCTACCTCGACCACTTCCAGATCGTGCATTCCGGCGGCGATCAAGCCGACGGCGACCCGATCCAGGGCGAAGACGCGATCTGGAGTCACCGCTGGTACACCTACCCGAGTTCGCCAGACGGCCCGCCGAACAACAAGCGCGGCGGCACCCAGATCGGCGCGACCGGCCTGTGGGTCGGCGACTACACGATCCAGCCCGAGAACGGTGGCCTTGGGGTGTTCGCGCACGAGTACGGCCACGACCTTGGTTTGCCTGACCACTACGACACAGCTGGGCCCGGTGGCGCGCAGGAGAACGGCGTCAACTGGTGGTCACTGATGGGGCAGAGCCGGGTTTCGGCCGCAGGCGAGCCCGCGATCGGTACGCGTGCCAACGACCTGTCCGCGTGGGACAAGTTGCAGCTTGGCTGGCTGGACTACGAAGTCGTTGTGGCAGGCCAAGATCGCCGGATCGACCTCGGCCCGCACGAGTACAACTCGGACAAAGCCCAGGGTGTCGTCGTTGTGCTGCCGGACAAACAGGTCAGCGACGACTATGGAAAGCCGTTCGCCGGAACGAGAATGTATTGGAGTGGCAAGGGAGATGACGTTGACAACAGCATGGTCAGGGACCTTGACCTGACCGGGAAGACGTCAGCGTCGCTGACGTTGAAGTCGCGTTACGACATCGAAGAGGACTTCGACTACCTCTATGTCCAAGCCTCGGTTGACGGTGGCGCGACGTGGACTTCCCTGGACGGCACGGTGAACGGCGCCGCGTTCCCGAAGGACGGCGGCAACGCGCCAGCACTGACCGGTGCGCAGCCGGACTGGGTTGATGTGAACGTGCCGTTGGACTCGTTGGCGGGCAAGCAAGCCAAGCTTCGCTTCCGTTACGTGACCGACGGTGGTGTGGCGCCGAACGGCTTCTTCGCCGACGACATCAAGATCACCGCTGATGGCACGGTCGTAGTGAACGACGGCGCGGAAGGCACACCGGCAGGCTGGACCCTCAACGGGTTCAAGCAGACCACGGGCACCGAAACGGCGGCGTTCGACCACTTCTACATCGCTACGAACCGGACGTACTCGTCGTTCGACCAGTACATGAAGACGGGTCCGTACAACTTCGGCTTCCCGGACCGGCCGGACTTCGTCGAGCATTTCCCGTACCAGGACGGCCTGCTGGTGTCCTATTGGGACACTTCGTGGCTGGACAACAACACGTCCGCCCACCCGGGTGCTGGCCTGATCCTGCCGGTCGACGCGAATCCCGAGCCGATCTACAACCTGCAGGGTCAGCCGTGGCGGCCGAGGATCGCCGGATACGACGCGCCGTTCTCGCTGCAGAAGTCGGACTCGATCACGCTGCACGCGGCAGGCCGCGCCAGCTACATCCGTGGCAAGGCGGCACAGCCGCTGTTCGACGACACCAGGTCGTACTGGTCAGCCGATCAGCCCACCGCGGGCGTGAAGCTGCCCGCGTCCGGGGTGAAGATCAGAGTGCTGTCCCAGCAAGGCACTTCGATGACGGTGCGCGTGTTCAAGTAGATCGCTTCTCCATTGAATGGGGTGACCGGCCATTGTCTGGTCACCCCATTCGGTGGTCTAGTGGCGATCCACCGAGGGATAACGAGTTCGCGGGCCCGGCCAGGGAAAACATCGGCCCATGATTACACAGCGATAATCATACTCACGGACCGTGTCCTTCTTTCGCGTTAATTTGTACCGTCCTTCCGGACTATTTGTGCCGGAGAGTGACCAGTCTCCGGCTGTCAGTGCGCTGGAGGACGAGTGCATCGGAAAGCAATGGCGGGCTTGGCGCTGTGTGCGCTGGTCAGCCTGGGCGCCAGCGGGTTGGCCACGCCCGCGGTGGCGATGCCAAGCGCGTCGCCGCCAGCCGCGCAGCTGGCCGCAGGCGACCACGATCTGCCGAACAAGGACGAGGAGAAGCGCCGCGCGCTGCGTCAGGAAGCACTCGCGGAGGTGCTCTCCGGCCAGGCCAAAGTGGAGAAGCGCGGCGCGAGTACGGTTGCCAGGATCGGCGACAAGCCCGCCGACGCGGCGCGTGGCGGCCAGCCGAACCAGCGCGTCGATCAGTACGTGGAGCTCGGCAGGGAGAAGACTGACAAGGTCTTCGTGGTCCTCGCCGAGTTCGGGAACAAGCGTGACCCGCGGTATCCCGATGTCGACACCGATCCGGCTTGGCCCGGCCCGACGAAGTTCGATGGCCCGCTGCACAACGAGATTCCGGCGCCGAACCGTGCGGTGGACAACACCACGATCTGGCAGCCGGACTACTCGCGTGAGCACTTCCAGCAGATGTACTTCGGCGAGGGCGCCGGAGTGGAATCGCTGAAGACTTTCTACGAGAAGCAGTCTTCCGGCCGGTACTCCGTCGACGGAATGGTGACTGACTGGGTGAAGGTCGACTACAACGAGGCCCGGTATGGTCGTTCCAACGGCTTCCCGTGTGCGGGCACGCTGTGCGTGAACGTCTTCGACCTGATTCGTGACTCACTGGCCAAGTGGGTTGAGAGCCGAGTCGCGGCTGGTGCGACGGTTGAGCAGATCCGTGAGGAGCTCAAGCCGTACGACACGTGGGACCGCAACGACTACGACCACGACGGCGACTTCAACGAGCCCGACGGCTACCTGGACCACTTCCAGATCGTGCACGCTGGTGGTGACCAGGCCGACATCGACCCGGTCCAGGGTGAGGACGCGATCTGGAGCCACCGCGCGTTCGCCTACATGAACACGCCGGTCGGCCCTGAGGGAAACAAGCGCGGCGGTGTGCAGATCGGTGCGACCGGTCTGTGGGTCGGTGACTACACCATGCAGCCCGAGAACGGTGGCCTTGGGGTGTTCGCGCACGAGTACGGCCACGACCTTGGTTTGCCTGACCACTACGACACAGCTGGACCCGGTGGCGCGCAGGACAATGGCGTCAACTGGTGGTCGTTGATGGCGCAGAACCGAGTGTCGGCCCCCGGGGAGGCGATCGGTACGCGCGCGAACGACTTGTCCGCGTGGGACAAGTTGCAGCTGGGTTGGCTGGATTACGAAGTTGTTGTGGCAGGCCAGGATCGGCAGATCGATCTCGGTCCGCACGAGTACAACACGGACAAGGCGCAAGGTGTTGTCGTTGTGCTGCCCGATAAACAGGTCACCGACGAATACGGCAAGCCGTTCGCCGGAACGAAGATGTATTGGAGTGGCAAGGGTGATGCCATCGACAACAGCATGGTCAGGGACCTTGACCTGACCGGGAAGACGTCAGCGTCGCTGACGTTGAAGACGCGTTACGACATCGAGGCGGACTTCGACTACCTGTATGTGCAGGCCTCGACCGACGGTGGCGCGACGTGGACGTCGTTGGACGGCACGGTGAATGGCGCCGCGTTCCCGAAGGACGGCGCCAACGCGCCAGCACTGACCGGCGCGCAGGCGAACTGGGTTGATGTGAACGTGCCGTTGGACTCGTTGGCGGGCAAGCAAGCCAAGCTTCGCTTCCGTTACGTGACCGATGGCGGTGTGGCGCCGAACGGCTTCTTCGCCGACGACATCAAGATCACCGCTGATGGCACGGTCGTAGTGAACGACGGCGCGGAAGGCGCACCGGCAGGCTGGACTCTCACCGGATTCAAGCAGACGACCGGTACCGAAACGGCGACGTTCGACCACTTCTACATCGCCAGCAACCGCGCGTACGTGTCGTTTGACCAGTACATGCGGACCGGTCCGTTCAACTTCGGGTTCCCGGACCGGCCGGACTTCGTCGAGCATTTCCCGTACCAGGACGGCCTGCTGGTGTCCTATTGGGACACTTCGCAGAAGGACAACAACACCAGCGTCCATCCGGGCGTTGGCCTGATCCTGCCGGTCGACGCGAATCCTGACCCGATCTACAACCTGCAGGGCAGGCCGTGGCAGCCTAGTGTCGCCGGGTACGACGCGCCGTTCTCGCTGCAGAAGTCGGACTCGTTCTCGCTGACCATGGGCGGTCGGGCCAGCTACATCCGTGGCAAGGCCGCGCAGCCGTTGTTCGACGACACCAAGCCGTACTGGTTCGCCGAGCAGCCGAGCGCGGGCGTGAAGCTGCCCGCGGCCGGGGTGAAGATCCAGGTGCAGTCCCAGCAAGGCACCTCGATGACCGTGCGTGTCTTCAGGTAGGCATGCTTGCTGTCCGGGGTGGCCAGGTTCGCCTGGTCACCCCGTTCTTTTTTGGCCGAGTCGCAACGCGTACCCGCTGGGCTGTTCGGTCTAAACATACGAACGACGGGTTTACCGCTGATCGTCGATCACCATAGCGTGAAAGGGCGTTCGGGGACGCAATTGAGGTACCCGAGCCATTCCTTTTCGACCCCTGCTGAAAGGAATGCGCTTTCATGCGTAAATTCATTCCGGCTGCCGCGCTCGCGGTCGCCGTTTCCGCGATCGGCGTGCCCGCGGCAGCTGATCCGGCTCAGCCCATGATCATCGGTGGCGGGACGGTCAGCTCCGCGCCGTGGGGCGCACAGATCTACGTGGGTGGCCAGTTCAACTGCTCCGGCACGATCATCGCCGCGCAGTGGGTGCTCACGGCGAAGCACTGCGACGGTTCCAGCCTGTCGGTCAAGGTCGGCAACGTGAACCTCGGCCAGGGCGAGGACCGCACCGTCGACCGCAAGCAGGCCGCGCCGACCGGCGACATCCTGCTGCTGCACCTGAGCTCAGCTGTGGAAACCGAGTACATGAAGCTCGGCGACGCCAACCCGGCGACCGGCTCGACCAACCAGATCTTCGGCTGGGGCCAGACCGAGGGCAGCTCGCCTCCTTCGCCCGTCCTCAAGACCGCCAACGTTCGCGTCACCGGTACGAGCGCGGACGCCTTCAACGGTCCGGCGATCCGCAGCGAGGGCGTGAACGGCGCGGCGTGGAAGGGTGACTCCGGCGGTCCGCAGCTCGCGGACGGCGTCCAGGTCGGTGTGTGCTCGACGGGTGAGAACAGTGGCAGCAACCCGAATGGGACGCAGAACTATTCGAGCATCGCCAACAGTCGTTCCTTCATACGCAACACCGCTGGGGTCTAAGCCCAAATCTGCGGGTAATACTTCGGACAGACGCAGTGTTTGTCGTCGAGCGGCGGATCAATGACGAGCTCGCCGGGGATCAGTCGCTCGATTTCCCGTGCGGAATCGACAACTGAATCGGTGACGTAATACGTGTCCGAAAGCCACAATTCCAGTCGGCCGTTCCTGATGGTGGGGACGGCCGGCTGGAACATGTCCGGGTCGAGTGCCGGATCACTCAGCGCTACCAACAGGCGGTCGCCGTCGTTCTGATGGCCGCCGTACGCCCGGCAGAACCTGAAGTACCGCAAGCCTTTCGCCCAGCGCGCGATGGTCGCCGGGCTGTGTTCGCGGTACAGGTACTCCTCCCAGTCCATATCCTGGTCACCCCTCGTGAGTGGTTATCCGTGTTCTAACGCCGCTAACCACTCACGACGGTTGACCTGGGCAGATGAGGTCGACTGTGGGGAAGTAGGTGCGGTATCGGGCGGTATCGCGGGTGAGCAGGCTGAACTTCGATACCGCGGCATGGGCGCCGATGTAGAAGTCGGGCAACGGGGAAGGCTTGGTGCCACCCCGGCGCCGGTAGTCGGCGAAGCACTTGCCAGCGAGAAACGCGGCCGACCATGGCAACGGCGTGCGGACGAAGTCGTTCGGTGAGAGTGCGTCGTCCAGGTCTTCGATGCTGGTGAACCGAATGGAGACCTCGGCGTAGACAAGCGGATTGATGAGCAGCAGCCCTTCGTCGGCAGCCGCGGTGAGGGCGGCCGACGACCAGTCGAACCACTGCGGGTCCTCGGTCAGCAGGTCGATCAGCACATTCGAGTCGACAAGGGTTCGCTCAGTCGGCACGCGTCAGTGCCATGATCTCTTCGGTGGTCATGGGCACATCTCCACGTCCACGCAACCTGGCCACGATCCGTTGCCCGCGCTGACCGTGCGACGCGGCCCGCACGATCTTGGCCGCTCCATCTTCGACGATGAAGTCGACCTCATCGCCCGGTTGCAGGCCGAGCTCCTCCCGGACCGCGATCGGGATGGTCACCTGACCCTTGGACGTCAGCTTCCCGCTCATGAAAGGTAAGGGTATTACTTTCGCAACTCTTACTCAACCTTGCACCCGAGGGTCGTCGTGAGTGGTTAGCCGCGTTCTAACGCTACTAACCACTCACGAGCATTCACCTGCGGAAGAGTAGGGCGCGCTTGACTTCCTGGATCGCCTTGGTCACCTGGATGCCACGCGGGCACGCGTCCGTACAGTTGAACGTGGTCCGGCAGCGCCACACGCCCTCGGTGTCGTTGAGGATGTCCAGCCGGTCGCCCGCACCTTCATCCCGGCTGTCGAAGATGAAGCGGTGCGCGTTCACGATCGCGGCTGGCCCGAAGTACGACCCGTCCGACCAGTAGACCGGGCACGAAGTCGTGCAGCAAGCGCACAGGATGCACTTGGTTGTGTCGTCGAAGCGCTCACGGTCGGCCTGCGACTGGATCCGCTCACGCGTCGGCTCGTTGCCATACGTGATCAGGTATGGCTTCACCGCACGGAACGCCTCGAAGAACGGCTCCATGTCGACGAGCAGGTCCTTGCGCGCCTCAAGGCCTTTGATCGGCGCGATCGTGATCGTCGTCGGCTTTCCCTTACGCGCCATCAGGTCCTTCACCAGGACCTTGCACGCCAGCCGGTTCATTCCGTTGATCTGCATCGCGTCCGAGCCGCAGATCCCGTGCGCGCAGGAGCGGCGGAAGGTTAGCGTGCCATCGATGTACCACTTCACGTAGTGCAGCAGGTTCAGCACACGATCCGTTGGCAGCGCTGGGATGTCGTACGTCTCCCAGTGCGGCTCGTCGTCGACTTCCGGGTTGTAGCGCTGGATCTTCAGCGCGACCATGACGGCGCCGTCCGGTACCGGCGGAGCGTCGCCGCGGATTCCTGACTCAACTGTGGCAGTCATCAGTACTTGCGCTCCATCGGCTTGTACCGGGTAAAGGTCACGGGCTTGTAGTCCAGCCGGATGTCCGACGTCAGCGACTCGCCCTGCTTGTACGCCATGGTGTGACGCATGTAGTTCGTGTCGTCCCGGTTCGGGTAGTCCTCACGGGCGTGCCCGCCGCGGGATTCCTTGCGGTTGAGCGCACCGACGACCAGGATCTCGGCCAGCTCCAACAGGAAGCCGAGCTCGATCGCTTCGAGCAGGTCCGTGTTGTAGCGCTTTCCCTTGTCCTGCACGGTGATGTGCGCGTACCGGGACTTCAGCGCCTGTACGTCGTGCAACGCCTGCTTCAACGTGTCCTCGGTGCGGTACACCGAGGCGTTGGCGTCCATTGTGGCCTGAAGTTCGGTACGGATGTCCGCCACGCGTTCCTTGCCGTGCTCGGACAGGATCAGCGCCAGCTGGTCCTGGACGAACTGCGCCGGGTTCGAAGGCAGGTCAACGTGTTCGTGGCTGACTGCGTACTCGGCGGCGGCGATTCCGGCGCGACGGCCGAACACGTTGATGTCCAGCAACGAGTTCGTGCCGAGGCGGTTGGCGCCGTGCACCGACACGCACGCGCACTCGCCAGCCGCGTACAGGCCGGGGATCACGTGGTCGTTGTCCCGCAACACTTCCGCGTGGATGTTGGTCGGGATGCCGCCCATCGCGTAGTGCGCGGTCGGGTACACCGGCACCGGCTCGGTCACCGGGTCGACCGCCAGGTAGGTCCTGGCGAACTCGGTGATGTCCGGCAGCTTGGTCTCAAGGACCTCCGCCCCAAGATGCGTGCAGTCCAGCAGCACGTAGTCCTTGTTCGGGCCCGCGCCGCGGCCTTCAAGCACCTCAAGGGCCATCGAGCGGGCCACGATGTCACGCGGCGCCAGGTCCTTGATGGTCGGGGCGTAGCGCTCCATGAACCGCTCACCCGAGGCGTTACGCAGGATCGCGCCCTCACCACGGGCGCCTTCGGTGAGCAGGATGCCCAGTCCGGCAAGACCTGTCGGGTGGAACTGGTAGAACTCCATGTCCTCAAGGGGAAGGCCCTTGCGGAAGATGATGCCCATACCGTCGCCGGTCAGCGTGTGCGCGTTCGACGTGGTCTTGAAGACCTTGCCGAAGCCACCCGTCGCGAACACGACGGACTTGGCCTGGAACACGTGGATCTCGCCGGTCGCCAGCTCGTAGGCGATCGCGCCGGTGCACACCGGGTCGCCGTTCGCGTCCGGTGTCAGGCAGATGTCCAGGACGTAGAACTCGTTGAAGAACTCGATCCCGTGCTTGACGCAGTTCTGGTACAGCGTCTGCAGGATCATGTGGCCGGTGCGGTCCGCGGCGTAGCAGGCGCGGCGCACGGCGGCTTCACCGTGGTTACGGGTGTGCCCGCCGAATCGCCGCTGGTCGATCTTGCCTTCCGGCGTGCGGTTGAACGGCAGGCCCATCTTCTCGAGGTCGAGCACCGCGTCGATGGCCTCCTTGGCCATGATCTCCGCGGCGTCCTGGTCGACGAGGTAGTCGCCACCCTTGATGGTGTCGAAGGTGTGCCACTCCCAGTTGTCCTCTTCGACGTTCGCCAGCGCGGCGCACATACCGCCCTGCGCGGCGCCCGTGTGCGAACGCGTGGGGTAGAGCTTGGTCAGCACAGCGGTTCGGGCCCGCTGGCCCGACTCGATCGCGGCGCGCATGCCGGCGCCCCCAGCGCCGACGATCACCACGTCGTACTTGTGGAACTGCATTGGTTTGTCCAGGCTTTCGTGGTGGGTGAGATCAGGCGTCCATGTTCGGGTCGAACGTGAAGATCACGAACGTGCCGAGCGCGAGGATCAGCACCATCGAGACGTACAGCAGGACCTTCAGCCAGAACCTGGTGCTGTCCTTGCGGGCGTAGTCGTTGATGATCGTGCGCAGCCCGTTGCCGCCGTGGATCTCGGCGAGCCACAGCATCGACAGGTCCCAGAACTGCCAGAACGGCGAGGACCAGCGGCCGGCCACGAAGCCCCAGTTGATCCGGTGCACGCCGCCGTCGAGGATGTTCATGATCAGCAGGTGGCCGAGGACCAGCACGACCAGCGCGATGCCGGACACGCGCATGAAAACCCAGCTGGCCAGTTCCCAGTTCGCACGCCGGGCCGCGGGACGGCGGGGTGTGCGCGGCTTGTCCAGTGCGAGCGTCATCACGAGCCTCCGAACATCTCGGTGACCGTGCGGACCATCATGAAGTACGCACCGGGGATCATCACCAGCAGCCAGACCGCCAAAATGCCCCAGAGCATCTGCCGCTGGTAGCGCGGGCCCTTGGCCCAGAAGTCCACCAGCATCACGCGGATGCCGTTGAGCGCGTGGTAGAGCACGGCGCCGACAAGGCCGACCTCGAGCAGGTTCACCAGCGGCGTCTTGTAGGTCTCGATGACCTCGTTGTAGACCTGCGGCGACACGCGGACCAACGCGGTGTCCAGCACGTGCGCGAAAAGGAAGAAGAACGTGAGCACACCGGTGATGCGGTGCGCCACCCACGACCACATACCTGGGTCACCGCGGTACAACGTCCCGCGTCGGCTGGGCCGCGACACCTCAGCGGCTTCGGCGGACATCGGTTTTCTTCGCCTCCTGCTTCGCCGGACTCTCGGCTTGGATGGGCTGGAGTCCAACCGGGACGAATACCCACCGGGCCTTGACGTCACGGATGCTAGCCCCGTCGCCCGTACCTGGCCCAACCAGCGGATGCCGTCTGTGACACACCAAACACGGCGGTGTCCGCGGCGACTGAGCGCCGCCGCAGCCCACTCGCCCCTCTGACGTGCGCAAGCTCGTCGAGAATTCTCTGCCGACATCGTGTTGGTAGTCCGTGGCTATCGGCAGACGGTTATTCGAAAGCCAAGGCGCGTGCGAGAAGCAGCGGAGCCGGTGAACGACGGGTAACCGCGGGCCGGTTGATCACCCTGCGTGTCCAGGTGCGGTCGCCAGCGACATCACCGGCAAACGATTAGGTTACGCCCTGCCGGTGGTGTACGGACCTGGTCAGCAGGGCAGGTACGGTCCACCAATTCGCAAGTTCCCGGCGAAGAGGCCGGGGTTCGGAGGGAGACACGTCGTGCGTCGATCGCGCGTTACCACGTTGGCGGCCGTCGCCCTGACCGGTGCTCTCGCACTGGCCGGCTGCGCCAAGGACACCGGAGGCGGGTCAACCTCACCCGCCGGTGGCGGCAACCAAGCGGAGAGCTGCAAGAAGAACCCGGTGCCTGCCGCTTCCGGCACGGGCGGCGCCACCAGTGGTACCACCGGCCCCAAGGTGGACGCCAGTGCGTTGAAGGTCGGCCTTGCCTACGACATCGGCGGGCGTGGCGACGCGTCGTTCAACGACTCCGCCGCCGCCGGTCTCGACAAGGCCAAGACGGACATGGGTCTCAAGGAGACCAAGGAGCTGACCGCCGCGCCGAACGAGCCGGAGGACGCCAAGCAGAGCCGTCTTCGCCAGCTCGCCCAGGAGGGCTTCAACCCGATCATCGCGGTCGGTTTCGCGTACGCCAAGTCGGTGCAGGCGGTGGCCGCGCAGTTCCCGAACACGAAGTTCGCCGTCGTCGACGACGACACCGTGACGCTGCCGAACGTGACCGGCCTTGTCTTCGCCGAGGAGCAGGGTTCGTTCCTGGTCGGCGTCGCCGCGGTCTACAAGAGCAAGAGCTGCCGCGTCGGCTTCGTCGGCGGCGTGAACGTGCCACTGATCCAGAAGTTCCAGGCGGGCTTCGAGCAGGGCGTGAAGGCCGCGTCGAACGACGCCAACGTCGCCGCGGAGTACATCACCCCGGCCGGTGACTTCACCGGTTTCCAGGACCCGGCCAAGGGCAACGTGGTCGCCAACGGCGAGATCAGCCGTGGCGCCGACGTGATCTACCAGGCCGCGGGCGCCTCGGGTAAGGGTGTCTTCGAGGCAGCGAAGTCCAAGAACGTGCTGGCCATCGGCGTCGACTCGGACCAGTACAACCAGAAGACGGTCGAGAACTCCCGTGACGTGATCATCACCTCGATGCTCAAGCGGGTCGACGTCGCGGTGTACGACTACGTCCGCGCGGTCGCCGGCAACACGCTGAGCACGCTGCCCAAGCGGTTCGACCTGAAGGCCGACGGCGTCGGCTACGCCACATCCGGCGGCAAGATCGACGACATCAAGGCCATCTTGGACGCGTACAAGCAGCAGATCATCGACGGCAAGATCACGGTTTCGGACAAGCCATCCAGCTAACACGATGGACTAAAGGCTGAATATCCCTCGTGAGTGGTTATCCGGGTTAGAACCCTGATAACCACTCACGAGGGTTTTCTGGGTTTCCGGGAGGCGAAGATGGCTGACGACCTGGCCGTTGAGCTGGTGGGGATCACCAAACGATTCCCCGGGGTGGTCGCCAACAGCGATATCCACCTGCGAGTACGCACCAGTGAGGTGCACGCGGTCTGCGGCGAGAACGGCGCGGGCAAGTCGACCCTGATGAAGATCCTCTACGGCATGCTGCAGCCGGACGAGGGCACCATCAAGGTGAACGGCGAGCCGGTGCGGTTCAAAAACCCGTCGGACGCCATCAAAGTCGGCGTCGGCATGGTGCACCAGCACTTTATGCTCGCTGACAACCTGAGCGTGCTCGAGAACATCGTGCTCGGCGCGGAAGGCCTGTACGGCATCGGCGCGAAGGCCCGTAAGAAGGTCGCCGAACTGGCCAAGCGAACGGGCCTGAACGCCGATTTGGACGTGGCGCTGGAGTACCTCGGTGTGGCCGACCGCCAGCGGGTCGAGATCGTCAAGGTCCTTTACCGGGGCGCGAAGATCGTGATCCTGGACGAGCCGACCGCGGTCCTCGTGCCGCAGGAGGTCGACGACCTTTTCGAGACCGTGCGGCAGATGCGCGACGACGGGTTCACGTTCATCTTCATCTCGCACAAGCTCGACGAGGTGCGCGCGATCGCCGACTCGATCACGGTGATCCGCCGCGGCACCACGGTCGGCACCGCGGACCCGAAAACGACCAGTTCACGGCAGCTGGCCGAGATGATGGTCGGCAGCGAACTGCCCAGCCCGGAAACGCGCGAATCGACCGTGACGGATACGGCTGTGCTGTCGGTTTCCGGTTTGCGCCTGTCCGAACCCGGCTCGGCGCGTGCCGTGCTCGACGACATCGACCTGGTCGTGCATTCCGGTGAGGTGCTCGGCATCGCCGGTGTCGAAGGCAACGGCCAGACCGAACTGGTCGAGACGATCATGGGGATGCGCAAGGGCACCGGCGGCACGATCAGCCTTGGTGGCAAGGACATCACCAAGCTGGGCACGCTGGCCCGTCGCGAAGCTGGGATCGGCTACATCGCCGAAGACCGGACAAGGCACGGTTTGCTGCTGACACAACCGTTGTGGGCCAACCGGATGCTCGGCTACCAGACCCGTGAGCCTGTCTCAAAGGGACAGTGGCTGGACATCGCCGGGGCCAAAAAGGACACTCAGCGCATCGTCGACGAGTACGACGTGCGCACGCCGGGGATCGACGTCGCCGCGGCCGCGCTTTCCGGTGGTAACCAACAGAAACTGGTCGTCGGCCGGGAGCTGTCCGGTGATCCGAAGCTGCTCATCGCGTCACACCCGACGCGTGGTGTCGACGTCGGTGCGCAGGCGCTGATCTGGGAACACATCCGCCAGGCCCGCTCGGCCGGTCTCGCGGTGCTGCTGATCTCGGCCGACCTCGACGAGCTGATCGGCCTGTCGGACCGGATCGTGGTCATGCTGCGCGGCCGTCTGGTGTCCGAAGAGGACCCGTCGACGGTCACCGCTGAGGATCTTGGCTGTGCGATGACCGGCTCCGCGCCGAGGGAGGCCACCAAGTGAAGACCACCCTTCGTGCCAAGCTCCTGCCGCCGGCACTGGCGATCGTGTTCTCGGTGCTGCTGTGCACGATCGCTTTGCTGATCTCGGGCGACAACCCGCTTGAGGCGTTCGGCGCGATGATCGGCCAGCTGTTCCGTGGCACGACCGCGGTCGACACGCTCAACAGCGGCGCGGTGTACTACCTGGCAGGCTTGGCGGTCGCGATCGGCTTCCAGATGAACCTGTTCAACATCGGTGTCGAGGGCCAGTACCGGTTCGCCGCGGTGGTGGCGGCGATCGTCGGTGGCGGGATCGCGTTGCCGCCCGGCATCCACACCCTGGTGATCATCATCGTCGCGATCGTGGCCGGTGCGCTCTACGCGCTGGTCCCGGCGTTGCTGAAGGTCTACCGCGGGGTGTCCGAGGTGATCTCGACGATCATGTTGAACGCCATCGCGATCGGCCTGATCGCCTACCTGGTGAGCACGGACGCCTTCGGTGTCCAGGTAGGAAACAACATCGGCACCGAGCCGATCCCGGAGTCCGGCTGGATGCCAGGAATCCCGTTCGGCGACAACGGAACCCTGTTCGGCTTCGTGTTCGTCGCGGCACTCGTCGGCTACGGCTACTGGGTCCTGCTCAACCGAACCCGCTTCGGCTTCGAGCTCAAAGCAAGCGGTGAGTCGCCGACCGCGGCGACGGCGGGTGGCGTCGACGCCCGCAAGATGATCCTGACGGCAATGCTGTTGTCCGGCGGTGTCGCCGGGTTGACGGCGCTGCCGGAACTGCTCGGCCGGGACCACGAGTACCTGCAGACTTCGCCTGCGGGCTACGGGTTCGCGGGTATCGCGGTCGCACTCCTGGGCCGTAACCACCCAGGCGGTATCGCATTGGGTGCGGTGCTGTGGGCGTTCCTCGACAAGTCCGCGGTGTCGCTGGACAACGTGGGCGTGCCGCAGGAGATCACGACGATCATGCAGGGAGCCATCGTGCTGTCCGTGGTCATCGCGTACGAGATCGTGCGCCGGGTCGAGCTCGCGGCTGAGCAACGCCGTGTCGGCCGTCAACTCGGCCGGGATACCAGCGACGCCTCGGATAGCACTGCAGCCGGCTCTTCGACGGGAGGTGCCTGATGGCCGCCGGTATCGCGGACAGCCCGGTCGCCGGGCCTGTGCACGTCGCCGAACCACCGAAGCGACGCAAGCTGCCCGGCTGGTTGATGGGCGTGCTGTGGGCGGTCGGTGCGATCGCTGTGCTGTCAACGGCTTCGTACCTGACCGGCAACGTGGACCTGACCTCATCAACCACAACCCAGACCGCTCTGCGGCTGGCGTTGCCGATCCTGTTGGCCGCCCTCGGCGGTCTGTGGGCGGAGCGCGCGGGTGTCGTGAACATCGGTCTCGAGGGCATGATGATTCTCGGAACCTGGGGCGCCGCATGGGGTTCGTACTACGGTGGCGTCTGGGTCGGCCTGCTGGTGGCGATCCTGTTCGGCGCGGTCGGTGGATTGCTGCACGCGATCGCGACCGTGACGTTCGGCGTGAACCACATTGTTTCGGGTGTGGCGATCAACCTCCTGGGCCTCGGTGTGACGAAGTACTTGGCGCACCTGGTCTTCCAGCCGCTGTCGGGCAACCCGCGGCAGTCGCCGGTGGTGCCGAAGTTCGACACCTACTCGGCAACCGGGATCACGAACTGGTTGGCAGGGTTGGAAAGCGAACAGCGGGCGGTGATCTCGGACGTCGCTGGCATCCTGCGTGGCCTGATGACCCAGGTGGCGCCGCTGACGATGATCGCGATCCTGCTGGTGCCGATCAGCTACATCCTGTTGTGGCGCACGAGGTTCGGCCTGCGCCTGCGGTCCTGTGGCGAGAACCCGGTGGCCGCGGAATCGTTGGGCGTCAACGTCTACGCCTTCAAATACACGGCAGTGCTGATCTCCGGCGGCCTCGCGGGAATGGGCGGCGCGTCGCTGGTGCTGCTGAAGGACGGCGCGGACTATCTGGAAAACCAGACCAACGGCCGCGGTTACATCGGCCTGGCGGCAATGATCTTCGGCAACTGGCGCCCAGGTGGACTGCTGGGCGGCTCGGCCCTGTTCGGCTACACGGACGGTCTGCAACTGTCCGGCCGTGGACCCGCCGTGCTTGCGTTGCTGTACGCGGCGGTGCTCCTGCTCGTAGTCGTGGTCGTCGTACAACTGTGGCGCCGCAAGTGGTTCGCCGCGGGCTCGGCTGTTCTGGCCGCAGGTCTGTTGTACGCGATCTACTACTCGGTGGACGAGTTGCCACGTGACCTGACTCCGTACGCGCCGCACTTCGTGACGCTGATTGTGCTCGCGGTCGCGTCGCAACGGCTGCGGATGCCGCAGGCTGACGGGTTCATCTATCGCCGAGGACAGGGTTCGTGACGCCTGATTGGGACATGCTCAGGGCGGCGGCTGTCACGGCCGCCGCCCAGGCCTATTGCCCGTATTCCGGCTTGCAGGTCGGCGCGTCCGCTCTGGTTTCGGACGGCCGCGTGGTGACAGGCTGCAATGTCGAGAACGCTTCGTACGGCTTGGGTTTGTGTGCCGAGTGCACGATGGCCGGGCAGCTGCGTCTGACCGGCGGCGGCCGGTTCGTGGCTGTGGCCTGCCGTAGCGGCACAGGGGAATTGCTGATGCCATGCGGACGTTGCCGCCAGATCATCTACGAATTCGGCGGCCCAGACTGCCTTTTGGACACGCCACGCGGGATTTTGCCGATGAGCGAAGTACTCCCGGACGCCTTCGGCCCGGAACACCTGCCCGCCTAAGTGGTCGGCGGTACGGCCTGCGGTGGGCAGGTGGTTTCGCCGCACACCTCGGTGTCTGCGGTCCGAAGTCCACGCCACTCCAATAGACCGGATACCAGCTGAAGACCCGACCGTCGCGGTCCTTGTTGACGCCGAAGCTGGCCGTGTAAGCGCTGCCGCTTTCCAGCTGGCCGGTGAGATGCAGGATGACCGGCGGGAATCCTGGCTTGCCGTACTCGATGCCGACGATCTTCGGTGGCGCTGGCCCTGGCTGCCAGCCGATGCTTTCGTACCACTGCACCGTGCGCCGGCAATTGTCCGGGAATTCCGCGATCTCCCGGCAGAACTCGTCGAACCTCTTGTTCTCAGCCAAATGGACCGCTCGGTTGAACAGGACCTCGGCTTCTGCCAGGTCGACCACAGGTTCGGGTTCTGGCCGCATCGCGTCGAGCTCGATCACGGTCACCACCACCGCGGAGGCGACGATCCCGGTGATTGCAGCCCATAAGACCCGGTTAGCCACTCCGACCACCCCCGGCCGAGAGTACCGCTAGCCAGCGAGAATGGAAGTCCGTCCGCTCGCCGGCATGGTCTCGGCCTCCCAGCAACGCCGGAAAACGTTGTTGCTCCTGCGGTCCCATCGATTCGCGGTCCACGCGGCCAGCCCACAGACCGCGAGCAAGGCGACCAGGCCGATGAGAATCGGCAGGGACAGCCAATGGATGAGGGTCGACACGGCGAACACCACCGTCACCACA
The DNA here is from genome assembly GCF_021390435.2 of Kibdelosporangium philippinense. GTDB lineage: Bacteria > Actinomycetota > Actinomycetes > Mycobacteriales > Pseudonocardiaceae > Kibdelosporangium > Kibdelosporangium philippinense. The sequence continues at coordinate 1,082,329 of NZ_JAJVCN010000002.1, read as the reverse complement.
GTGCAGACGAACCCGGTGATGATCGCGGTACCGAACCAGAACTCGCTCACCGGGCTGAGGAAATTGGCGCCCGCGATCGCCAGAACCAAACCTATTCCGGCGAACAAGCCGATGCTGAGCCAGCCGGGTCCGAAGGCGAGACTCCCGTCGAGGGTCAGCACGGCACGCAGCAGCCCCAGAACTGCCAGACCGGCGCCGAACGTCCCCCATGCGAGGCGCAAGGACAACCAGAGCCGTCCAGTGTCCCGTCGCCGGGTGCGGATCGTCAGCCAGTCGGCTTGCCGAGTGATCGGCCGGACAGCGTTGTCGTGGAACCTCTCACTCACTACGGTCGTGATGACCATTGCTCTGACCGGCCACCTGAGCATGCCGAGCAACCGTTCGAGGACAGGATTGAGCTCAGCGGCCGTGAAGACCAGCGACTGCAGCCGGAGCGCCGCGTCGGACGGATGGGCCGCCGCGTTGGCGAAGGCCGACGCGATGTCGCTGCCCAGCTCGCCGGTACTCCAGCGTTTGGGCCACACCTGGTTGAGCGCCTTCGAGATCGACTTGCGGGCAGCCGGATCCGGCTCGGCCTCTTTGAAGTCGTGATCACACCAGAGGATGGCCAGCGGGATGCCGATCCGCGAGTCGATCACGGTCATCTCCGGCGGGATGTCCTTCTGGCCTGTCGTGTTCACCAGGTGGGCGATCCGGCCGGCGATCAGGACGAGCGGGTCGTCCTTGTCCGTGGCGAACGGTTTCCACACCCATTCCAGCGTGGGCTGCGAACCGGTTGACCGCGTGTCCCGCAGGACCTGCTCGACGTCCGGATTGCGGATCAGATCGGCGAGACACCACGCGGCTCGTTTCGCGACCGGTGCGTCGCCTGACCACAGTAGACCGGCGAGCGCCTTCGCCGCGGCTGGTGTGCCGATGACTCGCAGATCGTCGACCGCCCAGCGGCGGCCTTCCGCCGCGCGTGCCGTGAGCACGGGGAGCGCGAGCTCACCCATGTCGCGCAACGAGGTTCGGGCGACGCGATCACGTTTCGCTAGCTTGGCCAACGCCTCCGCGGCTTCGATCCGGCCGGATGCCGACAATGCCTGCATCGCCAGGGCCTTGGCCGGTGACTCGGCCTTGAGCGCGGTGTCTTTGAGAAGTTCCAGTACTTGGTAGCCGCGTGGTCTCCGGTCGGCCGCGACCGCGCCGAACGCGGTGACGATGGCCTCGCGGTCCGGCCCTGGCAGCGCGAGTTCGGCGTGGAACGTAGCGATGATCTCGTCGGCGAACTCGCTGTCGATCCTTCTGGCCTCGGAAAGACATTCCAGGGCAAGGATCTTGTGATGCGCCCCGGCCGCGGCGAAGATCGTCCTGACCAGTTCCGTGCAGTCACGCGAGGTTGAACCGCACCACAGCTTCACGGTTTCGCGCCATGCCAACGGGTCGGCGGCGTAGCGGTCAAGCAACCGCTGCGGATCGTCGGCCAGTTCGACGGCTGTCAGATATTCCTGCAACGTGGTGTGCCGGAACTGGTACTGGGAACGGCGCCGGTCGAGCGGGAACAGCAACTGGCTGCGGTCGACGATCTCGGTGAGCAGCGGTTTGATCTGTTCGGGGGCGAGGTTGAGCTCGGCGAGCATCTCCTGGGTGAGGGCGCGCAGCCGCCCGTCGGTGATCGTCCGCCTTGCGGCGTCGTCTCCGCCGGTGGATTCCTGCATGCTCAGCGCGGCGCGTTGGAGCACGGCCAGTTTCTCGGCGACGTCGAAGGCCTCGATCTGGCCGGACCTGTTCAGATCGGCGTCGCGTCTGAGCAAATGGGTGATGGCCTGCTCGTAGAACGCGGACCGCGACGTCGGCAATGTGCGCCGTGCCCTGCTGAAAACCTTGGCGTGCAGGTAGACGATCATGGAGAGCAGCAACGGGCTGCGCGCGAGCCCCATCAGCGCCGGATTCTTGTGCAGGGCCTGGAACAACTCGGCTGCGGCGGTGCTGTCGATATCCGTGGAGTTGCCGAGGAACTGCAGGATGGCCGCGTCGTCGAACTTGGCGACTGAGACCTTGTGGCCGAACCGGGTGTCGAGCTGACCCTGGTACACCACGTCCCGGCAGGTCACGATCATCTGGCAGTCCCGGTAGCGTTCGGCGAAGTCGTGCAACGCGCGGACCACTCGGTCGTGATCGTCCCTGCCGACCTCGTCAAGTCCGTCGAAAAGCAGCGACAACCGGCCGGTGACCAACGATTTGGCGGCCAGTGCCCGATCGCGGTCGGCCCGGCGCCGCCGGTTGGGCAGGCACCGGCCGATCGCGTCCGAGACCAGATCGATCAGCTCGGCCGCCGAGGAGTTGCAGCGGTGCAGCTCGACCAGGACCGGCACCTTCCTAGTCGGCTCTCGTGCCCACGTCAGCATGGCGTTCTTGAGCAGCATCGACTTTCCCGCGCCGGCCGGGCCGACCACCACCGACCTCAGCTCGTTGCGGATGTTCTGGTAGAGGTCTGTGCGTTCACCATGCTGCTCGGACTGCAGCGGAACGTAGACCTTGGTGATGTCCGCGATCGTGTCGTCGGCGAAGCCTGCGCGGTGCCGCCGGAACTCCGTGGTGATCGACTTGCGGTAGCGGGTGATCTGCAGCCGGGTGAACCCCGTCGATTTCGGCCGGACGGCGGACCGCTTGATCAACTCGCCGAAGTAGATCTTCATGACCCACAACAGGATCGCGAGCACCAGCACGCCGATCCCCAGCGGTGCCAGCCAACTCCAGACGGCTCCCATGTCGCCACGATCGATCATGTGACCGCGCCCGTTATCGGGTCAGCACACATTCACCCGTGAGGCCTAAACACTTAGGGTGGTCGTATGAGCCGAGAACGACTGTCCGCTGTGGACGTGATCCGAACCAAGCGGGATGGTCACCGCCTGTCCGACGACCAGATCGACTGGGTGGTGGACGCGTACACCCGCGGTGTCGTCGCCGACGAGCAGATGTCCGCGCTCGCGATGGCGATCTTCCTCAACGGGATGGACACCGCCGAGGCCGCGCGGCTGACCCAGGCGATGATCGACTCCGGTGACCGGCTCGACCTCAAGGTCGACCGGCCGACCGTGGACAAGCATTCGACCGGTGGGGTCGGTGACAAGATCACGCTTCCGTTGGCGCCCTTGGTCGCCGCGTGTGGCGCGGCCGTCCCGCAGCTTTCCGGACGTGGGCTTGGCCACACCGGTGGCACGCTCGACAAGCTGGAATCGATCCCGGGATGGCGTGCTCAGCTGTCCACCGACGAAATCACCAGGCAGTTGGCCGACGTTGGCGCCGTTGTCTGCGCGGCGACCGAAGGGTTGGCGCCAGCGGACAAGAAGCTTTACGCGCTCAGGGATGTCACTTCGACCGTCGAGTCCATCCCGCTCATCGCGAGTTCGATCATGAGTAAGAAGATCGCCGAGGGCGCCGAGGCGCTCGTGCTCGACGTCAAGGTCGGGTCCGGCGCGTTCATGAAGAACCTCGACGACGCCCGCGCGTTGGCTGAAGCCCTTGTGGGGATTGGCAAGCAGCACGGCCGGAAGGTCACCGCTCTGCTCACCGACATGTCAGTTCCGCTCGGCCGGACGATCGGTAACTCCGTTGAAGTTGAGGAGTCCGTTGAAGTTCTGCGTGGCGGTGGGCCGCAGGACATCATCGATCTCACGGTCACGCTGGCCAGGGAAATGCTTGCTCTGGCAGGGATCGATACAGATCCGGTCGAGGTGCTGGCCAGCGGTGGGGCGTACGAAACGTGGTGCCGCATGATCAGCGCTCAGGGCGGTGACCCGGAGGCCGCGCTACCCAAGGCGAAACACGTTCACGTTGTTACGGCTGAGGAATCCGGCACCTTGGCAACCCTCGACGCATACGGCGTCGGTGTCGCGGCTTGGCGCTTGGGCGCGGGCCGGGCGCGTAAGGAGGACGCCGTGCAGCACGCTGCTGGCGTCATATGCCACGCGAAGCCCGGCGACCGGGTCTCAGCGGGAGATCCGCTCCTGGAGCTGCGTACGGACACGCCAGACGCCGTTGCGGCCGCACTGGAATCCCTGCAAGGCGCCTACACCATCGGCGACCCGTCCCCCGAGCACAAGCTGCTCATCGACACGGTCCGCTGAACACACAGCTCAGCCCTCGTGAGTGGAAATGCCGGTTCTAACCGGCAAAACCACTCACGAGGGCTGAGCTGGGGTTTTGCTTAGTTGTCGTCGCCGCTGTCGGCTTCTTCGAGCTCTTCGATGCGCGGCTTCTCGCCGTTGACCTTCTTGCTGCCGCGCGCACGACGCTGCTGGCGGGGCAGGGTTGACGGCGGTGCCGCGGGCATCGCCGGGCCGCCGCCCATCATCAGCTCGGCGAACGTGGCCATGGCCTCGTCGAGGTGACCGCCGATACGACGCTCGGTCTCCTCGTTGCTCTTCTTCACGAGCGAGGTGACCACAGTGGTGTCCGGCTGCGCCGCCAGGGTGCCCTGGACCTTCGTCAGGCTCTGCTCAAGCGTGCCGCCGAGCTCGCCGAGGCGTGCCGCGAAGCCGTCCTCGACGGTGTCCAGCCTGGTTGCCATGTCGTCCAAGCGGCCGAGCGCCTGCTCCAGACGCTGCGCGAGGGCTTCGAGCCGGTCGCTGGCGTCCATCGTCTCCTTGGTCTCGTCCAGCGCGGCGTTGAGCGCGTTGCGGGCTTCGTCCAGGGAGTGCGTGATGCCTTCACGGGTGTCGCCGAGCGAGCCGACCAGCGCCTCACGCGAGTCCGACACCGCCGATGTGACCGAGTCGCGGGAGTCCGCGACGGCGGACGCGATCGTGTCGTGCGCGTCGGAGACGGCCGCTGCGAGCTTCTCGCGGGAGTCGGCGACCGCGGAGCTGATCGAGTCGCGCGTCGAGTTGAGGTTGTCGCGCGCCTCGTCGAGCTTGCCCACGAGGCCGTCGTTGACCTCGGTGACGTGCCGGTGCAGCGAGTCCTTGGTGCCGTCGAGGTGCTCGTGCACGCCCTCGTCGACCTCGTCCAGACGGCCGCGCAGTGCGGTTTCGAGCGTGTCGATGCGCTCCTTGACCGGCACGTGGACCTGGCCGGGCAGGGTGTCGATCCGGGCGTCCTGCTTGTCGAGGTGCCCGTCGAGGGAGTCGATCCGCCGGTGGATGTTCGCCAGCTTGTCCTCGAGACCGTCCATCCGGCCGACGACGCCCTCCATCTTGCCAACGACGCCGTCAAGGCGGCCGTCGAGCTGCGCGAAGGGAGTTGCCAGCTTGTCGACGATCGATTCGACCGCACGCGCAAGGCTGGCGATGGCCGTGTCCTGGGCCTCGAGTTTCGCCATCGCCTCGTCCAGGCGCTCGGCGATCACGCCGACCTCGGTGCGGTCCGGGAGCTCGGACAGTCGCTTGCGCACCGAACCGAGCGAGTCCAGCGGGCTCAGCCGCGCGTGGATCTCGTCCAGTGCGTCGAACACCTGCTGCTGTTCGCTCTCACGGATCTCGGCCGCGCGCGTCAGCATGTTGCGCATCCGGTCGAACGACACCGTGGCGTTGTTGTTCTCGTTCACGGAGGTGACCTTCGTCCTGGGGAGGGGAGACGCTGGGAGCCTAGCCAGTCCCAAAACGCGTCCATACACCACCCGTTAGTTTCGTGTTAGTTGATCTCGGTCGATTACGCCGTTCAGCGGTAATGCGCCGTTGCGGCCGATGACCGAGTGGACACAGTACGTGGGCACGGTTGGACACGATCGGGTGACGGCAGGGGCGGGTAACGTACATGCATGTCGAACCCGAACCCGGTTACCCACGAGGCGATCCGGCGTGCCCCCAAAGTGTTGCTGCACGATCATCTCGACGGCGGCCTGCGACCTCGCACGGTGATCGAACTTGCCGACGCCTCAGGCTATGTCGATCTTCCCACAACCGACGAGGCCGAGCTCGGCCAGTGGTTCACCGAGGCGGCGAACGCGGGCACGCTCGAGCGTTACCTGGAGACTTTCGCGCACACCTGCGGGGTTATGCAGAGTGAGGACGCACTCGTTCGGGTGGCCTCCGAATGTGCGCAAGACCTGGCGGACGACGGAGTGGTCTACGCGGAAGTCCGCTACGCCCCAGAGCTCTTCACGGAGAAAGGCCTGAGCCTCGACCAGATCGTGCAAGCGGTCGAAGCGGGCTTCCGCGAGGGCGAGAAAGCGACCGGCGGCAAGATCAGGATCGGCACGCTGCTGTGCGCGATGCGCCAGAACGCTCGCTCAGCGGAAATCGCGGAGCTGGCCGTGCGCTACCGCGACCACGGCGTGGTCGGGTTCGACATCGCCGGGCCGGAAGCAGGCTTCCCACCCACCCGTAACCTCGACGCGTTCGAATACCTGCGCCAGCAGAACGCGCACTTCACCATCCACGCGGGTGAGTCCTTCGGCCTGCCGTCGATCTGGGAAGCGATCCAGCACTGCGGCGCCGAGCGCCTCGGGCACGGAGTCCGGATCATGGACGACATCAAGATCGACCCGGACGGAACGGCGCATCTGGGCAGGCTGGCCAGCTACGTGCGCGACCGCCGGATCCCACTGGAAATGTGCCCGTCATCGAACATTCAGACAGGAGCAGCGAACTCGATCGCCGAACACCCGATCGGCCTGCTGACGAAGTTGCGGTTCCGCGTGACAGTGAACACAGACAACCGGTTGATGAGCGGCTGCACGGTGTCCAGCGAGATGGCCGCGCTGGTGGATGCTTTCGGCTACGGGTGGGCGGACCTGCGGTGGTTCACGGTCAATGCGATGAAGTCGGCCTTCATCGGGTTCGACGAGCGCCTCGACTTGATCAACAAGGTGATCAAGCCTGGCTACGCGGCCCTGCTGGCCGAAGGCGAGCAGCACCCCTCCGAGTAAAACCCCTCGTGAGTGGTTAGCCGCGTTAGAACGCGTCTAACCACTCACGAGGTCTGATCAGTGGGTTTCCAGGCGGTCCTCGAAAGCGTTGACCAGCTTCTGCCAGGCCTCGACCTCGGCGTCGAACGGAGCGCTGGGCACCAGCCGTGTCGGGTCCGGGCGAAGCACGAACGAGATCAGCCAGCCAAGCGACTCCGACTCCGACAGTGCCTCGCCGACCGAGTCGTCGCCAGCCCACTCCGCGGTGTCGGTCAGCAACTCGACAGCCAGATCCAGCTGCGTCGGGTCGATAGCGTTCGGGCCTTCCTCGATGTCCTCGCCAAGGCCCTGCAGCACGTAGGTGTTGTCTTCTTCGACCTCGATCTCCAGCGAGCCGTCGGTCGCCTTGGTGACGACCTCTTCCCACGTGGAGACCTCGGCGAGGTCGTTGTCGCCGATCTCGCCGGATGCGATGTACCGGCCGAGGGCGCGGGCCGACGGGAAGACGTCGACCTTGCCTTCTTTGCCGAGGAACACCGGTGCGTCGTCGAGGTAGCAGCGCAGCGTGTAGTACTCCGACCCGTCGGTGATGATCTTCACCGGGTCGATGCCGACCTCGCCCCAGAAACCGAGCGGCGCGGGCTCGACGTCCTCATCCGAGTCAGCGTCAGCGTCGGCTTCTTCCTCCTCTGAGGAGTCGTCGTCGGCTTCTTCCGCTTCGGCCTGGAGCTTCTCCAGCTCCTCCGTGGCCACGGCCAGCGCGGGCTCGTCGACGTCAGGTGTCGCGACGACCTCGTCGATCGCGTCGAGCACCTCGTCCCACCGCTCGACGATGGTCTCGGCCAGCTCGGTCCACCTGCGCTCGCCGTCGCGGCCGGTGAAGGCCAGCGTGCCCTGGTCGAGCAGGTCGAAGCCCTCGGCTGCGCCGAGGACGTCGTTCACCGCGTCCAGTTCGCACACGTCCGCGAGCGAGCGCACGATCGCCACGATCCCGGCGAGCTCGTCGAGCGTCCACGTGTCGGGGTCCTGTGCCGCCAGCTCGGGCACGCCCACGAGGTCGTACTGGTGCTCCTCGTCCGGGAGCAACTCTTCAACGGTCAGCTTCGGCACGACCGGCCACGCGGGGTGGTCCGCCAGGTCGTGCTCGTCGACCGTCCTTACGAACGCCGCGAGGTGCGCCGCGTCTGGGAACCCGTACAGGTCGTCCTCGTCACCGAGGAACGCCTCCCAGTCCTCGCCTTCCTCCCGCCAGCGCGGTGCCCAGAGGGTGACCACGTCGCCCTGTGGCAGCCCGAGCTCAATCGGGACGATGTCCTGAGCCATTGGCCCTCCGCCTTCTCCTGCACGATCCCAGACGAACGCGCCGGTGCGATTTCTGGCACACCGGACGCGGGCAGCCTACGGGTTTTGCCAACCCCGTCGATCACCGGTCGCTACGCAGCGACGAAGGATCGAAGGAGTAAATGTCATCATCCTCTTCCTCGGCCACCGGAACGGCCGCCGGAGCCTGCACGGCGGCGGGCGCGCGATCACCGATGACGTCCCAGCCAGCGGCACGTGCCGGCGCGATGCCCATGGCGCCTTCGAGCTGCCTTGCCGCGTCGTCGCCCAGCACAAGGGCCAGTTGGTTGAGGCTGCGCTGGCGCGCGAACTCGGCCGCCTGGTGGGCCGTTGCCATGATCGTTTCCGAAAGCCAGCGCACGCCTCGGTGCATCGCTTCGGGCCGTAGCCGCAGTGACTTCAACTCGCCACTCGCGGTCGTGGTCGCTTCGATCAGACCGTCGGGGTCACGAGCGACGGCGTAGATCGACGCGATATTGCGCTGCAGGTCCTCGCTGGCTCTGCGGCGCAGTTCGGCTTCATGGACGAGTTCGTCGACTGGTGGTTCGGTCACGACAGGACACCGCCGAACTCTTCGTCGTCGCGGTCGCGGGGAAGCGGCTCGTTGGGCATGCCGAGATCGGTCAGGCTCTTGGCCGTGCTCGGGCTCACCACCTGTCGCAGTGACGAGTGCATGCGGCTGTTGGCGATCTTGGTCGCCTGTCCGGCGAGCCGGACGATCTCGCGCGCGACCTCATCGGGATGACGCCCGAGAACCGCGGGATTGATGTCGAGCGCGCGCATCATGCCGCCAGGGCTCACCGACACGCTGATCGCGTTGTCGCCGGACGCGGCCTGGCCGATGATCGGGCCGGTCCGGCCGACCACCGCGGCCACCCGTTCCCCTGTCTCGGCGACATTCCGGCCGAGCCGGTCCAGCTCGTCCTGAACGTGATCCTCATTCCCCACGCGTCGAGTCTATGGCCCGACGCGTTCACTGCGCAGGCAAAGCCTGGTTCTGCGCCCCACAACGGTGATGCTGCGCCAACCACGCGGCGGCCGGGACAGATCGAGGCGCCGCGAGCGGCCCACATGCCGTGCGAAGGAGGCCTTTCGCAGCACGCGGCCGCGTGCGCGTTGCCCAGCCAATGCTTCCTCTGGCGTGGTCTCGACCCAGATGAAGTGCAGTACTCGCCACGTCAGCGTGCCGATGATGACAAGCGTCAGCCGCGTGCCCACGCCTGTCGCCGGATCGTGCACGGCGACCGGCCCTGGCGCGAAGATCGCGGCCAGCGCGATCCGGATGCGGTGGACGATGTGCACGAGCGGGCGGTACCGCGAGTAGGGCGTGCCGCTTGGCAGCCTGCTGGCCAGCCACTCCCGGATCTGGTCGGAATCGACCACGGTGACGCTGGGACCCACATCACGCAGCAGCGTGCTTTTCCCCGCGCCGGGCAGGCCTGCGACGACCACAAGCGACCTGCGCTGCACTGCCATCATGACCTGTTCCATATCTGGAAAAACGACGGTCAATCGTCCCGTTGTTCCGGATTTCACGGATACACAGCGGATAGACAGAAATTAATAGTCCATAAGGGACAGTGTGACGTCAGTCGCCGAGCAGTTCGCTGCCCACCGCGTAAAGCGTGATCAGCAAGGGACGCAAGGCAAATCCGCGCTCAGTCAGCTGGTACGTCGTGCGCGCGGGGAATCCGGTCGCACGGACGCAGGAAGTCAAGCCGCGGGCGGTCAAACCATGCAGCCGGTCGCTGAGAACCTTGGCGGACAACGAAGGCAGCCGTGATCGAAGTTCACTGAACGACAGTGGCCCGTGCATGAGCTCACGGATGACCAAAGTGGTCCAACGACCGGAGATCGCGTCGAGCGCGACCTCGACCGGGCAGCCCGGCGAGGGCCGATTGGTTCGGCCACGGTCGTCGGGCACCAGCGAGGCGTCCCAGGTTTCCGTTTGGTGACCCACGCGAGCTTCGGCTTGGCTCTGCATATGACCAGTGTGCAGCACGCGGCTGACCTGCCGCACGCCTTCGCGAAGGCGTTCGACTCGTTCGATCCGGCGCAAGTCGAGCGCGTCTACGAGCCGGAAAGCCTGCTCGTGCTGGACGCGGGCAAACCGCTGACCGGTGCAGAGCGTGCCAGTGCCAACGCTGAGCTACAGAAACTGGGCAAGCGCATCACGGTCGAACCGCGCCATGTCTATGTCTGCGGCGACATCGCACTGTTGCTTGTGGACTGGAAGATCCCGGATGCCGGAATCTCCGGTACCGCGACGGATGTGGCGCGTCGCGGCCCGGATGGGTGCTGGCGTTACGTGATCGACAATCCTCAGCCGGTCGGCCGGTAGAAACCCATGAACGGCATGCCGATGTTCGACGTCCGGATCGGGTTGATCTGCACCGGGTCACCGGCTTCGATCATCTGTCCGTTGCCGATCACCATGGCCACGTGTCCTTTCCAGACAACGAGGTCACCCGGCAGCAGCTGGCTCTGATCCGGCACGGAGGCGCCGACGGCCTGAGCCGCTGAATGCCGCGGCAGCTCGTGGCCTGCGGCCGCGTACGCCCAGGACGTCAACCCGCTGCAGTCGGTGCCCGATGGCGGGTTCGACGCTCCCCACACGTACGGCGTGCCCAGTGCGCTCAAGGCCTGGCGAACGGCGGCCGCGGCGACCTCGTTCGGAGCCTCGACCGTGGCGCCGCCAGGCAGGTTGATGCCGACACCGCTGCCAGGCTGCGGGGGAGTAGCGACGGGCAGTTGCGGGCCGACGGCCGTGCCGCCGCCACCCCCACCGCCTCCTCCTGCGCCCCCACCGCCGCCGCCTCCTCCACCACCGGAGCCGCCGCCTTGGCGTGAGTCGAGACCGCTACGGCCGTCGGTACCGGCGCTCGCGGTGGACGTGGCGGTGTTGGGCGGGCCCATCGGGCCGCCGAGGCCGCCGACGGCGCCAGCGTCCACCTTGGCCAGTCCGGTCAGCTTGCCCACCAACGGAGTCAGCTCGTCCTTGACGTTCTTCAACGCCTGCGCGGTCTTGGTGGCGTAGTCGTCGGCCTTCGCCTTGGCGTCCGCCGCGGCCTGCCCCCACGCCGCTTCGTTGCCGCTCGCCTTGGCCGCCTCAGCCGCCTGCATGACCGGAGTCGCCCAGCCGACGAACTCGTCGATCAGGCCTTGGATCTTGGTGCGGCCACCGGTCACCGCGGTCGTCGCCGTGCTCGCGACTTGCTGCGCGGCAGTGCAGTTGCTCGCCAAGGTGTTCATCGCGTTGCCGAACGACGCCGACTTGCCCTGGAAGGCGTTGGCCTGTTCGCCGTACCAGCCCTGCATGGTCGTCTTGGCCTGCGACTCCTGACGGCCCTTCATCTCGTTCAACGCGGTCGCGCCGCGCCCGAACGTCTCGCCAGCCCTGCTGCCCGCGCCGGTGTCGCCATCCAGCTTGGCCAGATGCTGCTTCATCGGTTCGACCAGGCTGCCGATGAATCCCGCCGCGCTCATCAGATCTGCTCCGCCCGCCGGATCGACGAAGCGGTCTGTGCCTGCTGGTGCTGGTAGCCGACCAGCGCGTCGCCAACGGCCTTCGCCAGGTCGGCGAGGCCGGTCGACGCGGCCTTCACCCCGTCGAGCTGAGCCTGCGCGGCCTGCTGGAAGGCCGCGTTCAGGCCGACTTCGGCGCCGATCTTGCCGAAGCAGTCGCCAGGCAACGAGGTCACGCCGTTGAGTGTGGCCGTGCCGACGTTGCCGATCTCACCGGCGAGCGCGGTCATCGTGCGCTGGTAGCCCTCGAGCGCCTCAGGCTCGACTTTGAAGCCGCTGTCCGGCATGGTCCCCCCGTTGAGTCTCCTTCGCTGGCCCTACTCTGCACTACGACGCAGGCGGGCGGTGCCAAGTTCCACCTAAATTAATTGAGGGCTCGCAGGATCGCCCACGACTTGACCGTGCCGCTGCCGTCACCCCAGTCCAGATCGTCGGCGAATCCGGTGAAATGCTCGGTGACCAGGGAATTGTTCACGGCAACCTCCTCCGCCTCGGTTTCCGCGACCCGACTGCACGTGGTGTACAGCCAAGTCGGACGCTCCGGCAGCTGACCACCAGTGGCCAGCCACTCAGCGACGATCATGGTCGGCGGATTGGCGGCGACCTTGTCCTCGAAGTCGGCGGGCAGATCATGAAAGTTCCGCGTGACAACCGGTCCAGCGAGAATCTCGCCGCCAGGCACCTGTTCCCGATACACCACACCGGTCAGCGGATGATCAGGCTGGCGCATGGCGATGAACAGCGGCAGCACGTAATGCGTCCACGCGAGCACGGACTCGCCGATCGGATGGCTGCCGTTGCGACTCACCCCGACCGAGCGGTCCCAGGCGTACCCGCCCCACGCCGGATCGCCGACGCCGATGAGGACCTCCACGAACGTCGGGTCGTGCTCAAGCACGCCGCCGACCTCGATCCTGTAGGACCATTCGGGCAGGTCGAGCACATTGCCGTCCCGCACGCACTCGGTGTCCACCACGCTGGCGATGAACTCGGCGATCTGCTCGGGTTCGAACTCAGACATGCTTACGCAACACCACCCATGACTTCACGGTTCCGCTGGCATCGCCCCAGTCCAGGACGGCGTCAAAGCCAGGGAAGTCGTCTGTTGCCAACGCGTTGTTCACCGTGACCTCGCGGATCACCTGGTCGCCAGCCTTGCCTGACATCGTGTACAGCCACAGCGGCTGTTCCTCCGACAGCCGCACGTCGCCCAGGAGCCGCTCGGCGACCAGCAGGCTCGGCGGGTCGTTGGCGAGGACCTGCTGGAACGACTCGGGAGGCTCGCCGACGACCCGCATCATCACGGGCGCGGCCAGCAGATCGGCGTGCTGACCGGCGGCGTCCGTCGCACCGAGCCGGAAAATCGAGCTGACAAGCGGATTCGACGGCGCACGCAGAGCGATGAAAAGCGGCAGGACGTGATGCACCCAAGCCATCAGTGCCTGCGCGAGCGGATGCCCGTCCTCGCCCGCGACGCCGACGGCCTGGTCCCACGCGAGCGCTGACCATGCCGGATCACCGATTCCGATCGGCAGCTGTACGAGGTTGCCGTGCCATATTGGTTCGCTGACCCGCACCACCAGGGACAACTCGGGTAGTTCGACCGTGTCACCGCGCTGAAACGCCGCGATGCCGTGGCTTTCGCTCAGCATCGCGGCGATCAGTTGAGTGATCTTGTCGACCTCGGTCGTCACACTCCGAGAGGATGCCAGACTGTCTTGGCTTCCAGATACGCCCGCAGCCGGGAAATATCGGGCTGCTTGGTCCAGTCCTGTTCCTCCGACGGCGCGCGCAGCACGCGTTTCACGGTGCCCGCGGCCGCTTTTTCCAGTTCGGCGCGCAGGATCGTGGGCGCGCCGGACAAGTCGAGGGCGTTCACGTCCGCGTGCGAAGCCAGCCAAGGCGCCAGCTCCACGGCACTACCGGTCAGGATGTTGACAACTCCGCCCGGCACATCCGAGGTCGCGAGCACCTCCGACAGCGTGATCGACGGCAGCGGCCGGTCCTTGCTGGTCACGACCACAGCCGTGTTGCCGGAAGCGATCACCGGCGCCACTACGCTGACCAAGCCGAGCAGTGACGACTCTTGTGGCGCGAACACCGCGACCACGCCAGTCGGCTCGGGGACCGTGAACGAGAAGTACGGCCCAGCAACAGGGTTCGCGGCACCGAGGACGGTCGCGATCTTGTCTGTCCAGCCCGCGTACCAGACCCAGCGGTCGATTGCCGCGTCCACAAGGGACTGGGCGCGCTTTGCCGGAACTCCTTCGCTGGCAGCGACTTCGGTGACGAACTGGTCGCGGCGGCCTTCCATCAGCTCGGCGACCCGGTAGAGCACCTGGCCACGGTTGTACGCCGTCGCGCCGGACCACTTCCCGAAAGCCTTGCGGGCAGCGACAACCGCTTCACGAGCGTCCTTTCGGGACGCCTGTGCCGCGTTCGCGAGGAACTTGCCCTTGCTGTCGTTCACCGGGTACGAACGCCCGGACTCCGAGCGGGGAAAAGCGCCACCGATGTAGAGCTTGTAGGTTTTCGCGACACCCAAACGGTTCTCAGACATCGAGGTACGCCTCCAGCCCGGCCCGTCCGCCCTCGCGGCCGAAGCCCGACTCCTGGTAGCCACCGAACGGCGCGGTGGGATCGAAGCGGTTGAACGTGTTGGCCCAGACCACACCGGCCCGCATCTTGTTGGCCATATAGAGAATCCGCGAACCCTTCTCGGTCCAGATCCCGGCCGACAGGCCGTACGGCGTGTTGTTCGCCTTGGCCACAGCTTCATCCGGGGTGCGGAACGTCAAAACCGACAGCACCGGCCCGAAGATCTCCTCACGCGCGATCCGCATGGCCTGGCTGACATTCGAGAACACGGTCGGAGCGAAGAAGAAACCCTTGTCCGGCAACGGACATGGGCTCGTCCACTGCTCGGCGCCTTCGTCAACGCCTGCCTGGGTCAGCTCGCGGATCTTGGCCAGCTGCTCGCTGGAGTTGATCGCGCCGACATCGGTGTTCTTGTCCAACGGGTCGCCAACGCGCAAAGTGGACACTCGGGTGCGCAGTTTCTCCAGCAGTTCGTCCGCAATGGACTCCTGGACAAGCAGCCGCGATCCCGCGCAGCAGACGTGCCCCTGGTTGAAGAAGATCCCGTTGACGATCCCCTCGACGGCCTGGTCGAGCGGGGCGTCGTCGAACACGATGTTCGCGGCCTTGCCGCCAAGCTCAAGAGTGAGCTTCTTGCCTGTGCCTGCCAGCGAACCCTGGATCAGCTTGCCGACCTCGGTTGACCCGGTGAACGCGACCTTGTTGACCTGCGCGTGGTTCACCAGCTCGGCGCCGATGTTGCCCGCGCCAGGAATGATGTTCACGACACCCGGCGGCAGATCGGCCTGCTGGATGATCTCGGCCAGCACCAGGGCGGTCAGCGGCGTGGTCTCGGCTGGCTTGAGCACAACCGTGTTGCCGCAAGCCAAAGCGGGCGCGATCTTCCACGCGGCCATCAGCAGCGGGAAGTTCCACGGGATCACCTGACCCGCGACGCCCAACGGCTGCGGCGACGGACCGTAGCCCGCGTAGTCGAGCTTGTCCGCCCATCCCGCGTGGTAGAAGAAGTGCGCGGACGCGGTCGGGATGTCGGTATCGCGCGATTCCTTGATCGGCTTGCCGTTGTCCAGGCTTTCCAGAACAGCGAGTTCACGGCCGCGCTCGGCGATCATGCGCGCGATCCGGAAGATGTACTTGGCGCGCTCGGCACCGGGCATCTTGCCCCACACCTTGTCGTACGCGCGCCGTGCGGCCTTCACCGCTGTGTCCACATCGGACGGAGAAGCGGTCGATACCTCGGCCAGAACCTCCTCGGTGGCCGGGTTGATCGACTTCAGCGGCTCGCCGGTGCCCTCGACGAACTTGCCGTCGACGAACATCCGGTAGCTCGGCTTGAGGTTGGCGATGTCCCGTGACTCGGGAGCGGGTGCGTAGTCCCACGTAGTCATTGTCAGTCCACCGTCACATAGTCCGGGCCGCTGTAGTGGCCCTCCAGTTGGGTCCGTCGCTGCATCAGCAGGTCGTTGAGCAGGCTGGAGGCGCCGAACCGGAACAGTTTGGGGTCGAGCCACTGCGGCCCGGCGACCTCGTGCACCGCGACCAGGTAACGAACGGCGGTCTTCGTGTCGCGGATGCCGCCAGCGGGCTTCACGCCACGAAGTTCGCCGGTCGCTTTGAGCCAGTCGTGTACGGCCTGCAGCATCACGTGCGTGACCGGGAGCGTCGCCGCGGGGGACACCTTGCCGGTCGAGGTTTTGATGAAGTCGCCGCCCGCGAGCAGCGCCAGCCACGACGCGCGGCGGACGTTGTCGTACGTGACGAGCTCGCCGGTCTCCAGGATGACCTTCAGGTGCGCGTCGCCACATGCCGCTTTGACGGCCTGGATCTCCTCGAACACCTGGCCGTACCGACCGGAGAGGAAGGCGCCGCGGTCGATCACCATGTCCACTTCGGACGCGCCCGCGGTCACGGCCTGCTTGACGTCGGCCAGTTTGATCTCCCTGGCGGCCCGGCCGGACGGGAACGCCGTCGCGACGCTGGCAACCTCGATCGGTGCGCCCTGCAGGGCCTCAACCGCGGTCGCGACCAGGTCGGGATAGACACAGACAGCCGCGACCTGCGGCACCTCTGGCCGCTCGGGGTCGGGACGGCGGGCTTTGGCGCACAGCGAGCGCACCTTGCCAGGCGTGTCCGCGCCTTCGAGCGTGGTCAGGTCGACCATCGAGATGGCCATGTCGATGGCCTGGAGTTTCGCGGCTTTCTTGATGCTCCGCGTGGCCAGGCCAGCGGCTCGTTGTTCGACGCCGACCTGGTCGACACCAGGCAGCCCGAGCAGGAATCTGCGCAAGGTTGTCTCGTCGCGGGTCGCGTCGGCGAGTTCGGGCGGTAGCCCCTCGCTCGACCGCGCTGTCGTGGGTGTGGCCATGCGGAGAGTCTATGTCCTCGCAGGTGGGGCGCTGATTGACCGGGTTGTTACATTGAGAGGTGTGAGAGCGCTCTCACAACCTCGAAGAGGAGGAGCGATGCCTGCGCAAACCCTGCCAAAGCCTGGTTGGAAACGTTTCCGTCGACGTATCATGGCGGCGGTCGCGGTGACCCCATTGGCCATGGTGGTCATCCTGCTCACGACTCAGTCCCCGACTGGACACTCTGCCCATGCGACGACCTTCGACGCGGGCCCGATCGTGGCGTTCGCGGCATCCGAGTTCCGCGCGAACTGTTCGTCGAGCCACCGGGCAGGCAACGACCCGATCGTCTTCCCAGGCCAGACGAACGTCTCCCATATCCACGAGTTCTTCGGAAACCGCACAACGAACGCCCACTCGACCCTGCAGTCCCTGCGGGCAGGAACGACCAACTGCCAGCCCGCAGTGGACCTGTCGGCCTACTGGGTGCCGACGGTCTACAAGAACGGTGTCGCGATCACGCCGGAAAGCGTGATCATCTATTACCAAGGCATCCACAACGCGTCCCAAGCCGTCGCGCCGCCACAAGGCCTGCGGACAGTCGTCGGCAACGCGGGCGCGACGACCGCAGACCAAAACCCGGCGGTCCGGTGGTCATGTGTGGGGCACGGCGCCTCCAGCCGGGACTTCATGAACTGCCCGCCCGGTAGCAAACTGGAGACCTACCTGGACTTCCCGACCTGCTGGAACGGTCGAGACCTCGACTCGCCGAACCACAAGGACCACATGGCCTTCGCACCTGGCCTTGTCTGCCCGCCGTCCCACCCGGTCGTCCTGCCGCGTACGGAATTCCTGATCACGTACCCGGTCAACGGAACCGGCCTGACCCTCGCAGGCACACGGAATGGCGTCAATGTCACCACCGCGCCCGGATTCACGTTTCACGGCGACTTCATGAACGCCTGGGACCCCGCTGAGCTGGAACGCAGAATGCGTGACTGCATTCGTGCTCAGCGCGTCTGCGGCACCAACGGCAACCCGATCTAGAGACCAGTGGTCCCGTCGATCTGCTCTCTGAGCAGGTCGGCGTGGCCGTTGTGCCGCGCGTATTCCTCGATCATGTGCATCAGCACCCACCGCAGCGACACGGGCCCCTCGCCAGGCTCGTCCCCAGTGACATCGAGGCTCACAGCCGCAGACACGAACTGGTCAGCGAAAGCGACCTCGGCCCGCCAGGCCGCCCAAGCCTCGGGCACAGAGGCCCCGGCGACGTCGAAAGCGTCGGAAAACAGCGGCGAGCCAGCAGAACCAGCCAGCACCTGACGGAACCAGAACCGCTCGGACTCGGCCGCATGCCGCAGCAACCCGAGCAAGGACAGCCCGGTAGCCGCCAAAGGCCGCGAAGCCAGCTGCCCTGCAGACAACCCCAAGCACTTCAGTTCCAGCGTTTCCCGGTGCCACTGAAGGAAAGCCGTCACCGTTGTACGCTCGTCCGCCAGTGGCGGCCGCTTGCTACGGGTCATTCCTCGATCTCGCGGCGGTCGGCGTCCCGCAGGTGCTTTCGCTTGGGAGGCTTGACTTCCACCGCGCCCATCATCGCGAAACCGTTGATTCGCACGACCGGACGGCCTGGGGCGGGGGTGCCCATCGACTTGTCCTCGAACGCGCCCATGAAGCCGACTCCGTCCACCACAACGTGAATGTCGTCCGGTACGTAGATCTCCACGCCGCCCATGAAGGCGAAGCAGGTGATCACCGTCTCCGCCGCCTCGAACCGGGCGTACGTCAGGTTCAGCTCCACCCCGCCCATCACCGCGATCGCTTGGTGTTGCGAGGGGACGACCCATTCGCCCTTGCGTTCCACGCCGGACATCACCGCGACGGAGTTACGCGGCCCCACGGTCGCCCCGGGCACGATCCGGCTGCCACGCATCGGCGAGGGCACCGGCTGCGGGACCGGGCTGGTGGACTGCACGGGCAGGTCACGCGTGACCGGTTCGAGGTCGCCGAACGTCTTCGCCGCGTACACCGCGTCCAGTCGTTCTTCCAGCTCAGCCATCTCGATGCGGCCTTCGGCCATCGCGTTGTGCAGGATCTGCGCCACACGCTCGCGATCTTCGTTCGAGATCCGGATACTCAGGTGGTCCCCAGGCTGGTCTTGGCTCACGCCGCTGAGCGTAGTACCACAGGCGGCCCGCTACGGTGTCCGCCATGGACGTCGTCGAGGTCGATCACCCGCTGGCGAAGGCACGCCTCACCACCATGCGGGACGCGCGGACCGACAGCGCCGCCTTCCGGGCCGCGCTGCAGGAGTTGACCGTCATCCTCATTTATGAGGCGCTGCGGGACGCGCCTGTGCGCGTGGATCGCATCCACACGCCGGTCGCGCGCACGGACGGCTACTGGCTGGCGAATCCGCCGCTGCTCGTCCCGGTGCTGCGGGCCGGTCTCGGCATGGCCGATCAGGCGCAGAAGCTGATCCCGGACGCCCAGATGGGCTTCGTCGGGATGAGCCGCGACGAGGAGACGCTGCTGCCGACGCCGTACATGGAGTCGCTGCCCGACAACCTTTCCGGGCGTCCTGTGTTCGTGCTCGACCCGATGCTGGCCACCGGCGGCTCGATGAAGCACACGATCGACCTTCTGGTCACGCGCGGCGCCACTGACGTGACTGCGGTGTGTGTTCTCGCGGCGCCGGAAGGTATTCAGGCGCTCGCGGACTCCGGCCTGCCGGTCCGGTTGGTCACCGCCAGCATCGACGAACGGCTCAACGACTCCGGGTTCATCGTGCCCGGCCTCGGTGACGCGGGCGACCGTCAGTATGGAGCCGTCTGAACCTTGTCCCCAGCCGACAACTCGGTGAAAGCGAACAGGGCTCCCCGCTGCCCTGACTGCTTACGCGTACGGGCTGCTCGTCGCCCTGGGTACTGCCACCGAGACACTGAAGCCGGCGAGACCGGCGCGTAGTACGCGCTCGACCTGGCCGGCATCTGTGAGGTTTCCGTTCAGTTCCAGCGAGACCAACCCGTGCACGAGCCCCCAGACCGTCATCGCGGCGGTCTCGGGCTCGGGTAAGCCTGCCAGGCGGCCAACCTCGACCATCGGCCCAAGCACGTGGGTCGCGGTCTCGTGGTCCGGCTCGAAACCGGCAACCGCCTTGGTGAACATGATCAGGTACAGGTGGGGTTCGGCCAGTGCGGCACGGCGGTACGCCATGCCGAGTTGGACCAGGTCCTCGGCGGGATCGCCGGTACGGCTCACCTCGGTGAGCCTGTTGCCGAACCTGTGGAAGGCATCGACGTACAGCTCTCGCACGAGCGCGGGCTTCCCCCCGAACAGCGAGTAGACAGCTGTGGTCGACGTTCCTACGTCGGCTGCGAGTCTGCGTAGGCTCAGTGCGTCAGGACCTTCACCGGACAGCAGTTCCCCGGCACGGGCCAATAACCGGACGCGTAAGGCCTCGTCATGTGTCTTTGGGCGCGGCACTTGTCGAGATTAGCCCGGTTTTTGGTGGTCGGAACCGACTGTGCACCAATGGGCAACCTGGAGGGCAGTACCAGCCAGCCCTCTGCTTTTCGAGATGTAACCGTTAGGATGCCGCAATGGCCATGACCTTGCGCCTGAGTGACGAGGAAAGCGAGCAGCTCGCGGCCCTCGCGGCGGCCGAGGGACGCTCCTCAGAGGAGATCCTCCGGCTCGCGCTCGCCGAACGCTGGTCGAAGCTGCACAAGCAGCAGCAGATCGGCGACGTACTCGAACGCATTCTGCCGCGTTACCAGGGGCTGCTGGAGCGACTCGGGACCGGCTGACGATATAAGTCTCGAGTGATCACCTACCTGGACGCCAGCGACCTGCTGGTGCTCGCGGCGGCGGTGACCGGGGGCGATCTGGTGGTCAGGGACCTTGGCCTGCTGGATTCCGCGGCGCACCGGCCGCAGGCGACTGTGCTCGGCGTCGAGGCGTACGGCACCCTCTGGTTGAAGTCGGCCGCGCTGATGGAGTCCATCATCCGGAACAGGCCGCTGGCCGAGGGCAACTGGCGGCTCGGCTGGGTCGCCGCCGTGACGTTGTGCGACATCAACGGCTACTGGATCGACGCCGACGAAGACGACGCGCTTGACCTGGTCAGAGAGGTTGACCGGGGTGCGATCGACATCGCGTCGATGGGCGCGCGGTTCGAGTCGTGGGGCGTGCCGCATAAATAACCTTGACCTGGAGTGCACTCCAGGTTCTAGCGTCGTGGTGTGACATATGCGATCGCCCAAGCTGCCGAACGCAGTGGGTTGTCCATCGACACCCTGCGTTACTACGAACGGATCGGCCT
Organism: Kibdelosporangium philippinense; assembly: GCF_021390435.2. Lineage (GTDB taxonomy): Bacteria > Actinomycetota > Actinomycetes > Mycobacteriales > Pseudonocardiaceae > Kibdelosporangium > Kibdelosporangium philippinense. Next base: position 1,061,361 of record NZ_JAJVCN010000002.1, on the reverse strand, counting down.
GGTCGAGCCGCCTGCGAGAGACTCCGGCGGCAGGCGCAGCTACACCGATGAGGACCTTGCCTGGCTGGAGTTCCTCACCAAGCTGCGGACGACCGGTATGCCGATCAGGATGATGCGCGAGTACGCGCAGCTGCGGATGCGCGGTGTGGGGACCGAAGGCCGCCGTCATCAGATCCTTGTCGACCACCGCAAAGACGTCCTCGCCAGGATCGCCGAGTTGCAGACGTGCCTCGGGATCCTGAACTACAAGATCGATCTCTACGGTGACCGGCTGGAGGCCTCCGCATGACCCTGCCAACCCGCAAGCTTGGCGAATTAGAGGTCGGCGCACAGGGCCTCGGTTGTATGGGAATGAGCCAGAGCTACGGCCCCGCTGACCGCGACGAGTCGATCGCGACCCTCAACGCGGCGCTGGACGCGGGCGTGACGCTGCTGGACACGGCGGACGTCTACGGCCTCGGCCACAACGAGCAGTTGGTCGGCGAGGTGGTCAGGGCACGGCGGTCCGAAGTCGTACTGGCCACCAAGTTCGGGTTCAAACGAATCCTGGACAAGTCCGACCAAGGTGTTCGCGGCGACGCGGCGTACGTCAAGCAGGCCTGCGAGGCGTCGTTGAAGCGGCTCGGCGTCGACCACATCGACCTGTACTACGCCCACCGCATCGACCCGGCCGTCCCGGTCGAGGAGACCGTCGGCGCGATGGGAGAGCTGGTCAAGGCGGGCAAGGTCCGGTACATCGGCCTGTCCGAGGCGGGCGCGGAGTCACTGCGGCGCGCGGCCGCCGTGCACCCGATCTCGGCGCTGCAGAGCGAATGGTCGTTGTGGACCAGGGATATCGAGGGCGAGATCCTCGATACCTGTCGCCAGTTGGGCATCGGGATCGTGCCGTTCTCGCCACTTGGCCGCGGCTTCCTGACCGGCCGGGTCACCCAGGACTTCACCGAAGGCGACTCCCGGCGCAACCTGCCGCGGTTCATGGGCGAGAACTACGACCGGAACTACACGATCGTCGAGGCATTGAAAGCGTTGGCGGACAAGCTGGGCGTCACGCCTGGCCAGTTGGCGCTGGCGTGGGTGCAGAGCCAGGGCAGCGACGTCGTACCGATTCCGGGGACCAAGCGCCGGACGTACCTTGGTGAGAACATCGCCGCGGCCACGATCGAGCTCGCCGCGGATGATTTGGCGAAGATCTCGTCGGTGGCAGGGGAAGTGGCGGGCGAGAGGTATTCAACCGAGGCCTTGAAGCTGGTTAACGGGTGATTATCCTGTCGTGAGTGGTTATCCAGGTTAGAACACGGATAACCACTCACGAGGATTATCCTGCGGCGTTGGCCAGCTGTGGCGGGCATTCGCCGCCGGGTTCGGTGGCCAGTTCGTAGTGCCACATCTCGTTGGAGTACGTCTGGCACAAGCCGTATTTCGAGCCTTTCCGGCTGAACCAGTCCGCGGCGTCGGTGTAGCCGATATCCACGGCTTTCCCGGTGACGTGCGTGAATTTGTCCGGCGTGTTCACGTGTTTGCGCGCGTCAGCCAGGCTGCCGTATTTGCTGGTGGCCTCGTCCAGCAGTTGTTGCTGGTAGTCCCGGCTGCGCCAGCCGGACGTGACCACGACCTTGATGCCTTTGGCCTCGGCGTCACGGGCCGCTTGCTGCATCGCGTCCCGCAATTTCGGATCCAGCCTGCTGATCGCGGGATGGTCGTTGTCGAATGGCGAGACGCTGCTGTCCGCAAGCGCGGCATCGTCCTGTGAGGACGCGAGTTTCGGCGTGACAAGAGTGGTGCATGCCGACAGGACGAGGGCCAGCGCGACGATTGCCAATTTCACGGCGATGACTCTCGCGCGCTGGTGTCCTCGTCCTATCCGCGTAATGTCCTGATTGTGTAACTACTTGATCGCGTAGGCCCGGATGACCGTCTCGGTCACTGAATTGCCGTCGATATCCCGGGCAGTTGCCTTGAGCGACGCGTATCCGGCCGGTCCGGCCGGGAGTTCCACGCGGTCACCCCTGACCTTGGCGCGCTGCCAGGTCTTGCCTTCGTCGAACGAGATCTCGACCGACGTCTCCACGACCCACGACGGCCGTGCACCTGGCTGGTGTGCGGCGGTAACCTTGCCGGACAACGGTTTCCCGGCAGCGGTCGTGTTGTGCTCGTCGAGCGGAAGGTCGAATCGGACGTCCAACAACGGCAAGGCCGTCCGCTGATCCGTGCCCGCACCGGCACGGAACGTCCACTCGGAACGGGTCTTCGGCGACAGCTGCGGCGCCAACAGCTCGTACTGCGGCCGGTTGGCGTCCGCGATCAGCTGGAATCGGCCTGGCCCAGCGGGAACCACGAACTCGCCCAACGCAGGCCGATCGTTGCGGCGCCCGATTTCCTTGCCATCCTTCAACAACACCGTACTGCCGAGGTTGGTGTCGTCGAGTTGGGCCGCGTTGCCCGGGTCGCTGTCGGCGAACATCGGGATCGCCAGGTTGATCTTGTCGCCCAACCGGTACGCCGACGGCACGGGTTTGCCGTCCTGGCGGCTGATCGGAGCCTGCGTGAGCTCAGGACCGAGCGGCGCCGCGAACATCTTGGTCGAATGCCGCTGACCGGGCTTGAGCTGCACGGGAAGCGCGATCTCGCCGCCGAAGTCGCCCTTGTCCCAGAAGCCAGCGGCCGAGTACAGCAGCAGTTGCGCGCCGGGGGAGATGAAGTCGGTGCGCCGTTGCGGCCACTTGACCTCGACTTCGGCGTTGCCGCTGATACCGCCTGCGGTGAGCACACCAATCTGGAAACGGTACGTGCCCTTCGGCAGCGTGTCGTTGAACTGACGGTCGATCCGGCCGAGCTCGGCCTTGCGGAACCGGAAGTCGTGACCGGTCGGCACGCCCTGGACGGAGTCCGCGAGGAAGTACGCCACCGGGCTGTTCGGCCGTGCGTTGATGGTCAGCTCGACCGGGCCCTGCTTCAACTGGTCCTGCACACGCATCAGATCCGCTTGGTCGAACGCGAGAATCGTGTTCATGGCGGGCGGCGACTGATCTTCGATGGCCGGGTTGAAGTACGAGACCACGGCCCGTGCGCCCTTGGCCTTCAGCAGTTCGATTCCGCTGCGCAGCTGGGACTCCGGCGGATACATCGGCGCGTTCCAGTCGTTCGGCGTGATGATCGCGATCGCGCCGGTCACATCGCCCGCCTTGTTGATCGACTCGGTGTCGGCCTCACCCACGTCGACGACGCGTGCGGTCAGATCACCGGTGAAATCCAGGTCGAAGGGTGCGTAGGCAACCCGGAAGCCGAAACCCTGCGGCCCGTTGGCCTTGATCGTCGCCCACGGGTACGTCCAGTAGCTCGACGAGGCCAGGCTCAGCCCACGCATCCGGTGGCCGCCGAGGGTGTACAGGTTTTCCTGAGCCCCACCAGCGAGCACGGCGGTGCCGAGCCGTGGCCCGGTTTCGTCCACATCGGACAGGATGCCGATCCCGCCGCCCGCTTCGGCCTTGGCGTCGGGGTCGTCGATCCCGACCGTGACCTTCTTGCCCTTTTTGGTGTCCACAGTGAACTCGGTGTCACCGGAAACCTGAACGGGCAAAGCGAACATGGTCCGCGTGAACGACTGGTCAACGATCATCCCGAGCGCACGGTACTTGCCCGAGGGGACCTCGAACGTGGCCTCGCCGGTGTCGGTCACGATCCCGTCCGCGTACCCGGTCTCGTCGTTCTGCACCGTGACGAGCGCGCGGTACGGCTCGCCGTCCCGCGAAGGAACCTTGATGGTCAAGGTGTTCTTGGCGCCCTTGAGGTTCGCGGTCAGCGGTGTCGTGAGCACGAGCTCTCCCGCCTGCGCCCGCACGACGCCCTCGAACTCGCCGTTCGGCTTGTCGGTCGCGTCCGCCTTGACCGTGACCTGCGCGGTTCCCTTGGCGGGAACGGCGACGGTCTTGTCCGTGGTGAACAGGTTCGTTGGCCCGCCGTGCTTCTGCTTGACGTCAACGGTCAGCGTGAGCTGAACCGGGTTCGGGCCGTCGTTGACATAGGTGATCGTGCGGTTGGCGTCCTGCTTGCCCCACAGGTTGCCGAACGAGAGCACGCCCTCGGCGCGTACCTGCTGCTTGACGCCGCGTGCGATGTCAAGACGACCGGCGCCTTGCGCGAAGGTATCGATCCCGGGCAAGCGCTTGGCCGAGCTGATCAGCGCGCTCTTGAGCTGCCCGCCGGTCCACTGTGGATGCTGCCCGGCCAGGATGGCGGCGGCCCCGGCGACATGCGGAGTGGCCATCGAGGTGCCGGAGATCTTGGTGTAGTTCTCGTTGATGGAGAACGGGACGTAGGTGCCTTCCGCGCGAGCGGCGACGATGTCCGTGCCAGGCGCGGAGATCTCCGGCTTCAACCCGAAGTCCCCGACCCTCGGCCCCTGGCTGGAGGTGACGCTGAGCTCGTCGGACTTTGTGACGTTGGCAACCGTCAGCGCCCGATCGGCGCTACCGGGTGAGCCAACGGTTTCCGGCGCACCGGAGTTGCCCGCGGCGATGACGAACAGCGCCTTCTCGGAAAGCTCGTTCACCACCTGCGACATCAGGTCGGTGCCATCGCTGACGCCGCCGCCAAGGCTCATGTTGACAACCTTGGCGCCATTGTCGACGGCCCATTGCATGCCGTTGATGATCCAGTCCTCGCGGCCGCCGTACTGGCCAAGAACCTTGCCGATCAGTAGCCTCGCGCCCGGCGCGACCCCGGCGTACCGACCGTTGGAGGCAGCGCCGGTGCCCGCGATCGTGCTGGCCACGTGGGTTCCGTGGCCGACGTTGTCGCGGTTGTCCTCGTCGGTGAAGTTCTCCGCGACATCCACTTTGGACTTCAGATCCGGATGGTTGGCGTCGTAACCGGTGTCGAGGACAGCGACCTTGACACCGTCCGCCTTGAACCCCTGCTGCCAAGCCTCGGGCGCGCCAACCTGCTTGACACTTTGGTCAAGGGTGGCGTGCACCTTGCCGTTCAACCAGACCTTCTGGTCGCCTCGGCGTTGCTGCTTCCACGCACTGGCCGCGTCCTTCTTGGGGACGTCGACCGCCTGGATACCGTTGGTCGCAAGCCTGCCCGCGGTCGTGCCCGTGATGATCGTCGGCACGCTGGGCTCACGCGCGTCGTCGTAACCCTGTTGGACAAGCCCGGTGACGTCGAACAAGCGCTTGTCCAACTTGCCCGCGTTGACCTGGCTCATCGCATCATCGGGGACGACGAAGTCATGGCCGTTGAGCGTGTACCGCCAGACATGAACGTGCTCACGTCCCTTGGCCATCCGCACCCCAGCCACCCGCTCACCGGCAACCCGCACAAGGTCACCAGTGATCAAAGTGACCGTGCCAGGCCTGTCGGCGGCAGTTCCCGGGTTGAGCTCAGCCGCCGCTGTGGCCGGCACGGCCGCCAGCCCAACGGCGAGTAACGCGGCTGTCAGGACCGCGCACTGCTTTCTGCCCACACAAACCCCTCAGGTTGATGTGAGCCGACGCCCACCGTCGGCTCACATCCCCTCACGCCGAGTAGCCCTCTTTGGTTGCATGCCCGTCGTTCACAGTCACCAAGAAACCCAGGACGACGTCGATAGGCTGCGGACATGGCAGCCATCGACGTGCACAACGAGTCGCCGGGATGGCTCGTGCTCTGGCTCGAACCGCTGGGGAGTGACTATTGGTTGCGCCCTGGCGAGCGGTGCCGGGTCCGGACGGACTATCTCGGCGACGAGCCCGCATTCGCCGTCATCTACTGGGTTGGTGATGACGATCGGGCAGCTGGGATCGAGAACATCAACGTCATCGTCGAGCAGGGGGACTGTTTCGCGGAGGTCACCGACCCCGAGGGCAATGTCGTCGAATGCGGACGCCAGCGCCCGGACGAGATCGACCGGAAATGGCGCGGACTTGCTGAGACGTAGGTCTGCTCATCGCCTTGGCGAAGTGCCTGGGAGACCGCCAGCCAATTGTCCACAATGGACGAAAGCTCGGTGCGGTGAGGAGGTGTCAGCGCGTGAGGGCCGGTTTTGGTGCGTTGAACGCCAATGCCAGGAACTTTATGGGTCGGAATTTGATCGACGCTAGAGGCAAGCGCGAGCCGTTGACCTGCGTAGATTTGCGGCCGGCACAAGTGAGTCGGTGCTGGGGCTAGGGGTGCGGGCATGGCATAGCGTGCATGGGCGTGAGGGCCGAGTTTGGTGCGTTGAGTGCAGTCAGGGTGACCTTCACGGCGTTGCGTTCCGTGATAGGTGAGGCTGGTGTGACACGTGTGACAGGCGAGACGAATTTCTGTCCTTAATGGACCTTGAGATGCCCGAAAGCGGCCTGCCCGTGGACTTGGTCAAGTTCCTGGCATTGGCGTTGAACGCCGTGAGGGTGGCCTTCACGGCATCAGGCTGGCGGCGATGGTGGCGCCGAGTTCCCAGCAGGCGTCGATGTCCGCCTTGCTCAGGGTGCCGAGGACGTTCACCGGTGCAGCCGCCTTCGACCAGCCGAGGCCGGTGGTGATGGATTCGACGGCACGGATGGCGCCCTCTGTGCCTTCGTTGCCGTGCACGTAGAGCCCGTATGGGCGGCCGCGGGTCGAGTCGAGGCATGGGTAGTAGATCTGGTCGAAGAAGACCTTCAACGCGCCGGACATGTAGCCGATGTTCGCGGGAGTGCCGAGGATGTAGGCGTCGGCCTCCAGTGCGTCCGGGACGGTGGCGGCCAACGCTGGCCGCCGCACCACATCGACGCCTTCGATCTCCGGCGCGGTGGCGCCGGAGACGACGGCTTCGAACATCGCCTGCATGCCTGGTGACGGCGTGTGGTGCACGATCAGCAGGCGAGGCATCCTCAGGCTCCCAACAGTTCCGAAACAGCCGCGCGCACCTCTGCCAACCGGGCCTGAGCGGCAGCGCGCGCGTCGGCGAGGTCGCCGGAAACAGGTTCGACAACCTCCAGGTATGCCTTGAGCTTCGGTTCCGTGCCCGAAGGGCGAACCACGACCCGGAGTCCCGGTCCGGTGAACCTGAGCACGTCTGCCTCGGGAAGAAGGTCCTCAACGGAAACGGCTATCCCGGCGAGGGCCGAGGGAGGAGTGGAACGCAGCTCAGTCATCAGGCGGCCGATCAACGGCAACTCGGTGACACGCAACGAAACCTGGTCGGTCAGGTGGACGCCATGCTTGACGGCCAAGTCGGCGAGCACGTCGAGCAAGCCGCGACCGGAAGCCTGCAAAGACGCAGCGAGGTCGCAAGCGACCACAGCCGCAGAGATCCCATCCTTGTCACGCACGTAAGAAGGATCGACGCTGTTGCCAAGGGCCTCTTCGTAAGCGAACACCAAACCGTCGCCAGCACGCACAAGCCACTTGAAGCCGGTCAAGGTCACGGTATACCTGGCGCCGTAACCAGCAGCGACCGAGCCAAGCAAAGACGAAGACACGATGGTCGTCGCAACCAAAGCATCCGGTGTGCCCAAAGTGGACAGGATGTAGTCCCCAAGCAGTACGCCGGTTTCGTCGCCGCGCAGCATCCGCCACGAGCCGTTGTCACGCACGCCCAACGCGCACCGGTCGGCATCCGGGTCCAAAGCAATCGCTAGGTCAGCGTCAAGGGAAGCGGCGGCCGCGAGCAAAAGATCCGAAGCCCCAGGTTCCTCGGGATTGGGAAAAGCCACAGTCGGGAAAGCCGGATCAGGGTCAGCCTGAGCCGAAACCAGTGAAACATCCGTGAAACCCGCCAACCGCAAGGCTTCTAGGGCAGGCTGTCCGCCAACCCCATGCATCGGCGTCAGCACGACCTTCAAGTCACGCGAAGCCCCACGCGGCAAAGAAGCAACCCGGGCGAGGTAAGCGTCGACGACATCCTGCCGCGTCGAGAGAGGAATCTCGGTCCGCGGAACGGAAACCGCCGGTGGCGCATCACGAATCGCGGCCTCGATGAGCCGGTCATCTGGCGGCACGATCTGCGTACCATTCGCGTCGTACAGTTTGTACCCGTTGTCCGCGGGCGGGTTGTGCGACGCAGTGATCTGGATCCCCGCGACAGCACCGAGATGTCGGACGGCGAAAGCGGTAATGGGAGTCGGCAGTGGACCGTCCAACTGGCACACCTGAAACCCGGCAGCCGTCAAAACCGCGACCACGTCACGGAAGAAAGCCGCCGAGCCGTGGCGCGCGTCCCGTCCAACCACAACAAGACCACCAGCATGTCCCTTGTGGACAAGCCAAGACGCGACACCATAAGTCGTACGGACGACCACAGACCGGTTCATCCCGTTGAGACCCGCGCGAACCGGGCCACGCAGCCCGGCCGTGCCGAAGGTCAACGGGCCGGCCATGCGGTCTTCCAGCTCAGTCAAGGCTTCCGGAACCCCGCCCATTGCCCGAGCAAGCACTTGTTGGAGCTCGTTACGGTCCGCCGGATCGACGTCGTCGGCGATCCAGCGGAAGGTCTTGTCGCGCAGCGTCGACGACAGGCTCACGCCCGGACCACCAACTCGCGCAACAGCTTGCCCATGCTGGTCGCGGCCTTCCGGCCGGCTTCGAGCACTTCGAGGTGGTTCAGCGGCTCGCCGGTCAGCCCGGCCGCCAGGTTGGTCACCATCGACAGGCCGAACACCTCCATCCCGGCCGCGCGCCCGGCGATTGCCTCAAGCACGGTCGACATACCGACAAGGTCAGCGCCGATCGTCCGGAGCATCCGGATCTCCGCCGGGGTCTCGAAGTGCGGCCCCGGCAGCCCCGCGTACACGCCTTCCTGCAGCGACGCGTCGATCCCACGGGCCACGTCACGCAGGCGCGACGAGTACAGGTCCGTCAGGTCGACGAACTCCGCGCCGACCAACGGTGACGTGGCCGTCAGGTTCAGGTGGTCGCTGATCAGGACCGGTTGCCCGACCCAGTAGCCCTCACGGATCCCGCCGGCCGCGTTGGTCAGCACGATCGTCTGGCAACCGGCCGCGGCCGCGGTGCGTACGCCGTGCACGACCTGCTGGACCGGGTGGCCTTCGTAGCGGTGGGTCCGGCCGAGCATCAGCAGGACGCGCTTGTCGCCGACCTCGACCGACCGGACGGTCGCGCCGTGCCCGGAGACCACCGGGGGGAGGAAACCGGGCAGATCGCCCACTGGCACCTCGACCCCGGTGCCGATCTCGTCGGCCGCTGGCCGCCAGCCCGAGCCGAGCACCACGGCGATGTCGTGCGTCGCGCAGCCGGTCCGCTCGGCCAACGCGGTGGCCGCCGACTTCGCCAGGATCTGTGGGTCTTGCTGAGTACCGGTCACTCGCCGGAGCCTACGTCAACCGGCAACCGTTCCTTTGTCGACTTACGCACGGCGGCGAACACCAGGAACCCGATGGGCGCGAACAGGATCGTCACCACGAGTGCCGGCGCCATCACGAGCGGATGGATCCGCCCGCGCGCCTCGAGGTACATCCAGCGGCCGACGAACAGGTCGAACGCGATGATGTGCGCCCACACCAGCGTCGCGGCGGCGCCGTCGGCCATCGCGTCCTGCAGTCCGGTCAACGTCGGCCCGGTCACCAGCGGCAGCAGGTCGCCGAGCCGTGGGATCGCGATCACCAGGTAGAGCAGCGCGATCGGCGCGACGATCAGCGGCGAGCCGACGATCCGGCGGGTCCACGACCACCCTGGCGCGACGATCATCAACGCCCAGAACGGCGCGGCCAGGTAGAAGCTGAGCTGGAACAGGAACGACATCAGACCAAGGCCTTGCTTTTCGAGACCTTCGAGCGGACCGCGGTCGCCCACGCGCCCGCGCTGCCGACAACCAAAACGCCGAGCACACCCAACGTCAGGCTGTCCGGGGCGATCAGCGACTGCCCGCGCAAGGCCTGCCACAGCACGAGACCCAGCACGCCCGCGTAGAAGATTCCGCCGATCAGCACAAGCCGCGTGCGGATCTCCACGGACTCGAACCGCCTGCGCAGGAACAAAGCCAGCAACGGAAGTGTCTGCATGGCGTGGATTCCGAAGAAGTGCGGGATTCGCAGGTCGCCGCCGACCGTGCTCCAGCCGGTGATCGGCATGCCCGGTCCGCCGTCAACGACACCGACCGAGTGGCCGCCGATCATCGCCGGGTCGATGTCCTGGCGCAGCAATGCCATTTGCTCAGGGGTGGGCGGGGTCATGAAGAACGCGACCGCCATACCGATCAACGCGAGCACGACGCCGAGCCGGATCGCCCAGGCCATCGGCGCGTCGAGGACTCGTTGGCGCATCAACAGAATCGCGACCACGAGGTTGGCAACCCACAGCACCACGATCGCGTTGCCCATGATCGAGAAGACCATCGAGTCGAACCCCGGTGCGGCGTTGAAGTGGCTCGGCACGCCACGGACGGTCTGCAGGACCAGTGCGATCATCTCGATCACCATTGCCACGGTTGTGATCATCGCCATCCACCACGCGACGCGTTTTCCCTTGTGCAGCAGGGAAACCATCCAGGCAAGGGTGGCGGCGTACACCGCGATCGACACGGCGAACTTGAAGGGTTTGAGCCAGATCGGGTCGCCGATCAGGACTCGGTCGTCGAACAGCAGCCCACCGACTGACAGCACCAACTGCACCAGCGCCAGTCCGGCGAGCACGAGTAAAGGTCGATTCCACGTGCGGATTTCTTGTCTTACCGACATCTGCAGCCCCCTCGGCTGATGTGGATAGTGAAACTATCTGTTATCGATAAGTACACTATCCATCCTGAAGGCGTTCTAAGCAAGCCCCTTGGAGTCACGGATGCGGATGGCCGAGCTGAGCCGCCGGACCGGTGTGCCGGTGCCGACGATCAAGTACTACCTGCGTGAGGGCCTGCTCCAGCCCGGCGAGCGGACCAGCCCCAACCAGGCCATCTACGACGAGACACACATCCGCAGGCTGCGCATGATCAGGGCGTTGGCCGAGGTCGGCGGCCTGCCGATCGCCAAGGTCAGGGACGTGCTCGACGCGGTCGACTCACCCGAGATCCCCTTCGAGATCCTCGGCACGGTCCAGCACAGCATCGAGCCGCCAAGCGGCGGCACGGGCAGTGAGTACTGGGAGACGGCCCGCGAACGCGTGGCAAAGCTCGTGCTCGACCGCGGCTGGCGCTCCAACATCGAGAGTCCACCCGCGACGACCTTGATCGCCGCGGTGGCGTCGCTCTACGAACTCGGCCGCGAAGACCTCACCGCGATGCTGGAGCGCTACGCGCCCGCGGCGGAGAAGATCGCCGAGTACGACGTGAACGCGGTCACCAGGGGCCGTGGCCTCGAAGACACCATCGAAGGCGTGGTCATCGGAACCGTGCTCGGCGACGCCATTTTCGGCGCCCTGCGCAGGCTCGCGCACCAGCACGCCACGGCTCATGCCCTTGGCGTGCCGGACGAATACAAGGTGCTAGGGCGTGAGGGTGAATGACGGCGCGATCTTGTCGAACAGCGCGCCCTTGCCGGTGTCTTCCTCCACGGTCGGCACCGTCAGGCTGACCACCCAGAGATCCGCGTCGTTCATCGGCATCAGGTTGCTGTAGGTCGTGCGCCGCAACACCCCGGCGTCGACCGTGTTGTACTTCCAGTACTGACCGGACTCGAAGCTGTTGGTGTACTGCAGAATCAGCGGGTCGCTCGCCACGAAGGCGTCCCTCGGCCACGTGCTCTGCACGGAGTCCTTGAACTGGTTGATCTTGCGGCTGGGATAGAAGTCCGGGAACCGCTCAATGGTCAGCTCGTACTTGCCGTCCGGTGAGACGTAGTGCACGCGCGTGCTGACCGGCAGGTTCTTCGGCTGCCGTTCCTCGACGAACGTGTCCCAGCCGGGCGGGACCTTGATGGAGAACCCGCCGCCCTTGGTGCCCTTCAACGTCGCCGCGTCACCATTGCGGACCGCGAATTCACCCGGCGGTGTTGCCTCGGGCGGCTGCACGACGGGTTGCTGGATGACGGTCGGTTGGGTTGGCAGCAAAGACTTTCCGCCCGCATACCGGGTCGCGGCGAACCCGCCGCCCGCGGCCGCCAAGAACAGCAGGACAGCGGCGGCGTAGATCAGCGAACGCGGGACGCCCCGCCGGATCCGTGCCGTCGGCTCGGCATCCAACTCCAGCATCGGTTGTGAGGGTGCGAACGGCAGCGGACCGGGATCGTCCGCAAGCGAAGGCCCAGTGGAATCGACTTCCGGCTCGACGACCGGTTCGGGTTCCGGCTGCTTGGGCGCGGGGATGAAGCTCTCGGCCTCAGTGATGTCCTCCAGCGTGAACGGCGACGTGCCGGGCTCCGGCAGCAGGCCGTACATCCGCCTGCGCACCTCGGCCAGCGTCATCCGGTCGGTCGGCTCCTTGATCATCAGGCTGCTGACGACCTTGGCCATCGGACCGGTGTTGCTGGGCTTCGGCACATCTCCGTTGACGACCTCGAGCAACGTGGCGATCACGTCGCCCTCGGGGTCGTACGGCGCGTGCCCCTCGATGGTCGCGAACAGTGTCGCGCCGAGGCTCCACAGGTCCGCGTTGTTGGTCACCTCGCTACCGGACGCCACCTCGGGGGCGATGTACGCGGGCGAACCGAGCGTGATGCCGGTCTTGGTGAGGGTGTTCTCGGAGATGTTGTGCGCGATGCCGAAGTCGGCGAGCTTGATGCGGCCGTCCGTGGCGATCAGGACGTTCGCCGGTTTCACGTCACGGTGCGTGATCCCCGCCTGGTGAGCCGCCTGCAGCGCGGCGGCGACGGCGTCCGCGACCGCCGCGGCCTGCGTTGTGTCCAACGGGCCTTGCGAGCGCAGTAAGTGCGCCAGGCTGCTGCCCGGCACGAGCTCCATCACGACGTATGGGTCGCCGTTCTCGTGCGCGATGTCGTGCAGCGTGACGACGTTCGGATGCGACAACACGCCGATCGCGCGCGCCTCTCGTAACGTCCGTTCACGCACTTCATCGGCCTGCCCCTGGGGCATACCCGGCGGTAGCCGGATCTCCTTGACCGCGACCGGCCGGTGCAGGAATTCATCGTAGGCACGCCACACCGTGCCCATCGAGCCGTGTCCGATCACGCTGACCAGGCGATAGCGGCCCGCGATCACACGCGTTGCCTGCTCCACCTCGGCCTCGGACACCATGTCCCCCATTCTGCCGTTACCCCTGTCTACGCCCCTGAGATGGTCCGAGTCACAGTTTCGCCTCGGAACGCTTCACTAGCATCCCAAGGTATGAGTCAGGCGCACGAGCCGGAGTTCGTCCTCGCCGCGCAGTTCCCAACGCCCCAGCGTGCGCAGTGGGTGGACCTGATCGCGGGCGTGCTGCGCAAGTCGGGACGAGTTCCCGCCGACTTCGACGGCGACGCTGCCGGGAAGATCGCGACGAAGACCTACGACGACATCCTCGTCCAACCGCTGTATACCCGTGATGACGCCCCAGAAGCGGCAGGCATGCCGGGATTGCCGCCGTTTGTTCGCGGCAGCAAGCCCGAGGGCGCGATCGCGACCGGCTGGGACGTCCGGCAACGGCACGTCTTCACTGATCCAGCGGCCGCGAAGAAGGCGATCCTCGTCGACCTCGAACACGGCGTGACCTCGCTTTGGCTGGCCGTCGGCTCGGCAGGCCTGCCGATCGCGGCCCTTGAAGATGTGCTCGACGAGGTCTACGTCGACCTGGCGCCGGTCGTGCTCGACCCGGGCGCCGACTTCCTGGCGGCGGCGGATGCCCTGCTCAGCGTGCATTCGGACAAGGCGATCCCGGCCAGCGAGGTCGGCGGCAACCTCGGCGCGGACCCGCTCGGCCTGCGCGCGCGGACTGGCTCCACACAGGACTTCGATGGCGCGATCCAATTGGCCGTACGGATGTCCGACGAGTACCCAGCGCTCCGCACCCTTGTGGCCGACGCGCTGCCGTATCACCAGGCAGGCGGCTCGGACGCGCAGGAACTCGGGCTGTCCATCGCGACCGGCGTGGCTTATCTGCGTGCGTTGACTGACGCTGGCCTGACCGTCGAACAGGCCGCCAACCAGCTGGAGTTCCGGTATTCGGCCACCGCTGACCAGTTCAGCACGATCGCGAAGTTCCGGGCGGCGCGGCGCTTGTGGGCCCGTGTGCTGGAGGTTTCCGGCGCGCCGACCGTGCCGCAGCGCCAGCACGCGGTCACCTCGCCGGTGATGATGACTCGCCATGATCCCTGGGTGAACATGCTCCGGACCACCCTGGCGTGCTTCAGCGCCGGTGTTGGCGGCGCGGACGCCGTGACTGTGCTGCCGTTCGACCACGCGATCGGCCTGCCGGACGACTTCGCGCGGCGGATCGCCCGCAACACCCACGCGGTGCTGCTCGAAGAGTCCAAAGTGGCCGGAGTGATCGACCCGGCAGGCGGCTCGTACTACGTCGAACGGCTGACCGACGACCTGGCCGGCGCCGGATGGGCGTTCTTCCAGTCCATTGAGGCCGCGGGCGGGCTCGTGGCCGCTTTGGATTCGGGTCTGGTCGAGGAAAAGCTCGGCGAGACGTGGGCGAAGCGGTCGAAGAACCTGGCGCGCCGCAAGGATCCGCTCACCGGCGTGAGCGAATTCCCCAATCTGAACAAGAAACTTCCGGTCCGCGAGCCCGCACCAGCCGTCCCATCGGGTGGGTTGCCGCAGGTCCGGCTGGCCGAGGCGTACGAAGAACTGCGTGACCTCGCCGACGCGCAGCCGGAACGCCCGAAGGTCTTCCTCGCCACGCTCGGCCCGATCGCCGCGCACACCGTACGGGCGACGTTCGCGGCAAACCTGTTCCAGGCAGGCGGAATCGAGACGCCGAACGCGGGTGCGACGGCCACTGCGGACGAGGTTGCCAGGGCATTCACCGCGAGCGGCGCGCGGATCGCGTGCATTTGCGGCTCCGACAAGCTTTACGAGCAACGCGTACCCGATGTCGTGCAGGCGTTGCGTGCCGCCGGAGCGGTCAAAATCCTGCTCGCGGGCAAGGGCGACTACGCGGACGTCGACGGATACGTGCACGTCGGCTGTGACGTGCTGGCCGTGCTGCGGGATACCCTGAAGACGTTGGGAGTGGGAGCATGACGATCCCCGATTTCACACACGTCTCGCTGGGCGAACCGTCGCCGGGCGGTATCGCCGAGTGGCAGGCCGCGCTGGCGCAGTCCACCGGCAAGGGAGTCGACGCGCTGGTCTGGGAGACCCCGGAAGGCATCGGGATCAAGCCCGTCTACACCGCCGATGACCTCGACGGACTCGACTTCCTGGACACCTATCCGGGCATCGCGCCGTTCCTGCGCGGGCCGTATCCGGCGATGTACGTGACCCAGCCGTGGACCATCCGCCAGTACGCCGGATTCTCCACAGCCGAGGAATCCAACGCTTTCTACCGGCGCAACCTCGCCGCAGGTCAAAAGGGCCTTTCGGTCGCGTTCGACCTGGCGACGCACCGCGGCTACGACTCCGATCACCCGCGCGTGACCGGGGACGTCGGCATGGCCGGTGTCGCCATCGACTCGATCTACGACATGCGCCAGTTGTTCGAGGGCATCCCGCTCGACCAGATGAGCGTGTCGATGACCATGAACGGCGCCGTGCTGCCGGTGCTGGCGCTTTACGTCGTCGCCGCGGAAGAGCAGGGTGTGGCGCCGGAGCAGCTGGCCGGGACCATCCAGAACGACATCCTCAAAGAGTTCATGGTC
Source organism: Kibdelosporangium philippinense (assembly GCF_021390435.2). Taxonomy (GTDB): domain Bacteria; phylum Actinomycetota; class Actinomycetes; order Mycobacteriales; family Pseudonocardiaceae; genus Kibdelosporangium; species Kibdelosporangium philippinense. Next base: position 1,045,729 of record NZ_JAJVCN010000002.1, on the reverse strand, counting down.
CGCAACACCTACATCTACCCGCCGGCGAACTCGATGCGGATCATCTCCGACATCTTCGCGTACACCTCGCAGCACATGCCGAAGTACAACTCGATCTCCATTTCCGGCTACCACATGCAGGAAGCGGGCGCGACGGCCGATCTGGAGCTGGCGTACACGCTGGCCGACGGCGTCGAGTACATCCGCGCGGGCATGGCAGCCGGCCTCGAGATCGACAAGTTCGCGCCCCGGCTGTCGTTCTTCTGGGCGATCGGGATGAACTTCTTCATGGAGGTCGCCAAGCTGCGTGCGGCCCGGCTGCTGTGGTCCAAACTGGTCGCCCAGTTCTCGCCCCAGTCGCAGAAGTCCTTGTCGCTGCGGACACACAGCCAGACGTCCGGCTGGTCGCTGACCGCGCAGGACGTCTACAACAACGTGGTCCGCACGTGTGTCGAGGCGATGGCCGCGACCCAGGGGCACACGCAGTCCTTGCACACCAACGCATTGGACGAAGCGCTGGCGCTGCCGACGGACTTCTCCGCCCGGATCGCGCGGAACACTCAGCTTGTCCTGCAACAGGAATCCGGCACTACTCGGGTGATCGACCCGTGGGGCGGCAGCGCGTTCGTCGAGCGGCTGACCTACGAACTGGCTCGTAAGGCCTGGGGGCACATCTCCGAGGTCGAGGCCGCTGGCGGGATGGCCAAGGCGATCGACGCGGGCATTCCCAAGCTGCGCATCGAGGAAGCCGCGGCCCGCACGCAGGCCAGGATCGACTCCGGTCGTCAGCCGGTGATCGGCGTGAACAAGTACCGGCTGGACGCCGAAGAGCAGATCGATGTGCTCAAAGTGGACAATGCCGGTGTACGGGCGCAGCAGCTGGCGAAACTGGAGCGGCTGCGTGCCGAACGTGACTCCGGTGCGGTCGAGGATGCGTTGCGACGCCTGGAATCCGCCGCCGCTGGCACCGGGAACCTGCTTGAGCTGGCGATCGACGCGGCTCGTGCCAAGGCAACGGTCGGCGAGATCTCCGGTGCGCTTGAGAAGGTCTGGGGACGGCACTCCGGCCAGATCCGTACGATTTCCGGGGTGTACCGCGAGGAGGTCGGAACAGGAGTGGCAGGCGTGGACTCCGCGCGCCGGGTCGTTGACGCCTTCGCCGAGTCGGAGGGCCGCAGGCCGCGAATCCTGGTCGCCAAGATGGGCCAGGACGGCCACGACCGCGGCCAGAAGGTGATCGCGACGGCCTTCGCCGACCTCGGCTTCGACGTGGACGTCGGCCCGCTGTTCCAGACTCCCGGCGAGGTCGCGCGCCAGGCGATCGAGGCCGACGTGCACGTCGTCGGCGTGTCCTCGCTGGCCGCCGGGCACCTGACGCTGGTGCCCGCGCTGCGCAAGGAGCTGGCCGAACAGGGCAGGCCGGACATCATGGTCGTGGTCGGCGGCGTGATCCCGCCGCAGGACTTCGACCCGCTGTACGAGGCCGGTGCCGCGGCGATCTTCCCGCCGGGGACCGTGATCGCGGACGCCGTCGTGGATCTGCTCGGCAAGCTGCGGGTACAACTCGGGCATGACTGACTTCGTCCGCGGCGTGCTGGCCGGTGAGCGGGCCGTCCTGTCGAGGGCGATCACGCTCGTCGAGTCCACCCGGGCCGACCACCGCCAGCAGGCCCAGGAAATGCTGGTCGAGCTGCTGCCGCACGCGGGTGGCGCGCACCGGGTCGGCATCACCGGCGTGCCCGGAGTCGGCAAGTCGACATTCATCGACATGCTCGGCACCCAGTTGACTTCTGCCGGGCATCGCGTGGCCGTGCTCGCGGTGGACCCGTCGTCCAGCCGGACCGGCGGCAGCATCCTCGGCGACAAGACCCGGATGGCCCGGCTCGCGGTCGACCCGAACGCGTTCATCCGGCCGTCGCCGACGTCCGGCACGCTCGGGGGCGTCGCGCGGGCTACGCGCGAGACGATCGTGCTGATGGAGGCGGCGGGCTACGACATCGTGCTCGTCGAGACCGTCGGCGTCGGGCAGTCCGAGATCACCGTTGCCGGGATGGTCGACTGCTTCCTGTTCCTGACCTTGGCGCGGACCGGTGACCAGCTGCAGGGCATCAAGAAGGGCGTGCTCGAGCTGGCGGACGTGGTCGCGGTGAACAAGGCAGATGGTGATCATGAAAAGGAAGCGCGACGCGCCGCTCGTGAGCTCTCCAGCGCCATGCGGTTGCTGCGCAGCGGTGACGAGCTGTGGACGCCGCCCGTGCTGACGTGCAGCGGACTGACCGGCGCCGGGCTCGACGAGCTGTGGAACGAGGTCAACCGGCACCACCAGACGCTGGACGAGGCCGGTGCGCTCGCCGACAAACGCCGTCAGCAGCAGGTCGACTGGACCTGGGCGATGGTCCGCGACACGCTGATGACCCGATTGCGTGACCACGCCGAAGTCCGGTCCATCGCGCCTGAGCTGGAACGAGACGTTAGAGATGGGCGGTTGACCCCCACGATGGCCGCCGAGCGGATCCTGAAAGCCTTCGGTTTGCGATAACCTCAAACAATGATGCGAGCTGTGGCCGCTTGTGTGCTCGTTGTGCTGTTTTCTCTGCCCGTTGGGGCAGCAACGGCCGCACCTGCGGACCTCGCTCCGTACGCCCAGCAGACCGCCACCGCGCCAGCCGGGCCGTCCATCGCTCCTCAGCCGACCGAGGAGGAGCAAGCCAGCCAGCGGCAGCGTTTGGTGATCGGAATCGCCGCCGCACTGCTGCTCGGTATCGTGATCCTTGGCCACCGCGCCAGGCGTAAACGGGCCAAGAAGAACGCTGGGTGATCTCGATTCACCTGGACTGAACCCGGTCAACCGTTTGGCGCAGCCGCGCTACCGGCGGCCGGTTTGATCATCTGGTACATCACTCGTGCGTAAGCACGATGGTGCAGGATGGTGGCGAGTGACACTTATGTTGCGCCGACCGTGCACGATGTTCACTCAAGAACCTGAAGCTCGACCCCGGTACCACTGGTTCATTGGTTTGTTCCGTGGTGCTGCCGCGGAGGTGCGGCATGACTGTTCTGGACTCGCACGCCCAGGAGGGCGATCCTGACGTGCTGCTGACCGACTCCGGCGTCAGTATGCCCACTGTGGATGACATCGGAGCCGGTCGAGGGCCGTCCTGGTTGGACGGATGGCTTGCCGGCAGTATCGGCGACATCGTCGCCTGGTACCGGCACATCCACGCGCATCCCGAGCTGTCGAGGCAGGAGTTCCAGACCACCCAGCTGCTCGCCACGATGCTGGCGTCGGCCGGTTTGCAGCCGATCATCGGTCCAACCGGAACGGGGTTGATCTGCGACATCGGCACCGGCGACCGGTGTGTCGCACTGCGCGCCGACATCGACGCTTTGCCTTTGCAGGAGACAACTGGACTGCCGTTCGCGTCCAGGGTGGACGGCGTAGCGCATTCATGTGGACACGACGCGCACACGACGATCCTGCTGGCCGCGGGCCTCGCGCTGGCGTCAGCGCCCGAGTTGCCCGGCCGTGTCCGATTGGTCTTCCAGCCGGCCGAGGAAGTCATGCCCGGCGGCGCTTTGGACATGATCGAAGCCGGTGCGTTGAAGGGCGTCGAGCGGATCTTCGGGCTGCATTGCGACCCGCGCGTCGAGGTCGGCCGGGTCGGTACCCGCGTTGGCGCCATCACCTCCGCAACGGACCTGCTTGAGCTGCGGCTGACGTCACCTGGCGGCCACACTTCCCGTCCCCACCTGACCGCCGACCTGGTGCACGCGCTGGGCACGGTCATCACCGGCCTGCCCGCGCTGCTGTCGCGGCGTGTCGACCCTCGCTCCGGCACTGTGCTGGTTTGGGGCGCCGTGCACGCTGGTGAGGCACCCAACGCGGTGCCTGAGGAAGGCCTGCTGCGCGGCACCCTGCGTACCGGCGACCACGAGGTCTGGGAGGACCTGGAGCCCCTGGTCGCAGGGCTCGTGCAGTCGTTGGTGGCGCCGCTGGGTGTTGGTTACGAGCTGCACCACCGCCGTGGTGTGCCGCCGGTGGTCAACGACAGCGAAAGCACGGCCATCCTGCGTGCGGGCATCGAGTCCGCGCTGGGTGGGGATGCTCTCGCGGGGACCAAGCAGTCTTCCGGTGGCGAGGACTTCGGCTGGTACCTGGAGCACGTGCCGGGCTCCTTCGCCCGCCTCGGAGTGTGGCCTGGGGATGGAGTGATGAGGGACCTCCACCAGCCAACATTCCAGCTGGATGAGCGAGCTTTGTTGACGGGTGTCCGAGTGATGGTGCACACGGCGTTGACGGCACTAGCGGCCTAGTTATCCACAGGCGCTGTCAGTCGATCTGGCGGTGGAGTCATGCTTCCCGACATCGTGGAAGCATGACAAATTTGCTCACCCGAGCCTTCGAAGCCCTTCGGACTGCCGGACCAGAGGCAGTACTCACCCACCACACCGCGTTGGCCCTGTACGGCTGCAAGGCGGCCGATCGGGGCATCGTGCACGTCCTGGTTCCGGATCAACGCAGAGTCCGTTCCCGGCCAGGCGTCGACGTGCATCACGGCGACTTCTCCATCCGTGACGTGGAGAACGTCCATGGCCTTCGGGTGCTCTCACTCGACCACGCGCTCGCCCATGTGCTGTGCCGGGAGGCGTCCTCGGTCGCCCTGGCCTGCTTCGAACAGGCCGTGGAGAGATATCCGCCGGATCATCGTGGCGCCTTCGCCGAGCGTGTCGGCAGATGTATCCGTGCTCGTGCCGATCATCGAGGCCAGCGAAAGGCCCTGTTGATGCTCAGATCGTGCTACCGCCTTGCCGCCTAGGGGCCTATGCCCTGGCAGGGCCTGATCCGCAGGTCAGCGACGTAGTCAGCGGGCGCGCCCGCAGCCTCGGCGGCGTCGGCGACCACGCCCAGGTATCGCGCGGAAGGCAGACCACCCTCGTAGGCATCGAGAACGTACAGCCAGGCGACAACCGAGCCTTCCAACGTCTGGACCCGCAGCCGGATCTTCCGGTACAGGCCGAGCGCGCCCTCCCAGCGGTCCAGCCGGGATTCGTCGCGGGGACTGACGTCGTAGAGGACGGCGAACACCTGTGATTCGGGGTCTTCGACGATGGTCGCGAGTGCGCCCTCCCAGCCGAGGTCCTCGCCTCCGAAGGTCAGGCGCCAGCCCGTGAGCCACCCGGTACCCGCCATCGGCGAGTAGGGCGCTCGCTCGAGCATCTGGCTGGGATCCATGTTGGACCCGTACGCGGCATAGAGCGGCACGCGGACAGCGTAGCGACCCGACACATCCGGCGAAGGGATGCGGCTCGGGGAGTCGGATCAACAAGGCGTGGATACTCCCCGCCGACAGACGTCACTGGACAAGAATGAGGAGGTGTATTGCCTGGAAGCGGTGCTGGCAGACGAAGCGGTGCTCACAGACCTAGCCCGCACGATCCCTCACGCCCACATAGTGCCCATAGGGCAGCACGTGTCCTTGCTCCCAATAACCGGCGCGGTAGTGAACGCGCTCAACGACGGCACGGAGACCTGCTTAGAAGGATTCGCTCTAGCCCCAGCCACCCTCGGCCCCATGCTGGCAGGAAGCTCAAAGGCGGCCCCACTGGCCTACGTAGAAGCGGAGTACTTCGGCGGAGCAGGAACCCAGTCAGCCCAGATCTGGCACGAAGGAGAAATCATCCTCGGGCCTATACACCTGCGAGAAGGAGAACGCCCACCACCAGAAGGCACCCCCATCTCCCAAGCCCTAAGGCAGCTAGGTGTGGAGAAAGGCAACCACTTCGACGAGTTCGACGCAGTTGAGCTCGGCCGTCACCGCCGAACAGAAGACTGGCTGACAACCTGACCAAACCCAAAGGAGGCGAACCAAACAGACCGGCCAAGCCATGGAGCGCCCACGCGACTGAACCATGGAGTGGCCCACGCGGCCAAGCCATGGATGGACTAAGCAGGCGACCAAGTCGTGGGTTGCCAAAGCCTGAGCTGCCGAGCCCTACGCCCCCAAGTCATGGCCCGGCCAAACCCGAACCGACCGAGTCCGGGCCGTTGAGCCACGGAACTGCCAAGCCGTCGAGCAGTCCCCGCACGACCGAGCCGTGGACCCGGCCGAGCGGCCAAGTTCGTGGGGTTGTCGGGTCCGTCGGGTCCAGCGTCCGAACAAACCACCAGGCCGAGCCATGGACCAAGCAAGCCGCCAAGCCGTGGGGTTGCCGAGTCGCCAAGCCCCGGGCGTTCGGATAAGCAAAAGGCCACCACCGAGCCATCGAGCAAACAAGCAAGCGGCCAAGCCGAGCGATTGACCAAGCAAGCCGTCAAGCCATGAGCGGCCAGGCCGCGGAGGCCTGCTTGCCACCGGCTGCCGGACCATTGGTCATCGAGGTTGCCCGGTTGGCTCTGAGCTCCGCCCCAAATGAGTTCCGAAGCCTCAATGGACACCCACGGTCTCCGCGCTGGCAAGCGAACAGTGCCTTACCGCTGCCCGAACGCGGTTATAACCGCGGGCCAGGTGGGGTGAGCAGGGAATGCCCGGCTGCGTGACGGTGACGGTTCAAGCGTACGGTTTAGGGCGACCAGCTCGTGCGGTACAGGAGGAACCCCGTTGACCCGGATCGTGATCATGGGTGGCGGCGTCGGTGGCTACGAGGCGGCGCTGGTCGCAGCGCAGCACGGCGCGGACGTCACGATTGTTGAGCGCGACGGCCTAGGCGGCGCGTGTGTGCTGTACGACTGCGTCCCGTCGAAGACGTTCATCGCGTCGGCCGGTGCCCGGTCAGCCTTCCGCAACGCCGATGAGCTGGGGATCCGTACCAACGGCTCGGACGCGGCAGTCGAGGTGCCGGTCGTGCACGGCCGGGTACGCGGTTTGGCGCTCGCACAGTCGGCGGACATCCGTGCGCGCCTCCAGCGTGAAGGCGTGCGGCTGATCGCAGGCAACGCGCGGTTCGTCGACGAGCAGCCGGGGATGGCGGCCCACCTGATCGGCGTGACCCCGCACAACGGCGAGCCCGAAGTGATCGCAGCCGATGTGACACTGATCTCAACGGGAGCAACCCCGCGCGTGCTGCCCGGCGCGGTGCCAGATGGCGAGCGGATCCTCGATTGGCGCCAGCTGTACGACTTGACCGAGTTGCCGGAGCACTTGGTCGTTGTCGGTTCCGGCGTGACGGGCGCGGAGTTTGCCTCGGCCTACACCGAGATGGGCGTGAAGGTCAGCGTCGTCTCCAGCCGCGACCGCGTGCTCCCGCACGAAGACGCCGACGCGGCCGCTGTGCTCGAAGACGCCTTCGCCGAACGCGGTACGACGCTGTACAAGCACGCGCGTGCGGAGAAGGTCGAGCGAGTGACCGACGGCGTCGTCGTGCACCTGCAGGATGGCCGCAAGATCGAAGCGAGCCACGCGCTGATGACAGTCGGCTCAGTCCCGAACACCTCCGACATCGGCCTGGAAAAGGTCGGTATCGAACCGGGGCCTGGGGGATTCATCTCCGTCGACCGCGTGTCACGCACAGGCGTGCCAGGTGTGTACGCAGCAGGTGACTGCACCGGCGTGTTGATGCTGGCATCGGTCGCGGGCATGCAGGGCCGCATCGCGATGTGGCACGCGCTGGGCGAAGGTGTCGCGCCGATCAGGCTGAAGACCGTGGCGGCAAACGTGTTCACCCACCCGGAGATCGCGACGGTCGGCATCAGCCAGCACGCGATCGACTCGGGCGAAGTCCCCGCCCGCACAATCATGCTCCCGCTCGCGACCAACGCACGGGCCAAAATGGAGGGTCTGCGCCGCGGCTTCGTGAAGCTGTTCTGCCGCCCAGCGACCGGCGTGGTCATCGGCGGCGTGGTGGTCGCGCCATCGGCCAGCGAGCTCATCCTCCCGATCGCGATCGCCGTGCAGAACCAGTTGACCGTCGAGCACATGGCTTTGACGTTCTCGGTTTATCCCTCCCTGTCCGGTTCGATCACCGAGGCGGGCAGGCGTTTGATGCGCCACGACGACCTCGACTAGGCAGGCACCCAGTCGCCTTTGCCAATGCTGTCCGGTTTGATCATTCAGGCCGGACAGCGCGGGTCGGGAGCATCGGCGAAGCCAGGAGCGTTGTGAGGCTCGCGCTCGCCCGGGTAGCTTCGCAAGAGCCATCGCCTCGCCTACTTTCCAATGCTGTGGGACAGCCTGGTCTGATGCCTGATGCCCGATGCCTGTGCAGGTCAGGCCTTTGGCCATCGCCTCGCTGGCTTTCCGGTGCAGTGGGAGAGCCGGGCCTGCTGCTGTCCGATGCCTCGCTGCCTTTCTTCTGCTGTGGCACGGCTTCTGCCTGGGGAATTCGGTGGTGCTCACCTGTGCTGGCTGTTTGCCGATCGCGGTGACCAACGGTGTGGCTGACCCGGTGTTGGCTGGGCGGGAAAAAACTTTGAAACTCGGGGCAACCCGGAGATCGACTTGGGCGTGCTTGGTGCGAAGGCATGAACCCGCCTGAACTTGAGAAAGGGTCTCCGATGCGTATTCGCTCCACTGTGGCCGGTCTGGCGCTCGGCGCAGGTTTCTTGATTCTTGGTGCGCCCATCGCGATGGCGGACGCCGCAGCCTCCCAGCCGCCGACGCCGCCGACGTCGACTCGGCCGACCGAGACCCCAGGCACTCTTGTGCCGACGAGCACTCGGCTGACCACGCCGCCCACGGCCCGGGAGACCGCGCCGACTGAGCGGCCGAGGGTGCTCAGGCCGGTTGGTGCGCCGGAAACCGGTGCTGGCATGGAAGAGTCGTCCAGCCCGGCTGGGCCGCTGGCGATCGGCGGGATCGCGCTGGTGGCGGTCGCCGCCGGTGGGTCGGTGATCTACCGCCGCACGCGCAAGCAGGGCTGATCGCGGATGCGGAAATGGCTCGGTGGCGTCGTTCTTCTCCTCGCACTCGCGGGGTGCAGCGGTCAGGCCGAACAGCAACAACCGGCGGCGACGGGGCAACAGTCCATTGTGGAGGACAATGCCACGCCTGCCAAGGGTGTCGCTTCGTTGCCTGCTTCGACACCGACCGAGATCGTCATCCCGAAGATCGGCGCGCGTTCGTCGCTGATCCCGCTCGGCCTGAACGCGGACCAGACCATCCAGGTCCCGCCGGTCGACCAGCCGATGCAAGCAGGCTGGTACGACAAGGCGAGGACACCGGGCGAGCTGGGTCCCGCAGTCATCCTCGGCCACGTCGACGGCAAGAAGAAACCCGGGATCTTCTTCCGCCTCAAGGAGATGGCCGTCGGTGACGAGGTCTCCGTGTCCAGACAGGACGGGACGACCGCGCACTTCAAGGTCACGCACGTCGAGCAGATCGCGAAGAAGGAGTTCCCGAGCGAGAAGGTCTACGGCGACACCTACGGCTCGGAACTGCGGCTGATCACCTGCGGTGGCACGTTCGACCACGCGGCCCACAGCTACAAGGACAACATCATCGTCTACGCGACCTTGGTGCCTCCAACGTCCTGAGTGGATAGTGGGTGGTGATTTGGTGTGGGCCCCACACCAAATCGCGGCATCACGCGAGCGTCGGCGGTCCTTGGTCGATTCGCCTGCGAATCGCGTCGGCGTTGTCGAGTAACTCGCCGAACGGCATGCGCTCGTCCCACCACGTCACGCCCGCTTCAACGAGCGCTTGAAGCGTCGGCCATTCACCGGCTGGACTGGAACCACCGACCACGAAGTCGAACGGTTCGTCCGCCAAGCCTGCCTCGGCGCGCTCTGCTTGTAAGAACTTGCCTGCCGAGCGAACTTCGTCCAGTGGCGGCGGCTCTGCCTGCCATGCGCCGCTCAACATTGGAATGGCGCCGTCCCACCGTGCCGCGCGGCGCATCGGCGGCAGGTTCGGCCATCGCCCGCCGACCCAGATCGGCACGCGTGGCCGTTGTACGGGCGTCGGCCGGAACATCACGTCTCGTACTGTCACGTGCTTTCCCTCGAATGTCGTACGTTCCCCTGACCACAAGCGGTCAAGGACGGTCAGGCCCTCGTCGAGGCGCTCGGCGAGCACGCGCCGGGACGTCGGTTCGCCGAACGCGCCGTATTCGTCGTCAACGGGCTCGCCGAGACCCACGCCCAGGATCATCCGGCCGCCGGTGAGGTGGTCCAACGTGGTCACTTCGCGCGCGAGTTTCTGCGGGCGGCGGCGCGCGACCGGCGTGATCATCGTGCCGAGCTTGATCCGGCTGGTGACCAGGCCAGCCGCGGTGAGCAGGATCCACGGGTCCGCGATGTCCCTGACCAGACGCTTCTCGTGCACCACGTGGTCCCATATGAACAACGCGTCCCATCCCGCGTGCTCGACCGCTTGTGCGAGGACGGCAACGGCCTCCGGGTCGGCGAAGTCGCCGAAGTTCGGGATGTTCACTGAGAATCGCATGTCTCACACCATGCACCCGACCACCGACAAAAATGTCAGACTGGCCCGCATGACCGCCCGTACGCTGCTGATACTGCGGCATGCCAGCGCCGCGAACGAGCCTGGCACGGCCGACGCGGACCGTCCGCTGACCCCGATCGGCCGCAAGGAGGCCAGCGAGGCCGGACGGCGGCTCGCTGTGGCGAAGCCGGAACGCGTGCTGTGCTCGCCGGCGCTGCGCACGCGGCAGACCTGGCAGCAGGTCAGTGCGGAGCTGGCGAGTCAGCCCAAGGTCACCTTCGAACCGGGCATCTACGAGGCCAGCGTCGACGCGCTGCGTGAGCTGATCTGGCAGACCGGCGACGAGATCGGCACCCTGCTGCTGATCGGGCACAATCCGGCGGTGCACGAGCTGGCCTGGATCCTGCTCGGCGACCAAGCGCCACAACACTTTCCGCCGGCCAGCTTGGCCGAGGTGACGTTCGACGGGGCTTGGACTGAGCTTTAGGGCGACCAGTGCACATTCGCTTGATCGAGGTGAATTTTCGGCGGCTCAGCCGAGGCGTTGCAATACCAGACGCGTTACCAGCGCGGGTGGTTTAGTCATCAATAGGGGCAAAGCCGCCATTTTCTATCTCCGGTGAAGGTTGCTTGCAAAGTCTGGCAATTTTCGGGCGATCCCCGGCTCAACCATCTACCGTCATGGGCGTCTTTGTGGGTGAGAAAGCAGAACACACCTTTTCAAAGACTCGGGGAACCTGAAATGCACAAGAAGACCTTTTTCGGCACCGTTGCCCTCGGAATCGCCGGCCTCGCGCTGGCCGCACCCATGGCGAATGCGACGACGGCCAAAGGCTCGCTCGGCTTCGACCACAATCCGGCCAAGGCCGGCGACAAGATCAGCGTGATCGGCACCTGCGACGACCCCAAATTCACCACTGCCAAGGTGGATTCCACCGTGCTCGAGCCATTCGAGGTGTCCCTCAAGGACGACGGCAAGGGCGGCAAGGCGCTCACCGGCGCGACCACGGTCAAGAAGGACGCGAAGCCCGGCACCTACCCGGTGACCTACCAGTGCGGCACGGTCCGCGTGGCCTCGAAGCTGACCATCGTCACCGATGAAAAGACGAAGCCGACGGCCACTGCGACAAAGCCTGCCCCGGTCAAGCCGAGGGAGGCCCAGGTCGCGGTGAAGCCAAAGGGCTCGGCCAACACCGGAGACGGCAGCGAGGCCGCGGCCCAGCAGGATTCCGGGTCGGACGCGGGCATGTACGTGCTGGGCGGCGCGGGTCTGCTCGCGGCCGGTGGCGCGGGTGCCTACTTCTTGCGTCGTCGTTCGCACGCCTGAGGCACCGCGAATGTGGGGTGGCTTTGCCTCCGCGAGGTAAAGCCACCTTTTAAATGTCAGGGGAAACTCCTGAATTTTTGGGCGAAGTCCGGGGCAACCATCCGGCGTGCGGCACGTCTACACAACTGAGAGGAACGGGGGTCGGGGAAATGCGGAAGTGGTTGGGTGGCGCGCTCGTCGCGTTGGCATTGGTGCTCGGGGCATGTTCGGGGGAGCATGACGCATCGCCGCCGCCGACGAGTTCCGTTTCGTCTCAGGGCGACCAGGAGGACCAGGCGGTTAACGCGCTGCCAGCTTCCGTGCCGACGCATGTCTCGATTCCGAAGATCGGCGCGGAATCGTCGTTGGTCGCGCTCGGCCTGAATCCGGATCAGACGATCGAAGTGCCGCCAGTGAGCCAGCCGATGCAAGCGGGCTGGTACGACCAAGCGCCGACGCCTGGCGAGCTCGGGCCCGCGGTCATCCTCGGCCATGTGGACGGCAACCACCAAAAGGGAATCTTCTACCGTCTCAAGGATTTGGCGCAGGGCGACGAGATCTTCGTGACCCGCACGGACGGGACGAAAGCGAAGTTCGTGGTCGACCAGGTGAAGCAGGTTTCCAAGGACGACTTCCCGACCGACGAGGTCTACGGCAACACGACGAAGCCGGAACTTCGGCTGATCACCTGTGGCGGAGCTTTCGACAAGAACGCGCACTCCTATAAGGACAACATCGTCGTCTTCGCCTCGCTGGCACCGAACCAGGTCTAATCTCCGCTACACCTGGACCTGGTAGCAAAAAGCCCCTCGTGAGTGGTTAGGCGGGTTAGAACGCGCCTAACCACTCACGAGGGGTCAGGTCAGTCCGTCACCCAGTCGAAGGTCTTGGTGACGGCCTTCTTCCACTCCGCGTACAGGGCTTCCCGCTTGGCCTCGTCCAGTGCGGGCTCCCATTGCTTGTCCTGCGCCCAGTTGTTGCGGATGTCGTCCTCGCCGGACCAGAAACCGACCGCGAGGCCCGCGGCGTACGCGGCGCCCAGCGCCGTCGTCTCAGCGACCACCGGACGGATCACGGGGACGTTCAGGATGTCCGCCTGGAACTGCATCAGCAGCTCGTTGGCGACCATGCCGCCGTCGACCTTCAGCGCGGTCAGCGGGACGCCGGAGTCGGCGTTCATCGCGTCGATGACCTCGCGGGACTGGAAAGCGGTCGCTTCGAGCACCGCGCGGGCCAAGTGTCCTTTGTTGACGAACCGGGTCAGGCCGACGATCGCGCCACGGGCGTCAGACCGCCAGTAAGGCGCGAACAGGCCGGAGAACGCGGGCACGAAGTAGCAGCCGCCGTTGTCCTCGACCTGGCGGGCGTGCTCCTCGATCTCCGCGGCCGTGGTGATCATGCCGAGGTTGTCCCGGATCCACTGCACCAAGGAACCCGTTACGGCGATGGAACCTTCGAGCGCGTAGACCGTGTCGTTCGAGCCGATCTTGTAGCAAACCGTTGTCAGCAGGCCGTTCTCGCTCATCACCTTTTCGGTTCCGGTGTTGAGCAGAACGAAGTTCCCTGTGCCGTACGTGTTCTTCGCCTCGCCGGGGGACAGGCAGGCCTGGCCGAACGTCGCCGCCTGCTGGTCGCCGAGGATGCCCGAGATCGGCACGCCAGCCAGCGCGCCCTTCTCCCGGACGTGGCCGTAGACCTCCGAAGAGGACCTGATCTCCGGCAGCATGGATACCGGAATGCCCATCTCACCGGCGATTTCCGCGTCCCACTGCAGGGTGTCCAGATCCATCAGCATCGTGCGGGACGCGTTGGTCGGGTCCGTCACATGCACGCCGCCCTCGGGGCCGCCGGTCATGTTCCACAGCACCCACGTGTCCATGTTGCCGAACAGCAGCTCGCCGTTCTCGGCACGCTCGCGTGCACCGTCCACATTGTCCAGAATCCAACGGATCTTCGGACCGGAGAAGTACGTCGCCAGCGGCAGACCCGTCTTGGCCCGGTAACGCTCCTGGCCACCACCCAGCGCGCCGAGCTCGTTGACGATCTTGTCGGTTCGCGTGTCCTGCCAGACGATCGCGTTGTACACCGGCTTGCCGGTCGCTTTCTCCCACACCACCGCGGTTTCGCGCTGGTTGGTGATGCCGACCGCGGCGATGTCCGAGACGTGCAGGTCCGCCTTGGCGACCGCGCCTGCCGCTACTTCCCGCGTGTTGCGCCAGACCTCTTCCGGATCGTGCTCGACCCACCCGGCCTTGGGGAAGATCTGCTCGTGCTCCTTCTGGTCGACCGAGACCACCCTGCCGTCATGACTGAAGATCATGCACCGGGTGGACGTGGTTCCCTGGTCGATCGCGGCCACGTACTGGGCCATGGTGCGCTTTCCTTTCCTAGACAGGCAGTACGAGGTACAGCAGACCTGCGAGCAGCGCGCCGATCAGCGGACCGACGACCGGCACCCAGGAGTATCCCCAGTCCGCGTTGGCCTTGCCGCGGATCGGCAGCAGGGCGTAAGCGATCCGGGGACCGAGGTCACGCGCTGGGTTGATGGCGTAGCCCGTGGGGCCACCGAGTGACGTACCGATCACCAGCACGACGAACGCGACGCCCGCGTATCCCAGTGCGGAGTTGCCGAACTGCGGCACGCCGTCAGTGCCGAGCTTGACCGCCGGGCTCAACAGGATCCAGCCGACCAGCACGAAAGTACCGATCACCTCGGTGATCGTGTTCCACAGTGGATTGCGCACGGTCGGTGCCGTGCAGAAGATGCCGCGGGTGTTCTCCGGCTCAGGGTGCCTGTCGAACTGCAGTTTGTAGGTCGCCCAGCACAGCGTGGCACCGATGATCGCGCCGACCATCTGGGCGAGGATGTAGATCGGGACGTCCGCCCACGCCACCTTGTCGGTGACCGCGAGACCCAGCGTCACCGCCGGGTTGAGGTGCGCTCCGCTCGGTGCGGCGATGCTCGCGCCAGTGAACACCGCGAAGGCCCAGCCGATGTTCACGAAAAGGAATCCAGCGCCGCTACCGAGCGTGTCTCTCAGTACGTGGTTTGCCACCACCCCGTTGCCCAGCAGGATCAGTACGGCGGTACCCAGCATCTCCCAGACGAATATCTCGCCCGCGCCCATCGCCACCTCCAACGTTCGGCCACACGGACCTGGGCAGACGAGCGAAGCCCCCATTGGCAACGCTGCCAAACCCCTCGGTGAGCAGCGACGTTAGTGCGCGCTAACCATGATGTCCATGATCCGGTCGGCGCAATCCTTCTCACGTGTCCGCACGGCGCGATTGTCGGTGGTTGGCGGTAGCGTGAGGGACGAACAGCGCAATCGAGTCGCGCACGCAGTCGAAACGGGCAGGAGGCGTTACGTGGCCAGCCGGAAGCCAAGCCAGCCAGTCCGCACCGCAGACCCGGTGACCGTCCCAGGTCGCTTGGGCCCGGCCGAACGCGAGAACTCCTGGCGCAGGCTTGGCGGGGAAACGTTCGATCTTGTCGTGATCGGCGGCGGTGTAGTCGGCGCGGGCACAGCGCTCGACGCCGCGACCCGTGGCCTGCGAGTGGCCCTTGTGGAGGCGCGCGACCTGGCATCGGGGACGTCCAGCCGGTCGTCGAAGCTGTTCCACGGCGGCCTGCGTTACCTGGAGCAGCTCGAGTTCGGGTTGGTTCGTGAGGCGCTGCGCGAGCGTGAGCTCATGCTGACCAGAATCGCGCCACACCTCGTGAAGCCCGTCGCGTTCCTTTATCCGCTCACGCACCGCGTGTGGGAACGGCCGTACACCGCGGCCGGACTGTTCCTGTACGACACGATGGGCGGCGCGCGATCCGTACCCGGTCAGAAACACCTGACCAGGGCAGGGGCCCTGCGTATGGTGCCCGCGTTGAAGCGGGACGCGCTCATCGGCGGCATCCGTTACTTCGACGCGCAGGCCGACGACGCGCGCCACACCATGACCGTCGCGCGCACTGCTGCCCACTATGGCGCGGTTGTCCGGACGTCCACGCAGGTCATTGGCATGGTCAGGGAAGCGGACCGTGTTTCCGGCGTGCGCGTGCGTGACGTCGAGGACGGCCGCGAGACCGAGATCCAGGCCAACGCGGTGATCAACGCGACCGGTGTGTGGACCGACGAGTTGCAGCGCTTGTCCGGCAGTCGCGGCCGGTTCCGCGTGCGGGCGAGCAAAGGCGTGCACATCGTGGTGCCGCGCGACCGGATCGTGTCGGAAGCCGGGATGATCCTGCGTACCGAGAAGTCGGTGCTGTTCGTGATCCCGTGGGGCAGTCACTGGATCGTGGGAACCACGGACACGGACTGGAACCTCGACCTGGCGCATCCGGCGGCGACCAAAGCCGACATCGACTACATCCTTCAACACGTCAACGCGGTCCTGGCGACGCCGTTGACGCACGACGACATCGAAGGTGTCTACGCGGGACTGCGGCCGTTGCTGGCCGGGGAAAGCGAAGAAACTTCAAAGCTGTCGCGGGAACACGCCGTTGCCCGTGTCGCCCCGGGTTTTGTGGCGATCGCAGGCGGCAAGTACACGACGTACCGCGTGATGGCGGCCGACGCCGTGGACGCGGCCGCGGTCGATCTGCCCGGCCGGATCCAACCGTCCATTACGGACAAGGTCCCGCTGCTCGGCGCCGACGGCTACCACGCTCTGGTGAACCAAGCGGACCAGTTGGCAGCGAAGGCTGGTGTGCACCCGTATCGCGTGCGGCATCTGCTCAACCGGTATGGCTCGATGGTCCACCAGGTGCTCGCGCTGGCGGAGAACCGGCCGGAGCTGCTCAAGCCGCTGACCGCGGCGCCGGATTACCTGCAGGTCGAGGTGGTGTACGCGACGAGTCACGAAGGCGCGCTGCACCTGGAGGACGTGCTGGCCCGGCGGACCAGGATCTCGATCGAGTACGCGCACCGGGGCGTGGACGCGGCCGAGCAAGTGGCCGGTCTGATGGCCGAGATCCTTGGCTGGGACGACGCGACGATCAAACGCGAGGTTGAGCTGTACAACGCGCGCGTTCAGGCCGAGCGTGACTCGCAGACCCAGCCGAATGACGAGGCCGCGGACGCGTTGCGGTCCAAGGCACCCGAAGCCCGAGCCCAGATCACCGAGCCGGTCAGCTAAAAACCTCGTGAGTGTTTTCGCCGGTCTGGTGTTTTAACGTTCCGGGTGGTTGATCTTTGACATGGAGGCGGCCACCGCTCGATGATCTTGGTTCCTTCCACAGAACTTTGATCACGAAAGCGGTGGCCGTGTCTGGCAGTGTGCCTGATGGATCCCTTGTAGGCCAACTCCGGCGGCTGCGGCGGTTCCGCCGGGCGGTGTATGAGTCGTTCACGAGGTGGCCGGATGTGTTGTTCGAGATGGTGGACGCGTTGTTGTGTCATCCGGGCCGGTTGGAGTCGTTGCCGTATCTAAGCTTGGAGCCGGTGTTGCGGCGTGGGCATGGCAGTGTGTATGCCGCGTTGGATCGGGGCCGGATCGACGCCGCGGTGTTGGCGGGTGTGTTGGCGGGTGTGGTGGATCGGTCCTCGGGGCTGGTGTTCGCGTTGGATTGTTCGCAGTGGCCGCGTCCGGATGCGCCGACCAGCCCGGACCGGACGTTGAACTACGACGCGGGCAAGGATGTTGGCGGTGGCAGCGGGGTGGTGACTCCGGGCTGGTGGTTTCAGTGGCTGGCCGCGACCGGGACGAGCGGTTCGTCGTGGGCGTCGCCGGTGGCGGTGGCGCGTATCGCGGTGGGTGAGAACCACAATGTGGTTGCTGTCGGGCAGATCGAGGCGTTGCTGAAGCAGGTGGCTGCCGACCGGGACCCGGACGGTGGTGATGATGGTGGTGGTCTGGTTCCGATTGTGTGTGCTGACGGGGACTACAGCCCGGTGTATCTGGGTGGCCGGTTGACCGGCGAGCGGGTGCAGATCGTGGTCCGGTTGCGTAAGGACGCGGTGGTGATGGCCGATCCGCCGCCGCGGGAACCAGGCACGATCGGGCGGCCGCGAGTGCACGGGCCAAAGATGAAACTGTCCGATCGCCGTAGCTGGCGTGACCCGGACGAATACCTCGCGGTGCCCGCCGAGCCTGGGCGGGCCGCGGTGAGTGTGTCGGTGTGGCATGGGATGCACCCGCGTGCCTCGGAATCGGCGGCACTGCGGGAACCTGGCTACCGGCCCGGGTACTCCCGCCCGGTGACCCGGGGCAGTGTGGTCTGGGTGTGTTCGGCCGACCCGGCGTACCCGCCGATGTGGTTGTTCTGGACCGGGCCTGAGGGCTCGTTCGATCTTGACCGGGTGTGGCGGGCGTATCTGCGCCGTTACGGCATCGAGCACCTCTTCCGGTTCCTCAAGCAATACCTGGCTTGGACCCGCCCTCGAGTGCGTGGCCCCGAGCAAGCCGAGCGGTGGAGTTGGCTGGTGGCTGTGGCTTATGTTCACCTGGTCCTGGCGCGTGGGCTCATCGCCGATCAGCGACTGTCCTGGGAACGACGCCGGGGACCGCTCAGCCCGCTACGGGTCAAACGCGGGTTTCGTGGGCTTCACCCGCGCCTGGGATCTCCGGCGAAACCGCGAAAACCTTCACGGCCCGGTCCGGGCCGCCCGACAGGGCATACATCCATCCCCGCGACGCGGCATCGCATCGTCCGTCCAGTGACAAAAACCTAAACCCAGCAACGAAAGCAGGGCCGCCGCTCCGCGACGGCCCTGCCCACCATGCCCTCACAACGTTAAAACACCAGACCGGCGAAAACACTGGGTCGAAAATAAGGCTGTGGGGCTGTTAGGCGGCCTCCTCGACGGTGACGCGGTAGCCGAGTCGGGTCAGTTGGGTGGTCAGGCGTTGGGCTTGGCGGGTGCGGCCGATCCGGTTGGTGCAATGGTCGGGGCCGAGGTCGTGGTAGTCGGTGTTGTGGGTGAGCATGTGCCAGATCGCGGTCAGGATGCTGTGGCCGACGGCGACCAGGGCGCGTTTCTTGCCCCGTCGTGTGACCAGCCTGCGGTAGCGGGCGGCGAGGTAGGTGTGTTTGGTTCGGGAGGCGGCCATGGCCGCCTCCCCGAGCGCGGCGCGGAGCCAGCTGTCGCCTTTGCGGGTGCGGCCGGAGTAGTGCTTGCCGGCGGATTCGTTGTTGCCGGGGCACATCCCGGCCCAGGAGGCCAGATGATCGGCGGTGGCGAAGCGGGACATGTCCGGGCCGATCTCGGCGATGACGATCTCGGCGATACGTGTGCTGATCCCGGGAATGGTGATCAACCGCTCGATCTGATGACGAAAGGGCTCGATCTCGACATCGATCTGGGCGCTGATGGTGTCCATGGTGGTGTCGGCGTGATCGATCCGGTCCAGCATGGCCCGGCACAGCAGGGCGTGATGCGCGGTGAACCGGCCGTCCAGCGCGTGTCGTAGTTGGGGGATCTTGGCCCGCATCCGGCCCCGGGCCAGCTCGGCCAGTGCGTGCGGGTCACGCACCCCCGCGATCAACGCCTCGAGCATCGCCCGGGTGGATTTGCTCAGTGTCTCGGAGGTGACCGAGGTGATCTTGATACCGGCGTCCTCGAGGAACTTCTCCAGCCGTTGGACTTCCCGGGTGCGTTCGTGCACCAGGCTGGCGCGATACCGGGTCAGATCCCGCAACCGGCGGATCGGGGGTGGCGGCACGAAACTCGGCCGCACCAAACCGTGCTCCAGCAGCCGGGCGATCCACGCCGCGTCGGACACATCGGTCTTGCGGCCGGGCACGTTATGCATGTGTCGGGCGTTGAGCAGCCAGCATTCGAACTGGTCTTCCAACAGGTAATACACCGGCTTCCAATACACGCCAGTGGCTTCCATCCCGACCACGCTCACCTCGTGCTCGGTCAGCCACTGCCGGCAGTCCAGAATCCCGTTGGTCATCGCTGAGAACGTCCGGACCTCACCACGCCGCCGGCCGCCCGCACCAGGCTCTCGCACACACACCGTGAAACTGGTCTTACCGATGTCCAGACCCGCACACCGCTCGATCACCATGTCCATCACACACCTCCCACAGACCTGTCCAGATCACTGGCCGGGTCCGGGAAGCCCGGGGCAACAGAAGACTCTGGGTCGCGTGCTCGAAGCAACGGTTCTCCGTGACCCGGATCACCTTCCGGGCCCACAAAAGGAGAATCGGAATGAAGGCACGGTCCCTGCTCGCCGGCCTGTTCACCGCTGGAGTCGCGCTCGCTGGTCTGGTCATCCCGGCCGCGGCGGCGCAGGCGGATCAGCCAACAGGGCGTCGAACCGATGATTGTCAACGGCCGCCCGGCCTCTGAAGTCTATTCGTTCATGGTTTCCCTGCAGTCCGCCTCCGGCGGCCACTCCTGTGGTGGCTCGCTGATCAAGGCGAACTGGGTCGTCACCGCGGCACACTGTGGCCAGCCGGCCCAGGTTCGCGTCGGCACAACCAACCGGACCACCGGTGGTTCGGTCGCCCGCGTCACCCGGCGGATCGCTCACCCGTCGGCTGACCTCGCCGTTCTGCAGCTGGCGACCTCGGTGCCACAGGCGCCGATCGCCATCGCCGCGACCTCCGGCCCGGACGGCACCGCCACCCGGATCATCGGCTGGGGCCAGACCTGCCCGATCCGTGGCGGCTGTGGCGCGCCGGTCGGTCTGCAGGAGCTGGACACGTCGATCGTGGCGGACAGCCGGTGCACCGGCGGCGGCATCCGCGGCGCGACCGAGATCTGCACCAAACAACACCGGCGGCAACTCCGGTGCCTGCTACGGCGACTCCGGTGGCCCGCAGGTCAAGCGGGTCAACGGCGTGTGGCAGCTGATCGGTGCCACCAGCCGGTCCGGCAACGGTGACGCGCGCTGCGCCACCGGGCCGTCGATCTACGTCGATACCTCGGCGCTGGCCAGCTGGATCCGCACCAACAGCGGCGGCTGACAAAAGCTCGTGAGTGGTTAGTACGGCAGCAGCACAGTGTTATGTCTGTTGATATGTGCGGTGTTGTCGCTGGTAGTGGCTGTGGCGGGCGCGGGTCTGGTGGCGTCGGCGCCAGGTAGACCAGTGCTGGATGTGTGCTCGGGGGTGTACTGGACGGGTGAGGGTGGCCCAGAGTCGTCGGATTTCGTTGCAGGATAACGGGATCAGCCGATCAGGATCGGTTCTGGCGCCCCCTTTTCCGGTGTCCTATAGCGTGGTGGTGGGGTGCGGATGCGTTCAGTATGGGCGGTCACGGCCAGGAACGCCGCGGCGAGCATGGCCAGGGTGATGTGCCGGTACCACGCGATGTACTTGCGGACTTGATAATGGTCCAGCCCGGTCTCGTTCTTGGCGAACTGGAAGGTTTCCTTCACCGCCCAACGGGATCCGGCCACGCGCACCAGTTCCGCGAGTGGCACCGGACCGGCGGTGTGGCAGACGTAGTAGGCCAGATCGGTCGGATCGCTGATCGAGCGACGCACCAGCAGCTGATGCCGCTCGCCGGGACCGGGATCGATCAGCAGCCAGTCATACAAGCGGTGGCCCTTGCTGCCCCGCCCGGCCGAGAGCCGCTGCCAGCCCCGCGCCGGTGCCCGGCCGGCCAGCACGTCCGCGCGCGCCGGCCCGGTCGGCGTGGTCACCTGGTAATCGCAGGACACCGCCAGCACGTAGTTCACCGCCTGCTCGGCCAGCCAGTCGCGCAGGGCCGGGTTGTCGCCGTAGAGCTCGTCCGCGGTGAACCAGCCCACCGTGACCCCGGCCTCCAGCAGCCGGGCGAGCATCCGGCGGGCCAGCTCGGGTTTGGTCGCGAACTCGACCTCGTCGCCGATCCCGGCCTCGCGACAGCGATCCCGGTCGGCACACCAGGACTTCTGCGGCAGGTAGAGCTCCCGGTCGATCAACGCCCGGCCATGCCGGGAGACATAGGTCAGAAACACGCCGACCTGACAGTTGTCGATCTTGCCCGAGGTGCCGGTGTACTGGCGTTGCACACCCGCGGATTTGGTGCCCTTCTTGATGAATCCGGTCTCGTCGCCGACGAACACCCCACTCGGGTCATCCAGATGCGCCAGCACGTAGCCACGCACATCGTCGCGCACCGCCTCGGCGTCCCAGCGGTAGAAGTTCAGCAGGCGCTGCATGCCGTCCGGGCTGCTCTCCCCGGCGAGCTCCGCCAACGACCAGGAGTTCTTGCGCTCCACACCAGACAGCAGCCCGAGTAGGTACTTCTGAGCACGGGCACGCGAATCGGCCTGCGCGAACCGGCCAGCTACCAGCGCGAACATGTCATCAAACCCGGCCCGCCAGCGGGCGAAACCCTCGTCTACTACAGTCTCCGACGCGGCCACCGCGTCTTCCTCGAGTCCAATCACACCTCGAAGTTGATCACGCGGTGGCCGCACCCATGATCACGACCCCACACCAAGATCACACTGTGCGGCTGTCGTATTAGCCGTGTTAGAACACGTCTAACCACTCACGAGGGGGTTACTCCCACTCGATGGTGCCCGGGGGCTTGCTCGTGACGTCGAGGACGACACGGTTGACCTCGGGCACCTCGTTGGTGATCCGGGTGGAGATCCGCTCGAGCACGTCGTAGGGCAGCCGTGTCCAGTCCGCCGTCATAGCGTCCTCAGAGGACACTGGGCGAAGCACGACCGGGTGCCCGTAGGTCCGGCCGTCTCCTTGCACGCCAACGCTTCGGACGTCCGCGAGCAGGACGACCGGGCACTGCCAGATGTCGCGGTCAAGACCTGCCACCGTGAGTTCCTCGCGGGCGATCGAGTCGGCCGCGCGCAGGATCTCCAGGTTGTGTTCGCTGACCTCGCCGATGATCCGGATCGCCAGACCGGGCCCTGGGAAGGGCTGGCGGTGCACGATCGTCTCCGGCAGGCCCAGTTCGAGACCGACCCGGCGGACCTCGTCCTTGAACAGCGCGCGCAGCGGCTCGACGAGCTTGAACTCGAGGTCGTCCGGCAGACCGCCGACATTGTGGTGGCTCTTGATGTTCGCGGTGCCCGAGCCGCCGCCGGACTCGACGACGTCGGGGTAAAGCGTTCCCTGGACGAGGAAGTCGACGCCGTCCTCGGTCTTCAGGTCGCGCGCGGCCTGCTCGAACACCCGGATGAACTCGCGGCCGATGATCTTGCGCTTCTCCTCGGGGTCGGTCACCCCGGCCAGCGCGTCGAGGAACCGCTCGCGAGCGTCCACAGTGACCAGATTGACGCCGGTCGCGGCGACGAAGTCCCGCTCGACCTGGGTCCGCTCGCCCGCGCGCAGCAGGCCGTGGTCGACGAACACACACGTCAACCGGTCGCCGATGGCACGCTGGACCAGCGCGGCGGCGACCGCGGAGTCGACACCGCCGGACAGCCCGCAGATCGCGCGGCCGTCGCCGACCTGCTCCCGGATCGCGGCGACCTGGTCCTCCACAATGGACGCAACCGTCCACTCAGGACGCAGCCCGGCGATCTCGTGCAGGAACCGGCGAAGCACTTCCTGGCCGTGCGGGGAATGCCCGACCTCGGGGTGATACTGCACACCGGCGAACTTGCGCTCCACGTTCTCGAACCCGGCGACCGCGGCGCCGTCACTGGACGCGGTGACCGTGAAGCCCTCCGGCGCCTTGGTGACGCTGTCGTTGTGGCTCATCCAGACCGGGTGCTTGCCGGGCAGATCCTCGTGCAGCACACCGCCGGACACCGACAGCTCGGTCCGGCCGAACTCACGGATCCCGGTGGCTTCGACCGTTCCGCCGAGGCCGCGGGCCATCGCCTGGTAGCCGTAGCAGATGCCGAACACCGGCACACCGGCGTCGAACAGGGCCGGGTCGACGCTTGGCGCGCCTTCGACGAACACACTCGCGGGCCCGCCGGAGAGGATGATCGCGGCCGGGTCGCGGGCGATCAACTCCTTGACGGACTCGGTGTGCGGGACGACCTCGGAGTACACCTGGGCCTCGCGCACGCGGCGGGCGATCAGCTGGGCGTACTGGGCCCCGAAATCGACGACGAGCACTGGCCGGGCGCTGGCGTCAGACACTGATCCTTGCTCCTCTCGGTTGACGCAGGTCAAGCATCCCAGGGACTCGTGCCGATCTACTAAGTGGGTGAACAGGCTCACCCCCGGTACTTGGTCACGTACTCCTTGGAGTGACTAGTTTGGACACCATGGATGCTTACACGCCCACGCCTCGGCCCTGTTGGATCGCGGGACGCCCAGAACAGGGCGTGGAAGCACTGACAGTGCACCACCCGTTCGACAACTCCGAGGTGGCCACGGTCGCGGTGCCCGGCCCTGAGCAGATCGAGCGGGCGGTCGCGGCGGCAGCGGCTGTCGCCCCGGGGTTCCGGCGCACGCCCGCGCACATCCGGGCCGACGCGCTCGAACACGTCTCACGTGGACTCGCCGCGCAGGCGGAGGAACTGGCCGAGTTGATCACGGCGGAGAACGGCAAACCGCTGAAGTGGGCCGAGGTGGAGGTCAAGCGGGCGGTCTCGACGTTCCGGGTGGCCGCCGAGGAGGCGCGCCGGTTCGGCGGCGAGATCCAGCGGCTGGACACCGATCCGAGCGCGGACGGGCGGGTCGCGTTGGTCCGCCGGTTCCCGCGTGGGCCGGTGCTGGGCATCGCGCCGTTCAACTTCCCGCTCAACCTCGTTGCGCACAAGGTCGCGCCCTCGCTCGCGGTCGGAGCGCCGATCTTGATCAAGCCTGCGCCGCGTACTCCCTTGTCTTCTTTGGTGCTCGGCGAACTGCTGGCCGAGACTGATTTGCCGGAAGGCGCTTTCTCCGTGCTGCCGGTCGGTAACGAGGCCACGGCGGGACTTGTGCGCGACGAGCGGCTGCCGGTGGTGTCGTTCACCGGGTCAGGGCCGGTCGGCTGGTCGTTGATGGATGCCGCGCCACATAAGCACTTCGTGCTCGAACTCGGCGGGAACGCGGCCGCTGTCGTGTGCGCGGACTGGCCGGATTTGGACTTCGCCGCTCAGCGCATTGCCACGTTCGGTAACTACCAGGCTGGGCAGTCGTGCATCGCGGTGCAGCGGGTGCTTGTCGATCGCGCGGTCGCCGACGAGTTCATCGGCAAACTTGTCGACGCGGTTCGTGGGCTGCGCAACGGAGATCCGCACGATCCCGAGGTCGAGGTGGGCCCGGTTGTGGACGAGGCCGCAGCGGCCCGCGTCGAGTCATGGATCGAGGAAGCGACCTCGCGCGGCGCGAAACTGCTGGCTGGCGGGCACCGGGACGGCACGTTGGTCGAACCAACCTTGTTGCTGGACGCTCCAGAGGACAGCAAGGTCTGGGCCGAGGAAGTGTTCGGGCCGGTTCTCGCGGTGTCAATTGTGGACGGTATCGACGACGCATTCGAACGGGTGAATTCTTCGGCTTACGGTCTGCAGGCCGGTGTGTTCACTCGTGATCTGCCGACCGCGACCCGCGCGGGCACCGAACTGGAAGTCGGCGGCGTGATCATCGGCGACGTTCCGTCATTTCGGGCAGACCAGATGCCTTACGGCGGCGTCAAGGGTTCCGGCTTCGGCCGCGAGGGGGTCCGATCAGCCATGATCGACCTCACCGAGGAGCGGATAACGGTATTGACAAACGTTAGCCTCTGATCGGATCAATTACGTCACAATCGGAGTAATTGGATCACATTCCCGTTTCCCTTAGTAATTCCCATTCCTCCATTCGTGCGGTACATTCAGGCCGGTTCATGAGGGGAACCGCGTTGAAGAACACCCAGAGTCGACCATCGCCGCTCGGCCGACTCTGGTCAGGGGACACGTGCCCTGAGCGCGTGACGAGGAGGGAATTACCCATGACGACCGCCAACACCGAGAACGAGAACCTCGACGGCCTGGTCAAGCCCAAGAAGGACCAGGTGCGCCCGACCGGCCCGGTGCACCACGAGTCCGTTCCGGTCAACGCCGGTGGCGTGTTCGACTCCAGCGGTGGCGACCAGACCGACGGCCCCGTGCACCACGAGTCGGTCCCGGTGACCGCGCTGACTGGCGACCGCCCCAAGGGTCCGGTCCACCACGAGTCGGTCCCGGTGACCGCGCTGGGCACGGACGGTGTGGACGGCCCGGTGCACCACGAGAAGACCGAGGGCGCTGACGGCCCGGTCCACCACGAGAACGAGCCGGCCAAGTAGACCCGGCCGCTTTGCCTATTGCTGCCCGCCGACTCAACCGGTCGGCGGGCTGGCTTGTTGACCTTTCTGTGGTCTCATAGACCAGTGCCCGCGACACGCCCGACCGAAGGGACACACCGGTCAACCGCCAAGGCGGTCAGCGAGGCGATGGACCTGCACCGGCGTGCCGTCGAGATCGGGCACACCGGCCGGTTCACCCAGGAGATCCAGCTGCTGCGCCAAGCGCTGGCCACGCTGGACACGGTCGGCCCGAGTGATGACGTCGACTGGGTCCGCGCCCGCGTGCGGATCCTGATCACGCTTGCCTTTGCCGAAGCCGAATCCGGCACGCTGGCCCGCGGGCTGGCGCGGCTGGCACAGCTGCGTCCCGCCGTGCAGCGCCTGACCGACGAACGGGTACGGGCCGAGCTCAACGCCGCGATCGACGGCAACCACGCGGGCATGCTGATCCGCAGCGGACGTTACGAGGAAAGCATCCCGCTGCTCGACTCGGCCGTGGCGCACAAGGAACGCCTCCTTGAGCTGGGCAGTGACGATCCTGGCCGGCTGATGGACTCGATGATCGCGTCGCTGGCCAACCGGGGGCAGGCGTTCCTGGAGATGGGGCAGATCGAATCCGCCTTCATCAACCTCAACATGGCGATCACCCTCGGCCTCGACCACGGCTTGTCGATGCGCGTTGCCTACGTCCGCCACCAACTCGGCGACCTGTACCTGCGGTCCGGCGACATTCCACAGGCACTGCGGTACTACCAGGAAGCCGAACGCGACTACCTCGAACTCGGCCCGTTCATGCTGCCGCGACTGCGAATCGACCAGTCGCAAGCACTGATCGCGGCTGGCCTTGCCGACGAGGTGGCCAAGAACCTCGACGACGTACTGCCCCAAATGCAGGCAGAACGCGTACAACAGGACCTCGCGGAGGCCGAGCTGATGCGCGCGACGGCCGCACTGATGGAAGACAACCTCTCGCTGGGCCGCAAGCTCGCCAGCTCCGCGCGACGCCGTTTCAAGCGCCGCGGCAGCGACGCGTGGGCAGCCGTCGCCGCGCTGATCGGGTTGCGTGTAGACATCGCACGCGCCTGGCGCGGTGCAAGGATTCCCGTATCTCTCCCAACTCGTGCGAGCCAGCTGGCAGACGAACTCACGACCCTACGCCTGATGGACGAAGCCGCTCTGGCACGAACGTTGGCAGCCCGTCTGGAAGTACGACGCGGAAACGTAACGGAAGCAACAATGTTGCTCAGCGCGTTGCGTCGCCCAGGGCCCGTTACTCCCATCGAGCAAAGGATGCTGCTGCGCCTGACGCGCGCCGAACTTGCCGCAGCCGTAGGGAACCGACGGCGTGCGTTCTCTCAGGCACGCGCGGGCCTCAACGACCTCGGCAACGCCCGTGACCGCATGGGCGGCCTGGAGCTCGTGTCCGCGACCGCGATCCACGGCCAGCAACTCGGCGACCTCGCCGTCCGACTGGTGCTCGACGGCGGCGACTCAGCGGCCGTGGCCCGCCGCATGTTCGGCTGGCTTGAACAGACACGCGCGCAGATGTACCGCTATGAGCCGGTTTCCGGCATCGACGACCCGCAGCTGGTCGAGCTGATCGGCGAGATCCGTAACCTCGGATACGCGCTCCGACAGGCCAAACTGGACGGTCGCCCGACAACGAAACTGCGTTCCCGTTACGCCGACCGGCAGCGCGCGGCCATGCGCCTCGGCTGGCACGCGGCATCCCAGTGGGGCAAACCCCGCCCGGTCGCAACGGTGTCGGAAGTGTTGGCACGGCTCGGATCCAACGCGTTGATCAGCTTCACGGTGTCCGGCGACGCCTTGATGGCCGTTGTCCTGGCGCAGGGCCGCGTGCGGTTGGTGCGGCTGGGTTCGGCGGCCCAGGCAACCGAGAACGCGATGCGCCTACACGCGGACCTCAACGCCATGGCGCCGGATTTCCTGCCAGAACCGTTGTTCGAGGCGATCTCGGCATCGGCCCGTAAGCATGCGGCCGCGTTGGACGCGCAGCTGATGCGACCGCTGGCGGGATTGAACGGCGATCTGGTGATCGTGCCGACCGGCTCGCTGTACGCAGTGCCTTGGGGCGTCTTGGATTCGCTGCGGTCGCGGCCGGTTGTCGTTGCGCCGTCAGCGACCGCCTGGCTCGCGGCATCGGCTTCGCCGGTCCATTCTGGACATACCGCTTTGGTTCGTGGTCCAGGATTGTCGGCCGCGATTGGGGAAATCGACAAGCTGGCCGCGCACTACGAGAAGGCCACTTTGCTCGCCGGGGAGGACGCGACCTCGTTCCGTGTGCTGGAGAGTTTGGACGGCGCATCGCTCGTTCACATTGCGGCGCATGGGGAACACGAGGCCGAGAACGCGTTGTTCTCCCGGCTCGAATTGGTGGATGGCGCTTTGTTCGCCCATGAGTTGGCGCGATTGCGGCAGCCGCCACGGCAGGTCGTGCTCGCGGCTTGCGAGTTGGCGCTGAACCGGATCCGGCCGGGTGATGAGGCTTTGGGGTTCGCCGGAGCTTTGCTCGCCGGTGGCGTCGGGACGGTTGTCGCCGCAGCCAGCCGGGTTGGCGATCAGCCTGCTGCGGCGGCGATGGACGACTACCACCGGGCATTGGCGTCCGGCGCGTCGCCTGCCGTGGCGCTGGCCGACGCTATGGCTGTGGATCCACTGCGTCGGCCGTTCGTGTGCCTGGGTAGCTGAGCCTAGGATTGGGGAATGCCCTGCGGGAAGGCGAAGACGCGGTTCGGGTCGACTGCCTTGGCGACCTGCTGAAGCCTCGGCAAGTTGGCGCCGTAGTACGCGTTCGCCCAGTCCGGCATGGTCGGGTCGATGTAGTTCACATAACCCGTCACGCCGGAAAACTCCGTCAGCGCATCCCGGACCTCGCCGACCTGAGCGGTCGCCCGGCCCGCGCCTGCGGCGTCCGTCTTCATGTAGATCTGGGCGCTGGCAAAGGCTTTCCGGTGCGGGAAGGCCGTTTCCGACGGCGCGAGGTCCGCCACCGCACCGCCCAGTGCGTCGACCAACAGGTCCAGACCTGGGCGGCCGGTCATCACGCGGGCGATCTTCGCGGGATCGGCCGGGCCAGACAGCATCCGTGATGAGGCCACAAAGGACTGACGGGCGCTGCTGCCGGAGAAGAAACGCATCGCGTCGAGGTATTCCTTTGCTTGCACGACACGGGAAGACGGGCGGACCTTCAGTCCGGCCAGCAATCCGTTCAGCTCTCCCGGCGAGCCGACAAAGCAGCCGCTGACCTCGCAGGACGGGGCTTGGGCGGCACCGACGATGATGATGTTCGACCACAGTTCCGGCGGAGTCGTGCCGATCCATTGCTGCCACGCGCCAAGCACGTCCGGGACCGAGCCAACCGGGAATCGCATGGTGAACACCGAAAGCGCGGGCGCTGGGACACTGGCGAAAATGAACTCGGTCACGATTCCGAAATTGCCGCCGCCACCGCCACGCAATGCCCAGAACAGATCCGCTGACGTTCCACCGGATGCTTCGATGATTCTACTGTCCGCCGTGACTACCGTTGCCGCGTCGAGCCGGTCACACGTCAAACCGTATTTCCGGGAAAGCACACCGATTCCGCCGCCCAATGTCAGTCCGGCTATCCCGACGGTAGGGCACGAGCCAGCGGGCAAGCACCTTCCGGCTTTCGCCAGTGCCGTGTAGACATCGGTCAGCTTCGCGCCAGCTCCAATCCGGACTGTCCCGTCTGGACGGACGGTGACCTCTTTGAACTCCGAGAGGTCGACTTGCAGGCCCGATTCCGGGATCGAATAGCCCGCGTAGCTGTGCCCGCCACTGCGGGCCGCGATCGGGATTTTGGATTCCGCGGCCACGGACACACAAACCTGGACGTCCTCTTTGGTCTTGCAGCGCGCCAGCGCGGCCGGTGCGCGGCCGTCGGCCAGTGGGTTGTAGACGCGCCGAGCCGTGTCGAAATCCTGTTCGCCCGGCAGCAGAAGGGATCCGCTCATCCTGGCGCGCAAGGATTCCCAGTTCGGTGGGGGTGGCGGCACCGTCACCGTCGTTGTCGCAGGCGGCAACGGCAAAGTCGTCGGAGGTTGCCCGCCCGGCGCCTTTGTTCCGGTAGATGAACAGCCCGCGAAAACAGTACCGGCCCCAGCCAGCCCCGCGGCCTTCAAAAAGGCACGCCTATCCAACATCCCCGACTCCTCCCGACTTGACCATCATCGGGTGTCCGGCGACTCTTCGCACGACAATGTCGTCGGATGCATAACTGCCGAGGTGAGACTACAAAATGTCGCCCGATATGAGTAGCCCTGATTTATCGCAAGGCGCCGGGAGCCGATGCCGGTACGGTCGGCGCCTTCGGCACGACCGCGTCAATACGTCGATACGGTGATCCCTGTTCCGGCCGTGGATCGGCCTCGCCCTTGTTGGGCCACAAGGAAAACGCACGTTCGGCCTGCGCGGTGATGGTCAGCGACGGATTGACGCCGAGGTTGGCCGTGATCGCGGCGCCGTCCACAACAGACAGACCGGGATAGTTGTGCACCCGGTGATATGGATCGATCACGCCGGTCTCGCTGTTCTCGCCGATCGGGCAGCCGCCGATGAAATGCGCGGTGAGCGGGACATCGAAGATCTCGCCCCACGTTCCGCCGGCGATCCCGCCGATGTGCTTCGCGGTCAGCTGATTCGCCTGGTAACCGGCGGGAATGAAGGACGGATTCGGCTCGCCATGACCCTGTTTGGACGTGTACTTTCCGCGCTTGTCCACATAGGTCGTGATCGAATTGTCCAGCGACTGCATCACGAGCAGGATCACGGTCCGCTCGCTCCACCGATATCCGTTGAGCAGCCGGGCAGTCTGGATGGGATGCCTGACCATGAACCGCAAGGCCTGTTTCCACCGCGGCACGTCCGACCCGCCATCCGTGGCGATCGACTGAAGCAGGCTCATCGCATTGCTGCCCTTGCCATAACGCACCGGCTCGATATGCGTGTTCGCGTCCGGGTGAATGGACGACGTGATCGCGACACCGCGGCTGAAATCCCTGGCCGGATCCACCTTGAACCGGCCGGCGCCGATGATCGCCTCGGAATTCGTCCTGGTCAGCTCGCCCAACCGGGCGGAAAGCGCGGGCAGCGCGCCGGATCGGCGCATCTGGTGCAGCAGCTGCTGCGTACCCCAGGTGCCTGCCGCGAGCACCACCTGTGACGCGGTCAGCGTGTGCCTGAAACGCTTGCCTGTCTTACGGATCGCAACCTCGAACGATCCGTCCGCGCGTTCAGTCAGCCCGGTGACCGTGGTCAGCGGAACGATCTTGGCGCCGGCCTGCTCGGCAAGGTGCAGGTAGTTCTTCATCAGCGTGTTCTTGGCGCCGACCCGGCAGCCGGTCATGCACGAACCGCACTCGGTGCACCCGGTCCGCGCTGGCCCGGCGCCGCCGAAGAACGGGTCGGCGACCGTCTCACCCGGCTTGCCGAAATACACGCCGACCGGCGTCGGGTGGTACGAGTCCGCGACGCCCATATCCGCGGCCACCTTCTGCATGACCTCGTCGGACGCCGTCACGGTCGGGTTGGTCACGACGCCGAGCATGCGCGTCGCCTGGTCGTAATGCGGCTCCAGCTCGGCACGCCAGTCAGTGATGTGCGCCCACTGTTTGTCCTGGTAGAACGGGTCGAGCGGACGGTACAGCGTGTTGGCGTACACCAGCGACCCGCCGCCGACGCCCGCGCCCGCCAGGACCATCACGTCCCGCAGCAGGTGGATGCGCTGGATGCCGAAGCAGCCGACCGCTGGCGCCCACAGGTAGCGGCGCAGGTCCCACGAGGTTTTGGCGAACTCGTCGTCGGCGAACCGCCTGCCCGCCTCGATCACGGCGACGCGGTAGCCCTTCTCGGTCAGCCGGAGAGCGGCGACACTGCCACCGAACCCCGAGCCGACGACGATGACGTCGTAGTCAACCATCCCTCGAATCTAGTTCGGCGGACGCGTTCTGACTAGCGGTAAGTTTCTCGCCAGTAACTTCCGCTCGAAGCAAGCCGTAAGCGACCAGGTCATGATGCTCACCACCGCGTAGCTGAGCGCCCCTGACAACACCCTCACGAGTGAAACCAGCCTTCGCCAAAGCCCGCTGAGCAGGGATGTTGGTGACATCGGTGCTCGCCTGCACCCGGTTCGACGGCGTCGTCTCGAACACGTAGCACGCCAAGGCCCGCATCGCCGCGCCGCCGATACCCCGCCCCCGAGCCGCTGGAAGCAGCCCAAAGCCAAGGTCGTAGGCGCGCGACCGCACCGACGGCCCGTAGTCCACCGCGTGCCACGTCACATCGCCGAGCAACTCGACACCGGTCTCATCGGTGATCGCCAGCCGGAAAACCTCCAGCAGCGGTGGCCGCTCGTCCCGATCGGGGTCGAAGGCCGCGTCACCTCGCTCGGACAGGTAGTCCTGGTCGCCGTCCAGCATCTTGGCGAGCGTGAAGCCTTCACCGCGCGCCACGATTTCACGTGCGGTCACTTGTCCGTCCGCAGCAGGCTGTAACTGATCATGTCCCGGCGTTTCCCCCCACGTAACTGAGCACCACGCAGCACACCCTCGCGGGTGAAACCCGCCTTTTCAAGGGATTTCTGCGCCCGCACATTGGTCACGTCCGTACTGCCCTCGATCCGGTCGACATCGGTCGTGTCAAACAAGTACCGGACGAGCGCCTTGAGCACAGCCGTGCCAATCCCCTTGCCGCGTACACGCGGCAGCAGCTCACGCCCGAAGTTCCACGCGACGCAGCCATACGAGGGGCCGTAGATGACCGGATGCCACATCACCCGGCCCAGCAGTTCCGTTCCGGTCTCATCGGTGATCGCCAGCCGGTGAACCGGGGCCTCGTAGGGCATCGCCCGCCCGTCCCGGTCGACGTCGAACGCCCGGTCACCGTGCTCAGCCAGGTACTCCTGGTCGCCCTTGGCGAGTTCGGCCAACGCGAACCCGTCGCCGCGGACCACGATCTTGCGCACACCAACCCCCAAAGTCTTGTCTGTAGCCCAGTTAACCCAATGTCGCGGAAAAATCACCCGTTCCGAGCACGATTTCGGCAGCGCAGCCCATTGAGGCACGGTTGGCCGCCCCGGCCGCAGGCTGACGAGCCCGGCCGCATTGATCGCCCCCGCAGGCCACCGACCAGCGCGGCGGCCGATGACCCGCACGCGATTCACGTGCGCGATGCCGGGGTCACGGCGGATCCTCGTCCCCCGACGTCACCGCGGATCCTCAAGCGACCGCCCCGGTTGTCGCCTATCTCGTGACCGAGGCCCGGCCCGCTGACCGGACTACACGCTAACCGGACTGGCCCGCAGACCGGTCAGGCTCTCGCGGTCCGCCCGCCCCGCGCGCCTTCCGAACTCGGCAACGAAAGAGGCGGCGATCCAGTTCCAAGTCTGCAAGTCTGCACGGAACCACCGTCACGATCAACAACGGCTGGTCTCCCGGCGCGGGACTTAACTCAAGCCAGTGAACCGTGGGCAGTCGCCAAACTTGGTGTGGCGCTTGGCAAACTGCCCTTCACCGATCCGTCTGAGAAGCTCGCCGGAGACGCACCTGGCACTGCGGGCCGGGACGAAATCCGAGGAATGTTCGTCGGACATCTTGACAAAGTCAGCCCCTGATGGTCAGGCCGACCTTCTGGAACTCCTTCAGGTCCGAGTAGCCAGTCTTGGCCATCGCGCGGCGCAAAGCCCCGAACAGATTGTGCATGCCGTCGGTGTCGGTGGACGGGCCGAACAGCAGTTTGCGCAAGTCGACCTCGCTCTCCGCGGCCGGGACAACGCGGCTGCGCGGCAGCGACGGGTGTGCGGCGGCGGCGGTCCAGTACAACCCGCCGCCAGGTGCCTCGCTCGCGGCAGCCAAAGGCGCGCCCAGCATGACCGCGTCCGCGCCACAGGCAATGGCCTTGGCAATGTCACCGCTGGTTTCAATGCCACCGTCGGCGAGCACATGTACGTACCGGCCGCCGGTTTCGTCGAGGTAGTCACGGCGTGCGGCCGCTGCGTCGACGATCGCGGTTGCCATGGGAACGCCGATGCCGAGCACGCTGTCCGTTGACGTGACACCGCTGCTGTAGCCGTAGCCGACGATCACGCCTGCGGCGCCCGTTCGCATGAGGTGCATCGCGGTGCGGTAGTCGTGCACGCCGCCGGCGACCACTGGGACGTCGAGGTCTTCGATGAACTTCTTCAGGTTCAATGGTTCGCCGTCGCGCGACACGTGCTCCGCCGAGACGATCGTGCCCTGCACGACCAGGATTTCCACCCCTGCCGCCACCAGATCCGGCGTCAGCTCGGCCGCGCGCTGCGGGCTGACTCGCGCCGCGACCGTCACACCCGAGTCTCGAACTTCTTTGATCGACTGGGCAACCAGGTCTGCTTGGATCGGCGCGGAGTGCAGTTCCTGCAACACCTTTGTCACGTCCGACGCTTCGGTCGCCTGCTCTGCCGCGTCCACGAGCCGGTCGAGTACGTCGTCCACATTGGAGTGACGGGCCCACAGGCCTTCCGCGTTGATCACGCCGAGGCCGCCGAGTTCTCCGATCGCGACCGCGGTTCGCGGCGAGACGATCGCGTCCGTCGGGTGCGCGACCAACGGGATCTCGAAGCGGTACGCGTCGAGCTGCCATGCCGTGGACACGTCTTTCGACGAACGCGTCCGGCGGGACGGCACGATCTCGATGTCGTCAAGCTCGTACGCGCGCCGGGCCGTCCGGCCCATGCCGATTTCGACAAGGTCCCGCACTTGATGTCCTCCTGCTGCCATCGTCCTCAGCGCTTCACGTAGTTCGGCGCTTCGACGGTCATGGTGATGTCGTGCGGGTGGCTTTCCTTCAGGCCTGCCGCGGTGATCCGGACGAGCTGCGCTTCCTGCAGCTCGGCAATGCTGTGCGAACCCGTGTAGCCCATCGCCGCACGCAGCCCCCCGATGAGCTGGTGGACGACGTCGGCCAACGGGCCGCGGTACGGCGTGCGCCCCTCGATGCCTTCCGGCACAAGCTTGTCCTCGGACAGCACGTCGTCCTGGAAGTACCGGTCCTTCGAGTAGGACTTGCCTTCGCCACGCGCCTGCATCGCGCCAAGCGACCCCATTCCCCGGTACGTCTTGAACTGCTGACCGTTGACCAGGACGACTTCGCCGGGCGCCTCGGCCGTTCCGGCGAGCAGACCGCCGATCATGACCGTGGACGCACCCGAAGCGATCGCTTTGGCGATGTCGCCGGAGTATTGGATGCCGCCGTCACCGATCACCGGGACACCGGCCGGGCGGCACGCCTGCGCGGCCTCGTAGATCGCACTGATCTGCGGCACGCCAACGCCCGCGACCACACGCGTCGTGCAGATCGAGCCAGGACCGACGCCGACCTTCACGCCGTCCGCGCCCGCGTCGACAAGCGCTTGGGCGCCTGCACGGGTCGCGACGTTGCCGCCGACGATGTCCACGACGTCGCCGAGTTCCTTCTTCAGCCTCGCGACCATCTCGATGACGTTGCGCTGATGCCCGTGGGCGGTGTCCACCACGATCACGTCGACGCCCGCGTCAACCAGGGCCATCGCGCGCTTGTGCGCGTTCTCGTCGACGCCGATCGCCGCGCCGCACAGCAGCCTGCCGTCCGGGTCTTTCGTGGCCAGCGGGTACTGCTCGGTCTTGACGAAATCC
Organism: Kibdelosporangium philippinense; assembly: GCF_021390435.2. Classification (GTDB taxonomy): domain Bacteria; phylum Actinomycetota; class Actinomycetes; order Mycobacteriales; family Pseudonocardiaceae; genus Kibdelosporangium; species Kibdelosporangium philippinense. The sequence goes on along the minus strand of NZ_JAJVCN010000002.1, from coordinate 1,010,265 downwards.
TTGACGGTGATCAGGCCACGCAGTTTGCCCGCGCCGTCGATGATCGGCAGCTTCTCCACCTTGTGGCGGCGCAGCAGGCCGAGCGCGGGCTCCGCCGAGACGCCGACCTGGGCGGTGACCAGCGGCCCTTTCGTCATCACCTCGCTGACCTTCTTGGTGTGGTCCACCTCGAAGCGCATGTCGCGGTTGGTGATGATGCCGACTAGCACGCCCTCGGCGTCGGTGACCGGCAGGCCGGAGATCCGGTAGCGCGCGCACATGGCGTCCACCTCGGCCAGCGTGTCCTCCGGCGAGCACGTCACCGGGTCGGTCACCATGCCTGCCTCTGACCGCTTCACCGTCTCAACCTGGGTGGCCTGCACCTCGATCGGCAGGTTGCGCTGCAGAACGCCGATACCGCCGTTGCGGGCCATGGAGATGGCCATCCGCGCGTCAGTGACCGTGTCCATCGCCGCGGAAGCGAGCGGAACACGCAACGTTATGTTGCGGGACAGCTTCGATTGGGTGTCAACCTCGCTGGGCACCACACTGGACGCGGCTGGCAGGAGCAGGACATCGTCGAAGGTCAAGCCGAGCATCGCGAACTTGCCCGGTACCTCGTGGGCGGTGAGCTCGCTGGTCATGGTGGTCGCGGGCCCTTCCTGCGCCGATGTCTGCGTCCGCCTGGCGTTTTCGCAGGCGGGAGGAGTTCAGCTCATGGTATCTGGACAGGCGTGGGGGCCCGCCCGGTACCGTGCGAGACCGTGCCGCACGACTCACTGCCCCCAGACCCCTTCGCGGGCGACCCGGACGACCCTGCCCGGGCCATCATCGACCACGACGACGAGGTCGAGCACCCGATGGGAGAGGACGAGCGGGCCGAACTGCTGACCGACCTGTCCGACCTGGCCGTCTACCAGGCCCTGCTTGAGCACCGCGGGGTCAAGGGCGTGGTCGTGGACTGCGGTGAATGCCAGGAGCCGCACTACCACGACTGGGCCCTGCTGCGGGCCAGCCTCGAACAGCTGCTGACCGACGGCCGGATGCGTCCGCACGAGCCCGCCTTCGACCCGGACCCCGGTTCTTATGTGAGCTGGGAATACTGCCGTGGCTACGCGGACGGCGTGACCGCCACCGAAAGTGCCCGCTAAACGCTCGTGAGTGGTTAGCCGCGTTAGAACACGGCTAACCACTCACGAGGGTTGTTCAGGAACCTGTGTTTGGTTCGGGCTCTGTCTTGGGAGACACGCCGCCGTCACCCGGCCTGCCACCGTCACCCGGCTGCGGGTCGTCGCTGCGCGGCGGGCCACTGCCCGGATTGCTGCCTGGGTCGTTGCCGCCCGAGTTCGGCGGGTTCGACGAGCTGGACGGCGGCTCGGAGGTCGACGGGCTGGACGACTGCGACGGCGGCGAGCTCGGCGAAGGCGAGGTCGACGAGGAGCTGGCCGGCGGCTTGGAAGTATCGGTACGCGGGTTGAGCGAGCTTGTGGGCGGGCCCATGGTCAGCTGCTCGAGCAGGGACTCGTGCTCGGCCTTCAGCACGTCCTTGCCGTCTTCGGACGAGACGTTCGGCAGCTCGCTGCCCGCGGCGGCCAGTGCGTCCTTCGCCTCGTTGATCTTGCCCTGTTCCAGTGCCTGCTGTGCGTCATTCAAGTCTGTGCGCACGGACTTGGCGGCTTCCACCGAGCGTGCGTGGTCGGCGTAGAGGACTTTGCTCAACTCCCAGAGCGCGTCGCCGGGTTCGGCTCCTCGCGCAGCCATCCCTACGCCTGCGAACGCGACCGCCAGCACCGCGGCAGCGGCCGCGAGCGGGACGAGCATTCGAGGCCTGCGTCTCCGCGCCGATCGTGCCGCGGTGACGGTCGCCACAGCGGTTTTGGTGTCCACGATCTCTGGTACGGGAACGCTGTCCACATCCTGACGCCACGCCAGCAACAGCGCGTTGAGTTGGGCGTCGTCGAAGTCCACGGAGTCGGCATCGCCGTTGGTCTTGGCCGCGAGGGCGTCGAGGAGCGCGTCATCCGCGCGGACCTGCGCCAGGTCGTCGGCCTCTTCAAGGTCGAGTGCCGAAAAGTATTCATTTTCTGTCGAAACGTGGGTATCGTCACGTTCCGTGGGCATTACGCCCGAGGTGATCGGGTAAAGATCACCCGATCGGCCGGTCTGCGGCGACTCGGGTGACTCTCTGCCGTCACTTTCGTGCCGGTCGGCCATTCAGACCACCTCCTCCGCTGACAGAGTCTTACGTAGCCGTGCCAAAGCGCGGTGCTGGGCAACCCGGACCGCCCCTGGAGTCGACCCCACCGCTTCGGCGGTCTCCTCCGCGGACAGCCCGACGACCACCCGCAGCACCACGATTTCGCGCTGTTTGTCAGGCAGGACGTCCAACAGTTGCTTCATGCGCCTGGTCAGCTCGCCCTGCATTGCCCGTTGTTCCGGTCCCGCGTCGGTTTCCGGCTCGTCAGGTACGTCGGCCACTGGCTCCGAACGGTTACGCGCAGCCGCTCGATGAGCGTCTGCCACTTTGTGTGCGGCGATGCCGTACACAAAGGCCAGGAAGGGCCTGCCTTGATCGCGGTAGCTCGGCAGAGCTGTGAGTACCGCGAGGCACACCTCCTGGGCGACGTCGTCCGCCGAAGCGAATGAACGTTCCTGCCTACCGACCCGTGCGCGGCAATACCGCACCACGAGGGGACGTATGGACGCCAATACACGACCGACCGCCTGAGGGTCACCCTCGACGGCAGCGCTCACTGAAGCGTCCAGTCCGTCCCCCAAATTCGTCATCGCAGACAACAGCCTTGGCGTTACTCGTAGGCGTCCGACAGTAACCGTCACCGTGCGCGGAGTATCCCCCGTCACGGTGACAACCACCTCACCGTACCGGTCACCCCCAAGCGGCCTAACCGCCGGATGGGGCTTTGTGGTCGGATCCGACCACTAGGGACAACACTGGCTGACACTGGCGGGGAAGACTGTCGCTTCCGGCATGCGGAACGGCCCGAGGTCACCAACCCCCGGGCCGCACCACGCTGTAGATGGTCGTCGATCCGCCGCTAGGAAACCAGACCCCGGCGGAAACCATGCGCGACAGCTTGTGCCCGGTCGCGCACACCCAGCTTGCGGAACAGCCGCCGAGCGTGGGTCTTCACAGTGTCTTCGGAGAGATACAGCTCACGGCCGATCTGGCCGTTGCTCTTGCCCTGGCTCATCCCGCGCAGGACCTGCAGCTCACGGTCGGTCAGCTGGACACCGGGGTCCGATGGCTGACGCGGCGCGGGCACCGAGGTGCTTGCCAGGGTGTGGGCCAGTGCGGCGACCAGCTCGGGACGCGAGGCGTCCCAGCGCAGGTAACCACGAGCTCCACCGGCGATCGCGGCGGCGATGCTGCCCGCGTCGTCGGGCGCACCGAACACGATGACGTTCGCCTGCGGGTTTGCCGAGACGAGCCGACGCGTTGCCTCCACGCCAGTCGGTACGGCGCGCTGGGTACCCACGAGCACGACGTCCACCGGCTGGCGGGAGAAGCGGGCGAGCAACTCGTCACCGTGCGCTACGCAGTCGATGCGACTAACCCCGGGTACAGCAGACATAACGCGGGTGAGACCTTCCCGCACGCTGCGCCGGTCGTCGCAGATCAAGACCGTCGTCACGGGGACTCCTTCCTGCAGCCGAGTGACGTTCCTCCTCCCCTATCGGACGCTTGCGCGCCGACCTTGACACGATCTGGTGGTAATTCTGTGAACGAGTTCGCCCGGATGCTCGGCTGAGTGGGTTCCACCGATGTCAAGAGCGTGTCCGGCACCCATGGGGACGACGCTGCCAGGCGACGCGCGATCGGGTCAGCTCGTCGTAACACACAGTGCAAAGCCCCGGCGGCCCGGCCTCGGTGCCGCTCCGCCTTCTGGGGGTCCAGATCGGCGAGCAAGAGTGAGCAAGGCCACACCAGCGGCAATAACCCGTACTCGATGGCCTGGTCCACCACCCCTGACGCGAGGTGTCTGGCCCGAATACGCTCAGTGACGCCACCGTGGGCCGTCAGCGTGGCCGCGAGCACCATCTCGGACTTCGCGATATGCCTCGCCGCCCCGGCGGCACGGGCCCGGCGGAGCGCGGACTCGGCGAACGGTACCGATTCAGAAGAATTTCCGGAGGCGAGCTCCACTTCCGCTTTGACCCACCCGAGCCGAACCTGACCCCGCCACCCGACATCGCCGAGCGCGTCGGCGGCGGCGATCAGCCGCCGGGAGGTGGAGAGCCTGCCGGTGCCGAGCGCGTCGGCGGCAAGCCCGAGCAGCGCGTCCGACCGTGCACCCAAGGTGTCGATTCCGTCACAGTCGCCATCGACGGTGTCGGTCAGCTTCGCGAGCGCGGCCGCGTCGAACCGTCTGGCTAGGTCATGACCGCCGACTTGCCGTCGATGCGAGCCAAGCGTGCTCGCGGCGAGAGAGGCGATGACCGCGTCGGGATGCGTGAGCAGATCGGTGAGGATCGTCGACGCGGCGGCGTAGCGGCCCTGCCCGCCGAGGATCACGGCGGCGAGCCACCGGTCCTTGGGAGTGGTCGTGGTGGTCACGTGGGCGTCCGGACGGTCACCGAAGGCGGCCCGTCTCAGTTCGTCACTTGCGGACACCAACCACCACCGCTTCTATCTGGTCGACCGCCTCGGCCAACGCGTCAAGCCGTTGTACCTGGCCGGGCAACTGGACCGAAGCCCACCCCGGACCGCATCCGAACATCCTGGTCTTCTGCCGCATCCTGGGCACCTGCTCGAAGACGCCCGGATCGCCATAACGCGGAAGTTGCGCCCAGAGGACTACGGCAGCCGGAGCCGTCCGGCGGACAGCGGCCGCGAGCGCGTCGGCCGGGAGCGCTGCGCCGAGCATCTGCGTACCGACGTCCCGTCGCGCGAGAGCCGCGCGCAGTACATATAGCGGCAAACTGTGCCGCTCTTCGGGAGCGCACGACAGTAATACCGGCCGTGGGTTGCGGGCGCTCGTCAGCAGAGGGGTCGCCGCGATCATCGCGGCGAGTACGCATTCGTTGAGCAGATGTTCGACTTCGACACACGCCCCCGAGTGCGCCCACCGTCCCGCGACAGCCGTGAGCACCGGCCGTACGACACGGTCCCAGCACGCGATGACTCCGTCAGCCTCGATGGCTTCGATGAGCAACTGCTGCACGCTAGGGGTGTCCATAGCCAGCGCGGCGCGGCCGAGGCCTTTGGCCAACATGGAACTGTCCGGCACTTCCTTCTTGGGCGCCGGCACCTCCGGTTCGGCGTGAGCCTTGAGCGCGTACTCAGCGGCTTCCGCCGGCGAGGCGCCTCTTAGTAGCGCGCGTTGCATGAGTTCGAGACGCGCTACGTCGTCGGGGTTGTAGCGGCGATGCCTGCCCGTGGTGTGGTCACGCGGGCCTAGGCCGTAACGGCGGTCCCATGTCCGCAGGGTCGCTGGCGCGACCCCGAGCCGGCGCGCCACGGCTGCCACCGGCAATGACGGTTCCGGCACCTCCCCCTGCAGGGTGATGCCGAGCATGGAATCCGGCCCCGTCGCCACGCTGTTCATCGTCGAGCCGGACCGGGGACCCGGCAACCTGAGCCCTCCGGCCACAGTGGACTCATCGTCGGTAACGCATAGATACCTTCGAATTCCGACGGAGTGATCGTCGCGCGGCGACGCTGTGCACCGTCGAGGTCACCCTGCGCTGTGCGTAGTGGACCGGTTACTGGATTGGGTGATCTCTAGGTGATCACTCTTGAACAAGTATTGGCGCGGTTCTACTGTCGCCTTCGTTGGACCGAATGGAGTACTGACGTCCTCTCCACTGGAACGAGGAGGCGGGCCACGATGGCGGATACGCGCAGGCTTCCCGGCCCCAACGCGGACGTGTGGGACTGGCAGCTGGAAGGTAGCTGTCGCGGTATGGACAGCGCCTTCTTCTTCCATCCTGACGGCGAGCGGGGGCCGGCACGAAGCAGGCGGGAGGCGCGGGCGAAAGCGATCTGCCACGCCTGCCCTGTCCTGGAACTGTGCCGGAAACACGCACTCGCGGTACACGAGCCGTACGGGATCTGGGGCGGACTCTCCGAGTCCGAACGAGACAACATCATCAAGACCCGTAAGCGAAGTTTCGTCGGCGCGGGCACATAACCCGCTTCCTTCAACACAACTGAATCCCGGCGACGGCGCCCTTGCTCAGCAGGGGCGCCGTCGCTATCTGTCTACTGTAGACACTGAAGCCCGGGAATGTATCCACGTGTCCACCGTTCCTGAACACCGTGTCCACCGTTCCTGAAGGCCGTGTCCACCTTTGCGGCACACCGTGTTGCACGTTGCTTGCGGGCTTGCCCTGCTCCAGCGGGGTTCTTTGCGCTTGGGGCTTGCACCTCAGGGCATCTTGCATTGCACCGCCCTTGGCGCGTGTCCACCGTTCCGTCACGGTGAGTCAAACTGCTCGACTCGCTCCCAGCGCGGCTGGGGTACTCGCCGTGCGCCGCTCGCGCGTTCAACACACCATGACGGAGCCGGTGGACACGCGAGGTCGCGCCGTAACCCGTCGCTTCGCTCCGGGGGTTGGGCACAGCACAGCAAGCGCGCGGTAGGTATGCCCTTGGGGGAGTTAGATGCCGCTCGCGCACCACTTCGAACCGGATTCACGCATTTCTAGCGTGATCGTTTGGGTTTGGCCGTTCATGTCCAGCGCGATCGTGGCTTGGCCGGTCGAACCGGATTCCTTGACGTCCTGGACCGTCGCTTTCGTCCCTACTGGCAGCTTGGCCATCTCACGCTTGAGTTCGCTGGCGGCCGTTGGGCTGCACGCGAAGATGTCGGCTTCCTTCGCCGACTGACGGCTGATGACGTCCGCGGCCACGCGGGCCAGCACATCGGCGCTCGGCGCACCCGTCCCACTGCCGCCACTCGATGACGTCCGGGTCCTGCTCGGCCTGCTCGCGTTGGGCGGAGGGATGTTCACGCTCGGCGCGCCAGTCGGTTTCGCGCTGTCGCTGCTCGCGGGCGCACCGCTGCCGTTGTCGTCATTTCCCGACAGCACAAGAACGAGTACCAACGCGATCACAGCGGCTGTGGCGACACCCGCGAGCACGATTACCAAAGCGTTGTTGTTCTTTTGTGGTGGCGGATATGGCGGTGGATATCCCTGCTGTGGCGGATAACCGTGTTGCTGCGGGTAACCACCTGGTTGCTGCTGATAGCCGCCGCTGTACTGCGGCCCCTGCGGATAGCTCATTCCCCGTCCCCAGCCGTGAATTCCACCCTTGCGGCGGGAGCATAACCAGCAGTCTGACGATTCGCAGGATTTCGGGGAAATGCCGCTATCTTGGGCCGAATTGCGCCTGTGGCGGCACCGGAATCTGACCGCTCGGCTGCGGTGGCGGGCTCTGCCAGCCGGGCTGTGGCACGTTCTGGCCACTCGGGGCGTACTTCGGCGGGAACACCGGCCGGAACACCGCCGCGGCCACGAAACACGCCACCGCCAGGACAGCGACCACGATCATGTAGCTCAGGTCGTTCGGGACGGTGTCGGCGTTCGGACACGGGTACGCCCGCATCGGCACGCCGGTTTCGAAACACGTCACCGGATTGGCGGCCAACTGACCGCCTCGGATCGCCGCGAAGATACCCAGGCCGAGGCCGCCGAGGAAGAAGATGCTCTGGAACACCCAAGCCACGATGCGCACGGGCCGGACTCTAACGGCCGCGACGATCGGCCGGGGGCTGATTGAACCGTTGGCACTCGACTGGGTAGAGTGCTAGTTGCACGGCACCAGACACCGCCCCGGCACCCGCGACGGCGGGGTGGCCAGGAGCCGCTGTAGGTACCTGCCAACGACCCATGGAGGTCACTTCCGTGAGCGTGAACATCAAGCCGCTCGAGGACAAGATCGTCGTTCAGGCCAGCGAGGCCGAGGCGACGACCGCGTCCGGTCTCGTCATTCCGGACACCGCCAAGGAGAAGCCCCAGGAGGGCAAGGTCCTTGCGGTTGGTCCGGGCCGCATCGACGACAACGGCAACCGCGTCCCGCTGGATGTCAGCGTCGGTGACGTCGTCATCTACTCGAAGTACGGCGGCACCGAGGTCAAGTACAACGGCGAGGAGTACTTGATCCTCTCCGCCCGCGACGTGCTGGCCGTCATCAACTGACGACCTGCCACTTCACGTCAAACGCCCCGGCGGCCCCTTACCGGGGCTCCCGGGGTGTTTGTCATATAGAGAGGTAGTACATGCCCAAGCAGATCAGCTTCGACGAGGACGCTCGTCGGGCACTCGAGCGCGGGGTCAACAAGCTGGCCGACGCGGTCAAGGTGACTCTGGGCCCGCGCGGACGGCACGTCGTGCTCGCCAAGAAGTTCGGCGGCCCGACCGTGACGCTCGACGGTGTCACCGTGGCGCGCGAGGTCGAGCTGGACGACTCGTTCGAGAACCTTGGCGCGCAGCTCGCCAAGAGCGTCGCGACGAAGACCAATGACGTTGCCGGTGACGGCACGACCACCGCGACCGTGCTCGCCCAGGCCCTCGTGCGGGTCGGGATGCGCAACATCGCGGCTGGCGCGAACCCGACCTCGCTCGGCCGTGGCATCCAGGCCGCCGTCGACAAGGTCGTCGAGGTGCTGCTCGCCAAGGCCACCCCGATCAAGGGCCGCGACAACATCGCACAGGTCGGCACGGTCACCTCGCGGGACGCGTCGATCGGCGCGCTGCTCGGCGAGGCCATCGAGAAGGTCGGCGAGGACGGCGTGATCACCGTGGAGGAGTCCTCCACGCTGGCCACCGAGCTCGTCATCACCGAAGGTGTGCAGTTCGACAAGGGCTACATCTCGGCGCACTTCGCCACCGACGCCGAGGCGCAGGAAGCGGTCCTCGAGGACGCCTTCGTCCTGCTTTACCGGGAGAAGATCTCGGCGCTGGCCGACCTGCTGCCGATCCTGGAGAAGATCGTCCAGGCGAGCAAGCCGGTGCTGATCATCGCCGAGGACATCGAGGGCGAGGCGCTGTCCACCCTGGTGGTCAACTCCGCGCGCAAGACGATCAAGGCCGTCGCGGTCAAGGCGCCGTACTTCGGCGACCGCCGCAAGGCGTTCCTTGACGACCTCGCGTACGTCACCGGTGGTCAGGTCGTGTCCAGCGAGATCGGCATGAAGCTGGCCGAGGTCGGCCTCGACGTGCTCGGCTCCGCCCGGCGCATCGTGGTCACCAAGGACGAGACGACGATCGTCGAAGGCCGTGGCGACAAGGCCGAGGTCCAGGGCCGCATCGAGCAGATCCGCAAGGAGATCGAGGCGTCCGACTCGGACTGGGACAGGGAGAAGCTGCAGGAGCGCCTGGCCAAGCTGGCAGGCGGCGTCGCGGTGATCCGTGTCGGTGCCGCGACCGAGACCGAGCTGACCGAGCGTAAGCACCGCATCGAAGACGCGGTGGCTGCGACGAAGGCAGCGGTCGAGGAAGGCATCGTGCCCGGCGGCGGTTCGGCCATCGTGCACGCGGCCAAGGAGCTCGAGGGCAACCTCGGCCTCACCGGCGACGAGGCGACCGGTGTCGCCATCGTTCGCGAGGCACTGAGCGCCCCGCTGTACTGGATCGCCAGCAACGCCGGCCTCGAAGGCGCGGTCGTGGTGCATCGCGTCCGCGAGGGCGACTGGGGCCACGGCCTCAACGCGGCCAAGCTGACCTACGGCGACCTCGTCGCCGACGGCATCATCGACCCGGTCAAGGTCACCCGCTCGGCAGTCACCAACGCGGCCTCCATCGCGCGCATGGTGCTCACCACCGAGAGCTCGGTCGTGGAAAAGAAGGAAGAAGAGCCACCCGCGGCCGGACACGGTCACGGACATGGCCACGGCCACTGAGCTGTAGAACACAGAACGGCGCTCCCAACCCGGGGGCGCCGTTTTGCGTGTCCACCGTTCCGGAACACCGTGTCCACCTTTGCGACACCATGAAATTCCCGCTCCGGTCACCCAGGGGAATTTCGGTGTGCGGGAATGGACAACTCACTGTGCTGGAATGGTGGACACGGTGTGCCGCAAAGGTGGACACGGCGATTGTTCATCCTGGGATAACCCGATCGTGGGGAGAGCTTCGTACACCGGCGTGAGGGTGAGACCATGTCAATCCCCACCACACCCTCACGCCGTACTGTGCTGTTCGGTGGCGCAGCGGCCTTAGGTTTGACAGCACTGGGAAGCACGCAGGCGAGTGCGTCCGCCGACAAGCTCACCGACCCTTTCACCCTTGGTGTCGCGTCCGGCGATCCGTATCACGACAGCGTCGTTCTATGGACACGGCTCGCGCAGAATCCGTTGGCGGACAACGGTCTTGGCGGGATGCCAGACCGGCCTTACCTTGTCGAGTGGGAGATCGCGACCGACGAGAGGTTCCGCCGGACTGTCCGGCGTGGCGTTGAGTTCGCGCGGCCTCAGTCCGCGCACAGCGTGCACGTTGAGGTCGAGGGCCTCCGCCCGGGATCGGAGTATTTCTACCGATTCCGTACACAGGGCCATATTTCGGCCGCCGGAAGGACCAGGACCGCACCCGCGCCTGGCGTCACACGGACCGATCTGACGATGTGTTTCGCTTCCTGCAGCCATTTCGGCGCAGGGCATTTCACCGCGTACAAGCGTCTTGCTGAGGACGAGCCCGGTTTGGTTCTGCACCTTGGCGACTACCAGTACGAATATGCCGCTGGTGCCAACGATGTCCGCACGGTTCTCGGCCCCGAGACTCGGACGTTGGAGAACTACCGCCTTCGGCACGCGCAGTACAAGACCGATCCGGATCTTCAGCGAGCGCACGCGACCGCGCCTTGGCTTGTCGTTTGGGATGACCACGAGACAGAAAACAACTGGGCTGACGAGGTTCCTGAGCAGCCGGACCCGAACTTCCTCGACCGCAGGAAGAACGCTTTCCAGGCGTACTACGAGAACATGCCACTTCGGCGCACCGCGCGTCCACGCGGGATCGACATGCAGCTCTACCGCAAGCTCCAGTGGGGCGGCCTGATCAACTTCCACATGCTCGACACCCGGCAGTACCGCGATGACCAGGCGTGCGGCGACGGCGTCAAGCCGAACTGCGACGCACGGCTTGAGCCGACGCGGTCGATCACCGGCGAGGAGCAGGAGCGGTGGCTGCTTGACGGGCTGCGGCGCTCGCGGGCTCGCTGGGATGTGCTTGGACAGCAGGTGTTCTTCTCGCAGATCGATCTCACGCCCGGGGTCAACCAGGGCTACAACATGGATGCGTGGGACGGCTACAAGGCCAACCGGGACCGGATCGCCGAGGGCCTCGGCAAGACCCGCAACGGCGTCGTTCTGACTGGTGACGTGCACCGGCACTGGGCCGCCGAGATCAAGTCGGACTACACCGACCCGACTTCGCGTGGCCTTGGCACCGAGTTCGTCACCACGTCGATCACCAGCGGCGGTGACGGCAACGACGACCCGAACGCCGGGGTGCTCGCGGAGAACCCGCACGTCAAGTTCCACAAGAACCGGCGTGGGTACATCCGCACCAAGTTCACCGCCGATGAGCTGCGGGCGGACTACCGAATCCTGCAATACGTGCGCCAGCCTGGTGCGGAGGCGACGACCGCCGCTAGTTTTGTCGTCGCTGACCGCGACCGGAGCCTGCACCCGGCGTAATCCTGTCACCAACTAGGCCGATTGGACGCAAGTTATTGACGGGCAGGGCGCATGGCCGCAGAGTGAGCATGACCTGACCAAGGGGAGAAAACCGTCATGCGTTCTGCCCTCATCCTGGCCACGGTCGCCGGCCTTGTGCTCGGTGTGACCCCGGCCAGCGCTGAACCGCCCGACCAGGCGCGGCAACGCGACTTCCGCGCGGCCGCGGCCGAGTTCGGCGTACCGGAAAGCGTCCTGCTCGGCGTGTCCTATCTGGAGTCCCGGTGGGACGCCAACGCCGGAACCCCAAGCACCAGTGCCGGATACGGCCCGCTGCATCTCACGGACGTGCTGGCGGCCAACGCCGGCGGCGGCACACACCACGACAAAGGCACTGAGGATCCTCGTGGTGACGACTCGCGGCCGCCGCTCTTGCCCAAGCCCGGCCCAGTGATCGAACAGCTCCAGAAACTGCAGACGGTGAACGAGGCCGCCGCGCTGACCGGTCTGTCCACTCAGGATCTGCGGACGATCCCCAAGCAGAACATCCGCGGCGGTGCGGCCCTGCTTGCCAAGTACCAGAGGGACATCGGCGTCGTCAGCGACAACGCTGCCGATTGGTATGGCGCGGTTCTGAAGTACTCGGGCGCCAGTGACACCGGTTCGGCGGGCACGTTCGCCGACGAGGTGTTCGCGACCATCAACCAGGGCGTCGAGCGCGTCACCGACGACGGCCAGCGCGTGAAACTGGATGCCCGCACCGTCCAGCCGAACAAGCAGCAGCTCGACAAGGCAGGCCTCCGTAAGTCCACTTCGGACAACACGGAGTGCCCGCACAGCCTCGCCTGTGAGTGGATTCCCGCGCCGTACCAGGAGTACGTCAACAAGGACGGCGTGCTCACCTACGGCAACCACGACAAGGGCAACCGGCCGGAGTCGCAGGAGATCAAGTACATCGTCATCCACGACACCGAAGGCCAGTGGGACGGCGTGCTCAAGATGGTGCAGGACCCGACATACGTGAGCTGGCAGTACTCGCTGCGTTCTGCCGACGGGCACGTGGCTCAGCACGTCAAGGCCAAGGATGTGGCCTGGCAGGCGGGCAACTGGTACATCAACGCCAAGTCGATCGGCCTTGAGCACGAGGGCTTCGCCAAGCTCGGCACCTGGTACACCGAGGCGATGTACCGCTCCTCCGCGAAACTGGTCCGCTATCTGGCGGCGAAGTACCGGATTCCGCTGGACCGCGCGCACATCATCGGCCACGACAACGTGCCCGGCACGACTCCAGCGAACGTCCGCGGCATGCACTGGGATCCAGGCCCTTACTGGGATTGGGCGCACTACTTCGACCTGCTTGGCGCGCCTTTCCAGGCAACAGGGAACCTTGGCCTGGTCACGATCAAGCCGGACTTCGCGACCAACAGGCCTGCGTTCACCGGCTGTGTCAAGGCCGGTGAGCCGTGCACGCCGCGTGGGTCCACTTCGGTCATCCTGCACGCCGAGCCGGACGAGAATTCGCCACTGTTGAAGGATCCTGGCCTGCGGCCGGACGGCTCGCCCGGCACGATGGACGTCGCCGACCACAGCAGCCGGGTTGAAACCGGACAGCAGTTCGCGGTCGCGGATGTCCGTGGCGACTGGACCGCGATCTGGTACCTGGGCCAGAAAGGCTGGTTCCACAACCCGCGCAAGGCGCCGAACGCCGTTGGTGGAGTTGGCCTTGTGGTCACGCCAAAGCCAGGCAAGGCCACAGTTCCGGTGTACGGCAGGGCATATCCGGAGGCCGCGGCGTACCCGGCGCACATCACGCCGCAGCCTTTGGCACCGCTGCAGTACACGTTCTCCGCAGGTGAGCGGTACTCGGTTGGCCAGGCTATGCCGTCCGAGTACTACTGGGCGACCACCTTCGACCCCGCGAACCACACCGTTGTTCGCGGCAAGACGAAGTATCTCCAGATCCAATTCGGACACCGGATCATGTTCGTCAACGCTGACGATGTGGACGTGCGCCCGTCGTTCTGGCCTTATTAGACATACACCGTGTCGACGGGCATCCCTGGATCCGTTGGCAGCTCAAGCGAAGAAGGACGGACACCGGCAGCGACGAGGTGAGCGCCAAGAGCGGCGATCATCGCACCGTTGTCGGTGCACAGCCGGGGTCGAGGGACGCGCAGCTCGATCCCGGCTTCCGCACAGCGTTCCTGCGCGAGGCCGGAGAGCCGTGAATTCGCCGCGACACCACCGGAGATCACGAGCGTACCGATGCCGAGTTCCTTCGCGGCCCGAACAGCCTTGGCTGTCAACACATCCGCGACCGATTCCTGAAAGGACGCGCAGACGTCGTCCACCGGAATTGGTTTGCCGTCGGACTCCTGCGCCTCGACCCAGCGGGCGACCGCGGTCTTCAAACCGGAGAAGGAGAAGTCGAATTTCGGGTCCCGCGGGCCGGTCAGGCCGCGTGGGAACCTGATCGCGGTCGGGTTGCCCTGCTTGGCCGCCTTGTCGATCGGCGGGCCGCCCGGGTAGGGCAGGCCGATGATTCGCGCGACCTTGTCGTACGCCTCGCCCGCGGCGTCGTCGATGGTCGACCCGATCTCCGTGATCTTGCCAGCCAGGTCCTCCACCTTCAGCAGCTGCGTATGCCCACCAGAAACCAGCAACGCCAGGCATTCCGACGGCAAAGCCCCATGCTGCAAGGTATCCGCGGCTACGTGCCCAGCGAGGTGGTTCACGCCGTACAACGGGACGTCCAGCGCGGCGGCGTACGCCTTCGCGGCGGACACACCAACCAGCAGCGCCCCGGCCAAACCAGGACCGCACGTCACCGCGATCGCATCCACATTGGACAGGCTCAGTCCTGACTCGTCCAGCGCCCGTTCCATGGTCGGCACCATCGCTTCGAGATGCGCGCGGCTGGCGACTTCCGGGACCACACCGCCAAAGCGGGCGTGTTGGTCCACACTGGACGCGACCTGGTCGGCGAGCAGCGTGATCTCGCCGGTGTCGGACAGCCGGACGATTCCGACGCCGGTTTCGTCGCACGAGCTCTCGATGCCGAGAATTATCTTGTCACTCACTGGGTCTCCCCGGCCTTGCCATCGTGTACGCGTCCGCGCCGGACGGCTGGTAGTACCGCCTGCGTACGCCGATCCGTTCGAAGCCATGTGCCTCGTAGAGGCTGATCGCGGGCACGTTGTCGGTCCGCACCTCGAGGAAAACGGGTGCGTTCAGCTGATCCGCGCGATCAAGGAGGTCACGCAGCAACGCCTTGCCGATGCCTTTGCCCTGAAACTCGGGATCCACCCCGATCGTGTGCACCTCGCACTCGTAGTTCCCTGGACTGCCGAGCTCGGAAATGCCCGCGTAGCCGACCAGTCCACCGGGATCGGCGTGCGCGCCGATGTAGTAGTTGCCGTTGTCCAGCTCGAACTGGAAAGCCCGCACACTCCACGGATCCTCACCGGGAAAGAGCAGTTTCTCCAGCTCAGCGCACCTCTCAAGGTCCTCGGTGCGCAGCGGTTCGAGTCGGACAGTCACGCCCGGCTCACCCGCTTGCGCGCGCCCGGCTCGACCGCGTCCGGCCTGCGCAGATACAGCGGGGTGAGCGGCGGAGGCGTCTCACCGAACAGGTGCGAGGCCGCGATGACCAGGCCATTCGGGCTCGGCGACGCAGGCTCGACGGCCCGCTGCAGCAACTCGGCGCCCACGACCATGTCGGCATCGACGTCTTCGAGGTTCGCCGGTTTCCGCACGTCCGGGCCTTCGACGCGGTGACCGTTCTCGTAGCGCGCCCAGTACACCTCTTTGCGACGGGCGTCCGTGACCACGAGAAGGCGATGCACCTCAGGGAAGTCGGCGGCGATGGCGTCCAGCGTCGACACCGGATATACGGGCTTACCAAGCGCTTGGCCAAGGGCAGCCGCGGTGACCATGCCTGCCCGCAGCCCGGTGAAAGGGCCAGGGCCCGAACCGCACACGATGGCGTCGAGGTCGGCGTAGTTCAGCCCGGCCTCGTCCAGCGCCTCCTTGGTGTGCGGGGTCAGCAGCTCGCCGTGCGCGCGGGCATCGACCGTGACCCGGCTGGCCAGGGTGCGAGCCAGACCTTCGTGGTCGAAGTCGACGACACCAGCGGTGACCGCGGGTGTGGCGGTGTCAAGGGCGAGAACGAGCACTGACCAAGAGTACGCAGCCTGGACTTGACGCCGATGTCAAGGCCTAGCGTGGGGGCATGATGCGGATCGGGGAGCTGGCCCAGCGCGCGGGCACGAGCACGCGGTCACTGCGGTACTACGAAGCCCAGGGTCTGCTCCAGGCGCGCCGGGCGGCCAACGGGCACCGGGAGTACGACGAGAGTGACCTGCGACTCGTGCAGGAGATCCGGTCGCTGCTGGAGATCGGGTTCGCGCTGGAGGAGACCCGGCCGTTCGTCGAATGCCTGCGTGCCGGGAATTCGTCTGGGGACGCCTGCCCGGCGTCGATCGAGGTCTACCGCAGGAAGCTGGCCGAGTTGAACGCGGGAATCGCCCGGCTCAGCGAGATCCGCGACCGCCTCGCCGCGCAGTTGGAGACAGTTTCGGAGGAACCATGCTCGCGTTGACGGATTCGACTTTCGCGGCTCATGTGGCTTCGGCTGACCGGCCGGTGCTTGTGTATTTCTGGGCCACGTGGTGCCCGCCGTGCCGGATGGTCGCGCCGGTGCTGGCTTCGTTGGCGGGCGAGTTGGCTGAGGTCTTGGAGATCGTGAAGGTTGATGTGGACGAGGCCGTGGAGACGGCCCGGTCCCAGCGGATCATGGGCGCGCCGACGTTGAACTTGTATCGGAAGGGTGAACTCGTGCATTCGATGGTCGGCGCCCGCCCCAAGCACGCTTTGCTGCGGGAACTGGAACCGCACCTGGCACCCTCGTGAGTGGTTACGCCGGTTCTAACCGGCGTAACCACTCACGAGGGGCTACCTGCGGAAACGTAGGCCGTCCAGCAGCAGGTCGAGCAACCGGCCGATCTGCTCGTGCTTGGCCTGGTCACCAGCCAGTGCCACCCCGCTGAGACTCACCAGCATGTCCCACGCGTCGATGTCAGCACGGATCGTGCCTGCCGCGATGCTCGCGTCCAGCAGCTGTTTCAACGCGCCCTTCAGGCGTTCACGGCTGTCGGCGAAAGGATTTCCGCCCGAAGCGATCAGAGCCTTCAGCGCGTCCCCCATCCCCTGCTTCGTGATCATGTACGCCACGAAGTGGTCCATCCACGTCCGCAAAGCCACGTCAGGCGCCATTGAGCCCAGCAGCTCCGCGGCCGAGTCGATCAGCTTGGTCAGCTCGTCGCGGTAGGCCGCGTCGACGAGGGCTTCCCTGGTCGGGAAGTGCCGGTACAACGTCCCGATCCCGACTCCGGCGTCTTTGGCGATCGCCTCGAGCGTGACTTCGTCCGTCCCGCCCTGCGAGAACGCCTCGACGGCCGCTTCGATCAGCCGGTCTCGGTTGCGCTGCGCGTCCGCACGCAAGGGGCGAGCCGTCACTGGTCCTCCTTCAACGAGTTGCAAGCGGAGGCTCCTCCGCATAACCTGAAGAGGTAACGGAGGTCCCTCCGTTTCATATTCTACCGGCAAAGACACCAAGCTCATGGCATTCGACAGGACCAACACCGCCGCGGAAGTCATCGCCGGGATCGACCTCACCGGCAAGCGCGCGATCGTGACCGGCGGCGCCTCCGGCATCGGCATCGAGACTGCTCGCACGCTCGTCAACGCGGGCGCCGAGGTGACCATCGCGGCACGTGACATGAAAGCCGCGCAGACCGTCGCTGACGAGATCAAGGCGCACATCGCCCCACTCGACCTGTCATCACAGGCCTCGGTCAAAGCCTTCGTGGACGCATGGGAAGGCCCGTTGCACCTTCTGATCAACAACGCGGGCGTGATGGCGCCGCCGCTCACGCGCACCGCCGAAGGCTGGGAGTTGCAGTTCGCCACGAACCACCTCGGTCACTTCGCCCTGGCCACCGGGCTCTACCCGGCCTTGGCGGATGCCAATGGCGCCAGGATCGTGTCCGTGGCCTCCAGCGGACATCTGTTCTCCCCGATCGTCTTCGAGGACATTCACTTCCAGTGGCGCGAGTACACGCCCTGGCTCGGCTACGGCCAGTCCAAGACGGCCAACATCCTGTTCGCCGTCGAGGCCACCAGGCGTTGGGCGGACGCGGGCATCTTCGCCAACGCGCTGCACCCCGGCTCGATCATGACCAACCTGCAGCGGCACATGCCCAAGGAGGAGCTTGATCAGCGACGCAAGGAGGTCGGTGGCACCAGGTTCGTCAAAACGCCACAACAGGGCGCGGCGACGTCCATCTATCTGGCGACTTCGCCTGATCTCGACCAAGTCGGCGGGAAGTACTTCGAGGACGTCAAGGAGGCCGAACCTCGCCGGCCAGGTGAGTTCTGGGGCGTCGCGCCATACGCGCTCAACCCTGGAGACGGCCGAGCGGTTGTGGGAGGTGTCGCTCACCACACTGGGCTGACCGCACGTGGCCCCGGCATAGTGGCTTGCATGTTTGGTGAGCTGACCCGGGCTACCGACCGCCCAGCACTGCGCTTCAACGACGCGGAACTGACCTACCGGCAGCTGGCCGGTGCCGCGGGCGCTGTCGCCGCGCAGATCAAGGGCAAGACTCGAGTCGCTGTGTGGGCGACACCGAGCATCCAGACCGCGGTCGCCGTCGTCGGCGCGCTGGTCGCCGGGATTCCGGTTGTCCCGGTCAATCCGAAGATCGGCACGCGCGAACTCGAGCACATCCTCACCGACAGCAAGCCGGACATCGCGCTTCGCGAAGAAGACGTCGACATCACCGCGTCCGCACCGCTTCCTGAGCTCGACATCGCCGAGACGCAGCCTGCTTTCGTCGTGTACACGTCCGGCACGACCGGGCCGCCAAAGGGCGTCGTGCTGCCGCGCCGAGCCATCGTGTCCAATTTGGACGCACTGGCTACGGCCTGGCAGTGGACATCCGATGACGTCCTTGTGCACGGGCTTCCGCTGTTCCACGTGCACGGCTTGATTCTGGGCATCGTTGGACCGTTGCGGCGCGGTGGGTCCGTGCGGCACATCGGGAAGTTCTCGTCCGAGGCCGTCGCGCGCGAGCTCGCCGGTGACGCCACGATGATGTTCGGCGTGCCGACGATGTACCACCGGATCGCCGCCGATGCCGAGGCCGATCACACGCTGGCCAAGGCAATCGGGCAGGCGCGGCTGCTCGTGTCCGGGTCGGCCGCGTTGCCAGCCAGTGATCACGAGCGCATCTTCAAGGCGACCGGCCAGCGGATTGTCGAGCGTTACGGGATGTCCGAAACGCTGATGAACTGCAGTGTCCGTGCCGACGGGGAACGCAGGCCGGGCACGGTCGGGCCGCCGGTCGACGGCGTCGACCTGCGGATCGTCGACGAGCAGGGCAATACCATCCCGGATGGGGAGATCGGCGAGATCGAGGTACGCGGTCCGAATCTGTTCATCGAGTACCTCAACCGCCCGGACGCGACTGCGGAAGCGTTGCGGGACGGATGGTTCCGGACTGGCGACGTGGCCACTGTGGACCCTGATGGTTACGTCAGGATCGTCGGCCGACGGGCCACTGACCTGATCAAAAGCGGCGGCTACAAGATCGGCGCTGGCGAGATCGAGAACGTCCTGCTCGAGCACCCCGCTGTCGCCGAGGTCGCGGTGACGGGCGAGCCGGACGAGGATCTCGGCGAGCGGATCGTGGCGTGGATCGTGCCCGCTGGTGAACGGCCTGACGAGCAGGAACTGATCGACCACGTGGCCACACTGCTGACACCGCACAAGCGCCCGAGGGTCGTCCGGTTCCTGAATGCGTTGCCGCGTAACGAAATGGGCAAGGTGACCAAGCGTGCACTCGGCCAGTAACCCGCTCGACTGGCCAGCTTACGACGAGCTACTGGCTCGCGCGCGCCACACGACCGGCGTCGAGGAATCGGTGACGTACGGCCAAGTCCTGATCGGCGACATCGACGTGATGCTGATCGAGTTCGACTTCCGCTTCCTCGGCGGCTCGGTCGGCACCGCGACAGGTGACCGTCTCGTGCACGCGTTGTCCACAGCCCGCGCGCGCGGGATGCCCGTGGTTTCGTTGCTGGCGACCGGCGGCAGCCGGATGCAGGAAGGCATGTTCTCGCTGCTGCAACTGCAGCGTGTGGCCAGGGAATGCCATCTCAACAAGGAAAGCGGAGTCCCGCACGTGGCTGTGCTGCGCAATCCCACGACAGGTGGGGTGTGGGCGTCGCTTGGCGCCAGCGCGGACGTGATTCTGGGTGTTTCCGGCGCCCAGGTCGCGTTCGGCGGCAGCCGAGTCCGCTCGGGCGAGGACGTTCACCATCCCGTTTTCACGTCGGAAGGCCAGTTCGCGGCCGGTCTGATCGACGCTGTGGTCACACCGGGCACGCTGCCTGCGACGCTTGTGACCTGGCTCGAACTGCTGACTGGCGGCACACCCGAGCCTGCGGACGTGCCGAAAGCCCTTGGCAGAACAGAACTTCCGACTGACGGATGGGACGCGGTAAAGCGAGCACGTGATCCGCGAAGACCGCGCGCTTCGGCGTACCTTGAGTCCTATTTCGACACTTACGCCCTGATCAACGGCGACCGGAGCGGTGGCGTGGATCCCGGGATGCTGTGCGGAATCGGCTGGCGTGCCGGTCGTTCGGTCGCTTTCGCGGCACAGACCGGAACCGCGACTCGTCCAGCCGGATATCGCACGGCGAGCCGGTTGATCACGATGGCTGACCGGTTCGGCATTCCGGTGCTGACGCTGGTCGACACTCCCGGTGCCGCCAACGATGCCGCGTCGGAATCCGCCGGGCTGGCCGATGCGATCTCGGGCGTGTTCGCCGCGGTCGCCGCCGCCCATATCCCGGTGACCACGCTGGTGATCGGCGAAGGCGGCTCCGGCGGTGCGCTCGCACTCGCCGGAGCCGGTCGGACCTGGATCACGCCGGACGCGTATTTCTCTGTGATAGCACCGGAACTGGCCGCCGGGATCCTGAAACGAGATTCGGCCGAGGACCTCGCCGACCAGCTACGCCTCCGCCCCCAGGACCTGCTCGACCTTGGGATTGTGGACGGCATTGCGTGACGTGACAACCACAAGGGCGAGGACACCGACAACGATGCCGACGACGCCCGCGACCACATAGGACTGCTCAAGTCCACTTTCGAAACTCGTGGCGTGCGCGACGACCGTGCCGAGAACCGCCACACCCAACGCCATTCCCAGCTGACGGAACGTGTTCAGCGCGCCTGAAGCCATTCCCGCGCGCTCGTGCGGAACCGTGGCCATGATCGCGCCTGGCAACGCTTGTCCAGTGATACCAACGCCGAACCCGGCGACGCTGAGCCCCGGCAAGGTGACAATCCAGCTGTCGCCGGTCGTCAACAGCAAGCCGCCCGCGCCGATCAGGGCAAGCCCGATGCCGAGCGTGTACCGGAACGGCACCGAATGCAGATGCCTGCCGACCGTACCGGCGATCACGAGCGCTGCCGCGCTCATCGGCACCATCACAAGACCAGCTGTCAACGGCTGCAAGCCAAGTCGCTGCTGCAGCCATACCGACATGAACGGCGTGTACGCGAATGCCGCGAACGAGAACGCCATAGCTGCCAACAGGATGACTGAGAACGACGGCTGCCGGAACAGCTTGAGATCCAGCATCGCCTTCTCGCTGCGTGCTTGCAGGACAACGAAAACGATCAACATCGCCAGCCCGGCGGCGAGCCAGCCGAGCACCCGGCCCGAGCCCCAGTCGTGTTGCCCGGCCTCCATCAGTCCAAAGGTGACGGCACCGATTCCCGCCGTGAACGTCACCACGCCGGGCACGTCGACTCCCTTGGCGTTCGGGTTGTTCGACTCCGCGACCACCTTCGCGGTCAGCCAGACCGCCACGATCGCGATCGGGATGTTGACCAGGAAGATCCACCGCCAGCCGAAGGACTCGGTCAGCAGCCCGCCGAACAACGGCCCGATCGCAGCGGCCGCACCGGCGACCACACCCCAGATGCCGAGCGCGATTCCCCGATCCCGGCCGTGATACGTCACGTTCACGATGGCCAGCGTCGTCGCCAGCATTCCCGCGCCGCCGATCCCCTGCACGGCACGGGCGAGCACCATCACTTCGATGTTCGGCGCGAGTCCACATGCGAGGGACGCGATACCGAAAATCACCAGACTGCCCAGATATGTCCGTTTCCGGCCGATATGGTCGGTCAGCGAACCGCTCGCCAGGACCAGCGCGGCGAGCGCGAGCGCGTACGCGTCGATGACCCATTGCAGGCCATTGAGCAAGGCATTGAGCGTGTGCGCCATTTCCGGCAGCGCGATCGTCACGATCGTGACGTCGACGAGCAGGATGAACCCGCCGAGGCAGACCGCGACCAGCGGGGACCACTTCCCCATGTCGTTCTCCTTAGGACACTGTGGATACAGTCAGAGGATTGCTCGCGGCAGGCTGGGATTGCCACAATCGCGGCCCGCCCGACGCTTTTCGACATTCACCCCAGCTTGGTGGCGGAAACCGACAGCCGGGCTATCGTGGCGGCGTGGAACTCGACGAGACCGATATGGCGTTGGTCCACGCGTTGAACATCGACGGCCGGGCGCCGTTCAGCAAGATCGCCGAGGTACTCGGCCTGTCAGACCAGACCGTCGCACGGCGTTATCGCAGGTTGCGGGCGTCTTCCGCGGTCCGGGTGGTCGGCCAGACCTCACCGTGGCGAGTCGGTCACGTGCGCTGGTACATCAGGATCAAGTGCGCACCGGCGACGGCGCTGCCGGTCGCGTCCGCGCTGGCCAGGCGATCCGACACGTACTGGGTCCGGATGTTCTCCGGTGGCACGGAAATCGGCTGCGTCGCGCAGTCACACACCGCCGAGCACACGGATGCGCTTCTCCTGCAACAGCTTCCCAAGACGCCGCGGGTGAACGAGGTCACCGCGCACAGCCTGCTGCACGTATTCTTCGGTGGCCCGGCCGAGCACCTCGGCCTGCTCGACATCTTGACGAGGGACCAGGTCGAGCAGCTCCGGCCACGGATCCATCCGACCGACGAGGTGTTCACACTCGACGACGCCGACCACCGAATGCTTGCGGTACTTGAGCAAGACGGTCGCGCGGGCTTCATGGAACTGGCCAAGGCCACTGGCTGGTCGGAATCCACCGTCCGGCGGCGCCTCGATCACCTGCGCGCTGCCGGGGCGCTGTTCTACGACGTCGACATGGACATCCAGCTGCTGGGTTTCACCTGCGAGGCGATGATGTGGATGTCGGTTCCGCCTGCCGAGATAGCGGACGTCGGGACGGCGTTGGCCGCCCACCCGGAGGTCGCGTTCGTGGCCGCGACAACGGGCACAGCCAACCTGATCGCCTCGGTGATCTGCCGGGATGTTCCCGCTTTCTACCGGTATCTCACGACGAAAGTCGCCGCTCTCAAGGCCGTCAACCACATCGAGACCGCGCCCGTGATCCGGACCGTGAAACGGGGTGCCACCCTTGTCAGCTGAAGTCGACGACATCGACCGGGCACTGATCCACGCGCTCGAAGTGGACGGTCGGGCGCCGTTCAGCAAGATCGCCGAGGTGCTCGGCGTGTCCGACCAGACCATTGCGCGGCGGTATCGGCGGTTGCGGGCCGAGTCGATCGCGAAGGTGGTCGCGCAGACGGTTCCGTGGCGGGTCGGGCAAGTGCGGTGGTATCTGCGGATCAAAGTGGAGCCAAGCGCCGCACTTTCCGTGGCACGAGCGTTGGCGCGCAGGCCAAGGACCTACTGGGTGCAGATGAACTCCGGCGGCACCGAGATCACCTGCGTCGCACAGTCGACCAGTCCCGAAGAGCCGGACAACCTTCTGCTGCACCAACTTCCGAAGACACCAAGGGTCATCGACGTCACCGCGCACAGCGTTCTCAACGTGTTCCTCGGCGACGAGTCCTTCGGCTACGCGGCGATGTCCGACTTTCTCACCGCTGACCAAGTGGCGGCGCTCCGGCCGCCACTGTCCATAACAGACGAGATAGTCCCGTTGGAGGAAGCCGATCAGGGCATGCTGGCGGTCCTCGAACTGGACGGCCGGGCGGGCTTCGCCGAGCTGGCCAAGGCAACTGGGTGGTCCGAGTCAAGGGTCCGGCGACGGCTGGAAGCCCTGCGTGAGTGCGGCGCGATGTACTTCGACGTGGACATCAACTCGGCGGCGGTCGGGCTGACCAGCGAGACGCAGATGTGGATGTCCGTCGCGCCATCGGAAATCCAGCGCACCGGCGAGATCCTCGCGTCCCACCCGGAGATCGTCTTCGTCGCGGCGATGACCGGAACTGCCAACATCGGCGCGACCGCGTGCTGCCGTGACGTGCCAGCGTTCTACCGGTACCTGACCACGAAGATCGCCTCACTGCCCGCGATCAAGCACATCGAGACCGCACCCGTCATCAGGACCGTCAAACGCGGCGCCACCCTCGTGAGTGGTTAAGCGTGTTCTAACCCTGATAACCACTCACGAGACTTTCCACCCTGGTGGTCCAGGTACCGTGGGGCTCCACAGTGGCTACTCGGGTGTCGTCGGGGCGCCTTTCCAGGCGTACCAACAGGAAGTCCTCGGCCAGCTGCTCGGCGAGGCCTTCGCCCCACTCGATCACCACGGCCGCTGTGGTCAGGTCCGAGTCGAGGTCGAGATCGTCGACCTCTTCGACATGGCCGATCAACCGGTAGGCATCGACGTGCACGAGCGCGACCCCGTCCGGCGAACCAGGCTTGTGCACCCGCTCGATCACGAACGTCGGCGAGCTGACCCGGCCCTTCACGCCAAGCCCGGCCGCGATTCCACGCACCAGCACGGTTTTCCCGGCGCCGAGCGGACCGGCGAGCAACACCAGGTCGCCCGCGCCCAGCAGTTTGCCGAGCTTCTGTCCGAACTCGACTGTGTCGTCAACCGTTGGAAGGGAGATCATGCCCTGCGCCGCCACCATCTACGTCCCGCGCCACGACCACTGACGCACTGCCTGACCAGATCGACCAGGTGCTCGTTGACCTGATCGGGTTGTTCGAGGATCACCATGTGCCCGGCGCCGCGTAACCGGACCAGTTTCGCGTCCGGCAGCTCTTCGGCGATCCGTTCCGCGTGCGAGTACGGCGTCATCCGGTCGTGGTCGCCGCTCAGCACCAGCACGTAACAGTGCTGCAGACCGGCCAGCGCCTTGTACCTGTTGTGGCTGCCCAAGGTCTCGATGAAGTCGGCGAGCACCCGGACCGGGGTGACGTCGAGCATCTCCATCATGAAGTCGACCAGCCGCGGGCTGACGCTCCGGCTGCCGAACGCGATCAGCCGCACCGCGCGCCGCGTCAGCTGACCACCGGAGGCTCGGACCAGTTCCACGAGGCCTGGCTGCCAGTCGGCCAGCGTTCCCATACTCCGGGTCAACGGGTTGTAGCGGGACAGCAGCGGCCTCGGCAGCCCGCTAGCGCCGATCTCACCGGCGGACGTGCCGATCAACGCAACGCCACGGACCCGGTCGGCGAAAAGATCAGGATCCTGTTCCGCCAAGGCGATGATGGTCATCGCGCCCATCGAATGTCCAACTAGGACGATCGGGCCCTTCGGCACCATCGCGCGCAACACCGCGGCGAGATCCCTGCCCAACTGGTCGATCGTGCTGGACTCTTCGGTTGCCCTCGCGGACCGGCCGTGGCTGCGCTGGTCGTAGAGGACCTGGCGGACACGCGGGTCGGTCTGCTCGGCGAACATCCGGCGCTGGAAGTGCCAGGATTTCCGGCTCAGCGCGAAACCATGAACCAGCACAACGGTTATCTCCGGCGTGCCACCGTCGTCCGGGTCCACTTCCTCGACCGACAACGGCACACCGTCGTCCGCCGCGACCGTGCTGGTGCGGCTCGGCGGCATGAGCCCAAGCGGCTCGTCGGCGTACATGTCCTCAATATCGCGGCGTTTGGACCGAACGACAGCAGCTCCTATCGCAGCGCCCGTCGCCACAACGCCGACCGCGCCGCCGATAAGCCCTGCGACCCGGCCGTTCACCGCGTCCCCAGATACCGGCGCCGAACTCGCGGCCGGTACATATTCGTGACTATCTCGTAGTCGATGGTGCCCAAGTTGTCGGCCCATTCGCGCGCCGTGGGCTCACCGCGGTCACCCGGCCCGAAAAGGATCACCTCGTCGCCGACAGAAACCTTGTCGTCGCCGCAGTCGACGACAATCTGGTCCATCGAGACCCGGCCGACAACCGGACGCCGATGTCCGGCAACGAAAACCTCGAGCTTCCCGGAAAGCCCACGCGGCACGCCATCGGCATAGCCAACTGGCACGAGCGCGAGCGTGGTGTCCTGCTGAGCGACCCAGGTGTGGCCGTACGAAACACCTTCACCGGCGCGGGTGCGTTTCGCACTGACCACACTGGACCGAAAGGTCATCACCGGCCGCAGATCTTCGTGCTGTGGCACGGGATTGAGCCCGTACATCGCGATACCGAGGCGTACCAGGTCATACGCGAGGTCCGGCCTGGTCAGCGTGGCCGCTGAGTTGGAAATGTGCCGCATTGGCCGGAGCCCTTCGGCCAGCGCGACCTCGTAAGCCCACTCGAACCGTTCGACCTGACGGTCGACCGACGGGTTACCGGGCTCGTCGGCGGAGGCCAGATGCGACCAGATCGCGCGGACGTTGTAGCCCTTGGCGGCTCGGACAAGCTCGGGCCACTCCTCCGGGGAGCAGCCGTTGCGGTTCATGCCGGTGTCGACTTTGAGGTGAACCGCGGCGCCTTCGGCCGCACGCAGTTCGTCAAGGTTCGAAACCCCAAGGTCCACACCAGCCTTGGCAGCGACCGAGAGGTCGGCACCGGGCGGGTGCAGCCAGGCCAGAATGGGCGCCTCGATGCCCGCGTTACGCAGGTTGACCGCCTCAGCCGCGGACGTCGTGCCGAGCCACGCGGCGCCCGCCTCGAGCGCGGCCTTCGCGATCGGCTCAGCACCATGGCCGTAACCGTCGGCCTTCACCACGGCCATGACAGGAACCTGGGCTCGCTCGGCGAGCAGGGCGACGTTGTGCCGCAGAGCGTCGAGATCGACGATCGTCTCCGCGGAGGGCACGTATTGACCGGACATAACGTCGCCAATGCTCGCACACGTTTGTTACGTCGCGCGCTCTAGATCCTGCTGATGAAGAACTCCTGAGACGGCTTGCCCTGGTTGACCAGCCAGTCGATCCGGCCGTGCACCACATATGTGCCGTATGGCGTGACTGCGGCGGTGGTCGGCGCGGTGATTGCCGTTGGTGTGTGCTGCGTCACCACCGCGCTCTCCCAGAGGCCGCATGGCCGGAGCACGGTCACGGCGTCCTCGCCGGGTACGGAGATCTTGTTGGTCACGACCGCGAGCGAGCCGTCGCGCTGGAACGCTATGCCATCGGCACCGATGAGCGACTTGTTCATGGCGACTTCTGTTATGCCGTTCCTGGTGACCTTGAACAGCTTGCCGTTCGTGTAGTGGACGACCAACAGGAATCCGGCCGGGTGCCAGACGACCCCGTTCATGCCGAGGCCACCGGACAGGCGCGCATCGGTGATGAAGGGTGTGGCGATGCCGTTCACATCGACCTTGTAGATGGTGTCGCCCTCAGGGTCGGTCACGTAGGCGTTGCCGGACCAGTCGACCGCCAGGTCGTTAGGCGCCTTGCCGAACGTGACCAGGTGCAGCGTCCGGCCCGTGGAGAGCTCGAAGATGCCAAGGCCTTGGCTGTACGCGGCCAGGATGCGGTTGCGTGGGACGTCGACGCGGATGCCGAGCGGCCTTGGCATCGCCGGTTCGGTCACCAGTGTCTGCGGCTTTCCGTCACGGCCGACGACGGAGATGGAGTTGCGGACGGTCGAAGTGATCAGGAAGGCGTCCCTGGTCGGATCCCACGCCACGCCCTCGGGGTGGAGATAGTCACCGATCCCGCTGATCAGACTCGGCATTCCGGTGGCTCCGGCCGCTTGCTCTGTCCCGGTCGGCAGCACGGCCCCAGGCGCCGCCCCTGACTCTGAGGCTAACTCCATCCCCTGCGCTGATGACATGCCTGGGAGCGCCAGCAGCCCAGTGAGGACCAGCAGACCAAGTCTCTTCATTCGAACCCCTCCTTCCTTCAGGACTCAGACGTTAATCAGGGTTCTGATATTGGTCAATGTTCTAATTGAAAGTAGGATGTTGATATGCGGATGCCGATCGAGCAGCGCCTCGGGGCCGACCTGAAGGCGGCGGTGGATGCCCTGACGTCCGCGAAGCAGGTCGCGGTGAAGCCGAGCGGACTGACCGTCCCGCAGTACTCCACCCTGCTGTTCCTCAACGACAATCCCGGGATCTCAGCCGCCGCTCTCGCCCGGCTGTGCGCCGTGACCCCGCAGACGATGACCACGATCCTGCAGAACCTGGAATCGGCCGGACTGATCGTCCGGACGCCGCATCCGTGGCATCGCAACATGTTGGAAACACGGCTGACCGACGCCGGTCAGGCCGCCTTTGACGAGGCAGATGCACGGGCGGTCGCCGTTGAGCAGGCGCTGGCGGCCGAGTTCAGTCAGGACGAGGCGAAAACTTTGCGATCTTTGCTGGCCAGGGCCGTCAAGGCGCTGTCGGCGTAGACAAATCGGCGTGGTAATGCCATCACTCATGCGGGGGATACTGTAAGTTCGATCGGTGGCGCAAGACAGGGCGGTCCGCCGAAGGGCGGCGCATTTGGGCCCGGAAAAACGACGGCCCCTCATTCTTGACTCGGCGCTGCAGGTCTACCTGGCACACGGCTATCGCGGAACTTCGATGCAAGCGGTCGCGGACGCGGCCGGAGTCACCAAACCAGTGGTGTACGAATGCTTCCGCAACCGCGACGAGTTATTGCTCGCCCTGCTCGGCAGGGAGGAGAAACGACTCTTCGACGCCGTGATCGCGGCATTGCCGAAGATGCCGGACTTCGAGAACCTGGAAGCGCTGATAGGTCAAGGCCTAGAGGCTTTCCTGGTCGCGGCGACCGAGGCCCCCGACTCGTGGCGAGTGGTGTTCGAGTCGTCCCGTACCTCCGATTCCCCGGTGGCCAAGCGAGTTCGCGCGGCGCGGGAGACGATCCTCGGCAGGCTACGCGACCTGGTGGTGATGTACCTGGGCACCATCAACGTGGAAGACACCGAACGCAAAGCCCCGGTTCTGGCGGAACTGCTCGCCTCGATCTGCGAAAGCTGCGGCCGGATGCTGATCGTGGAAAAGCAACCGTGGACGCCGAAAGAACTCGCGGCATACGTGTCACGCCTGATGACTCTTGGTGTCAAACGCGCTTAGGCAACACTGAACAAAGTCGCCGACAACAGCGTTGCCGGCGTCGGCCCACGCAACTGCGACCTCGGTCGGGGCAACCCCGTCGACCGGTCGATATGTCACGCCCGGCCGCGCGTAGAACCGTGCCGAGGACTCAGGAGCGAGCGCGATTCCGTAGCCATTGGCGATGGCACTCAACCAATCATCCGGAGTTTCCGTGACGGCGCCGATCCGTGGCTCACGACCTTCGCGTTCTTCCGTGGCAAGCCAGTAATCACGCCACCAACCGGTTTCCGCCGGTGCCGCAACGAATGGCTCGTCCCATAGATCGCGGAAGTCGATCCGGTCACGCGCGGTGAGCGGATGCGCGGACGGCAAGACGATCAGCCGAGGCTCGCTGAGCAGGATCTTCACCTGCCAGTTTTCCTGGCCAGGGAACGGAATCCGGAGAAGAGCGGCATCGACATCGCCATCGTCGAGGCCCGCACTCGGGTTCGACCACGTGGCCTGCCGCATCTCCACCCGCCACCCCGGTCGAAGCTTGGTGAAGGCCGCGATGATCTCCGGAGTGGCCTCATTGGCGGCGCTGGCAAGAAAGCCAACCCGGAGGATCCGCGCGGCCCGACTGGCCGAGCCTTTGGTGTCCCGTAACACCCGATCCCAGTCGGTCAGCAGGCTCGGAACCTGGCGCGCCAACGTCTTTCCCGGCTCGGTGAGGGCCATCCCGGCGCGCGAGCGCGTGAACAGCGGCACACCGATGCGCCGTTCAAGCTGCTTGATCTGCTTGGTCAGAGCAGGCTGGGACACGAAGAGCCGCTCCGCGGCCCTGGTGAGGTTGCCTTCCTCAGAAACCGCGGCGAAGTAGCGAAGCAGCCGCGTGTCCACATCCATGCCATCAGGTTATGGATACGTGTATTAGACGCAACCCGAAAGCCGGACCACGGTTATGGCATGGCACATCTGATGATTCGCTACACCGTCCCACTGACCGAAGTTTCGTCGGTGAGAGATGCGGTCCACGCCGCCTTCAAAGCTCTGAATATCGAGCAGCCGCAAGGTATCCGGTACGCCTACCTGCGCAGCGGCGAGGACTTCATCGCCCTGCTGGACATCGCCGACGGCGTCGAAAACCCATTGCCCGGCATCGAAGCCGCACGTGAACTACAGTCCACGGTGGCAAAGGCGGCCACCGTGGCTCCGACGCCAGAGCCGTTTGAGCTCCTCGGCGCCTACCGGATGCTCTGATGTCCACGGCTCACGTCATCGTCGCCGTGATCACGATCGCGATGAACACCTACGCCGCGATCGCCGACTTCACCCGAGCGAAATTCGTGGTCGCCAACTCAACAGAGCTCGGCCTGCCACACTCCTGGGTCCTCCCCCTCGGCCTCCTCAAACTTGCCGGTGCACTCGGCCTCGTCGCCGGACTCGCCAGATTCGAGTCGTTGGGTATCGCGGCGGCGGCGGGTCTGGTGGCGTTCTTCGTTGGCGCGATGGCCATCCACATCAAGGCAAGCGTCTACCACAACATTGTGTACCCGGGCGCGTACCTGGCATCGGCAAGCGCAACGCTCGTCCTCGCTATCAACGGATAATTCCTGGCTGGGTGTGGCGATCCGGTTGGCTGGCATCAGTGTTTGAGGCCGGTTGGTTGCCCCGGGGCGTGAGCCCAGAGGGGTGCTTCGTGGGTGTTCCCTCCGGTTCGGCCTGGGCTTGTCCAACCACGGGGTGTCAGGGGGTCGGCTAACGCAGCCCAGCTCCGAGCGGGGGGCGATACCGGCTCCTTGACGCACCGTGGTTCCGTGAGGCAGGCCGGACCGGAGGGCACGCCCGCCCCACCCACAACCGAAGAATGCAAGCTGAAAGGACAACATTCCCTCTGGGCGGTCTGCCGTCCGGCGAGGGCAAGTCTCTTACATTCCAGAGCGACAAACCCCGCCACCAGGGGAGCCCCTGATCTTCACGTTACCCCAGAGGTACGACAGTTCTCGGACCGTCAAAGCGAAGGACCGGCACTCTCAGCCGTCCGCGCAAGGGCCCGACAGTCCCAAGGCCTGCGCAAAGGCGACAGTTTCGGGGCGATGCTTGGGAAACCCGCGTTCCTTCCTCCCATCAGGCCACCTGATGGGAGGAAGGAGGTTGGAGGTGTCGCGCCGATATTTGGTTGTGGTGGCGATTCCACGACTGGGCGTATCCGAGCGCGATCTAACGCCGTAATCCCGCCCAGAAGGCGCAATTGCTTTCAATGGCTGGGTTTTTCGGGGCGACCCTGGTCGGTCCGAGTTCTTGGACGTCGGCATCTGTCTTGAACCGTTTCCATTCCGGTGTGCCACTGCTGTTCGGGTTTCCGGTGTGCGCGAACGTCGTCCAGTAGCCGACCATGTTCTTGGACAAGGCTTCCTGTGCTGGATTCAGTGGATTGCCGAACAGCCTGTGGAAGAGGTAGTTCAACTCGAAGCTGTGGGCGGCGCCTTCCTCGAAGTTTGGCCAGTCGAACAGGACAGGCGCTGTCCGGTCGGTGAACTGGTACGCGTACACCGGGACTTCGGCTTCCTTGAACAACTTGTATGTATTGAGGTGATCGCAGGTCGCCAGCACGTTCCTCGCGTCGCTCAGCCGTGTCGCGTACGCGATGCTTGGGCTGGCGTAGTTGCCGACTGGATAGCGGGCCAGCACCTGATCTGCGAGCGGGCCGAAGTCCGCGCGGGTGAACTGCTCGTACTGTTCGACGGTCACGGGCTTTCCACTGCCGACGAAGAAGCTTCCGATGTCCATCCGTGCCTCGTCCAGGGTGTTGCCCCAGATCACCGGAACGTGGTTGTACTTGCCCTGCTTGATCGCGTCCGTCGGCTGCAACGGCAGTTCACGTCCGCCGATGACCGGGCCGCCATGGGGACCCCACGCGGTCAACAGATCCTTGACCGGCTTGCCACGCAGGCACGCCACATCCCTGCAGCCGACCTTTGATGAGACTTCGGCGCCGTGATCGTACGCCTCCGCACGCGTGAACATAGCAGCATCACAGCTGTAGCTCTGGCCGATGGCCTTGTGGAACAGTCCCTCGGCCAAAGGCGAGACGATCATGCTGCATACGCTCTCGGCACCGGCCGACTCGCCGAAGACCGTGACATTGCCCGGATTCCCGCCGAACGCAGCCGCGTTTCGCTGCACCCAACGTAAACCAGCCAGCTGGTCCTGGAAACCATAGCTTCCCGACTGGTTTCCAGTCTCCCGGGTCAACCCTGGCGTCGCCAGATACCCAAGTGGACCGAGCCGATACGCGACGGTCACCACGATCACTTTGCCTTGCGTGACCAGCTTGACCGGGTCGTAGTACCCCGGCTCGCCGGAAACGAAGCCGCCGCCATGGAACCACACCATCACCGGCAACGGCCGATTCACCCGCTTCGGCGCGGTGACGTTCAGATACAGACAGTCCTCATTGACCGATTCATCCGGCAGGTCTCCAGGTAGTTGAGCACACATCTCGCGCGGTTTTGTGGCGTTCAAGGGATCCCGCCACCGAGCTGCCGGTTGCGGCTCGCGCCAGCGAAGTGCGCCGACCGGCGGCTTGGCGAACGGGATCCCTTGGAACGAACGGACTTCCCCCGATACGGCACCCTTTACGGGACCGCGATCAGTGAAGACGAGCGTGGCCGGGGCGGCATTCGCCGGTCCGGCCAACAACCCCAGTAGACCAATGGTCGTCAGTACTAGTCCTCGCCATTTCACTTTTCCAGCATCTCAGCGGTGGGTGCGCGGGCGCGTCGAACTTTGGTATGACCTGGTAGCTACTAAAGGTTGTAGTGCCGCCCAGAAGGCGCAGTTGCTTTCCAAGGCAGGGTTTTTCGGCCCGACCATCGGCACGCCGAGCTCCTGGACGTCACCTGCGGACTTGTGCCGCTTCCACTCCGGCACCGCACGCCTGTTCGGGTTTCCGGTGTGCGCGAACGTCGTCCAGTAGCGAACCATGGTCCTGGACAACACTTCCTGCACCGGGTTCAACGGCGGGCCGAACACCCTGTTCCACAGATAGTTCAACTCGGAGCCGTGCATGGCGCCCTCGTCGAAGTTCGGCCAGTCGAACATGACCGGCGCTGTCCGGTCCGCGAACTGGTAGGCGTACATCGGAACCTTGGCGCTGAACAGCGTGTAAGCATTGAGGTGGCTGCACGTGGACATCACGCCAGGAGAATCCGTCTGCCAGGTGGCCAACGCGATGCTCGGGCTGGCGTAGTCGCCGACCGGGTAGCGGTCCAGCACCTTGTCCGCGGCCGGGCCGAACGTGTCCCTGGTGATCTGCTCGTACTGCGGCACAGTCACGGGTTTGCCCACGCCGTCGTACTGCATCCCGACGAACAGCCGACCCTCGTGCTGGTTGTTGCCCCACACCACCGGAACCTGGTTGTACTTTCCCTGCTTGATCGCGTCCGGCCGCTGCAACGGCAGCTCGCGTCCACCCACGACCGGCATACCGCCTGGCCACGCGGTCAGCAGGTCCTTGACAGGCTTGTCCCGCAGGCAAACCACGTCCGCGCAGCCGACCTTCGACGAGAGCTGCGCGCCTGCCACGTAAGCCTGTTGCGGGGTCATGGTGTCACGGTCGCAGCTGTACCTCTGCCCAATAGCCTTGTGGAACAAGCCTTTGGCCAACGGCGAGACGACCATGTCGCAGACACTGGCGGCACCGGCCGACTCACCGAAGACCGTGACATTGCCCGGATTCCCGCCGAACGCGGCCGCGTTTCGCTGCACCCAGCGCAATCCGGCGAGCTGGTCCTGAAAAGCGTAGTTCCCCGACTGGTTTCCGGCCTCCGCGGTCAGGTCAGGAGTCGCGAGGTAGCCGAGTGCGCCGAGCCGATAGGCAACCGTCACGACGATCACGTCGCCCTGGGTGACCAGCTTGACGGGGTCATACTCGGTCGGGGCACCGGCGAGGAAGTAGCCGCCGTGGAACCACACCATCACCGGCAACGGTCGATTCATCCACTTGGGCGTCGTGACGTTCAGATACAGGCAGTCCTCGTTGACGGACATCTCCGGCAACAGCAAGGGAGGTTGCGCGCAAGGGTCACGAGGTTTGCTGGTGTCCAACGGTTCCCGCCATCGCTTGGCGGGCTGCGGCGCGCGCCAGCGCAACTCGCCGACCGGCGGCTGGGCGAACGGAATTCCCCGAAACAAACGAACTTCTCCGGTCACCGCACCTTGGACCGGACCGCGGTCGGTGAACACGAGAGTGGCTGGTCCAGCGTTCGCCGGACCAGCCACCAACCCCAGTAGCCCAATCGTCGCCAGTACCACTCCACGCCATTTCACCCGTCCACCATGGCAGGAACGGCTGCGGCGCAAGCCTCCCCATCGGGTAGGACTCCGGCACCGGCGATCGAACCGATCGGACGGTTAACCCAGTCCAGCCCAGAATTCACAGTTGCTTTCCAGAGCCGGGTTCTTGGGCGCGATCCTGGCGAGGCCGAGCTCCTGGACGTCACCTTCCGACTTGTACCGTTGCCATCCCGGCACACCGTAGCCGTTCGGGTTGCCGGTGTGCGCGAACGTCGTCCAGTAGCGAACCATGTTCTTGGACAATGCTTCCTGCGCTGGCGTGAAAGGCTGCCCGAAGAGGCGGTTCCACAGGTAGTTCAGTTCGAAGGCGTGGGTGGCACCTTCGTCGAAGTTCGGCCAGTCGACAATGGACGGTGCTGTCCGGTCGGTGAACTGGTACGCGTACACCGGGGCGCCGGTCTTGAACAGGTTGTAGGTGTTGATGTGGCCGCAGGTGGACAAGTGCCCGGGCACGTCCGTCTGCCACGTCGCCAACGCGATGCTTGGGCTGGCGTAGTTGCCGACCGGGTAGCGGGCCAGCACCTTGTCCGCCGCCGGGCCGAACGTATCCCTGGTGACCTGCTCGTACTGCGCCACGGTCACGGGCTTTCCGGCGCCGTCGTACGTCAGGCCGACGAACAACCGCATCTCGTCCAAATTGCTGCCCCACAACAGCGGCACGCGGTGATACTTGCCCTGCCTGATCGCATCCGGTGGCTGCAGCGGCAGTTCACGTCCACCGACAACCGGTGCCCCGCCTGGCCACGCGGTCAACAGGTCCTTGACCGGCTTGCCCCGCAAGCAAGCCACATCCGCGCAACCGACGGTTGACGAAAGCTGCGCGCCTGCCGCGTAAGCCTGTTGCGGTGTGGTCGTTTCCTCGACACAGCTGAAGCTTTGCCCGATGGCCTTCTGGAACAGGCCCTTCGCCAACGGCGACACGATCACGTCACACACACTCGCGGCACCGGCCGACTCGCCGGAGATCGTGACGTTGCCGGGATTTCCGCCGAACGCAGCCGCGTTTCGTTGCACCCAGCGCAATCCAGCCAGCTGATCCTGGAAACCGTAGTTCCCGGACTGGTTTCCAGCCTCCGCGGTCAGCCCTGGCGTTGCGAGATAGCCCAACGGGCCGAGCCGGTATGCGACCGTCACCACGATCACGTTGCCTTGCGTGACCAGCTTGACCGGGTCGTATTGGGTCGCGGCGCCGCTGGTGAAGCCGCCGCCGTGGTACCAGACAATCACGGGCAGCGGCCGATTCACCCGCCTGGGTGTCGTAACGTTCAGATACAGGCAATCCTCATTGACCGACTCGGACGGCCCGAAGCCGGGAAGTTGCGCGCAGAACTCGCGCGGTTTGGTGGCGTCCAACGGTTCCCGCCAGCGGGCCGCCGGTTGTGGTGCACGCCAGCGAAGTGCGCCGACCGGCGGCTTGGCGAACGGAATCCCTTGGAAC
Source organism: Kibdelosporangium philippinense (assembly GCF_021390435.2). Classification (GTDB taxonomy): domain Bacteria; phylum Actinomycetota; class Actinomycetes; order Mycobacteriales; family Pseudonocardiaceae; genus Kibdelosporangium; species Kibdelosporangium philippinense. The sequence goes on along the minus strand of NZ_JAJVCN010000002.1, from coordinate 974,525 downwards.
GAACGGACTTCTCCGGTCATCGCGCCCTGGACAGGGCCACGGTCGGTGAAAACGCGCGTTGCTGGCGCGGCATTCGCCGGACCGGCCAGCAACCCAAGCAGACCAATCGTTGTCAGTACCAATCCTCGCCATTTCACCCATCCACTTTGGCACTCCGACCGGTGCGCCCGCTTCCCCTTCAGGTATGACTCTCAGGCGCCGGTGGTCGAGCCTGGGCGCACGATCATCAGCACGGTCACGATCACCCACAACACGTTGAAAATCCCGGTATACATCGCCAGCCTGGCGTTTCTCGCCGGCGCGTCGAGCACCTTCGCCTGGATCGGCAAGATCACCAAGGCAAGATTCTCGCCAGAATGATCAGCCGCGCAGCCAGCGGATCGTGTCCGACAAAGCGGCAGCGATCATCGACGCCGGGGCAGGCGCGCCATCAGCAGCGATGGTTCCCGCGTGGGCGTGGGCATAGGCCGCGCATCCCGCAGCGAGCCATGGATCGACGCCGGCAGCCAAGACAGCGCCGAGAATCCCGGACAGGACATCACCTGAGCCAGCCGTGGCCAACCATGCTGATGGCGACTGGTTGACGAGCACGCGACCATCCGGCGCCGCGACGATTGTGTTGGAGCCCTTGAGAAGAACGTCCGCGTTGACGCGCCGAGCAAGTGATTTCGCTGATGCCACACGGTCTTTGCCGAGTGGCGCCAGCCGGGCGAACTCGCGGTCGTGTGGTGTAAGGACAACCGGCGTGTCCGGGTCGCGATGATCCCACAGGGTCGGGTGTTCTGCCAGCAGGGTGATCCCGTCGGCGTCAACACAAACCGGAACCCCGACGCCGAGGACGTACTGCATCAGTTCACGACCTGCCGTGCCTGTCCCGATTCCCGGGCCGACGACCCAGGCCTGGACCCGTCCAGCGTCCTCAATTGCCCCTGTGGCAACGACTTCCGGCCATCGCTGGCTCACGACTTCGGCCGCTGTCCCGGCGTAGCGCACCATCCCGGAGGTCGCGAGCACGGCACCACTGGCCGACAGGACCGCGGCGCCGGGATACGTCGCCGATCCGGCGGCGATTCCCGTGACACCTTGGGTGTACTTGTCGTCCTTGGGACCAGGGATTGGCCACGCGTCGGCGACATCGAGGCGCTCGATGATCCCGAAGTCCGGCTCGCCCAAGGATTCCGCGAGCCCGATGTCGAGCACCCGGACCACACCACACCTCGGGCTCAAGGCGTGCACGGGTTTGCGGCCGCCGAATGTGACGGTGATGTCCGCGTCCACGCACGGGCCGTCCTCCGCGCCCGTGTCCGGGTCGACGCCGCTGGGGAGGTCGATCGCGATGATCGGGGCGTCGATCTGGGCCACGAGGTCGGCGGCTTCCGGGCGTAGTGGGCCTTTTCCGGAAATACCGACAATCCCGTCGATCACCACGTCCGCCGGGCCGGGTTCGGTGACGATCCGGCCACCCGCCCGGCGGAAGGCCTTGAGCCCTTCGGCGTGCGCACGCTCGGGTTTCAGCAGGAACGCGTCGACCGCGATGCCCCTGCGGCGCAGGAAAGCGCCCGCCCAGAGCGCGTCACCGCCGTTGTTTCCCGCGCCGACGAGCAGCAGGACTTTCCGGGGCTGGAACTCCGCGGCGCAGACCGCGACACCGAAGGCTGCGCGCCGCATCAGGGTCGCTTCCGGCACGGTCTTGAACAGCTGCTGCTCGGCGGCCTTCACCCGGTCCGTTGTCCACACTCCGCGCATATCGACAACCGTACGTCCTGCCGCCGTGTCCACCACTGCAACACGGTGTGTCCACCGTTCCGGCACACCGAAAGGCACTTTCCGGCATACAGAGATCGCAGGCAGGCGGGGCCGGGGGAATTTCATGGTGTCGCAATGGTGGACACGGTGTTCCAGAACGGTGGACACGGTGTTCCGGAACGGTGGACACGGGGTGGGGGCTTGGAGTCGCGGGATTGGGAATCGTTACCAGTAAAACCAAGGTCGACCATCCGGTCACCGTGAGCACCTGGAACTACACCCATGACATCGAATACCGCCGTGAACTCAGCAAATCCAATCGGGTTCACGAATACACCGAGACCGTCGACGACCAAGGCTGGTGTTTCAGCCAGAAGCCAGAGAACAAGGAGGCGTGGTTGACCATGTACACCCAGGCGTGCGCCGAGGACTTCCTAGCCCGAAGGGGCGCCAAACCGGGCAACTTCGTCGTCACCGTCTACCGTGCATTCCCGGACCGCAGGGTCCTGGTCATCGCGATCCGTATGAAATGGGCACCGGGGCGCCTAGCCTGACTCCATGGAGCCTGACCGGATCCGTGCCAAAGAGCAGGTGAACGAACCACCGCGCACCGAACCTGTGGCCAACGCCAAAGAAGACGCCGTCTTCGCTGGCGGCAACCAGATGATCGCGCGGCTCATCGCGGGCGAATCCGAAGGGCTTCCCGGTGACAACGTGGCCGACCAGATCCGTGGCCGGCTCGGTGGCGGCAGTCCGTTGCCCGCCCAGCTGCGTACCCAAATGGAAAGCGGTCTGGGCCAGTCGCTTGGCGACGTACGGCTGCATACGGACTCCGCCGCCGCGAACCTGTCGGATCAGTTGGGCGCGCGTGCGTTCACCACGGGCAATGACGTCTTCTTCAACTCCGGGGTCTACAACCCGAGCAGTACCGAGGGCTATCACACGCTGGCCCACGAGGTGACGCACACGCTCCAACAGTCCGCCGGGCCCGTCGCGGGTACGGAGGTCTCGCCTGGACTGTCCGTGAGCGACCCACACGACCATGACGAGCGTGCGGCGCACGCGGCTGCCGACAAACTGACGGCCGAGCGTGGGTGATCAGGTGCGTCCGGGGGCCATCGGATAACGTCGCCCCATGGCACGCGCCAAGCAGCTGGCCTACGAGCTGGCACTTCCCGGCCCGCACTCGGTGTTGCGGGGTGACCTTGGCCTGGCCGGGCAGCCCGGAGTGCTGTTCACGCCCACGTCAGGCCATGGCTTGCCGGCCATCGCGTTCGGCCATGGCTGGCTGCAGCCGCCGCTGCGCTACCACGGCCTGCTGCGCCACCTGGCCACGCACGGCATCGTCGTGGCGGCGCCGAGCACCCACACGGGTCCGCTCGGGTCGCATCGGCTGTTCGCGGCCGATCTGCTGGCCGCGCTGAAGACGTTGGTGTCCGTTCAGCTGGGTGACGGGCAGGTCAAAGTTTCACCCGATCGGTTGGGCCTTGCCGGGCATTGCTTCGGCGGCGGCAGCGCGGTACTGGCCGCGGCTGAGGACTCGCGGATTCGGGCGGTGGCCACGTTGGCGGCCGCTGAGTCGCGTCCGTCCGCGGTCGACGCTGCACGGCACTGCCGGATGCCTGGGCTGTACCTGACGGCCGGGCTGGACCTGGTCGCGCCGCCCGTCGGCAACGCCGAGCTGATCGCGCGCTGGTGGGCTGGGCCGGTGCAGGTCCGTGAGCTGCCGAAAGCCGGGCACCTCGGGTTCACCGAGGGGCGGCACTGGAGCCAGTTGCTGTTGGCGGGCAAGGGTGAACGCAAGACCCAGCGGATTTCGCGCGCGCTGCTGACCGCGTTCTTCCTCAAGCACCTGACCGGCACGGACGCTTACGACGAGCTGCTGGACAACGACATCAAGGGCGCCAAGATCCTCGAGTCACCGGTTCTGCATCCAGGTGTTTGAGTAGTAGCCGGTCTCTTCGCCATCGTCAGGGGGCGCTGCTGGCCGGGGTGCGTTGCGACGGCTGAGCCACGGGTTTTTGGGCTCTGGTTCTGGCGGTTTGGCTGCGGCTTGTTCGGCTTCTCGGCGTGCCACTTCGTCCTGGTACGCCTTGTTCGCGGCCTCGCCCTGCTGGTACTCGGCGACGGACTGCGCGACGCCCGCGCGGTGTCGTGCGGAAATCTCGGCGAACTGGGCGCGCATGGCGACGACGGCCGGGTCGGATTCGTCGATCATTGCTTCCCCTTCGGGCCGAAGGCGCCGTACGGGTCGTCGTCACCGATCACCATGGGGACTGCCAGCTCCACGGCGTCGTCGAACAAGTCGCCCTGGGTACGCCATTTGCTCTGTCGTTCCTGGTCACCGCCTTGACCGCCGCCACCACCCATCGCGCCCATGGGCATGCCACCCATCGGCGCTCCTGCTGGCGGCCCGCCCGCTGGCGCACCTGCCGGTGGCCCTGCGGGTCGCGCGTCGGGGGTGCCGTCGTGCGCGGCTGGGGCTTGGATTCCGGCCATCGAGCCTGGTGGGAGTGGCGGTTGTGGGCTTGAACCGGAGCCTGCGGAACCTCCTCCGCCGCCACCTGACCCGGCGCCTTCGGAAGCACCACCTCCGCCTCCACCGCCTGACCCGGCGCCTGTGGCTGGGTTGACTGGTTGCGGTGGCGCGCTTGGTTGTTCCGGTTTGCTGCCGAAGTCCATCTCGTACCGCTTGCCGTCGACCGTGACGCCGACGCGGTCGGCGGACTGCGAGTGGATGCCGATGTGTGGCGAAGGCTTGGCTGGCGCCGATCCCGTGATCTTGCCGAAGGGGTCGAGGTCGGTGGTGGCCTGGATTCGTTTCAGGGCTTCGTTCAACGCGGTCCACGAGTTGGCGATCGCGGTCGTGGTCTCACCGATCAGCTTGCGTAGTGCGGAGATCGCGTTGAAGTAGCTGTCGCACATGGCATCCAGCGCGTTGATGGTCTCGTTGCTCCACCAGTGGCCACCGACCCCACCCTCATTGAGGTCTACTGTGGACGGACGGGTGAGTTCCTCGATCGGAATGGGCCGACCGAACGGCGGCCCGCCGGCGACCGCGACATCGAGCCGATCGACCTGCTGGCGCCGTAGATCAACGCCTTCGGACAGCGTGAACGTCTTAACTTGGCTGCCCACAGCGGTTTTCAGCTCGGTGATCGCTTCTTTTGTTGTGGTACGAGCACCATCCAGCGCGGCTGCGAACTGGTTGAGCGTGTCACGGAACTTCGTCGACGCTTTGCCCAACTGGTCAAGCTTTTCCACCGCGGTCTCAGCCGCGGGCCCGGACCATGCGTCGGTCAGCCGGTTGCGGATCGAGTCCGCGGTGCCGCGCATCTCATCGCTCGACGCGCGCAGATTGCCGAAACGTTCGATGTCGCCGAGCATCGGGCCGAAATCGATCCCGCCGAGATCGTCGACCATCCGGTCGTCTTCGCCGTTCCACGGCCGCGCCGCCCACCCACGCGCGCCGTTTTTGCTTGCCGGGTGGCCATTCCAGCATTGGTAGAGCTCACCGAACCGGCCGGTACGCGTGGACAGGTTGTCCTTGAACCACTTGAACGTCTCAAGCAACTCGGTCGTCGAGTCAATGTCCTTGGCGTTGACCGGTTTCAGCGGAGCAGTGATGTCATCGGAGGTCATTGCCCGCGCTCCTGATCCGCGCCGCTACCTCGGCATCCGCTTCGACGGTCTTCTGCTGCGCCGTGGCCAACGCCTCGGCGAGTGCGTTCACAGTCGGCGTCGCCTTGTCCAACACGCCACGCAAGGTCTCACGCAGTTTGGTGTACGTCTGGCCGACGCCGGTCCGTGCCGCGATCACACCGAACTTGTCCGCAGTCAACCCGTTGTCGGCCTGCGCGTACGCCCGCGCCGCGGCCAACGCGGCGCCGAACTCCGCCATCTCCTTGCTGATCGCGGTGACAAGCTCGTGATTGACTTCAAGCCTGTCCTTCATTCATCGCCCCCACACCAGGTTCAGCGCAGCCAGCTCTGGCCAGACATGTCCTCGTCGTCGTCTTCCTGCGCCCGGCGCCTGCCGCCGGACGCGGGCGCCTGCGGTTGCTGGCGCACCGGTTCGTCCTCGTCATCGAAGTCGCCGAACCTCATCACCGGTTCCGGCGCCGCTGCCCGGATCGCCTCAGCTTCCGGCACCGGATCGGGGATCGGCGGTGGCGGCGGGAAACCGATCGGAGGCGTCGGCGTCGACCACGCGTCCTGCTTCGGCTGCTCATCATCGAAGTCACCAAAGGACATCACGGTTTCCCGTTGCGGCGCCGTCCACGGCGACTGCGCCTGTTCCTCCTGTGCCTTCTGTTGCTTCTCTGCCTCGAGCCGCTCGTAGAACTCGCGGTTCTCCTCGGTTTTCTGCCGGTGCTCTTCCTCGATCTTCTCGGTCTGCTCGCGGTACTCGATGGCGATCTCGTTCGCCGCCGACTCGAACTGCGCCGTCACGCCCTCGTACTCGGCGAGGATGCGGCGCACCTCAGGGTCCGAGTAGTCGATCTCGTACACGCGCGAACTCCTTACCTGACGTCTTCGTCGAGCACACCGGCGATCCGGGCGGGCTCATTCTCGTCGGCGAACAGATCACCCGTCACCGACCACTGTCCGCCGCTTCGCTCGGTGTCGCCACCACCGCCACCGCCCGCGCCCATGCCACCCATCATCGGCATGCCACCCATGCCAGAGGCCGCCTGGTTCTGGTTCGCTGGCTGGCCACCGTCATCGGGGATCGCGGCGAGTCCCGCTTCCCCGGCCGCGGGCGCGACCTGGTTGAAGTCGTCGCCGCCGGACAGCAGGTCGCCTTGCGTGGACCAGGGCGAGTCGCCGAAGCCCGCGTCACCGGTGCCGACGCCGAAGTCACCGACGGCCTGCGTGCTCGTGGTCTGCGACGGCTGGTCCGATTCAACGGCTGAACCGTTGCCTCCTCCGAACGCTGCTGCTTCGGCTGTGCCAGCGCCCGCGAATGCTGCTGGGGTTGCGCTGGCGACGTCCTGGCGCGGCCCGTCGGTCTCGAACGAGCCTCCGAAGCCTTGGACCTGGGCCGCGTGCCGTCCTTCTTGGGTTTCGTACCTGGCGTTGGCGGGCTCGGCCTGGCCGACCTGCGGGTTGGCCGGGTCGCTGTAGTCCAATGTGTACGTCGTCGGCTCGCCGGTGCCGTCGTTCACGGTCAGCTTGACCACGTCCGGCTGGCCAGGCGGGTGCTCGGCGGTGATGGTGACGTTGCCGTCCTCCAGCACGATCTTGCCGTCCGGGCCGGGCTTCAACGTCTGGGTCGGGTCGCCACCGGCCGTGTCCGGCAGGGTTTGCACCGGTTTGCCGTCTGCCCCAAGGACCGGCTGGCCGTCTGGCTGTTGCCCTTGGCCTGGGGTGCCGGTCCCCGGAGTGCCTGGCGTGCCAGTGCCTGGGGTTCCCGTGGTCGGCTGGCTGAAGTCCATGTCGTAGGTCTTCGGCTTGCCGGTGCCGTCATCCACGGTCACCTTGACGTGGCCTTCGCTGTCCGGGCTGGTGACCGAGATCTTCTTGCCACCCTCGTCGATGGTGACGGTCTCGCCCGTGGCCGGCCCGCCCTTGCCAGGGTCGACGATCGGTTCACCAGGGACGTCGCTCGGGTCAGTCGTGTCCGACGGGCCATCGGTCGGAGCTGGCGGATAGGGCGGAGGCATCGGCGGCGGGCTGCCGGTACCAGGACCAGGGCCACCGGAACCAGGGCCGGGACCACCAGAACCTGGGCCAGGACCACCGGAGCCGGGACCGGGACCACCCTGACCGGGCTTGTCCTTTTCCTTGTCTTTGTCCTTGGGCTGGTCCTCTGGCGGTGGCTTCTTCGGCTGGTCGCCGCCGCCCTTAGCGAGCTCGTCCAGCTTGGCGAACGGCTGAAGGTTCAAGCCGCTGGACGCGTTCATCATGCTCTGCATGTGCTTGTCGACGGCGTCGTAGCACTCTTTGATCAACCGGCGGAACGTCCCGACATTGGTGCTGTACTTCTCACAGAAAGCGTCCAGCCTGCCCTTTTCGACGTCGTTGTACCAGATTCCGAACATGGCCTCCCAGATAGGAACCCCAGGCTTCGAACTGCGGGCGACGTCCAGGTTGTACGGGTCCCGGTTAAAGTCCTTGCCTGTTCTCAGGCAGAAGTCGATCTGGTCGATGGCCTCGCTGAAGTGCGCGATATCGACGTTCTCGTCGTTGCCGAGGTAATCCTTGAAATACTGGTCGGTCTGCCCGGTGGCGTAATCGACAAGTCGCTGGATGCACTTGCGGGATTCGTTGGCGAGACCGGCCAGATGGGTGGCGAGCTTGTTGGCCGAATCCTGATATGTCTTGGACGCGGTACCCAACGCGTTGATCTTGCCGACCGCGGTCTGGCCATTGTTGTCCTGCCAGTTGTCGTCCACCCGACCCGCGACCGTCTTCACCTCGTCGGAGAAGTCGGCCATGAAGGTGGCCGAGTCGGTCAGCCTGCGGGCGGTCTCCAGGATCGGGCCGAACTCGATCGCCTTCAGCTTCTCCAGCATGTCGCCTTCGGGCTGGTCCTTGTGGTCGCCCCAGCAGGGCTCCTTCATGAACCGGTTGCCCGACACCTGGTGGTGCTGCCAGCGGCGATAGATGATGCCGTTGCCGCTGCCGCTCGACAGTTCCTTGTGCCACCGCCCGATCGCGTCGTCGATCATCTTGCGCGCCGTCGTCTGATCGACGTCTGGATCCTTCAGAGTCCGATCGGCGGCATCCTGAACAGGGCGTGGTGTCATGTCGTCACACCGCCTCGGCCTGGTTCTTGAACGACTGCTTGTTCTGCTGCTCGGTCTGCGTGGTCATGCCCACCGACTGCTGCAGCGCGGTGACCAGCGAGGCGGCGTACTGCTGGCCGGTGGTCACCGAGGCCGACAGGGTGTCGAGACTTTGCTTGACGAAGTTGCCGGCCGCGGCGGCGTTGTTCGTCTGGCCGAAGTGGTTGGCCTGGACCTTCGCGTTCTTGATGTGCGTCACCAGCCGAGTGAGCCCGATGCTGAGGTCCTCAAGTCGAGGAACCAGGAGCTTCAGTTCCTCGGGATTCATCTTGACGTCAGCTTTGCCTTCCGGCATGGCTCCCCCTTACTCCACTTCGACAACGTTCTCGACTTCGACGCGCGGGGAGCGCGATCGGTGCCATCGTGTTTCGTCCGGTAAGGAATGTACCCAGGTCATCCTGGTCGCGACGGGTGAACGTGGCTATTGCCGCCAGTTCGGTGGGGGCGGCTGCTGGTATCCCGGCGGAGGCGGGCCGGGTGGCGGACCGTAACCAGGCGGCGGGCCTGGTGGAGGCCCATAACCGGGCGGTGGCCCGTAGCCTGGAGGGCCGGACGGGCCGGATCGCTGACCGGGTTGGTCGAACGCCTTGGCCACCATGGGCAGCAGCGACGTGACCGCAAGGCCGATTCCGATGAGAGCCTGGATGATCATCACGCCGGTGGTCTCGAACTCGAAGTACAGGAAATAGATTCCTTGACCGGCGTAACGGGTGAAGAAGCTTGCCACCATCGCAAGCGTGTTCAGACCACCCGCGATCACCAGCAGGATCGCACCCACGCGCTGCCTCGACAGCAACATGATGCCGCCGATCAGACCAAGCAGTGCGTTGATCACCCAGATGGCGAATGCGGAGATCTCTCCTTGCATCATCGAGTAGCCCCCGGTCAGCAGGCCCCAGAGGATCGCGACGATGCCTACGACGATCACGATCGGCGGCGGGGCTGGCGGCCTTGGCATCGGCGGACCGAACCCAGGCGGGCCGAACCCCGGTTGCTGCCAGCCTTGGTTGGGTGGCGGGCCGTAGGTCATTGGACTACCTCCACGTCGGCGGACGCTGCTGGTATCGAGGCTGTGGTGGTCCATAGCCGGGTGGGCCAGGCGGCGGGCCATAACCCGGAGGCGGAGGCATCGGCCGCGGTCCCGCAAGCGCTTGCGTCGCCTGCGCGTTGGCGGACGAAAATCATGATTCCGGCGATAACCGCCACAAGCGCCGGTACGAGTGAGAAAACATTTCCGCCAGTCACACTTCCGACGCCGAGCAGAATGCCCAGAATGCCGAGCATCACCAGATTTCCTGGCAATGGCGGTTTCGGTTGCGGCGCTGGCCCGAACTGTGGCGGTGGCCAGTTCTGGTTCGGGGGCGGGCCGTAGGTCACACGCTCAGCGTAACCAGCCCGCCCCCGTCCCGAGGGCTAATCAGGAGACTGCCGAGACCACTCCGGCCAGGCGGTTCGCCGCGGCTTCCGCCGCCGCTTCACTCGTCGCCTCGACCATCACTCGAACGAGTTGCTCGGTGCCCGACGGGCGCAGCAGCACCCGGCCGGTCTCTCCGAGCTCGGCCTCGACCTCAGCGACCGCGTCGTTGACCGACGAGGCCTTCGCGACCCTTGCTTTGTCCGCGACCTTCACGTTCACCAGCACCTGTGGCAGGCGCTGCATCACGCCCGCGAGCTCAGCCAGGGACTTGCCTGTCGCGGCGACGCGGGCCATCAGGCCCATCGCGGTGAGCAGTCCGTCGCCGGTGGTCGCGTGGCTCGGCAGCAGGACGTGGCCTGACTGCTCGCCGCCAAGCGAGTAGCCGCCGTTACGTAGCTCCTCCAGCACGTACCGGTCGCCGACGGCCGTCGTGCGGATCGTCACACCGGCTTCGCGCATGGCGAGGTGCAGGCCGAGGTTGCTCATCACGGTGGTCACGAGCGTGTTCTGCACGAGCTCGCCACGGTCCTTCATGGCCAACGCGAGCACAGCCATGATCTGGTCGCCGTCGATCAGGTTGCCGTTGGCGTCTACGGCCAGACAACGGTCTGCGTCGCCGTCGTGCGCGATGCCCATGTCCGCGCCTTCGGTGAGAACCGCCTGGCGCAGGCCGTCGATGTGTGTCGAACCACACTCTTCGTTGATGTTCTCGCCGTCTGGCAACGCGTGGATCGCGATCACTTCGGCGCCAGCCTCACGGTAGGCGCGCGGCGCAGCTGCCCATGCGGCGCCGTTCGCGCAGTCCACCACGACCTTCAGGCCGTCGAGACGCTGCGGCGACGCGGCCAGCAGGTGCTCGATGTAGCGGTCGAGCGCGTCAGGGACCGTGTAGATCCGGCCGACGCCCGCGCCGGTCGGACGGTCGAGTTTCGCGTCCATTCCGGCTTCGATCTCGTCTTCGACGTCGTCCGGCAGCTTGTGGCCGCCCGCGGCGAAGAGCTTGATCCCGTTGTCCGGCATGGGGTTGTGCGATGCGGAGATCATCACGCCAAGGTCGGCGCCGAGGTTGTCGACCAGGTAGGCCACCCCCGGCGTCGGCATGACGTCCACCTGCAGCACGTCCGCGCCAGCCGATGCGAGGCCCGCGGCGACCGCGGCCTGCAGCATCTCGCCGCTGGCCCTCGGGTCACGACCGACTACCGCGACCGGGCGGTGCGACCGGTCGTGTTCGGCCAGCACCCGGGCGGCTGAGGCGGAGACCGCCAAGGCCAGTTCCGGCGTCAGGTCGACGTTCGCAAGCCCACGCACGCCGTCGGTGCCGAACAACCGGCTCAATGAAACCTCCCTGAAGTAGCAGAACGGGAGCAGCAGAAAAATCCTGCTGCTCCCGTTCGCGGGCTGAATGTGTCAGCGCTTGCTGTACTGAGGCGCCTTGCGGGCCTTCTTCAGACCGTACTTCTTGCGCTCCTTGACCCGGGGGTCACGGGTCAGGAAGCCGGCCTTCTTCAGCGCCGGGCGGTCCTCGGCGTCGATCTCGATCAGCGCGCGGGCGATCGCGAGCCGCAGCGCACCGGCCTGGCCAGTGATGCCGCCACCGCGGAGGTTGGCGCGCACGTCGAAGAGCTCCGGCTTGTCCAAGATCACCAGAGGCTCACGGATGAGCTGCTGGTGCACCTTGTTCGGGAAGTACTCCTCGAGGCTCTTGCCGTTCAGCTTGAACTGGCCGGTTCCCGGGGTCAGCCGAACGCGGACCACGGCTTCCTTGCGGCGGCCGACGGTCTGAGCGACCTCGCCGGGGGCGGGCACGCGCACGACCGGGGCAGCCGCGGGGGCCTCCTCGGCGACGACCTCAGCCTCAGCCTGGTCGGCGACGACCTCGGGGGCCTCAGTGGCCTCGACAGCCGCTGGGGCGTCAGGGGTCTCGGTGGTCAGGTTCTCTTCACTCACTGGGCAACCTTGGTGATCTCGAAGGGCGTCGGCTGCTGCGCCGTGTGCGGGTGCTCAGGGCCGGCGTAGACCTTGAGCTTCTTGCCCTGGGCGCGGCCGAGCTTGTTCTTCGGCAGCATGCCCTTGACGACCTTCTCGACGAGCCGGTCGGGGCGAGTGTCCAGCAGTTCGCCGAAGGACTTCTTGGTGAGTCCGCCGGGGTAACCGCTGTGCCGGTAGGCGAAGGCCTGATCCCGCTTGCTGCCGGTGAGGACCACCTTCTCGGCGTTCACGATGACGACGAAGTCACCAGTGTCCACATGCGGGGCGTAGGTCGGCTTGTGCTTGCCGCGCAGAAGGGTGGCGACCTGCGTGGCAAGGCGGCCGAGCACCACATCCTGGGCGTCGATCACGTGCCAGGCGCGGGCCACCTCGCCGGGCTTCGGGCTGTACGTGGGCACGGGTCTACCTCATCGTCAAAACTTGCGTCTGGGTACCTGTGCGGGGCCGGACCCACGGCAGGTCGGACCCACCAAGGGCGCGCTAGTCACACGCCGCGCCGCACAACAACGATAGAAGATACCTGGTGCGCTCCCGGAGGGTCAAAACGCCCCCCTCTAAGCCGACCGGGCGGCCAGCCGGGCGGCCCTGCGATAGCCTCCCGATCTGGGACTTCTTTCCAGGGGGACGTGATGCGCGTAACCAGGTTGGCACTGGCTACCAAGGTAGTCGTCACCGCGGTTCTGGTGGCCGGGTGTGGCCAGGCGGTGACCGGCTCGCCGCTCGCGAATCCGGCCGACGCGAAGGCAGCAGGCCAGCGCCTGTACAACGCGAGCGTCGACGCCGTGAAGAAATACATCAAGGACGCGACAGACTTCCGGGGCACGGTCTACCGGTACGGCGTGATCAAGGACAAGCGGTCCGGTTCCGAGGTGAACGTCAGCATGCGCGGAACGCCGCCCGCGTTGATCACGAAGATCAAGTCCACCTCGCACCCTGGCTTCGACTACGACCTGTTCCGGCCGGCCGACGGTGACCGGCAATACATCCGGCTCGGTCCCGGCTACGCGAAGCTGGCGCCGACGTCATGGGTCTCCGAGCTTGCCCGGCCTGTTTCCGGGTTCTCCTGCGCCATCGCGGGGCTGCAGACGCTGTGCAAGCTGCTCGACGCGATGGATCAGACTGCGAAGGGCAATCCGAGCGACCCGCAGAGCGTCGGGCTTGACGACGGCGCGACCGAACTGCGGACCGGGATCTCCCTGAAGGCGTTCATCGACAACTCGGTGATCCCCATCCCGTCGGACATCACCGCGACGGTTGACGCACAGACGATGGGCCGGATCTTCCCGACCAAGATCGTCGTGAACGCCGACGGCACGCTGCGCAAGGTCGAGGTCAAGGGCGAGGCCCCCGGCAAGGACGGCAAGATCCAGCTCGAAGTCGGCTACGAGGCGCGCGGCCGGTCCGCGAGCGACGACTTCCCGCCGCTGCCAGCCGCCGACCAGACCACCGCACTGGCGGACGAGGCGGCCTCCAACGATTTCTGGGCACGGCTCGGGGCGATCCGCGGCTGACGCGAAGCGCCAGCGCGCGGCATTCGCCTGCGATAGCGTCGCTGCCGGAACTTCTTTCCGGGGGACATGATGCGAATAACCAGGCTGGTACTGCTCGCCGTACTACTTGTCGCCGGTTGCGGTCAGTCCGTCGCCGGGTCGCCGGTGCCGAACTCGGAGGCAGCGAAGAAATCAGCCGAACGGCTGTACAACCAGGGCATCTCGGCGATCAGCGGCTATTTCACCAATGTGAACAACTTCCGAGGCTCGCTCTTCTTCTACGCCGCGGTGAATGATCGCAAGAGCGGTTCGGACATCGACGTCGCGATGCGCGGGGCACCAGGCGAGCAGTACTCCCTGATGACGAAACACAGGTCGAAAACGCCGCCGGGATACGACTACGACGTCTATTCGCCCGCGGGCAGCGCGCTGGATTACGTCCGACTCGGCAAGGCGTACACCTCGATCGCGCCAACCCCATGGGTGTCATTGCCGACAATCAGCGACGGATACGTCTGCGCGATCAGCGGTCTGCAGACATTGTGCAAACTCGTCGACGCGCTCAGGGCGGTCGACAAGGCCCCGCCGCCCGGACGGATCACGACGGCCTCGCGACTCCCCGACGGCAGGACCGAGGTACGTACCGAGATCACGCTGAAAGCCTTTATCGACAACCGGGTGATCGGCATGCCCGCGGACGTCGCCGGGCTGATCGAACCGGAGATGATGAGCAAACTCGTCCCGCTCAAGATCATGCTCAGCAGTGACGGCGCGCTGCAGGGGGTCGAGGTCAAGGGCGCGGTGCAGGGCACCAAGAGCCGGGTCGAACTCGAAGTCGGTTATGAAGCACGCGGCACTGCCGTACCTGCTGATTTTCCTCCGCAGCCGCAAGCTGGCGACGTGACCGCGCTGCCGGACGAAACCGCGAGATCCGATTTCTGGAAGCGGATGGCCGCGGCCCAGAAATAGCTGACCTTGGAATGCGAAAAGGACCCCGGATCACCGGGGTCCTTGCGCTATCGGAGGGTGAGACTCAGCCCCAGAGACGCTTCACGCCGTGCTCGGTGGACTGGTACTCGGTCGCGGCCTGCATGGTGGCGGCACCGATCTGGGCAAGGACCTGGTTCAGGTCGTTCTGCGCCTGGTTCCAGGTGGTCTGTACGCGCTCCCACTCCTGCTTGGCGTCACCTTCGTAAGCGGCGCCGAGCGGGGCCAGCTGGCTGCGCAGGGTGTCCAGCTCGCCGTCCATCTTTCCGGCGGTGGCCTTGATCTGGTTACCGGCGTTCTCGACCGCGGCGAAATCAACCTTGATGTTCATACCGTCTGGCATTTGAAGTTCCTCCCAATGAAAAAGTCTGACTGACGAGAATGCAGAAGAAGATCTGGGTGAAGCGACTGATCAGCGGATCAGAAGGCGAAGCCGCCCTCGGTCTTCGCGAAGGTGTCCTTGGTCGCCTGCTCGTTGTGGCCGTACAGCTTGGCCGACTGGTCCAGGCTCTCGCTGATGGTCTGCAGGTCGGTCAGGATCTTCTCGGCCGCGGTGTTGAACCGCTGCACCAGCGAGTGGAACGCCTGCGCCGCAGCGCCTTCCCAGGTTCCCTCGAGCTGGGCGAGCTGGTTGCGCAGGTGAGCGATGTGCGCCTGCTGCGCCTCGCGGACGTTGGCGGTGTCAACCGACGCCTTGTGCAGCATGTCCGGCGTAATAGAGAAAGCACTACCCATTGGGAGCTACCCCCTTCTTTGAAGTTCCAGTTGCACGTTCTTTGTTCGTACAACCCTTCCGACGCAGACCCTGCCAGCTTCGGTTCCACTCTGTCCGCAGAAGTTTCGAGGTAGTTGCTCTAGTAAACGCTCTGGCGGGGAACCGGCGTTTATCGATGCGAATGCGAATGCCGAAAAACCCAGATCGACCTGCGGATATGCCGATTGGACCGGCAGTCGAGCGGCAGGATTTGCTCTTGTGAAATGTCGTCACTCGTCGGGGGAACCGGCGGCCTCAGTTCACCTTCATCGTGCGGACTACTTGATCGCAGGCGGCCATCACCCGGTCACGGCCGTTCGGGGTGTACTCGCAGCCGATGCTGACCTGGGCGCGCTTGTCGAACAACACGAACCATTCGACCGTCGCGTTGTCGACCTGCTGGCGGTAGGAGACCACGTCACGGCCTGCGTACTGGCCGTTCTCGTTCAGGTCGGACAGTCTCAGGTTCGTCGACTGCTGGTATTTCTGCCGCAGGCCGCCGACCGCCCGCTCGCGCTCGGCCGCTGGGTCGAAGGCCAGTGCCAGTTCCTGGACGATGATCGTGTCCAAGCCTTGCTCCGCGCCTTCCGGCTTCACTCTGACCTCGCGGTAGGTCGTGTCCGACGCGACCTGCTTCCAGTCCTGCGGCATCGTGAACTCGTAGTCGAACTGGGCGATCGTGCGGCCCGGCGGTGGTTCTGGTGTCGTGCCGCCTGACGTCAGGACGAGAACCACGACCACCGCCGCCACGATCGCGGCCGCCACACCACCGATCACCCACGGCTTCTTGCTGCTCTTCGGGGGCGGTGGCGGCGGGACAAATGGCGGAGGAGGCGCCAAGGGACGCGGTGGTGGCGGCGGGACGGGCGCCACACGGACGGTCGGTGGCACCTGCAAGAGCTCGTCGGGCACAGCCTTCAACGCGCCGCGAGCCACAACCGTCTCGGGCTGGTCGAGGGTGGTCGGCATGATCCCGATCCGTTCGTGCACCAGCCGCGCCACCATCGGGATCCGGCTCGATCCGCCGACAAGGAACACCTGGCTCGGCTGGGCACCGGACTCACGGATCGCGGCCGCCGTCAGCTCGACCGCCCGCCCCAGCGGCGCGACGATCAGCTGTTCAAGGTCCAGCCTGGTCACGTGCGCGTCCGCGAACGGAACCGGCATGGGCACGTCGGTATACGTGTGCCGCGAGAGGGTTTCCTTGGCGCCCTGGACATCCTGCGCGACGACACGTCTGCGCCTGCGGTCGGCGAGCTCGCGGCCTTCGATCAGGGAACGCCACGCGTCCGGGTCCGTGTTGGACACCAGTCGGCCGACGTGTTGCAGCAACGCCTGATCCACGTCAGCGCCACCGAACGACGGGTCGCCTTTTGTTGCCAGGACCCGGAAACCTGGGTTTCCCGCGCGACTGACCACGCTCACGTCCACTGTGCCGCCGCCGATGTCGAGCACCGCGATCGTGTCGGCATGGCCGGACAGGTTTTCGGCGTGGAACACCGCGGCCGCAACTGGTTCCGGGACAAGGGAAATGTGTTCGGACAGGCCGTTGGCCGCCTGGCGGAGTACCCGGGTCCGGATGCCGCCCCAGTCGGCCGGGTGCGTCAACACCAATTGGTCCACCCTGGCTCCGCCCGCGAAGCGGCGTGCTTCCTGGACAGCACGGGTGAGCACCGCGCGGATGACTTCCCTGACCGGGACCACGCTGTTGCCGAGCAGCAGTTCCGGCTCGTCGATCCGGCGCTTGGGGTTGGGCTCGTAGCGTGACGGGTCCACTGCGGCCTGACGCTCGGCCTCCAGCCCGACGAACAGGGTGCCGTCAGGCGACGCGTACACCGCCGAAGACAGCACTGGACGCCCGTCCATCGCGACGACCTGCGGTTCGCGGCCGTTGAGCGACACGGCGACACACGTGCTGGACGTCCCGAAGTCCACGGCGACGCGCAGCGTCATCTATCCAGTCACCCCCGGGAACTCGAAGCTGATCCGAATCGTAGGGGGTCAGTCGAGCAGCCCGGCGTCGTGCACGAGCAGCGCGATCTGCACCCGGTTGTTCAGGTGCAACTTGGTCAGCACGCTCGACACGTGCGTTTTGACCGTCGGCACGCTCAGGAACAGGGCCGCGCCGATTTCGGCGTTGGACTTGCCGTGGCCGACCGCGACCGCGACTTCGAGCTCACGCTCCGACAGCTCGTCGAGCCGCGTACGGGCCTCGATCTTGCGTCGGTCCTGGCCGGTCTCGGCGACCCGGTCGATCAGCCGCCGTGTCACCGCGGGCGACAGCACCGGGTTGCCTTTGACCACCCGGCGGACCGCTTCGACGATCTCGCCGGGTGGTGTGTCCTTCAACAGAAATCCCGCCGCGCCTGCCCGCAATGCCCGCAGTACGTGGGCATCCGCGTCGAAGGTGGTCAGGATGATCACCTCGGGGGCGCCGGGACGGGCCCGCAGCACCTCGGTCGCCGACAGCCCGTCCATTCCGGGCATCCGGATGTCCATCAGGACGACGTCCGGCTCATACGTCGCGACCAACGGCAGCACTTCGGTCCCGTCTTTCCCTTCGCCGACGACCGTGATGTCCGGTGCGCCGCCGAACATCATCGAAAGGCCCGCTCGAACCAGCGGGTCGTCGTCAACGATCAGGACAGATGTCGTCACGCAGGCCACGGTAGCCATGCCCGCAACCGCCATCCCTCAGTGGTCGGCCCGTGCTCGAGCCGTCCGTCGGCCAATGCCACGCGTTCCCCCAAACCTTTCAGGCCCTGGCTGTCCGCCGTCAGCGCTGCCGGTTCCTCAAGTGTGTTCACGACTTCGACGGTGACGCCGTCGCCCGGTTCGCCTGTCAGCGAGATCCGAACCGGCTGGCCGGGCGCGTGTTTGCGGGCGTTGGTCAGTCCTTCTTGGACGATCCGGTAGCTCGTCAGCCCGAGCAGATCGGGCAAGGAGGCGGAAACCTGTTGGCGCAGAAGTACATCCATCCCGGCGCGGCGGGACTCGCTGACGAGCGTGGCGATGTCGGCGAACGTCGGCTGCGGCAGTTCACCGACGGGCGCGCGCAGCACACCGATGACCTCACGCAGGTCCTGCAGGGCCTGGTGCGCGCTTTCCCTGATCACCTTGGCCGCTCTCGCGATGTCCTCGGTCGCCGCGGCCGGATTGAACTCCAGCGCGCCCGCGTGCACGCTCAGCAGGGAAAGCCGGTGGCCGAGCACGTCATGCATCTCCCGCGCGATCTCCTCGCGGACCCGGTGCGCCCGCAGTTGCGCCTCGGTCTCGGCGCGATCCGCACGATCCTTGAGCGAGGTGATGAACGAACGACGGTTGTAGATGAACAAGCCCCACCAGACCGCAATGCCTTGCAGCACAATGCCAAGCACCAGCGTGTTCCACGGACCGCCGGGGTCAGGCCGGACCGTGACGTAGATCGCCGACGAGATCACGCTCGCCACGAACACCGGCATCGAGATTCGCGGCGGCCGATGCACGGCGACCGTGAACAGCGACACGATCATGGCGCCCGCGGTCAGCTCGGACACCGTCGACACGGCCAGCAGGATCAGGCAGATCTGCACCGGCCAGCGTTTGCGGATCCAGATCGTGCCGCAGGCGATCAGGCCGACCACCTGGTCGACGTCGAACAGCCATGGCGGATCGGGCATCGGCAGGTTGCCGGTCAGCCGCTCGTTCGCCGCCAGCACCCCGAGCAAGGCCGCGAGCAGGAACATCGTGGTGTCCACGAGCCAGTCACGGACACTGCGGCGGCGCTTCATATCTTCAGGACTGTACGCGGGGCGCGGTGGCCGCGCGGAAACTTGATACTTTGGTCGGAGCGGCCGATTCCTCCGGCCGATCCGCTTGCGGCCCGCTGGTTCGTAGCTTTGACGACCATGCGGAAGGTCATTTGGCTGCTCGGTGTGCTGCTGTTGCTCATCGGTGTCAGCGGCACCGTCGATTACCTGTTCTACCAGCCGTTCTTCGGGTTCATCCTGAACTCGGTGAACCGGTGGGTGATTCCGAACATCGGATTTTTGGCCGGGTATGAGCTGTATGCCAATTTGACGGTCGCTGCGGTTGGCGCGGCGCTGGCCATCAGCGCTTATCGGTCCAACTAGGACCCCTCGTGAGTGGTTAGCCGCGTTCTAACACGCCTAACCACTCACGAGGCTTGACCTGGGAAATCGTCCTGTTAGGACTCGGGTTTGTTGCGGCGGATGGCGTGCATCACGAACAGGGTCAGCAGCAACAGCAGCACGCCACCGCCCGCGCCGATCAGCGCGACGGTCATCGCCGTCCAGTCCTTCGGTTTGATCGGCGGCATGCTCGCGGGCAGGTTCTCCGCTGTGTCGTTGGGGATGTTGAATTCGGCTGGCACCATCGCGGTCAGCGCGGCGATCGGGTTGATCATTCCGTAGCCGACCAGGTTGTCCCGGCCTCCGGGCGCCGCCGGATGCTGCGCGGTCATCTTGATCCGGTGCATCACGTCGCGGGCTTTGAGGTCCGGGAATCGCTCACGGATCAACGCCGCGAGACCGGCCACGTATGGCGCCGCGAAGCTCGTTCCTTGGATCGCGGTTCGCTGCTGGCCCTGGTAGGTCTGGTTTGCCAGCGTTCCGCCTGGGTCCAGGGAGATGATCTCCGTGCCCGGCGCGGCCACGCTCACCCACGGTCCCTGCACGCTGAACGGCGCCAGGTTTCCTTTGCGGTTCACCGCGGCGACCGAGATCACGTCTTCCGCGAACCATGGTGGCGTCACGATGTGCGTTGGGTTCTTCGGATCCGGGCCGTTACGAGGGTCTTTGCAGATCGGTCCCTGGTTTCCTGCCGAGGCCACGACCACTTTGTTCTGGTCCACCGCGTAGCGCAGGGCTCGCTGCAGGTCTTTCTCCGGGCCGTTCATCGCGAACTCCGCCGAGCGGCAGTTGTCCACCGACATGTTGATCACGGTGACTTCGTCGATGTTCGCCGCGTGCACTACTGCCTGCGCCAGCGTGGTCAGGTTTCCCGCGGTTTCCTCGGACGGGTTCGGTTTTTCCGGTGTTGGCGCTGGGGTTCCCTTGTAGATCTCGCTCGATTGCCGGATCGCCAGGATCTTCGCGTCCGGGGCTACCCCGGTGAAGCCGACCTTGGTCAGGTCAGGGCTCTTCGCCGCGATGATGCCCGCGACCTCCGTGCCGTGTCCGTCGCAGTCGTCCAACGAGTTCGAGTTCTTGCTGACGTAGTCCGCACCTTTGAGCACGCGACCTTTGAGGTAGTCGTGTTCACGTACGCCGGTGTCGATCACCGCGACTACTTGGCCTTTGCCGGTCGCGAATTTCTGCGCTTCTTCGATCCTGAGCTGCTGCTGGCCCCATGGCTTGTTGGGCAGCACGACGTTTCCGTCGTTCAGGCTGCTCATGCACTGGCCCTTGGGCGCGTAGTCGACGTTTTGGGGCGGCCCTTTGGTGTCCGTGATCAGCGCCCTGGACATGTCGACCTTCGGCGGTACCGGGCCCGAGGCGTACAACGGTTTCGGCTGCTGCTGTGCGTACCCAGGGTTGGACATCAGCAGGCCGGCGACGGCGATCACCGTCGCGATCTTCGTCGGTGTCGTGGTCATCGGACTCAGATCTTGAAGTCGAGGTGCCGCAACGTCGAGTAAAGGTCCATGACGGCCAGCGAAAGCGGCAGCACGGCCGCGATGCAGATCGCCTCGAAGATCTCCACGCCCCGACGCAGCGGCGGGGAGAACTTCTGCTCGGGGAAGATCACACCGAGCACGAGTGCCGCAGCGCCGATCAACAGCAGCGCGCCGAACACCCACAGCAGCCGGTCGAAGGAACTCGCCACGACCAGCCATCCAATGAGGACACCTGCGGCGGACAGCATTCCCGTTCCCAGCAACGCGATCGCCTGGCTGCCGTTGGCGTACGTCCGGCCGCGCAGCAACAGTACGAGCGTGACCACGACCGCGGTGATGACGCCCCAGACGCCTGGGGCCGTCGCGCTGATCATCGCGGAGATCGCCGCGACGATCCCGCTGCCGACGATCATGCCGGTCATATACTCGTGCGCCAGGCCCGCGCGCCGCTCGATCGAACGGTAGTCCGGCATGGCGGTGTCTTCTTTGAGGTCTTCCGCGCTGCCCGGCACGTTCGGCAGCGGCAGCTTGGCCAGCTGGATCGTCAGCCTCGGCAGCATCGAGATTCCGGCAAGCGCGGCAGCCGCCGTACCAGCGGCGATACCGGGCGCCGGGTGATCGATCAACGTCCCGACCGTGAACGCCAGGATGCCGAACACCGAGGCCGTTCCCGCGGCGACGAACGTGGTCACGCCCGCGCCGATCAGCAGGATCGACGCCGAGGCCACGATTCCCATCAAGGCCGAGCCGAGCAGGTAGTTCGCCGCGCCAAGACCATCCGGCACGATGTATATGCCGCTCACGAACGCCATGGGCAGACCGCCCGCCGCGGCGATGAGCACGCCCGCGGTCGTCGCTTGGTACGCACGCGCGACGACGGCGCCGGCACCCACCGCGATGATCGCGGTCGCACCGGCCGCGATGGCAGCCGCGAGCTGGGAGCCGCCGTTGACCGGGCCACCCATGAACACCGCGACCGCCGCGATCACGAGCGCGATCGCGCCCGCTATGTATCCGATGCGGTTGGCTGTCTGCTTTGTCCACGGGCGGAAGCTGTCCGGGCTGGACTCCGCGATCGCGTCGACCACGTCGTCGTACAGCGGTGGCGGCGGGTTCTCGTTGCGCTTGCGCAGCTGCAACATGTCGCCGTCGACGATGCCCAACGAGCCGAGCGTGCGGCTTGGTTCCAGTGGGTTGTCGCCCAGCTTGGCCAGGCACCACCCGCCGTGCCGCGCGCCGCCGTCCGGCGTCGCCTCCCCCGCCATGTCCAGCAGCATCGGCAGCAGATCGGCCACTGACACGTCAGCGGGAAGTGCGACGTCGATGCGCGTTCTCGGCGCGACGACAGTCACCCTGCTGAACACTGTCGTACCGGTAGCCACGCCTGCCCCCTTTTCAGCTTCTGCGGAAAGTTCGCCTGACCCTATGTGCTCGCCCACTTGGCCGGGTACTTCTTCACCGAATGGCTCATCCCTGTCGGTGGGCGCCCCTAGTATGGCCGGACCGGGATCTCCTCCGCTGGCGGTTCCGCGAACTGTGTCTTTACCGAACGTCGAAGAGGGGCCCCCACCGTGAGCACGCTGCAGTTCAAGCGCATGCCACGTCTCGCCGCACCGCGACCGCCTGGCGGCGAGGTGCACCTCGAGCCGCCACCAGAGGTGCCTCGGGTCATCCCCGGCAGCATCCTGATGAAAATGATGCCGGTCGTGATGATCGTGGCGATGCTGGGCATGGTCGTCATGATGTTCACCCTCGGCGGGCCGCAGGCGCGCAACCCGATGACGCTGCTGTTCCCGGTCATGATGATGTTCTCGATGGTCGGCATGTTCGCTGGCGGCGGTGGCCGAAGCGGCGGGCAGAAGAAAGCCGAGATGAACGAGGACCGCAAGGACTACCTGCGCTACCTCGGCCAGATGCGCGACCGGGCCCGTGAAGCCGCCCGTGACCAGCGGCTCGAGCGCGAGTGGATCCACCCGGACCCCGAGGCACTCTGGTCGATCGCCCAGTCCTCCCGGCGCATGTGGGAGCGCCGCCAAGCCGACGCCGACTTCTGCCACCTGCGGGTCGGCCGGGCCTCGACCAGGCTGGCCACCCGGCTCGTGCCGCCGCAGACCGGCCCGGTCGACGAGCTGGAACCGATCGCCACGCTGGCGCTGCGCCGGTTCGTGCGCGCCCACTCGATCGTGCCCGACCTGCCGATCTCGCTGGCGATCCGCAACTTCGCCGCGGTCAGCTTCTCCGGCGAGAAGGAGCTGACCCGCGCGCTGGCCAGGGCGATGCTGGCCCAGCTGGTGACGTTCCACACCCCGGACGACGTGATCGTCGCCGTCGTGACCACCGGCCGCGCCAAAGCCGAGTGGGAATGGGCGAAGTGGCTGCCGCACGCGCAGCACCCCTCGATGGTCGACGGCATCGGCCAGATGCGGCTGATGGCGGGCTCGCTCGCCCAGGTCGAGCACTGGCTGGACGAGCAGCTGCGCGACCGGCAGCGGTTCACCCGCAACGCGCCGCCGCAGCCGGACCAGCCGCACGTGGTGATCGTGATCGACGACGGTGACGTCACCCGTGAAGAGCAGATCATCCTGGAAGAAGGACTGATCGGCGTCACACTGCTCGACCTGTCCGACACGCTCGGCAACCTGACTTCCCGGCGTGGCCTGCGGCTGGTCGTCGAGCCGACGCGGCTCGGCGCGCGCAGCGGCACGAGCGGCGTCGAATGGTTCGGCGCGCCGGACACGCTGAGCATCGCCGAGGCGGAAGCGTTGGCGCGCAAGCTTTCGCCGTACCGGCTCGGCAGTGGTGCCGCGGACTCCGGCGAGGAGGAGCCGCTGCTGTCCAACCCGACGCTGCTGGAACTGCTTGGTATTCCAGGCGATCCGATGACGTTCGACGTGCAGTCGGCGTGGCGGCCACGACCGGTCCGCGACCGCTACCGGGTCCCGTTCGGGATCGGCGAGTTCGGTCAGGCCGTCGAGCTGGACATCAAAGAGGCGGCGATGGAGGGCATGGGCCCGCACGGCCTGTGCATCGGCGCGACCGGTTCCGGTAAGTCGGAGTTCCTCAGAACTCTGGTACTCGGCATGCTGGCGACGCACTCGTCCACGATCCTCAACTTCGTCCTGGTCGACTTCAAGGGTGGTGCGACGTTCCTCGGTCTCGACGACGCGCCACACGTCGCCGCGACCATCACCAACCTGCAGGGCGACCTGACGCTGGTCGACCGGATGAAGGACGCGCTCGCCGGTGAGATGAACCGGCGCCAGGAAGCGCTGAAGAACGGTGGCAACTTCAAGAACGTGTGGGAGTACGAGAAGGCCCGTGAGAACGGCGCCGACCTCGACCCGTTGCCCGCGTTGTTCATCGTGGTCGACGAGTTCTCCGAGCTGTTGTCGGCCAAGCCGGACTTCATCGACCTGTTCGTCGCGATCGGCCGGCTCGGCCGGTCGCTGCAGATGCACATGCTGCTGGCCTCGCAGCGCCTCGAAGAAGGCAAGCTGCGTGGCCTCGACTCGCACCTGTCGTACCGGATCGGTCTGAAGACGTTCTCCGCGGCGGAATCCCGTGCGGCGATCGGTGTTCCGGACGCGTTCGAGCTGCCTTCCATTCCAGGGTCCGGGTATCTGAAGTTCGACACCTCGACCATGGTGCGGTTCAAGGCTTCCTACGTGTCCGGCCCGTATCGGCCTGCCGGTATGCAGACCGCTGGCCCGTCGGCGCCGGTCACGAGTGACAAGCGGCCCCGGCTGTTCGTGCCGGACTTCATCGAGATCGCCAAGGAACCGATCAGGCCGGTCGAGCAGCCCAAGGAGCAGAAGCCGGAAGGCGGCACCGAGGAGAGCGAGCTCGACGTCATCGTCAAGCGGCTCTACAAGCAGGGCCCGCCCGCGCACGAGGTGTGGCTGCCGCCGCTGGAAGTCTCGTCCACATTGGACGAACTGCTCTCGCCGTTGCAGCCGACCGAGGACCGCGGCATGACCGTGCCCGGGCACTTCGCCAACGGACGGCTCCAGGTGCCGCTCGGCATCATCGACAAGCCGTTCGAACAGCGCCGTGACCTGCTGTGGGCGGACTTCTCCGGTGCCGCGGGGCATGCCGCGCTCGTCGGTGGTCCGCAGTCAGGCAAGTCGATGCTGCTGCGAACTCTGGTGATGTCGATGGCGTTGACGCACACCCCGCAGGAAGCGCAGTTCTACTGCCTCGACCTCGGTGGTGGAACGCTCGCGTCGCTGCGCGGCCTGCCGCATGTCGGTGGTGTGGCGTCCAGGTTGGACCCGGATCTGGCTCGACGGATGATCGCCGAGATCACCTCGTTGATCACCGAACGCGAGCAGATGTTCCGGGACAACGGGATCGACTCGATGGTCGAGTTCCGCAACCGGAAGCGGCAGGGCCAGCTCGCCGAGGACCCGTTCGGTGACGTGTTCCTGATCGTGGACGGCTGGATGAACTTCCGGCAGGAGTTCGAGGCGCTCGAGGCCCAGGTGGTGAACCTGGTCGCGCAGGGTCTTTCGTATGGCGTGCACGTGATCGTCGCCGCCAACCGGTGGGCGGAGATCCGGCCTGCGGTGAAGGACCTGATGGGCACCCGGTTCGAGCTGCGGCTCGGTGACCCGACCGAGTCCGACATCGACCGGCGCGTCGCCGTGAACGTGCCAGCTGGCCGCCCCGGCCGCGGTCTGACCCGCGACAAGCTGCACTTCCTCGTCGGCCTGCCGAGGATCGACGGCTCGCCGAAGTCCGAGGACGTCGGTGCCGGTGTGCAGGACGCGTCGGCCAAGATCAGGCAGTACTGGCGTGGCCCGTCGGCGCCGGCGATCCGCCTGCTGCCGGACCTGATGCCGTACGACGACCTGATCAAGATGGACAAGCACCGCAACTCCAGGCTGATCCCGATCGGTGTGAACGAGGACGAGCTGGCCCCGGTCTACCTCGACTTCGACGCCGAGCCGCACTTCCTCGCGTTCGCCGACGGTGAGTCCGGCAAGACGAACCTGCTGCGCAACATCGTCCGCGGAATCATGGAGCGCTACTCCGAAGACCAAGTGGTCGTGCTGCTCGTCGACTACCGCCGCACGATGCTCGGCTTCATCAACACCGGCCACCTGCTCGGATACGCGGTCTCGGCCAACCAGCTCAACGACATGATGCGCGACGTCGTCGGCTCGCTGAAGAAGCGGCTACCCGGTCCCGACACCACGCAGGAGCAGCTGAAGAGCCGCTCATGGTGGTCCGGCCCGGAACTGTTCGTCATCGTCGACGACTACGACCTGGTCGCAACCCAAGGCGGCAACCCGCTGCAGCCGCTGCAGGAATTCCTCCCGCAGGCCAAGGACGTCGGTATGCACATGATCGTCGCCCGCCGCTCGGGTGGCGCGTCGCGTGCGGCCTTCGACCCGATCATCGGCAAGCTGAAGGAACTGTCCGTCCCCGGCCTGGTGATGAGCGCGAGCAAGGACGAAGGTGTCCTGCTCGGCACGTACAAGTCCAAGCCGCTGCCACCTGGCCGAGGTGTGATGGTCACCCGCAAGCTCGGCCAGCAGCTGATCCACACCTCCTGGATCCAGCCGGACTAGCAGCCCTCGTGAGTGGTTGGCGGCGTTCTAACCCTGCTAACCACTCACGAGGCCTGAGCTGGGAAGTAGGCATATGTTCAGCCCGTCGGAAGACCAGAACCGGCGGCTGCTGCGGGCCCGGGACGCGATGGACCGGGAATTCGACAGTCCGCTGGACGTGCCTGCGCTCGCCCGGATCGCCCTGATGTCGCCGACGCACTTCACCCGGTCGTTCCGGGCGACCTTCGGCGAGACGCCACACCGGTATCTGCAACGGCGGCGGATCGAGCGGGCGATGGCGCTGCTGCGGTCCACTTCGGTCGCGGTGACCGATGTGTCCGCACAGGTCGGATTTGAGAGTCTTGGCACGTTCAGCCGGACTTTCCGTGCCATCGTCGGGGTGTCGCCGACCGAGTACCGCACCAGGACGCGGCCGGTCGCTGTCCCCGGCTGTTTTGTCAAAGCCTGGAGCAAACCGAGTAGTTTTGGATAAGCGCACGGGCCTTCGCCGGCCATAGTGTTCCCGGCATGTTCACCCGCATCAGCATCCATTCCGTCCCTGTCCTCGACCAGGACGAAGCTCTCGATTTCTACGTCGGCAAGCTGGGGTTCCAGGTCGTCGCCGATGTCGACATGGGATTCATGCGCTGGCTCACCATCAGCCTGCCGTCCGACCCGGAGCGCCAGATCCTGCTTGAAGTCCCCAAGCCGCCACGTCTCAGCGAGGAAGTCGCCGCCCAGGTCCGGGACCTGGTGACAAAGGGAGCGCTCGGTGTCGCCGCGATCCTCAACACCGACGACTGCCAGAAGACCTACGACACCCTCAGCGCGAAAGGCGTGGAGTTCACCGAGAAGCCGACTCAGCAGCCGTACGGAATCGACTGCGCCTTGCGGGATCCGTTCGGCAACCACATCAGGATCACCCAGGTAGCCGAGGGGCCAGTGGAAGTCACCGAAGAAGACATCGCCAGGTGGCGGGGCGACTCGTAATGACTCGGTGTGCTCCTGGCATCCGATGCGAGGAGCACACCGGGACCTTTTCCCGGCCCATCTAGGTGCACGCACCCTGGCCGACCATCAGCGCACATCAGACGATGCGCCGCGATGCGCAACATCAGGGGCTTGGGGTTGGCGGTGGTCGCGGCACTCGCGGTCACCGGCGTCGTGCTGTTCGGCGAAGGCAGCCCCGCACAGGACACGCGTTTGCTGTCCGGTGCGGCGTGGCTCGCGTCCGGCAAGGTCGGTCAGGTAACGCTGCTCGACGGGATGACTGCCGAGGTCTCGGCGCAGGTTCAGGTGGCGCCCAGCGGCAACTCGCTGGCGGTCGTACAGCAAGGCACCACTGCCTACGCCGTCGACAGGAGCGCGGGCACGATCCGGCGGATCGACGGCGCGACGTTCGACGTGAGCCAGCCGGAAACCCCGATCGCGGACGCGTCCAGGGATCTCACGGTCATCCCCGGCCGGACCGCTCTGTACACAGTGGACAATCGGCGCGGCATTCTCGCCGACACCGACCCTCGCACGCTGCAACGACGTGGCGAGATGATCTCGGTCGCCGACAAGCTCACCGCTGGCACCGCGGCCGTCGACGATGAGGGCGTGTTCTGGTCGATTGATCCGGCCACCGGCAAGGTTGCCAGGGTTCATGACGGTCAGCGGTCATTGCATGATGTCGCTGAGCCTGGCGAAAGTCTGATCACGCTAGCGAATGGGCATCCTGTCGTGATCGACCGGAAGGGCGCGCGAGCCATCAGCCTCAGCAGCACGACCGCGTCCGTTGTCGACACGATCCAGCTCGATGTCCGCCCGGATGATGTGCTGCGCGCAAGCGGCTCACCGCACAACGAACGCCTTTACGTCGTGCACAAACGCGGTGTGCTGACCGTGTGCGATCTGCTGGAAAGCGATTGTTCCAAGGTGGTTCCGCTTGCCGGAGACAGCGATTTCGGTGCGCCGGTGGAAAGTGACAATCGGCTGTTCGTGCCGAACTATGCCACCGGCGAGGTGTGGATCATCGATCTGCAGCGGTCCGCGGTGCTCGCCAAACCGAAGGTCCTCGACACCGGCAGCACGTTCCAGCTGCTCACGAAGGACAGTGTCGTCTTCTACAACGACCTGATGTCCGAGAAAGCCGGCGTCATCCAGCTGGACGGCACCGTCACGCCGACCGCCAAGTACGATCCCAAGAACCCGGCCAGAGGCGTGACCACGCCGGTCACCGGCGGCCCAGGAACGCAGCAGCCGACCAAACCCGCCACTGCCAAACCCGGCACCGACAAACCGACGCCGTCCCGGCAGACCGACCAACCCGGCCAGCGAACAGGCGCCGACAAACCCAAGTCACAGCTCAAGATCAGCATGAGCGATGTCAGCCCGATCGTCGGCCAGCCGATCGAACTGCGGGTGCAGAGCCTCAGCGGCGACCAACCCACCGAGGCTCAGTGGATGTTCGGCGACGGCGCATCCGGCGATGGCGCCACCACATCGCACAAATGGGCCGCGGCGAACACCTACCAAGTCGCTGTGAAAGCCCGGATCGGCACTGAGGAAGTCGCGACATCGGTGCCCGTCACGGTTTCCGCGACCCCGACGTACAAGGTCAGGGTGCGAACGCCCGACGGCGGTAAAATCACCGGAAACGGCATTGATTGCCCTGGCACGTGCGAGGTCGATCTCCCACCGGACACCGGCATCAAACTCGTCGCGACACCCAGCCAAGGCCGCACGCACGGCTCGTGGCAGAACTGTCCTGGCAGCACAACCAGTTGCGAGTTCGTCCTGACCGGCGACCGGCTGAACATCGGCTACACCTTCGGCACGGCCGCGGATCCGGTCACCGTCAGAGTCACGCAGAACGCCGACGGCATCGTGGAAGGCAGCGGGATCACGTGCCCGAGTACGTGTGAGGTCCAGGTCCCGCGCAACACCGAAATCTCGCTGAGCGCCCGGGCCGCCGACCCCGACCGGCACGCTTTCGACAAATGGGGTGGCGCGTGCACAGGCGCCGTTCAGCCTTGCAAGGTCAAGGCTTCGGCCAACGTGACCACAGTGCAGACCACCTGGAAACGCAAGCCGATCAAGCTGACCATCACCTGCACCAAGATCTACGACGCGGATGGCACCATCTCTGTGTCCAATGGAAGCAAGTGCGTGACTGCCGGCAGGGCCTCGACCTCGATCGTCGTCACCGGCAAACCCGGCGACTCATTCGACCTGGTCGCGACCGAGGACGCCCCCAAACGTGATGGCTACACCAGCCACTTCGACAAATATGGGGGCACTGGTGGCTGCCGCACCGATGGCACCAAGACCTGCCAGGTCACACTCAAGGACACAGATACTGAGGTGACCGTGACAGGGCACTTCCGGGGACTCAAGAAGAACTAGCTGCCACCGCCCTGCGCGGGTGGTGTGTCCACCGTGCCCGCGCTCGGATCCAGTGGCACCGTGTCGAAGCTCCGGTTCACGTCCTTCGCCGACAACGACGCCCCATCAGGCAACAGCCGCACAATCGCGTCCGGCGCCGGGCTTTGCTTGTCGAGACCGAGCGCACCCGCTGTCCTCGTGTCCGGGATGCCGTACTTCACGCCACGGTCCGAGATCAGGTAGATCGGGCCACGGTCGAAGTCCGCTTTGGACGCCGAACCCCTGACCACAGCGGCCCGGCCCGGCGGCATGAAGAATCCGTCCAGCCGCTGGCCGTCCGCACCCGGGGTCGAGATCTTCAGCGGCTGCATCCGGGCGCCCGACGTGTCCTTCGGCGTCGGCAGTTCGCCGCTGATGTGCAGCGACGTGTGGCCGTCGCGCGCGTCGCCCGTGCCCTGCAGGTTCCAGCCGAGGCAGGCGACCGAGTTGCCCGCGGCCTGCGCTTTCAGCACGTCCGGTGGGGTGTCCGGGGCCAGGTTGTCGTCGATCCGGTTCTGGATCGTCTGCGTGCCGATCTGGTCCGGCGAGACCTGCTGGAGGTTCGCGCCACCGGCCGACTTCTCGTACCGGATCAGGTCGGCCGTCACCGACTTGATCCGCTCGATGCCGTCGCTGTACTGGACGTAGTAGTCGCGGGTGTTGGCGTTCTGCACCGTGAACACCGCGCCGACCGGCACACCGAGGTTGGACGTTCCGCTGCCGGAGATCACGGGCGCGGCCAGCGCCTTCACCTCGGGGATCGCGTTCAGCATGCCCGTGCTGATCCGGCGGATGTCGGTGCCTTCGAGGTTGAGCGCCTGGCGCACCGACGCCTTCGTCACGTCGACCTCGGCGCGGACCGCGTTGGAGTTGCGCTCGTTGACGTTGCTCGGCGTCCGGTAGACCAGGTAGGTCTTCCTGTTCTCCGCCTGCACCAGCAGCGATTCGCCTGGCTGCAGCTCCCTGTTCAGGTCGCTCACGCCAGCGAGCACCGTCGTCTGGATGCCGGTCGCCTGGTTGGCTTCCGGCAACGACGGGTCGATCACGATCCGGTCGCACACCGCCCAGTTGTCCGAGATCCGCTGGTCGTCGGCGGGTAGCAGCTGCGGTCCGTTCAGGATCCCGGTCAGCTGGCGCTTCGGGATGTCCTTGAGGTCCTTGTCCGCGACCACCCGTGGGTTCTCCGGCGGCGTCGCCGGGGTGTCCACATCGGTCTCACCGCCGCCCGCGCCGCCGTTGTTCTGGCCCTGGTTCTGCTGGGCCAGCATCAGCAGGCGCGCCGACGCCAGGTTGAACGTCGGCGTCAGGGTCTTCGGGTTGCCGGAGACCACGTACACCGTGCCGGACGGCTGGGCGATGATGATCCCCGCTTCCGGCAGCGCCGGTTTGGGCGCGAGCAGGCCCACGATCACGAACCCGAGCACACCGATCGCGCCGAGGATGAACCCGACGGCGGTCGCACGCGAGTGCGTGCGCATCGGGTCGTGCAGCATCACTGCGTCCTTCCGGACCAGCGCGGACTGCATCCTTCGCAGCACGAAGCGATACGCCTGAACCTGAGACTTTGTCGTCGGTGTTGAGGGCATTCTCGGCCTGCAGCTCTCCCTGTCGCGGTACGGTTCCGCAGGATAGCCGTAGCAGAAGGCGCGGACTGGCAGTTCCGGTGAACTGGCACTGACCAGGCCTGCCATCGAGGGGAAGAGACGGATAGGGATGTCGGTGACCACGCCACCACGCCATGGCGGACCACCGCCGGGGGGACGTCCACCAGGCGGTGGGCCACCCGGCGGAATGCCGCCGGGAGGGCCGCCGCCGGGCGGAAGGCCTCCTGGTGGGCGCCCACCCGGTCCACCCGGTCCGCCGCCGGGTCAGCGTCCGCCGGGCGGTACGCCGCCGGGTGGCACCGGGCCGATGCCGCAGCAGCAGCCGAGTGCGCCCAAGATCCCGATCTCGGCACGCAGAAGGCAGACCGGCGCGAGCCTCGGCGCGCTGCCGGTGACCAACCTCGTCGTTGTCGAGCTCGGCCTGGCGATCGGCCTGATCTTGCTGGCGATCAACACGAGCCTGCTGTACGTGTCGATCTGTGTTCTCGTGGTCGCGCTGCTGTTCGCGTTCATCCGCTGGCGTGGCCGCTGGTTCCCGCAGTGGGTGAGCTTGACCACTCGCTACACGTTCCGGTCGCACGGCAGAGTGACGAAGCCCTCAGCCCCGATCTCGATGGAACAGGTCGCCGCGGACAGCGCGGCCGCGGTCACTGGCCCCGAGGACGCGCGCGTCGCGTTGCTGCGGTTGGCCGCGCCTGACCTCGTTGTCGCACACGCGCAGGATCACGAGGGCAACCCGCTGGGTTTGGCGTGGCACGACGGCTCGTGGACCGCTGTGCTGCTTGTCGATCCCACGCCGAGCTTGGTCACGCAGGCCGACGCGCTGCCAAGCCTGCCGCTCGGCGCGCTGGCGCCGTGCCTGGAAGACCGTGGTGTTGTGTTGGACGCGATTCAGGTGATCTGGCACTGTTACCCGGGAAGCACGTCGCTGCCGCCCAACTCGCCCGCGCTCAGCGCGTATCTCGAAGTGCTCGGGCCGTTGCCCGCAGCCGCGCGACGCACCACGTGGGTGGCCGTACGCCTTGACCCAAGTCGTTGTCCCGCAGCGGTTCGTGAGCGTGGCGGCGGTGTTGTCGGTTCGCATCGCGCACTGATCGGCGCGCTTTCTCGTGTCCGCAGCGCGCTCGAATCACGTGGCGTGCCAACGCGTCCGCTCGATCCCGACGAGTTGCTCAAGGCAGGCATCACGTCAGCCGAACTCACCGCGGTCGCCGGGACGAACACCCGCGTGAGCTTGCAGGAGAAGTGGACGGGAGTGACCGCGGCCGGTGTCGGCCACGCGAGCTACTCGATCACCGGCTGGCCCAACGGCAAAACCGCGACGAGCTTGAACGCGCTGACCGGTGTGCGGGCGTTGTCGTCGACCATCGCGTTGTCGCTTTCGCCTGGCGCAGAAGACAACCAGATCGGTGTGCGCGGTCTTGTGCGCGTCAGCGCGCGGACGCCCGGCGAACTCGACGCCGCCGACGGCAAGCTCGAGGAGATCTCCGACAAGCTCGGGATCACCCTGACCCCGTTGCGTGGCCTGCAGGTCGCTGGCCTCGCCGCCACGTTGCCACTGGGAGGTGCGGTGTGAGCAGTTCCAGGTTGGTGGACGCGCAGGGGCTCAACAAGGGCGTCGCGCCCGAGTTCACGGTCTCGCCGGAAATGCTCGACCACGTCAGCCTTTCCGGCGATCGCGGCGGCATGGTGCTCGGGATGGGCATGGGCGGCGAGCCGCTGATCGTGTCCGCGCTGCGCCCGGCACCGACCAGGATCGTGCTGGTCGGCGGGATGTATCTGGCGCTGCAGACGGCGTTGCGCGCGATGGCCGTCGGCGCGTGGGTGGTGGTCGCGACCGGGCGTCCGACGAAGTGGCAGGTGCTCGTGAAGGCTGCGGGCACCGGACCGGATGGGCGGCCGGTTCCGCTGGCGCAGATCCGCAGGCTCAGCCCGGTCGAACTGCCCCGGCCGAGCGAGGACGGCCCGCTACTCGTTGTGCACGACGGTGGACCGACGCCGCAGGAACTGTTCCCGCCGAGAACGCCATGGCAGACCACAATTTACGTTTTGCCGTATTTGCACCCGCAGGCTGGCGCCACCGCGAACGCGGCTGATCTTGTGCTTATGCAACGACTTCCAGCGGGCCAAGCACAACTCGCGCAGCGCATTTGGCGACTGCCCGCGCACTTGATCAATCAGCTCACGTCGCTGCAAGATGACCAGGTCGTGGCCTTCAACGCGAACCTCTGGCGGCCATTGAGATTGTTCACCACACAGCGCGAACAACAGATCCTTGGCCCCATTAGGCGCGGAGACTGACATCTTTCTGGGAATATGTAAACCCCCGATGTGACCTTGTGTTATCACCCGGTGACAGCTCAGTCTGTTGATCCGTCCTTCCCGTCGTGTACGGCCTGGTGTCGTCACAGGCCGTGCACGCCCTGCACGAAGGAGATCTCAGGATGGGTGTAAGTCGGGCTGCCCGAATCACGGGCATCGCTGGGATCGCCGCGGCCGTTGCCGCGTCGGTCGGGCTGGCCACGCCGGTGTCCGCCGCTCAAGGCCAGATTCTCGGCCTTGACGCGGCTGGCGTGGTCAAAGATTCCTTTGTGGTCGTTCTGAAGAACACGCCACAGACCGCTGCCACGCTGAGCCAGAAGTACGGCGCCAGCGTGACGCACACGTACAAGTCCGCGCTGAACGGCTTCGCCGCGACGATGTCCGAGGCACAGGCCCGCAAGCTGGCCGCCGACCCGGCCGTCGCGTACGTCCAGGCCAACAAGACGTTCACGGTCAACGACACCCAGCCGAACCCGCCTTCGTGGGGGCTCGACCGGATTGACCAGCGCAACCTGCCGCTGGACAACTCCTATACCTACCCGAACAACGCGTCCAATGTGAACGCGTACATTTTGGACACCGGGATTCGCCTGACGCACCAGACGTTCGGCGGCCGCGCGGTCACCGGCTTCGACGCGATCGACCAGGGCGGCACCGCAAACGACTGCCACGGCCACGGCACGCACGTCGCGGGCACCGTCGGCGGTTCACAGTACGGCGTGGCCAAGGGCGTCAAGCTCTACGCGGTCCGCGTGCTGAACTGCCAGGGTTCCGGCACGACCGCGCAGGTCGTCGCCGGAATCGACTGGGTGACCGCCAACGCCGTGAAGCCCGCGGTCGCCAACATGAGCCTCGGCGGCGGCGCTGACACGGCTCTGGACGACGCGGTGAAGCGGTCGATCGCGGCTGGCGTCACGTACGCCATCGCGTCCGGCAACTCCTACGGCGCAAACGCTTGCAACTACTCCCCGGCACGCGTGCCCGAGGCGATCACCGTGAACGCGTCGACCAACACCGACGCCCGCGCCAACTTCTCCAACGTCGGCACGTGCACCGACATCTACGCACCCGGCCAGAGCATCGTGTCCTCGTGGAACACGAACGACACCGCCACCAACAACATCAGCGGCACCTCGATGGCGACCCCGCACGTCGCGGGCGCGGCCGCGCTGTACCTGTCCGCCAACACGAACGCGACCCCGCAGCAGGTCCGTGACGCGCTGGTGAACTCGGCGACGAGCGACAAGATCACCGACCCGGGCGCTGGCTCGCCGAACAAGCTGCTGTACGTCGGCGCCGGTGGCACCGAGCCGCCGCCGGTCACCTGCGCGACCAAGACCAACGACACCGACTTCCCGATCCCGGACCGGGCCACAGTGAACAGCCCGATCTCGGTTTCGGAGTGCTCGGGCAAGAAGGGCTCGACGTCCGCGAAGGTCTCGGTCGACATCACCCACACGTGGCGTGGCGACCTGAGGATCGACCTTGTGTCGCCTGGCGGCACAGTCCGCAACCTCAAGGAGCAGACCGGCGGCGACAGCGAGGACAATGTCATCGAGACGTACACGGTGAATCTGTCACCGGAAGATGCCAACGGAACCTGGACATCGCGCGTCGCGGACATGCTGAGCGGCGACAGCGGAAACCTCAATAAGTGGACATTGGTCATCTAACAGCCAGACAGTTGGACTGTTCGGCGTAATTCACGTTGCGCCGAACAGTCCAATTCATTCCCAGAAGTTCTTTCTGGCGATACGTGACTCACCGAAGTTACGTTGTTCTCTTGCGTAATGCACTGGTAGCCGACAAATGTGTAGTTCGTTCCTTCCAAACCGTCCGTTCCGCTTTCCACCGGCGCGGACGCCCTGCTAGAAGGAGACCAGAGGATGCGAGTAATGAAGGCTGCCCGTATGACGGGCACAGCCGGAATCGCGGCGGTGCTGTTCGCCGCGACAATCGGACTGGCCACGCCTGCGCACGCCGCTGAAGGCACAATCCTCGACGTCAACGCGGCTGACGTGGTGCCGAATTCATACATCGTCGCACTGAAGAACACGCCGGCGAACGCCGCGTCGTTGACCCAGAAGTACGGCGGAACGGTCAAGTTCACCTACAAAGCCGCACTGAACGGTTTCGCCGCGGACATGACCGCGCAGCAAGCACGTCGTCTCGCCGCGGACCCAGCGGTCGACTACGTGCAGGCAGACCAGATGATGAGGATCACCGCGACACAGCAGAACCCGCCGTCGTGGGGCCTCGACCGGATCGACCAGCGCAACCTGCCGCTGAACAACGCATACACGTACCCGAACACAGCGTCCAATGTGAACGCGTACATCATCGACACCGGAATCCTGTTGACGCACAGCACCTTCGGTGGCCGTGCCCGCACCGGTTTCGACGCGATCACCTCGGGCGGCACCGCCAACGACTGCCACGGCCACGGCACGCACGTCGCCGGAACCGTTGGTGGCTCGCAATACGGTGTGGCCAAGGGCGTCCAGCTCTACGCCGTCCGCGTGCTCAGCTGCTCCGGCTCCGGCACGACCGCACAGGTCGTCGCGGGTGTCGACTGGGTGACCGCGAACCACCGCAAGCCAGCCGTTGCCAACATGAGCCTCGGTGGCGGCGCCAACACCTCGATCGACGCGGCAGTGCGCCGTTCGATCGCGGCAGGCGTCACCTACGCGATCGCGTCCGGCAACTCCGACGGCGCCAACGCGTGCAGCTTCTCCCCGGCCCGGGTCACCGAAGCGATCACGGTGAACGCCTCGACGAACACCGACGCCCGCGCCTCCTTCTCGAACATCGGTAACTGCACCGACCTGTTCGCGCCAGGCCAGAGCATCGTGTCGTCGTGGATCGGCAGCAACACGGCGACAAACAACATCAGCGGCACCTCGATGGCAACCCCGCACGTCGCAGGCGCGGCCGCGCTGTACCTGTCCACCGCACCCACCGCCACCCCGGCACAGGTGCAGAGCACGCTGATCTCGCGTTCGACCCCGAACGTGATCACCAACGCGGGCACGGGCTCCCCGAACCGCCTGCTGTTCGTCCAGCAGTAACGAAGGATCCCGCGTAGCCGGGGAGGCTCCCACCCTGCACAGGAGCGTCCTTCCTCGTGAGTGGTTATTCGTGTTCTAACACGAATAACCACTCACGAGGCCATAGTGCGGATGTTTCGAGTTTCGGCTGCTCGTGCCGCGAGGTCTTCGGGCGCCGGGTAGTCCACTTTGGTCAGGACTAGGCCATGGGCTGGGGCGACGGTGACTTCGCTGGAACGGGCCTCAGCGGTCAGCAGGCGCGCGGGCCAGTCGATCGGGCGCTTTCCTTCTCCCACAGCCAGAAGGGCGCCGACGAGGCTGCGGACCATCGAGTGGCAGAAGGCGTCGGCTGAGACCTCGGCGACCAGGATGCCTTCGGATCGGTGCCAATCGAGGCGCTGGAGTTCGCGGATCGTGGTAGCACCTTCCCTGCGTTTGCAGAAGGCCACGAAGTTGTGTGTTCCCAGCAGGGTCTGGGCTGCCGCGTTGATCAGGGATACGTCAAGCGGGCGCGGCCAGGCCACGATGTGGTTGCGCTGCAAGGGTTCCACGACGGCGTCGGATACGCGGTACGTGTAATGCCTGCGCAGCGCGGAAAAGCGTGCGTCGAAGTCCTTTGTGACCTCGGAAACGCCCAGAATCCTGATATCACCGGGCAAAGCGCGGTTCAGGCGGTACGCCTCGGGGACCGCAGGCAGGTCCACATGGGCCACTTGGCCCGTCGCGTGCACGCCAGCATCCGTGCGGCCTGCGACCGTCAGACGGACTTCAGGCAGCCGCAAAACTTGGGCGAGAGTGTCTTCCAGGACGCCACATACCGTGCGGCGTTCGGGTTGACGGGCCCAGCCAGAGAAATCCGTGCCGTCGTAGGAAATGTCCAGGCGTATACGCAGGAGCCCGTCGTCCCCAGTGGGGGCGACGGGCTCCTGGTCGAACTGATCCGTCAGGACTCGTCCTTCTTCTCGGACTTCTCCTCGGCGGTGTCCTCGTCAGCCTTGGCCTCGGCCGGAGCCTCGGTGTCGGCGTCCTCGACCTTGGTCACGTCGGCGTCGGCCTCGGCCACTGCCTCAGTGCTGGTCTCCTCCGCCGTCGGCTCGTCGGCCTTCTTGGCGAACTTGGTGCCGCGGGCCTTCTCCGCCTCGCTGGTCACGGTCTTCTCGTTGACCAGCTCGATGATCGCCATCTTGGCGTTGTCGCCCTTGCGCGGCAACGTCTTGACGATCCGGGTGTAGCCGCCGTCGCGGTCGATGAAGAACGGGCCGATCTCGGCCAGCAACCGGTGCACGACATCCTTGTTGCGGATCACCTTGGTGATCTCGCGACGGTGGTGCAGTGCGGCCGGGCTGGTCTTGAAGCCGCTCTCGCTGTACTTGTCCTTGCGCTCGGCCTCGGGAGTCGCCTTGGCGTACTCCTCGTTGGCCAGGTGCGCGTGCTTCGCCTTGGTGATCAGGCGCTCGGCCAACGGGCGCAGCCGCTTGGCCTTGGCCTCCGTGGTGGTGATCCGGCCGTGCGTGAACAGCGAGGTGGCCAGGTTGGCCAGCAACATCCGTTCGTGCGCCGGAGACCCGCCGAGGCGGCGACCCTTCGTGGGGGTGGGCATTTCCTAGCTCCTAGATATGTCCGCTCTTGAGCGTCCACAAGGGACTCAGAGCTGCTCCGTCTCGGCGTAGTCCTGGCCGTCGTCGTGGCTGGTGTCGACACCACTGTCCGCCGTAGCCCAAGCGCCCTCGACCGGGTAGTCGGCGGCCGCGGCCGTCGGGTCGAACCCGGGGGGGCTGTCCTTGAGCGCGAGGCCGAGGCTGACG
This sequence comes from Kibdelosporangium philippinense, assembly GCF_021390435.2. GTDB lineage: Bacteria > Actinomycetota > Actinomycetes > Mycobacteriales > Pseudonocardiaceae > Kibdelosporangium > Kibdelosporangium philippinense. Next base: position 935,996 of record NZ_JAJVCN010000002.1, on the reverse strand, counting down.
AGCTTCATCTTGACCTCGTCGATCGACTTCGCACCGAAGTTACGGATGTCCAGCAGGTCCGCCTCGCTGCGCGAAACCAGCTCACCCACGGTGTGGATGCCCTCGCGCTTGAGGCAGTTGTACGAACGGACCGTCAGGTCGAGGTCCTCGATCGGCATCGCGTAGGCGGCGATGGTGTCCGCCTCCGCGGGCGACGGGCCGATCTCGATGCCCTCGGCATCGACATTCAGCTCCCGTGCGAGGCCGAAGAGCTCGACCAGGGTCTTACCAGCCGATGCCACCGCGTCGCGCGGCGTGATCGACGGCTTGGACTCGACGTCCAGGATCAGCTTGTCGAAGTCCGTGCGCTGCTCGACACGAGTCGCCTCGACCTTGTAGGTCACCTTCAGCACCGGCGAGTAGATCGAGTCGACCGGGATCCGGCCGATCTCGGCACCTGCCTGCTTGTTCTGCACCGCGGGCACGTAACCACGGCCCCGCTCGACGACCAGCTCGATCTCCAGCTTGCCCTTGCCGTTCAGCGTGGCGATGTGCAGATCGGGGTTGTGCACGGTGACACCGGCCGGCGGCACGATGTCTCCGGCGGTGACCTCACCAGGGCCCTGCTTGCGCAGGTACATGGTGACCGGCTCGTCCTCTTCGGACGAAACGACGAGCTCCTTGAGGTTCAGGATGATGTCGGTGACGTCTTCCTTCACCCCGGGAACGGTGGTGAACTCGTGCAGCACGCCGTCGATGCGGATGCTGGTGACCGCGGCGCCGGGGATCGACGACAGCAGGGTCCGGCGCAGCGAGTTGCCGAGCGTGTAGCCGAAGCCAGGCTCAAGCGGCTCGATGACAAACCGGGACCTGGTCTCGCTGACCGGCTCCTCGGCGAGGCTGGGACGCTGTGAGATAAGCACTTTCTTCGTTTCCTTCCCTGAGGCACCCGCTATTTGATGCCTGGAAATGGAGCCCCGGCGCTATCGGAACGCCGGGGCGTCAACAAGTCTTACTTCGAGTAGAACTCGACGATCAGCTGTTCCTGGACGGGCACGTCGATCTGCGCCCGCTCCGGCCGCTGGTGCACCAGGATCCGCAGGTTCGACGGCACCAGCTGCAGCCAAGCCGGGATCGGCCGGTCGCCGATGGTCGCCTTGGCGACCTCGAACGGCAGCGTCGGCAGCGACTTCGGCTTGACGTCGATGATGTCGAACTTGGTGACCTGGTAGCTCGGCACGTTCACCTTCACGCCGTTGACGATGAAGTGACCGTGGCTGACGAGCTGACGCGCCTGGCGACGGGTACGCGCGAGGCCCGCGCGGTACACCACGTTGTCCAAACGCGACTCCAGCAGCTGGAGCAGGACCTCACCGGTCTTGCCCTGCTGGCGGACGGCCTCGTCGTAGTACTTGCGGAACTGACGCTCGAGAACGCCGTAGGTGAAGCGAGCCTTCTGCTTCTCCTGCAGCTGAAGCAGGTACTCGCTCTCCTTGATCCGGCCACGGCCGTGCTGGCCGGGCGGGTAGGGGCGACGCTCGAACGCCTTGTCGCCACCGACGAGGTCAACCTTGAGCCGCCGCGACTTGCGCGTCGCGGGTCCCGTGTAACGAGCCATGTGTTCTTACTCCTCCCCGTGCCTCAGACCCGGCGCCGCTTGGGCGGGCGGCAGCCGTTGTGGGGCTGCGGGGTCACGTCCTGGATCGTGCCGACCTCGAGGCCGGCTGCCTGCAGCGAACGGATCGCGGTCTCCCTGCCGGAGCCCGGGCCCTTGACGAACACGTCGACCTTCTTCATGCCGTGTTCGGCGGCCTTGCGGGCGGCGTTCTCCGCGGCCATCTGGGCGGCGAACGGCGTGGACTTACGCGAGCCCTTGAAGCCGACGTGGCCGCTGGACGCCCAGCTGATCACGTTGCCCTGCGGGTCGGTGATCGAGACGATCGTGTTGTTGAACGTGCTCTTGATGTGAGCATGCCCGTGGGAGATGTTCTTCTTTTCCTTGCGCCGCACTTTCTTGACGGCGCCAGTACGAGACTTCGGTGGCATTTCTTCGGGTTTCTCCTACTTGGAAGCGCGAGTGGGTGAAGGAGCGACAGACCCGCGCCGGATACGCGTCCCGGCGTCGAGGTACAGGTCCCGCAGCGCCTCTGGGCGGGCGTTCTGCGGGGCGACGAGGGTGGCCCGCATGGCGGACCGGCCACGCCGCGACTGCGTGACGAGCTTGAGCGTCCTGCCGCAGTACTGGCTCACTTCTTTCCGGCCTTCTTCTTGCCGGCGACCGTCTTCTTGGGACCCTTGCGGGTGCGTGCGTTGGTCTTGGTCCGCTGACCGCGGACTGGCAGACCACGACGCCAGCGCAGGCCCTCGTAGCAGCCGATCTCCATCTTCCGGCGAATGTCGGCCTGGACCTCACGGCGGAGGTCACCCTCGACCTTGAAGTGCTCCTCGATGTAGTCCCTGAGCTTCAGGACGTCCTCATCGGACAGATCCTTCACCCGCAGGTCGGGAGACAACTCGGTCGCGTTCAGCAGCTCCTTGGAGCGGGTACGCCCGATGCCAAAGATGTAGGTAAGGGCGATCTCCAACCGCTTCTCGCGGGGGAGGTCTACGCCCATGAGTCGTGCCATTTCGGCGCTTTCTCCTTAAGGATCTTCTTCAGGTCTGCTCCCTGACCGCCCCGGGTTGACTCACTGAGCCCGGGCCCCGGCCTGAAGTCCGGGGGCACGCCGGATCCGTGTGATCCGGCAGGTCATAGGAGGTCCTCTGTGTTGTTGTTCAGCCCTGGCGCTGCTTGTGACGCAAGTTCTCGCAGATCACCATGACGCGACCGTGCCGGCGGATCACCTTGCACTTGTCGCAGATCTTCTTGACGCTCGGCTGGACCTTCACGCCTCAGCTCTCCTGTTCAAGCCTGGTAAAGGTCACTACTTGTAGCGGTAGACGATGCGCCCACGGGTCAGGTCATACGGCGAAAGCTCCACCACGACCCGGTCCTCAGGCAGGATACGGATGTAGTGCTGCCGCATCTTGCCACTGATGTGCGCGAGAACCTTGTGACCGTTCTCCAGCTCAACGCGGAACATCGCGTTGGGGAGGGGTTCGACCACGCGACCCTCGACTTCGATGGCCCCGTCTTTCTTGCCCATGTCCTCCGCGTTTCGTGACGGTGACTTACTTCCTACAAGGGCACGCCAAGAGTCGGACACGCGAGCGTTCATCAGATGAAAAACCGCACAACGAGACCGGCGCTACGTGCGCGCCACCAATCAAGTGTACGCACCCTGCGTCCGGACCCCAAATCGGGGGTCCTAGCTGCGGGTACGTCCAACACCCAACCACCAGAGTACGCCGAGAACGGCCCCTGGCGGCAGCATCGGCCAGAGGAACCACGGGTAGGCCGGGTCGAGGCTGATCAGCGAGACCATGAGCCAAATCACCAGGTTGATGGCGCTGACCGACAGCCAGATGGCTGTCAGAACGCGCATCGCCTTGCGGGCGTTGTCCGGCTTGGGCGGGGGTGGCGGCGGGGCGGGCGCGGGCAGGTCCCTGATCAGGGTGGCCAGGTCGCGTCGGGTTTTCGTCAACCAAAGGTTCGCCAGACGTTCGTCCAGCTCGGTCAGGGTGAGGCTGCCGTCGGTGTGCGCCATCCGCAGCCTTGCTTCCACGGCCTTGCGGTCCAGATCGGTCACACGGACGAGGTCAGGGGCGAAGTCGTCGGTCACCCTGACAATGGTCCCCGCGCAAGACCCGCAGGTGGATGGCGCAATCCCTACGTTTTCGGTAGGGCTGCCCCTACCCCAGAACGCCGTGTCCACCGTTCCGGCACACCGTGTCCACCATTGCTGAAGGCCGTGTCCACCATTGCAGCACAACGAGTTGCACGTTCCAGCACACCGAAATCCCCGCCGCTGGTGGCGATGTGGATTTCATGGTGCCGGAAAGGAGGACACGATGTGCCGGAACGGTCGACACGGTGTGCGGCAAAGGTCGACACGGTGTCGCAATGTGTATTTCGGTGTGTCGGAACGGTGGACACGGCCGCAAGGAACGGTGGACACGGTGTGTCGGAACGGTGGACACGCCGGTTTCGGGGTGGTTATTCAGGGGCGGTGAGGATCCAGGGGCCGTCGGCGGTGATGGCGACGCTGTGCTCCCAGTGGGCGGCGCGGGAACCGTCCTCGGTCACGACTGTCCAGCCGTCGTCGAGCTCGTCGGTGTCGTGGTCGCCGAGGCTCAACATCGGCTCCACGGCGATCGCCATGCCTTCGACCAGGCGCGGGCCCTTGCCCGGCTTGCCGTAGTTCGACAGGTACGGCTCCATGTGCATCTCGGTCCCGATGCCGTGGCCGCCGTAATCGCGGATGATGCCGTACTTGACGCCGTCTGCCTTCGCCGAACGCAGGATCGACTGTTCGATGGCGTGCGAGACGTCCGACAGGCGAGCGCCGACAACCAAGGCTTCCGCGCCTGCGTACAGGGCCACGCGTGTCGCCTCGGACAGCAAAGCGTCCTCGGGGCGGATCGAGCCCGCGGCCACCGTCACGGCCGCGTCGCCGTGCCAGCCTTCGAGGATCGCGCCGCAGTCGATCGAGATCAGGTCACCCTCGGCGAGCACCTGGTCAAGAGCAGGGATGCCGTGGACGACCTGCTCGTTCACCGACGCGCAGATCGATGCCGGGTAGTCATGGTAGCCCTTGAAGGACGGGATCGCGCCCGCGTCCCTGATCGTCTGCTCGGCGAGCTCGTCCAGCTCTCCCGTGCTCACGCCGGGTTTGACCGCCTTGGTCAGCAGGTCGAGCGTTCGTGCGACGACCAAGCCCGCCGCACGCATCGCTTCGAGCTCACCGCGGGACTTGATCTCGATCATCGACTGGCGCCCGCGCAACATGCCGAGCAGGCCACCCCTGCTCACTTGTCCAGCGCGTTGAGCACGCGGTTGGTCACTTCGTCGACGTCGCCGACCGCGTCGACCGTCACCACGATGTCGCGGTAGAAGTTCAGCAGTGGCTCGGTCTCCGAGCGGTACACGTGCTGGCGGTGCCGGATGACTTCTTCGTTGTCGTCCTTGCGGCCGCGGCCGAGCAGGCGGGCGACAACGACGTCTTCGTCGATCTGGAACTCGACGACCGCGTCCAGCTTGTGGCCGGACTCGGCGAGGATCTCGCCGAGCACTTCGGCCTGCGGGATGTTGCGGGGGAAACCGTCGAGGATGAAACCTCGCTTGGTGTCTTCTTCGGCGAGCCGCTCGTGGACCATCTCGTTGGTGACTTCGTCCGGCACCAGTTTGCCCTCGTCGAGGAACGCCTGGACGCTGCGGCCGAGCTCTGTCCCGTCCCCGATGTGGGCACGGAACAGATCACCGGTGGAGATGTGGGGCACGCCGAGCTTTGCGCTGAGCGTCCCGGCCTGCGTGCCCTTGCCCGCACCAGGCGGGCCGACCAGAACGAGTCGTGTCACCTGAGGAACCCTTCGTAGTTACGTTGCATGAGCTGGCTCTCGATCTGCTTCACGGTGTCGAGGCCGACGCCGACCATGATCAGTACCGCGGTACCACCGAACGGGAAGTTCTGGTTGTTCCCCGATCCAGTCACCGAGAGGAAGAAGTTCGGCAGGATCGCGATGATGCCAAGGTAGATCGAGCCGGGCAGGGTAATGCGGCTCAGCACGTAACTCAGGTATTCCGAGGTTGGACGTCCAGGGCGGATGCCGGGGATGAAGCCACCGAACTTCCGCATCTCCTCAGCACGCTCGTTCACGTTGAACGTGATCGTGATGTAGAAGTACGTGAAGAAGATGATCAGCGAGAAGTACACCAGGATGTGCACCCAGCTGTCCTGCTGGACCAGGTAGGTCTGGATCCAGCGCTGCCAGCCGGAGTCCTGTGCGCCGCCGATCAGTCGGGCGATCAGGTCGGGCAGGTAGAGCAGCGACGACGCGAAGATCACCGGGATGACACCGGCCTGGTTGACCTTCAGCGGCAGGTAGGTCGAGGTGCCGCCGTACATCCGGCGGCCGATCATGCGCTTGGCGTACTGGACCGGGATGCGGCGCTGGCCCTGCTCCATGAACACGACGCTGGCGATGATCGCGAGACCGAACAGGCAGATCACGGTGAAGGTGATCGGGCCCTTGTCCCAGATGATCTTGCCCTCGAACGGGATGCGGGCCGCGATGTTCACGAACATCAGCAGCGACATGCCGTTGCCGATGCCGCGCTCGGTGATCAGCTCACCCAGCCACATGATCACGGCTGTACCGGCGGTCATCGTGATGACGATGATGACCAGCGTCCAGATGCCGTCGCCGGGGATGATGTCCTGCGGGCACTCGCCGAACAGCTGACCGCGGTCGGCCAGCGCCACGATGCCGGTGGCCTGCAGGATCGCCAGCGCGATGGTCAGGTAGCGGGTGTACTGGGTCAGCTTGCCCTGTCCCGCCTGGCCTTCCTTCTTCAGCTGTTCGAACCGCGGAATGACCACGGTGAGCAGCTGGATGATGATGCTCGCCGTGATGTACGGCATGATGCCCAGCGCGAAAACGGACAGCTGGAGCAAAGCACCACCGCTGAACAGGTTCAGCAGCGAGTAGATGCCGTCCTGCTGGACGTTGGCCATACAGGCCTGCACGTTCGGGTACGAAACACCCGGCGAAGGCAGCAGGGCACCCACCCGGTACAGCACAATGATCCCGAGTGTGAACAGGATCTTCTTGCGCAGATCCGGCGTCGCGAGAGCCGAGCGGAAGGCGCCTAGCACGCAAGACCTCCTCGCGTCACCGGCATCCTGCCGGCGAACGACTGGGCCGGTGATTGCACCGGCGGGAACACAAGCCACGAACGCTTCGGGGCGCGTTTGTCCCGAAGCGTGTTCTCGACTCTAACAGCCTCACATGAGGGCTCCGCACCCCCGTCCGGCGCATTGATCAGTTCGCTGCTGGCGGAAGCGCGCTGGGATCACCGGCCGGCCAGTTGCGTGGATCCGGACCGAGCGCGTTGAGCTGGGGCAACTGCAGTTCAGCCCATGGCGAGAGCTTCCGGACGGGTGGCCACGCGACCCATTCGAACTCCTCGACCTCGGCAGGGTCGGGCTTCGGTTCATCGCTGACCGTGACCCGGTAGACGGGACACATCTCGTTCTCGACAACGCCATCCGGCATCGCGACCCGGTAGCGGAACGACGGCAGCACGAGCTCGATCGTGTCGACATCGAGACCAAGCTCGGTCTTCAGCCTGCGGATAACAGCGTCACGTATCGCCTCGCCGGGCGCGGGGTGGCCGCAGCAGGAATTGGTCCAGACACCTGGCCACGTCCGCTTGGACAGCGCCCTGCGGGTCAGCAGGAACCGGTTCTGCTCGTCGAAGACGTACGACGAGAACGCGAGATGCAGCGGAGTCTGTTCATGGTGGACCGTTGCCTTATCCGCGGTGCCGATGGCCTGCCCGGCCTCGTCAAGTAAGACGACCTGCTCCATGCGGATAGACAGTAATCGTTCAGCTCTCGTCCGCCGGTGGCTGCACTGGCACGGCGATGCCGGACGGCGGCGTCTCAGGCTCGCGGTATCGCGTGGGCAATCCGGCGATGGCGGTGGCGGCCAATGCGAGGAACGTCCCCGCGGCCATCATCCAGAACCCGAGGCCGACGGTCGTGTCGACGCGGGCGCCGGGCAATCCGGTCGCCCGGAAGGTGTCCATCCAGTTGGTCAGCTGAGGCAGGACTGTGACGGCGACGCCGAGCGTGAACGCGGCCGCGATGGCCATGCTTGTGGCAGCAACACGCCGATTGCCTTGTGTGGCAGCGATACGCGCGCCGACGAACGTGAGGATCGTTGCCACGAAGAGCATGACTGCGGCGAAGATCAGGCCGTAGGCGTTCACGACGATCGCGCCGACGCGTGCTGGCGCGTCAGTCTCGAAGCCCCAGCCGTCGAAGGTCATCGTGAAGTTGGCCGTGCTGGAGATCAGGCGGCCGATGAACAACGGGTAGAAGGGCGAGACCAACAGCAGGATCGCCGAGACCAGCGCGAACAGGGCGCCGACCAGGCGTCGCGGTTGCCACATGACACAGAGCGTGACAGACCGACGACACAACCCGATCACGGCACGGCGACTGGCGCCCGTTTGCGTTTCGTGGCGAAGCGGCCGCGACGAACACCAGGATGCCAAGGAGCAAGCACCAGCCGCCGAGCCCGATGTCGAAAAGCCGGAAACCAGACTGGTCGGTCGCCGGGAACGCCGTGAAATAGACGGGCACCATGGCTACGAAGAGCGACACCATGCCGACGTTGAACGCCGCGCTGGTGACGAGAAGAACCATCCGGCCTGCGGTCCGGCGAGCGGCGAACAGTCCGCCGACCAACGCCAGAGCCGCACCGACCAGCAGCTGGAACCCGGTCACCAGCCCGTCCCACGTCGACGGCATCTGCCTTGACTGAGCTACCCCAAGTTCGAGGGTGACCTCGGCGCCCCACGCACCGCCCGTTGCCTCGAAGTAGTCGCCGGGCGCGTCCTCCCACGTGGCCCCGAAGTGCGGCAGGAGCGCTGCGAGCGTGAGCAAAGCCGCGGCCACCAACGACAAACTTGGTAGCCAAGCCCCAATGGCGGTTCGAGAGATCCATGGCTGGCGGCGGCAGTACGACGGCAACCGCGGCGACCACCAGCAGTTGCCCGACGCCAAGGCACCAGAAACCAGTTCCGACAACCGTGGCGCCCTCGAATGCCGGATAGCGGTGGAAATAGCTGCCCACTGTGGAAATCGTGATCGCCGCGATGCCGACGTTGACCCCAGCGGCCGCGGCGAGCAGGACAACACGGCCCCTACTGACCAGCCCCGCCACCAGCGCGAGAACGGCACCGGCGAGCTGCTGGTAGCCGGTGATCAGCACACCGTTCCAGCCGTTGATCGCGACTTCACCCACGAACAACGGAAGGAACGCCGCCGCCACGAAGAACGTGGCCGCGAGCAACGACAGCGACGTGCTCACGGCCCAGCGGCGGCTCGAAAGTTCCATGGCGAGACCTTGGCTGCGGATCAACTGGGCGACAAGCGGCCAACCAGCGTATTCAAGCTATGGGCACAGGTTTGCGGCGGGAGATGGCGATCGCGGCGAAGAGGGCGATGAGCAGTCCGGCGAACCCACACCAGACACCAAGCCTGATTCCCAGCCCGTCGAGGATGACCAGCGTCTGCACGGTTTCCACGGTGATGCTGGCGTTGAACGCCACCGCCGCGACGAGCAGGATCATCCCGCGCGTTCGGCGGGTCACTGCGAGCAGACCGGCGGCCAACGTCAAAGCCGCGCCGAACAGCTGCTGGTACACGTGGGAAAACCCGAGATCCCAGAAGGGGTTCGATTCCACCGGCTCCACCGGCTGGGACAGCGGCACAATCGGCGCCAGCGCCAACAATGCCGCTGCCACCAACGCGAGCGTGGCGCCGAGGCCCCATCGGCGGTCCCTGAGATCCATCGCAACCGGTGGCAGCACGGCGACAGCGGCGGCGATGGCCAGCACCAGACCCGCCACCAGGCACCAGAAACCCGAGCCCGGCTCTGGCTGACCATCGACCGGGTAGTCCAGGAGCCTGATCACGGCTGAACCGACGATCGTCGCCACCCCAAGGTTGAACGCGGCCGAACCGACCAGCAGGACGACACCGCCTTTACGCCCCTTGCCCGGCGCCGAGAGCGCGGCGGCCAACGCGGCGACGAAAGCTAGCAGGACCCCGGCCAACTGCGGGAAAGCCGTGCCACCGCCGGCCAGGGCGGTCAGACTCACGCCGAACGAAATATCCGGCTCGAACAGGCCGGATGGCACGACGCCGATGTCACCGACGACCAACGGGACGAACACCGCCACACCGAAGAGCACGCCCGCGAGCAGAGACAGCACGGCGCTGGCGTGCCAGCGGCCGTTCCGAGGATCCATGGCGTGACCATGGTCGTCGATCAGCTGCGCGGCAAGCGGCCAAGCAGGGTATTCATGCGCGTGAGCGGGGCACAGACGGCCAGCAGGACGCCGCCAACCAAGCACCAGAAACCGGGCCCGAGGTCGGCCTTGTCGCTGGCCACCGCGTACAGCGTCAGCAACATCCACGCGACCGCGAGGTTGAACGCGCCGGACGCCACCGAGAGCACGCCGTTGCGACGGAACGCAAGCAGTCCGGCAGCCAATGCCAGAACAACACCGAACAGCTGTGGATAGATCGCGCTCGGCCAGCCAACGACGACGACGGGCGCATCAGGGCCGAACTTCGACGAGCTGACATACAGCGGAAGAAATGCCGCGAGGGCGAGTAAAACGGCCGCCAGCAACGACAACACGGCACTCACCAGCCAGCCGCGGTTCGAGTGATCCATGGCCCGCAACCTTGGCGGGGTGTGCGGTGAGGCGGCAACCGGGTTCAGCCCAAAGCAAAAGGCTGGCAGGACGAATCCCGGCGAGCCCTTTTCGTTGCACGGCAAGGGCTCGCCCTGGCCAACCCTGTTCAACACAGCAAAAGGCCCGCCAAGTCGGAGACCTGGCGGGCCTTTTTCAGCGCTGGGGCGTCACAGCTTGTTGATCGTGCCGCCCGCACCGGTGATCTTCTCGACGGCGCTGCCGGAGAAGGCGTGGACGGTGACGTCCAGCTTCACACCGGCGACGTCGCCGTCACCGAGGACCTTGACGAGCTGGCCCTTGCGGACCGCGCCCTTCTCGACCAGGTCGAGCACGCCGACCTTGCCGCCCTCAGGGAACAGCGAGGCCAGGTCGCCGACGTTGACGATCTGGTACTCCACGCGGAAGCGGTTCTTGAAGCCCTTGAGCTTCGGCAGCCGCATGTGGATGGGCATCTGCCCACCTTCGAAGCGCGCGGGCACGTTCTTGCGTGCCTTCGTGCCCTTCGTACCGCGACCAGCGGTCTTGCCCTTCGAGCCTTCACCACGGCCGACGCGGATCTTGTCGGACTTGGCACCGGGCGCTGGGCGCAGGTGATGGAGTTTGATGGCCATCAGTCGTTGACCTCCTCGACGACCACCAGGTGGCGGACCGTGTGGATCAGGCCGCGGACCTGGGGGGTGTCGTCACGCACCACGCTCTGGCGGATCTTGCGCAGCCCGAGGGTGCGCAGCGACTCGCGGTGGTTGTGCTTGGTGCCGATCTTGCTCTTGACCTGGGTGATCTGCAGCTTTGCCATGTCACGCTCCAGCCTGTGCACGAGCGCGCAGCATGGCGGCGGGAGCGACGTCCTCGAGCGGCAGACCGCGGCGGGCGGCCACCTCCTCCGGACGCTGCAGGCCCTTCAGCGCGGCGACGGTCGCGTGCACGATGTTGATGGCGTTGTCGCTACCGAGCGACTTCGACAGCACATCGTGAACGCCCGCGCACTCCAGCACGGCGCGCACCGGGCCACCGGCGATGACACCGGTACCGGCGCTGGCCGGACGCAGGAGCACGACGCCGGCGGCGTCCTCGCCCTGGATCGGGTGCGGGATGGTGCCTGCGATACGGGGAACGCGGAAGAAGTTCTTCTTGGCTTCCTCAACGCCCTTGGCGATCGCGGCTGGCACCTCCTTGGCCTTGCCGTAGCCGACACCGACCTGACCGTCGCCGTCACCGACGACCACCAGAGCGGTGAAGCTGAAGCGACGACCACCCTTCACGACCTTGGCGACGCGGTTGATCGCAACCACGCGCTCGAGGTGCGGGGTCTTCTCCTGGGCCGCGCCGCCACGGCCACCGTCGCGACGGTCCCTGCGGTCCCGGCGGTCGCCGCGGTCGTTGCCGCCCTGACCACCCTGCTGACCGCCGAAGCCGCCACCCTGCCGTGTACGTCCCGGCATCAGGCGTTCCTTCCGTTCTCGATTCCTCGGGTCTGGTTCATCAGAACTCCAGCCCCGCCTCACGGGCCGCGTCGGCGAGCGCCGCGATCCGGCCGTGGTAGTCGTAGCCACCCCGGTCGAACACGACCTTGTCGACGCCCTTGTCCTTGGCGCGGGCCGCGATCAGCTGGCCGACCTTGGCGGCCTTGGCCTTCTTGTCGCCGTCCAGCGCACGCACGTCGGCCTCGAAGGAGGTCGCCGCCGCGATGGTCAGCCCGGCAAGGTCGTCGATCAGCTGCACGGCGATGTGCCGCGAGGACCGGTTGACGACCAGGCGCGGACGAGCCGGCGTGCCGCTGATCTTCTTGCGGAGCCGGAAGTGACGACGCGTGCGGGCAACACGGCGGCGCGTGGAGATGTCCTTGCCGACCGGCTTGCGCTTGGTAACTGTCGCTTCGCTCATGTCACTTACCCGTCTTTCCGACCTTGCGGCGGATCTTCTCGCCCGCGTAGCGGACGCCCTTGCCCTTGTAGGGGTCGGGCTTGCGCAGCTTGCGGATGTTGGCCGAGACCTCACCGACGAGCTGCTTGTCGATCCCGCTGACCGAGAACCGCGTGGGCGTCTCGACCGTGAAAGTGATCCCCTGCGGCGCGACCACCTTGATCGGGTGGCTGTAGCCGAGCGCGAACTCCAGGTCGGAACCCTTGAGCTGGACGCGGTAACCGACGCCGTGGATCTCCAGCTTCTTCTCGTAGCCCGCGGTGACGCCGACGACGAGGTTGTTCACGAGCGTGCGGGTCAGGCCGTGCAGGGCCCGGTTCTGCCGCTCGTCGTTGGGCCGCTTCACCTCGAGCGTGCCGTCCTCGGCGCGCTCAAGGGTGATCGGCTCGACAATGGTGTGCGTCAGAGTGCCCTTGGGCCCCTTGACGTTGACCGTCTGACCGTCGATCTTGACGTCGACCCCTGAGGGGACGGTGATCGGCAGCTTTCCGATGCGGGACATGCCTTCTCTCCTCCCCTTCAGTTACCAGACGTAGGCGAGGACTTCCCCGCCCACACCCTGCTTGTTGGCCTGCCGGTCGGTCACGAGGCCGGTCGACGTGGAGATGATCGCCACGCCGAGGCCGCCGAGGACCTTCGGAAGGTTGGTCGACTTCGCGTACACCCGCAGACCCGGCTTGGAGATCCGGCGAAGGCCGGCGATGCTCCGCTCACGGTTGGGGCCGTACTTCAGCTCCACGACCAGGTTCTTGCACTTCTCACCCTGCTCAGCGCGGTAACTCGCGATGTAGCCCTCACGCTTGAGGATCTCGGCGATGTTCGCCTTGATCTTCGAGTGCGGCAGGACGACCTCGTCGTGGTACGCCGAGTTCGCGTTGCGCAGACGGGTCAAGAAGTCTGCGATCGGGTCGGTCATCGTCATGGTGACCTGTCAACCTTTCTCGCCGGGGTTCCCCTCTTGACAAGGGGCCTACGGCGAAATGGGAGGTAGAGGCGGGTTCGCCTTTACCAGCTGGACTTGCTCACGCCGGGCAGCTCGCCGCGGTGCGCCATCTCGCGCAGGCAGATTCGGCACAGGCCGAACTTGCGGAACACCGAGTGCGGACGACCGCAGCGCTGGCAGCGGGTGTAGCCGCGAACCTTGAACTTCGGCTTCTGCGCGGCCTTGTGGATCAACGCCTTCTTGGCCATGGATCAGTTCTCCCGGAACGGGAAGCCCAAGCGCTTGAGCAGCGCCCGGCCCTCGTCGTCGTTGATGGCGGTGGTCACGATCGTGATGTCCATGCCGCGCTGGCGGTCGATCGCGTCCGGGTCGATCTCGTGGAACATCGACTGCTCGTTGAGACCGAACGTGTAGTTGCCGTTGCCGTCGAACTGCTTCGGCGACAGACCGCGGAAGTCACGGATACGCGGGAGGGCGATCGTCAGAAGACGGTCGAGGAACTCCCACATCCGGTCGCCACGCAGCGTGCAGCGGGCACCGATCGGCATGCCCTCACGCAGCTTGAACTGCGCGATGGACTTGCGGGCCTTGCGAACCTCCGGACGCTGGCCGGTGATGGTGGCCAGGTCGCGGACCGCGCCCTCGATCAGCTTGCCGTCACGGGCGGCGTCACCGACACCCATGTTCACGACGATCTTCACGACACCGGGGATCTGCATGACGTTCTCGTAGGAGAAGTCCTTGTGCAGAGCCGGGGCGATCTCCGAGCGGTACCGCGCCTTGAGCCGCGGGATGGTCTTCTCAGTGGTAGTCATGATCAGATCTCCTTCCCGTTGCCCTTGCCGCGGGCCACGCGAACCTTGCGGCCCTCGTCGTTGACCTCGTACCCGACGCGGACGGCCTTGCCGTCGGCGACGACCATGACGTTGGAGACGTGGATCGGTGCCTCCTGGGTCACGATCCCGCCGGACTGCGCGCCACGCTGGGTCTGAGTGATCTTGGTGTGCTTCTTGATCCGGTTGACGCCCTCGACAAGGACCTTGTTGTCCTTCGGGTAGGCCTGGATGACCTTGCCCTTGGCACCCTTGTCCTTGCCGGCGATGACGACGACCGTGTCGCCTTTCTTCACCTTCATGACTAGAGCACCTCCGGCGCCAACGAAATGATCTTCATGAACTTCTTGTCCCGCAGCTCGCGGCCGACCGGGCCGAAGATGCGGGTGCCACGCGGCTCGGTGTCGTTCTTGATGAGCACCGCGGCGTTCTCGTCGAACCGGATGTAGGAACCGTCCGGACGGCGGCGCTCCTTGGCGGTGCGCACGATGACGGCCTTGACGACGTCACCCTTTTTCACGCCGGCACCCGGGATGGCGTCCTTCACGGTGGCGACGATGATGTCGCCGATGCCCGCGTAGCGCCGACCCGAACCGCCGAGAACACGGATGCAAAGGATCTCCTTGGCACCGGTGTTGTCGGCGACGCGCAGCCGCGACTCCTGCTGAATCACTGTCTCTCCCTGACCCGTTGTGGCGTGGCAGATTTCCGACCTGACACGCGCGGTCACTGTTTATTTTCCGACCCCCCTTCGGGGGATCGCCCGCCCCCAACCGCAGGAGCTAATGCTTGTGTTACTTGGCCTTCTCGAGGATCTCGACCAGCCGCCACCGCTTGGTGGCCGACAGCGGCCGGGTCTCCATGAGCAGAACACGGTCGCCGACACCGGCGGTGTTCTCCTCGTCGTGCGCGGTCACCTTGGTGTTGGTGCGCATGACCTTGGCGTACCGCGGGTGCTTCTTGCTCTGCTCGAGGCGGACGACCACGGTCTTGTCCATCTTGTCGGACACGACGTAGCCCTCACGGACCTTGCGGCGACCGCGGGCCTCAGTCTCGTTCACGGTTGGCTCGGTCATGCGGCACCTTCGTTCGTAACTGTCTCGTCAGGGGAAGCCGACAAGCCCAGTTCGCGCTCCCGCATCACTGTGTAGATCTTGGCGATGTCCCGCCGGACCGTACGCAGCCGGCGGTTGTTGTCCAGCTGGCCGGTGGCCATCTGGAACCGGAGGTTGAACAGCTCCTCCTTGGCCTCGCGCAGGCGGAGCACCAGCTCCTCCTCGGTCAGCTCGCGCATCTCGGTCGCGGTCACTCCAGCAGCCATCAGAAGTCACCACCTTCACGAGTCACGATGCGGCACTTCATCGGCAGCTTGTGGATCGCACGGCGCAGTGCCTCACGCGCCACGGCCTCGTTCGGGAAGCTCATCTCGAACAGCACGCGACCCGGCTTGACGTTGACCACCCAGTACTCGGGCGACCCCTTACCGGAACCCATGCGGGTCTCGGCGGGCTTCTTGGTCAGCGGACGGTCAGGGAAGATCGGGATCCAGACCTTGCCACCACGGCGGATGTGCCGGTTGATGGCGATACGGGCGGACTCGATCTGCCTGTTGGTCACGTACGAAGGCTCGAGCGCCTGGATGCCGTACTCACCGAAGTTGACCTTGGTGCCACCCTTGGCGGCACCACTGCGCTTCGGCGAGTGCTGCTTGCGGTGCTTGACCTTGCGTGGGATGAGCACTGCTCAGCCCTCCCCGTTTGCCTTGGCCTCCGGAGCCGCGGGGGCTTCGGACGGCGCCTGCGCTGCCTCGGCTGCCGCACGCCCGGCCTCGGTGCTCGTCGCGGTGGTGCCAGCGGCACCGGACCGGCGAGCCCGGTTCGGACGGTCGCGACGCGGAGCGCGCTCCTGCGTGGCTTGCTGAGCGGCGTCGTGCTGGCGGCGACCGCCGACGACCTCGCCCTTGTAGATCCAGACCTTCACGCCGATACGGCCGAAGGTGGTACGGGCCTCGAAGAAGCCGTAGTCGATGTCCGCGCGCAGCGTGTGCAGCGGGACGCGACCCTCGCGGTAGTGCTCCGAGCGGGACATCTCGGCACCGCCGAGACGGCCACCACACTGCACCCGGATGCCCTTGACCTGCGGCGAGCGCATGGCCGACTGAATGGCCTTACGCATCGCGCGGCGGAAGGCCACACGGTTGGACAGCTGCTCGGCGACAGCCTGCGCGACCAGCTGAGCGTCCGACTCGGGGTTCTTGACCTCGAGGATGTTCAGCTGGACCTGCTTGCGGGTGAGCTTCTCCAGCTCACCCCGGATACGGTCGGCCTCGGCTCCACGGCGGCCGATCACGATGCCCGGACGCGCGGTGTGGATGTCCACCCGGACGCGGTCACGGGTCCGCTCGATCTCCACCTTGGAGATACCGGCGCGCTCCATGCCCTTGGACAGCAGCTTCCGGATCTTGACGTCTTCCGCCACGTACTCCGCGTACTGCTTGTCCGCGTACCAGCGGGACTTCCAGTCAGTGGTGATACCCAGGCGGAAGCCGTGCGGGTTGATCTTCTGACCCACTAGCTGGCACTTCCCTTCTCACTGGTCTTCGCGGCCTTGCGGCCGGGCTTGCGAGCAGCCTCCGGCTTCGGACGCGAAACGACCTCGACCGTGATGTGGCTGGTGCGCTTGCGGATGCGGTACGCACGGCCCTGCGCCCGAGGGCGGAACCGCTTGAGGGTCGGGCCCTCGTCCACATACGCCTTGCTCACCCAGAGGGTCTCCGGGTCGAGGCTCTGGTTGTTCTCGGCGTTTGCCATGGCACTGGCGAGCACCTTCGCGACCGGACCGCTTGCGGCCTGCGGCGCGAACTGGAGCACGGCCAGGGCCTCGCTGGCGTTACGTCCCTTGATGAGCTCGACGATGCGGCGCGCCTTCATCGGCGTGGTCCGCACGTAGCGAGCCCGAGCCACGGCGGTAGGAAGTTCCTCCACCGCGGCTTCGTCACGGGCGTTCATCGCTGCTTACCCCTTGCTGGTTCGTGTTCTAGGCGCGCCGCTCAGCGGCGGCGGGACTTCCGGTCGTCCTTGATGTGGCCCTTGAAGGTGCGGGTCGGGGCGAATTCGCCCAGCTTGTGCCCGACCATGGCCTCCGAGACGAACACCGGGACGTGCTTGCGGCCGTCGTGCACCGCGATCGTGTGTCCCAGCATGTCCGGAATGATCGTTGACCGGCGAGACCAGGTCTTGATCACCGTCTTCTTGCCGGACTCGTTCAGCGCGTCGACCTTCTTGAGCAGGTGGTCGTCAACGAACGGGCCCTTTTTGAGGCTACGTGGCATGGTTCACTCCCTTCCTGCTCAGCGCTTCTTACCGGTCTTGCGACGACGGACGATCATCCGGTCGCTCGCCTTGCGGCGACGGGTCCGGCCTTCTGGCTTACCTGCCGGGTTCACCGGGTGGCGACCACCGGAGGTCTTGCCTTCACCACCACCGTGCGGGTGGTCGACCGGGTTCATGGCCACACCACGGACGGTCGGGCGCTTGCCCTTCCACCGCATACGACCGGCCTTGCCCCAGTTGATGTTCGACTGCTCGGCGTTGCCGACGGCACCGACGGTCGCGCGGCAGCGGACGTCGACGTTGCGGATTTCGCCCGAAGGCATCCGCAGCTGTGCCAGCGAGCCCTCGCGAGCGACCAGCTGAACGCTGGCGCCTGCGGAACGGGCGATCTTGGCGCCGCCACCTGGCCGCAGCTCGATCGCGTGCACCACGGTGCCGACCGGGATGTTGCGCAGCGGCAGGTTGTTGCCCGGCTTGATGTCGGCCTTGGGGCCGTTCTCGATCGGGTCGCCCTGGCGCAGCTTCTCCGGCGCGATGATGTAGCGCTTCTCGCCGTCGGCGTAGTGCAGCAGCGCGATACGCGCGGTCCGGTTGGGGTCGTACTCGATGTGCGCGACCTTGGCCGGGATGCCGTCCTTGTCGTTGCGACGGAAGTCGATCAGCCGGTACGCACGCTTGTGACCGCCACCCTTGTGCCGGGTGGTGATCTTGCCGTGCGCGTTGCGGCCGCCCTTCTTGTTCAGCGGCCGGACCAGCGACTTCTCCGGGTGATCACGGGTGATCTCGGCGAAGTCCGAAACACTGGAGCCGCGACGGCCCGGCGTCGTCGGCTTGTACTTGCGGATGCCCATCTCTGCGAGTTCCTCGTTCCCTTAGGCGGCCGGGCCGCCGAAGATCTCGATCGGCTTCGAGTCAGCGGAAAGCGTGACAATGGCGCGCTTGGTGTCCTTGCGCTTGCCGAAGCCGGTCCGGGTGCGCTTGCGCTTGCCCTGCCGGTTCAACGTGTTCACGCTGATCACCTTGACGCCGAAGACCTTCTCGACCGCGATCTTGATAGCGGTCTTGTTGGCCTCCGGGTGGACCAGGAACGTGTACTTGTTCTCCTCGAGAAGGCTGTAGCTCTTCTCGGAGATGACCGGCGCGCGCAGGATGTCGCGGGGGTCGGGAATCACTTCGACTCCTCCTCAACTTCACCGGAGCGAGCGGTCGCCGTGGCCGAGCGACCCGAGATCGGGCCGGCGACGAAGGCTTCGTACGCGTCCTTGGTGAACACCACGTCGTCGGCGAACAGCACGTCGCGGGTGTTCAACTGGTCCGGCCACAACACGTGCACGTTCGGCAGGTTGCGCACCGACAGCAGGTTCAGCTCGTCCGCACGGGTGAGCACAACGAGAACATTGCGCGCACTGGTGAGCTCGCCGATGACCTTGCGGGCGTCCTTGGTGGACGGTGCGTCGCCGGTGACCAAAGAGGACACGACGTGCAACTGCTCCGCGCGAACCCGGTCAGAAAGAGCGCCACGCAGAGCGGCAGCCTTCATCTTCTTGGGGGTCCGCTGGGTGTAGTCCCGAGGCGTCGGGCCGTGCACGACGCCACCGCCGACGAACTGCGGGGCGCGGGTCGAACCCTGGCGGGCCCGGCCGGTGCCCTTCTGGCGGTACGGCTTCTTGCCGCCACCGCGAACCTCGCCGCGAGTCTTGGTGTCGTGCGTGCCCTGCCGCGCTGCGGCTTCCTGGGCGACGACAACCTGGTGCATCAGCGGGATGTTCGCCTGCACGTCGAAGATGCCCGCGGGCAGCTCAACGGAGCCGTCGGTCTTGCCGTCCGGGGTGCGAACGTCAACGCTGGTCATTTCACGCACCACCCTTCGCGGCGCTCTTGAGGAACACGAGGCCGCCCTTGGGGCCGGGAACCGCACCCTTGATCAGGATGAGGCCCGACTCGGCGTCGACCCGGTGCACGGTCAGGTTCTGGGTGGTCACCTTCTCGTGACCCATACGGCCTGCCATCCGCAGGCCCTTGAACACGCGGCCCGGGGTGGCGCAGCCGCCGATCGAACCCGGGGAGCGGTGCTTGCGCTGGGTACCGTGCGAGGCGCTCAGACCCTTGAAGCCGTGGCGCTTCATGACACCCGCGGTGCCCTTGCCCTTGCTGGTGCCGGTGACGTCGATGACGGTGCCGGCCTCGAACACCTCGGCGGTGATCTCCTGGCCGACCTCGTATGAGTCCGCATCAGTGGTGCGCAGCTCGGCGAGCACTCGCCGAGGGGTCACGCCGGCCTTGGTGAAGTGCCCGGCCCGCGGCTTGTTCACCTTGCGCGGGTCGATGGCCCCGAAGGCCAGCTGCACCGCGGTGTAGCCGTCGTTGTCCTGGGTGCGTACCTGGGTCACCACGTTCGGCCCGGCCTGCACGACGGTCACCGGGACGACCCGGTTCGACTCGTCGAAGACCTGGGTCATACCGAGCTTGGTGCCCAGAATGCCCTTCACTTGCCTGTCAGACATGGTCTCGTTCTCTCCGCTGCGTTTCTCGCGCGCAGGCGCTTACTGGATGTTGACGTCGACGCTGGCCGGCAGGTCGATGCGCATCAGCGCGTCGACCGTCTTCGGCGTCGGGTCGAGGATGTCGATCAGACGCTTGTGCGTACGCATCTCGAAGTGCTCGCGCGAGTCCTTGTACTTGTGCGGCGAGCGGATGACGCAGTAGACGTTCTTCTCGGTCGGCAGCGGCACTGGCCCAACGACCCGAGCGCCGGTACGCGTCACGGTCTCGACGATCTTGCGCGCTGAGGCGTCGATCGCCTCGTGGTCGTAGGCCTTGAGCCGGATGCGGATCTTCTGTCCCGCCATGGTGGCTTTGCCGTTCCTTCCGTGATGTCCCTTGTCAGAGCTCTTTACCAGCGATTTCGCCGGCAGTGGAGGCTCCGCTCCCCTGTTCACAAGTCATGGTTCCCGGTCCACGAGGTCGGGCGTGTCGCGCCTGACTCACAGACCGGTCCCACAGTCGTATGGATCTCGCGGGGAGAACCTGACGTATGTGGGACGGGCGGCCGGAAGCTCAACAGAATTTCCGGCATAACCCTTATTTGTCTCACTGACGGCCGCCGTGCGCAGTTCCCGCATGACGGGCTTTCGCACTACAGCCCTCGCGCGGAGGCGGCCGGGTTCCTTGCGAGAACCGGCCGCCCCACGACGAGCAACCTATACAGGATGCCATACCGAAATATGGCGTCCAAATCGGGGTCGGCTTAGCCGACCAAAATCACTTGATGATCTTGGTCAGGGTACCGGCGCCGACGGTCCGGCCACCCTCACGGATGGTGAACCGCATGCCCTCGTCCATCACGATCGGCTGGATCAGCTGGACGGTCATCTTCGTGTCGTCGCCCGGCATGACCATCTCGGTGCCCTCGGGGAGGGTCACGACGCCGGTCACGTCGGTCGTACGGAAGTAGAACTGCGGGCGGTAGTTCTGGAAGAACGGCGTGTGGCGGCCACCCTCGTCCTTGGACAGGATGTAGACCTGCGCCTCGAACTCGGTGTGCGGGGTCGAGGTGCCCGGCTTGGCAACGACCATGCCGCGCTCGACGTCCTCACGCTTGACACCACGAACCAGCAGACCCACGTTGTCGCCGGCCTGGCCCTGGTCGAGCAGCTTGCGGAACATCTCAACGCCGGTGACCGTGGTCTTGGTCGCCTTCTCGCGGATGCCGAGGATCTCGACCTCCTCGTTGACGTTGACGACACCGCGCTCGATACGACCGGTGACGACCGTGCCACGACCGGTGATCGTGAAGACGTCCTCGATCGGCATCAGGAACGGACGGTCGGTCTCGCGGACCGGCTCCGGGATGTTCTCGTCGACCGCGTCAAGCAGCTCGAGCAGCTTGGCGCCCCACTCGGCGTCGCCCTCGAGCGCCTTCAGCGCCGAGACGCGGACCACGGGGAGGTCGTCGCCCGGGAACTCGTACTCGGTCAGCAGCTCGCGGACCTCGAGCTCGACGAGCTCGAGGATCTCCTCGTCGTCCACCATGTCGGCCTTGTTCAGGGCGACAACGATGTACGGCACGCCGACCTGGCGGGCAAGGAGCACGTGCTCCTTGGTCTGCGGCATCGGGCCGTCGGTCGCGGCGACCACCAGGATCGCGCCGTCCATCTGGGCGGCACCGGTGATCATGTTCTTGATGTAGTCAGCGTGACCCGGGCAGTCGACGTGCGCGTAGTGCCGCTTCTCGGTCTGGTACTCGATGTGAGCGATCGAGATGGTGATACCGCGCTGCTTCTCCTCCGGCGCCTTGTCGATCTCGTCGAACGGCGTGAAGGGGTTCAACTCCGGGTACTTGTCGTGCAGAACCTTGGAAATGGCCGCGGTAAGCGTCGTCTTTCCGTGGTCGATGTGACCGACGGTACCGATGTTGACGTGCGGCTTGGTCCGCTCGAACTTCGCCTTCGCCACTGGATTGTCCTCCTGGACTTGTTCTTATCCGAAAGGGCGAAGAATAGATTCACTTCGCCCCGCCGGGTCATCAGGGTCGGTTGTGCGGACCCCGGGGGAACCCCGGAGAGCCCACACGTTGTGTGGTGCTCCGGTGAGGGGTTATTCCCCCGTCGCCTTTGCGATGATCTCCTTCGCCACGTTCGTGGGAACCTCGGCGTAGGAGTCGAACTGCATCGAGTAGTTCGCCCGGCCCTGGGTCCGCGACCGCAGGTCGCCGACGTAGCCGAACATCTCGGACAGCGGAACGAGTGCCTTGACGACACGCGTGCCACTGCGCTCCTCCATGGCCTGGATCTGGCCACGGCGGGAGTTCAGGTCACCGATGACGTCACCCATGTAGTCCTCAGGGGTGGTCACCTCGACCGCCATCAACGGCTCGAGCAGCACCGGGCTGGCCTGCTTCGCGGCCTCCTTGAGCACCATCGAACCGGCGATCTTGAACGCCATTTCCGACGAGTCGACCTCGTGGTAGGCACCGTCGAGCAGGGTCAGCTTCAGGCCGACCAGCGGGTAGCCGGCGAGCACGCCGTACTGCATGGCGTCCTGCGCACCCTGGTCGACCGACGGGATGTACTCACGCGGAACGCGGCCACCAGTGACCTTGTTCTCGAACTCGTACAGCGCGCCGTCGGTGGTGGCCAGCGGCTCCAGCTTGACGACGACCTTGGCGAACTGGCCGGATCCACCCGTCTGCTTCTTGTGGGTGTAGTCCAGCTTCTCGACCGTCTTGCGGATGGTCTCGCGGTAGGCCACCTGCGGCTTACCGATGTTCGCCTCGACCTTGAACTCGCGGCGCATCCGGTCGACCAGCACGTCGAGGTGCAGCTCGCCCATGCCGGCGATGATCGTCTGGCCGGTCTCCTCGTCCTGCTTGACCTTGAAGGTTGGGTCCTCCTCGGCCAGCTTCTGGATCGCGGTGCCCAGCTTCTCCTGGTCAGCCTTGGTCTTCGGCTCGATGGCGACCTGGATGACCGGGTCGGGGAACGTCATCGACTCGAGGATGATCGGCTGCTGCGGGTCGCACAGGGTGTCACCGGTCGTGGTGTCCTTCAGGCCGATCGCGGCGTAGATGTGGCCCGCGATGGCCTCGGTGACCGGGTTCTCCTTGTTCGAGTGCATCTGGAAGAGCTTCCCGATGCGCTCCTTGCGCTCCTTGGTGGAGTTGATCACCTGCGCGCCGGAGTTGACCTGGCCCGAGTAGACCCGGATGTAGGTCAGCTTGCCGAAGAACGGGTGCACGGCGATCTTGAACGCCAGCGCCGAGAACGGCTCGTCGGTCGAGGGCTTACGGGTAGCGGCGGTCTCGCCGTCGACCAGCGTGCCCGCGACTGCCGGCACGTCCAGCGGGGACGGCAGGTAGTCGATGACCGCGTCAAGCATCGGCTGGACGCCCTTGTTCTTGAACGCAGAGCCACAGAGCACCGGATAGGCGGACCGCTCGATGGTGATCTTGCGGATGGCCGCCTTGATCTCCTCGACCGTGAGCTCCTCGCCGCCGAGGTACTTCTCCATCAGGTTGTCGTCGGTCTCCGCGACGGCCTCGATGAGCGCCTCGCGGTACTCGTTGGCCTTGTCGAGCAGATCGGCTGGGATCTCCTCGATCGCGTAGTCCTCACCCTTCTTCACCTCGCCGCGCCAGGTGAGCGCGCGCATGTGAATCAGGTCGATGACACCGATGAAGTCGTTCTCGGCACCGATCGGAAGCTGGATCGGCAGCGGCTTGGCGCCGAGCCGCTCCGAGATGGTGCGCACGGTGAAGTAGAAGTCCGCGCCGAGCTTGTCCATCTTGTTGACGAAGCAGATACGCGGGACGTCGTACTTGGTGGCCTGCCGCCAGACCTGCTCGGACTGGGGCTCAACACCCTCTTTGCCGTCGAACACGGCGACAGCACCGTCAAGGACGCGGAGCGAACGCTCCACCTCCACGGTGAAGTCCACGTGACCGGGCGTGTCGATGATGTTGATCTGGTGGTCGGCCCAGTAAGTGGTCGTCGCGGCGGACGTGATCGTGATGCCGCGCTCCTGCTCCTGCTCCATCCAGTCCATCGTCGCGGCGCCGTCGTGCACTTCGCCGATCTTGTAGTTGATCCCGGTGTAGAACAGGATCCGCTCGGTCGTCGTGGTTTTACCCGCGTCGATGTGAGCCATGATCCCGATGTTGCGGACCTTGGCCAGGTCGGTGAGCACGTCGAGTGCCACGAGAATCTTCCCCTGTCTTGCAGAGCTGTCGGACTGGTGGCTAGATCACCAGCGGTAGTGGGCGAAGGCCTTGTTGGACTCAGCCATCTTGTGCGTGTCCTCGCGGCGCTTGACGCTCGCCCCAAGGCCATTGCTCGCGTCGAGCAGCTCGTTCATGAGGCGCTCGACCATCGTCTTCTCACGACGGCTGCGGGAGTAGCTGACCAGCCAGCGCAGGGCCAGCGTGGTGCTGCGGCCGGGCTTGACCTCGATCGGCACCTGGTAGGTGGCGCCACCGACACGGCGAGGCTTGACCTCGATGGCCGGCTTGACGTTGTCCAGCGCGCGCTTGAGCGTCACGACCGGGTCGGTGCTCGTCTTCTCGCGGGCACCCTCAAGCGCGCCGTAGACGATCTTCTCGGCCACGGAACGCTTGCCGTCCTTCAGCACCTTGTTGATCAACTGGGTGACCAGCGGGGAGCTGTAGACCGGGTCGGAGATCAGCGGCCGCTTCGGGGCCGGTCCCTTGCGGGGCATCTCAGCTCTTCTCCTTCTTCGCGCCGTAGCGGCTGCGAGCCTGCTTGCGGTTCTTCACGCCCTGCGTGTCCAGCGAGCCGCGGATGATCTTGTAACGAACACCCGGGAGGTCCTTCACACGGCCACCACGCACGAGCACCATCGAGTGCTCCTGGAGGTTGTGGCCCTCACCAGGGATGTAGGCGGTGACCTCGATGCCGCTGGTCAACTTGACACGGGCGACCTTGCGCAGCGCCGAGTTCGGCTTCTTGGGCGTGGTGGTGTACACACGCGTGCACACACCGCGCCGCTGCGGGCTCCCCTTGAGCGCCGCGGTCTTGGTCTTGGCGACCTTGTCCTGGCGGCCCTTACGGACCAGCTGCTGGATCGTGGGCATGGACCGGCTTTCTCTACGACTGCTTCTTCATGGCGGTTGTCCGTGGTTCTGCTGTATTCCCCCTGGCCCCGCCGTAACCCGAGGTCGGGCGTGTCGCCCTTCCTCAACGGCCCGTGCGGGACAGCGCCACATCGAACAACCGCGGCATCCCAACGGGGTTTGGGAGTCTCCGTGCCGGTTCGCGTCGTCGTTCGCACGGACGACAGGCACACGGAGCGGCCCGACATCAGTCAGGCACGATTAGCAAAGATACCTGGCCCGTTCCGCACGGGCAAAACGGGGGTCGGACAGACCAGCTGTGGTGGTTAACAGCAGCTGGACACCGGGTTATTCCCAGGTCCGAAGTATCGGTTACGCCGAAGGGCTCACTGTCGTCTACACAGCCGGGTACATTCCGCAAGTCAGCTGTCACCGATTGGAGCCGAGGGGCGCGGGCCTTGTCCGAACCGGATTTCGACGCCGACCGTCTGGCGGAGCGCAACGCGGACCTGCGACGCCAAGTCGACAAGATGATGGAAGAGGTACGCCGCAAGACCGAGGACCTGAAAGAAGCGCAGGCCAGAATGACCGCGCTGACCGGGTCGTCGGAGTCGGCCGACGGCGTGATCAATGCAAGAGTGGACATGACCGGCAACCTGACGGAGCTGACGCTGACATCGCGCGCCTACGAGCGCACGCCCGAGCAGCTCGCGGCCGAGATCACACGTGTGATCCGCAAGGCGGCGGCAGGCGTGCGAACCGAACTGCACCGCGAAGCGAGCCAGTTCACCCCGGACGAGGACCTGATCGACCTGCCGGACCTGGTGCCCGGGGCGCCGTCGTTGCGTGACCTGTTCCGGATCGAGCAGCCGGAAGAGGATGAAACGGATCAGCCCGCTCGCCCGTCAGAGCCGGTAGCGGACGACGACTACTACGACAACCAGCAGATGTTCCGCCGGGACTGAGGGGGTCATTGGCGATGAGCAGCGAGTTGAAGATCAACCCCGACGGAGTGCGCGGGGGTGCGACGCGACTCGACGGTGTTGGCACGGACTTCACCAAGGACGCTGGTGACCTGAAGTCGAAGCTGCAGGCGGAAGGCCAGCCGTGGGGAGACGACGAGTCAGGGCAGAACTTCGCCAAGGACTACGTACCGGCGGCGGACGCGATCAGCAAAGCGGTCGGTGACGTGGCCGCGGCGTTGACCCAGATCGCCAAGAACCTCAAAGCACAGGCGGACGCCCACCAGAGCACGGACACGGGCAGCGCGCGGACCTTCAACAACACGCAGGTCTGAACCTATGGCGATCATGGACCCACCGGAGTTCGTCAAGGACATCGCGCCATGGGTGCTCGGCGGAGAGTGGCCGAAAGGCAACGAAGACGCGATGATCCGCCTCGCCGAAGTCTGGGAGGCGGCGGCGCGAGACATCGACGCGGCGATGAAAGCGGCGGACAGTGCGGTCAAAGAAGCCCGCGGCAGCATGGAAGGCGAAGCCGCGGAGCAGTTCGATGAATACTGGAAGAAATTTGTCGGCGGCGACGAAGCGGCGTTCGAGAAGCTGAAAGAAGGCTCGGAGTCGCTGGCGAAAGCCTGCCGTAACTGTGGGATGCAGATCGAGTACGCGAAGCTGTCGATCTGGGCGGCACTGGCAGCGTTGTTGATCCAGATCATCGCACTGACAGCGGCAGCGTTCGCGACCTTCGGCGGCTCGCTGGCCGGGGTGATTCCAGCGCAAATGGCCACGCGCCAGGTGATCGTGACGATCTTCCGAAACCTGGTGCAGCGCCTCGGGGAGCAGGTCGGCAAGAGCCTGCTGAAAAAGATGATGTTCTCGGTGGCGACCGAGGTCGCGGCCAACGTGGCGATGGACGCGGGAATCCAGCTCTTCCAGATGGCCAAAGGAACCCGCTCGGAATTCGACGCGGGAATGACCCTGGACGCGGTGAAATCCGGCGCGATCAGCGGAGTCCTCGGCGGAGCGGCTTCGGCAGGCGTCGGCAAGGTCATGGGCGACGGCCTCGGCGAAGGACTGGGCAAGAGCGTCGCCAGGGAAGCCGTGCAGGAAGGCGTGACCGGGGCCGCGGCAACGGCGGTGGAAGGTGCCATCTCCGGGGACTTCAGCCTGGAAAGCGTGGCACAGGGTGCGACCTCCGGTGGGGTCAGCGGCGGGTTGAGCGGGGCGAAGCAGCACGTCGCTGGGGTTCCGGCGGACTTTGACGTGCCCCCGGTCGCCGAGGAGACCGGCACCGTCCAATCAGGACTGGCCCCGCCACCTGCGTCGGGGGATTCGCCTGCGCCTCGGCCGGTCCAGTCCGCGGAGTCCGTTCAAGACAGCTCGTCGCGGCTGAGTTCGGCGGTTCCACCGGTTCAAGCCGGTTCGAGCGGTGGCGCTGTCCAGTCAGGCGCCGGTCCACAAGGGACGCCAGCAGCCCCGGCAGCGTTTTCCGGCGGGTCCGGGTCTTCGGGCTCTGCCAGCTCCTCAGGGTCTTCGGGGTCTCCATCTGGTGGCGCACCGCGGGCAGCGGCACCGCCAGCGAGCCCTGCCGCGTTCAGCTCAGGCGGTTCGTCGGGTGGTGCCAGCCCGGTGTCATCTGGCGGCGGCCCCGTGTCGTCCGGCGGGCAGAGCGGCGGCGGCCCATCCGGAGGCGGATCTTCCTGGGGCAGCCCAGTGTCATCCGGGGGGCCTTCGGGCGGTCCTGCGTCTTCCGGCGGCGCGTCTTCCGGCGGCGGTCCTGGTGGCGGCCCCGTGTCGTCTGGCGGGCAAAGCGGCGGTGCAGTGGCGTCCGGCGGGCCAGCCAGCGGCGGCGGCGCGGTTTCGTCAGGAGGCGGCTCATCCGCTGGCGGGTCTTCCGGCGGCCCGGTGTCATCCGGTGGCGGGTCAGCAGGTAGCGGCGGCGCGGTCTCAGGCGGCGCACCTTCAGCAGGCCCCACGCAAGGTGGAGGCCCAGTCACAGGAGGTACGCCAACACCCGGCGGCCCAACTCCGGGTGGCCCACCCCCGGCGGCCCCGGTCACAGGCAGCCCAACACCCGGCGGACCGACCCCCGCACCCGGCCAGTCAAGTGGCGCGGTCGGAGCGGCACCAATGCCGATGGCCGCACCAATGGCAGGCACCGCAGGCGGTGGAGGCACGCACACACCCTCTACGCCCGGCGGCAACCCCACGACAGGCCAGCCCTCCAGCAGTCCAGCAACAGGTACCGACAAGCTGGGCAACACACCCATCGGCCAACAGTCCGACCGAGGCCCAGCCACACCCCCCAGCCCAGCATCAGGCCCGCAACCCGGTGGTTCCCCGCAAGGCGGAGCAGTCCGCGACACCGCAACACCCGCCAGTCCCGCACCCAACCAGCAATCCGGCAGCCCGGCGCAGGGCGGGACCGTCCGCGACAGCGCGACAGCCACCAGTGGCCCTCTGAGGGAAACACCAGCCTCAGGCCCAACGCCGCACCAGACCTCGACACCAGGCGGCCCGGTCCGCGACATCGCCACACCAACTCCCACTCCACACCAGGGCTCCACTCCCGGTGGCCCTGTCCGCGACACCACACCCGGCAGCACCGTCCGCGAGACAGCCACACCACAGCAAGGCCCCACTCCCAGCGGCACGGTCCGAGACACAGCCTCCGGCAACCCCACGCCCGGTGGCGCAGTCCGCGATACCGCCGCACCCACTCCCGACCGCGGCCCACAGCCCTCTCCCACACCGCATCCGAGCCAGCACATCCCAACCACCAACACGACCGGGACAACGCCTGGGTCGTCCCAGACCCCGCACCCGACTGTCCAATCAGGACCAGCCAACCCCCAGGGCAGTCCACAAGGGACACACCAACCGGGCATGCCGTACCAGCAAAATGGCCCAACCCCCACGGGCCAGCCGTCACACGCCCAAGGTCCGGCACCGCACTCGCCAAGCCCGGCACCGCATACCTCTGGCCCCACGCAGCAACCGGCAGGCACAGGACACCACACCTCCAGCCCGACGCCCCACCACAGTGGCCCCGCGGACTCCGTACCTCCCGTGCAACGGCATCAGCCTGCCTCTGGGCCGCATCGGTTCTCCGGGAATCTGGAGACTCCGGTTCGGGCCAGTGATGATGGACCTGCTGCGCCGCAACGTAAACCGGCCGCCCTGCCGGATCACCTCAAGGATCTCAAGCAGCACATCACGCCCACCCAGTCCGGCATTGTCATCGAACGCCACGGGTCGGCGTTCCCGTCACATCAGCAGTCCGCGCAACGGCTTCCGAAGCATCCGACGCACTTCGTCGTCGACGTGCACGGCACTTCGGACAAGGCTCTTGCCGGGGAACGTGACCTGTCCGCCAAGGACACCGCTGACATCATTCGGGCTTCGGGATGGGACGGTAAGCAGCCGATTCTGCTTGTCGGCTGTCAGACCGGGTCGAAGCCCGATGGGTTCGCGGCCCAGCTTTCCCGCGAACTCGGCGGTGAGGTGACCGCTCCCAACCGGGACGCGTGGATCGACGACCGCGGCAATCTGTTCGCGAGCAGTTCGCACATGGGCCCAAGGGACATGCGTCCGGGTTGGCCGCCGAACGGCGAATGGGCGACCTTCAAGTCGGACGGCACCAACACTCCGCACAAGACTTCGTCGCCGCCGGGACACGTTCCGGATTGGCGTGCTGTCGGCAGTAAAGGGCCTGATTACGCGTACCGGCGCGGCGAAGCGCCCGGTAGCGCGAATGGGCCGACGACGTCTCGTCCGTCCTTGACGGATCGGATGGCTGGGACTCGCCAGCACGACGGCGACGATTCCAGTGCCAGTTCCCAGCTTGAGGACAAACGGCCGCCGAGGATCGTTGTGCCGGAGGGCACTCCGCTGTTCTTCGAGAACAAGCCGCAGTTCCGGGCTTCTCCGCTCGATGTGCAGCACATGAAGGAGTCCTACCCGCCCGGCATGTGGGAGCAGGACGCCGAGAAGATCGACGGGATCGTCGCGCAGCACCAGCAGTTCAAGGTGGTTCCGCGGGATCAGCTGATCGCCCTTCGCGGGCACACGGCCCATCACACGTTCGATACCGTCAACAATGCCTTGCGCACCAACGACATCCAGACGTTGCGGCACTACGACGGATACATCCGCACGGTCAACTCCGCGCTGAACCACCTTCCGCCGTATCAGGGCCTGGTCAGCCGTGTGATCAACACACAGCACCCCGCGCTTCGCGCGAGCCAGTACCCGATGGGCGCGGTCATCACCGAGCGCGGGTTCCTGAGCACCTCCCAAGAGGGGGCCAGCAAGTTCCCCGGCAAAGTCGAGCTGAGGATTCACTCGCTCACCGGCCGCGACATCGCACCGATCTCGCATCGGCCGAACGAGCGCGAGGTGCTTTTCCCGTCCGGCACCCAGTTCAAAGTCGTCGGCACTGGCTTCGACCCCAATACCGGCAAGCATTACATCCAGCTCAGGGAAATTCCTCCGCCGCCACCGCCGCAGCGCCCGATGGCCCCGCCACAGCAGCAGGGCGGCTACGCCCCCGGCCGCCAGCAGATTCCCATGCAGTCCGCGCAGGGGCCTCGCCAGCACCAGAACATCTACAACCAGCCGCCACAACAACGGCAGCAGCACCCGCAGGTTCCACAGCAGCAACATCCACAGTACGGGCGGCAGCCAGTACCGCCACAGCACCCGCAGCAAGGCCAGCACCCGTCGCAGCGTCCCGCACAGCAGCACGGCCAACAACCGGGGCAAGCTCCGCAACAGCCGGGGCAACAACCAACGCAAGCTCCGCAACGGGCGGGCCAGCGACCACACCAAGCCCAGCAACTAGCCGGTCAACAACAGACGGGCCAGCCGAACCAAGCCCAACAACGGCCACACACCCAACAACAGCCGGGTCAACAACCACATACCCAGCAGCCACCGCAGGCTCATCGACCCATCCAGCAGCCACCGGCGCAGTCGACCCACGACCGTGCCCAAACGACGACGCCGTTGCACCGGCCGCACCTCGAAGAAGCACCAACGACTCAGCCGCTGCGTCAGGAAACCCGGGCGCCCGAGCAGCGGACACCCGCGCAGGACTTCACCAATCGGCCCGACGACGCGCCTTCCGCGCAGAAGTTGCTCGACGAGATCCTCGCGCGGCCCGCAGACCGGATACCGCCAAAGGACGTGCCGGTCGATCTCAGAAGGTTCCCGGATGACGAGCGCCTTCCGCATGTCGCCGAGAACATCCGGCACACGCAGGCGGGTATCTCGCTGTTCGACGAGTCCGAGGACAAACAGCGGTACACCGCACGCACGGTCGAGCGGTTCCCCGGCCATTTCGTGGTGGACACACACGCCAAGGACGGCTTCGTGCGGTCCGGCGGCAGGCCGTTGTCCGCCGAGGACGTCATCAACATCATCGAGGCCCTGCCACCTGGCACGTGGGACCGCAGGACGCCGCTCCTGTTCACCGGCTGCAGGATGGGCATGGCTGCCGATGGTGTCGCGGCGCAAGTGGCACGGCACTTCGGCGTCGAGACCGTCGCGTCTCGCCGGGACACGTGGATCGACGACCACGGCAACATGTACTCGGCCGAAGTCGACGCCGCCGACACCGCGGCGAGTGGCTTCCCGAGGTCGAAGTGGCCGCCGAACGGCCAGTGGGCGCGGTTCACGCCGGACGGCATGGTCCACATCTCCGAGAACAATCCGTACCCACCAGGTCACACGCCTGATTGGGGCAACGACGTTCCGGAGAAGGCCCCGACAAGCGCGGCGCCCCGAGGCATAGACGACACGACACCTCGGCTCACCGGCGACGACGTCCGGGAGTACCTCGACCGCCCCAACGTCTCGGAGGCACTGGACCAAGCAGTCGGCCCTGAGCACAAGGTCAAGGTCGACGGGGTCGAGCAGGACATCCGCGACTTCGTCAAACAACGCCTGCCGCAGCATCCCGAACTCGTTGAAGCGATGCAGAAGGCGGACTACCTCGAGAAGTCCTTGCTCAGCAACCCGAGGACGATCTCGTCGCTGCTGTCGCACCCCGACGCGATCCCGATCCTCACCGACGCCGTTGACGAGGTGCACAGCCGCGGCGCGGAACAGGTTGAGCGGGCATACGTCCAAGCAGGCGCCGCCACGCCGACACCGCTCACTGCCGAGCAACAGCAGGTGTCCGCTGCGGCCAAGGACGCGACCCGGGTCTTCAAAAAGGCAGAGACCTACCAGCTACCGATGGGCGACACTCCGCTCGACGAGTACCTGGATGCCCGGTACAAGGACGCCGCCAAGGCACAGCCGGAGCTCAACAAGATCGTCAAGGACCTCGCCCAGCAGCTCGATGGCGAACCTGGTTTCCGTCCAGGGCCCAAGGACATTCACCGTTCGCGGGCGAAGATCCTTGGTGACTACGCCGGTGACGCGTCGCTGCTGACCGACCTCGTCGGCGCCAAGATCACCTTCGACAGCATCGAGAACATCTACCGCGCAATGGACGTGATCCGGTCGGACAACAGACTAGAGATCGTCAAGTTCAAGGACCGGTTCGACAAGCCACAGGCCAGCGGATACCGCGATCTGCAGATGAGCGTCCGGATGGCGCCGAACGACCACATCGCCGAATTCCGCCTGCACCTCGCCGCCCTTGATGACGTCAGCTCATGGGAGCACTCGCTCTATGAGGTGACACGAGACTTCGAAGCGGTCGCGAAGGCCGAGGAACGCGATATGACAACGCATGAGCGGGCACTCATGGCAGCGGTCAACATGAGGCTGCGGGTGCTGTTCTGGAACGCACTGAACGAGGTTCTGTGATGGCGGACGAGCAGTACGAGTACTTCCTCGTGTACGCACGCACCTACAAAATGCTGCGCACCCTCGGCGGGCCGAAGGGCTTGGCGTTGAACCTGACGACTGGCGACTTCGAGCCGGACACCAAGTACATCACCCAGATCATGTTCGCCACGACACAAGAGATCTTCTCCCTCGACGAAGAAGAGTTCATCCGGGAGACCGAAGAAGCCCGCAAGCATTTCCTCAGCGGCGATGGGCCGATCTTCGCTTTGTACGAAGTGGTCGACGGCATTTACGCACAGGCCCGCGCCGAGGGCAGGCGGATAACGCCGGACGAGATCGCACTGATCGACGGGATATTCAAGCGGACCTTCAAGATGTGGGACGAGGAGTTCGCCCGTCGCCGGGCAGGCGAACCGGGTGCCAACACCTACACCTCCAAGGCCATCGAATCGAGTAGCCCAAGCGGCGGGGAGGCGTAGGCAGATGCGGGAGGACAGTGTGCTGCTGGCAGTGCACCTCGGTGTCGTGCACCGGTGTGGCAGGCGGTCGAACGGCACCGTCGACTTGATCGCGCCAGCCGGAACCGTGCCGTCCAGCGACTTCGAGCGGATGGAGGACGGCTCGTTCGTCCGGGCCGTCTCCGAGAGTGAGCCGGAAGGCCTGTTCACGTTGACCGTGCGCGGGATCGAGCATCACGATCCGTTGCTTGGCTATCTGGCGCCGGATCCGCAGACCGAGGTCCGGCAGGTCCGCCAGACGGTCTGGCCGGGCGCCAGGGACGAGTTGCGTTTCCCGCTCCCAGTCACGCTTGACGACGACGAGCCCGAGCCCAACACCGGCACGCTCGCGACCGATTTGAGCGTCTCACTTGTCGCTGGTGCACCGAACGGCTGGCAGCAGATCAGCATCGAGTGCGACGCGCTTGGCGACCGGTTGGAGTTGCGCGCTCGCGTCACTCTCGAAGACGACGACGTGCACGAATGGTCGCCGCCCGCCATTGTCTCGCACTGGTTCCACCGGTTGCGGATGCTGTCGCACCGGCCGTCCAAGGGCACGTGGTTCAAGGCGAAGTACGAGCTCAAGCGCGGCGCACCGGCGAGCATCGAGTTCGACTTCGACTTCCCCGACGACAGCGACGCGCAGGGCAGCTTCAGCGATCTTCGTGTCCTGCCAAGGCATGCGGAGGCGATCCCGCCGAAGATGGCACAGACGGCGTTGGTCGCCTACGAGTTGGCGGCGCAGGCACATCGCGCCGAGATCGCGCAAGACGACCGGGACCAGCCGGAGCAGAAGCCGTACACCCTGATCGCCAGGCTGTTCGACGGGTTCACCAGCAATGAGCGGCCGTACGTGTACCGGCCATCGCTCACCACCGCCGAACGCGACGCCATCCTGTCCTATTTGGACAACGGCAAGGTCGTTCTGTCGTCGCGCGGCTTCTCCCCCGACCTGCTGCACCCGGAGCGCGACAGCCTTGTGCCGATGGCGTTCCTGACCGACGGCAAATGGGTGTGGACGGCCGCGTCGGCGTATTACCTGCGCAAGCACGGGATTCCGCCCGCGCCTGACTTCGTCCAGCACATCCGCGACATGGGTTACGAGCCGCCGCGCAGCGTGCCGAGGTTCGCATTGGACCGCGCGTCCGCGCTGGCGATGGGCAGGCCCGAAAGCGAAACTTCGGCGTGGGAGGACTACGACCGCGCCGCGTACGCGATCGCGGACATGGCGGCCCGATTCCGGGTCAGCAGGCGCTACTACAGCTCTGGCAGGCTGAAGGACCAGGCCTGGTGCATGGTCAGGGAAGGCGACCGCTGGGCCGCGTTCTGGTACACCGAGGAGGACGACCGGCGCGAGCTCGAGCACGTCTTCGACACGGTCGGCCAGGCGGCGACGTACATCATCGGCCAGCTGTGGCAGAACTACCCGAACCTGCAGCGTGAGCCGAACGAGGTGCTTGACCCCTACGAGGTCCTCGACCTGCCGATTCCGCCGTCGCCGCCGTTGGACAACTTCGAGCACTTCACGTACATCACGGTCAGCGACTTCGATGTCGAGCAGTTCGGCCCGCCCAACTCGAACCTCGTCTACGCGCCCGGCACCACGGCTGAGCAGATTGTTCCTGTGCTGCATGGGGATTCCGAGCCACGACGGCTGCGGCTGACCGGCGAGTGGACGATCGTTTCGTGCCTGACCAAGGGCAGCGAGAACCGGCCGGGCGGGGCGCAGGCGTACATCCTGCCGCTGGCAACCGAGGGATACCTGCACTGGGGCCAGATCGTGGAGTTGTCCGGAGCGGACGGTTCGTGATGCCGGAGTGGAAGACAGGACTTGACGTTCGTAACCTCAACGGGGTCGACATCGCCCTGCCGGGGTGGATGAAAGGCGCGGCGATCGGCGGCGCGCTGGGCGCGTCGGTCCAGTTCAACTCGGCCGCGGACATCCAGAAGCGCTACGGCGAACACGGCCCGATGCAGTTCTCCGACGTGTTCGGCAAACCAGGCGCGATCACCTCGGACACACAACTGATGTTGCTGTCGATGGACGCGATGGTCCGTGCGCATGTCCGTGCGACTTGGTTTGAGCGCACCGACCCGGTGAACGAGGTCAAACTGGGCCTGCGCCGGTGGTTGGTGATGGAGCAGGACGGCTGGTTCCCGCGCGCGAACGAGCTTTTCGAGCGCCGCTGGGCTGATCGCGCCACAGTCGACGCGATCCGGCACTACATGGACGACGGCACGTTCGGAACGTTCGGCAATCCGCTGAACAACTCCCAGGGCAGCTCGGTGTTGAGCCGGGCAGGGGTTGCCGCGCTGTGGAGCAGTGACATGGCCGAGGTGTTCGACATTGGTGCTCGTATCGCGGCTTTGACTCACGGGCATCCGAACGCTTATCTCGCCGCGGGCGCTTATGCGGTGATTGTTCATTACTGCTTGCGGGTCAGGAACCTTGTGCGTGCCATCGATGCGGCGCGCACTTACCTGACCCGGTGGAAAGGGCATGAGGAGGTCCACGACACGCTGAGCAGGGTCGTGGACGCGCAGTTCTCGGCTGACGCGAAGCTTGATCCCGCGACGATCGAAAGCTTCGGCGACAGCACTACTGCCCTTGGAGCGCTGGCGATCGCGGCCCGGGCGGCGATCTCGGACCACCGGTTCGAGTATGTGGTGGGTCGCGCGATCACCATCAATGGCGACAGCGCGGCGACCGGGGCTTTGGCTGGTGCGCTGTATGGGGTTTCGGGTGGCGGGAACCATCTGCCCGAGGACCTGGTCGCACAGGTGGAGTTGAGTGAGCGGATGAGCACATTGGCCTACCAGGTACGCCGCGAATTCAGCGAGGAACCGATGTACAGCGACGAGTTCTACAGCTGGTTCCCCTTCTCCCAGAAACGCTGACCCCACCCCACCGCCGTGTCCACCGTTCCTGAACACCGTGTCCACCGTTCCAGCACACCGTGTCCACCGTTGCGGCACACCGTGTTGACCGTTGCTTGCGGGCTTGTCCTGTTCCAGCGGGGTTCTTTGCGCTTCGGGGCTCATCCCTCAGGGCATCTTGCGTTGCACCGCCCTTGGCGCGTGTCCACCGTTCCGTCACGGTGAGTCAAACTGCTCGACTCGCTTCCAGCGCGGCTGGTACCCGCCGGGCGCCGCTCGCGGGTTCAACTCACCATGACGGAGCCGGTGGACACGCGGTTGGGGGGCTAGATCCAGCCGTTGTCTCTGACCATTTTGGCTGCTTGGGCTCGGGTTTTGGCTCCTAGTTTCGTCATCGCCGATGAGACGTAGTTCCGGACTGTTCCTGCCGAGAGGTTCAACGCTCTGGCGATGTCCGGTGCCGTACGGGAGTCGTCGACCATCCGCAGGACTTCGAGTTCGCGGTCGGTCAGCGGACACGGGTTTTCGGCGAGGGCTGAGGCCGCGAATTCCGGGTCTACGTAACGCATTCCCGCGTGCACTCGGCGGATCACGTCTGCCAACAGGGCGGCTGGTGCGGTTTTGGCCAGGAAACCTTTGGCTCCAAGGGAGAGTGCTTGGCGCAGGACTCCTGGGCGAGCGTGCCGGGTGAGCATGATCGCTCTCGTGTCGATCAGCTCCAGCACTTTCAGGCCGTCCATTGTGGGCATTTCCACGTCGAGCACGACCACGTCCGGCTTGTGCTCGGCGATCGCGAGCAGGGCTTTCGAGCCGTCGTCGACGTCCGCGACCACTTCGAGGTCCGGTTCAAGGCCAAGCAGGGAGGCGACGGCTTGCCTGGTCAGCTGTTCGTCGTCGGCTAGGACCACTCGGATCATCTCGGCAGGCTCGCAATCACCTCGAAGGACGCAGGTTCGACGTTTCCGGCCGTGAATGAGCCGCCTGCCGCCGTGACACGCCTGGTGAGACTCACAAGGCCGCTGCCGTCCTCGGCTGACTGGAGTGGCGCCACGCCGTCGTTGACCACGCGGAGCACAACCGAGTCGGGTTTGGCAGCAAGGGAAACGCTGCACGAGCGGGGGTCTGAGTGGCGCAAGGCGTTGGTCATGGCTTCTCTGAGCACGCGGCCGAAGAGGTCTCGTTCGCCGGTGGTCAGGTCGGCCGGGTCGGCGGCGAAGTCGCAGGAGATTCCGGCTGATTCCAGGAGTTTGCGGGCACCGGTGAGTTCCGTGGCGAAGTCGGTTGGCCGGTTGCCTTGCACGAGCGCGCGGACGTCTCGCAACGCGTTGCGGGCCAATTGTTGTACTTCGATCATTTCGGCCTTGGACTTTTCCGCGTCGGTCAGCCGGACCGCGAGTTCGCTTTTCAGTGACACGACTTCCAGCGCGTGCCCGAGGATGTCGTGCAGATCTTCGGCCAGCCGCAGGCGTTCCCGCGTCGCCGCGAGGTCGGCGGCGTCCCGGCGGGCCTGTTCGAGCTTCAACGCGCCTTCCCATTGGCGGTACGTCATCCCGACGCTGAACGCGAGCGCCACGGTCATGAACGTCGACGTGAACAGCAGCACGCCCAGCGCGGCCTGCTGTCCAGTGAGAAAGAGGACCACAACGAGCAAAGCGACCTGGACCGCGACCAATATGCCGATCCTGCGCCAGGCGTAGCCCATCGTTCTGCCGACGAAGTACTCGGAAGCCGCCATCCCGACGAACACTGTGCTGAACGAGCCCGCGAGCACATCGACCGCGCACGCGGCGGTCGACAACATGAGCGCCAACGCGGACAGGCCATAGAGGTGCAGGTTCGAGAACGGCTCCCACGGACCGCGCATCAGCCGCAGGGTGTTGCGGATGCGCACGGTCAACATCACCGCGGTGCCGATCCCGATCACCGCGATCATGTACGGGTTCGGGGCCAAGCGCAGTACGAAGAACAGTGGCAGCAGCACGACGAGCTCGGTGAACAGCAGCATTCGGCGGGTCATCCGGCGCAACGGCTCTAGGACGGTCTCGGCCACGTTCATCAAACTAACAGCACATGACACCTGTCATCCCAGCTCATGACGGCCACGACTACTGAACGTGCCGCCAATTCGCGAACCTTGTGGCATGAACGTGATTGAAGTGTCCGAGTTGACCTATCGCTACGGGCAGTTCGTCGCAGTCGCCGGAGTCGACTTCACGGTTCGCCAGGGGGAGATCTTCGCGCTGCTCGGGACGAACGGCGCCGGTAAGACCACGACATTGGAGACCATCGAGGGCTTCCGCAAGCCCGCGAGCGGCCGGGTCAGGGCGTTCGGGCTGGACCCGGCGGCCGACCGGCCCGCACTGAGCGCGCGCACGGGCGTGATGTCACAGCAGACCGGGCTGATCGGCGAGCTGACTGTGGCTGAGACGCTCGACCTGTGGGCCGGACTGACCACCCGCAAGGATTCCGCGAAGGCGCTTTTGTCCACAGTGGAGCTGACGCATCGGGCGGACGTCCAGGTGGACAAGCTTTCCGGGGGTGAACGGCGGCGGCTGGATTTCGCCTTGGCGATCTGGGGGCGTCCGCCGCTGGTGATCCTGGACGAGCCGACCACCGGCCTCGACCCGGAATCACGCCAGGGGTTGTGGGACACCGTCGAGCACCTCAAGGACATCGGCACGTCGGTCCTGCTGACCACGCATTACCTGGAGGAGGCGCAGGCGCTGGCCGACCGGGTGGCGATCATGCACAACGGCCGGATCCAGGTCTCCGGGACGCTGTCGGACGTGTTGTCCGAGCAGCCCGCGCGGATCACCGCCAAGGTTCCGTACGGCATGGAGCTGCCGAAACTTCTCGGTGACGTGGCGCTGGACAACGAGCAGCTGACCGTACAGACCCACGACCTGCAGGCGGATCTGCACGAACTGCTGCAGTGGGCCGACCGCAATGCCGTGCGGCTGCGGGATCTCAACGCCACCCAGGCGTCACTGCAGGAGATCTTCCTCTCGATCGGAAAGGCATGACCATGGTCGTCCATCTGGCAATGACGGAACTGCGGTTGCTGTTCCGCAAGAAGCTGACCATGTACTCGATCGTGTTCGTGCCGCTCGCACTGTGCGCGATGGCCTGGTTCCAGCTGCGGGACATGCCCGCGTCGGAATGGCCGTGGCAGATGGGCTTCACGTTCGTGATGCTGCTGGCGGTGTCGGTGTACCTGGTCAGCGCGATGGTGTTCACCTCGCGCAGGCAGTCGCTTGTGCTGCAACGACTTCGTACATCGGAGCTGACCGACAACGGCGTGTTCGCCGGGATCGCCGGGCCGATGATGGTCATCGGAATCGCGCAGACCCTGATCTACTTCGGGTTCTGCCTGGCGATCGGGGCCCCTGCGCCGCAACAGGTCGGCGTTGTCCTCATCGGACTCGTCCTCGGCCTGCCGACGGCGTTGCTCGCCGGAATCGTGACGGCCGCGTTCTCCCGGAGTGTCGAGGCCACCCAGATCACGTCGCTGCCGCTGCTGTTCGCCGCGATCGCCGGGGCGATCATGATTCGGTCGGACAACACGACCGTGTCCACGATCGGCGCCCTGTTGCCGATGGCGGGTCCGAGCCAGCTGGTCGGTGAAGGCTGGGCCGGGTCGACGCCGCTGCTCGCGCTGGGTGCCACGGTCGCGTGGCTGGCGCTGCTCGGGTTCGCGGCGCAACGGTTCTTCAAGTGGGAACCACGCCAGTAACAGCACTGGCTTATATAAGCTGTGGCTGCTACGTTGGCGGTATGACGGACCTCATCGAGCAGATCAACGCCGTCCGCCGAACGGTCACGAAACGGCAGGTCAAGACGGGAGAAGGGCGTTCGATCGCGCTCGCTCAGACCTACGGCGCCGCGATCGAGGACGTCTGGGACGCATGCACGAACCCCGAACGCCTGGCGCGTTGGTTCGCGCCCGTCTCAGGCGACCTGCAGCTCGGCGGGCGCTACGCGATCGAAGGCAACGCCAGCGGCACGGTCGAGCGCTGCGATCCCCCGAAGAGCTTCGCGCTGACGTGGGAATACGACGGAGACCCCAGCTGGGTCGAGGTAAAGCTGACCACGGAGGCGAACGGGACCCGATTCGAACTGGAGCACACCATGCCGGTGAACGACCACTGGGAGCTCTACGGCCCAGGCGCGGGCGGGGTCGGCTGGGACTTGTCGCTGGCGAGCCTGGCGGCGCACTTGGCCGAGAAACCGTTGCCACCAGAGAAAGAATGGACGACATCACCCGAAGGCGTGAACTTCATGCGCGCCAGCAGTTCCCGTTGGGGCGAGGCGGGCATCGAAGCCGGAGAGGACGAGGAATGGGCGCAGGCGGCGGCCGACCGTACAACCGCCGCCTACACGGAAACTACGGACGAAAACGATCAGCCGTAACAGCCATGACGTACCGATCGTTCGGGTACTCGTTCACGGTCCACATCTCGTCAGTGGACGGCCGGTAGGTCATGTCCTCCGGACCCATCATCCACGTGCCCTCGTAGATGTTGGCGAGCTTGCCCGGCTGCCAGACGACCAGGTCGCCGCGGCCGTTCCTGCCGTTGCTGCGTGAGATGTAGTACCAGGACTTGTCAGGACCGTCGCCGCCCTTGATGGCCGCGGCGCCTTGCATGGCACGGATGTTGACCTGGTACGCCCAGTCCGCCGTGGTGTCGGACAGTTCGCGCGTCTCGTAGTTGATGTTCCAGCGGAACAACCGTGATCCGTCGCCAACCTCGTCGTACTCGGTGACGAGAACGCTGTCCGGCGTGGTCGAACGGTCCAGCGAGATCGCGGAGAACCGGACGTTGTTGTTGTCACGCTCGTAGGTGAACTTGCGCGGCAAAACGTACTGGTAGCCGTAGGCGTAGTAAGTGCCGTCAGCCGCGCGGCCGATCTTGGTGTCGTCGGCGGTGGAAACCTTCAGGATGTTGTTGAGGTCGTACACCTCGATGTTGTCCGTACTGGCGACGTACAACAGGTTGCCGTACCACATGATGCCGCCAGCGTGGTTCGGCGACGTGGACGCGAAGTTGGCGTTTCCGCTGGTCGTGGTCGGTGCGACCAGCAGAACGTGCCGGTAGACCGGCTTCAGCGGGTCGGTCCGGTCGATGAAGCTGATCCGCGCGCCCTTGTTGGCCGCAGTGCCGTCCTTGTGGCCGTACCACGAGACCAGGACGACCTTGCGGTCCTGCCACACCCCGGATTCCAGGGCGTCGCTGCTGGTGGTGATGCCCTGCGGATACCAGTCCGGCGTCTTGTCATCGCCGTCCTGCCACAGGAATCCCGCCGCGAAGTTCGGCGTGATCCGCTCGCCGTCCTCCTTGGGAATCCGCAGCGCTGTCCGGTTCGCACTGTCCAAAACGGACTTCACGTCCGCGTTCGGCAGCGCGTTGACCAGCTTGGTGTAGTCGGCATCGTTGGCCGAACGCTTCAGCTTGAAGTCCGCCGCGTTGAGTTTGCTCGCCGCGTCCACCGCGGCGGTTGCCGTGGGCACGGCCCCCAGAGTCATGACCATCAGACTGGCCGCCGCGATCGCGGCAGCACGCATTTTCTTCACAGTCCAGGCATATCCAGTGAACTGTCGTTGAATCTACGGCTGAACGGGAATCTCACAGCCTATGCAAGGAACAGTCAACGAGAAACCAGGGATTCACCGGGCGCGACCACGGTGTGCCCGGCATTGGCGGCTGCCACCGCCAACCGCTTGTCATACGTGACAAATGCTTCGACGTTCTTTCCCAGCGCCGCGACAGCATCCGCTGTGGCGAGATGGATGGAGTCGAGCGATCGCAGATTCGGCTCTAGGTAGGCCGCGGCAGTCGCGCGTACCTCATCATTGATCTCTATGCGGTACAACCGCTTCAGCACACCGGTCACCGCGCCTAGCAGCTGCGGATGGCCACGCCGCAACGCACGCGGCACCTCTACCTCGGACAGCATGGAAGTCACCAGGTCCGCACGAGCATGCTCGGCGATCCAATCGACGAGCGCACGTGACTCCGGCTCCTGCGCGATCAGTTTGATGATCGCGCAGCTGCCCAGATAGATCACCAGCGCTCCTCCTCGCGCATGGCGATGAGCGCGTTGGTGGCTGTCTTTTCGTGATCAATCGGCCCGGCGGGCACAACGAACGGACGCGGCAGTGTCGGCGGTTTCGCCCAGCCCATCTCCACGAGATCATCCAGCTCACCGCTGGCCACCGGCACAAGCCTGGCGACCGGCTTGCCGCGGTTGGTGATCTCGACGGTTTCACCGTTCGTCACACGATCGAGCACACTCGCGGTGTCCTGGTTGAGCACTCTGATCGGGACCTGCTCCATGCCGCTCATTGTACTACATGAGGTAGAACAGCATCGCGGGTTCAGAAACGGGCTCGGTAAAGGTCGCGCAGCTGGTCACGCCCGTTCATGCGATCGACACTAGCGCGGGATCAATGCCGCCGCCGATCCAGCTCACGCTGCTTACCGCTACGCCCTTAGCCGAACCACAACACGCGCAGGACATCGACGCGCCGCTGGTCATCGAGGATCAGGTACACGATCACGCCCTCGCCCATCGACCCGCCAAACACCCACTGGCGCATGGGCTCGTCGGGTTTGGTCAGGTTGTACGGCTCGCCATGCCACGGCGTGAGCTCAAGGACGCCCAACACCTGCGCGAGCACCGCGAGAACTGCGTCCG
Organism: Kibdelosporangium philippinense; assembly: GCF_021390435.2. Classification (GTDB taxonomy): domain Bacteria; phylum Actinomycetota; class Actinomycetes; order Mycobacteriales; family Pseudonocardiaceae; genus Kibdelosporangium; species Kibdelosporangium philippinense. The sequence goes on along the minus strand of NZ_JAJVCN010000002.1, from coordinate 893,214 downwards.
GCAATGCAGCGATCTGATCAGCCACGTCACCGTCGATGACGATGCGATACACCTACAGGCCCAGCCGCTCCCGGATCAACGCTTTCACGTCATCGGTGGACACGGCGCCAGCCGGTTCCGCGCCGGTCCGCAGCCTGTCCTCGGCGCGTTGCAGCATTCGGCGGTGTGCCTCCGGGTCAGCCTGGGTCATCCGGGCAACGCGATGCCAGTGCGTCAGCGCGGCGTGCAGCTCGTCCAAGCTCAGTGTGTCCGCGGCCGTCCGCAGTGCCTTGCGGTAGTCGCGGTCGAAGTCAGCGGCTTCCTCAGGCAGCAGCGCCGCACGGATCGCGCGGGGCGTGGTGCCCGGCGGTTCCGTGGGGAAGTGCTCTGCTGCTGACGCCGTCACGCTCTTAGCGTAGCAAGCACCCAGTAACAATCGACGTATCGCCGCGAGCGATAGCGAGCAGGCGGGGAGTCGGTGATGGGTGCCTGCGGTTCCGGCATGGTGGACACGCACACTCGCACATAAGGAGAAAGGCCCCCGGCGAACCGGGGGCCTTCTCTTAGCTAACTACGCCTCAGCGATAGTCGCGGCCGAAGTCGTAGTCGTCCAACGGAACCGCGGCACCTGTACCGGTGCCGAAGACATCCGGGGTGTAGTAGCCGTCGTCGTAGGACGGGATCGCGTATGCGGCGACCCTGGCCTCTTCCGTTGGCTGGACCTGGATGTTGCGGTACTTGTTGATGCCCGTGCCTGCCGGGATCAACTTACCGATGATGACGTTCTCCTTCAGGCCGACGAGCTTGTCGCTCGCGCCCTTGATCGCCGCGTCGGTCAGGATCTTGGTGGTCTCCTGGAAGGAGGCCGCCGAGAGCCAGGACTCCGTGGCCAGCGACGCCTTGGTGATACCCATCAGCACCGGACGACCGGAGGCGGGCTCGCCGCCTTCGGAGACGATCCGGCGGTTCTGCGACTCGAAGTCCGCACGCTCTGGCAGCGAGCCGGGCAGGAAGTCGGTCGAACCGCTGTCGATGATCGTGACGCGGCGCAGCATCTGCCGGACGATCACCTCGATGTGCTTGTCGTGGATGGACACACCCTGCGCCCGGTACACCTTCTGGACCTCTTCGACCAGGTGCATCTGCGCGGCCCGCGGGCCCATCACGCGCAGCACCTCGTGCGGGTCCGGCGTACCTTCCAGCAGCTGCTGGCCGACCGAGACGTGGTCGCCGTCGGCGAGCGGGCCGGACGGGGTCACGGCAAGGCGCTGACGCTTGGACAGCTTGTCGAAGATGATCTCTTCGCTGCCGTCGTCTGGGATCAGCGTGATCTTCCAGAACCGGTCGCCGTCCTCGATCCGCACGCGGCCGTCGACGTCGGCGATCGGCGCCTTGCCCTTCGGCTGACGGGCCTCGAACAGCTCCTGGACACGGGGCAGACCGGTGGTGATGTCGTCACCGGCGACACCACCCTGGTGGAACGTACGCATGGTCAGCTGCGTACCGGGCTCACCGATCGACTGGGCGGCGACGATACCGACGGCCTCACCCACGTCGACCAGCTGACCGGTCGCCATCGAGCGGCCGTAGCACATGGCACAGACACCGACGGCCGACTCGCAGGTCAGCACGCTGCGGACCTTCGCCTTGACGATCCCGCTGTCGATCAGGCGGTTGAGCGCCGGGTCGCCGAGGTCATCACCGCGGTTGACGATGATGTTGCCCTCGTTGTCGGTCACGTCCTCGGCGATCGTGCGCGCGTAGACACTGGTCTCCACGTGCTGGTCGCGCAGGACCTTGCCGTCCGGCGTCTTCTCACCGATCTTCATCTGGATGCCGCGGCTGGTGCCACAGTCGATCTCACGCACGATGACGTCCTGCGAGACGTCCACCAGACGACGGGTCAGGTAACCCGAGTCGGCGGTACGCAGCGCGGTGTCGGCCAGACCCTTACGGGCACCGTGCGTGGCGATGAAGTACTCACCAACGGAGAGGCCTTCACGGAAGTTCGCCTTGATCGGCCGTGGGATGTACTCACCCTTCGGGTTGGACACCAGACCACGCATACCGGCCAGCGACCGGACCTGGGTCATGTTGCCCGCCGCGCCCGACTTCACGATCGTCGGGATCGGGTTGTCGTCGGGGAAGTAGTCCTCCATCGCCTTGGCGACGTCCTCAGTTGCCTGAGTCCAGACCTTGACCAGCTCGTTGTTGCGCTCGGCGTGCGAGAGCTGGCCACGCTGGTAGCGCTTCTCGACCGCGTCGGCCTTCTGCTCGTACTGGTCGAGGATCTCGGCCTTGTTCGGCGGCACGACGACATCGGAGATGGCGATCGTGACACCGGACCGGGTGGCCCAGTGGAAGCCCGCGTCCTTCAGCTTGTCCAGCGTCCGGGCCACGGTGACCATCGGGTAGCGCTCGGCGAGGTCGTTCACGATCGCGGCCTGACGCTTCTTGGGCATCGGCTCGTTGATGAACGGGTAGTCCTCGGGGAGCAGGTCGTTGAACAGGACCCGGCCAAGAGTGGTCTCCGCCAGCCAGGTGCTGCCCGGCTCGTAACCCTCCGGGCGCATCTGGGCGTTCGGCGTCCGGTTCTTGATCCGGATCTTCACCGGTGCCTGCAGGCCGATGACCTTGCGGTCGAAGGCCATGATCGCCTCGGCCGGCGAGGAGAACGCGAGGCCTGCGCCTGCCGCCTTCTCGTCCAGCCTGGTCAGGTGGAACAGACCGGTGACCATGTCAAGACGCGGCATGGCCAGCGGACGGCCCGACGCGGGCGACAGGATGTTGTTCGACGACAGCATCAGGATCCGGGCCTCGGCCTGAGCCTCGGCCGACAGCGGCAGGTGCACCGCCATCTGGTCACCGTCGAAGTCCGCGTTGAACGCCTCACAGACCAGCGGGTGCAGCTGGATGGCCTTGCCTTCGACCAGCTGCGGCTCGAAGGCCTGGATACCGAGGCGGTGCAGCGTCGGTGCGCGGTTGAGCAGCACCGGGTGCTCGGTGATGACCTCTTCGAGCACGTCCCACACGGCCGGGCGGGCCCGCTCGACCATCCGCTTGGCGGACTTGATGTTCTGCGCGTGGTTGAGGTCAACGAGCCGCTTCATCACGAACGGCTTGAACAGCTCGAGCGCCATCGCCTTCGGCAGACCGCACTGGTGCAGCTTGAGCTGCGGGCCGACCACGATGACCGAACGGCCCGAGTAGTCGACACGCTTGCCGAGCAGGTTCTGGCGGAACCGGCCCTGCTTACCCTTCAGCAGGTCCGACAGCGACTTCAGCGGCCGGTTACCTGGACCGGTGACCGGACGGCCACGGCGGCCGTTGTCGAACAGCGCGTCGACGGCCTCCTGCAGCATCCGCTTCTCGTTGTTCACGATGATCTCGGGCGCGCCGAGGTCGATGAGGCGCTTCAACCGGTTGTTGCGGTTGATCACCCGGCGGTACAGGTCGTTCAGGTCGGACGTGGCGAACCGGCCACCGTCGAGCTGAACCATCGGCCGCAGGTCCGGCGGGATGACCGGAACGCAGTCGAGCACCATGCCCATCGGCGAGTTGCGGGTCGACTGGAACGCCGCGACGACCTTGAGGCGCTTGAGGGCACGCAGCTTCTTCTGGCCCTTGCCGCTGCGGATGGTCTCCCGCAGGTTCTCGGCCTCGGCGTCCACGTCGAAGTTGCCAGCCAGCGTCTTGATCGCCTCGGCACCCATCGAACCGGTGAAGTAGTCGCCGTAGCGGTCGATCAGCTCGCGGTAGAGCAGCTCGTCGGCGATCAGCTGCTTGATGTCGAGCTTGGTGAAGGTGGTCCAGATCTCGTCGAGCCGGTCCAGCTCACGCTGGGCCCGGTCGCGGAGCTGGCGCATCTCCCGCTCGCCACCCTCCTTGACCTTGCGGCGCACGTCGCTCTTGGCGCCTTCGGCCTCCAGCTGCGCGAGGTCGCCCTCGAGCTTCTGGGCACGCGCCTCGATGTCGGCATCGCGACGGGCCTCGACCTGCTTGCGCTCGACGCCGATCTCCGACTCGAGGGTGGGCAGGTCGTTGTGCCGCAGCTCGGTGTTCACGCCGGTGATCACGTAGGCCGCGAAGTAGATGATCTTCTCGAGGTCCTTGGGCGCCAGGTCGAGCAGGTAGCCCAGCCGGGACGGCACACCCTTGAAGTACCAGATGTGCGTGACCGGCGCGGCCAGCTCGATGTGGCCCATGCGCTCACGGCGGACCTTCGCGCGGGTCACCTCGACGCCACAGCGCTCACAGATGATGCCCTTGAAGCGGACCCGCTTGTACTTACCGCAGTAGCACTCCCAGTCCCGGGTCGGACCGAAGATCTTCTCGCAGAAGAGTCCGTCCTTCTCCGGCTTCAGGGTGCGGTAGTTGATCGTCTCCGGCTTCTTGACCTCGCCGAAGGACCACTGGCGGATGTCGTCCGCTGTGGCAAGGCCGATACGGAGCTCGTCGAAGAAGTTGACGTCAAGCACGTCGGTTCTTCTCCCCTTTGGTTGAAAGACAGCAGATTCGGGGGATTCAGGCGAGGCGGGGGCCGGTTTCCGGCCGTCCCCCGGCCTCGGCGAGGTCAGTTCACAACGTCGTCAACGGAAGGCGATTCGTTGCGGGACAAGTTGATCCCGAGGTTCGCGGCAGCGCGCTCCAGGTCCTCGTCGTCCCCGTCGCGCATCTCGATCGCGGCGCCGTCCGAAGACAGCACCTCCACGTTCAAGCACAGCGACTGGAGCTCCTTGAGGAGCACCTTGAAGGACTCCGGGATACCCGGCTCCGGGATGTTCTCGCCCTTGACGATCGCCTCGTAGACCTTCACGCGGCCCACGACGTCGTCGGACTTGATCGTCAGCAGCTCCTGCAGCGTGTAGGCCGCACCATAGGCCTGCATCGCCCAGCACTCCATCTCACCGAAGCGCTGGCCACCGAACTGCGCCTTACCACCCAGCGGCTGCTGGGTGATCATCGAGTACGGGCCGGTCGACCGGGCGTGGATCTTGTCGTCGACCAGGTGCAGCAGCTTCAAGATGTACATGTAGCCGACTGCGACCGGGTACGGGAACGGCTCGCCGGAGCGGCCGTCGAGCAAGATCGCCTTACCGTCCTTGTTGACCATCCGCTCGCCGTCCCGGTTCGGCATCGTCGAGCCGAGCAGTCCGGTGAGCTCCTCTTCGCTGGCACCGTCGAACACCGGGGTCGCGGTGTTCGTGTCCGGGTCCACCTCGTAGAGGTCGGATGGCAGCTTGGCCGCCCACTCCGGGGATCCGTCGATCTTCCAGCCTGTCTTGGCCAGCCACCCGAGGTGAGTCTCGAGGATCTGGCCGATGTTCATACGACGCGGCACACCGTGCGTGTTCAGCACGACGTCCACCGGCGTGCCGTCCGGGAGGAACGGCATGTCCTCGACCGGGAGGATCTTGCCGATGACACCCTTGTTGCCGTGCCGGCCGGCGAGCTTGTCGCCGTCCTGGATCTTGCGCTTCTGCGCCACGTACACGCGGACCAGCTCGTTCACGCCCGGGGGCAGCTCGTCCTCGTCCTCGCGGGAGAACACGCGGATACCGATCACCTTGCCGGTCTCACCGTGCGGCACCTTCAGCGAGGTGTCGCGGACCTCGCGGGCCTTCTCACCGAAGATGGCACGCAGCAGGCGCTCCTCCGGGGTCAGCTCGGTCTCACCCTTCGGCGTGACCTTGCCGACCAGGATGTCGCCGTCGCGGACCTCGGCACCGATCCGGATGATGCCGCGCTCGTCGAGGTCGGCGAGCACCTCCTCGGAGACGTTCGGGATGTCCCGCGTGATCTCCTCGGCACCCAGCTTGGTGTCGCGGGCGTCGATCTCGTGCTCCTCGATGTGGATCGAGGTCAGGACGTCGTCCTGGACGAGACGCTGCGACAGGATGATCGCGTCCTCGTAGTTGTGGCCTTCCCACGGCATGATCGCCACGAGCAGGTTCTTGCCGAGGGCCATCTCGCCGTCTTCGGTGCACGGACCGTCCGCGACAACCTGGCCGACCTCAACCCGCTCACCCTCGTTGACGATGGGCTTCTGGTTGATGCACGTGCCCTGGTTGCTGCGGCGGAACTTGTGCAGCCCGTAGGTCTGGCGGGTGCCGTCGTCGGCCATCACCGTGATGAAGTCCGCGGACAGCTCCTCGACCACACCGGCCTTGCTTGCCACGACCACGTCACCGGCGTCGACCGCGGCACGCAGCTCCATCCCGGTGCCGACCAGCGGCGACTCGGAACGCAACAGCGGAACGGCCTGACGCTGCATGTTCGCGCCCATCAGGGCGCGGTTGGCGTCGTCGTGCTCGAGGAACGGGATCATGGCCGTCGCGACCGACACCATCTGGCGCGGCGAGACGTCCATGTAGTCGACACCGTGCGGGTCGATGTACTCGACCTCACCGCCCTTGGTACGGACGAGGACGCGGTCCTCGACGAAGTTGCCGTCGGCGTCGGTCGGCGAGTTGGCCTGCGCCTTGACGTAACGGTCTTCCTCGTCCGCGGTCAGGTAGTCGATCTGCTCGGTGACCCGGCCGTCGACGACCTTGCGGTACGGCGTCTCGATGAAGCCGAACGGGTTGACCCGCCCGTAGGACGAGAGCGAACCGATCAGGCCGATGTTCGGACCTTCCGGCGTCTCGATCGGGCACATCCGGCCGTAGTGCGACGGGTGGACGTCACGGACCTCCATGCCGGCCCGCTCACGGGAGATACCACCAGGGCCGAGGGCCGAGAGGCGACGCTTGTGCGTCAGGCCCGCGATCGGGTTGGTCTGGTCCATGAACTGCGACAGCTGGGAGGTTCCGAAGAACTCCTTGATCGCCGCGACCACCGGACGGATGTTGATCAGCGTCTGCGGCGTGATCGCCTCGACGTCCTGCGTGGTCATCCGCTCACGGACGACGCGCTCCATCCGGGACAGGCCGACCCGGATCTGGTTCTGGATCAGCTCGCCGACCGTGCGCAGGCGGCGGTTGCCGAAGTGGTCGATGTCGTCGACCTCGACCGGCAGCTCACGGCCGTCCTTGCCCATCATCGTGGTGTCGCCCGCGTGCAGCCGGACGAGGTACTCGATGGTGGTGACGATGTCCTCTTCGGTCAGCACACCGGTGTCGTACGGCTCGACGACACCCAGCTTCTTGTTGACCTTGTACCGGCCCACCTTGGCCAGGTCGTACCGCTTGTCCTTGAAGAACAGGTTCTCCAGCAGGGTCTGCGCCGACTCCTTGGTCGGCGGCTCGCCCGGGCGAAGCTTGCGGTAGATGTCCAGCAGCGCCTCGTCCTGACCAGCGGTGTGGTCCTTCTCGAGGGTGGCGAGCAGGGTCTCAGAGAAAGAGAAGCGTTCCCTGATCTGCTCGGTCGTCCAGCCGAGGGCCTTCAGCAGGACGGTCACCGGCTGGCGGCGCTTGCGGTCGATGCGGACACCGACGGTGTCGCGCTTGTCGACGTCGAACTCGAGCCAGGCACCACGGCTCGGGATGATCCGGGTGTCGAAGACGTCCTTGTCGGTCGTCTTGTCGACAGCGGTTGCGAAGTAGACACCGGGCGAACGCACCAGCTGGGACACGACGACACGCTCGGTGCCGTTGATGATGAACGTGCCCTTGTTGGTCATGACCGGGAAGTCACCCATGAACACCGTCTGGCTCTTGATCTCGCCAGTGGTGTGGTTGGTGAACTCGGCCGTGACGAACAGCGGTGCGGCGTAGGTCATGTCCTTGTCCTTGCACTCCTCGACAGAGGCCTTGACCTCGTCGAAGCGTGGGTCGGAGAAGGAAAGCGACATCGAGCCGGAGAAGTCCTCGATCGGCGAGATCTCGTTCAGTACTTCCTCGAGACCACCGACGGGGTTCTCGTCACCGGCGTCGACACGGCGCTGGAACCACGCCTCGGCTCCGGTGAACCATTCGAAGGACTGGATCTGCAGGTCGAGCAGATTGGGCACGCCGAGCGGCTCGGACAGCTTCGCGAACGAGACGCGCTTCGGAGCACCTGGGATTCCGGACATGGAGTTGGTCGCAGCAGTGGCTTCGGTCGCGCGGGAGACTGCCAAGATGCGTCCTTCCAGGGACTATGAGCGGTTGAGCGGCCGCGTTAGCAGGCAACTAACGCAACTGTCAAGGGTGCTTGATGCCCAGCATCCTAGCTCTCGGGTAAGGGCGCACGGAAAGTGGGCAGAGCAAAGACGCAGTCTAGCCATAAAAGCGGCGACTGTCCAGGGGCCACAGAAACGGCCCCCCGCTCACGACAACAGCGTGACCCTGCCCGGTTCTCCAGTCAAGGGGCCACGCGGTGTTCACCCACGTGGACCAGCAAATCCATCCCTGTTGGACCAGCTAGCGGGGGATAGAAGCTACCAGACGTTCAACGGTTTCGTTGATCAAGGGTGGGCACAGCGAGTGATAGGGCACGCACAGATCCTTGAGCACTTCGCTGAGTGCGGCCTCGAAAGCCCGGACTCCGGGGGGCGGAAAAGGTGACCGAGACCACACTACGAAGTCGTAGTCGGCGGCCTCCCACGCGACCGTGTCCTCGACCCGGCGCATCACGTGATGCTGAACGTACTCGTGCCGGATCTTGCGGGCGGCCCGGTAGCGTGCCAGCTCATCGATCACCGGGCGGGCGGTGATCACCAGGTTGCTGGCGCGCACGGCGGCCGACTCGGCCATCCGCACGATCGTGATCGCGTCCTCCGCGGCCCGGCCATCGACCTTCGCGAGGGCGTCGACCGACGATTCGGGGTCGGGGTGGGACCGGGTGCCGATGGTCAACGTGTTCGGGCCGAGGTGCTTGGCCAGGGCGTCGACGATCTCCGTCTTTGCCGGGCTCGTCGCACCGGCGACCGCGACGAGGGTGCCGCGGTGCGAAGGCAGGGCAATCTTCATTGTGCGCGGGAGACTACCGTCCGTGGCCCCCATTCACGCCACGTCGCGCCCGCTGTTCACTCAACCGTGTCTACCTGTTTTGCCGTGAAGGTCACCTTCGCGGCGTTAGTCAGTCTGTCCTCTGGTGAAGACGCCCGTTGAGGGGTGAAAATCGGTGTTGGCTGCCCGCTGACGTCGTTGTCTCTATGGTCTGTGAAGGCCGTGCGTTAGTCAGTCTGTCCTCTGGTGAAGACGCCCGTTGAGGGGTGAAAATCGGTGTTGGCTGCCCGCTGACGTCGTTGTCTCTATGGTCTGTGAAGGCCGTGCGTTAGTCGGACGCTGGGAGCCCTTGGTGGGCCCTTGATTGTTGCTTCGAGCACGCGGATCAGATTCGTTGTTGCCTGGGCTCCCGCGGGTAGCCGCCCCGCCGGACGCTCGGGGAGAGGCCGATGTTGGAGCAGACACAGGACAACGAGGAGATCATCGCGCGGGTGGCCGCGTTGGATATCGGTAAGGCCGAGGTGATGTGTTGTGTCCGGGTGCCCGATGAGGCGCGTCCGGGTAAGCGGCTGCAGGAGGTCCGGCCGTACTCGACGATGACCCGGTCGTTGCTGGTGCTGGCTGATCGGCTGGCCGGGCTGGGCGTGACCCGGGTGGTCATGGAGTCCACATCGGACTATTGGAAGCCGGTGTTCTACCTGTTGGAGGCGCACGGGTTCGAGACCTGGCTGGTCAACGCCCGCGATGTCAAGCATCTGCCCGGCCGGCCGAAGACGGATCGATTGGACGCGGTGTGGTTGTGCAAGGTGGCCGAGCGGCAGATGATCCGGCCCAGTTTTGTCCCGCCGTCACCGATCCGCCGGCTACGGGATCTGACCCGGTATCGGCGTGACCTGGTCGAGGTCTGCACCGCGGAGAAGCAGCGGGTGGAAAAGCTCCTGGAAGATGCCCAGATCAAGCTCTCGGTGGTGGTCTCGGACATCTTCGGGGTGTCCGGCCGGGCCATGCTGGCCGCGCTGGTCGCCGGGCAGCGGGACCCGAAGGTACTCGCGCAGCTGGCCCGCACCTCGATGCGGCGCAAGATCGGCAGGCTGGAAGAGGCGTTCACCGGGTTTTTCACCGATCATCACGCGTTCCTGTTGTCGACCATGCTGGCCCGGGTGGATGCCGGGATCGCTGACGTCGCCCGAGTGGATGCCGCGATCGAGGAGTTGATCGCCCCTTTCGCCACAGCGGTCGACCAGCTTGATGAGATCACCGGCGTCGGGCGCACCGCCGCCCAGGTAGCCATCGCCGAGATCGGGCTGGACATGGCACGCTTCCCAACTCCGGGCCACCTGTGTTCCTGGGCCAAGTTCGCTCCCGGGGTGTCGGAGTCGGCCGGCAAGAAGAAAGGCAAAGCTGCCACCGGGCACGGCAACCCTTACCTGGCCCGAATCCTGGGCGAGGCCGCAGTGTCCGCCAGCAGGACCAACACTTTTCTCGGCGAACGCTACCGGCGCATCGCTCGCCGCAGTGGCGCCAAGAAGGCCATCGTCGCGGTCGGCCGTTCCATTCTCGTGATCATGTGGCACCTGTTATCCGACCCCAACGCCCGGTTCCGTGACCTCGGCGCCGACTACTTCGTCCAGCACACCAACACTCAACGCAAGGTCCGCAACCACATCAGCCAACTGGCCGCTCTGGGCTATCGCGTCACCCTCGAACCCGCGGCCTGACAACCCAACTACCAACCCGGCTCCGCTGCGCTACGCCGGGTGCCTTCGGCCTGCCCACTCACCATCGATTTTCGGATCAGACGCGCGAGGGCCTCCCCTGACGCGTTCAACGCCAATGCCAGGAACTCAAGTTTCGGAGTTCGATCGCGACTGTAGCCGGGCGTGGGCCGTTGACCTGCGATGATCTGCGGCTGGCGCGGGTGGGACTGGCCGCCCAGGCGAGGGGTGCGGGCATGACGTGACGTTCAGGGGTGTGAGGGCCGAGTTTGCTGCGTTGAACGCCGTGAAGGTGGCCTTCACGGCATTGCGTCCCGTGGTAGGTGGAGCTGGTGTGACATGTGTGACTGACGAGGCGAATTTCTGTCCTTAGTGGACCTTGAGGTGCTCGGCAGCGGTCGGCCCCGCGGACTTGGTCAAGTTCCTGGCATTGGCGTTAGACGCGTGAGGGCCTCCCCTGACGCGTTAGATGTCCATGTCAGGAGTTGAGGCTTGCTGGCCACGGTGACAGGACCGGTGTTCAGGTCGGTGACCTGCAGGTCTCCGTGGTGACACAGCGCGGAGGCTCTCGTAGCCGCGGTCAGTGTGGCGCGTACGGCGCCGCGGCGGGCGCGCCTCGCGAGGGGAAGATTCGGGGCGTTCAACGCCGCCAGGGTGACCTTCACGGCATCCCACCCCGTCACACATGTGAGCCCTAAATGGCGTTGAACGCCCCAAACTCTCGCCCCCCACTCTGCTTGAAACGGTTTACATACCGACCGTTCGGCAGAAACTGTTTCCCTTGTGCCCTTACCCGAGTCCGTATTACCCAGTGCCGAAAAAGTTCAATCCATTTACGAAGTTGCCGCAGGTTCCGCGATTTCGGTGAGTGCGTCCACCACCCGTTGCAGCCAGTCAGTCAGATCACGATCGTGTTCGAAACGACCCGGGTCGGCCTTGGGCATCGTGTGCCGATGCGCCTCCGTGCCCGCAGGCACCGGCATGACACCGGCGGCCACCCCGAAAACGACGCGCATGTTCGGAACGGCTGCCTGCCACGCCTCGATCTCGTGCCGTTCCCGCAGGATGACGACCCCGCCGGTCTCCGGAAGGGAGTCGAGAACTACCTGGGTTCCCGCGTAGAGCCAGCGCACCACGTCCGGCTCCCACCACAGCCGGATCGGCTCGGGTTCCTCGTCCGGGATGATCTCGCGCAATGCTGCGACCAGCGGCGGATATTCGGCAGGCGTTGTCGCCAGCGGTAAGCCGATCGCGTCCGCGGTCGGATCCTCACCGGCGTATTTGGTATACCGCCACTCGAGCAACTCGCTGTACCCGGCCATTTGCCTGCGCAGCCATGCCACCGCGTGCGGGCTGAACACACCGATCAGCTCGTCACCGGCACGGTCCCAGCAGACAGTGAGGTGCACAAGGTCCACGAATACCCGAGGATCAATTCCTACGCCACCGATTCATTCGGATTCCCACGCGATCACGACGGATGCACTCGTCACCCGACTGGTGTGTCCACCATTCCGACACCCCGTGTCCACCATTCCCGCACACCGTGTCCACCACTCCGGCACTATGAAATCCCCGCGCGGGCGCCGCACTGCGCATCTCGGTGTGCCGGAAAGTGCATCTCGGTGTGTCGCAGTGGTGGACACGCCGGGGTGAGTTACTTCGGGGTCTCGAAGAAGTCGAGCTTCACGATCTTCCATTTGCCGTCGACCCGCTGCATGTTCATCGCGAACTGGGTCGGGCCGCCAGACGGCTGCTTGTCCTCACGGACACCGATCTGGTCGGCGAAGACGAGGACGCGGGCCTCGTCACCGGACAGGCTGACCACGCCGACGCTGACCGGGTTGACGACGACCTGGAGTTTCTGGGTCTGGATGTCGGTTTCCAGCGCCTTCATGGATTTGTCGTACTGGTCGACGGCTTCTCCGGCCAGGTACTCCTTGGCCCTCGCGGTCGCCGCGGGCATGTCGTCGAACTTGTACGAGAGCACGGAGACGACGGCCGTGTTGGCGGCGCCGACGACGTCCTTGGTGGTGTTGGTGTCCGAGAGGGCGTCGTTGCCCGCGCCGGTCCTGGCGTCACTGAGCTGCTGCATGAAGAAGAAGCCGAGACCGCCGAGCAGCACCGCGACGACCACCAGGATGGCGGGGATCAGAAGGTTGAGTTGTTGTGGCTGGTCCGGGGAGGGGTCGGTGGCGGCCGAGGGGGCGGTTCCATCAAGGGCTTCCGAGGGATCGGCGCCTGCCTTGTGCTCCGACTCGGCTGGAACTGCGTCATCCGGCGCGGCGGCTTCGCCGGGCTGGGTCGATGGCATCCGATCGGACTCGGTTGCTTCCCTCAGGTCGCCCGACAGCGTCGCCCTTGATTCAGCGACTTTCCCGGTCCTGGCGGATGGCTTCCGCCTTGGGGCGGGCTCAGCCACCGGGTCTTGGGCGGGGGCGTCCTCGCCGATCACGGGGACGTCGAGCGCGGGCGTGACCTCTTCGGGCTGCTCTGGCTGGTCCGTGCGGCGGTGCAGGCCCGCGACCTTGGGCCGCCGGGCTGGCGGGGTGGCTGGACGGCGACGAGGGGGTGTCACTCTCGAATGTCCTTACTGCTGGCCGGTGGCGGAGTACGGGACCTGGCGAAGCGCCTTGACCTTCCAGCCGTCATCGGTCTGGTCCAGCGCTGCCTCGATCCGCAGCCGCTTGGTGGTCGGCGCCTTGTCGCTCTCCTTCACGGTCGTGTCGACCACGACCAGGATGGTTGCCTCCTTGCGCTGAAGGTTCACGTCCGTCACCGCGGTTTCCCGGACCGCTGCCGTCGTGACCACCTTGGCGTCGGAGATTCGCTTCTTGAAGGCGTCCTGGTTCTTGGCGTAGTCGTCGTGCACGGAGCCGGTCGACACGTCGAGGAACCGTTGGTAGGTCGCGTCAACATTGTTGAAGTCCAACGAGGTCAACGTGGCCACGGCCGCCGCTCCGCTCGTGCTCACTTCCTCACGGGCGCGTCGGACGTCGGCGTCGTCACCGCTCGCGCTGGCCCACCAGATGCCGAAGACCGCCGCGAACGCGAAAGCGACCACGACAAGTGCGATCGAGCCGATCAGTACCCCGCGTTGGGCAGTCATGGTCCTCCGAGCGTCTGGATGAAGGTCATCGGTCCTGGCTGGATCGGCTCGCCGAGCACACCGATCAGACCACCGGACTGCTCAGCCAACTGCTGCGCCGGCCTGCCCGCGTTGGCCTGGATCTGTGCCTGCGAGGGTGCCGCGACCTTCCCACCGTACGGGGCGTTCTGCGAGCCGCGGACGTTGATCGGGCTGCCGACAGGTTCGGCACAGTACGCCTTCTCGTTCGTCGCCACCGGCCGTTGGTCGTCGCCGGGGCGCCGCGTGGTGCCTTCGTAGCCCTTCACGCATGGCGGCGGGTTGAAGATGTTCAGCGCCAGGCCGAGGTGTGCGGTGCCGTCGTTCGGGGCGACGGTGTGTGCGCCGACCGCGACCACCGGATACGTGACAAGCGCTTGTTCGAGACCGGCGGTCCGGGTGACCAGGATGTTCGACGTGGTCAGCAGATTCGCCAGAACCACGCTCAGCCCGGAGCCGGATTCCCGCAGCAGCCCGGTGACCTGCTCGGCCGCCTGTGGCGTCGCCGCGATCAGCCTGCGGATGTCGCCGTCCGAGTTCTTCAGCTGCTCGTTCAGCTGCGCCAGGCTGTTGGAGAACGACTTGATGTTGCCGGACTCCACGTTCTGCGTGTCCAGCACGGTTCCGGCGTTCTGCAACAGCTGGATCGTCTGTGGCAAATGCTCCCGCGCGGCCTTCGTGAACTCGCCGGTCGAGTCGAGCAGCTGCGACAGGTCCGGCCCCGTGCCGGAGAAGGCTTTGTCGAGCTCGTCGACGACCGTCTTGAGCGACTCGGTCGGCACCGACACCACAAGATCGTCGAGGTCACGCAGGACCTGATCGGTTGACAGCGGCGTCTTCGTCCGGTCGGCGAGGATCACCGAGTCGCCGGACAGGTACGGCCCGGCATCCTGCTTTGGCTGCAGATCCACGAACTGCTCACCGACCGCGGATCGGTTGGCCACGACCGCCTGCAGGTCCATCGGGATCCGCGGGGCATCCGGCTGGATGTCCAGGTCCACTTCGATGCCGTCGCGCGTCAACCGGATCTCGCCGACCCGGCCGACCTGCACGCCGCGGTACGTCACCTCGGCATTGGTGAAGATCCCGCCGGAGTCGGCCAGCTGCAGCCGGACCGTGTAGCCCTCGTTGCCGAAAAGCTTGCCGACGTCGGTGAACCGGAACAGCGCGTACACCACCGCGACGATCGCGATCACGAAGAACGCGATGATCTGCAACCTCGTCCGCTTGGTCAGCATCGCTGGCCTCCCAGGATCGAACCGAGCAGACCACCCGCGTTGTTACACGACTGACCCGACGCGTTGGGCTGTTTGTCGAGGTCCGGCACGCCAAGCGGCGAACCGGCGCCTGCCCGCTCGCCTTCCTGACCGACGAGCAGGTCCTTGACCAACGGGATGTCCTGCAAGGGGTTCTGCCTGCTACGGGACAGGTTGTTCATGATCTCGCCGAGGTTCAGGTCGATCTTGGCGTACAGGTTGAAGTAGTCACCCTTCACGCCTGCCACCGCGGAGTCCGGGAACGGGAAGCTGAGCAGCAGCTCCAAAGCCTTGGGCAGGTTCGCACCGGCCTCGCTGAGTTTCTGCAGTGTCGGTGCGAGCGCTTTCAGGTCCGCGACCAGGTTGGTCTTGCTCTTGTTGACCGTGTCGACGGCGACGTCCGAGAGCTGGTCGAGGTTCTGCAGCATGGTCACCAGCTGCGGCCGCTGCTCGGCCAGTACCTGCAGGCCAGGGCCGATTTCGTCGAGCACCTTGGCGATCTTGTCCTTCTGCCCGTCCAGCGTGCTGGACAGTTTCCGCAGCCCGTCGAGCGCCTTGGTGATGTCGCCGCGCCGAGCGTCCAAATCGGACACGAGCTTGTTCGTGTTGGTCAGCAGCGCACGCAGTTGCGGCTCGTTGCCGTCGGCGACCTGGTTGAGCTCGTTGGCGATGGTCCGCAGCTGGTCGACGCCACCGCCGTTGAGCAGCATCGACAACGCACCGAGGACCTCTTCGACCTCGGTGTTGCGGTTGGTCCGGTCCAGCCCGATGTACGCGCCGTTGGCGAGCTTTCCCTGTTGCTTGCCCGCGTCGGGCGCGGCCAGCTCGACGTACTTCTCCCCGAGGAGGCTGGATTGCCGGAGCCTGGCGAAGGAATTGCCGGGCAGCTGCACGTCACCGCGCACGCTCATGGTCACCTCGGCGGTCCAGCCGTCGGGCGCCAGGGTGATCGCCTCGACCCGGCCGATCGGGACCTCGTTGACCTTCACGCCGGACTGCGGCACGAGGTCGAGCACATCCCTGAACTGGGCTTTCACCGTGTACGGCTGGTCGCCGAGATCGGCGCCGCCTGGCAACGGCAGGTCGTAGATGCCTTCGAAGCTGCACGAGCTGAGCGCCAGCACGCCCGCGCAGGCCCCGACGATCAAGCGCAGCTTCATCGCCCACCTCCCAGCGGAACCGGGAACTTGGGCTGGAAACCGTTGTCGTACGCGGTAAGCAGCTGCGCGACCGACGGAAGGCCCTTCACCAGCGGCGCGACTGTCTTGCAGGTGTCGGCCAGCAGCGGCGGGATCTGCTTCGGCGTGCCCTGCGCGAGCAGCTGGCAGACCATCACGATCGGCGGCTGCGTCAGCTCGTTGAGGTTGGCGCGCGCGTCCAGCGTTCCGGAGGAGGCGTTGTACGTGTTGAGCACGTTGCCCAGCGCCAGCGGGGCCACGTCAAGCACCTCAGCGAGGGCGGCACGTTGCTCGACCAGGACCTGCGTGATCGACGCCAGTTTGTCCACATTGGACTTCAGGCGGTCCCTGTTGTCCCTGATGAACACCTGCACCTGCTCCAACGCGGTCGCCAGCTGGGACACCGCCTGCGCGAGGTTGCCGCGTTCGGCGGCGAGGAACTTGCTCACGTCGGCCAGCTGCTCGGAAAACTGCCGGACCTGTTTGTCGCTCGTGGCAAGCGTTCCGGTGAACTTGTTGAGATTGTCCACTGTGGAGAACAGCTGTTCCTGGCTGCCGGACAGGGTTCTGGCCGCCTGGCCGAGCTGTTTGATCGTGTCGTGGGTGGCCTGGCCGTTGCCTTCAAGGTTCTTGGCCAGTGTGTCCAGCAAGTCCGACAGGGCGCCGTTCTGGTTGGCGCCGTTGGGGCCGAGCGTGGTGCTCACCCGGTTCAGGCTCTTGTAGAGGTCGTCGACCTCAAGCGGGGTCGCCGTGCGGTTGCGCGGGATCGTGGCGCCGGTGTTCATCTGCGGCCCGGCAACGTACGCCGGGGCGATCTGCACGTACCGGTCGCTGACCAGCGACGGCGCGACGACCACGGCGCTGGCGTCCTGCGGAATCGCCCGGTCGCTGTCGACCAGCAACTCGACCTTGACCTGGTCGCCCATCGGCTCCACCTTGCCGACGGTCCCGACCGCGACGCCGAGCACCCGCACGTCATTGCCCTCATACAGGCCGACTGCTTGGCCGAAGTACGCCGTGATCCGCTTGGTTCCGTTGTCCGTCAACACGAACCAGATCACGGCCGCGGCCACGAGACCCAGCACGCAGGCGATCGCCACACCGCGTCCGAGGTCGCGCCCCTGGCGCGTTTTGAACGTCATGGCGTGCACCCCTGCGGGTTGATCGGACCGACGGACGGCGGCAGCAGACCGCAGATGTAGTTGTCGAACCAGCGCCCGTTGCCGAGCGTGTTGGCGAACTGCCGGACGAACGGTGCCAGCTTCTCGATGCCCTTGCCCAGGTCATCCTGGTTGCGCTGGAGCATCGCGGTGAACTGGTCCAGCGAGGCCAGTACCGGGTCGAGCTGCTTGGAGTTGTCGTCAACCAGGCCTTTCAGCTCCGCGGAGAGCCTCTTGGTGCCCTCGAGCAGCGAACTGATGGCCTGTTTGCGTTTACGGACCTCGTCGAGCAGCTTGTTGCCGTCCTCCAACAGCTTCGCCACCTCGGCGTCACGGTCGGCCAGCGTCTGCGAGACCTGCGCGGTGTTGCCCAGCAGCTGCGCCAGCTGGTCGTCACGGCTGGAGATCGTCTTGGACAACGCGGACAGGCCGTCCAGCGCGCCCTTCACGTTGTCCGAGGTGTTCGAAAACGTATTCGTCAGCACCTCGAAGCTCTTGGCCAGCTGCGGGGTGTCGACCGCGTCGACCGTTTCGGCCAGGCCACGGAAGGCTTCGAGCACGTCGTAGGGCGCGATCGTGCGGTTGCGCGGGATCGGCTGGTTCGGGTTCAGCGTGCCCGCGCCGTCCGGCTCGACCGCGAGGTACTTCTGCCCGAGCAACGTTTTGATCTTGATGGCCGCCCTGGTCCGGTCACCCATCCAGGCGTCCTTGACCTTGAACGACACCAGCACCGAGTCGCCGTCCAGGTCGACGTCGGTGACCTTGCCGACCTTCACACCGGCGATCCGCACCTCGTCGCTCGGCTTGATGCCCGCGGCCTCGGAGAACTGGGCCTGGTACGTCGTACCGCCGCCGATGATCGGCAGGTCGTCGGAGTAGACCGCGGCCAGCAGGACCAGCGCGATCACCACGAGACCGGTGATGCCGATCGTGATCGGGTTGCGGGAGCGGAAAGACCTCATCCTTTGCACCTCGGCTGAGTGACCGGCGCGACCGGGATGCTGATCGGCTCGTTGATCAACGGTGGCAGCGCCACCTGACCGGACGCCGAGCAGAGGTAGAAGTTGAACCAGGACCCGTAGCTGGCCGTGCGGGTCAGGGTGCTCAGCTTCTCCGGCATGAACTGGAAGAAGTGCTCGACGATCTGCTCGTTGTCGTTGAGGTTCTTGGTGAACGTGCCGAGCGCGGCGATGTCGTCGCGCAGTGGCTCACGGGCTTCGTCGAGCAGCCCGGCGGTGGTGCCGGCCAGCCCGGACAATGCCTGGATCGCGTCGCCGATCGGCTTG
The DNA here is from genome assembly GCF_021390435.2 of Kibdelosporangium philippinense. Lineage (GTDB taxonomy): Bacteria > Actinomycetota > Actinomycetes > Mycobacteriales > Pseudonocardiaceae > Kibdelosporangium > Kibdelosporangium philippinense. The sequence goes on along the minus strand of NZ_JAJVCN010000002.1, from coordinate 874,643 downwards.
CGGTCCGCGGCAAGGCCCGAAACCAGTTGCTGCAGCTGGACAACGAGGTCGCTCAGCTGCTGGCCGCGGGCGTTCACCGTGTCCAGCAGGCCATTCAAATTGGTGATCACTTCGCCGATCACCGCGTCCTTGTCGGCGATCGTCTGGGTCAGCGAGGCGGTGTGCGACAACAGCGACTCGACCGTGCCGCCTTCGCCTTGCAGGACCTGGATGATCTCGTAGGACAGCTTGTTCACGTCATCCGGGCTCAGAGCGCGGAACAAAGGCTTGAAGCCGTTGAACAATTCGGTCAGATCCAGCGCGGGCCTGGTGCGCTCCAACGGAATCGTGGCGTCCGGCGCGAGAACCCCGGTCCCGGTGCCCTGGGCCAGTGCGATGTACCGCTGGCCGACCAGGTTGCGGAACTTGATCGTCGCGGTCACCCCGGCCGGGAGCTGGCGGCCCGCGTCGACCGAGAACTTCACCTCGGCCTGCTTGCGGTCCGCGATCCCGACCTCTTCGACCTGGCCGACGCGCACGCCCGCGATCCGGACGTCGTCGCCGGGCATCAGCGAGGTCACGTCGGTGAACCTGGCCGAATACGTGTTGGTGGAACTCAGGTTCGTGTTCGCGATGCTGATCCCGAGCACGGCCGTGGCGACCACCGTGACGACGATGAACACCGCGAGCTTGATCATCGGCGCGGCGAGACCCCTCATTTGGCGGTCACCTCCGCTCCACGGAACACCGGCGCGGCAAGGAAACTCGTCCAGGCGGGCACGTCCTCAGGGTCCACACCCAGCCTTCCGGCCATCATCGCGGCCACGAACTCCTGCTCGGTCTGCGTGTTGGCCAACCCGAAGGACGATGGAGTCGTGCCGCCCTCGACGACCTGGCCGATCAAACTCGGCGGCAGCACGCCGTCCTGCGCGGATCTGGCCGCGGGCGGCGACGTGGAGCCGTCCTTGAGCGGCCCCTCGGGCGGATGCTGCGGGAACGGGTTGGGGAACTGCTTGAAGTCGTAACAGCGTGGACCACGTTTGTCCGCGTAGCGCGGCTCGTCCTTGCCCGGCTTGTATGCACCGCGGTTGACCACGATCTCGATCGTCGCGTGCAGGCCCGGCTCGCCGGTGCCCTTGCCGAACGCCTTGTCCAGCACCGGAATCGTCTCGGCCATCTGCCGCAGGAAGCACGGATACTCTGGCGCGTACTTGGCCAGTACCTCCAAGGTCGGCCGGGAGTTCTCGGCGAACTGGATCAGGTTGTTCTTGTTCACGGCGAGGAACGTCCGCAGATCCGTGCCTGCCGTGGTCACGCTCGCGTACAAATTGGACAGGTTGGTGCGCTGCTCGGCGATCGTCTTCGACGTGGTGGTCAGGTCCGTGAGCGCTTGGACCAGTTGCGGCGCGGCCTCGCTGTAGGTGTCCGAGAACTTCACCAGTGCCTGCAGATCGTGCTGCAGCTGTGGCACGTGCGGGGTCAGCTCGCCGACGTACTGGCCGAGGTCGGACAGGGTTTCGCCGAGCGGCTTGCCCCTGCCTTCCAGCGCAGTCGAGATCGCGGTCAGCGTGCTGGACAGCTTCTGCGGCTGAACCGCTTGCAGCACAGGCAAAAGGTCGTTCAGTGCCTTCTCGACCTCGATCGCGGGCGCCGAGGTGTCCTGCTTGATCTGCGAGCCTGCCCGCAGTGTCTGAACCGACGGCTGCGGCGGGATCTGCAGCGCCACATAGCGTTCACCGAACAGGGTCTTCGGCAGGAACCGCGCGGACACGTTACTCGGGATCAGGTCCACTTTGTCCGGATCGAGCGCCAGCGTGAGCTCGGCGCCGTGCGCGGTCGGCGTGATCTTCTCGACCGAGCCGACGATCAGCCCGCGCACTTTCACGTCCGAGCGCTGCTGCAACTGGTTGCCGACCTTGTCGGTGGTCAGCGTGACGCGGGTGAACGACGAGAACGCCTTGTTGAAGAACGCCACGCTCAGCACGACGAAACCGACCAGCGTCGCGATGAACAGCAGGCCGAGGAGCCTTCGGGTGAGCGTGGTCATCCGGCGATCCTCACGGTCGTCGTTGTGCCCCAGATCGCCAAGCTCAGGAAGAAGTCGAGCAAGGTGACCGAGACGATCGTGGTCCGCACCGCGCGGCCGACGGCGACACCAACGCCCGCAGGGCCGCCGCTGGCGCGGTAGCCGTAGTAGCAGTGCGTCAGGATGATGATCACGGCGAAGATCAGGACTTTGCCGAACGACCAGAACACGTCCTGCGGCGGTAGAAACAGGTCGAAGTAGTGGTCATACGTGCCAGCGGACTGGCCGTAGAAGTAGACCGTGATCGTCCTCGATGCGACGTACGAGCTGAGCAAACCGATGATGTACAAGGGAATGACCGCGATGAACCCGGCCATGATCCTGGTCGTCACCAGGTACGGCAGCGACGGCACGCCCATCACCTCAAGCGCGTCGATCTCCTCGGAGATCCGCATCGCGCCGAGCTGAGCGGTGAAGCCCGAACCGACCGTCGCGGACAACGCCAAGCCCGCGACCAACGGCGCGATCTCGCGGGTGTTGAAGTACGCGGACACGAAGCCCGCGAACGCGGCCGTGCCGATCTGGTTCAGCGCCGCGTAACCCTGCAGGCCGACGACCGTGCCGACGAACAACGTCAGCCCGAGCATCACGCCGATCGTGCCGCCGATCACCGCCAGCGCGCCGCTGCCGAAGCTCACTTCGGCAAGCAAGCGCATGGTTTCCCGCATATAGCGGGTGATCGTGGCCGGGATCCACGCCAATGCCCTGACGTAGAAGGACATCTGGTCGCCGGCTTTGTCCAGTACGTCCAGCGGCTTGCGGAGTTGGTCTCGGACAGCCATCTCAGCTCCCCTTCGCCGGGACGACCGTCAGGTACACCGTGGTCAGCACGAAGTTCACGAAGAACAGCAGCAGGAACGTGATGACGACGGACTGGTTCACCGCGTCACCGACGCCCTTCGGGCCGGCAGCGGGGTTCAGGCCGCGGTAGCAGGCGACGACACCAGCGATGAACCCGAAGACCAGCGCCTTGATCTCGCTGATCCACAGATCCGGCAGCTGCGCGAGCGCCGAGAAACCGGCGAGATACGCACCGGGCGTTCCACCCTGCAGGACCACGTTGAAGAAATAGCCACCGAGCACACCGACAACGCTGACCAAACCGTTGAGCAGCACCGCGACGAGCATCGACGCGAGCACCCGTGGCACGACAAGGCGCTGCACGGCGGAAACACCGAGCACCTCCATCGCGTCGATCTCTTCACGGATGGTCCGTGCACCAATGTCCGCGCACATCGCCGAACCACCGGCACCGGCGACAAGCAGCGCGGTCACCAGCGGCGCTGCCTGCTGGATGATCGCGAGCACGCTCGCCGCACCCATGAACGACTGCGCGCCGAGCTGCGTCACCAACGAACCCAGCTGCAGCGCGATGACCGCGCCGAACGGGATCGCGACCAGCGCGGTCGGCAGGATGCACACACTCGCGATGAACCACGACTGCTGGATGAACTCCCGAACCTGGAACGGCCGCTGGAAGAACCCGCGGACGACGTCGAGCCCGAGGGCGAACATCTGGCCGGTTTCCCGAAGCGCGCCAGCACCAGGGAATGACGACCTGGTGGAGCGAACGGTCACGCGCCACCACCCTGGCCCTGCTGGGGCGGCTGCCACTGGGTCTGCGGAAGGTCGGCCAGGTCACCCTGGATGCGCTCGCGCGGTTGCGGCGACGGTCTGTGTCCAGCTGGGACAGTCGCCATCATGTGCGGATGGACGTTGTAACGCTGTTGTTCCGCCGGGGTCAGGCTTTCGATGATGCCTTCCTGCGCGGCGGGCGGCAGCGTGTGCAGGATGCTCATCACCCGGTCCTTGCGCCGCCGTACCCCTTGGCGCTCAGGCAATCCAGGCGTCGGCTGCAGCTGAGGAACGACACCGCGAACGTCCTCAGTGGACCCGTCGTGGTGCCCGGCGTCGGCGAGCTGCTGCTCGGCCGCCATGGTCGCGGTGTCCTTCTCCTCGGACATGCCGATCGGCCCGATCCGGCGGCCGTTGAGGAACTGCTCGACAACGGGCTCTTCGGACGTCAGCAGAACCTCGCGCGGCCCGAACATGACCAGCTCGCGCCGGAACAGCATGCCCAGGTTGTCCGGCACGGTCCTGGCGAGGTTGATGTTGTGCGTGACGATCAGGATGGTCGCGTCGATCTGCGCGTTCAGGTCGATCAGCAGCTGGCTGAGGTACGCGGTACGCACGGGGTCGAGACCGGAGTCCGGCTCGTCGCACAGGATGATCTCCGGATCGAGCACGAGCGCACGGGCCAGACCGGCCCGTTTGCGCATACCGCCGGAAATCTCACCGGGGAGTTTCTTCTCCGCGCCGGTGAGGCCGACCATCTCCATCTTCTCTAGCACGATCTGCCGGATCTCGGACTCGGACTTGCGCGTGTGCTCCCGCAGCGGGAAGGCCACGTTGTCGAACAGGTTCATCGACCCGAACAGCGCGCCATCCTGGAACAGCACGCCGAACAGCTTGCGGATCTCGTAGAGCTGCCGCTCGGAGCACGAGACGATGTCGACACCGTTGATCACGCACTTGCCACGGTCGGGTTTGAGCAAGCCGATCATGGATTTGAGGAAGACGGACTTGCCGGTGCCGGACGGGCCAAGCATCACGCTGACCTCACCGGGCGGCAGGGTCAACGTGACATCCCGCCAGATGGTCTGACGGCCAAAGGACTTGGTGAGACCCTCGACCACCACTTCGGCGCCCATCGACCCTCCCGAGCTTGAGTACCTCTTCCACCCAACGAGCGGGGCCCGACGGGGTTACTACCTGGTACGGCCGACGACCATATCTGCCACCCGGACCTGCACCCTAGACCAGTCAGCGCAGTGCGTCGTATTCGCTACTAAGGATGCTGTGCGTAGCGGGGTCGTCTGGATACCGTCAGTTGTCTTCCCTGCATCTTCCCTGCAACGGACGGAGAGAGACATGGGCAAACGCCTGGCGGCGTTACTCAGCGGAGTCCTGACCGCCGGACTGGTCCTGGCGGCGCCCGCGAATGCGAGCGGTGTATTGACGGGCGTCCCGGCCTACGAGGGCAGCGGCATTCAGGACCCCGCACTAGTCGGAGCCACGCCGGTCAAGCCCGGGCACAAGATCGAAGGCTTCTCCGGTGCGAGCGTCCAGTCGATCATCGGCCCGGACAACCGAGTCAGGGTCAACCCGACAACGACCTTCCCAGCACGAGCGACCGTGCTGATCACCCGGACATCTGGCGGAGTCGAACGCCAGCACTGCACAGGATGGATGTACAGCGCATCCCTGGTCCTGACGGCAGGCCACTGCGTGTACGGCGGCGGCGCGTACTACACAGGCCTGCGCTTCTACCCGGGCTACAACGGCGACACAGCACCGTACGGCTCGTGCACCGCGACAACGCTGATCGCCAGCGCTGGCTACCGTGCGAATGGCGCACCTGACGAGGACTATGGCGGCGCGAAGCTGAACTGCACCATTGGCAACACGGTTGGTTGGTACGGCGCGTTCTCCACGACCGCGTCGTTGAACGGAACGCCGACGACAATCCAGGGCTACGGCGGCGACAAGAACAAGCAGCAATGGCTGTCGACTGACCAGATCCGCGTCTCGAACCCGCTGCGGCTCTACTACCAGAACGACACCATCGGCGGAAACAGCGGAAGCGCTGTCGCCACCAACCGCCCAGCCGGATCCCCCGGCTGCTCGGGCTGGTGCTCACTGGCATTCCACGCGTACGGCGGAACCCAGAACAGCGGCGCCCGCATCACGGCGGCCCGCCTGACCGAAGTCAACGGCTGGCGCTAACCCACCCGGGCGTGTCCACCGTTCCGGCACACCGTGTCCACCGTTCCGACACACCGTGTCCACCGTTCCGACACACCGTGTCCACCTTTGCGGCACAGTGAAATGCACTTTGCCGCACTTTGAAACGCCATGAACAGACGAACGCCCCGAGGTGCGCCTCGGGGCGTTCGTTTTTGCTTTTCCGGCTTCGCTGGTTCGTCTTTGCGTTCCAGCTGGGCTGGTTTTACTACCGCGTGTCCGCCCCACCGGCACGGTGAGTCAAACTGCTCGACTCGCTTTCAGCCTGGTTGGCTTTCGCTTTTCGCCGCTCGCGTTCAACACACCATGCCGGAGCGGCAGACACGCGCGGGTTCCCCCGTCATCGACTTCCCTCGCTCGCTTCGCTCGCGGGGGCGTCTTTTCCTCTTTTTTGTTTGAGGTTTTGCTGCTTGAGGGGTGTTACTTCAGGGAGATCTTGGCGCCGACGGCCTCGAGCTTCTCCTTGGCGGCCTCGGCGGCCTCCTTGGCGACCTTCTCCAGGACCGGCTTCGGGGCACCCTCGACGAGCTCCTTGGCCTCCTTCAGGCCCAGGCCCGAGACGACCTCGCGGACGACCTTGATGACCTGGATCTTCTTGTCACCAGCCGACTCGAGGATGACGTCGAACTCGTCCTGCTCCTCGGCGGCCTCAGGGGCGGCACCAGCCGGGCCCGCGACGACCTGCGCGACCGGGGCGGCGGCGGTGACGTCGAAGGTGGTCTCGAACTCCTTGACGAACGCGGACAGCTCGAGCAGCGTCATCTCCTTGAACGCGTCGAGCAGCTCTTCGGTGCTGAGCTTCGCCATGATGGCGGCTCCTTTCTTCTAGCTAAGCGGGTGGGGGTGAACTTCAGCTCTCGGCGGGAGCGTCCGCTGCTGCCTTCTTCTCCTGCAGCGCGGCGGCCAGGCGGGCCACCTGCGAGGCCGGGGCCTGGAACAGCCCGGCGGCCTTGGACAGGTTGCCCATCATCGCGCCCGCCAGCTTGGCGAGCAGCACCTCACGGGTTTCGAGGTCAGCGATCTTGTTGACCTCGTCGACCGAGAGCGGGCGGCCATCCATGTAGCCGCCCTTGATGACCAGACCCTTGTTGTCCTTCGCGAAGTCACGAAGCGCCTTGGCGGCGTCGACGGGCTCGCCGTCGACGAACGTGATGGCCGTCGGGCCTTCGAAGAGAGCGTCGAGGCCCTCAACTCCGGCGTCCTTGGCGGCCAGCTTGACCAGGGTGTTCTTCGCGACACGGTAAGACGCGGTGGTGCCGAGAGCGCGGCGCAGCGTGGTGAGCTGCGACACGGAGAGGCCGCTGTACTGCGTGACGACGGCGGCCGAGCTCGTACGGAACTTGTCCGCGATCTCGGCGACTGCGGCCACCTTGTCCGGCTTCGCCATGTTCGCCTCCTCTCTGGGCTACGACCACTGGCACCCAGCCCGGAAAAGACGAAACGCCCGGCGCGCAGGCACGGGCGTAAGAAAGAATCTCAGCTCGTTGTACCTGCGCGGGCCACCCTTGCGGGATCTTCATCTTCACGGGGGAAGAGACCAGCGGTCTTCGGTAGAACGACGACAACGATACGGGACACGATCCTGCCTCTCCAAATCGCCCCCGGCATGATGGTGGACGTGGCCGAAAACGAGCGCCCCAACAACCCGGCACCCTACGACCCGGAACAGCGGAAGCAGTTCGAACAGTTCCAGCAGTACCAGCAGTTTCTGAAGTTCCAGGAGATGCAGGCACAGGGTCAGCTGCCGCCAGCGGCAGGCCAGCCACCGGTGCCGGTTCCGCCTTCGCCGCAGCCTGCGCCGAAGAAGAAGCTGCCCGGCTGGGTGAAGTTCCTGTTCAGCAAGGCCTTCCGCAGGCTGCTGCTGCTCGCTGTGGTGATCGCCGCGGTCGCGTGGGGATGCTCGTACCTGCGTGACGTGTTCAACGTCGCCCCTCAGGACGACGGCCTCGGCGTGCAAGGCGGCGCCGGTCCCGGCACGAAGCAGTCCCCCGGCATGCCCAACGAGGTGATGAGCACCTTGTACCGGAGCATCGCCTCGGGCGAGCCGACGTTCGCGTGTTCGTCGTTCAGTCCGACGGGTGCCGCCGCGTTCGCCGCCAGTTTCGGTGTCGCGGACTGCCCGGCGGCCGTCGCGAAACTCAAGCCGGAAGTGGCGCCGCTGACCAGGAACCCACGGATCGAAATCCCCGAAGGCGCGACGACGATCCGGGTCAGCTCATGCTCGTTGTTCGTCAAACCGGGCACGACTTCCTTGGGAGTCTTCATCTTCACGCCGTTCGAACGCGCGTGGATCATCTCCGGCCACGAGACCGAGACCTGCGCGCCCCCAACGACTACGAGTGCCGGACCGACGCGGTGATCACGGCCTGAACGGCGCCGGTGATCCGCTCGACGGCCTGATCCGGGTCCGGACTGCCGACTTCTAGCCATGTCATCGTTGCTTCGACGGTCACGGTGAGCGCCAGGTGCGCGGCCCACTTCGCCCAGACCTTGTCCGGGATGACTTCGAGCATCCGCTGCTGCAGTGTCTCGATCAGTTCGGCACGCAACTCGTCGATGTCCGAACGGAACTCCGGCTCCCGCGCGGCCTGGTGGAAAAGCAGGTGGAACTCCGCGGTTTCCTTGGCAGCCCAGATAACCAGAGCGCCCACAGTGGACTCCGTGAGCTCGTCACCTGTCGCTGCGGCGAGCCGTTCGCCCGCACGGACACAAGCAGCGCGGTACAAGTCCGCTTTGGACTCGAACAGCCGGTACAGGATCATCCGGCTGATCCCCGCGGCCTTGGCGACATCGTCCAAACCGGTCGCCGAGTAGCCGCGGTCTGCGAAAACCCTTGTCGCGCAAGCAAGAACCTGCTCACGTCGCTGCGGCCTCGGCAGCTTCACCGCTGTTGCACCTCCATGTATACGATCAGTGTATACACATACGTAACATCAAGGCCCGTGAAAAAGGCGGACCCGATGTGGGTCCGCCTTTTTCGTGCCTAAGGCACCGCTCAGACGGCGGCGTCGTCGGCCAGCAGGTTACGGGTACGAGCCGGGTCCACCGGGATACCGGGGCCCATCGTCGTGGTGAAGGTGACCTTCTTCAGGTACTTGCCCTTGGCCGAAGACGGCTTGGCCCGCAGGATCTCGTCGAGCGCGGCCGCGTAGTTCTCGACCAGCTTGTCGTTATCGAACGACGCCTTGCCGATCACCAGGTGCAGGTTGGCCTGCTTGTCGACGCGGAAGTTGATCTTTCCGCCCTTGATGTCGGCGACAGCCTTGGCCACGGCGGGCGTGACGGTTCCGGTCTTCGGGTTCGGCATCAGGCCACGCGGGCCGAGGATGCGGGCGATCCGTCCGACCTTGGCCATCTGGTCCGGGGTGGCGATCGCGGCGTCGAAGTCGAGCCAGCCACCCTGGATGCGCTCGATCAGGTCCTCGGCGCCGACCGCGTCGGCTCCGGCTGCCTCGGCCTCAGCGGCCTTGTCGCCGGTCGCGAACACGATGACCCGGGCGGTCTTACCGGTTCCGTGCGGCAGGTTCACGGTGCCGCGGACCATCTGGTCGGCCTTGCGGGGGTCGACACCCAGCCGGATCGCGACCTCGACGGTCGCGTCCATCTTCACCTTGGAGGTCTCCTTGGCGAGCTTGGCGGCCTCGAGCGGCGAGTACAGCCGCTCCTTGTCCACCAGCTCGGCGGCCTGACGATAGGCCTTGCTGCGCTTTGCCATCTGTTTCCCTAACTAACAGTTCGTGGTCGCGGGCCGCGCTCGGCCCTCCCACTGGTTCTTGCGAAAGTTCTTATTCGACCGTGATACCCATCGAACGAGCGGTACCGGCGATGATCTTGGCCGCTTGGTCGATGTCGTTGGCGTTGAGGTCGGCCTGCTTCTGCTGGGCGATCTCCTTCACCTGGTCCCAGGTCACCTTGGCGACCTTGGTCCGGTGCGGCTCGCCGCTGCCCTTCTCCACACCGGCGGCCTTCAGCAGCAGCTTCGCGGCCGGCGGGGTCTTGAGCTTGAAGTCGAACGACCGGTCTTCATACACGGAGATCTCGACCGGCACCACGGTGCCGCGCTGCGACTCGGTCGCGGCGTTGTAGGCCTTGCAGAACTCCATGATGTTGACGCCGTGCTGGCCCAGTGCGGGGCCGACCGGCGGTGCCGGGTTGGCCTGGCCCGCCGTGATCTGCAGCTTGATGATCGCTGCAAGCTTCTTTTTCTTGGGTGGCATTCTCGTATTCCTGTTTCCTGCGTTGGTCCGCGCGGCGAACCTGCCGTACCGCCGCGTGGCCGGCCGGCCTTACACAGGCCGGTCAGATCTTGGAGACCTGGCTGAACGACAGCTCGACCGGGGTCTCCCGGCCGAAGATCGACACCAGGACCTTGAGCTTCTGCGCGTCCGCGTTGACCTCGTTGATGGTCGCGGGCAGCGTGGCGAAGGGGCCGTCCATCACTGTAACCGACTCGCCGACCTCGAAGTCGACCTCGACGGCCGGCTTGGACGCGGCAGCCGCTGGCTTGCCGGCCGCCGGCTTGGTCTGCTCGACCTGCGGCAGCAGGAACTTCGCCACCTCGTCGATGGTCAGCGGGGAAGGCTTGGAGGTCGCGCCGACGAACCCGGTGACACCTGGGGTGTTGCGGACCGCGCTCCACGATGGGTCGTTCAGGTCCATCCGGACCAGGATGTAGCCGGGCAGCACCTTGCGCTGCACCTGCTTGCGCTGGCCGTTCTTGATCTCGGTGACCTCTTCGGTCGGCACCTCGACCTGGAAGATGTAGTCCTCCATGTCGAGGGTCTGGATCCGGGTCTCGAGGTTGGTCTTGACCTTGTTCTCGTAGCCAGCGTAGGAGTGGATCACGTACCAGTCGCCCGGCGCGCGGCGCAGTGCCTCACGCAGCTCGGCGACCGGGTCCTCCTCCTCGGAGTCGGCTTCGTCCGCCGCGGCAGCAGCCGGCTCTTCGGCGTCGTCGACGTCCTCGTCGGTCTCCGCCTGGTCGAGGAGCTCCTCGTCCTGAGTGGCGACGACCTCGTCGTCGGCCGGACTGGTCAGCCCCTGGCCGCCAGCGGCGCCGTTCTCGGAGGTCACTGTGATCTCGCTTCCTATCTCTACATCTCGCGTTCGGCTTGCTTATCCGAAGATGAGCGCCACCAGCTTGCCGATACCCAGGTCGAGACCGGAGATGATGGCCACCATCACGGCAAGGAAGACCAAGACGACCGCGGTGTAGGTGATCATCTGCTTGCGCGTCGGCCAGATGACCTTGCGCAGCTCGGCGACCACCTCTTTGAGGAACCGGAAAAGCCGGGCGAACAGGCCCGCGCGCTTCTCCTTGCCGTCACGCGACGGAGTGGCGTGGCCCTTCTTGCCCTCGGCCTCGGACTCCGACGCGGGCTTGCTCTTCGGCTTGGCCTTGGCGGACGGAGCGGCGTCCTTGCGCGCGGCAGGACGCGCCGACGCACGACGCTCGCGCCGCGCAGCGGCGGTCACCGGACGGGACTGAGGCTTCTGGTCCTCGTCCCGATCCTTGCCCGGCTCCTCGCTCACGCCAGTTCCTCCGCTCGCCAGCCTTGTCCTTGCGTTGCAGGGGCGACAGGACTTGAACCTGCAACCTGCGGTTTTGGAGACCGCTGCTCTGCCAATTGAGCTACGCCCCTTTGGTGGTGACCTCTCAGCCACCAGGTGGACGAGATTCACTGTCCCCACTCTGTCAGGTCTGACCGCGTGGGGCAAAGTGACTTTCGTTCCGAGTTCGAAAGTGTACGGCAAGCCCTTCGGGGCGATGAAATCGCGGTCCCCCCAAGGCCCGTCCCACCTGGTGGATCTGCGACGATGCAGGCATGTCAGCACGCGTTTCGGCACGGATCGGCGGGATCAGCGAGTCGGCGACCCTTGCGGTCGACGCCAAGGCGAAGGCGCTCAAGGCGGCTGGCCGCCCGGTGATCGGCTTCGGCGCGGGCGAGCCGGACTTCCCGACCCCCGAGCCGATCGTGCAGGCCGCGATCGAGGCCGCCGCAGATCCGCGTAACCACCGCTACACGCCCGCAGCCGGTCTTCCTGAACTGCGCGAAGCGATCGCGGCGAAGACCAAGCGCGACAGCGGTTACGACGTCGAGGCCAGCCAGGTGATCGTCACCAACGGCGGCAAGCACGCGGTCTACCAGACGTGCGCGACCCTGCTCGACCCCGGCGACGAGGTGATCCTGCCCGCGCCGTACTGGACCACGTACCCCGAGGCGATCGCGCTGGCCGGTGGCGTGGCTGTGCCGGTTGTGACCGACGAAACCCAGGACTACCTGGTCACGCCTCAGCAACTGGAAGCGGCTCGCACGCCGAGGACCAAGGCGCTGATGTTCGTCTCGCCGTCCAACCCGACCGGCGCGGTGTACCCGCGTGAGCAGGTCGAGGCGATCGGCCGCTGGGCGGTCGAGCACGGCATCTGGGTGATCACCGACGAGATCTACGAGCACCTGGTCTACGACGGCGTCAAGGCCGAGTCCATGCCGGTCGTGGTGCCCGAACTGGCCGACACGTGTGTGGTCATCAACGGCGTCGCCAAGACGTACGCGATGACCGGCTGGCGGGTCGGCTGGATGATCAGCCCGAAGGACGTCACGAAGGCCGCTGCGGACCTGCAGTCACATCTGTCGTCGAACGTGGCGAACGTGTCCCAGCGAGCCGCGCTCGCGGCCGTTTCGGGCCCGCTGGACGCCGTGCACGTGATGCACGAGGCGTTCGACCGGCGCCGTCGCACGATCGTCGACATGCTCGCGGCCATCCCCGGCATCGAGGTACCGACGCCGAAGGGCGCGTTCTACGTGTACCCGTCGGTGAAAGGCTTGCTGGGCAAGGAGATCCGCGGCGTCAAGGCGGAAACCAGCAGCGACCTGGCCGCGTTGATCCTCGAGCACGCCGAAGTGGCCGTGGTGCCAGGTGAAGCGTTCGGCACACCGGGCTATTTCCGGCTGTCGTACGCCCTCGGCGACGCGGACCTCGCGACCGGCCTCACCCGGATGGGCGACCTGCTGCGCGAGGCCAAGTAGTACTCACCGGAGATCGGCGAGCGCTCGCAAGACCTTGGCGATCTCCTCGGGTGTGTTCAGGATCGATGTCCCGATCCGCAGGTACCGCAGGGCAAACGGCGCGACGGTGATCTGGATCTGCTTGGCGCGCAAGCGTTCCACGACTTGCTCGCGCGCAACACCCGTCGACGACGAAGCACACGATGCCAGCCGAGACAGCGGGATCACGTGGGGTGCGTTGTGTCACACCACTGATGGTCGCCAGCCCTTCCTTGACCTGCGTGCTCAGCTCGGCGATCCGAGCCGCCACGCGAGCACGTTCCAGCTGCTGCTGGAAGTCCACGGCGGCAGGCAACGCGAACAAGTGCTCGTACGCGACGAACCCGCCAGGTCCCAGGTTGGACGTCGGGGTCCGCCAGTCGAAGGACGGCACAGTCGGCACGAAATGCTGGATGGCGTCCGGTTTCACCCAGATGATCCCGGTGCCGCGTGGCCCGAAGAGCCACTTGTGCGTCCCGGAGACGAAGACGTCGGCACCTGTCCGGGCCGGGTCCTCGTCGACCGCAGCGAGGCCGTGCACACCGTCGACGATCAGCAGGCATCGGTCTTGTTCCGCCCTGCCCCGGTTCGCTTCGGCCACTACGGCCGCGAGCTCACGCAGCGGCGTGCGGACGCCTGTAGTGGACTGCACCCAGGTGACGCCGACCGCCCGGGTAGCCGGTGTGATGTCCGCTCGTAGCCGCGACGCCATCTCGTCGACCGTGGTCTTCGCGGAGTCGGCGAACATGGGCACGGTCCGCGGCCAGCCGGGCGGCCTGTTGCATCGAATAGTGGTCCTCGTCGTGCACCACGATCTCCTGGCCGGCCCGCAGGCGCAGGCCTGCGAACACAACGCCGAGACCGGTCGTGGTGTTCTGCACGAAGGCGATGTCGTCGCCCTTGCCGCCGATGTAGCCCGCGATCGAGGCGGCGACCTCACCGGGCCGCGTCAGCAGGTACTCCTCAATGACACCCGTATTGGCGTCCAGCCCTCGGCCGAGCTCGTCAATTCGCGCACGCACCGGGCGCGGATGTGAGGCGAAGAGGAAGTGCGCGAAGTTGATCAACCTGGGATCGGTGCGGAACTGACTGCGCACAGCGTCCCAACCGGACGCAGCGGCGGCAGAGCCGCTCACCGCTAAGTTCCCTGCGACGATCCCGGTGCCGAGGATCAGCTGCCGTCGGTTCATGCGACCGAGTCAAACACATACGGTGGGTGACGACCGTGTCACTCAGGAAGGTAGGCGAAGAAGTGCCTGTGCCTTGCCGAGCACCGACTTGCCCTCGAACTTCGCGACGATGTCGACTCTGGCCGTGCCGTCCTCGTTGAGCTCGCGGACCTTGCCGGAAAGCTCGACGGTCGCACCCTTGTCGTCGTTCGGGACCACGACGGGACGGGTGAACCGCACACCGTACTCGAGAACCTTGCCGGGATCGCCAACCCATTGGGTGACCACGCGACCGGCCAGCGCCATGGTGAGCATGCCGTGCGCGATCACGTCCGGCAGGCCGACTTCCTTGGCGAACGGCTCGTTCCAGTGGATCGGGTTGAAGTCAAGCGACGCACCCGCGTAGCGGACCAGGTCCTTGCGGGTGACGTGGACCGTGAGCTGGGGCAGCTCGTCGCCGACGGCGGTCATGAGGCCACCTCTTCCGGCTTCGCGGCGTCGCGCACCACGAGCTGGGCATGTGACACGACAACGAGGTTGTCCTCGGCGTCGAAGATGTCGGCGCGCATGTTGATGAAGTCGTTGCCAGCGCGGTACATGATGTCCTCGATGTGGACGATCACGCGCAGCTCGTCACCGGCGTGCACCTGGCGGTGGTAGTCGAACTTCTGGTCCCCCTGCACCATCCGGCTGTAGTCGAGCCCGAGGTCGGGGTCGTCGATCACGACGTTGATCGCGGCCAGGTTGATGATGGTGAGGAAGGTCGGCGGGGTGATGACGTCCGAATACCCGGCAGCCCTCGCGGCAGCCGGGTCGGAGTACAGCGGACTGTCATCGCCGATCGCCTCAGCGAACTCCCGGATCTTCGCCCGGCTCACCTGGTAGACGGGCGATGCCGGGTACGTACGTCCGATGAAGGAGGGATCGAGAGCCATCGTGCTACAGGCTCAGCGAGTTTCCTTGTGCGCACGGTGGGTGCCGCAGTTCGGGCAGAACTTCTTCAGCTCGATGCGGTCCGGGTCGTTGCGCCGGTTCTTCTTGGTGATGTAGTTGCGGTGCTTGCACACCTCGCACGCGAGCGTGATCTTCGGTCGCACGTCAGTGGCAGCCACAGCAGTACCTTCCTAAGCAAAGCGGAAATCCCCAGCCGCCTGGGGGTCCAGGGGGCTTGCCCCCTGGGCGGGGTCTGGGGGCCGCGCCCCCAAGTGTAATGCGTAGCGAAGAGGGCGAGCGCGCACAGCGCGCAAGCACTCCTCGCCTATTCGCGTAGCGGTGGGCGGACTTGAACCGCCGACACAACGATTATGAGCCGTTTGCTCTACCACCTGAGCTACACCGCCACATGGAACAAGCCGCGATGCCTTGGTGGACATCACGGCCGGGCCCACAGAGCCCCAATACGGAATCGAACCGTAGACCTTCTCCTTACCATGGAGACGCTCTACCGACTGAGCTATTGGGGCTTGCTCTAGGAGCGAGGTGAACTCTACACAACTCGCTCCACCGAATAAAACCGGGGGTCCCTTCTAGGACAACAAGGTGAGCACAGTCTCGTCCATGCGGCCGGACGTCTTGGTCGTCCGCGCCTGCAACCAGGCCTCCAGCCTGCTCTCGGACAGCGGGCGGGAGATCAGGTAGCCCTGGATGACGTCGCAGCCCATCGCGGACAGCTGGTCGCGCGCCACGTCCTCCTCGACACCCTCGGCGACCACGGACAGGCCGAGCGAGTGGCCGAGCTCGACGATCGAGCGGACCACAGCGAGGTCGGACAGGTCCGTGCCCATGCCGAACACGAAGCTCTTGTCGATCTTGACCTCGTCCACCGGCAACTGCCGCAGGTACGCGAGCGAGCTGTACCCGGTGCCGAAGTCGTCGACCGCGAGGACCACGCCGAGCGCGTGCAGCCTGCGCAGCACCGGCAGGGCCTTCTGCGGGTCGGCCATCACGCCGGACTCGGTCAGCTCCAACGTCAGCAGCTCAGCGGGCACGCCGTAGCGCTTGAGCAGCTCCGAGACCTGCTCGGGGAAGTCCTGCTCGGCGAGGCTGCGCACGGAGATGTTGACCGCGGCCGAGATGCGCAGGCCCTTGTCGAGCCACTTGCGGACCTTGGTCAGCGCCTGCTCCATCACGAACCCGGTGAGGGCACCGACCAGGCCGGCGGCCTCGATGGCCGGCACGAACTCGTCGGGATCGAGGTTGCCGTACTCCGGGTGGGTCCAGCGCACGAGCGCCTCGACACCGAGCACGTTGCGGCTTGGCAGCGCGACTTTGGGCTGGTAGTGCACCTTGACCTGGCCGGTCTCCACCGCGTGCCGGAACTGGGTGACCAGCTGGAACCGGCGCAGGAAGATCTGGCCCATGCTCGGCAGGTACGCCCTGACTGGCTCGCCGCCTGCCTTCGCGGCGCGTACGGCCACGTCAGCGTGCTGCAGCAAGGTGTCGACGTCGACGACCGTCTGCTCGTCCTCCATCGAGGCGGAGGCGTAACCGACGACCGCGCCCGCGTCGAGCGTGAGGCGTTCCACGACGTATGGCGCGATCAGCATGTCCCGCAAGCGTTCCGCGAGGGCGTGCATCTCGTCGATCGGACGGCTGGGCAGCAATGCCGCGAAGCCCATGCCCTCCAGCCTGGCGATCATGCTCTCCGGGCCGAGGGTGTCGCGGATCCGGCGTGCGGCAGCGGAGACCATCCGGTCGCCCCAGGCGTAGCCCAGTGCGTCGCTGACCGTGGACAGCACGTCGAGGTCGACGCGGAGAACCATGGCCTGCGGGTCTGAGCGCAATGCCTCGGTCGCGGCCTGACGGAAACCGGGCCGGTTGAGCAGGCCCGTCAGCGGGTCGTGGTACGCGTCGTGGCGCAGCCGCGACAGCAGCCTGCGGTTGTCCAAGGCGGTCGCGAGGTGGCTGGCCATCGTGCCGATCAGGCGCATGTCGGCCGTACCGAAGCCACGCCAACGGCTCTGACGGTCGTGCGCTTCCACGACACCGAGCAGGTGGCTGGCGCTACGCAATGGGACAACAAGCGCTTCTGTCGCGTCGCGGCGCAGCAAGGACTGACGGATCTCCGGCATCGCGTCTATGCGACGGAAGTGCCGTACGTGCGAGCCAGGCAGGCGCAGCAACGGATCGCCCTTGGTGCCGGACAAGTCGCCTGTGTTCAGTTCTTGGGGCAGTTCCGTGCCTGCGATGACCGTGCGCATCGGCGCTGATGGATCGAACCTGATGTGCAGCACGACCCTTGTCGCGGACAGCTGGTCCTTGATCCGTTCGGCGATCGCGTCCCATTCGTCGCTGGCCACGCCCGCGGAGATGTCGTCGAGCCCGGACGCCGGTTTCGCGGCGGCCTGCTGGCCCGAGCGCGCGACGATCAAGCTGACCTGGGACATCGCTTCAAGATCACGTTGGTCGCGGAGCAGGCCGGAGTATGCCACGTACAGGGCGCCGAAGCCGGACAGCGCGAGCAGGATCAGCGGCCAGCCGCCTTCTTCCTGCACAGTCACGACATAACCGACGACACCGACCGCCGAGTTGACCATGCCCAGCACGAGCGTGCGTCCGACCAGCAGGATTCCCGCGGAAAGCCGCATCCGCCTGCCGAGGACGTGCACCGTGACCAGGCCAAGCAGCGTGCTCGAGACCGGCGCGGCGAAGGCGCCGACGAATGGGCCCGCCCAGCTGGGGCCGACGCCGTCGAGGCCGAGCTGGAACGCGTGCAGCACGGCGAACGCGGTGCTGATCTCGATGATCAACACGCCCGCGTTGTAAAGGACACGGTCGTGCACGCCACGGATAAGTAGCGTGCTGACGCCCGCGACGACGTGCGCGAGCAGCACGAGTTCGAAGGGTGCGACGAACAGACCGATGGCCAGCGGGATCTCGGTGAACGAGATCGACCAGCTCACGCCGCTGCGGACGTCGACGTTGATGGCGAGCTGTTCGGCTACCAGGAACCCGACGACCAGCAGCAATCCCGTCCAGATGTGGCTGGAGTTGTAGTCGGTCGGCGGCAGCCACCAGGAGACCAGCAGGGCCCCGAGCAGGCCGATGATGACAACGCTGACAGAATAAAAGCGGAAACGACGGACAAGCGGGGTCTCATCTACCGGCTCCACGGCATCCGGTCGCTCCGCCATGCCGCCTCCTCGTCCGACCGGGGTACGGGCATCTCGGGTACGTCGCGGCATCACCACAGCGTCACCACAGCTTGCGCAGTCGGGCCACTGTACCCCGATCAGGCGAAATAGCCACCCATTCCGACGGCACAGAGTCCCCGTCGGCCTCGCGAACCGGTGACAACCAGGCGCGTTCGTGCCGCGGCACGGACATGACGTTGATCACTTTCCAACCCCTTGGACGGCAGGCGAAGTTTCCACGCCTAGACCGGCTGGTAGCGAAGAATTCGCGGCAGATCCGTGCCGCGAGGGAGACTTTATCCGGCCATTGACCAGGTTGAGACCTACCTGTTATCGCGGCCACAGCGAACTTCGCCCGACTGGGGGAACGGAATCTCCGTAGTTCTACCGATATGCGCGGCCACTCGGGCTGGCTACCGTGCCCCTGGGCTTCGTGGGGGCGCTGCCGTAAGGACGACGTCAGCGCTAGGGGAGCCTCCTCATGAAGACCATTGCCCTGGTCGGAGCCGTGCTCGCAGTGGTAACGACCATTGTCCTGCTCGGCCAAGGCAATCCAACGGAGAAAGTGCGCGTGCTGCCAGGCGCAGCGTGGCTGCCTTCGTCGAAGGTCGGTCAGGCGACCCTGCTCGACGGCACAACTGCCGAAGTTGTCGCCCAGGTCCCGGTCGCGGCTGGTGGAAACGTTCTCGAGCTGACACAGCAGGGAACGACCGGGTACGCCGTAGACAAGACCTCCGGCGTGATCCGGCGCATCGACGGCGCGACCTTCGAACTCACCCCGCCTTCGGCCTTGCTGCCCAACGTGACCAGCGGGCTCACCGCGTTCGCCGGGCCGGACACGCTCTACGCGGTCGACACCCAGCACGGAATCGTGATGCCCGCGGATCCGCGCACGGTCCTGCCGATCGGCGACGCACAGCCGCTGTCCGCGCAGCTCGACGCGAACACGGCCGTGGTGGACGACCGAGGCCAACTGTGGATCATCGACAACGCCACGGGCTCGCTCAAGCGGTTCGTCGGCCGGTCCGGGCTGACGAAGGAGAACGTCACGCAGCCAGGCAAGAGTGTGCTCGCTGTCGCCAACGGCCTGCCGGTGATCGTGAACACGGCCAGCCGCGAGGTGATCACGGTCGACGCGGACGGTGAACCTCAGGAGCGCATCCGCCTCGAACTGCGGCAGGACGACGCGGTGCGGATCACCGGCTCGGCCCGTAGCGACCGGATGTACATCGTGGCCTCCCGTGGTGTGCTGAACATCTGCTCGTTGTCGGAGGCTGACTGCGGCCGTGCCGTGCCACTGGCCGGAGACCTCGGCGCGCCTGTCGAGGCGGGCGACCGGTTGTTCGTGCCGGACTACAGCACCGGCAAGGTGTGGATCATCGACCTGGTCGGGGCACGCGTGGTCGGCCAAGCCGACGTGCTCGGCTCACGCGGCAAGTTCGACCTGCTCAACCGGGACGGCGTGGTGTTCTTCAACGAGTCGGGAGGCGAGCGCGCCGGCGTGATCCGGATTGACGGGTCGGTGCAGCGGGTGAGCAAGTACGACCCGAAGAACCCAGCGAAAGGGTTGTCCGGTCCAGCCGCGAGCAAGCTGCCGAGCGGCAGCGCACGGCCGGGCAGTGCCACCACCTCCATTCCGCCGCGGACCGGGAACACGACCCCGACATCGGAGCCGCCGCCTGCGGAAACCGGGGTGGACCTGCAGATCAGAGTCTCGAAGAGCACACCGCGCACCGACGAGCGGATCACCCTGTCCACCCAGCTCGGCGACACACCGCGCCGCGTCGAATGGACATTCGGTGACGGCACGCGCGCCGAGGGCGGCACTGTCGATCACGCTTGGGCGGACGCGCAGACGTACCTGGTGAGCGTGCGCGTGGAGATGCCCGACGGCCGAACCGGCGCGGGGTCAACGAACGTCGCCGTCAGCGATATCCCGAAGGCCCGGTTGACCGTGACCGCCGGTGAGGGCGGTTCCGTGGCGTCCGAAGACGGCAACCTCAAATGCCCGGCTAAGTCAACCTGCACGTACGACTACAACGAGGGCGCGACCGTACGACTCAACGCCACAGCCGCGCAGGACTACCAGTTCTCCGGTTGGTCCAACGCGTGCACCGGTACCGGTCCGTGCACAGTGGAGATGTCCAGTGCACGTGCGGTTTCGGCGGCGTACAAAGCGACGATCGCGAACATCACGGTCGAAGTCAGCGGCACCGGTTCGGTGAACTTCAACGGAACGAACTGCACCACAACGTGCAAGAAGACACTGCCACTCGACAGCGAGATCAACTTGTCGGCCACCGCGACCGGCGACAACGAGTTCGTGTCCTACACGGCACCCTGCGGCGCCTCATCGACATGCAAGACGACCGCGACCGGCACGAAGACGATCAGGGCGACCTTCAAGGCCAAACAGAAGCAAACCTTGACCGTGAAAATCGAGGGCTACGCGCACGAGCTCTACAAGGTCACCCTGAAAACCCCGGCGAAGGCCGAAACCTGCCCCGGCGCCAACCGCACGTGCACCTTCAGCTTCGTCACGGACACCGAGGTGGAACTGACCGGGGTGGCCAGCGGCGGCGACTACTTCCATTACTGGTCTGGGGCATGCCAGGCCGCATACCAGTACAAGAACCCTTGCTACCTCAAGATGACCGGCCCGTTGACCACAACTGCGGTCTTCGGCCGAGTCAACTGACCGCTCAGGCGGTGTGGCCACCGTTCGAGTCGATCACGGCACCGGTGCTGTACCCGGCACCAGGCCCGGCGAGGAACGTAACCACCGACGCCGTCTCAGCCTGCTCGATGGACAGGTTGGCCACCATCTGATCGAGCGCTTCGGCTGACGGCGGCGTCATGGCGGTGTCCATCAGCCCTGCTTGCAGCATGTTGACCGTGATCCCACGAGACGCCAGGTCGCGCGCGGCACCCTTGGTGTAGCCGACAATCCCGGCCTTGGTGGCGGCATAGTCGGCGAACCCAGGCCCGCCCGCGCGAGACGCGATGCCAGACCCGATGTTGATGATTCGGCCGCCATCCCGAATCATCGGCGCGGCGGCCCGAATGATCGCGATAACGTCGTCGATCAGCTGCGGGGCAGAGCTTGCATCGGCTTGGTCCGATTGGAAGGCGGCGGCTTTCACGCCCCTCGCTTCGAACTCCTTGACCGCAACCACGCTGAAAACCCCAAGCCCCAAAATGCTGGTCAAACCCCAAGCAACCAGCGCTGGGTCATAAGGAGCACGCACCGTGGGGGTCTGGGGCTCGGCCCCCCAAAATAAGGGGTCTGGGGCTCGGCCCCCAAAATAAAGCGGCCGTGGCGGGTGACGGATTTGAACCGCCGTAGCTTGCGCGGCTGATTTACAGACTCCCACGCGGTGACGTCATGACCTGCGGAAACCCTGGTTTGAGACTGTGTGGCGCCGCCGCAGGGAACGAATAGGGAACACTATCCCGACCGCGCGTCACGGCTGGCGGTGGCTCAGCAGGTCGCCAGGGTGCGATACTTGTGACAACGGCCGAGTTGCCACAGGTGGAGGTGACCACGATGAGCGAGAGCGCACAGCACGCGACCGGCGGCACTCCGTACGTGTCACCCCGAGGGCGCGCCCTGGTCGACCAGCTCTTGAGGGACAAGAACGTCCAGCCTGTCCAGTCGGCTGATGACCTGGCATGCGATGGTCTGTTCGAGACAGACGAGGAACTGGCTGAGTTCCTGGAGTACACCTACACCGAACGGCGCGCCAACCTCGTATGACGGACCCGGTCGTTCTAGACACTGACGTCGCATCGAAGAGCTTCAAGCGGGAACTTCCGCCGACCTTGCTGCGCCAGCTCATCGGGCGCCACCCGGTCATTACGTTCGTGACCCTGGCCGAGATGACGCACTGGATGGAACGGCGCAGGTGGGGCCGTCAGCGGCGAGACCTGCTCAACCGCTGGCTTGACGGTATCGCCGTGATTCCGGGAACCGACGACGTCGCGCGGATGTGGGGCGAAATCTCGGCCCGTGCCGTTCTACGCGGCCAACCCCGTCCGCAGAACGACACGTGGATAGCGGCGTGTTGCCTGACAACTGGACTTCCCTTGGCGACGTTGAACATGAAGGACTTCGAGGTCTTTGCTGACCACGACGGGCTCACGATTGTTAGCTCGTGACCGCGATCGTCACGGACGACGAGCCAGCACTCTGGGCGCGGTAACTCCGGTAACCGAGTAACAACGCACGTCACGGCTAGTTTCGCCCAGAATCATCACGATAACCCGGTAACCAGTCGGGCCACCGGTTACCACAGTTACGGAGGCAGTTACCGCCCCAAACACGCGTTGACCTGCACAGTTACCGCCAAGCGCTCTGCGTCGGCGACGGCTTGTCCTCGTCGCAGCGTTCCGGTGTGGGCGGCGAGCTGCTCGGAGTCAGGCGGGGCGCGTGTCCGCCGCTTGACAGGCTAAGCGGATGCAACGACTTGCGGGGGCACCGGAATCGCCTACCGGGAGACGCACGTCTACTGAACGGCACGGCACCCTTGGTGTAGCCGACAATCCCGGCCTTGGTGGCGGCATAGTCGGCGAACCCAGGCCCGCCCGCGCGAGACGCGATGCCAGACCCGATGTTGATGATTCGGCCGCCATCCCGAATCTTCGGCGCCGCCGCGCGGATGATCGCGATGACACCCGTGTAGTTGGTGGCGTGCATGCGATCGAGCGCTGAGTTGTTCGCGGTCGTGTCATCGATCAGCTGCGGGGCAGAGCTTGCATCGGCTTGGTCCGATTGGAAGGCGGCGGCTTTCACGCCCCTCGCTTCGAACTCCTTGACCGCAACCACGCTGAAAACCCCAAGCCCCAAAATGCTGGTCAAACCCCAAGCAACCAGCGCTGGGTCATAAGGAGCACGCACCGTGGGGGTCTGGGGCTCGGCCCCCAAAATAAAGCGGCCAAGCCCCCTGCGAAGTTGCGAAGCAACGAGCAGGGGGCTTGGCTTGGCCGTGGCGGGTGACGGATTTGAACCGCCGTAGCTTGCGCGGCTGATTTACAGTCAGCTCCCTTTGGCCACTCGGGCAACCCGCCGTGGTGAGCAAACTGTACCGAACCCCCTAAGTCGCGTGCCAACGGGTATCCCGTCGCGGGTTCAGCGGTAGCATCGCCTGGGCTTTTTCCCTGGATCGACTCGGAGGTGCGGTGACGTGGCGGACCCGTCGTTCGACGTGGTGAGCAAGGTCGACCGGCAGGAGGTGACCAACGCGATCAACCAGGCGGGCAAGGAGCTGACGACCCGGTTCGATTTCCGTGGCACCGGTGCGGAGATCGACTGGACGGGTGAGGAGACGATCTCCATCCAGGCTGAGACCGAGGAGCGGTGTCTTGCCGCGATCGAGGTCTTCAAGGAGAAGTTGATCAAGCGGAACATCTCGTTGAAGGCGTTCGAGGCGGACGAGCCGAAGCCGTCGGGCAAGATCTACAAGGCGTCGGGCAAGATCCTGCAGGGCATCGCGGCCGACAAGGCCAAGGAGATCGCCAAGGCCGTACGTGACGAAGCTCCCAAGGGCGTTCAGGCGCAGATCCAGGGTGACCAGCTGCGGGTGTCCGGCAAGAAGAAGGACCACCTGCAGGATGTCATCGCCTTGTTGAAGAACAAGGATTTCGGGATCGCTCTCCAGTTCACCAACTACCGCTGATGCGCGGGATCGTCCTCGCTGGCGGCAGCGGGACCCGGCTGCATCCGATCACGCAGTCGATCTCCAAGCAGCTGCTGCCGGTGTACGACAAGCCGATGATCTACTACCCGATCTCCGTGCTGATGCTGGCAGGGATCCGGGACATCCTGATCATCTCGACGCCTGCCGACCTGCCGAATTTCCGGCGGCTGCTCGGTGACGGGTCGCAGTTCGGCGTGAACTTCTCGTACGCCGAGCAGGCCGCGCCGAACGGGCTGGCTGAGGCGTTCATCATCGGTGCCGATTTCGTTGGCGACGATTCTGTCGCGTTGGTGTTGGGCGACAACATCTTCTACGGCCAGGGATTCTCGAAGATCTTGCGCAACGAGGCGTGGGCGCTGGATGGCGCCACGCTCTTCGGTTATCCGGTCAAGGATCCGCAGCGGTATGGCGTCGGCGAGGTGGACAGCGACGGCACTCTGATCTCCATCGAGGAGAAGCCGGCGGTGCCGAAGTCGAACAAGGCGATCACCGGCCTGTATCTCTACGACAACCAGGTCGTGGAGATCGCCAAGGGGTTGTCGCCGTCACCGCGCGGTGAGTTGGAGATCACTGACGTCAACACGACGTACCTGCGGCAGAGCCGCGCGAAGCTGGTCGACTTGGGCCGTGGCTTCGCCTGGCTGGACACGGGCACGCACGATTCGCTGTTGGAGGCTGGCCAGTTCGTCCAGGTGATCGAGCACCGGCAGGGCGTGCGGATCGCATGCCTCGAGGAGATCGCGTTGGTGATGGGAAACATCACAGCCGACGAGTGCCACGCTCTCGGCGCGAAGCTGGGCAAGTCGGGTTACGGCGAGTACGTGATGGCGGTCGCCAAGGCGGCTGGGTCAACGGGGAGCTAGTGCTGGGCCTGCGTCCAGCAGGTCGTAGCCGAGTTCGACGTCGCCGCGGATCATCACGTCGACCGCGCGCGGCTCCCGCCTGTCCGCCATGAGCAGGCAGAACTGGATCACGTCCATGGTCATCTCGACTGTGACGCCAACGTCCTGGCCACCAAGCGGCAGCGTCCACGTGCCGCCGCCTGGTCCGGCCAGGACGAGCCGGACGGCGTTGCCTGGCCGTGCGACGCGGCGATAGGCGGCGGCGTGTGGGAGCAGGCGCGCGGCGAAGTCCGCGATGATGTGCAAGTGATCCGGCGGCGGTGGCGGTAGGTCTTTGTGCGTCACCGCCGCGATGTCTCGCGCGTGGATCCAGGTTTCGTACGCACGCGAGAGCATCAGGTCCGGCGGTAGCGTGCTGTTGGTCAGCGCCTGGCAGATCGCTTCGGCTTGTTCACGCCAGTCCCGCCACGCCATGTCTTGGCTGCGCGGGATGGCCAGCAACACTTCCGTGCGTGAGTCCGGGTCCTCGCCTGGTTGCACCGCAGGATGCACGGGCAGCCCGAGGTGATCGGCGACGAGGTTGTCGGTCGCGGTCAGGTGCACCACCAGATCCAGCACACTCCACGGTTCGTGCGCCACAACTCCGGTCCATTGGTGCGCGTCGATTTCCTTGAGCAGCGCGTCAAGTGCGGCGACAGTGGCCGCGTAAGCCTTGGCGTGACTCGGGATGTCGAGTGGCGCCGCGACCGCGATCACCTTGTCCCGCACCTGCGTTGGCGGCAGGGTTCCTTTACCGGCAAGGGATTGAGCGGCTTCGGCGAGCAGCCGGACCTCGGCGCGGCACGTCTCGCAGGTGTTCAGGTGAGCTTCTACGGCATCCGATTCGTGCCGGTCGCACGCGTACATCGTCCAGGCAGCAAGCAGTGATGACACTGCCGCGTGGTCACTCACAGCACCGCCGCCAGCTCACGCAGACCGGCCCGCAACCGGGATTTCGCCGTGCCAGCCGGGATGCCGAGCTCGATCGCGATCTGCTGGTACGTGCGGCCGCTGAAGTAGGCGAGCTCAACGGCCTGCCTGGTCAGGTCGGGCAGCGAAGCCAGCGCGACCGGCCGGTCGACGATCACCCGCTGAGCGGGAATGGTGTTGTGCCGCAACCATTCCACCGCGCGCCGATGCGCCATCATGGCCAGCCAGCACTGAAGGCTCGCCTGGCCGGGGTCGTAGGACAGCGGACGGTTCCACAGGCTCACGAACACATTGACGGAGATGTCCGCGGCGACCGTTGCATCACCCGTCACGCTGAGGGCGACCGCGTACACCGTTGGGCTGTACAGGTCGTACACCTCGGCGAGCGCGTCGTGGTCGCCGTAGGCCAACCGTCGCCGGATGTCACCGTCCACCATGACTCGGACCATCCCAGTGCGAGCGGTCCGGTCACACCGCCAGACGTCACAGTCCGCGACGTGCCATGTCCTCCAGTCGCCGGATTCGCTCGGCGATCGGCGGATGTGTGTCGAACAGCCGTGCAAGTTGTTCACCCGGCCGGAACGGGTTCGCAATCATCAGGTGCGACTGCGACGCGATGGCGGGCTCCGGCGCCAGCGGTGCCTGCTGCGTGCCGATCTCCAGCTTGCGCAATGCCGACGCCAGAGCGAGCGGATCACCGGTCAACTCGGCACCGGACTGGTCAGCTTGGAACTCTCGCGAACGGCTGATCGCCATCCGCACGACGCCTGCGGCGACCGGGCCGAGAATCGCGATCGCCAGCATCGCCAACGGATTCGGCCGGTCATCGTCGTCCCCGCCGAAAAGGCCGAAGAACATCGCGAAGTTGGCCAGGAAGCTGATCACGCTGGCCAGCGCGCCCGCGACACAGGAGATGAGGATGTCGCGGTTGTAGACGTGCGACAGCTCATGCCCGAGGACGGCACGCAGTTCACGCTCGTTCAGGATCTCCAGAATCCCTGTGGTGCAACACACTGCGGCATTGCGCGGGTTACGACCCGTGGCAAACGCGTTGGGCGCCTGCGTCGGGCTGATGTACAGCCGTGGCATCGGCTGGCGCGCGGCGTTCGCGAGCTCACGCACGATCCGGTACATCGCAGGCTGTTCCCATTGGGATACGGGGCGTGCACGCATGGCCCGCAGGGCGATCTTGTCGGAGTTGAAGTACGCGTAGGCGTTGACTCCGAGCGCGATCAGCAACCCGATGACCAGTGCGGTGCGCCCGAACAGCGAGCTGATCAGCAGGATGAGAGCACTCATGCCGCCCAGCAGGAGCGCGGTTTTCAGG
This sequence comes from Kibdelosporangium philippinense, assembly GCF_021390435.2. Lineage (GTDB taxonomy): Bacteria > Actinomycetota > Actinomycetes > Mycobacteriales > Pseudonocardiaceae > Kibdelosporangium > Kibdelosporangium philippinense. The sequence goes on along the minus strand of NZ_JAJVCN010000002.1, from coordinate 847,592 downwards.
CCGTTGTAGTGACTGTGCACGGTGAGATGCCCTCCTTCCCGGGTCTTGTGACGTCTCTTCGAAAACAACGCTCTGGTAGGAAAGGAAGTTCCTGTTAGGACCCGGCGTGGCCGAGCCGCCAGTAGCTGGCCGGTCGCACGCTGGCCCGGTCGACACCCCGCCCGACCAAGACCTCACGGACAGCCTGCATGACCTGGCGCTCACCCGCGGCCCAGACAGCAGGCCTGCCCTGTGGGAACTCAGCTGCCTCGAGCGCCTTCACCAACGGCTCAGGACTGCCCGCGGGAACACCGTTTCGATGCACCCAGACAACGTCGAGATCCTGTTCCTCGGCAGCGTCCTCGATCTCGACGAACGCCTTGATCTCGGCGGTGGGCAGCGCCTGCATGATGGCGCCGATAGCGGGCAGGGCGGTCTCGTCCCCGATGAGCAGATGCCAGTCGGCGTCCGGATTCGGCTGATACGCGGGCGACGGACCGACAAAGATCACCTCGTCACCCGGCTTGGCATTGGACGCCCACTTGGACGCCGGACCATGATCGCCATGCAGCACGAAGTCGAAATCGATCTCATTAGCTGCCGGGTCATGCCTGCGGATGGTGTAGGTGCGCATGTACGGCCGGACCCGTGACATCGCGACTCGCGCGGACTCGAGGGTGAGCGGCTCAGGCAGTTCGGCACCGGGCTCGTAGAGGTAGAGCATCACGTTCTCGTCCGTGCCCGCGCCCGCGAAGTCCTCGATCTGCGGGCCGCCGACCGTGATCCTGGCCATCCTCGGAGTGATCCGCTGGGTGCGAACCACCGGCACCCGCCACAGTTTGGTGGGCTGCCTGCGTGCCCGCCGCCGTTCAGTACTCATCGCGCCCAATGTAAGCCGCCCAGCGCACCCGAGGGCACTGCGGGTTGCGTGGGCGGCGATGGGTGAGTGTCTATTTTTCGGGTAGACGATCGAGTACCTGGCCGACCATCTGAGTCAGCGATCGAAGCTGACTGTCGACCGAGTCGAACCGGGCGTCGTGCTCCTGCAGCTTGGCGCTGTGCTCGTTCAGAAGCGCCGTGTGCTCGTTGAGCACCGTCGTGTGAACCTGCTGAGTCGCCTTGACCTCACGGAGATCCTCACGCAGTTCTTTGACGTCGTCGTCCAACCGCAGCGTCAGCCAGCGGGTCTCGGCGTGCTGGACTTCCAGCTTCCTTACCTTCCGCTCAAGGCTTTCGTCTTCGGCCATGAACCTAGTGTCGCACAATCGAACACATGTACGGCAGATCACAGTCGGGTGATTTCCGATCAGCCGCGGATCTCCATCGTGCAGCACTTCGGGCCGCCGCCGGACTTCTTCAGCTCTGAGATGTCCACGAAGATCGGCTCATAACCTCGCGTGGCCAACTGGGCCGCCAGGCTGGTGGACTCTGTGGGCAGGATGACGTTGCGGCCGTCGGATACGGCGTTCAGGCCGAAGGTTTCCGCGTCCTCCGCTGTGGCTATGACGGCCTGGGGGAACAGTCGGCGCAGGACTCGCTGGGATCCTTCGGAGAAGGCCTCCGGGTAGTAGGCAACGTTGGGTTCGTCCTCGTTGAGTACGAACAGCGCCGTGTCCAGGTGGTAGTAGCGCGGGTCCACCAGGTGCAGCGAGACCACGGGCACGCCCAGGACTTCCTGGGCCTCGGCGTGGGCTCCTGGGTCAGTTCGGAAACCGGTACCCGCCAACAGGTACCTGCCTGTCCACGCGAAGTCGCCTTCGGCTTCGTTTATGCACGTGGGCATCACCACGTTGTGGTAGCCGTTTTCGTTGAACCACCTGCGGTAGTGATCAGCCTCCGGCGCACGCTCCGCCGCGCGGAAGCGGGCGCCTAGGACGCGGCCGTCGATCACTGTCGCCGAGTTCGCGGCGAAGACCATGTCGGGGAGGCCTGGTTGGGGCTCGATGGTCTCCACTTTGTGGCCCAGTTCGGCGTAGGTGTCGTGCAGCTTTTGCCACTGCGCCAGCACCAGGTCGTGGTCTACCGGCTTCGTTGGGTCCATCCACGGGTTGATCGAGTAGGCGACCTCGAAGTAGGTCGGCGCACACATCAGATACCGCCGTGTCGTGGGCATCCGGTCCGCAGATGTCATGGATCGAAATGTAGGACCCGCATCCACAGGCGATCAAGCTCGTAGTATTGCGCTTTGGCATGCAGAATGTTGCGTGTGGACTCGATAGATCAGCGAATCGTTTCGCAGCTCGTGGCTGACGCCCGGTCAAGCTATGCCGAGATCGGCAAGGTTGTCGGCTTATCCGCTCCCGCGGTCAAGCGGCGGGTCGATCGTCTGCTTGACCGGGGCGTCCTTCGTGGATTCACCGCGGTTGTCGATCCGGAAGCACTCGGATGGGGGACGGAGGCGTTCGTCGAGGTCCGCTACCGGGGCAACGTCTCACCCGGACAGATCCGCGCCAGCCTCGAACCGCTGCCTGAGGTCGTCGCCGCGTACACGGTCTCTGGCGCGGCCGATGCGATCGTGCACCTGCGGGCCGCGGACATTCACCATCTCGAGGACGCGCTCGAACGGCTGCGTGGCGTCGACATGATCGACCGGACGGTGTCCACTGTGGTGCTGTCGACTCTGCTTGAACGGTCGCCGACGCCCGAGCCGCGTTGACACTCCCGTCCAACCGGGCGGAACGTCGAAGCGGCCGACGGACGGGCACCTCGTACCGTTCTTGCTATGACCGAAGTGGTGCTCGAGCGTGAGGACGGCGTCGCTGTCGTCACGCTCAACGTCCCGGAACGGCGTAACGCGTTGACGTTGGCCATCTCCGACGCCCTCGTCGACGCGGTCCAGACCTGTGAGAACGACGAGAGCGTGCACGCGATCGTTGTCACGGGCGCGCCGCCCGCGTTCTGCGCGGGCGCGGATCTGTCCACGCTCGGCGATGCGCAGGAAGAGGGGCTTCGCAGGATCTACGCGGGTTTCCTCGCGTTTGCTGACTGCAGCCTCCCGACCATCGCCGCGGTCAACGGTGCCGCAGTTGGCGCGGGGCTGAATTTGGCGCTCGCGTGTGACATGCGCATCGCTGGTCCGAACGCAAGGTTTGATGCGCGGTTCCTACAGATTGGGATTCACCCCGGTGGCGGCATGACCTGGATGCTGCAGCGGGCCGTCGATTCCCAGACAGCCGTCGCGATGACGTTGCTCGGGTCCGTTCTCGACGCGGAAACCGCTGTTCAGAAAGGCCTTGCATGGCGGTTGGCCGACGATCCGGTCGCCGCGTCCGTCCAGTTGGCGGCCGGTGCCGTGAACGCTCCACGTGGTCTCGTGCGTACAACGAAACAAACTTCGCGAGCGACTTCCGGCAATGTCGATCATGCGACGGCCGTTGACATTGAGATACGAGCGCAGGTGGCGTCTATGACCTCATCGGAGTTCACGCAGCGGCTGGACAAGCTGCGAACGCGGATCACCGGCCGGTCGTAGGTGTTACCGGCGGTAACATATACTTATGGCATGTGACGTAGACCGCTTAGGCAGTACCGGTCCAAGCCCGGTATCTACCTTTGGTAACAGGTAAGGACTAGTCCGTCTGCAGCTAGGTGCGAGGCCGACGCGAGGTTCGAGGACTAGGCTCGAAGCGGGGCAAGCAACTGAATTCACGGTTGCGACAGAGAGGGATCAGGCGAGCCCAATGAGCACAGGTGTCGAGGGTGAAACCAACGGCCACGCGCTGAAGACGTCAAGGCACACCGAGATCACGAAGCTCGACCGCGTGGTCATCCGGTTCGCCGGCGACTCTGGCGATGGCATGCAGCTCACCGGTGACCGCTTCACATCCGAGGCCGCGGCCTTCGGCAACGACCTCGCGACGCTGCCGAACTTCCCGGCCGAGATCCGCGCTCCACAGGGCACGTTGCCCGGTGTGTCGAGCTTCCAGCTGCACTTCGCTGACTACGACATTCTCACGCCAGGCGACCGGCCGGACGTCCTCGTCGCGATGAACCCCGCCGCGCTGAAGGCCAACATCGGCGACCTCCCACCAGGTGGGACACTGATCGTCAACACCGACGAGTTCAACAAGCGCAATCTCCAGAAGGTCGGCTACGACGCCGACCCGCTGGAAAACGAGTCGCTCGAGTCCTACCAGGTGCACAAGGTCGCGATGGCCACGATCACCCGTGGCGCGCTCGAGGAGACCGGCCTTTCCAAGAAGGACGCCGAACGCGCGAAGAACATGTTCGCGCTCGGCCTGCTGTCCTGGATGTACCACCGGCCGACCGAGGGCACCGAGCAGTTCCTGCGGGAGAAGTTCGCCAAGAAGCCGGACATCGCCGAGGCCAACATCTTTGCCTTCCGCGCGGGCTGGAACTACGGCGAGACAACGGAATCCTTCGCGACGACCTATCAGGTCGCGCCGGCCAAGCTGAACAAGGGCACGTACCGCCAGATCACCGGGAACACCGCGCTGGCATACGGAATCGTCGCCGCTGGGCAGCGCTCCGGGCTGGAGATCGTGCTCGGCACGTACCCGATCACACCAGCGTCGGACATCCTGCACGAGCTGTCCCGGCACAAGAACTTCGGCGTGACGACCATCCAGGCCGAGGACGAGATCGCCGGTATCGGTATGGCGCTCGGCGCCTCCTACGGCGGCGCGCTCGGCGTGACCTCGACCTCCGGTCCCGGTATCGCGCTGAAGTCCGAGACGATCGGCCTCGGCGTGATGACCGAGCTCCCGCTGGTCGTGATCGACGTCCAGCGCGGTGGCCCGTCGACCGGTCTGCCGACCAAGACCGAACAGGCCGACCTGTTGCAGGCGATGTTCGGCCGCAACGGTGAATCGCCGGTGCCGATCATCGCGCCGCAGTCACCCGCGGACTGCTTCGACGCGGCCGTCGACGCCGCGCGGATCGCTTTGGAGTACCGCACTCCCGTGCTGCTGCTGTCGGACGGCGCGATCGCCAACGGTTCGGAGCCGTGGCTGATCCCCGATGTCGAGACGCTGCCGGACCTGCGCGTGACCTTCGCCTCCAAGCCGAACGCGACCGACGGCTCGGACGAGCACTGGCCGTACGTACGCGATCCGGAGACGTTGGCCCGCGAGTGGGCGATCCCGGGAACACCCGGCCTGCAGCACCGGATCGGTGGTCTGGAGAAGCAGGACGGAAAGGGTTCGATTTCCTACGATCCGGCTAACCATGACTTCATGGTGCGGCTGCGCCAGCGCAAGATCGACGGCATCAAGGTGCCCGACCTCGAAGTGGACGACCCGTCCGGCAAGGCACGGGTGCTCGTGCTCGGCTGGGGATCGACGTTCGGGCCGATCGGGGCGGCCTGCCGTCGCGTCCGCAAGCTCGGGCAGGCCGTGGCACAGGCACATTTGCGGCACCTCAACCCGTTCCCGGCGAACCTGGGTGACGTGCTGCGCTCGTACGACCGGGTAGTGATCCCGGAGATGAACCTCGGCCAGCTCGCCCTGCTCCTGCGGGCCAGGTACCTGATCGACGCGATCAGCTACACCAAGGTCGCTGGCCTGCCGTTCAAAGCCGAGGAGCTGCAAGGGGTGCTCACAGACGTTGTGAAGGGGGTCTCGGCATGACCGCCATCGACCTCGGTTTGCCCGGCCTTGCCGGCATTCCGACCACTGACGAGAAGCAGACCGCCAAGGACTACAAGTCGGACCAGGAGGTCCGCTGGTGCCCTGGGTGCGGTGACTACATCGTGCTGAACGCCGTGCAGGCGTTCATGCCGACGCTTGGCCTCAAGCGCGAGAACATCGTGTTCGTGTCCGGGATCGGCTGCTCATCGCGGTTCCCGTACTACATGAACACCTACGGCATCCACTCGATCCACGGCCGTGCGCCGTCGATCGCGACCGGTCTCGCGGTGGCTCGCCCCGACCTGTCGGTGTGGGTCGTGACCGGCGACGGTGACGCGCTGTCCATCGGTGGCAACCACCTGATCCACGCACTGCGCCGGAACGTGAACCTGAAGATCCTGTTGTTCAACAACCGGATCTACGGCCTGACCAAGGGGCAGTACTCACCGACCTCGGAGACCGGCAAGATCACCAAGTCGACGCCGATGGGGTCGCTCGACCACCCCTTCAACCCGATCTCGCTGGCGCTTGGCGCCGAGGCGACGTTCGTCGGGCGCGCGCTGGACTCCGACCGCAAGGGCCTGACCGAGGTCCTGCAGGCCGCGGCGCAGCACCGGGGTTCGGCACTGGTGGAGATCTACCAGAACTGCCCGATCTTCAACGACGGCGCGTTCGACGTACTGAAGGACCAGGGCGAGAAGGAGCGCAGGCTGATCCCGCTGCGGCAGGGTGAGCCGGTGCGCTTCGGCCCGGACGGCGACTACGGCTTGGTGCGCGCCGGATTCGGCGGCCTGGAAGTGGCCAAGGTCGCGGATGTCGGCGAGGAGAACCTCGTCGTGCACGACGCGACCATCGAGGACCCGACGTACTCGTTCGCACTGTCCCGGATCGGTGGCGAGGACCTGTCCCACACGGTCACCGGCATCTTCCGCAACGTGCAGCGGGCGACGTACGACGACCAGGCGCGCCACCAGGTCACCACCGCCAAGGCAGCGAAGCCCGCGAACCTGCAGGCCCTGCTGAACGGCCGCGACACCTGGACCGTCGACTAAGAACCTCGTGAGTGGTTATTCGGGTTAGAACCCGAATAACCACTCACGAGGTCTTTCAGCTCACGGACTTCAGGAGTTCGTTGAGCTGGTGGATCATTCGCTGGCTGTCGGCCGGGAAGTACGTGCCGCCTTCGACTTCGTCGCTGTCGATGGACTGGACGAGGTAGCGACCCGCGTCCGTGTCGATCCAGCCCAGGTTCGGCTCCTGCGTGATGTGACCGTTGCGATCCCGGCCGAGCACCGCGAAATGGCCTGAGCCGAGGCGTTTGCGGCGCAGCATCTCCTCGGCGCCACGCAGCTGGGCCGGGTTCACGGTCTGGACCGGGCGCGCGACCGGCTGACGGAAGCCGCCCTCGTCGTCCGTGGGCGCTGGATGGGCCTTGGGGCGCGTCACGGTCACCGACTGGCCAGGACCCGCGTTGAGGGGCGGCAGGAGCGCCGCGATGCTGCGTGCCAGGCCTTCCGGCCGGATCATCTCGAACTTCAGCAGCTGGTCGTCCTGGACGACCACCATGCCGCGCCTCGCCGTGACCGCTCCGCGCGCGTAGACCTTCCGGCCGCCGTCGACATCGCCCATCACAGCGATCGCGACTTGGAAGTCGTTGAACAGCCGCAGTGCGGCCGTGACCTCAGGGCCGAGGCCTTGGTGGTCCGCCAGGCCCCGGTTGATCAGATCGTCCTTGATCGCGCCCGCGATCCGTACCCGGTCGTCCGCGAATTCGCCGAAACTCGGGATGGTGAACGGGTAGACCCGGCAATTGAGCTCAAGTCCCTCAGACAAGATGTCGATCGCCGCGAACGACAACCCGAACGTCGTGGGCATTTCCCGCCAATCTGCTGCTGCGCTCTCCCCCGCAGCACGTTACCAACCGGCGTGTCACGGGGCAGCGAAAAGCAGGGTTCGGTTGCGGCCAGCGGCCTTGGCGGCAAGCAAAGCGAGATCCGCCGCGTTCATGACCTCTTCAAGGCTTGTGCCGTGGTCAGGATGGGCGGCCACACCGACCGACACGGTCACGGCGTCTTCGACGGCGAACCTTTCGACGCGGCGGCGGATGCGTTCGGCGACGGCCATCGCGTCCTGCTGCGAGGTCGCCGGTAGCAGGATGACGAATTCCTCGCCGCCGAACCTGCCGAGGATGTCCGTACCGCGGACTTCGGCCCGCAGCACCTCGGCGACTCCTTTCAGGTGTTTGTCGCCGACCAAATGGCCGTATCGGTCGTTGATCGACTTGAAATTGTCGAGGTCGAGCATCAGCAGTGCCGCTTTCTCGCCACGCTTGAGGTGGGCTTCGGCATCGTTCGACCACGAGGCGGAATTCAGCAGACCCGTTTTCGGATCCGTCCGCGCCTGATCCCGGAACTGCACACTTCGATGCATCACAAGGGTTATCCCGATGATCAACAGCAGTACAAACGGCCAGTCGACAAGTGCCCACCCGACCACGATGCCGAGCGCGATCGTCGACGCCTCCAAGGCGTAGTCCCCAGGCGTGGCGGTCGCGTGGCAGAAATAGCACAACGCCCATTTGAAGATCAGGAAAACCAAGCCAGCGCCGACAACGAGACTGAATGACACGATGTCGCGCGGCGCGTCATCGAACTTGCCGTGACTCAACACCGCGTAGCCCGCGCTGGCCGCGTAACCTGCGACGATCGTGGCCGATGCGAAGAAAGCCTTGCGGTACAGCCGGTCCGGCCGGACACGAACCCATTGCGCGAAGTACGAAACCGCGATCACCACCGCCGACAGTGCCGGGTGCAGCAGCAGGATCGCCGCGAACATCCACACCGCATTCAGGTCGATGAACGGCCGGGAGATCCTCGACCGTTCGATCGGCCGAGACAGTTCCGGGTAAACCAGCGCACAACTGATGAGCAGCACAAACGGAAGCAAATCGGCGGACGGTACCGGAATCAGCGACAAAGCGAAGACGACACCCGTGACCGCGAGTATGTCGACGGCAAGCACATATCCAATCCGGGCACGGTTGGACAGCTGCCACAAAGCCCAGCGCCGAACCCCCATACGGCCGATCTGGTCCGCCATGCAGGAACCGTAACGGACCCCATCGTGTGCGTCACTCCGACATTAGGGGCATGGATTCTTGTTAACGCTACGACAGAACACGGAAACCAACACGTTCAGCATCACTCGGCGACCGGAACCACACCTCCGCCACAATCCGGTCAAACTGCGGGTTGTCCTGCGTGCAGTACCGAAGTGCGGTCACGCTGGCCTTGACACTGAACTCAGGCGCCGGGGCGCCACCGCCGGGCAGAGGCATCGCGGACCCTGGGCCGAACGGTCCGGGTGGGACGAACTCGTCACCGGCTTCTTCCCCTTGCTCGCCGGGGACCGGGAGGACGGGTTCGAAGAGGGACCGGCTCGAGTCGTGCTGTGGCTCGGCGTCCGCGGGTGGGGCCACGGGCTCGAAGCGCTGCGTCGGGCCCGGCTCGACGGGGATCACCGGGTCGGGATCCGGCAGCTTCGGGGGCTCGATGCGGTCCGGCAGCTCAGAGTCGAAATGCTGGGTGGCCTCGGGCTGGTAGTGCGGCGCGGGCTGGGGCTCGTAGTTCTGCTCGGGGTCCGGCAGAGACGGGTCATAGTGTGGGACGGGTTCGGGTTCCGGCAGCTTCGGTGGCTTGATGGGCTGCGACGGCTCCTCGAAATGCTGGCCGGACTCGAAGTGCGCGGCCTGAGGCTCGTAGCTGTGACCGGGCTCGGGCAGCGGCGGGTCGAAATGCTGGGTGACCTCGGGCTGGTAGTTCTGAGCGGGGTCCGGCAGAGGCGGGTCATAGTGCTGAGCGGACCCCGCTGCGGCCGATTCGTAGCTCTGGACAGGCTCCGGCAACGGCGGGTCATAGTGCTGAGCGGACCCCGCTGCGGCCGGTTCATAGCTCTGAGCAGCCTCCGGCAACGGTGGGTCGTACTGCTGCGCCGGGTCCGGCTCGTGGTCCTGCGAACGGATCATCCCATCCGGGATCGGCGTCGTGTGCTGGGCGAAGATCGTGCCCCGCGCGTCGACCTGCTCGTCGTCCTCGACGTCGGTGATCAAGTGCGGGTCCGGGTCTTCTTCCTTCGCGAACCAGTCATCCCCCGACGACTCAGCCTTTTCCGGCATCCGCAGGTCCGCGGGCGGCACGAAAACCGTCGTGCTCTCGGTGAACTGGCGGAACGGGCTGTCCGACAGCTCGGTGTCGCTCTCGTCCGGGATCGGCGGCTCGGGTGGAGCCTGCGGATCCAACCGCGACGAGAAGGGCTGCGGAGCGAATGGGCTCGGCTGGTCCTGTGGACTGCCGAGGCCCGGCTGCGCGGCGATCGTCATCGGCGGCGGAGGCAGCTCCGGAGGCGCCGTCAGACCGGGCTGCGCGGAGGCTGGCATTGGTGGTGGCGGCAGCTGTGGCGGGCGGATCGGCTGGTGGGGCGTGCCCTGGGGCTGCGGTGTTGCCTTAGGCGTGTTGAAGAGGTCGTCGAGGAACCGGTCCGCTTCTTTACCGGTCGGCGGACCGACCGGCTCGGCGACCCGAGTCGGCTGCTTGACCTCACGCGGCCGGTTCTCGCCAGCTTCCTCCAGCTCGATCACGCGCTTGCGCATCGGCCGGACCAGCAGCAACCACGTGAACAAGACACCAAACAGGAACGACCCTAGGCTCCATAGCCAGACCTGGCCGAAGATCTGCATGCACTCGCTCCCTCGTGGACCCCACCCCTTTTCAACACTACGGGGTTAATGGATCACAGACTTAGCGGGTCCGCTCGATGACGTACCGCGTCAGCAGCTCAAGGGCATCGCGGGCGGGGCGGTCCGGCAGTACCGCGAGCGCGGTCTGCGCACGCTCAGCGTACTGCTCGAGCGTCTCCCGTGCCCGCTGCATGCCCGTGGAGGCGCGCAGCAGCTCGAGTGCTTCCTCGACCTCGGCGTCGTCGGAGATCGGCCCGGCGAGCAGCTCGTTGAGGCGGTCGTTGCCGTCCACGGCCAGTGCGTAGATCATCGGCAGGGTTTTCACGCCTTCCCGCAGGTCCGTACCGGGGGTCTTGCCCGATTCGGCTGCTGGCGACGCGATGTCGATGATGTCGTCGGAGATCTGGAAGGCCGCGCCGATGATCTTGCCGTAGCGGTGCAGGGCCTCGGTCTGCTCGGGTGTCGCGTTGGCGAACATGCCCGCGTAGCGGCCTGCCGTCGCGATCAGTGAACCGGTTTTCTGGCCGATCACCGACAGGTAGTGCTCGACGGCGTCCTCGCCGGGCGCTGGGCCCACCGTCTCCCGCATCTGGCCGGTGACCAGCTCGGAGAACGTTTCGGCGATGATCCGGGCGGCATCCGTGCCAAGGTCGGCGACCAGGCCGGACGCGTGGGCGAACAGGAAGTCGCCGGTCAGGATCGCGATGGTGTTGTCCCACCGGGCGTTCACGCTGTCCGCGCCGCGACGCATGGTCGCTTCGTCCATCACGTCGTCGTGGTACAGCGTTGCGAGGTGTACCAGCTCGACAGCCGCGGCCGCCGTGATGACGTCGGGCAGCGGGCCGTCGGCGATGTGCGAGGAGATCAGGGTGAAGAGCGGACGGAAGCGTTTGCCACCCGCGTTGACCAGGTGCAGGGCGGCCTCGTCGATGAACGAGACATCGCTGTCCGCGACCCCGTGCAGGATCTTCTCCACATCGGAGAGGGCAAGGCCAACGGCCTTCACCAGGTCAGGATCCGCCGCGCTCAGCCCCAAGGGCAGGCGCGGGTCTCCAACGGCCGGCGTCTGTTCGGCTGTCACGTCGTTGTCGCTCCCCGGCAGCAGTTTTACCAAGTCCCCTCAGCGTAAACGCTGAGGGGACCATGAGGCTGTCCAGTCAGGGGGACCGTGGTGTACAGCACTGTGTTGAATTGCCTCGCTCCGCTCGGCGGGCTTGGTCGCCAGAGCCAAACTGTCACATTCCGACCCCCTACGGGGGCCGCCCACCCCCAACCGCAGGTCCACCACGCCCCACGCGACCAGCATCGCTCACGCGCTGGTCGACAGCGTAGGCGGGGCGATGCTGGGCGTGTTGCGTGGCGTAAATGATCGGCGCGACCAAGCCGTTAGAACGCGAAGGTCCCCGTGCTGGCCCAGTCCAGCGCGAACGCGGGCACCAGGCCCAAGACCAGCGTGACCAGCACGCCAAGGGTGATCGCGACTGTCGTGAACATGCCAGGCACGGTCACGGACGGGCCGTCGGGTGCCGGGTCGCTGAAGTACATCAGCACGATCACCCGCAGGTAGAAGAACGCGGCCACGGCCGAGGCGATCAGCGCGATCACCACGAGCGGGGTCATGCCCTCCTGGATACCCGCCTGGAACACCACGAACTTGCCGATGAAGCCGCTGGTCAGCGGGATGCCGGCCATGGCGAGCAGCAGGAACGTGAACACCGCGGCCAGCACCGGCGACCGCTTGGCCAGACCAGCCCACTTGGACAGGTGCGTGGCCTCGCCAGCGGAGTCACGCACCAGGCTCACCACACCGAACGCGGCCAGCGTGGTGAAGCCGTAGGTCAGCAGGTAGAACAGCGTGCCCGACAGGCCTTCCTGGCCCAGCGCGATCGCACCGACGAGCAGGAAGCCCGCGTGCGCGATCGACGAGTACGCCAGCATCCGCTTGACGTCGGTCTGGGTCAGACCGAGGACCGCGCCGATCACCATCGACGCGATGGCCACGACCCACAGCACACCGCGCCATTCCCAGCTGGTGGACTCGAACCCGACCGTGAGCACACGCAGGATGCCGCCGAACGCGGCGACCTTCGTGCACGCGGCCATGAAGGCCGTGATCGGGGTTGGCGCGCCCTGGTACACGTCCGGCGTCCACGCGTGGAACGGACCGACCGATGCCTTGAACAGCAGACCCACGACCAGCAGACCGAAGCCACCGAACAGGAGCGTGTCGGACGCTGCCGAACCGGCCGCCGCGTTGGCGATGTCGGCCAGCTTGACCGAGCCCGCGTAGCCGTACAGCAGGGCCAGGCCGTACAGGAAGAACGCCGAGGCGAACGCGCCGAGCAGGAAGTACTTGACCGCGGCTTCCTGCGAGATCAGCCTGCGACGCCTGGCGAGACCGCACATCAGGTACAGCGGGAGGCTGAGCACCTCGAGTGCGATGAACATGGTCAGCAGGTCGTTGGCCGCGCAGAAGATCATCATCCCGGACAGCGCGAACAGCGTCAGCGGGAAGACCTCGGTCTGCATCCCGCCGGACTGGGCCTGCACCCGGTCCTGCACGGTGCCCGGCCGGATGCCCGCGGTCGCGACGAACGCACCTCCGCGCTCCACGGTCCGGTCGGCGATCAGCAGGACCGCGCCGAGGCCGAGGGCCAGCAGCGTGCCCCACAGGAACAGCGCTGGCCGGTCGACCGCGATCGTCCGGTACAGCGTGGTCAGCCCACGCTGTGGCGGCGCGTCGGTGACGTAGAAGATGAACGACGCGCCTGCCGCGACGATCGCCAGCAGCGACAGGGTGACCTGCGCGGCCCACCGGTTCGCCTTGGACACGAACGCCTCGACCAGCACCCCGGCACACGCCGCGCCCAGCAGGATCAGGATCGGCAGGATCGCCGAATACTCGATCTCCGGCGCGCCGATCGGTGCCTGCGTCGGTGGTTGTAGAGCCAACACGTCACTTGCCTCCCACTGGGTCGGCCAGGCCGACCGACTGCAGCGTTGCGTCCACCGTCGGCTGGAGCACGTCCAACACCGGCGCCGGGTAGAAGCCCAAGAAGATGATCAAGATGACCAGCGGGGCCAGTACGACCTTCTCGCGCACGCCAAGGTCCTTGATGCCGACCTTGGCCGGGTCGGTCGCGGTCCCTGGGCCACCGGCGACGCTGACCAGCGCGTTGCCACGCACCGGGCCCTGGAAGACCCGCTGGTAGGCCCACAGCACGTACGCCGCGGCCAGGATCATGCCGACCGCGCCGAGGATCGCGTAGACCGGAGCGTTCGGGTACGACCCGACCAGCACGAGGAACTCGCTGACGAACGAGTTCGTGCCGGGCAGCGACAGCGCCGCGAGACCACCGAACAGGAACAGCCCGGCGAGCAGCGGCGTGACCTTGGAAAGGCCGCCGTAGTCGGAGATCAGCCGCGAGTCACCACGCGCGATCACCATGCCGACGACAAGGAACAGCATTCCGGTCGCCAGGCCGTGGTTGACCATGTAGAGCGCCGAACCGGCGATCGACTGGGTGGAGAAGGCGAAGATGCCGAGTCCGATGAAGCCGAAGTGGGCGATGGAGATGTACGCCATCAACCGCTTCATGTCGTTCTGGCCGGTCGCCAGGATCGCGCCGTACAGCAGGCCAAGCACCGACAGGATGAGCACGAGCGGCGCGAGTTCCTTGCTGGCCGCGGGGAAAAGCGGCAGGCAGTAGCGCAGGAAGCCGAACGTGCCGATCTTGTCGAGCACACCGACCAGCAGCACACCGGTGCCGATCGGAGCCTCCGCGGTCGCGTCGGGCAGCCAGGTGTGCAACGGAACCAGCGGCGCCTTGATCGCGAACGCCACGAAGAAGCCGAGGAACAGCCAGATCTGGGTGCTCAGCGGCGCCTGGTCCATCACGTTCGACAGCGTCTGCCAGTCCAGCGTGCCGACGCCGCCGTTGTAGTCCTTGCTGACCACGAAAAGGCCGATCACCGACGCGAGCATGACCAGCCCGCCGAGCAGTGAGTACAGGAAGAACTTCATCGCCGCGTACTGCCTGCGCGGCCCGCCGAAGCGGCCGACAAGGAAGTACATCGGGACGAGCACGGCCTCGAAGAACACGTAGAAGAGGAACACGTCGGTCGCGGCGAACACGCCGACCATGCCGGTCTGCATCACCAGCAGCAGCGAGTAGAACCCTGCCGCGCCACGGCCTTCCGGCAGTTTGTCGGCCCACGACCCGCCGATCACGATCGGCGTCAGGATGCCGATCAGCGCGATCATCGTCAGCGCGATGCCGTCGATGCCGAGCGAGAAGTGCACGCCGAACGACGGGATCCAGTCGGCCGAGAGGGCCAGCTGGATCCGGGAACCGTTGGGCACGAAGGCGATCCACGCGGGGACGACGAGGACCAGCTCGATCAAGGAGACCGTCAGCGCGGTCACCTTGGCCATCCGGTCGTCCTTCATGAAGGCAACCACGATGCCGCCGAGCAGCGGCAACAGCAGCAGGGCCAGCAGGAAAGCCGCGCCGCTGCCAGAAGTGCCCGCAGCCATTGGGGCCGGCACAGTGTTCATCAGGAGAACCTCACCATCAGCAGCGCGGCGATCACGAGGATCCCGCTTGCCAGCATGCTCAGCGCGTAGGAACGCACGAACCCGGTCTGCAGACGGCGAAGTCTGCCTGAGCTACCGCCCAACGAAGCCGCGATCCCGTTCACCATGCCGTCGACACCCTTGTTGTCCACATAGACCAGTGCGCGGGCGAGCCACGTGCCCGGCCTGGCGACCAGGGCCTCGTTCAAGGCGTTGCCGTACAGGTCGGCACGAGCGGCGCGGACCACCGCGGACACCCTGGCCGGCTTGACCACCGGAACGTCCTTGCGGCCGACAATGAGCCAGGCCAGCAGGACACCGAGGACCGAAAGGCCGATCACCAGGATCTGAATCGTGCCGTGCGACAGGACGCCGTGCTCGACTTCCTGTAGCGGCTGCAGCGACGGGGCCAGCCAGTTGACGAACCGGTCACCGCTGGTGAAGAAGAAGCCAGCGCCGATCGAGCCGATCGCCAGGATGATCATCGGAACGGTCATCACGGACTTGGCCTCGTGCGGGTGGAAGTCCGAGCCGTCCTCGGCCTTCAGCTCCTTCCAGCGCTGCTTGCCGAAGAACGTCATCAGCACCAGCCGCGTCATGTAGAACGCGGTCAGCCCCGCACCGAGCAGTGCCGCGCCGCCGAACACCCAGGCGCGCCAGCCTTCCTGGCCGAACGCGGCCGCGATGATCGCGTCCTTGGTGAAGAAGCCGGAGAACGGCGGAATGCCGATGAGGGCGAGGTAGCCGAGCAGGAACGTGCCGAACGTGACCGGCATGATCCGCCACAGGCCGCCGTACCTGCGCATGTCCACTTCGTCCTTCATGGCATGCATCACCGAACCGGCCCCGAGGAACAGTCCGGCCTTGAAGAAGCCGTGGGCGACGAGGTGCATGATGCCCAGCGCGTACCCGAACGGGCCGAGGCCGACCGCCAGGATCATGTAACCGATCTGCGAAACGGTCGAGTACGCGAGGACTTTCTTGATGTCGTCGTACGCGCACCCGATGATGCACCCGATCAGCAACGTGATCGCGCCGATCACGACCACGACCAGGCGGCCGTCGGCGGTCAGGTTGTAGAGCGGGTTGGCACGGGCGATCAGGTAGACGCCCGCGGTTACCATCGTCGCGGCGTGGATCAGGGCCGAAACCGGAGTCGGGCCCTCCATCGCGTCCGGCAACCACGCCTGCAGCGGGAACTGGCCGGACTTACCGCAAGCACCCAGCAGCAACAGGATCGCGATCGCGGTGACCGTGGCGGGCGACAGCTCGCCGACCCGCGCGAACACCTCGGTGTACTGCGTGGTGCCCAAGTTCTTGAACAGCAGGAAGATCGCGACGGCCAGACCGACGTCACCGACGCGGTTCATCAGGAACGCCTTCTTCGCGGCGGTGGCCGCGGACGGACGGTTCTGGTACCAGCCGATCAGCAGGTAGGACGCGAGGCCCACGCCTTCCCAGCCGAGGTACAGCGTCACGAAGCTGTTTCCGAGCACCAGGATCAGCATCGCCGCGACGAACAGGTTCAGGTAGCCGAAGAACCGGCGCCTGCCGTCGTCATCGGCCATGTAGCCGACCGAGTAGATGTGGATCAGCGAACCGACACCGGTGATCAGCAGGACGAACGTGATCGACAGCGGGTCGAGTCGCAGTCCGAAGTCGACAGTCAGCGCGTTCACGTCGATCCAGGTGAACAGCTTGGCTTCCTGGATCTGGCTGCTGCCCGAGTCGAAGAACAGCGCGATGCCGTACGCGAACGACGCGACGATCGTGAGGATGCCGAGCAGGTGGCCCCACGCGTTGGTGCGACGGCCGCCTACCAGCAGAACGAGAGCGCCGATGGCGGGCAGCGCGATGAGAAGCCACGCCGAGCTAGCCAGTCCGCTCGCCGGGATCACCTGCTCGGCGGCGGCAAGGCTGAGTTTCTGGGACACCTGCTACCCCTCTAGTACTTCAGCAAGTTCGCGTCGTCGACCGAGGCCGTGCGACGGGTGCGGAAGATGGACATGATGATCGCCAGGCCGACGACGACCTCGGCCGCGGCGACGACCATCACGAAGAACGCCATCACCTGGCCGTCCAGCGAACCGTTGATCCTGGCGAAGGTCACCAGGGTCAGGTTCACCGCGTTGAGCATCAGCTCGACGCACATGAACACCACGATCGCGTTGCGCCGGACCAGCACGCCCACCGCGCCGATGGTGAACAGCAGCGCGGAGAGCAGCAGGTAGTACGTGGGGGTCACTCGTCACCCTCCTTTGAGGACGCCTTGAGCGCGTGGGCGTCGGGGCCGGGGGCCGAACCCGCGACGGACTCGACGTCCTCAGCGAGCTCGCGCGAGGCCGTGGCCTCGATGATCGCGGAGACCGACTCCGGCGCGATCGAACCGTCCGGCAGCAAGGCCGGAACCGCGACCGAGCTGGCCGTCGCGTACACACCGGGACCGGGCAGCGGGCTCGGCCGGTCGTGCTCGCCGCGGAAGCGAGCGTCGGCCAGCTCACGCTGGGTCGCACGCTTCTTGCCGGTGTAGCCGAGGACCATCGCGCCGACCGCCGCGGTGATCAGCAGTGCGGAGGTGAGCTCGAACGGGAACAGGTAGTCGCTGAAGATCGCGCGACCGATGTTCGCGACGTTGGCACCGCCCGCGTTCTGCTCGTTCAGCCCGACCGGCCGGACCGAGGTCAGCGCCTCGGCCACGCCGGAGACCAGCAGACCAGCCAGGCCGATGCCGAGGATCGCGGCCCAGACCCGTTGCCCGCGAAGGACTTCCACGACCGAGTCGGAGGAATCTCTGCCGACGAGCATCAGCACGAACAGGAACAGCATCATGATCGCGCCGGTGTAGACGATGATCTGCACGAAGCCGAGGAACGGCGCCTGCTGGATCATGTACATGATGCCGAGCGACAGCATGGTCATCACCAGGAACATCGCCGAGTGCACGGCGTTGCGGGCGAAGATCATGCCGAGTGCGCCGGCCAGCGCGAGCGGGGCGAGGATCCAGAACGAGATCGCCTCGCCCTGCGACACCTTGGCCACCTCGGCGGCCTGTGCGAGCAGCAACGGGGAGTTCACTTGGCCTCCTCCTGCGCCTGCTTGGCCAGCTCAGGACCCTTCACGTAGTAGTCCTGCTCGTTGTCGCCCAAGCGCATCGGGTGCGGCGGCATCTCCATGCCGGGCAGCAGCGGGGCGAGCAGGTCTTCCTTGGTGAAGATCAGTACCTGGCGGTTGTCGTTGGCCAGCTCGTACTCGTTGGTCATGGTGAGCGAGCGGGTCGGGCACGCCTCGATGCACAGGCCGCAGCCGATGCAGCGCAGGTAGTTGATCTGGTAGTCCGCGCCGTAGCGCTCACCGGGGGAATAACGCTCCTCGTCGGTGTTGTTGCCACCTTCGACGAAGATCGCGTCCGCCGGGCAGGCCCACGCACAGAGCTCACAGCCGACGCACTTCTCCAGCCCGTCCGGGTGCCGGTTGAGCTGGTGCCGCCCGTGGTACCGAGGCGCGGTGACCTTCTTGACCTCCGGGTACTTCTCGGTGGCCACCTTCTTGAACATCATCCCGAAGGTGACGCCGAAACCCTTTACCGGATCAAGAAACCCCATCGTCGCCCTCCTTTGCGCCAGCCGCGACGGTCTGACGCCTGCCGGCACGCGAGCGGGCCTGCTTGGTCCGCCTCGGTTTGCTCGGAATCTGCAAGTCGATCGGCGGCACCGGGAAGCTGCCGCCGGACATCGGCACGCGGCCGTACCGTGGGTCCCTGCGGTCCGGGATCATCATCACCAGCGCGATCAGCAGGAGGACGGCGAACCCGCCGATGATCAGCCATCCGGTGACGGTCATCTGGTCGGCCACGTTGACAACGGTGAGCGCGACGATGAACACCAGGCTGATCGGCACGAGGAACTTCCAGCCCAGCTTCATGAACTGGTCGTAGCGGTAACGCGGGAGCGTGCCGCGGATCCAGATGAAGAAGAACAGCGCGAGGCCGATCTTGCCGATGAACCACAACATCGGCCACCAGCCGGTGTTGAAGTAGCCATTGTTGATCTGGTCGATGCCCCACGGCGCCTTGTAACCGCCAAGGAACAGCGTCGCGCCCATCGCCGAGACAACGATCATGTTGATGTACTCGGCGATGTAGAAGATCACGAACTTCATCGAGCTGTACTCGGTGTGGAACCCGGCGACCAGCTCCGACTCGCCTTCCGGCAGGTCGAACGGGGCCCGGTTGGTCTCACCGACCATCGCGATGATGTAGATGATGAACGCGGGGAACAGCGAGAGGCCGAACCACAGGCCGTGCTGGCCGTCCACGATGTCGCCGAGCGACAACGAGTGCGTCTGCAGGATGACCGCGACGATCGCCAGGCCCATCGCGATCTCGTACGAGATCACCTGCGCGGCCGACCGAAGGCCACCGAGCAGCGGATACGGGGTGCCAGACGACCAACCCGCGAGCACGATGCCGTACACACCGACCGACGAGGCCGCCAGCACCACGAGCACGCCGACCGGCAGGTCGACCAGCTGCAGCACGGTCTGCTCACCGAAGATCGACACCTGCCCGCCGAACGGCATCACCGAGAGGCCGATCAGCGTCGGCGCCAAGGCGAGCACCGGAGCCAGCCGGTAGGTCACCTTGTCCGCGGTACGCGGGATGACCTCTTCCTTGAACGGCATCTTGATCGCGTCGGCGATCGGCTGCAGCAGACCGAACGGACCGACCCGGTTGGGGCCTGGCCGGTTCTGCATCCGGCCGATCAACCGCCGCTCGGCCCACACCGTGATCATGGCGGTGAGCAGCGCGAACAGGAAGATGAACAGCACCTTCAGCAGGATCAGCCAGATCGGGTCGTCGGCCAACAGCTCTGCCCTGGTCATGCCACATCTCCCCAGGTCATCAGTCGTGAGTGGTTATCAGTGTTAGAACACGGATAAACACTCACGAGGTTTTCAGGGCCCTTGGTCATGCGGTCCCTCCTGGGTGGACGTTCACAGCGCTGCCGTGAACGGCTCCGAGAGTGCGGCGAACCGTTACGTCGCCGGAGTTTCCTGGTAGCCACACGACGCCGTCAGGCAGGTCCGCGTACTCGAACGGCACGGTGACCGCACCACGGTCGGTCGAGACCGTCACGGTTTCCACCTTGTCGACACCGAGGACCGCGGCGGTGTGCTCGGACAGCCGGGCCACGACCTTGCGGGCAGTGCCTGCCAGGTGCGGCTCTTCCTCCTGCAACGAACCGTTGTCCAGCAGCTGGCGCCAGGTGGCGAGCAGAGCTTGGCCGTCGCTGTGCGGCAGGCTCTGCTGGCGCGACTCGACCTCAGGCGCGGATGCCTTGGCAGTGCTCGTGGTTCCGAGTCTCGCCAGGTCACCGGCGGCTGCGGCGGGCGTCTGGGTGAACAGGTCCGCGTCCATCTCGACCGCGAGCGTGTCCAGCACCCGGCAGTCCGGCAGTGCGCCGGTTGCGTCCAACGTGGTGCCGAACTCGCGGCGACGGCCTTCCCAGTTCAGGAACGTTCCGGCCTTCTCGACCGAGGGAGCGATCGGCAGGACGACGTCCGCGAACGCGGTGACCGCGCTTTCCCGCAGTTCCAGGCTGAGCACGAAGTCCGCTGTCTGCAACGCTTCCAAGGCCCGGTCCGGGTCCGGCAGGTCGTACGGGTCGACACCGCCGACCACCAGCGCGGTCAGCTCGCCATTCGCGGCAGCCTCAATGATTCCGCTGGTGTCACGCCCTGGTTGCGAGGGCAGCGAACCGGCCTCAAGGCCCCATGCCTGCTCAACCTCGGCACGAGCCGCGGCGTCGGCGACGAGCCGACCACCGGGCAGCAACGTCGGCAGCGCGCCGACCTCGACCGCACCACGCTCGCCCGCGCGCCGCGGGATCCACGCGATCTTGGCACCGGTCTTGGCCGACAACCGAAGCAGCGCCGAGAACAGGCCCGGGATCTGCGCGGCACGCTCGCCGACCAGAACAACCGAACCCGGCTTGCCGAGACCGTCGGTCACGTCGGCCGCGTGCTGGTCGAGCGCGTCCACCGCGGCTGCCTCGCCGCCGGGCGGCGTGGCGAGCAGCGTGCCGAAGGTCTTCTCGACACCTGGGGACGTCCACTGTCCAATGTGGAACACCTTGGTCCGGCCCCTGCGAGCCGCTTTGCGCAGCCGCAGGAAGACGATCGGTGCTTCCTCTTCCGGCTCGAACGCCACGCACAGCACGGTCGGCGCGTTCTCGATACCGGTGAAGGTCACGCCGGTCTCCGGCGTCGTACCGACGACAGTGGACGACAGGAACGCTAGCTCCTCGGCCGAGTGCGGCCGAGCGCGGAAGTCGATGTCGTTGGTGCCCAAGGCTATCCGAGCGAACTTCGCGTACGCGTACGCGTCCTCGACGGTCAACCGGCCACCGGTGAGCACACCGGCGTTGCCACGGGCCTTGCTCAGCGCCACCGCGGCGACCTGCAGTGCCTCGGTCCACGAGGCGTCCTTCAGCTCACCGGTCGCCTTGTCCCGCACCTTCGGCCGCAGAACGCGGTTGGGGGCGGTGGCGTACCGGAACGCGAAGCGGCCCTTGTCGCAGATCCACTCTTCGTTGACCTCGGGGTCGTTGCCGGCGAGCTTGCGCATCACCTTGCCGCGCCGCCAGTCCGTGCGCTCGGCACAGCCGGAGGAGCAGTGCTCGCACACGCTCGGCGTGGACACCAGGTCGAACGGCCGCGACCGGAACCGGTACGCGGCGCTGGTCAAAGCACCGACCGGGCAGATCTGGATGGTGTTGCCGGAGAAGTACGACTGGAACGGCTTCTCCTGCGCGATACCGATCTGCTGCTGCGCACCACGCTCGAGCAACTCGATGAACGGGTCACCGGCGATCTGCGCGGAGAACCTCGTGCAGCGCTGGCAGAGCACGCAGCGCTCGCGGTCGAGCAGCACCTGGGTGCTGATCGGGATCGGCTTCGGGAAGGTCCGCTTCGTGTCGTGGAACCGGGAGTCCGCGCGGCCGTGCGCCAGTGCCTGGTTCTGCAGCGGGCACTCGCCGCCCTTGTCGCAGATCGGGCAGTCCAGCGGGTGGTTGATCAGCAGCAGCTCCATCACGCCCTGCTGCGCCTTGTCCGCGACCGGGGACGTGACCTGGGTCTTGACGACCATGCCGTCGGCGACCGTGATGGTGCACGAGGCCTGCGGCTTGGGCATCGGCCTGCCGCCCATCTCCACCTCGACAAGGCACTGGCGGCAAGCGCCTGCCGGGTCGAGCAGCGGGTGGTCGCAGAACCGGGGAATCGTGATCCCCATCCGCTCGGCGGTCCGGATCAGCAGCTCGCCCTTGGGAGCCACCACCTCGATACCGTCGATGACGAGCTTCACGTGCCCTTCCGGGACAACAAGCTCGTTCTTCTCGGGTGCAACGGTCATCAGTTCGCTCCCGCCAGTGCAGGCTTACGGTTCTTCTCGCGGTTTTTCTGGCAGAGCGCGAGGAACTCGTCCCTGAAGTACTTGATCCCGCTCTGGATCGGGCTCACCGCACCGTCACCGAGCGCGCAGAACGACCGGCCGAGCACGTTGTCGCAGACGTCCAGCAGCGTGTCGATGTCCTCTTCGGTGCCGTTGCCGTCGACCATCCGCTCGAGGATCTGCGTCAGCCAGTACGTGCCCTCCCGGCAGGGAGTGCACTTGCCGCAGGACTCGTGCTTGTAGAACTGGGTCCACTTCATCACGGCCCA
The DNA here is from genome assembly GCF_021390435.2 of Kibdelosporangium philippinense. Lineage (GTDB taxonomy): Bacteria > Actinomycetota > Actinomycetes > Mycobacteriales > Pseudonocardiaceae > Kibdelosporangium > Kibdelosporangium philippinense. The sequence goes on along the minus strand of NZ_JAJVCN010000002.1, from coordinate 824,995 downwards.
CGGCACGGACACGGTCTCGTTGAAGACCATCACGGCCGTCGTGCCGAGGATCGACCCGGCTTCCACCGCGCCCTCGAAGTCCAGCGGAACATCGAGGTGCTCGGCGGTGAACATCGGAGTGGACGAGCCACCGGGCGTCCAGAACTTCAGCGGGATGCCGTCCTTCATGCCACCGGCCATGTCCAGCAGCTGGCGAAGGGTGGTGCCGAGCGGGGCCTCGTACTGGCCCGGCTTCTCGACGTGGCCGGAGATCGAATAGATCTTCGGGCCCGGCGACTTCTCGGTGCCCATCTTGCGGAACCACTCGGCGCCGCCGTTGATGATGAAGGGAACCGACGCGATCGTCTCGACGTTGTTCACGGTGGTGGGTGCGGCGTAGAGCCCTGCCGCCGCCGGGAACGGCGGCTTCAGGCGAGGCTGGCCACGGCGGCCCTCCAGCGAGTCGAGCAGAGCCGTCTCCTCGCCGCAGATGTACGCGCCCGCGCCCGCGTGCACGGTGATCTCCAGGTCGAAGCCGGAGCCGAGGATGTCCTTGCCGAGATACCCGGCGGCCTTAGCCTCCGCGACGGCCTGGTTGAGCCTGCGGATGCAGTGGATGACCTCACCGCGTACGTAGATGAAGCAGTGGTGGGAGCGCATCGCGTAGGACGCGATGATGCAGCCTTCGATCAGCGAGTGCGGGTCCGCCATCATCAGCGGGATGTCCTTGCAGGTCCCCGGCTCGCCCTCGTCGGCGTTGATCACCAGGTAGTGCGGCTTGTCCTCGTTGGGCGGCATGAAGGACCACTTCAGGCCGGACGGGAAGCCAGCGCCACCGCGACCGCGCAGCCCGGAGTCCTTGACCACCTGCACGATCTGCTCCGGCGTTGCCGCCAGAGCCTTGCGTACGGCGGTGTAGCCCTCCAGCTGCTCGTAGGTCTGGATGGACCAGGAGCGGGGAGACAGCCAGCGCTTGGTGAGTACCGGCGTCACCGGGTCGACTGTGCTCATTTCTTCTCCAGGTCGGGGAACGCCACGTTCGCCGGCATGACCGGCGCGGTCCAGCCGCGGTCCTGCGCCAACTGCGCGCCCGCGAGCGTCTCCGTCGCCTGCGACGGGCCGTCCACATCGGACTCTCGCTCGAAGAAGCCTGCCAGCTGCAGCGACACGTCCTTGAAGTCGGTCAGCGGGGCGCCCCGGGTCGGCGCGGGCTTCTCCCCGCGCCGCAAGGCATCCACCAGCTCGACCGTCTTCTCCGGCGTCTGGTTGTCGTAGAACTCGTAGTTCACCTGGACGACCGGCCCGAGGTCGCAGGCCGCGAGGCACTCGGCGTGCTCGATCGTGATCGAGCCGGGTTCGCCTGGTGTGCCGACGGTTTCCTCGTGGCCCAGCGGCTTGCCCGGCTCGCCGAGGTGCTCACGCAGCTTGGCGTAGATGCTGTCGCCGCCGAGCGCCGCGCACAGGGTGTTCGTGCACACGCTGACCAAGTGCTCGCCGCATGGCTTGCGCTTGTACATCGTGTAGAACGTGGCCACCGCGCTGACCTCGGCCGCGGCGAGCTCCAGCTGAGCCGCGCAGAACTGGATCCCCGCCTGGCTGACGTAGCCCTGTACCGACTGCACCAGGTGCAGCATCGGCAGCAGGGCCGAGCGGGACTGCGGGTAGCGGGCGATGATCGCCTGCGCGCGCTCCACGATCCCGTCGAAGACGCTCAGGTCCTCGGCGATGTCGGTGACCAGTTTCTTGGTCTGATCTTCGGAGAGCACGGACGCGACCGTGGCTTCCCGTGAGTCGTCCACAGTCGACTGGAAAGTGGGCTCGCTGCCGACGGTGGAACCGCCGTAGGTCTGCCCAGGTCCAGAAGTGGTCATCGGTCCACACCACCCATGATCGGATCGATCGAGGCGACCGCGGCGATCAGGTCCGCGATCAGCCCGCCCTCGGCCATGGCGGGCATCGACTGCAGGTTCACGAAGCTTGGTTCGCGGGCGTGCACGCGCAGCGGCCTGGTGCCGCCGTCGGACACCAGGTGGTAGCCCAGCTCGCCGCGTGGCGACTCGATCGGCATGTACACCTGGCCCGCAGGCACGTGGAAGCCCTCGGTGACCAGCTTGAAGTGGTGGATCAGCGACTCCATCGACTGACCCATGATCTTGCGGACGTGCTCGAGCGAGTTGCCCATCCCGTCCGGCCCGATCGTCAGCTGCGCGGGCCAGGCGATCTTCTTGTCCTCGACCATGACCGGGCCCGGCTCATCGAGCAGCTTCATCGTCTGCTTGATGATCTTGAGCGACTCGTCCATCTCCCACATCCGCAGGAGATACCGCGACCAGCAGTCCGCGCCGGTGTCGGTCGGCACCTCGAAGTCGACCTCGTCGTACGCCAGGTACGGCTCGATCTTGCGCAAGTCCCACGCCAGACCGGCCGACCGCAGCACCGGGCCGGTCACCCCGAGCGCCAGCGCGCCGTCCAGCGGCAGGTACCCGACGCCCTTGAGGCGGTTGCGCCACACCGGCTGTCCCGTGAACAGCTTGTGGTACATCGGGATGCGCTCTTCCATCGTCTTGACGAACTTCGTCAGGTATTCCTTCCAGTCAGCCGGAAGGTCCTGAGCGACGCCGCCCGGCCGGATGAAGCCGTGGTTCATCCGCAGGCCGGTGATGTACTCGAGCGTGTGCAGCAGCACCTCGCGCTCACGGAAGCCGAGGGCGGCAGCCGTTGTGGAGCCGAGCTCCATACCGCCGGTGGCCAGGTAGACGAAGTGCGACGAGATCCGGTTGATCTCCAGCAGCAGCTGGCGGATCAGCTGGGCGCGGCGCGGCGCCTCGATGCCGAGCAGCTTCTCGACACCCATGCAGTACGCGGCCTCGTGCGACAGCGGCGCGAGGTAGTCGGTGCGCGTGATGAACGTGACCGCCTGCGTCCAGGTCCGGAACTCGCAGTTCTTCTCGATCCCGGTGTGCAGGTAGCCGATCACCGAACGGGCCTGGGTGACGGTCTCGCCCTCGATCTCGATCACCAGGCGGAGCACGCCGTGCGTGGACGGGTGCTGCGGGCCGAGGTTGATCACCATCCGCTCGTCGTGCGTGGCGTCCTCGAGCACCTGGTCCCAGTCGCCACCGGTCAGGTGGTACACCGGTCCCTCGGTGGTCTGCCTCGACTCGGCCTCGTACGGGTCCGTGGTGGTGGAGTCAGTCGGGTTCGTGGTCACGAGTAAGACCTCCGCTGGTCGGGCGGGGGGATCTCCGCGCCCTTGTACTCAACCGGGATGCCGCCGAGCGGGTAGTCCTTGCGCTGCGGGTGGCCGTCCCAGTCGTCCGGCATGAGGATGCGGGTCAGTGCCGGGTGGCCGTCGTAGACGATCCCGAACATGTCCCAGGCCTCGCGCTCCTGCCAGTCGGCCGTCGGGTAGATCCCGACGACGCTCGGCACGTGCGCGTCCTCGACATCCAGCGCGACCTCGAGGCGGATCCGGCGCCGGTAAGTCATCGATGTCAGGTGGTAGACCGAGTGCAGCCGCTGCGGCACGTCGACGCCGTAGTCGACGCCGGACACCGAGCTGCACAGCTCGAAGCGCAGCGCGGGCTCGTCACGCAGGGTCTGGCAGATCTTCAGCAGGTGCTCACGGGCCACGTAGTACGTGATCTCGCCGCGGTCGACCGTGACCTGAAGGATCGCCTCCGCCGGGACGTTGCGACGGGAGAACGCCGCCATCATCTCGTCGGTGAACTCGTCGAACCAGCCGCCGTACGGGCGCTCGGCCGGGGGCGGGCTGTACGCGGGCAGCTGCAGACCGCCGAAGCCGGAGGTGTCACCGGAACCCGTGACACCGAACATGCCCTGCCGGGACTTGCCCGCGACCACACCTGGTTGTGGTGCGGCGTCACGGGTTTCGAGGCCCTCCTCGGGCCGTTCGGCACTCGACTGCTCGTCGCCTGGGGTAGTCACCCGCTCAGCCCTTCTTCTTGGCGTAGCGCTCGGACGACGGGATCAGCTCGGCCTTCTGGAAGCCCTGCTCAACCAGCGTCGCGGCGCGGCGGGCACCGAGCGGCTCCTCGGAGATCCGCTGGTGCAGCTTGAGGATCGCGTCGAGCAGCATCTCCGGGCGCGGCGGGCACCCCGGCAAATAGATGTCAACGGGCACGACGTGGTCGACGCCCTGCACCACCGCGTAGTTGTTGAACATGCCGCCGGACGAGGCGCAGACACCCATCGCGATGACCCACTTGGGCTCGGGCATCTGGTCGTAGATCTGGCGAAGGACCGGGGCCATCTTGTTGGTGACCCGGCCGGCCACGATCATCAGGTCGGCCTGCCTAGGGCTGGCGCTGAAGCGCTCCATGCCGAACCGCGCGTAGTCGTAGCGGGCACCGCCGACGGTCATCATCTCGATCGCGCAACACGCGAGACCGAACGTGGCAGGCCACACGGAGTTCTTCCGCGCCCAGTTCACCAGCTTTTCCAAGCCGGCCAGCATGACTCCGTTGGGGAGGAGCTTCTCTTCGATTCCCATGCTTGCCCCTCTAGTTCCAGTCCAGCCCGCCGCGGCGCCAGACATACGCGTACGCGAAGCCGACGGTCGCGATGAACAGAACGATCTCCACCAGGCCGAACACGCCGAGAGCGTCCGCGGTGACCGCGAACGGGTAGAGGAAGACCATCTCGATGTCGAAAAGGATGAACAGCATCGCGGTCAGGTAATACGCGACCGGGACACGCCCACCGCCGACGACCGGCTGCGGTGACGGCTCGATGCCGCACTCGTAAGCCTCTAGCTTCGCCTTGTTGTAGCGCTTCGGCCCGACAAGGGCGCCGAGCGTGGCCGAAACCCCCGCGAACAGCGCACCAAGTGCGAGCAGGAACACCAAGGGGAGGTACGAGCCAAGCTCAGAACTGCCACTCTGGGCCAAGGTCTGGGCCAACTCGGTCTGGGCCACCACTCCCACGCCGCCGACCATTGACAACGCCGTCCTTTCCCCGCGCATCGATCGCCCTCGTCGGCACCCTAAGGGGTCTTCCTCACACCCCTGGTGGTTAGGCACGCCTAACAAAACATGCCTCAGCCAGCCCATTCAGGCACCGACCAGCGCGAACGCTTGCCGCCGAGCTTGTGAAAGTCTTCACAAGCTGTCTCATGACTCTGTGAAGCGATTCACAAGACGTGACGGAAGTGTAGGACTTGCCTCACAAGAAGGAACCCCCAGGCCTGTGAAGCGCGGATGTGAGGCGTACCACCGAACAACACAACGCAGGCCCGCGAGCGAAGCGAGCGGGCCAAAAGTAAGTGAGGGGGGCCGCCAGACCAGCGCGTGTCTGCCGCTCCGGCATGGCGTATTGAACCCGCGAGCGGCGCAACGTGGCGGGTGACCCGGCTGGTGGCGAGTCGAGCAGTTTGACACGCCGCGCCGGTGGGGCGGACACGCGGTAGTTCAACCTATCCAACCCTGCTGGAGGTGGAAGCCAGTCGGACGTGGGCCTGTCGGTCAGGCCGGGCCTGAAAGGATCGGGGCTCGGCACTTCAGGGCGTCTTCCTTCGCCCGCGAGCCGGCGTGTGTCCACCATTCCTTCACGGTGAGTCAAACTGCTCGACTCGCTTCCAGCCCTGCTGGTACCCGCCGGGCGCCGCTCGCGGGTTCAACTCACCACAAGGAATGGTGGACACACGCGCTGTCGCGGGGTATCCCGTCGCTTCGCTCCGGGGGTTTGGGGCCGCACATCCAGTGGTTATCGGAGGTTGGGGGCGATCTTGCTGGCTACTGCGATCATTCTGTCCACTACGTCCCCGTCTTTGGGGTCGAAGCAGCCTGATAGGCCTTTGTGGATCAAGGGGATCAGGGAGTTCACGCGCAGGCCGTACTTGGTGGCCGCGCGCATGATTTTTGGTTTTCCGATGATTTTCGCGAAGATGTTGCCCAGACGGTAATACCCGCCGTAAAGGTCACGCATCGCGACCGGGTAGGCCTCAAGCGCGCGTTCCCGCGACGGCCCTTCCGCCCGGGCCAAAGCCTGAACAACGATCTCGGATGCGATCTTGGCCGACTCCATCGCTGACTGGATGCCTTCGCCGTTGAACGGGCTCACCATTCCGCCCGCGTCGCCCAGCAACAGCATTCCGTCTCGGTAGTGCGGGGTTCGGTTGAAGCCCATTGGCAGTCCGGCTCCGCCGACTTTTCCGATCGCGTTCTCTTCTCGGAAGCCCCATTCTTCCGGGGTTCCGTCGAGCCATTGGCGGAGCAGGGCTCGGTAGTCCGTGCTGCGGAAGGAGGATGAGGTCGACAGCATTCCCAGGCCTACGTTGACCGTGCCGTCGCCGAGGGGGAAGACCCAGCCGTAGCCCGGGAGCAGTTTCGGGTTCGCTGGGTCGCTTCGGTCCCACAGTTCCAGGTGGCCTTCGATGAAGTCGTCTTTGGAACGTGGCGACGAGTAGTAGCGGCGGACCGCTACTCCCATCGGGCGATTTTCGTGTTTGTCGATTCCGACCGACAGGGCCAGCCGGGCGGACACGCCGTCGCACGCCAACACCAGCGGCGCCGAGTACGTCACCTCGGTTTTGTCGCGACCGACGCGGGCACGGACCCCGGTCACGCGACCCGTGCGATCTTGCACGGCTCCGGTCACCGTCGTGTTCTGCTGCAGGCGGGCTCCGTCGCGCTCGGCCACTTTTGCCAGTAGCTCGTCGAAGTCCTGACGGGTGCGGGAAACGCCATAGGGCGGCATCGAGGACAGCTCGGGCCATGGGAGGTGCAGCTGCAGGTCACCGGTGATGATCCGCAGGGCGTTGTTGTGCACCCAGCCTGCTTCTTCGCTGGTGTCGATGCCCAGGTCGATCAGTTGCTTCACGCCTCGCGGGGTCAGGCCGTCGCCGCAGACCTTCTCGCGGGGGAATTGGGATTTCTCGAGCAACAACACGTCCACGCCTGCTCGGGCCAGGTAGGCCGCGGCGGTTGAGCCGGCTGGGCCTGCTCCGACGACGATCACTTCGGCGTCGTCGCCCTGCCGTCGTCGCGTACCCACAGCGGCTCCCTTGTGAACGGTTTCACGATCTCCCCTTCGCGCAATTCTAGCTGCGCTACCGACGTGACCTGGGACACGATGGTGCACGGAGGTACCCATGACCCTGGACCGGTTGCGGTCGGCGTTGTGGCAGACGCCGATTCCGACCTCGCCCCTGCCCCACAACAGCTACCAGGAGGCCCTCGGTCTGAACCTGCTCGCGTTGGCGTTGCGGCTCGAACACGTCGACCGGATGACCGAGGCACTCACATTGGTCGACTCCACCCATATGACCCGCTCGGTCAGCATCGACATCAACCTCACCGTCCTGACACCCGACCAGATCCAGGCGTTGCGGACCGACCCCAACGCCGTCAAAGCTCCGGAAACCGTGTGGCTGCCTGTCGCGCGTCAGGCCCGCACCGATCAGGCGCCCGTTGTCGTGCGGGACGCGACCAACGTCGTGCTCCCGCGGGCGACCCATGAGGAGACCGCGGGCGCGTTGATCCAAGGCATGTCCAAGGCGTTCCGGATGTTCCTCGAAGCCGATCCGCGTACCGGCGACCCCGGCGAGACGCTCTACAGCGTGCGGCACGAACTGCATCGCTCCCGCTGGCTGATCCAGGCCGCGATCGCGAACATGATCGACAAAGGCGTTCAGCCGCCGAGATCGCATGCGGAGCAAGCCTCACGCCGGGGCGCGACCGACTCCGAGAGCATCAGGGAACGAGCCGAGCAGGCGATCAACGACCTGTTCCCTGAAGACAGCGCTTTCCTTCGGCTGCTTGACATCGCTTCGTCTGAGTACCTGCTGGTGACCGAGGTCCCGACGAACAAGCCACAAGTGTTCATGCAGTTCGACGCGCCCGTCATGCCTGCACGCTCACAGGACTTACGGGACCGCGCGACGATCCGTCGCGGCCTGACTCCCCGGCACGAGTTCACCGTGCGGTACCAGACGGTCATTCCACGCGCGGTGGACTCGTATCACGTGACCATCGAAGTTCCGTCGGAAATCGCGGTACGGCGGTTCTTCCTGACCAGCGATGTGGACGGGCCCGCGCTGAGCACGCTCGTCGATGACATCCGTGCCGTCGCCGACGAGTACGACGAGCTCAAATCCGTGTCGCCCAAGCTGCTTGAACAGGAGTTGCAGAGCATCGGGTCGCGGCTGGCCGAGTTCGGCCGCAGGCGCCAGCGGGATCTCGACTCGTTCAAGACGTACCTCGAGGAGTGCTACGCGGGTTTCACCAACCGCCGCCCGACATTTCCGGAGAACGGGCAACTGATCGGCTGGCTTGCCGAGTTCTCCCGCAAGTACGAGGCCGACCACTACCGCAAGCTGGCGGACGGCGTGTTCACCGCGCCGATGTTGCGGCAACTGGCCGACGACCTCGAATCGTCCGATGTGGACAAGGACTTGTACGTGGACAACGACCCGAGGGACAACGCCGGGCACGCGCACTGGCGGCGCAGGCCGTTCGGGTCCGATCCGCAGTCGGTCGAGCCGGTCGAGGCCAACCTGTACATCGCGCTGGTCGACGATCCGCCGTCGCTGGCCACGAACGTGTCCAAGATGCTGCTCGCGGTCACCCTGCTGGTACTCGCGTTCGGAGTGATCCTGCAACCCGATCTGTTCCGCGGGATTCTCTTTCTCGACGATTTCGGCGACAACCTCAAACCGGCCTTTGACGAGCGGTCCCCGGTTTCCTCAGCGGACGCCATCGTCACTGTTCTGTTGCTTGTGCCGGGCCTGTTGCTGGCCAGGCTGGACATCCCGTCGGCGCGGTCGGTACTCGGTCAGCTCAGGCTCTTTCCCAGATATATAGCGTATCTCTCGATGATCATCGCGGGTGCGCTCGCGCTGTTCGTTGCCGCCGCGCAGGCGAACGCGCTGGGGCTGCCGTTCGAGGTCGCCATCTGGCTGCTTGCGGTGCTGGCCGCCTCGATGGTCGTGAACAACATCATCAGCTCGGTGAAACGGCGAAGCCGGGTGCCGTTCAGCACGGTCAGCCCGAACTGGCTGATCACCGAGCTGACCGGCGCGGTCAAGCGCCGGAAACGGGACTGTGTCGTGAACTTCTCGACTTTGGGGCGTGATGCGCGTGTCTGACGTGACCCGCCAGTACCCCGCGCTGGCCAAGATCGCCGCACGGGCCGCCGGGTCGGCGAGCGCGGCGATCCAGTTCAGCGTGGGACATTTCGCGGACGAGCAAGCCGACTACGAACCGCCGGACCACGAACCGCCGCAAGGCATCGGCGAGATCATGACGGTCCGGATCGGCGGTGTCGGCTTCGAACTGCACACCTGGTCGCCAGTAACACCAGGTCACCCGCCTGCTGGTGTGCTGGCGGACGAGCTCGGCGCTGGCCGGTTCGGCGGCAGCGTGATGATCAACCCGGATTTCCTGTACGACTCCGCGTACAGCACAGAGATCCTGCTGACGCTGGGACACGACCCGTGGCGCCCGGACTACGCGGACTCGCTGATGGTCACGTTGGCGTACAAGGTGATGACCACGGCAGCTGGCGGCGACGTGCCGATCTTGTTCCTGCAATCGCCCGTGGCGCCGTTCAAAGATCCGCCGCCGCGCTTCCGGGTCGACGGTTCCGGCGAGGCGCCACGCGTGTCGAACGGCCTCGCGCTGCGCATGCTGATCGCGCTGGACACCAGCAATCCGCGGAAACGCCTGGCACTGGTCCGCAATATCGCCTGGGTAGCGGCCGAGTACGGGATGGGATTGCAAGTCACTGACCGCCGGTTCGGCCGGGTGCGCGGCGAATGGTGGTCGGTGTTGCGCCACGAACCGGACATCTATCAGCGTAAGAAGACCGAGCTGTTCGGGTGGGCGCCAGACGGTGTGCCGGATTGTGCTCAGCTGCTGACGTTCGTCGGACCTGCGCGGATCGGCGCTTCCGCGGCGATCGCGGCCGACCTGCTGGCACGCAACGTGGGGCTGCTGTCCATCTCGGAAGCCACTTTGCAAGAGGTCGCGTTTGTCAACGTGGTCGTGCCGGTTGCCCCGGCACGCAAAGGACCCACTGCGGCGAGTGGCAAATGTTTGCCGATCGGTGCCGGGCTCGGCGCGCTTGCCCGCGATTGTGGGCTGACAGCACGGCGTGGCGCCCGGCGTACCGGCCCGATCGAGGACACGCCCGCGACGGACTACCAGTTGCTGCGAACCGGCCCGGTCGATCCGCGGGTTGGCGAGCCGGATGACGCGGTCTACCGGCCAATTTGGGTCTCGTGGCAGCTGTCCTCGGCGCGTGACGTCCCTTCGCTGGTGCTCGCGCATCTGTTGGCCGACAAGCACGTCGTCGACGGACGCGTGGACTACACCCGTGCCAGGGCTGCCCCGAACCGCCAGATCCGTGGCAGAGCAAAGATTTCCGTCGCGCTCGACCCGGTGATCGACCGCGTCGATGTCCCAGGTCGGTTGTCCGACTTGTGTTCCCGCGCGGAACGCGACGTCGTCACGCACCTGCTCGGGGAAGGAGTCATCCTGCGGACAGTCGAACTGGCCATCGCGTGGCGGGAGCGTTGGATCAGCCGCTGACCACGCGATGCCGAACACTTTGTGACCGATTGCGCAAGTGGATACCGGGGACCGGAAGGACGAGACCGGAGGGATCCACTTGCGTTCGCTCACATGGGCGCTGCCTGTGCTGCTCGCCATCGGACTGGCAACACCGGCACAGGCAGCTCAGCCGCCCACAAGGGAGAAATCAGGCTTCATCGTGCAGGACGGCACATTGGTGTGGCGTGCACCGAAGCCGCTGCCGATCGGTGACGCCGCGGTCGAGTTCTGGGACGGCGACCGTCTGCTCGGCAGACCACGTGCGTCATTCGACCACCGCACGTTCACGCTCGACGACACGACAGTCGCCAACCCGCAGGCACCACAGGTGCGGGTGGGCGGAAAGCGTGTTGACGTCGAGGAAAAGCCGCGTCCACGGGCGTTGGCCCCAATGCAGGCACCCGCTGCCCCGCTACCTGCGGCGCAGGTCGACCCAGGCACGCCAGGGCCGTTCAAGACCACGTCCGGCGAGTACACGCTGGACCCGGTCACGCTGCCGAACTATCCGACGTCTGTCGAGATGCAGGCGCTTGTGGTCGCGCCGGTCAACGCACCAGGCAAGCGTTTACTGGCGCTCTTCCTGCACGGCAGGCATGGCACGTGCTACATCCCCGGTGGCGCGGAGGGTTTGTCGTGGCCATGCCCGCAAGGCATGAAGCCCACGCCGAGCCACAAGGGGTACCAGCAGGCCCAGCAGCTGCTCGCCTCGCAGGGTTACGTGACCGTCTCGATCTCCGCCAACAGCATCAACGCGCAGGACGGCGGCATCATGGACGCTGGCTCGCAGGGACGTTCTTCCCTGGTACGCCAGCACCTGAGCCGATGGGCCGATTGGGCTGACACCGGACGCGGTTCCGCGCCCGAGATCGTCAAGGCCGCACCGGTCGCCGACCTGTCGAACGTGTTGCTGATGGGCCACTCGCGCGGCGGCGAGGGCGTCAACCGCTCGGCGGTGGACAGCCTCAGCCCGCCACCCGGCGAGAACCTGCCGACCAGATGGAACATCCGTGGTCTTGTGCTGATCGGTCCGACGGCGTTCGGCCAGAACCCGGCAGCCGACGTGCACGCGGTGACGTTCCTGCCTGGCTGCGACGGTGACGTGTCCGACCTGCAGGGCCAGGAGTACGCGGATGCCAGCCGTGGGGTCAGCCGGGGCAAGGCGCTGCACAGTTCCCTGTACTTCGCGGGCGCGAACCACAACTTCTTCAACACGGAGTGGACGCCTGGCCAGGCCGAAGCGCCTGCGTACGACGACTTCCCCGGCGGCGACGCCGTGTGCTCGGAAGGAACGCCCACCCGGCTGACCCCGGCGCAGCAACAGACCGCCGGTGCGACGTACATCGCCGCCGCGGCAAGGCTTTTCATCGGCGGTGACCAGCGGGTCCTGCCGTTGGTGGACGGCACGGGAGTCCGTGCACCTTCGGCGGACCCAGCACGCGTGATCAGCCAGGCAGTCGGTGGCGCGCGCGTTCCGTTTGTCGTGCCCGAGAACACGACGCAGGTCAGCGGCGGGGCAAAACTGTGCAAGCTGGTCACCATGGGCGCCGACTCGTGCTTCGACCCGGCGATCGCCCAGTTCGAGCCGCACTCGACGCGGCTTCAGGGCTCGGTCAGCGAGGACCCGGACCGGGTCGCGGTGACGTTGGCCGGTTCCGGTGCCGTTCGTCCGGCCAACACGGTTTCCCTTGCCGGCTCCCGGAATCTGGCGCTGCGATTGATCGTTCCGCCGAACACCAAAGACAACCAGTTCGCTGTCGCCATCACGGACAGCAACGGCCGTAAGGCACAGCTGGGCACGGTCAAGCTGGACGGGTTGACCGCGACCGAGAAGATGGTGTCGCTCTGGGCGCAGGAAGTCCGCGTACCGCTGCCGGTGTACGGGATCGACCTGCGGCAAGTCGCGTCGCTCGAGATCGTTCCGAGCGGCACCGGCCAGGCATGGCTGATGGACGCGTACGGCTGGAACACCGGCTTGCCCGAGCCGGAACCGGTGGCGTTGTCCCGTGTCGACGTGAGCGATCTGTTCGTGCCGGAAGGCGACTCCGGCACGCGGACCTTCCAGGTCAAGGTCACTGCGTCGGGCAACACCGCAGGCACCGCACGGCTGTTCGTGTCCGACGGCGCAGGCGGGTACACCACCCGCGTCATCACTGTCCAACCTGGACAGCAGACAGTCGACGTCCCGTTCGCCATCACCGGCGATACCAAGTGGGACCCGTTCTCGATACGGCGGTCGGTCTTCGCCAAGGCGCTGCACGGCGTTGTCGCCGCGGACTATGCCGGTGGCCTGATCGTGCAGAACGACGACCCCGAGCCCGCGATCACGGTCACGCCGATCACCGACAAGGTAACCGAGGGCGGGACGTTGGCATGGCGGGTGACGCTCGCTGCCCCGATGGATTTCCTGTACGCACAACGGGTCCAGGTGGTGGCGCCAGCGTCCGGCACGGAGCTGTCCAGTACGGACGTCAGCACGGAGTGGTTCGCCCAGTGGTCAGGGCAGAATCCGCAGCCGTCACGGCCGCTGTCGGGCACGGACCCGCATCCCCACCGGGCAGCTGACCGCGGACTTCACCATCCCGACTGTCGTGGACAGTGCCGCTGAAGGCACGGAAACCGTCCGGATCGCCGTGATCAGCCCGTACACCGGCGACGTCAGGGCCGAGGTGGCCGGCGAGGTGAGCGACCCGACGTAAGCCTCTTGTTGACGCATGATCACCGACGGTAGAACCAGTTGCCGAGGGACAACTGGAGGGAAAATCACATGCGTCTGCTCAGGCTCACGCTTCCTGCGCTGGTCGTGGCGGCTCTTGCCACACCAGCGCAGGCAGCACAACCGCCGACTGGCCCACCATCAGGTTGGTCGGTCACCGGCAACGATCTGATCTGGGAGTCAGCCGAACCACTGCCGGTCGGCGACTCGGCCGTCGAATTCTGGGACGGCGAAACGTTTCTCGGCCGCCCGATCCCGTCGGGCGATCACCGCACATTCACACTCACGACAACGAGCGTGGTCAACCCGCGTGACCTGTCCGTTCGCGCGTCTGGCAAACGGCTTGACATCGAAGAACAGACACCGCCGCTGAAGACACAGCCAGTGTCGCCGCCCGCACCACTTCCGGCGAGCGCTGTCGATCCCGGTACGCCTGGGCCGTTCAAGACGACGTCCGGCGAGTACACATTGGACTCAATCTCGCTCCCGGATTATCCCGCAGCCATTGAGATGCAGGGCCTTGTCGTGGCGCCGGTGGGCGCGCCCGGCCGACGCCCGCTCGCGCTTTTCCTGCACGGCAGGCACATCTCCTGCTACGACCCGGCAGATCCGAAGTACCAGAACATCAACTGGCCGTGCCTGCCAGACAAGAAGCCGGTCCCCAGCTACACCGGCTACCAGCAGACCCAGCAGCTGATGGCGTCGCAGGGATACGTGACGGTGTCGATCTCGGCCAACGGGATCAACGGACAGGACGCGCGTGTCCTCGATCTTGGCGCGCAAGGACGTTCTTCGCTGGTACGCCAGCACTTGACGCACTGGGCCGAATGGGCAGGCGCTGGCCGGGACTCGGCGCCGGACATCGTCAAGGCCGCGCCGATCGCTGACCTGTCGCAGGTGTTCCTGATGGGGCACTCGCGTGGTGGCGAAGGTGTCAACCGGGCCGCGATGGACAGCATCAACCCGCCGCCGGGCGACACACTGCCCACGCGGTGGAAGATCAAGGGCACACTGCTGATCGGCCCGACGATCTTCGGCCACAACCCGGCGGCTGACGTGCCATCGGCGACGATCCTGCCTGGCTGCGACGGCGATGTGGCCGACCTGCAAGGCCAGATGTTCATCGACGGAACCCGTGGCATCAGCCGTGGTGCCGCGTTGCACAGCGCGCTGTATTTCGTCGGCGCGAACCACAACTTCTTCAACACCGAGTGGACGCCTGGCCAGTCTGTGGCGCCTTCGTCGGACGACTTCCGCAGCACCACAGACCCGGTGTGCTCACCGGGCACGCCAACCCGGCTCACCGCCGCACAGCAGCAAACCGCTGGTGCGACGTACATTGCCGCGGCCGCACAGCTCTTCGTCGGCGGAGACCGGCGCGTGCTTCCGTTGCTCGACGGCAGCGGGGTTCGCGCACCTTCCGCCGATCCGGCTCGGGTGCTGGCGCACGCGGTTGGTGGCGAGCGCGCCTCTTTCGTCGTCCCTGACTCGTCGACCAAGACCGAAGGCGCGGCACGACTGTGCAAGCAGGTCACCAGGGTTGAGGGTTGCGGAACACCGTCCAGGACGCATTTCGTCACGTTCCGAAGCATCGCTGAGGACCCGGACCGGTACGCAGTGTCGTTGACCGGCGCGGGAGTCGTGCGGCCCGCGAAGCCGGTGTCGTTGGCGGGATCACGCAGCCTCGCGCTGCGCCTGATCGTGCCGCCGAACACCAAGGGCAACCAGTTCGACGTCGCCATCACCGACACCCACGGCCGTAAAGCCCAACTGGGCTCGGTAACGCTCGACGGCTTGCCTGCGTCGTCTGCTGTGTCCGCGCACTGGGGCCAGGAAGCACGCGTCCCGCTGCACGGTATAGATCTGCGTCAGGTGGCCTCGCTGGAAGTGGTGCCGCGTGGCACCGAACCAGCTTGGCTACTCGACGCGTACGGCTGGAACACCGGTTTGCCGGATCCACGGCCAGTTCCGTTGTCCCGCGTTGACCTCGGCACGTCTTCGGTTCAAGAAGGTGACTCTGGCACTCGGACGGTTCAGATCCCGGTGTCCGTGTCCGGCGACCGGGAAGGCGCGGTGCGACTGTTCCTCACGGGTCCGAGCGGTGAGATGACCACTCGTCTGGTCACCGTCCAGCCTGGCCAGCGCACGATCGATGTGCCCATCGAGGTCGTCGGCAACACCCGGTGGAGCCGTGGCGCGAATTACACCCTGTTCGCCAAGGCTGTCCGGGGCACCGTCGCGGGCGCTTACCGTGGCGGGCTCGCGGTGGTCGACGAGGACCCGATGCCCCAACTGACGATCTCGCCTGCGGCCACAACCACCGAGGGCGGCACGTTGAAATGGACCGTGACGGCGTCCGCAGTCGCGGATGCGCCGTTGTCGGCTTCAGGCCAGGTCATCGTCCCGGCCCAGGGGCCGGAACTGTCGAGCACCGACGTGGACCCCGTGTGGTTCAAGGAGCAGACCGGCCGGGACCCGGTGCCCGCGACACCGCTGTCCAGCTCGCGGCTCGGCTTCTTCGCCGCAATCCCGCCGGGCTCGCTGACCGCGGAAATCACGGTGCCGACCGTGCGGGATTCCGAGGCTGAACCTGCCGAGCACATCTACGCCAAGCTGCAGCCTGGGCTCGAACTCGTCGGTTCGGTGACGGACTAGCGTTTCTTGGCCCGGTGCAGGGCCACCATCCCGAAGGTGAGGTTCATCCACTCGACGTCATTCCAGCCGGCCTTGGCGACGATCTCGGCAAGGCCGCGCTGGGAGTGCCAGTCCTTGATCGACTCACCGAGATAGCTGTACGCCTCGGGGTTGGAGGAGACGACCTTGGCGATAGCGGGCGCGACCCGCTTCATCCCCCAGTGGAAGACAGACCGGAAAGGCTTGAACCGAGGCTGCGAGAACTCACAGACAAGAAGGCGCCCACCAGGCTTGACCACCCGGCGCATCTCACTGAGAGCAAGCTCGGTGTCGAAGAAGTTCCGAATGCCGAACACGACGGTGACAGCATCGAACGAATCGTCGGCGAACGGCAACCGCATGGCGTCAGCAGCGACCTTCGGCACCTCACGCGAAGCCCCACTTGACAGCATCCCGACGGAGAAATCGGCAGCCACGCACCAGGCGCCGTTGCGCGCGAACGCCACCGTCGACACACCGGTGCCCGCGGCCAGATCAAGAATCCGCTCGCCCGGCTGAGCGTCGAGGACCTTGCGAGTCATCTCACGCCAGCGCCGGTCATACCCCAAAGTCAAGACCGAGTTGGTCCGGTCATATCCGCGCGCGACGCCATCAAACATCCTGGCGACCTCGCGCGGCTTCTTCTCAAGGCTGGCACGGGACATGACCGAACTTTAAGCGAGAACGAAGGTGCGCATGATGCCACCTGAGCACCCGCCAAGCCACACAATCCCCGATCGTGCGAAACCCCTGTTCCGGTCAGGTTTGCGCCGGTAACTTGAACATGTGAGCGAAAACGCCGTTCCAATAGAGGATGAACCATGAAGAACTACGCGCAGCCATCAAGGACTGGAACCGCCGCGCCCGGATGCTCGATCTCGATCTGGCCGCCTGCCTCGGCCACCTCAGCCAACTCGACCAAATCGACCACCTCCCCACCTTTGCCGCCCGCGCCCCTACCCGCCCCATGCCCACACTTCAACGAGCCGGATACCAACCTCACCCCACCAATCCGGCTCCCACCCACCCTCATCTAGATCACCGCACCCGCCTAACCCGGCGTCACTCACCGCCCCCTGGCATGAACAGCCCCAGACACACCCACCTCCCACTCACCCAAGCCAAAGCCCGCGCGAACACCCCAGGTATGCCCACCATGTGCGCCACAGGCCTACCCACCTCGCGCGCCCATCCGGCTATATCCCTGGCCTCGCGGGTTTGGCCGATCGTGTGCGAGCCCATCTCGCTATGCCCACCTCCCGCTGGCCTCGCGAGTTTGCCCACCTTTGGCCGTGGCCTCTAAGCCTGAATCCACCGATAGACCTTGTGTTGATCTTCCGGGGTGTTCTGGTCATGTGTGGATCTTGGGTTTTGGTGGTGGGCATGGTGAAACGGCTGGCTTGTCCAGCGTGTCCACGGGAGGTCTCCGGTCGGGCCCTGGCGGGCGGGTGGTGAAGAAAAGGTCAGGCGGCGGGTGGGCTGGCGGCGGTGTGCAGGGTGGTGAAAGCCTCGGCCCAGGGCCAGTGCTCGGGTAGGTGCAGGACCGGGCGGCCTTGAGGGCGGGCAAGGCGGGCTGGGACGCAGACGAGGTGTTTGCGCAGTGTCGCGCCGCGGGCTTTGGCGTGGAAGGTGCTGGTGAGGCTGCCTGCGGCGCGCAGCAGGTTGTGGGCGAGGGCGGTGCAGACGACCCACGCGGCGTTGGCGTCGAACTGCCCCGATGGCAGATGCGCCAGCGGGCCGTCGATGAGGTCGGCGAAGGTCGTTTCGACGATCGCGTGCTGCCGGTGGGCGAGATCAGCGTCTACTGTGGATAGTTCGGTGTTGGTGAAGAACGCGTGGTAACGCCAGATCGGGAACAGGGCGTTCTCGGAGTTCTTGTCCTTCACCCGGCGTACCACCAGCCGGGCGGTGATGACGTGGCGGGTTCCGGCGAAGGCGGTATAGCCGGTCTCGGCGACCTCGGCGTCAGAGATCAGCTCGCCGGTATCGGGATCTTCCACCGAACCCGGGTAGCGCACCGCGACCCACGCGTCCTCGGCGATCGCCGTGATGGCGGCCTGGATTGACGGGTTGGTCGCCACGGTGATCGAGAACATCGCCCCGGCGCGGCGTGCGGCACTGACCACTGTGCCGGCGTAGTAGGCGGAATCGCCGCGGACCAGGATCCGTCCCGCGCGTGCCCCGGCGGCTTTCGCAGTGTTCAGGGCTTGGGTCAGTAACCTCGCCGCGCCCCGCGCGGAACCGGCGTTGCCTGCCCGCAGACGGATCGCGGCGACGAGGGGTGCGGCCAGCCGGGTGGAGATCGTGACCACCAGCGGCGAGAGCCCTCGCAGCAACAATTGGTAGCCACCGACTTTGGCCGGCCCGAACCGCGCACCTCGTTTCTGGGTGCCGTACACGCGGCGCAGCAGCGAGTCGATGTCCACAAAGGTCATCTGATCCGCCCCGGCCAGCACCGGGGTCTTCGCCGCCAGCGACACCAGCATCGCGCGCAGCACCGCGGCCAGTTGCAGCGCATGGCCGTGGGTGAACGAGCGCAGAAACGATCCCAGCGTCGAGGGCGCGTACACCCCGGTGAACAGACGTTTCATCCCGCCGTGGCGGATCACGTCCAGGTCATCGATACAGTCCGCGCCCGCGAGCATCCCCGCGACGATCGAGGCGACCTTGCCTGCCGGGCTGGCCCCAGTCGACGGGATCGGAGCGTTCGTGATCTCTACCTTCTGCGCTACCAGTTCCGACATGCCCGCCCGCTCGGCCAGCGCCATCACCGGCACGATCCCGGCGCAGGACACGAGATTCTCCTCATCGAACCGCACCGCCGCCCGCGACCACCTGTGCGATAATTTCACTGAAAGTGCCTTCCATCCCCGGGTGATAATCGAGCCTCAGTAACTCGTATTATCACAGGTCAGAAGGCACTTTCACTTGTAACACGCCGCCCCGAACACCCACTCATCAGTGGATTCAGGCTAAGGCCATACCCACTTCGCGCTTGCCATTGCCCTGCCCAACCCCCGGAGCGAAGCGACGGGTTACGACGCGACAGCGCGTGTGTCCACCATTCCTTGTGGTGAGTTGAACCCGCGAGCGGCGCACGGCGGGTACCAGCGGGGCTGGGAGCGAGTCGAGCAGTTTGACTCACCGTGAAGGAATGGTGGACACACGCCGGCTCGCGGGCGAAGGAAGACGCCCTGAAATGCAGAGACCCAATCTTTCAGAACCCGCGCCTTCAGCCCCAAGCCGCAATCCCCACACCCAACCAACCCAGGCAGAACCCAAACCCACACGAGCCAACTGCACACCCACCCCCAACTAGGCCAGGCACAGCGCCTGCAGCATGCCCTCGACCGACGTGGGCCAGCTGAACTCCTCCGCCCGCGCACGAGCCGCTTCCCTGCGCCACGATTCCGGCGCCGCGAGCAGGTCTTCGACCGCGTCGGCGAATGCGTCCGCGTGGTCATCCACTGCGGCGCCGCACCCTGGCCGGACAATTTCACGGAGAGCCGATGATGCCGACACCACTACCGGTGTACCCGACGCGAGCGCTTCCAGTGCCGCGAGCCCGAATGTCTCATGTGGCCCTGGCGCCAAGGAGACGTCCGCCGTGGCAAGTAGTTGGGCGACGTCGGTGCGGGACTGAACGAACCCAAGGAACGTCACGGGCAAGCCCGTCGCACGGCGGCGCAGTGCCCCCATGCTCGGGCCGTCGCCGGCGACGACCAGTCGCGCACTGTGGCCCTCGGAATGTAGTTGTGCCAACGTGTCCACACTGCGCTCCACGTGCTTCTCCGGGGAGAGGCGTCCACAGTGGATCAGCAGGGTGTCCGCTCCGTCCGCCAGATCCTGCCTTAGCGACACCGATCTTCTGGCCGGGGTGAAGGTCGACAAATCCACACCCAGCGGGACTCGCCGGACGTTCGTGACACCGATGCGGTCGAACTCCTCACGGGCGAACTCCGTTGTGCACACCACTGTGTCGTAGTACCCGGCCATTCGGCGATTGGCCCGGTCGGCGACGCTGCGCGCCCACGTCGGCGGGAGGAGGAACTGTTCGAGCAATCTGTCCAGGCGTTCGTGCGAGATGACCACGCTTGGCACGCCGTTGCTTCGGGCCCAGCGGCCCATGCGGCGCAACGTCAGGCGGTCGGAAACCTCGAGGCGGTCGGGTTCGAGGCTGGTCAGCAATGCCCGCACGCGCCACGGGTCCACCGCCCGGTAGCCCCCGGTGCCCGGGATTCTGGGGGCAGGCAAGGTGATCCGGCGGACGCCGTTGGGCATTCGTTCGTCGGCGAGCCGCGAGCCGGGCACAACCAGGATCACGTCGTGGCCCTGCGCGCAGTAACCGGCGCCAAGGTGATGCAGCGCCGTCCGCAACCCGCCGGACTTCGGACCGTAGAAGTTGGCGAGCTGGACAACGCGCATCACGCCACCTGAACCAGCTGGGTCACCGCGCTGTAGTGCCCCATCAGTTCGTCGCACACCGCCGTCCATGTGCGGTCTTGGACGGCACGGTGGCCCGCTGTGGCCAGGCGGGTCCGCAGTGCCGGGTCAAGCAGTTCCGCGATGGCCGGACGCAGTTCCGTGTCCATGTCCCGAAGGAGGAAACCCGTTTTGCCGTGGTCAACCAGGTCACGAGGTCCGCCGGTGTCAGGCGCGAGCACCGGCACGCCGGAGGCCATCGCCTCTTGCACGGCTTGGCAGAACGTCTCGTGCGGTCCTGTGTGCACGAACACGTCCAGGCTGGCGTAGGCCTCGGCGAGGGGAACCCCGCTACGGAACCCGAGGAAGGCTGCCCCGGGCAGCTTGTCCCGCAGGTTGTCCGTGTCGGGACCGTCGCCGACGACCACCAGCCGGACACCGGGCATGTCGTTCAGCACGGCCAGCTTGGCGACCTGCTTCTCGGGAGCCAGCCTGCCGACGTAGCCGACGAGCATCTCGCCGTTGGGCGCGAGCTCCCGGCGGAGCTGGGCATCCTGGCGGCGCGGGGTGAACAGGCTGGTGTCCACGCCTCTGCCCCAGCGGTGGACGCGAGGAATGCCGTGCTCGACCAGGGACCGTACGGCCTCGGTCGATGGCGCCAAGGTCCGGTCGGCCATGGTGTGCAGCCTGCGGATCCAGCGCCAGGCCACAGCCGCGCCTCTGGCAAGGCCGTACGAGGACGCGAACCCGGCCACGTCAGTCTGGTAGACCGCGACGGTTGGCACGTCCAGCAGGCGCGCGGCCCGTAGCCCGCCGGCGCCGAGCACGAAGGGCGATGCCAGGTGCACGACGTCGGGCTCGAAATCCAGCAGGGCTGAGGTGATCCGCGGCCCTGGCAGTCCGATCGGAAGGGAGGTGACAACTGGGACGTCGACCGCAAGGGTCCGCACGACCGGGGCATGCAGGTAGCTGTCCGGCCCTGGGCCGGGAGCGACCACGAGTGCCTCGTGACCGTGGTCACGCAGGTACTCGACAACACGGAGAACGGAGTTCGTCACGCCGTTCACCTGCGGAAGAAAGCTCTCGGTGACGATGGCGACTCGCACGGCCTCACGATGATCGGAGATGCAAGCACACCGGCGACAGGCGAATGACGTGCCGGGGAACGAAGCCGAAACTTCCAACGTGTGGTTTTGCGATCCTTCGCTGGTCACCTGACGGTCGCATACCGGACACCCAGCGCGGTCACTCTAGGTCGGCATGACCCTCTTGTCGTCACGCCCGCCCAGGCCAGTAGAGCCAGGACTCCTGTCACGGGCACTGGAAGTAGCAGGCCGGCTGGCGAACGACGCCACCGACGTGATCACCGCGACCGCTGGCCGAGGCGCACGCCCCGGAGGCAAGGACTCACCGTTCGACTGGGTCACCGACACCGACCTGACCTTGGAACGACACACCCGCCGAGTGCTGACGGCCGAGTTCCCAGGCATGCCGGTGGTCGGCCAGGAGTTCGGTGCCGACATCGGCTCGGACGCCGCGGAGTACCGCTGGGTCGTCGACCCAGTGGACGGAACGGCGAACTATGTCGCGGGCGTGCCGTGGTGCGCGTACAGCCTGGCGCTGGTCGACGCGTCCGGCCCAGTGGTGGGGGTCGTAGCTGACCCATACCGCGGGCAGATCTATGCGGCCGCGCGAGGCCGTGGCGCCCGAGCCAACGGGGTCAAGGTGTCGCTGACCGACAGGTTCAACACCGCAGGCTCGATCGTCTGTACAGAGCTGACCCGGACAGGCCCATGGCCAGGGATGGGCGGGTTCATCGAGCGCGCGGCACGGGCGCACGCGGGCGTACGAGTCCTGGGCTCAGCGGCCTTGGCAATCGCCCAAGTCGCACTGGGCCACGCGGCCGCGGCCGTCCTGCACAGCTACCACGAGTGGGACGTGGCCGGAGCGGTCGCGTTGGCGATCGAGTCGGGAGCTTCCGTGCTCGACCGGCACGGCGAGGACGCGGCATTGCCGGTGGACGGCCTGCTGGTCGCGGCGCCGGGAGTGTCCGACGAGGTCCTCAGTTGGTGGCAGGAGACAGCGACTGTGGTGGATTCCGTCTGAACAACGGCCCGTACCGCTTCATCCACCACAGAATCGGCCCAATCACGAGCCACATGAACAACACCAGCGTGCCCGCGGGCATCAAGGACAACCACGCGCCTCGGCCAGCAACCTTCACCAGGTCCGGCCTGGCCGCGTCATATTCGACCTCGACAAGCTGGCCCTTCTGCAACCCCGCCGGATACCCAACCCCATCCGGTGGAATGTGGTCAGCGCCATCGGGAGTCTGGTAGCGCACCAACGTGCGGTCGAAGGAAACCGACAGCACCTCAGCAGTGGTCCGCACCGCCCGCGAGTTCAACCCCGCATCCTCCCGGTACGCCCCAATCACCAGGACGATCGCGAGCAGCGTGACGGTCGCACCGATCGACACCAAAGTGATCGCCGCGATCCGGCGAACGCGCGCCGCCCTACCCTCTGCCGCTTCAACTGGCACGCCCGCACTGTACAGAGCGGCACGTAAAGCCCTGCCCCACCGGCAGGTCGCCGATGGGGCAGGGCAAGGACGAACGCTCAGGTGCGGTCGCGACCGAGGTGGCCGCGACCTGTCTCCACCTAGTTGTGGTCGTGACCTGCGTGGTCGCGCTCCAAGTGGTTCGAACGCACCAGCACGTCACGGGTCAGGTCCAGCTTCTCGATCGCCTTCGGCGGCGCCGCGACGCTGGCCGCGCGGGCGGCCGGGGCCTCGTTGCCGAGGTCGGCCGGGGACGGCTTGCCCGCCGTGAACAGCCACGTCTGGAACAGGGCGAACAGCGGCTTGCCCGAGATCCGCTCGGCCAGCGCGATGAACTCCTCGATCGTGCCGTTGCTGTACTTCTTCGTGGCCTGCCACCTCTTCAGTGTTTCGAAGAAGGCCTCGTCTCCCACGGCGTTGCGGAACGCGTGCACCGCGAGCGCGCCACGGTCGTACACCGCGCCGTTGAACTCGTTGCCTGCGCCGGGCTCACCGACGATGAACTGCCAGAAGGGGTCCGAGGCTGGCCTGCGGTCGTAGTAGAACTGGGCGATCTCCGCTGCCGTTCCTTCCGCTTGGCTCTCGGCCCACAACCATTCCGAGTACCGCGCGAAGCCTTCGTTCAGCCAGATGTCTCGCCACTTCTTGACCGAGACCGAGTCGCCGAACCACTGGTGGGCCAGTTCGTGGGCGACCACACTGGTGTTGGCGCCACGCGGGAAGAACAACGTGCTGTACACCGGACGGGTTTGGGTTTCCAGTGCGAAGTTCAGGCCGGTCGACGCCACGCCACCCTGTGCCTCGAATGGGTACGGGCCGAACTGGGTCTCCAGGAACTCCGTCACCTCAGGGGTCCGCTCGATGCTCGCGCGGGCCGCTGAACCGTTGGCGCCGAGGTCTTCGCCGTAGGCGTTGATCACGGGTTGGCCGTTTGGCGCTGTGCTGCTGCGGATCTCGTACTGGCCGATCGCGAGGAATGCTAGGTACGTTGCCTGCTGGCTGGTCGTCCGCCAGTTCCAGCGGACCCAGCCGTTGAGGGTCTGGGTCGTGCCCGCGAACGTTCCGTTGGACAGGGCCTCAACGCCTTGCGGCACAACGATTGAGACGTCGTAGGTGGCTTTGTCCGTCGGGTGGTCGTTGCTGGGGAACCACCACTGGGCGATGTGCGGCTCGTCCACCGCGAGCGCGCCGTCTGGCGTCTTCTTCCAGTAGTTGGCGCCCTTCGCGTCCCGCACAGTGGTCGGCTTGCCTTCGTACTGGACGACAATCGTCAGGTTCTGGTTGTTGCCGATCGGCGCTGGCGGTGTGACCGTCACTTCTCCTGCTGTCGCGCTTGTGCGGGCCAGGAAGTTGTTGACGCGCACCGACTTGATCGGCAGCAGCAGGTCGAGGTTGAAGCTCGACAACTCCTGCGTCGAGCGGGCCAGGATCGTTGTGGACCCGGTCAGCAGGTCCGTCGCAGGGTTGTAGGTGATCCGGATGTTGTAGTGGGAAACGTCATATCCGCCGTTGCCGTCGTTGGGGTAATATGCGTCCCCGACGCCTGCCGCGCCTGGTGTCGGCGCGGCGCTCGCACTAGTCCCGAATAACGTTGTGACGAGTACTGCCGCGGTCGCGACAATCGCCACTCTGGATCGCTGAAGCAATTGGGTTGCCTCCTCCAATTCACGCAAGGTGCAGTCGAACCTAATCGTGTGAAGGGACAGGGAATACCCGCCAAAGTGCCTATCTCACAAAATGAGATCACCCGAACACAGCATCGGCGACCGCTGCTCGCAGCCGAGCGTGCAGGTCTCGCAACCGTGCGCGATCGGCGCGTACTTCGATAACACGCAAACCAGGTTGTTGCCGGAGCGCATCGCGCAACTGTTCGGGAGATTCGACAAGAACGTGTGGTACGCGATAGCCAGCGCACAATGCCGCGAGATCTGCCCCATGGGGCGTTCCGAAGACGCGCTCAAAACTGTTCTTGTGTTCCGCCGCACCTTGTTCGAGCAACGAGAAAATCCCGCCGCCGTCGTCGTTCAGCACCACGATCGCCAGGTTCGGCCGTGCTTCATCCGGGCCGATCAGCAAACCGTTGGAGTCGTGCAGGAAGGTCAAATCGCCGAGCAGCGCGTAACCGGGGCGGTCCGGTTCGCCCAATGCCAAACCGATTGCGGCGGACACGTTCCCGTCGATGCCCGCGACGCCTCGGTTGGCGTGGATCGCCAGGTCGGTCCGGGTCTCGGCGACCAGGTCGACGTCACGGACCGGGTTGGACGACCCGAGGAAAAGCATTGCGCCGGAAGGCAAAGCGTCGACGATGTCACGCGCGATGCGCAGCCCCGATGGCCACGCGTCCTCTTCCAGAAGCTTGTCCGCGACCGTCGCGGCGCGCTCGGCCGCGGTGCGCCAAGCCGTGAGCCATTCGGGGTCATGCCCTTGGACGTGTGCGAGATCCGTTGTGTCAAGCCATCCTCGGACGTGGATCGCGACATATTGCGGATCCGTCCACTGTGGATGGTCGCCGATCCCGTACACCGGCGCACGGCCCATCAGGCCACGCACACCGCGCGACAACGTCGGCCTGCCAACGACAACGACCGCCTCGGGTCGCAGATCCGGTGCCTTGTCAAGGGATCCGAGCAGCAACGGTCCGCAGCGCAGTACGCTCGCCCCGCCCGTGGTCGCCACCGGCTCGGCGATGATCGGCCACCCGGCACGGGTCGCGACCTCGCAGGCCGCGGCGGCACGATCCGGACGGCCGCTGCCGACGACCATCAGCGTCCGCGCGGGCAACGGGAAGTCGACACGGCTGCTCGCGACCAACCGAGGCGGCGCCGAGGTCGTCCAGCGCTGGCCGTCCGGCCTGCCGTCGAGCTCCTCCGGCCAGCTCGGCTCGAACGTGGGCACGAGCGGCTCCCGGAACGGGATGTTGATCTGCACCGGGTGCCCGGCTTCTGCCTGGGCGACCGCACGCGACACCAGGCCACGCCACACCGGGTTCTGCCCGGTCCGCCGCTCGGCCACCGGGAAGTCCACGAGGATGGCCGCCGGCGCGAAGAGGTTGCGCTGGTCGATCGTCTGGTTCGCGCCGGTGCCGTGCAGCTCGGGCGGGCGGTCCGCGCTGATCACGATCAACCCGACGCCCGCGTGATAGGCCTCGAGGACAGCCGGGTGCATGTTCGCCACAGCGGTGCCGGACGTGCAGACCACAGCCGCGGGACGACCGGTCGCGATGGCAAGGCCCATGGCCAGGAAGGCGGCGCTGCGCTCGTCCACCCGGACGTGCAGCTTGAGCTTGCCCGCGGCGTCCGCGTCGACCAGCGCCATGCTCAGCGCCGCGTTACGGGAGCCGGGACAGACAACGACGTGCCGCACGTCGTTGCGCGCCAGCTCGTCGGCGATGACCATGGCCTGCGCAGTCGACGGGTTCACATGCCTATCCTCGCAAATGTGTCTGACACCGTTGTCTCGGAGCTGTTCGATCCGGCCGCATGGCGCGAGATCCCCGGCTTCGACTTCACTGACATCACCTACCACCGCGCCGTGGACCAGGGGACGGTACGCATCGCGTTCAACCGTCCCGACGTGCGCAACACCTTCCGGCCGCACACGGTCGACGAGCTCTACAAGGCGCTGGACCACGCCAGGATGAGCTCCGACGTCGGCTGTGTGCTGCTGACCGGCAACGGACCGTCGCCCAAGGACGGCGGCTGGGCCTTCTGTTCCGGGGGTGACCAGCGAATCCGCGGCAAAACCGGCTACCAGTACGCCAGCGGTGAGACGTCGGACACCATCGACCCGGCGCGCGCGGGCAGGCTGCACATCCTGGAGTGCCAGCGACTGATCCGGTTCATGCCCAAGGTCGTTATCTGCGTGGTGCCCGGCTGGGCCGCGGGCGGCGGGCACAGTCTGCACGTGGTGTGCGATCTCACAATCGCCAGCGAGGAGCACGCGCGCTTCAAGCAGACCGACGCGGACGTCGGCAGCTTCGACGGCGGCTACGGCTCGGCGTACCTGGCCAGGCAGGTCGGCCAGAAGTTCGCGCGCGAGATCTTCTTCCTGGGCCGCAGCTACACCGCTGAGCAGATGCATCACATGGGCGCCGTGAACGCGGTCGTGCCGCATGCGGAGCTGGAGAAGACCGCGTTGGAGTGGGCACAGGAGATCAACGGCAAGTCTCCGACCGCGCAGCGGATGCTGAAGTACGCGTTCAACCTGATCGACGATGGCCTGGTCGGCCAGCAGCTGTTCGCGGGCGAGACCACCAGGCTCGCGTACATGACCGACGAGGCGGTGGAAGGGCGGGACGCGTTCCTGGAGAAGCGCAGCCCCGACTGGTCGGCCTTCCCGTACTACTACTGATGAGAACCGTCGTCGCGATCTCGCCAGCCGAGGTCTACGAGCACCTGCCCGCCGCACTCGACGGGTCGGGACCCGCACTGCTGCCCGGTGGTCCTGAGTCCTTGACGGGCCCGCTCGAGCCCGGCGAGGACTCTCCAGACGACCCCACGGCGGTCGTGGTCGCGACGTCGGGCTCGACCGGCGAACCCAAGGGCGTTCTGCTGTCGAAAAGCGCCTTGCTGTCGTCCGCGGAGGCGACGCACAAGCGTCTTGGCGGCCCTGGCCGATGGGTGCTGGCGACCACCCCGCGCTACATCGGCGGAATCCAGGTGCTGGTCCGGTCGCTGCTCGCGGACAGGCCGCCGGTGACGATCGACCTGGAAAACGGGTTCCGTGTCCCGGACTTCGTGGCCGCGGTGCACGAAGTCCTCAAGACCCCGGGCAGGCATTACACGGCCCTGGTGCCGACTCAGCTGGCCAGGATCGTGGGCGTGCCTGAGGGCCTGGAAGCGCTGGAAAACCTGGACGGCGCCGTGATGGGCGGCGCCCAGCTCTCACCCGAGCTTCGAGCCGCCGCCAAAGGCGCGCAGCTCGTGTCGGCGTATGGGATGAGCGAGACCGCAAGCGGTTGCGTCTACGACGGCGTGCCCCTCGAAGGCGTCGAGGTGAAGCTCGTCGACGACCGGGTGGCCATCGCCGGACCCGTGCTGGCCAGGGGATATCGCTCGCGCCCTGACCTCACCGCGGCGAGTTTCGTCGACGGCTGGTTTATCACCTCCGACCTCGGCCGGTTCGTCGACGGCAAGCTGGAGATCCTCGGCCGGGCCGACGACATGATCAACACCGGCGGGGTGAAAGTCCCGGCAGGCGCGGTCGAACGGCTGCTCGAGCGGCACGTCGACGCGGCATGTGTGGTGGCGCTCGACGACCCCGAGTGGGGCCAGATCGTGGCCGCTGCGGTGGTCGGCGAGGCCGATATCGAGCTGTTGCGCGGGCACGTCCGCGCTGAACTGGGCGCGCCAGCCGTGCCCAAGGTGCTGACCAGGATCGAGGAAATGCCGCTACGCGGGCCAGGCAAGATCGACCGGGCGGCGGTCCGCCGGATACTCAACCCGATCGAGCACGACGCGCCCGGATCCAGCTGACCGACACCTCGGCGACGAGGTAGCAGACTGCGAACATGATCGTGGCGGCGACCGAAGGAAACGCTGGTCTGGCGACCAGCCAACTGGCCAAGACGAGCACAACGGCGCCAGTGGTGATCACACCGGCCGCTTCGACACGCATCAAACGCAGCAACAACCAGCTCACCACGGGCACGAACGCCAGCGTGAGCACAAGCGGGAACAGCACGCCAAGCACGACGTCGATCACAGCAACACTGGACTTGGCGAACAGGCACGAGAGGAAATCGCCAGCACAGCTGTCCACTGCCAGCCGCGGCCGCAGCAGCCCCGCGGCCCATGGGACCAGGCTCATCACCGCTCCCACCAGAGTCGCCAGGACTGTTCGCACCCGCCCATCCTGGCGGCCGGAGTGAACCGCTGGGCCGTGTTCGCGCTGGTTGCCCTCGGACTAGCCACAACAGCCATGCCAGCACAGGCTGACACGGAGTTCGAACTGGACATCCCGGTCGCCGAGTACAGCCAGGAGAGTACGGGCGTCTTCCGTACCGCCGACGGCATCTCGACCAACGACACGGGCATGGCCATCTATCCGCCCAAGGATCTGCCGATGGCTGTGAACGCCTTCGCGGCCAAGGTTTCCGGTGCCCAACTCGACCTGCGCGGCAAGCTCCCGGACGGCGGGTGGACCGAGTGGACGGACACCGGTTTCCTCGACGCGTCCACCAAGACCGTGCAGGTTCGCCTGGTGGTCAACGAAAGTGTGCGCACTGCGCACCTGACATTGCGCAACGTCCCCAGCAAACCCAGGGCAGGGGCGAAAACACCACTGTCCTATCGGGTCTTCGCGACCCGCGAGGGTCTGGTCGGCGGGAAGACCGCGAACGGGCACATCATCCGCGAACGCGACCACTTCGCCGCCTTGCCATCACGGCGTGGCTTGTCGCCCAAGCAGACCGGCAGCTACAGCGTCCAGGTGTGCGCGGCGAACGGGCGCTGCGCGTGGGCGCCGGTCTGGGACGTTGGGCCGTGGAACACCCGGGACGACTACTGGAATCACCCGCGTCAGGAGTGGCAGGACCTGCCGCAGGGCACGCCACAGGCTCAGGCCGCGTACCAGGAGTCGTACAACCAAGGCCTTGACCAGTTCGGCCGGGATGTCCGCAATCCGGCAGGTATCGACCTTGGCGACGGCACGTTCTGGGACGCGTTGGAGCTCACCGGGAACGCCTGGGTGACCGTGACCTACCTGTGGACCGGATCCGGCCCGCACGGGTACATCCGCACGCCAGACGACACGTTGAACGTGCGCAGTGGCACCGACTCGAACGCGCCGATCGTCGGGATCGCGGGACATCTGGCCCAGGTCCGGGTCGAATGCGAGACCGTGGGCGAGGAAGTGACCGGCACCCAGGGCACGAGCGACCGCTGGTTGCGGATCGCGCGGGGCAGCTACGTGGCGCGGGCGTTTGTATCAGGGGTCACGAGCGTCGTCACCTGCTGAGTTGCCACACTGTCCGTATGGCGACAGTCGCGCAGTGGATGGCGGGCGCACGAGTCCGCACGTTGCCCAACTCGATCTCGCCGGTGCTCGTCGGCGCCGGTGCGGCGGTGGCGATCAACGGGTTCGTGTGGTGGCAGGCGGTTCTCGCTTTGATCGTGGCGCTGGCGTTCCAGGTCGGCGTGAACTACGCCAACGACTACTCGGACGGCATCCGCGGCACGGACACCGAACGCGTCGGCCCGTTGCGCCTGGTCGGCTCGGGTCTCGTACCGCCAGGAGCCGTGCGGACGGCCGCGTTCGCGTGCTTCGGTGTCGCGTGTCTGGCCGGGCTGGGACTCGTCATCTCCAGCGGCCAGTGGTGGTTGATCGCCGTCGGTATCGTCTGCCTGCTGGGCGCTTGGTACTACACAGGCGGCAAGAACCCGTACGGCTACATCGGCCTCGGTGAGCTGGCGGTGTTCCTGTTCTTCGGCCCAGTCCCGGTTCTCGGCACGATCTATGCCCAAACCGGACAGATCAGCTGGCTCGCGGCGACCGCGTCAGTCGCCCTCGGCAGCTTCTCCGCGGCCGTGCTGGCCGCGAACAACCTGCGTGACCGGCCGACCGACGCGGAGTCCGGCAAGCACACAATGGCCGTGCGCCTTGGCGACAAGGGCGCGCGCACGTTCTATTCGGTGCTCGCGCTGATCCCGTTCGTGGTCACGTTCGCGCTCACATTCATTGCCAGCCCGTGGTTCCTGCTCGGCCTGTTCGCCGCGCTGAAGATCTCGCCGTGCATCCGATCTGTCTACAGTGGAGCCGTCGGGCCCGCGTTGATCCCGGTACTCAAGGACACCGCGGTGGCCATGCTGATCTGGGCGGTCGCGACCACGGTTGCCGCGATCGTGTCATGACGGCCACCGGCCGCTTTCGAAGAACTCGGCCAGGATCCGGTGGTGTGGCTCAAGTTCGAGCTCGTTCTTGGCGACCCAGCCGTCGTCGTAGTACGTCTGCCCGTAGCGCTCGCCGCCGTCGCACAGCAATGTGACCACGCTGCCTTGCACGCCCGCGGCGATCATTTCGGAGATCACCTCGAACGCGCCCCACAGGTTCGTGCCCGTCGACCCGCCGACCCGACGGCCAAGAATCGGCTCGACGTAACGGATCGTGGCGATGGACGCGGCATCCGGCACCTTGATCATCCGGTCGATCACCTGACCGATGAACGAAGGCTCGACGCGCGGCCTGCCGATCCCCTCGATCCTCGACCCCCGGCACCCGGTCAACTCAGGCAAGGTGTCGCGCCAAGCGTCGAAGAAAACCGACCGCTCCGGGTCAACGACAGCAAGGTGCGTACGCATCGACCGGTACCTCAGGTAACGGCCGATGGTCGCGCTCGTGCCACCCGTGCCCGCGCCGACGACCACCCATGCCGGTTCCGGGTGCGGTTCCATCGCCATCTGCTCGAACATCGATTCGGCGATGTTGTTGTTGCCGCGCCAGTCCGTGGCCCGCTCGGCGTGCGTGAACTGGTCGATGAAGTGCCCGTTGAGCTCGGCGGCCAATCGCCGTGACTCGGTGTAGATGGCGCTCGGCTCGTCAACGAAATGGCACTGGCCGCCTTGGCGCTCGATCAACGTGACCTTCTCGGTGCTCGTCGACGCGGGCATCACCGCGATGAACGGCAGGTCGAGCAGGCGGGCGAAGTACGCCTCGGAGACCGCGGTCGATCCGGAGGAAGCCTCGATCACCGGGGTCCCCTTGGTGATCCAGCCGTTGCACAGGGCGTAGAGGAAGAGGGAGCGGGCGAGGCGGTGTTTGAGCGAGCCGGTCGGGTGGGTCGACTCGTCTTTGAGGTAGAGGCGCACGCCCCATTCCGGTGGGAGCGGGAACGTGAGCAGGTGGGTGTCCGCGCTGCGGTTGGCGTCGGCCTCGATGATCCGCACGGCCTCGCACACCCAGTCCCTGGTGGTCTCACTACATCGATCGACTGTGGTCACGGGTGCACAGTAAGCAGAAGTCACGCGACGCGACCACCCGCCACCTGGTACTTGTCACAGCATGCGCTCTGTGATCGTGTTCCCGATCCGGGACCGGGCCGACGTCGAAGCCATGCTCGACGCGATCTCGCCTGGCCAAAACGAGCCATGGCTGGTGGACGGCAACCTGTACGTGTACATCACCGCACCGGGCGACGAGTACTGGGAACTGGACGAGATCGTGACCGTGATCGATGCCGTCGGCGAGTGGCCGGACTGGGCCGTTGGCATCGACGTGTCCGGCCGGATCGACGGCACCGAGGAGGTTCGCCGCCTGGTCCTTGCCTTGCTCGACCGTGGCGGGGTGGGGTTCGACGACTTCTCGGAGCACGCCTGGACGGCCGCCGAGATCGAGTCCGGTGCCCGGTTCGAGGGGCTGTCGTTCTTCGACTTCCGCGGTTATCACGAGTCCAAAGGGGTCACCCGCTGACCTCCGCCTGGCAGGAACTCCGGGTAGTTGTCGCGCATGTAGACGATCAGCTTCTCCCGGATCTCGCAGCGCAGATCCCACGCGCTCGGTGCATCCGCGGCCGACGCCAGAACCCGGACAACCATGGTCAACTGGGTCGAGTCGACCACCTGAAGCACCCATTCGCGCCGGTCCCACAGGTCCGAGGCCTCGACAACCCGCTGAGCCTCGACCCGCAAGGCGTCGATCGGCGCACGGTAGTCCAGGTGCAGCAGGACCGCGCCGATCACGCGGGTCTCGTGCCGCGTCCAGTTCTGAAATGGAGTCTTGGTGAAGTACGTCGTCGGCAGGACCAGCCTGCGTTCGTCCCACAGGTGCACGACAACATAGGTCAGAGTCATCTCTTCGATGCGGCCCCATTCCCCTTCCACCACAACGACATCGTCGTAACGCAGGGAGTCCGTCAGCGCCAGCTGCATGCCCGCGAACACGTTCGTCAACGTCGTCTGCGCGGCGAGACCGGCGATCACACCGAGGATTCCGGCCGAGGCCAGCAGGGACGCACCAAGGGTCCGCAGTTCGGTGAAGGTCATGAACATCGAGGCGATCGCGATGATCGTGATCGTCGCACCGGTCAGCCTGCGGATCAGCGCGACCTGCGTACGCAGCCGCCGGACCCGCCGGTTGTCTGGCACGTCGACGTTCAGCCGCTGCAGGACGAAGTCCTCGATCACGAACATGAACCGGATGACCAGCCAGGCCGCGACCACGATCAGCACAAGCAACAACGCGTGCCGGATACCGTCGATGACACGGTTTTGGTACTCGAACAGCACGATGTAGTTCGCCGCGACTACGAGCACAGCAACGAACGGCTTATGACAGTTCTCGTGCAGCTTGGTCAGCGTACGCCGGTAGCGGCGTCGCGCGACGAAGCGAACCACGGCCCCTGTCAGCCAACCGGCAAGCAGAGCAGCCACGGTCGCGATAGCAACAGATAGGACAATTCGCCACAACACCCGTCCCAGCCTGACTGATCATGCTCGCGCTCGCGAATCGAAGAACGCGGCCTCCGCGGCAGTCGGGGCCAACGCGGCCGCTTCAAGATCGGCCGATGCGGCCTCGTCAACACGGCCGAGAGCACGCAGGAACTCCGCACGGGCCGCTGGGAGCAGGTAATACTGGCTCAGGTCAACGGAAAGCCGGTCAGCCTCGGCCAAACCCGCTGCGGGACCGTGGATCTCGGCCAACGCCACCGCACGACCCAAGGCAGCCGTTGCAGACGGGTACACCGCGACCAGTTCGTCGTACAGGGCAAGGATTTGCGGCCAATCTGTGTCTTCATAGGTAGCAGCAGTGGCGTGCAGCGCGGCGATCGCGGCCTGCACAGCGTACGGCCCGCCGCCGCGCAAAGCCTTCTCCACCAACGGAAGCGCCGAAGCGATAGCCTCGTGATCCCACAACGAGCGATCCTGCGCAGCCAACGGAACCGGCTTGCCGTCAACGAACCGCGCAGCCGCACGTGCCTCGGAAAGCCGGACCAACGCCAGCAAGCCGAGAACCTCCGGCAACGGCAGCAGCGAAGCCAACAGCGACGCCAGTTCCACGGCGCGATCGACAGAACCAGCCGTGTAGACCAGGTAGACCACAGCCAGCACGGCAGGCAGGCGGGACGTGAGGTCGTCGGGCACCTGGAACGGAATCCCGGCCGCGCGGATCTTCTTCTTCGCCGTGGTCAGCCGGGCCGCCATGGTCGCCTGTGGCACGAGGAACACGTGCGCGATCTCACTGGTCGGCAAGCCGCACACCAGCCGCAAAGTCAACGCCACCCGCGCGTTCAACGACAGCGCGGGATGACAGCACATGAAGATCAACCGCAGCCGCTGGTCCGGGATCACCTCGCCCGGCTCCTCGGGCACGACGAGCAACGGCAGCTTGCGCGCCAGCAAGTCCGCGCGCCGCATCCGGTCGAGGGCTTTACGTTTGGCAGTCGTGGTCAGCCAGCCGCCCGGATTCGGCGGCACGCCGTCACGCTGCCAGACGACCAGCGCGGATTCGAAGGCCTCTTGGACCGCGTCCTCGGCAGCGTCGAAGTCCCTGGTCAGGCGCATCGTCGCGGCGAGCACGGCTGCCCACTTGCGGCGATGCGCCTGGTCAAGCGCTTCGAAGGTCATGCGTCCCAGATCGGCCGGATCTCCACGCCCGACCCCAATGGCACGTGTTTGGCGACCTCGATCGCCTCGTCGAGGGTGTCCGCCTCGATCACGTAGAAGCCGCCTATGTGCTCCTTGAGCTCAACGAACGGCCCGTCTGTCACGAGGACCTCGTCGCCCTTCGGGCGCAGCGTCGTGGCGGTGTAGGAGGGCCGCAACGCCTCGCCGGAGAACGGGCGTCCGCGCGCGGTGAGGTACTGGATGAACTCGGCATGCTCGGCGAGCGCCTTGTCCAACTCCTGCTGGGGGACCGAAGCCCAGTCGGTGTCCGGTTCGTGCAACAGCAACATGTATTTCATGTCCACCTCACGAACGGGACCACCCCGAAATCGAAGTCCTACGACTCCTTGTCGCCACGAAGTTCGGCACGCAGCCGGGCACGCTCGGCGCCACGCTCGGCCATCCCCGCGGCAACGCGCCGGTTCAGGCCTTTGAACAGCACAAGGCTGAGCGGGAACGCCACCACTACGGCGACGGCCAGCCCGACCAGCAACGGAGTCTTGACCAGGACGAGCACCGCCGTCAGCACAGCGATCAGCGCGATGCGCACGGCCGTGTACAGCGCGAGGTCCCTGCCGAAATGGGCTTCCACAGTCACGCAGCCTACTCGCCGGTTTCTGTGTTCGGACGCCCCTCGAACCTCGTGGACAGCACGACCGTGGTCCGGGTCCGTGCCACGCCGTCGATCCGGCGAAGACGGCCGAGCGTGCGTTCGAGCTCGTCGACCGTGGGGACGCGGACTTTCACCACGAACGCCTCGTCGCCCGCGACCGCCCAGCAGGACTCGACTTCGACCAGTTCACCCAGCTTGATGGCTACTTCGTTGTCCTCGGCGTTGTCCGACGGCTGGATCCCGACGAGCGCGGTGACGCCGAGTCCGATCGAGCTCGGGTCGACCGTGGCGTGATAGCCGGTGATGACACCGCCGGATTCGAGCTTGCCGACTCGCTCGTGCACCGCCGACGCGGACAACCCAACCGTACGGCCGAGTTCTGCGTAAGTGGCGCGCCCATTGAGCCTGAGTTCGTTGATGATGTGACGGTCCAAGTCGTCCACGCCAAGCAGCCTACGACAGCGCTTAATCGCCCTCGCTCCGCTCGGGCGGGCTTTGTCGCCAAAGCCGGACTGTTTACATTCCGACCCCCTGCGGCGGCCGCCCAACCCCAACCGCGGGTCCACCCCGCCCCACGCTGCCGACACCGCTCAGTGCCTGATCACCGCTGTGGCTGGGGCGGCGTCGGGCGTGTTGCGTGGCGTAAACGACCGGCGCGACAAAGCCGTCCCGAAATGTCGAAGTCCGGCAGATGGCCGACGAAGGTAAAGCGTCGGAATCCGACACAGGACCCACAACGGTGTCCTGGTTTGGCGCGTTGGCCAGGCGATCGCGCATCCGGAGACCGGCCAACGGATCCTGTTCCAGCTCGTTCCCGAGCCCAAGACCAGCAAAAACAAGGTGCATCTCGATGTCAGGGCCGGTGACCAGAAGCGGGCAGCCGGAGTGACCAGACTCACGGCTCTCGTGGCGAGAATTTCGCGCCGCGGATGGGGCGGACCGTTTGAATGGGTCACGATCGCGGCCCCGCAAGGCATAGAAACCCGCAGGTCAGAGGCCTGGTGTCCAGAGTGGGCGTTTTGCCCCTTACTACCTCTTTACCTTTACTTAGCCGTTCGAGTACCCGACGGGTGAGATGACACGATGCGACCGGTACGCCGGGAATTTGTGTAAGGAGGCTGAGATGACTGCCACCATTGGCCACGTCGGAGAGCGGCTGCTCACCCCTGGAGAGGTGGCCGCCCTGTTCAGGGTGGACCCCAAGACCGTGACCCGTTGGGCCACCGCAGGGCGGATCGGCTCGATCCGTACCCCGGGTGGACACCGTCGGTTCCGCGAGTCCGAGGTGAAGACCCTGCTGGCCGAGCTGACCACCGAAGTCAGTCATAACGACTGATACCACTGTCCGTCACATTCGGCCATCGCCTGCATGGGGTGGCGGCGCAAGTCGGACGAACGGGCTAACCTCGGGTACGGAAACTCGAGGAGGTGGCGACATGCTGTATTTGCTCGCCGCGGTCGGAGCGCTGACCGTCGCAGTCCTGCTGTGGCGTGCGTTCGGAGCGCAGGCAGCCGGCGTCACGGCACGCCGGGAGCGTGGCACGGTCGCACCCGATGATGACCCGGAGTTCTTGCGCGGGTTGGACGAACGCAACAAAAAGGCCGGCGAGGATCCGCCGGCCTGACAAGAGCCGCTACTGCTTCGTGGCGAAGTCGTCCGCGACAGTGGCTGCCATCTCGAGCAACGCCATCTTGGTGGCGTGCTCCAGCCGGTCCAGTTCGATCTCCGCACCTTCTTCCAGGTGCGGATCGAACGGGATCAGGCTTACCGCGCGGCATCGCGACGCGAAGTGCGCTGACAGCTTGTCCAAATCGACCGAGCCGGATCTCGGCCGGACCGAGTTGATCACCGCGACGGACCTGGCGACCAGGTTCCGATAGCCGTGCGCATCAAGCCAGTCCAGGGTCGCGGACGCGCTTCGGGCGCCGTCGACCGAGCCGGACGACACGATCACCAGCGAGTCGGCGATGTCCAGCACGCCGCGCATCGCCGAGTGCATCAAGCCCGTACCGCAGTCGGTCAGCACGATGTTGTAGAAGTGCTCCAACAGCGCGACCGTGCGCCGGTAGTCGTCCTCGCTGAACGCCTCCGACACGGCTGGATCTTGCTCGCTGGCAAGCACTTCGAGCCTGCTCGGGCCCTGCGAGGTGTACGCGCGCACGTCGCTGTACTTCGTCACGCGGCTCGCGTCACGCAGAAGGTGGCGAACAGTTGCCGTGGTCTCCAGCGGGATTTTCTGGCTCAGCGTCCCGCGGTCCGGGTTCGCGTCGACAGCGATCACGCGGTCGCCACGCAGTGAGGCGAAGGTCGAGCCGAGCGTGGTGGTGACCGTGGTCTTGCCGACGCCGCCCTTCAGGCTCAGCATCGCGATCTTGTAGCAGCCGCGCAGAGGCTGGCTGACGCGGGCGATCAGTTCACGGCGGTGCACGTCCTCGGCACTCTCGCCCATGTTGATCGTGCGGCCGGAGGCCACGTAAAGCGCCTTGCGCCAGCCCGACTGTGGCGTCTTCTTGTCCTGCTTGATCAGCCGGGAGCTGGCCAGATCGTGCGGCACAGGGTGGCCGGCGGGCTGCTGCGGCGGAGGATACGGCTGCTGCTGGGGATACGGGTATCCCTGGCCAGGCGCCGGGTAAGAACCCTGCGGGACCTGGTACGGACCCGATCCGCCCGGCGGGACCTGGTAAGGGCCGGAGGCACCCTGCGGAACTTGGTACGGACCGGAACCGCCTGGCACCTGGTGCGGGCCAGAAGCGCCCTGAGGAACTTGATACGCACCGGAGCCAGCAGGATCAGAGCCGCCAGGCACCTGATACGGACCCGAGCCACCAGAAGCCTGCTGCTGGTCAGCGACGCCCGGCACCTGATAGGGCCCGGAACCACCCGGGACCTGGTAAGGACCGGAGCCACCTGGCACTTGGTAAGGACCCGATCCGCCCTGCGGAACCTGGTAGGGCCCAGAGGGGACCTGGTGCTGACCCGACTCGTTCGCGTCCGACGGCGGCGCCGGGTAGGGCGCCGAGTCGGTTGACGGTTCGACGTACAGCTCGGGTTGGTCAGCGGCCGTCTGGTCGGCAGAGGTCTGATCCGCCGGAGGGCTTTCTCCGCTAGGCGGCTGCCACGCGGCGTCGGGCCGCTGAGCGGAGTCGTCGTAGCGTCCAGTCACCCCGGTGTCCCTCCTGCGATCGTCAAGGATCGAGACCTCCTCGACCACCGCTTCCGACGGTAGCTGTAGCTGTGCGCGCAGGTCGAACGGGGTTACCCGATCGTTCGGGTCATCCGTTCGCGTAAGAGTGCAGCCCGACAGTCACCAAGTTGACGAAGAACAGGTTGAAGACCGTCGCGGAGAAACCGAGGATGTTGATCCACGCCGCCCGGCTGCCGCGCCACCCGGCTGTCGCACGAGAGTGCAGGTAGGCCGCGTAAACCACCCATGCGACAAAGGCGACGGTCTCCTTCGGGTCCCATCCCCAGAACCGTCCCCATGCCGCCTCGGCCCAGATTCCGCCGCAGATGACGCCGAAGGTGAAGATCGGGAAGGCGATGATCGTGGTCCGGTACGCCACCCGATCGAGGACATCCGCACCCGGCAGACGCTCACCGAGCCGGACAAACTTCGTCTGATCGTGGTCATAACGATTGCGGATCAGGTACAGGATGCTGGCCACACCGGGCACGAGGAACAAACCTGACGCGATGATCGCCGCCGCGACGTGAATGATGATCCAGTACGAGCGCAGCGCGGGCTGCAACGGCGCGGCCTCGGAGTACAGCAGCGTTCCGCCGAGGAACATCAGGATCACGATCGGCAGCAGCACGAACACCGACAACCGGCGGACCGGGAACTTCCTGATCAGCACGAGCCACGTGACCACCGCGACGAGGCACACCGCGGACATGTACTCGTACATGTTTCCCCACGGCACGCGCCCGACGGCCAGGCCGCGCAGCACAAGCGAGCTGAAGTGCAGCAGCGCGCCGAGCGTCAGCAGCGCGGCGGCCATCCGGCCGTAGCGTGCCGAGCGGTCCACCTTGGGCCGGGCGCCGATGGCCTGCACGGGCGCTTCCTCGACCACGCTGGGGCCGCCGACCGTGGCCAGCTCCCGTGCCATCGCACGTTTCGACTTGACCTTGCCGAAGGCCTGCTCGATCAGGGCGAATGCCATCGCGAAGACGTAGACGAAGACAGTCGCGCCGTACATCCAGTCACCGAACTGGGCAAACGTCTCGTTGACCATCAGTTCTTTCCTCCGGTTACCGCACCCGAGAGCCGTTCGAATTCTTCGCCGTATCCGGCCTGGTCAGTACGGGCGAGCCCGCCGACCTCGACCACGGTACGGCCATCGGCCGAAGGTCCGGCACGGACCCACAACCGGCGCCGCTTGATGATCAGCGACGCCCCGATGCCCAGGATGATCGCGATCGCGAACACCAGCACCCACACCTGCGCGGGATCGTGCGACACCTGCAGGTACACCCAGCGCTTCACGCCTTCGAACCGGACAACCGTGCCGTCGTCCAGCTTGATCTCGCCGCCCGGTTCGAGGTTCTGCCGCGCGACCTTCTGCAGCCTGCCGGTGTCGATCATCCGCTGGTCGACCACGAAGATGTTCTGGCCGCGGCCATCGTCGATGCCGAGGTCGCCACGCAGGACGTCGATCGCGACCATCGGATTGCGCAGGTCAGGGAAGCTGGAGTCGAGCAGCGTGCCGTGTAGCCGCGCGGTCGGCGCGAGCAAGCCGGTCACCGCGATCTGCTTGGTCCGGCGCTCTTCCGCGTTGGTGATCCCCGGCGGGTCGAACTTCGTCGCGCCTTCCGACAGCAGCGTGGTCTGGTTCGTCGGCCGCCACTGGGTATCCATCGTGCGCTTCTCGCCGCTGGGGTACGTCACCGAGAACACCGGTGCGTAGCCGTGGCCAAGCAGGTAGATCCGGTCGCCGTCGGTCCGCAGCGGCGAGTTGACCTCCAGGCCGTAGTTCTCCCACTTGCCCGATGTGAGGTCCTTTTCGGACTGGTATTCCAGGTTCGCCCTGTACAGGTCGGGCTGCCCGGTGTCCAGGAAGTTCACGTCGAAGGATTTGACCTTCATACAGAACGGCGACCCGCCCGTGCCGTCGACCAGCAGTCCTGGTTGGAAGGAGTCGTACGGCAGCACGCCCGCGTTGCAGAACTCCTGGCTGCCGTCGGCCTTGATGATGACCTGGCCTTCGTAACCGAAGAGCTTGCCGATGGCCAGCGCGATGATCAGGCCGAGCATGGCGAAGTGGAAGACCAGGTTGCCGGTCTCCCGCAGGTAGCCGCGTTCCGCGGAGATCGTGCGGGTGCCGTCGTCCTCGATCCGCTCGGTCTTGCGCCAGCCGGACAGTGCCTTGTTGGCCCGCGCGATCACCTCGTCCGGCGACGTGTCCACAGTGGACTCACTGTGGTGCGGCATCCGGGCGAGGTTGCGCGGAGTGAGCACAGGCTTGGTGCGCAACGCCTTCGCGTACTCGAACGTCCGCGGCAGCAGGCAGCCGACCAGCGAGATCATCAGCAGGATGTAGATCGAGGCGAACCACACGCTGGCATAGACGTTGTAGAACTGGAGCTTGTCCAGCAGCCGTCCCCACCAGCCGTGTTCGGCGATGTAGTCGGCGACCTTGTTGGCGTTCAACGTCCGCTGCGGCAACAACGCGCCGGGCATCGCCGCGAGCGCGAGCAGGAACAGCAGGATCAGCGCGGTGCGCATGGACGTCAAGGCACGCCATGTGTTGCGCAGGAACGGAATCACAGTGGCAACTCCGTGTCAGAGATGAAGGCGTAGCGCATCCAGGCGATGGCCTCGCCCCACAAGCCAGTGACCAGCAGCACGCCGACCGCGAACATCAGCACACCGCCGAAAATCTGGACCTTGCGGCCGTTGTTACGCAGCCAGGCCGTGGCCCGCACCGCCCACCGCGCACCCAACGCGATCAGCAAGAACGGCACGCCAAGGCCGAGGCAGTAGACGAGCACGAGGAGAATGCCGCGCGCGCTCGTGGTTCCGGTGCTCGCGGCCATCATCAGCACGCCGGACAGCGTCGGCCCGATGCACGGAGTCCACCCGAGACCGAAGACGCCGCCAAGGATCGGCGCGCTGATCAGCCCGCCGCGGGGAAGTTTGTGGAACCGGACGTCCCGCTGCAGCATCGGCACAAGGCCGACGAACACCAGCGCCATCAGGATCATCACCACGCCGCCGACGCGTTGCAGCAGATCCTGGTTGATCAGGAACTGATCGGACAGCCACACCAGGCCGCCGACCGTGACCGTGAAAACGACGGTGAACCCGAGCACGAACAGGCCGACCGCGCCGAGCACCCGGTAGCGGCCGCGCTTGGTCTGCTCATCGGCGTTGACCGCGGGGGCGTCCGCGCCGACCAACGCGGCCAGATAGGCGAGGTAGCCGGGGACCAGCGGCACAACACACGGCGACGCGAACGAGATCATCCCCGCGAGCAGGGAGAGGCCACTGGCGAACAGCAATGGCCCCGACACCGCGATCTCGGTCGGATTCACACATC
This sequence comes from Kibdelosporangium philippinense, assembly GCF_021390435.2. GTDB lineage: Bacteria > Actinomycetota > Actinomycetes > Mycobacteriales > Pseudonocardiaceae > Kibdelosporangium > Kibdelosporangium philippinense. The sequence goes on along the minus strand of NZ_JAJVCN010000002.1, from coordinate 783,327 downwards.
AGAGGGTATGCACGGCTCCCACCAGGCCTCGAACCGGCACCCAGGACCTAGGTCCCTGGTCACACCTCGTGAGTGGTTATGCGTGTTCTAACCCTGCTAACCACTCACGAGGCCTCAGCAGCCAGTTTGTCCAGCAAAGGATCAAAGTCCGACTTCAGCTTCGCCAGCAGGAACACGTGCGCCACCCGGTGCTGCTTGTCCAAGATGATCGTGCTCGGTACGGCGTTGCGCGGGTACCCCTTGAGGCCAAGCAAGGACCGGCTGCCCGGGTCGTAAATGGACGGGTAGGTCAGCTGGTAGTTCCGGACGAAGTCCTCCGGCATCGAGCGGACGTCGTCCCGCACGTCGATGCCGAGTACTTGGACTTGTCCCTGGCGTTCCTCGTGCACTTTCTGCAGCTCAGGGGCCTCGGCACGGCACGGCCCGCACCACGCGCCCCAGATGTTGATCAGCACGACCTTGCCGGCGTAATCGGACAGTTTGATCTGCTTGCCCGGTTCCATCAGGCTCTCGCCGGTCAGATCGGGCAGCGGCTTGCGGTCCGGGCTGTTGTAGGCGATCTCCAACTGGCCGCCGGGCGCGACGAAGTCGAACTCCGTGCCGCGCACGACCGCGTCCGTCCCGGTCGAGCATCCGGCGACGGCCGCGAAGACCGCCGCGATCACGAGTGCCTTCCTCATGCGCCGGTCACCTTCGGGTCCGTGTGACCAGCAGGCTCCTGGTACGTGATCCGCATGAGCCGCTCGTCGTCGAACTCCAGGGTGGTCAACGAGGCCAGCGAGCACTCGCGGTGCCGCGGGTCGTGCCACAGGCGCTTGGCCTCAAGAAACCGGCGCAACGTCCAGATCGGCAGCTGGTGCGAAACGCAGACCGCCTCGTGGCCTTCGGCGATTGCCCGGGCGCGGTGCGCGGCGCCAAGCATCCGGTGTGCGATCTCCAAATAAGGCTCGCCCCACGACGGCAGGAACGGGTTGGTCAGATGCCGCCAGGCACGCGGCGAACGCAGCGAGCCCGCGCCGACCGAGACCCGCTGACCTTCAAAGACGTTGTCCGGCTCGATCAGCCGGTCGTCCGTGGCCAGCTCGAGCTGGTGCGAATCCACGACCGGCGCCGCAGTCTCCTGGGCCCTCTGCAGAGGCGAGGACACGACATGCGTGATGTCCCGGTCCTTGAGGAACTCCGCAACCGTCAACGCCTGCCTTTTGCCCAGGTCAGACAGACCAAACCCGGGGATGCGGCCGTAGAGGATGCCCGTCGGGTTGTGAACCTCGCCGTGGCGCAGCATGTGGACGATGGTGCGAGTCACTTGACAGCCTCCGCGGCGGCAGCGGCTGCGTGGGGCAGCGCTTCGGCAATGATGGTGAACGCGTCGTCGTCGAGGGCAGCGTTGACGAACCACGCCTCGAACGCGCTCGGCGGTGCGTAGACACCGCGGTCGAGCAGCGCATGGAAAAAGGCGGGAAATCGCCAGGTCTCGGCCTTCTTGGCGCCTTCGTAACTGGTCACCAGGTCCTCAGTGAAGAACACGCTGACCAGGTTGCCCGCGTACTGCACGCGGTGCGGGACGCTCTTCTCGGTGAGCGCGTCCGTGAACAGACCGCCGAGCCGGTGCGCGTTGGCGTCGAGCTTTTCGTAGACGGCAGCGTCGGCGTTCTGCAGCGTGGTGAGCCCGGCAGCGACCGCGACCGGGTTCCCGGAAAGGGTTCCGGCCTGGTAGACGGGCCCCTGCGGAGCCAGCCGGGACATGATCTCCTTACTGCCGCCGAACGCGGCCGCGGGCAACCCGCCGGACATGACCTTGCCGAACGTGTACAGGTCGCCAGCCACGCCCTCCAGCCCGAACCAGCCAGAGCTCGACACCCGGAACCCGGTCATCACTTCGTCGATGATCAGCAAGGCGCCGTACTGAGCGGTCAGCGAACGCAGGCCCTCGTTGAACCCGTTGATCGGCGCGACGGCACCCATGTTCCCGGCCGCGGCCTCGGTGATCACAGCCGCGATGGTGTCGCCATGCTGTTCGAAGGCCGCCCGGACCGCGTCGATGTCGTTGTACGGAAGCACAATCGTGTCGTTGGCCTGCGCGCCCGTGACACCCGGCGTCGTCGGCAGCCCGAGGGTCGCGACACCCGAACCCGCTTCAGCCAGCAGTGCGTCGACGTGACCGTGATAGCACCCAGCGAACTTGATGATCTTCGAGCGCCCGGTGTACCCGCGCGCCAGCCGAATCGCGCTCATGGTCGCCTCGGTACCCGAGTTGACCAGGCGTACCTGCTCCACCGGCCGGACCCGGTTGACGATCTCCTCGGCCAACTCGACCTCGCCCGCGGTTGGCGTACCAAAGGACAGGCCGTTCAGTGCGACCTCCCTGACAGCCTCGACGACCTTCGGGTGCGCGTGCCCAAGGATCATCGGCCCCCACGAGCTGACCAGGTCGACGTAGCGATTGCCGTCCGCGTCCCAGAGGTACGTGCCTTCGCCCTTGACCATGAACCTCGGCGTGCCACCGACCGAGTGGAACGCGCGAACCGGCGAGTTCACCCCGCCAGGGATGAGGGCACTCGCGCGCTCGAACAACTGGGCCGAGGTCTTGACCTGCTCAACACCTGTGCTCACAACTTCAGTCTTACAGGTGAGGGGTTGTGGTCTGACGCACGGGCTGTCGGGCAACAGGCGGTCCCGTGCGCCAGGGTCAAAGGTCCTCAAAGCCCACGGCTACCCCCACCGGCCCCAGAACATCCCCCACCACTCCCGGGGGGACGACCCCTGGCCAGTCTATCGGTGGGGCTTGATCAACAGTGGGGTTCCGCGGCTCTGTGGACAACTGGATTTGCGAACTATCCCTTTGGGATCGGAGTCCGCGGGTCAACTCGACCTTTGGGATCGGAGTCCGCGGGTCAACTCGACCTTTGGGATCGGAGTCCGCAGGTCAGCTTGGCCGTTTGGTGATGGTGTTCGCGGTCACTCCATCCTCGGCGCGTTGGCCCTGCACGAGCACCGACGAGCCGGGGGTGATGTCGGACAGCTTGCCCTCGACGGTCGTCTCCACCTTGGTGGTGTCCGATGTGGTCACCTTGGTTTCGGTGCCGTCGGGCAACTTCACGTAGATGGCGTTGCCCTCGATACGGTCCACCGTCCCCATGGTGCCGCCACGGAACTGGCCGCCACCTTGGCCTTGGCCGCCGCCGCCAGGGCCAATACGCATACCGCCGCCTCCCCCAGGCCGTTGTGGCTGAGCCGCCGCAGCGGTGGAGGAGCCCGCCACAGCGGAGTGTGTCCACACGCCACCGAAGAACGCGACCAGCGCCAGCACCACGACGCCGAGCCCGATGGTGACCTTGGACAACCCGCGTTTGGCCTGGCTGAGCTCCTGGTCCAGATCGCCGGGCAGCGGGGCCGGGGTCTGCTGTGGTTCGGTCATGAGTCCTCTCCTCTAGTCGTGACGCAGGGCTTCGATCGGGCGCAGCGACGCGGCCCTGCCCGCGGGATAGCTGCCGAAGAACAGGCCGATCAGCGCGGACACGCCGAACGCGAGGAAAATCGAGCCGGGCACGACCACTGGCGTGATCCCGGCGATGGTGAACTGGCTGCCGATCACCCCGGCCGCGACGCCCAAAGCACCGCCGAACAAGCTCAGCAACGTCGCCTCGGTCAGGAACTGCCCGAGGATCACGCCCCGCGTCGCGCCAATCGCCTTGCGGATTCCGATCTCACGAATCCGCTCGGTCACGGTCACCAGCATGATGTTCGTAACGCCGATTCCCCCAACCAGCAAGGAAATCGCGGCAACCGAGGCCAACAGGACAGTGAACGTGTCGGTCGCGGTCGTGCGCGTCGCCAGCAGCTGTTCCTGGCTCAGCACACGGAAATCCGCGGTCTGGTTGGCGGCGATCCGGTGCCGTGCGGTCAGAATCGCCGTGATCTCGGCCTGTGCCGCGGACATCGAGTCGGAACTCGTTGCCTGCACGAGGATCTGGTTGACCTGACCATAGCCGGTCAACGAATTCTGCACGGCAGTCAACGGCGCGATCGCGGTGTCGTCGGCGTTGTTCAGGCCGGACGAACCCTTCGACTGCAGCACGCCGATCACGGTGAACTGGATGTTGTCGGCCAGCACCTGTTTGCCGATTGGATCGGCACTGCCGAAAAGTTCCTGCGCGGTCGTCGGGCCGAGGACCATGACCTTGCGGCCCGAGGTCACATCGTCCGAAGTGAACAGCGAGCCGTTGGCGACCGCGCTGTTGGACGTGGTGAAGTACTCCGGGTTCGTGCCGATCAGTTGCGGCACCTGGTAACTGGTGCCCTGGTAGACCGCGGTGACCGGAGTGGACACAACGGGCGAGCTGGCCTTCACGTCCGGCGCGCCAAGCGGATCGGCCAAAGCCTTGGCGTCCTCGACGGTCAACGGCCGCGCGTTCGCGTTCTGCCCACCGGCACGCGAAACGGTCAGGACGTTGGTGCCAAGGCCCGCGATGCTTTGCTCGATCGAAGCCGACGCCCCACTGCCCACCGCGACAAGCAGAATCACGGCAGCGACACCGATCATGATGCCAAGGGTCGTCAGACCGGAGCGCAGTTTGTTGGCCGCGAGCCCACGCAAAGCGAACCGCAGCACCTCGCCGAACTTCACGACAGCGCTCCCGTCATGTGCCACCGCGCGGTGTCTTCGACGATCTGGCCGTCGGAAACACGGACCATTCGAGCGGCGTGCCCAGCGACGTGGTCCTCATGGGTGATCATCACGATCGTCCGGCCGATCCGGTTGAGCCGGTCGAACACGGCCAGTACCTCGGCAGTGCTTTCGCTGTCCAGGTTTCCGGTCGGTTCGTCGGCAAGCACCATCGCCGGGCCGGTCACCAGCGCACGCGCCAACGCGACGCGCTGTTGCTGGCCACCGGAAAGCTGGTTCGGTTTGTGGCCCGCGCGGTCGACGAGCCCAACCATTTCCAGGGCCGCCATTGCTCGCTCACGTCGCTGCTTGCGGCCGACACCAGCGTAGACAAGTGGTATCTCCACATTGGACAGTGCGGAGGTTCGGGGTACCAGGTTGTATGACTGGAAGACAAAGCCGATCTTTCGGTTACGTACCAATGAGAGCTGTCGTTCGTTGAGATCACCGACGTCGATTCCGTCCAGTTTGTACGTTCCACTGCTCGGCACGTCCAGGCAGCCGAGCACGTTCAGCAAGGTCGATTTGCCCGAACCGGACGCGCCCATGATCGCCAGGTATTCGCCGGGCCACACGGTCAGATCCACGCCACGCAACGCGTGCACTTCGGTCTCACCCGTGCCGTAGGTCTTGTGCAGCGCGCTGACTTCGATGACCGGCTTCATCGCCCGGTCCCGCCGCCGCCAGGCTGCTGGATCCGGACGCCACCGCCTCCGCCGCCACCAAAGCCGCCACCGCCGAAGCCACCACCGCCACCGCGTTCCTGCTGGCCGGTCGTGGCCGGAGCCGTCGGCAGGACGACCTGGTCGCCGACGTTCAGCCCGGACGTCACCTGCACCAAGGACTCGCTGCGCACACCGATCTCGATGGCACGGCTCGTCTCCTGACCGTTGGCGAGAATGTTCACCGTGTGCGACGTGCCGACCGTGCGCATCGCGGCCGACGGAATCGCGATCACGTCATCCGCCCTGGCAACCGTGATCGCGACGCTCGCGGACTGTCCCGGCCGCAACTGCGCGGGAGGCGTGTTCAGCGTCAGCGTCACGCCGTAGGTCACAACGTTGTTGGAGCCCGTCGTGGCGGTCAGGTCGATCGCCGACACCTTGGCCGCTTGCGGGGTGTCGGGCAACGCGTTCAGCGTGACCGTGGCGTCCTGGCCCGCTTTGACCTTGGCCACGTCGATTTCCGCGAGGTTCGCCTTGACCTGCAGGCCAGCAAGGTTCGTGATCGTGATGAACCCGGACGAAGTGGACGACGAAGACGACGAACTGGCCACGCCCCCACCAGACGAACCGCTACCGGATGAAGATCCGGATTTCTGCCCCACAGTGCCGTTCACCGAGGTCACGGTCCCGTCGCCGGGTGCGGCCAGCGTGGTCGCGTTGACCACCTCCTGCGCCTGCTCGACGCTGACCTCGGCCTGGTCCACCTGTGCCTGTAAGGACTTCGTGCTCTGCGACTGTCCCTGCTGAGAGGTCGTGGTGCCCGCGTTGGCCAGGTTCTCCCGTGCCGCGCTCAGGCTGGACTTGGCCGCCGCGAGCTGTAGTTTCGCCTGTTTGTCGTCCAGTTTGGCCAGCTGCTGGCCCTTGGTGACGGTGTCGCCGACCTTGACGTTGATCTGCGTGATCGTGCCGCCCGTGGCGAAGTCCGCGGTCCCGGTGTAGCTGCTTTCCACGTTGCCAGCGGCGGAAACCGTTTCCACGACATCGGTCTGTGTCGCCGCGACGGACCGGACGCCGGTCGGCGTTGCCGCGTTGGAACTCGGCCACAAGAAGGTGTACGCACCCCAGCCCGCGGCGACAAGAGCCACCACGAGTACCCCATTGATCACCCACGCACGGCGTCCGCGTCTCATGCCGCAATATTTGGCGCGGCACTTCCGAGCTCCCTAGAAACAAGCTGGGAGTTAGCTGGGAACGCTCACGCCCGATGCTTGGGGCGAGTCCGAGCCGCCAGCACCAGCTGGCGCAAGGCGTCGACCACCAGCAGACCTGCGATCGTGCCGGAGAAGATCGCCAGTGACATCCAGTGACCGTAGTAGCGGTGCGACACGAGCGTGCGGCCGTCGTCGAACACCGTGGTGATGGTCGCGATGCCCTTCGGCCACAACCAGAAGCCCAGCCAGACCAGCGCGGCGGCGACCAGCAGCTCCGCAGCGGCGACGAGCGCGCGCTTCGGCTGGTTCAGCTTCGCACGCACCGGCGGCAGCGCGGGAAGCTCGGGTTCCTGCTCCGGGGCGGCCTTCGGCTGGGCAGTCACACTAAGCAGCTTCTCACGAGTCGATTCGTTCGCGCAGGGCAGCCCGCAAGGCTTCGCCGTCCTGCGCCCACGCGAGCACGGTCGTGCCGTCCCACAGCTTCAGCGGAACAGACTCGAATTTGCGCGGCACGGCCAGGCCACCACCGAGAACACGCGCCGCCATCGGGGTCCCGACCTCCTCGTCAGCCGCGGCGATCTGGTCGAGCGGCAGCTCCTCGCGGCCCTGGCGCAGCGTCAGGTGGGTCAGCTCGACCGAGCAGATCCTGCGCCTCGCCTGGACCCATACCGCGGCGGCACCGGCGAACAAGAACGCGACGATGACCCACGCGACGACGTGCACCGGCCCGGTCGTCCACTCGACGGTCGCGCCGACCAGCGCGAAAACCGGTCCCCACAGCACCGGCCACCAGGTGGAACCGGGTTCGGAGTAGAAGACCGGCGCGGTCATCGCGGCGGCGGCACCTTGCGGAACTGGCGGAAGTACGCGTTGGACGGCGGCATGAACATGTACACAAGACCAGCCGCGGTGATCACAACCGAGACCAACGCGAGCCAGTCGGAAAACCCGACCGCGGAAGCCTGCGAGAACAGACCGGCGACCGCGAACGCGGTGATCACGATCCGGGCCCAGTTACGGCCGGACCGCATCTTCCATGCGAAGAACACCATCAGCAGCGCGCCCGCGATGAACCCGACGTAGAGCATCGTCTTGATCGTGCTCGGCGGCAGCTGCGCCTCGGGACGGCCAACGGACTGCTGGAGGAACTGCTGGACCACGACGTCGACGTCGATGGCCTGCAGCACCGTCGACACCACCGCGGACAGCACCCACACCCAGAAGGCGATGTTCACTTCCTTGGGCACCGCGGGTTTCGGCGGTTTCTGCTCGGTGTACTTCGGTGCGGGGAAAAGCGGGTCGGACACGGGAAAGACTCCTAGACCTCGGCCGAAAAGTAGGTCTTGGCTTGGTACGGCACGAACATCAACAACGCACCGACCACCGACAGCAGCACGCCGAGCAGCACGATATAGCTGACCGGGAACAGCACGCTGATCACCAGGTGCACGATGCCCGCGATGAGCAGCCTGGTGCGCGCCTTGCGCACGCCTATACGCATCTGCCTGCCGAAATACACGTACAGCGACCCGAACAGTACCGCGAGGATGAGCGTCAGCCAGACGAACGAGTTGGCGCCCGAACGGACCTGATCGACATTCAACGCCGGGTTCTGCCGAATGGTCGTCTCGATCAACTGGTCCTTGAAATAGAAGAACAGCACGGCGTCGAGCAGGCCGACAACGGCAGCACCCACCCAGAACCAGAACGACACGCGAACCATCAAAGGCGCGGCCGTCTCACCGTCCGAAATGCGCATCTTCACGACACGCACGCTACTCTCAGCCCTCGCGGAGCCAGCCCGCGACCTCGACTGCCCAGTACGTGAGCACAATGTCGGCTCCGGCGCGCCGGATCGACGTGAGCGCCTCGGTGATCGTGCGCCGCCGGTCGAGCCAGCCGTTCGCGGCCGCCGCCTCGATCATCGAGTACTCGCCGGAGACCAGGTACGCGGCCACCGGGACGTCCGAGATCTCCGCGGTCGCCCTGATCACGTCGAGGTACGCCAGCGCGGGCTTGACCATCACCATGTCCGCGCCTTCGGCGAGGTCGAGCTGGACCTCGCGGAGCGACTCACGGATGTTGCCGGGGTCCTGTTGGTAGGCCTTGCGGTCGCCTTTGAGCTGCGAGTCCACCGCGTCGCGGAACGGGCCGTAGAACGCCGATGCGTACTTCGCCGAGTAGGCGAGGATGCCGGTCTCCTGGAAGCCCGCGTCGTCGAGCGCGCTGCGGACCACGCCGACCTGGCCGTCCATCATCCCGCTCGGGCCGAGCACGTGAGCTCCGGCACGGGCCTGGGCGACCGCCATCTCGGCGTAGATCTCCAGGGTCGCGTCGTTGTCGACGTTGCCCTGCGCGTCGAGCACGCCACAGTGGCCGTGATCGGTGAACTCGTCGAGGCACAGGTCGGACATGATCACCGTGCTGTCGCCGACCTCGTCGTAGACGTCCCGCAGCGCGACATTCAGGATGCCGTCCGGGTCCGTCGCGCCCGAGCCGACAGCGTCGTGCTTCTCCGGCACGCCGAACAGCATCAAGCCGCCGACACCGGCCTGAACGGCCTCGACGGCGGCTTTGCGCAGTGAGTCACGGCTGTGCTGGAGCACGCCGGGCATGGAGGAAAGGGCGACCGGCTCGGTCAGCCCTTCCTTCACGAACATCGGCAGGATCATCTGCTCCGGCCGCAGCGTCGTCTCGCTCACCATCCGCCGGAGCGCCGCAGTGCGGCGCAACCGACGGGGACGATGACTCGGGAACATCAGCGACGCGCCCGCTTCGTCTTGCGGGGCGGCGGCAACGCGCCTTCGGCACGCAGCCGGGCCGCGTGCTCAGCGAGAGCGTCGACCAGCGCCGGGATCTGCGGCACCTCGGGCTGAACGTCAACCCGCAGGCCGAATTCACGGGCGGTTTCCGCGGTCTTCGGGCCGATGCAGGCAACGAGCGTGCGAGCGTGCGGCTTTCCTGCGATACCAACAAGGTTACGGACCGTGGAGGACGAGGTGAAGCACACCGCGTCGAAGCCACCGGTCTTGATCATCTCGCGGGTCTCGGCTGGCGGCGGCGCGGCGCGCACCGTGCGGTACGCCGTCACGTCGTCGATCTCCCAGCCGCGGTCGCGCAGACCGGCCGCGAGGGTCTCGGTGGCAATGTCGGCCCGTGGCAACAGAACCCGGTCGACCGGGTCGAGAATGTCGTCGTACGGCGGGAAGTCCGCGAGCAGACCCTCACTGGACTGCTCACCCGACGGGATCAGCTCGGGGATGATGCCGAACGACCGCACCCTGGCCGCCGTCGACTCACCGACACAAGCGATCTTCACGCCGGAGAACGCGCGAGCGTCCAAACCGAACTCGGAGAACTTCTCCCACACCGCGCGAACCGCGTTGGTCGAGGTGAACACGACCCACTGGTAGCGGCCGTCAACCAAACCCTTGACCGAACGCTCCATCTGCGCCGGGCTACGCGGCGGCTCGACGGAGATCGTCGGGACCTCGGACGGGATCGCGCCGTGGATCCGCAGCCGCTCGCTCATCTCCTGCGCCTGGTCCTTGGTGCGCGGCACGAGGACCTTCCAGCCGTAGAGCGCGCGCGACTCCCACCACGACAGCTTCGAGCGACCGGCCACCTCTTGTCCCACAGTGACAATGAGGTTGCCAACGAGCTCACCAGCGTCCGCCGCAAGGGATGCGAGCGTGGTGTCGATCGTGCGCTGCGACGAGCCCGTGCCGTCGGAGGTGACGGCGACCGGGGTCTGCGGCGCAAGACCGTGCTCCACCAACGAAGACGCGGCCTCGGCGAGGTTGCTTGCGTTGGCGTGCAACACAAGCGGACCGTGCACGCCGGCCAGACCGGCCCAGTCGACCGTGCCGCGAATGTCCACTTCGGTGTGTTGTGAGCCGAGCGCGACACCCGCGTACGCCGGAACCGCAGTGCCCGCAGGCACTCCAGGCACGACGTCGTAGGAGGTGGCGTTCTTGGCAACCGCTTGCGTCTCGGCGACGACAGCGGTCTGCGTCAACGGGTCACCGGCGACCAACCGGACAACCGAACGCCCGGCCTTCGCCTCGTTCGCGAGATCCTTCGCCACGTCGGCGGGCTGGCCGACGGCAGGCCGTACCTCGGCGTCGGCCTTGGCGTACGCGAGTACGCCAGCAGGCACGTCGGGGTCGGTCACCACCAGTTCGGCGCGCTCGATCAGCTCGCGTGCGCGAACCGTGAGCAGCCCGGCGTCTCCGGGGCCGGAGCCTACGAATGCGACGCGGCCAGGGGCCTTACGTGCATTGGTCGTCATTTCAGGGCACTTCCCATCAACTACGGCTCTCGGGGCCGGAAAGCACACCGGCGCCGAGGTCGAGCAGTTCCGCGGCCAGGTCACGGCCAAGCTGCTCGGCAGCGGTCAGGTCACCAGTGGCCGAGGCGCGAAGAAGATCGACGACGACGGGGTTGCCGTCCTCGCCCTTCGCGTAAACCGCGGCGACGCCACGCAACGACAGGCGCATCACCACGCGCCCGTCGTCGTCGAGGTCCTCCACGACATCGGCCAGTGCGCCAACGGGCGCGTTGCAGCCGGCTTCGAGCTTGGCCAGCATGGCCCGCTCAGCGGCTACAGCAGCCCTGGTGGCTTGATCGTCCACAATGGAGCGAAGAAGGTGTTCGACGTCAACGTCGTCGACACGGCACTCGACCGCGAGCGCACCCTGCGCGGGCGCGGGCAGCATCTGGATCGGCTCGAGTACCTCGGTGATCACGTCGAGGCGGCCGAGCCTGGAAAGGCCGGCCTTGGCAAGGACGACCGCATCCAGCTCGCCGTCGGTCACCTTGCGCACCCGAGTGTCCACATTGCCCCGCAGGCCGACGATCCGCAGCCCGAGCCCCAGCGCTTCCAGCTGAGCGGCCCGGCGCGGGGAACCCGTGCCAACGGTCGATCCGGGAGGCAGCTCGCCGAGCGTCAACCCGTCCCGCGCCACCAACGCGTCCCTCGGATCCTCACGTAGCGGCACAGCCGCGAGCGCGAGCCGAGGGTCCGGCGCGGTGGGCAAGTCCTTGTATGAGTGGACAGCGACGTCCACTTGGTCGTCGGCGAGCGCGTCGCGCAGCGCCGAGGTGAACACGCCGACACCGATCTCCGCGATCGGCTTGTCCGACCGGTCACCTGGCGTCGACACGGTGACGATCTCGACGTTCACGTCGCCCTCGCGCTCAAGCGCGTCGGCGACCATCCGCGTCTGCGTCAACGCCAAAGCGCTGCCGCGGGTCCCAATCCTGATGGTCCGCTTCATTTCTACAGTTCACCGTCCACACGGGACTTCGTGATCGCGTCCGGCTTCGCCGGGTCGAGTGCGAACAGTTCCCGCAGAGCGTCGGCGTAACCGGCGCCAGCGGGGTTCGCGGCGAGCTGCTTCACCCGCACAGTCGGGGTGTGCAACAGCTTGTCCACAACACGTCGGACCGTGCGCGCGAGCTCATCACGCACCGCACCGTCCAAATCGGGCAGCTTCGAGTCGAGCCGGAGCAGCTCGGAGTCAACGACTTCGGCGGCACGGCGACGCAACGCCGTGACGGTCGGCGTGACCTCAGCGGAACGCTGCGCGGCAAGGTACGCCTGAACTTCCTCGGCGACGATGCTCGCGGCCCGCGCGGCACCCTGGCCACTCGGCGCGTCGGCAAGCCGCCGCTGCAGGCTTTCCAGGTCGACGACCGTGACGTTGTCGATGTCCGCGACACCGTGCTCGACGTCCCTCGGCAGACCAAGGTCGCAGACGACCAAAGGCTTGTCGCGCTTGAGAATGTGGGCCTGACGGATAACCGCGGTCACCGCACCGGTGCACGAGACAACAACATCCGCCTCGGCGATGCGCTGTTCAAGGTCTTCAAGACCAACAGCGGTCGCCGGGATGCCGTCTTCGACGAGCGTGTTGGCAAGCCGGGAACCGTTGGCCTGCGAGCGGTTCGCGATGACAACCTGTCCGATTTCCGCGCGCTTCAAAGCAGCGACGGCAAGACCACCCATCGAACCGGCGCCAACGACAAGCGCTTTCCGCCCAGCGAGGCCATTGAGCGTGGTTTCCGCGTCCAACAAGGCTTCCGAGACAACGGAGCCACCGGCCTGGTCGAGATCGGTCTCCGAGTGAGCACGCTTGCCAACGCGCAAAGCCTTCTGCGTCAACTCATGCAGAACGCGACCGACCGTGCCGTGTTCACGCGCGGTGTTGTACGCGGTGCGCACCTGACCGAGGATCTGCGCCTCACCGACGACCATCGAGTCAAGGCCCGCGGTGACGGTGAAGAGGTGCTCGACGGCAGCGCCCGCGTAGTGCACGTACAGGTGCCGGTAAAGCGAAGCAGTTGGCTGACCGGAATGCCGGGACAGCACGTCGACCACGTCCGACAAACCGCCGTGGAACGCGTCGACGACGGCGTAGATCTCAACCCGGTTGCAGGTCGAAACGAGAATCGCCTCGGAAACGTTGACGCACTGCAGAAGGTCGGCGAGCACCTTGTCGGTCTTGTCGGCGGGTACGGCCACCCGCTCGAGCAGATCGACATCGGCGGTGCGATGGGAAACCCCAACCGCGAGAACACTCATCGCCCGATCACCACCCCGTCGACAGTGCCCAGTGCCGGGGAGTTGACGTTCATGCTGTCCGCCCTGCGAGCGACGTGGAACGACAGAATCTGAAGTTCGACCGCGAGATCAACCTTGCGAACCTCGACATGGTCAGGAACCTGGAGCACAACGGGTGCGAAGTTCACGATGCTCGCGACACCCCCAGCGACCAACCGGTCGCACACAGCCTGCGCGGCGGCTGGCGGAGTCGCGATGACGCCGATGGAGATCTCCCGCTCGGCGCAAACCTTGGGGATGTCATCGATGTGGCTGACGGGAAGGCCGCCGACGGGCACCCCGACGAGATCGGGGTCGACATCGAAAAGCGCGGCCACGGGGAACCCCCTGCTCGGGAACCCGCCGTAGTTGGCGAGTGCATGTCCGAGGTTACCGATTCCGACGACCGCGACGCTGTGGCTGCGGGTCAGGCCGAGGATCCGTTCGATCTGATCGACAAGCACGCTGACCTCGTAACCAACACCACGCGTGCCATAGGAACCGATGTACGAGAGGTCCTTACGCAATTTCGCGGAGTTCACACCGGCCGCGGCAGCCAACTCCTCGGACGAGAGAGTGACGATGCCCTGTTCGGCCATGCCACTGAGCACTCGGAGGTAGACCGCGAGCCGCGCGACAGCCGCCTCAGGAATGGCACGCGCGCGCTGCATAGGCGTGTCCGACACCGGCGGGATCGGCATGGTGACTTCGGCTGCGTTGGGTGCAGCATCCCGGTCACCGCCACGCTGCCCACGCGCTGCCGCCACGCTGCTACTCCTCACCGAAACCCGGACTGATCCCGGAGACATGTCCGGGCTGATGTGCTTACGGTAGCCATTTGTGAACGAATGCACAAAGTGGCTGGAACTGGGCTTGACGCGGTTCACATCGCGTCTCACCGGAGGACACACCAGCGACCCCATCGGATCAGCATCCCCCGTCGCGGCCGCCGACGGAATGTGACGTCCCACCCAAGTAAGAACGACGTTCCGGCGAGCGAAGCGAGCGGGAAAAGTCGCTGATGGGTGGCAGCGCGTGTCTGCCGCTCCGGCATGGTGTGTTGAACGCGCGAGCGGCGCACGACGGCGACCAGCGAGGCACGTAGCGAGTCGAGCAGTTTGACTCACCAGGCCGGTGGGGCGGACACGCGAGAAACCCGCCAACCCAACCCACCTGGAAAGCAGCGAACCACCACGGCCCGAAAAGCCCGAACTCAACCCACCCGAAAAATCCCCCATGCCAGCTCCCCCAACCGACGAAAAACCCCAGCTCAAACCCAATTTCCACCCCAAAAACGCCCCCAACGCATCCCCCACCACTCCCGGGGGGACGACCCCTGGCCAGTCTACCGGCGGAGGGGGTTGAGCTGGGGGTTCGCAAGAGTGATCGCCGAGCGAACGGACCGTTCGCTCGAAGTTCACTCGGCTGGGCGACTACGGGTGCACGGGAGTAAGTGCTGGTCAGGGGCGCGAAGGCCAAGGTGCCCTGGTCGGCGGAACCATGGCTACCGCGGGCAACGGCGATCAAGGCCCCCACAAACATGGAGGCAACCAGGCCACTCCAGCCCGCCGCGATCAAGGCCCCGCGCCCCACCCAGATCAATGCACCCAGCGGGCCTGCTTCGATCAGCGCACGCTGATGGGCACCGTGTGCCAGCCGGTCGCACCATCCGGCACGGGGTCGGCAATCGCATCGGTCTGCGTGTACCCGCTCCGATCGGTCGCGCGGCATTGCAGCGTGTACTCGCCGGGCGCCAACTCCAGGTCTGCTTCCCACATTCGCCACGTGTCCAGGCTCACCTCCGCGGCCAGGCGCGCGGGCACCCAGTCCCGCCCATCGGCACGGACTTCGACCTTCGCGATCCCCCGAGTCTGCGCCCACGCCACCCCAGCGACGGTTACGCGCCCGGCCTGCGCCGAGCCCCGAGGGGTGTCGATGCGCGACTGGGTCTTGATCGGTCCGCGAGCCGCCCAGCCGCGCTTGAGCCAATAGGCCTGTTTGTCAGCAAAGGTAGTGAACTCCATGTCGACGACCCATTTCGTCGCCGAGACGTACCCATACAGGCCGGGAACGACCATCCTGGCTGGAAATCCGTGCTCCACGGGCAGTGGTTCGCCGTTCATCCCGATCGCGAGCAGGCCGCGTTCCATGATGTCGGCGACGGGCGTGCCGCAGGTCCATCCATCCGCACTGGTGGAGAACAGCTGATCCGACCCCGGTTGCACACCCGCGGCGGCAAGGATGTCCTTCAGCGGCACCCCGATGAAGTTGGACGTCGAGATCAAGTTCCCGCCAACCTCATTCGATACGCAAGTCAGCGTGACGGTCCGTTCGACCAGCGGGAACTGCCGGATGTCTGCGTACCGCAGAGTCATTTCCCTTGACACGGCGCCGTGGATGCGCAGCGCCCAGTCCTCCGCACGCACCTTCGGCACACTCAACGCCGTGTCGATCCGGTAGAAGTCGTGGTTGGACGTCAGAAACCGAGGTGTCCGTGGAACGAAGTCAGCGCCAGAAGGGACCGCCGGAGCAGGCTGGGCCGGGGTCAACTGGCCAATCGCGGCACGCGAACCCTCCACGTCCGTACGGCTACCGAGCAGTTGCCCGCCAAGCCCTGCGACACCAATCCCGGCGACAACCCCGGCGGAAGCCTGCAGGAACTTCCGGCGCTCGGAAGACGAAAGCGGCGGCTGCGCCAACCGGTGCATCCACCGGAACACGAAAACGCCCGCGAACAGGCTGGCGAGCGGCGCCAGAATGGCCAACTGGCCAAGGTCGGGCCGGACCATCACCGCGATCAGCCCGAGCGCGCCGACCACAACCGCCACCACGGTCCCAGGTGCGGGGCTCCGCCTGGACAGCAGTCCGGCGATGGCCGCGAACCCAAGCAACACCACCGCCATCCCGATCAGCAGAACGAGTTTGTCCGCGGTGCCGAAGGTGGCGATGGCCCAGTCCTTCACCGGGTCCGGGGTCAGATCGACCGCGGTGTTGCCGACCGCGAGAAACGGCGACGCGTTGGCGTCGAGCAGACCCGCGACGAGGTGACCGGCGGCCACTGCCGCGACCACGCCGAGGACGCCCGCCCACACCGCGCGCCACGGCGACAGCCTGTTGTCAGAGTTCTCCACGCCATCTATTCGACGCCCTCGACCGGTTGGTTCGCATCTGTGACCTACAAGCGGTAAGAAGTCCGTTACGTTCCGGTCCCCTCGAGCGATGTGGCGCATCGACGGTTTGTTTCCAATCAGGGGGGACCTGATGACGAACGACAACATCCCTGCGGAATTACCGCAACCGGCCCAACCACCTCCGGCCAGCTGGAAACCTGTTGCCCTCTGGGCGACCGCCGGGGTTTTCCTACTGGCGACAACGGCTTTCGTGACGCTGTGGTTCCTCGAGCGCGGCGATCACCGAGCTACAGTCGATCAGCTGGGCACGGCGCGAACGGAGCTCGACGGCACGAAATCGAGATTGGCGGTTGTGGAGAAACTCCACGCCGACACCGAGAGCTCGATCAAGAAATCCGAGGAAGACCGGCAGAAATTCGAGGCCGAAGCCGCGACCCACAAGCCTTGTGCCAAAGCTGGCCGTGAATTTCTTGCCTTCAGGGACGCTCAGTCGGTCCAAGCCGCTGTCGGGCTGATTTTCGTGAGATGCCGGTAACTCAGGGGGATTGATGATGACTGAACAGCGCAGGCGCCCGATCGTCCCACTCGTCGCCGTGGCGCTCTTTGTACTGACAGCAGGGACATTCGGCACGCTGTGGCTGCTCGAACGAGCAGAGCACAGCACGGTTTCCGAGCAACTCACGGCCGTCGAGGCCGAGTCGAACGACGTCAAAGCGAAGCTGGCCGTGGCCCAGGAGAAGCAGGACGGCTTGGACAAGCGGAACGTCGAGGTTTCGAACGCGAAGCGGACAGCCGAGACCGCCGCGTACAACAACCGGGATTGCGCCAAAGCGACCAGGGAAATGCACATCGCGGGAGCCGCGGGCAACGTCGCTGAGTATCAAACCAAATGGGAATACGCGTATTACTACTGTGAGACGGACCGATGACCGAGAACACACCGGCCGCTCAGCAGCCTGATGACGCTCCGCGACCAGACCTGCCGCCGTTGACCATCACGCCGCCGCAGAACACCGCGCAGCAGCCCGTCGATACCGAGTGGCTGCCGTTGCCTGGCGAGCAGTTCCCCGCCGCGGTACTGCCGCAGAGTCCTTACCAGGAGCAGCAAACTCCTTACCAGGAAACGAATCCGTACCTGAGTGGACCGTTGCCTGCGGTCGGCTATCCGGCGCCGGTGCCACGCAAGCCGCGGAACAAACCGGCGATCGTGATGTCGGCGCTGGCGATCGTGTTCTTCCTTGCCGCAGGCGCACTTGGCGCGCTGTGGCTGGTCGAGCAAGGTGATCACAAGGGCACCAGCGGCGAGCTGCAGACCGTTCAGGCCAACCTCGCCAAGACCGCGAAACGCTTGGAGGACACCGAATCCGAGCGGATCAAGGCGGTCTCGGACAAGCAGCGCGCCGAACAGAACGCGCAGGCCACCAAGCCGTGCACGGATGCCGCGAAGAGCGTCATCCGGTCCATCAACGAGGAAGAGTTCCGCAAGGGATTCCAGGAGATGGTCAAGCAGTGCTGAGGGCCGCGCGCAGGCGCGGCTCCTCGACCTTCCAGTAACCGTGTTCCCTGTCGTCGATCAGGATGACAGGGACCCGGTCGCCGTATTCGGCGCGCAGTTCCGGGTCGGCGTCCACGTCCTTAGCCGACCAGGAAACGCCGAGCTCGTCACAGATGCGTGCGATGTCAGCCTCGGCGACCTCGCACGCGTGACAGCCTTCCCGGGTCATTACGGTCACATGAGCCACAGGGACACGCTAGCGAAGCGACGCGCGCCGCAGCTTGCCGGTGATGGAGTGCGGCAACGTGGTGACGAATTCGACGGGCCCGGGGACCTTGAATTTCGCCAGCCGTGCCGCGCAGTGCTCGCGGACCTGATCCTCGGTCAGCTCAGCGCCTTCACGCAGCACAACGACCGCTTTGACCCGCTCACCCGTGCGCTCGTCAGGCACACCGACGGCGGCCGCTTCGAGGATCCCGTCCAGTTCGGACAGAACCTGCTCGACCTCGTGCGGGTACACGTTGAAGCCGTTCACGATGATCAGGTCGTTCGCCCGGTCAACCAGGTGCAGGTCGCCGTCGTCGTCGAGGTAGCCCACGTCGCCGGTACGGAACCAGCCCTCGTCGTCCGGACCGTGCGCGCCGTCCGGCCAGTAGCCGCTGAACAGGTTCGCGCCGCGTACGGACACAACGCCCGCGTCGTCGTCGCCATCCTCGTCACCGCCGGGCGTGCCGTCGCTGTCGACGAGCCGCAACTCGACGCCAGGTATGGGACGTCCCACGGAACCAGGTTTCGCAACGCCGCCAACGAGGGTCCACGTCAGCACTGGGCCGGTCTCGGTCAGGCCGTAGCCCTCGTAGATGTGCAGGCCAGTTGCTTGGTACATGGCCGTGAGCACGCTCGGCTCCAGCGGCGCCGCGCCGGAGGTGAGCAGGCGCAGCGTCGACATCGCCGACGCCAGCCGTTCCGCTGGGACCTGCGCGAAGGCCTGGTACATCGGCGGCACACCGACGATCACGGTGATCCGGAAGTCCTCGCAGAGCTTCAACGCGGGCTCGACACTGAAGTGGTCCATCAGCACCGCGCTCGCCGCAGCCGAGGCGATCTGGAAAAGCCCTGGGCCGAGGCCGTACGCGTGGAAAAGCGGCACTGCGAGCAGCACGCGGTCCGTCGACGTGATGGGCGCGGGCTTCAGGGAGGCGCACTGCTCGACGTTCGCCAGCAGCGCGCGATGCGACAACATCACGCCACGCGGCGTCCCGGCGGTGCCGGAGGTGTAGCAAAGCAGCGCGATGTCCTCGCCGCCCGGCGCGCCACGAACAGCGTCAGCGGAAGCGTCGAGGTCAGGGGACTGGTCGGTGACGACTTTCGGCTTGCTGTCGTCGAGGATGCGGTCACGTTCACGGTCAGGGAGTCCGACGGCCATCGGCACGGCGGTCGCGCCCGCTCGCAGCGCCCCGAACAGGGCAACGGCGAATCCGATCCCCGTCGGCAGTTGGATGGCCACGCGATCACCAGGCTGGATGCCGGCGTCCAGCAGCCTGCGTGCCTCCGCGTTGACCGCGTTGTCCAGCTTTGCCCAGTTCACGGCTTTGTCGCTGGTCGCTTCGGCGAACGCGAGATGGTCCGGCGCCTTCTCGGCCGCGTTGGCGACCAGATCCGACACGTTGCGCGGCGCCTCGGGCATGCGAAACCTCACTTCATCTATCGGGGCCATCTCGCGACACGCAGTGTGGCATGCCCCACTCGCGTCACGCAGGTGCTCTTATCGTGTCTCATCCTCATACTTCGACCCGCTACCTACTTTGCAGTAACAACACGTATGCTGCGTTACGGCTCTGGTGCGGCGGTGCGGTCGCCCAGAGAACCGACGAGGGAGTACCGATGCCTTCACCGTCGTGGCAGGCGCGTTCCAGCGCCGAGACACGGCCGGAGACCGGCTCGGATCACGAGCCGGACGCCGAGCACCGCCAGGCGTGGGACCTGGTGCACAGTGCTCAGCGCGGCGACACCTCGGCGTTCGGCAAGCTCTATGGGCGTTATGTCGACGTTGTCTACCGTTATGTCCTGATCCGCGTCGGCGACAAGGAACTCGCGGAGGACGTCACCAGCGAGACCTTTCTGCGGGCCCTGCGGCGCATCACCTCGGTCACGTACCAAGGCCGCGACGTGGGTGCCTGGCTGGTCACCATTGCCCGAAACCTCGTGCTCGACCACGTGAAATCCAGCCGCTACCGTCTCGAAGTCCCCAAGGCCGAAGTCGACGACGGCCGCACGGTCCAGCAGGGGCCGGAGCAGCAGGTGCTGTCCAAGATCACCAACACCGAGCTGCTCAAGTGCATCCAGCAGCTCGGCGACGACCAACGCGAGTGCATCGCACTGCGCTTCCTGCAAGGCCTTTCGGTCGCCGAGACCGCGGAACTGATGCACCGCAACGAAGGCGCCATCAAAGCCCTGCAACACCGCGCAGTCCGCCGCCTGGCCCAGCTCCTCCCCACAGGTTTGCGCTGATAAACCCTCGTGAGTGGTTAGCCGCGTTCTAACACGCATAACCACTCACGACAGATGACCTGGGGTTTTAGGATGCCCGCCGCCGATACGCCAGCCCAGCGGCGATCGCACCAGCAAGAGCTCCGGCACCCAGGACCGAAGGGACGCCGATCTTGGCGGCCTTCCGACCGGTGCGGAAGTCGCGGATCTCCCAGCCGCGCTTGCGGGCTTCGTCCCGAAGGTCGCTGTCCGGGTTGATCGCCACAGCCGTGCCGACCACCGACAGCATCGGCACGTCGTTCACCGAGTCCGAGTACGCCGAGCAGCGCCGCAAATCCAAGCCCTCACGAGCGGCGAGCGCGCGCACCGCGTGCGCCTTGCCACGGCCGTGCAGCAGGTCGCCAACGAGCTTGCCGGTGTAGACGCCGTTCTCGCTTTCAAGAACCGTGCCTAGTGCGCCGGTCAGCCCCAACCGCCGGGCAATGATCGCGGCCAGGTCCACCGGGGTCGCGGTGACCAGCCACACACGCTGTCCCGCGTCCATGTGCATCTGGGCCAGGGCGCGTGTGCCTGCCCAGATCTTGTCCGCCATGAGCTCGTCGTAGATCTCTTCGCCGTGGGCGCGCATCTCCTCGACGCTGTGGCCCGCGATGAAACTCAGGCCGGTTTCGCGGCTCTTGCGGATGCCTTCTTTGCTCTCGCTGCCAAGCAGGCGGAACTTGGCTTGCTCCACGGCGAATCTGGCCAGGTCACCAGTGGTGAAGAACTTGCGCTGGGCCATCCCGCGAGCGAAGTGGAAGATCGACGCGCCCATCATCATCGTGTTGTCCACGTCGAAGAACGCGGCCGCGGTGAGGTCCGGCGGGCCAGTGACCGGCGGAGCCTCGCTCTCCATCGCGACAGCGGCGTCCGCGGACGCCGCACCGGCGAGCGCGGCCAGCCGCTCAAGCTCCGGTTGCCTGTCCTTGTCGCGCCTGCGGGTCACCACCGAGCCTCCGGGAAATTCGCGAGTTACCCCCATCCCCACAGGGTACTGACCGCGACAGGCTCACCCGATGCGGATCGCCGGGAGCCCGGACAGCAATGGTGGAAGTTCGAGAATCGGGACCGGCAGCTGCGGCACGGACGGCAACGTCGGCGTCGGCAGGCTCGGTGTAGGCACAGGGACCGGCACCAACGGGACCGCCGGAGGAGCGCTCGTGACGGGCGGTGTCGGCTCCGTCGACACAGGCGGCGGGGCCGTGTACGACGCCTTCACACGAGGTGGCACGGGTTGTCCGGGAGCGCTCGGGGCACCGGGCGCGACGCTGGCAGCCGTGTCGCGGTGGCACTCGTCGGCGGCGGGGAGCGCGCCCACTTCGTCGGAGCTGCCAGTGGTCATCTGATAGCAGTTGGCACGGCCGAGCAGCGCGGTCGCACGCTCGGTGATCTTGTCCAGAAGTTGCCGGGACGCGGTTGACCGCGTCTGCACCTGCGCGGGCACGCGCGGGGTCAACGCGGCCAAGCGGGCGTTCTGCTGCACGGTCCATTGCCGCAGTGAGTCGAGCTGCTGCACGTCGCCGTGCGTCGCCGAGGCGATGAGCTGACGGGAGGCCTGCGCGGCATCGGTGTCGAAGTCGGTCAAGGCCGTGAGGTACGAGCCGGCCGGGACATCGGCCGGATCCATGTACCGCTGGGCCAGGGTCTCCATCTCGCCGATCCTGGCATTGGCGAACTCGAGGTGCTTGAGCGCTTTGGACTCGTCGCCGAACGTCAGCCCGAGCGACGCGGCCTCGGCCGTGCGCTTGATGCCGTACAACGTGTCGCCGGGCAATGCGTCACGTGACAGCAGCAAGCTCATCCCGGCGAGCGCGAACATCAGCACGACGGCCGCGGCCAGCGCGACCAGGAACCGGCTCCGGCGTGAGCTGACCACGGGCGTGGCCTTGGCCAGCATCCGCTTGCGGGCCAGCTCGTCCGGGCCGATGTCCAGGTCCTGCAGTGCTGCGACGATCGCGAGCTCGCGTTCGAACTCGGCATCGACAGCGTCGGATTCCAGCGCGCGAGCAAAGCGCTCGGCCTGGTCGTCACGCGGTCCGCTGTCCACACCTGAATAACGAATCGGGAAGAACAACAGTTACGCGATGTCTTTCTTTTAGCCCCGGAAGATCCCCGGACGCTGCGCCAACAGGCGGTACAGCGTCTGCTGGATGGTTTCCCTGACCTGGTCGGAGAGGTTGAACACGGTCATCGGATCATCGGCTTCGGCCGGGTCGTGCTGGTCCGTCCTGATCGGCTCGCCGAATTCGATGTACCACTTGGAAGGAAGCGGGACCGCGCCCAATGGACCAAGCAGCGGGAAGGTCGGCGTAACCGGGACGTACGGGAAACCGAGCAGCCTGGCCAGCGGCTTGATATCACCGATCTTCGGGTAGATCTCCTCGGCGCCCACCACCGACACCGGGATGATCGGAACACCCGTCCGCAGCGCGGCGGAGACGAACCCGCCACGGCCGAACCGTTGCAGCTTGTACCGGTCCTTGAACGGCTTGCCGACGCCCTTGAACCCTTCCGGCCACACCCCGACCAGCTCACCCGCGGTCAGCAGGCGCTCGGCGTCCGCGTTGCACGCCAGGGTCTGGCCGGTTTTACGGGCCAGCGCGCCAAGCAACGGCACCTGGAACACCAGGTCCGCGCCGAGCATACGGAGGTAACGCGTCGGCGACGTGTTGTCGTGCACCGCGATCCCGGTCATCACCGAGTCCAACGGCAAGGTCCCTGAATGGTTCGACACGATCAGCGCGCCGCCATCGGACGGCAGGTGCTCGGTGCCGATCGCCTCGACCCTGAACCACTTCTCGTAGATCAGCCGCAGCGGCGGCAGGATGACGTTCTCAGTCAGCTGCTCGTCGAACCCGAACTCGTCGACCGCGTACTCACCGGTCAGCCGCTTTCTCAGAAACCCGAGCGCGTTGGCGAGATGTTGTTGCACGCCAGTGGGTTCTGGAGCGGGACGCAGCGGAGTAGGCGCGACAACGGGACGGCTGTCGACACGATCCTGGTAGATGCGGTTGGACCGACGACGCTGTTCGGGGCTGTGCAGCGGAATCACTCTGGCTTCCTGCATAAGCCTTTCACCCATCGGTTCGGCGGATCCTGTTCTCCAGTACGGCGAGGCGCTCCGGGTTCAGTACTGGGTGCATGCCTCGGCCATGTACGTAGTCATCGAACGCCTGTCGCGTGCTCCACCTCGGTGTGAAGCCGAAATCCTGCTTCAGCCGCGTGGTGTCCACGACGCGGCCGTAGTTCAGGAACTGGATCTGGTCGTTCGAGAAGTCCACCCCTCGCGCGCTACGGAACACACGCGCGGCGGTGGGCATAGCGATTCGCGGCACCGGCACGGCGACACGGCCAGCCCGTCGGATCGCTTGGGAAACTGTGAGCACACCGTCCCCACCAACGTTGTACACGCCAGCGTGGTCGGTTGTAGTCGCGCGCTCGAGCACAGCGAGCGCGTCCTCGGGGTGCAGCAACTGGACGCGTGCGTCATAGCCGAGCACGGTCGGCACGAGGGGCAAGGCGAAATACCGCGTGAGCACGGTGTCGATGCCCGGGCCGATCATGTTCGTCAGTCGCATGGTGGTCACGCGCACGTCCGGACGACGGCGTGCGAAACCGCGCACGTATCCCTCGACCTCGACCGCGTCCTTGGCGTAGCCGCTACTCGAGATGTCCTTCGGCGCCATGTCCTCAGTGCACACAGCGGGCACGCGCGCACCCGCGCCGTAGACCGCGGCACTGGACTTGACCACGAGCTTGCCGACCTGCGGGGAACGCTGGCAGGCCGCCAGCAGCTGCATGGTGCCGATCACGTTCATCTCTTTGATCGCCGAACGACCGGCCGGTCCCGCCGGGGCGGCGTTGGTCGCGGCATGCACGACCGTGTCGACCTGAGCCGAGGAGATGACCTTGGCGATCAGTGGATTGCGGATGTCGGCGCGGACGAACTCCGCCCGTCCCATGGACTTCAACAGGTCCTTGGCGGGCGGAGCGGTGTCCACTCCGAGTACTCGTTCGATATCCGGGTTGGCGGCGAGGCGTGCGGCCAGATGTGCTCCGACGTACCCGCCTGCTCCGGTGACCAAGACGACCTTGGGCGTCATTCGATCCCCTCTACAGGCGTACTGACCGCCGGTAGCCTACTCGCCCACAGCCTGGAAACCTGCCCGGAGATACGAGCTGTTAACGCAGGTCACACCGGGTTAGCAGAGGTTTCACCCGATCGGCTCAAGCCGGTTACTTGCCCTGCTTGCGACGCGCGTGACGAGTCTTGCGAAGCAGCTTGCGGTGCTTCTTCTTGGACATGCGCTTACGTCGCTTCTTGATAACCGAGCCCATACGGGTTCCTTGCCTTGTCTGTCGGTGGGTCGTATGCGCGCTGGCCCACGTTCAGGGCACACGCACGAGCGACCGCCGAGTTTACCCGGCGGTCACCCGGTAGGTTCATCCAGCGTCGAAGTACGCGTTCTCCAGGTAGCTGTGGACTTCCTTTTCCGGCACTCGGAACGACTTTCCGACGCGCACCGCGGGCAGTTCGCCGGAGTGCACGAGCCGGTACACAGTCATCTTGGAGACCCGCATCATCTTGGCCACCTCGGCCACGGTCAGGAACTGCACCTGAGTGATCGAGGTCGGTTCACTTCGCTTGTTGGTCGGCATGGTTCACGCGTCCTTAGCCACGCGTCGCGCTGCCGATCTTCCCCATCGACAGTATCGACACGCACGTGCTTCTGAAGAGAGTAGCGGGACACATGTGACACATGCGACCTCCATGAGAGCTACGCCCTCTCCCCCCAGGTAGAACCAGCATTCAGCCCCCGCCCCGCGCTGGCCCCAAACCCCCGGAGCGAAGCGACGGGTTACGGCGCGACAGCGCGTGTGTCCACCATTCCTTGTGGTGAGTTGAACGCGCGAGCGGCGCACGGCGGGTACCAGCGGGGCTGGGAGCGAGTCGAGCAGTTTGACTCACCGTGAAGGAATGGTGGACACACGCCGGCTCGCGGGCGAAGGAAGATGCCCTGAAGTGCCGAGCCCCTAAGCGCAAAAAACACCGCTGGAACAGGACACGTCCGCAAGCAACGTGCAACACGGTGTGCCGGAACGGTGGACACGGTGTGCCGGAACGGTGGACACGGCGTGGGGTGTGGCTTGGGGGTGGGGTGTGATGCTCAGGCTTCGTGGGCTTTGCCGAGTTCCTGTGAGCGGTCCCGTGCGGCTTCGATCGCGGCGAGCAGGGCGGCGCGTACGCCGTGCCGCTCAAGCTCCCGGATCGCCATGATCGTGGTGCCCGCGGGCGATGTCACAGCCTCACGCAGGATCACCGGATGTGTCCCGGTCTCGGCCATCATCGCGGCCGCTCCCACAGCCGACTGGATGATCAGCTTCTCCGCCACATTGCGTGGGATCCCGAGCAGGATGCCCGCGTCGATCATGGCCTCGACCAGGTAGAAGAAGTACGCCGGACCTGAGCCGGACAACGCGGTCACGGCGTCCTGCTGTGCCTCGGGCACCCGCACGACCTCACCGACCGACGAAAGCAACTCCTCGACCAACTCCAAGTGCTGGGCACGAGCATGTTTGCCCGCCGAGATCACACTCATGGCCTTGCCGACCACCATCGGCGTGTTGGGCATCACCCGCACGACCGGCACGCTGTCCGGCAGCTTGCGCTCATACAACCCGGTCGGCAGGCCAGCGCACAGCGAGACGATCAGGTTCCGGTCGCTGACGACCGGCGCGAGCTCGTCCAGTACCGGGTCGATGTCCTGTGGCTTGACCGCGACCACGAGCACCTCGGCCTCAGCCGCTGCCGTTGGCACGTCGACCGCGCGGACGCCGTACTGCTTGGTCAGCTCGGCCGCCCGCTCTTCGTAGCGCTCGGTGAACATCAGCTCTTCCGGCCGTCGCCCGCCGGACAGCAGTCCGGACAGCAGCGCCTCACCGATCTTGCCTGCCCCCAGCACAGCGATGGTCGTCATGACCCGTAAGCGTGCCAGATCAGCCCGTTGTCGCGGTCAGCGCCAGCTGCCGTGCCTGGCAGACCAGACGGCCCGTCGAGTCGACCACGGTAGCGTCCGAGTCGAACCACGCGCCATGTACGGCCCGACAGTCGACCTGGATACGCAGCCACCCTGGCGCGGGCCGTGATCGCAGCAACGCCGTCAGCTGTACGGCAGGCGACCAACCCATACGGCCGAGGTTGAACGTGACCGGCATCGAGATGTCACCGGCGACAAGCGCGAACAACGGGTCCGCGTGCTCGCCGCGCGGGCGCGCCCACAGCCGCAGCCGCAACGGGTCACCGACGTGCCCGTGCAGGAATCCCGCTCCGGACGGGTCGAGGCGCACGTCGCAGCCTTCGGTCAGCCGGAACATCGATGCCGACGGCAGCGTCGAGATGTCGATGGCGTTGCCTGGCGGCTCGGCCGGTTGGTTCGGCAGATCCGTCCATGCGGCACGGTCGCGCGGCAATCGACCCGTCGTGATGACAGCCTCGACGCAGCTACGGCCGCGTTGTTCGAGGTTGACCGCGACCACGGTGGCTTGTCTGCCGGTCTTACGGACCTCCGTACGCAACAACGCGGGACCGACACCGGGTGAGTGCAGGAATTGCGCGCTGACCGCAAGAGGATCCACCAACGGCGTGCCGTTGCCGGTGTGCAACGCGACTGCCGTTTTCGCGAGCAGTGCGAGCAGGAAACCGCCGTGCGGTTTACCGCCTACCGTCCACTCGGCGGGCAATTCGGCGGTGAAAGTGCCATCGCCAAGCGGACGGATGGCAGCGGCTGTACTGAACGAGATCACGTTACTTCCTCGCCCGTTCACGAATGGCTGACCAGTGCACGCGCGAAGAACGTTGTATTGGCGGGTCTTTCGGCCAACCTGCGCATCAGGTAGCCATACCACTGAGATCCGTAGGGCACGTAGACCCGCACAGTCTCCCCCTCCCGCGCCAGCCGGCGCTGCTCTTCTTGCCGGACTCCGAAAAGCATTTGGTACTCGTAGGTTCCCGGCTTCCGGTCGTACCAACGTGCCCGTTCAGCGACGATACGCACCAGACGGGGATCGTGGGTTGCGAACATCGGGTAACCATCACCGGTCAGCAGCGCGTTTACACACCGCACGTAGCTCAAATCGACTTCATGACCATCGAAAGCCACTGAATCCGGTTCAGCGTAAGCGCCCTTCACAAGCCGGACCCGGCTGCCGGCGAGTGACTTGCAGTCATCGAACGTGCGGCGGAGGTAGCTCTGCAACACCGCACCGGTCGACGGCCACGACCGGCGAAGCTCGGCGAGCACGCGCAGGGTCGAGTCGGTGGTGGTGTGATCTTCCATGTCCAGCGTGACCGTTGTGCCACATTGTTCAGCGGCAGCACATACGCGCGATGCATTGGCCAGCGCCAGCCGCTCACCGAGTTTCTGCCCGAGAGCGGAGAGCTTGACACTCACCTCGGCCTTCGGCGCGAGGCCCTCGGCATGCAGCGCGTCGAGCAGTTCGAGATAGGCCCGTACGTTCTGGTCGGCGTGCTCGGCGTCGGCAACATCCTCGCCGAGGTGGTCGAGCGTGACGGAACGTCCAGAGGCGACGAGCTCGCGCGTCACGTCGATCGCGTCGGACGTCTGCTCGCCCGCGACGAACCGCCGGACGACGTCTCGGCTGACCGGAGCGGTGGCGACCAACCGACGGATCGCGTCGTTGCCAGCCGCCGCCAGGATCAACGATCGCAGCGGGTGCACGGAAAGACTCTACGACCACGCAGCAAGATCATTTTGAGCCGTATCCCGTTTGTGCTCGGAAGATCCGGTGTCAATCAGGCAATCAGGCGAATCCCCGCGTGTCCACCGTTCCAGCACACCGTGTCCACCGTTGCGGCACACCGTGTCCACCGTTGCTGAAGGCCGTGTCCGCCTTTGCGACACAGGGAGATGCACTTCGCCTCAGCCTTGGCTATCTCTGCTTTCAGCTGGGTTGGGCTGGGTGAACTACCGCGTGTCCGCCCCACCGGCACGGTGAGTCAAACTGTTCGACTCGCTTCCAGCTTGCTCACTCGCCGCCGTTCGCCGCTCGCGTTCAACACACCATGCCGGAGCGGCAGACACGCGCGGCCACCAGTCACCTCGTCACTCGGTCGCTTCGCTCCCGGTTCCGCTGTTGCCCTGGTGGTGGTCTAGATGTAGACGGGCAAACAGCAAGGATTCCGCCAGATCTTTCGCTCGTTCTGCTGGGTTGCGAGCATTGCGAGTATTGATCTCCAGCACCACTTGGCCGTCGAAACCGTTTGCTGCCAACATTTCCAGGACCTCGCCGCACGGTTGCGTGCCGCGGCCGGGGACGAGGTGCTCGTCTCGGGGAGCGCCGGAACCGTCCGCCAGGTGCACGTGTTTGAGGCCTGTGCCCATTCGTTTGGCCAGGGCCAGTGCATCTTCCTGCGCGGCCGCTGTGTGGGACAGGTCGATTGTGTAGTGGCGGTGTCCTGCTTCCGTCGGGTCGATCGATGGTTTGAATGCCGAGACGCTTCTGGCGCGGGCCAACGGTTTGACCGGGAACATGTTCTCGACCGCGATGGCCACGCCGGACTCGTCTTCCAGCGATTCCACCAAATCACTGAACTTGTCGGCATAACGACGTTGCCAACGGAACGGCGGGTGCACAACGACTGTGGGCGCGTTGAGGTCCATGGCGGCTTCAACGGCTCGGCGCAGCCGTACCTCTGGGTCGGGTGACCAGACCCGTTGCGTGATCAGCAGACAGGGCGCGTGCACGGCAAGGACCGGCACACCGTGGTTACGGGCGCAGCGGCGTAGGGCGTCGACGTCTTGGCTGATCGCGTCGGCCCAGACCATCACTTCGACGCCGTCGTAGCCGAGGGCGCCGGCGATCTGGAAACCGGCGGCCGCGTTCTGCGGCCATACCGATGCCGTGGACAGTCCGACCGGGATGGGCGCCACTATCTGGCGAGCAGCAGCATTGCCGCTGGCGAGACCGTGACGACCAGGCCAACCAGCACCGTGAGGATCGTGGTCTGCAGGTCGTCGGCGCGCCGGATCTTCCGGACCACCCAGACCAGGCCGACGATCACCACGAGCGCGACGATCAGCGCCGCCGCTGGCAGCTGGCCCCACAGCCAGTTGAAGCCGAGCCAGAGAGCCGCGCCACCGATCACGCCGATGGCCAACTGCCCGGCCATGGACAGCCATTCCTTGACCGGCGAGCCGGACTTCTCCCCGTCCCGATCCGGTTCGTCCACGTCGTCGAAGTCGTCGTCGGCGACCGGACGGTCCATTTCGATCGACGGCATAGACGGGCGGGAGTCGTACTGGTCGTCTTCCTCGCGTTCGAGGCCTTCGACGAACTGGGTCGCCTCGCCACCGGGCGCCGCGCCGACTGGCTCGAAACCGTGGAACTCGGTCGGGTAGTTGTCCTGCTCGTCCGGTTCCTGCTGCGGGAATCCGGGCTGCGGCATCTGCATGGACCGCTGGGTCCGCGCGACGCGGTGCGGCGCCGGGTGCTGGCCCGGGCGGGAGCCGGGCGGCAGCTCGTCCGGGATGCGAGGCATCTGCTCGGTGACGCCCTCGATGGGCATCCGCGGCGGCGGCTCGACGGGAGGACGCATGTCACTGCGGCTGCCCGCGTCAAGGCGTGCCGCCAGACCACCCGGTTCAGCGGTGGGAGCGCCGGGTGGTGGCGTTGGCCACTGCGAGCTCTGCTGCGGCTGCGGCTTGGGCCGTGGCATCGACTGGGAGTTCTGTGGCGGCCTGCGCTGCTCGGTGGGCACGCGGCGCTCGGGTGGTGCGACCGGCGGCATCTGCCGCTGGGTCGGCTGCGCGGCCTGCGGTGGCGTTGGCTGCGGTTTCGGCAGCTGAGCCGACGACTGCTGGCCAGACGCAGGGAACTGCGCTGACGACTGCTGCCCAGGTGCGGGGAACTGGGCCGAGGAGTGCTGCCCCGGCTGCGGGAGCTGGGCTGAGGACTGCTGTGCCGGTTGCTGAGGGCTTGGTGCGGGCCGATGTCTGCTCGGCGGGGCCTGCCTGTGGTCCGCCGGTGGCGGCTCCTCGGCCGGCAGTCTCGGCAGGTTGCCGCTGTCGGAAAGGACCCGGTCGATGATGGCCTGTGGAGCGGTCTCCTCGGCGTCGTCCGCACGGCGACGGCGCCGTCTCGGCGCAGCCTCCTCCGAGCTGTTGCCATACTTGGCCAGCAGCTCGGCAACCGTGCGCTGAGCGCGCTCCGGCCCTTCCTCTCCTCGTGTCATCTCTTCCACCGTGCCCAATACGGGCGCAACAGTCCAGTGCTCCGCGCCGTCATTTCGGTTCCTGGTCCAACCGCCGCAGGATGACACCTTCGCGCAACGCCCACGGGCAGATCTCCAGTTCCGGCTGTCCTAACGCACGCATCGTGGCTTGTGCCACCAGCGCACCCGCGACCAGCTGATGTGCGCGACTCGCGCTCACGCCCTCCAGCTCCGCCAGGTCGCTCGCGGACATCCGGGAGATGAACGCGAGCAGCTGGCGCAGGCCGGCCTCGGTGAGCACCCGCCGCACCCGTGGTCCGGACGAGGATGGCGCGGCACCGGTCAGCCTGGCCAGTGACCGGAAGGTCTTGGATGTCGCGACCACCCGATCGGGTTCGCCGTACTTGAGCATCTTCTTGGCCACCGGCGCAAGCTGATCTTCCAGCCAGCCCGAGGTCTCGGCGATCTCGGCGCGGCTCGGCGGGTCACTGTGGAACCTCGTCCTTGTCAGCCTGCCCGCGCCGAACGGGACGGACAACGCCCGCTCAGGGCTCTCATCTCGGCCGACGGCGAGCTCGAGCGAGCCGCCGCCGATGTCGAGCACCAGCAATCTGCCCGCCGACCAGCCGTACCACCGGCGCGCGGCGAGAAATGTGAGTCTCGCCTCGTCTTCACCGGAGAGCACCTTGAGGTCCACTCCGGTCTCGGTACGAACGCGGTCGAGCACGGCCGCCGAGTTGTCGGCCTCACGGACTGCGGATGTGGCGAACGCCATCAGGTCCTCGCAGCCGAGATCGGCTGCCGACCGCTTGGCCGTCGCCACGGTGCGGACCAGCTCGTCCGCACCGTGTTTCGACAGGTCACCCGCCTTGTTTATGCGCTCGGCGAGTCGCAACACCGTCTTCTCGGAGCGCGCCGGGAGCGGGTGGGCACCCCGGTGCGCGTCCACCACCAGCAGGTGGACGGTGTTGGAACCGACATCGAGTACGCCAAGGCGCATAAACCGAAACGTTACCTGGCGGTTGTACCGGCCCGCCTGGCACATGCTCGTCAGGACTCGAATTTGTACCCCAGGCCACGCACGGTCACGAGGTGGCGTGGGGACGACGGGTCCGGTTCGATCTTCGAGCGCAGCCGCTTGACGTGCACGTCCAGCGTCTTGGTGTCACCGACGTAGTCGGCGCCCCAGACCCGGTCGATCAGCTGGCCACGCGTGAGCACCCGGCCGACGTTGCGCAGCAGGTACTCGAGCAGGTCGAACTCCTTGAGCGGCAACGACACCTCGATGCCGTCAACGGTCACGACGTGCCGTTCGACGTCCATCCGGACCGGGCCGGCCGCGAGCACCTGCGGCAGCAACTCGCCTTCGGGGCCGCCCTCGCCGCCACGCCGCAGCACGGCGCGCACGCGCGCGATCAGCTCACGTGACGAATACGGCTTGGTGACGTAGTCGTCCGCGCCCAGTTCCAGGCCGACGACCTTGTCGATCTCGCTGTCCCGAGCGGTCACCATGATCACCGGGACGGCCGAGCGCTGGCGCAGCGCCTTGCACACGTCAGTACCGCTCATGCCCGGCAGCATCAGGTCAAGCAGCACGATGTCCGCACCATTGCGGTCGAACTCCTCGAGCGCCTGCTGACCGGTCGCGGCAACGGCCGCGGTGAAGCCCTCCTTGCGCAGCAGAAAGGCAAGCGGGTCGGCGAAGGACTCTTCGTCCTCGACAATGAGAACCCTCGTCACAGCGCTCCTCCAGTTTCGATTTCCGCACCCGGCGCGGGTATGCGCGCGAGGACCTTGTCTCCGTTGACCCGTCGTGCCGGGATCCGGAGGGTGAACGTGGAGCCCGTACCCGGTTTGCTCCACAGCTTGACCTCGCCGCCGTGGTTGGCGGCGACGTGTTTGACGATCGCCAGGCCAAGGCCGGTACCGCCGGTGACCCGCGAGCGCGCTTTGTCGACCCGGTAGAACCGTTCGAAGACGCGCTGCTGGTGCTCGTCGGCGATGCCGATGCCACGGTCGGTCACGGCGATCTCGACATACCCGTCGTGCATGCGCCGGCTGATCGATACGGGGCTGCCGGGCGATGAGTACGCGACCGCGTTCTCCAGCAGGTTGCTCAGCGCGGTGACCAGCAGCATGCGGTCGCCGTCCACGAGCAGGCCGCTGGGTTCGTCGGTGGCGATCTCCACACCGCTCGACTCCAGGGTGAGAGTGGCGCGGCCGAGGGCTTCCCGGATGACCGCGTCGACGTCGACCGAGTTCAGCTCGGGCAGCTTCTCCGCGCCGGTCAGCCTGGACAGCGCGATCAGCTCGGTGACCAGCGAGCCGAGCCTGGTCGCCTCGCGCAGGATCTTGCTGCCGAACCGGCGGACCTGCTCGACGTCGTCGGCGGCGTCCAGCACGGCCTCGGCGAGCAGCGCCATCGCACCGACCGGCGTCTTGAGCTCGTGGCTGACGTTGGCGACGAAGTCGCGCCGGGTCGCCTCCAGCCGCACGGCCTCGGACTCGTCGGCCGCGTCCACGACGGTGAACCCGTCGACAAGCGGCCGGATCTCCGCGCGCACCGCGTCCGGCTGCCGGCCCCGGCTTTCCACCGGAGTGAGGTCGATGTCGACGGCTTCGCCCGTCTCGGCGACGCCCTCGGCGGCTTTGCGCGCCCGGTCGTCCAATCTGTTGTTGCTCACCACGCCGAGCTCAGCGGCGCGGGAGTTGTAGAGGACGACACCCCCGAACGGGTTGACGACGGCGATGCCGTTCCGGGAGTCGAGGACGAGGCGTTGGATCAGATCGGCCACTGTCGGACCGGTCGGCTTGCGCACCGTGTTGCGGCTGCGAGCCCGTCCGACGAAGTAACCGACGATGCCGCCGATCAGCAGCACGCAGATCGACAAGGCCAGGTAGGCCGCAGCGGTCACAGCCGAATGGTAAGCAGGTGAGGGGCTAGTTGTACTAGTCCGACAAGCCCTTCCGTGATCCCCGCGACACCGAATGGCACGAAGTTCGCCCGTAGGTCAATCCCAGTTCACTCAATCGTGTCCAAAAGACCGGCCGTTGACGTACCGGGGTTGGCGAGACAAGACTCAGAAGCCTCATGGAAACACGTGCTGGAGTCGTCGTGCTACGCGGGCACCGCGAGCTGTACGAGCGCACGTGGCACCTCTTCGACAAAGCTCGGGAAGTCACGTTCGCGGCGAGCGATGTGCGGACCTGGGCATCGCACAATCAGCCCCCGACGCAGGGAAAGATCCGCAAGCTCTACCGCCCGGGGGTGCTGCTCGACCCGACGAGCGCGCAGCACGCCCGGCATGTCGCGACGACCGGGGCGCAGGTGCGGATCACGACGGCTGATCTGAACGAGACGATCATCGTTGACCGGCGGGTCGCGATCCTTGCCGGGAGTGACCGGACGTTCACCGTCGTGTGGATTCCCGGCGTTGTTCAGGGCGTGCTGACGCTGTTCAACACGATCTGGAGCCAGTCAAAGAGCTTGTCGGAGTATGAGCTTGCCCATGGGGAGCTGTGGGAGGTCGCGCCGCGGATCCTCGAGCTGCTGGCTTCCGGGGCTTCGGACACCAGGGCCGCCAAGGCGATGGGGATTTCCTTACGGACTTACCGGCGCCGCGTCGACTCCCTGATGACCACACTTGGCGCCACCTCCCGCTTCCAAGCCGGAGTCCGGGCTCGGGACCTGGGCCTGCTCTAGCCACAGCGCCCCCTCGTGAGTGTTTTCGGCCGGTTAGAACCGGCGAAAACACTCACGAGGTCTGACCTGGGTTTTTAGCGGCCCTGGTTGGCGACGGCCTTGATCGCGTCGGCCGCGGCGTCCGGGTCGAGGTACGTGCCGCCGGGGTTGGTCGGCTGCAACGCGTCGTCCAGGTCGTAGCGCAGCGGAATACCGGTCGGAATGTTCAG
The DNA here is from genome assembly GCF_021390435.2 of Kibdelosporangium philippinense. Taxonomy (GTDB): domain Bacteria; phylum Actinomycetota; class Actinomycetes; order Mycobacteriales; family Pseudonocardiaceae; genus Kibdelosporangium; species Kibdelosporangium philippinense. Next base: position 748,883 of record NZ_JAJVCN010000002.1, on the reverse strand, counting down.
ACCGGCGATGGCCTCATCCGAAACCCCATCCAGGTGCTTGACCAGGGCGCGCAGCGAGTTGCCGTGCGCGGCCAGCAACACGGTCTTGCCCGCACGCAGGTCAGGCACCACAGCCGACTCCCAGTAAGGCAGGAACCGGGCAACGACATCCTTCAGGCACTCCGTGCGAGGCACCTCGATGTCGGCATACCGGGGGTCAGCGTCCTGGCTGAACTCCGTGCCGAGCTCGATCTCCGGCGGCGGGGTGTCGTAGCTGCGGCGCCAGAGCATGAACTGCTCCTCGCCGTATTCGTCCAGGGTCTGCTTCTTGTTCTTTCCCTGCAACGCTCCGTAGTGGCGCTCGTTGAGTCGCCAGTCTCGGCGGACCGGGATCCAGTGGCGGTCGGCCCCGTCGAGCGCGATGTTCGCGGTCGAGATCGCCCGCCGCAGCAACGAGGTGTGCACGATGTCGGGCAGGATGCCCGCGTCGCGCAGCAACTGCCCGCCTCGCTCGGCTTCCTTCACGCCCTTCTCGGACAGGGGGACGTCCACCCAACCGGTGAACAGGTTCTGTGCGTTCCACACGCTCTCGCCGTGGCGGAGCAACACCAGGGTTCCGACTGACATACCGCAGAGCCTGCCAGATCGGCTGGGTTTCACCCGAACAGGTGCGCGTCGGCAAGGCCTTTCGGCGCACCCGCCCACAGCCAGTTGACCAGCTTCGAGAGTCCGAAATAGAACTGTGACTCGTTTTGCGGGTTAAAACCCGAATGGGTTAAGCGGCAGGCTTGAAGTCATCGCATGACTCTGCCAAGTTGACAAAGCTTCCACCGACCGGCTCCCACGCACTCCCCGGCCGGCAGAAGCAGACCGCGGCTCGTCTCCCCTGTCGAGCCGCACCCCGCTGGGGACGCTGGGGTGCCCCCCGCCCCATGCGTACGGTGCGGGACCTGTGTCACAGGGCGGCTCGAGAACGCGACTCCCCCTCGCTCGGGCCGTCCTGTGAAACGTATGTGGGAAACGCCTTGAGTTCAAACACTTTCCGTGACCGGCGGCGTGACTTTCCTACGCTTACGTCGGAAGTAGAACCACAGACCGGCTGGTATGCCGAACAGCGCGAGGAAAGGCAGCATCGCGCCGAGGACACGCGTGGTCACCGTGAAGAACTCACCGAACGCGCCCCACCCGTCAGTCAGCCCTTCGAAGAACCCGCCGCTGGCTTTGACCGGCGCCGGCGGCGCGCTCTTGAGCGCGAACTGAACGGTCACTGTGGACAGTGCGGCCTTACTCCCGAGCGCGTCCCGCCTGCCCTGCAACGATTCCAGGTCGCTCTGCCGACGGGTGAGCTCGCTTTCGATCTGCGCGATCTCGCTGACACTCGTCGCCTTCGCCAGCAGTGCCTGGATTCGCGCGACGCTTTCGCGCTGCGTGCGCAGCCTTGAGTCAAGGTCGACGACCTGTTCGGTGACGTCCTCGGCCTGCTTGTGCTGCAGGGTGATGTCGCCGAGCTCGTCGAGCTGTCGCAGTGCCGGGTCGAACTTGTCGACCGGGATACGCAGCGTGATGGACGCCCTGTCCAGGCGGGATTCCTCCTGCCCGGTGAATCCGCCGTTCGTCGTAGCGATGGCACGGGCGCCGCTGACCGCGTCGAAGATCACGTCAACGGCCATCTCAACGCGCGCGGTCTGCACGAGCTGGCGTTCCTGGACCGACGCTGGCGGCTGCGCAGGAGCCGCCTCCTTGGCGACACCGCCACCGCCCGCAGGGTTCGCTTTGTCCGGCACGGCCGCGTTGCCCGAGGTTGCCTCACCGAAGTCACCACTGCTGGAACACGCGCTCAACCCCAGAAGCAGAGCCGCCCCGGCGACCGAGATGAATAAGCCACTCTTTCGTCTGCTCATGCACCTTCAGACGGAAGCGGGCCAGAGAGTCGTTGTCCGGAACGGATTACGACTCAGACACCCATTGGTCACAGAAACCGATCGCGAGGGGAACATTTCAATGCCAGGAACTGGACCAAGTCCGCGGGGCTGCCCGCTTCCGAGCACCTCAAGGTCCACTAAGGACAAAAGATCGCCTCATCAGTCACACATGCCACACCAGCCCCACCTACCACGGAACACAATGCCGTGAAGGCCACCTTCACGGCGTTCAACGCACCCAACTCGGCCCTCACACCCCTGAACGTCACGCAATGCCCACACCCCTCGCCCGAGCGGCCAGTCCCACCCACGCCAGCCACAGATCATCGCAGGTCAACCGCCCGCGCCCGCCTACAGTCTCGATCGAACTCCGAACCTTAAATTCCTGGCATTGGCATCCAACGCGCCAAGGGAGGCCCTCGCGCGTCTAACGCCGCGAAGGTGACCTTCACGGCAAATCAGTCCTTGAGATGCTCGAAGGCCTTGAGGTTGGCCAGCGACTCGCCGCGCGAGGTGCGCCACTCCCACTCGCGTTTGATCGACGTGGCGAAGCCGATCTCCAGCAGCACGTTGAAGTCGCCGTCGGCGGCTTCGAGGACCTGGCCGAGCAGGCGGTCAAGCTCGTCCGGCGTGATCGCGTGCAGGCCGATCCTGCCCAGCAGGTAAATGTCGCCGACGCTGTCGATCGTGTAGTGCACGCCGTACAGCTTCGCGTTGCGGCGCAACAGGAACCGGTAGACCTCTTCGTGCGCCTCGTCCGGGCGGCGGCAGACGAACGCCTCGACCACAAGCGCGTGGTCGCCGACAATGAGCCAGCAGTTAGTCTGCAGCTTCTTGGTTCCCGGCAGGGTCACGAAGAACTTGCCCGGCTCCGGCCGGCCGTAGGCGATCTCCCGATCGTCCAAAGTGGACCTGATCACTTCGTCCACATCGGTCACGACGCCACCTCCGAACGCTCCTTACGGAACGTTACCGCAGCCTGCATGTACGCACCGATCAGCTCATCGGTGGTGTGGTCCCACGAGAAAGCCCTGGCGTGATTACGCGCGCCAACAGACAACTTCTCGCGCGACTCCGCGGATCGAGCCAATGCGTGCGCCCAATCAACCGACGAATGCCCCGGCACGAGCAGTCCGGAAACGCCGTCGTTCACCGCGACCCGCAAGCCGCCCACATCGGTCGCGACGACCGGCGTGCCGCAGGCCTGAGCCTCGATGGCAACGAGCCCGAACGACTCGTTATGACTAGGCACCGCGATCGCGTCCGCGGCACGGTAGACCTTCGCAAGCGCGGGCCCTGGCAAGGGTGGCATGAACCGGACCAAGTCCTCAATTCCCAGCCGTACAGCCAAATCCTGCAACGCGCGCGGCTGCTCAAGACCAGTCCCCGAAGGGCCACCGACGATCAGGACGACCAGCTTCGACCGGTCGACCCGGCACTGCGCCAGCAGTTCGGCGGCCGCGTGCAACAGCACATCCGGCGCCTTCAACGGCTGAATCCGCCCGACAAAAGCGAAAATCGTGGCATCGCGTGGGAGGCCCAACGCGGCCCGGGCGTCGCGCTGCGAGCCGGGCGTGAACTGCCGCAGGTCGACGCCGGGCGAGACCGTGCTGACCTTGGCCGGGTCGGCGTCGTACTGGCAGATCAGGTCGTTTGCTTCCATCTCGGTGTTGGCCACCAGGCTGTCGGCCTGGTCGACGACTTGCTGCTCACCGATCTCACGCGTCCGCGGCTCAGGAGTGTCGCCCTCGGCAAGCGCGGCGTTCTTCACGCGCGCCAAGGTGTGCGCGGTGTGCACGAGCGGGACTCCCCAGCGGTCCCGTGCCAGCCAGCCGACCTGGCCGGACAGCCAGTAATGCGAGTGCACGAGGTCGTAGAAGCCAGGTTCGTTGTTCGCCTCGGTCTGCAAGACACCCGCGGTGAAGGCGCACAACTGCGCGGGTAGTTCGCTGCGGTCGAGCGGCTCGTACGGGCCAGCGTGCACGTGCCGGACCAAGACCCCTGGCGCCAATTCCGCCACCGGGGGTAACTCGGACGAGGTAGCCCGGGTGAAGACCTCGACTTCGATCCCACGCTCGGCCATCCGGGTCGCGGTCTGGGCGATGTACACGTTCATTCCACCCGCGTCGCCCGTCCCAGGCTGCTCGAGCGGTGACGTGTGCACCGACAGCAGCGCCACGCGGCGTGGTGGCCGAAGCCAACGAGTCACTCTTCATGCCCCCATGACTCGGTCGGCGAACTCCAGCAACATCCCGTCGAACTCCTCGGTCCGTTCGGCGAAGGGCATATGCCCGGTCTTGGAAAACCAACGCAGTTCGGCCCCTGGAATCTTCCCGACTGTGTACTCCGCCACAGCGGGATTGACTACCGCGTCCAACTGACCGTGCGCGACCAAGGTCGGCACAGTAACCAGCTGCAGTACCGCTGAGCTGTCGAAATCCCGCCGGAACATGGCTCGCCGGACCTCCCATGGCACCCGCAGGGCGTCGCCGACGATTCGCTGGCTCACCTCACCAGGCAGGTGTGTTTCAGACATGCCCCGCACGAACTCGGTGAAACCCCGAGCGGCCATGTCGAGGTCTTCGAGGTTCACGTACGGCACCACCGCACGCATCGCCGTGCCTGGTCCGGCGCCTGGCCGGTCGCGGCCGACCTCGACGGCCGCTGAGGCGAACACCAGCCCGGCCAGGTCCTGGTCGCCGAACGACCGCAGGTAGTCGGTGATCACGGCGCCGCCGTAGGACCAGCCGACCAGCACGACCGGCTTGCCGACCAGGTCGATCACGGCGGCGACATCGTCGGCCCACGCTTCCGGGTCCGAATAGCCGCCGTCCGGGTCGGCGACGTCCGAATATCCGTGTCCACGCAGGTCAGGGGCGGCAAGGCGATACTTCGACGTCAGCGTCGAGTCGGCCAGCTGAGCCGACCAGGCGGCGCTGGACTGGGCCCAGCCGTGCAGCAGGACGATCGCGGGCGCGCCAGGCGGCCCGGCTGTCCGGACCGCGAGGCGAATCCCGTTACCCCCGACGACCTGGTGCAGGGTTACTTGATCGCTGACATGCTCTTCCACTTGTCCCACGAGAACAGCCAATCATTGACGTCCGATGTCGTGGGGAAGTTTGCCTTCGATCCGGTGACCTCGACCGGGTCACCGATCAGGACGGCGTCGAAAACGGCCTTCGCGTCGTTCTCGAAGAGGTTCACGCAGCCGTGCGACGTGTTGTTCTTGCCGATGTTGGCCCGGTTCTCCTCGTTCTCGTGGATGAACTCGCCGTGGTTGGAGATCCGCACGGCCCACTTCTTCTTGACGTTGGTGTAGCCGTAGCGCGGGTTGGAGAAGTCGCCGACCTCTTCCTTGGCCATCACGATGACCGTGCCGTTCGGCGTGTTGAGGTTCGGGTCGTCGTCCTTGCCGTTGCTCGACGGGTACGTGTTGACCAGGTTGCCGTCCCGGTAGACCTTGAGGTTGTGGTCCGGGGTGTTGACCTTGAGCACCTGGTTGCGGCCGATCTTGAACTTGCTGGTGACGTCCGCGCGGCCGTGCCCGTTGCCGTAGTTCACGCCGTAGAGCGACGCCGTGACCTTGACCTGGGTGTTGGCCGGCCAGTACTCCTTCGGCCGGTAGTCGACCTGGGTCGCGGAGATCCACGCCCACGAGCCTTCGATGTTCGTCTTCGGTGAGGTCTCGACCTTGAGCGCCTTCTCGGCCGCGGCCTTGTCCTGCGGCGCGCTATCGAACTTCACGCTGATCGGCATGCCGACGCCGACCGTGGCGTTGTCGACCGGGTTGAGCGTCGCGCGGACCTGCTTGGCCGGGGTCATCGTGGTGAAGCTGCCCTTGAGCTCGACGTCCTTGTTGTCGGTGCCCTTGGCCTTCGCGACGTAGTTGTACGTCTTGCCGTAGCCGGGTTTGTCGGTGTTGGTCCAGCTCAGCTTGTCCGCCGAGATCTCGCCCTTGAGCGCCTTGCCTTCGGCGTTGGTCACCGTGGCCTCGGTGAGCGTGCCGTCGGTGACGGAGAACTTGATGGGCTTGGCGACCTCGACGTCCTTGGCCTCGCCAGCCGGGTCGGCGACGATCTTGGCCACTGGGCGTGTCTCACCGTCTCCGGGAGCCTCGCCAACGGCGTTCGGGTTGCCAGCCTCCGTGGTGGAACAACCGGCTACGACGACTACGGCCGAGAGCAGGAACGCACCGATGACCGTTCTTCGTCCTGCCCGCACGGCTACCTCCGTCTATCGCATCGTCCATCTACTCGTAAAGACGCACAAAAGGGCGCCTGGTGTGCCTAAAGTGAGCTGGGTCACAGTGCGACACCCACCAAGACCGGCTCGGCTTCGAGCCGTACGCCGAACACTTTGTGCACGCCGTCGCGGACTTCCCTGGCCAGCGACAACAGGTCCGCCGTTGTGCCGTCGCCCCGGTTGGTCAGCGCCAACGTGTGACTGTGCGACAGCGACACACGGTTGCCAGGACCTGGGTACCCCTTTACGAAACCCGCACGCTCGATCAGCCACGCGGCGGACAACTTGCCGCCGCCATCGGCCGGATACTGCGGGATACGCACGTCCTCGCCCACATACGCGGCGATGCGCTGCACGGCCTCGGCCAGTTCGTCATGTGGCAGCACAGGGTTGGTGAAGAACGAGCCCGCGCTCCACGTGTCATGGTCGTCCTCGTCAAGGACCATTCCCTTGCCACGCCGTAGGTCGAGCACGGACTGACGGACGCGGTCGACAGGCACGCGCTCGCCCGGCGCGACACCGAGCGTGTTGGCGAGCTCCGAGTACCGGATCGGCGCGGACATACCCGTGTCCGCCAGTTCGAACCGCACGCGCAGCACGACCGCACGGTCTGTGCCTTTGAGCACGCTCGTGCGGTAGGCGAGCCCGAGTTGGTCAGCCGTCAGGGTGCGGACCTCGCCACTCGCGCGGTCGAGCAGGTCGACCGACAGGAGCACCTCGGAGATCTCGACGCCGTACGCGCCGACGTTCTGCACCGGCGTGGCACCGACCAGACCGGGGATGCCGGACAGGCACTCCAGGCCGCCGAGCCCCGCGGAGACCGTCTTGGCCACGACGTCGTCCCAGTTCTCACCCGCCTCGGCGGTGAGCTGGACGCGGCCGGGCGTCGTGCAGTCCTCGGCGACGCCCTTGGTGGCGATGTGCACGACCGTTCCGTCGAAGCCCTCGTCGGAGACCAGGACGTTCGATCCGCCGCCGAGCACGAGCAGCGTCTCGCCCGCGTCGTCGGCGGCGCGGACGGCGTCGACCACCTCTCGGGCGGTTCTCGCTTCGATGAACCTGGTCGCCGGCCCGCCAAGGCGTAGCGTCGTATAACCGCTCAGCGGTACCGCCGAGCGGACGTCAGTGCCGGGACGCGAGGTCGTCACGGGCGTCAACGGTAACCTCCGGTTCATGCCTAGCCGTATGGAGCACCGGGCGCGGTTCGCCGCCCCTGCCGATTCCGTGTACGCCGCGGTCGTCGACCCGGCGTTTCTTACCGACCGGCTCGAAGCTCTCGGCGGCAACAACGCCTCCGTCGTGGACCGCACGGAGTCGGCACAGGCCACGACGTTCCAGGTACGCCAGGGGCTTGCCGCGGAACATCTTCCCTCAGCCGTCCGGACCTTGCTGAAGGGTGACCTGGTCGTTGATCGGACTGAGACCTGGCGCCCGGACAAATCGGGCACGGTGAAGGCCTCCGTGCAGGGCGTGCCCGGCGAGATCAACGGCACAATGCGCCTGTCCGACCTTGCCGACGGCTCGGAATGGGTGACATCGCTCGAGGTCAAGGTCAGCATCCCGCTTGTCGGTGGCAAGATCGAGAAGGCGATCGGCGAGCAGGTGCTGAAGCTGCTGGCCAACGAGGCGACATTCACCGAGAAATGGCTCGCACACCGCGGCTAGCGGCGGGCCGGGCCCGTGCGCTCGGCGTCCCGACGCGCGGTACGACGAACCCGAACCGGCTGCGCAAAGTAGACCGGTGGATGACCGGCACGCCATGGGTCGCGTCTGCGCTGCGCTCCACGCCCGATCCGCTCGTGGTCGACCTTGGCTATGGCTCGTCGCCTGTGACGACGGTCGAGCTCGCGGCGCGGCTGCGTACCGTCCGGCCGGATGTCCGGGTGCTGGGTCTCGAACTGGACCCGGAACGGGTCGAGGCCGGTAAGGCCGCCGCCGATCCACCGTTTCTGGACTTCCGACGCGGCGGCTTCGAGCTTGCGGGCGCCCTGCCGACGGTGTTGCGCGCGTTCAACGTGCTGCGGCAGTACACCGAGCCTGACGCGGCGGCGGCGTGGCAGACGATGTTGTCCCGCTTGGCTCCGGGCGGTTTGCTCGTCGAGGGGACATGCGACGAGATCGGCAGGCGCTGCTGCTGGGTGACCCTGTCTGCCGACGGACCGTTCCTGTTCACGTTGGCGTGCTTGCCTTCTGACCTTGCCCAACCGTCCGATTTGGCCGAACGTCTGCCGAAGTCGTTGATCCACAAGAACATCCCGGGCGAGCGAATTCACGACCTGCTGACGGCGTTGGACACCCATTGGGCCGCAGCAGCTCCTTTGAGCCCGTACGGTCCACGCGCCCGCTGGGTGGAGACAGTGCGGCGGCTTTCCTCGGACTGGCCGGTACTGGACAACAGGAAGCGCTGGCGGCTCGGCGAGGTCACCCTGTCGTGGGAAATCTTCCACTAGGCTGGGCGAGGTGGATCACGAGACGTATTTGGCGCACATCGTGGAACAAGCCGAGGGCCTGAAGGCCGCGGCGATCGAGGCCGGGCCGTCTGCACCGGTCCCCACATGTCCAGAGTGGACGGTCCGCGACCTGGTCGAGCACATCGCACAGGTACACAACATGGTGACCGAGGGCCTGAAGCTGTCGCCGGGAGACCAGCGGCCACCCCGAGCAGACCTTCCCGCTGACTGGGACTCGTTGCTCGCCTGGTGGGACGCCAAACGTATCGAGATGGTGGCGGGGCTTGGCGCGGACGACCCGGCCAAGCAAGCCTGGAGCTTCGTCCCCCACATGGGAACGCTCGCCTGGTGGGCCCGTCGCCAAGCGCACGAGACAGCGATCCACCGCCTGGACGCCGAACACGCGAAGTCGGAAAAAGTCCCGACGCTCCTGTTCAACTCGGAACTGGCCGCGGACGGGATAGACGAAGCTCTGGCGACCATGTCGGTCTACCGAGCCCGGGCCAAACGTCCAGAGGTGACGGTCGCGGGAACACTGCTCGTCCATGCAGCCGACGCAGGCAGAACCTGGCTGCTGCGCGCGTATGACGGAGTAGTCGAAGTCGGCCCAGTCGAAGATGCGGCAACCGACGCCGACGCAACCCTGGCAGGAACAGCGGACGCGGTATACCGAGCGGTCTGGAAGCGCCCAAGTCATGCGATTTTCAACGGCCGCTCCGACATGATGCAAGCAGTGAACGGAGGCTGAAAGAATCTCCGGTCATGACCCAGCCTGAACGCCGGTACGTGATCACCTTCGGCTGCCCGGACAGGACCGGCATCGTCGCGCGAATCTCCCAGTTCCTAGCGCACGCAGGCGGCTGGATCGTGGAGGCGGCGTACCACACGGACCAGGACACGGGCTGGTTCTTCACCCGCCAGGAAGTGCTGGCATCCTCGCTGCCGTTCGGCATGGACGCCCTTCGTGCCCAGTTCGCCGAGGTCGCCGCGGAGCTTGGTGGCGAGTGGACCGTGACCGACACCGGAGAGCGCCGCCGGGTGGTGATCCTGGTGTCGAAGGAAGCCCATTGTTTGTACGACCTACTGGGCCGGGTGGCGTCCGGGGAGCTGGACGTAGACATCCCTGCCGTGATCGGCAACCATGCTTCGCTGGCAGGAATCACTGAGGCGCACGGGATTCCGTTCCATCACGTCGAGTTTCCCCGTGATGGCAAGGAAACTGCTTTCGCTGAGGTCTGTTCCCTTGTAGCTTCACATGATCCGCACGCGATCGTGCTGGCTCGGTTCATGCAGATCTTGCCTGTGGAGCTGTGCACGGAGTGGGCTGGGCGGGCGCTGAACATCCATCACAGCTTCCTGCCTTCTTTTGTTGGCGCGAAGCCTTATCACCAGGCCCACTTGCGCGGGGTGAAACTCGTTGGGGCCACTTGCCATTACGTGACCGCGGAGTTGGACGCGGGGCCGATCGTCGAGCAGGACGTGATCCGAGTAGGCCACGCCGACAGCATCCCCGACATGGTCCGAAAAGGCCGCGACATCGAAAAGGTCGTCCTGGCCCGAGGACTGCGCTGGCACCTGGAAAACCGCGTCCTGGTCCACGGAAACAAAACCGTCGTGTTCTAGCAGGTCAGCCCTCGTGAGTGGTTAGCAGGGTTAGAACACGCGTAATCACTCACGACAGGCCTTAGGTGGGTTGACCCACCGGGCGGGCGGCCAACCGGATTTCACGTCCGATCATGACCCCACGCTATCCAGCCATTCCGCAGTCCGCAGCACTGTGTTCGTCAGGCTGCCCACATTCTCGATCCGGATCTCCACGGTGTCGCCGGGCGCCAGGTTGAAGTCCAGCTCGGGCACAATCCCGGTCCCAGTGGAAAGCACCACACCATCCGGGAACCGCATGAAAGACGTCAGATACGGCACCAAGCCCGCAGCGGGCCGGTGGAACGACGAAGTCGACGTCCGCCCCTCAAAGACAACCGCTCCCGCCCGGTACACCCACATCCCGATCTCCAACGCGGCAATGTCGGTCAACCACACCGGCACGATTCCCGAAGACACCGAGCAGCTGCCCGCATAGATCTTCGCCTGGGGCAGATACAGCGGATTGTCACCTTCGATCGACCGCGAGCTCACATCGTTGACCACGACATACCCAGCGATTTCACCGAAAGCGTTGATCACGAGCCCGAGCTCCGGCTCCGGCACGTTGATCGCCGAATCCTCACGGACCGCGATCGGCTGTCCATCAGTCACCACACGCCATGCCGGTGCCTTGAAGAACAACTCGGGACGTTCGGCCTCGTAGATGCGGTCATACACAGTCGGCTCGGTGGTTTCCTCAACCCGGGCGTCCCGTGACCGCGAGTAGGTCACGCCCGCTGCCCAGACTTCCGTCAGGCCGTCCAGTGGGGCGAGCAGTCGGACACTTTCGGCGGGAATCTCGGCGCTCGCCGTCGCCACCATCTCGCGCATAGTGTCCACTCGGACCCGCAGCAGGTCCGCGATGCGCCACTCGCCGGGCAGGCGCTTGATCACCTCGCCTTCGTCGAGTCCGATGTGGATTTGACCGGTCTGATCGGTGAACCTGACCACGCGGGTGCGAATGTTCTCCACGTCGCGAGCGTAACGTGAAACTTTCCCGCAGCGCCCCGCTCGCAACGGCCACATATGGACGTGACCAGCGTAGAGGGGGTGTCCGTGCGGGTGCCGACCGATCATGCGGCCGTACTCGACAGCGGGCTGTGGCAACGAGGGGACGAGGCCGCGTTCGGCGTGCTCTTCGAACGCCATATCCAGGCCGTCTGGAACTACTGCTACCGGCTGACCGCCTCTCAGTCACTGGCCGAAGATCTTGCCGCGGAGACGTTCTACATCGCCTGGCGCAAGCGCTCGGAAGTCACGTTGGTCCGCGACAGCGCGCTGCCTTGGCTCTACACGGTCGCCGCGAACCTGGTCCGCACGGAACGCCGCAGGTTGGGGCGGTTCTCCCGGGCCGTGCGCCGGGTGCAGCTCGAAGTGGTGCCTGACCATGCCGATCTCGTCATCGATCAACTGGCCGACACGCAGCGGCTGCGCGAGGTTCTGCAAGCGATCGCCAAGTTGCCTCGGGCTGAGCACCGCGCGGTCCAGCTTTGTCTGTTGGGCGACGTGTCCACGGCGGATGCCGCTGAAGTCCTGGGGGTTACCGAGTCCACGGTCCGTGCCAATCTCACCAGGGCGCGAGCGCGACTGCGGGCGACGCTGGAGGAGACGTCATGAGCCACATCGACCTGCCGCCATACGGGCCGATTCCCGATGACGTCCGTGACCGCATCCGCCGCAAGGTGCAGCGCCGGATCCGCAAGCCGCGGTACCGCACACCGGTTGGCGTCGCGGCTGCCGTCACGTTGCTCGCGGCGGGCGCGCTGGTTATCACTGACAAACCCGACGGTCCAGTCGAACTGGCCATGCCGACGCCCGAGAGTGTCGCGATGGACCGTTGCTGGGCCGCGATCCAGAAGTCCGGTGAGACCGGCCGCTACCCGCACCGCGACCAGTGGCGCGTTGCCGTAACCCACGCCTCGGTGAACAGTCCGGTCACGGTCGTTGGCATCACCAGCGACGCACCGCCGTTCTTCTGCCAGACAACGGAAACGACCGTCACGGTGTCGGCTCCAACGACCGAGCCGAGGTACGCGAAGGGCACCAAGACAGCCGCTCTGCTTTTCGACGCCAACGGGATCGTCGCCGGTGTGATGGGCCCGGGTTGGCCTGCTGCCCGCATCTACCAGCCCCCGCGCCCGCCCGGGTTCGTGCTCAACGAGCAAGGCATGTTCATTTACCTCGCTGCGACGCATCTGGACGGTCCGGTGCTGGTCAAGCGGGCTGAGCGGGACAATCGTTTCCCTGAGGGCGAGCCGCTGCCGGACATTGAGCTGCCGCTGCCGCAAAACCCCGCCGTGACCGTGGTCGACCGGCCCGCGCCTGCCAAGGACCGCACCTCGGAACGAGGTGCGGAGCTTGACCAATGTCTCGCTGAATCCACGAGCAGCGGGCTGCAGAGCGCGGGATCCTTCGGCCCGGGTGCGCAGGTGACCAGGGACGGGGCGGTTCAGACGATGGCCCGCAGTGAGACGTGGATCGCGAGCTGCTCTCTGCAGGGTGTTCGTGAGGCTGGCTCGCACACCGGCCGTTTCCTGCTCGGCGCCCCCTTGTCGGTGATCAACCCGGAGGTGCCGATCGGGGTCGACACCGGTTTCCTCTACACCGGGAACAAGCCACTGGCGACATTGGGCGGAACTGTGCCCGCGCGCACCAGGAGGATGCAGATCGACTGGGACGGCAAGGCCACGGCATCGGCCGACATCGCCAACGCGACATTCCTGGTGATCGTGCCGGATGGGGTGCCTGCCAACAGCCGCACCCCACCGACGGTGCAGCTGTTCGACATCAACGAAACGATGTTCCACTCCGGGCCGCTCCTGCGCTACCTGCAGCCGAAGTAAGCTGCGCCAATGCGGACCGAGATCACCGACCTCGCCACGTTGCGCGAACACCGTGCGGCCGGGCTTGACCTGCGCGATGTCGTGCTCATCGGGCTGGATCTGACCGGTGAGGACGATCTGCTCCGTACTGCGATGGACGGCGCCGTGCTGCTGGGGTGCGAGCTGTCGAGCAGGACGCGCCGCCAGGCTGAAGCGGCCGGAGCGTTGATTTTCCCGGACATCCCTGACCTGCCGTATCGCGTCTACCGGACCACGCTGTACACCCCGGCCGAGCTGTTCGCTGGCTTCGACCCGGCGCGTCCTGAGTCCTATGCGGACACTCCGGACGCGCGGATCTACCAGCACAGCAGGGAACAAGGCCGCCTGCCAGATCCCTTGCACGCGTTGGCGGAACGGCTGCACGACCATTCGATCACGTCAGCGCTCGGTGAAACGCTTGCGGCGCAATCGAATCCGCCAGTCGCAGTGATGGGTGGACATGCGCTTGCTCGTGACTCCGCTGGCTACCTCGCCGCGATGCGCCTAGGCGCCGCGTTGGGCCGCGCGGGATTCACAGTGCTGACCGGCGGCGGTCCCGGTGCCATGGAAGCGGTGCCGTACGGCGTGCGCGCGCCGGACCACATCGACGAGTTGCACGCTGAGCTGGCCAAAGCGCCGCGGTTCGGCGAGGGCGCCGGAGAGATCGGCCGATGGCTCGCCGCCGGGCTCGCCTGCGAGGTTCCCGATTCACAACCGCTGACCATCGGCATCCCGACGTGGTTCTACGGGCACGAGCCGCCGAACCCAGCATGCCATTGGCACGCCAAGTACTTCGCGAACTCGGTGCGTGAAGACGGCTTGCTGACCGTGGCGACTGGCGGAGTCCTGTACACACCGGGCAGCGCGGGCACGGTCCAGGAGGTTTTCCAGGACTACACGCAGAACCACTACATGTCGGTCGGTCCTGCGGCGCCGATGGTGTTCCTGGACAAGGATTTCTGGACCTCGGACGTGCCCGCCGCGCCGTTGGTGCAGCAACTGGCGCGCGGGCGTGACGCGGAACAGTGGATTCTCGTCACCGATGACGTCGACGAAGCCGTGGATCTGCTCCAGAAGTACTCAGCGGCCTAGGTTTTCGACAACCTCGGCACCGGTCAGCTTCGCGAGCACGTCGCCGGGGATGAGCAGCTTGCTGCCCCGGATTCCGCTGCCGATCACGAGTTCAGGCGCGGCTGCGACGGCCGCGTCGATCAACAACGGCCAGCCGTCCGGCAGGCCGACTGGCGTGATCCCGCCGTACTCCATGCCGGTCAGCTCGACCGCGGTGTCCATTGGCGCGAACGACGCTTTGCGCACGTCAAGCCGCTTGCGCACCACTCCGTTGACGTCGGCACGGGTCGTCGCGAGCACGAGGCACGCGGCAAAACGCTCCTCACCTGCGCGCTTTCCTGCGACGACGACACAGTTCGCGGACGCTTCCATCGGGGAGCCGTAGGCCTCGCAGAACTGCGCGGTGTCGGCGAGGTCCGGGTCGATCTGCACGACCCCGACGCGGGCGACGTCGTTCGGGTCGAGGGCAGCGAGCGCGGTGGCGACGGGCGCGGCAAGCAGATCGGTCCGGTCAGTGGCCTTCTCGACCTGCAACGAGCCCGCGATTGTCCAAGTCATGCCCGCCAGGCTACTTGCAGCAAAGCACGCAGCTGAGCCCGGTGAGTGATCAACGGCGCCGTCGAATCGAACACTTCGAGCTGTCCCTTGGCGAACGCGGCCGCCACCTGTTCGGCGATTTCAGCCGGGTGCAGCGGATCGCCAACCGCGCTGATCACCAGGGTCGGCGCGGTGACGTGCCGCAACGCTTCCCGATCGACAATGGGGAACTGCGGCGCCAGCTCGTCGATCGCCGTGGTCAACCTGCGCATTGCCTTTGCCCGCGCTTGCACGTAGTCACCCAGTGCGTAACCGGTCGGCAAAGTTTTGGCGATCTCGTCCTCGCTGGTCTGCTTACGCAGCACCGCTTGCACCTCGGCCGCGCGTGGCTGGTCGAGAACAGCGGGCAGCAGCAGGGCGATCCGGTCGAACCGGTCCGGATTCTCGGCCGCGATCCTGGTCAGGACGGCCGCGCCGAGCGAAACGCCAATGGCTTTCTGGGCTTTCACCTCGTCGGCGATTTTCAGGACGTCCGCGGCGATGGTTTCGTAACGCCAGTAGCCTTCCGGCGCGTCCGGCTCATCGCCGTGCGACGGCAGCGTGACCACGACACGGGTTCCGGGCAGGCCGGACGCGGGAATCCGCGCTTCTCCTGGTGTCGCGCCAAGACCTGGGACGACGATGGTGACCGGGTTGCCCGATCCGTATGCCTGCCAGCTCACCACCGGTTGCCGCGCTGCACCTCGATCAGCCTCGGCCGCACGTCCACGATGTAGACCAGCACCGCGACAAGTCCGGCGATCCAGAACATCATGGTGAAGTCGGCGAACGAGAACAGCGCGAGCGCCACCGCGCCACCGCCGGTGATGCCGAGCCATGCCGGTTTCGTCATCCGGTCGATCGCCTGGAAGGCATCGGCACGCTGGAGCAGGGCGTGCACGAACGCGAACACACCGACTGGGATCGCTGCCCAGTTGATGGCCATCACGATGTAAAGGGCAATGTTCGGCACGTTGTCAGACTACGTTGCCGCGCGACGCTATGACCACATGGTCAAGACTTGGCAAAGGCCACCCGGATTTCCACTGAGTGAATTTCTTCGCGTTCGTCCAGGTCAGACCAGCGGCCAGCGGTAGCCTCCGGCGGGTTCGTCGAGCCAGAGTTCCTGGTGTTCGCCATCCACTGAGACGCCGAACCGGGCGCGCCGCGGCTCGCCCAGCGTCTGCCACAGGTCGTAGGCCTGCTCGATTTCGTCCCACAACCTGCGCGGGCCCGACTGCACAACGTAATCAGTCTCGTGCCGTACCCACGAGCCGTCCGGATGCGTCAGCAGCACGCATCTCGCGGCGCCAGCGGCGTGTACATCGGGCAGCTCCAGACCCGCGAAGAACTCGAACGGGCTGGTCGGGCTGATCACCCCGGCAGGCAAGGCCGTGGACCGTGAACTGCCTGGCGCGTCGGGCTCCGGCCACGCGACCTCGTGGGTCTGCGGCGCCCTCAGCGGCATGAAACGACCGTCGTCAGCAAGCACTTTGCCTTCGCCTGTGGCTCCTTCGCCCGCGATGATGCGCACCAGCCCAGCTCCGAGCGGACGGCTGAGCGTGGTCACCACGATGCCGCCCGGACGGGTTTGTTCGAGCCACGCCAGCGGGATTCGCGGGACCGCGCACGTGCACAGGACGCGGTCGTAGGGCGCGCCTTGCGGGTAGCCGTTGACTCCGTCCGTCACCGCACAGGTCGGATGCAGACCGCATTCGGCAAGGCGCCGTTCCGCCGGTCCGGCGAGCGACTCGTCAATGTCTATTGTGGACACAAGGTTGTCACCTTGGCGTACGCACAGCAGCGCCGCGTTGTAGCCGGTGCCGGTACCGACTTCGAGAACGCGGTGATTTTCCTCGGCCAGCAAGGCTTCCAGCATCACCGCCATAATGGTCGGCATACTGGAGGAACAGGTCGGCGCGCCGTAGACAGGCCCGTCGTTGCGCGCGGCCGCCCACCTCGAACTGTCGCCGTCGAGCTGCGTGACGAGCACGCGATCGGCGTAGATCTGAGTCAGCCAGTCCTCGTCACCTTCCTCGACCGCCTGCCATCGACCGGCTCGCGCCTGGAAGTAGCGCGGCAGGAAGGCGTGCCTCGGGACGGTCAGGAAGGCGTCCCGCCAGCTGACGTCGGTGAGCGTTCCGTTGCGGATGAGCGCACGGACGAGCCGGCTCCGCAGTCGCGCCGCGGTGCCTTCCACATCCGCTTTCACGCTCATCGCCCCTCACTGTAGCCCGGTGTGACCGACCCCACCGATGAAGTGCAAGCACCCCGCTTGCAATAGCTAGCACTCCGGCCTACCGTGGGATGTGTCGAGAGGAGGTGGCCAGGAGTGACAGACGAACACCAGTCGCCGATGGACAAGGTCGCCGATCTCGGCCGGGACATCGGTGAGTACATCAAGCAGCAGCGCAGCAACGCGAAGATCTCGTTGCGCCAGCTCTCGAAGCTCGCCGGCGTGTCGAACCCGTACCTGAGTCAGATCGAGCGGGGCCTGCGCAAGCCAAGCGCGGAGATCCTGCAGCAGATCGCCAAAGGCCTGCGGATCTCGGCCGAGGCGCTGTACGTGCAGGCAGGGATTTTGGACCTGCCGACCGGGGGCCCGGTCGCCGACGCGATCAGGGCCGACGAAGAACTGAACGAGCGTCAGAAACAAGTGCTGCTTGACGTCTACGAATCCTTCCGCAAGGAAAACGCAGCACTGCGTTCAACAGCTTTGGGGTCCACAGTGGATAAGTCCGATGTGGACAATACGAAACCCACTGAGGAGTGAGTGACATGACCCGTCCGAACGCTGAAGACGTGCGCAAGGCCGTCGAGCCCGTCCGCACCTCGCTGCTCGCCGCCGTTGGCGCTGGCGACCTGGTGGCCAAGACCGTGATCGACGCCGTCGGCAAGGCCCGCTCGGGTGCCGAGGCCGCCGCCGAGCAGGCCCGCGAGGCCGTGCAGAACGTGCCAGGCGACGTGAACTCGCTGCGCTCGAAGCTGGAGCCGGCCGAGCTGCGCAAGGCGATCGAGGAGTACACCGAGGCAGCGGTGAACCTCTACAAGAAGCTGGCCGAGCAGGGCGAAGAGGCCGTCGCGAAGTTCAAGGACCAGCCGCAGGTCAAGAAGGTCGTCGACCAGCTGGAAGACGCCATCGCCCAGGCTCAGGCGCGCGCCGGTGACGTCGCGACGGATGCCCGCGAGCTGGCCGAAGAGGTGCTCGCCAAGGTGACCCGCAAGACCCGCTCGGTCGGCGAGAAGACCGCCCGCGAGGTCCAGAAGTTCGCCGACGAGACCGCCGAGGCTGTCGAAGACCTGGGTGACGAGGTCGCCCACGAGGTCCGCAGCACCAGCCGGAAGGTCGCCAACCGCACCGCACCGGCCCGCAAGCCGGCCGCGACCCGCAGCACCACGACCACCACGAAGACCAACGCCGCCAGCAAGACGACCCAGAAGTAATCCTGGCGAGTCAGCAGAGCGTCACACGATCGGAAAGCCCCGGCTGCCCCTCGGCCGGGGCTTTCCGCACGTCAACCCTCGTGAGTGGTTATCCGCGTTCTAACGCGGATAACCACTCACGAGTCGCACGCTGGGAGTTTCCCCCGGACCCAGTCGGCCACTTCCCGAGCTGTCTCCTCGACTGGTTTGCCAGTCGTATCAAGCAATCGCATGGGCGGCTTCATCGTCGCTGCCTCGCGCCGGACCCAGTCGTTGAACTCGAGCATCTCGTCGATCCGAGGCTCGTCCCATTCGCGCCAGGCCGGGCGCGCCCGCAAGCGCTCGCGCATCACCGCCCGGTCGCAAGTCAGCGCCAGGTAATGAATGTCCCCGATCAACGGCCGCTCAGGAATTTCCTCGAACTGCACGGGGACCACCGTCCCGCACAACACAACCGGCCTACCGCTCTGATGGATCATCCCGACCATTCGCAGCCATGTTGACCGGAAGAGCTGGAAGTCGTTGTGCGGGTCGCGCAGACCAGCCGTCCACAGGACGTCTTGTTCCAGCACAATCACTTGGTCGCCGAGCAGGGGCGTGAGCAGACGGCTGACCGTCGACTTTCCTGTCCCGCTCGGGCCAGTCAGGGCGAACATCGGCAACCGCAGGAACGGTTGCCGATGGCCACATTCCGCGCAGACCAGCACAGCTTCATCGGCCTGGACCGCGGGCGCGTCCATTCGCGCGCCGCAGCCCATGCAGATTTTCAGGTCCACCGGCGCTTTGATCAGTCGAACAGCTCTTCCAAGAAGCTCTTACGCTTGCGCTTGTGCCCATAGCCGTGGCCACCGTGACCGCCGTACGGCGGCGGCGAGTCGCCGCGGTGTCCGTAGCCGCCGCCGTAGGGCGGTGCCGAGTCTTTGTAGCCTCCGTGACCACCGCGGTAAGGCGGGGCCGAGTCGCCGCGGTACATGGGCGGCGGGGCAGCGACGGGCGGAGGCGCCGCGTACTGCTGCTGATAGCGCTGTTCGGCGGCGAGGATCTGCTCCAGCTCGCCACGGTCGAGGAAAATCCCCCGGCAGCCCTGGCACTGGTCGAGGTGGACGCCACCACGGTCGACGGTCTGCATCGCGTTCTGACACTTCGGGCAAATCACACCGCCCACACTACTTATGGTCGAAGCCGCATGCGCGATCCCGGCCACAATCCACACATAGATGCAGCAGGTTGTGTGGTCAGCGCACATGGCCCTCACCCCGTGGGACACCTAGCGTGAACAGGCATGAGCAGTGGCGTACCTCACACAGCGCTCGTCACGGGCGGGGCACACGGGATCGGTTTGGCGTGCGCCCGTGCACTCGCCGCCAATGGCGCGAAGGTGCACATCGCTGATCTTGACGGGCGGGCGGCCAAGGCCGTCGCCGACGAGATCGGCGGCGAGGCGCACGAGGTCGATCTGGCCGAAGGCGTCGATGACTTGCCCGAAAACGTCGACATCCTGGTCAACAACGCCGGCTTGCAGCACGTCGCGCCGATCCACGAGTTCGATCCCGCGAAGTTCGCGCTGCTACAGCAAGTCATGGTCACCGCGCCGTTTCTGCTGATCCAGCGGTCCCTGCCGCACATGTACGAGCGCGGCTGGGGCCGGATCGTGAACATCTCCAGCGTGCACGGGGTGCGGGCGAGCGCGTTCAAATCGGGTTACGTCGCCGCCAAGCACGCTCTGGAAGGGCTGAGCAAAGTCGCTGCCCTCGAAGGCGCGCCGCATGGCGTGACCAGCAACTGCGTCAATCCCGGCTTTGTGCGGACTCAGCTGGTCGAAGGCCAGATCGCCGCGCAGGCGCAGACACACGGAATCAGCGCGGACGAGGTCGTCGAGCAGGTCATTCTCGACCGCACCGCGATCAAGCGCCTGATCGAACCGCAAGACGTCGCCGACGTCGTGCTCTGGCTGTGCGGCCCGCACTCCAGCCACGTCACCGGCACCTCCATCGCGATGGACGGCGGCTGGACCGCCAGTTGAGGAAGGTGTGGCCAATGACGACCACCAGCCCTGGCTCGTTACGCAAGATCATCGGCGCCAGCATGATCGGCACCACGGTCGAATGGTATGACTTTTTCCTGTACACCTCGGCCGCGACGCTGGTCTTCAACAAGGTGTTCTTCCCGACCTCCAACCCGACCAACGGCATCCTGCTGTCGCTTGGCACGTACGCGCTCGGTTTCGTCGCCCGGCCGCTCGGCGGGCTGGTGTTCGGCCATTACGGCGACCGGCTCGGCCGGAAGAAGCTGCTGGTCATCAGCCTGCTGATGATGGGAGTCGCGACCTTCCTGATCGGGCTGCTGCCCAGTTACGCCACGATCGGCATCGCCGCGCCGATCCTGCTGACGGTCCTGCGACTGGTACAGGGTTTCGCGATCGGTGGCGAGTGGGGCGGCGCCGTGCTGATCGTGTCCGAACACGGATCGGCTGACCGGCGCGGCTATTGGTCATCCTGGCCGCAGGCAGGCGTTCCCGCGGGAAACCTGCTGGCCACGGCCGTACTGGCGATTCTGGCCGCGACGCAGTCCGACGAGGCTTTCCTGGCCTGGGGCTGGCGGATCGCGTTCCTGCTGTCCGCTGTGCTCGTGCTGATCGGGCTGTGGATCCGGATCAGTATCGAGGAGTCGCCGATTTTCCTTGACGCACAAGCAAAAGCGGGTGACAAGCCAGAGAAGGCGCCGATCGTCCGGGTCTTGCGGCACAACTGGCGCGAGGTGCTGATCGCGATGGGCGCCCGGATCGCGGAGAACGGCACGTACTACATCATCACCGGATTCCTGCTGGTGTACCTGACAACCGAGCTCGGGATGTCCCGGTCCACCGGGCTCAACGCGGTCGTGATCGCGTCGGCCGTGCACCTGGTCTCGATTCCCGTGTGGGGCGCGTTGTCGGACCGGGTCGGCCGCCGTGGCGTGTACCTGTTCGGCGCGATTGGCCTTGGTGTGTGGGCGTTTGTGTTCTTCGCGATGCTGGATTCCAAGTCGTTCTGGGTGATCGCGCTGGCCGTGACGCTCGGTCTGTTGTTGCACGGCGCGATGTACGGGCCGCAGGCCGCGTTCTTCTCCGAGCTGTTCGACACCCGTGTGCGGTACTCGGGCGCGTCGATCGGGTACCAGCTCGCGTCACTCGGCGCAGGTGCGGTGGCCCCGTTGATCGCGACCGCGTTGCTGGTCGATACAGGTTCGGTGCTGCCGGTTTCGATCTACGTCGCGGCGATGTGCCTGATCACGGTGGTCGCCGTGGTGCTCGCCAGCGAGACGCGGGGCAGGCATTTGGGACAGGATGACGTGCGTGCGAGCGTATCGGGAACTGCTTGAGCTGCTAGCCGACAGCGCGGATGGCACTGAGCTGGCCAAGCTCGCCGCCACCCGCGCTGTCGGTCTGTCGCCGGACCAGGCCGCGCAGTGGGAAGCCGCGACCGAGGCCGCGCTGCGCGTCCGGCACAAGCTGCTCGCGCACCAGCGCCGCGAAACCGAACTGTCCGCGCTGGTCGACACGGCCAATGACCTGGCGCGATTGCGTGACCCGGAAGCCGTGTTGCAGCAGATCGTGCACCGGGTGCGGTTGCTGCTCGGCGTCGACGTGTCGTACCTGACCATGAACGACTCCGCTGGCGGCCAGACGTACATGCGGGTCACCGAAGGTTCGGTTTCCGCGCTGTTCCAACAACTTTCGCTGGGCATCGGGGATGGGCTCGGCGGTTTGGTCGCGCAGAGCGGACTACCGTACGCGTCGCCGGACTATCTGTCCGATCCGCGGTTCAAGCACACGAACGCGATCGACACGGCGGTCCGCGAGGAAGGCCTGGTGTCGATCATCGGCGTCCCGCTTACGTTGGGGCGCAGGGTGATCGGCGTGCTGTACGCGGCCGATCGCGCGGCGCGGACATTCTCGCCGGAGGAAGGCGCTTTTCTGTCGTCCTTGGCCGACCTGGCCGCGATCTCGATCGACAACGCGCACCTGCTGGCCGAAACCCGCAGGGCCAACTTGTCGATCAGGCGCGCCGGGGAGGTCCACGACCAGCTCACGGCGCTGGTCCTGCGTGGCGCGGACTTCCAGTCGGTCGCCGCGGCGGTCGCCCAAGTACTCGATGGCGGGATCGTGCTGCACGACGCGGCCGGGGTCGAGCTGGCGTGCGTCGGCATGTCCGTCGCCCCGCCCGCACAAGCGACAGCTCGGGCGCACGCCAGTGGCCGTGCGGTGTCCCAAGGGGACATTTGGGTGTGCGCGGTCCTGGCCGGACCGGAACTTCTCGGCAGTTTGGTACTGACCCGGCGGCCCGCGTTGAGCGACGAGGACCGGCTGTTGTTCGAGCGCGCGGGCCAGGTGACAGCGCTGTTGCTGCTGCTCAGGCGGTCCGTCGCGCAGGCGGAGGAGCAGGTGCGCGGCGAGTTGCTGACGGACTTGCTCACGGCGCCCGACCGTAATCCTGGTGCCTTGATCGCGCGCGGCCGTCGGCTTGGCGTGAATCTCGCCGCGCCGCACAGCGTCCTGATCGCGCATGCGGACGGCGTCTCCCGCGGTCGTCTCGCCGCAGCCGCAACGGGTCAAGCGGCATTGGTAGGTGTGCACGCGGAGCAGGTGGTGTTGCTGACGCCCGATGCCGACCCAGACAAAGTCGCGCAAGCACTTACCGCGGCCGTTGGATGCCCAGTGACCGTCGGCGCGGCCGGGGCTGCGACCGGACCCGTCGAACTGGCCGCGGCCTACGCGGAAGCCGGTCGTTGCTTGCGCGCGCTGCGCACGTTGGGGCTGGACGGAACCGGTGCTTCCTTGTCCGGCTTGGGTTTCGTCGGGGTCCTGCTCGGCGACCGGGCCGACGTCGCAGGATTCGCCCAACGCACTTTGGGTCCCGTGCTTGACTACGACGCGCGCCGCGGCACCGAGCTGGCCCGGACCCTGCGAACGTACTTCTCTTGTGGCTCAAGCCTGACAGCCACGAAAGAGGTGTTGCACGTACACGTGAACACGGTGGTGCAACGGCTCGACCGGATCGCGTCACTGCTCGGGCCGGATTGGAATACACCCGACCGCGCGCTGGAGATCCAGCTTGCCCTGCGGATACTGACAATCAGCCGGTGAACGTGTACTCAGTGGACATCGTGCCCATCTTCATGGTGTAACTGCCGTGCCCCTTGGCGTTTTCCAGCTCGCCGGTGCCCGTTGCCGGCACGATCTCGAAGGTCCCGGTGACGCCTTCGGCGTTGAAAGTGTTGGTGGTCCGCAGGATCACGGTGCCCTTCTTGCCATCGATGGTGCCGGTGAAGAGCTCGGCCCCGGTCGCATTGCCGGACCCGTCGGCCGTGTACATCAGCAGACCGGCGGATTTCCCTTCGCCGTCAAGGATTCCGGCGTACCGGAAGGTCATCTTCGCGTCGCCGATCTTGGCGCCGTCCTCGGCCCCGGCGTACACGCTCTCGTCCCATGCGGTGCATTCGAAGGTGTTCATGGGGTTGAGCATGCCTGCCGTACCTGACAGTTTCTGTCAGGTACCTTGAAGTTTCTCGATGGATATTCGTGCGGCCTCACTGCTGCGCTGGGTGTACTCGAGGATTATCCGCAGCTCAGCGTCGGTGAAGTGCTCGTAGACCGCACGCCACGGCTCGGCTGGCATCAGAGGTGCGATCCGGTCTATGGCCTCTTGGGTGTGCCGCACGATCGTCCGCCGCCGGTCGCCGGGGTCACGTTCACGCTCGATCAACCCGGCCCGTTCCATCCGGTCGAGGGCCGCGGTGATGGCTCCGCCTCTGGTGAGGCCCGCGCGCTCAGCCAGTTGCCCGGCGGTCAGCGGGCCAGCCAACTGCAGGATGTTCAGGCAGTTCAGGTCGGATGTGTTGATGCCAAGCCGATTGGCAACGGTTTGGCGGAAAAAGACGCCTCGACCAGCGGAAATGCGTGCGGCGTTCTCGATGGCGCGTTGGATCGCCTGATCGTTCCGTTCCACCTGCCCATCCTCTCTCGTTGACACGATCCCTTCCTCCGCTTAATCTCTCGACTAGCGAGAGGTTTACTTCCTAAGCAACTCTAATTTAGAGTCAAGTCTATGCGCGTACTCATCGTGGGAGCGGGAACCGGCGGCCTGTGCCTGGCGCAACGCCTGCATGGAGCGGGAATCGACGTGGCCGTGTTCGAGCGCGACCGCACCAGAACCGATGGCCTGTTCGGCTACCGGGTCGGGATCTCCCCGGACGGTTCACGTGCCCTGCGAAGTTGCCTGCCCCGGCCGCTGTTCGAGACCTTCAAAGCGACCGCGGCCATCACGCCGAAGTACACCAACTTCGTGACCAAGCAACTGGGCGAGTTGTTCTCGGCAGGCGGCCCGGCGGACGAAGACCTGCTGGCACCAGTGGATCCGGAAGCAGGCGAACGATCCGTGAGCCGGATGACGTTACGCCAGATCCTGCTGAGCGGCCTTGATGTGCACTTCGACAAGAAGTTCCAGCGATACACCCAAAACCCGGACGGCACCGTGACCGCGCACTTCGCCGACGGCACCGAGGCCACCGGCGACCTGCTTGTCGGCGCGGACGGAACTTCCTCCAATGTCCGCAAGCAATACCTGCCGCACGCCAAGCTGGTCGAAACCGACCTGTTCGGCGTAACTGGAAAGCTGCCGTTGAACGACGAAACGCGCGCATTGTTGACGCCGCAGATGCTGCGCGGAGTGACGATGGTGTTCGCACCCAAGGGGATCAACGCGATCTTCCACGTGATGGAGTTCGAGTGGCAGCGCGGCCAAACCGATCCCGAACTGGTCAAGGCGTGGCCGGGGATGACGTTCGACAACACGCGTGACTACATCATGTGGGGCTTCGGCTCACATCGACGGCTGCTGCCGCCGGAATTCATGTCCATGCCCGGGCCTGCTTTGCACCACCTGGTGCTGCAACGAACGAAATCCTGGCACCCGAACCTGCGCACGCTGTTCGAGCTGGCCGACCCAACTTCTTGCTTCCCCTTGAACATTCGTATGTCCGAGCCTGTCGAGCCGTGGCCGAGTTCGACCGTGACCCTGCTCGGCGACGCGATCCACACCATGACGCCTGGGCTTGGCGTTGGCGCGAACACCGCCCTGCGGGACGCTCAGATCCTTGGCGACAACTTGGTTCGTATGCCGGTTCTTGACGCAGTCGCCGACTACGAGCGTCAGATGCATGGCTACGCATGGGATGCAGTCGTGAAGTCACGCGCGCGGTTCAACGGGAACTCGCTGGCGTACAAACCGGTCATTGGCCGTGCGGGATTGGCCTTGATGCGGACCGGAATGCGGGTGGTGAACCATGTCCGGCCGTTGAAACGCAGGATGCTGCGGGCGGAACTGAAGAATCGTGACCATGCGCGACAAGAGGCCTGATCAGGTGACATGTCTGGCGGGTCGCGCGTCAAACGTCCAGCCTGAAAGACATGAGGGAGGTATTGGACGAGCTGGGGGTCTCACCAGAGGCGCTCGTGCAACAACACGGGGCGGATCTCGACGAACTGGGGTACTGCAGGTTCGACGAGTTCATCGACGCGCGCGTGACCGGGGAGATGATCGGGGCGATCACCCGGTTGCTCGAAGGCAGCAGGCAAGGCGGCACGCTGCACCTCAAAGGCCTGCTCGACCAGGGCAGCCTGTTCGACCCGCTGTGGCTGCGGCCCGCGCTGCTCGCCGCCGTCACGCACCTGCTCGGGCCGGATTTCCAGATCAGGGAAATGCACTACCGAGCAGGCAAACCCGGGCACGGCAGCCAAGCACTGCACATGGACGCCAGCGATCGCGCAGGCCCAGGGCAATGGCGGGTGTGCACGGCGATCGTCGCGCTCACCGATTTCACCTCGGCGAACGGCGCGACCCGCGTCGTGCCCGGGTCTCATTTGGACCAGAACTTCAAACCACCGCACGGACACCGTCCGCACCCGGACGAAATCTTGCTGACCGGCCCGGCCGGAACCTGCTGGCTGTTCAACAGCCACCTCTGGCATTCCGGCACGCGGAACAATTCAGCCGAACCAAGGCACGCAGTCCTTATCGCGTTCCACCGAAGAAACAGCGGCCCGACACTGGGCTACGAACCACTGCCGTCCCACGAGACCGTGCTCAGATTGGGCAACGCGGCCTACCTGCTCCTGTAACGTGGCCGAGTGAGTGATCAAAAAGAGCGGATGCTGCGCGGCGAGTTGTACAAGGACAGCGACCCGGTCCTGGTGGCGGAGCGCAAGCGTTGCGGGGAGCTGCTCGACGAGTTCAACGCGACCAAATCAGCCGACGACGCGCTGCGCCAGGAAATCCTGTCGCAGCTGCTCGGCTCACTCGGCGAAGGTTCGTGGATCATGCCTCGGTTCCAGTGCGACTACGGCTACCTGATCCGCATGGGCAGCAACAGTTTCCTCAACTACGACGCCATCCTGATGGACTGCGCGCCCATCACCATCGGCGATGACGTATCCATCGGGCCCCGCGTGCAACTGCTGACCGCGTTGCACCCCATGCAAGACCACGAGGCCCGCAGGCAGCGCTGGGAAACCGCCGCGCCCATCACCATCGGGGACAACGTATGGATGGGCGGCGGCGTCATCGTCTGCCCCGGGGTCACCATCGGCTCGAACACCGTCATCGGCGCAGGTTCCGTCGTCACACGAGACCTGCCAGACAAGGTCTTCGCCGCCGGAAACCCTTGCCGCGTCATCAAGACCCTCGTGAGTGGTTAGGCGTGTTCTAACCCTGATAACCACTCACGAGGGTCTTATTCGTTGCGTAGGGCGTTGAGGCGGGTGGCGCTGCGGAGAGTTGGCAACGTCAGCGCGGTGACCAAGACGGTCAACGCTACCGTGACGCCAGTGAGCACACCGATTGTCGGCCAGTCCATTGTGAACGGATTACGCATCAGCCATCCGGCGAGGGCCGCGAGGGTGACTCCGGTCGCCACCGCGGCCACTATCGCGATCAGCATGGGGATTGTGGTCTGCCACAACAAAGATCGGACCAACGTGCTGACTGGGACACCGGTCGCGGACAGCGCGGCGATCGAGCGCCGACGTTCCCGGGTTTGCTCGACAGCCATGACGAGCAGGCTCAACGCGGCCAGTGCCAGAATGATCACCGAGCCGATGAGCAGGCCCTTTCGCATGTCGGCAAAGGTTTTCAGCGCACCCGTGTAACCGCCTCCGCTGTAATCATCAACCTGTACGACCGAAGGCAAGAAATCCACCGCGTTGCGAACATGCTCGATCGCGTCAGCGTCACTCGTCCTGAAGGTGGCCGTGACCTTCATCGGGACGTCCAGATTCGCCGCTGATGTCAGCATAATGTCCTGCGCGAGCGAGTAATTAGCCGGGTGGGCTTGCACTTCCCGGATGTTCGCTGGGATCTGGAGAGGTCCGGCGCCAACGACGGTGACGGTTTCCCCTGGCCGAACGGCAGCCATAGGTCGCATGAAGGCGTCGCCGGTCTGACAGTGCTGAATGAACAGCACTTTCAGTGCCGTCGCACAATCCATCAGCGTCGCCCACCGGTATTCGCCGTGCATCGAGACGGCATCGCCGTGCTTCGAAATGGGAAAGGTCCGGGCGACGCCATGGATTTCGACACCTGGCACCGACCGTACGGCCGAAACGGCGGCATCACCAACCACAGAGTCGGCTTCCAGAACGTTGTACACCTCAATCGGAGTGTCTTGCGGCCACGTATATCTGGCGCTTTGCCCAGCAAGGACAATCTGCAACGCGATCGCACCGGCGAGCACGACGGCGACGCCGCTGACCACCCGTGCGGGCGTGCCTGCGTCGAGTTGCAGCCGCCGTGTGGCCAGCTGCAGCGCCGGGGTGCCCGAACCCCTCATCCGGGACATCAATAGTTCCATCAGCCACGGCAGCAAAGCCGGACCGCTGGCCAGAATCAGCACCGCACCGGGAACCAGCAGGAAGGGATTCGGTTCCGCCGGGTCGAGCGACAAGAACAGTGCCGCGCCAACAACCAGCACCAGGATTCGCCATGCGACCCTGCGACGAACTGGTGTCGTTTCCCTGACTACGCCAAGCGGTTCGATCATGGTGCGGCGTAAAGAAAATTGAGTTGCCATAAGCGCGACCGCCGGGACCGCGAGCACGATCAACAGCACCAGCGGAGGTGACGGAACGAGGTCTTCGGGAAAGAAGCTTTCGTTGCCTATCACAATATCCGCAGCCATCGACCTGACCGCTAAGAACAACAATCCGCCGAGCACCAGGCCAGCGGCTGCGCTCACCAACGACTCCGCGGCGGCGATTCGCCGAACCTGCTTGATGTCCGCGCCGACCAGACGTAATGCCGCGAGCCGTCGATCCCGTTCGGCGCCTGCGATCCGTGAACTGCTCGCGATGAAGATGAATACGGGCGTCAGCAAAATGACCAACCCGAGTACCAGGATCACGTACAAGTCAGGCGTGAGCTCAGGTTCGCCGCCGCTCCAAGCGCCGAATCCGTAGACCTCGCCGCCGTTCTGGTAGGACGGTGGCGCACCGATCACCGCGATCAGGTCGGTCGGGTACACCATCGCCGCGACGCCTAGCTCCCCGACGACGCGCTCGCTCAGCCGTGGCTGGAGCAAATGACTGTCTGATTCGGACAGTAACTCCGCGAGTGCCGGTGACACCAGGCTTTCACCGGGTGCAGGCAACCGGTCAACGCCCGGCGGCAACGGCGCATTCGGGCCACCAGCACGCACGTACCTACGCTCAATATCAACACCGCGGAACTCGGTGTTGCGAAACCAGACGTACAGCGGATCAACGCCAGGACGCTTGCCCTGCGCCATCATGGTCCCGCCTGCCCGTTGTTCACGCGAGTCTCTGGCGTGCCCAACGGACGCTGCGACAAGGAGGACGACGACCGCGAGGCCCACGCCAAGCGCGCCGAGCAGTAATCGGACCAACCCGGCCTTGGGAGTCCGGCCACCCCCGACAGCCAGCCGGACTCCCAAAAAAGATCTCTCACGGCCGCACCGCCTGGGTGAAGGAAATGGTCTTGCCGTCCCGGACCGTCACCTCGCGGTCCGAATACGCCGCGACGCGGGCTTCATGCGTGACAAGGACAACCGCAGTCTCGGTCTCCTTCGCCGTCACGGTAAGAAGGTTCATCACGCGTTCGCCGTTGAGCGAGTCAAGCGCGCCCGTGGGCTCATCAGCAAACAACACACGCGGTTTGGTAACCATCGCACGCGCGACAGCAACGCGTTGGCCTTGGCCGCCCGAGACTTCACCCGGACGCTTGTCCGCTGCGTCCTGCACCTGGAGACGGTCGAGCCATTGGCGCGCTTGGTCCTCGGCAACCGACCGTTTGACTCCGGCCAAACGCAGTGGCAACGCGACGTTTTCCAAGCACGTCAGCTCGGCGACGAGCTGTCCGAACTGGAATACGAAGCCGAACTCCGTGCGACGCAAGGCACTGCGCGGACCGTCCGGCATGGTCCCGATGTCACGGCCGTCGTAAGTCACCGTGCCGCTGTCGGGCTGGATGATCCCGGCGAGGCAATGCAGCAGCGTCGACTTTCCCGACCCGGACGGGCCCATCACGGCGACGACTTCGCCGGGCCAGATGTCCAGACCGGCACCGTCGAGCGCGGTGGTCTTGCCGAACGTCTTGCACAGGTTGATACCGGACAGAAGCGGCGTCATGAGGCCACCTGCTCGCGCAGTTCGTCGAGACGTGCCGCAGTGAGCTCCAGCCAGCGCAGGTCTGCTTCGAGGTGGAAAAGGGCATGGTCGCAGATCAGCTGATCGGCCAGGTCACCGGCGGTTTTCCGCTTGGTCAGCTCACGCATCGCGCGCAGGTGCGCCGATCGCTGCGAGTCAAGGATCTCCGTTGCGCTCCGTCCGGACAGCAGCGCTAGGACAACCTTGGTGTACAGCGTGTTCTGCAGATAGGGCGCTGGATCCTCCGGCGAGGTCAGCCATGTCTCCAGGTTGGTGACGCCCTCGCCGGTGATCGCGTACCGCTTGCGCTCCGGCCCACCACCCGGCTCGACGCCGCTCTCCTCGACCAAGCCGTTGCGCAGCAGGCGCGACAACGTCGAGTAGACCTGCCCGTAGTGCAGCGGCCGGTCGCGCCCGAAGCGCTCGTCGTACGCGTGTTTGAGGTCGTAACCGTGTCTTGGGCCTGCTTCGAGCAGGCCGAGCAACGCGTTGCTGATCGTCACCCAACCGACTATACACAGGAGGTATACACGTAGTGAATAGTTACGTGAACAGGTGCGCGATCGTGTAGATCAGCAATCCGGCCAACGCACCGACCACGGTGCCGTTGATTCGGATGAACTGCAGGTCACGGCCGACTTGGAGCTCGATCTTGCGCGAGGTCTCCTTGGCGTCCCACCGGTCGATCGTGTCGGTGATCAAGGTCGTGATCTCGTCCCGGTAGTTCAAGACGATGTACGCGGCCGCGTCCTGTACCCAGGTGTCGACCTTGTTGCGCAGCGCGTCTTCGCCGGTCAGCCGCGTGCCAAGTGAGACAAGGCCCTCGCGCACACGTTTGCGCAGCTCCGACGACGGGTCTTCGGCCGCGTCCAGCAGCAGGCGTTTGACGTTGGTCCACGCCGAGCCGATCACGTTCTGCACCTCGCGGTGTTCCAGCACCTGGTGCTTGACCTTCTCTGCCCGGCCCATCATCTCCGGGTCGTGCTGCATGTCCTCGGCGAAGCCGATTAGGAACCGGTCGATGGCCTGCCGCATCTGGTGGTTCGGGTCGGTCCTCAGCGCCCACGCGAACGACATCACCTCGCCGTAGATCCGGTCAGCCACGATCGAATCGACGAACTTCGGCGACCACGACGGCGCCCGCTCCGAGACGATGCTGATGAACTTGTCGTGGTTCTCCTTGACCCAGTCGTACGCCCGGTCACAGAGCAAATCGACAAGCTGTCGATGCGTCCCGTCAGCCAGGACACGTTCCATCAGCTTGCCCAGCGGCGGCCCCCATGGCACCGACACAATGCGCTTGGTCACGGCCTGCTCGAACACGGCCTGGACGTCCTCGTCACGCAGCACGGTGACCATGCCCCGGACGACCGTGGCCAGCTCCGACGTGACGCGTTCGGCATTGTCGGGCTGAGCGAGCCACTCGCCGAGCCGCTTGGTGACGTCCACCTTGGCCAGCCGCTCGCGTACGACCTGCTCAGACAGGAAGTTCACGCCGACGAACTCACCAAGGCTGTCGCCGAGCACATCCTTGCGGTTGGGGATGATCGCGGTGTGCGGGATCCGAATGCCCAGCGGATAGCGGAACAGCGCGGTCACCGCGAACCAGTCGGCCAGCGCGCCAACCATGCCAGCCTCCGCGGCTGCCCGGACGTAGCCGATCCAGGGCGGTCCGCCGTTGGCCTCCCAGGCCCAGGCCAGCGCGAAGATGACCGTCGCGCCCGCCAGAAATGCGAGCGCCACCAGCTTCATCTTGCGCAGCGCGCGCTGCTTCTCGGCGGCCCGGGGAACGGCACCCAGTTGCTCCACACGTCCATTGTCCGTGAGGATGACTCTTCGTGCGTCGTCCTGCTTTGACACCCCGGCTCCAGCCGTTCACTTCGACGATCTTCGCGGAGATGACCGCGCTGGCCGTGCGGACCAGTGCTGTCAACCTCGGCCAAGGCTTCCCGGACACCGACGGACCTGCGTCGATGCTGGCCGAGGCGCAAAAAGCGATCGCCTCGGGGATCAACCAGTACCCGCCAGGCCCAGGCCGTCCAGAGCTGCGCCAGGCCATCGCCGAGCACCGGACCCGATACGGAACGCAGTTCGATCCGGACACCGAGGTCCTCGTCACGGTCGGCGCGACGGAGGCGATCGCCTCGGCGCTGCTCGGCCTGGTCGGCCCCGGCGACGAAGTGCTCCTGATCGAGCCGTACTACGACTCGTACGCCGCCTGCGTGGCCCTGTCAGGCGCGACTCGCCGCGTGGTCCCACTGGCCGAAGACCCTGTGACCGGCAGGTTCGCGCCGGATATCGAGGCCATGCGGGCGGCGATCACGCCGAACACCCGCCTGATGTTGATCAACACCCCGCACAACCCGACCGGCACGGTGTTCACCCGCGCAGAGCTGACCGCGATCGCGGAGTTGTGTGTGGAACACGACCTGATCGCCGTGACCGACGAGGTCTACGAAGACCTGATCTACGACGGCCTGACCCACGTGCCACTGGGCTCATTGCCCGGCATGGCCGAGCGAACGTTGACGATCTCGAGCGCGGGCAAGATGTTCAACTGCACGGGCTGGAAAATCGGCTGGATCTGCGGCCCAGCGGAGCTGGTCGCGGCGGCGAAAGCGGCGAAGCAGTTCCTGACCTTTGTCGGCGGTGCGCCATTCCAGCCGGCCATCGCGCACGCTTTGCGGCACGAAGGCCCATGGGTGGTTGGTTTGCGTGACCAGCTGCAGTCCAAACGAGACCGCCTGGTCGAAGGCCTGAAAGAAGCTGGTTTCGGAGTGCGCCCAAGCCAAGGGACGTACTTCGTGTGCGCGGACGTGCGGCCGCTTGGTTTCACGGACGGTTTCCAGCTATGCCGGGAACTGCCGGAGCGAATCGGTGTGGCGGCGGTGCCGGTCCAAGTCTTCACGGACACGCCGGAGAACTGGCAACACATCGTGCGGTTCGCGTTCTGCAAGAAGGACGAAGTGCTCGACGAGGCGGTGGCCCGTCTGCACAAACTCACCCCGAACCCCAGCAACTAAAGCCAAGGTGCCCGTACTTCGCCTGTGCATCCGCCAGCGCCCGGGCGGGCCCTTTGCTCAGGTTCTGGTGGAACTCGACCATGAGGCCAACGGCGGAATCATCTGGCACGGGCAACGTGCTGGCGATCAAGGCCTGGCCGCCCCGGTCGAGCAGGACGTTGGCGAAGACGTCGGCCCGTGCGACTTCACAGGCGGACAGCACGAGAATGCGCGGGGCCCGCTTGAGTTTGACGAGGTCGTAGCCGTAGAGCGGACCGTCGTGCAGGCGAAGGCAGGAGAACATCGGGGCGTCGCGGCGAAAGGTGCCATGGGCCGCGATGTGCACGATGTCGGCACCTTCCATGTTCCGAAGCACATTGTCCACTGTGGAATTCCCGATGGGATGGCCGAGAAGTTCGACCTCCCGTTCGGCGTGAGTAAGACCCGGCCCGGCTACCGTGAAGTTCCTGCCTCCCCGCATTGCTTGGGCAGCCGAGAGCCATGCTGATGCAGATGGCGCAACGGAAACAGGCCGCCCGACGCAAGAAGGAAGTGCGGCCCAGACCACGTCGGCCATCCCGCCCGCCGGAATGATGACGAGCGGCCGGTCGCCGAGCCCGAGTGGCGCGAGGAGCCGCGCATCCAGGTGGGCCGAAAGCTCTGCGGAATATGCGAAATGGACAGGATCGACTGGTCCAAGGTGATGGCGGCGGATCCGGCCATCGGCCACAGTGCAGGCCAGCAGATCACTGCCGTTCATGAAGTAGTTGATGAGCACCCGTTGACCAAGGGCCTCCTTGATGCGTTCGACCCTGTCCTGTCTTCGGGTGACTCTGATGCGTCGGCGCAACCGATCCTCGAACCGAGCGGCCGTCCTCACATCACCATCCGACTCTGCAGCTCGGAGCTGCACAAGGTCAGAGGTTTGCGCTTGCGGCAACACAATGATCCTCTGCCTTTCAATCCACTCGAACGCCACAGCCGCACTACTGGCCTTCTCAATCACCACGCTCGCCAACTCGGCCGCGAGTTCACTCGCACCGGCGCCCATCGCTGACGCGTACTCCGCAACAACCCGCATCCCCGCACGACAAGCCGCCGCCCTCGCCTGACCCGACTTCGCAAGTTTCGCCCTCGCCAACCACCCGATCACCCGCAACCGCGCGGTACTCGCGTACCTCTCACCCTCCACCTTGGTCAGCAACTCCGGCGCGACTTTCGCCGCATCCAACAGAAGTTCTGCTGCCTCCGTACGTTTTCCCCACCGCAGACAGCGATCCGCCACTCTCTTCGCCGCACCCACGTCCACCAGTCCCGCCCGCAATGCCAATGCATCAGCCGCGGCGATCCACGCAGGTCTTCGCTGCACACGAAAAAGTTCTTGTGCCCGCTTGGCTTCGTTCGCCGCGTGATCGATGTCGCCAGCCCGCAACGCGCAATAACCCGCCGCCAGCACCGCTTCCGCCAACCGGCTTTCCCGCCCAGCCAACAACGGCTCCGCTTGCGCCAACAGCGCGCTCGCGTCCCTCGTCATCCCTGCTGCCAGCAAGGCCGACGCGTGATCGATCAACGCTTCCGCCCGCCCAGCCTGAATCCCACCACTTGCCTGCTCGAACAACTCCAAGGCCGCAGGCAGGTCACCCGCTTGCAACGCAACGAAACCGCGGTTATGAACACACGTTGCCACCCGTTCGTGCTCCCCCAACTGGGTCAGTATCCGCGCGGCCTCGGCGAAATCCCGGTCCGCCGCGCTCAGCTTCAGCAGGTAGCCGCGTGCCACACCACGTCCGATCAACGCATTGCTCAACCATTTCGGATCGTGTTGCAGGAACTCCGTAACCGCCGACAACTCCTTGACCGCTTGCTCGTAGGCACCGATCGCGCACAGCCGCAGGCCGTCCAAACACCGTGCTCTGGCTGGGCAAACACCGAATTCCCTTGCCTTACGCAGTTCTCTCGCGCAGCCTCTCGGATTCCCTCGCTCCAGCTCGATCCACGCGAGAGTGAGCCTGATCTTCCCGCTTTCGGCGGCGCTGCTCCGATCGAGTGCTTTTCTGGCCTCTGCCAACGCTTGCGGGTAGTCGCAGCGCTCAACCGATTCCAGCGCCTCGGTATGGCTCACCGGACGAACCAGTCCGTCACGACACCGTCGATCGCCAATCGCGTCGGCCCCAGCGGAACGTCAGCTTTGAACAATCCATGCCGATCGACGTGCACGCTGACCATTCCCGCGGGCCACCACACTTGGACGTCGGCGCGCGGCATCACCATCCCGTTGAGCATGGCGCCGATCTCCACCTTCACCGTTCGCTCTTGATGCCCGAATGTCAGTGAGGCGCCAACACTTCGGGTCATTTCTTGCGGCAACGTGGTGTATCGAGGACCGGTCTGCCGCGGCACGGCGATCACTTGAGGCATTGGGTCAACGTGATCGAAGAGGCTTTTGTCGAGGCGCCCTTTCAACTCACGCAGGCATCTGCCTTTGGTCTGCCCGACGCTGTCGGTACGAACCCCAATGGCGTCGGCAAGCTGGGCGTAGCTGAATTCCGGGGCGTAGACGTACAACCGGAGAAGGCGTTGGCAGCGGTCGGGCAAACTGCGGAACGCACGCCAGAGCTGCCGATCCCGTTCGTCTCGCAGGACCTCGCGCTCGACGTCATCCTGGACGACTTCCGGCTGCCAGCGCACTGGCAAGGGTCGCCTTACTGACAGAAGTCGGAGGCATTCCCGCTTAGCCGCGGTAGCCAACCACGAGGAAACTCGCGTCGAATCCCGAATATCCTTCAGATGCTCAGCGAGATTGAGCCAAGTTGTCTGAAAAACATCATCGGCATCCTCATCGGACAGCCGGTAAGCCCGCGCAACAGCCCAAACCTTGGGCCCATGCAACGCAACAAGCTCCCGCCAGCCATGCTCATCAGGTTCATCCATGCCCCCTCAGACGACCCCACCCCCACCCCGGCTCCAAAAAATTTCAATCCCACCCAACCGGGTGACCCCAACTACCCACAGCGATTCCCCACCCACCCCAGAACCAAAGACAAGAACAACACCAGCGAGAAATGGAAAGCCAGAGTGATACACCCGAACTGGAACCAAAGAAATAGGAGAAGCAAGTGCGACACGCTTTAACCAGAGCTGGAGAAATAGGGAAACAAACGGAAGACACGTACCCAGAAAACGAAGACAATGCGAAGACTGCCCCAAAAATACCTCACAACCAAAGAAGCGATGAGAAGCGGTAAAGAATAAGAAAGATAGAAGGTGGCACCAAGAAAGTGGCAGAGCAAATCAGTAAAAAGAGGGCGCGAAGCGCCCGGTGCAAGTAAAGAAAAACGTGCCCAGCGCTGGAAAGCAAGGAGCACGCACCGTGGGGGGTTTGGGGGGCTCGGCCCCCCAAAATAACAATCGTCCGAACCCAGGGAGCCGAGCGAAGCGAAGGCGACCAGGGTGCGGATGTAAGGACGTCCCCGCTCGACCCGGCTGGGGGTCCCGGGGAGCGGGGACGTTTGGCTCGCCGAGGGGGAGGGGGCGAGCATCCATAGAGTAGCGCGTCGGCGACTGTGCGTGCCAGTGGTCGTTGCTAAATCGCGTTCACAATGTTGGCTGGCCGAGTGAATGCCTGTCGACCGCGTCGGCCGGGCTGTACCCGCTGTGGAGGAGTTTCGCCAGGTCAGCGGCGATGCTGGGGGCCGCGAAGCTGGTTCCGCTCCACTTGGCTGTGCCGTATTCACGTTCTTCTGTCCCTGGGGCGACACCTTCTGTGCCGGTTTTCAACCGTACGTAGCTGGATGTGATGTCTACGCCGGGCGCGATGGCGTTGACCCAGGGTCCTCGGTTGGAGAATCCCGCGATTGTGCCGTTTTGGTCGGATGCCGCTACCGCTATGACCTTGTCGACTGCCGCTGGCCAGAAGGGGCGGCTGCTTCCGCCGTTGCCCGCGGCGGCGACGATCACTGTGTCGGTGAACTTGGCTAGTTCGTAGGCGAGGATCGGCGGGCATTGGTTGTCCGCTGTGTAGCAGCCTGAGGTCAGCAGGATGATGTCGATGTGGCCTTTTTTACGTACTGCGCGCAGTGCCGCCGCGACTGTTGTGTCGTCTGTGAGGCCCATTGATGACAGGACTCGGTGGTGCCGGATGGTCACGCCGGGCGCTTTGCTGATCAGGACGCCAGCGACGAATGTTCCGTGTCCGCCTTGCCAGTCGTGGTTTCCGTCGACGTCGTGGTCGAGGACTTCGGGTTGGTGTCCCCATTCGCCGAACCAGCTTCGTCCGGCGAACCATGGGTGTGGGTCGAGTCCGGTGTCGAGTACGGCCACTGTGACCGGTGGATCCCATGTTTCCGGTGTTGGTGGCCTCGGCTCGGGTACTACGTCGATTTCCGGGCCGCCGATCCATGTCGGTGTGCCGTGCATGATCGGGCCGGCTATGTGGACGTGATTGGGCGCTACTCGCCATCGGCTGCTGACGTCTGCCGCCACTTCTACCGATCGTTCACGCAATTCGTCGCGCAGCATGATGCGTCCACTTGGGTCAATCCGGTCGACCCACCGGCGCAGTTCTTGACAGACCGGTTGGACCGTGTCGGGTTCGGCGACCAATTGTCCCGCCCGGACAAGGCATTCACGCGGGCCGTCTGGATCGTGCAAGACGAGGTCCGGCATCCGCCATTGCCATCTGCTGACCCATTCGGACAGCCGCATCGTGCGTTGAGTGTCCACGAAGGACACATTGGCCGGATATCCGCGCACTCGCCCAGTCGCACTAGAAGGATCACCCAGTTCGGTGAATACGACGGACCGTGATCATTGCCGAATGGACACACCGGGGTCAGACAACGAGATCCGCCTTTCCGGGCGGCGCTTACGAAGCTAGGGTGCAATCGGCGATGCGAGTGCGCGGGCAAGAGTGTCATCGCCGATGTGTCCAAGGCACGGTAAGCGGAAACGGTGGTGGTCTTGGTGACCGGCTCGGGTCAGGCGCGGGGCGCCTTGCCGAGGCTGCGTCGCTTTGCCATGCGTTTTCTCCTTGTTGCCGGGTTCACCGCGGCAGGCTGGCTGGCCAGCGTTCTGCTGACAAGTGGGACGGCGTCTGCCGATCTCATCAAGTTGCCGCAGATCCCTGGTGTCACGTCCCAGCAGTCGACCGACAAACCGGTGGCGAACACCAACAAGAACCTCGGTCTTGTCGACGGCTTGCTCGGCGGCGTCACGTCGACGCTCAACAACACGCTGAACACTGTGGGCACCACGCTCAACAACACTCTCGGCGCAGTGGACAACACCCTCAACAACGTCACGAAGACCGTCGACGACGTCGTTGACACGGTGACCGACCTGCCGCCGAAGGTCTTGCCGCCCGCGAAGGACGGCGGTTTGCTGCCCAAGCCGGTCGACGATCTGCTCGGCCCGGGCGACAAGTCCACCAAGGACACCACGCGCGAAGTCGTCGAGACCGCGCCTGCCGCACAGGAAGCGGCGCCGCCAACGGCTGAGCCGATCGCCGAGGCGCCCGCCCCGACAGCCGATCGCCCGCAGCACGACGCGCGCCGACCAACGCAAGCAGTCGCCCATCCGGTCCGGGTGGGTTCAGTTCAGGAGAAGGCAGCGCCCGCCGACAACACGCCCGGCCCGATGCCGGGTCCGTCTGGCCCGGTTGCTCCGGCCGCTCCCGCGCCGACCGCGTCGGCCGGTGGCAATGGCGGCTGGGACGCGCGTGGCATGCTCGCCGTCCTGACTCCGCAGACTTCGCTGGTTCCGCCGCATGCAGGCTCCCTGCCCGCGACGGACAGTTTCACCGAGTTGGGCCGTTCGGCGGGCCTGCCCGCGACTCCGCCCGACTGATTTCACTTTTTCGCGGCATAACTCTGCCCTGACCGAGTCTCACCCATGGGCGAGGAATGTCTTCCGGGGCCTTCCCGCGCCCACGCACGACCTCCCAGAGCCACCCGACCTGCCGACCGCGCCCGGTCAGGTCGGGACCTGGGCCCCGGTGCCGCGATGCCCCCGCGGCGCCGGGGCTCCCCAACTGGCTGCAACGCCTGGCCGGCACAACGAGGGGCTGTGCCGACCACTCGCAGGACGAGCGGCCAGAGTGTCCGACCGGGTGTGATGGAACCCGAGACGACACGGCTAGTGCGCCGGATGGATACGCAACGACCAACAGGTCGAAGCGGTTACGCCATCCGGCGCACTGCTTTTTACAGCGTATGAGGGCACGTTGACTACCCCTGATCGGATGGAACTACCTGATCAAGGCCCTGAGCAGCAACAACCGTGGATTGGGAATGCGCATCACGACGCCAGCCGCTCGCTGATCGCTTGGTACGTGACGCCCTTGGCTTCGAGGGCCTGCGCGGCCAGCGTCGGCCGGGACAGCAACGCCAGCAGCAGGTGCTCCGAGCCGATGTGCTTGTCCTTGCGACTCACTGCCTCCCTGAGGCTTTGCGCGATCGTCCATTTGGCCTCTGCGCTGAACGGGATGTGCCGTTTGGACCGTGTGGCCGGAGCCAGCGCGTCCTTGCCGAAGGACGCCTCGACACTCCGGACGACGTTCTCGACGTCAACGCCGACCGCAGCCAACGCGGCCGCGTCCTCGTCGGTGAGCCCGCCACGCCGCTTCACGCGCTCGAAGTCCTCGGTCAACCCTTCGACCGTCAGGTCATGGCCGTCGAGTAACCGGCTGGCGGTCTCGTCCCGGCCGCGGATCAGGGCGACGAGCAGCTCAGCGCTGCCGATCTCGCCGGTTCCCGCCGTGCGCGCCTCCAGCTGAGCGCCGATGACGACGTCACGGGCGGTCTTGGTGAATCGCTCGAACATCAGCCTCTCCCGTGTTTCTTGTGCACCGCCTGCCGGCTGACGCCGAGCTCGTTCGCGATGTCCTGCCATGACCACCCGTTGGCTCGCGCGTTGCGGACCTGGACCGCCTCGAGCCACTCGAGCAGTTTGCGCAACGCCGCGACCGCACGCAGTCCCACCTTGGGATCTTTGTCGCCGGCGGCGGTCGCCAGCTTGGTCGCCTCACTCATGACGTCAATCTAGGTTGACATCAGAGCCCGTGTCAACCTGGATTGACATGGCAGGTCACGGCCTGTTCCGAGTTCTGTTTGTGACCTAGGAAGCACCGACATCGGCAGGTGCCAAGCGTCTTGGCCCAATAGGCTGACTTTGTGGGAAGTCTGCTATGGCTGGCGCTCGCCCTGGCAATCGCCGGGGCGGTGCTCAACGGCCTGGGGGCGTTGTGGCAGAACACCGCGGTCCGCGACAACCAGAACGGCAAGCTGGTCAGCATCGCCGCGTTAGTTCACCTACTACGCAACCGCCGCTGGCTGATGGGCCAGCTGGCGGTGGTCGTCGGAAGCGCGCTGCACTTCGGCGCGCTCGCGTTCGCACCGGTCACTGTGATCCAGCCGATCGGTGTCCTCGGAATCGCGGTGACCACAGTGGCCACCGCGAAACGAGACCGAACCCAGCTGTCCGTCGGCACCTGGCTGTCCCTGGCCGCGATCGTGCTCGGAGTAGGCGGCTTCACGTCGCTCGCGGCATCGAACGCCCAGGTCACCAGGGTCTCCGACGAGCGCGCGGTGCTGATCGCCATGATCGTCGGCCTGTTGCTGATGGTCCTCGGGTTGATCGGCAGCGTGGGTCACGGCCTCGTCCGTTGCCTGGCGTTCGCCGCGGGTGGCGGCGTCGTGTTCGGCTTCGCTTCGGTCGTGATCAGGCTGGCGGCGCTCAGCGTTGAACACGGCAACCCGGCCGACTTCCCCACGGGTTCGCTGATCGGCGCGGTGCTGTCGATCCCGGTGGCCGTGTGGTTTATCCAGCAGGCGCACGCGAGCGGGCCGCCCGACCTCGTGGTCGCCGCGTTGACTCTGGCGGATCCGATCGTGGCGATCGGCATCGGGTACGTGGCACTCGGCGAAGGCGCGAAGACTTCGACCGTGGCGACGGTGGCCGAAGGCGTGTGCTTCTTGGTCGCAGCCATCGGAATCGTGATCCTGCCGCGCACCAAGAGGTCGCGCGACAAAGCAAGCGGGAACCTGCAGGCCCAGTTCTCCGAGACCTCGTGAGTGGTTAGCCGTGTTAGAACGCGGCTAACCACTCACGAGGGTCTTGCTCAGCCGGTCACGGTTGCGTTGGCACGCGTGAATTCCCACTGGCCCTGGCTGATGCCGCCGCAGTTGTTGCAGTCACGGTTCAGTGCCCAGAAGGAAACTCGCGCCAAGTGGACCGAGTTGGCCCAGCTGACGATGGAGCGGAAGTTCGCCGCCGTCACGATCTCGCCGGTGTCGGTGCGGCCGTTCATCGATGAGAGGCCCGATCGGCGCCATGCGGCGTCGTCGGACAGGCCGTAGACGGCCTTCACGCGGTTCTTCAGTCCGGTCACCGAACTTTGCGTCATCGCGACCATGTTGCCGCCGGAGCTGAAGTTGAAGGGCATGACTGTCCACACGTCCACGGGCGCCGCTAGGTCACGGGCGCGCTGGATCAGCCTGTTGCCCCATGTCTCTGGTCCGTTGACTTCGGTGGGGATGGTGATGACGATCTTCACCGCTGGCCGTTGCTGGCGCACGATCTTGAGTGCGTTCAGGATCTTGTCCTGCACGGCCGCGTTGGAGAATTCGTCCGTGTTCTCGATGTCTAGGTCGATCGCGGTGAAGCGGCCCGCGTCGATCACCTTCACGTAGGCGTCGGCCAGTGCTTGCGCGGTTGAGCAGTAGGTGCCGAGTTTTCTGCCTGACCAGCCACCGATGGATGGGATGGCGTCGCCACCCGCGGCTCTGATCTGGTTGACGCGGGTGATGTCGGCTCCGGTCAGCGACCGGTTTCCGTCCCACATCGGGTTGCAGGTTCCGTTGGACAGGATGAACGCGAGGGTGAACGCCCGGATCCCGGTCTGGGACATGACAGTTGTCGGGTTGGGCGGGCTGCTCCACTGGTACAGGTATGGAGCGGCGAGGATGGGATTCGCTGCCACGTTCACCTCGGCCTGTGCCGTGCCATTCAAGCCAGGCGCGAGACCGACAGCCATACTCACGGCTGCCGCCGCGACAAGAATCCGCCGCGTGATCTTCATTTGTCCTCCAGCATGCAGGGGTGCGGAGCCCACCTCCGACGTCTTAGGCGGCGGTGTCGGACCGGAGGCGGCCGACTACAGTCAGCGCCTTTCACGGTGGACTAGACCAAATGAGGCTGTCAAGGGGTAATACCCGGCCCGTTGCTCCGATACCCGAGTGGACAGCTCGCCGCGAGAAGGGCCATCGATGCCAGCCAAGGTCATCAACCTCACCGTGCACGGCATCGGGAAACCGCCACGGCACCTGGAGCCCGGCGAAGACGGCACATGGGTCACCGTCGAACAATTCGAACAGGTGCTTGACGCTGTTATCGGCCGCCCGGAAGTGCGCATCACCTTCGACGACGGCAACTCCTCCGACATCGAGATCGCCTTGCCCCGCCTGCTCGAACGCGGCCTGACCGCCGAGTTCTTCGTGCTTGCCGGGCTGCTCGGCGAACCGGGCCGGTTGGATCGCGCGGACATCCGCGAACTTGAGGCGGCCGGGATGAAGATCGGTTCACACGGGTGGTCACACCGGGACTGGCGTCGGGTCGACTTTCCCCAAGCGGTCGAGGAAATGGTTACCGCGCCACGACTTCTCGCCGATGTCATCGGTCACCCGGTCACCAGGGTCGCGGTTCCGTTCGGCTCATACGACCGGCTGGTGTTGAGCCGATTGCGTTACGCGGGCGCTAGGTTGGTCTATACGAGTGATGGTGGTGCGGCGAAGCCGGAAACGTGGTTGCAGGCAAGGACCAGCCTCCGGCACGACATCGATCCATCTTGGACAGCTGATGTGCTCGCCGGTCAGCCTGGACCGCGTCGAGCGGTGCGCAGACTGGCGGCGGGACTGGTGAAACGCGGTCGTGGCCCGGCGCGATGAGCTTCTTGTGAGAGTCGCCGTCGTCATTGTGACGTACAACAGCGCTGACGCTCTCGGCTCGTGTCTCGCCTCGCTTCCCGATGGACTCGACGGCGTCGACCTCACCGAGATCGTGGTCGCTGACAACGCTTCCCGGGACTCGACGTGCGAAATTGCCAAGAACTTCACCAAGTTGCCGGTGCGCGTCGTCGATCTGGGCCGTAACGCGGGATATGCGGCCGGGATCAACGCTGGGATCGCTTCCCTTGGCTCCTATGACGCCGTCTTGGTGATCAACCCGGATGTGCGGATCCGGCCAGGCGCGGTTGCCAAGCTTGCTGAGGTTTTCCGGCGGCCTCGCGTCGGGATTGCCGCGCCAAAGCTGGAAAACACCGACGGTTCCTTGCAACCGTCGTTGCGGCGCCCACCAACTGTGCTGAGGGCGTGGGCCGAGGCGTTGATCGGCGGGAATCGGGCTGGGCGGTGGGGCACGCTCGGCGAGCTGATCACCGATCCGCAGCGTTATGACCTCGCTGGTCCTGCCACTTGGGCGACTGGTGGCGTGCTGATGATCTCGGCTGAAGCGGTACTGACCGCCGGGCGTTGGGATGAGTCTTTCCTTTTGTACGGCGAGGAAACAGACTTTGCGCTGCGGGCAGGGAGCCTGGGGCTGATGACCTGGTACACGCCGGATGCCGTGTTCGAGCATGACGGCGGAGAATCCGGGACCAATCCCATGCTGTGGGCGTTGCTCACGGTCAACCGGACGCGCGTTGTCCGGCGCCACTACGGTTTCTGGGCATGGGCCGGGTATTACGCGGCCGTTGTCGTCGGCGAGGGAATCCGTGCGGCGTCCGGCAGACCTACTGCCAAACTAGCGCTTGAATGGTTGTTGAAGCCGTCAAGGAGACTGCGGGTGCTTCCCCAATGAGACTTGTCCCCTTTGGCGCACTGACCGACGACGATTTCGCACTATGGCGGGCAATCCGGGACAGTGACCCCCGATGGAACAGTCCCTATTTCACACCCGAGTACATCGCCGCCGTCCATAATGGACGGCCAGTCGAAGTAATGCTCGGCGACGGCTTCGTCTGGCCGCTGCACAAGTCCGGGAGCGCCGCGAAACCCGCGGGATCGCCTGGCGCCGACTTCCAAGGGCCCCTCGTCGAACCAGGTGTCAGGTTCTCGCCACGAAGTTTGCTCGCGTCCGTCGGCATCCGGTCACTCACGTTCGACCATCTGCTCGACGGTTATCAGGATCTCGATCCCTGGACCGAGGAGAAACGAGTCTCGCCGTTCATGGACGTGACCGGAGGTCTTGACGGATACACCAAGCGGGTGGACAAAAGCGGGCGGGACAAGATGTCCGAAGCCCGCAGGCTCACCAACAAGGCGGCTCGCGATCTCGGCCCGGTCGAGTTCACGGTCGACGCGCGCGATGGACTGGACCATGTCATCGCCTTGAAACGCGAGC
The DNA here is from genome assembly GCF_021390435.2 of Kibdelosporangium philippinense. Lineage (GTDB taxonomy): Bacteria > Actinomycetota > Actinomycetes > Mycobacteriales > Pseudonocardiaceae > Kibdelosporangium > Kibdelosporangium philippinense. The sequence goes on along the minus strand of NZ_JAJVCN010000002.1, from coordinate 704,624 downwards.
AATACGCGTCAACAGGGGCACGAGACCACTTCGCCGACCAGGTGAACCAGGACTTGCTCTATCGCTTGTTCGACTCCGACCTCGGCCTGCTGTCCACTGTGTACGCAGGTCCGCACCTGCTCGCCGCGCACTTCGGGATCCGTTCCCAAGGCGTCCTGCACTGGTGGTTTCCAGTGTTCAACCGGAAATACGGGAACTACTCGCCTGGCTGGATCCTGTTGCGCGAGATGGTGATCGCCGCGCCTGACCTCGGTATTACCAGGATCGACCTCGGCCGGGGCGAGGACGAGTACAAGCGCCGTGCGATGACTGGATCGTCCACTGTGTGCATTGGCGCGGTCACTTCTGGCATGCGGACTTCGGCCCGGCGGATGAGCCGGGCCGCTGTCGCTGCTGCTAAGGCGTCACCAATCGCGCCTCAACTCAAGGCGCTTGTCCGGAAGTTTCGCTAACGCCCGAGGCCGGTCCAGGTGAAGCCCGCACGGCCAAGTACGTCCTTGTCGAGCAGGTTACGAGTGTCCACAACGACCGGATTGCGGACCACCGATGCCAGCTTCGGCCAGTCCAACGTCCGGAACTCCGGCCATTCGGTGAGAATCACCAACGCGTCGGCTTCCTTGCCAACCAGGTAAGGGTCGTCGACCACGGTCACCGAGCCGATCTCCGGCCGGAGACTGTCCGAACGCACCGCCGGGTCGTACGCGACGAGCTCAGCGCCCGCTTGGCGCAACAATGCCGCGACGGCAAGAGCAGGCGAGTCACGCAGGTCGTCGGTGTTGGCCTTGAACGTCAGTCCAAAAAGGCCGAGTCGCATATGCGACAGTGAGCCGCCGCGCTTGCCTGTCACGGCAAGGCGGATCTTGTCCACGATCCGCTGGCGCTGCCGCTCGTTGGTGTCGATCGTGGCCCGCAGCAGCCGGAACTCGAAGTCGGCCGAGTCCGCGACCTGCAGCATCGCCGAAGTGTCCTTGGGAAGGCACGAGCCACCCCAGCCGGGCCCTGGCGACAGGAAAGCCTGTCCGATCCGGCGGTCGTAGCCCATTCCCTCGGTGACGTCCGCGATGTTGGCGCCAAGGCGTTCACACAGCTCGGCCATAGCGTTCACATAGGACAGTTTCATCGCCAGGAAGCAGTTGGCCGCGTATTTCACCAACTCCGCGCTCGCCGCGTCGGTCAGCACCGTCGGTGCGCCAAGGCGTGCGAAGAGGGCGGAAACGCGTTCGGCGGCGTCCTGTTCGTCGCCACCGACCACAATCCGGTCGGGGTTGAGGAAGTCGTCGACCGCGGAGCCTTCACGCAGGAACTCCGGGTTGCTGACCACGGAGACGTCCGCGCGGTTGAGCAGTTCCTTGGTGCGCTGGGCGGTACCCACCGGGACAGTCGATTTGTTGACAATGACCGTTCCCGGGTTGAGCAGGCCACGGACCTCGTCGATCACCGACTCGACTGTGGACAGATCGGCGACACCGCCGACGCCCATCGGGGTCGGTACGCAGAGGTAGACGATCTCGGCGCCTTCTTCGTGTCCGGTGATCGCCGCCTGCGCACCGACCACGAAGGACAGTCGGCCGGCCGCGAGGCCTTCGGCGACGAGCTCGGCGAGGCCGGGTTCGAGGATGTCCACCTCGGCCCGTCTCAGTCGGTCGATCTTTGCCGGATCAACGTCGCCGCACACCACCCGGTGGCCGAGCGACGCGAGGCAAGCGCCGGTGGTCAGACCGACATAGCCGGTCCCGACCACCGCGATGCGTCTGGCGAACATGTGCTGGATGCCTTTCAGACAACGGCCGGCCGTGACGGCGTCATAGAGACGCGCGGCTCGATACCGAACAGCGATTCGTATACCCCGACGTAGGCCTGGGCCTGCGGACGCCAGTCGAGCACCTCTTCGGCACGGGTGCGTCCCGCGGTACCGAGCTCCTTGCGCCGGGTGGGGTCGTCGAGCAGGTCGATCACGGCCTTAGCGAACCCGTCGGCGTCGCCCGGCTCCAGATACACAGCGCAGTCGCCTGCTGACACGACTGTCTCAGTGAGACGGTAGGCCACTACAGGCAGCGCGTACGCCATGTATTCCATTGTCTTGTTCATTGTGGACACGTCATTCAACGGGCTGAGCGGGTCGGCCGACAGCCCGAGTGACGAAGTGGACAGATAGTCGGCGATTTCCTTCGGCCCAACGCGTCCCGTGAATGTCACGTAGTCGTCGAGGCCAAGTTCGGTGCACTGTTTCTTGAGATCCTCAAGGCAGTCACCGAAGCCGAGCAACGCGAACTGGACGTCTTCACGCCCGTGCTCGCGGACCACCTTGTGCGCGATCTCAAGCACACCGTCGACACCGTCCTGCGGGCCCATGATTCCCAGCCAGGACACCAGGTGTTCCCTGCCGTTACGCAGTTCCGGCTTTGGCTCGCCAGGCTTCATCACAGTCGTGTCCGGCCCTGACCGCACCACAGTGGTGTGCTCGGGTGGTACGTCACCGCGTTCCCATGCGATCCGCTGGTAGGACTGATTGGTCGAGATGACCCGGTCAGCGGTGTGAAAAGTCTTACGTTCCAGCCAGTACAGCCCGGCAAGCTGGGCCCGTCCGGCAAGGCCGTTCGGCTCACCGAACCGCGACCGGAACACCTCGGGGTTCAAGTCGTGGTGGTCGAACACGAACTTCACCCCACGGGCCCGCCACAGCCGGGCGAGCGCCCAGTATGTGTCCGGCGGATTACAGGCCTGCATCACGTGAAAAGGCGCCCTGTGCCAGACTTTCAACGTCAGCTTGGCGGTACGCAGCCAGCAGTAGACGAACTCGAGCAGGTAGCCCAGCGCCCCGTTCGCCTGCGGCGGCGGTGCGTACTTGTAGATATGAACGCCGGATAACTCCTGATAACCAGGGTCGTTCGGCCCTTTAGGACAGATCACCGACACGTCGAAACCGGCTGCGGTGAGCGCCTGGCATTCCAGCCAGACCCTGCGGTCCAAGGGAACCGGCAGGTTCTGGACGATGATCAGTACATGCCCACGTGTCACCTTGGCGCCCTCTTCCTCTCCTACAGGCCGACATTCCCAATGTCGTTGCGGAGCGGGCAGGGGTTACCGGTTTGGCGAAACAACAGCAAATGCGTCCGTTCGGGCAAGTAAGCCGGTCACCACGAGCGGTACCGAGTCGTGAATTACCGTTGCGGGGTAGGCAGAATGGCCTAACGGGAACTGCGATCAGCCGACCACGCCGCGTCGGTGCCACGGATCTGCCGCCACCGTGCGACGAGTTTGTCGGCTAGCAGAACCACCAGGAAACACAAGGCATCCAGCACACCGACCTGCCGTTGCCGAACCAGCGTTACCAACTGGCCGAGTCCCAAAGATGGCTCATCAGCCTTACGCCCCAAGAGGTCCAGCTCACGATTGCCCAACCGGACACGGGCCCGCCGACGGATCACCGCGCCAACCGTACGCGCCGGTCGCACAACAGAGCGTGCATCCGCTACAGACCGGCGCTCGCTCGCGGAGAACGAACGATGCACCCAGCCGTCGTCCGACATCACCACTGGCAACGGGAAAACTCGCCCGTGGCCTTCTTTGCCGAGCATGTATGCGCCGGTGCCCGACAATCCACGCCGCCCAGCGAGCAATCGGTCGAACACCCGGTGAAATCGCGCGGCGACACCGGAAACGCCGTGCAGGTCGTATTCCGGAACGGGTGAACACGCGAGCGCGCCCCGGTCGATCGCGGTCAGCATGCGGCGTAACGAAGTCATGTCGAGGTCGACGTCGGCATCGAGGTAAAGGCGTGGGAACGTCCGGCATTCCGCGTCGCCGAGGACGAGCGCATGCGCTTTGCCCGCGATCGGTGTTTCCACCACGCGGGCGCGTTCGGCTCTGGCGATCTGTGCGGTCCGGTCGCTGCACGCGTTGGCCACCACGATGATGTCCAACTCGCCCGGTTTCGCGCCATTCGTCAGCGATCGCAGACAACGCGCGATCACTGCCTCCTCGTCGTGTGCCGCGATGACGACACTGACCACAGGTTCACCCACAGCCCCCACTATTTCACCGATACCGGCGAAGCGGCGTTATCAATCTCCGGACGGGCAGGCGCGGAGGCGTCCGCGGGCACGAAGAACAGCGTCGCCTTGTTCTCGTTCTTGGCCATACCGAAAGCGAGAGTCTGATCGTCGATCCATGCGGCCTGGTCATCGATCCCGGACGTGCCCGGCAGCTCGGTTTCCTGGTTTGTCCGCAGGTCAAGCACGGTGAGACTCCACTTGTCCAACAAGGTCGGCCGCTTCTTGTACGCGACGCGCGTTCCGTCAGGCGACAGTGACGGGCATTCGGCGTTCTGCCGGACGCTCTGCACGGTCTTGGCCTTGAGATCGCCCTTGACCAGCCAGTTCAGCCCGGCGGAGGCAAGCGTGGCGTAGAAGGTGTTGTCGTCCGCGCCGACCGTGATGCCCCAGAAGTTGACGTCGGCGGCCTTCAACGGCCGGTTCCGGACCGTGGCCTCGAAGTGCTCGATCGACTCGGTCACTTCGCCGGTCCGTACGTCGAAAAAACCGGTACGAGTCGAGAAACCGCCAGGCACGGCGTACGAGTCACCGGTCACGAAGGACGTCCAAGACACAATGTTGCCGGACGCCGAGACCCGCGCGCGGCTCGGAATTCCAGGAAGCGAAATCGTTTTTATGACAGTGTTATCACTGGCCATCACGGCTGCTTCGTAAGTGGGGCCAGGCCCCGCGAGCCGCAGACACACCGAAGTTCCGCCCGCACGGTAGAAGCGCTGGCATCGCAGCGCGCTCGTGGTCCGCTTCCCGTCCGGAGTCCGTGTGGTCACGCGATCCTGACCACCCGAAACATCGATGAACATAATGTCGCCCGCAACCGGTTTCGGCGCGTTCTGACTGACTGCCGGTTGCTGAACGGCAGTCCACGCCACATATCCACCGCCACCAAGCACAAGCAGCACGATCGCGACGACACCGACAAGAACCCGATGCCCGGAAACCCAGGTTTTCAAGCGGACCTCACAAGCAACGCGACCACGACCAACGCCAGAACCAACACGACCACCAACGCGATGACAGCCGTGGACATCGCCATCACTGTGAGCATCACACCGAACGCGACCGACGACACCATCCGCGTCAACGCCTGTCCGGTTTGGATGGTCGCGAGCCCGGTCGCCCGCAGATCCGCAGGCACGAACCCGCTGGCGTAAGCAGACAAAACGCCGTCGGTGCATGCGTAGAACAGACCGTGGGCAACCAACGCAACCGCCACAGCGGTGAATCCACCCTGTGGGACAAGCAACATCGAGTAGGTGACGAGCAGCAGTACGTGCCCGACGAAGAACACCCGCCAGCGGCCGACGCGATCCGCCATTCGGCCGATCGGTGCGGCGGCAAGCAAGAAGATCGCGGCGGTCCCCAGCGGCAGCAACGGCAGCAGCCCGACCGGAATGTCCGAAACCTTCTGCAGCACGACGAAGACGAACGCGTCACTGATCGTGACCAGTCCGAGCAAGGCGGCCGCGATCGTGGCCCGCCGGAACTTGGTGTCCCGCAACAACCCGAGACCAGCCTTGAGCGAAACCCGTTTGCGCTGAACCCGTCCACGGTGTTCGCGGACGAAGGTCAGCAGCACGACCAAGCCGATCGCGGCGAAGACGAAACTCACCACGAACACCGGGCCCGCGGCGGTACCCATTTGGTACAGGATCAGGAAAGTAAGCAACGGACCACACAGCGCACCGACCGTGTCCATCGCCCTGTGCACACCGAAAGCCGAACCGAGCTGGTCCGGCGGCGTCGCCAGGGAGATCAACGCGTCCCGCGGCGCGGTCCGGATCCCTTTACCCGCACGGTCAGCGGCTAGCACGCCACCAATTCCCACACTCGATGCACCGACTAGTGGGAAAATCAGCTTGGTGAGCGCGGAAAGCGCGTAGCCGAAGACCGCGACACGTTTTGGGCTACTGGTCCGATCGGAGACGAAACCGCCGACCAGACGGAGAACCGCGGTCGCGCCGGTGTACAGCCCGTCAAGCAACCCGAACTGCACGTAACTCATCTGCAGCGTGTAGATCAGGTAAACGGGCAAGAACGCGGTGACCATCTCCGCGGAGATGTCGGTGAGCAGACTGACGGTGCCGAGCGCGAAAACCGTGCTGGGTAACCGGCCTGACACGCGTGGTGTCCTACCTGGACTGCGCGTCGAGGCGACGTACATGAAGGCGCCACCTCTCCGGCTCGGGCCTGGTCACTGCCAACGACATCGCCCGACAACCACAGCCTGTTAGCAGCCATCCCCCGAGCGAAGGAGCCGATGCCCAAAGGTGCATTCGCTGGAACCTGGGACAGAGCGTGAGGGGAACATTTGCGGCGTCCAACGCCGTGAGGGTGACCTTCACGGCATTCCGGGGGATGACAACGCGTAACAGAAAGCCTGGTCATGCAGATTGCTCGGGAGAGGGCAACGCTGGGCCGCCGCCGATCGGGGACGTGATGGACTTCTGGAAGACGATCAAGGTGCTGCTGCGCCGCTGGCGCGTCGCAGTGCCGGTCTTCGCGGTGTCCATCGGCCTGGCAGCGGCTGTCTACGTCTCGGTCGACACGGAGTACGAGTCCACCGGCTCGCTCGTGCTGACGTCACCGACCGATGGGGCCAAGGTCACCGAGGGCCAGCAGGGACCGGCCGACCGGGTGAATCCGTTGCTGGCGTTCGACGGCAGCCTGAACACCTCGGCCACGATCGTCATCCAGAAGCTGCAGGACCCCATCGTCCAGGAGCAGTTGACCGGCGGTAGCAAGGAAATCGGCTACGAGGTCGGCAACGGCCAGCTGACCGGCCCGTTCATCGTGGTCGTCGCCCTCGCGCGGACACCGGACGACGCCAAGGGCACGGTCACCAAGGTCCTCGACCGGGCCAAGGCCGAGCTCAAGGCGAGCCAGGAGGCCTTGAAGGCCCCGGCTTCCACGTTCATCGCTCCCGTCGACATCATCATGCCGACCAACGCCGAGCCGAAGACCGGCGGCAAGGTCCGGTTCGCGGCCGTCGCGCTCGCGCTCGGGTTCATCGCGAGCCTGTCGTCGGCGTACGCGATGGAGAGCTTCACCCAGTCGCGTAAGAAGAAGCGCAGCCGGGAACGCGCGCAGCAGGAATGGCAGCAGCAACAAGGCTCGTTGGAGCAGAACGGATCTTCAGGCGAGACGGTGCGAATGCACCCTGTCACGCAGAAACCCGGCTAACCGTGCCAACTCAGCGAGCCGACGGCGCGACTTTGGTGTGCGTCTTCCTGTTGATGCTGCTGATGATCCCGGCCCGGTTGGTGATCAGCGGCATTCCGATGTCCATCACCCCGGCCACACTGGCCGGGCTCGCGCTCGGCGTGATCTGGTTCTGCTGTCAGATGGTGACCACGCTCGGCGTAGCGAAAGGGCGGAATCTCGCCAGGACAGCGCTTTTCCTGTACGCGATCTCGCAGTTGGCGACATACGGCTACGCGACTCGCAACTACCTCCCGATGGACGAACTGGAAGGCGCTGACCGGACGATCGTTGTGGTGTTCGGCACGATCTGTGTCGGCATCGCCGTGTGCGACGGCGTGAAGAACCTGATGCGCCTTGACATGCTGCTGAAGGTTATGACAGTCCTGATCGGAATCGTCGCGTTCATCGGCTTCCTGCAGTTCGCCACCGGCTTCGACATCACCAAGTACCTTGCCGTTCCTGGCCTTCGGCCGGTGACCGATGACGGTTTCGTGTTGGAACGGGCGACTTTCCGCAGACCTGCCGGGACGACCGGGCATCCGATCGAGTTCGGTGTGGTGTGCGCGATCGGTGTCCCGTTCGCCGCGCACTACGCATATCGGGCAAAGGAAGCCGGTCTCAAGGCTGGCAAGTGGTGGTTCTGCCTCGCGATCATCGCGGCAGGCGCGGTGGTCTCGTTGTCCCGCTCAGCGATCCTCGGCATGTTGCTCGGCGGCCTGGTCCTGTTGATCGGTTGGACGGGCAAGCGGCGGGTGCAGGCGTTGATCGCGGCGGCCGGGTTCCTCGTCGTGCTCAGGTTGGTCGTGCCCGGTCTGATCGGCACGCTCTACAGCCTCTTCGACAACATCGGTGACGATCCGAGTATCGAGGGCCGGACCGATGACTACGAGTCAGCAGGTGCGCAGATCGCCAAACACATGCTGCTCGGACGGGGCAACGGAACCTATCTTTCGGAGAAGTACGGTCCGCTGGACAACCAGTATCTCGGCACGCTCGTCCAGAATGGCTACATTGGACTGATCCTGCTGGTTTTCCTGTTCCTCGCCGGGATGTACTCGGCCGCCAAGGTCCGGGCGATCAGTCCGGACCCGGTCGTGCGTGATCTGGCGCTGTCGTTGCTGGCGGCGCAATCCATCGTGGCGCTCGGGGCCGCCACGTTCGACCTGCTGTGGTTCTCCACCGCGACCGGCCTGACGTTCGTCCTCGTCGGCGCGAGCGGTGCGTTGCTGCGTGCGGTCAAAGCACAAACCCCTGTCCTGCCACCAATGTGGGAAGCAGTCCGATGACGCAGTTGGCTACCCGCCGGTCGACCCTGGTGTTCGACTGGCTCAGCGCTCGAAGCAAGCAGATCGCCATCGCCGCGATCGGACTGAGCCTGTTGCTGGCCGGTGGTTACGGAATCATGCTCGGCAACGAGCTACGTTACTCCGACGAGCACATCTACCTAGAGCTGACCCAGTCACTTGTAGACGGCCGCGGCTTCGCGTTCGGCACCGACTCGACAGCATACCGGCCACCGGGATATCCGTTCCTGCTGCTGCCTTTGCATCTGGTGAGTGGCGGCAACGTGTTCGTCATGCGGCTATTGGGAATCGCGTGCCTCGCCGGTGCGGTGTGGTTCGGCTATCTGCTGGCGCGGCGGATCTCGCCGGTCGCGGGTGCGCTCGTCGCTGTCGTGACCGCGGCCTACCCGTTGTTCGTGTACACGGCGACTGCCCTCTATCCGCAGATGCCCGCACTGTTCCTGCTGCTGATGACGCTGGAGTTCGGCGTGCGCGCCAGGGATCGTTGGGTGTGGGCAATCCCCAGTGGACTGTCGGCCGGATTCCTGACGATCACGGTTCCGTCTTTCGCTCCGACCTTGCTCCTTCTCGCGATCTTCATCGGGTGGCGGGCGAGGAAGTCGATCGCGGTGCTGTTGGTCGCGGCGGCCATCATCCCTGGGCTGTGGTGCATTCGTAACGCCGTGGTGATGGGCGCGTTCATTCCAGTGTCCACAAACAACGGCGTGAACCTGTTGCTCGGCAACAACCCCAGTGCCACCGGGAGCAGTGGGACCAGTGTGGACGTGGTGGCGTACGAACAACGGGCCAAGGAGCTGAACCTGGACGAGGTCGGGATCGACTCGTTCTACAGCGAGCAGGCGGTCGAGTGGATCACTTCGAATCCCGCTCAGGCGGCCGGGTTGTACGTCGCCAAGGTCGCGCACAACTTCGCGTACAGCGACACGCTGAAAACCGAAAGCCAGGGCGCCTCGGATCTGCTGGCCGCGTTGAGCTACTACCCACTGCTCGCACTGGCAGTACTCCGGATCATGATCTCCAAACGCTTCCCGCTCCGCGGAGTGGACAAACTCTGTCTATGGGCAATCGTGCTGAACGTCCTGTTGCTGGCGGTTTTCTTCACCAGGATCCGGTTCCGGGTTCCGCTGGATGAACTCACGATCATCCTCGCGGTGTCCACTGTGGTCGTCTGGTGGGACAGGCGGCGAATCGCGTGACCACGACCAAGCCTCCGATCCGCAAAGCACTGCGGATGAGCCTGCTCAACACCGTAGTGGGCAAGCTCGGCACGTTCGTCACCGGGATCGTGCTGGCCAGGCTGCTCACGCCGCACGACTTCGGTGTGTACGCCATCGCGTTCGTCGCGTTGATCGCTTTGCTGTCGCTGAACGAACTCGGCGTGAGCCTGGCGATTGTCCGCTGGCCCGGTGATCCGGAACGCATCCGGCCGACGGTCACCACGATCTCGGTCGTCACCAGCGTGTTCGTCTACGCGATGTGCTGGTTCGGTGCGCCTGTCTTCGCGGCAGCGATGGAAGTCCCCGAAGCTACTGGTGTGGTTCGGGTCTTGTGCGTCGGTGCTTTGGTCGACGGTCTCACGTCACCCGTGGCACAGTTGATGAACCGCGAGTTCAAGCAAGGGCTGCGGTTGTTTGTGGACCTGTCGAACCTGCTCGTGACGACTGGGCTAACCGTGTCTCTGGCCGCGACTGGGCATGGCGCGTGGAGCCTGGCGTGGGGTCAGATCGCCGGTAACGCCGTTTCGTCACTGGTGCTGTTCTCGTTGAGCCGTAAGTGGCCGAAGCTTGGTTTCGATCCCAAACTGGCTCGCGAGCTGATCGCGTTCGGCTTGCCGTTGGCCGGTGCCAGCTTGCTGATGATGGCAATGTGGAACGTCGACAAGGTGTTCACCGGACCCATGCTCGGCGCCATCGCCCTCGGCCTTTACCTGCAGGCGTTCAACCTGGCTTCTTGGCCGGTCAACGTGTTCTCGGTGGTTGTCCGGCGGGTGTCACTGGCCGCGTTCGCGCGTGTGCAGGAAAATCCAGCGGAACGCCAGGCTGTCTTCGCCAAGATGGCCATGCTTCTGGCCATTCCAACGCTGCCGGTGTGCACGGTCCTTGGTTTGCTGGCGTTGCCCGTCGTGACCACTTTGTACGGACAGCCGTGGGCCGGTTCGGCGGTTGCCTTGCAGTTCCTCGCATTGCTTGGGGTTGTCCGGGTCGCTTCGGAGCTGGCGTACGATTTCCTGGTGGCCCTTGGCCGTTCTCGCACGACGTTATGGCTTCAGGCGGGGTGGCTTGTTGCCCTCTTGGTGTGCCTGCCGATCGGCGCGTGGCTCGGTGGCATCGAAGGTGTAGGCATCGCGCACGCTGCCGTGGCGCTGCTCGTGGTCCTGCCTGCGTACGCGATGGCCGTAGCTAGGACAGGGATTTCGGTCCGGGCGCTGGCCGCCCCTCTCGCGCGGCCAGTGCTCGGTGCCGTGTGCATGGTCTTGGTGATCCTGGTGATCCGCTGGTGCACCGAACCGTCCGTGCTACAACTACTCCTTGGTGGCGCCTTGGGATTGCTGGCTTACCTGCCCGCAGTCTGGCCGTTGCGCAAAACGCTCGGTGCCCTCAAGTAGGAACTCGGTGGCCGCGGCGGTCGTACATGGATCGTCGGTGAACATGTAGACGCCATGGCCTGCTTGATCGGCAGTCACCAACCTGGCGCCCAAAGCCTTGCTCATGGCTTTCGCACCACGCAACGGCGTCGCGGGGTCCTTGGTGTTCTGCAGCACCAAGACCTTCGACTGCGCCCGGCGAATCTCGACTGGTTCGACGGACGGCACTGGCCAGAACGCGCACGGCCAGATATTGGCCGACAAGCCGTTGGCGATCGGGTATCGCTGCATCGACAACAGCACATCCCGTTGGTACTGCGCAGGATCACGCGGCCACTTGCCTTCGTTGCAGGCTATCGCCCACCACACCGCTGACGACGTGGCGCTCTTGAGGCCCGGCGGCCCAACGTTGCCGGACTTCAGAAGTGCCAGCAGGTCCGGATACCCTTGCTCTGAATACAGCATGCTGCGCACCCGGCTACGGAACGGATTGCCCAACTCGGTGGCGAGCCGCAGATATGTCTCGCGGACGGGGATCCCGGCCCACTGTTCAAAGTGGTCGAACGACTCCTCGATAGCCGGTCCCCACGACTGAAATGCCGTACGCCATACAGCCCCGGGATCAACCGCACTGTCGAGCAGGAACCGATCGGCACGACTGGGAAACAGGGTGGTGTAGACCGCACCGAGGTACGTGCCATATGAGACACCGAGGTACGAGATCTTGCGTTCACCCAAGGCGATCCGGATCCGGTCCATGTCCCGGGCGGTGTTCTCGGTAGTGATGTGCGGCAGCACGTTGCCGTCGTGCTCGAAGCACTGCTTAGCCATCTGGCGGGCGTAGACGACGTTCTGGGAGATATCGCCGTTCGAAGCCGGGTAGGGAAAGACTTTCACCGCCTGCCGCTGCTCATCCGTCAACCCGCAGGTCACCGGCGCACTGCGGCCGGTGCCACGGGGATCGAAGCCGATCAGGTCGTAGCTTTCCGCCAGCCTCGAATGCTCACTGACCCAGGCCGGCTCCGCCAGCCCAGCGTCTCCAGGTCCGCCTGGGTTGAGCAGCAGAACTCCACGCCTGACGTGAGTGGCCTTCTTTCGGGACACCGCTATGTCGATCTTGGTACCGGACGGTCTGCGGTAGTCGAGCGGGACGCTGACCGTCGTGCATTCGAGGTCGCCGAGGCACGGCTGCCAACGCTGGGACGCGTGGGCAGTCCCGGTGACCAGCCGCGCGACCAGAGCCCCCGCTATCAACGCCTGGATTATTCGCATGACCCCGAAGTGTTCCGGCTGACAGGAGCACAGTCAGTAATGCTGAACTGTCGGCTCGTGGTGGACCTAAGCCCACCCGCGTTGCGGTTTCAGCAACAAAAGTTGCTCGTCTGCCGTGGGCCGACGCATCCTCGAAACCATGGGACACGATGTGATGGACGAGGCCTTCTGGGACGACATGTACCGGGAGACCACCCGCAAATGGAGTGGCAAGCCCAACCCGCAGCTGGTTGCCGAGGTGACCGACCTCAAGCCTGGCACCGCGCTTGACGTCGGCTGCGGCGAAGGCGCTGACGCGATCTGGCTGGCCGAACACGGCTGGCAGGTGACCGGCGCGGACGTCTCCAGAGTCGCTTTGGAACGTGCGGCGGAACACAGCGATGAGGTCAAGTGGCTGTATCTCGACCTGACCAAGGAAACCGCACCGGACAAGTACGACTTGGTGACTGCCCACTATGTACACCTGCGGCCCAAAGTGGACATGGAACTGGTCTACCGGCGAATCGCCGAAGCCGTCGCGCCCGGTGGCACGTTGTTGATCGTCGGGCATGACAAGCAGGAGACGCACCGGCACGAGATCGATGTCCCCGACGACATCTTCTTCGACGCCGAAGACATCACTTCACTGCTGGCACCGGACGAATGGGGGATCGAGGTGGCCGAGACCCGCAAGCTGGCCAACCCGGATCACCGCATGTACGACTTCGTGTTCAAGGCTTCCCGCGTGAAACCACGATAGGCGTGGCGTTGGCGTCGTCGGTCAGTGCCGTCCCACGCCATCTCTGGTACTTGGTTCGGACCTTCGTCGCCAGGACGCCGCTGCCCGAACGGACGAGCTCGGCCGCGACCGCACCGGTCGCGGGCCTTGTCCTGGCAGCGAACAGGTATTCGTCCTCCTGCACGCGGGCGGCGCGGGTCAGCGCGAACCGGTCGACGACCAGCTCACGGGCGAACTCACCGAGCAAAGCTCGACGGTCACGCGAATCCAGCAGCTGCCCCAAGTGCTTGCGCAGATCCGGTACGCCGTTGCCGCCAAGGCCGTACCAACCCTGCTTGAGGAACAGCGGCGCGGTGTCGGACGTCAACAGCTCGCTGAACCCTTGCTCACCCACAACCACAAGTGGCTTCCCGAAGGCCATACCACGCAGTGCCGAGCCACCTTGCCCGACGATCACATCGGCGGCCGCATAGGCGGGACGCGGATCTGGAATCTCGCCGGTCAGCCGGACAACCGTACGCCCGGCCAGCGCGTTCGCTCTGGCAGCACGAGCTTCGATCTCACCGCGGGACCTGCCGTCCCCGACCAGGACCAGCTGCACCTTGTGGCCTGCCGCGGCCAAAGCGCCAACGGCGTCACAGGCCGCGAGGAGGCCTTCGAGTTTCAGCTCAGGCACAAGTCGGCAGATCATCGCGACGAGCACTTCGCCCTGCGGGATTCCATGTTCCTTGCGGAACGCGCGCCCGTCGACCGAGGGATGGTCGGCGTCTGTGTCCACAGGCGGCTCCAGCAATGTCACGCGGTGGTGCCCTGTCGCCAAAGTGGCTTCGCGGATAGCTTCGGTGCCCACGACCAATGGCACGGTCCTGGGGAAGAACGGGACGACGGACATCGACATCACTGTGCCGACGACCGGCGTATGCCAGCGCAGGCCTGGCCCGAAGAAGGCTTCGATGACCGGCGGCCATTCGTAGCCGTGCACGACATGGATTCGTCGCTTTTGGACAGTACGGACCAGGGTGGCGAGGACTTCCGGTGAGGGATTGCGGCGGTTGCGCGGGATCTCGATGTGTTCGAGGCCCAGGTCGTGCACCTTCTTCACCAGCGGACCTGGTTCGGAGAGCACGATCACCTCATGCCCTCGGTCGCGGACCGCACCGGCCAGCTGGATGGCGTTGAGCTGCGATCCGCCGATCTCCATGGCGTGCGGGTAGACCAGGATCCGCATCAGGGCATCACCCACCGCTCGTCCGGCAGCAGAACGCGGTCCCGCACGCCCGGCTCGCAGGCCACCAGGCCAGCTTCGGGCAGTTCGTAGACCAGGTCGATCGCACCGAGGACGGGCACGCCGTCCACGTCTTTGCCGTGCAGAGCGGGGTCGTCGTCGAGGAACCCGACCGGAATCCACGCGTATGGCCGCCGTCGGACGGCTGCTAACGCCGCCCTGGCGCGGTCACCTGCGCCAAGCAGGAGTATGGGAGCCACGCCTTGACCATCGTTGGGACAGCCCAGTTTCTTACCGCTCATCGGACTAAACCGGCCAGTCGGGTGAAAGTCTCCGCTCTTGCCGCCCAGGAATGGCTTGCCGCAACGGAACGTCGCTGGCCGACCACGTCCGGCGACGCCCGGTCGATCGCCGCTTGCACCACGGCGTCAGCGAATTCGGCCGGGTCACCGCCGATCTGGATGCTGTCCGTCTCACTGGCCAAGCGCTTGCTCGCGGGCAAATCCGTACTCACCACGGGAAGTCCAGCCGCGAGGTACTCCAACGTCTTGAGCGGGAAGGAAGCCCGGTTGAAGGCGGTGTCCGCATAAGGCGTCAGGCCGACATCGATCCTGGCGAACCATTGCGGCAACTCCTCGAACGGCACCGCGTCCACATGATGCACGTTCGGCCGGTTCAGCAAACCGTCCGATCTGCCCGGTTCCCAATCAGGCTCACGTGGACCGACCAGCAGCAGTCCCAACCCGGTGTCCGCCACCGCTTCCAGCAACGAGATGTCGATCCGGTCGCTGAGTTGCCCAACCAGCCCGGCAATCCGCGCGGGGAAACCTTCCGGAACTGGTCCAGGATCGGACAACACCTGATACGGCAAGGGGTCGCAGCCATTGGGAAAGACGATCGGATGTGCCCCTAGTTCACGCCAGCGCTCGGCCAGTTCCGGGCCGACGGCGAGCACCAGATCCGCGCGGGCAATTGCTTCCCGCTCTTCCCTCAGCACGAAGTGCGCGTCCTGGTTCATCAAAGACGCACCGGCGACCCAGTCGTCCGTGCCGTACAACACGTCCACAACACGATCTCCCCACCTGCCGAGGAGATCGTGTTGCGTGCACGCGATGAACACGTCCGGCCTGCGCCGCGATTTCCGTAGCGCCCACCCGATCTGGGCCCGGACCATCGGCCAGGTCAGCGACCTGATGCCTGGTCTGGTCCAGCCGGGCGGGCCGACCGGCGTCAGCCGGGCGATCCGGGGAGTGAGCGGCCGCAGTCGCGGCCGCCACATCCTGCCTGCCTTGCCACGGAACCGGTCCGGCGTCACCGGGGACACCGGCGGATCCACCCAGAGCACGTCGGCGTGGCGGGTCAGGGACTCGGCCAGTTGCCGTTCCGAGCCCTTGACCCCATCCCACGTCACTCCGGACGCGACGACTACCAGTGGCCTCATGGTGTGAAGACCACGTCCACCCAGTAGTTGCCGCCTTGGTAGGTCGATGTCGGGAAGCCCGGCCCGACCTTGTAGACACCGTTGGCGTTACCCGGCCCGGTCAGTGGCGAGCTCAGCGGGACACTCGTCACCGCGGTCCGGTTGAAGTAGCCGCCATCCGCCGCGTACCGGCCGTTCGGCGCGGTGTACGAGGCCACATAGCTCTGTCCAGCTTGGACTGCTACCGGTGTCGCGAAGGTCAGGGTCTGCCAGCCCGTCGCCGTCTCGTTGGTGAATGTGCCGGTGGCCAACTGCTGGCCGCCCGCTGTCCACAACGAACCGGTGTGCGTGCCGGTGTTGCCCGTTCCCTTGTAGAACTTCACGGCCGTGATGAACCCGTTCGCCGAGGTGCTGAACCTGACACCGAGTTCGTAGTTGCCCGGGTCGTTCTCCGCGGTGACCGTTGGCACGGTCGCCTCACTGAACAGGGTGCACGGGCACGTCTGCGTGAGTGTCGTGGTGAACGACCATGTCGTGGCGGTCGGCATGATGTTGCCGTTCACGTCAGCGATCTTGAGGCTGGCCGTGTACGACGCACCGGCTGTCAGGCGGGCCGCCGGGGTCCACGAAACTGTCTTCTGGTCCGCGGACAACGACAGCGTGCCGTTCAGCTTGGCGCCACCGGAATCCTTGACGGTGTACTGCGCCGTCGCCAGATCCACTGGCTCATTCAGGGTCGCGCTGACCGGAGCTGTCAACGAAACACCCGTACCTGCGTTCGGCGGGTTCGTGCTGGTGACCGTCGGCGGTGTGCTGTCGCCGTTGGCACCGGCCTGCCAGATCACGTCGACCCAGTAGTTGGTGTTGCCGTATGAGTTGGTCGGGAATCCGCCGCCGGAACCGTAGCGATACACACCGTTGCTGCCGTCAACACCGCTTGGCAACGCGTGCATTGCTCCGTAGTCGGCGCCTACTCCGTTGAAGAAGCCGTTCGTGCCGGAGTACCGGCCGTTGGGCGCGTAGTAGGAGACAACGTACGTCGTTCCGGATTGGACACTCACCGGCGTGTTGAACAACAGCGTCTGCCAGCCGCCGCCCGACTCGTTGGTGAACGTGCCGGTGGCCAGGCGTGTCCCGCTGGCGGTCCACAATGAACCGGTGTGGGTGCCGGTGTTGCCTGGTCCCTTGTAGAACCGGATGCCGTGCACCATGCCGCGGCTGTCGAAGCGAACCTTGGTACCCAGCTCGACCGCGGCCGGATCGTTCACCGCAGGCGTTGCCGGAGTGGCGAAGTCGTCCCAGATCGTGCACGGGCACTGCGCCGGGCGCGGATTACCTGTTGTGAACGACCAGTTGTACGGCGGGTTCGGGATCGAGTTACCCGCGTTGTCCGACGCACGGACCGAAGCGGTGAACGTCGTTCCCGACGCCAACGGCTGGTTCGGCGTGAACGTCGCGATCTTGCCGTCCCCGGACAGTGCGTACGTTCCTGGCACGGTGCCGCTCGGACCCGTGAGGGAGAACTGCAGCGATGCCGGGGCGAGCGGTTCGTCGAAGCTGATCGTCGGCTTGACATCCAGTGCGACGCTGCCGCCGTTGGTCACCGGACTGTTCGACGCCACAAGCGGGGCGCGCGTGTCCGGGCCGGGGTCGTAGCCGTACACGACGTCGACCCAGTAGTTCGCGTTCTGGTAACTGCGGTCCGGGAAGCCGGACGCGCCCACCTTGAACATGCCGTTCGGATTGGTCTCGGTGCCTTGCAAGGCAGTCAGCGGTTCCAAACCGGTCGACGAGTTCGTGAAGTAGTTCGCGTCAGCCGCGTAATGCCCGGTATTCGTGTGGTACGAGGCGATGTACGTGGTGTTGGCGTTGATGGCGACCGACTCGGGGAAGGCCAGCGTCTGCCAGCCCAGCGCGGTCTCGTTGAGGAAAGTGCCAGTCGCCAGGAGCGTGCCGGTCGTTGTCCACAGTGAACCGGTGTGCGAGCCGGTGTTTCCGACTCCCTTGTAGAACCGGACACCGCGCACGTAACCGTTCGAGGCTGCCTGGAACTTCACGCCCAGCTCAAGCGCTGTCGTCTCACCGGAGTCCGGCGTCGCGGGAACGGCGTTGTCCGGCCAGATGCTGCACGGGCACGCCCGCGGGTTGACCGTGACATTGCGGGTGGTCTCACCCGACAGGTTCGCCGAGTCGTCGACCGCACGGACCCGGAAGGTCGCCGGACCGGACTTCGACGGCGTGTAGACGTAGTTCCATGTGGATGATCCCGCCAGCCAGCTGGCCGAGTGCCACGAGGTTCCGTCGACCGAGATCTCGACACCGGCAGGCCTGCCGCCCAAGTCGCTGACGGTTCCGGTGATGGTGTACGGCGTACCGACGATCGGAGACAGTGTTGCTCCAATAGCGACAATCGGTGCCGTCGTGTCGGTCGTCATCGTGGCTGGTGTGATGTCTCGTGGCGTACGCGGCTGGACGTTGTCCATGTCCGCCAGCAGGTTCGCGGTCGCCTGCCTGATCCGCGGATCGGCTGTGTCGCCGCGGTTACGGATGTGCTTGTTCTCAAGTCCCCACGACCACTGCACCGACCCGGCGGCGAAGATCAGCGCGCCGCTGGACTGGTGTTTGTAGAGCGTCAACGCGTGGGTCTTCGTGCCAGGAGCGTAGACATCGCCCTCGTTCTGCAGGACGTAGTTCCCGTCGTTCATGGTCACCGTCGTCCGGGAGAGCTGCGCGACACCCGGCGGCTGGAAACCGTTCTCCTCAACGGTGTCCCACTCGTACCCAAGGGTTCCGGGATTGAAGACGTACGCCTCGTTCGGCTGGGTTCCCATGGGCGGGGTGTTGCGCCACAAGCGTTGTTGACGGTTTCCTGCTGGGACAACCAACTGGTCCCAGCGTTCACCGTTGACCGTGAAGATCTGGCCAAGCAAGGCGTTCTCCGGCCTGCCACCATCCTTCGGCGGGCTCTTGCGGCCGTCGCGCCACGTTCCGGTCCACTCGGTCGGGTGGGGATCGACCTGGCCAGGCTTGGTTTCCTTGTAGCAGACCAAGGTACGCCAGTTCGTGGCCGGACCGGCCTGGCTCTGCTCCCACCTTGTCTTCCAGAAGATCTCGTTGCCGGTCATGAAGGCCATGTTCACGCCGTTGTTCCTGGCGTCCTCGACGGCCGCGCGCTGCTCGTTCGACCAGTACTCGTCATGGCCGACCGGCATGTACACCTTGTGGTTCTTCAGCAGATGGCCGCGCCGGGACATGTCCACATTGGTGGTGTAAGTGACGTCGTAGCCGTTCTTCTCCAGCCACAGCAACATCGGGTACTCGGCGTTGAAGAAGAAGTTCTCCTGCTCGCCACCGATCACCGGGCGGTTGTAGCTGACCTTGTAGGCCGAGCCGCCGTTGCCCTGTGCCGTTCCACTGTAGAAACTGTTGCCCTTGCGCGATTCGTTCGGGCTCGGCCGGTTGCCGAACGTGTTGTACGCCTGCCAGGTGGCGTCCGCGGTCTGGAACATGATGTCGGATGTGCTCGCGTCGTCACGCACGACGAAGACAATGTCACTCTCGCCGATGACACCGTTTCCGTATTCACGGCGGAGCACGGTGTAATAAACTCCGGAAACCATTCCATTGGGCACAGTCCAGGTCATCGACGTGGACCAGTTTCCACAGTCGACAATTCCGGTGTCCTGCCCGACAGGGACATTGTCCTCGTAACAGTTCGGCTGGTCGATCGTATTGACGACTTGAACGTTGTCCACGATCTTCCGGGCACCGGCGCCGCCGTAGTAACCAAGCCGGTAAATGTCGTACCGGAACGTCGGCGCATCGGTATCGACCTTGAATCTGACCGTTTCACCGACGGTGTAGCTGATGTTGTCGGTGAACCCGACGATCGTGTCGTCGATCGCGGTGATCATCCAGTTGCCGTCGTTGTTCGGCGCTTTGAGGTTCTCGCAGGCAGCCGGGTTCGGCGGCGCGGGCGGCGGCGCGCACGGCGCGGGTGTCTCGGCGACGGCCGTCGCGCCGGTCAAAACGCCCAGGGCGGTCACATTGGCGGCGATTACCGCGACACCGACAAAGTGCGCGATTCTTCGCCGCGATCGTCTGAATACCGAACGCATTGTTCCGCCTTCCAACCCGCACCTCTTCACCCCTGTTGTCGTTCAAAAAATCGGCTGTCCGGCAGTTGATGTTACGACTTTCGGGGTAGATCGCCCCAAAGGGTGGTCAAGCTTTGGTCACAGTGCTTGCGTAAAGAAACTCGTGAGGTCACCGAATGGCGAACTCACGAGTTTCTTTCTGCCGCGGCCGGGGGTCAACCGCAGCTGACCAGTAGCGGGGTGAGCACCCTGCACGTGGTCGACGCCGAATCGTTGGCGCTGTTGGGATCATTCGGACTCGACGCGGTCCTCGTTGCCGAGAACTGATACGGCAGTCCGATGTAGAGCAGTCCAAGCGGGACGGAGAACGTGGCCGTCGCGCTCGAGCCAACGGCGAGTTCGCCGAACGTGCAGACCGGAACCGATCCGCCCGTGCAGTTGGTGCCCGCGTTCGACGTCAGGCCACGGGTGAGCGCGCCACGCACCTCGGCGGAACGCAACTTGCCCGGCCCCTTGTTGGTGACTCGCACAGTCACGTCGACCTTCGGTACCAACAGGCTTTGCTTTGGCGTCGCGGTGATCCCGACCGCGACATCGGCCTGGTTGAACACGGTCAACGTGCCGAAGTCAACAGGGAAGATCCCGTAGTTGCGCCCGAAAAGCTGGGCCTGCAACGTGTGCGTGGCATCAACCGCACCTGGCTTGACTCTCAGGGTGAACGTGGCAGTCTGCGATTCGAAACCACTCATCGCTTCCGCAAGGATCGCCTGGTATCCGATCGGTCCACTTGGACCATCCAAAGTGGCACACGAGGCCACCATCACACCGGTGCAGCTGACCAACTCGGCGTAGTCGGTCAACGCGGTCGGCGTGCTGAGCACCCGGATGGTCGGGTTGAGAATGCTGAACGAATGGATGTTGTGGACGGTCTCGGTGATGGTGAAGGTGTCACCCGGTTGGACTTCGTTGGGTGACACGGTCGCTTCGACCTCGACTGGATCCGCGTACGCGGGCGTCGCCGCGGACAACGCGGTGATGACTGCTGCGACAAGCAGAATGGGCCTGATCCTCATTGGCGAGTTCCCATCTCAGTAGGCCCCCTGCCCGGTTACCACGGCCCGCACCGTCTTCCACAGGATCACTGCGTCAAGGGTGAGCGACCAATCCTCCACGTACCGCAGGTCCAGCCGGACCGATTCCTCCCATGGCAGATCACTGCGGCCACTGACCTGCCACAGGCCAGTCATCCCCGGCTTGACCAGCAACCTGCGCCGCACGTCCGGACCGTATTTCTCGGTCTCCTCCGGCAATGGCGGCCGTGGCCCGACCAAGGACATCGACCCGGTCACGACGTTGAACAACTGTGGCAACTCGTCAAGCGAGTACCGGCGCAGCACCGCGCCGACCCTCGTCACCCTTGGGTCCTTGCGCATCTTGAACAACGGGCCGAAGCCTTCGTTGGTGAGCGTGCCGCGCATCTTGTGCGCGTCCTTCACCATCGTCCTGAACTTGATCATCATGAAGGTCTTGCCGTCCTTGCCGACCCGGCGCTGGCGGTAGAACACCGCGCCACGGCTGTCGAGCAGGATCAGCAGGCTGATCAGCAAAACCAAGGGAGAGAACAGGGTGAGCAGCAAGGCTGAGCCGACCCGGTCGACGATCTCCTTGACCACTCGGCGTGCACCGGAGAAAACGGGCGCACTGACACGTAACAACGGCATCCCGAGCACCGCGCTGACGTGTAATCGCGGGCCGGCGACTTCCATCAGCACGGGCGCGACGACCATCTCGGCCTCGCTGCCTTCGAGATTCCACGCCAGCTCCTGCAGCCGTCGCGGGGTCCAATATGGATCCGACGCGATCGCGACGACGCGGTAGCCACCACGCCGCACGTGCTCGGCAAGATCCTTCAACCGCCCGACAACGGGAACGCCTTCGAGATCGGCGCCGTCACCCCGACCGTCGAAAGTGCAGACTGCCTCGACACGCCAGCCGATATGCGGTGTCTGTTTTGTACGCACGATCAGGTCACGCGCGGTTTCCGTGCTGCCAGCGACCAGGACCGGCAGCATGTACTTGCCTTCTTTGCGCGACTTGTGCAAGAACCGGCGCAAAAGATAGCGCTGTGGGAACGAAAGCAGCGCGATCGCCGGGATCGCTACGAACACCCAAAGCCGGATGTTCGTCGAATCGACCGCGAGGCCGCCGAGCGCGAGCACGACAGCGGCGGAGAACAATCCGCGACCGAGCCTGCCGAACTCGTCCGCACCGTGGCCAAGAACATTCGGGCTCCACGCCCGGTTCATCAACAGGGAACACAGGACCAGCGCCACCGTGGTCACGCCGAGCACGATCCACAAGTGTTGCCAGTTGTCGGAACCCCGCGCACCGAACAGCAATCCCACCACCGTGACGGAAAGCACAGTGGCCAGGACGTCGCTGAGCACAACCGAGCGGCGGTATCGCGGCTCCCAGGCCGCGATCGGCGCCTGACCGGGCTCACCAATCGGCAGCACGCGCCGCACCCTGTCCGGCGACAGGCGGCCGTGCACGCCATGGCGAGTCGGGCTGGCTTGCTCACCCATCGTCAGATCCCCCCGGCGTTCGGGTTCGGGCAAAGGCTTTCCCGACGGACGATCCTGAGGATCACCCGCTGGCGTTCGCAAAATCATTGGTACGTAACGAATCAGTGTCGGCGCTGCGGTGCGTCGCCAAACCATGAGTCGTTCGGCCAGTTCCGGCCGTTACGCACTGGGTTAACCGGTTTTTTCGGTGCGGCGGCACGAGTCTGGTCAGTGACTTGCCGACTGATCAACTCGACGGCGGCTCGATTCACCCGAAACGGTAAGAAAAACGGGCAAATGGCCCGCACACCCCCGGCGCGGGGTAGGCCGAATGGAGCCATGGATTACCAGCGGTGTTCATCGCGACACCGCGTGACGGCGGCCGAATACGCCCGTTCGTGTCAGTGTCAACCCGAGAATATTTACCTTTGTCATGTCTGCTGTTGGGACGAATGGCCGCGCGCCAACCGGCGTGGTGCCGCGTACCGCCGCAGCGCCGGGGCAACCGGGCGGCCGGCGAGCAGACCGGTCACGCTCCCGGCCTCCAACGCCTTGCAGTAGACCGACAACGCCTCGGCGGCAGCGTCCACTGTGTGCTGAACGTCCGCCGCGGTGTGCGCGGCCGAGATGACGAACGACTGCCCGAGCACCCCACGGCGCAACAACTCCTGGAGAAACAGTGTCCGAAACGCCTGGGACGGGTGCCCTTCGTGATCCTTGGTCGTGAAGATGAGGCAGGATGGCCTGCCGATCACCGAGACATGATCGGCAATGCCGAGTTCAGCCGCTGCTTCGTTGACCCCTGAGGCCAGCGCGGTGCCCGATCGTTCCATCGTTCCGATCGGATCCTCGCCCGCATATACCTTGACAACTGCCCGAAAAGCCGCGAGCGACACCGATTCCGGCCCGTGCGTGGTGGACAGCAGGAACACTCTCGGCTCACCGGTACGCAACCCGCCGAGCTCCATCAGTTCCCGTTTGCCAGCCAGCGCGGAGATCGGGAAGCCGTTGCCCATCGCCTTGCCCCAGCAGGACAAATCGGGTGTGACCCCGTAACACTTCTGCGCGCCCGAAGCCGACCAGCGGAAACCAGTGATCATTTCGTCGAAGACGAGCACGGTCCCGTGTTCGTCGCACAGTTTCCGCACGCCTTCCAGGAAACCTTCGCGTGGTTCGGCCAACGCGGTCGCCGCCTCGAGCACCACGGCGGCGATCTGTCCACTGTGTTCGGAGAACAGCGTTCGCAGCGATTCGAGGTCGTTGTACCGGAATCGACGGATTTGCCCGACCGTCGACTGTGGTATCCCCGCGTCCATAGCGGTCGTTCCGATGAACCAGTCATCCACGGAGTAGAACGGCTGATCGCAGATCGCGATCAGCTCACGCCCGGTCGCCGCACGGGCCAGCCGGATCGCCGCGGTCGTCGCGTCCGACCCGTTCTTGGCGAACTTCACCATGTCCGCGCCGGAAACCAGGCCAAGGAAGTCCTCGGCTGCCTTGAGCTCGAGTTCGGTCGGCCGGGAGAAGCTCAGCCCGTTGGCGAGTTCCTCGCGCACGGCCTCGATGACCGGCTCGTAGGCGTGTCCAAGCGTGACACTCCGCAGACCCATGCCGTACTCGACATAGGAGTTCCCATCGACGTCCCACACGGTCGCCCCTTTGCCCCTTGCCAGAACCGGGGCCATGCCGTCCGGATACTGGTCGGCACCGCGCGCATACGTGTGCGCGCCGCCAGGCACGAGATCGTGCAGGCGTTCCTGCAGCTCGTTGGACCTGCGGAAATCGTGGTTCACGTGCACAACCTCCCACACCTGGTAGCCGGGCTGACACTGAGCGGTAGCCTGCCTGCGTGGCAGAGCGGCGCGTACCAGTTGGCACGGTAGTGGTCGACGCCCTTACCGAGGCGGAGGTCGTCCACCAGGTGCGAGAGACCTGGCAGGACGGCGGCTGGATTCTCACGGCCAACGTCGACATCGTCCGCGCGATCAGCCGCGACCGTTCCCTCGCCGGGCTCGCCTCGTCCGCGACGCTGACCGTCGCCGACGGCATGCCACTCGTCTGGGCAGGCCGCATCGCGGGCAAAGAAATCCCCGAACGTGTGACCGGCAGCTCATTGGTGCACACCCTGAGCCACGCCGCCGCCCTCGACGGCAAGTCCGTCTTCCTGCTCGGCGGCGCCCCTGGCGTTGCCGAACGCGCAGCCGCCGTGCTGCAGTCGCAGTCGCCCGGGCTGAAGATCGCCGGGATCGCGGCGCCGCCCGTCGGTTTCGACCAGTGCGCGGACAGTCTGCAGTCGGTGATCGACTCGGTCGTGGTCGCCCAGCCGAGCCTTGTGCTGATCGGGATGGGTTTCCCGAAGCAGGAGAAGTTGATCCAGCGGCTGCGTGCGGTGATGCCGAACGCCTGGTACGTCGGGTGCGGCGCGGGCATTCCGATGGCGTCGGGCGACTCGCGGCGTGCGCCACGTTCGATGCAGAAGCTGGGCCTTGAATGGCTGCACAGGTTGGTGATGGAGCCGCGCCGGCTGGCCCGTCGCTACCTCAAGGACGACCTCCCTTTTGCGGTGCTGCTCCTAGCGAGTGCTGCCCTGCGGCGCGTTAGAGGGTGAACAGCCTGTCGTGAGTGGTTACGCAAGTTAGAACGCGCTTAACCACTCACGAGGTTTGACGTGGGGTTTGTCGCTCTGGGGTGCGTTCGGCCTTGACTGATCCGATACTCGTGATGTGCGGTTTCTTGGCCATTCGACGGTTCGGATCGAGCTCGGTGGCCGAGTTGTGCTCACCGATCCGGTCCTTACGCCCCGCGTCGGGCCACTTGTCCGAGTTGTTCCGCCGCTCGATCCCTCCGCGTGGGCTGGCGTCGACCTCGTCCTGATCTCCCATCAGCATGGGGATCACCTGCATCTGCCGTCCCTACGGCTGGTTCGCGACGCCCGGATCGTGGTTCCGCGTGGCGCGGGTGCGTGGCTTCACCGGAAGGGGTTCCCGCACGTCGAGGAACTGGGCATTGGCGAGTCGTTGACGGACGGCCAGCTGACCGTCACCGCCGTGCCAGCCCACCATTCCGGACATCGTTGGGGCCCACGGCTGACACATGGGCCGCATGCCCCCGCAGTCGGACATATCCTCGAGGCGGAGAAGCGGATCTACGTCGCGGGTGACACCGACCTGTACGACGGCATGGCTGAGCTTGGGCCGGTGGATGTCGCGTTCCTGCCGGTGTGGGGCTGGGGAATGACGCTGGGGCCGGGTCATCTCGACCCGATCAGGGCCGCGGCCGCGGTCGACCTGGTCAAACCGAGGGTGGCGGTGCCGGTGCACTGGGGGACGCTGGCGTTACCCGGGTTGGCCAGAACCCCGCGCATGCGGCGACTACTTGCCGAACCAGGCCATGAATTCGCTGCGGCCGTGCGTAATTGTCGAGTCGTCGTGACGCCACCAGGTACCGAGGTGATGCATGAACCAAGCGCTTGATCTGACGGCGACGTCGTCGATCGGTTACCCGGTGATCTTCTTCGGTGTCCTGCTGGGCTCGATCATCCCGATCGTGCCCACCGGTGCCGTTGTGGGCGCGGGTGCGGCCGTCGCGATGACGACCACGGGTCTGTCGTTGCCGTTGGTGCTGTTGCTGTCGACGCTCGGTGCGTACGTGGGCGACGTGGCCACGTACACGATCGCGCGTCTGGGGGGCGACCCGGCGGTGCGGTGGCTCGCGCGTCACCAGCACGCGGATCGCGTGGCCAGCGTTCGTGACCAGTTCTCCCGGCGCGGCTGGCAGATTCTGGTCGTCGGCCGTTTGTTGCCCGCCGGGCGTATCCCCGTGTTGTTGGCTGCGGGAGCACTGACATATCCGTGGCGACGGTTCCTGCCGACGGCGTTGATCGCCTCGCTCATCTGGGCTGTCGCGTACGCACTGCTGGGTGTGGCGAGCGGTGGCATCTTCGACTCGCCGTTGGTCGCGAGCCTTATCGCGACGGCCCTCGTACTCATCGTCACTGTCCTTATGGCCGTCATCGCGCGCTATCAGCATCGCGCTCCCGACGCGGGCAGGTTGCTGCGTGGCGGTCGTGCGACGGCACGTTTGTTGCTCATCTGGATCATCGTGACCGCCGCGCTGCAGGCGTTCGACGCGCTGCTGCCTGGGTTCACGATGACGCAGTGGTGGCAGCCGACCGTCTGCGCGTTGATCCTCGGCTTGATCGCCACGGTCGTCTGGCCGCTCATCTTGCGGATAGCGTTGCCGTTCGCGCTGTTCACGCTGGGTCTTGGCAGCTTCATCGTGATCGGTGCGGGTGCGTTGGCGATCTTCAACACGGTGCCGGGTGTCGAGATCGAGAACCTGCGCTCCGCCGTCGCCGTGACGATCGGGATGGCGGCTGTCGGTGCCTTCCTGAGCAGCGTGCTCGCGATCGACGATGACGAGATCTTCTTCCGGCGCATCGCCCGGCGTGGCGGCACGCCAAAGGAAATGCCGGACACGCCACCGGGCGTGATCTTCCTGCAGATCGACGGGCTTGGTTACGACACCGTCCGCCGGGCCGTGCGCGACGGCGACATGCCCACGCTGGCCGCGTGGGTCAGCGAGGACACCCATCGCTTGACGACGTGGCACACCGACTGGAGCTCGCAGACCGGCGCGAGCGTGTCCGGGATCCTGCACGGCGACAACCACGACATCCTCGGATTCCGTTGGTACGAAAAGGATCGCGATCACGTGATGGCGTGTGCGCATCCGAAGGACGCGGCCGAGATCGAGCGGCGCCACTCCAACGGCAAGGGCCTGCTGTCCGGTGGCGGCGCGGGTCACGGCAACCTCTTCACCGGCGACGCGGACCACGTCACCCTGACCATGAGCGCGGTTCCCGTGCTGGGGAAGGGAGTTCGCCGCGGCAGGCACGTGAAAACCGGGGACGGCTACTACGCGTACTTCGCCAGGCCGGTGAACGTTCTGCGCACGTTCGGCTCCGCGATCGTGGACATCATCCGGGAAATCTGGGCTTCGACCAGCCAGAAACGCCGTGGGGTCAAGCCGCGGATCAAGCGCGGCGGCTTCTACCCGATCGCCCGCTCCGGCACCACGGTGATCACGCGTGACGTCGTGGTCTCGGCGATCATCGAGGACATCCTGGCTGGCCGTCCCGTGGTGTACGCGGACTTCCTTGGCTACGACGAAGTCGCGCACCACTCCGGGATCGAGCGCTTCGACGCGTTGGCTGTGCTGCGCGGAATCGACCAGCAGATCGGGCGTCTGCAGCGCGCGACCCGACTCGGGCCGCGGCAGTACTACCTGGTCGTGCTCTCGGATCACGGTCAGACGCAGGGCTGGGCGTTCGCGAACCGATTCGGCGAACCGATCGAGAAACTCGTCGGCAGGCTGTGCGGCGGCGAGCCATCGGACATCTCGAAGGTGACGAAGCCACGTAACGCGGCCGAAGGCTGGCAGATGAACGCGGCACTGGCCGAAGGTGGCCTGATCGCGCGTCGGCTGCGTGGCCGTGTCGAGCGAGCCGGGGTCAGCCCAGAGCTGCATCGCGCTCCTGGTGGCGAGCCCGGCGAAGTCGCGCGGGTCGCTCCTGGCGTGGTCGTTGTGGTGTCCGGACACGTGGCGATGGTGTCGTTCATCGATCACGAAGGCCGGGTGCCGCTGGAAACCATCGAACGCGAGTACCCGGAACTGTTGCCACAGCTCGTTGATCACGCGGGCGTTGGCTTCATGCTGGTGCGTAGCTCCGAATTCGGGCCGGTCGTGCTCGGCCGCGACGGGCTGCACCGGCTGGCCACCGGCGTGATCATCGGCGAGGACCCGCTGAAGGACTACGGCCCGCACGCCGCCGACCTGATCCGGCGGACCGACTCGTTCCCGCACTGCGCGGACATCATGATCAACAGCCGGTACGACCCGGAAACCCAGACCGCGTCGCCGTTCGAGCCACACGTCGGCTCACACGGCGGACTCGGCGGGCCTCAGGTGCACGGATTCCTCGTGTACCCAACGGAATTCATGCCCGTGGACGGTGTCGTCGGGGCCGAGGCGCTGCACCAGTTGTTCCGCTCATGGCTGACCGAGCTCGGGCATCCCGCGCCCGCCGAGGCGCCTTCCGAGGAGCTAGTCAGCGAGGCCGTGCCACTTCCTTGATCACCTCAGCCAGGTGCTGGGCCTGGACGTCCGTGGTCAGCTCGCGTTCCAGCCTGGCACGGCCTGCCTTGCCCATCGCGTCGGCGCGCTCGGGATCGGCCATCAGCGCGCCGACCGCCGACGCGAACATGTCCACATCGCCTGGCGGTACAACCAAACCGTCGTGACCGTGCTTGAGGTATCCGTCGAGGCCCGCGCTCGCCGTCACGACATACGGCCTTCCGCACGCCATAGCTTCGAGGATCACCGACATGCCGGAGCCGTGGATATTTGGCTGCGTGGCCACTGCGACCACGTTCGCCTGCCCGTAGAACTGACGACGCTTGCGGCCGAGGTGTCCGCGGTGCAGGACGCCCAGACTGCCAGGAAGGTCAACGTCCAGCTGGGTCGCGAGCTCCAACCGGGTGCCTGGGACGCGGCGGCGCACGTCGGCGACGGCCTTGATCAAGGTCTCGTGGTCGCGGTGGGCGTCGTCACCGACGCTGGCCACCAAGGTGCGGTCCACGTCCCCGTCGATCGGCCGGAACCAGTCGCCGTCGATGCCGAAGGGCACGAACCTCAGCTTGCGCTCGGGCACGTTCCATTCGTCCCGCATCACCGGGATCATGCCCTTTGCCTGGACGAACACCGCATCCATCCGGTCAAGCGCCTTCCGTGCGCGCCGGAGGAACTCGGGCGTCCGCGCCTCGGGGTCGGTCAGCAGCTGCACACCGCTGATCACCGGCGGGCCACCGGGCAACGAAGCCGCTGGGATACCGGTGTACTCGTCCCAGCACAGCACGACATCCGCGCTTCGCCGCAACGGGTTGTACTGGGACGCAACGGCTTCGAACCATTCCAAGCCTTCAGCACGGTCACGCACCCTGCGGGCGATCGCGTTCGGGATCCGTCCCTTGAGGACTTGGCGGAACGCCACGTCCACCCCGTGCCTGCTCAGCTCGTCGATGCCGAACGGGGTCACGTTCGGGACCTCGCCGGTCGCGTTGCGCGCTGGCCATTTGGCCGCGTCGAGGTAGTGGATCAGTTCCACCCAGGCACGCACGCGCGACACAGTGACGACTCCTGATTCAGATCGTGAGCATGAGCTCCGCCAGGCGAGCGGCTTGCAGCTCGGTCGAGAAATGCTGTTCGACCTTACGGCGTGCGGCCTGGCCGAGTTCCGTGGCCATCGCTTCGTCGGTCAGCAGCCGGTGCACGCATTTCGCCAGCGCATCCTCGTCGCCGACCGGGTAGATGAGTCCGGTTCGCTCGTTTTCGACGTAATCGGTCAGACCGGGAGTGTCCGGAATCACTACCGGACGACCACTAGCCATACCCTCAAGGGTGACAGTCAGGCCGGAAGCATGGACGTTCGGCGTTGTCGCGATCGCGATCACGCTCGCCCGTTGGTACAGATCCCGCACCTGGCCTTCGTTGAGCCCGGTGCGGGCGTAGTTCTGCGGAATCGCCAGCCGGGTGGCGATCTCGAGGCGCGCGCCGGGGACTTTGTTGATCGCACGGATGAGCAGGTGATGATCGCGGTGCCGGTCGTTGCCAGCACTGACAACCAGGCGTTCCTCGGTTTTCGGGCGTTCGCGGAAGAAATCCACATCGATGCCGAGCGGGATGTGATGCGCTTTTCTGACGCCCCAGTCCCGTTCGAGCCTTGGGATCATCGCACTCGACGACGCCCAGACCCTGGCCGCCCTTGGCAAGGCGCGTTTCGCGAACCATGCCGTGGTCTTGTCGACTTCGTCGGTCAGCCAGACCACTCCGGTGATCACCGGCTTGCGGCGCTGGCGTAGCGCGGCGGGCACTCCAGAGTACTCGTCCCAGCACAGGATCACGTCGCCGGTGGTGCGCCGGAACGCGTCGGCCCACTCGTAACCACCGAGTCGATGCCTGGCCGCGCGGCCTATGCGTTCGATGACGCGCCCACGGGCCGGAATTCGCATGATCGGCTGCACTCCGTGGTTCGCCAGCCGGTCGAGTCCATACGGCCAGTGATCAGGAACTTCCCCACGGGCGTGTCGGCTACTCCATTCGGCGGGATCTAGACCGTGCGACATCTCGAGATAAGCGCGCACAGTGTCGACCTCCACCTCGCTGGTACACCGCATGGGATCTGCGGCAACGCGAAGTTACTAGACTACGGCCCGTGTCCAGGGCGGCGGCGATCGCGCGAGGGGTCGCCCTCCAAGTAGTGGCGAGGGTGACGGCGATGCCGCTCGCAATCGTCACTCTAGGTATCGCCACCCAGTACCTCGGCCAGCACGGCTACGGCGTGATGACGACCGCGATCGTGTTCGTCGGCCTGTTCGAGACCCTGACCTCCCAGGGCATCGGCACAGTGATCGTGCGAAGGGTGAGTGGGCGCGAAGGGGCATCACTCTCCCGGCTGATTGGCCTGGATCTGACGTTCTCCTTGGTCTACGCGGTGCCGTTGGCATTGACCGCGGGGGCCATCGGGGTGCTGACGTACTCCGATCCGGAAGTCCAGTCAGCCCTGTTGGTCCTGTCCGCGGGTTTGGTGTGCAGCGCGATCGCTTCGTGCTTCGACGCGGTGTTCGACGTCCATGTCCGTTACGGCACGGTCGCGACGGCCGAGTTCTTCTCCCGCGTGATCACTTTGGCCAGCGCGGCCGCCATCGCCTTCACCGACGCCGGACTGCTGGCCATGTGCGCGGTCCAGATCATGCCCCAGTTGATCAAGATGGTCGTAACCGGTTTCGCAGCACACAAGTTGACGCCCCTGCGACCCGTTGGCGACGTGAACGGCATCATCAGCCTGGTCAAGGAGAGCATCCCGTTCACCCTGATCATGCTCATCGCGGTGATCTACTGGCGGGTCGACGGCGTGTTGTTGTCACTGCTGGCCGAGACGCGCGATGTGGCCGCGTATGGCATCGCGGTGCAATTGGCGTTCACGCTGAACATGCTGCCCCAGGTCTTCTCGCGGACAGCGTTGTCAACGATCAACGAGGGCTACGCGACCGACCCGGAACGGTTCAGACGAGCGGTCGCAAGTGGATACAGATTCCTGTTGCTGTTCGCCACACCCGTTGCGGTACTTGGCATCCCCTTGGCCGAACGCCTCGTGACCGCGGTCGGGTCGGAGGAATTCGCCTCTGGCGCGACCCCGGTGCTTCGGCTGTTTTTCATTGCCTGCGCCATCAGCTTCCTGACGTCGATCATCAGCGATGCGATGGTCGCCGCCCATCAGCAACGGTTCCTGACGACTTTGTCCCTGGTGAACCTGGTCGTGAACATCGCGCTGAACATCGTGTTGATCCCGATGTATGG
The DNA here is from genome assembly GCF_021390435.2 of Kibdelosporangium philippinense. Lineage (GTDB taxonomy): Bacteria > Actinomycetota > Actinomycetes > Mycobacteriales > Pseudonocardiaceae > Kibdelosporangium > Kibdelosporangium philippinense. The sequence goes on along the minus strand of NZ_JAJVCN010000002.1, from coordinate 672,767 downwards.
AGCCGTCGGCTGTGGCATCGCGCTGATCGTCACGGAGTTGTCGGGGGTTGTGTTCACGCAGATCCGGCTTCGCAAGGTCGGGGTTGATCCGCTACCGCTGTCGTACATCGTGCGCCTGGTGCCGGGTCTGAATCTGTCGCTGCTGGCAATGTTGCTGACGTGGTCCCTGCCGCTGATCGTCCCCCTCATCGCCGGAATGATCGGCTACTTCATCGGCGCGTGGCTCGGCGGCGCCATCCCCGACGAGATGCGCGGCGCCCTGCTCGGCGCCATGAAACCCGGCCGCAGCAGCGCCCCAGCCTGACACCCCGGGCGTGTCCACCGTTCCCGAACACCGTGTCCACCGTTCCGACACACGGAGTTGACCGTTCCAGCACACCGAAATTCCCTCTCGACCTCGGCTTCGGGTTTTCGGGAATTTCACTGTGCTGGAATGTGCAACTCGGTGTTCCGGAATGGTGGACACACCGTGCCGGAATGGTGGACACGATGGGCGTGGGTAAGGTGACGGCGTGATCGACGGTCAAGCTGCTCGTCCGCTCTCCGTGCTGGTCGTCAGCTACCGGCGGGCGGATCTGCTGCGGCGGTGCCTTGACAGTGTCCACAAGCACCTGTCCGGCTGCCGGGTTCTGGTGTGGGACAACCTGTCTGAGGGCAGCCTGGCTATCCGGGAGCTGCAAAGTGAGTATCCCGACGTGGACTGGGTCTTCTCGGACAGCAACGTCGGGTACGCGGCCGCCATCAACGGCTTGGCCGAGCGGACCGAAGACGACATGTTGCTGCTCAACCCGGACGCCGAGCTCACCGGACCGCTCACGAAGTCACGTGCAGCCCTGAGCCAGGGCAAGGTAGCCGCCGTGTCGCCGAAGGTGCAGGACGACGCCGACGGGCCGGACTGGGACGTGGCCAGGCGTAAGCAGACCGTCCTACGCAGTCTTGTCAGCCATTCGGGTTACGGGAAACGCCTGCGGGGCAACGCTCTCTCCGACTACTACCCGCAGCAGCCCGGCGAGGTCGACGGATACCTGTCCGGCTGTTCCCTGCTCATCTCCCACGCGGCGTGGGACGAGCTCGGCGGCTTCGACAACAAGTTCTTCGTCTACGGCGAAGAGGCGGCGTGGCAGCGCAAAGCCCGCGAACACGGCTGGCGGCTGATCCTCGCCGACGAGAACGACGTCCGGCACGCCGCGGCGGGCACGATGGCAGGCGATCCCCTCAAGGAGCGCCGGGCCAGGGATTTCCTCAGGGCAGGCCAGGCCGAGATGCTCGGCATGAGCAACTACGGACCGGGCGCGATCTTCACCGCCGGGCTCAATCTTCTCGACCGCGTGCAACGGTCCCACCGGCAGGACCGGAGCAAGGAAAAGGCGGCGGCCCGGGCGAAAGCACAGCCTGGCAAGCCGAGCATTTTGTTGACCAGCAACGAATTGTGCCAAGGCGGCGCCGAGCGGCAACGTGTTCTGCTGGCCAACGAGCTCAGCCGGAGGGGCTACCCGGTCACGTTGGCCTGCCTGCAGCATTTCGGGCCGCTCACCCCCGAACTCGATCCGAGCGTCCGGCTCATCCTCACCCCTTGGTGGCAGCCGCTGGTCGATCTGCCGACCAAAGATGCCGTTCTCATCACCGGTGTGACGAACACCGAAGCCGGTTTCGCCGCCGGATGGAAGGCCCTGAACCGGCACGGCAAATGGCTCGCCGCAACACACGAGCCAGCGGAAGAGAACAAGCCGACGTACGGCGACAAACTGGCCAAGGTGATCAACCGCAGTGACGGCGTGATCGCCTTGTCCCCACGGCATTGGGACGCCATCACCCGGCATCAGCAGCTGAACGGCAAGCACTTCATCGCCCCCAACGGGGTACCGAAGCAACAGGATCGTGGCTTCACACCGAGCAAGCCCGTCCGATTCGGCATGTTGAGCCGGATCGTCGAGCACAAGAACCCGCATCTGCTCGTCCAGGCGCTCACCGGCCTCGACGAACGAGACTGGACCCTCGAGATCTACGGCGACGGACCTGATCGGGCAAAACTGCAGGCCATGGCCCCCGAGGACAGCCGGGTCCGATGGCATGGCGCGTCGCCAGGGCCCGATCATGCTTTCGGGACATTCGACGTTCTCTGCGTGCCGAGCCGGGCTGAGGCGTTCCCGCTGGTCATTGTCGAAGCTATGGCGCGCGGGCTGCCGGTTGTGTCATCGGCCGTAGGTTCTGTGCCGGATTTGCTGGACAATGGGCGTGCTGGGGTACTTGTCGAGAATGTCACGGCAGCGGCGTGGGCAGCGGCGCTGCGCCCAATCATCGAGGAACCGACCCGGCTCACGGCACTCGCCGCGGCGGGTGCGCGACGGGCCGCCGAACTGTACACAGTGGACGCTATGACGGATGCTTACGAGACCGCGATCGCGGCGGTGCGATGAGAGTTCTGTGGCTGTCACCGTGGATGCGCACGTTGTCCAGGGTGCACGTGGAAGCGTTGCAGGCCGCCGGGCATGAGTGCTTGCTGATCACGTCCGATCAGCATTACGAGAAGATGGCGCCGCTGGAGTACGAGCGCGTTCTCGACCCGCGCCCCAAGGATCTGCGCACGATCGGCCCGTTGCTCAAGACCGTGCGGGAAGCCAAGGCGTGGCAGCCGAGTGTGGTCGTGGTCGAACTGGTCTGGGATCCGCGCTGGCTCATGCTCGCGCGGCTGGCACCAATGGTCCACCTGGTGCATGACGACGCTCCGCACGACGAGACCGAGCAAAGGCCTGCTTGGCAGCGTCAGCTGTTCAGCAGGTTCAGCAACCGGGCGACGCGGGTCGTCGCATTCAGTGACTATGTGGCCAAGCAGTTGCCATATCCAGCCAGTGTTGTCCCGTTGACAAGCGATGTCCGCGAGAGCGATCTCCCGGCGCCGGTCACCGAGCGGCATGATTTCGTGCTCTACGGCCGGATGTCGCCGTACAAGAACGTGCCGGTCGCGCTCAAGGCTTGGGAGAAGCACCTGCTTTCCGGGCAGCACAAGGGCGATCGGCTGATCCTGCTCGGCGACGGTCCGCTGGACGTGTCCGAACAGGACCTTCCGCCGCGCTGCGAGTGGCGCAGGGAGCGTTACTCCTATTCGGACGTTCTGCCGATTCTGGCCCGCGCCAAGGGGTCGATCGTGCACTACCGGCAGGCGTCGCAGAGCGGTGTGCAGCTGCTGTCCATGCAACTGGGTGTCACGCCGATCGTCTCGGACTCCGGTGGGCTCGAGGAATTCCAGCCGCCGGGCGAGCCGGGCATCGGGATCAACGACGCCGATGGACTGGCCGAAGCGTTCGCCGGACTGTCCGATCCGGACGTCGCCAGGCGACGCGGGCAAGCCAGCCGCAGGCATTTCGAGCAGAACTACAGCGCCGGGCTGTTGGCCGAAAAACTCGCCGATGTCCTCGCTCAGGCCGCGATTTATCACCCGTAAGGGGGATTTGACCGGCGAAGGGTTACGACATTCGGCCTAATGTCATGTTTTTATGGTCCGCATGGCTGAGGAGATCGGACGGCGCCGGTTCATCGGGGCAGCGGCCGGGGCGATCGCACTCGGGGCAGCCGGTGGCATCGCACTGAGCCAGCAACAGTGGTTCGGACCTGAGGAAACGGCCGAACAGGAGACGAAACCGGTCTCCGCCGACCCGGCGGCGACCGCGGACGCGCAGGCGTTGTTGCGCTGGTTCAAGCAACTGCCGACCCGCGACTCGCGCAGAGTCGTGGTCGGGCAGCAGATCGACGACATCACCGCGGCGAGCTACGACCACTTCGTCGAGGCGTTGTTCAAACGCACCGCGAAATATCCCGCGATGATCGGCGTGATGGTCCGCGACGCGTGGACGAGATCGGAATCCAGGGTCCTTGTCGACCACTGGAAACGCGGCGGACTGATCACAATGGACATCCATCCGACCAACCCGTGGAATCCGAGCGGCGGCGCGAACTCGGCGTGGGTCAAGGATCCCAAAGCGACAAAGCCGGATCTGCGGACCCTACTGGCCACTTCGGACTCCAGCCCGCAGCGCAACGTCTGGCGCGCGCAGCTGGAGAAGATGGGCGACCTGGTCGAGGAATTGGGTCAGGCAGGCGCTGTCGTGCTGCTGCGACCGTTGCACGAAGGCAACGGGTCGTGGTTCTGGTGGGGCCAGGACATGTCCTCCCGCAAGACCTTCGCGCGCGATCTGTACCGGGATGTCTTCTACTACATCACCCAGACTCGGCGGCTGCACAACGTGTTGTGGGTGTACTCGCCCGGCGCGTCGTGGGATGGGCCCGCGTTGTCGTACTACCCGGGCGATGAGTACGTGGACATGGTCTGCCCGAGCCGGTACGACGACGACATGTACATGTTGGGTGAGCGCAAAGGCGAGTCGCCCAACGACGACTACAAGGACATCGTTTCGACCGGAAAACCGCTCGGCTTCGGCGAATGCGGCCCATCGACCAAACTGGACGGTTCGTGGGACGCACGGACGATCATCAAACGGATCAAAGAGAACTATCCGGCCATGACGTACTTCCATTGCTGGCACGGCTGGGAGAACAAGATCATGGAACTGGCCAGGGACAAGTACGCCGAAGAGCTGATGAACGACCCCTGGGTGATCACACGGGACAAAGTGGACTGGCGCCCAGCCAACGCGCCAACCACCACCTCACCCACCCGCCCAACAACGACCCCACCGCCGCCAACCACACCAAAACCACCCACCACCCCGGCCAACGCGGTCATCCGCCCGCAAATCACCAGGTAAACCCTCGTGAGTGGTTAGACGTGTTCTAACCCGTCTAACCACTCACGAGGGATGACCAGTGGCGGCCTAGGACCTGCATGTAACGGGAGATCTCGTACGGTTCCACTGTGGAGCGTGCGGCCTTGGAAAGGCGGGCTCGCAGGCCCGGATCGTCAAGCAGGGACTGCAAAGCGCGCGTCAGGCCGCCGATGTCGCCCGGCTTCACGAGCAAACCGTTTTCGCCGTCCTTGACGACCTCGCCGATCGAGCCGACGGGAGTGACCACGGGAACAAGGCCGTGCCCCATGGATTCCAGCATCGCCATCGGCAGGCCTTCATCCCGGCTGGGCAGCACGAAAACGTGCGCCGAGCTGAGCAGCGAATCGCGTTCCTCCGGCGAGATCCACGTCCGGATCCGAGCGTTCACGCCAAGCCGCGCGGCCAACGCCTTGGTCTCCGCGACTTCGCCGTCACCGGCCATCACCAGCTCGACCGGCTCAGACAACCCAGCGACCGCGGACAACACATCCGCCGAGCCCTTGCGCTCGCCGAACCGGCCAAGGAACACGATCTTGAAACCGGGCCCTGAAGACACCCGGCGCGGCAGCTCGATCGGATTGCCGAGGTTCACAACCCGTTTCACACCAAGCAAACTCATGTACGTCGTGCGCCACGAAGACCCGAGCACGGCGATCAGATCGGCCTGCCGGAACGTCAAAGCGATCAAGCGCTTGGCCAAGCCAGGCAGACCCTGATACCAGTCGATGAACTCGGCGCCATGGCAGTGCAACACCACAGGCTTACGCAGCAGCTTGGCAACCCAGACAAGCAAGCCTTTCCGGATCACACTGCCCCGCTCGGACACGTGCGCGTGCAGCACATCCGCGTGCGGCAACGACTTCACGACCTGCAGCGTCCCGGACAGCCACAGCCGCAGGCGCATCGCGGCCGGGCCCTCCTTGTGGGTCGTGATCATCCGGATGGCCGCAACGTCGGAACTGTGGCGCAGCAACAGGTTCGTGACGGTCGCCATCCCGCCGCGCTCTGTTGGCGCGGAGCCGACCATCAGCACACGGATCATGGCACCCACGTGTTCTTCTCCGGCTGCGAAACCGGCGGCATCCGGCTGGTCTCCTCGCCGACGGGCTTCTTCTTCTCCGGCCGCACCCGCACCGCCGGGAAACGCTTGGGGTAGAGCCAACGCAGCACGAAGATCGCGACGATCGCGACCACGAGCCCGCCGAAGAACCCGCCGAGCAGCAGCAGCCACAGCCCAGGCGCCGAGCGGGCTGGCGGATTCGTCGGGTCGGTGATCACGTTGACCACGACCCGGGACGAACCACCGGGAATGGTCTCGAGCTTGGTGATCGCGTTGATGAACGACTGCGTCACAGCGACCGCGTTGCGACGCGCTGTCTCCGGGCTCGACCCCGTGACCTGCAACTTCAGCACGGTCGTATCGCCTGCGACGGTCGCCGTGATCTGCGAGGTGAGCGTGCCCGAGTCCGTGCCGAGCGTTTGCGCGGCCGGGCCCGTGACCTGCGCGCTCGACGCGATCTGCGCGTACGTGGTCATCCGCTGGTTCACGTACTGGTTGCTGGTGTACGCGGTGTCCGGCTGGGCCGGGTCGCTCTGCCCGGTCATCAGGACCTCGGCGGACGAGGTGTACACGGCGTTGCTGAGGCGGTTGCTGAAGTACGCGCCACCGAGCAGACCGACCACGACACCAGCCGCGAGCAGCCACTGCCACCACGCTACGTTCTTGAGCAACCTCACCGTGTCATTATCCTTCTCGCTGATGACGGCGTTTGTCCGACCTGTTCGAACCGCGGTCGCCAGCCGACCGCGAGTGCCAGCACTGCCAGGGTAAGCGCGATCGCCACCAATGCGGGACGGTCGATCAGGGTCGTCTGGAAGATCGACTGCAGCGCCATGCACGCCAACCCGAGCGCGGACGCCACGACAGGCACAGTTCCGGGAGCGCCAAGGCGCCAGCTGTGCACGACGGCCGAGGCCACACGGACCATCAGCAACCCGACCGCGAACAGCCCGAACACCCCGAACCAGAGCCAAATTCTCAGGTACTGGTTGTGAATCCACGGCCGCGCCTCGACCACTGTCCGGTCGTGCAGCTCGTCGTACCAAATGATCTCGCCCCCGTAGGGGACCGCGACACCAGTACCCACGATCGGGTGGACTAGCAGCGTGTTCAGGGCCGCGTTGTTCTCCCTGACACGGTCGGCCAGGCTGTCCTCGACGAGCGCCTCACCACTGAAAACGCTGGTCACGCGGCCAGCGAGCGCCTCGCCTGTCTTGCCGAGCGCGCCGCCACTGGCCAGTCCGAGTGCCAACGCGCCCAAAGCCGCGGCGGCGAGCAAACGCTTGACCACGCCCCGGGAACCGAACCTGGCGACGGCCACCAGCACGACGAGCCCGAGCAGCGGCGCCCACGTGGATCGGTTGAAGCTCAGCGCTTCATGCGCGAGACCGGGCAACGCGATCAACAGCAACCGCCAGCGTGGCCTGGCCGGGAAGGCCCCGGAGACCAGCAAGATCAGCAGCGGCCCCCACAACGGCAGGATCGGCGCGGCGAGCCGGGACACCTCGGACGTGTCATCGCCGGTGATCACGGACGTCCGCTCGTCGACAAGCAACCGTTGCCAGTCCATGACCGCCGCGAGCAGTTCGACAGCGCTGGCCACGGCCGCGCCGACGGCCACGAGCGCCACGAGCTGCGGCAGCTTTCCTGCGAACGCGCGGTATACGATCACAAAACCCAACGGCACCAGCAAGATCGCCCGCACGCTGTCGGCGATTTCGGAGAACTCGCCGCCGCCGGTGAATCCGTACGCGCTACCGACCGCGACGGCCGCCACGAAAATCACCAACGGCCACGTGAAGATCGACTTGCCTGGCTTGCGCCATACCGCGATCAGGCCAATGAGCAGGGCGACTTCGAGCACGGTCGGCGTGACCGGGCCGACCTTGACCAATTCCAGCTTCGGCGGGAACACGGACGCGCCAAGGATCAGAAACGCGCCAGCGATCCATCGTGGGTCACGGAAGGCCGCGTACCCGGCGACCAGCAGGATCAGGAACGGCGGTCCGACGGAACCGGTCGCCGCGTACCCAGCGACCGCGAAGAACCCGAGGCCGACCACCAGGAGCCCACGTCGCGTGCGAACAGCCGCCCACAACGCCAGAATCTCGTGGTCAACGCTGGCCGCAAACGCTTCCGCGCCTTCGATTCGTGACCCGCCGTCGGCCACTTGAGCCACCCACCGGCCCGGCCGTCGGAGCGAACAGACAAGCCAGCCAAGCAAAGCGCCGAGCACCGCGCCAAGCAGCGCAGCCCAGATCGCCCAGGCGCGCGACATGTTCTCCGGTTCGCCGCCAGGATCGGACACCACACCAGATACACGGTTGAACTCCAGCCGCGTGACTACGGAGATGACCGTGTTCGCGGCGGCCGTTGCCCGGTCGGCAAGGCCGTCACGGTTCGGGCTGTCGAGTTCGATCCGCAGCGACTGGGCGCCGGAGATCTCGTGCGCGGTAATGGCTTCGCCTGCCGTCAGACGCGCTTCGCCAGCCACAGCGCCACTCGCGGCGATCTTGGCCCAGCTGGGCAGCCGTTGCGAGACGTGCCTGGCGACGGACGCCGTCGCGGGATCGGGCTCGACCTGGGCGGCCGTGAAGACGATCGTCGCGCCGCTGCGGTACACCGACCCGCCGGTCGTGGGTACGGCGAAACCGACCAGCGCACCGAAGACCATGCTGGCCAGGACAATCAGGACGGCCAGGCGGTTCATGACCTGTTGTCACCGGCCAGCCGCGCGGGCGGGATGATCCGGCGCGTCTGCGGATCCTCGGTCGGCACGGGTTCGGCGACCACCCAGCGTCCGGCCAGAGCGGGCAGCGCCGAACGGACCTCTTCCAGCAGGTCGGGCACGAACAGCAGGACCGCGTCCGGCTTCGCGCGTACCAACTCGGCCGGACTGATCACCGGGATCGCGGTGCCAGGCATCCGGCGGCCCCACTTGGCTTGGGACGCGTCCGCGACGCCGGACAGCATGGTGTCGTCGATGCCTGCTGCGGCTAGCAAGGCGACCGCGCGCGACGCGGCGCCGTAGCCGAAGACGCGACGGCCGGTGCCGCGTTGACGCTGCAGCCAGCCGCGCAAGGCGTTGATGCTGTTCTCCGCGGTCTCCTGCAACGAGCGCACGATCCGTGGGTCGTCGACGCCGCTTCCGGTCTCCTCGGCCATCAGTGCGCGAACCTCGGGATCGCTTTGTCCGCCACGACCAGCGGCCAGCAGGACCGTGCCGCCATAGAGCTCGAATCGCCACGCCGTCCACGGGGTCAGACCCGCGATCGCGAGCATCCGGGTCAGCGCGGCCGTCGAGTAGTAGGCGTAGTGCCCGTGCCGCAAGGCGTTCCACTGTCCACTTCGGATGATCGTGGCCAGCGAGTGGTACTGCAGCAGCAGGATTCCCTTGTCGCTCAGCTTCCTTGCCCGCTCAGCGACGGCCTCGTGCTGGTCGGCGCTGTGCATCAGGCCGAAGCAGTCCAGTACGACGTCCGCGGGATCGCTCGGCTGGTCGACCGGCCGCAAGTCGTGCTCGGCAAGCAAAGGCAGCCACGAGCCGCCGTGCGGGCTGCCGTACTCGAAGACTTTGGCGCCTGGCTGGACCAAACCGGACCGCATCACGCGGCCGATCGCGTCCTTGGCCTGCGCGACAAGCGCGGCGGGCTCGACCCCACGCGGTTCTTCAGGCACTGTCGGATCTTCGGCCAGTTGCGCGAGGCCACATTCCGCGCACAACCACATCCGCAGCGGGTAGACGGGGTCGGGGCCGATGTCCGCGACCGGCGGGAAGAAATCGCTCGCGGGCTGGCGGCCGAGGTCGAGCACGACCTCACCGCGGCGGGCCCGGCAGGACCGGCAGATCGGCGTCAGCATGGGGACGCCATGATGGACCGATGCATGTGCGGACTACCCCGATCGACGGCGTCCTGCTGTTCGTGCCCACTCCACACCACGACTCGCGTGGCCTGTTCACCAGGACGTTCGACGCGACCATCGCGGCGGAGCACGGCATCGACCCGAACTCGTTCATCCAGGACTCGCAGTCGCGCTCCAAGCAGGGCGTGCTGCGCGGGCTGCACGGCCGATCCGGGCGTGGCGAAGCGAAACTCGTGCGTTGCGCACACGGCGCGGTGTCCGATGTGGTCGTCGATGTCCGGCCGGACTCGCCGACCTTCGGCCGCCACGAGGTGTTCCAGCTGGACGACGAGACCTTCACGCACTTGTACATCCCGCCGGGCATGCTGCACGGATTCCAGGCGCTGACGCCGATCGCGGACGTCTGCTACCGCATCGACCGGCCGCACGACCCGCGTGAGGACGTCGCCGTGCGCTACGACGACCCGACGCTGGCCATCGAGTGGCCACTGCCGGTCACCGAGATCAGCGCCCGCGACTGTGCTGCTGGTCCCTGGCAGCCCAACTAGGCTCGCCGCCCTCGCGAGGGCCGAGTTAGGTGCGTTGAACGCCGCGAAGGTGGCCTTCACGGCATTTGGTTCTTCAGCCAGGCCAGGCGCGTGAACTTCTGCTCGAAGTCCTCGCGCGTCAGGCCGTACTCGGTGTAGGCCTCGAACAGCTCGACCGCACCCGCCTTGACCGTCCACTGTGCGGTGAACGGCATCGCGGCGCGGATCCGGGAGAAGTCCACCCGGTAGGACCTCGGGTCGGCGCCTGCCTCGCCGGTGATCACGAGCTTGGACCCGGCAACGGCTTCGACCACGTGCTGGGCAATTTGGGCGACGGTGAGGTTGTTGTCCTCAGTGCCCACGTTGAAAGCCTTGCTGTGCACGGCTTCCTTCGGCGCCTCCAGCGAGGCGATGAACGCGTCCGCGATGTCCTGCGCGTGCACCAGTGGCCGCCACGGCGTGCCATCCGACAGGACCTTGACCTCGCCGCTGAGCACCGCGTGCCCGACGAGGTTGTTCAGCACGATGTCCGCCCGAAGCCTCGGCGAGAAGCCGAAAGCCGTGGCGTTACGCAGGAAAACCGGCGTGAAGTCCGAATCGGCCAGCTCGAGAAGATCGTCCTCGACGCGCACCTTGCTCTCCGCGTACGGAGTCACCGGGCGCAGCGGCGCGTCTTCGTCAACCAGGCCATCGCCCGCGGCGCCGTACACGGAACACGTTGACGCGTAGAGGAACCGCTTGACCCCGGCATCCTTGGCCAACCGAGCCAGGGTGACCGAGGCGTGGTGGTTGATGTCGTACGTCAGCTCCGGCGCCAGCGACCCCAGTGGATCATTCGACAGGGCCGCGAGATGGATCACAGCGTCCACACCGGACACATGCTCGGCCGTGACCGCACGCAGATCGACCTGGAAGCCGTCCGGATCTTGCGGCAGGGGCCCGAGAACACAGGGTGCGAACAACCCGGAGTCAAGACCGACGACCTCGTGACCGGCGGCGGCCAACCGTGGCGCCATCACCGTCCCCAGGTAGCCCTGGTGTCCGGTCAGCAACACACGCACGTCATGCCTCCAAGCCAACGATCAGTTTGTCCAGGTAGAACGCCTCGGCATAGCGTGCCCGGCACTGCACGCCGCGAACCCTCGCCAGCCCCAGGAAGGTCTCACGGTCGAACCAGTACCGCCCAGACTGGGTGGGGTAGTACCGGAGCAACTTCTCTACCTTGGCCTCAGCGACCTCATCCGGCAAGGGCTGGTACACGGTCGGGGCACCCAAATCCCCCTCCCACTTGAGGATCTCGTAGCCGAGCGTCAAGTGGTCACGGAACGCGGTCGGCACGAGTTCGGCCAGTGTGCGGTGGTCCTGATGGGCGTCACGCGCGTGCGGACCGATCACCAGATCCGGCTCGGTGCGTGCCCGCAGTTCCTCGACGGCCTGCTTGGCCCGCTCCCAGTTGGCCGGAAAACGGCCGTCTGGCAGATCGAGGACGGTGAGCTTCAACTCCGCGTCAGGGCAGAAGGACTGCAGCGCCGCGTGCTCCTCGGCCTCTCTCGGCGTGTCGCCTCCGCTCAGCACCAGCGCGTCGACCCGCAGACCGGGCCGGGATTGGCACAGGGTCAGCAGCGTCCCGCCAGCGCCGATCGCGATGTCGTCGCAGTGCGCGCCGAGCAGCACGACACGGTCGATCCCATCAGGCCGGAGCGCCCGCATCGTTCTCCCACAACATCCATGGCCGGTCGCCCTGTGCGTACGCGGCGTCGAGAGCAGCCCGCTCCTTCACCGTGTCGGCGGGCTGCCAGAAACCACGGTAAGGGTAGGCCAGCAGCCGCCCTTCCTTGGCCAGTTCCCCGCAGGCGTCCTGAACCAGGTCGCCACCGGCAGGCAAGTGGTCGAACACGTCCTGGCGCAACACGAAGTAGCCGCCGTTCTCCCACAGCGGCAGGTTGCTGACCGGTGTGATCCCGCTGACCCTGCCGTCCTCGCCCATGTCCACACAGTGGAATGACGACTGCGGCGGCACGACCATCATCGACGCGCCCGCGTCGCTGACACTGAACCGGTTGACGATCTCGTCGAGTGGCGCGTCCGTGAGCACGTCGGCGTAGTTGGCGAGGAACATCTCCTCGCCTTCGACCAGGTGCCGCACGCGGCGAAGGCGCTCGCCGATCGGCGAGTCCTGACCCGTGTTGACGAACGAGATCGTCCAGTCGCTGATGTCCGTGGACAGCAGCTCGACCTTGCCGTCCCGCAGGACGAAGTCGTTGGACGCGGTCTCCTGGTAGGTCAGGAAGAAGTCCTTGATGTGGTGCGCGCCATAGCCGAGGCACAGGACGAACTCGGTGTGGCCGAAGTGGGCGTAGTAACGCATCACGTGCCACAGCAACGGCCGCGGCCCGACCATCTGCATCGGCTTCGGCACGTCGTCGGCCATCCCGTTGCGCATGCGCATTCCGTAGCCGCCGCAGAACAGCACGACCTTCACGGCTTGACCTCTTCCAAAGTCGGGATCGGGAACACCAGCCTGCCGCCCCACTCGCCCACATAGGACAGCTGCTCGGTCAGTTCCGTGCGCAGATTCCACGGCAGGACAAGGACATAGTCCGGTTTGTCCTCGGCGATCCGCTCGGGGGCGTGAATCGGGATCCTGGTGCCGGGCGTGAACTTGCCGTGCTTGTACGGATTGCGATCCACTGTGTACTTCAGGATGTCCGGCCGGACGCCACAGTGGTTCAACAACGTGTTGCCCTTGCCAGGCGCGCCATAGCCGACGACCGTTTTACCGGTGGCCGCCGCGCCGAGCAGGAACCTCAGCAGGTTCTGCCGCACGCTGTCCACGTTGCGCGCGAAGTCCTGGTAGCCGGACAGGTCGTGCAATCCGGCCTTGCGTTCTTCCTCGAGGACGAACCCGACGGCCTTGCCTGGCTCGGTTTGTACCGGGCGCGCCCAGATCCGGATCGAGCCGCCGTGCGTCGGCAGGAGTTCGACGTCCACCACGTGCAGGCCATGCGAAGCAAGCGCTCGCTGGGCTGACGCGACGGTGTAGTACTGGAAGTGCTCGTGGTAGATCGTGTCGTACTGGTTGTAGCGGACCAGGCTGAGCAGGTGCTGGACCTCGATGGACACCCAGCCGTCGTCCTTGACCAGTTCGCGCAGGCCCGCGGTGAAACCTTGGATGTCCGGGATGTGCGCGTAGACATTGTTGGCGACAACGAGATCCGCAGGCCCGTGTTCGGCGCGGACCGCGGCACCGGTTTCCTTGTTCAGGAACGCCGTTTTGGTCGGGACGCCCTTTTCCCGTGCCGCCTCACCGACATTGACCGATGGCTCGATGCCGAGGCACCGGATTCCCTTGTCCACGACGTGTTGCAGCAGGTAGCCGTCGTTGCTCGCGACCTCGACGACGAACTGCGGGTTCGTCCGCTCGATCGCCTTGTCCACGAATTTGCGGGCGTGCTCGACCCACGACGTGGAGAACGACGAGAAGTACGCGTACTCGGTGAACGTGTCCTCCGGCGTGATCAGCGGAGGAATCTGGGAGAGCCAGCAGGTGGTGCAGACACGCAGGTGCAGCGGGTAGGTCGGCTCCGGCTCGTCCAGCTGCGCGGCGGCGAGAAACCGCTCGCACGGCGGCGTTGCTCCCAGGTCGACCACGCTCTGAAGCTCAGTCGAGCCGCAGAGTCGGCAGATCATCAATACGCTCCTTGGCCCTTCAACACGGCGCGAACCGTTTTCCACAGGATCAGCGCGTCCAACGCGAGCGACCAGTCCTCGACGTACCGCAGGTCGAGCCGGACGGCTTCTTCCCACGGCAGGTCACTGCGTCCGCTGACCTGCCACAACCCGGTGAGACCCGGCTTGACCAGCAGCCTACGTCGCGCGTCTGAGCTGTAGCGCTCGGTCTCCTCAGGCAGCGGAGGCCGCGGCCCGACCAGCGACATCTGCCCGCCGACGACATTGAAAAGCTGAGGCAGCTCGTCCATGGAGAACCGGCGCAGAACGGCACCGATCTTGGTCACCCGGGGGTCCTTGCGCATTTTGAAAAGCGGCCCCTCGGCCTCGTTCACATGCAGCAGCGCGAGACGCTGGGAATGGGCGTCCGGCACCATCGTGCGGAACTTGACCATCGTGAACGCTTTGCCGTCTTTGCCGATCCGGCGCTGCTTGTAGAACACCGACCCGCCGTCGCCAAGTTTGACGGCCAAGGCAACAGCCGCGAGGAACGGACTCAACAGTCCAACGAGGATCGCGCCACCGACACGGTCGACGATCTCCTTGACGACACGGCGTGCACCCGTGAAGACCGGCGCGGACAACTTGAGCAACGGCATCCCGAGCACACCGGTGACATGCAGCCTTGGGCCCGCGACCTCCATCAGCACAGGCGCGACGACCAACTCGGCGGACGTGTTCTCCAGCTTCCAGGCCAGGTGCTGCAGGCGCGTTGGCGTCCAGTACGCGTCAGCCGTCACCGCGACGATCCGGTAACCACCGCGCTGCACCTGCTCGGCAACGTCTTCAATGCGCCCGACCACCGGCACGCCGTCTACGCGCCCGTCGGGGCCCGTACCGAGACCGTCAGCCGTACAGACCGCTTCGACACGCCAGCCTTGGTGCGGCGCTTTGCGCGTGCGCTCGATCAGGTCCTTGACCGTGCCAACCCCACCGGCCGCGAGCACAGGAAGGAGGCAACGGCCTGCTTGGCGGCGCTTGTGCAGCACGCGGCGCAGGAGATAGCGGACCGGGAAGTCAATGATCGCCATTGCCGGTACGGCAAGGAAAACCCAGGGGCGCAGGCCTTCGAGGCTGAGCGCGTACCCACCGATCGCCAAGATCACGAGGGCCGTGAACAAGCCCCGATAGAGGCGCCTGAACTCCTCGGCGCCGTCACCGAGCGCCGCGACGCTCCAGGCACGGGCACCGCTGAGGCCAACGAAAACCGCGGCGAGCGTGAACATCGCGAAGATGCTGGCGTGCAGCGCGGTGACCGCGCCGATGATCGCGTTGACGGTGATGACCACGCCGAGAATGACCGCGAGATCCGCACCGATGACCGCGAGCTGATATCGAGATTCCCAGGCGGCACGGATGGGCCGGGCCGATTCGGGCATATGCCGCTGGGTGGCAGGAGGAAAACGACGCACTGACCCGGCCCGTTCTCTCATGCAGTCTCTCCTGGTGTTCAGCCATGGGTGGAGCGGCGAAAAAGATGATCAGACCCGCGCTCACGATGGGAGTCGTTCCATCTTCGGACACCGTTACCGCCTGCAGAACATTACGAATGGCGCGTGTCAGCCATTCCACGGGGGTCACCGTGAAAAAGGCACTCACTGTGACCGCCGACAGCAACTATCACCCGGTCGGCCCAACATCATCGAACGAAGTGGTCACACACCATGAGATCGCTCGTCCGTTCTGGTGAACGACCCTAGACCATTCGCCGACACGAGCCTCGTCACACGAATCCCCCACACGGGTTATTTCACCCAATCGAACAAGCCGACCACCCGACCGAGCGACATTCACGGAACCCGATAGCAAACTGGCAAATGTGAACACAAGCGCAATGCGCAAAAGGAATACCTTAAGCCGTAGAAAAAGGCATAGACGCAGGTCAGCAACGTTTCCCGAAACCTAGCACGAAGTTGACAAAGTCGGAGCACGCATGTGCCCACTTCCACAGCCGCGCGGACCCGGTGGACAACCCTCCGATGTGGATCTCGCGGAACCCCGCCTTGTCGGTAGCCCTCGCTAGGCTGGATGACGGGGGCCGGAGGCCGAGGTTTCATCCGCAGCCGCCAAAGCGGACCGGCGGCCCCGCCCTTGGACACGTGACCTCCCGGCGAGCCCTGAAACCCCTCACCGCACGGGCGATGCCACTGACTTAAATTAAGAGAGCTCTCGCACTTCAGCGGTGTCCTGCGGGCGTGGGGCGCGAGGTTGATCTTGAGAGGCGCGGAACGCGAGTGGCCCAGCCCGCAAGCACGGCGTACCCGCGCCACCGATGGACGGGACTGTCCACAGTGGCCTTCATTCAGGTCCGCCACGGTCCGCGAGGGGAACCTTTGGCGCGTTGGACGCCGCGAAGGTGACCTTCACGGCACCAACCCGGGTAACAGGAGTATCGCGCGGGGTGCGTGAGACTGATGTGACGATCAATCGTCCATTGTGGACACCAATGCCACAGACAATCGGCCCTGAGCCGCTTGCGACCAGCCAGAATGCTTGAGTCAGCGGCATTGCCCCCATGAGCCCCAGGACACACACCGCCACGACCTACCCCAAGCCATGAGCTCTCCTGGCGCTCAGGGAACGTGCGCTATGCCTAGGACTTGTGGTCACGTGGCACTACCAGTGGATCGTCGTGAACGAGTTCCTGCCGCAGATCATCGGTTACGGCCTGACGCAGGACATCCTGCGGCACGGTCGAAGGCACTACCGGCCGGCCGCGGGCCAGCACTTTATGCCAGTGGAGTTCCAGGGCGCGGTGTACCGCTTCGGACACAGCATGGTCCGCCCGTCCTACCGGGCGAACCTCGCTGGCGACAACGGCAACCCGTTCTTCGAGTTCATCTTCGACCCAGCCGGACAGGGTCAGTCGGATCCGGTCGACCTGCGTGGCCGTGGACGCACGGCGCCGGTTCATCGGTTGGCAGACGTTCTTCGATTTCGGTGACGGCCAGGTGCGTCCGAACAAGCGGATCGACACAAGGATCTCGACGGCCTTGTTCAACCTGCCGCTGCAGACCACCGCGACCGGCGACCCGCCGACCGCGTTGCCGCAACGCAACCTGCTGCGCCACGTCACGTGGTCGCTGCCGTCCGGTCAGGCGATCGCTCGCGCGATGGGCATCCCTGTCCTCGGCCAGGACAGCTTCCCGGAGCTGCGCCAGTTCAACGTCGGCTTCGACGCGAACACCCCGCTTTGGTACTACATCCGACTGCCCGAGGGCTACAACGCGTACCACAACCGGCGCGACAAGAACAGCAACGGTGACAACCCAGAACACCCATCCCCAAAACCCACGGACCCCCAACTCCCGCCGAACAGCGAGGTTGAGAAGAAGAGCGAGCGCGCCAACGATCGCACCGCCAAAAGTAGCGAAAACAGGGGCGAACCCGACTTCGTCCGAATCAAGGGTCCGCGCCCCTACCTCGAAACCCCGTGCAAAACACTCAAAACAGCAGAAACCACCGGATAAAAAGCGAGAAGAGCGAACACCCCATTCCGAACAACCCAAATCCCAACCCACCAAGCCCCACGCCCCACATCCCCTCCAATGAAGAACGGACCGTTCCCTAACAAGACCCGAACCTGTTCTCAACCCGCAAACCCGTCAGATACCAATGGCCCCAGGGCTCACAAAGATCGGCACATTCACCGAACGGTATCTCTCTTTGTCCGCGAGCCGGCGTGTGTCCACCATTCCTTCACGGTGAGTCAAACTGCTCGACTCGCTACCAGCCCCGCTGGTACCCGCCGTGCGCCGCTCGCGCGTTCAACTCACCACAAGGAATGGTGGACACACGCGCTGTCGCGTCGTAACCCGTCGCTTCGCTCCGGGGGTTGGGCAGGGCAATGGCAAGCGCGAAGTGGGTATGGCCTTAGAGGCCGCGACCAAGGCGGGCAAACCAAGAAGGCCAGCGCAAGGTGACCAACCGGTAAGGCCACCGGGAGGTGGGATAGCCAATCAGTAAAAGAGGGCGCGAAGCGCCCGGTGCAAGTCAAGAAAAAAGCACCCAGCGCTGGGTCAGAAGGAGCACGCACCGTGGGGGGTTTGGGGGGCTCGGCCCCCCAACATCATGGAGGAGATCCCCCGGCGAAGCCGCGAAGCGGCGAGCAGAGGGGACCTGATCGACGTGGCCAGGGACGGGGTCGAACCGTCGACCTTCCGCTTTTCAGGTCTCGGGATAGCCGTTCGGGGCAGTCTGTAGCCGTACGTTTGCCCTGGTCAGTGAGACAGCTGGAACAGTAGGGGGTGGTTCGGACGCGGCCGGACTGAGACGGGAACTGAGACGAGGTCCCGGACGGCCAACGGACGAGATGCCCCCGCCCGGCCACGCCCCCAGCGGGGGGCATCTCGCCCGCAGGGGGAGACAGTCAGGTGGATGAAGGCGGGATGAGTTCGCGAATGAGTTCAGCCCGAGCGAATGAGTTTTTTCATTCGCGGATGATGCGGGCTGACCTGCACAAATGAGCGAAATGAGGGGAATGAGTGCCTGCCACAGCCCCCGGCCCGAGACCCTGTTTCAGGCGTGTGCGGACTGCGGCAGGAGGCTCATTCGCTCTGAGCGGTTCTCGAAGTGACGAACGTACCCCGGCCGTGCACGACCGTGAGCAGACTTCGTTCGACCAGGGCAGCGATAGCCCGGCGAACGGTCGGCCTGCTCACGCCGTACACGTCATCCGCCAACACCTGCTCCGACGGCAAGCGAGAACCGGACGGCAACGCGCCGGACTCGATATCGGCCGCGATGTCGTCGGCAATCTGCTGCCACACCAGGGCAGGCCCATCACGATCAATGCGGTCCCGCCTGTCCTCCCATGCCACCAACTCAATGTAGACACCACCTGACCAGTACAAATGACGCTTTACGTCACATGACGTCATGTGACGTACGCTCACATCATGGCGACATGGGTAGCGCTGAGCAGGGACAAGTACCGCACCACGCACAACGGCGAGACCTGGTACCTCACGGCCACGCCGAACGCTGACAAGCCCTGGCTGCTGCACACCGAGCAGCGGGACCGGACTCAGGAGATCGGCGCGCCCGAACCGCTCGCGGCACGGCACGCAGCCGACGTCTGGCTTGAGCTCGGCGAATACTTCACCGATCGGGGCTCCCCCGGCGACGCCAGGTAGCCCTCTCCCTCTACTCGGGTAGACCCCCGCGACATGGGCCGTGACCAGCGCGGTAGTGGGGTAGACACCCGGCAAGGGGGGACGTGACACGGCCAATTCCCGGGCCGGACGCAGAATGCTTCCGCTGACGGACGCTGAGCGCCAGACGTCCCATCCACCGGGCGAGTTGAGATAGACGCTCTGCGGCCATCTCAGAGCGCCCCCACTGCCCCCCCCCCTGTTCCAGCCGTCCTCCGGCCACTGGCCGACCGGCGTTCGCCCGGGTGGCGGGGGCGCGTGGCATCGTGACGAACTTGACGAACTTACGAACTTTGCCTTTGACCTGCGGTTTTGCCCGGGGCAAAGTTCGTAGCTGACGAACTTTGGTCCGTGAGCCCCCTCCGTCATGTCGTTGACCTGCGGTTTTGTCGGGAGAGCAAAGTTCGTCTGGCCGGAGCACAGCGGCGGCACCCCGTACGCTGCTGGTCATGGCTCAGCCTGACGACCTGGAAGCACGCGTAGCCGCACTGGAGACCCAAATTCGGGACCTGGCCGACCGCGTACGCCACAGCGAGCAGGACGCGGCAGCCGCCCGCGTGCTCGCAGGCGGAGCGGACCGCGACGTGGCCGAGATTCGCGAGGAGATCCGGGACTTTCGCCAGGCGACCACGTCCAGCTTCAACGCCATGCGCGAAGACCTGACCGACCTCCGCCAGCGGATCGACAACGGCCTTGCCGACGTGCGCAGCGAGATGCACCAAGGATTCGACCAGGTCGATCGCGGCTTCACCGAGATGCGCGGCAAACTGGACGCTACCGCCGCCGGACAACAGCAGATTGTGAACCTGCTGAATACGATCATCAGCCAGGGCGAACAGCCGGACGGCCAGTAAGCCTCTCACCTACTGGCGAGTGAGCAGCGTTTCGAGCGTCTCGGCTGGCGTGGCACACCGAAAGCCTGTGTCGTCGTCACACATGCTCTCGGCTGCGTCGTTGAAGGAAGACGGCGTAGCACGATTGAATGGACTGGTCCAAGCGCCGCCTTTGAGCTCACGTCGCCCCGGCCGGGACTCGGTAGAACACCACTCCCAGACATTCCCGCACATGTCGTACACACCGTATGGGCTTACGCCGCTCTGATAGCGATCACCCGGGGTGGTACTGCCGACGCCGTTCTCACGTACATTGCACTTTGCCGGAGTTGGCTGGTCGCCCCATGGGTACACCGCTCCCCGAGTTCCACGGGCGGCTTTTTCCCACTGCTGACTGCTGGGAAGGTCCTTACCGGCCCAGGCCGCGTACGCCGCCGCGTCGGTCCAGGTGACAAACACAACCGGATGGTCAGCAACGTCGTCGGCAAACAAGCCGTCATTCTTCCAATGCCGGGGTACTTCCCTGCCGGTTGCCGCAACGAACAGCGCGTATTCGGCATTGGTCACCGGGTGCACGTCTACGTAGAACGAAGGCAGCCACATGGGGTCATTGCTCGGGCCGGAAAGGAAAACGCTTCCATCCACCTTGACCATGGCGCGACCGTCTACCGGGTGGCGGACCTGACTGCCGCCTATTGGCTCCGTTGAAGCCGCAACATCATCGCCCTTGGGAACCAACGAATCGCCTGTGAGATAGGCGAAACGCGCCTTTGTGTCAGGGTCCGACCGCGTCAGGCACGTGTCCAACGCGGCCTGATTGACTGGCCGTGGCGTGATGTTCTCGCGTCCTGCCTCCCATTTCGAGATCATGCGTTCACTGACACCGAGGTGCGCGGCAAACTCGCGGATGCTCATCCGCTTTGCATCGCGCAGTGCCCGCACCTCGACACCAGACCAGCGTTGAACTGTCGTCACGTCGCTGCTCTCCCCTTGTGATCTTCCTGAGGGCGAGCGTAGCTGGATCTTGACGGCCGTCACAGGAGTTCGGCAGGAATGTCCGCGTACAGCTCGCGCAACTCGCGCACCACCTTGTGATCACTGGGCCACTGGTGTCCGTCCACGGCGATGACCGACCTGACTCCCGTCGCCGCGTTCGTCGCGAACGCCGCGTCCATATCGCCCAGGTCGGCGGGAGTCAGTGGCTCGGTAACCACCTGCTCATCCAGTGCCTGGTGAAGCAGCGTCATCGTGATGCCAGCAAGGTACTCCGCCCGGGGCCATACGATCTGTCCATCTCGGACAAACCCGATGTTCGAGGTAGCGACCTCGCTGATTGTCCCGTCCGGGTTCAGGAACAGCACGTCGTCGAAGCCGTCTCGCTGGGCAACCCGGCGGAGCCTGAGCGCGCCAAACAACCCGATGTGCTTTACCGCCGGAATTTCCCGGCGGTAGGAGACGGCCTGTAGGCGCCATGGTTTGGGTTCCCCCTGCGGCGGGGCGGACCGCGTGGTGACGAGAACCTTTGGTGCGGCGTCGGTGCCGATCGTGCCCAGGTCAAGCGCCGGGTCGTAGACGGTTACTCGCACAACGACCGGTTGAGTGCCGTCGTCGACAAGGGCTTGCCGGATGTAGTGCCGCACCTGGTCGACGTCCAGCTCTGCGTTGAAAATCTGCCGAGAGTCTCGGGCCAACCGTTCCATGTGGAGGGACAAACCCCGGACACGTTTCCCCTCCACAAGCATCGACGTGAAATGCCCGAAGTTGGTCAGCGCTAGGGCCTTGATCTGCTCAAGCGTGGCAGGCTCGCCGTTAAGTTCCATGCCCCCAGCTTCGCACTCATTAGGGATTCGCTGAACCTTGGCAGGCCCTAAGTTCAGTGAAAGTTCAGTGGTGTTGTTCAGCACAAGTTCAGGGCCTTGGTTCAGGGAAAGTTCAGCGGCGAGGGACGCAAAGGGCAGTTCTCACCGGCGGCGATAAGCCGCAATCTAGATACATGAGCAACACCGGGAACTTGGGAAGCCACAGCGGCGAATCTGCCGTCCAAAGTGGTCACTCCCCTGGTGAGTCAACCCTCCGAGACGATTGGGAGACGCTTCTCAAGCGCAGCAAGCCGATCGCTGATCTCGGTCAGCAGTCGCAACGCTTCCTTGAGGTCCGTCGCCCGGACCGTGACGAGCTGGTCTGCCGTGGCGTCAATCTGGTCCGGGTCCAGGTCGGGATGGACGAACGAACCAGTGCCGTGACGTGTCGAGATCAGCCCTTCCTGTTGCAGGGCACTGTAAGCGCGCTTGATCGTGCCTACGGCCACGCCCCACTCCCCTGCGGCGGCGTCATAGGTAGGGAGCTTGTCGCCAGGTGCGTACACACCGTTTGCAATCTCCCGGCGAAGCCCGTCGGTGACCTGCACGTACGGCGGGATCGTGCTACTCGGGTCCAGTTTCGGCATGAACGCCAGCCTACGGCAGAGTCAGTCAAGAAACTCGCTCAGACAAGTCTGCTGACTCTCTTGTCTCTCTCGGCTAGCGTTGCTCATGTCGCCGAGATCGCAGATCTCACACAGACAGCAGAAAGCCCCGACCGGTGTTCCAGCACCAGCCGGGGCGCACATCGAAACCTTGGAGCGGTGAACGATGCAGTTCGAGGATAACCGGGTGTACCGGGTCAAGGCAGTGGCTGAAGCCCTGGACGTTTCCCCGGCCACGATTTACCGGGCGATCGAGTCCGGCGCGATGGACGCGTACAAGATCGGCACCGGCAAGGGCACGCTGCGTATCCCGGGCCGGTCGGTCAACGTCTACCTGAACGAATGCGGTGAGGCCGCCTACCAGGCGTATGTGGTCAGCGGCCAGTCGCCCGCAGCCGACGACACCGACAACGTGAACAACACCGCGGCGGGGGTGGCCTGAGATGACTACATACACCGCAACCGCACCGGCCGAGATCAGCTACCGCGTGGACTGCGAACGTCGCTACCCGGGCCGGGGCTCCACGTGGGTGACGTTCCGTGCCGCTGACGGCACCCGGGTCACGCTGGGCGCGTCCGCGTTGAAGATGGCACTGCACCTGTCCGGCGTGGACCTGCACCGGCAGATGACCCTTGCCGAGATCGCCTGGGCGTGCGTCGCGGGTGTTCGGTTGGGTGGCGGACCGGCCCAGGTCGAGAACCTGGACGCCCGTGCCCGGCAGATCGCGCTGAACAACGTGGCCAACGGCACCGACTACACCAAGGACCCGGAGTACCGGCGGCTGTTGCCGACCGGCAAGCGCTACGACCTGTTGTTCAACCTGGTCCATCACCGGCTGCTCTGGCAGATCCCGGACGGACGGGACATCGTGGTCGGCGCCGGACCGGACGCCCTGGCCGGGGCGGAGGTGGCCTGAGATGACCAGCACCCTTACCACCCGAATCGGCTACGCACCGGCCTGCCAGCCCGGCACGGTGAAGGTGTTCCGGCCGGCCGATCGCGCCGAGATGGACCAGGCCGCGCAGGCGATCCAGGCCGGGGACCTGGCCCAGTGGACCATTCTCACGGTGGTCAGCCCGGCCCAGGCGGCCATGGCACTGAACCTGTCCCCGGTGCCGCTGGACGACCAGATGGACGTGGACGACATCGCCGCCGCCGTCTTGGCCGCTTACGACCGGACCGGCAGTGCCGAGATCGAACATGCCGCGTGGCTGGACCAGCACGCAGCCCGTGCGACCGAGCGACGCGCAGCCGCGCGGCTGTGGCCGACTCCGGCCCGGCGGCGGCAGTGCCGGTTGCTGGCGGCGCGGCTCGAACTGGCCGCCCGTAGCGCAGTGGCGGAGGTGGCGTGATGGCGTTGCGTCGCTTCGAGTTGGCGCCGTTGGTGGCCGCGCTGTACGCCAGCCCGTACACGCCTGCCGACTTCGCGCAGCTGCGCGACCGGTGCGGCACGGACCTGCCCAGCGTGGCCGCTGACCTGACGGTCCTGTTGGTCACGGTGTACCGGGACTGCCCGGCATTGGCCACCGAACGCGCCACCCTGCACACCACCGACACGGCCGACACAAGCCGCGTGGACGCCTGCATCACCACGGCGGCCACCGTCATTGCCGCCGCGGACCGGGCGAACCGCACGGGCGTGCAGGACCAACCGGGTTCCTGAACCCCGCTCAGCAACCGGCCCGGCGGTTCCGACCCGCCGACGCTCCCGGGCGTTTATGAACGTGCCCGCCGGGCCGGTCTCCCATCTCACACCACGCCCCGTTCACGAACCTGGGTTTCCGCTGTTCCCGGGCCGTTCCCAGCGTTCCCGTGAACCCGGGTCTACACCCCGCTTGTAGTGCCGATTCGGCACCCACGAACCCACCTGTCGAACCCGTCGAAAGGGTCTGCTGTGCCTGCCATGAACACCCTCATCAACCCGCCCGCCGGGCCGAGTCTGGACCTGGCGACCGTGGTCACGGTGCTGTACGTCAGCCCGTTCACGCCTGCTGACTGGGACCGTGTCGGACCCGCCCGGCTGGCGGCGTTCGTGACCGCCACCGTCGCCGACCCCAGGTGCCGGGTGCCCGAACTGGTCGCCCTGCTCACTGCCGCCTGCGCCGTCGGCAACCTGCCGCCCGTGGCGAGGGCGCACCTGGCCGCCGCACAGCGGCACGCGCCGCGCGTGCTGGCCGCGCTCACCAACTGACACCACTGGCAAGGGAAGAGGCACGCCGTGACTCACGCCAACACCACCCCGCCGAACCTGCTCGGTTCCGGCCCGACCGGTACCCGGCGGCTGTACCCGGTCCGGGTACCGGAGCCTGCGGACGCGGATGTCCTGGCGACCCGGGCAGACGACCTGGTAGCCCGTGCCCGGTTGTGGCTGCCCCCGGCGGACCCGGCGGTGTTCGACTGCTACCTCGGACGGCTGGCCGCCCAGCTGGACCCGGGCACCGAAGCGGACCCGATCGGCGTCATGGTCTCGCTACTGGCCGCCGCCGGGGTGCACCTCGGGCCAGGGCCACACCTGCAAATCGGCTACGAACGCCACCCGTTGCTGGTCTGGCCGATCCTGATCGGCCAGACCGCACGTGGCAAGAAGGGCACCGCGCATAACGCGGCGATCGAACTGCTTACCCACGCGGACAACGAATTCGTAGCGTCAAACGTCCAATCGGGATTGTCCAGCGGGGAGGGTTTGGCGGCCGTGTTCGCCACCGATCCGGACAGCGGGAAGTCGGGCCGGGCGCGGTTGTTGCCGGACGGGGACTGCCGACTGCTCGCGTACGAGCCGGAATGGGCGTCGGTGATGGCCCGGATGAAGCGGGAGGGCAACACGCTCTCCGCGACGCTGCGTGCCGCGTGGGAGGGCGGGAACCTGTCCACGTTGAACGTGGACGCCCGGGTCGCCCGGCGGGCGCACGTCGGCATCCTGGCGCACATCACGCCCAAGGAGTTCAAGGCCAAGGTATCCGCGTCCGACATGGCCGGGGGCACCTACAACCGGTTCCTTCCAATCGCGGTCGCACAGTCCAAACTCCTTTACACCCCAACGGTTGCCGACCCTGCCCTGTTGGTAGATCTCGGCGCATCCCTGGCCGACCGGCTACGACACGGCGCCCGGTTCGGCCCGGTCGGGTTGAGCCACGCCGGAACCGCGCAATGGCGCCATATCTACCTCGAATTCGCCGACCACCCCGAGGAGGAAGATAGCCAGATCACCGAATTCATCTCCCGGGCGGCGCCGCAATGCCTGCGCATCGCGGCCATCTACGCCGCGCTAGACCGCACGGACCAGATCGGCCCGGATCACCTCACGGCCGCCGCCGCGCTGGTTCGCTACGCCATTGCGTCCGCTACGGCCGTGATCCGCCCGAACGCGGCACTGCGCAGCCTGTTCGCCTACATCGCGGACGCCGGGCCAGAGGGACGGACCAAAAAGGACATCACAGCCGGGCATTTCCGGGGCAACGCCAAGCGAAACGGGATCGACCCGGACGCGTTGCTGGACGAACTCGTCACAGCCGGGCGGATCACACGCGACGAACGCCCCCGACCCGGCGGCGGCAGGTCAACCGAGGTCTACACCGCCGCCGGGCTGACCTGACGAACTTACGAACTTTGCCCGCGACCAGGGCGAACACCCGGACCAAAGTTCGTTACCTACGAACTTTGCCGCCACAAAACCGCAGGTCAGAGCAAAGTTCGTAGTTCGTCAGCCACACAGGAGACAGACCGATGCTCAACCCGATCCACACCCCAAAGTTCGTCGGTGACGAACTTTGCTCTCCCGACACAACCGCAGGTCAACGACATGACGGAGGTGGCTCACGGACCAAAGTTCGTCACCGACGAACTTTGGTCCCGGCAAAACCGCAGGTCAACGACAAAGTTCGTAAGTTCGTCAAGTTCGTCACGATGCCACGCGCCCTAGCCACCCGGACGAACGCCGGTCGGCCAGTGGCCGGTAGCGGCTGGCGCGCTACCGGTAGCGGCTGCGCTACCCGTGCCGCTACCCCGGCTACCGGCCCTGAGCAGGCCGTATATCCGCAGGTAGCGGGTAGCGCCTCCACTCGCACCCCGGCCGACACGCGCCCAGGAGGCCATCCACGCTCACCGCCCGCGCTACCGCCACCGACCAGGCGCTACCCCGTCCGGGGGTCGCCGACCAGCCACCCGGCACGCAGCCAGGCAGACGAGATGCCCCCGCGCCGGGAGGGGGCATCTCATCCCCGCAGCTGCGGGACAACGGGGGTCTAGGTCTAGACCCTCTGCCCTCTAGACCTAGAGGCGCCTCTAGAGCCCTGCACCCCGGATGACCAGGGCACTAGGGCCTAGACCCGCCGCCCCCTCCGGCTACAGCCCTCCCGGTTGTGGCTGTAGCCGGAGGGGGAGAGCCAACACCACCACGGATACCCCTGCCCTTTTCCAGCCCCGCAAGGGGACGTGACACACGGAGACAGTCAGATGAACCGCACCGACACCGGCCCGGCCAACGGCGCCACCCGGCTTCTGCTGGACGTTCCAGCCGCCGCCCGGCAACTCAGCATCAGCCGGACCACGATGTACGCCCTGCTGAAGTCGGGCGAGATCGAGTCAGTGAAGATCGGCACGCTCCGGCGCGTGCCCCTCGCGGCACTGGCCGCCTACACCGCCCGCAAAGCGTCCGAACAGCGGGCAGCCGCGTGACCACCTGGGTTAGGTCGGGGCGTCCTGTCGCACGCCTGCTCTCAGGGCCGTTTTCCTGCCCCATTGGCGACCGACCTAACCCACCTAACTCCCTAACTTCTCCCAGGTCAACGGCCCAACAGACGGGCTAACCCGGCGAGTTAGAAACCTAACCCCGTCACCCGGATCTAACCCGGGAGCTAACCCAATCGGAGATCATCAGCATGGGACGCAAGAAACGCCCCGAGGGCACACGCGCGCCAAACGGCGCCTCCTCCATCTATCTCGGCAAGGACGGCAAGTGGCACGGCCGCGTCACGATGGGCGTCCGGGACGACGGCAAGCCCGACCGGCGACACGTCCAGCGCGCGACCGAAGCCGAAGTCATCAAGGCCGTTCGCAAGCTCGAACAGGAACGCGACAGTGGCACGGCCCGAAAGCCCGGCCGGACACAGAAGGTCGAACAGTGGCTGCTGCATTGGCTGGAGAACATCGCCCGGCCGTCCGTGAAGTACAAGGCGTACCGGGCCTACAGCACAGCGGTTCACCGACACCTGATTCCAGGCGTGGGCAGCCACCGGTTGGACACGATCGAGCCGGAACACTTCGAAAAGCTGTACGCGCGGATTCTCGAAGGCCGGAAGCTCAAGCCAGCCACAGCTCACCAGGTACACCGGACGGCACGGACAGCCTTCGGTGAGGCAGTGCGCCGGGGCCATATCAACCGCAATCCGGTCGCCCTGGCCAAAGCGCCCCGAGTCGAGGAAGAGGAAATCGAACCGTTCGACATTGAGGAAATCCAGCGGCTTATCAAGATGGCGCTTACGCGCCGAAACGGCGTGCGATTCGTACTCGCTCTGGCACTCGGCACGCGCCAAGGCGAAACCATCGGGCTGAAATGGTCACGTTTGGATAAGCGGACCAAGACGCTCACAATCACCCGTCAATTGCAGCGTCGAACATGGGAACACGGCTGCTCCGATCCGCACGAATGCGGCGCGAAATACCACAAGGTGAAGCCGTGCAAGAAATCCTGTAAGCGGCACACCCGCGCCTGTCCGCCGCCCTGTCCGCCGGACTGCACTAGCCATGCCCGCTGGTGTCCGAAACGACACGGGGGCGGCCTGGTGGAAGCCGACGTGAAGTCGAAGTCTGGGCGGCGAGTTATCGGCCTGCCGACTCAGCTCTACACGCTGCTGGAAGAGCACCGCGCCGCGCAAGATACCGAACGCGAGCACGCGGCGAACGAATGGCACGACGGCGGTTGGATGTTCGCCCAGCCAAACGGACGGCCGATCGATCCCCGGCAGGATCACGCCGAATGGCTCGAACTGCTGTCAGCCGCCGGGGTGCGCACGGCCCGGCTTCACGACGCGCGCCACACGGCGGCCACCGTGCTTCTGCTGCTGGGCGTCTCGGAGCGCGCCGCGATGGACGTGATGGGCTGGTCCCACAGCGCCATGGCCAAGCGGTACATGCACGTGACGGACGCTCTTCGGCGCAGCATCGCCGACCAGGTCGGCGGGTTGCTGTGGGGTACAACTGAGACAGGAAATGAGACGGGCGAGAATGACGAGTAGATCACTACGCCTATTTTCCCTGGTTAATCGGGGTGGCCAGGGACGGGGTCGAACCGTCGACCTTCCGCTTTTCAGGCGGACGCTCGTACCAACTGAGCTACCTGGCCGTGAAGGTCCGCTGCTTGAGCGGACCTTCGGTGGCGACCCAGACGGGACTCGAACCCGCGACCTTCGCCGTGACAGGGCGACGCGCTAACCAACTGCGCCACTGGGCCTTGCTTTTTCAAATATGTTACCGCGTGCTCCCAACGGGATTCGAACCCGCGCTGCCGCCTTGAAAGGGCGGAGTCCTAGGCCGCTAGACGATGGGAGCCAGTCCCTTTGGCTTGCCGCTGGGAGCAAGGAGAACTATAGGGCACGGCCCATGGCCGTACAAAACGGGTTACCCGAAAGACCACTACCTGCGAAAACCGTTGCGGAACCACTGGTTTTAGGGCCCATGGGCGCCCCTTTGAGCCCATGGGCCACTTTGGTGGCCCTCGTCACACCTCTGCGCGAGGTCGTCTGTTCACGCCCCCAGCTGGTCCCTATCGGCTGACTGGGGGCAGTCCGTCTTCACCCGGCACGAGGCCGAGCATGTCCAGGAGCAGTCGGCAGTCCTCGGCGTCCAACGCGCTTGCGGCTACGGCGAGCCGCGCTTTACGGATTTGCTCGTCGGTGACCCGCGAGGTTTCTCCGCCGCGCTGGGCCGGGACGCCGCCGGTGAGCCCGGCTCCGTTCCCGGTCATCGTGTCTTGCTGCATCAAGAAGTTCCGCACTTCGAGGGACCCGCTCATGACGCCTCCCCGGCTCGGCTGTGGCCGTGAGGTTATGGGACTAAAAGCCCTGCACACAGCCCCCCGCAGAGTGAACCGGGAACGACGGTGGGTAGTCATTTCCACACGTTTGACGCGTGCGGCGACGGGTAGTACGCGCCGTGTCGACGTCCGGGTAGAGCCATTCGGGTGAGTGCGGTGGACGATATTGTGTACACAAACCGCCGCGTTACCTCTACCCCCTACGGGTATCAACCCGTCGCGAAGGGACTTCGAGTTGCAGACCACCTACACCGTCACCGGCATGACATGCCAGCACTGCGTCGCATCCGTGACCGAAGAGCTGTCCGAGATCGCCGGTGTCACCGATGTTGCCGTCGATCTGGACACCGGCGCGGTCACCGTCACCAGTTCGACATCGTTGGACGACGTGGCCATCAAAGCCGCCGTTACCGAAGCCGGATACGACTTGGCCGGCTAGAACGTGTTCTAATCTTTTGTTGGGCGCAAGCGAATCTTGTTGCCTAGAACAACAGACAACACACTTCCCCAGCCGTTCACCAGGCAGGGAAACATCAAGTGAACAGTTCCCTGGAAAATTTGGGCGCAGACATCTCGCCTACGACAGGTGAGCGTGCAACAATCTAGGAGCTGACACACCCCCGGTCAGCGCCTGTGGAGATCCCCTCCGGCCCCCGCGTTCCTCCCCCTGGCGCGGGGGCCTCCACAGCTGTACTCGACTCCTCCGTCGTCTTCGCTGTGGCCCCCGCGGATTATTTTGGGGGGCCGAGCCCCCCAAACCCCCCACGGTTTGGCTTTCTTTCTTGCCAGCCTGGCTCTTTGAGGTGGGGTTAACGCAAACCTTTTGCAAGAAACGCTTTATTGCGAGAATTTGCGTTGTTGCTAGGTGTTACGCGCGGTGGTGAAGTTGTGGGTTCTGTTGTGTGTTCAAGTTTGAGTTGACCCTTCAATACCGTTATGGCGTGCGGTTTTTCGGGGCCGATGGTATGGACATCACCTTATCGGGTGATCACTGTGGGCGTTCACTTGGGGTGTCACCCATGTGAACGGCTCTGTGATGCCGCGCATGCTCCGTCGGGCACCGCAGCGGTTTACCTGGGGTTATGACGCTTGAGGCGGGGAATGGTTGCACTCAGTCGGTGTGTCGCGGGTCACATCAGCTAGGTTGGCGCAACCTAACCGTTATCGTGTCCGGGTGCCTTTGCCATCACTGGGACGCAGCCGCAGCAAGAGCGCCAACACCCGGCGCCCGGCAGTCGACCAGCTCGCCCCCGACACTGAGCTGGAAAGCTACCTGGCCGCCATCGCGCCCGAGGCCGACGTGGAAACCACCGCGACCGGCCGTCGCTTCGGCAATGCCGAGGTCTACCAGCTGCGCCTGTCCCTCATCGCGAATGAGCAGCTCCGTGAGCTGGCCGCGCACCGCCAGACCTCCCCGCACGCACTGGCCCAGGAGTGGGTCATGGAGCGGCTGTCGTGGGAAGCCCAGCAGTTGCCGCGTTACCCGCAGAGCTGAGACACACAACCCCGAGAGAACAACAAAGGGCCCTGGACGGAAAACCGTCCAGGGCCCTTCGCTGTCAGGTCAGATTGGCCGCACGTTCGTGGCCTGCGGGCCCTTGGTGCCCTGGCCGACCTCGAACTCGACGCGCTGGTTCTCCTCGAGCGTACGGAAACCCTTGCCCTGGATCTCCGAGTAATGCACGAAGACGTCCGCCTCACCGCTGTCGACCGCGATGAAGCCAAACCCCTTTTCCGAGTTGAACCACTTGACAGTGCCCTGAGCCATACATCTGCCTCCGTCGCCGGATCAGCTTGGGATTACACCGTGCAACCCCGGCCGTCCCGGGCGTCGCCCTTCGCTAACCGTCAGCGAGAAAGCAGCACGCCCGCGTTTTGTTCCGCGAGCGTGATGGAGCACGAACACAGAAACTTACGGCCTGCGCGAACGAGCCTATCGCCTGCAAAGTCGCTGCACTACTGCCATAAATCAGTATCCGCTGGGCCGTTCGTGTGATCCTCCGCCGTTACCGAACGTACCGATGTGCACGCTGCCTGCCACAATCTTTCGGCTGGTGACCTTCGCACCAATCCATCACCCACATGTGATGTGAGTCACAGTGACAAGTTGTCAACGTGGGTGCCCACAACGGCGTCGTGATGGGTGTGAGGGACGGGGGCAAGAAAATGACCAATCGACGCGGTTTCAAGCTGATCGCCAGCCTGGCGGTCGTTGCGGCGCTGGGGTTGACCGCGTGCAGCGGAGACGACAGCGGCTCGAATGCCGGACCGGCAACGGATACCGGTGTCGCGCCCGCTGCGGCCGCCACACCACCGACGGTGACGACGCAGCCGGCCAACGGCGCGACCGACGCCAGCCCGGGCACGGCCAACGGCATCAAGGCAGCGGTGGAAAACGGCACCATCAAAGACATACGGCTGACCAACCCGGACGGCAAGGAAGTCACGGGCGACTTCGCCGCGGACAAGAAGACCTGGACCGTCAACCAGGACCTCGGCTTCGGCAAGACCTACACCTGGTCGGGTACCGCGGTCGGTACCAACGGCCAGGAGACGCCGATCAACGGCTCGTTCACCACCGTGAAGCCGAAGCGGACCCAGTCGGTCAAGATCAACGTGGATGATCACAAGACCTACGGCATCGCCATGCCGACCAAGGTCTACTTCACGAACGCGGCAGGCGACGAAGTCGCGATCAAGGACAAGGCATCCGTGGAGAAGGCGCTGAAGATCGAGGCTTTGCCGCAGACCGAGGGGGCTTGGGCGTGGCTGAGCGACGGCGCTGTGCACTGGCGTCCCAAGGAGTACTGGAAGCCGAACACCCAGGTGAAGGTGCACGCAGATCTGTCCGGCGTGTCATTCGGTGACGGTGTCTACGGCAGCAACGACATTTCGGTGTCGTTCTCGATCGGCCGAGAGCAGACCGTCGAGGCCAACACCCAGACACACCGGTTGATCGTCCGGCAGAACGGTCGGGAGCTGCACAACTTCCCGGCCAGCTACGGCCTCGACTCCGACAAGCGGCGCGTGACACCGAGCGGCCCGCACGTCGTGATGTCCAAGCAAGAGCAGTACACGATGCGCAACGACACCTTCAACTACACCGCCGATGTGACTTGGGCGGTCCGGATCTCCAACAACGGCGAGTTCATCCACGCCTACGACAAGACGCGTGCCCAGCAAGGCAACACGAACGTCTCGCACGGCTGCGCCAACCTGACGACCGAGAACGCGCGGACCTACTTCCAGGGCGCGATGGTCGGCGACCCGGTCATCGTGACGGGCAGCTCGGTGCAGATGTCCGACACCTCGAAGGACTACTTCGACTGGGCGGTCACCTGGGACAAGTGGCTCACCAAGTCGGCGCTGCGCTGACGCTTGCCCCTGAGGATGGTGGCTGCCCAGCCGGGCAGCCACCATGACGAACGTGATCACCGCGATCAGCCATGGCATTCAGGGAAACGATGTTTGACGATCGTCGCGGCCCACTTCACCCATGCCACGCTTTCCTTCTCCGGCTTGGCCTTCTTGAGCAAGAGCGGTAGCACTGTCAGTGATACCAATGCACTCGTGGCTGTCACGATCATCCCGGCGACGCCGAGACTGCGCATGACCGGTGGCTGTGATCGAGGTCCGCGACACCGGGCCGGGGATTGCCGATGGGGATCGTGTTTTCGAGCGGTTCTACCGGGCCGCAGATTCACGGACCCACGGTGGCGCGGGCCTCGGACTGTCCATCATGGCTGCCGCGGTGCAGGCGCACCGCGACCAGGTGACGGTCAAGCTGCCCACGCCGATCACGTGAATATCGGCGTGAAAAGCCAGCGGGCGAAGCATGTTTCCTCGTCCGGTTCCGTCATCCACCGAACTTGCAACACGTAGTCGCCACGGGGCACGTCGAACCGCAGGCCACTTGGCGCGTTTGTGGCAGGCTCCCAGCTGGCAGGTGCCTTGCCGGGCTTGGCTTTGGGCCAGTCGCCGTCGCCACCGAGCACTGACGAGAAGAAGTACATGTCGCCGCTGGGCACCGGGACGATGTCGCCGACGTGGTCGCCGTCGGCCGGGTATTCCAGCGCTTTGCCCAACGCCCGGGAGTATGGTTCGCCGAGGGCCTGCACGATCGCGATGGTCTTGCGGTTCTTGAAGACTTCAAGCCAGCCTTCTTGTTTCACCGCGCCGTCGACCGCGACCACCGCGGCCATGCCGGTGCCGACTTCGGTCGCGGTCTCCGACCAGTGCAGATCCGCGAGAGCGTCGACCTGGTCCTGCTCGCCTTGCCAGGCGTACAGGAAGTATCTGTCCATGACCAAGAACTGCTCACCGTTGGTCCACACGCGACCTATATGTCTCCACATCAGGTAAGCGTCCTCGGGCGGATGGCGTTGGCGCGGTCGACCAACTCGTGCCGTTGCTCGGGTGTACCGGCCAGCCGCGCCAGAGCGCGGTAGCAGCGCTCCAGGCCAAAGCGTAGTTCACGCTCGGAAAGGTTGCAGCCCAAGACAGTTCCGGTCGCGTGACCACCACCCGGACGGCCCGCTTTCACCCACCCGTATGCCGCTTCGAGCACCTCGACCGACAACTGTGTGCGACGTTCGGCGTCCAACGCCAGTCGTTCGAGTCGGCGTGCCGCGTCGTACAAGTCGGGCTCGGCGAGCTTGGCGACTTCATGGGCGCGTGCCTTGATCTTGATCGCGGCAACCTGTGCCGTGACATAGTGGCTTGAGTTGTCCGGAACGGACTCGAGCACCTCGATCGCGCTCGCCCTGGCGCCTTGCGCGAGATACACGCGTACCAGGCCGAAGGCCGCACTGACATACGAGCGGTCCGTACGCCAAACCTGCTCGTAGAAGCGCGCGGCGCCGAAGTAGTCCCGCAGGTATTCGAGGCTGATTCCCAACGCCAGCTTCGGCGCGGCCTCACCTGGCAGGGCGTCGTACACGACGTCGAACGCGGCACGCGCCTCGTTCGGCCGCCTCATCGCGAGCTCAAGCAGGCCGCGATGCCAGTGCAGGCGCCAGTCGTGCGGGTCCGTCGCCAACCGTCGCGCCAGCTCCAACTCGCCGGAAGCGCGTGCGATGTCGCCGAGTTCGGTACGGGCGCGCAACATCCGCAACCGTACCTCGACCGAGTTCTGCGGCGCGTGGGCAAGCGCATCGGTCAGTTCGTTCAGGTCCGAAGAAACGGTCGCGGCGAGCACACCGGCCGCCGGGTCGTCCGTGTCCACTTGGGGCACCGGCAAGGCGCCGACCACTTCGGACGGATCCGGAACGGCAAGGGAGAGCCCACGTTCGGTCTGCACGGTCGCGCCGAATGTCCTCGGCTCCGGACCGAACACTGTGGACACGCCGGGACGCGGCCGGTTCGTGCCGAGCGCCATTACTTCACGCAGCACGCCGGTCAGCTGCTCGGCCATGTCCTCGGCCGTCGGGAACCGGCGGTCCGGGTCGGGATGCGTCGCCCGCTTGAGCACCCGGTAGAACGAGTCGAAGAGCTTGAACAGCGGCATCTCGTCGGGACCCGGCAACGCATGCTTGTACTTGCCGGTGTACCCGGCGAACTCGATCGACAGCACAGCCAGCGTTCGGCCGACGGTGTAAATGTCGGACGCCACCGACGCGCCACGTTCGGACAGCTCAGGCGCGCTGTAGCCGAGCGTGAAAAACAACGGGCTCTCGTAGTCGTCGTCGCGCCGGACCGCGCCGAGGTCGATCAGTTTGAGCGTCTCGTTGGTCTGGATCACGTTGTCCGGCTTGAGATCGCAGTACAGCAAGCCGATGCTGTGCAGGTAACCCATGGCGGGGAGGATCTCAAGGCCGTACGCGATCACCTGGCCGATCGGCAACGGCTCGGCGCGGCCGAGCGTCCGATGGTGCTCCAGCGCGATCTGCCGCAACGACTGGCCGCCGATGTACTCCATCACGATGTACCCGACCGAAGTGCCGGTCGTCGGATCCGGCGCCTGCACGAAGTTGTAGATCTTGAGGATGTTCGCGTGCTCGACCTGCGCCAGGAACCGCTGCTCGGCGACGGCCGCGGCAACCGCGGTCGGGTCACCAGTGTCGATGAGGCCCTTGAGCACGACCCAGCGGTCGCTGACATTGCGGTCCTTGGCCAAGTAAATCCAGCCGAGACCGCCGTACGCCAGGCAGCCGAGCACCTCGTACTGTCCACCGAGGACATCGCCGTACTTCAGGCGAGGCTTGAAGGAGAACCGCACGCCACAGTTCGGGCACTCGCCTTCCGCAGCTCCCGGTTCGCCACCGACTCCACGGCCGACGGCAGTGCTGCAGTTGCCGCAGAACCTTTTGTTCTCGGCGACGACAGGGTCGGTCATGACCGCCGACGTGGGGTCGCGGTAGGGCACGGGTGGAACGTCGACCAGTCCCGCACCGAGGCCGCGGCCTCGGGCGACTCGGGAACTTGTCCGCCTCGAACCCGTGCCGCGGCCAGGTCCTGGGAACGGGACCGAGTCGCTGCGTGGCTGGGAATCCTGCGAGGGTGGCGATTCTTCGACTACTGGTTTCGGCGGGACGATGCTCTGGGTGGGTTCCGCTGTTGCCAGGACGCTTGTCGGCTGTGGCACATCGGCGAGGGGGGACTGCGGTTGCTGCGGCTGGATCTGGGCCCATTGACCTTGGGGCGGCGTGACCGGCTTGATGATCACGGTTTCGTGGTCAGGCTTGGGTTGTGACTGAGGCACTTGCTGTGACTGAGTTCCTGGCCGCGGCGGCTGTGGTGGCGACGGGAACTGCTGCGACGGCTGCGGCCCTGGTGGTGGCGTGGGCTGCTGAGGTGGCTGTTGGTGAGCCTGTGGTGATGGCAGCTGCTGCGATGGCTGAGGCCCCGGCGGCGCGGGCTGCTGTTGTGCGGGGTGCTGCTGCGGGAAGGGATGCGATGGCGGGTGCGAGTGCGCCGCTGGCGGCTGCGTTCCCCATGTGGTGTTCGAGGCCTGCGGTTGCTGCGGCTGTGCTGATTGCGCCCGCAACGTTGCATCGGGAGCGTGCTGCTGCGGTTTTGGCGGCGAGGGCTGCGAGCCACTCAGCACATCCGGGTGCTTGAACCATCCCGTCCCGGCTTCGTCCTCACTCCGCGCAGCCTGCTGCTCCCGCACCTCCGGTGGCAGCCATGCGTAATGGTCCGGCGCCCCGCACTCGGTGCACTTGCCGAACGCCGTCTCGCCGCCACATCCCGGTCGCTGACACTTGGCCATCGTGCTTCCCCTTGTCAGTCCCGGTATTTCGGCGCAGGCGGGGTCGCGGACTCGCCGAGCCGCTCAGCCACCCACCGGTTGTAGCTCTGCTGCCAAGACCCGTCGCTGCGGCTGCGCTCCAGCACAGCGTTGACGAACTTGACCATGTCGGTGTTCGCCTTGGGGATGCCGATGCCGTACGGCTCCTCGGTCAGCTTCGGCCCGACGATCTTCACGGCCGGGTCCTGCGCGACCATCCCGACCAGGATCGGTTCGTCCGTCGACATCGCGGCGACCTGGCCCTGCTGCAACAACACCAGGCAGTCCGACCAGTTGATCACGGTCCACGGGATCGGTTTGGCCGGATGTTTGATGATCTGCGCGAGCGATGTGGAGCCCGCGTTCGCGCACACCTTCTTGCCCGCGAGGTCGTTCATGCTGTTGACCGCCGCGGCTTTGGGCACGAGCACCCGTTGGCCGGTCAGGTAGTACACGGTCGAGAACGCGACTTTCTGCAGTCGCTCGCAGTTGATCGTATACGTCCGGACGACGATGTCGACCTCGCCCGACTCCAGCACCTTCTCCCGGTCACGCGAGCTGATCACCTTGAACTGGATCTTGCTGTCGTCGTTGAAGATGGCCTTGGCCACCTGCTTGGCCATGTCGATGTCGAAGCCTTCAAGGGCGTTCGTCGCCGGATTGCGGAAGCCAAACAGATAGGTGTTCTGGTCGACACCCGCGATCAACCGGCCGCGCGCCTTGATCTTGGCCATCGTCGAATCGGCGCCGATGCCCAGACCGGCCGGACGCAGGCTCGCTGTTGGATCGCCGCAGTCAGGCGTCTGCGTGCTACCAGCATTGGCTTGCCCTGGACCAGATCCTTCCGGTTCCGGGCGGTCGGCGGACGTCACAACGGCGAGGTCGACGGGCCGCCCCGGCCCGCCGCACGCGGTCAGCGCCAATGCCGCCGCCAGCAGCAGTGCGACTCGTTTCATCACCGGTACTCCCGCAGCCGTTGCCGAATCCCCACCAAGGCGCCGCCCGCGCCGATCAACGCGAGCACCGCGACGCCGGGCACGAGCCCGATCAACGCGTTCTCGGCCGAGGACGTCGCCTCGACGAACTTCTCCCTGCCTTTCTGAATAGCACCGGAGAGGTTCTCGTCCAACTTGTTGAAGGCGACGGCAGCGCTGTTGTCCTTGTTGCCGATGGCCATGTCGACGGCCTTGTCGTACTGGCCGCCGTCGTCCAGCTCGCGCAGCTGGCGGTGCGCCTCCTGCCAGGCCTGCACGTTGTCGATGGCGCCACGGACCTGGCCGCTGATTGCCGAGTCGGTTGCCGCCTCACGCGCCTTGACCAGTAGGTCCGCGTCGGCGTTGCCCTTGCCGGAGATCGTCGGTGCGAGCTCCTGCCATTCCTTCTCGTACATCGCGCCGTCGCCGCGGGCGACCAGCGTAAGGGTCTCGTCGGCACGGCACTTCAACGCCACGATCCTGGCCTGCACCAACACATCCACCTGCTGCGAACCGTCGTCACGCGCGCTGCCGACAGCCGCCGCGGACACCCAACCAGCGGCAACGCCCCAGATCAACCCAATGCCGACGGCGATCGTGGAGACCAAGAGCCCGACGTTGATGAGCCGGTTGGTCTTGCGCGTGAGATGTACTTGGGTCGCGATCAACGCGCCAAGCAGGATGAGCGTGAGCGCGACGGTCAGCCACGGGAAGCTCGTCGCGTCGTCCTGTTCGTCGGTCAACCTGCCGACGTCGATCCGGTAAAGCTCCTGCGCGGCAGGCAGAAGCTTGGTCCGCATCAGCGTCGACGCTTCACGCAGGTACGCCGCGCCGACCGGCAGACCGAACCGGTTGTTCGTGCGTGCCGTTTCGACGAGGCCCGCGTAGACCGGCAACTGCTGACCGAGCGTGTCGACCTGTTTCTCGGCTTCCGGAATCCCGCCGATGTCAGACGCTGCCTTGGCCAACGCGGCGCCCGCCTGCGCCATGTCGACCTCGTAGCGTTCCCTTAGCGCGGCCGGTTCAAGGCCGCCGGAGAGGAACGCGCTTGACGCGGTCGCGTCGGCGTCCGACAGCGACCGGTAGATCTGTTGTGCCGCAGCGGCAAGCGGTTCACGGTGGTCAGCGAGGTTGCTGATGGTGTTCTGTTTCGTCTGCAGCGCCAAGGCCGCGACAAAACCCGTCAGCACACTCAGCACCACGAGCGCGCTCGCGATGATCCCCAACCGACCTGGCGTGGTCCGCGCGGAGCGAGCCATCCGTCGCACGGAGTCACCCCGTTGCGTCGGTGGCGCACTGACCGGAGCTCCCATGGTCACAGAGTCAACACCACACCCGTCGGGCTACGTGCAAATACCGGCATGGAGTAACCGCCCTGTGATCCGTCACGACGCGTAATCCCCCATGTGGGACATTCAATCGCCTGATTGCCCGATGGTCTCGACCATAGGGGCTCTGCTTTGGTTGCTCGTTGGAATTTTCGCCGCACCCAAGGACGGCAAGGACAATGGAACGGATCGCCACCTTCTGCGGGCAGTGCAACTGCGGCTGCCCGGAACTGTGGATCGACGCCGACGCGACGGACGAGCAGCGCGTCGTGATCACCGACGACTTCGGGCAGCGCATCCAGATGAGCCTCGCACAGCTGCACGTGCTGGTCAGCGACGTGAAAGATGGCGCACTGGACGCACTGCTGGCGACAACGACCTCCTCGTAGCACGGGGGCGTGGCCGGCCCGATCTGGATCCGGTGGCTGCTCACCGCCGCGCTACTGGCAACCGCCGGCTTCTACATACGCCGCCTGGCCACAGCCGGGCGGCAACCCGCCTATCCCGACCGTGACCGCGCGGCCGACGTCGCCCACATAGTCATGGCCACAGGGATGGCGGTGATGTCGTCACCCATCGGCGGGCCCCTGTCACCCGCCAGCTGGCTGACGCTGTTCTGCGTGCTCACCGCGGCGGCCGCGGTGCGCGGCCACCTGGATCTGGCAGTGGCAAGCGCCGCGATGGCGTACATGCTGGCTGCGGGTACTCACGACGCCCACCACATGTCCGGACCGTGGGTGATCCACCAGCCCGGCCTGGCCCTGCCGTATGTCGCCTGGGGCCTCGCCGGGTACTTCCTGGCCTACGCGGTGTGGTGTGCGACACGCCTTTCGTGCGTGCCGCGCGTGGTCATGGCGCTGGGGATGAGCTACATGCTGGTCACGGCTGTATGAGGCCTCCTCGATACTCGGTCGCGCGACTAGGTAGGCTATGTGTGGCTAGGGCCTCTAGCTCAATTGGCAGAGCAGCGGACTTTTAATCCGCGGGTTCGGGGTTCGATCCCCCGGGGGCCCACTCGCTCAGGGCGACCCTGCTCGGTTGCTTCGCAACCTCGCCGGGTCGCTCGTCATAATTTTGGGGGGACGCCCCCCCAAACCCCCCGATGCCCGGCCACCGTGGACGGTGGCCAGTTGGCTCCCGTCGATCGGGTCTGGGCGGTTGCGCCGGGTTCGCCCGTTGGTTGCCGCTTTTCCGTCAGCAGGTCCCGAGCTTGATCGAGGAAATCACGTCATTCGGGTTGCGACCTTCAGGGGTATTCCATCCTGGGTTGGCGAGGTTTTCGACAAAGTCTCCCGGTGTGACTGTCCACCGCCCACCGATGGACTTGTTGAAGTCGTAGCCGTCAAAAAGGCACCAGGTGCCACCCGACACGTGTAGACTGCTGATCTTGTTGTCCATGTCCTCCCACAACAAGACCGCCAACAAGCCCGGTGAGCTGCGGGTTCTACCGGCCCACCAGCCACCTGTGGCTCCGTCGTTACTTGGGCGGACGAGTGGTCAGTCCATCCAGAGAACAACCAAGATGTCGACGCGGCGGTGGTCATCCAGGATGAGATACACGATGTCTCGCTGACCAACCGGGCCAAACGACAGTGCCCGCATTGGGCTGTCTGGCTTGTGCTGGAAGTCGCCCCGTTCCACGGGGCGACTTCCAGCGTCGTGCGTGCCTCGGCGAAGGGCGCTAGCGCCTTGGCGGGCAGTGCGTCGATTTGCTGTTGTGACTGATCGTCGGACGTGACTGTGTACAAAGGATTACAAGCCCAGTCGAGCCTTGGTCTGCAGTAGCGGCTCGTCGGCCGGGATGTCCTCGCCAGTCAGCTTGGCGGCGGCGCGGCGGTACATCGCTCGGTGCGCCTCGGCACCGTTCACAGCGGTCAGCCGCGCGACCCGACGCCATGACTCCAGCGTCTCCAGCACTTCAGAGAGGTCCAGCGTCTCGGTAGCCCTGGCCATCACGTGGCGCCACTGCCGCTCGAACTCGGCGGCTTCTTCTGGGATCAGCACAGTGCGAATCTCCGCCGCGGTGGCGTCGGAGAACAACGGCCCGTGGCGGTCGTGCCGTGGCCCGGGAGTCGCTGCGGCAGTCACAGCCAACATGGTAGCTGCCAGCGTGGATAAACGCGGAACCCCGACGTTCGCCCGTGCTTATATGGGTGCGCCCGGGGTCGTTGGACTTTTATTCCGCGGGTTCGGGGTTCGATCCCCCGGGGGCCCACCGAACGCCGAGGTCAGACGGCCAAGGCAGTTTTTTGATCGCGTCTACCTTCCGCTTACTCACCTGATTCGATGACTCCGGTGCTCTGGCACGCCGCCAGCCTCCACTGGCCCTCTTCCTTGGACATCACGAACAGCGGCGTGCCTTCACCCTCGTCTTCGGACGGTTGGCCGTTGGTGCTCGTGTACACCTGACGGACCCTCACCGCCGCCACGTCAGGCCGGATGAACAGCACATGGGCGACTTCGAGCGAGATCGCCAGGCCGCAGGTAACACCTGCCGGGTGAAGGCCGCGATCTCGTCACGGCCGAACAAGCGCTTGCCCCCACCCGTTGTCCAGATCGCGTCGGCTCTGAACAAACCGATGAACTCCTCGGGGATCTCGTTCTGCTGAGCGCAGTGTCCGCAAGGGTCTCACGGTGATGTGAGCGGTTCATTGTCGTAAGCCTGGTGCAGCAGTCGCAAGAACGAGTCAGACACGGGCAACGAGACATCGCCGATCCGGTTGACCACGACACCCGGCGTCCACGAGTTCATCACCACCGCTCCATCCAAAGTGGACACATCGGTGACCGCCTGAACACGTTGCGGCACACCGAGGCGCTCAAGCTGCCTGCGCACGATCTTCATCGTGATCCCAACGAGAATGTCGGCCTCGGGCCACACGACCGCGCTGCCGTCCCAGAAAGCCAGGTTCCAGATCGTCGCTTCGCTGAGTCTGCCGTGCCGATCGACGAACGCGGCATCGTCGAAACCCTGCTTGACGGCCTCGCGCATGTACAGCGTCTTGGACACCTCGCCGACGTGTTTCACCGCCGGGAGCGCCCTTTCATGCTCGACCGTGGTCAACGCCAACGGCCCCTTCGGCCCAGCGGACGGCGGTCCGGTCCGCACCAACATCTCAAGCTCACGATCAACCGCGGTGAACTCGCCGACCGACTGGAACACGAACGCTGACAGGGACGCATCGGCCGCGTCGATCGCGGCCCGCAGGTTGGCCAGCACCACCTCGTCGGGCAAAGCCTTGCCGTACATGACATGTGACGAGTCCCGCAGGCGTTCCAGGTGCAGGTCCAGGCCACGGATCTGGCCGCCACGCACCTGCATGGCCGAGAAGTGGGCGTATCCAGCGAATGCGAGTGGTGCCAGGTCGTCGGAAGTGGCGGGGTGGCCATTGCGTTGAACGGTCATAAATCGACCGTAGCCACACGACCCGCCTTGGCGCCGCGCGCAAACGATCACGCGCGGCGCATGTCACGTCAGTTGTTGCGGTTGACGGCGATGACAGGGATCAACCGCTCGGTCTTGCGCTCGTAGTCCGCGAAGCCGGGCGCACGCTCGACCATGCGGGCGAACAAGGCGTCCCGCTCGGTTCGGTCGGTGACAACTTGCGCCTTGGCCTCGTACTTGTCCGCGCCGACCTCAATGGTGACGACCGGGTTGGCCTTGATGTTGTGGTACCAGGCCGGGTTCCGGTCGGCGCCTCCGTTGGACGCGATGATCACGATGCGGTCGCCGTCCGGCAGGTACACCAGCGGGCTGCTCACTGTCCTGCCGGTCTTGGCTCCCGTCGTGGTCAGGATGAGCATGGCCGAGCCTTCGAACATGCCGCCGACTTTGCCTTCGTTCGCCCGGAACTCCTCGATGATCTGGGTGTTGAAGTCAGACATCGGTAATGCCCCCATTCATTTCACTAACCTTCTCAATCGAGAACATCTTAACTAATCCGTTTTGTTCCCTCCGACGGCCCTTGTGGGCAGTCGTTCGGCCGGAGCGGTAACGCAGAGCCAGGGGAAATCGGACCTATCGGGTACAGCCCCCGACCGGAAGCGAGCCATGAAGACCACTTACGCGCGGCTCCGCAGAACCCTTGGCCAGTTGGCGTACGAGAAGCGGTACGGCGTGCGCACCGCGGAACTGATCGAGCTCGACCAGCTCGGCATCGCCGGTGAACAACGCGGCTACTACGTCGCTGCGAGCTGGCGGACCCTGCGCCGCACCTTGTCGCGCAAGGAGGTCACGGCCCGTGACGTGTTCATCGACTTCGGTTCGGGGATGGGCCGGATGGTCCTCGAGGCAGCGAGGTTCCCGTTCGGCAAGGTGATCGGCGTCGAGCTGTCCGACGAGTTGCACGAGATCGCCAAGGACAACGTCCAGCGCACCCGGCAGCGCCTGCACTGCCGCGATATCGAACTGGTGCAGACCGACGTGCTCGAATACGAGATCCCGGATGACGTGAGCGTGGTGTTCTTCAACAACCCGTTCCAGGGGCCGGTGTTCACCACCGTGATCGAGCGCCTGGTGGCCACGCTCGACCGCAACCCGAGGGAGCTCAAGATCATCTACTACAACCCGGTGGAAGAGCAGACGATCATGGCAACCGGTCGGGCCACGATCGCGCGCAGACTCGTCCACGCCAGGCGCCGAACGGCTGGCTCGCCGTTCGGCGTGACGA
Source organism: Kibdelosporangium philippinense (assembly GCF_021390435.2). Classification (GTDB taxonomy): domain Bacteria; phylum Actinomycetota; class Actinomycetes; order Mycobacteriales; family Pseudonocardiaceae; genus Kibdelosporangium; species Kibdelosporangium philippinense. The sequence goes on along the minus strand of NZ_JAJVCN010000002.1, from coordinate 629,125 downwards.
AGGTTTTCGTACTGCGTTAGGCAGCGTCGACGGTCAGCGTGAACTGGCCGAGCGTCGCGTACCCGGAGTAGCCGGTGTTGGCTGGATTGCCCGCACCGGTGCCTTCGACCTGGAACGTGTACCGGCCAGCGGCCAGGTTCTGCGAGAAGTTCGCGTCCAACCCGGTCGCTTCATTCGTGTTCACACGCTTGACCGGCGGGTCGATGGTCGCGACGACCGTGCCGTTCGCGTCACGGACCGTGAGCTTGATGTCCAGGTCGGGCGCAAAGACCGCAGGCAACGCGTTGGCGGTCAACGTTCCGCCCGCGTGCTGGATCGCGAACACGTCCGCATCGGCGTCCGTGCTGATGATGCCGGTGACGGGCGTGTTGTCGGTCAGCGCGGTGGCCGAAGCGGGGTCGTTCGGGAAGTCGTCGGCCAATGTGGGGGCGCCATTGGCTGGGATGACTACCAGATCGTCCTCGTTGTTGTTGGCGTTGGTGTATTCGCCCTTGCTCCACTGGGTGACGGGCTGGCCGTAGCCGACGCCCATGATCGGCGCCCAGTTGGTGTGGCCGCCGTAGTACTCGGTGCCGCTGGTCGTGCCGTCGTGGTTGAGGCCCAGGTTGTGACCGGTTTCGTGGGAGACGATCTCGGCGATCGACTTGCCGTCGTAACCGCCGTTCGCGTACGCCCAGGCTGGCTGGTAGTTCGCGTGCCGGTTGGCCTCGTCGAACGTGCCGATGTACGCCTGACCACCACAACCACAGTTGGTGACGTCCTTTGGCGTGATCACCGCGCGAGTGCCGAAGACCTGGTCGGCCGTACCGGCCCTGGTGATCTTGTCCTCGGTCGGTTCCTCGGTGGTCACGTCGACGTTGAACGAGCGGTAGTCCTCGGACACAGCGAGAAATGCCTGGTAGATGGTTTCTCGCTCGGCGTCGCTGAAGGACGCCGGGTTGTTGTCCGAGTCGTACGCCGGGGCGTCGATGCGGGCGCCGCCGTTCCACGCGGTGCCTTGGACGCTGTGACCAGTGAAGTCGAGGTAGATCGTGCGGTTCGAGCCCTGACGGCTGTGCAGCTTGAACACGTCCACGCCGGGTGGCACGGCCAGCTTGGCCGCCGCGGCCGCCGGAGCCATCTTCTTCTCGACCGATCTGAACCGGCCGTCTTGGTCGGCCTGGAAGTGATCACTGCGAATAATCTTCTTCACCTGGGCGACCGGGATGTCGTTCACCACCGACAGGGCGATGGCGTTGACCGTCTCGAGCGGCTGCCCGGACGGCGCTTGCGGCGCAGACTGCGCCTGAGCGGGGATGAGCATGACCAATGCGACAGCCGCGGCGGCAGCAGTCACACCGGTCGCTCGTGCAGGGAGAGACAACCGGGACAACTCCTTTGGGTTAACCCAAATGGGTTCATCGGCGGCCGAGAATACAAACAATCGGTCGATCTGAACACCATCCAACGAACTAATTCCCCCTGTTCGGGCGAATTGAATGTTCACCCAACAGTGGGTGCGAGGTCGCTCGCGCGTGGCAGAGTCATCCGCTGTGCGAATTCGGGTGCTGCTCGCGTGTGTCCTGTTAGGTGCCGTCGTCGCCCAGCCGGCGCAGGCTGAGGGCCGCGGTTTCGGGCCGGAAAAGGTCCGGTTCTCGACGTTCAACGCCTCGCTGAACCGGTCAGCCGCGGGGCAGCTGGTCAACGACCTGTCCACACCGGACAACGCGCAGGCTCGCAAGGTCGCCGAGGTCACCCAGCGCGACCGGCCGGACGTGTTGTTGATCAACGAGTTCGACTACGCGCCCAAGGCCGCCGACCTGTTCCGCGCCAATTACCTGCGACGCGGCCAGAACGGCGCCAAGCCGATCGACTATCCGTACGCCTTCACCGCGCCCGTGAACACCGGCGTGCCGAGCGGCTTGGACTTCAACCGCGACGGCCGCACTGACGGACCGGACGACGCGTACGGCTTCGGCCTTTTCCCAGGTCAGTACGGCATGCTCGTGCTGTCCAAGTTTCCGATCAGGGACGTTCGCACGTTCCAGAACTTCCGCTGGAAGGACATGCCCGGCGCGCTGCTGCCGGACGACCCGGCCACCCCGGCGAAGGCGGACTGGTACTCGCCGCAGGTGCTCGACGTGTTCCGGCTTTCCTCGAAATCGCACTGGGACGTTCCGCTGCGGATAAACGGGCAAACCGTGCATTTCCTGGTTTCACATCCGACGCCGCCGGCATTCGACGGAGCCGAGGACCGGAATGGCACCCGTAACCACGACGAGATCCGGCTTTGGCCGACTACATCACTGGTAAGGCCGGTTACCTCTACGACGACACGGGGAAGCGCGGCGGGCTGCCGCGTGGCGCCAAGTTCGTGATCGCCGGGGACAACAACTCCGACCCGATCGACGGCGACAGTGTTCCCGACGCGATCCAGCAACTCCTGGACTCGCGGCGCCTGATCGACACCAAGCCCAGCAGCCGCGGCGCCGTCGAAGCCGCGCGGACGCAGGGCGGCGCGAACCTCAACCACGGCACGAACCCGCGCTACGACACCGGCGATTTCAACGACAACGCGCCCGGCAACCTGCGCGTGGACTACGTGCTGCCGTCGCACGGCTTGATTCCGCTGCACTCCGAGGTGTTCTGGCCGGTCGCGAGCTCGCCGCTGGCCCGGTTGAACGACACGTCGGACCATCACCTTGTCGGCCTCACCCTGCTAGTTTCGGGCTGGTGACCAGGACTCTCACGCTGCTGCGGCACGCCAAATCGGCCTGGCCGGACGGCGTGCCCGACTTGGAACGCCCGCTCGGCGAGCGAGGCCGCCGTGACGCCCCGATGGTCGGCCGTTGGCTCAACGAGAACGTGCCCGACCTGCAGCTCGTGGTGTGCTCAACAGCGCTGCGGGCGCGCCAGACGTGGGAACTGGTGTCGGCCGAGCTGGTCACGCAGCCAGAAACCCGGCACCACGCCAAGATCTACTACGGCCCGTTGCTCGAAGTGGTCCGTGACCTGCCGCCGGAGATCAACTCGGCGGTGCTGGTCGGCCACAACCCGGACATGGAAGACCTGGTCGAGCACCTGACCGGCACCCACACGACCTTCAAGACGTCGACGGTCGCCGTAGTGCGCTCCGAAATGGACTGGTCGGATGCGGGACCGAACTGGGCGCAGCTGCGGGAAACCGCGACTCCTCGTGGCTAACCACTACTCCGATCGAGGGACGCTGATCACCTAGGTTGTTCTGGTAGCGGGAACCCTGAAATCCTCGGGTCGGGGCGTCGACACGATTGGTTCGGACACATGCCGCAGGTGAAGCTGGGGGAAGACAGCTCGCCATTCGGACGTGAGCTCCGCAGGCTGCGCACAAGGCGCGGCCTGTCCCTGCAGAAGCTGGCCGAGCAGGTCAACTACACCCGCGGGTACATCGGCAAAGTCGAGACCGGTGACAAGCCACCGACCACGGAACTGGCCAGGCGCTGCGACCAAGTGCTTGAGGCAGGCGGCCAGCTGATCGCGCTGGCGACCTCGGAAGGCCTGCCCCGCTTGGCCCAACTGCCCGCGGCGGCGGCAACGTTCGTCGGCCGAGAGCACCAACTGAGCCAATTGGACCTAGCGCTGTCCGGCGACATGCCCGGTGCACCATGGACAGTCGCGATCGACGGACCACCGGGTGTCGGCAAAACGGCGTTGGCGTTGCGCCTCGCGCACCAAGTCAAAGACCGCTTCCCGGACGGCCAGTTGTACGTGGACCTGCACGGCTACTCGCCCGACGGCCAGCCATCGCGCCCAGACGTCGTCCTCGAGGAATTCCTGGTCGCCCTCGGCACGAACGCCGCCGCGATCCCAGCATCCACCAGCCAGCGCGCGGCTCTGTACCGATCGTTGCTGGACGGCTGCCGGATTTTGCTCGTTCTGGACAATGCGCGCGATTCACGTCAGATCGAACACCTGTTGCCAGGATCCGCGGGCTGCGGCGTGATTGTCACGAGCCGAATGCGCCTCGGCGGCCTGCCGATCAGGCAAGACCAGCGGATCACACTCGGGCCACTGAGTGAGAACGAATCGATCCTGTTGCTGCGGACGGTGATCGGCAATTCCCGCGCGGACGAGGAACCAGAAGCAACCGCAGGACTCGCCCGCCGATGCGGCCATTTGCCGCTCGCACTGCGAATCGCGGCCGAACGCGTGGCGACGCACCCACACCATTCAGTGGACGAACTAGCCGACGAGCTTGGCGCGGAAGAAGAACGCCTCGACGTACTGTCCGCAGAGGACGATTCCATCGCGGTCCGTACGGTGTTCTCGTGGTCCTACCGTGACCTCTCCGGCGAAGCCGCCCGCATGTTCCGCCTGATCGGCCTCCACAAAGGCCCGCACCTGAGCGTGCACGCCGCCGCTGCCATGGCTGATGTTCCAGTCGCCCACGCACGCCGCTTGCTCGACCGTCTCGTCGGCGTACACCTGGTTCAGGGATTGGGTGGCGGCCGCTATCGATGCCACGACTTGTTGCGTGTCTACGCAGCCGAGCGTGCCAACGAAGAAGAACCTTTGGAGGCTCGAAACCTCGCGGTACAACGAGTGCTGCACTGGTATCTGCAAACGTCCTTCGAAGCGAACCACGTGCTCTCGCCGCAACGATTCGACCCACCACTCGAACCGTGCCCATTCTCGTTGCCAACATTGACATTCTCTTCGTACGACGAAGCATTGGCCTGGTGCGAAGCGGAAATGCCGAACCTCATCGCGGTGCCAAGGCTGGCGCTCGAATACGGCGAAGACGCGATCGCCTGGAAACTCCCGGTGGGCAGCTTCAACTTCGTATTCCTCAGAAAACGCTGGAGCCCATGGATCAGCGCACACGAACTCGGCATAGCGGGCGCCCGGCGGCTCGGCGACCGCTTCGGCGAAGCCTGGACGCTGAACAACGTCGCACACGGCTTCCGTGAACTCCGCAGGTTCAAGGACGCGAAAGAGCATCTGGCCCAGGCGCTGGAGATCCGCAAGCAAATCAACGACCAAGTCGGCCTCGCCTGGACACTGACCGCGATCGGATTCGTGGACTGCGACCAGAACGAATTCTCGGCCGCGGCGGACTCCCTGTTCGAAGCACTGAGAATCCGTGCGGAAGTCGAACACGAACACGCCGACAACGCACCTCTGATGACCGCGAACAAGCAAGGACAAGGAATCGCCCGAGCCTCCCTCGGCAACGCCCTGAGAGAACTCGGCCGCCTCGACGAAGCACTAGACGAGCTGAACCAAGCCCTGGACATCTTCCGCGACATCGCGGACAAACACGGCGAGGGCTACACCCTGGTCAAACTGGGCGACTTGTATGCCCGGCTGCGCAAACCCGATGAAGCCCTCGCCAACTTCGAACTAGCCCTGGCGACACGCCGCGAAATCGGCGACCGCTGGGGCGAAGCGGAAACCCTGCACAGCAGAGGCCGCTTGCTGCTCGACACCGGCGAGGCGGAGGCTGCCCGCGAATCCTGGCACGACGCGCTCGCCATTTTCACGGACCTGGACGACCCTCGGGCCGAGGATGTGCGTGAACTGCTCGCATCGACGCCCCGCACCGCGGGCTGAACCCGCAGGTCACCCCTCGTGAGTGGTTACGCGGGTTAGAACACGTCTAACCACTCACGAGCTTTTTAATGCAGGGCTTCGAAGAGGCGGGCTAGGAATGCCTCTGTGTTCACCGATGTCGCCGCGCGCACCGGGGTTCTTCCTTGGCCTGCTTTGCTTTCGATGTCCGAGTCGTCGACGATGTTGCGCCAGTCCGTGATCAGCTGGCCGCGGGTGTGCGTGCCGCGCAACTCCACGGTCACCACGACTTCCTGGTATTCCGCCAAACTCGGGTCCTGCAGCAGCACCGCTGCCAGTGGGTCGTGGATTGTGCAGGTGCGGAAGCCGAACATTCGCGAGTAGAAGTCCGAGTAGTGCTTCAGCAACGCGCTCGCGAACTGGGCGCGTGGCGTTGGGAGTTCCGCCAGCGCCGCCATCCAGGCTTCGTCGGCGCGGGCTTTCTCCGTCACGTCGAGGCTGACCAGGGTCAGGTTTGGGAAGCCTGCGTCGAACACCAGGTCCGCGGCTTCTGGGTCGTGCCACATGTTTGCTTCGGCATGCGTGGTTACGTTGCCGGGCACGCCAAGTGCTCCGCCGAGGACCATCACCGACCGCAGTAACTCTGGTAGCCGGGGTTCGAGCAGCGTCGCGATGGCGACGTTCGTCAACGGGCCCAAGGCAAGCAGGGCCAGCTCGCCGGGGTTTGCCCTGGCGAGCTGCACGATCTGTTCCGCTGCCGATATGTCCACGGGGCGGCGGTGTGGGGCGGGGCCTGCTTGGCCGCCGAGGCCGTCGGCGCCGTGGACGAATTCCGTCGTACGTAGTTCCTGGGCCAATGGGCGGTGTGCGCCGATGGCGACTGGGACGTCGTTGAGGCCTGCGATGTCCAGCACTCGCAAGGCGTTGTCGGCGGCTGTCGGGGCGGGCACGTTGCCGTGCACGCTTCCGACCGCGACGAGCTCGATATCCGGTTGTGCCGCGAGGAAAAGGATCGCGAGCGAGTCGTCGATGCCCGGGTCAGTGTCCAGGATGATGCGCACGACGGTTCACTCAACCAGAACGGTCAGCAGGTCGCAGCAAAGTCGTGCTCAGCAACCCATACAGCGCAGCGCCGATCACGAACGCGACAGCGACACCGATGTTGCTCGCGCCCACGCTTCCTGCTTCGGCCGCAGGTGTCAGCCAGTAGCCCAATATCGTGCGGATATTCGCGTCAGCCGAGGTGACCAGGCCTAGGCCGACGACTATCGCGACCACGATCGACACCACTCCGGCCGGGTTGAAGGCGCCATATTTGCCTGCCGGGTCGTACAAGGCGTCCTTGTCGTAGCCGTTCTTGCGGTGCAGGAACATGTCAGTTACGAAGATCGCCGACCATGCCGCCGTGACGACACCGATGACGATCAGGAACGACTGCACCGGTGCGAAGAAGCTCGGCGCGATGAAGACCAGGTAGATCCCACCGATGACCATCAGGACACCGTCTATCGCCACCGCCACCCAACGCGGGATCTTCAGGCCGAGGGCGAGCAGGTTCAGTCCTGAGCTGTAGAGGTTGAACACCGCGCCCGCGATCACGCTGAGGATCGTGGCCAGCAGGAACGGGATCAGGAACCACGTCGGCAACGCGACCGCGAACGCGCCGATCGGGTCGGCTGCCGCAGCCGCGGCCAACTGTGGATTGCCCGCGGTCAGCAGGACGCCGAACAACATCAGGATCGCGGGCGCGGTCGCGCCGCCGATCGCCGTCCACCAGATCACCGACTTGGCCGAGCCCGCGGTGTATCGGCTGTAGTCGGCTCCGCCTGGTGTCCAGCCGATTCCGTTGGCTATCACCAGGGTGACGCCGCCGATCAGGAGCGCGACGCCGCCCGTTCCGGTGCTGGTGGAGAAGTCGAGTTCAGGGATGATGATCAGCAGATAGCCGACGACCGCGATGGCGACGGCCAGCGTGATCCACTTCTGGACGCGGAGGATCACGTCGTAGCCGTAGATCGCGATCAGCATGACCAGCCCGGCCGTGATCACGAAGCCGAGAATGACCATGGGCGTGTTGTTCAGCTCGGGATCGATCCGTTCGAGGATCGTGCGGGTAGCCAGAACACCCAGCGTGACGCTGACGGTCTCCCAACCAACTAACGACAAATAGACGAAGAATGTTGGCAATTTGTTCCCGTGATGCCCGAAGGCCGCCCGGCTGAGTGTCATGGTCGGCGCGCCGCCCAAGGTTCCCGCCCGCGCGACGAGGCCGACGACGGGATAGGACACGGCCAGTCCGATGACGACCGCCAAGGCGCCCTGCCACGGATTCAGGCCGAGACCCACCACGAAGACGCCGTAAGCCACGGTGAAGAAGCTGAAATTCGCCGCTGTCCACGGCCAGAAGAGGCTGGGTGGGCTGCTGTGCCGCTCGGCTTCGCCGACCCAGTCGATGCCTTTTTGCTCGATCTGCCAGCTGTCCCGCGCGACCCCAACCACAGGCGCCCCTCCCTGCTCCAGTGGGGTGACGCAGTGGTGTCTCCCAAAAGAGTCGACAAGTCACCCCTGCAAACCAATGCCGCGGCAGTCAATCGTTGACGATAAGCGGAACGTAACAGGCGTGGCCGTGCATGAACAGCAGCATGTCTAGGGGTCTTGCTGGTGTGGAGCGGACGCGCCGACTGCGTGGGGGAGTCGCGTGGCGCGCCCGGCGATCATGGCCGGGCGCGAGTGTGGGATGCCCTGATCCACTCGGCGGCAAGGGCGTATGGGTCGACCGTGGTCGCGGTGCCTTCCGCGATGCGCTGCACCGCGAACCGCAACAGATGGCTGGCGTGCTCGGCACCGATGCCCGCTTGATCGGCGAGACGCTCGTAAGCCATCTCGGACTTCCACGCGCGCTCACACTGAGCGGCGACCAAGTCCGGTAGGTACTCCATGGCCCCGTGTACCCCTCCTGCTCTCATGCGGTTGAGACGTGCGGTGAACCTAATAGTGATTCGACTGTGAAGGTGACGTTCGCCATGCGTCGGTCCCGTAACGTTTGGGCAATGACAACCTCAGCCCGTGCGGTGTTGAGTCAGACACAAGCAGAACTCACCCCTTTGCCGGGAGCAAACCGTCTACTACCAATGGTTGCGGACGGACGAGCCCCAGTGTCAGCCATCGCGGCGCTGGCCGGTGAAGAACGGCACATAATCGCCAGTGACTGGCGGGCGTTCCTGACTTTGGCCGCTCGCGCGCAGGAACAATCCGCCAGGCAGTTCTTCAGCTTCCTTGCCGGTGGCGAGAGCCTAGCGCTGGACCTGCTTGTCCCACTGGCCGAGGCATCCGGAGCGGATCTCGACGGCTACGTGCCGCTGGCGGGCTGCCAGGCATATCCGGCGTATGTGGCGTCTTTGGCACTCAACGCGGAGCCGGTCGACGCACTGCTGGCGTTGTTCGCGAACTTCGCGGCATGGGGCGAATACTGCGCGGCGATCGCTTCTTCGTTGCGCGCGCAGTACGGATTCGACGATCAGGCATGCGCGTTCTTCGACTTCTTCGCCAAGCCCGTCCCCGAGCCGGAGCAGTATGCACTGAATGCAATTCAGGCGGCTTTGGACCAAGGCTGGCAGCCGAATGAGGCCCGGCGGCATGGACATATGTTGCTGAACTACGAGCTGATGTTCTGGAACACGCTCGCCGATCTGTAGAACTCAGGCCCGCAGGGACTCGATCATGATCGAGCCAAGCCTGCCCGGCTCGCCATCGTCCGTGTGCCGTTCGGCAGCGATGATCCCCACGATGATCGCTTTGACATCGGCGCCGGTGACGTCCTTGCGAACCGCACCAGCCTCCTGAGCCCGCGCGAGCAAGTGATCCTGCGCGGCGCGCAGGACAGCGTGCGTTGGTCCCAGGACCTCGACGGGATCAAAGCCCGACGACACCAGCGCCTCACCGAGGGCTTTGTTGCCGACTACCTGCCGGACCATCCGGACAACGAAACCGAAGAAGGCCGCACCGGGGTCACTCGCGCCCGCAAGCGCTTGCGCGTCCGCGATGAGCGCTTCGACCCGGCTGATCAGGATGGCTTCAAGCAGTGCTTCCTTGGTGGGGAAATGCCGGTAGACGGTGCCGATGCCAACTCCGGCCCGCTTCGCGACCTCGTCGACCGGAACGGCCAGCCCTTCGGTCTCGAAGACCTGCTGGGCAACCTCAAGCACCCGCGCACGGTTGCGCCGCGCGTCGGCCCTCAGCGGCCTTTCGGTCTCAGTCATGCTCCTCACCCGGATCGGCAGTCGACGGTTCCTCCGAGTCGGAAGATTCGGAGTCGCCATTCCGATTTTAACTCCGGTAAGGAGCGCGGAATGTGACCAAATACCACTTAGTAGGTGGGTTCATCGGAAAGTTCCCGCAGGTAGCTGGCACGCCTCCGGTGCGGTGGCTTCCGCACGTGGCAGCTGGTGATGATCAAGCCCCGCTCTGCCGACCGGGCTGCTGACAATGAATCCCGGCGTGGGTCGCTACGGGTGCGGCCAGGACCGCGGAGTAACTCATGCACCCGATTTGGAGGACTCACTGCGGATCGCCAGGACAACCTTCGTCCATGTCGTCGCCTCGCAGCCGGACGAAGCACCGCGTAGGTGCAAGCATTGCTTGGTGTTGGCGGGCGTGCGGGCTGAGTTTGGCGCGCTGAACGCCGATGCCAGGAACCCGAGGCTCGGGGTTGGGCCGGGAACCGGACGTTGACTGTGAATACCGTGCGCCTGGCGGGTTGTCTGTGTTGGGACCGGTCGTTCGGGTGAGGATTGCGGGCATTGCTTGGTGTTCGAGGGTGTGAGGGCCGAGTTAGGTGCGTTGAACGCCGCGAGGGTGGCCTTCACCGCATTGGGTCCTGTCATAGGTAGGGCGGGCTGGCGCGGCTGGCTGTGGTCAACCCTCTGCGAGTCGCCGTGCCGATCGCCCGTTGGTTGTACTGACTTGAGAGGCTAGGCACGCGGGTGACGGGTGGATGCGGCCGCGGTGGTGATTCCAGGTATGCGGCCGTTACGGCAGCGCCACTCAGCGTTTGGCCGCGGACTGCTAGGGCGTGTTTCGAATGTCCCGGTCGATGAGAGGCAGGATCGGGGTGGTTCCTGGCGACGCCGCGGTGACGCCGCGAATACTGGTTGTCTTTGGGCGTTGCCGCGGTGGCGTCAGGGGCCGCATCCGGCCTGGCTATCGCGATCGGGCATTTGAAACACGCCCTAGGGCGGGCGTGGGCCTATTCGTCGAGCGTGGTGTAGTTGGACCACTCGAGTTCCCGTTGGTCGCGAACAACAGCTGGGATCAAGTCGCGAGACCATCCAACTGTCGCGGCCACCACACAACCTCTTGGTGCCTGCCAGTTCTCCGGGGTGAACGCCAGGAACGGCACGAACTCTCGGCCCACGCGTTGTCCCACAATCGGATGATCGCCGGATGGCGGGCGCCTCAGGCCTCAGCGAACTCGGCGAAGCGTTCCTTCGCAGCGGCCGCGGTAGGTGCGCTGTAGATCGGCTTCAACGCCTTGGGCGATCACGTCCCGATGCTGCCGCCCGGCATAGCGGAAGCACATGCACGATGCACGTCTGTGTGATCGTTCGTGGTCACACGGCCGTGATCGCGTCCGGCAGTCCGGTCGCTCGGCACGCGGGTGTGCTTATGCCGAGGCGAGCCAGCGGTCGAACCAGGTTAAGTTCTGGGTCATTGCTGCTGCGCGGTGCGCTGGTTGGTGGAAGATGTGGGTTTCGCCGGGGAACACGATCAGTTCCACGGGCACTCCCTGGGCTTTGAGGTAGGCGCGGAGTTCCAGGTTTGCTACTGCGTTGAATGACGCTGCCTGGAGCAACATCGGTGTACGGATCTGGGCGGCGCGTAAGTCGGCGGCGTACTGCTGCCAGTGTTCCGCTGCTTGTGGGTCCACGGGTGAGCCGCCGAAGACTTGCTTTGCCCGTTCGGCCACGTTTGGGTTCTGGGCGCCGAGGAGCCAGTATCCGACTGTGCCGTTGCCGCCTTCGCCTGCGGAGACTGCCTTGAACATGGAGGAATGGGCTGCAGCGAGTTGGCTGACCTCAGCGCCGCGGCTGTAGCCTGCGATGCCGACGCGGCCTGGATCCACGAATCCGGCGTCGATGCCTTGGCGCACCGCGGCTTCCATCATGGTTACGGGCTCTAGCATGTTGCGCAGGGTTTCGGGCCAGTCCTTGCCGGGGCCACCTGGTGCGGTGGGTGATTCATCGACCCCCAGTACGACGAATCCCTTGGCAGCGAAGAGCTGTGACGGGTACTGCCATTCGTGGGCTTCCGACATGAACCCGTTTCGGGCCGCGTCCCCGCCATGCGTGATGACGACGGTCGGACATCTCGTTGACCGGCATTGTGGCGGGACGATTTGGTACCCGCCAGCTTTGTGGCCATGCGGGTCTGTCCACTGTGCTGCGACGGGAGGCTGGAACTGGATGCTGGCGAATTGCGCGTTGGGATTGTGCCCTTCGCGGATTGTCTGCCCCTCCATCACCACCAACCGTGGTGGCGAGCTCCAGGACTGACGGACAGCGGCGGCTCGGTTTGCCGCGTAGGAGAACGCGCTGAGGTTGTCCGAAGCCAGTGACTGTCGCGCGGGTGGCGTCGAAAGGGGCGTGTTGACCTGCCCGCCGGTTCGGACGTCGACTACCCAGGACTTGCCTCGGAAAGCCAGTTCCAACCGATCGCTATCCGCTGACCACGCCACCAACGGACCGAGACCGCCCTGCGGGCCAAGGTCCACGTCGGTCAGGTGCCGAGGACGACCAGCCTCCCATACCCATACGCCGACCCGCGCCGAGCCGTATTGGCCTTCCACAATGGACTGGATGCCGTACTTCGCTTCGTCGTACACCACGCCACCACTGGTGTCCGGCTTCACCAGGTGCGGTGTGATGAACGCGAGGCTGCGTCCGTCGGGAGACCATTGGTGCCGAAGGATTTTCGCGTCGTGGGCCGGGGTGTTCGAGTTGTAGAACGCGAACCGCTGCCCGCCGATCGGGACCGCTGGCACGGGTGCGTCGAACAGCTTGCGGGGTCTGCCACCGGCAGCCGGTACCGACCAGACCTCGTCGGCGCCGTCCATGGCGGTAAGGAACGTGATCGAGTTGCCGTGCCAGCCGAGGTCGGTCACCCGGTCGCCCGCGTAGACCGATCTGGCCCGGTCCGGTCGGTCGAAGTCCGCGACCATGATCCGGCTGGTCACTGTGTGCGTGGCGACCGACGGTTCGGTCACCAGAAAGGCGACTTGTCGACCGTCGGGCGAGATCCGGGTTTCCGGGATCTGCCTGACCTCTACGACGTCTCTTACTTCCATCGCACGTGCGGACGCCGATGCGGGCACGCTGGGCAGCAGGGCTGCGGCAAGGATCAGTAGGGCTAGCGTGATGGGTTTTCTCATGGTTTTTCCCCCGAGTTCGTTGATTCCACGTTAGGAAGTTCGGGTGGGGCTTCGCATCTGTCTGTGGTCTGAAGTTGGTATTGACTGGGGTTGATGGTTCGGGTTTACCGGGGTTGATGGGCTTATGGTTGAGCCCATGTGGACCGAACGCCGCCAGGACATCGCGCTTGCCGTGTTCCTCGCTGCCGTCCTGGCCACCCTCTACTGGGACCGCTGGCTGGCCATGGCCGTCACGATCGTCGGCAGCCTGCTGTTGGTCTGGCGCCGCCGGTTTCCCGTGGCGATCTTCATGGTGACCGCCGTGGCGTTCATCGCGTCTTTGTTGTGGCACTGGGATTCCGGTGGCCCGCTCGTGGTGATCACGTGGATACCGCTGTACGGACTGGCCGCGTACTCGATCAAGGTCGAGCCGACGAAGACGGTCCTCGGCCTGATCGGGGTGACCGTCGCGGTGATCGTCCTGATGAGTTTCCTGGTGACCGCCGAGACGAAACAGCCGTACGCGATCACTGCCCTGCTTGCCTTCGGCTGGGTCGGCACCGCGTGGCTTCTTGGCCGCTACCACCGAACCAAGCGCGCGTACCTCACCGAACTGGAGGAACGCACAGCGCAGCTGGAACGTGAGCGAGAAGCCGTTGCCGCGCAAGCCGCAGCGGAGGAGCGGGCCCGGATCGCCAGGGAGCTGCACGATATGTTGGCGCACACGATGAGCGGCATGGTCGTCCTCGCTGGCGGCGGCCGCAAGATCGCCGAGACCAACCCCGAGGCCGCGGCCACCGCGCTCGCCAAGATCGAGGATGTCAGCCGGAAAGGCATGGCGGAGAACAGAATGCTGCTCGACTCGATCCAAGAAGGCAGCGTCCGCACCATCGACCATCTGTCTACTTTGGTCGACGAAGCCCGGCAGACCGGCCTGGATGTGCAGGTCGACATCGACGGCCAGCCCATCCGCATGCCGTTGACGGCGGGCGCCGCCGCCTTCCGGATCGTGCAGGAGTCCTTGACCAACGTCATGCGGCACTCCGGCGTGAAAGCCGCCAGGATCAGCGTGAAGTACTGGCCGGACGCGTTCGAACTGCAGATCACGGACGACGGCGAAGGCGGCGTGGTCAACCCTGGCCATGGCGTGACCGGGATGCGGGAGAGGGCCGAGCTCGCCGGTGGCGCGCTACGCGCCGGTCCACGGCCGGAAGGCGGCTGGTCAGTCCGCGCGATCTTCCCGGTGCCGTCATGATCACCGTCCTGATCTGCGACGACGCGCCCATTGTGCGGATGGGCCTGCGGATGGCCGTCGAGTCCGAACCGGACCTGTCCGTGGTCGGCGAGGCCGCCGACGGTGCCGAAGCCATTGCCGCGACAGAGGAATTGCGGCCTGACGTGGTTCTGCTCGACATCCGGATGCCGCGCCTCGACGGAATCGAAGCCGCGAAACAGATCTTGGCCAAGGACACCACGACCAGGGTCCTGATGCTCACGACCTACGACCACGACGACAACGTCCACGCCGCGTTGCGGGCTGGTGCCAGCGGTTTCCTGGTCAAGGATGCCCCACCCGAGCACGTCATCGAGGCCATCAGATCGATCAACGCAGGCGACGCCGTGCTTTCGCCGTCAGTCACCCGGCGTCTACTGGACAGCGTCGCGCTGCCCGGCGGCGTGAAACTGCCCGAGCTGTCCGAACAGGACACCAGGTTGCTCAGGCTGGTCGCGAAAGGGCGGACGAACACCGAGATCGCGACGGAACTGGACCTCACTCCGGCGACCGTGAAGACCTACGTCTCCCGGCTGTTCACCAAGATCAACGCCCGCGACCGGACGCACGCCGTGGTGCTGGCCTACGAAAGCGGGCTGGCCCGACCAGGCAGCTGAGCCTCGTAGCTGACGATGTAGCGCTCCATCGCCGCGTCCACCGCCTCGCGATCGCCCGTGGCCAGCAGGTCAAGCAGCAGCCCACGGGTCACCGCGAGCCCGAGGCGGGCCGTCACCCGAGCGTCCTCTTCGGACAAGCCTTGGGCCACGCCGACCGCGATGACCGGGTCGAGCCATGCGTGGACCACGTCGTCCAGCAGGTGTGTCGTGCCTGGTCTGCCTTGCAGCGCCTGGCCGTAGACCTCGAAAAACAGCCGGATGTTCGGCCACAGTGCCGGGTCGGAGATCCGCTTCCAGAACCGTCGTCCCATGTCACCGGCCGACTCACCCGGCTCGTGCGCCAAGTCGGCCAGTACTTCGCGTTGACGCGCTTCGACCGCCTTGATGATCTCCACGAGCAGGCCCTCTTTCGAACCGAAGTGATAGATCAGCATCCGATGACTGGTCCCGAGCGCGGCGGCGATCTGGCGCAGGCTCTGCTCACCGACTCCATGTTCGGCCACGTGGTCCACTGCCGCGGACAACAGCCGTTGCTTCGCGTCTACCATTGAACCGCATGGTACATGTACCATCTGGTACATGGCGAAGCAGGAATTCGAGGTCGTCGCCCATTCGACGGCCACACCGAGCCGGATCTACGCCCTCTTACGCAACGGCTCAACCTGGCCGGTCTGGTCGAAGCTCGAGCGGTTCGAACTGGAAAAGCCCAGCTCACCGGAGCCGGAGAGCGTCGGCGCGATCCGCAACTTCTTCACTGGCCGCTACAAGATGCGCGAGCAGGTCGCCGAACTGGTGCAGGACAAACGGTTCAGCTACGTCCTGCTGTCCGGGCTGCCATTGAGGGGCTACCGCGCCGACATCGACCTGACGCCGAGCGGCGACGGCACGGACATCCGCTGGCACACGTCGTTCCGGCCGAAAGTGCCCGGCATGGGCTGGATTTACCGGCGCGCGCTGCACAAGCTGACCGACGAGTTCGCACACGCGCTGGCTGACTATGCGAGCAAGCCCTGATCACAGTGGCCGGCGTCACCTCACTGTCAAGATCGCGCTAACAAGGGCCGTCGAGTCGTCATGACCGCGTCGCACTTGACGCCACCGCGCCCGAATCGCGCTGTTGTGGTGGAGTGACTCTTACCGATGTGCTCCCGAGTCTGGGCCGCTCGCTGCATACAAAACTCGAGCCGGATGTCTGGCCGCGCAGTACCGTCGCCACGGCCGACGGACTGTCCATCGCAGGCATTTCGGCCTCTGAGCTTGCCGCACGGTTCGGCACCCCTGCATACATTCTTGACGAGGACGAAGTTCGGCGCCGGTGTGCGGCGTATCAGGCCGCGCTGCCTGGCTTCGAGATCGCCTACGCGGGCAAGTCGCTGACTTGCCGGGCCGTGCTGCGCTGGATGGCCGAAGCAGGACTTTCACTGGACGTCTGCTCTGCGGGTGAGCTGGCGATCGCTCGTGCGGTCGGGTTCCCTGCCGAGCGGATCCTGCTGCATGGCAACGTGAAAACCACTGAGGACTGGAAGGCGGCGCTGGAGTACGAGGTTGGGCGGATCGTGGTCGACTCACTCGACGAGATCGAGCAGCTTGGCTCGTTGGCACGACATCCGCAGCGTGTGCTCGTCCGGGTGACGCCGGGCGTCGACGGGCACACGCACAAGGCGATCGCGACAGGAGTGGAGAACCAGAAGTTCGGTTTTCCGTTGCGAGACGCCATGACCGCGGTCTCGGCCGTACTGGCGCAGCCAGGTCTGCGGCTGGATGGACTGCACTGCCATATCGGGTCGCAGATCAGGTCTGTGGCCAGTTTCGAGCTCGCCGCCCGGCGGATGGTCGAGTTCATGGGTGAGATCCGCGACCGGCACGGGATCGTGCTGCGTTCGCTGGACCTCGGCGGCGGCCACGCCGTGCCCTATCTGCCGGGCGAGCAGGAGTTCGACCTGGTCGGGTATGCGCAACGAGTACAGGTCGCGATCAGCTACACAGCTTCTTCGCTCGGGCTACCGACGCCTCGGCTGACGATCGAGCCCGGTCGCGCCCTCGTCGCCAACGCGGGTGTGACGCTTTACCGTGTCATCACGGTGAAAGGCTCGTACGTCGCAGTGGACGGCGGGATGAGCGACAACATGCGTGCGTCGCTGTACGGCGCCCGTTACCTGGTACGGCTCGCTGGCCGGAACTCCCGTGCTCCACTTCGGACGGTCTCGGTCGTCGGAAGGCATTGCGAGGCAGGGGATATCATCGCCGCTGACGTCCCACTCCCCGCTGATGTGCACGCGGGCGATGTGCTCGCGGTGCCGGTGACCGGCGCGTACCACCACTCCCTTGCTTCGAATTACAACCAGGTCTGCCGTCCACCGATCATTGGGGTGTGCGACGGCTACGCGCGGCCTCTGGTGCGCCGGGAAACCGAAGAGGACCTGATGGCACGCGACGTCGGCTAGGAGTAGAGGCGCGCCAGATCCGTGGCCGCTTTCGCGAACATGTCCCGGAGTTCTTGTGGTTCAAGGACTTCCGCGTCCGCACCGAGCTGCAGGATGGCGTGCAGGGCGTGCAGGTTCGTCTCGATCGGCACGGTGACGGTGATCCAGCCGTCCTCGTCGGGCTCGGGTTCGCGGTCGCGCAGCGCGCGGCCAACGACCGGGCCAAGCAGGAAAGCCAGCTTGCGGCCCTGCGGGGAAAGCCGGACGGTGGCTTCGCCCTGCCACAGGGTGTTCTGTACGCGCTCGGCCGAGACCTCCCAGTATTTGCCGAGGTCGAAGTCCTCGGGCCGGTCGAACTTCTGGTCGGTCGGCTCCAACGCGAGAATCCTCGACACCCGATAGGTGCGCGGCTCGCCCTTGCTCGTCGCGATGAGGTACCAGGCGCCGTTCTTGAGCACGAGTCCGAGCGGCTGGAGCAGCCTGGTCACCTCAGCGTTGCCCCACCGCCGGTAGCGCACGGAGATGCACCGCTGGTCCCATACGGCCGCGGCAACTGCGGAGAGGTAGGGCGCGGATTCGCCCTCACGGAACCACCCGGGCGCGTCAAGCAGGAAACGTTCCCGGATGGACTGCGCCCTGTCCCGCAGCTCGGGCGGAAGCGCGGCCATCAGCTTGAGCTGCGCGGCCGCGAGGACCTCGCCAAGCCCGAGCTGTTTGGCCTGGTCAGGCAGGCCCGCGAGGAACAACGTCTCGGCCTCAGCCGTGGTCATGCCGGTCAGCTGCGTGCGGTATCCGTCCAACAGTTGGTAGCCACCGGCCGGGCCGCGGTCGGCGTACACGGGCACGCCCGCGGTACTGAGCGACTCCACGTCCCGGTAGATCGTGCGGACCGAGACCTCCAGCTCATCGGCCAGTTCCTGCGCGGTCATCCGCCCCCTGGCCTGCAGCAGCAGGAGGACCGAAAGCAACCGACTCGCTCGCACACCCCGATTCTGCCGGGTAGCGTCGGAGAACATGCAGGTCGCGGGACGCGAAGTGGCACTGTCGAGCCCGGACAGGGTGTTCTTCCCTGACCGCGGCGAAACCAAGCTCGACCTGGTCAACTACTACCTGGCGGTGGCCGAGCCGCTGATGCGCACGATGGGCGGACGGCCCGTCCTGATGCAGCGGTTCCCGCGTGGAGCGGGCGGGCCGTCCTTCTTCCAGAAGCGCGTGCCCTACAAGGTCCCGCCATGGTTGCAGACGACCGTGGTGCAGACGGTAAACGGGACCCCGTCGAACGCCCTCGTCATCGCGGACCTCGCTCATGTGGCTTGGGCCGTGAACCTAGGATGTCTCGGGTTTCACGTGTGGCCGTTCACGGCGACCAATGCCTCCTTTGCCGACGAGCTACGGCTGGACCTCGACCCGCAGCCCGGGACCAAGTTCGCACAGGCCGTCGAGGCTGCTCACGAGTTGCGGGCTTTGCTGTCGTCGCTGGGGCTTGAGGGGTATCTGAAGACCACGGGCAAGCGTGGACTGCACGTGTACATGCGTCTTGAGCCTCGGTGGGATTCGTACGCGGTTCGGTCGGCCGCGGTGGCCGTGGCCCGTGAGTTGGAGCGCCGGAGACCCGACCTGATCACCGCAGCCTGGTGGAAGGAAGAACGCGGTAAGCGGATTTTCGTTGACTACAACCAGAATGCCCCGCACAAGACGGTTTTCGGCGCGTGGTCGGTGCGGGACAAGGTGACCGGGCCGGTTTCCACGCCGCTGTTCTGGTCCGAAGTGGACTCGGTGTCGCCGGAGACGCTGACGCTGGCTTCGGTGCCCGCGCGACTGGCCGCACTGGGCGATCCTTGGGAGTCGATGCGTCCACAGTCGTTGGAACCGTTGCTGGAAATGCATTCCCGGGACATGGCTGCTGGATTGATGGACGCGCCATGGCCGCCGGTGTACCCCAAGCAGCCCAACGAACCGGACCGTGTGGCGCCAAGCCGCGCACGCCATCCGGAGGCCCGCTGAGCTGTCAGCGAACTAGACGGACACGTGGACCGATCGCTGCGATGATCGGGGCATGGCCTCGATCGAAGTGGTGCTTGGCGATATCACGCAAGAACGCGTGGATGCCATTGTCACGGCGGCGAACGAGTCGCTGATGGGCGGCGGCGGTGTCGATGGCGCGATCCACCACGCTGCCGGGCCGCGGCTCGCCGAGGCAGGCGCGGCACTTGCGCCGTGCCTGCCTGGCGAGGCCATCGCGACACCGGCATTCGACCTCGCGCCAGTGAAGTACGTGATCCATACGGTCGGACCGGTGTGGGAAGGC
This sequence comes from Kibdelosporangium philippinense, assembly GCF_021390435.2. Lineage (GTDB taxonomy): Bacteria > Actinomycetota > Actinomycetes > Mycobacteriales > Pseudonocardiaceae > Kibdelosporangium > Kibdelosporangium philippinense. Next base: position 609,570 of record NZ_JAJVCN010000002.1, on the reverse strand, counting down.
GGTGGTTATGGGGAAGCCGACGTGCTCGCTTCGTGCTATCGGAAATCCCTGCTGCTAGCCGAGGAACTCGGTGTCCGCAGTATCGCTTTCCCGGCGATCGCCACCGGCGTCTACGGTTATCCACTCCCAGAAGCCGCGTCGATCGCGGTGTCGACGCTCACATCGACCAAGGTTGAAGTGATCCGGCTTGTGGCGTTCGACGAGCAGATGTACTCGTTGCTCCTGGATCACAGCTCCGGCAAAGTGTCGTCCGCAACGGGTTCGCGTCCCTCGGACAGCCAGAACACGTAACCCCTGAGGTACGCCGCCATGCCGTTATCAAGGTATGCCAAGAGATCCCTTGCTCCGGTCGCTGCTTCACGCTCATCCTCGTTCGCACTGATGGACCAATTGCTGAGGAGCCCGGTCGCCCATTCGCTCAGCCGTCTTCGGTCAGCCCACCACTCGCGGACCGTCGCCGGTGTCCAGTGGTTGTCGCCGTCGGCGGCGTAGCCAGTCCAGGGGTCGTCCCAGGCAGCGTCGAGCACCTGCTTGACCTCTTCGACGTTCTGGGGCTGGCGATAGATGAACTCCTGGCCGTAGTCATCGTCGTACATCACGTGCCTGGGTGCACTCATCCGGCCAGTCCAACAGGTGTCAGTTTCAGCGCCGTAGAACGGCCCAGGGGTGTTGCGCCAGTTGCGCTTCGGCCAATCGCTTTTGAGGCAGTCGCCGGTCGCGAGTTCGTGAATGGCCGGCAAGGGATTCCAGTACATAGGCCGGATCGTGCAACCTCACGCGGGCTTGAAGTCAAGCCCACGGGCCGACGCCGGAGATGCGGTCGGGCTTGATCCGGCCGATCACGCCGGTTGGCGTGAACCTGTTGGGGAACGGGAAATCCGTGCCGAGGTAGCGATGGGACTGCTTGTCCATGAACGCCGCCCACTCCTCGACGATGTCCGGGCCGTGGAAGGTGACTGTGCCGCGGACGATGAGGTGCTGACGTAGGCCATCCGGGTTGTTCCGGTCGTCCTCGATCATCACGGTGATCCGGGGGTCGCGCTTGAGGTTACGGGTTTTCACGCGGAAGTTCTCCGCGCCGAAGAGGAGGTCGTCGCCGTCGCGGGACACCCACATCAGGCTGGTTTGCGGCGAGCCGTCGGCATTGATGGTGATGAAGGTGGCGTAGCGGTCGGTCTCGAACAGCCGGTGGGTGCTTGGCGGAAGCGTTGTCATGATCAGCAGCCTACGAAGCCGATGGGCACCCGTCGGTACCCTGGGAACCGTGGGTGACTTTACTGGTGGGGACGTATTTCTGGCCGATTGTCCGGCTCGGTTGGCCGTCGAGATCATCACCGACAAGTGGGCCGTGGTCACGCTGTACGGGCTCAGCCGTGGCCCGCGTCGGCATGGCGAACTGCTCGACCTGATCGGCGGTATCTCGAAGAAGATGCTCAGCCAGACACTCCGGCGGCTCGCCGAGCATGGGCTTGTCACGCGGGCCGCTTTCGCGGAGGTTCCGCCGCGGGTCGAGTACACGTTGACTGAACTTGGTGTGACTCTGATGAAACCCATCGAAATGCTCACCGAGTGGGCGGAACAGAACGGCGCGGCCGTTGTGGCCGCTCAGGAGGCTCGGACCGGCCCGTAGCGATGAGCGGCGCAACAAGCTGGACGAGCGCTTTCCGGACAACCCGTTGGCTCGCGGGTGAAATACACATCCCAGGTGAAACCCTCTAGAGGGGATTTAGATTGACCATCTATCCCCCCTAGATTATCCTCATGGTTTCAAAAACCATGAAACGGGCGGACGTGGTCACGTTGCTGACAAACCACGGATGCGTGTCGCTCCGCAACTCCGGAGGACACGAGGTCTTCGGTTGCCCATGCAGCCAACACCGCACGTCAGTCCCGAACCACCGAACGATTACCGCAGGAGTGGTACGCAGCATCGGCAAGCAGATGACATGCCTTCCCGAAGGGTGGTTGCAGTGAAGAGCTTTTCCGCGACAGCTCGCCGCGAGGGCAAGTGGTGGGTCGTAGAGGTGCCCGGTGTCGGAGCCACCCAGGGGCGTACCACAACCGAAGCCGAGCGAATGGCCAAGGATCTCGTTGCCATCATGGAAGAGATCCCCATTGACACGGTCGAGGTCGACATCGAATTCACGCTTCCTGGCGAACTGGGCGACGAGGTCAGGAAGGCTCGCGAGCAAACCCGGGCAGCCGAACAAGCCCAGCGCTGCGCCGCCGAAAGGATCCGCCAAGCAGTCGCTCACATCATCGGCAACGGAATGTCCAAACAGGATGCTGCGCGGATCCTCGGCGTCTCGCCGCAGAGAATCAGCCAGCTCGTCAAGCCGACGTGACACGCAAGATCATTGTCGGCGAGGCCAGGCCGGTCACGTCGATGAACTTCGGGTGCCCACAGCCGGCACACTGGTCAGACGACTACCAGCGGTATCTGTACACCAGCGGCGTTCGCTAGTTTCCCTAGATCGCTGGGATCCGACGTGAGCACGGCACACCCGTGGCTAATCGCAGCGATGACGACGGCCGCGTCCACAACGTCAGCGGTACCAGCCAAAGCGAGCATGCGTCCGACTGCTTCCGCGACGTCCTCTGTAAATGGGACCGATCGGCACATCCTGCGGAGCATCGCGACCGGGGCCTGCCTCGTACTCGCCCGCCACACTTGTGCGAGTACGACTGTTGGCAGCAGCGCAGGTGTTCCCGCGTCAAGAGCATCACGGCATGCCCCATAGACGCGTCCCCTGGGATTGGCCTCGACGTGGATCAGCGCACCAGCATCCAAGATCAGACCACGAGCACTCAACCGGCTCGCCTTTCGTTCGGGAATCCCAGAAGCCGGGCCAAAGCGTCCGCACGCGCCAAAGCTTCCTCCGGCGATTCAGGCGAACCAACACCCGCTTCTGCGAGCTGGACGCGAATCTCCGCCAGCTCGTCGGGGTCCGGCTCACCGAACCTGGCCGCGTACTCCTGCGCGGCGGCCTGAGCCTCAGCAAGATCCGCAGCTGCTTCGGCGGCTTGCGCCAGCCACGCTGACAACGGCATGCCCGCCCGGTCAGCCGCTCGCCTAGCTCGCGCCGCGACAGTGTCCGGAAGGGACACACTCAATTTTTCCACCGCCATGGCCCGATGATAGCTCGCCCGGTAATACCAAGGTAGCACCGCGAGTGGAACCGTTAGCCTTGGGGACGTGAATGCTGGAACTCCGTCGTTGAAAATCGGCCCCTACCAGGTCGATCCTGCCGTCGTGCTCGCTCCGATGGCGGGGATCACCAATGTGGCGTTCCGGCAGCTCTGCCGTGAATTCGGCAGCCCCACCTCGCTCTACGTCTGCGAAATGATCACCGCACGGGCCATCGTCGAACGCGACGAGAAGACCACGCACATGATCACCTTCGGCCAGGACGAGAGCCCACGCTCACTCCAGCTCTACGGCGTCGACCCCGCCACCATCGCCGAGGCAACCAAGATCATTGTCAGCGAGGATCGAGCCGACCACATCGATATGAACTTCCGGTGCCCGAAGTCAACGCACTCACAACTCACTCTGGTGATGTCGTCCACAATGCGCTGATCGGAACGCAAGCGAGGTTCTCACCAAAAGGCAGTTGCTGGTCTCCGCAGTAGAGGACAAAGCCTGCGCGGAAACGGTCGCCGAGGCGTCGTTGAAGCAGACGCAGGGAGCGAAAGTCGTCCGTACGAACAGTTTCAGCAGCCTTCACTTCGATGCCGACCACTCGCCCAGCGTTGTCCTCCAGCACCGCGTCGACCTCGTAGCCATCGCGGTCTCGGTAGTGGTGCAGGCGCGGAGTCGTCTGGCTCCACGTGATCTGGCGCGCGAGTTCACCGATGACGAACGTTTCGACGAGTCCGCCTATCGCCGCGTCGTTGGTGACTCCGGAGACCAAGTACGCAGCAAGACCGGCGTCGTTGAAGACCAGTTTCGGTGTAGCGACGGCCCGAGTTGTCGCGTTCGCTGACCACGCCGGAATCAGCCGGATCAGGTAAACCAGTTCGAGGAGTCCGACGTAGTCGCGGACAGTCGACGCCGGAAGCGCCAGGTCTGACGACAGTCGCGCGTAGTTGAGCAAGCCGCCGGACTGCGCTGCGAGTGTCCCGACAAGTCGCCGCATATCGGAACCGCGTTGGATGTCCGCGACCTGATGGACGTCCCTTGTCATGATGTCGTCCAGATACGACCGGAAGAACTGGGCCAGGCGCCGGGGACTTGTCCGGCGAATGGCTTCTGGGTACCCACCGCAGGAAGCGAGAGCCAGGTAATCACGGCGACGCAGTTGCGAGGGTTTCACCGCAAGCTGGCTGCCATGGGTGAACGCGGCGTCGACAAAGCCGTCGGGCTGGCCGTTGATCTCACCCTGGGACAGCGGAAACAGTTCGATGGTCTCCGAACGCCCAGGCAGGGCGTCAGGCAGCTGACTCAGGCCAAGCAATCGGGCCGACCCAGTCAGCAGGAACCGCCCTGGGCGGGGATCGCGGTCGACCACATGCTTGATCGTCAGCCACAACTCCGGAACCCGTTGGACCTCATCGATGAGCATCGTGCCGGGGGCGTCAAGAAACGCGACCGGGTCAGCGACGGCCGATGCCCTGGTCCGAGGATCGTCCAAATATCGCCGCATACTGTCAGCGCGGTCGCGCAGGCACAACTCAGCGAGCGTGCTCTTACCCGTCTGACGGGCACCGTTGACGATGACCACGCGGGTGTCCTCGAGCGCGTCCGCAATCAGCTCAGTAGCTCGACGTGGTAGGTATTCCGCAGCTGTGCGCACGACTTGATAGTACAGGTGATTCGTGGATCTGCCGAAGATTACGTCGCTGGTTTGCCGAAGACACTCTCGCTCATCTGCCGAAATCTCCGTCGTGGATCTGCCGAACGAATGGCCAGTCAGGACTAGGTGGCGCGTGTCGCCAGTTAGCCTTGGGGACGTGAATGCTGGAACTCCGTCGTTGAAGATCGGCCCCTACCAGGTCGATCCTGCCGTCGTGCTCGCTCCGATGGCGGGGATCACCAATGTGGCGTTCCGGCAGCTGTGCCGCGAGTTCGGCAGCCCCACCTCGCTCTACGTCTGCGAAATGATCACCGCACGGGCCATCGTCGAACGCGACGAGAAGACCATGCACATGATCACCTTCGGCCAGGACGAGAGCCCACGCTCACTCCAGCTCTACGGCGTCGACCCCGCCACCATCGCCGAGGCCACCAAGATCATTGTCAGCGAGGATCGAGCCGACCACATCGACATGAACTTCGGGTGTCCGGTTCCCAAGGTGACCAAGAAGGGTGGCGGGGCCGCTCTTCCTTACAAACGGCGGCTTTTCGGGGACATCGTCAAGGCTGCCGTCGATGCCGCTGGCGATGTGCCTGTCACCGTCAAGTTCCGGGTTGGCATCGATGACGAGCACCTGACCTTCCTCGACGCCGGACGGATCGCGGAAGCCGAAGGGGCACAAGCGGTTGCTCTGCATGCCAGGACCGCCGCCCAGCGGTACTCGGGCACCGCGGACTGGTCGAAGATCGCGATGCTCAAAGAAGCCGTCACCACTATCCCTGTCCTCGGTAACGGGGACATCTTCTGTGCTGACGACGCAATCAAGATGATGGCGCAGACCGGGTGCGATGGTGTTGTCGTCGGCCGTGGATGCCTTGGCAGGCCTTGGCTTTTCGCTGAACTGCAGGCCGCCCTCAGGAATGAGCCGATTCCGGACGGTCCGGATCTCGGGACTGTCGCACGGATCTTGCACCGGCACGCACTTCTCCTCGTCGATCACCTTGGCGCGGACAAGGGGATCCGGGATCTGCGCAAGCACATGGCTTGGTATCTCAAGGGTTTCCCCATCGGGTCCGAGCTTCGCCAGAAGTTCGCCATGGTTGACACCGTCGGCCAGATCGAGGATCTGATCACGCAACTCGACCACGACGCACCGTTCCCCAAGGACGCCGAAGGCCCGCGCGGGCGCCAGGGTTCGCCTGGCAAGGTCACATTGCCGGAGGGTTGGCTCGACGACCCGGACGACCGTTCGGTCCCGATCGGCGCCGACGTCATGCACTCCGGCGGGTAGTGACGCGCGTCACGGCATGGTTTCAATGTCGATTGGGTTCCCTCTGACATGGCCATGGTTGTGGTGCACGGGGTCCTCGCCGACGCGGCGCAGTGGAACGACGTCCGTACCGGCCTTGTCGCCAGGGGCCACGACGTAATCGCGCGGGACCGTCGCGGCCGCAATGGTGTCGCCCTCAACACGGACTACAGCCTCAAGACCGAGATCGACGATCTTCATCGAGTTCTCGACAAGGCTGGGCGTAACCCGATTCTCTTCGGCCATAGCTATGGCGCCGTGATCGCATTGCTCACCGCGCAACAGCGCGACGACTTGCACAGCGTGATCCTCTACGAGCCCATCGCCACCGGCCATCAGCTCAAGGCCTTTGTTGGCAGCGCTGTTGACCGGGCAAAACGGGCAGTCGATGCGGGCGATCTCCACGCTGCCATGGAGATCATTGTCACCGATGTGTCGCCGACTCCGCCCGATGTCTTGGAGCGCTATCGCGGTAACCGGATGTGGAAGTCCCAATTGCCGTTCGTCGCATCGGCCGTCCGTGAGCTCGACGCGATGCTCGCTTATGACCTCGACTACGACCAGGTGGCCGTACCGAAGGCCCCGACCAAGATTGTTCTTGGGGCCAAAAATGTTGGAACTATGCCGTTCGGCAGGCCAACCGAGACGCTCGCGTACACGCTCGGCGCCGAACTGCTTCTGCTCGATAATCTCGGCCATGTTGCCCACATGGAGGCACCCGACAAGCTTGTCGAGGCGATAAGTTCCTGACCATGCGAGCGGCATTTGCAGTGGTCACGCTGATAGCGGGCTGCTCTGCCGCGGTCACGGGCACTCCGGTCGCCGGTCCGGACAGGGCGAACGACCTCATCGTCAAGTACTTCGCCGACTTCGAAGCGGCCGCGCGGCAGGGATCCGCCGCGCAACAGGACTTCCTCCGCCGCACCCAGCACCCCGACTTCACCGGCCGGATCTGCCAGCTTCCCGGGGTCACGATCACCGTTGACCCGACCATGTCCACTTTGCGCCCGGACGCGAAGTGGGCGCCCGAAGGGGCTGACCGGCCGCGTGGGGATGTCTACGTCGTCGCCGTGTCGTTGCGGGTCGTCAAGGACGGCCAGGTGCTCGGTGATCAGATCGGATCCGAGCGGGTCGTGGTGCTCGACGGGGCCGTTTACGGCTTTATGCCTTGCCTTCGGGAAAGTTGAATACGACTGCGAGGCGTGTCACACCTCATCACTGGGTTGGAGCAGCCGTTCATCCACCAGATGAGGGATTTCTGTATACACCCGCCCTCAGTGTCTCAAGCCGAGCCGCCAACCGGTCGACAGAGATACTTGAGGGAGGTGAAGGCGGTGACCGGACTCGGACGCGGTATCGCCGAGCCTGAGCCCGTGTCAGACCCGCCGGAGTGGGCCGTGCACGAGGACACAGGCGGCGCGAACACGCCTGACGGGACTTCTCTTGTGCAGCTGCACGAGTCGATCGCCACCCTGCTGGCTTCGCGCGGTCAGTGGCGCCAGGCCTACCAGCACCTTCGCTCCGCACTCGAGCTCATCCACGCTGACAAGACCGAAGCGCCGCGCATCCCCGAGCAGCTGCGCCGGGAGGTCGACCGGTTGCGCCGCGAGCACGCCGAGGCTCGCGAGCAGAGCATCCGCGACAGCCTGACTGCCAGCTACAACCGCCGTTATCTCGACCAGCGACTGGTCACGTTGCTCGCCGACAGGCACACCATGGTCGGCGGTCTCGCCGTCGCGTTGGTCGACCTTGACTGGTTCAAGCAGGTGAACGACACCTTCGGCCACCTGATCGGCGACCGGGTACTGCAGCGGGTTGTCGATCTGTTGCAGGACGGTCTGCCCGAAGAGGCATTCTGCGCGCGCTACGGCGGCGAGGAGTTCGCGTTGGTCCTGCCGGGCGTCGACGGCCCGACGGCGGTCGCGATGGCCGAGGCGGCCCGGATCAAGATCGAGAGCTATCCCTGGTCGAAGATCGTGCTCGGGCTCCGGGTCACGGTCAGCATCGGGATCGCGCACGAGCCGACCCTCAGTCTCGGTTCCGGACCTGAACGGCAGCTGCGTCAGGCGGACGGGCTGCTTTATACCGCGAAGCAATCCGGACGAAACGCCGTCGCCTACCGCGTTGGCGGAAGAACGTTCTTGGCGGGGCCCGCAGCCGGGCGCCGGGCCGTGACCGAGTCGAAGGCCCTGGTCTACTGACGCTCGACATCCCCCGTTCGGCCTAGACGCCTGCGCGATTCCGCGTACTGAACGTAAACAAAGTTGGTCGGCCTGTCGTCAAGAGTGGACACCGCCCGTACTATCGCTGGGCAACGACCACTGTCGGTCTGCAACACTCAGGCTCCCCGGCGCGTCTGGACAAGCGGGGCCGTGTTGATATCGTGACGTGACTGAGATTGAAGGGAGACCTGGTGCCCGACGAAGATCGCCCGTACGGCACCGGTGCTCGCCGCAGTCGTCACTCGACCGAGGAAGCGTCACCCGAACAGCAGCCACGCCGTCGCAGACGGTCAATGGAGGATTCGGGCGGCGTCAGCGTCTCGGACCTGGTCAAGCGCCACACGTCGCGGACAGACCTGCCGATTCCGCAGCTCAATGACGTGGCACCACCGGCGAGTCAACCGGCACCCCAGGCTCCACAACGGCCTGAGCCAGCCAAGCCGCCGCAGGCGCCACCGCCCCCGCCGCCGGAGGCACAGCGCCGCGCCGCGCCGCCACGTCGTCAGGCCCAGCCGCGCCCGGAGCAGATGTCGCAGCAGATGCCGCGACCGGAGCCCCGTGGCCGCGCCCCTCAGCCTCCCGCCGCCACCCCGCCTCCGCCGAATGGACAGCAGGCAACTGGGCAGCGCCCGGCACCGGCCCGCGACGCGACTGGACAGCGTCCAGCACCGCAGCGGAAGGTCGGACAAGCATCCAGTACATATCAGGTACCTGCTGCCGCGGTAGCCGCCGCGCAGGTCCCGCCGACTCCGCGTGGGCACACGTCCGGGCCGCGGCCGATGCCGGAGAGCCCGCCGGCGCCCCCGGCGAAACCAGCCAACGGCTACACGAACGGCCATAACGGGCACACCGGCCAGCAGCAGCGACCTCAGCGCGCCCCCCAGCCGATGCCGGAACCGTCGCAGCAGATGCCCGCATCGCAGCAGATGCCGATGCCACAGCCATCGCAGCAAATGCCCGCGCCACAGGTAGCCAAGCGGCAGCCATCGCAGCAGATGCCGATGCCACAGCCGTCCCAGCAAATGCCCGCGCCACCCAAGAAGCTGCCAACGCCGCAGGCGTCTCAGCAAATGCCCGCGCCGCAGCCGTCGCAACAAATGCCTTCGCCGAACGGTCAGAACGGCCGTCCCGGCAAGCCTGTCGGCCAGATGTCGACCCAGCTGCCGGTCCCACCCGCGCCGCCTGCTGAGCCGGAAGAGCACAACGGCCAGGTCCCGCCCGCGTTGAAGCGCCCGGAGCGTAAGCCGATGCCGCCGCGCGGCGGCGTCGACGCGATCAGCATGACCACGGAGATGGAGGCCATCTCCGAGCCGGTGAAGGAAATCCGCCGGGTGGACGCCACCCTGGCGCGGTTCTCCGCGGTGCATGACGAGCTCGCCGAAGAGGAACGACTAAAGAAGGAAAAGCGCGAGCGCTTGATGCCGTGGCTAAAAGGGGAAAGCGGGGACGACGAAGAGCCTGACGTCCTCGCGGAGAACCAGGCAGCAGGCACCAGAGACACTGAACTGGCCGATCTACCCACGGTGCACGATCGGCCGGTCGAACACATCGTCGACGCCGACCCGCCGAAGCCGCAGTCCGCTGGTGGTGGCGGCACGCGCAAGCCACCGCGTAACAAGCTGATCCGGACCGGCCGGATAGTCGCCGCGTCCGTCGCCGGAGCCTTACTCATCGGCACCGGCGCGGTGTGGGGCGGCACGGAATGGCTCGACGGCCAGTTCAACGAGGTCGCAGCGCTCGACGAGAACTCGTCCGACATCCAGAACGGCGCCGCTCAGCTCGGCGACGAGAACTTCCTGATGGTCGGTTCGGACACCCGTGATGGCGCGTCGGAAGAAGACGGCGTTGGTACCGAAGCGGACGTCGGCGGCGGCGCCCGCGCCGACACGATCATGATCGCGCACATCCCCAGGGAGCGGAATCGCGTCGTGATGGTGTCCTTCCCGCGTGACCTGGAAGTCCAGATTCCGGCCTGCGAGAAGTACGACGACAAGACCAGCCAGTACAGCGCGCCGGACAAGCCGTACAAAAACGCCAAAATCAACACGGCGTTCAAGGTCGGCGGCCCGAAGTGCGTGACCAAGGTGATCCAGAACCTGACCGGCCTGAAGATCAACCACTTCGTCGGCATCAACTTCCACGGCTTCAAGGACATGGTCGACGCCGTCCAGGGCGTCGAGATGTGCGTGGCGAAACCGATGTACGACATCAAGCTCAAGACGTGGATCGTCGAACAGCCCGGCCAGAACGTGACACTGCGGGGGGACGCGGCGCTGAACTTCGTGCGGGCACGGCAAGTCAAGGAAAGCCCGACGTCGGCAAAAGGCGACCCGACCTCCGACTACGGCCGGATCAAGCGCCAGCAGAAGTTCCTTTCCTCCTTGCTGCGTAAGGCGATGTCCGGTCAGGTGCTGCTGGATCCCGGCAAGCTCAGCGCGTTCGTCAGCGCGTTCACCAAGGCCACGTTCGGCGAGGGCATCGAAACCAACGATCTGATCACCCTCGGCCGGTCGCTGCAGAGCGTCGGCGCGGGCAAGGTCACCTTCATCACTGTGCCCACGGTTGGCGACCCCAACGACCGCGGCAACGAAGTGTTGAAGGACAAAGACAACAAGGCACTGTTCAACGCGATCATCAACGCGGCCCCGTTGCCTGGCGAGCAGGCCGACGCACCGCAGGCGCAAGCAGGCCAGACGCCGCCGGAATCGGTGCAGAACCAGCAAGGCCAGATCGTCGACCCGAAGTCGGTGAAGGTGCAGGTGCTCAACGCTGGTGCCAAGGACGGCGAGGGCAGGCGCGTGCAGAACGCGTTGCGCAACCAGGGTTTCCAGGTGTTGCAGGCGGTCGACTCGGGCGCCAAGCTGCCGAACACGGTCGTCAAGTACGGCACGGACCTCAACGCGGCGACCACGGTGTCCGCGGCGGTGCCTGGTTCGAAGCTGGAAAAGGACGATTCGCTCGGCGGCGCGGTGATGTTGCTGCTCGGCCAGGACTATGGCGGCAAGGTCCAGAACCCCGCGGGTGGCACACCAGGCGGCCAGAACACCACGGCGCCGCCGCCTACCCCTGAGGTGCCAAAAGGCCTCTCCACGATCAACGCGGCCGATCCTGCGTGCGCGTAAATGTTGGTGCTGGTTCACCTACGGTTCACGTGAGGATTCGGTAAGAACAGACACCTGCACGTAGGCTGTCGCCATGCGTGAGGCCTACCGTGACCAGCTCGGACAACTTGCCGATCAGCTGGCGGACATGTGTTCCATGGTTGGCGACGCCATGTCGCTGGCCACCCGTGCCTTGCTTGAAGCCGATCTGGCACTGGCCGAACAGGTGATCGGCGACGACCAGAAGGTCGACGACGCCCGCGCCAAAGCCGAAGAAGAAGCGTACGCGCTGCTGGCGTTGCAGGCGCCGGTCGCGACCGACCTGCGGACCGTGCTCGCGGTCATCCACGCGGCGGAAAGCCTTGAGCGGATGGGCGATCTGGCGCTGCATGTGGCGAAGGCCGCACGCCGCCGCCACCCCAACCCGGTGCTGCCGGACCCGGTGAAGCCCTACTTCGCCGAGATGGGCAAGGTCGCGTGCAAGATGGCGTCGCAGGCTGAGCAGGTCATCCGGACACAGGATGTCGAGCTGGCCCGCGCGCTCGACGACACCGACGACGAGATGGACGACCTGCACCGGCACCTGTTCACGGTCGTGATGGACCGCGAATGGGACCATGGCGTCGCCGCGGCCGTCGATGTGACGCTGCTCGGCCGCTTCTACGAGCGGTTCGCCGACCACGCGGTGTCGGTCGCCAACCGGGTCGTGTTCGTGGTGACCGGCAAGATGCCCGGTTACGAGACCGACGAGCTCTAAGCCAGCGAAGCCATCAGGTCTTCCAGCTGTTGCACAAGACGGATGGTGTCGGCGGGCGCGAACGTCCCGCCGCCATCGTCCGGGTGCGCCTGCGCCATGTACCGGCCGTCCTCGGTGTCCAGCCAGCTCAGGCCCGGCGCCTTGGACTCACGGCCATCTCTGTCCATAACGGACACCACAAAGTAGCCGGCGCCGGTCCGAGGTTTACGCAACATCTCTTGCGCCGCAAGCAGTTGCGACTGTGACGAGGTGCGCGCTGGTCGGACTTCACGGCTGAAGCCTTCGCGCTTCTCTTCCGTGGCAGCGGGTTTCGCTGTGATCGTGACGGATTGCCCGCGCCCTGGCCGAAGCCTCGGCAATAGGCTGACCGCGGTACGTGCCATGGACTCCGGCCGGATGAACTCGAACCGGAACATCTGACCGTCCTGGATGACGAGCAAACCGCGGTCACCATCGGCGGAAACCCTGGCGTACAACGGACTTTCATCGTCCAATGTGCCGAGAACCGCGATCGACACGCGGTAGCGGGACATCAGCCGCAGCCCCTCAGCGACAGCGGGATTGAGCTGCTCGTTGCGGACCAGGCCACGACGGGTCAGATCCGTGAACACCGCCCGTGCGATCCGCACGCGATCGTCGACGAAGTCACCGATCCCTGGCAGCTGGAACGGATAGCGACGGCAGTCCACCCCCAGCGCCTCAGCCAGGATGTCCACGGCCGCGACCGACAGCGTGAATGAGTCGGTCATCCGCCGATCACCGGCGGCGTCGTCGGGTTGGTACCGAACGTCCGGTCACCTTCAAGCAGGTAGTTCTCACCCAAATAATTCTGGGCGGCCAGCGCGCCAGGGACGGCGTGCTCCATCGACCTTGGGCTGGGTGCGCCCAGCGGCGCGAAACCGCCGCCGAAGGGCGCGATCGCCGCGGCCTGTGGCGGTGTTTCGTCGGGAATCGCGCTCTCCGGCGATTTGATCGGTGTGGGCATACCGGGAGACGCGGACATCGGTGACGTGCCGTCCTGGGGCGTCCTAGGCATCGGTGCGCCTGCGCCTGACATCGCGGGCGGAGGCGCGAACGCGGGCATCGTGCCCGATTCGGCCAGTGCCGCGTCGTATGTCGTGACCACTTCGGCGGCGCGCTGCTGCGCGGCCTGCTGAGCGGCGTAGGCCTTCATGTGGTCGGCGTAGCGCGAGATCCACGTGACCGGGTCGGTGATCTGACGCAATTCCGCATTGGCCGCGTCCACATCGAACTTGACCGGGTCCGGCATCGCGTTCTTGGCCGCTGCCAAGGCTTCGGACTGTTTAGCCGCTTGGGTTCCGGCGAGTTCGGCGCCACGGCCAGCGTCGCCGATCCACCGTCCCACGTTGATCATGAACTCACGGGCGGCCTCGCCGGCGGCGCCTTGCCAGTCGTCCCGGCTGCTGTTGATCGCGCCCGCCACGTCGTCCTGGAACTGGGTGAGCTTGGCGCCAGCCTCCTGCCAGCCGCTTGCCAGCACGCCGACCTGGTCGGGGTCGACGTTCTCCGTGACCATCGCCTTGAGCGTTGGGTGATCGACGTTCTCGTACAACACGCCTTGGGGCATCGGCGCCTGCCTCGTGTCGGCACCGCCTCGGGGCGTGACGGTCACAGTCGCGTGCCCGGCGATCCTGGCGATCAAGCTGGCCACCGTGAGACCGGCCCGACCGGTGGTGCCCACGTTGCCAAGGTCGTCGAGATAGACGCCATCGGACTCGTTCGGCATGGCCACCTCTTTTCGTTATTTACGGAAAGTGCCCGCGACCGCGTGCTCGTTCTGTTTGTAGTTGGCCATTGCCTGCCGGACGCCGTTTTCCGCGTCGGTCAGTACGTCACGCAGACGGCCGAGCTGCGTGAGAAATCCTTGGTGGTCGGATGCGACCTGCTGGACAAAAGGAGCCATCGCGCGGGCGCCGTAACTGCCGCCGAGCATCGGTTTCTGGTCGAGCGTGTTCGCTTGGCCGCCGCCGAGCCAGTCCTGCAGCATCCTGATCACCCGCAGCAGATCCTCGCCGCTTGCCTGGGTGACCGCGAACTGGCCGGATGCCGCGCTGGCCTTGAAGTTCTTCATGTTCTCGAGCATCTGATCCATCGCGGTGCGCGCGGGATCGTTCCACGCCGCCGGAACGCCTGATTTCTCATCCTCGTACATGAGAACCCCTTGGGTAGCGCCGGATCTGACGGCACGGTATCAACCGACCACCGAGCGTGTCCCTACCGCCCGACCAGTTCCACCCACTTGGTCCTTACCTGAAAGCGGTCCGTAACCTCCGCACGCGGCAAATCCAGCCATTCACACCGGCGGTAGTGACCCAGGCCACATAATGCCTCGGATGAGTGAGGGCCGGTGACAAGCAGACATTCGGCGTAATTGACGATCAGCCAAATGGCCGGATTCCCGATCTCTGTTCATCGCGCACGCTTTGCCGGATCAAGTCCGAAATCAGCAATAAGACTCGCAATTTCGCGAATAACCAACGAGGGCCGCGTTTGTGGCATTGGAAGCCGTGAAGGTCACCTTCACGGCGTTCAACGCGCGAGGGCCTCCCTTGACGCGTCAGACTCCGCGAAGGTGACCTTCACGGCAAAAAGAACGGGCCGCCAGGGTGTCCTGGCGGCCCGCATTCCCCCCCACGCTGGAACTCAGCCGAAGCGGCCGGAGATGTAGTCCTCCGTGGCTTTCTCGCTGGGGTTGGAGAAGATCTTCTCGGTGTCGTCGATCTCGATCAGCCTGCCTGGCTGGCCGACCCCGAGCAGGTTGAAGAACGCCGTCTGGTCACTCACGCGCGCGGCCTGCTGCATGTTGTGAGTGACGATGACGATCGTGTAGTCCTTCTTCAACTCCGTGATCAGGTCCTCGATCGCCAGGGTGGAGATCGGGTCAAGCGCCGAACACGGCTCGTCCATCAGCAACACGTCCGGCTGCACCGCGATCGCGCGGGCGATGCAGAGACGCTGCTGCTGACCACCGGACAGGCCGCCGCCCGGCTTGTTGAGCCGGTCTTTGACCTCCGCCCAGAGGTTCGCGCCGCGCAGGGCTCGCTCGGCCACTTCGTCGAGCTTCTTCTTGTCCCGCACGCCCGCCAGCTTCAGACCCGCGACCACGTTGTCCCTGATGGACATGGTCGGGAACGGGTTCGGCCGCTGGAACACCATTCCGATCGTCCGGCGGACCGACACCGGGTCCACCGCGGACGCGTAGATGTCTTCGCCGTCCAACAGGACTTCGCCTTCGGCGCGGGCGCCTGGGATGACTTCGTGCATGCGGTTGAGCGAGCGCAGCACGGTCGACTTGCCGCAACCGGACGGTCCGATGAACGCGGTCACGTTGCGGGGCGGCACGGACAGGGTCACCCCCTCGACGGCGTGGAACTTGCCGTAGAACAGGTTCAGGTCTTTGACGTCTATGCGCTTGGCCATGGCCGCCTCACTTCGTCTTCACTGCGGTCAGCCGCGAGATCAGGGTCGCCAACAGGTTGATCACGGTGATGATCAAGATCAGGGTCACCGCGGCACCCCACACCCTGGCCTCGCCGATGTCGTTCAGGCTCTGCCGTTCAGTGTTCATGAACAACGGCAATGACGCCATGTTCCCCGCGAACGGGTCGTAGTTGATGAACTGCGCGTAGCCCACCAGGATCAGCACCGGCGCGGTCTCACCCATCACACGGGCGATCGCGAGCATGATGCCGGTGATGATGCCGGACAACGCCGTCGGTACGACGATCTTCACGATCGTCTTCCACTTGGGAATGCCAAGTGCGTACGAGGCTTCCCGCAGTTCGTCCGGGACGATCTTGAGCAGTTCCTCGGTCGTCCGCACGACCACCGGGATCATCAGCATCACCAGTGCCAGTGACACCGCGAAAGCACTGCGGGGCAAGCCGAGCGTGGTGACCCACAGCGCGTAGATGAACAGTGCGGCCACAATGGACGGAACACCGGACAGAATGTCCACTGTGAACGTGATCCACTTGGCCAGCCGCGAGTTGCGGCCGTACTCCACCAGGTAGATCGCGACCATGATGGCGATCGGCACCGCGATCACCGCACAGACGAGTCCCTGGATCAGGGTTCCGTAGATCGCGTGGTAGACACCGCCACCCGCCTGCCGTGAGGTCAGGCCGGCCATCGAGTTCTGCCACCACTGCGCGTTCAGTACGTGCGTGAAACCCTTTTCCAGCACTGTCCACAGCAGCCAGACCAGTGGAATGACGGCGATCACGAAGGCAGCGCCGACGAGGATCGTCGCCATCATGTTCTTTGTCTTACGACCGGAACTGACCTGTTGGAACGCTGGCGCGGTCGCCGGGCGTTGGAGATCGGTGGTTGTCACTCGTACTCCTTCTTCCCGACGATGAACGACCGTGCGATGGCGTTGACGATGAACGTCAACAGGAACAGCACCAGACCGGCGGCGATGTACGCACCGGCACTGCGCGGGTCGTTGAACTCGGGGGCGGCGCGGGCGATCTTCGACGCGATCGTGTCGCCACCGTCGAACAGGCTCCAGCCGAAGACGCCGCTCGTCGCGGGCGCCAGGATGATCATCACCGCGATGGTCTCACCGAGCGCACGGCCGAGACCGAGCATCGACGCGCTGATGTAACCGGCCTTGCCGAACGGCAGCACCGTCGTCCTGATGACTTCCCAGCGGGTCGCACCGAGCGCGAGCGCGCCTTCGATGTGCATCGTCGGCGTCCGCTCGAAAACCTCACGGGTGATCGCCGTGATGATCGGCAGCAGCATCACCGCGAGCACGATGCTCGCCGTGAAGATCGTCTGACCGATCGAACGGTTGACGTTCCCCGTGTCGAAAAGGAACGTCCAGCCGAGGATGCTGTTGAGCCAGCCGGTGAACGGCTCGATGAACGGCGCCAGCACGATCGCGCCCCACAGGCCGTAGATGATCGACGGCACCGCGGCGAGCAGATCGATGATGTAGGCGAACGGCCGCGCCAACCGGCGCGGCGCGTAGTGGGTCAGGAAGAGCGCGATACCAAGGGAAATCGGCATCGCGATCAGCAGCGCGAAGATCGAGCTGAAGATCGTCACCAGCAACAGGTCAAGCACACCGAACGAGAGATTGTCCGGATCGCCCGCCACCCATTGTCTGCTGAACAGGAAGCTCGCCTCGTTCGCCGCGAGCGACGGAATCGCTTGGGCGAGCAGGAAAGCTCCGATCGCCACGATCAGGACGACGATCAGGATGCCGGAACCCTTGGCGAAGCCGCTGAAAATGCGGTCGCCCGGTCGGGTCACCGTCTTGGGCGGCTCGGTGTCCGCCGCCGGCGGTGGAGGGTCTTGAGGGCTCACCGAAATCGGTGCCTCCGCGGGTGTCTCGGTCGCCGAGGCGCCCCGCCGCGCGCCGGGTTCACCGGCGGCGACGGGGCGTCGAGACCTGTCTCGGATCTCACTCATGGCGAGTGTGCCAGCCCTTACCTCGTCAGGCGATAGCCTTGATGGCGGTCAGCAGCTTGTCCTGGAACTCCTGGGGAAGCGGCACGTAGCCGGCATCGCCCAACTTGGACTGTGCGTTGGTCGCGGCGACGCTCAGGAACGCCTTGACGGCCTTCGCGGTGTCCGCATCGTAGCCCTTCGAGCAGACGATCTCGTAGGTGGCGAGCATCAGCGGGTAGGAACCGGCTGCCTTGCTGGCGTACAGCGCCTTCAGGTCGAGCACGAGGTCGTTGCCCGATCCCTTGGTCTTGGCCGACTTGATGGCCGCGCCAGCGCTCTCGGCGGTCAACTCGACCGCACCGGCACCACTGTCGATCTTGGCCATGCTCAGCTTCTTGTCCTGTGCGAAGGACCACTCGACGTAGCCGATGGTGCCGTCAGCGGCGGAAAGCGTGTCGGCCACACCGGACGAACCCTGTGCACCCTGGCCGACGCCCCCGTTGAACTTCTTACCGGCGCCCTTGGTCCACACGCTCGGCGCGGCGGCGGCGAGGTACTGCTGGAAGTTGTCCGTGGTGCCGGACTCGTCGGCGCGCACGATCACGGTGATCGGCTTGGCAGACAGTGCCTTGCCGCCGTTGGCCGCGGTGATCTTGGCGTCGTCCCACGTCTTGATCTGGCCGCTGAAGATCCCCGCGATCGCGTCCGGGGTTAGCGTGACGCTGTCCGCGCCATCCAGCTTGTACGCCACCGCGACCGGGCCGAAGACCAGCGGCAGGTTCCACGCCGGGTTGCCGCCACAGCGAGTGGCCGCGTCGTCGGTCTCCTTGCCCTCTTTCAGCGGGGAGTCGGAGCCACCGATGTCGCTGACCTTGGCGGTGAACTGCTTGACGCCCGCACCGGAGCCAGACGGGGTGTACGCCAGCTGCTGGCCGGCGCACGCGGCCTGGTATTCCTGGCTGAACACGTCCATCGCGCCCTTCTGGGCGCTCGAGCCTTCGGCGACGAGGTTCTTCTTGCCGCCACAGTCGACCTGCGAGGTGCCGGTCGGAGCGGCTGCGCCGTTGGTTGCGCCGCCCTGCGGGGTGTTCACGTCCGATCCGCACGCGGTGAGCGCGAGCGCGCCGGCTGCCATGAGGCTGATCAGGGCGCCTTGCCGCTTGATCTTCACCAGTTCCTCCAGTCGAGGATTTTCGTCCGATTCGCGACGAGGTCGCCGCACGAGACCGGACGCTAAGCAGCCAGGCCGAACGGACGGCCCTAAAGAGGTGAACAAGAGGTGAACAAGGCACCCATTGTGAGCAGGGCTACCCCAATGAAACTGCGCCGTGACCTTGCCGCGACCTGGCGGTTTGCACAGAGTGATTGAACGTGTGACTACCGTGCGTACTGCACGCCGACATCGAGCAGGCCGAATCCGAGCTTCGCATAAACCGCGATCGCCGGTGCGTTGTCACTTTCGACATACAGGATTACCCGGGGCAAACCCTGTGCGTGCAGATAACGCAGCCCGGCGAGAGTCAGCGCCTTGCCGAGACCGCCGCCCTGCGCGTCGGGGTCGACGCCGACGACGTACACCTCGCCGGTGGAATCCGGGTGCACCTTCGTCCAATGGAAACCGAGGACCTTGTCGTCCGCGTCGACGGCAAGAAAGAACCCGGCCGGGTCGAACCAGCCCTCTTGCTCGGTGTCGCGGACGTCCTCAACCGTGAGGCCGCCCTGTTCCGGATGCCACGAAAACGCACGAGCGTTCACCGCGACCATGGCTTCTTCGTCCTGACCTGGCACGAACGTGCGCAGCCGAACGCCATCAGGCAGCTTCGGCTCAGCGAATTCGTCCGAGCCGAAGTCCATCCCCATCCGGTGCAGCGCACGAACGCGCTCGAAGCCGTGCTTCTCGGCCAGCCGAGCGGCGCCTGGGTGATCAAGATGCGACCAGATCCGCAGCGGCCGTGCCTTACCGGCAACCGCGGTCAGCAGCTGCTCACCAATGCCTTGCCTGCGAAAACCTGGGTGCACGACGAGCTCGGCGACCTGGTTACCCAGCTGATCACCGGCCGTGTCGAGGTGCGCGTACCCAACCACGCCATCCCGAACGGCAAGCAGGTGCTCACCGCCGGACGGCAGGTCCATATGCGACTCGTCGGACGCCAGCAGCTCACGGACTTGCGCTGCTTCCAGCTCGGACAGGGACGGGCGCCAGACAAGTTCGGTCACATTTATTACTGAACCACGTCGAGGCTCATTGATTCCTTGACCGGGGCGGCACCTTTGGGCGGCTGGACGAACTTGTAGCCGACGTTACGCACAGTGCCGATCATCTGCTCGTGCTCGATGCCGAGCTTCGCGCGCAGGCGCCGGACGTGCACGTCGACCGTGCGGGTGCCACCGAAGAAGTCGTAGCCCCAGACCTCCTGCAGCAACTGGGCACGGGTGAAGACCCGGCCTGCATGCTGCGCGAGGTACTTGAGCAGCTCGAACTCCTTGTAGGTGAGGTCGAGCGGGCGGCCGCGCAGCCGCGCCATGTACGTGGCCTCGTCGATGACCAGCTCACCGAGCCGGATCGCGCCGTCGCCGTTACCAGGACCAGCTGGGCCACGCGAGGTCAGCAGCCGCAGCCGGGCGTCCACCTCGGCCGGGCCAGCGGTCGGCAGCAGGATCTCGTCGACCCGCCAGTCGGAGGTGACGGCGACCAGGCCGCCCTCGCTGACGATGGCGATGACCGGGCCGGAGTCGCCGCCGCTGGTCAGCAGGCGGCAGAGGCTCTTGGCCCCGGCGAGATCGGTACGGGCGTCGACGAGCACTGCGTCCCGGGAACCGGCATCGAGCAGCGCGGTCACCTCGGGCTGCTGGGTCCGTACGGCGTGCGGGAGCAGCATCAAGGAAGGGAGGACCGAACCCGGCTCTGGGTCAGCGGTAAGGAGCAGTAGGTCAAGGCTCATGGTGAGGCCCACCGCCTTCTCAGGGGTTTCACGTGGTCATGAAGCAGAATAGCGACCGTGGCCGGAAAATCCCCTGTTCGTAACACGCGGTTCACACACGTGGGGCAAGTCACCGCCGATGGAGTAACGCCACGCGGCCTGGTCGCACGCCGTGAAACACCTTCTGACCTGGAGATTGTCCGTGCTCGCCGCGCTGCGAGCCGCGTCGGAAGGCCGATTTCCCCGCACCTGTCCGACCGCTTGAACAGGCACTATGCCACGGTTACGGACGATTTACGTGACGGGAAAAGGTTTTCCGGAAAAACAGCAGTTGGACCGGAAGACGTCCGCGACTTGGACGCGGTGCGCTCAACCGAGGCGCCACAGGCCAAACTGCTGGCGCCTATCCTTGGTGGGCGATTAGGCGCGTCGGGCGCGAGCCCCGGTTCGCGACATGGCTGAACGAGACGTGCACGAGGACGTCGGCAGAGGAAACATCGACACAGGTGGTGGCATGACAACGGTGCCGAACGCAACGGCCAACCCGCCGAGGCCAAAAAAGCCGAAGCGATCGAAAACCCGTCCGCTGGTCATCACCCTTGTGATCCTGCTCGCCCTGCTGGTCGGCGTGGACTTCGGCGCGGCAGCGGTGGCCGAGTACCAGGTCTCCAAGCGGGCGAAGGCAGCCTTCGGCCTGTCCGACGACCCAGCGGTGACCGTGCGTGGCTTCCCGTTCCTCACCCAAGCCATCGGCGGCGAATACGACCACATCACGGTCGACGCCCGCGGCGTGCCGGTAATGGACGTGCTCAAAGACGTCGAAGTGCACGCGGAGATGCGCGGCGTGCAAGCACCACTGTCAGACCTGCTGGCAGGGCGAACGGACTCGATCGCGGTCAGAGAAATCGAAGGCCAGCTGCGCGTGAAGGAAGCCGACTTCAACCGAGCACTGCAGTCCAACTCGCTGAGCAGGCTGCGTACCAGCGACATCACCAACGTGACGATCGCCCCAGTCAGCGAACTGCGCGTGAACGCGTCCCCAGGCACCGAGGACGAAATCGACGACAAAGCCGACCAGGAAGCACTGGCCAAAGAAGAAGAGAACGAAGACGGCACGGCCGGTGTGCGGGTAGGAGCGACTGTCGACTTCGCGGGCCAGAAGACCGACCTGGTCATCTACGGGATCGTCAGCCTGGACAACCAGAAGATCCAGATCAGCCCGAAGCGAGTCACCCTAGCCAACGCGATCGGCGACAACCTGATAGCGCCAAGCATCCAGCAGCAATTCCTCTCCCTCTTCGCGGTCACCCTCGACCCCGGCAAACTGCCAGTGGCAATCACACCAACGGCGGTCCGGGTAGACCCAGGCTCGCTATCGTTGAAAGGGAAAGCAACGAACGTGAAGCTGCGAGGCTTTGTGGGATGACAACCGGCACCTGGGTGTTGATCGGCACGCTCGCCCTGGCAAGCGTGGCCGGTCTCGCCTGGCGCCGTTCGCAAGGCCGGGTGCGAGCCGGGAAGATGTCTTCACTGCCTGCTGAGCTGCGTAAGTTGGTCGATCCGGGTAGCCGGGTGACCTTGCTTCAGATCTCGACAACGTTCTGCGCGCCCTGTCGGCACACGAGGCTCCTGCTGTCCGATTTGGCCGATAAGACCGAAGGCCTGCGGCACATTGATTTTGATGTGACGGATCACCCAGAGGTCGCAACCTCGCTCGGGGTGCTGACCACGCCGACCACCCTGGCCGTGGACTCCCAGGGCGTCGAGTTGATGCGAGTGGGTGGCGTGCCCAAGCGGGAGACGTTGCTGGACGCACTGCGGCCACACCTGGCACCCGAATAAGACAAGCGGCCGCACAATCCCGAGGTTCAGCCCACCTGGTGTGAAGGGTTGGGCGGCATACCCACCATGGTCGAGGGGTCGGGCGGCTTACCCACCTTGGTCGAGGGTTGGGTGGTGTGCCGACCTTGGTTGAGGGGATGAAGGGTTGGGCCTGGAATGTGCGGCGTGCACCCGGTAGCACAATGACGTATCGCCGTGAGCGGTAGCGAACAGGCGGGAAGTCAGCGACGGGTGCCCGCGCGTGTCTGCCGCTCCGGCATGGCGTGTTGAACCCGCGAGCGGCGCACGGTGGCGAGCAACCAGGCCGAAAGCGAGTCGAGCAGTTTGACTCGCCGTGCCGGTGGGGCGGACACGCGGTAGTTCATCCAACCCAACCCGGCAGTGAACGTCAGGCGAGCCATAGGCCGGGTCTGTCGGTATCGCCGGGCCGTAAAAGTCGGGGCTTCCACTGCACGGTGTCTCGCATTGCTCCGCCCTGGCGCGTGTCCACCGTTCCGTCACGGTGTGTCAAACTGCTCGACTCGCTTCCAGCGCGGTTGCTTCTCCCCGTGCGCCGCTCGCGCGTTCAACACACCATGACGGAGCCGGTGGACACGCGAACACGCGCGTGCACACGCAAGGACCCGCGACACGCACAAGCGTCCTACGAACCCTGAATGAGGGGTTTATCCACTTCCGGTATCGCTTTTCCACTCCGCACCGGCTCAGCTGGTTACCGTCAGACAGGTTCACCGTAGACGGTCCACTTTGGAGCGACCGTAGTTTCAGGGATTCGCCACAGTGCGTGAACGCCATCGAACGACCTGCCATTTCGAGCATGATCAACAGTTAACTTTTTCTTGGTGTCGCAGGAAAAGGAGCTGTTGTGAGCAGAGTCGCCGGACTGGTGGCAGCCGGTTCGCTCGTCCTGGCAGGCCTGGTGGTTCCGCTGACCGCCGCGGCTGGTCCTTCGGACGGAACGTTGACGGTCCGCATGGTGCGAGACGTCAATGGGAACGGCTCGTACGAGCCTGCACTCGAAGTCGGCGTCCCGGGCATTCCGGTGACCGTGACAGATCCGGCTGGTGGCACGGCGACCGGCACAACCGGCCCCGATGGCGTGGTGAAGATCGATCTTGGGCCGGTGACCGGTGGCGGCTATCGGGTCGAGGCGTCGATCCCCTCGACCATGCCGCACCTGCGCGCCGCACCGACCGGCAACGGCCTGTCAGGGCTCACGGAGTTCGTCAGCGGACCGAACCCGTCGGTCACGATGGGTGTCTGGAATCCCGGCGGGTACTGCCAGGCCAATCCCACTTTGGCGACCGCCTGCCAGCGGAACATTTCCAAGGCCGGGAACGACCCCGCGGCACGTTCGCTGATGACGTTTCCGTTCACCGCACGCGGCAACGCGCCCGCGCCGACTGTGCTCGCCAAACAAGGTGACACGGGTTCGGTCTTCGGGCTCGCGTACCGCAAGCAAGACAAGCGCTTGTTCAGCGGCGCCT
Source organism: Kibdelosporangium philippinense (assembly GCF_021390435.2). Taxonomy (GTDB): domain Bacteria; phylum Actinomycetota; class Actinomycetes; order Mycobacteriales; family Pseudonocardiaceae; genus Kibdelosporangium; species Kibdelosporangium philippinense. The sequence goes on along the minus strand of NZ_JAJVCN010000002.1, from coordinate 585,714 downwards.
TCGCCAAGCGCCTAGCTGCCTACGGACCCGGCGGACCTGGGGCGATCTACGTAACCACACCCGCTGGAGCGACATCACAGTTCGCCACAGTCCCCAACGCGGGCAGCACGCAGCACTCCGACGGCCACGACGGATCGTTCTTTTCCGTACCAGGTAAGGAAAGCCTGGGCGATCTGGAGATGTCGGAGGACGGCACCGCCCTGTACGCCGTGAACCTGGCCGACAAGAAGCTGTACGTCTTCGACGCCACGGTCCCGGCCGCTTCTTCTCCCGTTGACTCGTATGACATTCCGGCCACGGGCTGCACGAACGCAGCCGACTGGCGGCCGAGCGCACTGGCCGCGCAGGACGGCGTTGTGTACGTCGGCGGAGTCTGCGCCGGGCAGGACCTCAAAGCGGTCGTTCTGCCGTTCCAGAAAGGCGCCTTCGGCGCCGCCTCGCTGACCAAGGCATTGGGCGCGGGCTGGCACGCGTGGCTAGATCGTTGGGACCTCAAGCAAATCACCGCCACCGGCTCCGATGTTGCTTACGCACAACCATTCCTGACCAATATGGCCGTGGAAAGCAACGGCGACATGGTGTTGGCGCTCCGGGACCGGTTCGGTGACCAACTCGGGCACCAAACCCCCGCTCCCAACGGCAACAACGCGTACAACGCGGTGATCGCCGGAACGCTTGACCGCGGCTGCAAGGAAAACTGCGCGAACACGTTCAAGGACACCAAGAACGCCATGGGCGCCGTGGCTTTCGTGCCTGGGTCGGCCAAGATGCCTGCGACCGCGCTTGGCGGGGCCGCGTGGGTCGACCGGGCGGCGGGCGCGTTGGGCGGCACGTTCCAGATCGCCGACCAGGAAGGTTGGGGCAAGGCCAACAGCCTCGCTGACCTGGAAGCTCTCTGCGACCTCGCGCCACTCCAGCTCGGCAGCCGGGTCTGGTTCGACGCTGACAAGGACGGCATCCAGGACGGCAACGAACCACCGCTGCAGGGCATCAAGGTCACCGCGACCCCGTGCGCCGGTGGGGCCGCTTTGCCTGCTCAGACCACCAATGCCAAGGGTGAGTACGCATTCAGCGCGGGCGTTCTCCCAGACACCTGCTACAACCTGAAGTTCGACTTCTCGGGCGCCGTGACCACCGCACTACCCGGCGCGCCACCAGGTTCGTCCTTGAAGTGGACCGTGAAACAAGCAGGCTCAAACAAGGCCGCTGACTCCAATGTGGACACAAGGACCGGCCTGGCGTCGGTCACCACGGCAGGCGCGGGGTCGGTGGACACCACGATCGACGCCGGAGTGATCGCGCCGACCAGCACCTTGGGCGACACGGTCTGGATGGACAACAACCGTAACGGCGTCTTCGACTCCGGCGAGCCGGGCGTCCCCGGAGTCACCGTCACCGCGGGCTCGTTCAAGGCTGTGACCGGCCAAGATGGCAAGTACACCCTCGGCGAACTGCCCGATGGCACCTACCAGGTCTGCTTCACCGGCTGGCCTGCTGGATACCTGCCCACCCCCGCCAACAAGGGTTCGGACGACACCGACTCGGACGCCGACCCCGGAACCGGGTGTGCGCCGCCAGTCACGGTCGGCCCGGCCAAGCGCGAGGATCTCACGATCGACTTCGGCGTCCGTCCGCCGAACAAAGTTGGCGACCTGGTGTGGGCGGACACGAACCGCAACGGCCAGTTCGACGCCGACGAACCACCGGTTCCCGGCGTGACCGTGACGGTCGGGTCGCTGACCACAGTCACCGGGCTGGACGGCAAGTACGTCTTCGACAAGCTGCCGGACGGCAAGCACACAGTGTGCTTCGACCTGAAGAACCTGCCCGCCGCGTTCCTGGACTTCCAGCCAACCAAGGCAAACCAGGGCGATGACGCGATGGACTCGGATGTCGACATGGCGACAGGATGCGCGCCGCCAGTCATTCTGGACGCGGCCAATGCGGAGAATTTCTCGGTCGATGCGGGCCTGGTGCCGCCGGTGAACCGGATCGGCGACTTCGTCTGGTCGGACCTCAACCGGGACGGCCGCCAGGATCCGGGTGAGCCCGGCATCGCCGGTGTCGAGGTCAAGCTGGGTTCGCAGAAGGTCTTCACCGGCGCCGACGGCCGGTACATGTTCGAAGGGATGGCGGACGGGAAGTACACGGTCTGCTTCAGTAGGCACGCGGACTTCGACTTCGTCACGCCGAACACCGGCGACGACAACAAGAACTCCGACGCCGACCCGAAGACCGGTTGTGCGCCAGAGGTTTCCGTCGGACCGGGTACGAGGTCGGTGTTGTCGGTGGACGCCGGGTTCGCGGCGCCGCCGCAGTCCATCGGCGACTTCGTCTGGTCGGACGTGAACCGCAACGGCCTGTTCGACACCGGCGAACCCGGCGTCGCGGGCGTGACCGTAACCCTCGGCTCGCAGCAGACCACGACCGACACCAACGGGAAGTACCTGTTCACGGGCTTGCCTGAAGGTGACCACACGGTGTGCTTCACCGCGCCGGGCGACCTGCAGATGACCAAGCCCAACGTCGGCGACGACGGGCTGGACTCGGACGCCGACCCGGCCTCCGGCTGCGCGCCGCCCGTCCGGCTCGGCCCGGGCAGCCGAAACGTCCTCACGGTCGACGCAGGCCTGTCGTCCCCGGTCAACCGGATCGGCGACTTCGTCTGGTCGGACCTGAACCGCAACGGCCGCTTCGATTCCGGCGAGCCCGGGGTCCCGGGCGTGACCATCACCTCGGGCACGCTGCAGACCGTCACGGATGGCTCCGGCAAGTACCTGCTGTCGGACATGCCCGACGGAAAGTACCGGGTTTGCTTCGCTGTCAACGGTTTCAAGCTCGGTTCCGGCGTCGACGCGAGTGGTTGCGCACCCGAGGTCACGGTCGGCGCGGGCAACCGGTCCGTGCTCACTGTGGACGTTGGCCTGCTGTCAGCGCCCAACAAGGTCGGTGACCTGGTGTGGCGGGACGTCAACCGCAACGGCCTGTACGACTCCGACGAACCCGGGATGCCCGGAATCACCGTCACCACAGGCAGTCTGACGACCGTGACCGGCCCCAAGGGCGAATACCAGTTCCCGGAACTCGGGGACGGCAAGCATGTCGTGTGTTTCGCCCTGAAGGACGACCTGCAGTTGACCAAGCCTTTCGCGGGTTCGGCCGACAAGGACTCGAACGCGGATCCGTCGACGAAGTGCGCCCCTGCGGTGAATCTCGGGCCGAGCAACCGCGAGGACCTGACGGTCGACGCGGGCCTGATGTCACCGGTCAACCGGATCGGCGGATCGTTGTGGCTGGACCGTAACCGCAATGGCGCGTTGGACTCCGGCGAGCTGCCCGCACCAGGTGTGACGGTCAAGGTCGGGTCGTTGACCGCGGTGACCGACGCAGGCGGAAAGTACCTGTTCAGCGACCTGCCGGACGGAACACACCAGGTGTGCTTCGGAATGCACCAGGACTTCACGGCACCGTGCGCGGCTGACGTGGTTCTCGGTGTCGGCAAACGAGAGTTCCTGGCCGTGGACGCGGGGTTGGTCGCCCCGCCGAACCAGATCGGCGACCTCGTGTGGCTGGACTCGAACCGGAACGGCTCGCTCGACGCCGATGAGTCAGGTCTGCCGGGAATCACCGTGCACGCGGGCGCTTTGCAGGCTGTCACGGACGCCTCGGGCAAGTACTTGTTCAACGACGTGCCGGACGGCTCGTACCGGGTCTGCTTCACGTTGCCGGAGAAGTACCTGTACGCGAATGCCGATGGCTGCGCCGAAACGGTCACGGTCGGGCCGGGCAACCGGTGGGTGATGTCGATCGACGCTGGGCTGCGTCCGCCCAACCAGCTTGGCGGTCTCGTCTGGTACGACACGAACGGCAACGGCGTGGTCGACGCAGGTGAGCGCGGTGCGGCGGATGTCGAGGTGACCGTGGGCTCGCGCAAGGTCCGCACCGGTCCCGATGGGCGCTACCTGGTTCCGGATCTGCCGGATGGTCGCTATGTCGCCTGTTTCGCGCGGGTCGGCGAGTACCAGGCGGTCGCGATCGACCCTTCCACCTGGTGCACCGCGCCGACCCGGCTGTACGCCGACAAGTGGGAGGACCTGTCGCTGAACGCCGGACTGGTGTCGCCACGCAACCGGATCGGCGACTTCGTGTGGATCGACAAATCGCGCGATGGTCTCCAGGACTCCGGCGAGGCCGGTGCCGCGAACGTGACAGTCGTGCTTTCGCAGGACGGCAAGGAGATCGCCAAGACCGTGACCGACAAGAACGGCCGGTACCTGTTCGACGGGCTTTCGGACGGGAACTACGTCGTGTGCCTGCCGCGCTCGGAGCTGAAGGGATACAGCATCGCCACCCGGGACGCAGGTGAGGACACCCGTGACTCCGATGTGGACGCTGGCAGCGGGTGCAGCCAGCCGGTGTACGTCGGCGCTACCAAGCGCGAGGTGCTCACGGCGGACATCGGGCTGCTGCCACCCAAGGCACTGGCGAACACGGGCGCGTCGATCGGGTGGATGGTGACGGGCGGCGTCGGTGTCGTAGCGATCGGCCTGCTGTTGCTCCTCTACCGACGCCGTCGCACCACATAACCCCAGGTCAGACCTCGTGAGTGTTTTCGCCGGTTCTAACCGGCGAAAACACTCACGAGGGGGTTTTGAAGGTGATGGTCGCGGTTTGGTCGCTGATTTTGGCGTCCAGGCGCATCAGCCGCCCGGCGCTGTCCACCCAGTAGGTCAATGAGCCTGTGTCGAACACATCCACGGCCACCCCAGCCACGGAATCCGATCGGAGCCACCGGGCAGAGGAAGGTACCTGGTCTGGCTGAGTGGCGGTGATGCTGGTCAGCAGGATCAACACCGTGTCCAGCTCGGCGCCTTGCTGCAACGGCCGGTACTGCCAGTCCCCTCCTTGCCGCACGGCCAGCGACGAAGGATTCCACTGCAACGACCCACCAGCCGCCTCATCCGTGCGGCCCTCGGTGGACAAGGTCGCCTCCCCTGTCCGCGCCGCGAAGTCGAGCCGCCCGACCAGCCGCAACGCCCCGCCAGCCGTCGGCACCCGCGCATCCATCCCGACAACACGTGCACTGTGGTTGACGACCCGGACCCCGGCGAGCCGGGTCGCTTCCTCCGATGACAGGGCCCGTGGGCCGCCGCAGGCCGTCAGGAGCAGGCACGACAGGATGACCAGGCGCTTCACGATCCGGCAGGGTAATCACGCGCTGACCTGCGTACGGGGATCCTCACTCGATCGTGTTTCCCACTGGATGGACGGTCGTGCTCTGATATGTGAGATCCAGGTAGTCTCCGGACTGTGTATACGTTGCTGACCAGGCGCCGCGCGGTTGATTACTGCCGCGTGGACTCGAGCCTCTGTCAAGCAACTCTCTGACCAGGCGATTCCGCGCGTCCGAAGCCAGCTAGAGCGACGCATCCGCATGCTTGCCCGCAGGTCAGGAGGACACGATGTCCGCAGGCCCACCCGTCGATCCCCGAGGTCCGAGGCTCTCCGCCTGGATCACCACCGTTGTTCTCGCCGTCGTTCTCGTCACGCAGTGGTGGCCACTTCTGGCCATTCAGGCTGTCATCTTCGCCATTGGCGCGTTCGCCGGACTGAAGTACGCACCTTATTCACTGCTTTACCGCTACCTCGTCGCGCCGCGCCTCGCGCCGAGCGACGAGCGTGAAGACGCAGCTCCGTTGCGGTTCGCGCAGGGCGTCGGGTTCGCGTTCGCCGCTGTCGGCACGGTCGCGTTCGCGCTCGGCGGTGCCACGGTCGGCATCATCGCGACGGCGTTCGCGCTGGCCGCGGCGTTCTTGAACGCGGCTTTCGGCTTCTGCCTCGGCTGCGAGACCTACCTGCTCCTGCGCAGGCTCACCCCGTCCGTCGGCCGGCAGACACCGGCCTGAGATTCCCACCACCCCTAGAAAGAAAGCGAGAGGCGCTCGATGAGCCGCGAAAACGTGCTGGTGTCAGCCCAGTGGGCAGAGGACAACCTTGAGACGCCGGGGGTGGTTTTCGTCGAGGTCGACGAGGACACCAGCGCATACGAGACCGGGCACATCCCGGGTGCCGTCAAGGTCGACTGGAAGAACGAGCTGCAGGACCCGGTGCGCCGCGACTTCGTCGACCGCGCGGGCTTCGAGAAGCTGTTGTCCGAAAAGGGAATCGCCAACGACGACCTGGTGATCCTGTACGGCGGCAACAACAACTGGTTCGCCGCGTACGCGTACTGGTACTTCAAGCTGTACGGCCACGACACGGTCAAGCTGCTCGACGGCGGCCGTAAGAAGTGGGAGCTCGACGGCCGTCCGCTGTCGCAGGACGTCGTCAAGCGCGACGAGACCACGTACACCGCGCAGGAGCAGAACCTGAAGCTGCGGGCGTTCCGTGACGAGGTCGTCGAGGCGATCAACACCAAGAACCTGGTCGACGTGCGGTCGCCGGACGAGTTCAGCGGCAAGCTGCTCGCCCCCGCGCACCTGCCGCAGGAGTCCGCGCAGCGTCCCGGCCACGTGCCGAGCGCGATCAACGTGCCGTGGGCCAAGGCCGCGAACGAGGACGGCACATTCCGTTCCGACGACGAGCTTCGCGAGATCTACAAGGAAGCCGGGATCGACGAGTCCAAGGCGACCATCGCGTACTGCCGGATCGGTGAGCGCTCGTCGCACACGTGGTTCGCGCTGCACGAGCTCCTCGGCTACGAGGACGTCAAGAACTACGACGGTTCATGGACCGAGTACGGGTCGCTGGTCGGCGTCCCGGTTGAAACCGGCACTGGCAAGGAGTGAATGTGAGCAGCAGCTGCGGAGCACCCGACCAGGCGGCACCGATCGCCGACGCGGGCGGGCAGACTGTCCTTTCCGGGCGAGTCCTGTCCGGTGAGGCCCCGGTGGGCGGCGCGTTCGTGCGCCTGCTCGACGGCAACGGGGACTTCACCGGCGAGGTCGTCTCCTCGCCGAACGGCGAGTTCCGGTTCTACGCCGCGCCTGGCTCGTGGACGGTGCGTGCGCTGCACCGCACCGGCAACGGCGAGGCGTCGGTCCAGGCGGACGGCCCTGGCATCCACGAGGTGGCCGTAGCCGTCGCCTGATCTACCAAAGCACTACAACCGGGTAGCCCGAACGGGCTACCCGGTTTTTTTCTGCTGACTTGTGCAACCTCTCCAGGACCCGGCCGTCTTTATGTGTACAAGGGCGACAAACAATCACCGCCAAGTGGGGGCGAAATCCGCAGCCGAAGTCAGGGGCTTCGTGCTGCCGTTTTCAGCGGTGGTTTCGGTCAGCCATACAAATCTGGAGGGGAAAAACAATGCGTAAGTTCCTGATCCGTGCCCAGGGCAATAGCAAAGTCGTTGTTGCTGTTCAGGGGGTAGATGCGGCCAGGAGCGGGAGGATTCTCATGCGGTCGGCGGCGATCCATTCCAGGGTGCGTTTGATCTCGGTGAGTCCAGCCAGGCGGATCAGGCCGATGGCCAGATTGCGGAGCATGGCCATGGCGTGAGCACCGTTGCCGGTGTAGGCGTGCTGGTGGTCCTCAGCGAACACGACGTCGCGGACCCAGTGGATTTTGTTCTCGATGCCCCACTGACCCCGTACCAGGCCACCAATGTCCCGAGCGGACGCTCGCTCGGTGTTCAGGCTGGTCACGCCGTATGCGATCTCTTTGTGGACGCGTTGCCCGGCGAGGTTGAACACGTCCCGGCGGATGCGGAAGACCTGGGCGGCATGAGGGAAATCGACGCCCTCGGCGACGGTCGCCCAGATGGCCCGGCGGGTGATCCGCCCGTGGCTGCGCTCGTCGTCCACATGGTCCTCCGACCCTGGGGCAGCAGGCGGCAGCAGGGCTTGGACCTGGGCCAACAGGGTCGGCTGGTTGCCTTTGACAGCAAGCACGTAGTCCGCCTGCTTGTCGGACACCAGGTGCCGCGCGGTGTCGCGCTGGGTGTGCGCGGCATCGGCCGTGACCACCGCACCCGCCAGATCCATACCCGTGAGCAACGACTTGACCTGCGTGGTCTCGGTCGTCTCGTCGGGGACCCGGATCTGCGAGATGACCACCGCCTGGCCGTGACGCATCGCCGAGAACAGGCGCACACCACCGGAATTACGCACGGCCTTGCCGTCGATGGCCACCCCGTCGAAGCCAGCACAGCCGTCGTCGCCGGCCAGGGCCATCGCTCGATCAGCCAGCCAGTGGCACACCAGCCTGTCGGCGGCCTCGGCGTCCACCGACTCGACCACCCGGCGGATCGTGTCCGCGCTCGGCGCCACACGCCGTCCCGATAGGACGCTCCGCCGCGCCCCGACCAGCTCCAGCAACTCCTGCGGCAAGTCCTCGGCCCGGTCACCGGCCTCCCGGTAGTTCTTCGCCCCCGCCAATACCGCCAGCACCGTCACGGCCAGCACCGTGGCGATGTGATGCCGAATCCCCCGGCGTTTACGGGGATCGGCGACCTTGCCCAGCAACGCGACCAAGTCGGCTAGCTCAGCCGAGCCCATCATGACCGACGCATCGACGGGTACGCAGACGGCATGCGACACTGACACCAGCGGCCTTTCGACAGACGATCAAGAGCGTGAGAACTCACATCGTCCCATCGAAGGGCCGCATCTCCTTACCCACCAGGGAAAACCTCACCCCGCCCCACCACTCCCAAGATCAACCGACTTTGCTTTAGCCCTGGATCCGTGCCCTGGTCGCCGCGGTTCTGACCGGCGGAATGGCCGTGACCAGCGGAGTCCTTTCGGCCAGCCCGGCGATGGCCTGCGGCGAGGAAAAAGAAAGGTCTGACAAGCTCGCCGCGATGATGCCGCAAGTCAACCCCGGCGACACCGGACAGCACGTGCTGGCATTGCAGCTGTCGCTGCGAAACGACGGCTACACCTATTTGAATGGCACCGGCAATTACTCGGGTAACACGCTGACCGCGGTGCAGGATTTCCAGCGCAAGAACGGAATCAACCCGAGTGGAATTGTCGGCTCCAAGACGTGGCACGCGTTGGTCGGGAAACTGCCGCCGTCGCTGACCGGCAACGGCGAGATGACCCCGCCGAGCTTCGGCATCAACCCGGGTGAGCGCAACGACGAAAAGATGGGCTGGCTCAACAACGCCGTACAGCGGATCTATCCGTACTACCTGGACCTGCCTGAGTGGAGCGACACCTACCAGGGCCGGATGGTCAGCATCGTGCAGGACTTCCAGCGCCGCGCCGGGATCAACCCGAGCGGGATCGTCGGCCCGAAGACGTGGAACGCGATGTACGAGGTGATCGCGGCCAGCGGCGGGTGGGGCTGCTGACCACCCTGAAGAGGGGGAGAAAGAGGACCCAGGACGCCATGACGGCGTCCTGGGTCCTCGGGCTGTCGGTGGCGGCGGTTATCCTCAGTGCCGTGGAGCTGATTTTCACCTCGCTGCTGGTCATCATGGCCTTGGCGACCTTGTGGTTCGCCGGCTACGTCGTCTACCGGCTGTACAGCGACAACCGCTGATGAGCATGGACAACGGCGGCGCGGTGCCGGGCAGTGGTGACGCGGCGGTGCAGGCCGCGGAGGAGCGGGCGAAGCTGACCCGCCACCTGAACCTGCCCCAGTTCACCGACTTGCCGATCCCGGCGGATACCGCGAACCTGCGGGAAGGCCCAAACCTCAACGACGCTCTGCTGGCGTTGCTGCCGTTGGTCGGCGTCTGGCGCGGCGAGGGCGAAGTCGTCTATCCCACATTGGACAAAACTCACAAGTTCGGCCAGCAGATCACGTTCGCCCACGACGGCAGGCCGTTCCTGTCCTACGAGGCCCGTGCCTGGCTGCTGGACGACGACGGCAACGTGATCCGCCCGGCGGCAAGGGAAGTCGGCTGGTGGCGCGTGCAGGCCGACGACACGATCGAGCTGCTTCTCGCGCACAACACCGGGATCGTCGAGATCTTCTACGGCAAGCCGCGCACCCAGACCTCGTGGGAGCTGACCACGGACGCGGTCGTGCGGACGGCGTCAGCCAAGGAAGTCAACGGTGCCAAGCGACTGTATGGCCTGGTCAACAACGGTGACCTCGCGTATGTCGAGGAGCGCGCGATGGTCGGCCAAGACCTCCAGCCGCACACGTCGGCGTATCTGACGCGCGTCGTCGGCTGAGTATGCGCCTACGGCGGTGCGGTGCGGACGCGATGCTCGTTGAAGTGGAAACACTGGACGAGGTCGACGCCGTACGGGCCGCGTTAGCCGATGCGGAGCTTCCTGGGCTCGTCGAACTGGTTCCGGCCGCACGGACCGTCCTGGTGGCGTTCGAGCCTGGCTCCGGTGGTTTGGCGGGGCTACGGCCGTTGCTGGACACCGTTGATCTGACGAAGCGCGCTGTGACCGAGCCGCGCGAGGTCGTGATTCCGGTGCGCTACGACGGTCCAGACCTTGAGCTCGTCGCCTCGACCGCAGGCACGGACGTCGCCGGGGTTGTCGAGCTGCACACCAGCGCCGAGTACAAGGTCGCGTTTTCCGGGTTCGCGCCTGGATTCGGCTATCTGGTGGGGCTTCCCGAGGCGTTGCGGCAGCCAAGGTTGGACAACCCGCGCAAGCGCGTCGAGCCTGGTTCGGTGGCGATCGCGGGCGAATATTCAGCTATTTACCCAACCGCGTCACCTGGCGGCTGGCGGTTGATTGGCCGCACGGACGTGACGTTGTTCGATTCCCGCCGTGAACCCGCTGCTTTGCTCGCGCCTGGCGATCTTGTGCGGTTCGAGGCCGTCCATTGAGGGCGCTCACCGTGCTCGGCACCGGGCCGCTGGCGTTGGTCCAAGACCTTGGCAGGCCGGGAAACGCGCATCTGGGCGTGCCGCCATCCGGCGCCTTGGACCAGCCTTCGCTGCGATTGGCGAATCGGCTCGTGGGAAATCCCGAGTCGGCCGCGGGCATCGAGTGCCTGCTCGGTGGATTGTCGGTGCGCGCCGAGGCGTCGTGCACGATCGCGGTGACCGGTCCATCGGTCGCTGTTTCAGCGTCCGGCCGTGCGGTCGGTTCACACAATCCGGTGCATCTGTCGGCCGGTGACGAGCTGACGATCGGCGTCCCGGACACCGGTTTGCGCTGCTATATCGGCGTTTCCGGCGGTATCGAGGTTCCCGTCGAACTGGGGTCACGGGCCACCGACATGCTGTCCGGAATCGGCCCCAAGGCGTTGAAAAAAGGCGATGTGCTGCCGCTCGGCAAGCCTGGCCTGCCGGTCGGCGTTGACGAGATCGCGCCAAGCCAGCCCGCGGCGGAGCTGACGATCCCGGTCCTGCTCGGACCGCGCGACGACTGGTTCACGTCGCCAGCCGCACAGCTCATCGCTGGCCAGTGGAAGGTTTCGCCGGAGAGCAACCGCGTCGGGCTGCGGCTCGTCGGAACGGCCTTGCGCCGGAGAGAGTCTTTCCAGGACATAGAGCTCGCCAGCGAGGGCCTGGTGACGGGCGCGATCCAGGTGCCGCCAAACGGTTTGCCCGTGATCTTCCTTGCCGACCACCCGACGACCGGCGGTTACCCGGTGATCGGTGTCGTCGCGGCACACAGCCTGCCTTTGCTCGGCCAGGCGCGGCCAGGTGTCCGAATCAGCTTCCGCCCAACGGCGTAATACCCGTTTCAGTATGCAGAACAACTGAGATGGAGCGTTGTGTGCCGGGTCACACGCGCCGCACCCTGGTCTAGACCACTGTGTGGAGAGGAACCCTGCCATGTCTAGAAAACCTCGCTCCACAAGATCCCGATTGATCACCGCCCTCGCCGCTGCCGTCCTGGCTCTCGCCTCGCTCACCGTGCCAGCACACGCGGCTGGCAGCCTGCTTCGAAGTGCCTACAGGCGTCACTGTGAGCACGGGTGAGCACGCAACCGTGTCGCAAAGCGGCACTTCCGTGACCGTCACCCCGGCGTACTACATCAATTCGCTGACACCAGGGCGTTCCACGTATCCCTACAGCCCAACCGTCCGGTTCAGCACCGCGACAACCCCGACAAGCTGCCGTATCGACGACGGCAACTGTGACGGCTCAGCCGAAACACCACCCGGCGCGCCGACCAACGTACGCGCGACAGTGAAGACAACCCGGACCATCACGTTGGCATGGAACGCTTCCACTGCGGGATCGCTCCCAGTCGTCGGTTACGAGGTGTATCGCGGCACCACTCTCGTTGCTTCCCCGACGACCACAACGGCGTCGATCACCGGACTGACCCCGAACACCGACTACAGCTTCACGGTCGTAGCGTTGGACCGTAAGGGAACCAAATCTCCCGCCAGCGCGCCGCTGACCGTCCGTACGAACAACCCGAGCGACGACACCCAGGCGCCGACCGTCCCGGGCAACTTCCGTTCAACCAGTACCGACTCTGGCAGTGTTTTCCTGGCTTGGAACGCATCCACCGACAACACCGGGGTTGTGGCGTACGACGTCTACAACGGCACGACGCTCGCGCTGACCGTGACCGGTCTCACCGCCAGGGTGACCGGCCTTGCACCGTCCACAAGGTACACATTCACCGTTCGCGCGCGAGACGGCTACGACAACGCTTCAGCCGCAAGCATTGCCGTCGCTGTGTCCACATCGGACATCGTGGCCGGGTACGCGAAGGTTGCCTACTTCGTACAGTGGGGTATCTACGGCAGGCAGTACTTCGTACGGAACCTGCACACCTCAGGCGCGGCAGGCAAACTGACGCACCTGCTGTACGCGTTCCAGAACATCGACCCGGTCAACCTGACGTGCCAGTCGGGCGTCACCAAGGCCACGTCCGCCAACCCGCAAGATCCCAACCAGGGTGACGGCGCAGGCGACGCCGAAGCCGACTACAGCCGCCCATTCGCCGCCGCTCAGTCTGTCGATGGCGTCGCGGACACCGGCTGGGAAACCTTGCGCGGCAACTTCAACCAGCTCAAGAAACTCAAGGCGCTCTATCCGAACCTGAAGATCCTGGTGTCGCTCGGCGGCTGGACGTATTCGAAGTACTTCTCCGATGTCGCGGCAACGGACGCCTCGCGCAAGAAGTTCGTGGCCTCGTGCGTCGACACGTGGTTGAAGGGCAACATCCGGCCGTACGGCGGCGCGGGCGGACCGGGCACGGCAGCCGGGATCTTCGACGGCATCGACATCGACTGGGAATGGCCAGGAAGTCCGGACGGTCACCCCGGAAACCACTGGAGCGCAGGCGACAAGAACAACCTGACCGCGTTGCTGGCCGAATTCCGCACGCAGATGGACGCCTATGGCACGACCACAGGAAAGCGCTACGAACTGCAGGCCTTCACCCCGGCCGACCCGGCGAAGGTGACGGCGGGCTGGGACGTCAGCAAGATCTTCCAGTACCTGGACGTGGCCAACGTGCAGGGCTACGACTTCCACGGATCCGGCAGCGACAACTCGTGGGAGCCCAACCGCACCGGGCACCAAGGAAACCTCTACCCGGACGCGGATGACCCTTATCCGTTCAAGTTCAGCGCTGAGGCCGCGATCAACGCGTACACCAACGCTGGCGTGAATCCGCGCAAGCTAACGCTTGGTCTGGCGTTCTACGGCCGTGGTTGGCAAGGCGTGGCGAACGGCGGCAAGAACGGCGAGTGGCAAAGCGCAACCGGCGGCGCGCCAGGCCAATTCCCTGAGGAGACAGGCACTCGGGGCTACGGCAACTTGGTCGCGAGCGTCCCGGGTTGCACGGTGTACCACGACGAAGCCGCGGTGGCGACGTCCTGCTACACCGGCAACCAGTGGTGGACCTTCGATGACGTCTGGTCCATCCAACGCAAGACAGCGTGGATCAAGCAAAGAGGCCTGCTCGGCGCGATGGCCTGGGAGATGTCCGGCGACCCAGGCCTGCTGATGAACGCGGTCGACACAGGTTTGCGCTGATCAAAGCTCGTGAGTGGTTATCCGCGTTAGAACACGGATAACCACTCACGAGTATTCGGAGTTGTAGAGGCGGTCCAGCTCGGTGTGGATTGCGGTGCTGTCGGGCAGCTGCGTGCCGTTGAGGGTGTGCAGGCGGGTGATCTTGCGAACGCTGGAGGTGAAGAACAGGCCGTCCGCCTCCGCCAGTTCGGAAACTCGCAGGGGCTCGGTCTTGACCGACCAGCCCTCACGCTCGGCAGCCCGGAACAGGGCGGCCTGGGTTGTGCCGGGCAGGATGCCGATGGTCGCGGGCGGGGTACGCAGGGTCTTGCCGGACACGGCGACCAAGGTCGAGGTCGGACCTTCGAGCACGAAGTCGTCCGAGGTCGTGAAGATGACCTCCTCTGCCCCGCGCCGGGCGGCCTCGCGAAGCGCAGCCATGTTCACCGCGTAAGACAGCGTCTTGGCCCCCAGGAGCAGCCAAGGCGCACGCACGGCGGCCTCGTTGTCGAACCCGCGGTCGAGGGTCACCGCCGCGATGCCCGAGGCGCGCTGGCGCTTCACCGTCTCGCTGATTTCCAGGCCGAGGGCGAAGCCGGTTGGCGTCCCGTCGCCGCCTTCTATACCTCGTGTGTACACCCATTTGAGTGCGATCTCCGCGCCGCCCGTCCAGTTGTCCAGGACGGCCTTGGTCGCGCGGTCGAAGTCCGCACGGGACGGCTCGGGCATGTCGAGCATGGCCGCCGAACGGACCAGGCGATCGAAGTGCGGGCCCAGCTCACGGGGTTTTCCGTCCACCACAAGCACGGTCTCGAAGATCCCGTCGCCGCGCATCAGGCCAAGATCGTCGACGCGGATCAGCGGATGTGTCGAATCGGCGATGGTTCCGTCGAGAAGCGCTAGTACTGGCATGAGGGTCAACGTACTCCCGCATATATTGGGTACGTGGAGACGACTCGTAAAGAACGGGCGGCGCTCAAGTCCACCCTGCACGAACGCGGCATGCGGATGACGCCCCAGCGTCAGCTCGTGCTGGACGCGGTCATGGCGTTGGAACACTCCACACCGGAACAGGTGTGCAAACGCGTCCAGGAGACGACCCCGACGGTCAACATCACCACCATTTACCGGACGCTTGACCTGCTGGAACACCTCGGGCTGGTGCGGCACGCACACATCGGGCACGGCGCGCCGACGTACTCGGCTCGCGACCACGAGCACGTGCACCTCGTCTGCCATCAGTGCAGCGAGGTGCAGGAGATTCCGAACGAGCTGCTCGACAACCTCGCGGGAACACTGCGTGACCGGTACGGGTTCAGTCTTGATGCAAGTCATGTCGCGCTGTCCGGCACGTGCCGGAACTGCATCAACGGGGAGAGCAAGTGACGCTGCCGGGAGCCGTGCCGCCGCAGGAGGACAACCCGGACCAGGGTGTGGCCTGGCATTACGGCGACCCGTTCGGTGAGCAACGGGCAGCCGCGCGCACGGTGGCTGTGGTCGACCGTTCCAACCGTGAGGTCATCGCGGTTCCTGGCGACGACCGGCTGAGCTGGCTGCACCTGATGATCTCGCAGCACGTGAGCGACCTGCCGGACAACACCGGCACCGAGGCGCTCGTGCTGGACAGCCAGGGCCGGGTGAACGCGCACATGGTGCTCGCGCACCGCGACGGCACGGTCTGGATGGACACCGAGCCGGGCGCGAAGGCGACCGGTGCCCGTGGTGACGAGCAGACGCTGCTGGATTACCTCGAGGCGATGAAGTTCTGGTCCAAGGTCGAGCCGCGGGACGCGACCGCCGAGATCGCCATGCTGTCGTTGATCGGCCCGGACGCTGGTCAGACGCTCGAAAGCGTCGGCTTGAACGTTCCGACCGACACCTATGGCGTCGACGGCCTGGTCCGCCGGATGCCCGGCAACACCTTCGACTTGCTCGTGCCCCGCGAGGAGCTGACGGCCTGGTGGTCGAAGCTCACGGAAGCGGGCGCACGGCCGATGGGCAGCTGGGGTTACGAAGCTCTGAGGGTCGAAGCACTAAGGCCCAGGCTCGGTGTGGACACCGACGAGAAGACCATTCCGCACGAGGTGAACTGGGTTCCGTCAGCCGCGCACGTGGCCAAGGGCTGCTACCGCGGCCAGGAGACAGTGTCCAAAGTGCACAACATCGGCCGCCCACCGCGGCGGATGTTGCTCCTGCACCTTGATGGCTCCGCGGATTCGCTGCCGGAGACCGGTGATCCGGTCAACGCGGGCGAGCGGACCGTCGGGCGGGTTGGCACTGTCGCGCAGCACCACGAGCTCGGTCCGATCGCCTTGGCGCTGATCAAGCGGTCCATCGGGCCGGAGACCGAGCTGGCCGCTGGCGGCGTGGCCGCGTCGATCGACCCGGACTCGATCCCGGCCGACACGCCCGGCCTAGGCCGCGAAGCCGTCAAGCGACTGCACAGCTAACGGCCTTCTGCACGCGTAGATCCGGGCTGGCGGGCATGTTGCGCCAGACGGTGTGGCTGACGATCACTTCGTCGAACACCGCGTGCAGGAGCCGGTGGAAGCTGCGCGCGCCGGACATGGCGCCCGCGTGCCGGTAGGCGAACGTGGTGAAGGCGCCATCCGGCCTGAGAACGGCCGCGATCTGGTCGAGGATCCGGCGCTGGCGTGCGGGTTGGAACAGCGCCCACGGCAGGCCGCTGACCACCGCGTCGGCCTTCACGCCGAGGTCGGTGAGCGACGCGGCATCGCCGTGGACCACCTCGACCCCGGGGTGTGCCGATTTCAGGAAACGAACCATTGCTTGGTCGATCTCGACGGCGACGTGGCTGCCGGTCGCGGGCAGCCTGCGCTGGATCGCGGCCGTGACCGCTCCCGTGCCCGGTCCGAGTTCGACGACGGTCGGCGAGCCGGTGCTTGGCGTGATGGCCGCGAGCAGGTCGGCGAGGCCCGGTGAGCTGGGTGCGACCGCGCCGATCACGCCTGGCCTGCGCATCGCCGCGGTGAGGAAGGTCTGGAACTGCGAGGTCATGCCAGCCACGGTCGGCTCGATCACCGGCGGAAATCTCGGCAACCAGGCCGGACTCGTCTCCTACCCAGGGAGGAGGCGACTCTCAGCTTTCCCGGCATACCGTCGGGACGTGCGCAGACGTGAACTGCTCGGCCGGTGGATCCTGCCGATCCGGCTGCTTCCCCTCGCGCTGGCGTTCGGCTACCTGATGATCTTGCACGGATCGCTGCAGCCGACCGGCGCGGACTGGGTCGTGACGGTCGCGTCGACCCTGCTGATCGCGGGCCAAGGCCGGTGGCCGCTGCCGGTCACGCTCCTCCAAGCCGGTCTGGTAGCCATTTCGGCGGAAGCGCAGCTCGGCCAGGGCGTGGCGACGATGGCGAGCCTGTTCGCGCTCGGCGAGCTGGCGTGGCGCCGTGGCGGATGGCAAATGTGGATAGGCGCCGTGGCCGTGGCTGTCGCAGGCATGTGCCGACCGGCGATCCAAGGCATGCTGCCCGAGGTGTTCGCCGCGTTCATCACCACGTGCCTGCCGGTGTTGCTTGGCATGCATTTGCGGTCGGTTCAGGAAGTCGCTTGGCAGGCAAAGGAACTCTCGGCTTCTGAGGCCCAGGCCGCGCGGGCCGAGGAGCGTACGGCGATCGCGCGTGAACGGGTCGAGGCCGCCGGTCCCGATGTCCGTGCCGAGATCGATCCGAAAGTCGCCGACGTTGACGCCGTCGTGCGTCTCGCCGTGCTCAGAGTCGTCCAAGAAGGACTTACGAACGTGCTGAAACACGCTGGCCCACAAGCGAAAGTCTCATTGAGCGTGATCAGGTATGACGACGCGGTTGACGTGTCGCTCAGGAATGTCGGACCGGCAACACCCGAAGCCGCTGAGCCTGGGCACGGTCTGATCGGCATGCGGGAGCGGGTCGAGTTGGTCGGCGGGAAACTGGTGACCGGCCCTGTCGGGATGGGCTGGCGAGTGCATGCGTGGTTGCCCGCATGATCCGGGTGCTGTTGGCTGACGACCAAGCGCTTGTTCGCGCAGGGTTGCGGATGCTTTGCGAATCCACTGAGGACGTGATGGTGGTCGGCGAGGCTGGTACCGGCCGGGAAGCCGTCACGTCGGCCGAACGGCTCGTGCCGGACGTGGTGCTGATGGACCTTCGAATGCCAGGAATGGACGGGATCACTGCTACCAAAAGGATTCTGGACATCCGTCCGGCAACCAAGGTGCTCGTGCTCACCACATTCGACGACGACGATCACGTCTATCCAGCACTGACTGCGGGCGCGTGTGGATTCCTTGCCAAGGACATCGAGCCGCCGGAGCTGCTCGACGGGATCCGCAAGGCCGCGACCGGGGAGAGCCCGTTCAGCCCGGCGGTGTTGCGACGGTGAAAACCCATGTGGCGAACATGGCGAAGTCGGGCAGGTATTCCACTATCTGGGCGCCGGTCGCCTGAAGTGACCCAACCCACTGGGCCTGTACGGGCCCGGTGAACTGGACCAGCTAGCTCGTGGCGTCGTTGTCGCCGACTGCCTTGGCGGCCAAGCCAGGCACGGCTGGCTCTGCTGTGGATAGAAGTCTCCGGTGATCAACCGGATGGGCGGTCCCGCTGGTGCAGCCTGCGTAACGGGAACGCTCATCGCTTGCCCAAATAAAACGACACTGCATAAGGCTGCGGTGGCCACGATCGCGCGGCCGGTTTTTCCTACGCCCATGAAGGCCTGCCTTCGACCAGAAGTTCAACAGGGCGTGGCCGGGAACTATGCGGCTCTGACCAGCGACGATGATGAAAGTATTCACGGATGCGAACGGAGATCGGCCGAACGGCTCACCCCTTCGGTAGGACGATGGATCCAATGGACCCCGCCGTTCGTCCGGAGAATTTCTCGCAGCCGCAGCAGCGTGTATTTCGATGCTCAACCATGTCGGTCGGTTACTGGCGAACGATTGCAACAATCGGGTTCTGGGACCGGTCCCCGACGACACACGGCACGGCCCTGTGTCACTATCACGCCATGTCCCTGTCGACAGGCACGATCATCACGGTGGCGCCGACCGGGGCCGAGCACGCCAAGAGCGATGTGCCGAACCTGCCGGTCACCCTCGCGGAGCTGGTCAGCACCGCGCAGGACTGTGAGCGCGTCGGGGCGGCCATGATCCACGTGCACATCCGGGACGAAAACGCTAAACCGACGCTGGACCTCGGTCGTCTCAAGGACACTGTGGCAGCGTTGCGCGAACAGACGAACCTGATCGTCCAGCTTTCCACCGGCGGCGCGGTGACCGATCCGGAATCGGACCGGCTCCGGGTTTTGGACGCGCTGCCGGATTCGGCGTCGTGCACCATGGGCACGGTCAACTTCGGCGATGACGTTTTCCTCAACCGGTGGGAGTTCATCGTCGAACTGCACAAGGGAATGCAGGAACGCGGGATCGTCCCGGAGTACGAGATCTTCGACATCGGCCAGCTCGCCTCGTTGCACAGATTGCTGGACAAATACGGGCCGCCAGCCGGTGGTCATGTCCATGTGGATCTGGTGATGGGTGTGCCAGGCGGAATGCCAGGAGATGCCGAGACGCTTGTCGCCGCGATGCGGCTCATTCCCAAGGACGCGACGTTTTCGGCGACGGGCATCGGCCGCAGCGCACTGCCGGTGATGCTGGCTTCGTTGTCCGCCGGTGGTCATCTGCGGGTCGGGATGGAGGACACCATCTCGTACGCGCGGGGCGAGCGAGTCAAGGACAACGCGCAACTAGTGGCGAGGGCGGCCGGTCTGGCCCGAATCGCGCAGCGGCCGCCGTTGGCGTCCGTTCAGGTCCGTGAATTGCTGGGGGTCAAGGGTGAAAAGGGGCTGGCCGATGTGGCGGTCTAGGCGTGGTTGCCGGAGGATGATCCCGTGATCGAAGTCCGACCTGGTGGGCGCCGACGCATCGACCGTGTGCTCGACCCGGACTACATCGAGGGCCTTGACCGGCTCGGCTTGGCCGAGGTCCGGGCACGGCGGGACGATGCCGCGCAGGAAGAGACGGACCTGTCCTATCTGCGCAGGCTGTTGCACGGTCGGATCGACATCGTGCGGGCCGAACAGAAGCGGCGGACCGAGGGCGGGTCAGCCTCGGTCGTCGAACAACTGGCGACGATCCTGGCCGACAACGCTGTCGGACCGGCGATGGGTATGGGGCGCTACCAGACCCTTGAGCCGTCACGGGCCGAGGCGCACCGCAGGCACGTGGAGGCGCTGGTCTCCGACGCGGACCTGTCCGACGTGAGCTCACTGCCCGACGAGCGGCTCGAACTGGCGCTGCAGACGTATGCCAAGGAAGAGGCATCGGTCTCGCAGCGACGCCGTCAGGTCCAGGTGGTGATGGACCTGCTCAACGCCGAGATCGCCAAGCGCTACCGGGAGGGCAAGGCGTCGGTCGACGAACTGCTCGCCGCCGAGCGTGAGCGCGACGAGCAGCAGGGCCTCGACTAGCTGAACCGCTCCCGGATGGCGAGTTCACCCCAGAACTCGCGGAGCTGTTCGAACCGTTCGGCGACGGTTTCCGCATCGCCAGATTCAAGCGCGTCCACGATCGCGTTGACGTCCTCACACGACGAGTCACTCTGCAGTTGCTTGTCGTCAAGTAGCTGTACCAGACCGCCGTAGTCGAGCTCGACGGCAGAATTACCGTCAAAGTGCTCGAGCCAGCCGGCCGTGTCCTCAAGAACCTTCGCCGGACCACGCTCACCAAAGGTGCTCGCCGCCAACTCGTACGCGCGGGCGACCCTCGCTTGCGCGTCGGCCATCGTCGCGCGCCACGAGCTCTCCCGGTCGGGTGACATCCGGGTTTCCAGCCGCAACCGCCGCCGCTCGGGCTCGAACATGACAAACCACGGCAGCGGGACGGTCCACGTCGTCGACACGGCGTGCACGGCGCCTGAGGGCTGCTCGGACAGCACCGAGGCCGCCCGGGCCCGCACGGTGTCCAGTGAGGCCGTGATCGCCGCGTCCCGCAATGCGGGATGCGCGGTGGCGAGAAACCCGACAAGAGCAGCGGCCGAACGGGGCATCACGTCCAATGGGCACACCAGTGGGCCGATCTCCGGATCAGCGCCGGGAACATCCCGAGGGTCGAGAACGAGGACGTCCTTGAGGGTGCGCGGGGACGGACTGCCATCGGCCGACTCGCCCGGGAGCAATCGGACCGGGACAGAAAGTTGTGACCTGAACCACATTTCCCGCTCGCGCTCACCCACGACCGAACGCGACAATGGACCGGTTTCTACTACGTTCCGTAGTCGATTTGACAACTCAGTGTCAAAAGCCGACAACGGTTCGTACACCCGAAGGTAGGCGACGAACGGACGAGGCACTACTTCATGCTGTCATGGGTCACCCGGAACCGGGCGATCGGCCGATCGAGGCAGATCTGTCATCACCGGCACACGGTGCCGCGTCGCGTCGGACCCCATCGGCACGGTACGGTAGTTGTCAGGAATCAGTTGTCGAGACGAGTGGGGCCGCCGTTTCCCCCGGCCGCCCCATCCCTGTGCGAGGGGGTCGAGCCATGGGGCGCGGCCGGGCGAAGGCCAAGCAGACGAAGGTGGCCCGAGAGCTCAAGTACAGCACTCGGAACACGGACTTCGACGCTCTCCAGCGAGAGCTGTCGGGCCAGTCCGATGACCACCAAGAAGAGGACCGTAGCGACGACTACGACGACGGTTACGACGACTACCGTCGCTGAATCTCGGCATACAGACACCAGGGCTAGCTGTTGTGGCCTGCCCTGGTGTCTGTATGCCGGAGATCCTCTTACGCGGTGACGTAAGCACTCTGGAAGAAGCTCTTCGCGGCTTTCATGGCGAGAGCGTCATTCAGCACCTCACCTGGATGGTGACCGTGGCCAAGCAACACGCCACCCCACCCCATACCCAGGTACTCGGCCGTCTTGAACAGCGAGCCGACCAGTGAGTCGGACTTGTCGTACTCCTCGGCGGTCGAGATACCCCACAGCGTCTTCTCGCGCATGCGCGCCTTGAACGCGACATCCGGCAGGTGCAGCCAGCCGCTCCAGTAGTCGAGGTAGCGCTTGGTCGTCGCCGACACGCTGTACCAGTACAGCGGAGACGCGATGACGACATCGGTCGCCTCGAGCGTGAAGTCGAGCAGGCGCTGCTCGTTGCCGGTCGGCGTGGGATGGGTCTTGTCCACGCCGCGGGTGTCGCGGAACGGCTCGAGCGGGATGTCCTCAAGCCACAGCCAGCGCTGTTCGGTGCCCTCAGGCAGGTACTCGGCGGCCTTGCGGGCGAGGGACTCGGTATTGCCCTCAGGTCGAGAGCTGCCAAGAACGAACAGGTACTTGCGCACTGTCATGCCCCCTGATCACGGTTGGGATTTAGATGCATGTACATGCAGATACTGTCACTGCATGTAAGCTGACGTCAAGGAGGGAGGCCGCATGAGCCGTGAAGAGGCCTGGGGCCGACTTGTCGCCCTGCATGCCCGGATCGAGGGTGAGTTGGGCAAAGCCCTGCAGCGCCGACACGGCCTCGGGCTGTCCGAATACCGGGCGCTCGATCATCTCTCGAGGGCCACTGGAAAGAACAACTCGCTGCGCATCCAGGAACTCGCCGAGGCCCTCGAGCTCAACCAGAGCTCGGTCAGCCGCCTGGTCGCACGGCTGGAATCCGCGGGCCTCAGCGAACGGGATATCTGCGAGGACGACCGCAGGGGCATTTACACAATGCTCACCGAGACCGGCCGAAAATCCTTCGAGGATGCCGAACCCACGTATCAGCAAACGCTTGAGCAAGCACTGGAAAAGGCGGAAGCCGACCCACAGCTCAAGGCCGCGGTGTCGGCTTTCCGCACACTCAGCTAACTATTTCAGGTACCTCAGCTGGTGGGTTTTCGCCGAATCCAGCTCTTCCCTTGCTGCCGCGATTTCCGGGCGATGGGAGACCTGCGGAACGCCCACTTCCCACCAGGCTCCGGCTTCGGTCCAGGAACTCGGATGGGTCTTGATCACAACAACCGCGGGCACGCCGGACTGCGCGTGTTCGCGAGCCTTCGTATAGGCCGCGCGAAGATCTGCGACGGAATCCGCCACGAGGACCGCACATCCGAGTCCGGCCGCGTGGGTCGCGAAGTCCACGCGTGGTGGTTCAGGCAGACGGCTGCGGACGTCGGAGTACATGTTGTTGAATCCGGCACCACCTTGGCCGCGCTGGAGGCGGTCAATGACGGCATATCCGTCGTTGTCGCACACCACCGCGACGAAGCCGTGGCCTGCGAAGGCCGCCGAGAACAGCTCCGAGTTGAGCATCAGGTACGAGCCGTCGCCAAGCAGTGTCGTGACGATGCCCTGCGTGTGGGCCGTTGCCGCGCCCCACGCTCCGGCGATCTCGTAACCCATGCACGAGAAGCCATATTCGACGTCCATTGTCGACTCACCGGTCGCCCGCCAGCCGCCGATCAGCTCGCCGGGCAGGCCGCCGGACGCGGTCATCACGTAGTCGTCTGGGCCGGAAATGTCGTTCACGACCCCGACGACCTCGGCATACGTCGGCAACGGGCCACCGGCTGACCGCAGTTCGGTGATGTGCGCGTCCCACTTCGCCAGCTCGGACGAGGCGCGCGCGGACCACGATTGGGGCGCGTTCCAGTCGACCAGCGGGAGTTCTTCGAGGCCTTCCCTGGCATCGGCGACCACTGCGACGGCCCCGTGTTTGACCGCGTCGAAGCGGGCGGCGTTAATCGTTACAAGCTTGACATCAGGCGAAAAAACGGACCACGAGGCCGTCGTGAAGTCCTGCAGGCGGGTTCCGACGGCGATCACCACGTCCGCTTCGGCCGCCAGTGCGTTGGCTGACGCCGATCCAGTGATGCCCAGCGGCCCCGCGTGCAGCGGGTGCGTATGCGGCACGAGCGTGCGGCCCGCGGTGGTCTCGGCGATGGGCACGTTGTGCCGCTCGGCGAACTCGATCGCGGTCTGCGCGGCGCCCGAATATCGGACGCCACCACCCAGCACGAGCAACGGCTTCTGCGACGCCCGGATCACCTCGGCGGCCCGGCCAAGCGAGCGCCGGTCCGGACGCGGGCGCAGCACGTGATGCACGACCGGCTCGAACAGCGACGAAGGGAAATCGAACGCCTCAGCCTGAACATCCTGCGGCAGCGCCAAAGTCACCGGCCCGCACTCACCGGGATCGGTCAGCACCCTGGCAACCTGCGGCAAAGTCGCGATCAGCTGCTCGGGCCTTGTGATCCGGTCGAAGTAGCGGCTGACCGGCCGGAAAGCGTCGTTCACGCTCACGGTCGCGTCACTGAACGGCTCGATCTGTTGCAGCACAGGGTCAGGCGCGCGGTTGACGAACGTATCGCCTGGGAGCAAAAGCAATGGCAGCCGGTTGGCGTTCGCGACACCCGCAGCCGTCACCATGTTCAGCGCGCCAGGGCCGATCGACGACGTGGCAACGCCAACCTGGCGGCGGTGCGTGGCTTTCGTGTACCCGACGGCCGCGAGCGCCATGCCTTGCTCAGTGTGCCCGCGCCACACCGGGATCTGGTCCCGGAACTCTTCAAGAGCGGCACCGAGGCTCAAGACGTTGCCGTGCCCGAAGATCGCGTAGACCGCAGGGAACAGCGGGGCTTCGGTGCCGTCGAGCAACTCGGTCCGTTGTGCCACAAGCCAACGGACCAGGGCCTGCGCGGTGGTCAACCTCATGACTGGACCCTCCCTTCGGCTGAGGTCACCGGGCAGCGCGGGTCGTCGACCTGCTTCTCCCATGACTGCCGCACCCAGGTGTGGGCGGGGTCGTCGCAGAAAGCCATCGAGCGATCGTCGGCAGGCCCGGCGAGGACGTTGAGGTAGTACATCGGGTAGCCCGGCGCGGCCACGCAGGGACCGTGATATCCGCGGGGGATAAGGAAAACGTCGCCGTCGCGGACGGTCACGTCCTCATCGATGGCGCCGTCGGCGGTGTACGTCTTGTGGAAGCCGAAGCCTTCGCGGGACGGGGTGATCCCGTCTTGGGCGGCGATCCGGAAGTAGTAGATCTCCTCGTTGACGACCTCGCACTCGCTGGCTTCGTCGTGCTTGTGCGGCGGGTACGAGGACCAGTTGCCGTCTGGGGTGATCAGCTCGCAGGCGTTGAGTTTCTCCGCGTGGTCCCAGACTCCTGGCACGCCGAAGTTCGTGACCTGCCTGGTCGCGTTGCCCGAACCGCGCACCTCGACCGGGACGTCCTCGGCCGGGCCGTACTTGGGCGCAAGGCGCTTTGTGCAGCGGGCCATGGGCAACGCGACCTCGGCACCATCCTTTGTCGACAAAGTGATATAGGCATCTCGTGGTACGTAGGCGAAGTCCGTGACCCTGGTGAAGACCGAGTCACGGCCTTGCAGCTCGAACTTCGATTCGTCCACTTCGACCGTCAGGCTGCCTGCCAGCGGCAGGATGAAGGCTTCGAACTCGCCCGTGGACACGGTCCTGGTGGCACCACGCGGAATCGTGAGCACGCGCAGGCCGGTGTACGTCCAGCCCGCGTCCTGCGGGGCCAGCCGGATCGGATCACGCTCGTCCGAGAGAGTCCCGTGTGGACGGTGCAAGCTCATGCCTTCACTCCTTCATGCAGGACTTTGGCGGCGGCTTCGACGGCACCGGCGACGTCACCGTCCGGTGGGTAGAGCAGCGCGCGGCCCACGACCAGGCCACGAACGACCGGGTGGCGCAGCGAGCGGCCCCACGACGCGATGTCCTCCTCGACGCTCGGGCCTGGAATCCCGCCAAGCACGACGGTCGGCAGAGTCGTGGCGTCCAGCACGAAATCGGGGTCTTCGGGGGCGGGGAGCTTCAGCCAGGTGTAGGCCGAGGTCTCGCCAAGCGAGGACGCCACAGTCGTCGCACGAGCCAGCGATGGGCCGTCCTTGAGCAGCTGAAGTTTGCCGTGGATCCGGCGGTACGGCAGCGGCTCGACCATCGCCATGAGGTTTCGGGAGGCCAGCTCGGTGACCGCGTCGGCGCAGGCCTGCAGCGTCGGAACCGTCCCGGCGTCGTTGTCGACGATCCTCAGCAGCATCTTGCCGCCGTCAAGGCCCAGCTCAGCGATGGCGGACGCGGTGTACGCGGTGAACCGGTCGTCGATCTCCCAGTCGGCCCCGGCCAGGCCGCCGCGGTTCATCGAGCCGATGACGATCTTGTGCTGCAGGGCGCCGAGAAGCAGGAGCTCCTCGACGATGTCCGGGGTGCCGAGCACTCCGTCGACAGCAGGGTTCTCCAGGGCGATGAGCAGGCGTTCCAGCAGCGAGCGGCGGTTGACCATGGCATTCGGGTCGCCAGGCACACCCATCGCGCCACGGGCCGTGTGGTCGGCCGCGACCAAGAACATCGTGCCTTGGTCTGTCAACAGAGATGCACGTCGTGCACGAGTTGTATACAGCTTATGCACAGCCTGTGGATTATTCGCACGCGTGTGCAGTAGGTCTGCCCACTGCTTGTCAGTGATCACCTTTACAGGCGCTCCTCGATCTCGTTCTGGGCAGGCATCGCGTCGGCACATGCCAGCCGACCTGCGACGATGGCTCCCGCGACGTTGGCGTACTCGGCGATTTCCACGGGCTCCCAGCCTTCGAGCAGACCGTGGATCACAGCGCCGCCGAACGCGTCACCGGCGCCGAGCCCGCAGACGACCTTGATCGGATGCGGCGGCACGGTCCACGACCCCTCCGAGGTCGCGACCAGCACACCCTCGGCACCTTTCTTGATCATCACGAGCGACACACCGCGATCGAGGATCCGGCGCGCGGCCTCGTCCGGGTCGGACGTGCCGACCGCGACCTCGGCCTCAGTACGGTTGCCGACCGCGACCGTTACGTGGTCGAGCATCCACGAGATCTGCTCCCGCGCAGCGTCCACATCGGACCAGAACATCGGCCGGTAGTCCATGTCCAGCACGGTGTGATCCCGACGGCCCCTCGTCTCCAGGATCTTGCGCTGGGTGCCGCGCGCCGGTTCGGTGCTCACGCCCGTCCCGGTCACCCACAGCACAGGAACTTCCGACACGACATCCCACGGCACGTCCTCGGCGGTCAGCGTGAGGTCGGGCGCGGTCGGCAAGCGGTAGAACAAAAGCGGCGGGTCCTCGGGCGGGTCCAGCGCGCAGAACACCACGGGCGTCAGCAAGTCCGGCGACGTACCAACGTACGCCGGCGAAACTCCGAACTCTGTCAACGCATCGCGGACGTAGTCGCCGAACCCGTCCGGACCCACCTTGGTCAGAACGGCGGTCTCGCGGCCGAGCCGCGCGGCGGCGACCGCGACGTTGGTCGCGGTGCCGCCGAGCGACTTGGCGAAGGTCTGCACCTTGGCCAGCGGAACACCGCTCTGCTCGGGGTAGAGGTCCACCCCGACCCGGCCAATCGTCAGAGCCTCAAGTGTCACTTCTCTACCGCCCTGAGTTCGTGTTCCAAGGCCTCAAGCTCGGCCCCACCGGCCATCTGCCGGGTGAGCTCCTCAATGGTGATGTCGCCCTTGTCGAACGACCCAAGGCTCCGGCCGCGCTTGAGCAGCAGGAACCGGTCACCGACTGGGTAGGCGTGGTGCGGGTTGTGCGTGATCAGCACGACTCCGAGCCCGCGATCACGGGCTTGGGCGACGTACCGCAGCACGACACCGGCCTGCTTCACGCCAAGAGCAGCCGTCGGCTCGTCGAGAATGAGTACCTTCGCTCCAAAGTGGACAGCACGCGCGATCGCCACGCATTGCCGTTCACCGCCGGACAACGTGCCCACCGGCTGTTCCACGTCACGCAGGTCGATACCCATCTCGGCCAACGCGGTCTTGGTGGTGTCACGGCCCTTCTTGCGGTCAAGCCGCCGGAACGGGCCCCACCCGACCGTGGGTTCGGAACCGAGGTAGAAGTTCCGCCACACACTCATCAGCGGAACCACTGCCAGGTCCTGGTACACCGTCGCGATCCCGCGATCGAGCGCCTCACGCGGCGAGGAGAACCGAACTTCCTCGCCCTCGACCAACAACTGGCCTTTGTCGTACTGGTGCACTCCGGCCAGAATCTTGATCAGCGTTGACTTCCCGGCGCCGTTGTCACCGAGGACGCACGTGACCTCACCGGCATTGACCACAGTGGACACATCGGCCAATGCGATGACGCTGCCGTAGGTCTTGCCGATGTCGTTGACCTCGATCAGGGATGTCATCGCCGCACCCTTTCCGCGCGCCGCCGGAAGGTGTTGTTCACCAGCACCGCGGCCAGCAGCATGATGCCGAGGAACAGCATGAACCAGTCACTGTTCCACTGTGCGTAGACGATTCCCTGCCGCGCCATGCCGAAGATCAGCGCACCGATCGCCGCGCCGACCGCGGACCCGAAGCCACCGGTCAGCAGGCAGCCGCCGATCACCGCGGCGATGATGTACTGGAATTCCAGCCCGATGCCCTGGTTTGCCTGCACACTGGCGTTGCGCAGGATGTTGATCGAGCCAACGATCCACGCGGCGAACGCGGTCGTCATGAACAGCATGATCTTCGTGCGCACCACCGGAACACCGACCGCCCGCGAGCTGAGCGACGAGCCACCGACCGCGAACGTCCAGTTGCCGAACCGGGTGCGAACCAGAACCCACGCGGCGATCACGGCGAACAGGATCCACCAGAGGATCGAAACCTGGAAGTCCGTGCCACCGATGTTGATGGTCGAGGCGAACAGCATTCCCGCGGACTCGTAACCATCGGTCGACCGCATTCCGGAAACCTGCACGGTTCCGGTGATGAGCCGCGTGACACCAAGGTTCAATCCTTGCAGGGCAAGGAAAGTACCGAGGGTCACAATGAAGCTCGGCAGTCCGGTCCGCATCACCAGCCAGCCGTTGATCGCCCCAACAGCCAGGGCGAAGATCAGCGACAGGATGAGCGCGAACCACACGTTCAGCCCGAGCTGCGTCGCGAAGATCGCGGTGACCAGCGCGGTCGACGCCGTCATCACGCCAGCGGAGAGGTCGAACTCGCCGCCGATCATCAGCATCGCGACCGCGACCGCCATGATTCCCAGCGTTGACGCGTCGTCCAGCCAGTTCGCCACCCCGAGCGGGCTGAGGAACTGACCGGCGACGACCGAGAAGAAGATGAAGACGAGCAACGCCCCGAGCAGCGCACCGATCTCCGGCCGAACCACAAGGCGGTCCCAGAGATTCGGCTTGACCAAACGCTCATCGGGAGTTGCCTGCACCGCGACACTCATCCTGTCACCGAACCAACGGTCCACTCGCAAAACCAGTTGTCCACAACCCGCGAGTAACCCCTCTGACCAGCCCCAACCCCCGATAGAATGGAGCAGGGCAGTCCCCCCGGGGAGTGGTGGGGGATGTCCTGGTGGGGGATGGTGCCAGCACCCTGCGGGATGTGCTGGCCACGGGGAATGTTCTGGCGTGGATGTGATGCTGTCACCTGGTTCCCTTCTCCGCGAAGGGCGCGATCGTGTCCACGTTGGACTTGTCGACGAAGCCGGGGCCGGTCAGCACCGGGCGGCCGCCGCCGACAGTGTTCGCGTTTTCCTTGTACAGCTTGAGGAACACGATCGGCAGGTAGCCCTGCTCGTACTGCTGCTGGTCGACCGCGAACAGGATGTCGCCAAACTTGATCGCGTTGACCACGTCGGTGTTCAGGTCGAACGTCGCTACCTGCGCCTTCGAGCCCGCGCCCTTGATCGCGGTCACGGCACCGGCCGCGACCTGCGAGTTCAGCGCCAGTACGGCGTCGACCGACGGGTCGGCCTGCACCGCGCCTTTGATCCTGGACTGGGCATCGGTCGGGTTGTTGATGTCCACCTGCAGCGTGGTCACGTTGCCGAAGGTGCTCTTGGCGCCGTCACAACGCTGGTTCTGGCCGATGTTTCCGGCTTCGTGGATCACGCACAGCATCTTGGTCTTGCCCGCCGCCTTCAGACGCGTGCCCGCGCCCTCACCGGCGATGGTTTCGCTCTGGCCGACGTGCGTGAGCGCGCCGAAGGACGCGCTCTGCGTTTCGCCTGAGTTGATCGTGATGACCGGGATTCCGGCCTTCACCGCGTTCTCGATCGAGGTACGCAACGCGTCCGGGTTGGCCATCGAGACCACCAGGCCGTCGACCTTCTGCGCGATCGCGTTGTCGATCAGCTTGGCTTGCGCGCCCGGGTCTCCGTCGGACTTGTAGTCCACCTGCGCGCCGAGTTGCCTGCCTGCGGCTTCGGCGCCGTTTTTCACCACGTTCCAGAAGGCGTCACCGGCGCTGCCGTGCGTGACGACGGCGACCCGCAGGCTTCCGCCGCTGCCGCCACCTGGAGTCGGGGCGGTGCCACCACCGGCGTTGCTGGGTTGGTCACCTTGCGGACCGCTGCACGCGGCCAATACCAACGCTCCGGCGGCCGCGATAGCCGCGAACTTGAACTTCACGAAGCGATCGGACGTCATCGTCTCTCCTCGCTGGGCGGAACCTTCTACTCAAGGCCGCCGATTATCTGGTTGAGGTATCGCAGGCTGCTAGCCGTGTCCATCTTGGGTGTGTCGACAGGACTCTGCTCGCTGAGAGCGGTGTCCTGTTCAAGGACGTACCAGCCGTCGTAACCCGCCTGGTGGACAAAGCGAACGACCGCTTCGATGTCCACATCCCCCTGACCGAGCGGCACGTACATGCCTTGCCCGACCGCTTCGGCGTAGCCGAGCTCGCCCGCGCGGACCTTGTCCGCGAGTTGCGCCCGGACGTCTTTGAGATGCATGTGCCCGATCCGGGACGGGTAGCGCTCGGCGAGCGCGACTGGGTCGGTACCGCCGATCATCAGGTGCCCGGTGTCAAAACACAGTTGCAGGTCGGAGTCCTTGATGAACCGTTCGACCTCGGCCTCGGTCTCCACGTGCGTGCCAACGTGCGGGTGCAGCACGGTCCGCAGGCCATGTGAGGCTGCGATGTCACGGATCTTCGCCGCAGTGCTGATCAGCGTGTTCCACTGCTCGTCGGTCAGCGCCGGGCGTTCGTCGTAACCGTCAATGCCCGTCGCGGCGGCGAGGACGACCACGTCCGCGCTGGCAGCGGCCAGTACCTTCACGGTGCGCTCGGCTTCGGCGATGCTTGACTCGTCATGCAGTGGCACCGCGAGGAAGCCGCCGACCACGGTCAGGTTGTAGGTGCCGAGCAGCGCGCAGAGTTTGGTCGGCTCGGTCGGCAGGTAGTCCGGCGGGCCGAGTTCGGTCGCGGTCAGGCCGAGTTCGGCCATCTCGCCAAGCACCGTGTCGGGGTCGAGCACAGTGCCCCAGCCAGGGACTTCGCAGACGCCCCAAGAGATCGGCGCTCCAGCGAGCTTCACGCGACCACCTCCACGGTTCCGGACCGACGCGACTTGTCACAGGCCAGCGCGAGGCGCAGGCTCGTCAGGCTGTCCCTTGCGGGCGACGGGTTCTGGGTCTTGCCCGCGACGACGTCCACGAATACCGCCATTTCGTTGAGGTACGCGCGGTGAAAGCGTTCTGCGAAGCCGGGATACGCGTCCGGGCCGACCTTCGGCCCATCGGGCTCGAGCGAGGTCAGCGGGGTCCGCGAGTCCACCCCGACCGCCAGGGAGTCCTTGCTGCCCAACACTTCGATGCGGTGGTCGTAGCCAAGCGGGTCATGCCTGCCGCCGACGAGCACGGCGTGCGCGCCACCGGCGAACTTCAGCGTGACCACGGCGTTGTCCACGTCGTCGGCCTCCGCGAAGGCTTGGTCCACCAGCACGGATCCGGAGGCGTAGACCTCGACGACCGGCTCGCCGACCAGCCACGGCACCGCGTCGAGGTCGTGGATCAGCAGGTCACGGAAGATCCCGCCGGACGCGGGCAGGTAGCCGAAGTCGGGCGGCTCCGCGTCGTTGCCGGTGGCCCTGACCAGGTAGAGCTTGCCGACCTCGCCCGCACGGATCCGCCGGTGGAGCTCGGCGATGGCCGGGTCGAAGCGGCGCTGGAACCCGACGAGCACCTCGACGCCCGAAGCTTCGATGTCCTCGACCAGCGCGACCATCTCGTCGTAGTCGCTCGCGATCGGCTTCTCGCACAGCGCGGGCACGTTGGCGGCCAGCGCGCGGCGGATGGTCTCGGGGTGGGTCGTCGTCGGAGTCGCGATCAGCACGCCGTCGCTGGTTTTCAGCAGCGCGTCCAGGTCATCGACGGCTTTCGCGCCGATTTGGGCGGCCACCTCGGCCGCGCGGCCGGGGATCGGGTCGAACAGCACGACCTCGTCGACCGCGTCGAGCGAGGCCAGGTTGCCGGCGTGCATCGTGCCGATCCGGCCGACACCGGCTACTCCGATACGCATGCTTCTCCAATGGATCCGCAGGTCAAGGCCAGTCTTCGTTAGAGCGCTCTATTTGTTGGAGCGCTCTAATGCTGTAACGTGTGTCAGGTCATGTCAAGGGCGCGTTGCCCGCTCGTTACGCCCGGAGGGTTGGAGTTGACCCGGCCGACCATGGAGGACGTGGCCCGTGTCGCCGGCGTGTCCCGCGCGCTGGTTTCGCTGGTCATGAACGGCTCGCCCAAAGTCAGCGAGCAGCGCCGCAAAGCCGTGCTCGACGCAGCCGAGCAACTCGGTTACTCACCGCACGCGATGGCCCGCTCGTTGGCCAGCCGCACGTCGACCGTGCTCGGTGTGATGGTGTCCGACCTGCACAACGCCTTCTTCGCCGAGGTCGTCGACGGTATCGACGAGGTGGCGCAGGCCGAGGGCTTCGAGCTGATCATCAACACCGGCGGCCGCAGCCCGTCGCGTGAGAAGCGTGCCGTGAACGGCCTCCTGGCCTTCCGTCCCGCGGGACTCGCCCTGCTCGGCCCGGTCGTTCCCCCGAACACGCTGGCCGAAGCAGCCGCGCAGGCGCCCACTGTATTGGTCGCACGGTCATCTCGACTGTCGACTTTAGACACAGTGAATGACGACGGCGAGGTTGGTTCGGGCCTGGCCGTGGACCATCTGGTTTCGTTGGGCCACACCGAGATCGCCCACCTCGACGGCGGCGTCGGATCGCAGGCGCCGCAGCGTCGCCGCGGCTACATCGCCGCCATGCAGCGCCACGGCCTGACACCACGCGTGATCCCCAGCGAGTACACGGACATCGCCGGCGCGAAGGCGGTCCGTCAACTGATTGAACAAGGCGGGTTGCCGACGGCGTTGGTCGCCGCGAACGACTTCAACGCGGTCGGCGCGATCTCCGCACTGGAAGAAGCCGGACTGCGTGTCCCACAGGACATGTCGGTCGTCGGATACGACAACACGTCGCTGGCCGGCCTTCGGCACGTCTCACTGACCACGATCGACCAGCCACGCCACGAGATCGGCAGGCTCGCGGGCGAGGCGCTGGTGCAACGGGTCCGCGGCGAGCGGACCGAGCCGGTGAAGAAGCTGTTGCACCCCTCACTCGTAGTTCGCTCGACCACCCAAGCCAGGAGCTGAAATGACTTCGGTTGTCCCGCATTACATCGACGGCGCCAGGACCACGGGAACATCCGGTTCTTCGGGCGACGTGTTCGAGCCGTCGACCGGCGCGCTGGCGCGCAAGGTGGCCATGGCATCACAGTCCGATGTAGACCTCGCGGTGGCGTCTTCGGTGAAGGCCGCCCGTGACTGGGCGGATTCGTCGTTGTCGACGCGCAGCCGGATCATGTTCGCCTTCCGCGAGCTGGTCCATTCCCACCGGGACGAACTCGCGGCGCTGATCACCGCCGAACACGGCAAGGTCCTGTCGGACGCGGCGGGCGAGGTGCAGCGTGGGCTTGAGGTCGTCGAGTTCGCTTGTGGCATCCCGCATCTGTTGAAGGGCGAGCACTCCGAGCAGGTTTCCCGTGGGGTTGACGCTTACTCGGTTCGTGAGCCGTTGGGCGTGGTCGCCGGGATCACGCCGTTCAACTTCCCCGCGATGGTTCCAATGTGGATGTTCCCGTTGGCGATCGCGGCCGGGAATGCCTTTGTGCTGAAGCCCTCCGAGCGTGATCCGTCGACCGCGGTCCGGTTGGCCGAGTTGTTCACCGAGGCCGGGCTGCCCGATGGTGTGTTGAACGTGCTGCAGGGTGACGCGTCCGCGGTGAACGCCCTGCTGGATCACCCTGATGTTGCTGGGGTTTCGTTCGTGGGTTCGACTCCGATTGCCAAGCACGTGTATTCCCGCGGAACCGCGCAGGGAAAGCGTGTCCAGGCTTTGGGTGGGGCCAAAAACCACATGGTCGTACTGCCTGACGCCGATGTGGACGTTGCCGCCGATGCTGCGGTTTCCGCTGGATACGGCAGCGCGGGCGAGCGTTGTATGGCCATCTCGGTCGTCGTGGCCGTCGGGGACATCGCCGATTCCTTGGTTTCCGCGATCGCTTCGCGTACCGGTTCCTTGGTGACTGGGCCAGGTACGGACCCTGCTTCCCAGATGGGTCCTTTGGTGACCGGCGTACATCGGGACCGGGTTGCTTCCTATGTGGACGCTGGTGTTGCCGAGGGTGCTTCCCTTGTCGTGGACGGCCGTGGCCACGCTCCCGCTGGCTTCGAGGATGGCTTCTGGCTGGCGCCAACGCTGTTCGACAACGTCACGCCGGAGATGTCCATCTACCGGGATGAGATCTTCGGTCCGGTTTTGTGCGTCGTGCGCGTGCCTACCTTCGATGCCGCCGTGGAACTGGTCAACGCCAACCCTTACGGCAACGGCACCGCCATTTACACCGGCGACGGCTTGGCCGCCCGGGAGTACCAGCGCCGGGTGCACGTCGGGATGATCGGGATCAACGTGCCCATCCCGGTGCCGATGGCTTACTACTCCTTCGGCGGCTGGAAGGACTCCTTGTTCGGCGACACGCACGTGCATGGCGCCGAAGGCGTGAAGTTCTACACGCGCGCCAAGGCCGTGACGTCCCGCTGGCCACGCCAATCCGGCATCGACCTCGGTTTCCCAACGCACGGCTGAGTTACAACGCGCCCGTGACAAGTTCATGACATCGACCGGCCAAGGTCGCACCGGAGGAGAGATCCACTTCCGGTGAAAGGAATCAACCTTGGTGCCGATTGGTCGAGTCGGGGTTGCGGCGGCCATCGCGTTGCTGGCAAGTCCCATGGTGGCGTCCGCGCTGACCACACCAGCGCAGCAGCTGGAGTGGAAACCCTGCGCGGACATCGCCAAGAACTGGGACGTCAAAGACCGGGTCAGCGAATGCACGATGGTCAAGGTGCCGCTGGACTACAACAAACCGTACGGGCGGCAGACGGAGATCGCGGTCAGCCGGGTCAAGGCCAGCGATCCAGGGAAACGCAAGGGCTCACTGGTGATCAACCCAGGTGGGCCGGGCGTCGAAGGCGCCAAACTGCCTGGTGAGCAACGCGACGGCATCTTCAAGAACGTCAGTCCGTACTACGACCTGATCGGGTTCGACACCCGGGGCGTCGGCTACAGCGAACTCGTCCACTGCCCCGAGTTGGAGGACGACAAGTTCCCGCCGACGCCGCCTGGCGTGACCGGCAAGGAGCGTGCGAAGTTCCGCACGGCCGCCTACACCGAGCGCCTGCTGACGTGCGCGAACCGGGATCCTGAGCTGGTCAGGTCGATCTCGACGGCGAATGTCGCGCGCGATGTCGATCGGATCCGCGAGGCTTTGGGTGAACGGAAGATCAGCTACTTCGGGTGGTCGTGGGGTACCGCCCTTGGTTCGGCCTACCGGAGCATGTTCGACCGCAACGTCGACCGGATGTACCTCGAATCCGTGATGGCTCCTGGACAGTTCGACCGGGACCAGGAGGACAACCAGGTCGCGACGGAACGCCTGTTCCGCGAGTACACCGCGTGGATCGCGCAGCACAACGACGCCTACGGATTCGGGGCCACCGCTGCTGAGGTGGAAAAGGCACTGTTGGCGTTGCAGGCCGCGCATGGCAGCGCAGTCAACTTCCGGCTCAGGTCACCGCAGGCTCGTTGGGCGGAGAATGCCAAGGCACTCGCCGATATCCGGGACGGCAAGCCCGCGGCGGAAGCGCCCAAGCAGGCGGTCACGAGCAATGGGTGGGACAACGAAGAACGCAGCGGTGGCGACATGCGGTTCCTTCGTGACACGTACTCATGCAACGACACCGGCGCCGCCGACGAGGATGTCGACGCCGCGTGGGCACGCTGGGAGAAGTGGAAGACCAAGTACCCAGTCGCTGGCTTCCAAAGCCCCAGCATCGTCGGGTGCGTGAACTGGCCGTTCCCGGCTCAGCCGGTCAAGCTCACCAAGGGCCGCAGCGCGCTGCAGCTCGTTGGGCATGAGTTCGAGACCAACACCGTGATCAAGTGGTCGTACCAGATGCAGAACACGATCGGCGGCTCGCTGCTGCGCGTCCAGGATGACATCCACAGTGGACTTGTCGACTTGCCGTGCTGGTCGAAGGCCAACGACTTCCTCGTCAACGGTCGAGCCAGCAACGGCACGTGCCCTGGCGCACCGATCCCGGGGCCCGGCCAGTGAAGGCGATCGCGCTCGCGGCCTTGCTGCTCGTCAGTCCCGCGCAGGCCGAAGCGGACACAGTGGACTGGAAACTCTGTGCCGATATCGCGGCTGGCTGGGATACGGCCGATCGTGCCAGCGAATGCATGATGATCAAGGTGCCGGTGGACTACGGCAAACCCAACGGGCGCCAGATCGACATCGCGGTCAGCCGCATCAAAGCCACCGAACCCGCGAAACGCAAGGGCGTACTGCTGCTCAATCCCGGTGGGCCGGGCATTCCCGGCATCACCGAGCCCGTGTTGCACGCCGGCACGTACCTCAAGGAGATCAACCGTTACTACGACCTGATCGGGTTCGACACCCGTGGCGTCGGGTACAGCGGCAAGACCTTCTGCCCGGAAATGGATGCCAGCAAGTTCCCGCCGACACCACCGGGCGTGACCGGCAAGGCGGCCGTCCAGTTCCGCTCCGACGCCTACGCCAAGAACGTTTCCGCTTGCGCGGCAAAGGATCCGGAATTGTCACGCTCGCTCACCGCCGCGAACGCGGCAAGGGACATGGATCGCATCCGGGTGGCTTTGGGTGAGCAGAAGATCAGCTACCAGGCCATTTCATGGGGATCCGCGCTGGGCTCGGCGTACCGCAGCATGTTCGACAACCGCGTCGACCGCATGCTGCTGGAGTCGCTGATGGCACCTGGTCAGAACAACGAGGACGACGATGACCAGGTCGCCGCGAAGGAGCGGCTCTTCAACCTGTTCACCAAGTGGATCGCCGGGCGTGACCAGGTGTATCACTTCGGGAAGACCGCGGAAGAGGTCCGGAGTGCGCTACTGGCCTTGCCGAACGTCAACTCGCTGCTGCGCGCCAACCGGGCACGCTGGGCTGAGTCGGCGAAGGCCCTTGCCGACATCCGGGACGGCGTACCCGTCCCACAAGCCGCGCCAAAGCCGGAGTTCCCGGGCAACGGATGGTCCAATGTTGAGCAGTACGGAGACGCCGAGTTCGTGATCGTCTCCTTTGCCTGCAACGACTCGTCCGCGAACCGTGACTTCGAGACCGAGTGGCAGCGGGCCGAGCAGTTGAAGGTGCGCTACCCGGTCGCGGGATTCTACGGAGCTGGTGTCGTGCGGTGCCAGGGTTGGCCGTTCCCGGCTAACCCGACCAAGCTGACCAAAGGCCGGAGCGCTT
The DNA here is from genome assembly GCF_021390435.2 of Kibdelosporangium philippinense. GTDB lineage: Bacteria > Actinomycetota > Actinomycetes > Mycobacteriales > Pseudonocardiaceae > Kibdelosporangium > Kibdelosporangium philippinense. The sequence goes on along the minus strand of NZ_JAJVCN010000002.1, from coordinate 548,233 downwards.
TGCAGCTGGTCGGGCACGAGTTCGAGACCAACACCGTGATCAAGTGGGCGCACCAGATGCAGGACACAATCGGCGGCCCGCTGCTGCGCGTCCAGGACGACGTGCATTCTTCGCTGAGCGAGTTGCCATGCTGGGAGAAGGCGAACGACTTCCTGATCAACGGCCGGACCAGCACCGGCACCTGCCCTGGTGCGCCAATTCCCAATAATTAGAGCGTTATTCTGGCGACTTGATCACCTCAAAATAGGACAACGACCCCAGGCAAGTAAGATCGTTTTCCTCTCACAGAAGACAACTTACAGGCGGGGTCGTTGCGTTATCAGACTACTACAGGGCTTGCTGCTGACCAGATCCAGGAGCTTGTCGCGCGCATCTGGCAGATCATCCAATGCCATGAGAACCAAGCGTGGCCTCCGACCGTGGGACTGTATCGCGCTGTCGTGATCACTTTGGTGTACGTCCGACAGAATCTGAACCAGGCGGCCGTGGGCGATCTGTTCGGCGTCAGTCAGTCGACCGTATCGCGGATCTATCGAGGCATTCTCCCATTGATTGGGCAGGCCCTGTGCCTGCACATTCCAAACCTCAAGGAGGCCATCCGCGGCCGGCTCGTCCTGGTCGACGGAACCGATGTCCCGACCGGCAACCGTGCTGGTCACGAAGACAACTTCTCCGGCAAGCGGCGCCGCGCGGGGCTGAACATCCAGGTCGCCGCCGATACGGAGGGAGGCCTGCTGGGAATATCCGCCCCTCTGCCTGGCTCGATGCATGACCGGAAAGCGTTCGCCGAGTGTGACTGGGAAGATCTTCTGGCCGAGACCTCAGTCATCGGTGACCCTGCCTATCAGGGCACTCACACGATTACGCCTCGCAAAAAGCCAAAGGGCGGCGAGCTCTCGGCTGGCGACAAGGTGAACAATAAATTCATCTCCTCACTTCGATCCGCCGTCGAGCGATGTATCGCGCATATCAAGAACTGGAAGATGATTGCGACCGGCTATCGAGGACGCCTTTCCGAGCTCCCCAACATCATCCGGATCATCACATCGCTCGAGTTCTATCGACTCGGCTGGTAACCCTCATGAATAACGCTCTTAGAAACTGATTCGGGCCAACTTGCCGTTCTCCAGAGCCGTCCACACGGCCCCGTCCGGGCCGATTGTGATTCCGTGCGGCTCGGAGTTCGGCGTTGGCAGTTCGTACTCCTCGATCTTGCCTGCCAGGGTTATCCGGCCGATCTTGTTCGCGCCCCACTCGGTGAACCACAGGCTGCCGTCTTCGCCCGCGACGATCGCGTGCGGGCGGCATTCGTTGTCCGGCAACGGGAATTCGTCCACGTGCCCGTCCACCGCGATCCGGCCGACCTGGCCTGCCATGATCTCGACGAACCAAATGCCGCCGTCGCCGCCGTCGGCGATCCCGACCGGCGCGGCGGCCTCGGTTGGCAGCGGGTGAATGGTCACGTCACCGCCGATGTCGATACGGCCGATCGCGTTGGCTTGGTTGAGCGCGAACCACAGGCCGTTGTCCGGGCCTGCAGTGATGTGGCCGGGGAACGCGCCAGCCACGGGCAATGGGAATTCCGTGATCGCGCCGTCTGGCGTGATCCGGCCGATCCGGTCGAGGTTGATCTCGGTGAACCACAGTGCGCCGTCCGCGCCTGCCGCGATTCCGTACGGCTCGGCTTCGGGCGTGGGGAGTTCGAATTCGGTCAAGACGCCGTCGACTGTGATTCGACCGATCTTGTGGCCCTTGTACTCGGTGAACCACAACGCGCCGTCGGGGCCTTGGACGATCACCGTCGGATCAGTGTCCGGCGCGAGGTCGTACGTACGGACCTCGCCAGCCGCGAACCTGCCGATTTTGGCCGCGTGGACCAGGGTGAACCACAACGCGCCGTCCGGGCCGGACGTGATCCCGTAAGGACCAGCGTCCGGCCCGGACACCTCGAACTCCTCGATCATGTATCGACCATAGGCCCTATGCGTCGATCTTCTCGCGGTCCACACTCGGCGCGGCTGGGCGACGGGTCAGCCGGCGGATCACCGGCCAGACCAGAATCGCCACGATCAGGACGTAGATGATCACCGACATCGGGGTGTTCACCAGTCCGCTGATCGAGCCGTCGCTGATCTGCAGCGCCCGGCGTAGCTGCTGCTCAGCCGCCGGGCCGAGGATCACGCCAATCACCGCCGGGAGCACCGGCAGGCCGTACCGGCGCATTGCCAGACCCAGCAACCCGATGATGAACAGCACGATCAGGTCCACCACGTCACCACTGACCGCGTACGCGCCCACGCTGGCGAAGAATAGAATGCCCGCGTACAGGTACGGCCGCGGGATCCGCAGCAGCTTCGCCCACACCGGCGCCAACGGCAGGTTGAGCACGAGCAGCAGCACCAGCGCGATGAACAGGCTCGCGATCAGGGCCCAGACCAGGCTGGACTCATGCTCGAACAGCAGCGGGCCCGGCTGGATGCCGTACTGCTGGAACGCCGCCAGCATCACGGCCGCGGTTGCCGTGGTCGGCAGGCCCAAGGTCAGCATCGAGGTCAACGTTCCCGACGCGGACGCCGAAGCCGTCGCCTCGGGCCCAGCGACGCCTTCGATGGCGCCCTTGCCGAACTCGTCCTTGCGCTTGGACAGCCTGCGCTCGGTCACGTACGACAGGAACGTCGGAATTTCCGCGCCACCAGCGGGAATCGCACCGAACGGGAACCCGATGAACGGTCCACGCACCCACGGCTTCCACGAGCGCCGCACGTCGTCACGGCCCAGCCACGGACGGCCGACCGGGATCGGTTCTGCCTGGATTCGCCGCAAATGCGCGGCGACCCACAGCGACTCACCGACCGCGAACAGCGCGACCGCGACCACCACAACGTCGATTCCGTCGGACAGGTGCAGCGATCCGAATGTCAGACGCTGCTGGCCGGTCATCTCGTCAAGGCCGATCAACCCGATCGCCAAGCCGATCAGCAGAGACGCGAACCCACGGATCCGCGACTTGCCGAGCACGGACGTCACCGAGATGAACGCCAGCAACATGATCGCAAAAAAGTCCGGCGCGCCGATGCCGACGGCCAGCTTGGCAACCGCAGGAGCCAGCAGTACCAACAGAAGCGTGCCGATCAGGCCGCCGACGAAGTGCCCGATCGCCGCCGCGGCAAGGGCTTGCGAGCCACGGCCGCGTTTGGCCATCGGATTGCCTTCGATCGCCGTGACCACCGACGCGGTCTCGCCCGGCGTGTTCAACAGGATCGACGTGGTCGAACCGCCGAACATGCTGCCGTAGTAGATCCCGGCGAACATGATGAACGCACCGGTCGGATCAAGGCCGTACGTGATGGGCAGCAACAGGGCGACCGCCATCGCGGCGCCGATGCCAGGCAGGACGCCAATCGTCGTACCGAGCAGCACGCCGATCACGGCGTACATCAGGTTAACCGGTGTTAACGCGGTACCGAAACCATCCATCAGAGAGGCGAAGGAACCCATCACAGCACTCCCATCAGCGGCCCGCCCGGCAAGGAAACCCCGAGCAGGTCGTTGAACACAAAGTAGGTGACGAGCGAGAGCCCGGCCGCGACGAGCGGGTCACGCACGAAGTTACGGCTGCCCAACGCATACGCCGCACCCCAGAACAGAACCGTTCCGGAGATCGGGAAACCGACGAGCCCGATCAGCACGACGTTCGCGAGGAAAGCCGCGGCCAGCAACAACACTGTCCGCCAGTCACCGGGCGCGCTCAGATCGATGTCCTCGCCGCCCTCTGCTTCCCCCTTGCCGCCCCGCAGGACATCCCTTGCCAGCAACGCGGCCACCAGGATCAGCCCACTGCCGACCACGATCGGCACCACGTCAGGCCCGATCCCCCGCTCAGTCGGGACGTGCGGCAGGCTGATCGCGTCGATCAGCACAAGCACGCCCAGCGCCGCAAGCAAAACGCTGATTCCGAGCTCGGACCGCTCCTTCAGACGCTCCACTGTGGTCATACCAGCCCCAGCTCCCTCAGCGTCGAGGCGACGCGGTCGTTCTCCGCGGCTAGGAACCTGCCGAAGTCCTCGCCCGGCTGGAACGCCGAGGTCCAGCCGTTGCGAATGAGCACGTCCTGCCACTGCGGCGACGCGACGAGCCGGGTGAACAGGTTCACCAACCTCGTCCGCTCGCCGCCGGTGATCCCTGGCGGCGCCACGATGCCGCGCCAGTTGGTGAACTCAACGTCCACACCAGACTCCATCAGCGTCGGAGCATCCACCCCTGGCAGCCTGTTCTTGCTGGTCACCGCCAACACCCTGAGCTCACCGGCCTGGATCTGATCGCGGTACTCACTGATGCCGGACACACCGAACGCGATCTTGCCGCCGAGCACCGACGCCAACAGCTCGCCGCCACCGTCAAACGGCACGTAATTGACCTTGCGCGGGTCCAGTCCGGCCGCTTTGGCCATCAACATCGGCGCAAGATGGTCAGGACCACCGGCCCGTGAGCCGCCACCGACCGGGACGTTGCCGGGATTGGCCTTCCACGCCGCCAGCAACTGCCCGATGTTCTGGTACGGGGAGTCCTTGCTGACCACGACGATGTCGGGTTCCTCGATCAACTTCGCGATCGGTGTGGTGTCCGCCAGCGATGACGGCGATTTGTTCGTGTACACCGCGCCGACCACGCCAAGGCCCATGGACATCACGAGCTTGCCGTTGCCGCGTTCGTTCACCATCCGGCCGAGACCGACCGTGCCACCCGCGCCAGGCAGGTTGAACACCTCGATCCGCCTGGACAGGTCGGCTTCCTCGATCGCCTTGGCGGCGTTTCGCGCCGTGATGTCGTAACCACCGCCTGGCGCGTTGGGGACCAGGACACGCAGACCGCGGACCTGGTCGCCTACATCCTCGTCGCTGCCGGAGCTCAGCAGCGGGGGAATGAGCAGTACGGCGGCGATCACACCAAGGATGGCCAGCCATGACTTCGCTCGCACGTCGTGATACCTCACCTCTCTGTGCCTTCGACGACAGCGTTGACTTATGTTGCATGCGGTTTACCGTGATGTCGCGCTTAGCCGCGTATCGAAGGTTGCGGTACTTGTGTTCACGAGGAGGTGTTCATGGGCGTCAAAGGCTCGCTGGCCCGTCAACTGCTTGCCTGGCAGGTGGTGATCGTGGTCGCCCTGCTCACCTCGGTCGCGGCCTTCTCCGCGATCCAGTCGAACAAGACGTTCGTCGACGTCGAAGGCCGCCGGATGCTGCTGGCCGCCGAGAACCTCGCGGCCACGCCGGTCGTGCGCGGCACTGACGACCGGCACGGAGTGCCCATCCCCGGCGCCTTGACCGACCCGTCGCGTTACCAGCAACTGGCCGGGGTGGCCGAGAGCACGCGCGGCCTTTCCGGCGCCGACGACATCACCTTCACGCTGCCAGACCTCACCGTGGTGACCTCGACAATCCCTGGCCGCGACGGCTCGAAGCTGGACGTCGGCGACTCCACGATCCCGACCGGGCGATCATGGGTCGGCATCGTCGACGACATGCTTGTCGCCCACGTGCCTGTGCTCGGCAACGACGTCAAGGTGATCGGTATCGCGGCTGTCGGCGTGGAGGCGCAAGGTTTCTTCGCCGGTGTCGTCGAGTCGCCTGGAAACGCGCTCGCGCTGCTCGGACTGGCCACTGTGCTCGGTGTGACCGGCTCGCTACTACTGGCGCGCCGGGTGAAGAAGCAGACGCTTGGGCTCGAACCGGCCGAGATCACCTCGCTGGTCGAGCAGCGTGAGGCAATGTTGCACGGGATCAAGGAAGGTGTGGTCGGTCTCGACAGCAACGACCGGATTATCCTTGTCAACGACCACGCGCGGGCGCTTTTGTCCATTCCGGACGACAGTGTTGGCAAATCCGTGTCAGATTTGGACTTCAATGAGCGGATGCGGGACGTGCTGACCGGGCGCGCGGCTGGCGCGGACGAGATCGTGCTGCGCAAAGGCCGCGTGCTGACGATGAACCGGCGCCCGATCACCCTGCACGATCAGTCGATCGGGTCAGTGGTGACGATGCGCGACCGTACCGAGATGGTCGCTCTGCAGAACGAACTGGCCGAGACCCAGAACGCGACCGACACACTGCGGGCACAGGCGCACGAGTTCTCCAACCGGCTGCACACCATCTCCGGCCTGATCGAACTCGGCGAATACGACGAAGTCCGGCAGTTCATCACCACGGTGTCCCATACCCAGCAGGAATGGCACGCCCAGGTGAGTTCGCGGATCGATGACGCGGCGGTTGCCGCGTTGCTGATCGCGAAAGCGAGCGTTGCGGCAGAGCACAGTGTCGGCCTGCGGCTGTCAGCAGGAAGCAGGCTGTCCGAAGTAGACTCAGCACTGTCCGCCGACCTGGTGACAGTGCTGGGAAATCTGGTGGACAACGCCGTCGACGCCCTCGGCAGCGCGCGAGACGGGTGGATCGAAGTGGACATCAGCGAACTCGACGACGCTGTCCGTGTGGTGGTCCGCGACTCCGGCCCAGGCGTGGCGCCGGAGATCGCCCGCGAGGTGTTCCGCAACGGATTCACCACGAAAGCCGCTGAGGAAGGCGGCACACGCGGACTGGGACTGGCGTTGGCGCGGCAAACCTGCATCCGCAGACAAGGATGGATCGACGTGCACAACGAAGGAGGCGCGGTGTTCACCGCGTTGGTGCCCCGATGAAAACGGTCTTGGTGGTGGACGACGATTTCATGGTCGCGAAAGTCCACAGTGGATACGTTGCCCGCACGCCCGGGTTCACGGTCGTCGGCGTCGCGCACACCGGTGCCGACGCGTTGCAGGCGGCGCAGCAACTCAAGCCGGACTTGGTGTTGCTCGACATCTATCTGCCGGACATGGACGGTCTTGCCGTTTTGCAAGAACTTCGTTCCTCGCAAGGAGATACGGACGTCATCGTGATCAGCGCGGCGAACGATGTGGACACTGTGCGCCGGGCAATGCGCGGTGGCGTGCTGCATTATCTGATCAAGCCGTTCAACTATTCGGCTTTGTTCGACCAGTTGCGGCATTTCGCTACCTTGGACGAGAAGCTCGATCGGCTCGCGGTGGCTGGACAGGCCGACGTCGACCAGGTTTTCGGGGCACGTCCGCGTGGTGCGACGAGTTTGCCGAAGGGGTTGACCGAGCAGACTGCGGAGTTGGTGGAGCGGGTGATGCGTGAGCATCCCGAAGGGTTGTCCGCGACGGAGTGCGCCCAGCTGACCGAGCTTTCCCGGGTTTCGGCTCGGCGGTACCTCGAGCATTTCACCGAGACCGGGAAGTCCGAGGTGACGTTGAAGTACGGCGGCACCGGTCGGCCCGAGCGTCGCTACAAATGGCTGACCACCTGACTGTCACATTTGGGTTCGCTGCGGGCTCACGTCCATGAGCCTTGGCGATGGGATGGTGTGACTTTGATGGACGAACTGGCCGCGCGGTTTGAGAAGGAACGGCCGCGGCTGCGGGCCGTGGCGTACCGGATGCTCGGTTCGGCGGTTGAGGCGGACGATGCCGTGCAGGATGCTTGGCTTCGGCTGAGCCGTTCTGATGCTTCGACGATCGACAACCTTGGTGGTTGGCTTACTACCGTCGTGGCACGAGAGTGCCTGCATGTGTTGCGGTCACGCCGGAATCGCCGTGAGGACCCGGTTGATCTGGTTGTCGTTCCGGATGGTTCGCTCGATCCCGAGCAGGAGGCTTTACTGGCCGACTCGGTCGGTTTGGCCATGCTGATCGTGCTCGATCAGCTCGGTCCCGCCGAACGCCTGGCTTTCGTGCTGCACGACATGTTTCAGCTTTCATTCGACGAGATCGCCGCCATTGTCGGGCGCACTCCCGCTGCCGCTCGGCAACTTGCGAGCCGGGCTCGTCGGCGGATTGGCGGTGTTGGGCTGCCTGCGCCGGATCTTGCGCGCCAACGCGCTGTGGTTCACGCTTTCTATGCGGCTGCGCGGGATGGCGACTTCTCTGCTCTCGTTCAGGTGCTCGACCCTGACGTCGTTCTGCAGACTTCGTTTGCTGATCAGCCGCCGGTTGTCGTTCGGGGCGCTTCGGCTGTGGCTGCTCAAGCCCGTGCACCTCGGGGCGGTCAACTGCGGCCGGTTCTGGTCAACGGTTCGGTCGGGGCTTTGATCACCCGCGACGGGCGGCCGTACTCCGTCATGGCTTTCACCGTCGCGGGCTCCCGGATCGTCAGGATCGACGTTTTCGTCGACCCTCAACGTTTCACCAGTATTTTTCCGACGGCCTGACTTCTACCGCACCGCCCAACCGGGCTTGGGGGACACTCGACGCGATGGCGATCGCCGCGTCGAGGTCCTCCGCCTCGACCAAGAGGAAACCGCCGACCGTGGTGCCTTGGTATGTCCCCTCGGCCGTGATCGTCTCGCCGTTCTGAACGCGAACCGTCATTGCGTTCTGCGGCAGGCTGAGCGGTGGACCGCCTTGGACGTTGTCCATTTTGTTGATGGCTGCCCAGCCTGCGTAGACGTCTTTCCGCTCTTCTTCAGTGATCGTTTCGGCTTTCGGCGTTCCCGGCAGAGGGAAGGTGCCGTGGTGGATGACCAGTACGAATTGCATCGCTTGTCCTTGTCTCGTCGGTGACTTCGCACCTATGAGCCCGGACTGCGTGCTTGTGTGACAGGGCTACTGGGTTGTTTCCCGCAAGACTCCTGGGTCGACCGTCCAGTTCGCGCGGAGTTCGCCTGCTGCCCGGTCCATGTCGCGTTCCAGGATCGCTTTGGCGATCATCCGGTGCTGGGTTTCGGCTCGCATGATCCGCTTACGGTTGGTGAAGTAGGCGTACTCGTAGCGGTGCACGACCGTTTTCTGGGCCTTGATCAGCTGCATCAAGCGCTTGTTTTGGCAGGATTTGAGGAGTTCGTCGTGCCACTGGTCGTCGATTTCGCCTGCTTGGGCTGGGGGTACGTCGAGCATGCGCTGGGCCAGCTCGTTGAGCTTGGGCACGCTGGCGGTGAGAACTTTGATGTCGCAGGATCGCAGTGCGACTACTTCGAGGGCTCCGATGATCGGGTAGGTCTCCGCGACTTCGTCGACGGTTAGGGGCGAGAGCCAGAAGCCTCGGTTGGGGCGGAGTTCGAGGACTCCTTCCTGGGCGAGGCCGGCCAGGGCTTCGCGGAGTGGGGTTCGGCTAACTCCCAGGTTTTCGGCGAGGTCGCCTTCGTTGATCCGCTCACCGACCGGATAGTCGCCGCGGACCAGCCTGGCCAGCACTTCGTCGCGGATCTGCTCACGCAAGGGTCGTTTGGTGATGGCCATGAACACAAAGTACTACACGCTGAACACAGAGTACTGAACACAAAACACAGAATGTTGAACACTGAACTCTGTGAGCGTTATTCATGAGGGTTACCAGCCGAGTCGATAGAACTCGAGCGATGTGATGATCCGGATGATGTTGGGGAGCTCGGAAAGGCGTCCTCGATAGCCGGTCGCAATCATCTTCCAGTTCTTGATATGCGCGATACATCGCTCGACGGCGGATCGAAGTGAGGAGATGAATTTATTGTTCACCTTGTCGCCAGCCGAGAGCTCGCCGCCCTTTGGCTTTTTGCGAGGCGTAATCGTGTGAGTGCCCTGATAGGCAGGGTCACCGATGACTGAGGTCTCGGCCAGAAGATCTTCCCAGTCACACTCGGCGAACGCTTTCCGGTCATGCATCGAGCCAGGCAGAGGGGCGGATATTCCCAGCAGGCCTCCCTCCGTATCGGCGGCGACCTGGATGTTCAGCCCCGCGCGGCGCCGCTTGCCGGAGAAGTTGTCTTCGTGACCAGCACGGTTGCCGGTCGGGACATCGGTTCCGTCGACCAGGACGAGCCGGCCGCGGATGGCCTCCTTGAGGTTTGGAATGTGCAGGCACAGGGCCTGCCCAATCAATGGGAGAATGCCTCGATAGATCCGCGATACGGTCGACTGACTGACGCCGAACAGATCGCCCACGGCCGCCTGGTTCAGATTCTGTCGGACGTACACCAAAGTGATCACGACAGCGCGATACAGTCCCACGGTCGGAGGCCACGCTTGGTTCTCATGGCATTGGATGATCTGCCAGATGCGCGCGACAAGCTCCTGGATCTGGTCAGCAGCAAGCCCTGTAGTAGACTGATAACGCAACGACCCCGCCTGTAAGTTGTCTTCTGTGAGAGGAAAACGATCTTACTTGCCTGGGGTCGTTGTCCTATTTTGAGGTGATCAAGTCGCCAGAATAACGCTCTGTGCTTTAAATTCTGAATTCAGAATGTAGAGTTCAGCCATGGACAAGGGCTTGGGCATGTACCGCAACCCCTCGGCAAGGTCGTGGACGGCGTCGACGAACCCGCAGGTCAAAGGCCCTGGCCAGCCCGTCAGCAACCAGGACAGCAGCAAGCTCGAACGCCCTGGCCAGCTCAGCCGCAACCAGCTCGGCAACCAGACCGACGACCCCAGCCAGCTCGACGGCGACCAAGTCGGCAGCCAGGTCGAAGGCCTCAGCGAGGGTAGAGGCACCCACGCCATCGTTGCGGCCGGAGGGCCGGGCGCATTGAGCGGCGACCCTAGGGCTCTGCATCGGGAGCTACCTGGGTTCGAGCCGATGCCCTTGATCGAGGTCCCCGAGTTGGCGCGGGAGCTGCGCGTACGCCGTGTCCTGGTGAAGGACGAGCACCTCAGGGCCGGTCTGCCCTCCTTCAAGATCCTGGGCGCGGCCTGGGCCATCTTCAAAGGCCTCGGCGGCACCACGACCCTCGAAGACCTCGAGGTCGACCCGGAAACCACCCTCGTCAGTGCCACTGCGGGCAACCACGGCCGAGCGGTGGCCTACATGGCCAAACTCCTCAACCTCAAAGCCCGCATCTTCATCCCCGCGGGCACGGCCACGGCGAGGATCGAGGCCATTCGGAGCGAAGGCGCACAGGTCGAAGTCATCGAGGGCGACTACCAAGAAGCCGTCAGGCAAGCGGAAGCCACGGCGAACAAGAACCCGAAAGCCTTCCTGGCCGCAGACGTAGGCGACTCCATGACGCCGATCTGGGCCACCCAGGGTTATCGGACAATCCTGCGTGAAATCGACGAGCAACTCGCGGAAGCACCGGACCTTGTAGTAGTCCCGGTAGGTGCGGGCGCGTTCGCTTCAGCGGTCGTACAGCACTACCGAGGTGACGGACACCGCCCCAAGATCCTGACCGTCGAACCCGACACCGCAGCCTGCCTGCAGAAGTCCTTGCACGCAGGCAAACCGGTGAATGTGCCTGGGCCTCATCCCTCCAGCATGGCGGGCCTGAACGCAGGCGATGTCGACGCCCACGCCTGGCCCTACCTGAAGAACGGCGTCGACGCCGCGGTCACTGTCACCGACGAAGAAGCCAACAAGGCCATGCATGACCTCGCCAGCCACAACATCATCGCGGGCGAATGCGGTGCCGCGAGTCTCGCGGGAGCGAGGGCCTTCAAGCACGAACTGACCCGAGACTCAGTGGTTGTCTTGATCAGCACGGAAGGCGTGCACGACAGCGTCAGTCGCTGAACGTTCCCCGACGAGACCGCTTCGTCTCACCACGCCGCCGCTTCGCGGTGAGCCTGCGTTCCTTCGCTGCCCGGCTCGGTCGAGTTGGGCGGCGCTTGGGCGGAGGCGGCTCGGAGGCGCTACGCAGCAACGACGCCAACCGGTCTCGCGCCGCCTGCCGGTTTGCAAGCTGCGCACGGAATTCGCTCGCCGCAACCGTCACCACTCCGTCGACCAACCGGGTTGCGAGGCGGTCGAGGATCCTGGGGCGCAGTGTGTCTGGAATGGACGGTGAGCCGGCCACGTCGAAGGACAGCTCCACTCGGCTGTCCGTGGTGTTCACGCCTTGCCCACCTGGTCCGGACGACCGAGAGAAGCGTTCGCGCAACTCGGCGGCTGGAATCACCAGCGCACCCGTTACGAACAAGTTCTCAGCCATGACTCAAGTGTGACGCGTGATCACCACGATTGCGAATGGTTAACTCCTGTTGCACGACGGTGACGTGATCATCTCTTTCCGTGAACATGCCCAGACCACGGTGGACCCATGCGAATCAGGTCCCCACTAAAGATCTTTCGGTAATAGGGTGAGTCGTTGCGGGTGATTCGCCTTGCCTGGTAGGACAATCGTGGTGTGCCAGAACCGTCACGATCGGCCGGCCAGCGTCGGAAAGGCCGTAGCAGCAAGAAAGTAGCTGCCCGCCGTGATTTTGAGGCGTTGCGAGAACGTCGGATGCGGGCAGCGGAGATGTTCGACCGCGGCAAGCGGCAGGTCGATGTGGTGGTGGAGTTGGGAGTCTCGGCGCAGACCGCCTCACGGTGGCACCGGGCGTGGTCGGCCGGCGGACGGCAGGCATTGGCCGGGGCTGGCCGTGCCGGGCGGCTGCCCAAGCTGACCGACGAGCAGGTGGCCGAGGTGGCCGGCGCGCTGGCGCAGGGACCGAAGGCGAACGGATTCCCGACCGACATGTGGACACTGGCACGGGTGGCCAAGGTCATCGAGAAACTCACCGGGGTGCGGTACTCGCAAACCCAGACCTGGACGATCCTGCGCGAGCGGCTGGGCTGGAGCAGGCAGCGTCCCGCCCGCCGCGCCACCGAACGCGACCAGGAGGCCATCGACAGGTGGGTGAAAAAGGAGTGGCCACGCATAAAAAAAGCGCCCGGCGCCGAAGGGCCTGGATCTGCTTCCAGGACGAGTCCGGATTCTCCCTGCTGCCCGTAGTCCGGGCCACCTGGGCGCCACGCGGCCAGACCCCGGTGCTGACCCACCGGTTCTCCTGGAAACGCCTGTCGATGTCCGGCGCGCTGGCCTACCGGCCCGACCGCAGCGAGGCCGTGTTCGTGTTCGGCATCAAAGAAGGCGCCTACAACACCGCCTCGCTGATCGAGTTCCTCACCGCTCTGCTCGATCACCTTGACCGCCAGAAAGTCACCCTGATCTGGGACGGCCTGCCCGCCCACCGTTCCGCGGCCATGAAGGAATGGCTGGCCACCCAACGACACTGGCTGCGCGTGGAACCGTTGCCCGGCTACGCCCCCGACCTCAACCCGATGGAAATGGTGTGGGGCAACGTCAAAGCCACCGAGCTGGCCAACTTGTGCCCGGACACCATCGACGAGGCCCACACCGCCACCCAGGCCGGCCTGGAACGTGTCGGCAGCAGCTACCAACTGTGCTTCAACTTCCTCGACCATACCGGCCTTTCCCTATGACACAATTCACTCAAATACCGAAAGATCTTTAATACTCACGACAGTGGCACTCGCGGTAATCGCCACTCCCGCGAACGCCATCATCAACGGCACGGAGTCAGCCGAGCCATACGCGTTCTTTGGTTCGCTGCAAGCTCCGGGCGCCCCGGGATCGAACGGTCACGGCTGTGGGGTAACGCTTATCGCGCCGCAATGGGTGTTGACCGGCAGTCATTGCGCTCGGGTCCCTACCTTGGCCCACAACGGCGTTCCGCGAGGGTGGAAGGTCCGGCTCGGTTCACTGGATACGAAGTCCGGCGGTGAACTGGTCGACGTCGACAAGTTCTACCGGCTGGCCAACGAACGGGAGGGGTATTTCGGCCGGGATCACTCTCTTTTGCACCTGGCGACACCGGTCAAGGCCAAGCCCATCCGGGTCGCGTCACGCACGCCGGCGGACGGCACCGCCGTGCGCTTCGTCGGCTGGGGCAACATGTGTGCGGAGGGTGAACCTCCGTGTTATCCCGATCGGTTGCAAGAGGCCGACTTCGTGGTTCAGCCGATCTCGTCGGTCCTCCTGGCGAGCCGGGCGCTGAGATCTGCCTGACCAGCCCCAGCAAGGCTGACGTGGCCAACACCGACTCCGGTGGCCCCGCGTTGGTCCGTGACGGCGGCGAATGGACGATCGCCGGTACGTTGTCCGGTCCTCGCGGCGAAGCCGGCCAGGCGTTGTTCACCGATGCCACCAAGCACCTCGACTGGATCAACGGCATCGTCAACGGCACCAACGTCCCGCCAGCCGATGTACGGCTTTCCCTTGAAGGATCCGTAAACCTCGGCAACTGCATGGGATCAGTCGTTCGCACGCCGGACGCGAAGCTGGACGACTCCGCGCTGATGCTGACCAACGGCCACTGCGTCCATGGTGACCGGCCCGCGGTTGGGCAGGCGCTCGTGGACCAGCCCGCCAACCGCGAAGTACCCATCGCCGACCGCGACGGTTACGAAACGGCCACCGCCAACGCCAACCGGCTCGTCTACGCGACCATGACCGGCACCGACATCGCGTTGTACCGGTTGGACAAGACGTACGCCCAGCTCACTGCCGAAGGGGCGAAAGTCTTCGACCTCACCACAGTGCCGGTCGAGGCTGGCGACAAAATCAGCGTGCTCAAGAGCGTTCAACCGGAGAACTGCACGGCCGAAGCGGTGGTACCGCGATTGAAGGAAGAGGGGTATCACCACGACAACGCGATCCGCTACGCCTCATCGGAGGAATGCGTTCCAGGGCATGGCGCCTCCGGCTCTCCGTTGATCGCCGCGGACGGCAACACCGTCGTCGGCGTGCACAACACGCACAATGCTAGCGGCGAACAATGCACGGCGAACAACCCGTGTGAAATCGACGCCGACGGCAAGGAGACCAGCACAGCTGGACGTCGCTACGGGCAGCAGGTGACCATGATTCCGGCCTGCTTCACCGGTTCCACGCTGGTGCTGACCAAGCCGGGCTGCACGCTCAAGTCCTAAAAGGACATACTAGAAGCGTGGGTGGTCGCCGCGGAGAATCGTTCGAGGCCCGCCGGCTTCGGCGACTTCGACCTCGCCGATCACCCACGCGTCCATGTGCCGGGCGGTCAGGATCGCCAGCGCTCGGTCGATGTCTTCCGCACTGAGCACCGCGACCATGCCGATGCCCATGTTGAAGGTCCGTTCGAGTTCTTCACGTTCGATCCGGCCGCGTCTGCCGATCAGGCCGAATACCGGCGCGGGTGTCCACGCGCCACGATCGAGCGTCGCGCAGAGGCCTTGGGGGATCACGCGAGCGAGGTTGGCGACCAGGCCACCGCCGGTTATGTGCGCGAAGGTCCGTACGTCGGTTTCCGCCGCCAATGCGAGACAGTCTTTGGCGTAGATCCGGGTTGGCTCAAGCATTTCCTCGCCGAGCGTCCGGCCGAACTCTTCGACGTGGCCTTCCAGCGGCATTCTGGCTATTTCCAGGAGCACCTTGCGGGCCAATGAATAGCCGTTGGAATGCAGGCCGGACGACGCCAGTCCGATCACCACGTCGCCTGGACGAACCCGGTCCGCGCCAAGGATGTTGTCCGCTTCGACCACTCCGACGCCGGTCGCCGAGATGTCGTAGTCCTCTTCCGGCATCAAGCCTGGCCGCTCGGCCGTCTCTCCGCCGAGCAGTGCGCAGCCTGCTTTCGCGCAGCCGTCGGAGATTCCTTTGACCAGCGCCGCTATCCGGTCCGCGTTGATCTTCCCGGTGGCGATGTAGTTCTCGAGGAACAACGGTTCCGCGCCGCACACCACGAGGTCGTCGACGACCATCGCGACCAGGTCGATACCGATCGTGTCGTGCACGTCCATCGCTTGCGCGACCGCGATCTTCGTACCGACGCCCTCTGTCGCCGAAGCGAGCACCGGCTCGGTCCAGCGGTCGAGCTTCAGCTTGAACAGCCCGGCGAACCCGCCGAGCACGGACAGCACCTCCGGCCGGGACGCCTTGTCCGCCCACGGCTTGAGTTTCTGGATGTGCTCCGCAGCGGTCTTGGTCGAGCCATGGTCGTGCGGTGTCATCACCGAGCGGTCACCCTTGTCGTGTGGTTACGAGCAGCCTATGGACGCTGCAACGCGTCCTCGGCACCGTACCCGTTGACCAAGACCGGTGTTGCCGGTCCGGCCACACCTTTTTCCACGCTTTCCAGCAGATGTTTGCCGATCAAGGCCTCGGCGGGCAGGGTGATCGGGTAGTGGCCGTCAAAGCACGCCATGCATAGCCTGCTGCGTGGCTGCTCGGTCGCGGCCACCATGCTCTCGCGCGAGACGTAGCCGAGCGAGTCCGCGCCGATCGACCGGCGTACGCCGTCGAAGTCGAGGCCGTTGGCGATCAGCTCGGCCCGCGAGGCGAAGTCGATTCCGTAGAAACACGGCCATTTCACCGGCGGGGACGCGATCCGGACGTGCACTTCGAGCGCACCGGCCTCACGCAGCATCCGCACAAGCGCGCGCTGGGTGTTGCCGCGCACGATCGAGTCGTCGACCACGACGAGCCGCTTGCCACGGATGACATCGCGCAACGGGTTGAGCTTCAACCGGATGCCCAGCTGCCGGATCGTCTGCGACGGCTGGATGAAGGTCCGCCCGACGTAAGCGTTCTTGACCAGGCCTTGGCCGTACGGAATGCCGGACGCCTGCGCGTAGCCGATCGCCGCGGGCGTGCCCGATTCCGGCACCGGGATCACCAGGTCGGCTTCGGCCGGGTGCTCGGTGGCCAGCCTGCGGCCGATCTCCACGCGGGTGGCGTGCACGCTGCGGCCGGAGATCGTGGTGTCCGGCCTGGCCAGGTAGACGTATTCGAAGACGCAGCCCTTGGGCTCCGGGACGGCGAACCGGGAGGAACGCAGACCGTCCTCGTCGATCGCCAGCAGCTCACCGGGCTCGACCTCACGCACGAACGACGCGCCCACGATGTCCAGCGCGGCGGTCTCGCTCGCGACAACCCAGCCGCGCTCAAGACGGCCGAGCACGAGCGGGTGTACGCCGTGCGGGTCACGCGCCGCGTACAGGGTGGATTCGTCCGACCAGACCAGGCAGAACGCGCCACGCAGCGTGGGCAGCAGTTCCATCGCGGCCTGTTCGAGGCTGATGTCAGAGGCGTGTGCCGCGAGCAGACCGCAGATCAGGTCCGAGTCGGTGGTGGCGCCGTTCTTGGTGGTGATGCCCGCCTGCTCGGAGCGTTCGAGCAGCTCAGCGGTGTTCACCAGGTTGCCGTTGTGGCCGAGGGACAGGCCCTTGCCGGTGGCGGTGGTCCGGAAGGTCGGCTGGGCGTTCTCCCATGTGCTCGACCCGGTGGTGGAGTAGCGGCAGTGGCCGACCGCGAGGTGTCCCTTGAGCGAGTGCAGCACCTGCTCGTCGAACACCTGACTGACCAGGCCGAGGTCCTTGAACACGACGACCTGCTGGCCGTCGGCCACCGAGATACCGGCTGCCTCCTGCCCACGGTGCTGCAACGCGTACAGCCCGTAGTACGTGAGCTTGGCAACTTCCTCACCGGGCGCCCAGACTCCGAAGACCCCGCATTCCTCGCGGGGTTCCGAGTCGATGGTGCCGGCTTGGGGGGCTGACTGGTCGGTGACCACGCGAAGCGCTCCCTGGGGACGGAATGCAGGCTGATCCCCAGTGTAGATGGCAGCGTCGCCCGTTCGGACCATCCGGTTGTGGTGCGCCCCACTTTCGAGACCCCGTTACCGCCCTTCTGGCCTACGCGCCCACCCGGACGATGGGCAGCAGGGCCGCGAGATCGGCCCTTGTTCCGGAAGCCGAAACACGCGCGGACTCGACGGCATCAGCCCACGAAAGCAAGCCGGTCGCGAGTTCGAGCCAGGTCCGTGAATCGGTTTCGATCACGTTCGGCGGCGTGCCGCGGGTGTGCCTTGGACCGGCGACGCACTGGATCGCCGCGAACGGCGGCACCCTGACTTCGACCGTATGCCCGGGGGCTATTTGCTCAAGCGTCCGCAAACTGGCCCGCACGGCCGCCGCGAGGACGGGCCGTGCGGGCGTTTCGTCTGTTTCCCCGGCGAGCCACGGCATCACCGCGGCCACAGCGGAGCGCAGTTCGTGCGGGTCAACGGGCTTGCGGGGCACTCATCTGCTCTCAGCTTCGCGGACCACCTCGCCGAGCAGCAGCTCGACCTGGTGGGTGAGGCGGCGGGCGTCGGTCGGCGAGATCGTGGTCCAGGCGCCGTCCGTCGACGGTTTGCGGACCTGGACATACCGGCCATCGTCGGTGTCGAAGAAGGCGACGACGCGCTCGGCGCGGTGCCGCTTGCCCCATTTGTCCCGCGCGGCGGCGCCGAAGTTCCCGGTCGCCACCACGTCCTTGATCATGGTCGACAGCGCCTGTACGTCGTCTTCCCTGATCCCACGGTTGCGCAGGGCCTGCTCGAAGCCCTTCTGGGTCCCGCCAGCGTTGTTCGCGGCGGTCTCGAAGTCGTCCGTGCGGACGTTCACCGACTGGCCGGGACCGGCGGGCACCGGGGACAACACCCCGGTGGCCACGCTCGGCAACGACTGCGCGGGCACGCTGTGCAGCGTCAGGAAGTTGTCCGCCAGGATCGCGAGCACCGCTTCCCCTTCGCGCGAGGCGGCGAGGAAACGAACACTCCGGCCGAGCCACGTCCGGCCGTCGACCTCACGGTCGGGCCGGGCCAGGATGCCGAGCGCACGCTCGATTCCCTGGTCGATGTCGACCGACCGGCCGAGACCGCGGCTTTCCAGCGCGGTCCAGGCCTGGTCGACCAGCTGCTTGCGCTCGGTCCACGTCGCGCCCGGTGAGGGCACCTTGACGGCAAGTGGCATGTCCTCGAAACCAAGGTGTTCCCACAGCACGTCGAACTCGAGTGCCGAAATGGTGATCGGCCTGGGTTGCACCGGTGCGCCCAGATCTATCACTGTTCCGGCTTCTCGCCGATCACGGATGGCGCGATCATGCGCTCGTCACCGAAGATGTCGTCGGCTTCCATCAGGTAGTCCGGCGTCTCGTGCTCGGTGTCCCCTTCGCCATCCGCGCGGCCGCCAGGAGCCGCACCGCCCGCGCCACCACGACCGCCCTGTGCCGCCGTGCCACCGGGGCCCGAGCGTGCAGCAGCTTCCTGGATGAACGGGTTACCGCCACGCTTGGCGCCGTCGTCGGCCATCGACGCGTTCTGCCCGAAACCGGCGTTCGGGTTGCCGATGCCACCACGGCCGCCACCCGCACCGCTCTGACCCGCACCACCGGGGATACCGGGACGCGGACCGCTGGTGCTGTTCGGACCACCCTGGCCAGGACCACCGGCAGGCAGGAACGGGCCTCCACCGAACTGGCCTTGGCTCGTGGGCTGGTACGGCGGCTGAATCGGCGCCTTCGGCGGCAATCCAGGCTGGTGGTTCTGCGGCGAGGTGTAGGCCGCGGGCGGCGTGAAGCTGTTCGGGTTCGTGTTCGTCGGCGGCGTGTACGACTGTGGCGTCACGTTCGGCGGCGGCGTGCTCGTCTGCCCACCGATCGGTGTGTGATGCGCCGAACTGGTCGAGGTCGCCTGGTTGTTGTGCACGCCAGTGGTGCTGTACATCCCGCTGGAGTTGACCCTGTCCTGGTTCATGCCAGGCGCGGGCGGCGGCGTCTCGACGACGAGCTTCGGCGGGTCTTCGAAACGGCCGAGGGTGTCGGCGTTCCAGTCGCTGCTCTTCTCGTACTTCTGCATCGCCTGCACGGCTTTGCGCGCGGCCTCGTCCTGAGCGCGCTCCTGCGACTCGTGGTCGGCGGCCTGCGCGGCCACGGCGGCGGCTGGACCGGCGTTGCCGGTCATCGCGGCACCGATCGCGCCCGCGATCGCCCAGCCGGACGGCGCCGGCGTGGTGACCTGCTTTGGCGGTGGGACCTCGTTGCGGGCGTCACCGACATAGGTGCCCTGCAGCTCGAAGGACTGGTACATCACGTTCGAGCCGGTCTGGGATTTGTTCGCCCATTCCTTGAGCGGGTTCATCCCGGCAATAGCCTGCTCGGCCGAGATGCCCTGCCAGTGCACATCCAGCGTGCCCAGTTTGGAGTGCAGCGTCTCGCTGATCTTGTTCAGACCGTCTTCGAGCATTTTCCAGAACTGGGACGGAGCGTCCGAGGCGTTCGGGCCCTGGCCCGCGTTGATCATGGCGTAAATCTGTGGATGGTCCAGGCCATTCCACCTGATGTCACTGGTCATTGCGTAATCCCCCCTCAGACGTCCTGGAAGCCCTGGCCACGCCACCGTTCGGAGTTGACCCCCTCGACCTCCATATAGCGGTCGTGAGCCTCCTTCAGCGCGTCACCGGAGTTCTGCAACTCGTTGGCGTACTTGGTAAGCGTGTTGATCGCGGCCATCCGGCCAGTCGTGCCGTCACCCGTGTCGAACCGCTGCGCGGTGGTCTTGCTCACCGGGTCACCGGCCCAGTTCGGCTGCGACAGCCGCTGCAGGTTGGCGACAAGGTCCCTGACTTCCCGTGCCGCTTCGTGGAATGCGAGGTAAGCACCTGGAATCGCGGTCGGGTTGATTCGTAGTCCGAATGTCGATCCCGATCCTGTCGGGCTGGGTGCCGACGACCCCCCACCATCAAACACGGCGCGTCTCCCTGATCTGCCAGTGCGTTCTCGATGACTTTAGCTCTGATGTATCTGGTCCGGGAGTGGTTCCCGCAACCTCGCAACTTCGTGCGGTTAATTTGTGACCGATGATCATGCGGTCACCTCGTGCGCGCTTTTCTGATCTCTCAGAATCCCCACCTGGTAGCGCCCCATGAAGGAGACGTTACCGGCAGGACGTTACCGAACCCCGCTCCGCTGTGTGATCGGAACCGAGCCTACGATCCACCAATGCCGCCGGACATCACGCCCGAGATGCGGGCGAGTGCGAAGAGTAACCCGAACACGTGGCTTTACGTGATCGATCCACTGTTCGAATCCCATGCGGACGTACCGCCGTGGGGCGTGGTCGGCGCCTATCCGGTCGACGCGGCAGGCGAGATCGAAGAGGACTTCCAGCCCAACGAGCGCTACCGCCCGTCACCACAGGCGTTGCGGATGCCCGCACCGTCCGGTCCGGTCGACGAGCTGCTGCAACTGGTCCGCACGGGTCACCGGGAAGCTGCCGAGTTGGCGCCGGTCCTGCGTGACGCGACTTTGCTGCTTTATGCGCGGTCCGCGCAGGAGTACGACGTGCTCGGCTTCCCTGACGCGGAAGGCCGGGTGTTCGTGCCGGTCTGCACCTCCGAGGAGCACGTTCCAGACACTTGGCCGGGCTGGCGACTGGTCACCGGACGGGACATCGCGCCATTGCTCGACGGTTTTCCTTTGCTGGTTAACCCGATTGGCCCAGTGAGCGCGATCGTTCCCGCCGAGCACCTTGTGGACTAGCTGTTGGCGCGGGCCGCGGTGAGCCAGCGTTCGATCTCCGATGGCGGGCCGGACTTGGCGTAGAGCCAGCCCTGTGCGCAATCCGCACCGATCCTTCGCAGCCGATCGGCCTGCTCGGTCGTTTCGACGCCTTCGGCCGTCACGGTCAGGCCGAGCAGGTGCGCCAGCGAGACCAGGGTCCGGACGATCTGGGTGTCGACAAGGCTGGCGTTGCCGGGGTCACGCAGGCCTTCGAGGAACGACCCGGCGATCTTGAGCGTGCGGACCGGAAGGACCCTGAGGTACGCCAGGTTCGAATAACCCGTGCCGAAGTCGTCGATCGCGATGGTCAAGCCAAGATCGACAAGGGTGCGCAGCATTTCGAGCGGTTCGCCGGTCGCGCCCATGATCGCGCTCTCAGTGAGCTCGAGTTGCACCCGGTGCGCCGGAAGTCCGGTGTCCGCGAGGATCTTGCGGATGTCGTCGACCAAACCGGGGTCACGGCATTGCCGGACGGCCAGGTTGACGCTGACATAAGGCGCCTCATCGCCGAACCGGTCCCACCATTCCTTGGCTTGGACGCACGCGGTCCGCAGCACCCAACGGCCAAGCGGAACGATCAGTCCGGTCTCCTCGGCAAGGCCGATGAAACGGTCGGGGCCGAGCTTGCCGAACTCCGGGTGACGCCAGCGCACCAGCGCCTCGACGCCGTGCAGCTCGCCGTCGGGCAGCCGGACGATCGGCTGGTAGTCCACATAGAACTCTTCGCGCTCCAGCGCGGCGGGCATCCGCGCCGACAACGTGAAGCGGGCGACCTCGTGTGCGTTGCGCTCGGGGTCGAAGCACGCGTATTGATCTTTGCCGTCGGATTTCGCCCAGTACAACGTGACATCCGCGTCCCGCATGGTGTCCGCTGGCGTTGTGCCTTCGCATGGGCGCTCGACGATGCCGATACTCGCCGACACGGTCAGGTCGTGGCCGCCGATCCGGACCGGTTCCCGCAATGCGGCCAGGATCTTCTCGGCCAGCAGGGTGAGCTCCTTGATGGACGCGCAATCCTGAACCAGGACAACGAATTCGTCGCCGCCCATCCGCGCGACCATCCGGTCGGGACCGTCCACGAGCACGCCGAGCCTGGTGCCGACCGCGACAAGCAACTGGTCGCCGACGTCGTGGCCGAGGCTGTCGTTGATCACCTTGAAGCCGTCGACATCCAGGTAGCACAGGCCGACGCGGGTTTCCTCACCCGCGGCGAAGACTTCGTTGAGGCGTTCCTGGAACAGCGCGCGGTTGGGCAGGCCGGTCAACGGATCGTGCGTGGCTTCGTGGCGAAGCCTGCGCTGCAAGGTATGCCGCTCGGTGATGTCCTCGATCATGCCGACGAGGTACTGCGGCCGGGCGGCTTCGTCGCGGACCACGGAGACTTTCACGTTGGTGCGCAACGTGACCCCGTCACGCCTGCGGAACCTGCGCTCGATCTGGTAGCCGTCGCGCTGACCGGCCATCGCCTCGTCGTACTCCTTGCGGAGTTCGACCGGCATGTCCTTTTCGAAGAACTCTTCGATGTTCATCGCGCGCAGCTCGGCCAGCGGCAGGCCGAGCAGTTCGGACATCGCCCGGTTGGCGTCGATGATATTGCCGCGCATGTCGCAAATGCCGATACCGACCGCCGCTTCGTGGAAGACCGCCTGGAATCGGGCCTCGCTCGCTCGCAACGCTGCGTGTGCGCCGCGGCGGGCGTCCATCACCGCGGAGCGGACCACATCCGATTCTTGATCTTCAAGAATGCGTTCACTTGTGGCCTCGTTGAATCCGGTCACGAGTGAAGCAAGGATTTTCGGCAGCCGTTCCATCGCCCGTTCGGCCGAACCGGCGAGCGCGGGCAGTCCATCGCCAATCACCCGAATGGACGCCGCAAGCGACTCGGTTTCGATGAAACGCATCCGGACGAGCTCGACGCCGATCCACTCGACGGTCTCCTGGACATAGGTGTCCGAGCAGGCCGCGTCGAGCAGAACTTTGCCGAACTCGGTCAGCCGCTCGACGATCTCTTCGGTCTCCAGAGCGACATAACTGGTGTTCCGGACGGCCGCAGCCCATCGTCGGGCGAATTGTTCACACCCGCCTGACCCCTCGGCCGCGGGCCAGCTCGGGCTCTCCACCGTCCACATCCTTCGCCCACTCGCAGGATCGATCCAACTGGCCGGCCGAGGGCAACCTTACCGGCTTTGAACAGGAACGTACTCAGCCCCGCAACTGTCAAGTTGGTGAAGCCTAGTGATTCTTTCACACCAAAGCGTGACAAATGGGTAGTTAGAGGCTCACAATCCTGACTCAGACGGCTACTTTCAGTTAGCCGTCTGCGAGGGCAAGGAAAGGGCATCCCCATGAAGATCCCTGCACTAACAAGGGGCCGCCGCCTGCTGACCGCAGTGGTGTCCGCCTTTGTTCTGCTGGCAAGCGCCTTACCTGCGGGCGCACGGCCAGAACCGATTGACCCGACCGATCGCTACATCGCCGAGAACGACCATCCGATGGGCTCGCAGATCGCCAAGCACGAAGGCAGCGAGCCGATGGTGCTCGTGCCACAGGACGTCGATGTCCAGGCCGTCGTGCACGGCATCGACGTCAGCGGCTGGCAGGGCAATGTGGACTGGGCGCACTGGTGGAACCAGGGCAAGCGGTTCGCGTACGTCAAGGCGACCGAGCGCAACAACTACCAGAACCCTTATTTCGCACAGCAGTACAACGGTTCCTACAACATCGGCATGATCCGCGGCTCGTATCACTTCGCGATCCCGAACGCGACGAGCGGCGCGGTTCAGGCGGACTACTTCGTCAACAACGGCGGAGGCTGGTCACGCGACGGCAAAACACTGCCAGGCGCGTTGGACATGGAGTACAACCCTTACGGCGCAACGTGTTACGACCTTTCCAAACCGGCGATGACCGCGTGGATCAAGAGCTTCAGCGACCGGTACCAGGCGCGTACCGGACGCTGGCCGGTGATCTACACGAGCACCAGCTGGTGGTCGCAGTGCGTTGACGGTGACTTCTCGTCCACGAACCCGTTGTGGGTGGCCAGGTACGCGTCAACGGTCGGCGCTCTGCCGTACAACTGGCGCGTCTGGACGTTCTGGCAGTACACGTCAACCCCGATCGACCAGAACTACTTCAACGGCGCCTACGACCGTTTGCAGGCTCTGGCAAACGGCTAATAAGACCCGCTCCGAGCTGCGGCGACCGCGTCGAGCAACGCGGTCGCCGCGGCGCTTGGCGTCTCGGCGGTGACCGCGACGGTCTCCCACGCGGGCACTTCCTCGGCAAGGCCGACGAACTGGGCCTTGTCGGTCTTGACCGAAAAGGACTGTGGCACCAGTGCGACGCCGAGCCCGAAGGTCACCAGGTCGAGCAGCGAATGCACGTCGTTGACCTCGAACGCGATCCGCCGGTCGCCGACCACCGAGTCGACCAGATCGCGCGAACCCCAGTCTGGTTGGAAATCCACAAACGGCTCGTCAATCAGGTCGGATAGTGACACTTCGGGCCGATTGGCCAGTGGATGCGCCAAACCACACGCAAGGACAAGGGGTTCGCTCGCCAAAGGGCGGATCAGCACATCCTCTGCCGGGCGCAATGGCTTTGCTACCAAGGCAATGTCCAACCGGCCCGTTTTCACCTGCTCAATCAGGTGCCGCGAACCTCCTTGCCGCAACTGGATCTCCACGCCAGGGTGCGCGGCGTGAAAACGGGCCAGCACGTGGGGAACGTTGACCACGTGCACACATTGCAGCGAACCTACGGCCAGATTGCCGCGGATCAATCCCTGCACGGCCGCGACCGCGTCGCGCGCGGCGTCCGTCGCGCTCAATGCCCGGCGCGCTTCGACCAGCAGGGCACGGCCCGCGGGCGTAAGTTCGACCTGCCGAGTACTTCTGATGAACAGTGACGCCCCCAGCTCGCGCTCCAGCGACCGGATTGCCGAGGACAACCCGGACTGCGCCACGTGCATCCGCTTTGCCGCGCGGGTGAAATGGCATTCCTCGGCGACCGCGACGAAGTACTCGAGCTGCCGAAGTTCCATGATTAATCACCCGCACTGCTGAATGGCATCAGTTTTTACTGTTGGACAGATTAATAATGCCACGCGAAGCTGGAAACACACAGCGAGCGAAAGGATCTTCCATGCGGACCCGTCGGATCGGCGAAACGCAGGTCAGCGCCATCGGTCTCGGGACAATGCCGATGTCGATCGCGGGCCGGCCGGACGAGCAGCGCTCGATCGCCACGATTCACGCGGCGCTGGACGCGGGCGTCACCTTCATCGACGGCGCGGACGCGTACAGCCTCAGCAATACGGACTTCGGGCACAACGAGACGCTGATCGCCAAGGCACTGGCGTCCTACGGCGGCGACACATCAGACGTGCTGGTCGCGACCAAGGGCGGCCACACCCGTAACCCCGACGGCACCTGGGGCCTCAACGGGACCGCGGCGTACATCAAGCAGGCATGTGAGGCGTCGCTGAAGCGGCTCGGCGTCGAGACGATCGCGCTCTACCAGTTCCACCGCCCGGACCCGCGGACACCGATCGCCGAGTCGTTCGGCGCCCTGCGTGACCTGCTGGACGAAGGCAAGATCCGGTACGCGGGCATCTCGAACTTCAACCCGGCCGAGATCAAGCAGGCGAACGAGATCCTCGGCGGCAGGCTGACCGTCGTGCAGAACCAGTTCTCCCCGGCATACCGGTCGAGCGAGCCTGAGCTGGATTTGTGCGACGAGCTGGGGATCGCCTTCCTGCCGTGGAGCCCGTTCGGCGGGATCAGCAAGGCTGGCGACCTTGGTTCGCGGTTCGCCGCGTTCGCCGAGATAGGTGCCGCGCGTGAGGTCAGCCCGCAGCGCGTGTGCCTGGCGTGGATGCTCGCCAAATCGCCGGTGGTGATCCCGATCCCGGGTGCGTCCCGTCCGGCCAGCATCCAGGATTCCGCTGCGGCCGTTGATCTTGTGCTGACTACTGAGGAAATCTCGGTGCTTGATAACTCTTGACCCACTGCTGCATCCGGCCCTATCCGTGGGGCCGGATGCACACCACACTGTGCGGATGAATTTGGCCCTGGTCATCGTTGGTGTGCTGCTCATGATCGGCAGTGGGGTGGTTTTCGCGCAGCAGGCCCGTGCCCTCACCGGCACGATCATCGGTGCCGTGGGCCTGCTGTTCACCATCTCGGGCTGGCTGATGCTCGACGGTGGCGTCTCCCTGAGCGACGCCCTGCGAACCGGCGGTCTCGCCGCGCTGGGTGTCGTGGGCCTGTACGCGCTGTGGTTGGCGGACCGCCGTCACAAGATCGACGAAGACCGCCAGGACATCGAGCGCCGAAGGCACGACCTGGAAACCCAGCGTCACACGATCGAGCAGACCCGCCAGCAGATGGAAACCCAGCGGATGCAGCACGACCGTGAGCGCTCGACGGACGAGCGGTTCGCCAGATCGATCGAGCTGCTCGGAAACGACGCCGACCAGGTCAGAGTCGGCGCGATGCATGCACTGGCCGGTCTGGCCAACAGCCGCCCGGAGTACACGCAGACCGTGCTTGACGTGCTGTGCGCGTACCTGCGGCGGCCTTTCGACCACGCGCACTACGCCCGGCTGCGCGGTGCCACCGAGGTCGAAGAGTCGGTGGAGGCCGACCGTGAACGCCAGGTTCGGTTGACCGCGCAGCGGCTGATCGGGGAGCTGCTCCCGGAGAGCGGCGACGGGCGCGCGCCCACGTACGACCTGGACCTGACCGGCGCGACCTTGGAGTACTTCGACATTTCGGAGCGTGTCGTCGGCCAGCTCACCGCCCGGTCCGTGAACCTGTACGAAGCCAACGCTTTCGGCAACATGGATGTCTACGGCGACGCGTGGTTCACCGCAGCGCACAGTTGGGGCAAGTTCATCGCTTCCGGCACGACCTTCCACAAGCGTGCCTGGTTCTCCAACTTCGAGGCTGACCAGTTGGTCGACCTGAAGCAGTCCAAGTTCGACGGTGTGGCCAAGCTGGCGCACGCGACATTCGACGGCAAGGTTGTGTTGCGCGGCAGCAAGTTCGCGCAGCCGATCGACCTCAACCACAGCGCCTTCAACGGCGGCCTCGACATGTCAGCCGCGGCGACCGCTTCTGCTGACACGAACGGCATGACGGTCTCGTTGGAGATGAAGAACGAACTGCCCCAAGGCTGGATCGTTGACGACACCGGCTCCGTGCACGCCTAAGTTCCTCGTGAGTGGTTATGCGTGTTCTAACGCTGATAACCACTCACGAGGGGTGATCAGTGGTTGTTCTTGATCAGGTCCGCGGCTTTCTCGCCGACCATGATCGTGGGGGCGTTGGTGTTTCCGCGTGGCACCATCGGCATCACGGACGCGTCCGCGACCCGCAATCCCTCGACACCGTTGACCTTCAGCGACGGGTCCACGACTGTGCCGATCGAGCACGTGCCGACCGGGTGATACAGCGTCTGGGACCACTCGCGGATGTGGTCGACCAATACCTCTTCAGTGAGGTCCGCGGTGTCCGGCAGGAACGGGCGGTCCAGGAAACGGGCGATCGCCGACCGCTCGCAGATTTCCTGCTGCATCCGGAGTCCGGCGACCATTACCTCGATGTCCGACGGGTCCGTGTAGTACGCCGGGTCGATCTCCGGGCGCCACTGTGGGTTGCTTGAGCGCAACCGCAAGCGGCCGCGGCTCTTCGGCGCCACGTTGACCGCTGCCGCGGTGAATCCGGGGGCGGTTGGTTCGCGCAATCCGTTGTCGTAGAACAAGGTTGGCGCCACGATGAACTGCACGTCCGGCGCTGGCAGGTCTTCGCTCGTCGGGATGAAGCCGCCTGCTTCCCCGATGTTCGACGCCATCGGACCGCGCCCGGTCAGCTGCCACTGGACCAGGCGGCGGGGGTTGGCGTAGTCGACGAGGTCCGTTGTTTTCTTTGTCGTGTAGATGATCGCGGCCGCTGGGTGGTCGTGCAGGTTCTCGCCCACTTCATTCAGGCCTACGACCACCTCGATTCCCATGTCCCGCAGGTGTTCGGCTGGTCCGATGCCGGACAGCATCAGCAGTTGCGGCGAGTTGATCGCGCCGCCGGACAACACGACTTCGCCGTCGACGTACGTGGTCTTCGTCGAGCCTTCGTGCAGGTATTCCATTCCGACGGCACGGCCGGATTCGATGATGACCCTCGTGGCGAGCGCGTTGGTCCGGACCGTCAGGTTGTCACGGACCATCGCTGGGCGCAGGTACGCGTCGGCTGTCGACCAGCGGCGGCCGTTGTGGCACGTCACCTGGTACAGGCCGGCGCCTTCCTGGTGAGCTCCGTTGAAGTCGTCGGTTGGCTTCAGGCCCCAGGCGACGGCCGCTTGCACCCAGGAGCTGGAAAGCTCGTGTGTGTAGCGACGGTCTTCGACGTACAACGGCCCGTCCGTGCCGTGCATTGGGCCGCTGAGGCGTGTGTTGCGCTCGGCGCGGACGAAGTACGGCAGTACGTCGTCGTAACCCCAGCCGGTGGCGCCGTGGGAGTCACGCCAGAAGTCATAGTCTGCGCGATTGCCTCGCATGTACATCATCGCGTTCATCGATGAACAGCCGCCGAGGGCTTTCATCCGTGGCCAGTAGGCGGTGCGGCCGCCCATGTGTTTTTGCTCGACGGTTTCGTAGTTCCAGTCCCATTTGGTCTTGAACAGGTTCGCGAACGCAGCCGGGATGTGGATTTCGTCGGCGTTGTCCTCGCCGCCCGCTTCGAGCAGCAGCACTCGGACGCCCGGATCTTCGGTCAGCCGGTCGGCGAGCACGCATCCCGCGCTACCGGCGCCTACCACGATGTAGTCGAAAGTCTCGCGCATTCTTGAGATCCTGCCATTCAGCGACGATTCAGAATCTCAGCTTCCTCCGTCGGGGTGAGTCCGGCACGACGAGAACGCGCCAATCCGAGTGCGCGTTCGTGCTCCAGCGCGTTCAGCGCGGCTTGTTCGAGCGTCTGGAACGTCAGACCGGCGTCGATCGCGGGCCGCACGTCCCAGTTCGCGCCGATGATGTCGCCCCCAGGCAACCACAACGGCAACGAACGCGGTCCAAACCACGGGTTGACCTCAAGGTCGAGCAGCCGCTGCTCGGCGACCGGGACGAGCTCGGCGTCGCCGCCGACGACCGCTTTCACCCGGGACAGCAGTTCGCCGAACGGGATCGGCAGTCCAGCCGCGTTGAACGTGCCGCCGATACGCTGCTCGGCGCCGTCGATGATCCACTCCGCCAGGTCTGCCACGTCGATGTGGAACGTCGGCTGGTCGAAAGCGTCCGGCACGACGGCCTGCCCGGTGCCGGACAGTCGCGCGGGCCAGTAGCCAAAGCGATCGGACAGGTCACCACGTCCGGTGATCAATCCCGCTCGGACGATGAACGCGCTCTCACCGAACACGTCCCTGGCCGCGTTCTCGCTGGCCACCTTGATGGCGCCGTAGTTCTCCATGTCCCCGGCGGTGCCTTGACCGAGCACCGGCTCGAAGACCGGGTCACTGACTGCGCCGGTCCGGAACTCCGAGTAGACGCTGATCGACGAGACGAACGTCCAGTGGTCGGTCTTGACCTGCTCGACGGCCCTGCGGACATGCGGGTAGGAGATCTTCGCCACGTCCACAACGGCGTCGAACCGCTCGCCGCGCACTGGCGCGAGGCCGTCCGGGTCGTCCCGGTCGAGCTTGATCAACTGAGCGGGCGCGTCGTTCGTGCTACCCCTTGCCGCGCAGGTCACGTCATGCCCTCGGCGCACCGCCTCGGCCGCGATCGCGTGGCCGAGAAACACCGTCCCACCCAGTACGAGAAGTCGCATGTCACGATCCTCGCTGTGACCGAGCTCGCTTGGCGAGCGTGCTCGCGCAGAGCGAACGCCCAGGTCAGGTACTCTTCTCCCGTCCACCGTGACCCGCTGTGATGGCTTTGATAATGGGAGCAACGACCGTGGCTCGTGTCGTCGTCGACGTAATGCCCAAGCCGGAGATTCTCGACCCACAGGGACAGGCGGTGGCCAAAGCACTGCCGCGTCTCGGATTCGAAGGCGTCATCGAGGTGCGCCAAGGCAAGCGGTTCGAGCTGGAGGTGGACGACTCGGTCGACGACGAGACGCTCACCAAGATCGCCGCTGACCTCCTTGCCAACACCGTGATCGAGGACTTCACGGTACGGAGGCTCGACGCATGAAGATCGGCGTCATCACGTTCCCTGGCACCCTTGATGACCAGGACGCGGCCCGCGCGGCGAAGTACGCGGGCGGCGAGGCCGTTTCGCTGTGGCACGCCGACGCGGATCTGCGTGGCGTCGACGCGGTGATCGTGCCCGGCGGCTTCTCGTACGGCGATTACCTGCGGTGTGGCGCGATTGCCCGGTTCGCCCCGGTGATGGGCCCGGTGATCGAAGCCGCCGCGAAGGGCATGCCGATTCTGGGAATCTGCAACGGTTTCCAGATCCTGTGCGAGGCCGGACTGCTGCCCGGCGCGCTGGTGCGTAACCACGAACTGCACTTCGTCTGCCGGGACCAGTGGCTGAAGGTGGAGAACAACTCCACCGCGTGGACCACGCGCTACGACAAGGGCGCGGAGATCCTGATCCCGTTGAAGTCCGGCGAAGGCGGGTACGTCGCCGAGCAGAACACGTTGGCGGAACTCGAAGGCGAGGGCCGCGTGGTGTTCCGGTACGTCGGCGACAACCCGAACGGGTCGCTGAACAACATCGCCGGCATCACCGACGCGCGTGGCCGGGTGGTCGGCCTGATGCCGCACCCTGAGCACGCCATCGACGCACTGACCGGACCGTCCGACGACGGCCTGGGCATGTTCTTTTCCGCCATCGACGCACTGGTGAAGGCATGACTACCGACTCTGTCAAGCACGCGGAAGCCACCCCCGACACCGCCCAGCCCTACAAGGAACTGGGCCTGAAGGACGACGAGTACCAGCGGATCCGCGAGATCCTCGGCCGCCGGCCGACGGACGCCGAACTGGCGATGTACTCGGTGATGTGGAGCGAACACTGCTCCTACAAGTCGTCCAAAGTGCACCTTGCCTACTTCGGCAAGACGACCACCGAGCAGATGCGCTCGAAGATGCTCGCCGGGATCGGCGAGAACGCCGGCGTCGTCGACATCGGCGACGGCTGGGCGGTCACCTTCAAGGTGGAAAGCCACAACCACCCGTCCTATGTGGAGCCTTACCAGGGCGCGGCGACCGGTGTCGGCGGCATCGTCCGCGACATCATGGCGATGGGTGCGCGCCCGCTTGCCGTGATGGACTCGCTGCGGTTCGGCCCGGCCGACGCTCCGGACACACGCCGGGTACTGCCGGGCGTGGTGGCCGGTGTCGGTGGTTACGGCAACTGCCTCGGCCTGCCGAACATCGGCGGCGAGGTGGTCTTCGACTCGACCTACCTGGGCAACCCGCTGGTCAACGCCCTGTGCGTGGGCGCGATGCGGGTCGAGGACCTGCACCTGGCGCACGCGTCGGGAACGGGCAACAAGATCATCCTGTTCGGCGCGCGGACGGGTCTCGACGGCATCGGCGGCGTGTCGGTGCTGGCGTCGGACACGTTCTCCGGCGACGAAACCACGGCAGGCCGCAAGAAGCTGCCGTCGGTGCAGGTCGGCGACCCGTTCACGGAGAAGGTGCTGATCGAGTGCTGCCTCGAGCTGTTCCGCGAGGGAATCGTGGTCGGCATCCAGGACCTCGGCGGCGCGGGACTGTCGTGCGCGACCTCTGAGCTGGCCAGCGCCGGCGACGGCGGCATGCACGTGAACCTGGACAGGGTTCCGTTGCGCGCCAAGGGAATGACCCCGGCGGAGATTCTCTCCAGCGAATCGCAGGAGCGGATGTGCGCGGTCGTGAAACCGTCCGATGTGGACGCGTTCATGAAGGTCTGCGCGAAGTGGGACGTGACCGCGACGGAAATCGGCGAGGTCACGGACACCGGCCGCTTGGTGATCACCTGGCACGACGAGGTCGTGGTGGACGTCCCGCCGCGTACGGTCGCTCACGAAGGCCCGGTGTACAACCGGCCCGTCCAGCGTCCGGTCGAGCAGGACTCACTGCAGCAGCCGATTGAGTTGCCGCGTCCGTCCACTTCGGACCTGCGGGACTTGGTCCTGCGGATGGTCGGCTCGCACAACCTGTCGTCCCGTGGTTGGGTGACGGACCAGTACGACCGCTATGTCCGCGGCGGCACAGTGCTTGCGCAGCCGTCGGACTCCGGAATGATCCGGATCGACGAGGAATCCGGCCGCGGTGTCTCGCTGTCCGTTGACTGCAACGGCCGTTACTGCAAGCTGGACCCGTATGCGGGCGCCCAGTTGGCTTTGGCCGAGGCGTACCGGAACGTCGCGGTGAGTGGCGCGACCCCGGTCGCGGTGACGAACTGCCTGAACTTCGGCTCGCCCGAAGACCCTGGCGTGATGTGGCAGTTCGAACAGGCCGTTCGGGGCTTGGCGGACGGCTGCGTCACGTTGGGTATCCCCGTCACCGGCGGAAACGTCAGCTTCTACAACCAGACCGGGACGACCGCGATCCTGCCGACCCCGGTTGTCGGTGTGCTCGGCGTGATCGACGATGTCCGCCGACGTATCCCGACAGGCATCGGCGCCGAGGCTGGCGAAACGTTGCTGCTGCTGGGGAACACGGCCGATGAGTTGGGCGGTTCCGAGTGGGCTCACGTCGTGCACGGGTCGTTGAGCGGTTTGCCGCCGCGCGTTGACCTCCAGCACGAGATGCTGCTCGCGGACATCCTCCGGGCCGGATCGCGCGATGGCATGATCTCCGCGGCGCACGACCTGTCCGAGGGCGGTCTTGCTCAGGCGATCGTCGAGGCGTGCTTGATCGGGCAGACCGGCGCCCGGATTTTCCTCGACCCCGAGCAGGATCCGTTCGTTCAGCTGTTCTCGGAGTCGACCGGTCGCGTGATCGTCGCCGTACCCCGGACAGAGGAGCTGCGGTTCACCGACATGCTTTCGGCGCGGTCCATGCCGTGGCGCAAGCTTGGCGTCGTCGACCCGGAGTCCCAGGGCCTGGAGATCCAGGATGTCGCCACGTTCTCGCTTGACGAGTTGAGCAACGCCTGGCAGGGCACCCTGCCCGCGCTGTTCCACTAGGACCTTTCGTGAGTGTTTTGGCCGGTTCTAACCGGCCTGGTGTTTTAACGTTGTGAGGGCATGGTGGGCAGGGCCGTCGCGGAGCGGCGGCCCTGCTTTCGTTGCTGGGTTTAGGTTTTTGTCACTGGACGGACGATGCGATGCCGCGTCGCGGGGATGGATGTACGCCCTGTCGGGCGGCCCGGACCGGGCCGTGAAGGTTTTCGCGGTTTCGCCGGAGATCCCAGGCGCGGATGAAGCCCACGAAACCCGCGTTTGACCCGTAGCGGGCTGAGCGGTCCCCGGCGTCGTTCCCAGGACAGTCGCTGATCGGCGATGAGCCCACGCGCCAGGACCAGGTGAACATAAGCCACAGCCACCAGCCAACTCCACCGCTCGGCTTGCTCGGGGCCACGCACTCGAGGGCGGGTCCAAGCCAGGTATTGCTTGAGGAACCGGAAGAGGTGCTCGATGCCGTAACGGCGCAGATACGCCCGCCACACCCGGTCAAGATCGAACGAGCCCTCAGGCCCGGTCCAGAACAACCACATCGGCGGGTACGCCGGGTCGGCCGAACACACCCAGACCACACTGCCCCGGGTCACCGGGCGGGAGTACCCGGGCCGGTAGCCAGGTTCCCGCAGTGCCGCCGATTCCGAGGCACGCGGGTGCATCCCATGCCACACCGACACACTCACCGCGGCCCGCCCAGGCTCGGCGGGCACCGCGAGGTATTCGTCCGGGTCACGCCAGCTACGGCGATCGGACAGTTTCATCTTTGGCCCGTGCACTCGCGGCCGCCCGATCGTGCCTGGTTCCCGCGGCGGCGGATCGGCCATCACCACCGCGTCCTTACGCAACCGGACCACGATCTGCACCCGCTCGCCGGTCAACCGGCCACCCAGATACACCGGGCTGTAGTCCCCGTCAGCACACACAATCGGAACCAGACCACCACCATCATCACCACCGTCCGGGTCCCGGTCGGCAGCCACCTGCTTCAGCAACGCCTCGATCTGCCCGACAGCAACCACATTGTGGTTCTCACCCACCGCGATACGCGCCACCGCCACCGGCGACGCCCACGACGAACCGCTCGTCCCGGTCGCGGCCAGCCACTGAAACCACCAGCCCGGAGTCACCACCCCGCTGCCACCGCCAACATCCTTGCCCGCGTCGTAGTTCAACGTCCGGTCCGGGCTGGTCGGCGCATCCGGACGCGGCCACTGCGAACAATCCAACGCGAACACCAGCCCCGAGGACCGATCCACCACACCCGCCAACACACCCGCCAACACCGCGGCGTCGATCCGGCCCCGATCCAACGCGGCATACACACTGCCATGCCCACGCCGCAACACCGGCTCCAAGCTTAGATACGGCAACGACTCCAACCGGCCCGGATGACACAACAACGCGTCCACCATCTCGAACAACACATCCGGCCACCTCGTGAACGACTCATACACCGCCCGGCGGAACCGCCGCAGCCGCCGGAGTTGGCCTACAAGGGATCCATCAGGCACACTGCCAGACACGGCCACCGCTTTCGTGATCAAAGTTCTGTGGAACGAACCAAGATCATCGAGCGGTGGCCGCCTCCATGTCAAAGATCAACCACCCGGAACGTTAAAACACCAGACCGGCCAAAACACTCACGAGGTCAGCAGTGCCGCCATGCTGCCGTAGGGGTCGCTGATGCTTGGCAGCTCCTCGTGGATGGCACGGCGGACGTTGCGTAGTCGTTCCGTCGCCTCGTAAGTGCGTCCGCGGTTTTCCCCTGTGGCAATGAGAAGCCGCGCGTCGACCAGATCTTGAAGATCCCTGCTGGCGGTTCGCTCTTCGACATCCGCCAGCTTCACGTAGCTCGAGCGCCGCAGCCTTCGCCCCATTGACGCGTCGAACATCGCAGGCACGGCACGCTCGGGCACCCCTGATTCCTCGGCCAGCCGGTCAAGCTCCGCCCACAGCAGCGATGCCTCCCGCAGCCGTGCGACGACAGTCTGGGCCTGCATGTGATGGGCTCGCAGGCTGAACCTCAGCCATAGGGTCGCGTCGTTGCCAGGCTGCCAAGATCCCTGGCCGACCCGGGCAAGTACCTCGTAGTAATCGGGAGTATTGCGCCCGAGAAACTCCTCGATGCTGCTGAACTGCGGTGCGATCACCGAGTCCCTGGCCAGTACCAAGGTTTGCAGGCAGCGTGCCATCCGTCCGCTGCCATCCCGGAACGGATGGATCATGACGAGATTGAGATGGGCCATCGCGGCACGGACAAAGCAAGACGGATCACCACGGTCGCCCGCGATCGAGTCGACCAGGTCCTGCATCAGGTCTGGCACCAGCTCGAAGTCCGGTCCCTCGTACACAACACGATCACGCGCCTCGTCGATGACGTACACCGTTTTCTGGCGGTACCGGCCCGGACTCTTGGCCAGGTCATGCGCGAGCATCATGTAGTGCAGGCTTCGCAACAGTGATTGATCCAGCCTGAAGTGCGGGTCATCGGCCAGCTGCAGCACGTAGCTCATCGCCGATCGGTAACCCTGGATCTCGGCCCAGGTGGCCTGATCCGCGGTCATCGGCTCTTCTTCCTCGACCGCGGCGACAGCGTCCTCATCGGACACGTCGTACCCTTCGATGCTGTTGCTTCCCTGGATCGCTTTGGCCAGCAGGTTGCGCCTCAGTTGACCGGTCCATCGCTTCGGCTCACTCAGCGCGAACCGCATCTCAGACCGGAACTGGTCGATCTCGCTGAGCACCGCACGGTCGGTCTCGTCGAGATCCGGCGACTGGAACACGGTCATTCACCCCTTCATCTGTCCCGTAATAATAGGACAGATGACCGATTGTTTGAGACAAGGTGACACGATCGTGTACATGCCTTTCGAGCTGGGATTTCCACTCGAATACCAGCGGGATCGTTGGTTAATTGACTCTAATCAGTTAGTTATTAACACGTAGAATGCTACGTCACGACTGGCCACGTGCGTTGTTGATGGCCGCGGTGAGTTGTAGCCAGGTCGGATCAGCATCCGTCGTGTCCGTGACGGTTGCGCGGTCGCCTGGGGTCCAGCTTTGGGTCCCGTCGGTGAGGTCGAGGGTTTCCCACGGATCACCGTCCTTGACGACCTCGACCGTGGAGTCCAGAAAGGCCTGCACCAACGCTGGGTCAAGTTGAGCCCTTGCGAAGGCGGTAGCGAGCGCGAGTTCGCCAGCGGCTGTGGCGACAACAAGGTTGCCTGCCCCTGTCGCGCACAGCGCGGTCACCCGAGATCCCGCGAGTAGGTTGTGCTCGACGGCCTGCTGGCTGTCGATGTCTACTTCGACGAGTGTTCCGTCGGGGGTTCCGACCCACAGCTTTCCCGGCGCTCCGAACGCTATGTTGTGCCGAGACCAAGATTCCTTGTGCTCAAGCCACTCGTCCGGGTACGGGTAGCCGGGGCTGGGTTCGCCGAGGATCATCGCGACGACCCTGTGCAGCGACGGGAATTCGAAGATCTCCAGTGAGTTCTCGTATGCGTTGCCTCGAATCGCCAGATAGCGGCCGTCTGGGCTGAAAATCGGAGCCGCATAGCCGTCGGCGTCCAGGATCAGTGCGCGGCGAAGCATTGTCTGGTCAGGTTTGGCGAAGACGCACAGGGTCGCGCCTTGGTCGCTGCACAACATGGCCACCAACCCACCGGCCGGGTGTACGGCGGCTCCGGTGTCCCATCTTGGGCCTGTGCCAACGGTTTCGGTAGCGAGGTCGAGAACATCTGAGCTCTCCCACCTGGCGTACTCGTCGCCCGATGTCGACGGCGATGCCCATAACCGCTCACCGTCCGGGCTGAACGCCAGATGCAGGTAGGTGGCGGTGAGCGGGACTCCAGCACGCAGTTCTCGATCGTCACGAGAGCCAACGGGCGTTCCGGATGCCAGGCCACGGCGGGTTTACGCAAAACGCGATCCTGGCCGTAGTCATCGTCGGCGTAGACAACCGAGTCCGCACCGATGATTCCCAGTAGGCGCAGGTCCGTGCAGTCCCAGACGTGCACTGCCGGACGTTCCGCGGCCAAACCCGCGACCAAAGGAAGCCGTGGATGGCAGACCAATTGCGTGACGGATCCGGCGAGCGCGACGACGTTCACCGGGAAAACCCTAGCTCAGAGCTCGTGAGTGGTTAGCCGGGTTAGAACACGGCTAACCACTCACGAGGGTTTACCTGCGTTTGCCGTGCAGCAAGGTCATCAGTTTGGCCACAGTCGCATCCACTTTCTCCGTACGGGCGAAGGTGGTCACGGTCAGTGGGGTGCTGAAGCGTTGGCGGGTGATGGATTTGGCGCGGGTGAATTCCTTCAGGCCGTCCGCGCCGTGGATTCGGCCGAAGCCCGAGTCGCCGACACCGCCGAACGGCAGGGAAGGCACGCCAGCGAAGGCAATCACGGCGTTCACGGCGGTCATGCCGGAGCGCAGGCGACGGGCCAGCTCCATGCCGCGGCGTTTGGCGAAGACCGTTGAGCCCAGGCCGTAGCGGGAGTCGTTGGCTTTCACCAGAGCTTCGTCCATGTCTTTGACTTTGGCGATGGTCAGGGTTGGGCCGAAGGTTTCGTCGCGGACGGCTACCGAGTCTTCTGGGACGTCCACGAGCACTGTTGGCTGCACGTATCGGTCGCCGACCGCGTCCACTCCGCCGACTAGGGCCTTTCCGCCGCGTTCGATCGCGTCGGCGATGTGCTTACGGATGATCTCCAGCTGGGCGGGCATGGTGATCGGGCCGATCTTGGCGTCGGCGTCCGAACCTGCGCGCACGCCGCGAGCCTTTTCCACAGTCGCGGCGACGAAGGCGTCGTAGATCTTCTCGTGGACGTAAACCCGTTCCACGCCAACGCATGTCTGGCCCGCGTTGGACATTCCGCCCCAGACCGCCGCGTCCGCTGCCGCGTCGATGTCGGCGTCTTCGTCGACCAGCAACGCGTCCTTGCCGCCTGCTTCGATCAGCACTGGCGTCAGGGTTTCCGCGCAGGCCGCCATGATTTTTCGGCCGGTTGCCGCTGAGCCCGTGAAGCCGATCTTGTCGACGCCTGCGCGGCACAGTGCCGCACCCGTCGCGCCGTAGCCGGTGATCAACTGGAAGACGGGGTGCTCGGGTACTGCTTCGGCAAAGCTGTCGACCAGCCACTTGCCTACACCGGGGGTGTATTCGCTTGGCTTGAAGACCACCGCGTTCCCCGCCGCCAGTGCGTAGACGATCGAGCCCATCGGCGTGAACAGCGGGTAGTTCCACGGTCCGATCACGCCGATCACGCCAAGCGGCTGGTACTCCACCGACGCTGATTGGTTCGCCATCAGCAGTCCAGCCGGGCGGCGCTTGGGGCCGAGCACCTTCTTGGCGTTCTTGGCCACCCAGTTGGTGTGGTCGATCGCCAGTACGACTTCGATCATCGCGTCCGGGTGTGGCTTGCCGGTCTCCTGGTGGATCACGTCGGCGAGCTGCTGACCGCGGCGCGTGATGATGCCCTTCCAGCGCTGCAAGCGCTCCGCGCGACCGGCGAACCCGAGCGACTGCCACCAGGCGGACGCGTTGCGCGCCCTCGCGACAGCGTCGGCGACATCCTTCTCGGTATGCACCGGGTATGTCCCGACGACCTCGTCGGTGGCCGGATTCAGCGAGTCGAACGTCTCGACTTTGTGCTCCACGGTCGTCATGAGCGCGCCTCCTGGTTGGCTACTGCCGAGGTTACTCGACGGTAAAGCGCGCCGCGATGGGCACTGATCACACCGAATGCCGCGATCAGCGCGACAGCCGAACCAACCAAGGGCGCCCCGATCACCGGCAAAAGAGCCACGCACAGTGACCCAAGCGCGAATCCGCCCGCCTGCGCCGTGAAAACCAGGCTGAAGCCCTCAGCCTTGCGCGACTCCGGCAATGTGAGCTGCACATGCATCGAGATCGTCGTGTTCAGCGGCCCAGTACAGACACCGACAGTCACCAATCCAGCGATCAGCAGCGGCCACGAGTTGCCGAACGCGACCAGCACGCCGCCAACAGCCATCACCACCAGAAAGAACGCGGTCCGGACACTCCGGTCCACCGTGATGGCGGGTCCGCCCCACGCGTACAGCCCGGCGCCAGCCATGCTCGCCGCGATCAACACGACCATGAACACCACCGCGAACTCTGGACCACCGCCGAGCCGCTGCGCGAACGGCAGCGAAGAAACCTCGATCGTGCTGATCAGAACCCCGAAGCCGAACGAACTCATCAGCCAGATCATGATCGACCCAAGCTTCGGCCGTTCGCCACGAGCACGCGGCGCGGCAGCGACCGTCGGCACGAACAGCACCGCGAGCAAATACGCCCCAGCCATCCCCAGCACCGGCGCGACAACCCCAAGCGGGGTAAGCAAAGCAACGACCAGCGGCCCGCTGACCACCACGATCTCGATGACCACAGCATCGATCGCAACGGCCCGTTCCAAGAAACCAGGAGCGACGGACTTCGGCAGCAGCGCACGAATCCCGCCGGACAACCCACCCGCAGCAAACCCAGTCAGGACAACAAGAACGATCGTCAGCACCGGCGAAGAAGCGACCAACGTCAAGCCACACAACCAGAAAGCCGAAACCACAAGCAGCACACGCAAACCGCGCGCCACCCCAAAGAGGTCGAGCAGTCGGCCGACAGGTCCGGCCACCAGGATCTCGGCGGTGATGAACACCGCCATCATCACGCCACCGAGCCGATACGAGCCGGTCATCTGAGTCGCCAGCAAAGCGAAAGCCAACGGCGCCATCATCGCGGGCAGGCGCAGGAACTGGGCGGTGACGGACCAGCGCAGGTAACTCACGCGGGCCACGCTGCAGGCAGCGGGCATCCCGGCGATACTGATTCGGCTATTTCCGAAAGGACGACCGGTGATCGAGATCCAGCTCGGCGAGGTCGGCGCCCAGCGGGTGCGGCTGGCGATCTCCCCGCTCGAAGAGGTGCTCAACGCGATCCGGCTGCTCACCAGGCCGGGCCGGGCACCAGCGCACGCCCGCTGGGCAGTCGCCAACCGGGCCACGCTGACCGGCCTTGACGTGCCCGAACTCGTCACGCTGGTCACCGGCGACCGGTACTTCCCCGATTTCCTCAGTCCGCCGCCTGCCGACCGCTGGACCACGGTCGAAGATCAACTCGAAGCCGTCACGCACACGCCGGACGAGCAGGTCAGCCTCGAAGTGACGATGTCAGCGGCCGGACGGGACAGTCTGGAAGACCTGCTGGTCGACCCGGCCAAGACCCGCGACCTGCTGACCGACCAGATGAGCAGGTGCTGGGACACGCTGATCAAGCCGATCTGGCCGCGGCTGAAGGATTTGCTGGACACCGACGTGCACTACCGGTCGCGCCAGTTCGGCTCCGGCGGGATCGCGAAGGTGCTGACCGGCCTGCATCCCGGAGTCGTCATCGACGGCAACCGGTTCCTGATGCCGACGTACAACAGCGCCCGGCTCGACTTGGACGACCGTGGCCTGCTGCTCGTGCCGAGCTCGTTCGCGGCGGGAATTGGCGTGATGATGACACCGCCGTGGCAGCCGTCGGTGGTGTATCCGGCTCGTGGCGTGGCAACTCTGTGGGAGGACGTACCCGCTTCGACAGGCGATCCGCTCGCCGCAGTCGTTGGCCGCACGAAGGCTCGTGTGCTGCGTGAACTGGGCGATCCCGCGAGCACGACAACGCTTGCACTGCGGTTGGGTGTCGTGCCTAGCACGATCTCCGAGCACGTCAAAGCACTGGCTGCGGCCGGTCTGCTGAGCGCACGGCGGTCCGGGCGTAGTGTCCATTACAGGCGCAGTGCGCTTGGCGACGAAGTGGTGGCCAGCGCGACCTGAGAGGAACCGCGGATGCAATTCGTCCATTTCGGACATTCGTGTGTGCTTGCCGAGACCGCCTCCGAGCGGCTGCTGTTCGATCCCGGCACGTTCTCAACGGGGTTCGAGGAGGTCCGTCACCTCGACGCGATCCTGATCACCCACCAGCACCCCGACCATCTGGACGTGCCACGGCTGGCCGAGCTGATGGAAGCCAACCCCAAGGCACAGCTGATCGTGGACTCCGCGTCCGCGCAGGACGTGGTCAAAGCCGGGCTGACCGCGCGGACGGTGAAACCGGGTGAGCGCTTCAAGATCGGCACAACGCAGGTGA
This sequence comes from Kibdelosporangium philippinense, assembly GCF_021390435.2. Classification (GTDB taxonomy): domain Bacteria; phylum Actinomycetota; class Actinomycetes; order Mycobacteriales; family Pseudonocardiaceae; genus Kibdelosporangium; species Kibdelosporangium philippinense. Next base: position 506,803 of record NZ_JAJVCN010000002.1, on the reverse strand, counting down.
ACGCGGTCGGCGGCAACCACGCGATCATCCATCCCGAGATCCCGGTGCCGCCCAACGTCGGATACGTGCTGGCCGACGGCGCCTTCTACCACCCAGGCGATTCGTTCTTCCGGCCCGAGCAAAGCATTGACGTGCTCGGCATGCCCACTTCGGCGCCGTGGCAGAAACTCAGCGAGGCCGTGGACTTCCTGCGGATCATGAAGGCACGCGTGGCGATCCCGATCCACGAGGCCATCGTCGCCGTGCCGCAGATGTACTACAGCAGGTTCGCTGAGCTGGGCCCCAAGGAGACCGAGGTCCGCGTGCTGACCGCGGGCGAGGCCACGGCGGTCTGATACGTCGACGGCTCGGCGCCGTGATGGGTGGCGATGTCGATCGCGTCGAGAACCGCCCTGCGCGGCCCGGGCTTGGCCAAGTCCGCGGCGTCAACGGAAAGCCGGACAAGGCCACCGCGCCGGGCGGCCCTGGCAACGCTGAGCACCAAGGCGAAGCAGGACCACGTCTCCACGCGCTCGCTCGCCGACAAGGCATGCACACGTCCCTTGTGGACGGTGTCGGCGCGTAGGTCGTAGATCTTGCTCTGGTCCGCGCAGAGCGTGAAGTCATTACGCCGCAGGGCAGTCAGCGTTCCCGGCGAAACCGCCCACTGCGGCGGGGCGAAGCTGTCCACTTCCAGGTCGAGCCTGCCCATCAGCCTGCGGGCCGCAGTGATCCGCAGACCGGCTTCGTGCGCGGGCAACGAGCCGAACTCGGCACGGCGGCGTGGGGCGTCGGTCAGGTCGAAGCCGTGCAGCAGCAGCGCGTCACCTCGGGCGCGCCGCTGCCGCACCCAGTCCACAACCACTGAGTGCTGACCTGCCCCTGCCAGCCGCGGCGCGAACAACAGCGAGAGCGAGACCCCCCGAAGGTCCAGCTCTCCAGCCAGTTCGGCGCAGAGGTGCAGGGTCCGGATCCCGATGCCGGACAAGGAGACCACCAGACGCGCGGACACACCACTATGACGCCACACAACAATGGCGAGCGCTCGACGAGTTGGTAACGACTCGGCACTAATGCGGTGAAATCACGTCAGGGTGACTGAAGGCCTGGATATGTCGGACCCCTGCGGTAACGTTAAATCAAGGGTTCCCCTGGTGGCGGGATTTGTCGGATCAGGGCCAGTCCGAAAAGGACTTTCCTGACACGATCTCGTAGGCCTCGATGTAGCGCGACCGGGTCGCCTCGACCACGTGCTCGGGCAGCTCCGGCGGTGCCTCACCGGAGTGCCGGTCCCAGCCCGACTCGGCCGAGGTCAGCCAGTTGCGCACGATCTGCTTGTCGAACGAGGGCTGCACCTTGCCCTCCTGGTAGACGTCCACCGCCCAGAACCGGGACGAATCCGGCGTCAGCACCTCGTCACCGAGAACGATCTCGCCGGACTCGTCGAGCCCGAACTCGAACTTGGTGTCCGCCAGGATCATCCCGCGCGTCAACGCGTGCTCCGCGGCCTTCGAATACGTCGCCACAGTCAAATCCCGCAACTGCACGGCCAGCGAGTCGCCGACGGTCGCGCGGACCGCGTCGAAGTCGATGGCCTCGTCATGCTGGCCGACCTCGGCCTTGGTCGTGGGTGTGAAGATCGCCTCAGGCAGCTTGGACGCCTCGACCAGCCCGGCAGGCAGCGGCACGCCGCAAACGCCGCCGGTCTTCGAGTAGTCGATCAGGCCGGAGCCGGTGAGGTAGCCACGGGCCACGCATTCGACCGGCAGCATCTTGAGTTTGCGCACGAGCAGCGCCCGGCCGCGTACTTCCTCGGGGATGCGTGGGTCGTCCCATGCCACGAGGTGGTTCGGCACGTCGAGCAGGTCGAACCAGAACACGCTCATCGCCGTGAGAACGCGCGCCTTGTCCGGGATCGTCGTCGGCAGCACGTAGTCGTACGCGGAGATCTTGTCCGAGGCCACCAGCAGCAGGTGGTCGTCGTCCACTGCGTACAGCTCGCGAATCTTCCCGGCTGCTACCTGCGGATACTCAGTCAGCGAAGGCACTGCCACAGCTTAATTGCGTAGCGCGGGTCACACGCGGGAAGGTAGCTTGCCCGCTATGCACGATTATTGACTCACGTCTGACGACACGAGATCGCCACGCAGGTTGCTGTGGCGGTTGCTTGTCTCGACGCGGCGGACGCTGCTGTCAGGCATGTTCTGGGGTGCGCTGTGGATGGTTCCACTGGCGCTGGTGCCGCTGGCCATCGGCGAGGCGATCGACAAGGGCATCGCGGCGCGTGACACGGGGTCGTTGCTGACGTGGGCAGGCCTGGTTCTCGGACTGGGCATCGTGCTCGCGATCAGCGACTTGAAAACCAACCGGGCGGGCGACCGGGTCTGGATCGACAGCGCCGGGCTGATGCAGCGAATCGTGCTACGGCACGCCACGCACGTCGGCGCCGACCTGCCGAAGAAGATCAAGACCGGTGAGATCGTCGCGGTCGGGTCCTCCGACCTGCACGGCATCGGCGGGCTGGCATCGGTGATCACCAGGCTGACCGGTGGTGTTGTGGCGTTCGTCGTCGTCGCGATCATGTTGCTGACCTCGACGCCCATTCTCGGCTTGGCCGTGGTGATCGGCGTTCCGTTGGCGACGCTGGGTTTCGTGCCGTTGCTCAAACCGTTGCGGGCACGGACCGAAATACACCGCGACGAGGTCGGCGCGGCCACGACAATGGCCGCGGACATCGTCTCCGGACTGCGGGTTCTGCGCGGTATCGGCGGTGAGCGGAAGTTCACCGAGCGGTTCGGCACGACGAGCCAGCGGGTCCGCAAAGCAGGTGTCGAAGCCGCGAAAATCGACTCGTGGCTGTCCGGTATCGAGGTGTTCCTGCCCGGTCTGGTCACGATTCTGGTGGTCTGGCTTGGCGCGCGGCTTGCGTTGGACGGCACGATCACGGTCGGCGAACTGGTCGCTTTCTATGGTGTGTCGGCATTCCTGGTGATTCCGGTGAGTGTCGCGACCGAGGCCGCGCACCACTACAGCGAGGCGATCGTGGCGGCCCGGCGCGCGTGCGCGATCTTGGCGCTTGAGCCTGCACTGAAGTCGCCGCAAGATCCGAAACCGTTGCCGTCCGGGAGTTTCGGGCTGCGTGACGAGACGTCCGGGCTGACGTTCGCGGCCGGTCAGTTGACCGTGGTCACCACGACCGAACCGGTGGCGTTCGCGGACCGACTCGGCCGCTACACCGACGCGCCGGTGTTCGCCGAGGATGTTTCGTTGCGGGACGCGGACATCGACGAGATCCGGGACCGGGTCCTGGTGGCACACAACCAGGACGTGCTGTTCTCCGGCAAGCTCGCGGACGAGGTCGATATGGGCAAGTCAGTCGACCTGCGTACGGCATTGTGGGCGGCGGACGCGATGGATGTCGTTGACGGGCTGGAACACGGCACCGACGAGTACCTGGCTGAGCGAGGCCGGACGCTGTCGGGCGGTCAGCGGCAGCGGATGTTGCTGGCGCGTGCGTTGAGTTTCGACGCGGATGTGCTGGTTCTCGACGAACCGACATCGGCCGTCGACGCGCATACCGAGGCACGCATCGTGCAACGGGTGGCCGAGCTGCGCAACGGCCGGACCACGGTGGTATTCAGCCAGAGTCCCTTGTGGACTCGGGTGGCGGACAGGGTGTACACCGCATGAACACAACACTTCCGTTGGCGGACAAGAAGGACGTACGCGCGTGGGTATGGGCCATCGCGGTGGCCAACCGGCGTGAGTTCCTCGGGATGATGTCGTTCTTCGGCGCGGCGACGGTGATCGGCCTGGTCGGCCCGCAGCTGCTGGGCAACCTGGTCGATGCCGTCGTGAACGGCACGACCGCCCTGCGGGTGGACATCACCGCGCTGATATTCGTCGCCGTCCTGGCGGTCCACGCGTTGCTACGGCGGCAGGCCAGGCTGCGTGCGGCGATCTTCGGCGAGCGACTGCTGGCCGAGGCCCGTGAAGGCATGGTCGGGCACGTTGTTCGGCTTCCACTGTCCATAGTGGAGTCAGCAGGCACAGGCGACCTGCTCAGCCGGGCAACCTCGGACGTGGACAAACTCGACGAGGGGCTGCGGCAGGCCGCGCCGGAGATCGCGATCGCCACCGTGACCGTTGTGCTGACCGCGATCGCCATGCTCGTGACGTCGCCGCTGGTGGCGTTGGGCATGTTGGTCGCGGTTCCGGTGCTGGTGGTGGCCACCCGGTGGTACCGGCCGAAGATCATCCCGAAGTACCAGGAGGCGCTGGCCGACTGGGCGGAGCTGCATTCAGCCACGCACGAAACCGCCGACGGCGGCCGTACGGTCGAAGCGTTGCGACTGCGGCAAAAGCGCATCGAACTCAACGACACCAAGCTGCACAAGGCGATGTCCGTCGAGTGGGCCTGCAGCCTGCTCTGGACGGTCTTCCTGGGTTCGCTGAGCTTCGCGTACATCCTGCCCATCGCGGCGATCCTGTTGATCGGCGGCATCGCGTACGCCAACGGGCTGGCCGGCATCGGCGAGATCACCGCAGTCGTGCTGTACGCGAGGGCGATCGCCGAGCCGTTGAGCGACGCCCTCGCCTGGATGGACGAGCTGCAAGTCGGCAACGCGGCGCTGCGCAGAATCCTTGGCGTGCAACAGATCAAGCCGGACCCGGGTGACGAGTCGGCCGTGCCGGACGGGACGAACATCTCGATCAGGGGCGCGCGATTCGCCTACAGCCAAGGCCGTGAGGTGTTGCACGGCATCGATCTGGACATTGTGGAGGGTGAACGGCTTGTCATCGTCGGCCCGTCGGGTGCGGGCAAGTCGACGCTCGGCCGGTTGCTCGCCGGGGTGAACGCGCCCGATTCCGGGTCGGTCACGATCGGTGGCGTCGAGGTCAGCTCGCTGCCGTTGGCCAAGCGGCGTCAGGAAGTCGTTCTTGTGACGCAAGAACAGCACGTGTTCACGGGAACTCTGCGGGAAAACCTCACACTGCCGCGCGAAGCGTCCGACGAAGAACTGTGGGAAGCGCTACGCACAGTGGATGCCGCCGACTGGGCGAAGTCGTTGCCGGACGGGCTGGACACCGTGGTCGGTTCCGGAGGCGAGGCCATCGCGCCCGCGATGGTCCAGCAGATCGCCTTGGCACGCTTGGTGATCGCCGACCCGCACACGCTGATTCTCGACGAGGCGACGTCCCTTCTGGACTCATCGGCGTCCCGGCACCTCGAGCGGTCGCTTGGCGCGGTGCTCGCCGGCAGGACAGTTATCGCTATCGCACATAGACTGACCACAGCACGGGATGCCGACCGGATCGCCGTCATGGAGGACGGCCGGATCGTCGAGCTGGGCGATCACGCCGAGTTGATGGCCGCCGAAGGTTCGTATGCGGGACTTGTGGCCAGTTTGTCCGGGGAGAATCGGCGGGCCGTGCGCTAAGTGATCGTTCGAGCAGGGTATTAATGGCCATGGCTTTCGACTGGGTTTCGCTCACCACCGACTATGGGCTGGCTGACGGCTTCGTGGCCGCGTGCCGAGGCGTTATTGCTCAGAAAGCACCGAAAGCCCAGGTCATCGACGTGTCGCATGCCGTGCCGCCGCAGGACGTGCGGCGCGGCGCGGCCATCCTCGCCCAGGTCGTGCCCTATCTGCCGCCATCGGTGCACGTCGCCGTCGTAGACCCCGGCGTGGGCACGGGCAGGCGCGGGATCCTCGTGGTCACGGAGGAAGGCATCCTGGTCGGCCCCGACAACGGCCTCCTTCTGCCAGCCGCTGAAGCGCTCGGTGGGCCGCAGGGCGCGTACGAGCTGATGGCCGAGGAATACCGCCTCTCCACGGTTTCGCACACCTTCCACGGGCGGGACATCTTCGCGCCCGCGGCCGCGTATCTGACGCTGGGCGTCGAGCCCGCCGATTTCGGGCCCGAGGTCGACCCGGTGACTTTGGTCCAACTGCCGGAGCCGAAGGTCGTGGTCGGCAGTCAGCGGCTGCAGTCCGAGGTGCTGTCGGTCGACCACTTCGGCAACATCCAGCTGGCCGCCCAGGTCCGCGACATGATCGCGACCGGGCTGCTGCTGCCGGGCGCGTCCGTGCAGGTCCAGATCGGGATGCACACGGTCGACGCCACGATCGGCCGGACTTACGACGACGTCGAACCCGGCGAGGCGCTGGTGTACGTCGACTCCGCCGGGCACGTGGCGATCGCGGTCAACCAGGGCTTCGCGTCGTCGCTGCTGATGGTCGGCCAGCGCAACCCGATCGCCGAGATCCGACGCTAAACCCTGGTCCTGGCCACTCGGTGGGCCAGGAAGATGACCAGCGCGGACAGCACCACCGACTGGACCCCGATGAGAACGACCGTGCTGGCCGCGCCCGGGGTGTCCTTCGCGTAGAGGTCGATCAGGGCGTTCACCGGCGGCGCTTGCCGGACGAACAGCTGCCCGAAGCAGATCCCGACACCAAGCACCATGGTCCAGCCGAGCTTCGGCATCACCGGACGGCTGATCACCGTGCCGAACGCGACACCCGCCAGCACGGTCATCGCGAAGTCCAGCGCACCCACTCCGGCGTGCTCGAACTGGGTGGACGTGGCCGTGAGCCAGACCAGCGCGGACACGCCGAGCACGCCAGTGCACAGCAGCGCGGCACCGACTTTGGCCAGCCAGACCCTGGTGAATCCGCGGTTGACCGCCATCGTGATCGCGACCTGCATCGGCTCTTCGTTGTGCATCACGACAACCGTGATCCACATGCCGATCGGTACGAGCGCCGCCGATGCCATCGCGTACGTCGGCAGCACCGGCCCGGTCGGCGGCCCGATGATCATGAGAATCGCCAGGTAGGCCAGCATGGGTGCGGCCCATCGCTGGCCGCGCAGCACGTCGGCGACGAGATAACGGATCAGCGGGTTCATGAGACCGCCTCGATCAGGGACCATCCTTCGGCCAGTGCCTTGAGCAAGAGCTTGTCCGCGTCATCGGTACGGACAACTACCCGACCTGGCTCCTCCAAAAGGATCTCCGCCGCCAACTCCGATGTGAGCAAGCCGGGCCGAGTGGGCCGCAGCGCGATTCGCATGCCCCGCAAGGATTCCGTGACGAGCTTGCCGTTGAGCAAGCGATAGAGCTTCCCGTTGGGCACCGCACTTTCGTGTGCGCTCAACAGGATCCGGGCACCGTCCTGTTCGGCCTCGGACATCAGCGCGGCCAGTTCCGCACGAGCCGGGGCATCGAGACCGGTAGCTGGTTCGTCGACAACGAGCAGCTCGGGTGGTTTCAGGAACGCTTGCATAACAGCGACTTTTTGACCGTTGCCCTTGGACAGCGCCGCGATCGGCACGTCCGGTCCCGGCACCAGGGACAGCCGCTCGGCCAGCTCGTCCGTGCGGGCCTTGGTCTGCTTCGGCGTCAGGCCCCGCATCCGACCGATGTGCCCGAGGTACTGGCGCGCCGACATCCGGATCGCCGCCGGGGCTCGCTCGGGGACGTAACCGACCGTGTCAGGCCTGCCGGTGATCTGCCCGCCCGTCGGCACCGACGCACCGGCCACGATCCGTAGCAATGTGGACTTGCCGATGCCGTTACCAGCGACGATGACGGTGATGACGCCGGGTTCGACGGTCAGATCGACCCCGTCGAGCACCCACGGACCACTACGGGAGTAGCGCTTACGGACACTTTGAACCACGGTCACATTCCCATATTGCCGAAACCGACGATCGGTTCGCCGCCAAAGGGCTTCAGCGCATGGTCCGTACGTGGGTAATCGGCAGGCGACATCTTGCGCACGTTCGGGCAGCCGACTCACGCTACGAGACACCCTGCACACAAGTTCACAAGGGAGGGCTCATGAAGTCTCGTCGCGGTCTGCTGGCCGCGGCGGCGCTTGGCGCTGCCATGCTGCTGCCTCTGCCGGTCACGGCGTCGGCACAGCTCGACCAGAGCACGGCTGCGGCTGCCACTGCCGACAGCCAGGCGTCTGCGATCTACGTGGTCGAGAACACCACCCCTGCCTCTCGTACCGCGATCAGCCGGTTCGGCGTCGACATCCACGGCACCGAGCACGGCACGCTGATCTTCGCGGCAACCGCATCGCAGGCAAAGGCGTTGCGGAACGCCGGATACCAGCTGACGGCGCAAGCGACGACGCTTGACTTCCCGCCTGCCGACTCGATGTACCACAACTACGCCGAACAGACCGCCGAGCTGCAGAAGATCGTCGCGGACCACCCGTCGATCGCGCGGCTGACCAGCATCGGCAAGAGCTACCAGGGCAACAAGGACCTGTGGCTGCTCAAGATCAGCGACAATGTGGCCAGCGACGAAGCTGAGCCCGAAGTGCTGTTCACCTGCCAGCAGCACGCCCGCGAACACCTGACGCCGGAGATGTGCCTGCGCATCGCCAACCGCTACACCGACGGCTACGGCTCGGACACCGCGATCACGAACATGGTGAACGGCCGGGAGATCTGGATCGTCACCAGCGTCAACCCGGACGGCTCCGAGTACGACATCCAAACCGGCTCCTACCGAATGTGGCGCAAGAACCGTCAGCCGAACTCAGGGTCGTCCAACGTGGGCACGGACCTGAACCGGAACTGGGGCTACAACTGGGGCTGCTGCGGCGGTTCAAGCGGATCGACAAGCAACGATACCTACCGTGGCCCATCGGCGTTCTCGGCACCGGAAACCCAGCGGCTGCGCGACTTCGTGCAATCGCGGGTGGTCGGCGGCGTGCAGCAGATCAAGACGCACATCGACTGGCACACCTACTCGGAACTGATCCTGTGGCCGTACGGCTACACGTTCAACAACACCGGCCCGGGCCTTGACGCCAACCAGGAACGCGCATTCCGAACCCTCGGCCAGCAAATGGCGAACACGAACCAGTACACGCCACAGCAATCCAGCGACCTCTACATCACCGACGGCTCGATCGGTGACTGGATGTGGGGCGTGCACAAGATCTGGAGCTACACGTTCGAGATGTACCCGCGTTCGGGTGGTGGCGGCTTCTACCCGCCGGACGAGGTCATCGTCCGCGAAACCCAGCGTAACGACCAAGCGGTGGCTCTGTTCCTGAGCTACAGCGACTGTGTCCCCAGGGTCATCGGCGGAACCTGCTAGCACCGTGCATTTCACTGTTCCGGAACGGTGGACACACTGTTCCGGAACGGTGGACACACTGTTCCGGAACGGTGGACACACTGTTCCGGAACGGTGGACACACTGTTCCGGAACGGTGGACACGGCGGGGGTTAGGCGAAGGCGGTGACTTCCACGGGGTCTCCGGTGGTCAGTTCGCCGGTGGTCATGACGGCGAACTTGGCACCGAAGGAGACCCCGCCTTCTTCTTCCCTGCGGTATCCGGCCAGGGTTTTGGTTGGCTCTGGGCCGGTTTTGTGGCCGGTCGCCTGGTCGACTGTGGGGACCACGCACCGGACCGCTTTCTTCTCCCAGCCTGTTTGGATTGGGCCGACGGTCATCTGGCGGACTCGGTCTTCGGTGTAGGGCTCGTCCCAGCCGCTGATGACGATGTTGGGCCGGAACCGGTTCATCGGCAGGGTTTCCCCGCCTTTCTCCAGGATCAGTCCGTTCAGGTGGTCCAGCGAGGACAGGCTGGTCACGTGCAGCGCGTGCGCGTCGGCGAACCCGGCATACCCCTGGGTCAGTCCGCTGGAGCGGCGCTCGTGGTCCGGCGGGACGCGGACCAGCCTGCAGGGCTCGCCAAGGAACTGGGAGAACCACTCGGCCGGTGCCGCGCCTTGGTCGACCGCTTTGCCAGTCCACTTGAACAGCAGGACTTCAAGGCGTTCACCGTCGGCAAGGAAGTCGAACGTCAGGTCATCGAAGCCGGGCGCGGACAGGGTGAGCGTCCCGTCGCCCAGCTTCGGCTTGATCACCGCCATCTGGGGCCGGGTTCGCTGCGTGACGAACTTGCCGTTCTTGTCGACGACCATGAACAGCCGGTCGTCGACAAGGCCCATCCGACCGACTGCCGAGCGGTCGAGTGACTCGCCCGCGCAGCCTTTGACGACATACCGGACAAGTTCCGCCACGCGTGCGCCCATGGCCCCAACCTAGCAATACGCCCAGGTCAGGGCGCCCTTATCAAAGGATGGGCGCAGGGGCGTAACCAGCGGCTTCCGGATAATCCTCGAGCACCTCTGAGACACGCTTCACAACCGTGCGGACCTGGCTGTCAGCGACCCCTGTGAACGACAGGCGGTCGGCCAACAGCGCGTCCAGCTGTGCGCGGTCCAGCGGGATACGGTCGTCCGCGGCCAGCCGGTCAAGCAGATCGTTCTCGGCCTGGCCTTGCTCACGCATGGCCAACGCGACCGCGACGGCGTTCTCCTTGATCGCCTCGTGCGCGGTCTCCCGGCCGACGCCTGCCTGCACCGAAGCCATCAGAACCTTTGTCGTGGCAAGGAAAGGCAAGTACCGGTCGAGCTCGCGCGCGATCACCGCCGGGTACGCGCCGAACTCGTCGAGCACAGTCAGGAACGTCTGGAACAGGCCGTCCAGAGCGAAGAACGCGTCCGGCAGCGCGACGCGGCGCACGACGGAACACGAGACGTCGCCTTCGTTCCACTGGTCACCGGACAGCTCGCCGACCATCGAAAGGTAGCCGCGCAGGATTACCGCGAAACCGTTGACGCGCTCGCAGGAACGCGTGTTCATCTTGTGCGGCATGGCCGACGAGCCGACCTGGCCTGGCTTGAAGCCTTCGGTGACCAGCTCGTGCCCGGCCATCAGACGGATCGTCTTCGCCACACTGCCTGGCGCGGCGGCCAATTGCACCAAAGATGACACGACGTCGAAGTCAAGCGAGCGCGGGTAAACCTGGCCGACGCTGGTGAAGACTCGTTCGAAACCCAGGTGCTCGGCGACTTTCCGCTCAAGCTCGTCCAAAGTGGACTCGTTGCCGCCGAGCAGGTCGAGCATGTCCTGTGCGGTGCCGACCGGGCCTTTGATGCCCCGCAACGGATAGCGGTCGATCAGGTTCGTCAACCGCTCGAACGCCACCAGCAACTCGTCGGCCGCGGTAGCGAACCGCTTGCCGAGCGTGGTCGCCTGCGCGGCGACGTTGTGCGAGCGTCCGGCCATCACCAAGTCGGTGTGCTCGGTCGCCAGCCGCGCCAACCGCGAGAGCACGGCCAAGGTCCTGGCCGCGATGAGCTCCAGCGAGCGCTTGATCTGCAGCTGCTCGACGTTCTCGGTGAGGTCACGCGAGGTCATGCCCTTGTGCACGTGCTCATGCCCGGCGAGCGCGTTGAACTCCTCGATCCGCGCCTTCACGTCGTGCCGCGTGACGCGCTCGCGGTCAGCGATCGACGCCAGATCGACCTGGTCGATCACGCGCTGGTAGTCCGCGGCCACACCGTCTGGCACCTGTACGCCCAGTTCAGCCTGCGCCTTGAGGACCGCGAGCCACAGTTCACGTTCGAGGACGACCTTGTGCTCCGGCGACCACAGCTTGGCCAGCTCGACCGAGGCGTAACGGTTGGCGAGGACGTTCGGGATACGCGGCTTCACGGTGACACAGGGTATGTCACCTACATGTGCAAGGCGGGATCAGTGGCGAGGCGCACCAGCTGGTCGTCGGTCAGCGCGACGTTCGGCTGGTAGCCGCTCGGCCCGGTGACCGGGTCGTAGTTGTACGTGGAGACCCGGGTGACCGAGCCGTCCGTGCGGTAGTGCTCGGCCGAGGTGATCTTCATGTCCGGGGCGTTGCCTGCCGGGCCGGACTCGGTGCGGATCACCACTTTGCTGCCGTCGGCCTGTGGCAGCTCCCGGCAGCCCGTGCACGGCGCGCTCTTCTCCGGGGCGTTGTTGACCTGCACGTTGATCGCGGTCCGCGCATCGCCGAGCGTGAACGCGAGAAAGCCGTCCAGGTAGGTCTGGCCGTCCCAGAACTGCCCGCTGGCCTCACCGCCGAACTCGCCCGGCGTGATGTTCTTCGCATCCGGGACCACCACTGGGACCTGGGTCTTCAGGTGTGCCATGAGTTCCTCGCCGCGCTGCTTGAGCTGGGCGACCGTCATGGGCGCCTTCGGTGGCGAGGTGGTGATGGTGACAGCCGGAGGCGCCGCTTGGGGTAGTTCCGGCGGAGTGCCACCAATCCCGAGAAAGACAGGCACCGCCACAGCGACGACAGCGACCGCGGCCGTGCTCACACCGACCGCGACGAGGGCGCGGCGGCGCCGGACCATCCGCTCGGCGGTGTCCACGAGTTCATCGAGGTCGAAGACCATCGGGGGTTCGTCGGCGACGGCCAGTTTCAGGCCTTCACGCAGTTCCGCCTCACTCATGACACGACCCTCCTAGCCGGCCTGCCTGCCGTCATGTTCTCCACAACATCACGCAGGGTCGCCAGGCCGCGTGCGGTCTGGCTCTTCACCGTGCCCTCCGAACACCCGAGCACCGCAGCCGTCTCCGCGATCGACAAGTCGTCGAAATAGCGCAGCACCAACGCCGCCCGCTGCCGTGGTGGCAGCTCCAGCAGGGCGCGGTGGGTCATGTCCTTCGCCCACGCGCGATCCTGGTTCGCCTCCGGGTCAGCGGCCAGATCCGGGACGTCCGGCACCTTGTCGACCCGCAGCTCGCTGCGCCGCCATGGCTTGCGCTTCTCGTCCAGCCACGTGTTCAGCAGGACCCTGCGGGAGTAGTTCTGCAGGCTGTCCTGCTTCTGCACCTTGTCCCACGCCCGGTACATCTTGATCAAAGTCTGTTGTGCCAAGTCCTCCGCGGTATGCCAGTCACCAGCGAACAGATACGCAAGGCGGCGCAGCCCCGCGGCGTGTTTGCCGGCGAAGGCACGAAAGCTCTCCTCGTCGGGTTTGCGCACTCTGGCTCCCTTCGCATTCCCGACCTACCTCACGCGCGGTCAAGGACGAAGGTTGCATGGCTTGGTCGCGCCGGTCATTTACGCCACACAACACGCCCGATGCCGCCCCGCCCACAGCGGTGAAGAGACACTGCGCGGTGTCGGTTGCGTTGGGGTGGGGTGGGGTGGAAATGACCGGCTTTGGCGACCAAGCCCGTCCGAGCGGAGCGAGGACAATCCAGCACTGCATACCTATTTCAGCAGCGCTGCCCGGAGCATCTGGCGGGCTCTCGCGCGCGGATCCGCGTGGATCTCGATGATCGCGTTCAGCACGGCACCGTCGACAAGGGCGATCACCTGCTCGATCAGGTCAGCGTCGGACGGAAACCCGCATTTGGTGAAGACCGCGGCCAGCAGCTCGCGCAGCTTGACCGCGTCACTCCCCATCAACGGTTTGAGGTACGGCCTACGCCCGGTCCCGACCAACCTTTCGTAGCGCAGGAGCACGGCCTCGGCGTCCCCGGACTCCGGCTCGTCACCCAGCAGCAGGTCGAGAACGATCTCGACAAGGGTGTCGAAGCCAGCGTTCTGCGGCGTCTGCTCAAGCTGGGCCCACGCCCTGGCGAACTCGGTCTCGCCGCGATGCATGACGGCCGCGGTGATCAACTCGTCGAGCGAGTCGAAGTAGTACGTGGTCGACGCCAGCGGCAGGCCAGCCCGCTCCGCCACCGCGCGGTGGCGGATCGCGTCGAACCCGCCCTCGACGAGCAACTGCGCCGCAGCCTCGACAAGGGCGTGGCGCCTTCGTTCACCTTTGGGCGTACTCGCGGCAGTCATGGTCAGTCAAGCGTAGTGGCCTCATCGCCGACGGCGTTTCCCCGCATGAGCCATGTCGGGCCGTTGGCGTAGGCGCTGGCCTCGGCAAAGAAGGCGCTGAAGTACGGGCCGCTGGCGTGCGTGTTGAACGCCTCGGCGTCGGCGTAGACCTCGTTGAGGTAGATGACTTCGGGGTTCTCCTCGTCGGCGATGACCTCGAACCGCCGCGATCCGGGCTCGTTGGCCAGTGAGTCGCGCGCGGTTTTCGTCGCGACCCGGATGAAGTCGTCGCGGTGTTCCGGCTGGACGGTGAAGGAAACCAGGAACTGGTACATGGAAGCCTCCTGCGGGAGCAGTTCATTGACTGAACCGACGGTAGCACAGCGTGGTTCAGTGACCGAACTATCCGAGGTAGGCTGGACATCATGGCCCTTCCCAGCACGTACGCGGACCGCAACTGCTCGATGGCGCGAGCGTTGGAGGTGGTCGGCGAGCGGTGGACGCTGATGATCGTGCGAGACGCCTTCTACGGGGTACGTCGATTCGGCGACTTCGCCACGCAGCTCGGCATCCCGAGGGCGGTGCTGACGAACCGGCTGAAGGCGCTGGTCCAGGAAGGCGTGTTCAGCCGGGATGACGATGGCGCGGGCAACGTCGAGTACCGGCTGACCGCCAAGGGTGTTGAGCTGTGGCCGATAGTGCGGGCCCTGATGCACTGGGGAGACTCGTTCTACTCACCCGCGGGCGTGAAACGGGCCGTGCGCCACGACCTCGACGGCGGACTACTCGACCAGGAGGGCCGCTGCGAGCAATGCGGTCACCTCGTCCCGGTCCCGGAAAGCCGGATCGAACCAGGCCCCGGTTTTGACGCGGCGGCCGACGCCGAGACCGACCCGGTTTCCAGCGTGCTCAACACGCCGCGGCGGCTGCTCGATCCAATCCCGCACGGCGGCAAACAGTCCTGAATCAGGAATCGCCTTCCGGACCGCGAGTAAAACCGCCGAGATGCTCCGGAATGACGGTTATCTTGACGTTCGGCCCGCCAAGCTTCGTGAACAGATCCATGATCGCCTCGGTGGGTTGCCCATAGACCCGAACACTGCTGGTCTCACCAAGGAAGTCCTGGTAGGACGGGTCGTGCACGGTCATATGATGCTCGAACGACTCGATATCGGGATGAAACTGGATGAAATCGACCTCAGTACCATCCGCGTGGCCGAATTCGTGAAAACCGATAGTGCGCGGCTCATGGTCATGGGCGTATTGCGCCGAGCGAGGCGCCCGCTTTTTCTCATCCGCCAGTTTGCCGTCCTTGACCTTGCAGGTCGCGATCACGATGAATGGGCTTGCCATCAGAACTCCCGGTTGTGGGTTGTTTCGGCGCCAGGGTTCCCAACTTAAGAGTCCACTGGCCCGCTACAACCGAAGCTAACAGTCCACTGGCCGCCTAACAAGAGGCCAGTGGACCGTTAACGTGGGTTTGGCTGATGTCTGCCAGCAGTGGCGCCACCAAAGCCACGGCTAGAACCTCAGGGCGGTGCTATCCGGTGGCAGGTCATCGGCACGTCCGGCTTGCGCAGGCATGACCCGAGTCCGGGGGGCCGATCGGGCTTTCCGCCTCAGAAACTCGGCGCGATCTTGGCCGCCATCCGCGACAACTCGTCCGTGTACGGCGCTTCCGCTGGCTGCACCAGTGGGTCCGGCTGGCTGACGATGTTCAGCGTGCCACCGCTCTTCGCTGGGCTTTGGGCATTCGCCGTGCCGTAGACCTCGCTGCCCAGCGGCGCGAAGGTCGCTGAGCCTTGCGGCGTCAGGACGATCGAGATCGTGCCGGTCCGGGTGCCTTCGGTGATCTTGAATGCCGCGCCGCGGGAGCCCGGTGGGCAGCCGAAAGGCACCTGGACCGGGGTTTTTGCAGGGGCGGCCAGGAGCTCGCCCGCGAGGGCAGCAGCGAGCTCCTGGTCCGCCTGGCACCCACTCGGGGTGCTGCCGGCTGCGCCGGCTGTACCGGCCGAATCGCCTCCCTGCTTAGGTCGATCCGTCCGGTTGTCCTGCTGAGAGTTGGGCGATGCGTCCAACGCGGTCGCACCTTCCTGCGCCTCTCTGCGTTCCATAGTGCCACCGTTTTGGCCCACACCGCCTGCGGCAGCGGGGGCATTCGCCGCTGTTGGGGTCGCAATTCCACCCGAAAGGGTTACTGCGGTTACAGTTCCGCCCGCGACCAGCACAAATGCCAGGGCTGACGTTGCCACGACAGTGTTACGCCGCTTGATCGTCGCTCGGTGTGACGCCTGTTTGACCTCGCTCGTGCCGAAGGTGGCGGGTGGGACGTCCCGCACCGCGTCGTTGAACAGCTCACTCAGCTTCTTCTCGTCCACCTACATCCACCTCCTCAAGTTGCCGATCGCAAGTCGTCGAGCGAGTCACCCAGCGCCTCGCGCAGTGCGGTCAGCCCGCGCGCGGTCTGGCTCTTCACGGTCCCCTCGGAGCACTTGAGCGACTCGGCAGTCGCGGCCACGTCAAGGCCCTCCAAGAACCGCAGTACAAGCACCGCACGTTGCCGTGGCGGCACCTTTTTCAACCCGTCGAGCAGTGCTGACCTGGTCGCGACCGTGTCGCCCACCTCGCCGTCGGTCGGCGCGGGTTCAGGCAGCTGTTCGACGAATCGCTCCCGCCGCCATGGCCGTCGCGACTCGTCGATCATCGCGCGCACCACTGTGCGGCGGACGTAGGCGTCCAACGCCCCACGGTCACGCACCTTGCGCCACCGCCGGTGCAACGCGACGAACGCGGTCTGAGCCAGGTCGTCCGCCCGGTGCCAGTCGCCACACAGCAGGTACGCGGTTCGGCGCACGGCGTCTCGCCGAGCCTCGAAGTACTCCGCGAACTCCTGCTCGTCGCGCTGATCCACGCGGACTCTCTCCGCTCGTCGTCTTCGGGTAATGGACGGACCGGGTCGCCTACACGGTTGCACGGCCTGTGGATGAGTTCTACGCCACACCCCGGATCGGCTTGCCTCCGGGGCGCCAAGATTGGTGGGATCAATCCCGTGCCAGCACCGATGATCGATCTTCGCTCGGACACCGTCACCAAACCGGACGATCGGATGCGGGCCGCGATGGCCGCGGCCGAGGTCGGCGACGACGTTCTCGACCACGACCCGACGATGGCCAAGCTGGAGGAGACCGTCGCCGGGCTACTCGGGGTCGAGGCGGCGTTGTGGGTGCCGAGTGGCTCGATGGGCAACGTGATCGCGCTGATGCTGCACGTCAAGCGCGGTGACCGGTTCCTCGCTCCGGCCTTGTCGCACGTCATCTCCAGCGAACTGGGTGCCGGTGCCTGGCTGGCCGAGGGCATGCCCGACCCGTTGCCGTGGGACGGCGGCCCTGGACGGCCGAAGCCCGAGACGCTGCGGACCGCGATCGGCGGGCCACAGCCGTACTTCAACTTGAACACCACCTTGCTGTGCCTGGAAAACACGCACAACGCGGCTGGCGGGACCGTGACTCCGCTGGAGGAGTACACGCAACTGGTCGCGGTCGCCAAGGAAGCAGGCCTCACAGTCCACCTGGACGGCGCACGGATCTGGAACGCGTCCATCGCGCTCGGCCTGTCACCGGCTGAGTTGACGGTCGGCGCGGACACCGTGCAGGTCTGCCTCAGCAAAGGCCTGGGTGCGCCGGTCGGTTCGATGGTCGCCGGGTCTGCCGCATTCGTCACGGATGCCCGTCGCGTGCGCAAGATGCTGGGTGGCGGCGTCCGCCAAGGCGGCGTGCTGGCCGCAGCCGGTTTGGTCGCGCTGGAGAACATCGATTCGCTGGCCGAGGACCACGCCAACGCGCGTGCGCTGGCCGAAGGCCTCACCGAGCTGGGCTGGGTAGCGGCCACGCCGGACACCAACATCGTGGTGGCCAGCGTGCCGGATGTGGATCACGCGATCGCCCAGCTGCGCGAGGTGGGTGTGCTTGGTTATCCATTGCCCGGCCACGTCCGGTTCGTCGCTCACCGGGGCGTTTCCGCCAACGACATCACCGAAGTGTTGCGCCGGATAGAGAAGGGGTGAACGTGCGCTGGATCGTGTTCGACTACGGCGAGGTCATCAGCAAGCGGACCGCTGCGTTGGCTGAGCTCGCCGAGGTGGTGGGGGCGGACCCGGCGGCGTTCGAAACCGCGTACTGGGCGCATCGCGAGGCTTACGACCGCGGCCAGCCGGACCTGGAGTACTGGTCGGCCGTTGCCGGAACGGACTTGGACGAGCCGACTTCGGCTCAGCTGACCAAGATCGACACCACCGGCTGGCTGACCACCGAGCAGTCCACTTTGGACCTCATCGCGGACATCAAGGCCGCTGGCCACGGACTGGCACTGCTGTCCAACGCGCCGTCGTCGTTCGGCCGGTTGGTCGAGGTCGAGGCGTGGAGCACGCAGTTCGCACACCTAATCTTCTCGGGGGACCTGCGGATCGCCAAGCCGGACCCCGAGATGTGGACGTTGCTGCTGGAACGGCTGAACGCCCAGCCGCAGGACTGCGTGTTCTTCGACGACCGTCAGGTCAACATCGATGGCGCAACCGCGGCCGGGATCGACGCCCAGCTCTGGGTTTCGGCGGCCAAGGCACGCGAGTACCTGGCCGCCGCGGGCATCCTGTAGCTATGAGCGGATCTGGGAGCGCTTGATCGCACCGTAGGCAAGTGCTCCCACGGTGGCCACCGCGGCGATGATCAGCACCCACTTGAAGGCCGACAGGATCCAGCCGAGGACCATGAACGCCAGCCAGATCAGGACGATCGCACCGAGGATCTTCACAAACATGTCCAGCCTCCCCATTCGGGTCATGAAGTGAACGATCCGCGCTCACCCGTGGTTCCCAGTCAACCAGCGATCGGCCGCCCCGCCCATCGGGAATCACCCCGATATCGCAGTTCAGGGGTTCACCCACCCGCCTAGCCGGACGATCGCCTCCTCGATCTCGTGGTGCGCGCCCGCGAAACTCAGCCGGATGAACTTCGAGCCGTTCTCCGGGTCGAAGTCGATCCCCGGCACGATCGCGAGACCGGTGTCGGCGAGCAGCCGCTGGCACCAGCTCATCGCGTCGTGGGTGAGGTGCTCGATGTCGGCGTAGACGTAGAACGCGCCATCGGCCGGCGCCAGCCGGTCGATCTTGAGCCGCTTCAGGCCTTCGAGCAAGGTGTCCCGGTTCATCCGGTACTTCTGGACGTGTCCGTCCAGCTCCTTGTACGACTCGTCGGTGAACGCGGCGACCGCGGCGTGCTGGGCGAGCGCGGGCGCGCAGATGTTGAAGTTGCCGATCAAGCACTCGACCGCGCGATGCAGCCGTTGCGGCACGAGCAGCCAGCCAAGCCGCCACCCGGTCATCGCGAAATACTTGGAAAACGAGTTCACCACCACGGCCTCGCGGCTGTACTGCCACGCCGTCGCGGGCTTCAGGCCGTAGTCGATCCCGTGGTAGATCTCGTCGCTGATCAGCTGGACGCCACGTTCCGTGCACCAGCCGGCGATCGCGGCGAGCTCGGACCCGGCGACGATCGTCCCGGTCGGATTGGCCGGGCTCGCGATCACGACGCCCTTGAGCGGCCCAAGGCGGTCAAGGGATTCGACGGTCGGCTGGAACGTGTCGATCTCGACGACCTCACACCCGAGGGCCGTCAGGATGTTGCGGTACGCCGGATATCCCGGCCTGGCCAAGGCGACCCGGTCGCCCGCGTCGAACGCGGACAGGAAGGAAAGCAGGAACCCGCCGGAGGATCCGGTCGTGACGACCACATCCTGCGGCGAGACCTCAAGCGAGTACGTCCGGTCGTAGTGAGCGGCGATAGCGGCCCGGAGTTCCGGGATGCCCAACTGCTCGGTGTACCCGAGTTTGTTGCCGCGCAAGGCTTTCTCGGCGGCTTCGAGGACGGGAGCTGACGCTGAGGCTGATGGCTGACCGGCCGCCAACGACACCACATCGCCTTGTGAGCGTTGGCGGGCGTTGGCGGCCTCGAGCACATCCATCACGTAGAAGGGGGGTACCTGGGCACGAGCGGCAACCGTCAGCAGGTTGTTGACCATGCAGCCAGACTAATCAGCACCACCCGAAATACGTACCGTGAGCAAACCGGACAGATCAGAACCCGCCACGCCGGTTCTGTTCCTCGGCCACGAATCGCCGAGCGAACTCGGTCAGGTTCGGTTGCGGCACCGCGCGCCGTGACACCGTTTCCGCATTGTCGGCGGGGATGTCCGGGCGTTGGGCGCCGGGGCACGTGACACGGGTACCCGGCAGTACACCGTCGATCAAGTACCGGTCGACGAGTTCGTTCACACAAGGGTTGTAGCCATATAGGTCATGCGTGCCGTCATCCGCTACGGAGATAAGGTGATTGCGCAACTTGCTCGCCATCGCAGGACCACCGGCGTACGCGGTGTTCGTGTCACCTTCAGCCTGGATTACCACTCCGGTCGGGTAACCGGCTCGCTTGAGTTCAGTCACCTTGTCCGGTGGCGTGAAGCTGCGGAAGGTGCAGTTGTTCGGCGCGACCTTGGCGACACCGTCCCAGTACGGATATTCCTCCCGGAACACCTTCATCTCGTTGTAGTAGAACGACAGGTCCTGCGGCCAGTCAGCCTCACAGCGGACCGTGTCGAACACGCCTTCCCTGGTGCGAGGGATGGCGAACTCGCGCACCACCGCCGCCGCGTCGGTCGCGTCCTTGGCGGCCGGGGAATCGGCGGCGATGGTGCCTTCGGCGATCGCCTTGAACGTCTTGATCTGACGGCCAAGGTAGTCCCACGCCGACCGGGCGCGCGACAGGAACCCGAGCACGAAACGATCGTAGTGGGTGATGGTCATCGTCTCGCCGTTGTCGGGGTTGATGATCGGCTTCTCGATCAGCTTGGCGGCGAGGGCCCGCGAGGAGGCGTAGACCTCGGCGTGGGATTTGCCCAGTCCGTAAACGGAGTTGCGCTCACCAAGCCAGGTGAACAACGCGTCGACGTTGGCACGCGCCGCGACCGCTTGCGACCGCCAGGTCCCGCGCCAGATCTCGTCCGGGTGGACCGCGGAGTCGAATACGTTGCGGTTCACCTTGTTCGGAAACAGGCTGCCGTACACCGCGGCGACATAGGACCCGTAGGACGTACCGACAAAGTTGATCTTCTGCTCGCCGAGCACGCCACGGATGACATCCATATCGCGGGCGATGTTCGGCGTGTTGACGTACGGCCGCAACCCGCCACCGGCTCGCTCACATTCGGCTTCGGCCATGCGTGCTCGCGCGGTGAACAACTCGAACTGGTCATCGGTCGGCCGGGAACTGACCTCGCCGACCGGAGCGCCACCCTCGCAGTGCAGCTGGGTGGACTCGCCAACACCACGCGGGTCGAAGCTGACCAGGTCGTAAACCTGCCCGATGGGCCGCTCGGCATCCCAATACGGGAGCAGCAAGCCGCTTCCGCCTGGCCCACCCGGGATGAGCATCAGCGCGCCCTTGCGTTTCGCCGGGTCCTTCGCGGGCATCCTGCTGATCGTCAACGAGATCCGCTCGGCACCGGGTTTGCGGTAGTTCATCGGCACCACCAAGGTGGCGCACTGCAAACCTTCGATGGGACGCCCGAAATCCACACAACGACCCCACTGCGCCTGCTGACCGTAGAACTCTTGCAGGCCAGCGGGTTCAGCTGCCGCGACCGGCTGAGTCACGGCAGCCACCGTGCCAAGCAGCACGGCCGTGCTCACCCATCTATTCACTCGCACAAATTGCCCCTTCAGGTGCGGCGAACGGACTCAGAAACGTTCAGCTGCTGTGCCGGGCGCTGGGACACCGTTTCCGCGCTGTCAGCGGGCACGTCCGGGCGCGGGTCGCCTGCGCACGTGACGTGCGTCGACGGAAGCACGCCGTTGATCAGGTACCGGTCGATGATGTCGGACGCACAGTCGTTGTAGCCGTAGAGGCCATGCATGCCCTCATCGGCGACGGACACCAGGTGGTCACGCAGCTTCGTCGCCATAGCGGGGCCACCGGCGTACGCGGTCTGCGCGTCGCCCTCAGCCTGGATCACCAGTCCGGTCGGGTAACCGGCGCGCTTGAGGTCAGTCACCTTGTCCGGCGGCGTGAAGCTGCGGAAGGTGCAGTTCCACGGCGCGACTCTGGCAACACCGCCGAAGTGCGGGTACTTCTCACGGAACAGCCGCATTTCGTCGTAGTAATACGCCAGGTCCTTCGGCCAGTCGGCCTCACAGGTGATGGTCTCGAACACGCCTTCCCGTGTCTCCGCGATGGCGAGGTCGTACATCATCCTCGCCGCCTTGCCCGCGTCCTTGAGTACAGCGGAGTCACTGGCGAGCGCGCCATCGGCCGCTGCCTTGAAGGACTTGATCACTTCGCCAAGCTCGTCCCACAGCGGCCGGAAACGCGAATACCACCCAAGCAGCGCGTCCACGGTGGTGCCGTCCACCTCGCCGAAATCAGGGTCATTGATCGGCGCCTTGTTGAGCTTGGCCGTCAGGGCCTCGGTACTTGCGAACACCTCGGCCTGGGATTTATCCAGCCCGTACACGAAATTCCGTTCGCCAAGCCACGTGTCGTAGATGTCGATGTTGGCGCGCGCGGCAACCGCCTGCTGCCGGAACGTCTCGCGCCAGATCCAGTCCGGGTTCACCGACGAGTCAAGGACATTGCGGTTCAGCTTGCTCGGGAAGAGGCTGCCGTACACCGCGCCGAGATAGGTCCCGTAGGAGAAGCCGAGGTAGCCCGCCATCGCGACGCCACTCACTGTCACATGTGGACAGTACGGCGAACCTGATTCAGTAGCCGCGGTAGGCGCCGCCGCCCGCCATTGCCTTGATTCCTGGGACGTTGTCAAGCGATCCGTACCGGGAGATCGCGTAGTTCACGCCAGCGCAGATGTTCTGCACCGGATCCCAGACGTTGTTGTGCCCCGGCATTTTGTAGCTGTTGAAGGTCGGATCGATACACTGCATCAAGCCCTTCGACGGCGTTCCCTTGGCAGCGTTCGAATCCCACAGGTTCTGGGCATTGGGATTTCCGCTTGATTCGTGCTGAATGATCGCCCAGATCTTCGGAACGTCCGCTTCGCTGACGTTGATTCCGTTGGCGCGCAAGATTTCTAGCGCTTGCTTGATCCAGTCCTGGACGTTGCCGGGTGGTGGACCTGCTGGCGGGCCGCCGCTTGGGCCCATACCGCCACCGCCTCCACCGCCACCACTGCTGCCTCCGGATCCACCGCCGGAGTGGGTGCTCGCTGGCTGGGCGGTCGGTTTGGCGTCGGTGTTCGCCGGGTTCGTGCCTTGGTCCTTGGCTACTTCCTCTGGCTTCCAGTCGATTGTCTTGCCGGGTCCTGGCACGTATGCCTGGCTGCCAGGCTCGGGAACATCGGTGAATGTGGCGCCAGGGTTGGCGGCCGCCGTGATCTCGCTTGCCGCGGCTTTCAGCTGCGCGTCGGTTTCCTTGAGCTTGTTCTCGATGTCAGTGGCCGCGGCCGCCGTCAACGGCATGATCGCGGCGTCGATCTGCGCCTGGTCCGCGTCCGGGTTGCGCTGAACGGCCCGCTTGATCTCGCCGAGAACCTGCTCGCACCGGTTGGCCACGAAATGCTTGGCGTCCTCGATCGCCCCGGCCACTTTCCCCAGTGCCGCACCGGCTTTCGCCAACGCCTCGGCACTTGCCGTGCCAGCTTTGGCAAAACGGTCCATATAGGCCACGAACTGATCGGCTGACGCACCCTTCCATTCCGAGTCGAGCGTTTTGACCGAATTGGCGACACCCGTGCCGTGCTCACCCGCATTCGTGCCCGCCTGAGTCAGGCGTTGGGCCGCCGCGGTGATCGCCCCGCTGTTCGCTTTCTCGACTTTCCGCGCGGCCGCCAGAACGGCTCCACCGCCCGGATATTTCGCCACCACCTCCGCTGCGCTCACGGCTCAGCCCCTCCCCGGAGAAAATCAGACCTGATATGTCTTGGCGGTGTGCTGTTCGACGTTCTGCACGCTCTGGATCACCGCGTCCAACGACCGCGCGATCCCGTCGAGCAGGCTCTCGGCTTTCTCGAACTCGCTCTGCATCAGCTTGTTCACCACGTCGACCGCACTGGACACCGCGCCGGAACTTGGCAGCTCGCCATAGGCGCCCGGATCGCTCGGCACGCCCGTGAACGAATCGGCGATCTGGCCGAACTTCGGCTTGAAGTTCTGCACGGTCGTCATGCAGTTGTTGATCGCCGCAAGGTTGTAGTCGGCCACGTCCCCACCCTTCGCCCCACATCTGTGACGCCGGAGCACCCCTCCCCGGTTCCGCCAACCTTAGAGCGAATTCACACCTCGTCGAGCAATTCCCACACAAACGTGGCAAGCCGGTGATTGTCCGCGGGTGACACGGTCAGCCACATCCGCCCGTCCGGGCTCGGCTTCACCAGATCGAGGTAACGGCCAGAGCCGGTGTCATGGAAAGCGACAACTCGTTCGGCACGGACAATTCGCTGATCCCGATGCCGTCGTTCGGCACCGAACTGGCCACGCGTGGAGATTCCGTTGAGCATCGAAGTCAACGCGTGCGCCTCGGCCAACAGAACGCCTTTGGACTCAAGGGCGGTGACGAACTTCCGGGTGTCACCGCCCGATTCCTCGTCCGCGCCGACAACGAGATCGTTGGGCACGCTCACCGAACGGCCACCGCCCGAGCCCAGTTCACCGGCGACGGACACCGCCGACTCGGCGAGCGCGCTGTCCCGCGCCGGAATCAGCCAGACCTTGCCTTCGTCGACCACAGCGAGCTGAGCCTCCCGGCCAGCCATGGCCGCAAACGCTTTCACCTCGCGTCCAGCCCACACCCACACGTCGATGCTGACCTGCGGATGCGCCAGGATCTCCAGCTTGTCCACCAGTTCGGGCGTGGCCCGGCCGGACTGAGCCAGCCCACGCGCCTCAAGCGCCTTCCATGTCTTGCGGACCAGCTCGGCCCGCTCAGCGTGCGTCTTGCCGGGACTGGGCACGTCGAAGGCGACATGCCGGTCCGGCAGCCGTTCGCTCTCCCAGATGACGTCGAACTCCAGCGCGGAGAGAACCAGGCTCACTCGTCGTCGTCTTCACCCAGAACCGACGGCATGACCATGCGTCCGTCGGCGAACACGTCCTCGGCTTCGATGCCGTACTTACGGACGTGCTCCGCATCCTCTTCGCTCTGCGCGGTGCCCGCGGCAGGCTGCATCATCGACGCGCCAGGCTTGCTCGTCGACCCAACCCGTTCAGCCGCTCTCGCTGCCGCCTCCCCAGGAGGCAGAGCGCCAGCGGCCGCGCCACGTGAGCCACCCGACGGTGGCACCGCGACCCCACCAGGCCGTCCACCGCGAGGCGCCAAACGGTCCTTGTCGGCGACCGAACCCACGGCCGCACCACCACCAGCACCCCCGGCCATGCCAGCGACGGCCGCGGTCATGCCTTCGTAGTACGGACGCATCGGCGGAGTCGGAGGTGTCGAAGCCGGAAAGCCGGTCGTTGGACCAGGCATCGGCCCGATGCCGACGGTCTTGCCGGGAGGACCGCCCGTCGGTGCTGGTCCAGGCTGTCCACCGCCGCCTAGGGGGTTGATGGGTGCGTCGAAGGACCCGATCGGCGCGCCACCACCGGGCAGACCTGACGTCGGGGAACCACCGGTCGGGACGCCCGAACCACCAGCGCGGATACCGGAAATGCTGGTCCCGGAGCCATTCCTGGGCGGAGGTGCCGCGTCGAGGCTCATGTTCGGCGGAACCGGCAGGCCTTGATAACCGGCCAGGTTGTTGCGACTGGCGTTGGCGTAGTTGTTCATGGCGTCGACGGCCTGAGCCCGCGCGGCTTGGGTGCGCTGGACTTCCTTGGAGTGGTCCGTGGTGTGCAGCAGGAGCTTGTCGGCCAGGTTGTAGTCCTTGGCGCCCCTCAGCGCGCTCGACTCCGGGGCGCAGTTGCGAGTGCGTGAGTAATCATCGCCCTGGTTGCACACAGCCCCAGCGGAACTGGTGATGGTGCCCGTGGCCGCGCCGCCGTACTGGGCGGAGTCGGTCATCACGACCTGGGCGTCGTCACTGGACGCGCCAGTCCATTCGACGCCGATCTTGCCGAGCTCGGTGCGGAGGGTTTCGTCGGTCTGCTTGAGGCTGTTGGCGATCGCGGTGAGCGCGTCGACCGCGCGGTTCATGCTTTCCGAGCCACGCCCCTGCCGGATCTGGTCGACCATGCCGGCGAGTTCCTCGTTGCTGTAACCGGCGAATCGGTAGTCACCGATATCAGGTCCAGGCATGACGGTTCCTCACTTCAAGATCTTGAGAGTCTGCATGGCCAGGGTGGCGGCCTCTTCACTCTTCTGACACATCTGATCCTGGCTGAACGCATTGCGGGTTGGCCGGAACACGACCATCAATTGCTGGCCGTTGGCGACACCCACCGCGGTGGCGCAGTCGAACGCGCCGCCACTGCCGCGGATGTGGTAGTCCGCTGCCGGGAATCCATCAACCGAGACCAGGCGAGCTTGGACATTCCGTTTTCCGCTGAGCCAGGGTTCGAATCCTTCGCTCGTGATCGCCCAGACCTCATAGTCGAATGACGCCGGACCGTCGACACCATCCATCAGGCATTGCGGGGACCCCTTGAAGGCATCGCCATCCTGGGTCTTGTTGCGTTGCCGCTTGACTTTGATCTGATCGAGCTGGGCCTGGCTGTACAGCTTGCACGGATCGACGCCATCCAGCTTGATTTCCCGCGGTCTTGGCGGAATGGCCGCGCTCGGCGCCTGCGGACCGCTGGCGGCCTGCCCGCCACCGGCAGGCGGAACCGCCTGACCGGGTTCTGTCTCGGTGCACCCGGTCAGCGCCACCGCGGAAAGCAGCGTGACCATCACTGACTTACGCAACCGTCGTCGTCCCGAAAACGGCTGCGATGTCCTGCTCGTTGAATCCATAGGTCTTCGCGCTGTCCCGAAGTTGAGTCATGAGCTTGCGCAGGCTGCCGACATACTCGGTGATCCGGGCCGCATAGGAATCGTCCGCAAGTACCAGCCGATAGTTCCAAGCCTCCGCGGCGTCGACACTGACCGGGTCGTCGGCCGTTGCCTCGATCATCAACGATCGCCCATGTGAGGAGAACGTGTCGTTCAGTGCATCGATCTGAGCCTGGATGATCTTTGCCGCGGCCAGCACGTTGTCGTGGTTGACCTTCATCGTTGCCGTGCTCGCTGGTGCCTCTGGCAGTACCTCCGGCACCATTGCCAGCACTTTCGCAAAGAAATTTGAGCCGGTCGTCTCGTTCATTCACGCACCCCCGTACGTTCCGTAGTCGTCCGGTCTCGCTTCGTAGGCTACCAACGCTGGTAGACCGCTACCTGAAGTTTGACGGAGAAACCGGCTGGCTGGTTCCACCCAATTCAGCTAGCGGGAACCGCGACCTCCCCACGGGACGCACGCAGGGCGATGTCCGTCCGGTGATGTGACCCGGCGAGGTGCAGGTTCTCGACCCGACGGTACGCATCCTGACGCGCGGCCTCCAGAGACTCACCAGTTCCCACGACCGACAGCACTCGGCCGCCCGTCGAAACCACAGCTCCGTCGTCGCGGCGGCGGGTGCCTGCGTGCAGGACTCCCTCGGCCTCGCTGCCTGCGATCACGTCGCCGGTCCGAGGCCTGCCTGGGTAGCCTTCGGCTGCTACGACCACCGTGACCGCTGAGCCGTCTTCCCACTCCAGCGGGGGTTGCGCGGCCAGGGTCCCCGTGGCCACGGAGGACAGGAGCTCGCCCAACGGGGTACGCAGCAGGGCCAGCACCGCTTGGGTTTCCGGGTCGCCGAAACGGCAGTTGAACTCGATCACCGAGGGTCCGGTCGGGGTGATCGCCAGGCCTGCGTACAGCAGCCCGGAGAAGGGCACGCCACGGTTCGCCATCTCGTCCACGACCGGCTGGACGATGTCGGACACGATCCTGGACACCAGTTCGTCCTCGGCCCAGGGCAGCGGTGTGTACGCGCCCATTCCTCCGGTGTTCGGGCCGCTGTCGCCGTCGCCGACGCGCTTGAAGTCCTGCGCGGGCAGCAGTGGCACCACTGTCCGGTCGTCGACCAGGCAGAACAGCGATACCTCTGGTCCTGACAGGAAGGATTCCAGCAGGACCGGGTGGCCGCCTTCGAGCAATGTCATCGCGTGCGCACGGGCGGTCGCCAAATCCGTCGTCACGACGACGCCCTTTCCTGCCGCCAGGCCGTCGTCCTTGACGACCCAGGTTGGGCCGAAGCGCTGGAGGGCCGCGTCCAGGCGGGCTGGGTTGTCCACGATCTCGCTGTGCGCGGTCGCCACTCCGGCGGAGGCCATGATGTCCTTGGCGAACGCCTTCGAGCCTTCGATCTGCGCCGCCGCGGCCGACGGGCCGAAGCATGCGATGCCCGCGGCTCGGACCGCGTCGGCAACACCTTCGACCAACGGACCCTCTGGGCCGACGACGACCAGGTCGGCCTTCCATCTGGTCGCGAGGGCCGCGACCTCAACTGGGTCAGCCACTGAGACGCCGTACTGCTCAGCGACCGCGGCTATGCCGGCATTGCCCGGCGCACAGGCCAGCGCGGTGACCTTCGGGTCCCGTGACAGGCCAAGTACCAGGGCATGTTCTCGGGCCCCAGACCCGATGACCAGAACTCGCACGACTGATGAGGATAGGTGCCGCGCTCGGTTCAGCTCACGCCGAGGGCCTGCTTCGCACCCGGGTGGAGTGGTACTGGATCGGTCTTGACGGCCGTTTCTTTGGTGATGTCCTTTGCCGACGGGTGAGTCTTTTCCAAATCCGCCTTCTTGTCGAAGATCAGCTTGGTGATCGCGCACGCGTTCGCGGCCGGGAAGTCGTCCCGGACGAGCAGCAGGTTCGGCACGACGATGGTCGGCACGTCCGCGGGCTGCTTGTAGGTCGCGGCCGGGATGGTGCCCTGGTCGTAGACCGAGTTGAGCTGCTTGAGCGCACCCAGCTGCGGGGTGATGTCGATGAACTTCACTTTGTCGCCCATGGAGGTGGTCAGGTCCGTGATCTCGGGCGTCGGCAGGCCGCCGGACCAGACCAGTCCGTCGATCTTGCCTTCCTTCATGCCGTCGACGGTCTGGCGCAGCGCGAGCCGCTGCGGCGACAGATCCGCGTCCTTCAGGCCCGCGGCCTGCAGCAGGCGGTTGGCGATCACCTCGGTGCCGGACTTCGGCGAGCCGGTGGAGATCCGCTTGCCACGGAAGTCCACGACGCTGTTGATGCCGCTGTCGGTCCGCACGAGCACCTGCGTGTAGTTCGAGTAGATCCGGGCCAGTGCCTGGACTTTCTGCGGTTTGCCCTCGAACGCGGACTTGCCTTCCACCGCGTCGGCCGCGGTGTCGGCCAGCGAGAAGGCGATGTCGTAGGTCTTGTCGCCGAGCTGCTGGATGTTCTGCACGGACGCGCCGGTGTCCGCCGCGGTCGCCTTCAGCTTGGAGTTGTTGCTGATCACCTGGGCAAGGCCGCCGCCAAGGACGTAGTACACGCCGCCGACGTTGCCGGTGGCGATGGTCACGCGGCCGTCCGCCGCCTCACACGCGCCGTTGGCGGGCTGCTGAGCCGTGGGGGCGTCCTCCCGCTTGCCGCCGCAGCCGGTGGCCACCAGCGCGAGTCCCAGTACGCCAATCAGTGTCCTACGCACTGTCGATCTCCTCTTTGTCCTTGTTCCGCAAGATCAGGTGTACGACGAGGGCGGCAACGGCGAAGCCCGCGCCGATCGCGATGGAAAGTGGCTGGAGATACAGCAACAACAACGCCGCTGGCACGCACAAGATCCGTACCGCAAGCTTCGTCGGACCTATCAGCCAACCGGTCGTGACGACGGCGAGCACAGCGACACCGAGCGCCGAAACGGCCGTCACCCAGACAACATCGAGGAACGAACCCTGCATCAGCAAGGCGGATCCGTTGTCGGTCAGCACGAACGCAAGCGGCACAAGGAAAGCGGGCAGCGTGTACTTCCACGTCTGCCACATGGTCTTGATCACGGCGCCGCCGGTGATGGCCGACGCGGCGACGGCGGCGAGCGCGGTCGGCGGCGTGACCTCGGAAAGCACCGCGTAGTAGAAGATGAACATCGCGGTCTCGGCGGGCTGCACGCCCAACGTGATCAGCGCGGGACCGATCACCACCCACGAGATGATGAACGAAGCCGTGACCGGAACCGCGAGGCCGAGCACGCACACTGCCAAGGCACAGAACACAACCGTGCATGCGAGCACAACGGTTGGGTTGTCCGACAAGGAGTTCGCGGCCTTGACCAACGCGTCCGCGAGCACCTGGCCCAAACCGGTCTTGGTGATCGTCGAGGTGATCACGCCAGCCGCGGCACACACCGCGATCACCGGCAGCGCCCCACGAATACCTTCGGCCAGCGAGTCGACGAGTTCCTTCAGCCAGGCGATGACAGCGGCACGCTTGACGGACCCGAAAAGCTTGGTGGCCAACGAGAACAAAGCCGCGACACCGGACGCGTAAACCACTGCGGAGAACGGCGGGATGTCCAACGCCAGGAACACCACGATGATCGCCAGCGAGGCGAAGTGGTATCCGCCCTTGACCAGGACCGTCCAGGCTTTCGGTGTGTCGACGTCCACCGAATGCGCCCCGAAGCGACGGGCATCGGCTTCGACCGCGAACACAATCCCCAGGTAGTACAGCAAAGTCGGGATGATCGCCCAGAGGAGAACCGTCAGGTAGGACGTTTCCAAGTACTCGGCGATGATGAACGCGGCCGCACCGAGCGTCGGCGGCGACAGGATCGCGCCGATGCCGGACGCGGCAAGCAAACCACCCGCGTTTTCCTTGGGATACCCGGCTTTCTTCAGGATCGGCCAGGTGATCGCGCCGAGCGTGACCGTGGTCGCGGTGCCCGAACCGGAGACCGTGCCGAGCAGGAATCCCGACAGCGCGGTGGTCCGGCCCGGAGCGGTCCTGGACTTACGGAACAACGCGAAGCTGAAGTCGACGAAGAAGTTGCCCGCGCCCGAGTTGGCGAGCACGGCGCCGTAGATCGTGAACAGCACGATGTACGTGGCCGCGACGTCGAGCGGCGTGCCGTAGAAGCCGTTGCTCGGGTCGTACAGCGCGCTGATGATCTCGTCGAAGTTCATTCCCGCGTGCGAGATCGCCCAGCTCTGTGGCAGAAACCCGCCATAGTAGGCGTACGCGAGGAAGACAAGGCAGATGATCGGCAGGATCAACCCGGTGGTTCGCCGGGTGGCCTCAAGGATCAGCAGCAACAGCACCGCACCGGCCAGTACGTCCACAGTGGACAACTGGCCTTGCCGGTCGAGGAAGTCGTCGAACCCGGTCAGCAGCGGGTAAAGCGCGACCACCAGGGTGATCGCGGACAGTACCCAGTCGATCACGCCGGGGTCGTCTTCTTCCTTGGCCTTGCGGCCACCCGGCCGGTATGACAGGAAGACGAGCGGCAGCGTGACCGCGAGGAAGATCACCAGGTAGTACTGGTTGCCCTGGTCGAACGGCAGGAAGACCTGCTTGAGCACCAAGAGCGCGACGCCGGCGCCGATGATCCACAGCGCCCGCTCCCAGCGCGGGGACAGCTTGCGCGCGGGGCGTTCCTCATCGTGCGCGCCGACGATCTCATCGACATCTGGCCTGGGGCCGACCGTCACTCAAACTCTCCCGAACTGGTCTTTTCCCGACAAAGGTAGAGGCACGTTACCCCGTGACGTGGCGCTGGCCACAAGATTGACTCCCACCCGAGATGTTCACCTTCAGATCGGTTGCCGGACGACAACCGGATGTAGCGTCCACGCACTTCGTTTCAACAAGGAGGCACGTGATGGGTAAGCGACTCGCCGCACTGGCGTTGTCGGGGTTCGCGCTGGTCGCCCTGGTGGGCTCGGCGGCCGCGGACCAGGACTCGCGCGGTGGGGGTGAGCAGGCCAAACCGCTGATCTTCGGCCACCGCGGCGCCTCTGGCTACCGGCCAGAGCACACACTGGCCTCGTACGAGCTTGCCGCCCGGATGGGCGCGGACTACATCGAGCCGGACCTGGTGTCGACCAAGGACGGCGTGCTTGTCGCCCGGCACGAGAACGAGATCGGCGGTACGACCGACGTCGCCTCGCACCCCGAGTTCACCGGCCGCAAGACCACCAAGATCATCGACGGCAGCCCGCTGACCGGCTGGTTCACCGAGGACTTCACCCTCGCCGAACTGAAGACGCTGCGGGCGACCGAGCGGATCCCGGACATCCGCCAGCGCAACACGATCTACAACAAGCGTTTCGAGGTGCCGACCTTCCAGGAGGTCATCGACCTGACCAAGCGCTTGTCCTGGGAGCTCAAGCGGGACATCGGGATCGCCCCGGAGACCAAGCACCCGACGTACTTCCAGTCGATCGGCAAGCCGCTGGAGCCTGCCCTGATCCGCACACTCGACCGAAACGGTCTGAACAAGCCACAGGCCAAGGTCGTGGTGCAGTCCTTCGAGGTCAGCAACCTGGTCTCGCTCAACCGCTCGCTGCGGGTCCAGCTGGTGCAGCTGACCAGCGCCACGGGAGCGCCCTACGACTTCATCGCCAAGGGCGACAAGCGCACGTACGCGGACATCGTCAGCCCGGCTGGCCTGCGTGAGGTCGCGAAGTACGCCGACTGGCTCGGCCCGGAGAAGGCCCAGATCATCCCCCGGGACGCGGCAGGGTTCCTGCAGGCGCCGACCTCATTGGTCAGTGACTCGCACAAGGCGGGCCTGAAGGTGGTCCCGTACACCTTCCGCAACGAGAACAGCTTCCTGCCAGCTGACTTCCGCTCGTCCGCGGTGGCGGCGGAGTACGGCAACGCGATCGGCGAGTTCGAGAAGTTCTTCGCGACCGGAATCGACGGGATCTTCACGGACAACACGGACACCGGAGTCGAAGCACGCAAAGCCACGGGCCATTAACCCAACACCTGCGCGAGAGAGCCCTACCCCGCCAATGTGCGGGGTAGGGCACCAAACCGACCTCGCATGCAAACAAAGGGTTACCCCACCTTGGTCGAGAGCTCGGGCAGCATACCCACCGTGTCCGAGCCCAAGGTTTACCCCACCTTGGTCGAGAGCTCGGGCAGCATACCCACCGTGTGCGAGCCCAAGGTTTACCCCACCTTGCGTGCGGGTTGGGCGGTGTGCCGACCTTGGTTGAGGGGATGAAGGGTTGGGCCTGGAATGTGCGGCGTGCACCCGGTAGCACAATGACGTATCGCCGTGAGCGGTAGCGAACAGGCGGGGAGTCAGCGACGGGTGCCCGCGCGTGTCTGCCGCTCCGGCATGGCGTGTTGAACGCGCGAGCGGCGCACGGTGGCGAGCAAGCAGGCCGAAAGCGAGTCGAGCAGTTTGACTCGCCGTGCCGGTGGGGCGGACACGCGGAAGATCACCCCAGCCAACCCGGCTGGACCGCGAAGCCAGCAACGGGGCCGGGCCTGTCGGTATCGCCGGGCCGTAAAAGTCGGGGCTTCCACCGGACGGTGTCTGGCATTGCAGCGCCCTGGCGCGTGTCCACCGTTCCGTCACGGTGTGTCAAACTGCTCGACTCGCTTCCAGCCTGGTTGCTTCTCCCCGTGCGCCGCTCGCGCGTTCAACACACCATGACGGAGCCGGTGGACACGCGAACACGCGCGTGCACACGCGAGGGGGCTCTGGGGTTAGACCAGCTTGTTGTCTACGTAGCACCAGCGCCAGGCTTCGCCGGGTTCGTACGAGCGCATTACTGGGTGGCCGTCTTTGTGGAAGTGGCCGGTCGCGTGCCGGTAGGGGCTCGAGTCGCAGCAGGCTACGTGCCCGCAGGTCAGGCATTTGCGGAGGTGGACCCAGCCCGTCTCGCCGAGTTCGATGCACTCGGCGCAGCCGGAGACGCAGTCGACCTCGGGTTCGGGCGGCAGTTCGGCAACGTGCGTACAGCTCATGGTGAGATTCAACGCTGGATGGACCGGAATGACACCCGGGGGTGAGAACTTGCACGGAACTGACTTGCTCCTGCTGCTGGCGGGTTCGCTCGCAGTCGCCACGCTGGCGCGACGATTGAACTGGTCGGCGCCCTTGCTGCTGGTCGCGGTGGGTCTCGCGGTGTCGTTCATCCCCGGCATGCCCGCGTTCGAGATGGACCCCGAGCTGATCTTGCTGCTGGTCCTGCCGCCGCTGCTGTACTCGGCCGCGCTGGACAGCTCGTATCTGAACATCAAGGCGAACCTCAAGCCGATCGGCCTGCTGTCGGTCGGGCTGGTTCTCGCCACGATGGCCGTGGTCGGGTTCGTGGCGCACTGGCTCATCCCTGGGCTGTCCCTGGCCGCCGCGTTCGTCCTCGGGGCCGTGGTGGCGCCTCCAGACGCTGTTGCGGCCGTCTCCATTGGACGCAGGCTGGGGTTGCCGCGACGGACCATGACGATCCTGGCGGGCGAGAGCCTGGCCAACGACGCGAGCGCGCTGACGGCGTTCCGGGTCGCGGTCGCCGCGGCGACTGGCACGGCAGCGGTCTCGTTCGGCAACAGCGTGGTCGCGTTCATCGTCAGCGCGCTTGGCGGGATCGTGATCGGGTACGTACTCGGTGTCGTCGTGCACTGGGTTCGGATGCGGATCGGCGACGGCGTGCTGGAAAGTGCCCTTGGCATGCTTGTGCCGTTCGGAACGTACTTGCTGGCCGAGTCGGTTCACGTGTCCGGTGTGCTTGCTGTGGTCGTCGCTGGCTTGTACCTCGGCCACAACTCGCCACGAGCGGGTTACGCGACCCGGCTGCAGGAGACCGCGGTCTGGCGGTCGGTGGACATGTTGCTGGAATCGCTGGTGTTCGCGCTGATCGGCCTGCAGCTGCCGTCGGTGATCACGTCGCAGATCACTGTGCACATTGGCTTGACCGCGGCGATCCTGCTGGTTGTCACGATCGCGATCCGGTTCGTCTGGATGTTCCCGGCGACCTATCTGCCCAGGTTCATGTTCAAGAAGACCAGGGAACGCGAAGCCGATCCTGGTTGGCGTGGTGTGGTCGTGGTCTCGTGGGCGGGAATGCGCGGCGTCGTGTCGTTGGCCGCCGCTGCCGCCATTCCGCCGAATATGCCCGGCCGGGACATGGTTTTGTTCTGCGCGTTCGTGATCACGGTCGGCACGCTGTTGTTGCAAGGTCTCACGTTGCCGGTACTGATCAGGAAGCTCGGGGTACGCGGAGACGAGCAGCAGTCCGACAACCTGGCCGAGGCGCAGGTCCAGCACCGCGCGGCCGAGGTCTCGGTGACTCGCCTCGACGCAGCGATCAACGACCACGCAGCCCCCGACTACATCGTGGAACGGCTGCGCAACCTGGCCGAGATGCGCGGCAACGCGGCGTGGGAACGGCTTGGCCGCCAGGAAACCGAAAGCCCGGCCGCCGCGCATCGGCGGCTGCGCCGGGTGATGGTGGAGGCCGAGCGGGAGGTCTTCATCGCCGCGCGGGACGCCCGCGAGATCGACGATGAAGTCCTCCGCCGGGTGCTGCGTGAACTAGACCTGGAGGAGGCTCGCCTCGCCAGGGACGAGTAGGCCGCGCCTGGCCAGCTCCGGCCGCACGCCTTCGCCGAACCAGTAGGCCTCTTCCAGGTGCGGGTAGCCGGACAGGACGAACTCGGTGATGCCGATCGCGTGGTACTCGGCAATCAGGTCGGCGACCTCGGAATGGCTGCCGACCAACGCCGTTCCGGCGCCGCCACGCACCAAGCCGATGCCCGCCCACAGGCCTGGGTGGATCTCCAGGCCACGCACGCCCTTGTCCAGCGCGCCCTTGTGCAGCTCGACCATTCGTTGCTGCCCAACGGATTCACTCGCGGCCAGCTGCGCTTGGGCCTTGGCGACCTGTGCCGGGTCGAGCGCGTCGAACAGCTTGCCCGCCTCTGCCCAGGCTTCCTCGGACGTGTCACGGGAAATGGTGTGCAGCCGGACACCGAACCGCAGCGGCCGGTCGGTCAACGCCCGCACGGCCGCGATCTTCGCCGCGACCTGGGCTGGCGGTTCGCCCCACGTCAGGTACACGTCCGCAGCCTTCGCGGCGACGGGCAATGCGGCAGCCGACGAGCCGCCGAAGTAGATCTCTGGCAAGGGATCCGGCGGGGCGAGCACGGTCGCGCCCGCGACCCGGTAGTGCGCGCCATCGAAGTCGAACGGCTTGCCCGACCACACGCCGCGCACGATCTCCAGGAATTCCGCGGTGCGCGCGTAGCGCTGGTCGTGGTCGTGCCAGTCGCCGAATCGTTGCTGCTCAATGGCATCGCCGCCGGTCACCACGTTGAGCAGGAGCCGTCCGTTGGAGATCCGTTGGTACGTGGCCGCCATCTGCGCGGCCAACGTCGGCGAGATGACACCGGGCCGGAAGGCGACAAGGAACTTCAGGCGGGACGTGTGCGCGATCAGCGCCGCGGTCGTCAGCCACGCGTCCTCGCACCAGGTCCCGGTCGGGGTGAGCACGCCCGTGAAGCCGAGTTGTTCGGCAGCGCGTGCGACCTGCGCTAGGTAGTCGATATCCGCCGGGCGTTGCGCTGGCGCGCCGAGGGAACGGTTGGCGTGGAAGCGTTCCACGATCGTCCTGCCGTCGCCGGAGGTTGGCAGGAACCAGTGCAGTGTGATGCTCATTGGACGCTCCCGAGATCGGCCGCGTAGCGTTTGTCCACGAAGCCAGCGAAATCTACTGTGGACGGCAGGACCTTGTCGTCGGTGAAGGCGTTGGTCAGTTCCTGTTCAGAACCGATGACTGTGTCGTCCAACGGGACCGGCAGATCCGGTCCTTGCGCGGTCGCCGCCAGTGTCACGTTGACGGGCAGGCCCGTTTCCGCCGCCCATGCCTTTGCCCAGTCCTCGCGGTGCGCGTCCGACCACTTCTGCGCCTTGGCGATCCGGGTCACGTAGTCCTTGATCGCCGCGTTCTTTCCAGGATCGGCCAATGCCGCCTGCCCGGCGACCTGGAAGGTGTAGCCGTTGGCAACCCCGCGGCCGTCGGTGAGCACCTGGGCACCTGCCTCCAGTTTCGCCTGTGAGGTATACGGATCCCAGATCGCCCACGCGTCGACGCGCTTCTGTGTGAACGCCGCGTACGCGTCGGCCGGTTGCAGGAAGTTCAGCTTGACGTCCTGAGTGGACAGACCGGCTTTCTTCAGTGTCAGCAGGATCTGGCCGTGCGCCGAACTGCCCTTGGCCACCGCGATGCTCTTGCCGCGCAGGTCTTCGATCGCGCGCAGCGACGACCCCTGCGGCACCAGCAACGCGTCACTTTCGACGTTGCCCTTGCTGGAGCTGACGATCGCGATCTTCGCCTTGGCCGCGGCCGCGAAGATCGGCGGAGTGTTGCCGACCGCGCCGATGTCGATCCCACCAGCCGACGCCGCCTCCAGCAGCGGCGGGCCGGATGAGAACGTGGACCATTCGATCTTGTACGGCGTCTTGTCCAGCCCTGCCGTGGTCAGCAAGGTCTTTGAGCCGCCCTTCTGGTCGCCGATCTTGAGCACGACATTGGCGAGGTCAACCGGCCCGGTCGACACAGGCGTGCCCTGACCGCACGCGGCTAAGCCGAACAGCGCGATAGCCAGAATTCCGTTACGCAGTCGCATTCTCACTCACTCCAAGGTCGGCGAGGATTCGCTGGCGGACGCCCGGACCGGGCTCGTACTCACTGACGATCTGGCCACCGGACAACACAAGCAGCCGCTGCGCCAGGCGCAAAGCCTCGTCCACGTCGTGCGTCACCAGCAGGACCGAAGGCTGATGTGCCCGCCACAGGTCACGAACCAGGCGATGCATCGCCAACCTTGTCAACGCGTCCAACGCTGCGAACGGCTCGTCGAGCAGCAGCAGATCAGGCTCTCGAACCAATGCTCTGGCAAGGGAAACGCGCTGCGCTTCACCCCCGGACAAGGTCCGCGGCCACTTGTCCGCATGATCGGCGAGGCGCACCTCATCGAGAGCTTTCAAGGCCAAGTCGCGCCCAGCGTCCGGTTTGTGCAGTCCCAGCACAATGTTTCGCCAGACCCGGCGCCACGGCAACAGCCGAGGTTGCTGGAACGCCACCGAAACCGTGCCGTCGACATGCGCTTCACCCTCGACTTCACGGTCAAGCCCGGCGAGCACCCTGAGCAAGGTCGATTTGCCGGAACCGCTGTGCCCCAACAAGGCCACGAACTCGCCCGGCGCGATGTCCAGGTCCAGCCCGTCTAGCACGGTTCTTGTACCGAAGCGCTTGGTCAGCCCGCGTACCGTCACGCCCGCCATGCCAGCGCCCTCCTTTCCAGCAGCCGCACCAAGGCGTCCGTGACCAGGCCGAGGATCGCGTACACGACAAGGCCGACCACGATCACGTCGGTACGCAGGAAGTCGCGGGCGTTGTTGATCAGATAACCGAGGCCCGCGTCCGCGTTGACCTGTTCACCGACGATCAGTGAAAGCCAGGCGATACCCAGCGATTGCCTTACGCCGACAAGGGTTTGCGGGATCGCGGACGGCAGAACGACGTGCCACAGGCGCTCGGTCCGGGTGAACCCCAAGGCCGTTGTCGCCTCGATCAGCTGCGGCTCGGTGTTCCGGATGCCGGAATGCACGTTGAGGTACAAGGGAAACGCGACACCCAGCGTGACCAGGGCGATCTTGGGTTCCTCGCCGATGCCGAACCACAGGATGAACAACGGGATCAGGCCGAGGAACGGCAGCGTGCGCAGCATCTGCACGGGCGGGTCGACCAGGGCCTGGCCCCACTTCGACAGCCCGGAGATCACACCGAGGGTCAGGCCGATGACGGCGCCGAGCACGAAACCGATGGCCACGCGGCGCAACGAGACGACGAACGCTTCGCCCAGTTCGCCCGATTGCGCCAGTTCGACGGCCGACTGCAGGACCGTCCACGGCGAGCTGAGTTTGTCCGGCGGCAGCACGCCGGTACCGCTGGCCAGCTGCCAGAGTACGACTATCGCAAGTGGACTGATCCACCTGCGGAGGTCAGGGACTTTGCGGCGCCGCTTCTTCGGCGGCGCCGCAACGGGTTGGGCGGCCACCGGCTGGATCACGACGGAGCTCATGGGCTCCGAGTGTTCTCAGCCGGTCAGCCGGTGGTCAACGCTTCCCAGATGGTGAACGTGCCTTGTCAGCGCACCATTTCGTGGCGGACGATCGTCTGGTCGCGGCCGGGGCCGACGCCGATCGCCGAAACCCTGGCGCCCGACAGCTCTTCCAACCGCTCGACGTAGGCGCGCGCGTTTGCCGGGAGTTCCTCGAACTGCCGGCATTCGCTGATGTCCTCCCACCAACCCGGCATCTCCTCGTACACCGGGATGGCGTGGTGCACGTCGGTCTGCGTCATCGGCATGTCATCGAGCCGTCGGCCATCCACTTCGTACCCGACACAGATCGGCACAGTGTCCAAACCAGACAGAATGTCCAACTTGGTGAGGAAGTAGTCGGTGATGCCGTTGACCCGCTGCGCGTAACGCGCGATGACCGCGTCGAACCAGCCGGTGCGCCGCGAACGTCCGGTGGTGACACCGAATTCGCCGCCCTGCTTGCGCAGGTTCTCGCCCACCTCGTCGGTCAGTTCGGTCGGGAACGGCCCGGAGCCGACGCGCGTGGTGTACGCCTTCAGGATGCCGATCACGGTCGTGATCCGGGTCGGGCCGATGCCCGAACCCGCGCTGGCGCCACCGGAAGTCGGGTTCGAGGACGTGACGAACGGGTACGTGCCGTGGTCGACGTCCAGCAGGGTGCCCTGCGAGCCCTCCAGCAGCACGTTCTCGCCACGCTCAAGCGCCTGGTTGAGCAGCAGACGCGTGTCGGCGATCCGGCTGAGGAACTTGCTGCCCTGCTCAAGGACGGTGTCCACGACCTGGTTCGGGTCAAGCGCACGGTGGTTGTAGACCTTGACCAGCACCTGGTTCTTGAAGTCCAGTGCCGCGTCGACCTTCTGGCGCATGATCTTCTCGTCGAGCAGGTCCTGCACCCGCACGCCGACCCTGGCGACCTTGTCCTGGTAGCACGGCCCGATGCCCCGGCCGGTCGTGCCGATCTTGGCCTTGCCCAGGTACCGCTCGGTGACCTTATCGATGGCCACGTGATACGGCATGATCAAGTGCGCGTCCGCGGAGATCAGCAGCCTGCTGGTGTCCACACCGCGGTTCTCCAGCCCGGAGAGCTCGTCGAGCAGCACACCCGGATCCACAACGACCCCGTTGCCGATCACGTTGTTGACGTTCGGGCTGAGGATGCCTGAGGGGATCAGGTGCAGCGCGAAGTTCTGCCCGTCGGGAAGAACCACGGTGTGCCCTGCGTTGTTGCCGCCTTGGTAGCGGACGACCCACTGGACGCGGTCACCGAACAGGTCGGTTGCCTTGCCTTTACCTTCGTCGCCCCATTGGGCGCCGATGACCACGATGGCCGGCATGTGAAACTCCAGGGTGGATTCGGGCGTGCGAAATGCCGGTAAGTGAGACTAGACCAGGAGCTCAGCGTGGGTGCACTCGTACTGGCCTGCGGCGATTCGGCCGGACACGGTTGGTTGACGTCGTTGACCGAGCGTGATGACGTCGAGATCCGGCCGGTACCGGCGATCCCGGCCCGCCCGGACATAGATCCCCTGCTCGCGGGCCTTTCCGGACGCCGTCTGGTGGTCGTCGGGACGGACGCGGACCTCGCCGCCGTCACTCTCCGGCTGGTGCGGAAAGAACTCGTCGATTCCGTCACTATCGGATTCGTGCCGGTTGGTGAGTCGGCCGTGGCGGACCTCTGGAACCTGCCGTCGAACCCGGTCGAGGTAGCTCTGCACGGCGAAGTCGACCCGGTCCCGCTGCTGCGTGACGACGCCGGAGGCGTGCTCGTCGGACTCGGCAAGATCGGGCCAACTCGCGGGGTCGGCTACTGCGACGACACGACCGCCCTGCGTGGCGCGGCCAGCGGCATCGAGGTCACGCCCGATCCTTCTGGCCGCGACGGGCTAGTCGTCCGTGTGATCCGCCGGGGGTTGCTCGGCAAGCGCGTCAGCGAGTTCCGTGGGCGTGCGTTTCAGCTCGGCAGCCTGCCCGTGACCCCGGTCAAGGACGGCGTCCCGCACCCTCGGCAGACAGAGCGCTGGACTTGGTACCGGCACACCTCAGACCTGCGGGTCGCGCGCGGCCTCATCTGACTTTGAGCAGCGCTGGGTCGCGTTCTTCGAGCACATCGCCGCATACGAACGGCTCTACAAGGCCTGACTGGGAAAGATGGCAATCATTTGGTCCCGACCGTCCTCGGCGCCATCGCGGTCCAGTCGATCACGTGGTGGCTGACGCATGATCGTCCCTGTTCAGCGGCCGAGATCGCCGATCAGACGGCACGGCTGATGCGCGCCGTGGTCGAGTCCGAGTTACGGCATCAGTAGTACTGGCGTCACCCAGACGTATTGCCCACGCCATCTCCGTGAGTCACGGTCGATCGACCCTGCTTTGTCACGGAGGTGACATGTTCGCCAAACATGCCTTACGGACCCTGCTGCTCGTCGTCGCCCTGTTGCTCGGAATGGTCGTGGTGGCGTCGGCGACCCCGCCAGGCATTCCCAGCGCAGCCACCGCACGCACGCAGCTGAACTCCTTGCAGGTGGCCGCCGACGGGACGATGACCGGCTACAGCCGCGATCTCTTCCCGCACTGGTCCACCGTTTCCGGCACCTGCAACACCAGAGAGCAGGTGCTGAAGCGGGACGGCACGAACGTCGTCGTCGACTCGTCGTGCGCCGCCACGTCAGGCCGCTGGTTCAGCCCATACGACGGCGCCACGTGGACAGCCGCGTCGGACGTCGACATCGACCACATCATCCCGCTCGCCAACGCATGGCGGACCGGAGCGCGGTCGTGGACGACGGCCAAGCGCCAGCAGTTCGCCAACGACCTGTCCGGCCCGCAGCTGATCGCCGTGACCGACGACGTCAACCAGGCCAAGGGCGACAAGTCACCGGAGGCGTGGAAGCCGCCAGCCACGGGCTACTGGTGCACCTACGCCAGGATGTGGATCGGCTCGAAGCACAAGTGGGTGCTGACCGTGAACTCGGCGGAGAAGGCCGCGCTGAACACGATGCTCGACCGCTGCTGAAATGCCGTGAAGGTCTTCTTGCCTTCGCGGCGTTCAACAGGCCCTCGCTAGATCCCGGGGGCGGCTGGGTCGGAGTCCTCGATGAACTTGCGGACCCGGTCGTACTCCTCGGTCTCACCGATGGCGTTGGCGGCCTTTCCCAAGGCTGCCAGCGCCCTCAGGAAACCCTGGTTGGGCCGGTGGCTCCACGGCACGGGCCCGAAACCCTTCCAGCCGTTGCGCCGCAACTGGTCAAGGCCGCGGTGGTAGCCGGTGCGGGCGTAGGCGTAGGCCGCGACCGCCTCGCCCTTGTCGAGGGCCTGCTCGGCGAGAACAGCCCAGGCTTCACTGAAGTCCGGCCACTGGGCGGCGACCTCGGCGGCGTCTTTCCCTGACTCGATGGCGGCCTGCTGCTCGGCACGCTCGGGCAGCAATGTCGGTTCTGGGCCAAGCAGGTTGTTCTGCATGACCCCATCCAATCAGCTCAGCAAGCCAGCCAGAGCCCCGAGGGTGGCGAGAGCGAGACAAGCGAGAACAACGACAGCGACTACGCGTTTGGGCATCACGCCCCAGCACCTTGGCCGCAGTCGCGGCTGGCGGCAACAAAGTTCACCCGCTCGATCGGGTGACGGCTATCGGGTGGATGTTATCGCGGTGGCCACCCGGCGACCGCTCGACATCAGCCACCCAATGTGGCACTCCGGTCGAAGCCCGCGCACGGAATGTGCATTTCGGTGTGCCGGAATGGTGGACACGGTCTTCAGGAACGGTGGACACGGCGTGAAGAAGCCCGCGCCTTGGTTGGGGCGCGGGCTTCTGTGGGTGGTGCTTGGTCAGCCGGCGATCATGCGGCCGGCCGACTTCAGGTGCTGGCAGGCTTCGATGATCCGGTCGGCCATGCCGACCTCTGCCTTCTTCAGGTAGCTGCGCGGGTCGTAGGTCTTCTTGTTGCCGACCTCGCCGTCGATCTTCAGCACGCCGTCGTAGTTCTTGAAGAAGTGGTCGACGACCGGGCGCGTGAACGCGTACTGCGTGTCGGTGTCGATGTTCATCTTCACCACGCCGTACGACAGGGCCTCGTGGATCTCCGAGAGCTCCGAGCCCGAGCCGCCGTGGAAGACCAGCTCGAACGGCTTGGCGTCGGCCGGGCGGCCGAGCTTCTGCG
This sequence comes from Kibdelosporangium philippinense, assembly GCF_021390435.2. Taxonomy (GTDB): domain Bacteria; phylum Actinomycetota; class Actinomycetes; order Mycobacteriales; family Pseudonocardiaceae; genus Kibdelosporangium; species Kibdelosporangium philippinense. The sequence continues at coordinate 463,932 of NZ_JAJVCN010000002.1, read as the reverse complement.
CCGCGACTTCCTGGCCACGCTTGAGCACCTCGGGACGCAGCTTCACGTTGCCCGGCTTGTACACGCCGTGCACGTTGCCGAAGGTCGCGGCGAGCAGGTAGCGGCCGCGCTCACCGGCGCCGAGGGCGTCGATCGTCTTGAGGTAGTCCTCTTCCGAGGTGTAGAGCTTGTCGTTGATCTCGTTGGCGACGCCGTCTTCCTCGCCGCCGACCACGCCGATCTCGACCTCGAGGATGATGTTCGCCTCGACGGTCTGCGACAGCAGCTCCGCCGCGATCTTCAGGTTCTCGTCGATCGGCACGGCCGATCCGTCCCACATGTGCGACTGGAACAGCGGGTTCTGGCCCTTGGCCACGCGCTGCTTGCTGATCTCGATCAGCGGCCGGACGAAGCCGTCCAGCTTGTCCTTCGGGCAGTGGTCGGTGTGCAGCGCGATGTTCACGGGGTAGCGGTCGGCTACCACGTGCGCGAACTCCGCCAGCGCGACCGCGCCGGTGACCATGTCCTTCACCTTGGTGCCGGACGCGAACTCGGCGCCACCGGTTGACACCTGGATGATGCCGTCGCTCTGCGCCTCGGCGAAACCACGCAGTGCCGCGTTCAGGGTCTCCGAGGACGTGACGTTGATGGCCGGGTAAGCGAACTCGTTCTGCTTGGCCCGATCCAGCATCTCCGCATAGACCTCGGGTGTGGCGATGGGCATCGGTCTCGTCCTCCTCGGGGCTGGGATGCCTTTGCAGCCGAATCCTACGAGGCGTTAACTGGCGCTATGGCGATAGCACGGTGGAATGGAACGGTCATAGCGGAGAGTGACAACACGGTGGTCGTGGAGGGGAACCACTATTTCCCGATCGATTCAGTGAACCAGCAGTACTTGCAGCCATCCGAGACCACGTCGGCATGCCACTGGAAGGGCACCGCCAGCTACTACACGTTGTCGGTCGACGGCGCGCAGAACACCGACGCCGCGTGGTACTACACGCAGCCGTTCGAGGCTGCGGCGCAGATCAAGGACCACGTGGCGTTCTGGAAAGGCGTGGATGTCACCGCATAGGGGGAATCAAGTCGATCTTCCACACTGCCGAGCGGGTCACTGTGGGTGTCTGGGTCGCTCGATTGGCTGACCGGGGCTTCTGACCCGTCTGGCAGTGTCGGCAGACCCTGGTCAGCACGTAGATTTCTGGCCCGTGACCGCCCTTTATAACGAAACGATCACCGGCGGTCCGGTCACCTTCGCCGCGGCGGAGGACTTCCTGCGGATGTTCCACGACGCGCATCCCGAGGCGGGCGCTGTGCGCCACCGGCTGGCTGAGGTGCGGGCGGAAATCGCGGAGACCGGCACCTACCGGCACACCCATCAGGAACTGTGTTACGGCGCCAGGGTCGCGCTGCGTGACAGCGGCTGGTGCACGAGTGGCCTGCCGTGGCGACGGCTGAAAGTCCGCGATCTGCGCGGCATCCACAAGGCCTCGGCCGTCGCGGCCCAGTGCTTCGAGCACCTCAGGCTGGCCACGAACGGTGGCAAGATCCAGCCACTCGTCACGGTGTTCGCCCCGGACCGGCCCGACGCGCCCGGCCCACGGATCTGGAACGCCCAGTTGGTCAGCTACGCCGGATACCCGGACATGGGCGACGCGCGCAACGCCGAATTCACCGAGTCCGTCGAGGCTCTCGGCTGGCAGCCGCCCGCGATCCGGACCGCGTTCGACCATCTGCCGTTGGTCGTCAGTACGGGCATGCAGGATCCGCAGCCGTACAAGATCCCGCGTGAGGTGGTCCACGAGGTCCCGCTGACCCACCCGGACCTGCCGTGGTTCGCCGACCTCGGGCTGCGCTGGCCAGCCGTGCCGGTGATCACGAACATGCGCCTGCGGATCGGCGGGGTCGACTATCCGGCGGCGCCGTTCAACACGTGGTTCGTGGGCACCGACATCGGCACACGCAGCCTCGCCGACGACTCGGCGTATGCCATGTTGCATCCGGTGGCCATCCAACTAGGCCTGGACACCTCAACCGACCGGACCCTGTGGCGGGACCGCGCGACTCTGGAGCTCAACCGGGCGGTGCTGCATTCGTTCGACACCGCCCGGGTGACCATCACCGACCATCACGCGGAGACGCAGCACCGGCTGGCCTGGTTGCGATCCCGGCGCAACCGCGGCGACCGGCCCGCGTTTCGCCCGCACACGTCACGCTAGGGCTTTGCCCAAGGTGCGGATTGCGTCCATGTCGAGGGATTTGTCGACCGTGAGCACCTGGATGTTGACGTGGTCCGCGCCTGCTTCGTGGTGCTGCGCGACCGCGGCGACGATGTTGTCGATGCCTTGCGGGATCAACGCGTCGATCAGCCGCTGACTGCCGCCGTCGACGAAGTCCTCCTCGGTGAACCCCAGGCGCAGGAGGTTGTTGGTGTAGTTGGTCAGCTGCAGGTAGAGGCTTGTGTACTCGCGGATGATGTCCGCGGCGACCTCGCGGTCCGGTTCGAGCACGACCGCGATCTCCGGCGCGAGGAGCGGCCCGTCACCCAGGGTCTTGCGGGCCTGCCTGGTGTGCTCGACCGGAACGAAGTACGGGTGCGCGCCGAGGGTGCGCTCGGCCGCGAGGGTCAACACCTTGGGGCCCAACGCGGCCAGCGCACGACCCGACGCGGGCACCCCACCGGTGTCCAGTTCGTCCAAATAGGACACGAGCTTGGTGTACGGCTTCTCGTAGCCGGAGTTGAACAGTTTGTGGCCGGCACCGACGCCGAGCAGGAAGCGGCCGGGGTGCCTCGCCTCGATCCGCCGGTACGACTCGGCGACCTCCCATGCCTCGGTCGTCCAGACGTTGACGATCCCGGTGGCGATCTTCAGCGTGGTCGTCGCGTCCAGCAGCGACTCCGCGATCCGCAGGTCACCGGTTGGCGAACCGCCGAGCCAGAGCGCACCGAACCCGAGTTCCTCGATTTCAGCGGCCCGTTGCGGCCGCTCGGCCCACAAGGGCGTCCCCGTCCAGATACCGACCTTGCCCAGCTGCATGTTCCATCCTCCGATAGGCACACGACGACCCTGCCACAAACAGATACGTTCGATGGACGACGAACATTCCCGTATTCGGTTACCGGATAACCTGGGTTCGGTGGAGTTTCGGATCCTCGGACCACCCGAGATACAGGGCCCGGACGGGTTGGCACAGCCGCGCGGCGATCGGCAGCATGTGCTGTTGTCCGCATTGCTGCTGCAGGCCGACCGAGTCGTCCCGGTGGATCAGCTGATCGACGCCATCTGGGGCGACGACCCGCCCGCCACAGGTCCGGGGGCGCTCTACACGCTGGTGTCGCGGCTGCGACGAGTCCTCGATGCGGCTGGGGCAGGCGAACGCCTGATCAGCCTGCCCTCCGGATACCGGCTGCACGTCGAGCCCGGCGAGCTGGATCTCGCCAGGTTCCGCGCCCACGTCGAGCGCGGACGAGCCGCGGATCAGCCAGCAACGGCGGCGCAGGAGTTGCACGCGGGGCTGAAGCTGTGGCGAGGGCGCGTATTGGACGGCGTGCCCGGCGCCTTCGCCGAGGCCAACGCGACCAGGCTGCACCAGGAACACCTGGCCGCCGTCGAGGACCGGATCGGCGCGGATCTCGCGATGGGCACGCATGCCGAGCTCGTCCCCGAGCTTGGTGCCCTGATCGCCGAGCATCCGTTGCGGGAGGGTCTGCGCGGACAGCTGATGCTGGCGCTGTTCCGGGCCGGGCAGCAGGCCGACGCGCTGCTCGCTTTCCAGGACGCGCGACGGACCTTGATCGACAGTCTCGGCATCGAGCCAGGCCAGGACCTGCAGGATCTCCACCAACGGATCCTGTTGGGCGATCCCAGCCTCGCTGTGCGGCAGGCAAGGCAGCGGCGCAACACTCTGCCAAGGGACATCACCGACTTCACCGGCCGCGAATCCGAACTGCGGCGGATGCTCGACGACTTGTCCCAGCACGAGACCGTGATCGTCTCGACGATCGACGGGATGGCCGGGGCAGGCAAGACCGCGCTCGCGGTGCACGCGGCGCATCGGTTGGCCGAGCACTACGCCGACGGGCAACTGTTCATCGAACTGCACGCGCACACCGCAGGCCAGGAACCAACACCGCCCGGCGACGCTCTCGATGCTTTGCTTGGCGCGCTCGGAGTGCCCGCGGACCGGATCCCGAACCGGGTGGAGGATCGGGCGGCATTGTGGCGTGCGGAATTGGCTGACCGCCGAGTGCTTGTGGTGCTGGACAATGCGGCCGACGCGGCACAGGTTCGCCCGCTGCTGCCTGGCGGCGTGGGGTGCCTGACCTTGATCACCAGCCGTCGTCGGCTCGTCGATCTCGACGACGTCCGCACTGTCACGCTCGGGGAGTTGCCGCCAGACGAGGCCCTTGCCATGTTCAGTCGCATTGTGGGAGACGCACGTCCGGCAGCCGAAGCCGATGTGGCCAAGGAAATTGTGCGCCTGTGCGGTTATCTGCCGTTGGCGATCCGTATCGCCGGTGCGCGGTTGCGCAGCAGGCCGGCGTGGTCCATCCAGCATCTGGCACAACGTCTGCGGGAAAGCCGTCCGCTCGCCGCGGGGGATCGCAGTGTCGCCGCGGCTTTCGAACTGTCCTATCGGTACCTCACTACCGAACAGCAACGCGTGTTTCGGTTGATGGGCTTGCATGCCGGTCCGGATTTCGGTGCACACCTTGCCGCGGCGGTGACCGGTATCGACCTTGACACTGTGGAGCAGGTGCTTGAGGATCTGGTTGACGTCCATCTCCTGCAGCAGAACGAACCGGGGCGATTCCGGTTCCACGATCTGGTTCGCCGGCATGCGAGAGCGTTGGTGTCCACTGAGGACGAAGAGCCAGCCGTTGCCCGGCTGCTCGACTACTTCCTGCACACCGCAGAACTCGCCGCGCGGCGGATCCACCCCCGTGGATACCGGATGGCCGTACATGTCACGTGGCAACCGCCGCACACACCTGATTTGGACAGTTATGACGTAGCATTGTCCTGGCTGGAAACGGAACGGGACAACCTCACCGCCGCGACCACGTTCGCGGCAGAACACGACCGGCTTGCCCACGCGTGGCAGATCCCGCACATGGTCTGGTACTTCTCGTTCCTCCGTGGCTACACGCACGACTGGATCGCCACCCATCAGGTCGCTCTCGCCGCCGCCCGGCAGCTCGGCGATCACGCCGCAGAGGCCGAAACACTGCACAGCCTCGGTGGCGCGTGCTGGCGGGTCGGGCGCTTCGACGAGGCGATCGAGCACTGGCGCCGGGCGATGGAACTGTTCCGCGCAGCCGGAAACCGGCGAGGTGAAGGAAAGGCTCTGCACCGTTTCGGTCTGATCAACGCGTTTCGGGGAGACCTTGACGAGGCTGTGCACCACTACGAGCAGGCCCTGCCGCTTTTGCGCGAGACCGGCGAGCAGTGGACCGAGGCGATCGTACTGACCCATCTCGCTGGCGCGTACGCCTTGGCTGGCAAGGAAGACAAGGCGATGGAAACCTACGGCCATGCCGCCGCCGTCGTCGACGAGATGGGCGAGAAGTGGGTGGACAGCTGCGTCCGTGTCTACTTTGGTGCGTTCTACCGGCAAACGGGCCGGTACCAGGAGGCACTCGACCAGCACTGGCGAGCACTCGCGCTCAAGCGCGAGATCGGCGATCGCGGTGCGGAGAGCGAACTGCTCAGCGACCTCGGTGACACGTATCTCGCTGCGGGACAGCCCGATCGGGCAATCTCCTTGTACGAGCAGTCCCTCGCGCTCGCCACTGACGTACTCGACCGCAAGCAGCAGAATGTGGTTCGGCGCAAGCTCGCCGATGCGGTGGCCGACATCAGGTGAGTCCCTGGGCTATGTTCGACGCATGACGAACATTGCCGGGACGGACCTCGACGTCTATCCACTCAACCTGGGCACGAACGTTTTCGGGTTCACCGCGGACCAAGCGGCGTCGTTCGAGATCATGGACCGCTACGCCGAGGCGGGCGGCAACTTTCTCGACACTGCCGACAGTTATTCGGCGTGGGCGCCAGGACATGTCGGTGGTGAGTCCGAAACGGTCATCGGCTAATGGCTGGCCGCACGGGGAAACCGCGACGACATCGTGATTTCCACCAAGGTCGGCGCGCACCCGGAGTTCAAAGGCCTGTCCGGCCCGGTCGTGAAAGCCGCGGCCGAACCATCGCTCAAACGGCTTGGCACCGACCGGATCGACTTGTACTGGGCACACTTCGACGAGCCGGAGATTCCGGTCGAAGAGACCGTCGGCGCGCTGACCGAACTGGTCCAGGAGGGCAAAGTCCGGTACGTCGGCGCGTCAAACCTCAGCGGTGAACGGATAAAGCAGTCACTGGCAGCGTCCGACAAGGACGGTCTGGCACGATATGTCGCGCTGCAGCCGGAGTACAACTTGGTGGAGTGCAAGCGTTACGAGTCCGAGTACGCGCCAATCGCTGCCGAGGAGAACCTGGCCGTGTTCCCGTATCTCGCACTGGCGCACGGATTCCTGAGCGGCAAGTACCGCGGCCGGGAAGGCGACGGCGGCGGCAGCGTCCGTACCCAGCTGGCGCAGAAGTACTACGACGATCGCGGCAAGGCCATTCTGTCCGCATTGGACGAAATCTCGGCCGCACACAACGTGCCGGTCGGCAGTGCGGCGCTGGCGTGGCTGCGGTACCAGCCGAACGTCATCGCACCGCTCGCTGGCGCGCGCACGCCGGAGCAGCTGCCCACGCTGATTCAGTCCGTGACGCTTGACCTGAGCCCCGAGGAGCTGGCGAAACTCGACCAAGCCTCTTCCTGACTGCCAGTAGCTTACTGGCGGTAGGTTACTGTACGGTCGGGTCAGCGGACCGAGGTGAGGAGGCCCCAGTGGCGAGCGTGCGAGGCAAAGTCGTCCTGATCACTGGAGCCGCCCGCGGGATCGGCGCGGGCCTGGCCAAACGCCTCGCCCAGCAAGGCGCCAAGGTCGCGCTGGTCGGCCTTGAGCCCGAGGAGCTCAAGCGGGTGGCCGCGGACTGCGGGCCCGATGCCGCGTTCTGGGAAGCCGACGTGACCAGCTGGGACGCGCTCGAGAAAACCGTCGATGACGTGGTCGAACACTTCGGCGGGATCGACATCATGGTGGCCAACGCGGGCATCGCGGCGACGGGTTTCGCCAGGTCGATCGACCGGGCCGCGTTCGAGCGCGTGATCGAGGTGGACCTGCTCGGCGTCTGGCGCACGACCCGCGTCTGCCTGCCGCACCTGATCGAACGACGTGGCTACGCGCTGCTCGTCTCGTCGGCCGCCGCGATCCTGCACATCCCCGGCAATGCGGCGTACAGCGCGGCCAAAGCCGGTGTCGAGGCATTCGCCAACAGCCTGCGTGCCGAGGTCAAACACCTCGGTGTGGACGTCGGCGTCGCACATCCGACCTGGATCGCCACGGACATGGTCAACAGCGCCGACAAGCACCCGGTGTTCGGCTCGCTGCGAGCGAGCGCGCCCGGCCTAGCGGGCAAGACGTACCCGCTGTCGGTCGCGATCGACCTGATCAGCGAGGGCATCGCGAAGCGGTCGCGGGCGATCCACGTGCCCGGCTGGGTCGGCGCGATCAAGCTGATCCGCGCGCTCCTGCCGCGCCTGGTCGAGCTGTCCACCAGGCGGTTCATCGGGGAGGTCGACAAGGCCGCGATCGAGGACATCGCCAAGCGTGGCAGCAAGGAAGCCAGCATCGTCGGCCCCGGCGCGCGGGCTGACCTGGACGCGCGTAAGTAGTTAGATCAACGCCATGTCGCGCCGCGAGCAGATCAAGATGACGCCCGACGAGGTGCGCGCGTACCTCGCCGCGGGCAGGGTGGCCAACGTCGCCACGATTGGCCCGAAAGGCCGCCCGCACCTGGTGCCGGTGTTCTACATCCCGGACGGGGACGGCATCGCCACGTGGACTTACGGCACGTCACAGAAGGTCGCGAACCTGCGCAGGCTGGCGCAGGCGACGGTCCTGGTGGAGACCGGTGTGTCCTATGAGGAGCTGCAGGGCGTGTCGCTCGAATGCGATGTCGAGATCATCGAGGACACCGAGCAGATCGTGCGGATCGGCACCGACCTGCTCGGCAAGATGTCCGGTGGCAACGACGACGTGGTCACGGCCGCCGCGCAGTTCATCCGGCTGCAGGCACAGAAACGCGTCGGCCTGGTGTTCCGGCCGACCAAGGTGGTCAGCTGGGATCACCGGAAACTCGGTGGTACTTACTGAGTCTTGGGCAGCCAGGACCCCATCCTGATGTTCCACTCCCGGACTTCCCGCTTGGCCACGACGCCGTCGGTCGAGTACGGGTCCTCGGCGAGGAGCTTGTCCAATTGGACTCGGTCCTCGACCTGGTAGACCACGAACCCGCCGAGGTCGTCGGCGAATGGCCCGGCGGCGACGACTAGGCCCCGATCCACGAGTCCACGCAGGTAGTCGCGGTGTGCCGGGCGCACGGCGTCGAGCTTGTCCCGGTCGGTGGTGTAGGTGACATCAGCGGTGTACCAAGCCATGATCGGAACTCTAGTGGTGTGTCTCGGAACGTTGCTGGGTTATTCGGCGGATCCAGGTTTTCGCTGGGCGTGCCGGACGAAGGTGCCTGTACCGGGTTGTACCGGCGCCTTTGGCCGGTGCGTCCAGCGGGAAGCTGGGCCGTCGAGAAACCCGGCGAACGTTTCGAGACGCGCCACTACCCTCAAGGTTGTGCTTGATCAGACGCTGTGAGGAAGCGGTCTGACCGATACCCTCAACGTCGTGACAGGTCACGGCGACAACTTCGGCGGCAACCAGCCGTCGCAACAATTCCAGGGTGGCGCTCCGATGTGGCCGAGCCCGGAGCAGAACGCGGAACGCAGCGTGGAGAGCACCCTCACCCGGCTGCGCGCGCTCGACGGCGGCTCGATCGCCGAGGCACCGGCCCGGCTGACGCTGGAAGACCTGTACCGGATGCACCGGATGCGGCTGGTCCGGCTGGCTCTGCTGCTGGTCGACGAGCCCGCGACGGCCGAGGACGTGGTGCAGGAGGCCTTCACCGGGCTGCACCGGCATTGGTCCAATCTGCGTGACGGCGCGGCAGCAGTCGGCTACTTGCGTACCGCCGTGGTCAATGGGTCGCGCAGTGTGCTGCGTCGCCGCAAGACCGCCCGTGACTACACGCCGCCGCACGCGGTGAACGCGCGTTCTGCCGAGAGCCTGGCGATGCTCACGGCCGAGCACCAGGCCGTGGTCCAGGCGCTTTCCCAGTTGCCGCCGCGCCAACGTGAAGTGCTGGTTCTGCGGTATTACGGCGGTTTGTCCGAAGCCGAGATCGCCGACGCGGCAGGCATCTCCAAGGGCACCGTGAAGTCCACGGCGTCGCGTGCGCTGGACGCGCTGCAGAAAATTATGGCGGGTCCCGCCTGACGGGATTGCGCCTGTGCACAGGCCATTCGTACTCGTGCGGGCGAGTGACGCTCGCATGTTGGTATAGACCAATCGCGGGTCTATGACCCATCATCGTCAGCATGACTCACCTGGTGATCAGCGGGGGCAAGGTCGTGACGCCCGACGGCGTCCTCGATCCCGGGTGGCTGGAAGTCGAGAACGGCACCATCGCCGCGCTCGGTCCGGGTTACCCAGAGCAGTCCGGCGCCCCCGTGACGGATGTGGCCGGCGCATGGGTTGTGCCCGGTTTCGTGGACATCCACTGTCACGGTGGCGGGGGCGAGGCGTTCACCGACACCGACCCGTTGCGAGTGGGCACCGCGGTCGAGGCCCATCGCAGGCACGGCACCACGACGATGCTGGCCTCGCTGGTCTCCCGGCCGGTTCCCGAGCTGGTCAACCAGGTCGCGGCGCTGTCCGAGATGGTCCAGGAGGGCCTGCTCGCCGGTATCCACCTCGAAGGCCCGTTCCTGTCCGCGGCTCGCTGCGGCGCGCACGACCCGGCGATTCTCGTCCCGCCGGACCCCTCGTCGATCCGCAAACTGCTGGCCGCTGGCGACGGCGCGATCAGCATGATCACCATCGCGCCCGAGCTCGAAGGAGCCGTCAACGCGGTACGCACGCTCGTGGACAACGGCGTGATCGCGGCGATCGGCCATACGGACGCGACCGAGGCGACCGTGCTTCCAGCGATCGACGCTGGCGCGACCGTGGCCACGCATCTGTTCAACGGCATGCGGCCGCTGCACCACCGCGAACCCGGACCAATTGGCGCGTTGCTCGACGACCCGCGCATCACGGTCGAACTGATCGTCGACCTCGTCCATGTTCACCCGACCGTGGTACGGCTGGCCGCACGGCACGCCGGACCCGGCCGGACCGTGCTGATCACCGACGCGATCGCGGCAGCCGGGGTCGGCGACGGCGTCTACGACGTCGGCGGGCTCGAGGTCACAGTGATCGACGGCGTCCCTCGGATCGCCGGTGGCGGTTCGCTGGCGGGCAGCACGCTGACCATGGACGCGGCTTTCCGCAACCTGGTGCAGGGCTGCGGGCTCACCATTCGCGAGGCGGTCACCGCGTGCGCGACCAGGCCTGCCGCGCTGCTCGGACTGGGCGAGGAAACCGGATCGCTGACCGCCGGGCTGGCCGCCGACTTCGTCCTGCTGGACGCCGAGCTGCGGCCGACCGGTGTGATGGCCCGCGGTGAATGGGTGAAGTAGCGTTGGCCGCGTGGCCAAGGACAAAGATCCGGAGCAGCTGCTCGCCGAGGCGTTGCGGGCGCAGGCCGTCCAGGTGACCGGCCCGCCGGCGACCCCTGGATTCGGGTTGTTGTCCGGCGACGACCTCGGGCTGGCTTCCCGCGTGCAGACCCAGGCTTTGGCCGAGGAGCCGTACGTGGAAATCGAACCGCCGCGCGAACGGCTCGGCGGCTGGGCCATCCTGCTTCTCGCGCTCGTGTTCGGCCTCGCGTGCGGTGCCGTGGTGGGACTGCTCACCGTGCTCTGAGGTTTCCGGGGTACCGTGTCTGGCCGTGACCACCAACACCATGTCGTTCCTGCCAAGCTGGCTGAGCGCCGAGGGGCTGCTCACCGGGCTCGGCGGGTTCATGCTCGTCGGCCTCTGCCTGGTCATCTTCGCCGAATGCGGGCTGCTGGTGGGTTTCTTCCTGCCTGGCGACTCGTTGCTGTTCATGGCCGGGCTGTTCAGCGCCAAGGGCATCATCACCGAGCCGCTGTGGCTGCTCTGCGTCCTGTTGGCCGTGTGCGCGTTCATCGGTAACGCGACCGGCTACTGGATCGGCCGCTGGGTCGGCCCGAAACTGTTCAACAAGCCGGAATCCCGCTTGTTCAAACAGGAGTACGTCACCAAGACGCACGAGTTCTTCGACAAGTACGGGCCGCGGGCGATTGTGCTCGCCCGGTTCGTCCCCATTGTCCGGACGTTCATCACCGCGATCGCCGGTGTCGGCAAGATGGACCAGAAGAAGTTCTTCACCTACTCGGCGATCGGCGGCGTGCTCTGGGCGGCCGGGCTGACCGCGCTCGGCTCCGTCCTCGGCCAGATCGAGTTCGTGCGCAACAACATCGAGGCCATGATCATCCTGATCGTGCTGCTCTCGGTCGTGCCGATCATCATCGAGGTGGTCAAGGCCCGCAAGGAGAAGAAGCATGCGGCCGCAGCGGCGGCGGCGCAAACCCAGGTGCTGCCTCGCATCGAAGGCTGAAAGCCCTCGTGAGTGGTTATCCGTGTTCTAACCCGGATAACCACTCACGAGCTTGTCAGAACATCGATCCCGGGTTGAAGAGGTTCCCCGGATCGAGGGCGTTCTTGATGGCCCGGTGGACGCGCATGCCCACCGGGCCGATCTCTTTCTCGAGCCATTCTTTCTTGATCCGGCCGACGCCGTGCTCGCCGGTGATCGTGCCGCCCAGCGACAGCGTCACCTCGAGGATGTCGTCGAAAGCCTTGCGTGCCCTGGCGAACTCGTCCTCCGAGGACGCGTCGTAGACGATCGTCGGATGCATGTTGCCGTCGCCAGCGTGGCCGACGACCGCGATCCGCAGCCCGCATTCCTGGCTGATCCGCTCGCAGCCCGCCAACATCTCGGCGATCCGGGTACGCGGCACGCACATGTCGTCGGTCAGCCAGGTCCCGTAGATCTCCAGCGCGGTCAGCACCACCCGCCGCGCCTGCAAAAGCATCTGCCCCTCAGCCAGATCATGGGTCGTGTACGCGAGATCCGCGCCCGCGCTGCGGCAAACCTGTTCGATCACTTCGAGTTCGTGCCGTGCGGCCTCGCCACCCGCGTCGGACTGGCACAGCAGCAACGCTGCGCATCCCTTGCCCGTGCCCAGTTCCGTCTTCAGGTACTCCTCGGCGGCCGCGATGGACGTCGCGTCCATGATCTCCATCAGTGACGGCACAAGGCCTTCCCGCACGATCCGGGTCACCGCGTCGCCAGCGGCCTCGATCGTCGAGAACGACGCGATCGTGGTGCCAGGGGCTTGCGGCAACGGCCGTAGGGCAACCGTGATCTCGGTGACGACACCGAGCGTTCCTTCGCTGCCAATGAAAAGCTTCGTCAGGTCGTAACCCGCGACGCCTTTGACAGTCCGGCGACCCGTCCGCAGCACCTCGCCGTCGGCGAGCACGACTTCCAAGCCCAGCACGGAGTCCGTCGTGACGCCGTACTTCACGCAGCACAGCCCGCCAGCGTTGGTGGAGATGTTGCCGCCGATCGTGCACCAGTCGTAACTGGACGGATCCGGCGGATAGAACAGGCCGTGCTTCTCCACGGCGTTGCGGAATTCCAGGTTCACGATTCCGGGTTGGACGACGGCGAGCCGGTTGTCCGGGTCGATCTCCAGGATCTCCTTCATCCGGGAGGTCACGAGCATGACGCAGCCGTCGATCGCGTTGGCCGCACCGGAAAGCCCGCTACCAGCCCCTCTCGGCACGATCGGCACCCCGAATTCCGCACAGGTCCGGACCACTGCCTGCACCTGGGCGGTGCTGGACGGGAGCACGACAGCCAGCGGCGAGCCATACGGCGCCAGCGGCATCATGTCGTGCTCATAACTGCTGGTCACGTCGGGGTCGACGATGACAGCACCGGCGCCCAGCTCCGCTCTCAGCCGCTCTGCCAAAGTCACGATGTTTACCCTAACGCTTTGGCTGGGGATCCCCCTAACAAGTCTTTCGGAGGGCAGCGAACTAGCGCCTTCGTGATCTACAGTGATGGTTGTCACGTCATGGTCGACGAGGCATCGGGGAGGCGATTCGCGTGCTTGAGCTACCTGCTACCCCCAGTATGGCGAGCCGTCTGTTGGCTCAGCTGATGATGCGTAGTCTGCGCGTGCTCGGCGGCGTTGTCCGGCCGGGAACGACACCGTTGAGAATCGTCCGTGAGGCCTTCGACGCGATCGGGTGGACGCCCTTGCCGCGTGGCACCAAAATCAAGCCGATCACTGCCGGCGGTGTGCCTGGTCTGCTTGTCACCGCGAAGGAAGCCCAGAATTCCAGCGGGATCATGCTGTATCTGCACGGCGGCGGGTTCGTCTGCGGGTCACCGCGCACGCACCGGCAGCTGGCGTCACGCATCTCGGCGTCGACCGGCATGCCGATTTTGTTGCTGGACTACCGTTTGGCGCCGGAATATCCGTTCCCGGCCGCGGCCGAGGACGCGCTTTCGGCATACCGCTGGCTGTTGAGCGAGGGTTACCAGCCATCGCAGATCGTGGTCGGCGGGGACTCGGCAGGCGGGCATTTGACGGCGTGCTTGTTGGCGGACATCGCGCACGACAAGCTGCCAATGCCGTCGGCCGCGATCATGCTGTCGCCGTTCCTCGACTTGACCGGTGCCGAGCTGGCTTCACGGGATCTGGCTTTGCGGGATCCGTTCGTACCGCCGGATTACGCGATCTGGTGCGGCCTGGCGTACGCGGGCAACACGGTGTTGACGCATCGCCGGTTGGACGTGCTGAAGGTGCGCAAGCGCGGCTGGCCGCCGGTGCTGATTCAGGTTGGCGGCACGGAATGCCTGCAAAGTGACTCCGAGCGGATGGCCGAGTCGCTGCGGCGCGCCGGTGGTTACTGCGATCTGCAGGTATGGCCAGGTCAGGTACACGTTTTCCACTGGTTCGCGCCATGGCTACCGGAAGCGAACGCGGCACTGAAGCACATCGGCGAGTTCGTCCGGGAAGTCTCTTCGGAGATTGTTGCCGCATAAGGAAAGAACATCCCAGTTCGGCGAGTTGCGAACAAATATGACAATAGGGGTGTCACTTCCGAGCAACGCACCGGTTGGCGCCAACGCGGTGGACACGTACATCGAACTGACCCGCGCGGCCGCTGGGGTCGGCCTCACGCAGATCTGGTTCGCCCAGCTCTTTGACATCGACGCGATATCCGTTGCCGCACTGGCTGGCCGGGCGGTTGCGGGCATCGAGGTGGGCACGGGCATCGTGCCGATGACCGGCAGGCATCCGTTGGCCGTGGCGCAACAGGCCAACACGGCACAGGCGGCCACCGGCGGCCGGTTCACGCTCGGCATCGGGCTTGGCGCCAAGGCAGTCGCCGAGAGCTCGTTCGGCGCGACCTGGGACCGTCCGATCAAACATCTGCGGGAGTACTTGCAGGTGCTCAGGGTGGCCACGAGCGAGCACGACGTCGACTTCCAAGGCGAGACCGTGGTCGCCAAGAATTTCTTGCCTGCCAAGGTTCCTGGCGCGACGCCAATGCCGATCATTGTCGCGGCAATGGGTCCACAGGCGTTGAAGGTGACCGGCGAGCTGGCCGACGGCACGATCCCGTTCCTCGCTGTGCCCAAGGTGATCGAGCAGGACATCGTGCCCGCCCTCCCGGAGACTGCCCGGGTCGTCGCGACCTTCCCTGGCTTGGTCACGAGCAACGTCGACGAGATGAAAGCCGTGGCACGCCAGCAGCTCGACATCTACGGTCAGATCCCGTCCTATCGAGCCGTGCTGGACAAGGCAGGTCTGGACCACGCGGTCGAGGCCGCGGTGATCGGCTCCGAGGAGGACCTTGCCGCCGAGGTGCGGCGGTACTTCGACGCGGGCGCGACCGATGTCGTGGTCAGCCATACCGGCATTGGGTCGGCCGAGGATCGCGAGCGCACATGGGCCGCGTTGGGCCGACTTGCGCGTTAGTTGACGACCTGTCAACAATCACCCCATGGACATTCCGGTCACAGCCAGTGAACAAAGTGTCCGGCTGGAGCGGTTCTTTGCCACGAGGGTGCGGCCGGTGGCGGACCGTTGGGTCGCTCGTGGCGTCCAGCTGCGCGCGATCCGCCGGTTCGCGGACTCCGGCGGGTTGCAGCGCCTGCCACGCGGCTCGAAGGTCTGGACGGCCAACTACGGCCACGTTCGCGGTACGTGGGTGCAGGCGACGGGCGCGAGCGTCACCAACGGCATCCAGCTGCACTTCCACGGTGGCGGGTTCGTGTTCGGCTCGCCGCGGTCACACCGGAGCCTGGCGCTGGTGATGTCCCGCCGGACCGGACGGCCGGTGTTCCTGCCGAACTACCGGCGCGCGCCTGAGCATCCGTATCCAGCGGCCGCCGATGACTGCCTGACCGTCTACCGGCGGCTGCTCGATCGAGGCATTCCAGCTGGGAAAATCGTGGTCTCCGGGGACTCCGCGGGTGGGCATCTGACCGCGTGCCTGCTGGCGGATGTGAAACGGCACGGGCTGCCGATGCCGAGTCACGCCGTTTTCTTCTCGCCATGGCTCGATCTGAGTGGCGAACTGGCCGCGGCACGGGACTTGGTCCATCGGGACCCGTTCGTGGCTCCAAGGGCCATCCAGAACTGCCGCCGGGCATACCTTGGCGACCGGGACCCACGCGCCGAGCGACCATCGGTGCTCACGGCCGACAAGTCCGGATGGCCGCCGTCGCTGATCCAGGTCGGCGACACCGAGTGCCTGCTCGACGACGCACGGCGACTCGCCGATTCCCTTCGTGCCGCGGAAATCCCGGTCGAGCTGCAGGAGTGGCCCGGCCAAGTGCATGTCTTCCAAGCGTTTTCCAACTACGTGCCGGAAGGGCGGCAGGCAATTCGTTACGTAGCCGAGTTCCTGGCTGACGTACCCTCCGTCGGGTGAACCTGGTTGGCTGGTTAGCCGCGAACGGCCCAGTGATGGTCTGGCTGATTGTGCTCAGCTTCGTGTTCGTGGAATGCGCCTTCGTCGTCGGCCTGTTCCTGCCCGGCGACTCGCTGCTTTTCACCGCCGGACTCGTACTGGCCCAGCACGGCTCACACCACGTCGAGGCGTTGGCGCTTTCCATTGCCGCGACCGTTGTCGCCGTCGTGGGCAATCAACTCGGGTATCACATCGGCCGCAAAGCCGGGACCTCGCTGACCGGGCGGCTCGGCGGCAAGGTGCTGACCGTCGAAAAGCTGGCCAAGGCCCGTGACTTCCTGGACCGCCGCGGGTTCTGGGCGATCGTGCTGGCTCGCTGGATCCCGTGGATTCGCACGCTGGCGCCGATGATCGCGGGCGCCGCCGCGATGGACTCACGCAGGTACATGGCCGCGACCACTATCGGAGCCGTGATGTGGGTACCGACCCTGGTACTGCTCGGCTTCTACGGCGCAGGCCTGCTCGAGCAGTATCCATGGGTGGTCACCACCGCCGTCGTCGTTGGCGTCGGCTTCTTCATCGTCTTCAACCGCGTGGGGTCTCTGGCGTTACCGCCAGGAGATGCGCAAACCAGTCGCTGCCTAGGGCTTCTCTGCCCAGAGGACCAACTGGATTCCGTCCGGATCGCGTAAGGCGACCACGGCTTTGCCCGCGCTCTGCTCTTCGGCGATCGGCGAGAACATCACGCCGTGCTCCTCGAGCCGGTCGGTCCATTCGGTGAGACAGGCCCCATCGGGCACCGAGAACGACAGGTGATCCAGCCCTGGCTTCTTCTCGTCGAAGACGCTGCCGGCCGCGTACGGGTGCTGGATCAGGGTGAGCGCGAAGCCGTCGCCTGGGCCGCGCAAGAACACCTTGCGCACGCCGAGCGCGTCCTCCTCCTGGGTTCCGACCACGCTGAACCCGAGGACCCGCTCGTACCAGGGGACGCTGCGATCCACGTCGGTCACGGTCAGCGCGATGTGATGCACGCCGCTCAACGTGGGCATTTCGGTCCGTCCTTTCGTGCGGCCACTAAAGATCGGGGAAAGGCCGCCCCGCCATAGTGCCGCACGACTGTCTACAAATCCGATGTCGTGAGCACGCTGTTATAGGACTTTCCACAGCGCGAGACTCGGCCGCTATCCACGTAGCACGAGATCGGCGCGATCCGCGGTCGCGTTGATCACGGTTGCGTTGCGTTCATCGGACCCCAACGCTCTGTCACGAGCTTCGGCCGGGCTGCGGCCGAACGCTTCGTGCCGCGCGATCAGCCTTCGGTGGCGTTCTTCCTCGTCAGGCCGCAGAAACCAGACCTCGTCGAGCAGTTCACGGACCTCGCCCCACGGTTTGTCCGGCACGAGCAAGTAGTTGCCCTCGGTGACGACCAGCCGTGTGTCCGGGAACACAGGGACCGCGCACGCGACGGGCTCTTCGATCTCCCTGCGGAACTCCGGGGCATAGACGATCTCGTCGGACTGATTCCGCAATCGTTGCAAGAGATTGACATAACCGGGACCGTCGAAAGTGTCCAGTGCGCCCTTGCGCTCGGCGCGGCCGAGCCTGGCAAGCTCGACCTGCGCGAGGTGGAAGCCGTCCATGCCGACGTAAACCGCCTGGTCACCAAGG
This sequence comes from Kibdelosporangium philippinense, assembly GCF_021390435.2. Taxonomy (GTDB): domain Bacteria; phylum Actinomycetota; class Actinomycetes; order Mycobacteriales; family Pseudonocardiaceae; genus Kibdelosporangium; species Kibdelosporangium philippinense. Next base: position 446,216 of record NZ_JAJVCN010000002.1, on the reverse strand, counting down.
GCTTCGACCAGCTCGGCGGCCAACGTCGACTTACCTGCGCCCGGTGCGCCACAGATCCCCAGCATGGCCCGGCCACCCACGGCTAACCCGCGGGCCCGGTCAACCAGTTCAGCGAAGTTCATCGCGCCAGCTCGCTCCTTCGTGCTGTACCCGCAGACCAGCGATGCGGTTGGCGTATCGGATCAAATCCGGCATATTGGCGACTTTCGGAACCTGGCCGAGTCGCGCCACCCCCAGCGCGAGCGCGCCGTGCCAGACGTCGCCGGCGCCCGAGGTGTCTTTGGTTTCCACTTGCGGCACAGGGACTTCGCCACGGTCGGATCCGACGAACCACTGCACCGGATCGGGCCCGTGCGTCCGGGTCACCACCGGGCAGTCGACCGGATCGGTGAACGCCGACGAGCACGCGCACACGTCAACCATCGGCAGCAGTTCATCGAACACCGGTTTACGACTGCCCGCGTCCAGGATCACCGGGACCTCGGCCCGAGCGGCTTCGAGCGCGAGCGCCGGGTGGTGCCCGTCAAGCAACACAGTGTCCACATCAGACAGGTCGATCGTCGCGGACGCCGTTATGCCAGAAGCGTTGTGCGATACCACTGTCCGCTCACCATCACGTTCCCGAACCGATACTGCACTCAGCGTCGGTGGCTCGGCGCGATCGGGCATGACGTCGACGACTTCGACGCCGTACTGCGCGAGATCACGCTTTGCCAATTCCGCCAAGGGATGCGAGCCCAGCACGGTCACCAGGCGGACCGCGGCGCCAAGCGCGGCAATGGTGATCGCCGCGTTCGCCGCCGGTCCGCCTGCCACCAATTCGACCGAGCTGGACTGCACCTTCTGCCCTGGCACCGGTAGCACTTCCACGCGTTGGACGAGATCCACGGTGCACAGGCCGACCGCGAGGATCAACGACCCAGCCCCGTGGTGACGCCCACTTCCTGGATCGTGCCGTCCTCCGCCATCCGCAACGCCCCGGTGAGCAGGCCGACGACCTCGTTCATCGAGTGCGTCTTCGGTGAGACGACCGCGACCCGCTTGCCCAGCCGGTGCACATGCACGCGGTCGGCGATTTCGAAGACGTGCGGCATGTTGTGGCTGATCAGCACCACCGGCAGGCCACGGTCCCTGATCCGCCCAATCAACTCCAGCACCTTGGCGGACTCGGCGACACCCAGTGCGGCCGTCGGCTCGTCCATGATCACCACGCGGGTGCCGAAGGCGGCGGCACGTGCCACCGCGACCGCCTGCCTTTGCCCACCGGACAACGTTTCCACGGGCTGGGTCATCGACTTGATGTTGATCCCGAGGTCGTCGAGCACGCTACGCGCCTCGGCCCGCATGCCTTTGGAATCAAGCAGCCGGAACACCGCACCAAGGAATCCGGGCCGCCGTTTTTCCCTGCCGAGGAACAGGTTTGTCGCGATGTCCTGTGCCTGTGCTAGCGCCAGGTCTTGGTAGACCGTCTCGATTCCGTGCTTACGGGCGTCCAGCGGGCCGTGGAAGTGCACGAGCTCGCCGTTGACGTAGATCTCGCCTTCGTCCGGGATCACCGCACCGGACAAGGCTTTGATCAGCGTCGACTTGCCCGCGCCGTTGTCGCCGACCACCGCGAGAACCTCGCCGGGCTGCAGGTCGAAGTCGGCGCCGTCCATCGCGGTTACCTTGCCGTACCGCTTGACCAGGCCTTTCGCTTCCAGTACCGGAGTCATCGCTGCCTCCCTCGGGAGAACCGGTCCACCGCGACCGCGGCGATCACGAGCACGCCCGTGGCCACGTCCTGGTACAGGTTGTCGATCCCGGCCTGCGTCAGGCCGCTGCGCAACACCGCGACGATCAGCGCGCCAACAAGCGTTCCGATCACGCTGCCGCGCCCGCCGAAGAGGCTCGTGCCACCGATGACGACCGCGGTGATCGAGTCGAGGTTACCGAGCTGGAACGCGTTCGGATCCGCGTTGGGCACGCGGCCAAGTGCTTGCCACGCCGCGATTCCGTAGATCACACCAGCGACGATATAGACGCCGAGCAAGCTGCGGCGGACGTGAATCCCGGACAGTCGCGCGGCTTCCGGGTCGTTGCCGACCGCGTAGACATGCTTGCCCCACGCCGTGCGGGTCAGCGCGTACCAGACCCCGATGTACATCACCAGCATCAGCAGCATGCCGAAGGTGATCTCGATCTGGCCGAACAGATACTGCTTCTGGCCGAGGAAGCCGAGCGTGTCGTCGGTGACCGGGAAGCTCTGGCCGGACGCGTAGATCCGGCTGACCGCGGTCACGATGGTCAGCATGCCGAGCGTGACGATGAAGGGCGGCAACCGGAACACGGTCACGACACCGCCGGTCACCGCGCCGATCGCCGCCGCCACAACGACTCCGAGCAGCAACGCGACGATCCCGGGCATGCCGGACAGGAGCACCATCTTGGCCATCAGCAAGGTCGCGAACACCGCGATCGCCGCGTTGGCCAGGTCGATTCCGCTGGTCAGGATGACCAGGGTCTGACCGAGCGCCAACGTGCCGATCACCAGCGACTGCTGGACGACCAACGACAGGTTGTCCACGTTGAGGAACGTGTCGGTGGCGAAGGAAAAGACCACCACCGCCACGACCAATGCGATCGCCGGACCGATCGCGGGCGTACGCAGGATGAATTCGCTGCGTTCTTTAATTGTCGTCATCGGCTCAGCCCCAGCAGTTCTGCAAGCCCCACGCGGTGTCCTGACTCTGGATTCCGGCAACCGGTTTGTCGGTGATCACGGTGACACCGGTGTTCACGAATCCAGTCGGCTTCTTTCCGGTCTTGCCGAATTCCACAGCCGCCTGAACGCCTTGTGCCGCCATTTTCTTCGGGAACTGCATGACGGTCGCGACGACTTTGCCGTCCTTGACGTCGGTGACGCCCTGGCACGAGCCGTCAATCGAGCCAATCACCACCTGCGCCGCGATTCCCTTGGCCTGCAACGCGACATACGCACCCCGCGCGGCGGGCTCATTGAGCGTGTAGACGGTGTTGACCGAGGTGTCGCGCTGCAGCAGGTTCTCCGTCGCCGTCTGCGCCTTGTTCTGCTCGCCGTTGGTCGCCTCGACGCCGAGGATCGCGGGGTTGCCGTCCTGCAGGCCCATACCCTGCAGGAATCCGGCGTGCCGCTGCTCGCTGACCGACGAGCCGGGCGTGCCGTCGAGCATGATCACCTTCGGCGCCTTGCCTGCCAGCGTGGCCTTCACATACGTGCCCTGCATGCGGCCGGCCTCGGTGTTGTCACTGGCGAACGTGGCGTCGACGGCGTCCTTCGGGGTCGTCTCGGTGTCCAGCGCGATCACCAGGACGCCGCGGTCGCGCGCGGTCTTGATGGCGCCGAGGATGCCGGTCGAGTTGTTCGGCGTGATCATGATCGTCTTGGCGCCTTGCTGCACGAGGTTCTCGATCGCGGCGACCTGTCCCTCGTTGTCGCCGTCGAACTTGCCAGCCAGCGCGATCAGTTCGGCGCCGGACGCATCGGCTTCGGCCTTCGCCGAGTCGCGCAGCGCGACGAAGTAGGGATTGGAGTCGGTCTTGGTCACGAGACCGACCTTGATCTTGCCGCCTTCGGCGGGTTGGCCACCACTGCCGGTCTTCTGGCTGGTACAACCACTCACGGCGAATGTGAGCAGACCGGCGGCGATGATGGCGAGACCGCGTCGTCCCATGACTTCCCTCCCTGGCGTGCCTGGTTGCGGGGAAGTTAATGATTCACTTAGCCTGTCGCAACCGTTTGCGCAAACGCTTGGCGTGTCTTTGCTACAGGGAGACTGGCTTGGTCACCATGAAGGATGTCGCCCAGATGGCGGGCGTCTCCATCACCACGGTGTCGCACGTGGTCAACTCCACGCGTGCGGTCGCACCGGAGACCAAGTTCAGGGTGCTCGACGCGATCGAGCGAACCGGGTACACCGGGGACGCCATCGCCCGATCGTTGGTCACCGGCGGCACCCGATCGTTGGGTGTGGCGATCTCGTTGGTGGCCAATCCGTACTTCGGCGAGCTGATCCAGGCGATCGAGCACGAGACCACCAAAGCGGGCTACACGTTGGTGCTCACCGACACCCACGACGAGCAGGCGACCGAGCAGTCCGCGGTCCGCACGCTGCGCTCCCGCCGCGTCGACGGGCTGATCCTGACGCCGTCCCCGCGTGCCGCCGCGACCGTGCTGCCCGAGCTCAAGCAACTGGGCATTCCGATGGTGCTGGTCGACCGGCTGACCGTCGGCCAGGACTTCGACCAGGTCGGCCCGGAGAACGTGCACTCCACGTCCGCGCTCGTGCAGCACTTGGCAGAACTTGGCCACAAGCGCATCGGCATGGTCAGCGGCGCGGACGGCCTCGCCACGACATCCGAGCGCGTGCTCGGCTACCGCCTCGGGCTCGGCCGGTCCGGCCTGACCTGGGACGAAGACCTTGTCCAGTCCGGCGAGTCGCGCGCCGAACCTGCCTCGGCCGCGTTGGGCCGGTTGCTCGACTTAGACAATCCGCCGACCGCGGTCGTCGCGGGCAACAACGTGATGTTGTCCGGTGTCCTGCACGAAGCCCGCAAGCGTGATTTGAAGATCGGCAGGGAACTCGCGGTCGTCGGTTATGACGACGTGGAATGGGCCGATCTGCTTGATCCGCCGATCACCACAATGGCGCAGCCGATCGCGGAAATCGGGAAAACCGCGGTCCGGATGCTGCTCAACCGAATCGCGGATCCATCCCGGCCACCGCAAACCGCACGGTTGCAGCCGGAGTTGAAGCACCGCAATTCCTGTGGCTGTTTTTAACGGCCACCGCTGATCGTCACGACCGACCCGGTCACGAACGAGGACGCGTCCGACAGCAGCCACATCACGCCGTCCGCGATCTCCTCTGGCTGCCCGCCACGTTTCATCGGAATCAGCGGCGCGGTCTTGGCGACGCGATCCGGTGCGCCAGCAGCCTCGTGCATCTCGGTTTCGACCAGGCCTGGCGCGACACAGTTGACCCTGATGCCTTCGTTGGCGACCTCAAGGGCCAGCCCCTTTGTCAAGGTCTCGACGGCGGCTTTGCTTGCCGCGTAATGCACCCATTCGCCGGGTGACCCGCGATGCGCTGCGGTGGAAGAGATGTTGACGATCACGCCACCGTTTCCGCCGTGTTTGGTGGACATCCGGCGGACGGCTTCCCGGTCGCACAGGAACGTGCCGACCACGTTGACTTCGAGGACATCCCGCACGGTCTGGACGTCATGCTCGTCAAGGCGCGCGATCCTGTTGCCGGTGATGCCCGCGTTGCACACCAGCCCGGTCACCGGCCCCAGTTCAGCGGCTTTGTCGAACAGGCGCCGCACATCCGCTTCGTCGGACACGTTCGCCTTGACCGCGAGGCCGCCGGTCTCCTTCACTACCGCTTCGGCGGCGGCCGCGTTGCCGACGTAATTCACGACCACCTTGTGCCCGGCCTTGGCCACCGTTTTGCAGATCGCCGCACCGATACCCCGACTGCCCCCGGTCACGATCACCACACCCATGCGACCACACTAGTGGGAACGCTCAAGCAAAGCGGCCGCTTCGAGAATCATCCAGCCACCCAGTTGCGACGCCAGCTCCCGCTCGGGAATCTTGTGCCGCGGTGACCTCGGCACACGGGACGGGACTGTCCAATCTGGACCGTAGAGCGGCCCTCCCCTTGCCACCGCACGGTTTCGCCACGCGGCCGCCGCACTCGTCAGGACAAGGCGTTCCGCCACATGGCTGGCGGCCATACCCGTTGCCGACGCTCCGGTCAGCGCTGGCAGTCTGAGCGCGGCCAGGGCCAGGTAGCGCGCCAGGATCCCGGTGTAGATGCCGCCGTCATCACCGCCTTGCCCGCGTAGCACGCCGTTGTTCGCCAGGTGTTCGGAAACCGCGATGATCGTGCGCTCGGCCCGTTCGGCCCACACTGGGTCACCGACCGCCAGCTCCAGGCAAACACCTAGGTAGACGCCCTGGATGTAGGTGTACGCCTCTTTGATCGTCTCGCGAATCTCGCCGTCGAGATTCACATGCAGGCCAACCCAGACCAGCCCGGTGACCTCGTCGAGCAGCGTGTCTTCCATCCACTCGGCGATCGCCCGCGCGCGTTGCAGGTCGACCCGGTCGCCACATCGCGCCAGCAGGATCGTCGCCGGGCCGTTCACGCGCACGCTCTTGAGGTTCTCGTCCGCCCGCGACCACAACCCACCGCCCGCATGGTCGGTCCACGCGCTGCGCAAGCCTCGGATGATGTCGCCGACCGCGATCCTCGACGGCGTGTACTGCGACGCCCGCAGTAACGCCAGACCGAGCCAGGCCGCGTCACCGTAGTCCTCGGTCACCCAGCGCCGACCGTGCCGCAGCCGGACGCTGCGCACGATCCGGGCGATCGAGGTCGCACGGGCCGCTGTGGGGTTCCGCTCCTGCGCGTCGACGAGACAGTCGATCAGATGAGCCTGCGCGAAGTAATTCCACCTTCCGAACAACCGCTCACCCCGAGTGGGTGGCCAGCCGTCCACACCGAGCAACGTGCCAGGGCGCGCCCATAGCCGGCGCAGGTGCCTGGCCTGCACACCCAACTCCGACACCGCGGCGCGCGCCGCCCACAACCGGGCGGTGGCGACGAGCTCTCTAGCCATATACGCCATGGTGCTGTCTGGATCGGTCCCGAGATACCCCTCAGCGTGGTACGTGCCCCACTTGGGGTAATTAATCAGTCACCAGGCGGATCCCAGGTCCGCGTGGTCACGGATCCATGAGTGCATCACCACGCCAGCGGCCACGCCGGCGTTGATGGACCGCGTCGAACCGAACTGGGCGATTGACACCGTCATGGTTGCCGCGTCCCGAGCTTGTTCGGTGAGGCCAGGGCCTTCTTGACCGAAAAGAAGGACACAGTGCCTCGGAAGCTTGACCGTCTCGATGCGCTGCGCACCCGGCGTGTTGTCCACAGCGACGAGTGCCAGATCCTCGGCTTTCGCGAACTCGGCCAAGGAACCCACGTCCGGGTGATGCAGGACGTGTTGGTATCGGTCAGTGACCATCGCACCCCGGCGGTTCCACCGCCGACGGCCAACGATGTGCACGGCCTTGGCCAGAAACGCGTTCGCGGTGCGAACGACCGTCCCGATGTTGTGATCATGCTGCAAGTTCTCAATCGCAACATGGAAATCGTGGCGCCTGGTGTCCAGGTCCGCGATGACGGCCTCGCGGCGCCAGTAGCGGTACGCGTCGACCACGTTGCGCTTGTCGCCCTCAGCCAGCAACTCAGGGTCGTACTTGGGGTCGTCCGGCAACGGCCCGTCCCACGGGCCTACACCCACCGGGTCGCCGAACACCCACTCCGTCGGCCCGGTCACGCGGGCACGCCGGCCCGGCTGTTGCGCCACCGAACGTAGGCACCGACGTAAGAAATCACGAGAACCACCACAGCTAGCACTGCCACCACCGGCAACAGGCTACGCGGGATCAAATCGTCGTAGATGTAGTACTCGTTGAAACCGCCCGGCAGCGACCCGAGGCCCTGCTGGTGGCGGAAGTAGTCCTCGAGCGCGGTCAGCGGGCATGGCAGCCCGGGAATGACGTTCACCGCGACACCCCACGCGGCGAAGAAGACATGGATGAAGATGGATTTCGGCCACTGCCAGGCCAGAAACCCGCCCAACCCGATGTAGAGCAGTGCTGCGAAGTGCAGCACAACAGTCACATCGGCCAAGAACGAAGCCAATCGACTCACCGCCCCTGCCAAGTCGCTGTTTCCAGTCTGGCCTTGCAGGAGTCTCTGAGGCAAATGTCTTCGCAGGTGGCGGGGGCTGCCGGTGACAGCCCCCGTACCTGGTTACACGATTGGGGGAGCGCAGGAACTGGCTGGCGGCCCCGTTCGTTGCCGAGTTTGGAAGGCGCGCGGGGGCCGCAGCGCGGGGTCGCAGCCCCAGGGTCACAGCGCGACGGTGCACCGCTCTACATGGTGCACCGCTCTACATCGGTTGTGCGGGGCTACAGCCCGAGGTCGCCCAGCCCGAGCAGATGCCGATAGGGCAGGCCCGCTCCCTCGATCGCCTCCTTCGCCCCGGTGGCCCGGTCGACGACGGTGACAACGCCGATGACCTCCGCACCGGCCTCACGCAGGGCCTCCACGGCGGTCAGGACGCTGCCGCCGGTGGTCGAGGTGTCCTCGACCGCGAGCACGCGCTGGCCCGCGACCTCGATCCCCTCGATCCGCCGCTGCATCCCGTGTTCCTTGGTGGCCTTGCGGACGACGAACGCGTCAAGCACGTCTCCCTGCGCCGCGGCGGCGTGCATCATCGCGCACGCCACCGGGTCGGCACCGAGGGTCAGACCGCCGGCGGCGACGTAGTCCCAGTCGGCGGTGAGCTGGCGGAGGAGCTTGCCGATCAGGGGTGCGGCCGCGTGGTGCAGGGTCGCCCGGCGCAGGTCGACGTAGTAGTCGGCCTGCTTGCCGGACGAGAGCGTCACACGACCACGGACAACAGCCAGTTCGGAGATGAGCCTGGCGAGTTCGGACTTGGCGTTCTGGTCAACGAGCACAAGGTCTCACCCTAAGACACGATCGCCCGTTCGCCGCGGCGACGTTCGCCACTATCCCTGACAGTCCACTATAGACACTGGGTTTCGCTTGCGGCTCAGCCGAAACCGCGGTCGTCCTGTTTGAGCGCGGTATCGATCGCGAGCCCAGCGGCGACAACGAGGCTCGCCAGCGGGTTCTGCAGCTGCCGGTGGATCTGCACGACGTAGTTGTCGGCCGTGGTGAACATCGTCTTGGCGAAGCCCTCCCAGGTCTTCGTGATCCGCGCGATCTCCTGGCCGGTGTGGTCGTGCACCATGAAGTTCCACGCGCGCCAGTTCTCCGCGCGAATCCCGCCGATCTGCTGACCGTTGACCACGAACGCGAAGTTGATCTTGCCGACCATGTTCTCCTGCACGATCTCGCCGATCGGCTGGCCGTTCGGATACTCGACGATGATCCGCGACTTGAAGACCTTGCGCGGCCTGGTCAGCACCAGCACCGGCTGGCCAGTGAGGTCACGCACTTCCAGCCGGTGCGTCATGAACTGGTCGACACTGGCGAAGAACCGGACGGCCTTCTTCAGCGCGCTCTGGCCGACCTGCACGACCGTGCCAAGCTGTCTGCCGTGCTGATCGAAGACCGTGTACTCGTTGGCCATCTCGATCAGCTTGACCTTCTGGTTCACCACGAGAACCGGCTCGGTGAACAACGTCCCGCCACCGCCGCGCATCTGCGTGACGCCCGCCTGCTGCTGGACCTGCCGCTGCACCCGTGACGGGTCAGCCTGCCCGCCCAGTTCGAGCTCGAACGCGCTGGCGTCCGTCTTCTGCTGGACGTGATTGGTCCACTGTGTACCGTCCCACCACCGCAGCACCTGGGAACCAGGCTGCTCGGGGTACCAGCCAGGCGGTTGGCTCATCTTCGTTGTCCTTTCATGTACGGCCCCGGCCGAGACCGGCCTCAAGCTTGCGCAGCACGCCGTGCGGCAGCAACCGGGTCACGCCGACCAACACCTTGTACTGCCAGCCCGGAATCGACCGGATCCGCCCGCGCGCGAGGTCAGCCAGGCACTCGTCGACGACCTGTGTCGCGGAAAGCCACATGAAGTTCGGAAGAGTCTGCTTCTCGTCACCGGCGCGATCGTGAAACTCGGTCCGGGTGAAACCAGGGATGAGGGCCATCACCCGCACACCGGTGCCCTTCAAGCCCATCCCGATACCTTCGGAAAACGACGTCACATAGGACTTCGTCGCGCCATACGTCGGGCCAGTGGCGGGGAAGAAGCCCGCGATGCTGGAGACGTTGACGACCGCGCCATGCCCGCGTTCGAGCATGCCCGGGATCGCGGCCCTGGTCAGCCGGAGCACGCTGGTGACGTTGACGTCCAACTGGCCTTGCATCCACTTGATGGACACATCCTCGAACCGGCCCCGGGTACCGAACCCGGCGTTGTTGACCAACAGGTCGACGGGTTCGGCCAACCGTTCCTCGACAGCGAGCCTGCCGGTTTCCTCGGAAAGGTCGGCAGCCAGCACCTCGGCCTGCACGCCGTACTTCGCCTTGATCTCCGCGGCCACCTCGTGCAGCCGCGATTCGGTACGGGCCACGAGCACGACGTCGTAGCCGTCCTTGGCGAGCCGATGGACGAACGCGTTGCCGATCCCGGCGGTGGCGCCGGTGACTAGAGCAGTTGGCATGCGGCCAAGTTACTGGCCGTGGCGTCCCGGCGGGAGCTGTGCGGTGCCATCAGTTGAAGGTTGTTCATCGTCCTCGAACGGGTCGACCACATCCGCGACCTCGCCAAGGCTCCGCAGCAGCCGCTCAAGCCGCGACGGATTGGCGTTGACCGGCGCCGCGGCGAGAACCCACCCGTCCTCAACCCACGCGACCATCACATCCGGCCCGACTTCCTCGGACGCGTCAACCAGATCCGGCGTGATCAGCGCCCGCGCCTTGGCCAGATCCGATACGAACGCATACCGCTGGCCAACTGGACCGAGCAGCTCAGGCATGTGCTCCTGCTCGAACGGAACACTGGGGAGCCACAGCTCCACCACGACCTCGTGCTTGCGGCGGCACTGCACGGCCGCGATCACCGCGCTGACGCGGCCACCATTGTCGAGGTCGAAAATGTAGACCCGGCGCCTGCCATCAGCGGTGAAGGTCGACCCGGCCACCACGTCACGGGCGATCCCGCCGCCGTAGTACGCCAGCGCGCCGCCTTCCCACTGAGTCGGAAGGACGTTGTCTGTCTCGGTGAACTGCCAACCCCGTAACGCGGCCCATCGACGGCGTTCACGGTTACGCGAAGTGCGAACGGCACGGTCTCGAGCGAGCAGGGCAGCGCCGCCGAGAGCCGCGAGTGCGGCCACGGCGAACCAGATCCACGCGGGGAGGCCCACCGTTCAGAGACTAGCGGACATCGTCCGTAAGGATCATCTGAGCCAAGGGCGTGTCCACCGGTGGACACGCCCTGCCGGATCCGGTCAGGCTGCCTTTGAGACCACCAGGCCTGATGAATCGTCGGTGATGTCCACGTTCACCCGGTTTCCGTCGGTTATCTCGCCGGACAGCAGCTTCTTTGCCAGTTGGTCGCCGATCGCCGAGGAGACCAGGCGGCGCAATGGGCGGGCGCCGTAGACCGGGTCGAAGCCGTTGAGGGCCAACCAGTCACGGGCCGCTGCCGTCACTTCCAGGGTCAGCCTGCGCTGGGACAGCCTGCGGGACAGCCGGTCGATCTGGATGTCCACGATCGCGGTGAGCTCTTCGGTCGCCAGCTGGTGGAACACCACGACATCGTCGAGCCGGTTGAGGAACTCCGGCTTGAAGTGCCGCTGCACCACCGCCAGCACCGCGTCCTTGCGCTGCTGCTCGTTCAGCGACACGTCCGCAATCGCTTGCGAGCCCAGGTTGGAGGTCAACACCAGGATCGTGTTGCGGAAGTCGACCGTGCGGCCTTGGCCGTCGGTCAGCCTGCCGTCGTCGAGCACCTGCAGGAGCACGTCGAACACGTCCGGGTGGGCCTTCTCGACCTCGTCGAGCAGCACGACGCTGTACGGCCGGCGCCGGACGGACTCGGTCAGCTGGCCGCCCTGGTCGTAGCCGACGTATCCGGGCGGGGCGCCGACGAGCCGGGCCACCGAGTGCTTCTCGGCGTACTCGCTCATGTCGATGCGGATCATCGCCCGCTCGTCGTCGAACAGGAACTCCGCCAGTGCCTTGGCCAGCTCAGTCTTGCCGACACCGGTCGGGCCGAGGAACAGGAACGAGCCTGTCGGCCGGTCCGGGTCGGCGACACCGGCACGCGACCGACGCACCGCGTCGGACACCACGCGCACGGCTTCGGCTTGGCCGACGACTCGCCTGCCGAGCGCGTCCTCCATCCGCAGCAGCTTCGCGGTTTCGCCTTCGAGCATCCGGCCTGCCGGGATGCCGGTCCACGCGGACACGACTTCGGCGACGTCGTCCGGGCCGACCTCTTCCTTCAGCATCACGGACGCGACCTTGGTCGACTCGGTCGCCGCCTCGAGTTCCTTCTCCAGCGCGGGAATCCGGCCGTAGCGCAGCTCAGCGGCCCTGCCGAGGTCGCCGTCGCGCTCGGCGCGCTCCGACTCACCGCGCAGGTGCTCTAGCTGTTCCTTGAGGTCACGGGTCTTCTCGATCGAGCCCTTCTCGTTCTGCCACCTGGCGGTCAACGCGGACAAGGCTTCGCGCTTCTCGGCCAGTTCGGCGCGCAACGCGGTCAGGCGCTGCTTGGACGCTGGGTCCTCTTCCTTGGCCAGCGCCATTTCCTCGATTTCGAGGCGCCGGACGGCCCGCTCGACCTCGTCGATCTCGACCGGCCGTGAGTCGATCTCCATCCGCAGCCGGGACGCGGCCTCGTCGACCAGATCGATCGCCTTGTCCGGCAGGAACCGGGCGGTGATGTAGCGGTCAGAGAGCGTGGCGGCCGAAACCAGGGCGGCGTCGGTGATCCGGACACCGTGGTGCACCTCGTAGCGCTCCTTGAGGCCACGCAGGATGCCGATGGTGTCCTCGACCGACGGCTCGCCGACGAGCACTTGCTGGAACCGGCGCTCCAGCGCGGGGTCCTTCTCGATGTGCTCGCGGTACTCGTCCAAGGTGGTCGCGCCGACCATGCGCAGCTCGCCGCGGGCCAGCATCGGCTTGATCATGTTGCCCGCGTCCATCGCGCTTTCGCCGGTCGCACCGGCGCCGACGATCGTGTGCAGCTCGTCGATGAACGTGACCACCTGGCCGGCGGAGTCGGTGATTTCCTTCAGCACGGCCTTGAGGCGTTCCTCGAACTCACCGCGGAACTTCGCGCCCGCCACCATCGAACCGAGGTCAAGGGCGACAACTCGCTTGCCACGCAAGGATTCCGGCACGTCGCCGGCGATGATCCGCTGGGCGAGGCCTTCGACGATGGCGGTCTTGCCGACACCGGGCTCGCCGATCAGCACGGGGTTGTTCTTGGTACGCCGGGAAAGCACCTGCACAACGCGGCGGATCTCGGCGTCGCGGCCGATCACCGGGTCGAGCTCGCCCTTGCGCGCGCGGTCGGTGAGGTCGACGCCGTACTTCTCCAGCGCCTGATAGGTGCCCTCGGGGTCCGGGCTGGTCACGCGGGCGGAGCCGCGGACCTTGGTGAACGCGTCCTTGAGGGCTTCGGGGGTGGCGCCGTGCCTGCGCAGCAGCTCACCGACCGGGCCGCGCTCGTAGGCCAGGCCGTACAGAACGTGCTCGGTGGAGACGTATTCGTCGCCCATCTCGGTCGCCAGCTTCTGCGCCTGGCTGAGCGAACGGGCCGCCTGGCCGTTCAGGTTCGGCGTCGACACAGTCGCGCCGGTCGCCGACGGCAGACTGGCGACGATCTTCTCAAGTTCCTTGCCGACAACCCCAGGATCCGCCCCGACCGCGGTCAGCAGCGGCGCCGTGATCCCGTCGCCCTGCGCCAGCAGCGCCGCGAGCAGATGCGCCGGCGAGACGTCCGGGTTCCCGGCGACGGTGGCCGCCTGAACCGCGGCGGAGACCGCCTGCTGGGTCTTCGTGGTCGGGTTGAATGCGTCCATCCCTCACCTCAGTACGCGTGTTGATGCTCTGACCCCAGCTTCCCCGAGAAGCTGTCGTAATGCTCAACGTCAGAAAAGTTGAGTCTGTTCCGCTCAACCCAGTTTCACTCACATGTACCAACGGGGTTGTCCACACGAAGTGCCCAGTTATCCACAAACCGCAGGTCGCTATCCACAGGCCATAGGTGATCACCGCGTGATCAAGCGGCCGTCTGGGTGTAACCGGTTCGACCTGGGTGACCCTCAGCTCGACAGGTGTGCGCGAAAGGCGGAGTTCATCCGGGCGAGGTGCTCTGTGGCGGACGCGACGTCTTCGGCGTCCCAGTCACTCAGGGCGTCAGCCATGGTGTCCGCCTGACGCTGGCGCCATTGTTCGAGGACCTTCTCACCCTCTGGCGTCAGGCTCAGCAGAGCGGCGCGCCGGTCCTCTGGCGCCCGGCGGCGCTCGATCAGGCCGAGTTTCTCCAGCTGAGCGGCCTGCCTGCTGACCACGGACGCGTCGACAAACCGCTGCTCAGCGAGGTCGGAAACGCGGGCTTCGCCACGGTAGGCCAGTTCGGCGAGCAGTTTGCCCGCGCCCGGCTGCACCCGCGATTCCTCCCAGCTGCGCATGGTGGTGGCGTGCTGGAGCTCCATCAACGACCGGACCTGCCGGATCAAGCCGATGTAGTCCTCGGAAGTTGGCTTCATCGCCGGGCCTCCACCATTGGTTGCCTAACGCAACTATACCGGAGGTGCCGTGCGCTACAGGTCCTGATTGAGCTTGCCGAGCAGGTCGGAAAAGGTCGTGATCTCGTCGGTCGGCCAGCGGTCGAGGATCGCGTGCAGCCTCGCGCGGCGGTCGTTTCGAACCGTGGCAAGACGCTCGGTGCCTCCGTCGGTGAGCTGGACCAGTCGTGCCCGGCCATCATGCGGATCGGCGACCCGCTCGACCAGCTCCAGCTCCTCGAGCCTGGCGATTTGGCGACTTATCGTCGATTTGTCCAGACCGGTGCGCTCGACCACGTCGGCCGCGCGCACCGGCCCGATGTCACCGAGGTGCAGCAGCATCGCGTAGCAGGCCGCGTCCAGCTCCGGATGGACCCGCGCGGCCAGGCTCAACGAGATGCTGCGGGCCCGTCCGATCAGCACGGACAGCTCGCGCTCCAGCGCACGGGTCGCGGACTCCCGTTCGCCTGCGGGTTGATCTTGCGTGCTGTTCACTGCGAGGAAGTCTGCACCACCTGCTGCCACGGCTTCGGCGTGGCCTTCGCTCCGAAGTAGTCGCCGCCCTTGCGCCTGGCGTCGTCGGTGCCCCAGTCCCTGCTCCGCTCGACCGGCTGCAGGTGCGGGATGTGTTTGCGGCAGTGGATGTAGGCCTCCTCCACCTCGACGACGACCCAGCGCTCGGGGGTGCGGCCGCGGTCGAAGTCGGTGGGGATGTCCGGGTACCGCGCGCGCATGTCGGCGTCCTCGACCACGCTGGCCCGGCCGTTGATGTGCAGCCCGATCAAGTCACGGACGAAGTCCACCATCAGGATGGCAAGGTGCGGGTTCTCACTGACGTTGCCGAGACTGGCGTGCACGCCGTTGCCCCGGTACTCCGGGTAGGCGATGTGCTTCGCGCCGAGTACCTGCAGGAAACCGGGTGGTCCGGCGCGAAACGACGAGTCGCACTCGCCCTTCGCGTCCGCGCTGGCGATGAACGCCATCTCCATCCGCCCGACGAACTCGATCATGTCGTCGTTGAGGTGGTCGAGCATCTGGTTGTCGTAGAACTTCTTGGCACGCTCGCGACTGCCGTACGCGCACTGGAGGAGATGCTCACCACGCGAACCCGGCAAGTGATCAGACTCATGATCAGCGAGCGGATCGGCGACTTCGGTGGTCACGACCGCCAGATTGGGTCGTGGCCGGGGTGGGGGCTCCGCCAGTTCGAGGTCGAGCAGGTGCGCCTCGGCGGTGCCGGTGGGGGGCGGGGTTGCGGAAGGCACGCGGGTAACAGTTTCATATCAAGAGGCGAGCGCCCAGCCCGCCCATCGGTTGTCCACCAGAAGAGGGAACACGCAGAACTTTCCGTCACTCACAAGTACACGAAGGTGGCATCAAGGCGGACATCTCACGAGAATCGGGTTACTGTCCAACCCTGTCGGGGGATGGATGCATGAGAAGACCGTGACGCCCATCAAGACGTCTGAGCCAGAGGTTGGAGTCCGTGCCCCGACCATGACCGCAAACGCCGTAGTGAGCCCCATACCCCAGACACCCAGGTCCGCCAGTCCCGCGGCGACGCGCTCGGCGGACGCCGCCTCCGGCGCGGCCGCGATGGTGCGGCTGATCCGGGAGAGCTTCGCCGTTGTCGAGCCCAAGGCCGACGAAGTCGCGAAGTTCTTCTACGGGATGTTGTTCAGCCTGTCGCCGAACGCGCGCGAGATGTTCCCGGCCAACATGGAGGTGCAGCGCTCGCGCCTGTTGCGCGCGCTCGTACACATCGTCCAGCTGGTCGACCGGCCCGACGACCTCAACCCGTTCCTCCGCCAACTCGGCCGCGACCACCGGAAGTTCGGTGTGATCAGCGCCCACTACGAGGCGGTCGGTACGGCGTTGATCGCGGCCGTGAAGAAGTTCTCCGGCAAGTCCTGGACCGACGAGATCGAACGAGCCTGGGCAGAGGCTTACACGATCATGGCCCGTGCGATGCTCGACGCGTCGAACGCCGAGGACGGCCCTGCGTGGTGGCCCGCGACCGTCGTCGCCCACCACCGCATCGGCTACGAGCTGGCCGTGGTGACCGTCCAGACCGACTACCCCTTGCCTTACCAACCAGGGCAGTACGTAAGCGTGGAAACCCCGCACCGCCCGCGGCTGTGGCGCTACCTCTCTCCCGCGAACGCGCCCCGGGAAGACGGAACCATCGACTTCCACATCCGGACGGTCGACGGCGGCTGGGTCAGCCGGGCGATCGTCGGACACACCCAGATCGGCGAGACCTGGCGGGTCGGACCGCCGCTTGGCCGGATGAGCGTGGACCGCGAGAACACCCGAGACTTAGTCATGGTCGCCGGCGGGACAGGTCTCGCTCCCATGCGGGCGATCATCGACGAGCTCAGCCAGTGGGGCGAGAACCCGCGCGTGCACCTGTTTTACGGTGGGCGCGTCATGTCGGATCTGTACGACCTGCAAAGCCTGCAGCAGTTGGCGGCCACGAATCCGTGGCTGACGGTCGTGCCGGTGCTCGAGTCCGAACCGGATTCCACTGGGGTGGAACACGGCACGCTGGCGGATGTGGTCACTCGGTATGGCGCTTGGGCCGACCGTGACGTGCTGGTCAGCGGCTCGCCCGGAATGATCAGGTCGACGGTGTCGCGGATGCTGGTCGCGGGTACGCCGCTGGACCACATCACGTACGACCCGTTCACCCTGGACTGAGCAGCGCTAGCGGGAATCTGCCCGGCCAGCTCGCCGCCGCGGACGCCTGGCCGCGGTGGTTCCGGGTCACGAATTGACCGGAGCTGCCCGATTCATCCGCTGGCAGGCTGCTCGATGCCCGGACACGCCACCAGCCTTGACCTTCGGGGGTCGAAGTCAAGGCTGGAAATGATCCCGATCCGTACACCCTCGACTAGACCAATCCCTGCCTGATACCCGGCAGTGAGGGGAACTTTCGGGGCGTTGGATGCCGCGAAGGTGACCTTCACGGCAAAAATCAGGTGCGGCGGGGGTGGGGTTTCCAGACCACTAGTGCTGTTTTGGGCTTGTGGACCGGGACCAGCTCGTGCCGGTAGGACGCGTGCACTGCCGCGGCTGCCTGCTCGGCCGCTGTGTAGGCCGCGGCCAGTTCGTGGGTGAGTTCCTCCACGCGCGCCTGCAGTGCGGTCACTTGGTTTTCCAAGTGGATGATTCGCTTGATGCCCGCGAGGTTCACGCCTTCCTCTTGGGACAGGCGTTGAACCTCGCGCAGGACCGCGATGTCTCGCATGGAGTACCTGCGGCCGCCGCCTGAGGTCCGGCCGGGTGAGACCAGGCCTAGGCGGTCGTAGCTGCGCAGGGTTTGCGCGTGCAGGCCGGACAGCTGCGCGGCCACCGAGATCACGAAGATCGGGGTGTCCTCGTCGGCGTTCGCCGGGAAGGGGACACCGCTGGGAAACGAGGGCATCATGGTGATTCGCTCCTCTGCTTCAGCATCGCCGTCAACTCCGGCCTCGGGTCGTGGTCCGAAGTTGCCTTCGCGTACTCCTCCATCGCGGTCTTTGCCTCGTCAGAGAGTTTGCTCGGCACCGCTACCTGCACGGTCACCAGCAAGTCGCCCGCGGCACCGTCGCGTTTGACGACACCCTTGCCACGGACCCGGAACACCCTGCCATTCGCTGTACCCGGGGCGACGCGCAACGACACCTTGCCGTCCAAAGTGGGCACGGTCAGCGTTGTACCGAGCGCCAGTTCTTGGAATGTCACAGGCACGGTGATTGTCACGTCGTTGCCTGAGCGGCCGAACACCGCGTGCGGGGTGACGTGCACACGCACGTACAGGTCTCCTGCGTGCCCGCCGTTTTGGCCGGGTTCGCCTTGTTCGGCCAGTCTTATCTTCTGGTCGTCTTCCACGCCTGGCGGAATACGCACAGTCAACGTGCGGCTCTTCGTGCTTACGCCGTCGCCGCCGCATTCCGGGCATGGGTCGTCAACGATCCGACCTGTGCCACGGCAGTCGCGGCATGGCTCGCTGAAGGCGAAAGCGCCTTGGCTGCGGGTGATCAGGCCTGCGCCGTTACACGTCGGACACGTGCGGGGGTGGGTGCCTGGGCGGGCGCCGTTTCCTCCGCATGTCCCACATGTGGATGGGCTGGACAGTCGCAAAGGGACAGTCGCACCGCGGATCGCTTCGAGGAAGTCGATCCGGATCTCGGTGTCCACGTCCGCTCCGCGCTGCGGTCTGCCCGCGGCGGATCCTTGGCCGCGCCTGCCGAACAGGCCGCCGAGAATGTCGCCGAGGCCGCTGAAACTTCCGCTCGCGCCTTGCTGGTTCGCGCCGCCGAAGATGTCGCTGACGTCGAAACCGCCGCCGGCTCCACCACTTCCGAAGCCACGAAGCCCGCCGCCGAACAACCGGCGGGCTTCGTCGTACTGCTTGCGCTTCTCGGGGTCACCGATCACGCCGTACGCCTCGGACACGGCCTTGAACCGGGTCTCGGCCTCGGTGTTGCCCGGGTTGGCGTCCGGGTGCAACTCCCTGGCCAGCTTGCGGTAGGCCTTCTTGATGTCCGCGTCCGTCGCGCTGGACGAGACGCCCAGCTCACGGTAGAAGTCCTTGTCGATCCAGTCCCTAGCGCTCACCGGACGTCCCCTCCCTTCTGCTTCTTAGTTACGGTCCGCCGAACCATCTGGCTGTCCCTCGGACGGTTCGGCCCATTCCTGTGCCGGGGCACCGGGCTCGTGGTCGGTCACGGCCACCAGCGCGGGGCGCAGCGTCTTCTCGCCGATCCGGTAGCCACGGCGCAATACCGCGGTCACGGTCGGGCCTTGCACGTCCGGAGACGTGTCGTGCTGCACGGCCTCATGCACGGACGGGTCGAACGGCTCGTTCTCATGGCCGAACGGCTCCAGCCCGACGCGCTGCAGGGTCGCGGTCAACTTGTCCGCCACTGCCTTGAACGCTCCGGTCAGGTCGCCGTGCACGGCCGCGCGCTCGAGGTCGTCGAGGACCGCGAGCAGCTCGTTCACCACCGACGCCTTGGCGTTGACGACCACGCTCTCGCGGTCGCGGTCCACCCGCTTGCGGTAGTTGGCGAACTCGGCCTGCAGTCGCTGCAGGTCCTTGGTGCGCTCATCCAGTTCGGTCTTCAGCGAAAGCTCCTCGCTGATGATCTCCGGGACGATCTCCGCCTCGACCTCGTCGGCCGAGGCGTGCCTGCCGCCCTCGGGGGCGCCCGCCTCGTCGACGGGCACCTCCTCGGTCACAGTCTTGACCTGACCTGTCTCCGGATCGATCCGGCGCCGGTCGCGCACCACCACTCGAGGCTCCTCAACGGAGTTGCTGTTGTCGTGCGGTCCCTGGTCAGTCACTTCTTCTCGTCCTCGTCGACGATCTCGGCGTCAACAACGTCGTCCTTCGGCGGGGTCGCACCGGCACCGCCGGCCTGGCCGCCCTCGCCACCCGCCGCGTTGGCGGACGCGTACATCGCCGCGCCCATCGCCTGCGACTCCTGCGACAGCTTCTCGACCGCGGCCTTGATCTTGGCCGTGTCCTCGCCCTTGAGCGCCTCGTTGGCCTCGAGGATCGCCGCGTTGACCTTGTCCTTGGCGTCGGCCGGGACCTTGTCCTCGTTGTCCTTCAAGAACTTCTCGGTCTGGTACACCAGCGTCTCGGCCTGGTTGCGGGTCTCGGCCTCCTCGCGGCGGCGCTTGTCCTCCTCCGCGTGCGCCTCGGCGTCCTTGACCATCCGGTCGATGTCGTCCTTGGGCAGCGCCGAGCCACCCGTGATCGTCATCGACTGTTCCTTGCCGGTGCCGAGGTCCTTCGCGGAGACGTGCACGATGCCGTTCGCGTCGATGTCGAAGGTGACCTCGATCTGCGGCACGCCACGCGGAGCCGGGGGCAGACCGGTCAGGTCGAACGTGCCCAGCTTCTTGTTGTGCACGGCGAACTCGCGCTCACCCTGGAAGACCTGGATGCCAACCGTGGTCTGGTTGTCGTCCGCGGTCGAGAAGATCTCCGAACGCTTGGTCGGGATCGTGGTGTTGCGCTCGATCAGCTTGGTGAACACGCCACCCTTGGTCTCGATGCCCAGCGACAGCGGGGTCACGTCCAGCAGCAGGACGTCCTTGACCTCACCCTTGAGCACACCGGCCTGCAGCGCGGCACCAACGGCCACGACCTCGTCCGGGTTGACGCCCTTGTTGGGCTCCTTGCCGCCGGTCAGCTCCTTGACCAGGTCGGTGACCGCGGGCATCCGAGTGGAGCCACCAACGAGCACGATGTGGTCGATGTCGCCGAGGTTGATGCCGGCGTCCTTGATCACGTTGTGGAACGGCGCCCTGGTGCGGTCGAGCAGGTCGGAGGTGATCCGCTGGAACTCCGCGCGGGTCAGCGTCTCGTCGAGGAACAGCGGGTTCTTGTCCGCGTCGACGGTGATGTACGGCAGGTTGATGTTGGCGCTCGTCGAGCTGGACAGCTCGATCTTCGCCTTCTCAGCGGCCTCACGGATCCGCTGCAGCGCCATCTTGTCCTTGGTCAGGTCGATGCCGCTGGACTGCTTGAACTTGTCAACCAGCCAGTCGACGATGCGCTGGTCCCAGTCGTCACCACCGAGGTGGTTGTCACCGCTGGTCGCGCGGACCTCGACGACACCGTCGCCGATCTCGAGCAAGGAGACGTCGAAGGTACCGCCACCGAGGTCGAAGACCAGGATGGTCTGCTCCTTCTCGCCCTTGTCCAAGCCGTAGGCCAAGGCGGCCGCGGTCGGCTCGTTGACGATCCGCAGCACGTTCAGGCCAGCGATCTGGCCGGCTTCCTTGGTGGCCTGTCGCTGCGCGTCCTCGAAGTAGGCAGGGACGGTGATCACGGCGTCGGTGATCTGCTCACCGAGGTAGGACTCCGCGTCCCGCTTGAGCTTCTGCAGCACACGCGCGCTGATCTCCTGCGCGGTGTAGGTCTTGCCGTCGATCTCCTCGGTCTTCCAGTTGCTGCCGACGTGCCGCTTGACTGAGCGGATCGTGCGGTCAACGTTGGTGACCGCCTGGTTCTTCGCCGGCTGGCCGACGAGCACCTCGCCGTTCTTGGCGAAGGCGACGATGGACGGGGTCGTCCGCGAACCCTCGGAGTTGGCGATGACCGTCGGCTCACCGCCTTCGAGAACGGCGACGACGGAGTTGGTCGTCCCCAGGTCGATGCCGACCGCTCGCGCCATGGAATCCTCCCGGTAAGTGTTTTTCTTCGCCTTGAGCGTGTGTGGCTCAAGTCTGCTACCGAGAGTCTACGCCGGTCAAAATCAGACTTGAGCGGAGTCCGCTCAACCTTCCTGATAGGCTAACGAGCGGGGTGCGGGGTTTGTTCCCGCGGGTCTTCTAGCCGCGGTAGTCGACCTGGATGTTGCCGCTTGAGGCCTCCAGGTCGAGCAGGTACGGCGCCTCCTGGCTGGTGTCGACGTTGACCGTCTTCTCCCCGCTTGAGGTGACGACGTTCGTCTTGTACGCCTGGCCGCGGGGCACGGTGACCGTGATCCCGCCACTGCGCGCCGACACCTTCACATTCTGCGCCGTGGCCATGTCGACCCGGACATCGCCCGACCCGCTCTCCACGGATGCCTTGCCGCTGATGGCGCTGGCAGTGACCTCACCTGAGCGCGACAGCGCGGTGACGTCCCCCTTGACGTCGGTCATCCGGATGTCGCCGGAACCGACCTCGACCACAGCCGACTTCTGCAGATTGGTCAGCTGGATCTCGCCCGATCCTGCCGTCGCGGTGACCGGCCCGGAGATGTCCCTGACTCGGACATCGCCGGAACCGGTCCGCACCCCCACCTCGGACATGCCCGTGATGTCGATCTCACCCGACCCGAGCTGCCCCATGATCTTGGCCGCGGCAGGCAACGTGACCTCGTAGTCGACCGAGCAGTTGCGCTGCGGACAGTCATCGAGAACCAGCGTGTCCCCCTCGACACGATGGGTCTGACCAGGCTTGTCGTTCTGCCGGTAGTGCACCGTGCGGCGCACCGACGCAGTCGACCCGGTCCGGACGATCACGTTCCCCGAGCCGGTGTTGAGCCGGACCGTCCCGACCTGCTGCGTGAGGTCCGTCGAGTCGGTGAAGTTGGACGACGTCAGCTGGAATCCGTCACACCCGGACAGCACCAGCATCCCCACGCCGATCGCGCATACCCCCGACACCACACGACGAGACATGTCCATCTCCTGCTCCCCATCGGATCCCACTGGCCACAACGTGACGAGACGACCTCAAGGTATTGAGACGACCGGGTAGCGGCATCGGGGAGGACCCCGAGCCGACCCGGGTCGCGAACCCTGAGTGGACCGTCAGCAAGGAAATTACGCGTCAGGGGTGGCCGACGCGCTGGAGTTGGCTGGCATTCCGACCTTGGTGCTAGCCCTACCCCCGTTCGCGTCGGTCGAAAGTGCTACCGGGTCGACTTATCGGGGTCGACGCCGGACCGGGGCGCGGCCGTGTGGCTGGTGTGGTGCCGGGTTTCCGGGTAGGTCGGGGATCGGCAGGATCACCGGTTCGGTACCAAGGGTGAACTGGTCGCCGTGGTGGCACAGCTCCAGTGGTTCGCCAGAGTGCAGCCGGTATGCCACGCGGTCAGGGCGGATCTCCACACCGATCTTGCTGCCGCGGAAGGTCATCCGGAAGGTGATCTTGGTCAGTTCCGGTGGCAGGCGTGGCGCGAACGAGAGTTTGCCGTGGTGGTCACGCATTCCGCCGAACCCGGCGACCGTGGCGATCCACGCGCCCGCGAGGGAGGCGATGTGGAGTCCGTTTTGGACGTTGTCGTGCAGGTCATGCAGGTCCGTCAACGCGGCTTCGGCGAAGTAGTCGTAGGCCAGTTCCATATGGCCGACTTCCGCAGCCATCACGGCCTGTGTGCACGCCGACAATGACGAGTCGCGAACGGTCAATGCCTCGTAGTACGCGAAGTTTCGGGCTTTCTGCTCGGGGGTGAACTCGTCACCGCAGACGTGCAGAGCAAGCACTAGGTCGGCTTGCTTGACGACTTGCTTGCGGTACAGGTCGAAGTACGGGTAGTTCAGCAGCAGTGGGTACTTCTCGACCGGCGTGTTGTGGAAGTCCCAGCGAGCATGATCGGTGAAGCACTCGGACTGCGGGTGAACCATGAGGTCCTTGTCGTACAAGACAACCATGTCGTCGGCGGCATCGCGCCAACGGGAGGCTTCCTCGGTGTCGACGCCCAATTCGTGCGCCAGAGAGGGATTGTCTTCGGCAAGGGCGGCCGCGGCGCGCAAATTACGCCGTGCCATCAGGTTTGTGTAGACGTTGTTGTCCACGACGGCTGTGTACTCGTCGGGGCCCGTGACACCGTCGATACGGAATCGGCCATGGGTGTCGTGATGGCCGATGCTCATCCAGAGCCGGGCGGTCTCGACGAGCAGTTCCACCGCGCATTCGGACTCGAACGGCTTGTCCTGGGTCGCGTACAGGTACCGCATCACGGCGTCCGCGATGTCGGCGTTGATGTGGAACGCCGCCGTGCCCGCGGGCCAGTAGCCGGAGCATTCTTCGCCGTTGATCGAGCGCCACGGGAACGCGGCGCCGTCCTGGCACAACGTTTTCGCCCTGGCGCGCGCTTTGTCCAAGGTGGAGTAACGCCAGCGCAGCGCGTCGCGGGCGGCGTCCGGGATGGTGTACGTCAGCACCGGCAACACGAAGGATTCCGTGTCCCAGAAGGCATGCCCGTCGTACCCTGGGCCGGTCAGGCCCTTCGCCGGAATCGCCCTGGTCTCACCGCGGGCTCCGGCCTGCAGGACGTGGAACAACGCGAACCGGACCGCCTGCTGCAGCTCAGCGTCGCCTTCGACCTCGATGTCGGCCGTGTCCCAGAACTCGTCCAAAAAGGACCTCTGCTCGGCGAGCAGGCCGTCCCAGCCGGTTTGCAGCGCGCCCACCAGTGCCGCGTCGACCTGGGCCCGCAGCGCGGCCGATGACCTCTGGCTGGACCAGCCGTACGCCAGGTATTTGGTGAGCGACAGCTTGCTTCCCTTGGGGATGTCAGCCGCGACGGTCAGCCTGGCGAGATCGTGCTCGGCCCGGATTTCCGTGCGGATGTTGTCGTGGTCGAGGTGCAGTTCGTGGTCCATCGCCGCGGCCATCCGCAACCCGGAAGCCTTCGTGTGATGGGCAAGCACCGCCCGGTAGCCCCTGGCCGAGGCGTGGTCGCTGACCAGCGGTTTGTCCAACGCGGCCGCGACCCTCGGGTCTTCGGTGCGAGACGCGACGGGCTCGTTGGCCAGCAGGTCGGACTGGATCACCAGCTGGATCTTGTCGTCCAGAGGTTCCACGGTGTAGTGGATCGCGGCGATCGCGCGCTGGGTGAAGGACACCAGGCGCTCGGAGGTGATCCGGACCCGGCGGCCGGTCGGCGACTCCCATTCAGTGCATCGCCGCAGCGTGCCGGACCGGAAGTCCAGGACCCGCGTGTGGTCAAGGGCCCGGCCGTAGCGCATGTCGAGCGGTTCGTCCTCGACCAGCAGCCGGATGATCTTGCCGTCGGTCACGTTGACGACCGTCTGGCCGTCCTCCGGAAAACCATAGCCAGCCTCGGCATACGGTAACCTGCGCTGTTCGTAGAAGCCGTTGAGGTACGTGCCCGGCAGGCCGCGCGGCTCGCCTTCCTCAAGCGTGCCACGCAGTCCGATGTGGCCGTTGGCGAGGGCGAACGTGGATTCCGTGCGGCGCAACTCTTCCAGATCAAGACCACACCAGCGCAACTGCCACGGCGAGATCTCGTAACTCGGCTTGTCCATCAGGCCTCCAGCAGTTGGGCAAGATCCGTCACGACGACGTCGGCGCCGTGCGCGCGCAAGGCATCCGCCTGGTTCGCGCGATCGACTCCGACAACAAACCCAAACTTCCCATCTCGCCCAGCTTGTACACCTGACAACGCGTCTTCGAAGACTGCGGTCTCCTCCGGCAGGACGCCCAAAGCCTTGGCACCAGCCAGAAACGAGTCCGGCGCCGGTTTGCCGCGCAGCCCCTGTGAGGTGATCGTCACCCCGTCCACCCTGGCAAGCACGTATTTGCTCAGATGCGCCGCGTCCAAAACGGCGGCGCCGTTGGCCGACGACGTCACCACGCCGATCTTGAACCCGGCGGACCGGGCGGCTTCGACGTAGCGCCTCGATCCGGGATACGGCCGCACGCCCTCGGTGTCGATGATCGACAGCAACAGCTCGTTCTTCCGGTTGCCGACCCCGTTGATCGTCTCTGCGCTCGGCGGGTCGTCCGAACCGCCCTCGGGCAGTTGAATGCCGCGCGACGCGAGGAACGTGCGTACCCCGTCGGCGCGCGGCCTGCCATCGACGTAGTCCAGATAGTCCTGTTCGGTAAAGGGTGTCTGACCTTCCCGACCGGCGAGGAAATCGTCGAACGTCCGTTTCCATGCCTGCTTGTGCAGCTCGGCGGTGCCGGTGAGCACTCCGTCGAGATCGAACAGCAGGGCCTTGATCGAATCCGGCAGTCCCATCACAGGAACGAAACTACCGGTCCCGGGTGAATTCCTCAGCGCGTGACGGCGTCGGCGATCCGCTGGACCCGTGCGTCCGGCCCAGTCGAGGACTTGTTGGTCGAATTCAGCGAGTACACGACCTTGCGGGCCAGGTCACGGGTGGCGAACATGCCGCTGGTGTACCCGTAGCGCGTGCCGGTCTTGCCCCAGACCGTCACCCCGTTCATGGTCACGGTCTGCAGGCCCTGGCTGAACCTCGCATCCTGGGCCGGACTGTCGTAGTCCTTGACCTTCGGCACGGTGAACAGCCTGGTCATCGAGTCTTTGCCGAGCAGACGGCCGCGGAACAACGCGGTCATGAAGGTGTCCATGTCCGATGCTGTGGAGATCATTCCACCCGCCGCCCACGGGATGGACTGGTTCATCTCGGTGATGTCGATGAGCTTGCCGTTCAGGGTGAAGTAGCCGCGTGCGGTGGGGTTGGGCAGGCGCGGGTCGTTGCCGGGGTAGTAGGTGTCGCACAGCCCGAGCAGGTCGGCGATGCGCTCGCGCACGAGCTGGGCGTACGACTGGCCAGTGACTTTCTCGGCGAGGACTCCGGCGACGATGTAGCTGGAGTTGCTGTACCGCTGCTTGGTTCCCGGCGTGAACAGGATCGGCTGCGCGGTGACTGTGGCGAGAACTCGCCCCGGTGTCCAGCTGTCGAAACGCCTGTCGACGATCCACTGTGGATCGCTGGCCTGCGGGATGTTCACGTGCGGAAGGCCGGAGGTGTGGTCGAGCAGCGTGTACACCGGGATCGGCGGATAGTCCGCTGGCAACGGCAGATAACGCTGGACCGGCTGGTTGAGATCGATCTTGCCTTCCTCAGCCAGCTTCAACACCAGAAAAGCCGTGAAGACCTTGGTGATACTGCCGATCCGGAACCTTCCATCGGGCCGGACCGATCCGCCTTTCTCGATGTCGTAGACGCCGGACGTGCCCGACCAACGTCCAGCAGACCCGGTGACCCGGACAAACGCGCCCGTCACGTCAGGGTCGGGTAGGCCCGAGAGGGACGCTTTCAGCAAGGCGTCGTTGGGTGGTGGCAGCGTGGCTGCCTGGGCTGGGATGGCCGTCATGGCCACAGCCGCAGTGGCAAGGGCCACAATGGTTTTACGCATGATGATTCTCCCCCGTGATCAGCGGGTGACCGCGTCTGCGATGCGCAGTACGCGTTGCTCAGGACCGGTCGTGGACTTGGCCGTCGAATTGACCGAGAGCGCGACCTTTCGTGCCAGGTCACGGGTGGCGAAAAGGCCGGTCGCGTACCCGTAGCGGGTGCCGTTCTTGCCCCAGAGCTGCACGCCGTTCAACGTGATGGTCAGCAGGCCCTGGCTGTACATCGCCGGTTTGCCGTCGTCGAAGTTCTTCACGTTCGGCACGGTGAAAAGCCTGGTCATCGACTCCGTGCCGAGCAGACGGCCGGTGAACAGCGCAGTGCCGAACGTGTCCAGTTCGGACGCCGTCGAAATCATCCCGCCAGCCGCCCACGGCACGGACTGGTTCATCTCGGTGATGTCGACGAGCTTGCCGTTGACGTTGAAGTATCCACGCGCGCTTGCGTTGGGCAGGCGTGGATCGTCGCCGGGATAGTAGGTCTGGCACAGGCCAAGCGGTTCGGCGATGCGTTCACGGACAAGCTGGGCGTAGCGCTTGCCAGTCACTTTTTCCGCGATCATTCCGGCGACGACGTAGCTCGAATTGCTGTAGCGCTGGAAGGTGCCTGGCGTGAACAGATGCTCGTGCCGGGTCACGGTCGCGAGTACCTGCGACGGGGTCCAGCTGTCGAAGCGGTGGTCGACAACCCATTGCGGGTCGTCAAAACCGGGGATGTCCACATGCGGCAGGCCAGACGTGTGGTCGAGCAAGGTGTACACCGGAATCGGCGGATAGCTCGCAGGCAACGGCAGATAACGCTGGACCGGCTCGTTGAGATCGATCTTGCCTTCCTCAGCCAGCTTCAACACCAGAACAGCCGTGAAAACCTTGGTGATACTGCCGATCCGAAACCTTCCATCGGGCCGGACCGATCCGCCTTTCTCGATGTCGTAGACGCCGGACGTGCCCGACCAACGACCGGCGGACCCGGTGATCCGGACGAACGCGCCGGTGGCCTCCGCGTCGGGTAAGCCCGCGATCGACGCTTCCAGCAAGGGTTTGTTCGGCGGCGGCAAATCGGCGGCCTGTGCGGGCATCGCGGTCAGCGTGACGGCAGCGGCAGTGGCCAGGGCGGCAACGGTTTTTCGCATGCTGTAACACTTTCGGCTGACCGCCCGTAAGCCATCCGGGCAGAACCCTGGCTGATCAAGATCAGGGTTTTGAGGGGCGCATCAGGTACGCGACCACCGGTTCCAGCTCGGCCACGGTCGGCGGCTCGTCGTCGATCAGGCCCTGCATCAACAGGCCGTCCATCCCGGCGAGGAACGCGCGGAAGGCGACCTCATCGTCGTGCTGCACCAGGCTTGTCAGCACGTCAAGCCATAGCCGGGCGGCCGGGCGCAGCGCCGGGTTTCGGGCGGCGTAGAGGTAGAGCTCGTACTCGGCCATTGTGCGGCCGCGCTCGGGGCCGAGGGACTCCACGATCATCTCGGCGACCTCGCGGGCACCCTGACTTCCCCTGATCCTGGCTCGTTCGACCAAGTCGCGCACGGCTGTCGTGAAGCCACTCGCGCACCAGGTGAGGGTTGCGGTGAGCAGGTCTTCGAGGCTGGAGAAGTGGTACGTGGTCGAGGTCGTCGGCACTCCGGCTTCCTTGGCGACGGTCCGGTGCGTCACTCCCGCCACCCCGTCCCGCTCGATGACCCGCAGCGTCGCCTGGATCAACTCCTGCCTGCGCCGGTCGCCTCTGGCCTTGCGGCCGTCCGGTTGTGTGATCAGTGCGCCCTCCCGAGTTCGAGCAGCACGACGCCGCCGATGATCAGCACCAGTCCACCAGCCATCGTCCAGTTGACCGGTTCGGCGAAGAACACCGCCCCGATGGCCGCGACCGCGGCGATACCGGCCGCTGCCCAGATCGCGTAGGCGGCGCCGACCGGGAAACCGTCTTTCAGCAGCTTGCCGAGCACGCCGAAGGCAAGAAGGTAGCCGACGACGACCACGATCGACGGGCCGAGCTTGGTGAAGTTCTCGGAGAGCTTCAGCGAGGTCGTCGCGGCGACTTCACCCGCGATCGCGACCGCCAATAACAGGTAGGGAGGCATACTGCCAAACTAACGGGACGATGGTCCCAATACCAAGCGAATTTGAGCGATCCAGATCACGCTGGACTAGTTACTGACGAGTAACCCTGGATACGGTCGGCGCCATGACAGGCTTGGGGCTGATCCTCGGCATCCTCTGCGCGCTGCTGACAGTGGTCGCGGTGGTCATGACGACCATCACCGTGCGGCGCATGCTCGCGACGATCCGGCTCGGACAACCGGACTCGACGCGCAACGGCCCCTTCGGCCGCCGTGTCCGCGTGATGCTCAAAGAGGTTCTCGGGCACACCCGGATGCTCAAGTGGAGCCACGTCGGTGTGCTGCACTGGTTCGTGATGGCCGGGTTCGGCGGGCTGATCCTCAGCGTCGTCGCCGCGTACGGCGAGGTGTTCGTGCCCGCGTGGGACCTGCCGGTGATCGGCCACTGGGGCCCGTACAACCTATTCGTCGAGCTGCTGGGGCTGACCACGGTCCTCGGCATCCTCGGCCTGATCTACATCCGGCTGAGCAACCACCCGCGCTTCAAGGGCCGCTCGTCGCGCTTCACCGGCTCCCGGATGGGCCGCGCGTACTTCGTCGAGGCGATCGTGCTGGTCGAAGGCCTTGGCGTGATGGGTATCCGGGCCGCGAAGTACGCCGCTGGCTACTTCGACGTGCCGACCTGGTCCGCGCCGGTGACCAAGCTGATCGGTTCGGTGCTGCCCGCCGAGCCCGCGCTGGTGTCGATCTTCGCGGCGATGAAGATCTTCTCGGCGATGGTCTGGCTGATCGTGATCTCGCTGAACAAGACCATGGGTGTGGCCTGGCACCGGTTCACCGCGTTCTTCAACATCTACTTCAAGCGCAACGAAGGCACGGCCCTCGGCGCGCTGAAACCGATGATGAGCGGCGGCAAGCCGCTGGACTTCGAGGAAGCCGACCCGGAGAAGGACGTCTTCGGCGCAGGCAAGGTCGAGGACTTCTCGTGGAAGGGCTGGCTGGACTTCACCACGTGCACGGAATGCGGCCGCTGCCAGTCGCAGTGCCCGGCGTGGAACACCGAGAAACCGTTGTCCCCCAAGATGGTCATCACGCAACTGCGTGACCACGCCTACGCCAAGGCGCCATACTTGCTGGCTGGCGGCCGACGCGACATGGCTGGCGACGAGATCGGCCTTGACTCGCACGCGGGCATCGACGTACTGGCGCTCGCCGAGTCGGAGAAGGCCCTGGTCGGCGACATCATCGACCCGGACGCCCTGTGGTCGTGCACGACCTGCGGCGCGTGTGTCGAGCAGTGCCCGGTCGACATCGAGCACGTCGACCACATCGTCGACATGCGCCGCTACCAGGTGCTGATCGAGTCGAACTTCCCGGCCGAGCTGAACGGGATGTTCAAGAACCTTGAGAACAAAGGCAACCCGTGGGGCCAGAACACCAAGGACCGTCTCGAGTGGACCAAGGACCTGGACTTCGAGGTGCCGGTGTACGACGGCACGCAGGACTTCGAGTACCTGTTCTGGGTCGGCTGCGCGGGCGCGTTCGAGGACAAGGCGAAGAAAACCACCCGGGCCGTCGCTGAACTGCTGCACATCGCGGGCGTGAAATACGTGGTCCTCGGCTCGGAGGAAGCGTGCACGGGTGACCCGGCTCGCCGCGCTGGCAACGAGTTCCTGTTCCAGATGCTCGCGCAGCAGAACGTCGAAGTCCTCAATGGAGTGTTCGAGGACCGCAAAGTTCGCAAGATCGTCGCGACCTGCGCGCACTGCTTCAACACCATCGGCAACGAGTACCCGGAACTCGGCCTGACCGTCGAGGTCATGCACCACACGCAGCTGCTGAACCGCTTGGTGCGTGAGCGAAAGCTGGTACCGGTGGCTCCGGTCGCCGAGGACGTGACGTATCACGACCCCTGCTATTTGGGGCGGCACAACAAGGTTTACGAGGCGCCGCGTGAGTTGATCGAGTCTTCCGGGGTGTCGATGCGGGAAATGCCGCGCCACGCCGACAAATCCATGTGCTGTGGCGCCGGTGGCGCTCGCATGTGGATGGAGGAGCGGATCGGCAAGCGGATCAACGTGGCCCGCGTTGACGAGGCCCTCGGCACCGCGCCGACGAAGATCGCTACTGGTTGCCCGTTCTGCCGCGTAATGCTCAACGACGGGTTGACGCAGCGCAAGAGCGAAGGTGTCGGCGAGAACGTCGAGGTCGTGGACGTTTCCCAGCTGCTGCTGACCGCCGTGAAACGCGGCCAGCCGCAGCCCGCGCCCGCCGCGCAGGACTTGTCAACAACCTGATCGTGTAGGAGCGTTGGGTAAGAACAGCGGGTAGCCTGAACATATGATCGAGGAGATGGTCCCCATGTTCGCTGAGGCGAGTAGGGCTGGGTCCTTCGATCCTTTAGTAGATCTCTACGGCATGTGGACCACCGACCTCGCCGAGCGTTACCTACCCATCAAAGGGGCGCCGCCGGCCAAGTACGAATGCGTCGACGGAAAGCTGATCTTGAGCCCCTACGAAGCAGGCCATAACGTCTACGCGGCTGATGAATTGCGGACGCTGGTCAAGCCGGCCGTGCGCGCTGCGGGGTTGCGTGTGTACACGACTGTGAACCTTCGGTTCGATCTCCAGAAATGGATTCAGCCTGACTTCGCGGTCGTGCGCTCACCTGTGCCTGGGGTGTGGGTCGAGGCGGCAGATGCAGTCGTGGTCGGCGAGTTCGTGTCGCCATCCAGCCGATCTCGGGATCGGATCGACAAGCCCGCCCTGTGCGCGGCAGCCAAGATCCCCTACTACCTGACGGGCGAAGTGAGCCTGGTCGACGAGCAAGCGTCAGTTCGGATGTGGCGGCTTGACGGGGACAAGTACCGGCTGCTCGCCAAGGCGTCGGCCGGAGAGCGGTTCGAGGTGGATGAGCCGTTCAAGATGTCGTTCGATCCGATCGAGTTGCTCGATCTGTAAATCCGGATGACAGGGTCCCTACAGTCAGCTAGGTGACTACGACTGACAAGCAGCACTGGGAATCGCAGGCGGCCAACTGGGTCGAGTGGGCACGTAAGCCAGGGTTCGATGCTTATTGGCATTACCGGGAGAGGTTCTTCGACCTGATACCCGCGCCCGGCGGGGTCACTGTCGACGTCGGGTGCGGGGAAGGCCGCCTCTCCCGGGACCTGGCCTCCCGTGGCTACGCCGTGACCGGCGTCGAACCGGCGCCTGGCCTGCGCAAAGCGGCGCAAGAGGCGCACCCAGAGGGCAAGTACGTCGATGGGGAAGCCAGCAACCTGCCATTCCAAGACGCCTCAGTGGACCTGCTGGTCTCCTACAACATGCTGATGGATGTGGACGACCTCGATGGGGCGTTGCGGGAGTTCGCCCGCGTGCTCAAGCCGAGCGGCAAGCTCGCGATCACCATCGTGCACCCGGTCGCCGACTCGATCGGGTTCGACCAGAGCGATCCTGAGGCACCTTTCACCATCGACGGCTCCTACCTGGCGACGTCAGCGTTCAACGCGGTCGACACGAAGGAAGGCATCTCGATGCACTTCAGCGGCTGGCACCGCTCGATCGGCACGTACGCCGAGGCGCTGCGGCAAGCCGGGCTGCTGATCGAGACCATCCGTGAACCCGTGCCACACGACGACTCGCCCGAGGACAGGTTTGCCCGGTGGCGCAGATTCCCGGCGTTCATGCAGGTTCTCGCCACCACCCCGGGCGTGTCCACCATTCCAACACCATGAATTGACCGTTCCGGCACACCGTGTCCACCGTTCCAGCACACCGTGTCCACCGTTCCAGCACACCGTGTCCACCATTCCAACACCATGAATTGACCGTTCCGGCACACCGTGTCCACCGTTCCAGCACACCGTGTCCACCGTTCCAGCACACCGTGTCCACCGTTCCAGCACAGTGAAATGCGCGTAGCGGCCCTGAAGCCACCCCGGACGGCGATCTCGAGGTGCCGGAATGTGTATTTCGGTGTGTCGGAACGGTGGACACACCGTTCAGCAACGGTGGACACACTGTTCCGGAATGGTGGACACGCTAGTGGTCGCGCGGCGGCGGTATTCGTGATGGGCTTGGTTCATGACTGCTGAGGATGTGGACGTCGTTGTGATCGGGCTGGGTCCGGGTGGCGAGTCGCTCGCCACTCAACTCGGCAAGGCGGGTTTGTCCGTTGTCGGGATCGATGCCCGGTTGGTCGGCGGCGAATGCCCTTACTACGCCTGCATTCCGACCAAAATGATGATCCGCGCGGCCGATGCTCTCGCCGAGGCGCGACGGGCGAACCAGTTGGCTGGGTCCGTGCAGATTCAGCCGGATTGGGCGCCGGTCGCCGCCCGTGTACGCGATGACGCGACCGCCAACTGGAACGACCAGGCTGCCGTTGACCGGTTGGAAGCTGCGGGCGTCCGGTTTGTCCGTGGGTACGGCAAGATCACCGGCACCGACGAGGTCACAGTTGGCGACCTGGTTTTCCGTACACGCAAGGGAATCGTGCTCAACCCGGGGACCGATCCAGCGGTTCCGCCGATCGATGGGCTTGCTGACACTCCACTCTGGACGAACCGCGAGGCGGTCCCGGCAACGGCAGTGCCGAAGTCGCTGATAGTGCTCGGCGGCGGACCGGTGGGCTGTGAGTTCGCCCAGGTGTTCGCCCGTTTCGGTGCTGATGTCACGGTTCTGCAGTCGCCGGACAGGTTGCTGCCCAACGACGAACCGGAGTCGAGCGAGTTGCTCAGGCAGATCTTCGAGCGCGAGGGCATCAAAGTGGTCACCGGCGCCCGCGCGACCAAAGTGGACCACGACGGCGCCTTCCATGTCACGGCAGGCGGCGAAACCTATACCGCGGACCAGCTTCTGGTCGCCACCGGCCGGACGCGGGACCTGGCCGCGCTCGGGGTGAAAGCCGTCGGCATCCCGGACGACGGCCGGTTCATCCAGGTAGACGACCGGATGCGGGCGGCCGACAAGGTCTGGGCGATCGGCGACATCGCGGGTACGGGCGCGTTCACGCACATGTCCATGTATCACGCGGACATCGCGGTCGCCGACATCCTCGGCAAGGACGGCCCACGGGCGCAGTACCACGCGGTGCCGCACGCCACTTTCACCGATCCCGAGGTTGCCTCGGTCGGCCTGACGCAGGCTGAAGCCGAGCAGCAGGGCATCAACGTCCGGACCGCGCTGACCAGATTGCCGGATTCCTCCAGGGGTTTCATCCACAAGCTGGGCAACGACGGGTTGATCAAGCTCATCGAGGACGCCGACCGCGGTTTCCTCGTCGGCGCGTCAGCCGTCGGGCCTGGTGCTGGGGAGATCATCGGCGCGCTGGTCGTGGCCGTGCACGCGAAGGTCCCGACCGCCACACTGAAGGGCATGATCCTGGCGTACCCGACGTTCCACCGCGCGATCGGCGCGGCACTGGCCGAGCTGTGAGCGAGACCAAAGAGACCAAAGAGGACAAGCCGGGCGGCGAGAGCACGCTCACGGTCGTCCTGGCACTGCTGGTCAACCTGGCGATCGCGATCATGAAGTTGATCGCCGGGCTGATCACGGGCTCGGCCGCGATGCTCGCCGAAGCCGCGCATTCGGTGGCGGACACGTTCACCGAAGCGTTGCTGCTGACCGCGTTGCGCAGGTCCGAGCGACCGGCGGATCGCGCGCATCCCTTTGGCTACGGCAAAGAACGCTATTTCTGGTCGCTGCTCGCGGCCGTGTCGATCTTCGTGTCCGGCGCGGTGTTCTCGTTCTACGAGGGCTTCGACGCGATCTTCGGCCCGACGGTAGAGCAGGAATCGCCGATCGTCGCGTACATCGTGCTGGCCATCGCGTTCGCGCTGGAGATGGTGTCGTGGCTGCAGGCCGTGCGCCAGACTCGCCGGGAAGCGGCAGAGCAGAGCCGGACGATGTTCGAGTATCTGCGCCACAGCGACGACCCGACCTCCAAGACGGTGTTGTTCGAGGACAGTGCCGCGTTGGTCGGTCTGTTCATCGCGTTCGCGGGCATCGGGTTGCACCAGATCACCGGATCGCAGTTGGCCGACGGCATCGCCTCGGTGCTCATTGGTCTGCTGTTGGCAGTGGTCGCGTACTTGCTGAGCCGTACCAACCGGGGTTTGCTGATCGGCCGCCAGGCCGACCCGGTGCTGGTCAGGGCGGTGGGCAAGCGGTTGCGTGAAACGCCTGAGGTCGAAGCGGTCGTCGATCTGCTGACGATGACCACCGGAACAGACAGCGTCCTGGTCTGCGCCCGGCTCGACTTCGACGACTCGCTGGGCGCGGCGGACCTGGAACGGGCGTGTGTGCGGATCGAGGCGGAGTTGCGGGCCGAGTTCCACGAACTGACCGAGATCTTCCTGGAACCCGTGCCCCGCAACGATCCTGAGCTCCGCGCACGAGTGCTCGCGCGCTACGGCTTCGAACTACATGGTGGCGCCGGTCAGTGACCGGGGATCGCGGGTGCGCCACGCACCCCGGTCGACCGCGCTGATGAACCTGTCCACAGTAGAGTTGAACAGGTCCGGCTCTTCGAGGTTGGCCGTGTGCCCGGTTTGCGGCAGCACGGCCAAACCCGAGGTCGGAATGGTCCGCTTGAGCATGAGGTCGGGTTCGAGGCAGCCTTCGTCCTCATCGCCGACCACGATCAACACCGGCGTCTCGATCGTCGCCAAGTCCTCTTTCAACGCGTACAACGAAGGCCGTGAGGCCTGCACGCCCCGCATCGTCAACGCTGAGCCGAGCGAGTCGTGCTCAGCCAAGGCTTCCGCGAATTCCGCCCAGCCGCGCGGGTTCTTGTTCTGGAACTGCACACGCGCCGGGCCGACCGCGTACGTCTTCGCGACCTCAGCCGCGCCCTTGTGCTCGAAGGAGTCGGCGGTCGCGTGGCTTTCGGCTCGGAAGCCCTCTTGCTTGTCGGGGTGTGCGCCGTAGCCCGCGCCCGCGACCACCGCCGAGACCACTCGGTCCGGATGCCTGAGCGTCAGGTGCAGTGTCGTGAAGCCGCCCATCGACAGGCCGACTACGTGGGCTTTCTTGATTCCCAGACGGTCGAGGACCGCGATCGCGTCCTTGACCGCGCGGTCCATCGAGTAGGCGGCCGGATCCTGTGGCACGTCGGAGGGCGGGTAGCCGCGGGCCGAGTACGTGATGCACCGGTGGGTGTTGGAGAAGTACCGCACCTGCGGTTCCCAGCTGCGGTGATCACCAGCGAACTCGTGGATGAAGAGCAGCGGGAAGCCGGTCCCGGTCTCTTCGACGTGCAGGTTCACCCCGTCGTCGGTCTCGATCTTCGGCACGAGTGACACCCTCCCGAAGGCATTATTGAAATCTGGTATACCAACTGGTATACCAGATTCAGCTCAGAGCTTCGACAACAGCATTCAGGGGGTTCCCAGCCCTAGCGAAGCGAGGCCGAATGACGCTCAAAACAGGTGATCAGGTCGTTCAGGAACTCCCTTGGCGTTGGCGAGCCCAGGGCACGATCTTCTTAGTCGGCGGGCTCGGGTTCATGTTCGACGCGTGGGACGTCACGCTGAACGGCTTCCTGATCCCGCTGGTATCCGACGAATGGGGACTGTCCAAAGCCGAAGGTGCCTGGGTCGGCACGGCCAACCTGATCGGGATGGCGATCGGCGCCTTCGTGTGGGGCGGGATCGCCGACACCATCGGCCGAAAACGCGCCTTCAGCCTCACCTTGCTGATGTTCTCGGTCTTCTCCGTCGCCGGGGCGCTCGCACCGGACTTCGTGACCTTCTGTGTGTTCCGATTCCTTGCGGGACTTGGACTTGGCGGCTGCATTCCGGTCGACTACGCCCTTGTCGGTGAATTCACACCAGCGAAGGTCCGTGGCCGGGTGTTGACCGCGATGGACGTGTGGTGGCCGATCGGCGCGACCTTGTGCGGCGTTGTTTCCACTGCGCTGCAACCGAACTGGCGCGCGATGCTGCTCGTGATGGTCCTTCCCGCGCTACTTCTGTTCTGGGTCAGGCTTTCCGTGCCGGAGTCGCCGATGTATCTTGTGCGGCGCGGCAAAACCGAAGAGGCCCGGCGGGTGATCGATGGCTTGATCGCCAAGACCAAAGCACAGGTCGGACCGTGGGAACTTCCACCGCCGGAACGGATGCCAAGACTGTCCGCCACGAGCATGATCGAGCAGTTCAAGGACCTCTGGCGGTACAGCGCGAAGATCACGTCCGCCTCATGGGCGCTGTTCCTCACGGTTTTCCTGTTGTACTACGGCGCTTTGACGTGGCTGCCAGCCATTCTCAAAGCTCAAGGTTACGGCAACTACGCGGCGTTCATGGTGACCACGTTGATGACGGCCGTCGGCATCGTTGGCGTGCTCGTTTCGGCATGGCTGGTCGATGTGGTCGGTCGCAAGTGGGTGATCGGCTTGTCTGGCCCGGTTTCCGCGCTCGCTATGGTCGTTTTCGCTGTCCAGCTTGATATTCCGGGCGCGGCGAAGTTCTGGATCGGCCTGTTCGGGTTTGTCATCGAACTGACCATCCCCGCGCTGTACGCGTACGTCTCCGAGCTCTATCCCACGCGGTTGCGGGCGAGCGGATTCGGCTGGGCCTCGACGATCAGCCGAATCGGCGCCGGATTCGTTCCGTTGATTTTCGGGTCGCTGCTCTGGCCATACCTTGGTTTGCCGATGACCTTCCTGGTCATCGGGGTGCTGCTGGCGCTGGCATCGCTGTGGATGGCTGTCGCCGCGCCGGAGACCAAGGACCGGGAGTTGGACGAGATCAGTCCAGCGGGGCCGCTCCCATGATGTGCTCGTAGGTTGCCTTTCGTGCGGCTTCCGCGTCGCCTTGGCGCAGTGCGTCGATGATCAGCTCGTGCTGGCTGATGGATTCGGCGTGACTGCGGGCGACGCGGGGGCCGCCGTGCAGGGCTTGCCAGAGCAGGCGCATCAACGACAACAGAAGCGGGCTGTGTGAGTACTCGTAGAGTGCGAAGTGGAACTCGCGATTCAACTCCGGGTACGTCGGATCATCCTCGGCCAGCGATCGCATTCGCTCGTTCAAGTCAGTCAGCTTCGCGATTCCGGCTTCGTCGATCTTGGGCGCCGCCAGCGCCGCGCCGAGCGACTCAAGTGCCGCGCGGATCTGGTAGTTCTCCTCGGTCGATCCAGAGTCGGCTTCCACAACCGTGAACCCGCGGTGCGCGTCGCCGATTACCAGGCCTTCGGACTCGAGGCGGCGCATCGCTTCACGCACCGGCGTCTGGCTGACGTGGAACCGCGCCGCCAGGTCACGCTGGCGCAGCTGCTTTCCCGCGGCCAACTCGCCGGTGATGATCAGCTCACGGATCAGCGCGACCACCATGTCGGTCTTGCTGACATAGTTCAGCGCCGGTTGCTGTTGTGTCGACTCCGTCATTTCCCCTCCTTGATGAGACCACGCACGCGCTCCGCGGTCATCGGCAAGCGCCCCACCGGTCCGGCGAGGCCCACTGCGTCCCTGATCGCCCCCGCGATGGCCGCGCCTGCCGCGGTCAGTCCTCCCTCGCCGGCTCCTTTGACCCCAAGGGGATTGCCCGGTGCCGGAGCGTCCTGCGCCACCAGGATGTCGATCTGCGGCAACTCGGCCGCCGTCGGCATCAGGTAGTCCATGAACGTCACCGCCTGTGGTTGTCCGGCCTCGTCGTACCGGAACTCCTCCAGCAAAGCGCCCCCAACCCCCTGCGCGACACCACCGAGTAGCTGACCTTCGACCAAAGTCGGGTTGATCGCCCGCCCGACTTCGTAGGCGACCAGGTAGCGCACCACCTTCACCTGCCCCGTCCCGGTGTCCACGTCCACCAGCGCGACATGCACGCCGTACGGGTAGGTCATGTGTTCGACCTCGAACCGGCGCCGGGCGCTCAACCCAGCGGGTTCGTCAGCCTGCAGGTACCGGCTGCCCGGGCGGCAGGCCTTGGCAACCTCGGCATACGAGACGCTCGAACCCGGCGCGCCTTTCACGCCGATCGAGCCCGCGGTGACCTCAAGGTCGTCCTCGGACACCTCGAGCATCCGCGATGCCATTTGGACCGCGCGTTCCCGAACGGCCGTCGCGGCCCGGTGCACCGCGCTTCCACCGACGACAGTCGACCGTGACGCCCACGATCCACCACCGAACGGCTGCAGCATCGTGTCGCCGTTGATCACGGTGATCACGTCCGGATCGACCGTCAACGCATCCGCGGTGACCTGCGCCAGAACCGTCTCGATCCCTTGACCGAGCGAGGTTCCGCCGGAGTACACGCGCACGTCACCGGACGTCCCGATCGTGACGTCGGCGGTTTCCTGCGGGCCGAGGCCGCTCTTCTCCAGGAACA
This sequence comes from Kibdelosporangium philippinense, assembly GCF_021390435.2. Taxonomy (GTDB): domain Bacteria; phylum Actinomycetota; class Actinomycetes; order Mycobacteriales; family Pseudonocardiaceae; genus Kibdelosporangium; species Kibdelosporangium philippinense. Next base: position 406,887 of record NZ_JAJVCN010000002.1, on the reverse strand, counting down.
TCGCGACACCGAGCCCGGCCGTGTGGCCTTGCGCCTTCAGCGATTCGAGCTGGGCGTAGTACCCGAGCCGGTCGGCTTCGACCATCGCCTTGTCCAGCAGTCCCACGTAGTCGCCGGAATCCAGCACGACGTCCGTGCCGAGCGTGCTCATTTCCCTGGTGTGCGGGAGTTCGTCCGCGGTCAGCAGGTTGCGGCGCCTGAGTTCCACACGATCGATGCCGATCGCGTCCGCAGCCACGTCAAGCAACTGTTCGCGGACTGAGGTTCCCTCGAACCTGCCGGGTGCCCGATACGTGCCGCACGGCGTCTTGTTCGTGAGCATCACGCGGATACGGCCGTGGAACGCCGGAACCCGGTACGGACCAGGCAACATCGCCAGCGTCAGCTCGGGGACGATGATCCCATGTGTCCGGGCGTACGCGCCGTTGTCGTGCAGCACATCGTCTTTCAGGCCAAGCAAGGTTCCTTCGGCGTCGAAGGCGGCCGTGATCGTGTGTTCCTGCTGGCGTGAGTGGTTCACCGCGACCAAGTGCTCGGCGCGGTCCTCGACCCACTTGACCGGGCGGCGCAGTGTCCACGCCAGCCACGGCACGAGGAAGTCCTCCGGGTAGAACTCGCCGCGGACACCGAATCCGCCGCCCGCGTCCATCGCGTGTACGTGGATCAGGTTCTCGTCGATGCCGAGCATGGTGGCCAGCACATCCCGGTTGAACACTGGGACCTTGGTCATCCCGAAGATCTGCAACGCGCCGGTCGCCAGGTCCACATCGGCCAGCAACGCGCGCGGTTCCAACGGGACCGCGCTGTGCCTGCCGACGTCGAACTTGATGGACACCACGTGCGCCGGGTCGTCGAACGCGGCATCGACATCGCCGTAGCCGAGCTCGAACTCCGCGGCTTGGACGCCGTCGGCGGTGTCCACTGTGACCGGCAGTTCCGCGATGTCCACCTGGACGAGTTCAGCGAGATCTTCGGCTTCGTATGGGTCGTCGGCCGCGACAACGGCGACGGGTTCGCCGACGTACCGGACCTCGTCGGCGGCCAGGACGGGCTGGAGGTAGTCGCTGAGGTCGATGCCCTGGACGGTCAACCGGACCGGGATTCGCAGGCCTGGCGGCAGATCCTCGGCGGTGATGACCTTGGCACCATTCGGGCGACTGATCGAAATAAGATGGCCGTGCGCCACCGGCGATCGAACCACGCGAAGCCACAGCTGGCCTTGACGATCCTGGTCGTCGCCGAAGCGGCCAAGACCGCGCAGCAGCCGTGGATCCTCTTTGCGTGGCACGCGTTCGCCGATGGACGTCATCCCGCGCGCTCCTCGGCGACTTGCCGGACCGCCTCGACAATGCCCTGATAGCCGGTGCAGCGGCAGATGTTGGACGCCATCACTTCGCGCACTTCGGACTCGTCCGGCACACCGTCTTGTTCGGACAGGTCGGACAGATATGCCTCGGACAGCATCAGGAATCCCGGCGTGCAGAACCCGCACTGCAGCCCGTGGCAGCGGCTGAAGGCTTTCTGCAGGTCTGAGAGGTCCTCACCGGACGCGAGGCCTTCGACCGTCCGCACGTCGCAGCCGTCGGCCTGCACGCCGAAGACCAAACACGCCCGGACTGGTTGGTCATCGAGCAAAACCGTGCAGGCGCCGCAGATTCCATGCTCACAGCCGATGTGCGTGCCGGTATAGCCGAGATCGTGTCGCAGCACGTCAGCGAGCGTCCGCCGGGATTCGACCACGATCTCGTGTTCTTTCCCGTTGACCGACAAGGCGATCAGGTGGATGTCCTTCATGCCAACACGTCCTCGGGCAGAACGGGAATATGGTCGAACTGGACACCGAGGTGACCAAGCGCGTCGTTGATCGCGTTGAGCACCGCGGCGGGCGCGCCGATTGTGCCGCCTTCACCCATCCCTTTGGAACCGTTCTCGCTGAATTGAGATGGCGTTTCCAGGTGGTGAATCTCGATCGGGCAGATCTCGTTCGCGGTCGGCACCAGATAGTCCATCAGAGTCGTACTCGTCGGCTGTCCTTCTTGGTCGAACGTGATCCGCTCATAGAGCGCGGCCGCGATCCCTTGCGCGACACCGCCGCGCACTTGGCCGTCCACTACCAACGGGTTGATGATGACGCCACAGTCTTCCACGACCATGAACTTGAGCGCACGTATTTCACCGGTTCCAGGGTCGACCGAAACCAGAACAGCGTGACAAGCGTTCGAGAACGTTCCCGGCGGGTCCGCGGTTTCCCGCGCTTCCAGTCCATATCGGCATTCCGCCGGTAGCTTGTGGGTTTGGAAATGCACTACTCTGGCCAGTTCGCTGATCGGCACCGACACATCCGGCACGCCGCGAACACCGGCTTTGCCATCGGCGAGCTCGACGTCGTCCGCACCGACCTCAAGCAGGTGAGCAGCCACCTTCTTGAGCTGAGCGGCCACCGTGTCCGCCGCTTTACGCGCGGCGCCGCCACCGATCACGATCGAGCGGCTGCCGAATGTGCCCCAGCCGTACGAGGTCAGATCGGTATCGCCTTGCCGCAACCGCACTTGGTCGGGATGAATCCCGAGTTGGTCGGCGACTATTTGGGCGAACGTGGTTTCGTGCCCCTGTCCGTGCCCCGATGTCCCTGTCGTCACAATGACTTCACCCGAAGGGTCCATTCGCACGTGTGCCGTGTCGTATCCGGGGGTCATCCGCATTCGCCGCTGCGACATCGTTGGTGTTCCGTAAGCGGTTCGCTCCGAGAAACACGAGAAGCCGATTCCGGCGTAAAGTCCTTGCTCGCGCAACCGGTCGCGTTCGGCGTACCAGCCTGCCTCGGTGATTCGCTTCTCGGTCTGGTCGAGCGATTCGAGGTAACTGCCCTCGTCATACGTGATGTTGTTCGTCCCGGTGTACGGGAACTCGCCGGGCAGGATCATGTTGCGGCGCCGGATCTCGACCGGATCGATGCCCAACTTGGCCGCGGCCTTCTCCATCAACCGTTCCATCACGAGCACGATCTGCGGCCGTGACACACCCCGATAAGGAGCAGTCGGCGCTTTGTTCGTCGCGAATCCACGACCGCGTGCCCGATATGCCGGAACTTTGTAAATTCCGGGCAGTTCGGTCGCGGCCATCAACGGTTCGACCGCGCACGTGAACGGGAAGACCGAGTACGCGCCGATGTCACAACGAATGTCCGCGGCGAGGCCAAGGATCCGGCCGTCGCTGTCGAAGGCGGCCGTGACGTCGTATTCCTGCTCATGGCCGTGCACCGAGGCGGTGAGATTCTCCTGCCGGTCCTCGATCCAGACCACCGGGCGGTTGAGCCGCATCGCGGCAGCCGCGAGGACCACTTCTTCCCGGCTGACCACGCACTTCTGGCCGAACCCGCCGCCGACATCCGGCGCGATCACCCGGACCGACCGTTCAGGGATGCCCAGCGCCTGCGCGATTCCGGACCTCGCCTGGTGCGGCACCTGGGTCGACGTGTGCACGACGACCTGGCTGTCCCGATCGTCCCATTCGGCCAGGGTCACGCGGCCTTCCATCGGCAGCGCGGAAACCCTTGCGCTGGCAAAGGACGCGGTCAGGGTCAGCGGCGCCGAGCCGAAGATCCCGTCGAGCTCGGGATCATCGAACATGACCAGGTCGACAAGACAGTTCCCGGTTCCACTGTGGACTTCCGAATCCGCTGTGAGCGCAGCCTCGATGTCCATCACGACCGGCCCGGTTTTCCACTCGACCTCGACCGCTTCCACGCCGTCCTCGGCCGCGTAAGCGTCTTCGGCGATCACCACGGCCACCGGCTCGCTGACGAACCGGAGGCGATCCGTGGCCAGGATCGGCATCTTGGTCGGCGTGAACTCGTCACGCTCCAACACGGACTGCAGATACGGGTCGCCAAGGTCCTTGCCAGTCAACACTTCCAGCACGCCATCAACCTTCTTGGCTGCTGAGGTGTCGATCGACTTGATCGTCGCCGAGGCATAAGGGCTACGGACAAAGCTCGCGTGCAATGTGTCCGTACGAACCATGTCCGCGACGAAACGACCGCGTCCTAACAACAACCGACGGTCTTCCTTGCGGGGTACACGTGCCCCGACCCACGCGGTCATGCCGCTGCCTCGGCCAGAGCCCGCGCGACCAAGGTCGCCGTGAGTTTCTTGCGGTACGCGCTGCTGCCGTGGCCGTCTGACGGCGGTTCAACCTGTGCCGCCGCGGTTTCGCCTGCCGCGCGCCAGGTTTCCTCATTCGCGGGTTGTCCCGCCAGGTTCACGTCGACCACGTACGGCTGCTGGCTGACGCCACCGAGCACGATCCGGGACGTCAGGATCTCGCTCTCGGCAAGATCTAGCCGGGCGCTCGCGGCGACGATCGCGAAGTCGCCCTGTCGCTGGGAGAACTCGGTCAACGCCGCGTGCGGCGCCGCTTTGGGGAACCGGACTTCCACGATCATCTCGTCCGGTTCGGTCGCGGTCATGAAGAAGCCGTGGAAGAAGTCGGTCGCGGCAACTTCACGCCGTCCTTGCGGGCCCTGCAGCACGATCTGGGCTTCGAGCAGCACGGCCAACACGCACCACTCGGCCGTGGCGTCGCCGTGGGCGATGCTGCCGCCGAACGTGCCACGGCAACGGATGGGGTAGTGGCCGATCCATCTGGCGGCTTTTGACAGCACTCCGAAGCCGTCGATCTTGGCCGTCTCGACGGTCCGATGCCTGGTCAGCGCGCCGATCCGGAGGCCTTGGGCGTCGCGTTGGAGGTAGTCGAGACCGGTCACGCGGGTGATGTCGACGAGCGCGCTCGGCCGGGCCAGCCGGAAGTTCATCATCGCGACCAGGCTCTGCCCGCCCGCCAGGATCTTCGCGTCCGGCCCGAGCTCGGCCAGGAGCGCGATCGTGTCGTTCACGTCGTAGGCCCGGTGGTAAGTGAACGCCGCTGGCTTCACGAGGCTCCTTCCAGATCCAATCTGGTATACCATATTTCAGCATGCGTCTCGTCCAGGAAAGATCTGACGACTTTCTCCGACTCAAGCTGAACCGACCCGAGCAGCGCAACGCAATGGACGAAGCGACAGTCGCCCAGCTGCTCGAAGCCTTACTGGCCCAACCATCCATGCCGGTCCTGCTTGGCAGCACGGATCCGACGATCTTCTCGGCAGGAGCCGACCTGCGTGTCTCGGATGCCGAGCGCACGCGCCTTTCAGACCTGCTGTACGAGTGCTACAAGGTCATCATCAGTCGCCCCGGCGCCGTGATCGCCGTGACCTCCGGCGCTGCAGTCGGTGGCGGCGCACAGCTGGCGGCGGCCGCTGATCTGCGGATTTCCTCCACTGGCGCCCGGTTCCGGTGGGTCGGACCGGGGCACGGATTGGCCGTCGGCGCGTGGATCCTGCCCACCTTGGTCGGACGAAGTGCGGCGATGGACTTGCTGCTGACTTCCCGTTGGCTGGATGCTGAAGAAGCGCATCGACTGGGGTTCACCGCGCTCGCCGACGATCCATGGGCAGCGGCCGAACAGGCCGTCGCCCACGTTGCCGGTCTCGTCAGCGACGCGGTCGCGCGGATAAAGGCAGTCACGGCGATGGAAGGACTGCTGGAACGGCTGAACGCGGAACGAACAGGCAACAGTGCGAACTGGTCGGGGGCGGTATGACCGTTGCGTGGAGCGAACAGTCCTGGCGCGTGCATGTGCCTGACGTGCCGGATCCGTTGGCTTACGTCCAATCGCTTGGGGCTTCGACCATTCCGCTGCTTGCCCAGGCCAGCGCGGCCCGTTTTTCCTCGAAACTGGCGCTTTCGGTCGACGGCGAGTCCATCACGCACGGGGAGTTGGATGCTGAGGCCGCGTCGGCCGCTGGGTGGTTCGCTGCGCGCTATTCGCCTGGGACGCGGGTTGTGCTCGTTGGGCCTTCATCCTTGGGGTTCGTGCGCTGCTACTTGGGGGCGTTGCGCGCGGGGATGATCGTGGTGCTGGCCAACCCGGCTTACACGGCTGCTGAGCTTTCTCACCTGGTCGCTGACTCGGGGGCGGCGTTGACGCTCTCGGATTTCACGGTCCCTGTGGGTGATCCTGTTGAGCCCGTTGGCGGGCCTGATGACGTGGCCCTTTTGGCTTATACGTCTGGGACGACCGGCAAGCCCAAGGGAGTTCCGCTGACTCACCGGAACATCTTGACTTCGATCCGGTCGGCCATGGCCGCTTGGCGGTGGTCCGCGGACGACGTGCTCACGCACGCTTTGCCGCTGTTTCACCAGCATGGGCTCAGTGGGGTGCATGCGACGCTGTTCGCTGGGTCGTCCGCCCGGATCTTCTCGAAGTTCTCGGAGTCTTTGGTTTCCTCGATGGCCTCGGCCTCGGTGTTGATGGCTGTGCCGACGATCTACGCACGGTTGGTCTCCTCGCCTGAGGCTTTCGCTGGCTTGCGGTTGTGTGTCTGTGGCTCGGCTCCGCTGTCCTCGGCTTTGGCTTCACAGCTGCCTGGCGTGCCTCTGGTTCGCTATGGCACAACGGAATCCGGGCTGGACACGTCCAATCCTCTGGATTCGCCACGTGCGGACACGGTCGGGATTCCGTTGCCTGGCATGCACGTTCGGTTGGTGGATGAGGAGATTCAGCTTCGCGGGCCTCAGGTGTTCTCCGGGTATTGGGGCGATGCCGAGGATCCGTTCACTCCGGACGGGTGGTTTCGCACTGGGGATCTCGGTGAGATCGTCGACGGGCACCTGGTGATCAAGGGGCGCAGCAAGGAACTCATCATCACCGGCGGGATGAATGTGTACCCGCGTGAGGTCGAACTAGCGCTTGAGTCGCATCCTTTGGTGGCCGAGGCTGCTGTCGCCGGGCTGCCCTCGCCACAGTGGGGCGAGCAAGTGACCGCTTGGGTCGTCACTCGTGAACGTGTCGATCTTGCCGCGCATGCCCGGTCGCTGCTGGCGCCCTACAAGGTCCCGAAGCAGTTCTTCGAGGTGCAGGCCCTGCCGCGCAACCACATGGGCAAGATCGACCGCAAACGCTTGGCCTCGCCTGTTCAGCGTGCTGTGGACCTTGGCGCGTTCGTCTCGGTTTCCGGTGCCGAGACCGGCGTTCCAGTCGCGGTGAAGGACAACATCAGCCCGGATGCGACGGTCTGGCAACGCTTGGTCGAAGCGGGCTGCTACTCCATGGGCCGCACCACAATGCCCGAGTTGGCGTACTCGGTGATGACGCCAGGCTGCGTAAACCCCTGGGATCCTGCGCGGCACGCAGGCGGATCCAGTGGTGGGTCGGCGGTCGCTGTGGCCACTGGCGCGGTCCGATATGCACTGGGCACGGACACCGGCGGCTCGATCCGCATTCCCGCTGGCCTGTGCGGTGTGGCCGGGCTTCGACCGACGTACGGCGCCCTGCCGATGGACGGCATCAAACCCTTGGCGCCTTCGCTGGACACGGTCGGTCCGATCGCTCTGACCTCGGCTGACTGCCTGTGGATGTTCGAGGCCATGGGCGGTGTCACCTCGCCGGTGCCGACTTCCTTCCGGGTCGGATACAGCCTTCGGTTCTGCTCGGACGAGGTGCGTGCGGTGCTCGAAGCGACGATGGCCGCCTTGCCGGTGGTTTCCTTTGAGGAAGTGGAAATCCCGGACGCCCGGTTTGCCGCGTCGTCGTTGATGCAGTCGGAGGCGCGGTCGCTCTATTGGCCCGCCAAGGATTCGCTGTCGCCGCGGTTGGTCGAGGTGCTGGAGCCGTCGTCGCCGGTGGTGGAGTTCCCAGCTTGGACGTTCCCGACTGAGTTGGACGCAATCTTGTTGCCCGTCACCCCATTGTCCGCAGCTGTGTTGGGCACAGAAGGGTTGGAGAACAAGTACTTCAGGTTCACGGCACTGGCATCGATCACAGGTTTGCCCGCTTTGTCAGCACCTGCCGGACTCGCCGGCGAACCGGGATCACAGGCAACGCCGATCGAACTTGCCGACGCACAGCGCGTCGCCGAACACGGGTCAGCGGCCACCGCCGTCCGCCTGCCTGTCGGCGCCCAACTGATTGGCAAACCGGGATCGGAGGCGACGTTGTGCCAGCTCGGGACCTTGATCGAGGGGACACCGGCCGGATTGGCCCTCGCTTCCGCCCGAGCAGATCTGGTATACCAAATATCACGTCCGAGGTGAGGAGTGGTTCATGGACCTGCAGCTGACCGACAAAGTCGCCTTCGTGACCGGCGCGAGCAAGGGCATCGGCCGAGCGGTCGCCGAACACCTCGCCGCCGAGGGCGCGGACGTGGTGATCACCGCCCGAACCGCCGAATCCCTTGAGGTGACCGCGAAGGAGATCGCCGCGGCAAGCGGGCGCACGGTCGTGCCGATGGCAGGCGACATGAGCAAGTCCGAAGACGTCGAACGCTGCGTCGCAGCCACGTTGGAGCAGTTCGGCCGGATCGACACGCTGGTCACGTGCGCAGGCAGCTCACCGGGCGGCCTGCTCGAAGAGCTGACCGAAGAGCAGTGGATGTCCAGCCTGAACCTGAAGTTCATGGGCTACGTCCGGTCCGTGCGCGCGGTCATCCCGCACATGAAGGAGCGCGGCACGGGTTCAATCGTGCTGGTGGTTGGAAATGACGGCCTCAAGCCAAGCTACTGGGAGCTCACCGCGGGTGTCGCGAACGCCGCGGACATCAACTTCGCCTCCTCGATCGCCGAGCAATACGGCCGCTACGGCGTCCGCGTGAACACGGTCAACCCAGGCCCAGTGAACACAGACCGTTGGGACACCTTGGAAAAGGCGTTCGCACGGGACAAGAAGGTCACCCAGGACCGCGCGCACGAGCTGGCCACCAGCTCGATCCCGTTCGGCAGGATCTGCGAGCCGGACGAGGTCGCGGCACTGGTGGCGTTCCTCGCCTCGCCGAAGGCTAGCTTCATCAATGGCGCGCACATCCCCGTCGACGGCGGGCAACGTAAGGCATTGATGGATCTCTGATGAAGCTGACGAACGAAGTCCACATCGCCGAAGATCCGGCGAAGGTGTTCGAGACTCTGCTGGACGTCGAGCGGGTTGCCGGGTGCATGCCCGGCAGCCGGTTGACCGGCCGCGTCGACGACTCGACCTACTCCGGCGAAGTGAAGGTGAAGGTCGGACCGCTCGGAGTTGCATACACCGGGACGGTGAAGTTCCTGTCGGTCGACCAGGCCGCACGCACTGCGGTCCTCAAAGCCTCCGGCCGTGAACAACACGGCCAGGGCAACGCCGACGCGCACGTGACAGCTCGCGTCCTGCCCGACGGCAATGGTTCGAAGGTTGAGATCGAGACGGATCTGATGATCCGCGGCAAAGTGGCCCAGTTCGGCCGGGGTGTGATCGGCGAGGTCTCGCAGCGGCTGATCGACCAGTTCGCCAAAAACGTGGAGAACTCCTTCACCACCAACGGTTCTTCGCCAGCTCCAGCCGTCACCGCCGAACCCCAGGCGCTGGACGGCGCGGCCCTCGTCCTCACGCCGTTGCTAAAGCGTGCCGCGCCTGTCGCGGCTGGTGTGGCGTTGGGCCTGCTTGCTGGGTTGTTCCTCAAGCGGCAGCCACGGGTGATCGAGGTCATCATCCGCCACGAGTAGTGCCGGGCTCGGATCTTGAATGACCAGAGGGGCTGTCACCGATGATCGGTGACAGCCCCTCTGACCTGCTAAAACTTCTCCAGAGCGGATGACGGGAATCGAACCCGCGTATTCAGCTTGGGAAGCTGATGTTCTACCATTGAACTACATCCGCGAACGCCTGACCGAGCATACACAACATCAGCTGCCGGGCGCAGCTAGGGTGTTGGCGTGCTGCTGAGTGATCGTGATCTGACCAAGGAGCTGGAGTCGGGACGGCTAGGGCTCGAGCCCTACGACCCGGCGATGCTTCAGCCTTCGAGCATTGATGTGCGGCTTGACCGGTTCTTTCGGGTTTTTGACAACACCAAGTACACGCATATCGATCCCGCGTTGCAGCAGGACGAGCTGACGTCCTTGGTCGAGCAGCAGGGTGAGGATCCGTTCGTGCTGCACCCTGGCGAGTTTGTGCTGGGTTCGACCTATGAGTTTGTCACTTTGCCCGATGATCTCGCTGGTCGGTTGGAGGGCAAGTCCTCTCTCGGCCGTCTTGGTCTGCTCACGCACTCGACCGCCGGGTTCATCGACCCTGGGTTCTCCGGGCACATCACTCTCGAGCTGTCCAATGTCGCGAACTTGCCGATCACGCTGTGGCCGGGGATGAAGATCGGGCAGCTCTGCCTTTTCCGCCTCTCCAGCGCCGCCGAGCACCCGTATGGCTCGACGAAGGCCGGGTCGCGCTATCAGGGGCAGCGGGGGCCGACGCCGTCAAGGGCTTACCTCAACTTTCACCGGGTCGACACCAGTCGCGACACAAGCGGGTGAAGTAGCCGCCGAACAGATGTCGGTAACGGCGTTCGCTGACAGACTCGGCTGGTATGCGCCTTGTGTTGGTCGGGCTGATGTTGTTGGCAGGCTTGACCGCAGGCGCACGCGCCGCTGAGGAACAGCCGTTCCTGCAGGCATACACGCGGATTCTCAACGGCGACTTTCTTAGCGTTGGCAACGGTTCTCTGCGCTGCCCGACCGATGCCGACAAGGCACCCGCGACGGGCGAGGGCAACACGCCCCAAGCCTGTGCCGAGGCGGCCAACCGGGGCAACGACCGGGTGAACGACAACTTCTTCATGCAGTACGCGGACGTGGACAGTGATCCGGGCACGTTCAACTCCAGCAGCGCCAGCCCGGAGCTGCCCAAGGGCGCGAAGGTCGAGTACGCCCGGCTGAACTGGGGCGGGAACACCGGTGTGTTCGCCGATTCGACCGTGAAGATGTGTCAGTCGCGGGAGTCGGAGACGCCTGCGGTGCTGCCGGGTGGCGCGCCGAGCCAGCCGATCCGGCTGACGGTCGGGTCCAGCACAAAGGACGTCACGCCAACGACATTCCGGGTCGATCCGCCAGGGACGCACCGCGGGTCGAGCCAGCTCTACTCGGCGTCGGCGGACGTGACGGCCGCGTTCATGACCGAGACCAAGCCGGTCACAGTCGCGAACGTGTGGACTCCCAAGGGTTTCGGCTGCGTCGGCGGCTGGTCGTTGACGCTCGTGTACAGCGAACCCGGGGCGCCGAAGCGGCAGGTGTTCGTGTACGACGGGCACGTCCGCCAGAACACCGGCGACGAGACAACCACGTTGCAGGTCAACGGTTTCCGGGCAGCGACCCCGGAGGCGCGGATCGAATTGACCGCCTACGAGGGTGACTGGGGCATCGGCGGCGACCAGTTCCTGGTGAACAAGGCCGGGCAGGGCGAGAACTTCTTTGTCTCCCAGGCCAATGGTAGTCCGAACAACTTCAGCGTCGACGCGCGCACGCTGACCGCGCCGATCCTGGTCGGTGCCACGACATTGGACCTTGGCTTCACCACGACGGGCGACAGCTATCTCGTGCAAAGCGTCGCGATCTCCATCGCGGTACCGGAGTTGCAGGTAGCCGTGACCGTGGACAAACCCGCGGTGCACCCGGGTGATCAAGTCACGTTCACGATCACTGTCACGAACTCGGGCGCCGTGCCGGTCAAGGACGTCAAGGCTGGGTGCGGGACGATCGCCACGCTCGACCCTGGCCAGTCGCAGACGGTGACATGCCAGGTCACGGCCCCGCAGGACGACTTCACGCATACCGTGAAAGTCATTGGCAGCACGCCAATCGGCGACATCGAAGGCGGTAGCTCGGTGCCGGTCGAAGTGCTGAACCCGGCCGTGAAGATCACCAAGCAGGCCGACAAACCCGCGTACCGCGTCGGCGACACGGTCACCTTCACCATCAAGGTCGACAACGCGGGCGACACCCCACTCACGGACATCGAGGTTCTCGACGCCAAAACCCCTGGCTGTGCGAGAAAGCTCGCTGCCCCAACGACTTTCACGTGCACCGCGACAGCACCTGTGCCAGACGGCGTGAACATCGCGGAGGTGGGCGCGTCCGATCGTCTCGGCAAGCGGGTGACAGCGACCGCCGAGGCCGCGGTCAAGGTCATTCATCCGAACGTGCAGATCACCAAGGACGCGGCACCTAACCCGGTCAGGCAAGGCGACACCGTCACGTTCACGATCAAGGTCACGAACACCGGCGACACCCCGCTGACCAAGGTCGGAGTGATCGACGAGATCCCGAACTGCACCAAGGAAATCGGCGATCTCGCCGCAGGCGCAAACCAGACCTACACCTGCACGCAGGTCGCCGGATCAATTGGCACGACGACAAAAGCGACCGTGACGGGCGTGGACATCACCGCGCGCTCAGTCACCGCAGCCGACGACGCGGCCTACACGGTCATTCACCCAGGCATCTCGATCGTGATGACCACCGCAGGCCCGTACAAGCCAGGGGACACCGTCACGTTCTCGGTCAGCGTCCGCAACACCGGTGACGTCCTGCTGACCGAGGTCGCGGTCACGGACGCGATCGCACCTGACTGCGCCCGCACGATCGGCGAGCTCAAGGACAAGGCGGAGTACACCTGCACGATGACCGCGCCGACGGACGACGTGACCAACCTGGCCACCGTCACAGGCAAGCCGCCCGTCGGGCCGCCGGTGACCGGGATAGGGGTGGCGTTCGTGGACGTCCAGCCTTAGAGCGAGTCCTGACGTGCGAGCCCGTGCACGGGCGGCAGCAGGGCACGGCGTGCATCGGGCAGGCCGTCGATGACGACCGCGATGCCCACGAGGGTCGCCCCGCACTCGGCGATCATTGACTGGGCGGCGATGGCCTGGCTGCCGGTCTCGATCCAGTCGTCGACCATCAGGACCCGGTCGCCGGGCGCGAGCGCGTCGCGCTGCATCAACAACTCGGTGTCGTTGCCCCGGTAGTCCGCTGACGTCACGCGCCTGACCTTGGGGCCGGGAAAGATCGATCCCGACTTGCGGATGGCAGTGAAGCCGACATTCAGGGCAACCGCGACTGCGCCACCAAGCAGGAAGCCCCGGGATTCGATGCCAGCGACCGTCGTAATCCGTGCACCGCCGAACGGATCAGCCAATGCCGCGATGATCTCGCCGAACGCGGCGGGATCTCGGAAAACAGCCCAGACGTCGGCATGGCCGTCGATCCATCGAAACCGATCCAACACAGTGATCATTTTGGCACCCTGCCTGCTGGTTTTGTTCAGCTGTCAGACAAACTGAACCATTTCCAATGGACCGTTTCAAAACGATGTTCTTTGGGTATTCAAGTAGGTCCAGTTGTGTAAATCACCCGGCAAAGGGATAGAACAAAAGTAACCGCCGTCGCAGGACGGCGGTTACTTTCAGCTTATATTTCCGGCGGCTTGCTAACCCGCAGTCGCGACCAGGGCTTTTCGATTCGCGGCACCGACAACCCGATTTCGACCGCTCTCTTTGGCCACGTACACTGCCGCGTCCGCGGCGGCAAGAACTTCGTCGAGGCTTTCCCCAGCCGTGGGATACGAAGCCACTCCAATGGATGCCGTGCGGTCGGTGATCGTCACCGGCGTGCCCTCGTTCGTGCGGGTCTCGACCACCAGCTCAACGATCAACTCACGGATCCGGTCAGCCGCGGCCAGCGCCTCCCGCTCGGACGCGCCTGCCAGCAGGACCACGAACTCCTCACCGCCGAACCGGCCGACCAGGTCGTGCGACCTCGTCTCGCGTTTCAGCAGCTCGGCCAGCGAGATCAACATGTCGTCGCCGGCCAGGTGACCGTAGGTGTCGTTGATCTTCTTGAAGTAGTCGAGGTCGATCATCAGCACGCTGAACTCGCCAGCCGACCGGTCGGCGCGGGATATCTCCCGCTCACCACGGTTGTGCCAGGTCACAGCGTTGAGCAGGCCCGTCTTCATGTCCTTTGACGCCATCTCCTCGAGCTGCTTGGCCAGCATCGAGCGCTGCAGCACGAACATCGGCAGGAACATCAGCATGGACAGCACCGGCTGGTGCATCAGCACCAGGATCATCAGGCCGCCGAGGCACAGCGTGGTCAGCTCGAGTGCGTTGTCGTCGTAGCTACCGAACAGCCGCTCTGGCGTTGCCTGGTCCGGTTCGGCCAGGTAGAGGGCGATGATGGTGATGATCAAAGCGACCAGGAAGTGCACGATCACGCCCGCGATGACCGCGAGCGAGATGGCCTTGACGTCGAGCGTCGCGGTGATCGGCCCGGTCAGGAAGAAGGTGGCCGCGAACGCGGTCGCGTAACACGACAGGATCATCGTGCTGGCGTTGGTCACGGTCTTGTGCACCGCGACGTGCTCGAGGTTCCCCCAGCTGCGCATCCCCAGATGCGTGTACAGCACGACGGCGAGCAGCGCGACGAGCGGCGGCGGGAGCAGCAGTGCCGCGGGCAGCATCCAGACCGAGGTCATGTTGATGTGCGGGGTCACGTTGAGTGTTCGCCGCATCCGCTCGATCTTGCGCGTCGCCTCGGTGTGTACAAGGCCGAGCGCCGCGAGAAACGCGAAAAGTCCCACGTCATCGCCCGCGATCGGGAAGATGAAGAAAGCGGCGACGGTCAAGCCAACAGTAACCGCTTCAGTACTGAGCGTGAAATAAACCCAATGGCGCGGCCGCTGCCACAACGACCATTCACCGACGGCGACCCAACGTCGCCGGGGCGGATCCTCCGTTGCTTCGCTTTTCATGGGAGCCCCCATTCCCCTCGTGTACCCCTCTTGCTCGCGCTGGGCGACCAACTCATCTACAGACAGTTTCCATCCAGACGCTTCTTTTGGCCAGAGCCGGAGGTGTGTATTTTAATTTGCGTCGAGGAAAGGTGGTTGGCGATGTGCGGTCGAGACCAGTGACCCGAACCCGGTGACTTCAGCACGCTGAAGTCACCGCGGATCACTTTCAGGCTGGGGATGTAGGTGTGGTGTCGCTTGGTATCCACCGCTGCGGATCTGAGCCAATGGCTCGGAACCACACCCATGCCAGCACTGCTGTGATCAAGATCCCTGCGACTCCGAATATCCCTACGGCTGTCTGTGCGTTTGTTGCGTCCGCGACCACACCTCCAATCGCCGGGCTCAACCCCATGGCCGTCGTCAGGCCGGTGTTCGACAGTCCCATCGTCTGCGCCCTGCTCGAGTCGGGCACGGCCAGCGACAACGAGGCAGTCGCCTGCATCAGTGCCACGGTGCCCAGTGCTCCGCACACCAGGAAAACCACCATTGACGGGACCAGTCCCGGACGCAGGAACGCGACCAGCATCGGCGCCGCCGCGAGGATCGCCAGCGGCCCGATCAGCTTCGGCCGGGTAGCTGGATGAACCCACCGCGTGAACACGAACGCGCCGATAACACTACCTAGTGGGTCGCTGGCCAGCAGAAGACCGACTTCGAACGAACCGCCGCCGAACGTCTTCGCGTATGGCGCCGCCAGTCCTTCGTAGACGGGCAACAACCCGGACACCCACGTGATGAGCAGCAGGGTGCGCAGGCCGGAGTCGGCGAACACGAGGCGGCCGCCCTGCCTGATCGAGCTGAGGAAGTTTGCCCGTTTAGCTGCCTCTTCGGTCGCCCTCGCGGCCGGTCGACGCTGCAAACCGAACCGGACGAACAGGGCCGACGCGATGAACGTGAGGCCGTCGATCACCAGCGCGAGGTGCGGATCGATCGCCGCGATCAGCAGACCGCCGCCGGCGAATCCGATCAGCTGCGCGGTCTGGTTGGTCATGCTGCGCACCGCGAGGCCGACGACGTAGCGGTCGCCTTCGAGCACGTCCGGCATCAGCGCGAGCTGCGCCGCCTTGAACGGCGGGTTGAGCAACGAGACACCGGCAACCAGCACCGCCAGTACCCACACCGACATGCCTGGGATGGCCACCAGCAGGATCAACACGGCACGGGCCAAGTCGACCCCGACCATGACCTCGCGTCGCGGGAAACGGTCAGCCAGTCCGGAAAGGAAGATCCCACCGAGGATGGACGGCGCGTAGGTCAGCGCGTACGTCAGACCGGTCAACGCGGCCGAGCCGGTCTCCTGGAAGACGAGCACGGAAAGCGCCACTCTGGCCAGTTGATCGCCGAAAATCGACAACAACTCGGCGAACCACAGTGCCCGGAACTCCGCGAGCGCGAAGACATCGCGGAACGTGGCACGTTGCGGTGCTCTTGTCACTCACCGACCCCTTGTGTACCCAGCCTGGCAGTCACTCACCGGGACCTTAGATGCTTGCCGTCACCAGTCAATCACAAAGCGTCAGAGGCTGAGCCTGGGATGTCACCTTGTTGCTGGCGGCGGATTGTCAGTCCGGGCAGGCCGATGGTGGCCGCAGGGTGAACCGTAGACGAAACGTACCGACTGACGAAACGGCGCGATGGTCCACAACGGAGTCTTCGCAGGCCAGAACAGCACTGTGGGCGGGGAGTCCGGACTCCCCGCCCACAGCCGGCGTTGCCAATCGGGGTTGGCAACTTCTCGTTGGTTACTTGCTTGCGGTCACCGCCGGTGTCGGATCATCCGACTCCAGCGTGTCGATCAGCTCGTCACGCTGCTCGGTGCGCTCTGGGAAGAACAACCCGCCGAAGATGTAGATCACCGTCGAGGTCAGGATCGGGTAGGCGACGAGCGCCTCCTTCGACACCGTCACGCCGGTCTTCTGCGAGATGAACAGCGTCGCCCAGACACCGAGGCCGAGCAGAACCGCGGACAGCGCGGCACGCGGGCCGGAACGGCGGAACCACGGCAGCAGGCCGAGCATCAGCGGGATGCCGATGACACCGACGGTCGCCGCGACCACGTCCACCACGATCTTGATGACCACACCGGTGCCGCTGGTGCTGATCGCGATCAACATGCTCGCCGCGATGAACAGGAACGTGGTGATCCGGGCGAGCTGCAGCTTGGCCGCCTCGGCCATCCGCGACGCGCCCTTCCAGATCCGCGGCAGCATGTCGCGGGTGATCACCGCGGAGATCACGTTGGCGTCCGAGGACACCATCGCCATCGTGTGCGAGAAGAACCCGGCGAGCACCAGGCCGACCAGGCCAGCGGGCAGCATCTGCAGACCCATGGCGACGTAGGCGTCGTCGCCGTTGGGCAGGCCCGGAACGATCAGCGGCGCCGCCCACATCGGCAGGAACAGCACGAGCGGCCAGACCAGCCACAGCACGCTGGACAGCGCGGCCGAGCGACGTGCGGCGGAACCGTCTGGCGCGGCCATGTAGCGCTGCGCCAGGTTCCACATGCCGCCGTTGTATTCCAGCGTCTTGATCAGGAAGAGGGCGAGGAAGAACGTGATCGTGTACGGCCCGGCCAGCGGCTGGCTGTTCTGCGGTGGCAGGTCGCCCCACATTTCCCAGATCCACGAGATGCCGCCGAAGTGGGCGATCACCGCGCCGAACATCGCGAAGCCGGCGACGGCCTGGATGATGAACTGGCCGAAGTCGGTCAGCGCGTCCGCCCAGAGGCCACCGATCACCGAGTAGACCATGGTCACGGCGCCGATCAGGAGGATGCCCCAGGTGATCGGCACACCGGCGAAACCGCGCAGCAGGACGGCGACGGCCGCCCACTTGGCGGCGATGTCGACCACCTTGAGCAGCGAGCCCGACCAGGCGAGCACCTGCTGGGTCGGCACGTTGTAGCGCTTCGCCAGGTACTCGAGCGGTGAGGCCACGTTGTACTTGGACCGCAACCTGTTCCAGCGCGGCGCGAACAGCCACGCACCGATGCCGACACCGACACCGATCGTCAGCGCCCACCAGACGTAAACCGTGAGGCCATACCGGTATGCCTCACCAGCGAATGCCACGAACATGACAGCGCTGTAACCGGACATGTGGTGGGAGATCCCAGAAAGCCACCACGGCATCTTGCCGCCGGCTGTGAAGAAGTCACTCGTGTTGGCGACCCGGCTCTTCGACCAGACGCCGATAGCCACCATCACGAAGAAATATCCGACAACGACAGCCCAGTCCAGTGTGCCCATCGCACCTCCAACGTCGACCCAAGCGCTCGGCTTGTGACGTACGTCTTACGGAGACGTGACATCGGTGGGGAAGGTCTAGGCCACAACTGAGTCACATTCGTGATTCGGTTTCATGTAGATGAACCGTTAGCTTTGCGCAGGGTCCCCAGTGCCCGGTCCATCTCCCAGAACGCCCGCAAGGAAACGATCAAGCCGTCGTCACCGACCCGGTAGACGAACACGCCCTGGGTGTCCATCCGCATGTCACCGGGCAGGTACACGTGGATCGTGCCGATGTTGGCGACCTCGTTCCCACCGGTGAACGAGTCCACCACGTTGAACTCGAACCGCTCCACTGTCGCGACCGTTTTGTCCCAGAACGCACGGATCGCCTCGTGCCCGTGATGCCCGAGACCGGTCGGGTCGATCGGCGACTGGCCGACCGGGTCCTCGATGACGGCATCGGGCGCGAAGAGCGCGACCCATTCCTCCTTCGCGCCCCGGCTTACCGCGCTCATCGACTTACGGGACGCGTCACGGGCCGGGTGCTCGGTCTCGGTCGCCTGCCAACTCACGGCGGTCATGGATTGGTCCTTTCAGATCAGAGCTTGTGGAGGATCTCGTCAGCGAACCGCTTGATGCCGTCTTTCTTGGCGTTGAGCTCGCCGTCCATGCCGACGCCGTAGAACACCCACGGCGCCACGAGTGCGTCTGTGACACCGATATCTGACTGCTGGCGGTACCCGTCGATGCCGAACCGGTCGATGCACACGGCCTGGATCTCGAAGGGCTCAGCGGCCCGCTCGTACTCCGCGCGCAGCTGCGCGAGCCGCTCAATGGTGGCCTTGAGGTCGTCGAACTTGATCATCGCCGAGCTCCAGCCGTCGCCGATCTTGGCGGCGCGGCGCAGCCCACGCTCGGTGTGCCCGCCGACGTAGAACGGCACGGGCTCGCTTGGCGCCGGGCTCATCTGCAGCTTGTCGAAGTCGAAGAACCGGCCGTGGTACTCGACCATGCCGCCGCCGAGCACGAGCTTGAGCACCTCGATCGACTCGTCGACCCGTGCGCCGCGGTTCTCGAAGGGCGCGCCGCACCACTCGAACTCCTCCGGCGTCCAGCCGATACCGACGCCGAGCCCGAACCGGTTGTTGGTCAGACAGGCGACCGACTGAACCTGGCGGGCGAGCAGCAGCGGGTTTCGTGGGCCAAGTTTCAGTACTTGGGTGTAGAACCTGATCTCATCGGTGACCGCCCCCATCGCGGCGGCCGCCACGAACGGGTCGACCCATGGCGTCTCGGCGTTCCAGAACCGCGAACCGTCCGGTGTGTATGGATAGTCCTCTGCGACTTTCTCGGGGTAGAAAATCGAGTCTGGCAAGGCAATCGCCGAATATCCGCACTCCTGTGCGGTCCGCGCGAGCTCGGTGATCTGATCGAGCGGACTCAACGCGATGGCGACCGTGAACTTCATCAGCATGCCGTCCTTCCCCGCACTGCCAGGAAGGACAACTGTAACGTGTTCTACTTCTTGCTGTCACCGTCTGGGCGATTGAGGAAGACCACGCCACGGTCGAGATCTACATGGTGAGGTGGCGCTCCGTCCTCGCTCTCCTCGCGCATCAGCGAATGCGTCACGCGCTGCTCAAGCTCGACCCGCTTGCCGCCATGGAGGAACGCCGTGAACTCGTCGAAGGCCACGCCGGAGAAGGGCGCGCCGGACTTGCACGAGCGCCGGATCCGGCGCCAGACCAACTCCATGATCGCGAGCCCGATGAGCAACACGGCGAGCGCGGGGAGTGACACGCCCCACATCATCTCCATGCCTGACCAACGCCCGGGCGAAGGCGTCGGTTCCGGTCCATTGGTCGGGAATCGGACAAGAGTTATCACCCGTGGGGGTGAGTTTTTGTGTTACCGGCGGTCACAGACGCCGACAACGTCACGAGTCAGGTGTCCTGACGTCGCACTATCGGACGAGTGACCCGGCGTGGAGGCGTGGATGGCGAACAACATCGACCACCGCCAGGTGCGACCGACAGGAGCGGTCGTCACCGGGCGGTCGACAGAAGGTGGCTTGGGGATCGCCTTGGTCGATTCGGTGCCGCTCGTCCGCGAAGGGCTGTCCGCACTCGTGATGAGAACCCGCGGCCTGCGTTGGGTGGGCGCCGCAGGCAGCCCGCACGCCGCGCTTCAGCTGTGTGAACGCTTCCGGCCGCACGCGGTGATCATCGACTCCGGTCTCGACCCGCGCTGGCACCTGTCCCGGATGCTCATCGGCAATGACCCTGACCTCGGCGTTCTGCTGATGATCCGCGAGGCACAGCGCAACACCCAGTACATCGCGGGCGCGATCGCAGCTGGCGTGCACGGCGTGATCTCACGGCGCAGCGAGCCGCCGCAGCTGATCCAGGCGATTCAGCGGGTGCATGCCGAACGCAGGTACATCGATCCGACGCTGGCGCCCGCGCTCGGCTCAGCCAAGGGCAAGGGCGGGCCGGTCGTGGCCAACCACGGCCAGCAGCCGCTGTCCCGGCGTGAGTACCAGGTGCTGCAGCTCATCGCCGACGGGTTGGAGAACCAGGCGATCGCCAAGGTGCTGTACGTATCTGTGGAGACCGTTCGCACTCATGTGAAGAGCATCCTGCGCAAGCTGTCCGCACGGGACCGCACGCACGCCGTCGCGGTCGCGTTCCGCTCCGGTGTGCTCACGGTCAACCAGGAAGACCACCCCTACTAGTGGTCACGATCGCAACCACTGGACCGTTTCCTTCACCACATCGGCGGGATCTGCTTGCTCGGGTTACCGGCAAGTAATATTCTATTGTTACCGGCGAGTAGCACAAGCCTGCCCCGGAAACGCAGACACACAGGGGAGCGACCCATGGCCCACTACAAGAGCAACGTTCGCGACCTGGAGTTCAACCTCTTCGAGGTGTTCAACGTCCAGGAGCGGCTCGGCACCGGCCCGTACGCGGAAGCGGACGAGGAGACGGCGCGTGGCGTGCTCGCGGAGCTGAACAAGGTGGCGACCGGCCCGCTGGCCGACTCGTTCGTCGAAGGTGACCGCAAGGGCACCACGTACGACCCGAAGACCTTCTCGGTGACGCTCCCCGAGAGCTTCAAGAAGTCCTACCAGGCGCTGTGGGACGGCGAGTGGTACCGGATCGGCCTGAGCAACGACCTCGGTGGCCTCGGCATTCCGCCGTCGGTGACCTGGGCGGCGGCCGAGCTGATCCTCGGCGCCAACCCGGCGATCTTCATGTACATGGCCGGCCCGAACTTCGCCGAGGTCGTGCACCGCAACGGCACCGACGAGCAGAGGCACTGGGCCGAGGTGATGATCGAGCGCGGCTGGGGCGCCACCATGGTGCTGACCGAGCCCGACGCCGGCTCCGACGTCGGCGCCGCGCGTACCAAGGCCGTGCTGCAGGAAGACGGCACCTGGCACCTGGACGGCGTGAAGCGCTTCATCACCTCAGCCGACCAGGACATGACCGAGAACATCATGCACCTGGTGCTGGCCAGGCCGGAAGGCCCGGGAATCGAGACAAGGCCAGGCACCAAGGGCCTCAGCCTCTTCCTGGTACCCAAGTTCCACTTCGACCCGCAGACGGGCGAACTGGGCGAGCGCAACGGCGCCTACGTGACCAACGTCGAGCACAAGATGGGCCTGAACGCCTCGGCCACGTGCGAGCTGACCTTCGGGCAGCACGACAAGCCCGCCGTCGGCTGGCTGCTCGGCGAGGTGCACAACGGCATCGCGCAGATGTTCCAGGTGATCGAGTACGCCCGGATGATGGTCGGTACCAAGGCGATCGCGACCCTGTCGACCGGCTACCTGAACGCGCTGGACTACGCCAAGGAGCGCGTCCAGGGTGCGGACCTGCCGAACATGCTCAACAAGGCGGCGCCCCGCGTGACCATCACGCACCACCCCGAGGTGCGCCGCAGCCTGATGCTGCAGAAGGCGTACGCCGAAGGCCTGCGCGCGGTGTACCTGTACACGGCGACCTTCCAGGACCGGATCGCGCTCGGCGGCGAAGAGCTGATGGCACAGGTGAACGACCTGCTGCTGCCGATCGTCAAGGGCGTCGGCTCGGAGCGGGCGTACGAGCAGCTGACCCAGTCGCTGCAGATCCTCGGCGGTTCCGGCTTCCTGCAGGACTACCCGATCGAGCAGTACATCAGGGACGCCAAGATCGACTCGCTGTACGAGGGCACGACCGCGATCCAGTCGCTCGACTTCTTCTTCCGCAAGATCGTGCGGGACAAGGGTCAGGCGCTGGCGTACGTGGCCGGCGAGATCAACGAGTTCCTGTCGACCGAGGGCGGAAACGGCCGCCTGAAGGAAGAGCGCGCGTTACTCAAGCAAGCACTTGAGGACGTGCAGGGCATCATCGGCGCGCTGATCGGCCACCTGACCTCGTCGCAGGAAGACCCGCAGAACATCAACAAGGTCGGCCAGCACACCGTTCGGCTGCTGCTGTCCACCGGTGACCTGCTGATCGGCTGGCTGCTGCTGCGCCAGGCCGAGGTCGCCCTGAAGGCGTTGTCCGGCGACGTCTCCGCCCGTGACAAGGCCTTCTACGAGGGCAAGGTCGCTGTGGCGTCCTTCTTCGCCCGCAACGTCCTGCCGGAGCTCTCGGCCGGTCGCAAGATCGTCGAGGCCGCCGACAACGCCATCATGGAGTTGGACGAAGCAGCGTTCTGACCCAGTAAGCCCACCGCTCCCGCGGCGAGGAAAAGGGCGGCGACCCCTGGCCCAGTTCATTCAGGCCAGGATCGCCGTCCTTTCGTGTACTTGCCTGTCGTGAGTGGTTTGTCCCGGTAGAGAACTAACCGCTCACGACACGCTGCCCAGCCTTGCCAGTTCGCGTCTGTCGTGAGCGGTTAGTTCGGACTTCTGTTATCGCCTGGAGTGGGACAAACCACTCACGTGGGTCACGTGGGTCACGTGGGGTTTCACGCAGGCGGTGGGCAGGTGATCTTGGGCTGCGGGTTGTACTTCATCGTCCGGTTCTCCCGGCGAATCTCCCGACCGTTGAGGTCCTTGATCACCCGGGTGTCGGTCACCGTGAAGCCGTGCGAACCGTTGCTGGCCTTGCAGTTCTGCGGCGGGCCTGCCTTCTCCTGCGGCTGGGTCGGGTTGGTCTCTCCGCCAGTGATCGACTCGACGTTGTACCGCTTCGTTCCCCACAGCCGCACGGTGATGTTGCCTGGCGTCCAGATGGTCTGGATCGCCACACCGGTCTGCGCGTCGTTGGTGAACTTCAGGTCGATGATGCTGTGACCGGCGTGGTCCTGGAACACCGTCGCCTCACGAGCCTTGGGGTAGCGGCTGATCCAGTAGCTGTGTTCCTTGTGGCCCGCGTCCTTCATGCCCGCGAAGTACGAGGCGTTGTACAGCGTCGTCGCGAACTGGGAGATGCCGCCGCCGACCTCACGGCCAGGGGCGCCGTCCTTGATCACGCCTGCTTCGACGTACCCCTGTGCGAGGCCGCGGGGACCGGTGAAACCGTTGAGGCTGAACGTGTCGCCCGGCTTGACGATCGCGCCCTGGACCTTCTGCGCCACCGTCCGGATGTTCACGCCGGACTCGGCGACGAAGCCACCGGTGGTGTATTCACCGATGACCTCCTTGATGCCGAGCGCGTTGGCCTGCTCGGTGGTCACCTTCGCCGGCTTGACCGTGTACTTCAGCACCAGCTCGCGCTTGTCCTGCTGCTGCACGACATCCGGGAACGTGGCGAGGCTCGGATCCCAGTCGACCTTCTTGCCCTCCTCGGAGGGGTGCACGGTCGGCTTGCCACCTTCGAACACGATGGTGGCGTCCTTGCCTTCCTTCTCAGAGGACTTCAGCTGCGGGCCGGCCGCCTCGACGACCTTGGCGTTGTCGATCTTCACGACCAGGGTGTTGTCCACCGGCTCGAACCGCAACGCCGTCGCGATCTGGGTCGGCGTGAGCGTCGCGTCCTTGCCTTCGCCCTTCAGCACGAACGGCTTGGCCGTCGCGGCCTTGGCCTTGTCGAACGCGGCCTGCACGGCCTCACGCGAGACCTTCGCCTCGGTCAGCGCCACCGGCAGCTGGATCGGCTGCCCGTTGACCCATTCCGCGACGATCTGGTCGGACGCGCCCTTGGCGTCGAGCTTGCGGCCCTGCTTGGCTTCCACGACCGACGGCGTCGCGCCGTCGAACTTGATGCTGCCTTCGACGGTGTCCTGGTCGACCTTGCTGCGCACCTCCTCGACCGCGGACCCCAGCGCCTGCTGGTCGGTCTGAGTCGAGAAGCCGACCTCGCGGTCGCTGAAGAACGACGACAGCCGGGTGATCGGGTTGATCGGCTGCTCACCGGCGGCGTCGAGCGTCTTGTTCCAGTCCGGGGTCAGCCCGGCCTTGGCGGGCAGCATCTCGGTGGTGAAGTCGCCTGCCTTGAGCTGGATCGGCTGGTTGAGCCGCGGCTCGATCTCGTCGCGGAGCTTCTTCTCCGCGGCGGCGCGCGTCAGCCCGCCGACGTCGACACCCGCGACCGTGACACCGCGCGGCACATCGCCCTGACTGGACAACAAGTCGGTCAGGTAGAGCACGCCGAGCACACCAAGGACCGCGCCAGCCACGAGCGCGGGCTTGCGCAGGTTCTTCTTCTTGGTGCTCTCGGCTGGTTGCTCAGGCGTGGCAGCAGACTGCTGGTCGCCCCAGCGGACCGTCGGCTCGTCGTACGCGGACGTGGCCTGAAACGGTGGGATGTTGTGCACCACCGTCGGGTCGATCGCAGGAGTCGACGGCTGAGCGACGGCCGGTAAAATATCCGTCTGCTCGCTGTGCGACTCCGGCCAGTTGTGCTGTTCCGGCAAGGCTCAATCCTCCGCGGGATTACAAGTACAGCCCGGTTCCGTGTTCGGTGCGTTCGCTGGCGATGGCGTGCACGTCGCGCTCGCGCATAACCAGGTAGGTCTGCGCCTGCACCTCGACTTCGAGCTGGTCCTCGGGGTTGAACAACACCCGGTCACCAACCTTGACCTGCCGGACGCTGTTGCCGACCCCCAGAACGTCACCCCATGCCAGCCTGCGCGCCATCTGCGCGGTTGCCGGGATGACGATGCCGCCTGTGCTTCGCCGTTCCCCATCCTCGGGTGAGATCCGCACGAGCACGCGGTCGTGCAGCATCTGGATCTCGAGTTTGAGTTCGGACACAAGGCGAATCGTACTTGTCCGCCGGACAGGCCCGATAAGGGCACGGCACCTTATCAGTCGTCCATTCCGCCCAACATCAGCGGCAAACGACGCAAGCCACCCTCATCCATCTGGATGGGCACACCCCAATCCTGCCTGGTCAGACGGCATGCCGGATGCTCGATCGAGGGATCGTCATCGCAGCTCGCGGCCTGCGCGACGACATGCAGCACACCCATGCCGATGCCGTCGGCCAGCACAAGCCGCCGACTGAGTGTTGTGGTGACGCCGGTGCCCTCGACCAGCAGTTCCGGCGGGGAGGAAGTGATCTCCAACCGGGTCGACGGGCCGTATCGCTCGTCAAGTTTCTGCCCGGGCGGCGGCTGGAAGACGACAACTAGTTCGACCTCGCCAGGCGCGAGAACAGTGGGCGGCCGCTTGACTTGATGCGCTTTGCCAGCGACCAATTGCTCGTTGTCACCGGGTGAGATGGGCCACTCAAGCCGGTGCGCGGCCGACGCGACGACAACGAGCCGCCCATCGACGATCGCGGCGCCAGACGGCTCCTTGATGCCGTCGGCGAGAGTGGAAACCTGCCCGGTTTCCGGGTCGAACCGCCGAATCGCCCCGTTGTAGGTGTCCGCGATGGCGACGCTGCCGTCACCGAGGACCGTGACACCAAGCGGATGCTGCAACAGCGCCTGGTCCTTGTCGCCGTCGCGGTGGCCGAAGTCGAACAGGCCCTTGCCGATCGCCGTGTGCACAACGTGATCGGTATCGATCCACCGCAGCGCAGACGTTTCGGAGTCGACCAGCCACAGCCGGTCATCGGTGGCCGCGAGGCCGGAGGTTTGCGCGAAGAAGGCTTCGCTCGCTGGACCGTCGTGCAGGCCTTCGACCGTCGTTCCCGCGTACCTCTTGACTGTGCGGTTGATTGGGTCGAACGCGCTGAGGGTGTGGTTGCCAGCCATGGCAATGATGACCTGGCCGTCCCACCAGGCCACGTCCCAGGGGCTGGAGAGGTCTACTTCGGTCGCCGGTCCTTCGGTGGGCCCGTTGCGCCATTGTTCGCCTGTGCCTGCGATGGTCGTGACTTCGCCGGTGTCGAGGTTCAACCCGCGCAGCAGGTGGTTGACGGTGTCGGCGATGACGGCGTGATAGCCGGTCGTTTGGGTAATTTCCGTTGGCAGCAAAGCAATCCCGGCGGGTTCGGAGAACTCCGGGCCGGGGCCGTCCTTGTGTCCTCTGTGGCCAGTCCCGATCCGCCGGATCAGGGTTTCGCCATCGGCTTCGAGCTCGGCGATGCTGTGGTTGGCGGCGTCGGCGACGAGCAGAGTCCCTTGTGGCGTAACGACAACCTTGGACGGGAACCGCAGTTCGGTGTGCTGCTTCTCCGGCGGGGAGTATGGGCCGTCGCCTCGGTGCAGCGTGCCTTTGGCCTCGTGTTCGGTGACGAGCTCGCGAATCACCCTTTTGAGTGCTTCTGCATGGCCCTCGCCCGCGGCCACGTGAACGACGTAGCCCTCCGGGTCGACGACAACAAGCGTTGGCCACGCTTTGACCGCGTAGTTCTGCCAGGTCGTCAGCTCCGGGTCGTCGAGCACGGGGTGGTCGACTTCGTAGCGCTCGACCGCGGCCGTCAACGCGTCCAGGTCCGCCTCGTGCACGAACTTCGGCGAATGCACGCCGACCGTCACCAGGACATCGGCGAACTCCTCTTCCAGCGGCCGCAGTTCGTCCAGTACGTGCAGGCAGTTGATGCAGCAGAACGTCCAGAAGTCGAGCAGCACGATCTTGCCGCGCAGGTCTTTGAGCTGGACGTCCTTGCCACCGGTGTTCAACCAGCCACGGCCAACCAGCTCAGGAGCCCGGACACGGGCACGGCGTTTCACTGCGGTCACACTTGAAGTCAACACTGCTGGTCCGGAGGGGTGTTCGCGGGTTCAGCCACTGGGACAACGCTTGGCGACAAGTCCTACGTTTTGTACAATTTGGCGCATGACCGAGATGCCGATCAGCGAGGCGAGAGACCACCTGGGCGAGGTTGTCGCCAAGGTGGAGCACGCCCACGAGCGCACTGTGCTGACCCGGCACGGACGACCTGTCGCCGCACTCGTTTCCATCGAAGATCTTCGACGGCTTGAAGCCGTGGAGGATGAGGCAGACCTGGCTGCGGCCCGAGAGGCCTTGGCATCTACCGAACCCCGGACCGCCCACCGTGACGTGCTTGCCGAGTTCGGTGTCGCCTGACAGTGCCCTACGAAATCGAATGGACAGCAGCCGCTCTCCGCGAACTTCGCAAGCTCGACCGGCAAACGGTTCGCAGGATCGTGTTGGCGGTGACCACGCTGGGAGCTGATCCGCGTCCGTCCGGTTGCCGGGCGCTCTCGGGTCAGCCAGCTGGAGTGAGGCGCATCCGAGTCGGCGACTACCGCATTGTCTATCAGGTTGACGACGGCAAGATCCTGGTAACGGTGGTGCGGGTCGCGCATCGGCGCGAGGTGTACCGCAACCTTTGATCTCTGGTCATACGAGACCAAGACAGCGTGGCCGGACAAGGCCGAGGCCGAGCGAATTCCAACACTGGGAATCGGAACAGGGACTCGCAGACTTGTTGGCTCAGCCGGTCACCGCGAAAAGCGGCTCGGAATCAACAGGTCTAGTTGAGACGCAGGATTGTCTCCTCGATTTCCGCGCCACGGGCGTTGGCGTAGGCGATCTCGGTGCCGATCGGTTTGAAGCCTGCCTTCTGCAGGACGCGGAGGGATCCGAGATTGTCGCTGGCGGCACGGCCGTACATCGGGCGGTCCGTGACTGTGGCGAGGAACAAAGTGAGGGCTTGGCTGGCGATCCCTTGGCCCCACGCCGCTCGCTCAATCCAGTAGGTGATCTCGGTTTGGTCGTCCAACACGAAGCTGGAGATCGTTCCGACGAACCGGCCGTCTTGGGTTATCGCGTACCGGTTGGGGTTGGTCCTCAACTTCGCCATATGGGTGTCGAAGGCTGCGCGGTCGTTCGGGTCCTTCGCGGTGAACGCCGCCATCCTGACCGATTCGGGATCACGCATGAACTCGAACAGCGGGTCGAGGTCAGCGTCCTCAACCGACCGCAGTGCCACCTCTGTCACCTGTCTCCTCCTTACTGTTCGGCCTGACAGGCAATGTATCGGTGGCCACCGACAATTCTGGCTCGCGGAACTTCGGCTCACCCCCCGGGTATTGATAAGCCTGCACGATGGACGAAGACGACATCCACATCCGACAGCCTGATCGTGCCGCTGGGTTGGACGAGATGGTGTGCGTGAGCGAGGAAGACCGGCTGTACGACCTATCTCTCCACGTGCCATCCGAACGACTGCCAACGGAAACAGATTTGCCGTCAGCGGACTGTGCTGGGGCCTAGGACTGAGGCGCCCAGTGAGGTGACGCGGGCTTTCAGGCCGCGGTCGGCGGTGACGACGTAGCAAGTCCGATCGGCACACTCCGTTCGGACCAGTTCGACGATGGCGTCATCTCCGTCGCCTGAGCGAGGGGCTGAGACGACGCGGATCGTGTCTGACGAAGCCACATCACGCGCCTTGCCCTCGACGACCATGACCACGTCCACGGGTGGTTCGACGCCTGGGACGCCAACCGAGGGCAGCGAGGCGAGTTTGTCGCGGAGTCGCTCGGTCGCGCCGAATCTGTCACGCCACCAGCCGTCGGGCACCGAACCGACCACGTTGGCCGCGTCGATGATCAGGAGCGGGGTTGTCATGCTTCGGCTTTCTCTTTCAGGCGCTGGAGGGTGCGGGCGATGTTCTCCGTATTCACTTTCACCCGGTCGGATACTCCTGTTGCCAGGTAGGCCAGGCCCAGGAACCATCGTGGCCTGCGGTCCCATGTGCTTTCGACGACCTCGCAGCCGGTTTCAGCTGGAGTGATCGAGTAGTCCCACCGGGCCACGGGAATTCCCAATGACGCCACGTTGAAAGCGAACTGACGACCGGGCGCGGCATCGGTCACTGTGGACACGGTTGACCAGCGGCGCACACCTCGCCGGTTCACGCCGCGGAACCGCGTTCCGACCGTTACCGAGGAGGCTCCGTCCAGTAGCTTGCAGGTCACCGTTTCCTCGGCGATTCCTGCAAGGGACTGTGGGTCGCTGATCAACGCGTAGACCGTCTCCGGTGTGGCCGCTACCGTTATCCGGCCGGTTGCGGTGGGTTCCACGATGCACCCCTTAGTTACGTCTGAGCATCCGGGTCAGGCCTGCCGCTGCCGTTGTCGCCAGTATCCAGCCGGTTGCGATCAGTCCGGTCGCCACCCATTGTGAGGCTCCTGGGGCTTGCCAGCGATTCTTGTTGCCGAAATCGATGATCGGCACGAGCAGGTCCAGTGTGTAGAGCACCGGGTTCCAGATCAGCGTGTCGTCCGAATTGATCTCGTTCGGTTCACCGCGCAGTGCGAACCAGACACTGCCGGACACCAGGCAGAACAGCAGCCACACCAACGCACGAGTCGGCCGGTAGCCGTAGCCGACCATCGACCGTTGCAGCCAGCTCCACAACCGCACCCCTGGCCACAGCACCCGCATACCTTCTGCCAGTGCCACATAACGCCATTTGTGCTTCTCGATCAGCACGGTATGGGCGTGTTCTTCGTTCCCGGTAGAGCGGAACACGGTCGCCAACTGGTCATACGGGCCGGGGCTGTAATGGCCCTGCATCGAGGTGCGTAACCACCGCAATCGCGTGCGGACGTTCTTGTCGTCCTTCAAATCAATGGGTACGGCCAGTGCTTCGTAACGGAAGTCCTCAAGGTCTATCCGGCCGGTGCCGTCCCAGAATTTGTCGTTGTCCGCCAACGAAGCGCAGCGTGCGTGCCGCAGTGTCACGCGCCCGCGCGGTGCCTGGCCGACGGTCAGAACGAGTTCCTGGGCGACCATGCCGTGTGCGTTCAACGCTGTCCCGCCGAGCCCTGAGCCGAGGATGGCACCGTCGAAATTGGCTTCGCGGCCTATCTCCGCGCGGTGCATCCGGACGCCGCCATGTGCCGCGAATGGACGATGACCTGCGGCAAGAATGAGGTCACGGCCGATGGTCGCGGCACGGATGTCCACCGAGGGCGCCACGTCGCCGGTCCGCATGTTCTTGCCCGGCTCGATCAGACGGGTGCCGCGCAGGTCCATGTTCGCGCCGATTTTGGCGCCCTGCAGGGAAAGGCAGCCCGCGGCTTCGACGAACCGGCCGTCCAGGTTGCCGCCGACGCTGAACCGCCTGCCGAGGATCACGTCCGCCTCGGGGTTACGCAGGTTCGCGCCGTCCATCAGCAGGTTTCCGCTGATCGTCACGTCGACCATGCGGGCTTGACCGGCCATCCGGATCGAGCGGGCGTCGAAATCGCCGCTGATCTGCGTGCCGTCGAGGTGCAAGGCCCGATGTGGCCACGGCGGTTCCTGCTCGTCGGACACATCGATGTCCGCGCTGGACAGTCGCAGCGAGCCGCCGATCACCCCGTTGACGATCCGCAAAGTCCCGTTGGATCGCAGGCCACGGTCCAGTTCGAGGTTTCCTTCCACCCTGAGGCGGTCGGCGATCAGGGTCGCGGTCACGTCGAACCCCGGGTCGCCGGTGATCTCCACCCCGGTCGTGTCGCCGTGGTTCAACTCCGCGCCACGCAACGAGAAATCGCTCTCCACCCGGGTCGCGGGCAGGAACAGCCAGCCAGTTGAGGAAAAGCGTGCTCCGGTCGTGACATCGATGCCGCACAACAGATTTCCGCCGACATGAATGCCGTATCCGTTGAGCGCATAGCCTTCCGCGTTGTCCAAAACCGCGCCGGAGAAGTTCACGTTGCCGCCCGCACGCAGCCCGGGCATCCGGATCTCGCCGCGTGCCACCAGATTGTTCGCCAGCAACGCACCGGCAAGCACCAACCGGTCGGCGCTCAACGCGCGCCCGGAGTGGTTGCCGATCATGCTGCCGGTCAGGTTCAGCGAACCTTCGATCTGGGTGTCGACCAGATCAACCAAACCATCCACTGTGGACGACACTAGGACGAGATCGTTGTCGCAGCGCATGTTCTTGGCCTGCAGGCCTGGCAGCCAGCAGTCCCGGAATTCGAGACCGGCCAGTTTGGCCTGCCGAAGGTCCGGTGCCTGTTCGAACCGGCACCGGTAGAACTCGAGTACGTAAGGGAATTCCAGCGCCCGCAGGTTCAGTGTGCCGGTCAGGAGCTTGTCCTCGACCACGATCACGGGCGGGCTCGCTGCCTTACGGCGCCAGCGCGGGCCTGCGGCGTCCGGCTCGACCACCCGGCGGATCACATCGGCCGCGGGCATAGGGGTGAGTGGTGGCTCCTCACCAGAAGAGCCACCACGAGTAACGGACAAAGTCAGTCCTTTTTCAGCACGCGGGACAGGAACGCCTTGGTGCGTTCGTGTTTCGGCGACCGGATCACGTCGTCCGGGCTGCCCGCCTCGACCACGACGCCGCCGTCCATGAACACCACCGAATCGGCGACCTCACGGGCGAATTCCATCTCGTGGGTGACCACGACCATGGTCATGCCTTCCTCGGCGAGCTCACGCATCACGCCGAGCACGTCCCCGACCAGCTCAGGGTCCAATGCGGACGTCGGCTCGTCGAACAGCATCAGCTTGGGGCTCATCGCCAGCGCCCTGGCGATCGCGACCCGCTGCTGCTGGCCGCCGGAAAGCTGCCGGGGATAGTTCTTCTCCTTTTCCGCGAGGCCGACCCGGTGCAGCAGTGCGGTCCCAAACTCACGGGCCGCCGCCTTGGTCGAGCCTTTGACCTGCACCGGCGCTTCCATGATGTTCTCGAGCGCTGTCATGTGCGGGAACAGGTTGAACCGCTGGAACACCATGCCGATCTCGCGGCGCTTGCGGGCGACCTCGTCCTCTTTCAGCTCGTAGAGCTTGTCGCCCTTCTGCTGGTAGCCGACCAGTTCGCCGTCGACGGACAGCCTGCCCGCGTCCACCTTCTCCAAGTGGTTGATGCAGCGCAGGAAGGTCGACTTGCCCGACCCGGACGGTCCGATGATGCACATCACCTCACCGGGCTGGACCTCCAGATCGATGCCCTTGAGCACCTCGAGCGGGCCGAACCGCTTGCAGACGCCCTCGGCCTTCACCATCGGGTTCACTGGCGCTCCTTCGTCACGTCGGCGCCGAACCGCCAGGCGAACATCCGGTTCGCCCAGCCGGGCGAGTGGACCGTCGACGGGCTGTACTTGCGTTCGATGAAGGTCTGGAACACGGTCAGGATGCTCGTGCAGACCAGGTACCAGATCGCCGCGACGATCAGCAGCGGGATGACCTTGAAGTTCTGCGCGTAGATCTGCTGCACGACGACCGTCAGCTCGGCGTAGCCGATCACCACGACCAGCGAGGTGGTCTTCAGCATCGAGATCACCTGGTTGCCGGTCGGCGGCAGGATCACCCGCATGGCCTGCGGCAGCACGATCCTGCGCAGGGTCTTGCCCCTGGTCATGCCCAGCGCGCCGGCGGCTTCGGTCTGGCCGTCGTCGACCGACCTGATGCCAGCCCTGACGATCTCGGCCATGTACGCGGCCTCGTTGAGCCCGAGCCCGAGCACCGCGGCGACCTCGAGCTTGATCAGCTCGGTGGTGTTCCACGTGACGAACTCGGGGCCGAACGGGATGCCGAGTCCGATGGTCGGATACAGCGACCCCAGGTACGCCCAGAAGATCAGCTGGGTGATCAGCGGAGTGCCACGGAACAGCCAGATGTAGATGCCCGCCGCGCCGGAAAGGACCGGGTTGGGCGACAGCCGCATCACCGCGAGCACGACACCGCCGACGATGCCCAGCACCATCGAAAGCACGGTCAGCATCAGGGTTTTCAGCAGACCGGTGAACACCCTGGTGTCGAACAGGTACGGACCGACGAGGTCCCACTCGAAGTTCGGGTTGACGATGATGCTGCGGATGATCAGCGCCGCGATGAACAGGACGACGGCGCCGCCGATCCAGCGGCCGACGTGCCGCACCGGAACCGCTTTGATCGGTTCCGGGCGGCGTTCTTCGGTTGAGGATGACAAGTGAGTCTCCAGATCAGCCCGCGGGTGCGGGGTTCACCTCTGCCTTGGTGACCGCGCCCTGCTGAACGCCCCACTTCTCAAGGATTTTCTTGTACGTCCCGTCGTCGATGAGTGCCTGCAGCGCGCCCTGGACGGCCTTGGCGAAGTCACCCTTGCCCTTGGGCAGGATGATGCCGTACGGCGCCGAGTCGTAGGTCTGGCCGACCTGCTCGAGCTGGTTGCCGGTGACCTTGATCGCGTAGTCGATGACCGGTGAGTCGGCGACCATCGCCTGGACGCGCTTCGAGGTCAGCGCCAGGTTGGCGTCGGTCTGGTTCTGGAACTGCTGGACGTTGATCGCGCCCTGGCCGGCCTGCGTGCACTTGGCCGTGCGGCCTTCGAGGTCCTCGACCTGGACGGTGCCCTTCTGCACGGCGACGTTCTTGCCGCAGAGGGTGTCGAGCGTCAGCTTGTCCGGGTTGCCCTTGAGCACGGCTGCCGAGGTGCCCGCGGTGAAGTACGACACCATGTCGACCTGCTGGAGGCGTTCCGCGTTGATCGTGAACGAGGACATCGCCGCCTCGTAGCGGCCGGCCGCGAGGCCGGGGATGATGCCGTCGAACGCGGAGTTCTCGAAGGTGAACTCGACGCCGAGCTTCTGCCCGATCGCCTTGCCGAGGTCCACGTCCATCCCGACGACCTGGCCGCTGTCCACGAACTCGTTCGGCGGGTAGCTCTGGTCCTGCCCGACGACGATCTTGCCGTCGGACTTGAAGTCCGCTGGCACCAACGCTGCGAGCGCGTCGTCCTTGGTCGGCGTCGGGATCGCCGCCGCCGATGTGTTGCCGGGCGCCCCACCACCGCCACCGCTGGGGTTGTCTTGCACGGTTCCGCACGCGGCCGCCAGTGTCGCCATGGCCAGCGTAGGCAACAGGGCGAGCAACTTGTGCCTGGTCCGTAGCGCCACAGGTCACTCCTTTTCTTGGTCAAGTGCCCGCATACTGCCACTTGTTAGCGCTCGTTCCCAGCAAGCACCCGTTACGACCTGGTCACCACACAGCCGATTGGCCGATTCGCGATGCGCGATCGGTGCGTCGCCTACGATTGCTCCAGTGACCCGAAGCTCGTTGCCGCCGTCGAAAGTGCTCGGATCGATGCTCGCCGGGGCGGTCGGTGACGCGCTCGGTTCGCCGATCGAGTTCAACTCGATCGACGACATCCGGGACCGGTTCGGCCAGGCAGGCCTGCGTGACTACGCCACCGAGTACGGCGGCCGCGGCAAGATCACCGACGACACCCAGATGACCCTGTTCACGCTGGAAGGCCTGATCAGGGCGCACGCGGGCAAGCGCAGGGGCACCGAAACCGACATCACGATGGTGTTGCAGCACGCATACCAGCGGTGGTACCTGACGCAGGGTCAGCCGTGGGAACGCTGGGGTGGCGTGTTCGCGCAGCGCTCGCCCCAGCCGGACGGCTGGCTGATCACCAACCGCGGCCTGTTCCACCGCAGGGCGCCGGGTGGGACGTGCATGGCGTCGCTGCGCACTTTCGCAACTTCCGGCAAACCGAGTACGCCGGACAACCCGATCAACGACTCGAAGGGCTGCGGCGGCGTGATGCGGGCCGCGCCGGTGGCGTTCTGGTCGGATGACCCCGTCGAGGTTTTCACGATCGCGGTGCGGAGTGGGGCGCTGACCCACGGGCACCCGAGCGGCTATCTGTCAGCCGGTGTGCTCGCGGTGATCGTGAGTGAACTGCTTGAAGGAACACCGTTACCCGACGCGGTCACGGTCGCGCGGGAACAGCTGTTGCGCTGGAACGATCACCAGGAACAGCTGGACATTTTGGACAAAGCGGTTGAGCTGTCGCAGTACAAGCCGGATCCGGAGACCATCGCGGCCGAGCTTGGCGGCGGCTGGGTCGGCGAGGAAGCCTTGGCGATCGGGCTGTGCGCGGCACTCTGTGCCGACGACATGGCCGAAGGCCTGCTGATGGCGGTCAACCACTCCGGCGACAGCGATTCGACCGGCGCGATCTGCGGCAACATCCTCGGCGCCGCCTGGGGTATCGACGCGATCCCGGCGTCCTGGCTCGCCGAGCTGGAGCTGCGCGAGGTGATCGAACGCCTCAGCCTGGACGCGGTCGTCGAGTTCGGGCCGAAGCCGTTGCGCGATCCGGCCTGGTACACGCGCTACCCGGACTGGTGACGGTGGAAGAGGCCATTCAGCTGCAGCTGCGAATGGCGCATCTGGTCGAACACCGTGCACCGGAAGGGTTCGAGCCGAAAGTCGCCGCTGGCCTGGATGTCGCGTACACATCGGACAGGTTCATCGCCACGGCAGTCTGTGTCGACATAGCGACACTGGACATTGTGGACAGTGCGGTCCACCATGGCGTCGCGGACTTCCCGTACGTGCCAGGGCTGTTCAGCTTCCGTGAACTGCCAGCGCTGCTTCCGGCATTGGCGAAACTCCGTGTCACGCCGGATGTTCTGGTCTGCGACGGCCAAGGTCTCGCGCATCCGCGCAGGTTCGGGCTCGCCTGCCACATCGGTGTGCAGACCGGGCTGCCGTCGATCGGCGTGAGCAAGCAAGCGCTAGGCCAGTACGAGGCACCAGGACCGCACCGAGGCGACTGGAAACCGTTGGTGGACAACGGCGAAACCGTCGGACGGGCGCTGCGAACCCAGCACGGCGTCAAACCGGTGTTCGTCTCCATTGGACACCGGATCGACCTGGACACCGCGACCGAGCTGACGTTGAAACTCAGCCCGAGGTATCGGCTGCCCGAAACCACAAGGGCAGCCGATCACCTTGGCCGTGAAGTGCTAGCGGGTCGCGTGGGCGTCCAGGATGTGCGCGACTGACGTCGTCACGCGCGCGGCTTGGCCCAGGTGCAGCCACTCGTCGGGCACGTGCGGGTTGCTGTCCGCGCCCAATGCACCAGTCACGACGAACTGCGCTTGCGGGTACGTCTCCGCCAAAAGGCCCATGAACGGGATCGAGCCGCCAAGCCCCACGGTTCCCCATGGCGCGTCGAACACCGTCTTGCTCACGTCATCCAGCACCGCACGCAGCCAAGGCGCGGTTTCTGGCGCATCCCAACCGTCGGCGATGTCCGGCCGACCCAGCTCGACGTGCGCGCCATAAGGAACGTCCGTGGTCAGCGCCTTCTTGATGGCCGCGAGCGCGGCCTCGGCGGAAGCAGTCGGCGGCAGGCGGAAGCTCAGCGACAACGTTGTGTACGGCCGCAGCACATTGCCCGCGTCGAGCGGCTCGGGCATGCCGGAGGCACCGATGATCGACAGCGTCGGACGCCAGCTGTTGTTCAACGCGAGCTCGAGGTCCTGGTCGGTCACCCGGTGCACGCCGGAGGCCAGCGGGAACGTGGTTCCGATCGGGCCGACCGCGGCCACGCTCGTCCTGGCCTCTTCCTGGCGGTGCGCCGGAATTTCCACGTTCAGCTCGGGCAGCAGGATCTCGCCCGTGGCCGAGTCTTCGATCCGGTCGAGCAGCACCCGCAGCACCCGGAACGAGCTGGGCACGATCCCGCTGGCCAGCCCGGAGTGCACGCCAGCGTCGAGCACGCGCACGGTCACGTCCACCGAAACCATGCCGCGCAAGGAAGTCGTGAGCCACAGCCGCGAATAGTCGTTGCCACCCGAGTCCAGGCAGATCACCAGAGTCACGTCACCGAGACGGTCACGCAGGTGCGTCAGATAAGCCGCAAGGTCAGGGCTACCGGACTCCTCACACGTCTCCAGCAAGATCACGCACCGAGCATGCGAACCACCCGCAGCCTTGAGCGCCTCGATCGCAGCCGTTGCCGCATAACCCGAGTAACCGTCGTCAGCCGCGCCACGTCCATACAGGCGACCGTCGCGCAGAACCGGGGTCCACGGGCCGAGGCCCTCGCCCCAACCGCCGACGGGCGGCTGCTTGTCCAAGTGGCCGTAGAGCACGACAGTGCCCGCGTCCTCAGCGCCTGGCGTTGCCGGGATGTCCACCATCACCACGGGCGTCAGGCCGTCCAGCCGGACCGTCTCGACGGTCGCGCCTGGCAGGTTGCGGGCGGTGATCCACTTGCTGACATGCGCGACCGCGTCGTCCAGGTGTCCGTTGGCCGCCCATGACGGGTCGAAGACGGGCGACAGCGCGGGGATCGAGACCAGCTCGGACAGGCTGGGCAGGATCTCTGCGTCCCAGAGCCTGCTGACAGTCGAGTTCAGGGTGTTGTGCTGCACCCCCCGATCCTGTCACGAATCACGGCGTGGCCCAGATCACATTCCGCATGGTGGCTTGTCGAACGGACGTCACCTCGGCGCCGGGCCGAACGTGCTCTGGCATGCGTGGCCGATGCCCTCGCTAGGCACCCCAACCATCGGTGTTCCTACCATTTTGCCTGCTCAGGACCATTTCGAGACGGAAAAGCATGCGCGCCTGACTCACCAGACCGGGCGACGGCGTGCCAGGATGGAGCCTGACAGCCCGTCAGTGCCGACCGCCGCTGTCCGCCTTCCAACCCGAGGTGGCGGTGCGCGGACCGGAGTGGCCGCAAGGCGCCGTCACAAGCGATGCCGTGGCCTCGAACGCGAGGAGAACAAGCCGCATGTCGTCCCCAGAACAGTGGACGCACCCGGAGCCCGGAGGCGGTCCAGCCGCAACCGCGGCGAAACCGACCCCAGAACAGGTGATCGCGGGTTTGCGTGCGACTAACGAAGGTGGCGCGGAGCTCGTGGAGCTCCTGACGCCCGAGGGTGAGCGAGTAGCCAACCCCGAGTTCGACAAGTACGTCGCCGACATTGGTGCTGAAGAGCTTCGCGCTCTGTACCGCGACATGGTGCTTGTCCGCCGCGCCGACCGTGAGGGAAACGCGCTGCAGCGCCAGGGCCAGCTCGGCATCTGGGTTCCGCTGCTCGGTCAGGAGGCCGCACAGATCGGCGCGGGCCGCGCGCTGAAGCCGCAGGACATGGTCTTCCCCAGCTACCGCGAGCACGGTGTCGCGTGGTGCCGTGGCGTGAAGCCCGAGCAGATCCTCGCGACCTTCCGCGGCACCGAGCACTCCGAGTGGGATCCGGTCAAACACCGCTTCCACCCGTACACGATCGTGATCGGCAACCAGGTCGTGAACGCGACCGGGTACGCGATGGGCCAGAAGTTCGAGGGCAAGGTCGGCCACGAGCCGGACGCCGAAGCCACGATGGTCTTCTTCGGCGACGGCGCGACCAGCCAGGGTGACGTGCACGAAGGCTTCGTCTGGGCCGCGGTGTACGACGCGCCAGTCGTTTTCTACTGCCAGAACAACCAATGGGCGATCTCCGAGCCGACCGAACGACAGAGCCGGCTCCCGCTCTACCAGCGCGCCCGTGGCTATGGCTTCCCCGGCATCCGGGTTGACGGCAACGACGTGCTCGCGTGTCTCGCGGTGTCGCGGTGGGCGCTGGAGGAGTGCCGGACTGGCAACGGTCCCGTGTTGATCGAGGCGTTCACGTACCGGATGGACGCGCACACCACGTCCGACGACCCGACGCGCTACCGGCTGTCCGACGAGCTCGAAGCCTGGAAGCTGAAGGACCCGATCGAGCGCGTTCGCGTGCACCTGGTCCGCAGCGGCATGGCCGAGCCGGAGTTCTTCGACGAGGTGCAACTCGAAGCCGACCAGCTGGCTTCCGAGCTGCGCGCGTACTGCTTCAACATGCCGGACCCGCCGGCGTCGCGGATCTTCGAGAAGGTCTACGCGGGCGGAAACCCGTTGCTTGAGCGGGAACGCGACGAATATCTGGAGTATTTGGCCGGTTTCGAGGGGGGTGCGCACTGAAATGGCGGCACCAGTGATGGATCCGAAGACAGCCGCGGTCGCGGCACCCACGAAACTGACCATGGGCAAGGCCATCAACATGGGACTGCGCGCCGCGATGGAGCGCGACCCCAAGGTGATCGTGATGGGCGAGGACGTCGGCAAGATGGGCGGCGTCTACCGGATCACCGACGGCCTGCAGAAGGACTTCGGCGAGCACCGGGTGCTGGACACCCCGCTGGCCGAGTCGGGCATCGTCGGCACCGCGGTCGGCCTTGCCATCCGTGGCTTCCGGCCGGTGTGTGAGATCCAGTTCGAAGGATTTATTTTCCCGGCGTTCGACCAGATCAACAGCCAGGTCGCCAAGCTGCACTACCGCACGCAGGGCATGCTCAAGGTGCCGATGGTGATCCGGGTTCCGTTCGGCGGCGGTGTCGGCGCGGTCGAGCACCACTCCGAGTCGCCGGAGTCGCTGTTCGCGCACCTGCCAGGGATCAAGGTCGTCTCCTGCGCGAACCCGGTCGACGCGTACTGGATGATCCAGCAGGCCATCGAGTCCGACGACCCGGTGCTGTTCTTCGAGCCGAAGCGGCGCTACCACGAGAAAGCCGAGATCGACTTCGACGCGACGCCATACCCGTTGTGGCGCTCGAGGGTGGTCCGGCAGGGCACGACCGCGACCCTCGCGGCGTACGGCCCGATGGTGAAGACCTGCCTCGACGCGGCCAACGCGGCCGCTGAGGACGGCAACGATCTCGAAGTGATCGACCTGCGCACGTTGTCCCCGCTCGACCTCGACCCGGTGTTCGAGTCGGTGCGCCGCACCGGACACCTTGTGGTGGTCAGCGAGGCGCCCGGCGAGGTGTCGATCGCGTCCGAGATCGCCAGCAGGGTGCAGCAGGAGTGCTTCTACTCCTTGGAAGCACCGGTGCTGAAGGTGACCGGATTCGACACGCCGTACCCGCCGTCGAAGGTGGAGGAGGAGTACCTCCCCGACCTCGACCGCGTGCTCGACGCCGTCGACCGATCCCTGGCGTGGTGAGCCGTGCCTGACTACAAGCACTTTCCCCTTCCCGACGTCGGCGAAGGCCTTGTCGAGGCGGAGATCCTGACCTGGCACGTCCAGGTGGGCTCGAAGGTCAAGGTCAACGACATCTTCGTGGAGATCGAGACCTCGAAGGCTGCCGTCGAACTGCCCGCGCCGTACGAAGGCGTGGTGACCGAACTGCTGGCCCAGCCGGGTGAGACGGTCGCGGTCGGCACGCCGATCATCGTCTTCGACATCGACCCGGACGGGCCCGAGAAGTCCTCTTCGGACAACGGGACCGGTGGGACGAAGATCGGTGAGGAGAGCGCGGACGGCCGGATCCAGAGCCTGGTCGGCTACGGCCCGAAGACCGGTGCCGCGAAACGCCGGGCCCGCAAGGGTTCCACACCCACGCCCGCGCCGGTTGCGGAAGCGCCTGCTCCGGCTCCTGTTGTGCGGGAACCGGAACCGGTCGCCGCTCCGGCCGGTGGCTACGTACCGATGGCCAAGCCACCGGTGCGCAAGCTGGCCAAGGACCTTGGCGTCGACCTGCGTTCGCTGGCCGTTGAAGGCCAGGTCATCACGCGCGACGACGTTCAGCGTGCGGCGACGCCCGTCGCTCCGGTGGTTTCTTCGGGCTCGGTTGAGCGTGAGCGGCGGGTGCCGGTTCGCGGCGTCCGCAAGGCGACCGCGAAAGCCATGGTGGACAGTGCGTTCACGGCTCCGCACGTCACCGAGTTCATGACGGTCGACGTGACCCCGATGATGGAACTGCGGGCGAAACTGAAGAACCATCCGCAGTTCCGGGACGTGAGGCTGACGCCGCTGACCTTCGCCGCCAAGGCAGTACTGCTGGCGATGAAGCGGACGCCGGACATCAACGCGCTGTGGGCAGGCGACGAGATCATCTACAAGTCCTATGTGCACTTGGGTATCGCCGCGGCCACCCCGCGTGGCCTGGTCGTTCCCAAGATCCACGACGCCGACCAGCTGTCACTGCGTGAGCTGGCCGAGGCGTTGGAGGCGTTGACGGCCAAGGCCCGTGACGGCAAGACGACCCCGGCGGAGATGGCGAACGGCACGTTCACCATCACCAATATCGGTGTGTTCGGAGTGGACACCGGCACGCCGATCATCAACCCTGGCGAGTCGGCGATCCTGGCCCTCGGCACGATCCGCGACATGCCATGGGTGGTCGACGGGCAGATCGTGCCACGCAAGATCTGCCAGCTGTCACTGAGTTTCGACCACCGCGTGATCGACGGTCAGCAGGGCTCCGAGTTCCTCGCGGACGTCGGCACTCTGCTCGCCGACCCCAGCCTGGCAATCACGTATTAGCAGGTCAACGGTCGTGAGTGTTTTCGCCGGTTAGAACCGGCGAAAACACTCACGAGGGATTTCTGCCCGTCAGGCCCAGGATTCGGTCCATGAGCGGGGCGTCTGCGGGTACTGGTACTTCCGGCCTGTAGACGCCCATGTCGCGGCCCCATTCCACGCCGGACTCGACTTCTTTGTGCACGTAGACCAGCAGTGCCTCGTCGAACTCCAGCTGCTGGCCGGTCGCGCGGGCAAGGTCCTTGCCATGGATCACGATCTCGCCGGTGATCATGCCGCCGACCATCGCGGCAGGCAGTTCGGTCGGGCCGCCCATGTGTGTGGTGCCCTCCCATGCGGCCGGGTCGCTCCAGGACTCGGTGATCTTCTGCAGGTGCGCCACGAGTTTCGGCTGCCAGTCCGCTGGCAGGTCCACTTCGTACTCAGGGGTGACGGGTGGTGGCACGGTTTCCTTGCGTGCGGCGCCTTCCAGCGACGGGCCCCAGTACAGCAGGTGGTTGAGCAGCTTGCTGACGTCGAAATCGGCGCACGGCGTCGGCTCGCCGAGCTGGTCCGGTGTGGTCCCGTTGACGACGTCGATCACGGGTCCGGTTGCGTATCGGAAGAGCTGGTCCGGAGACATGCCGACAACCGTAGGGTGGACGCGGCCCGGTGTATTGAACAAAGGCGACAGATGAGCAGGGATCCGCGTGAGCTGGCGTGGCGGAAGTTCCAGAGCCACACGTTCCGCGAGCCCGCGCCCGATCTGGCGGTCTATGTCGCCAGGTACTGGATGGTGGAGTGGGATTACGCGGAGCCGTATCGCCAGCTCATCGTGCCGTACCCGAACGTGCACCTGACGTTCCACGAGGACAGCGCGAACCTCAACGGCGTGTCGAGCGGGCACGTGTACCAAGTGCTTGACGGGCGCAAAAGCGTGTTCGGGATAGCGTTCCACCCGGGAATGTTACGGCCTTTCCTCGGCCGGGCCGTCTCGACGATCACCGACCGGGTCATCCCGGCGAACGAGGTCTTCACCGGGATGCCCGACCGGTACGAGATCGCCGAGGTCGAGGACTTCCTGCGGGCCAACCTGCCGACCCCCGACGCGAAGGCAGAGCTGGCCGCGCAGATCGTCGACCGGATCACGAAGGCGCCAGAGATCGTGCGCGTCGACGCACTGGCACAGGAATTCGACACGACAGTCCGGCAGCTACAACGGCTGTTCGCCGAGCACGTAGGCGTCGGACCGAAATGGGTGATCCGGCGCTACCGA
The DNA here is from genome assembly GCF_021390435.2 of Kibdelosporangium philippinense. Lineage (GTDB taxonomy): Bacteria > Actinomycetota > Actinomycetes > Mycobacteriales > Pseudonocardiaceae > Kibdelosporangium > Kibdelosporangium philippinense. The sequence goes on along the minus strand of NZ_JAJVCN010000002.1, from coordinate 364,347 downwards.
CTGCATGAAGTGACCGAGCAAATGGCTGGCGGCTCGAAAATCGACTGGGCATCGCTGGCGGCTGATCTCGGATACGCCGACCAAGCCCATTTCATCAGGGATTTCACCAGAATGTTCGGCGAGACCCCGACACGCTACGCGGAACGTTACTGATTGAGCAGCGCCAGGTGCTCCGGCGCGAGTTCCAGGTCGAACGCGGGCGCGTAAGCCTCGTAGTGCTCCCACGTACGCGGCCCGATGATGGGCACGACCTGCTTCGATGACTGCTGCAACCACGCCAGCACGACCTGGCTCCTGGTCACACCCAACTCCTGCGCGACCTTCGCGACCGCGGCCAGCTGTGTTTCGGTTTCCGGGCCGTCGTACTGCTTGTAGATCGACTTGTCGCGGCCTTCGTAAACACCGGAAAGGATCGGCGAGTACGCGGCCAGCACAGCGTCCGGGTTGTGCTGCAACCAATCGAGCATGTCCGGACCGGCGACATTCCGCCCGCCGGTACGTGGCTTCAAGTACGAATGCTGTTGCTGCACAACGATTGGCACAGTCCAGCCGTTTTCCCTGCACAACGCCCGGATGCGCTCAAGGCGCCACGTCCAGACGTTGCTCCAGCCGATGTACCGGACTTTGCCCGCTCGCACGATCTCGTCGAGAGTTTCGAGTGTCTCCTCCAGCGGAGTCACCATGTCGTCGACGTGGATGTAGTACAGGTCAACGTAATCCGTCTGCAGCCGGTTCAGGCTGCCGTCGATCCCGCGCCGGATCACCTCGGCACTGGCGCCTTCGTAGTACGGCTCCGCGCTGGGTGCTTTGCGTGCGGCATCGAGATCTGTGATCGCCGCGGACACCTTCGTCGCCAGGAAAACCTTGTCCCGCCTGCCTTTCAGCAGTGTGCCCAGCGCGGTCTCGCTCTCGCCGCCCGTGGTCTGCGGGCTGGTCCACCAGGCGTAGCAGTCGGCCGTGTCCAGGAAATCCCCGCCTGTGTCAAGGAAAGCGTCGAGAATGCGAGCGGACGAAACAAGGTCGGTGCGGGTGCCCATCAGCATGCACCCGAGGGAAATCTGGCTGACTGTCTGGTCACCGAGTTGGACTCTCTTCATGTCTTCGACCCTACGAGCGATCGGTCCGGTACTACAGTCCACTCTCGTGACCAGATCGCAGACCAATTTGGGCTGGGACGTTCTGCTGGACATGTCCGGCCCCGGCGCCCAGCACGAACGTCTCGCCCGCGCACTGCGGACGACGATCCGCGAAGGTGTGCTAAAGAAAGGCGCGACCCTCCCGCCAAGCCGCAAAATGGCCGGAGACCTGCAGTGCTCGCGATGGGTGGTCACGCAGGCGTACGCGCAACTGGTCGCCGAGGGATACCTCGAAGCCAGAACCGGATCAGCGACCCGCGTGCACTGCTGGGCGGACGAGATCTGGGAACCCGTGCCACGACGGCAAGAACTGCCGCCACCGCGCTACGACCTGGCACCTGGCCTACCTGACCTGCGCAATTTCCCACGTAGGCGATGGGCGGACGCGGTCCGTGACGCGTTGACAACGGCACCGCACACAGACCTTGGAATGCCCATCCCAGGCGGACATCCGCGGTTGCGCACGGTTCTGGCTGAGTACCTTCGCCGAACCCGGGGTGCGGTGACCGACGATGTGTTGATCACCTCTGGGGTGTGCAATGGCGTCGCATTGGTTGGCCGGGCACTGCATGCGGCAGGTATCACGCAGATCGCTGTGGAGGAACCCGGCTGGACTCACGTGTGGCGGGCTGCTGAGGACGCTGGTCTCGAAGTGGTCCGGGTGCCCGTCGACGCGGACGGCCTGTGCGTCGACCAGATTCCCGCCGGGATTCGCGCGGTTGTCGTGACTCCCGCGCACCAATTCCCGTCAGGTGTCGTGCTCACGCCGGAGAGGCGTGCCGCGTTGTTGACGTGGGCGCGCGATGTCGACGGCCTGATTCTCGAAGACGACTACGACGCCGAGTTCCGGTACGATCGTAAGCCTGTTGGGACCGTGCAAGGCATGGATCCGCGACGCGTCGTTCTACTCGGCTCGATCGCCAAGACGCTGAGCCCGGCGCTGGGCATCGGCTGGTGTGTCGTTCCTCCACAGTGGACCATTCCGCAAGCGGCGCCACCAGTCATCGACCAATTGGCACTGGCGACTTTCATCGAGAATGGCGGCTATCACCGGTACCTACGCGCGGCGCGGCTGCGTTACCGCAAACGCCGGGACGCCCTGTTGGCCGCGTTGGGCCCACTCGACATCTCTGGCGCTGCGGCAGGACTGCATCTGTTGCTGCACTTGGATTCTCCCGCTGACGACGTCGTCAACCGGGCGGCCGCCTCTGGGCTGAAGCTCAAAAGCCTCGACGCCTACCGGTCCAGCCCAGGCGCCCCGGCCCTGGTGCTCGGCTACGGCAACCTGGCGGACAGTTCCGTGACCGAAGCGGTCGCCGTGCTCAAGGACTCGATAGGTCGAAGTGGTTCGGGAAGCTCGCGATGAACGGAATGTCCCCTTTGACCTTCACACGGCCGCGGATGAACAGCAATGGCGCGGACGCGTTGCCGGTCGCGACTTTGAGGAAATCGGACGGGGTGATCGTGACCGTCGCGCGCGGGTCGCGGTCTTGCACGATCCCTGACGTACACCGGCCTTTCTCGATGACCGTTTGGTAGCGATCGTAGCCGCCGGTGTCGTAACCACCGATGAAACGCCAGTGCACAACGGCATCCGGCGCGTCTTGCTTGAGATGCTTGCCCATCCTGCTGAAGATCTCGGACAGGACGACGGTCCGGAGATTGTCGTGCGCCATCAACGCTTCCAGCTGCGCGGCGGACGCTTTCTCGATGATCCAGACGAACGTGCTCGTGCTGAGATTGGCGAGCTCGATGCCCGTACCGGCCTTGCCGAGCATGTCCATGGTCTCGATCAGCCGGACGAACTGGTCCTCATCGAGCTTCGCGATGTCAATGGACCGCGCGAACTGGTCGAACACGCTCATGTCCGGCAACCGGTTCCAGCGCTTCAAGGCTTCGGCAGGTCGAACATGTGCAGCATGCCCGCGGCGAACGGCAGATCGCCGCGCAGCTTGAGCTTGCCCATCATGAACAGGACGGGAGCGGACGCGTTCGACGTGACCAGCCGGAGAAAGTCCTGCGGAGGCATGGTGATGGTGACCCGGCTTTCCTTGGTCATCTCCCGGTTGATCGTGCACGTCCCGTTGGCGATGACGGTCTCGTAGCGGTCGTAACCGCCTTCGCCGCTCCCTTCGGAGAACCGCCAGTGCACAACGGCATCGACACCCACGGCCTTGTCCTGCTTGAGATGGGTGGACATCCGCCGAAAAATCTCGCCAAGGATAAGTTTGCGCAGCTCAGGTCGGCTGAGAACCTCTTCGAGCTGCTCCTTGGAAGCGCCGGAGATGAGCTTGGCGAACGTGCGAGGCCCCATCTTGGCCAGGTCGATGCTGACGCTGGACAACCGCTGCAACCCGCTGATGAGGCGGACGAACTCGTCGCCGCTGAGCCGAGCCGGGTCGATGTTGCGAGCAATCGCATCGATGTCGACATCGGCAAGCCCCTCGGTGGAAGGGTCGAGCGAGTCGATGAGCAAGACCAGCTCACTCGGACTGAGCCTGCTGATGGCCTCGACGCTGAGGTCGGGCATGAGCGCCTCCTCTTACCTACTCGCGAGTAAGAATACGGTCGGGTAGTTACGATGGCAATCTCAAACACACGAGGGGTGGATACGGTGAGCGTGGAGGACAGGCGAGTAAAGCGGCTACCTCGAGAAGTCCGGGAACGACAGATCCTGGACGCAGCCGTCCGCGTGTTCTCCGAGCACGGCTACCACGAAGCCTCAATGGACGAAGTCAGCGAGGTGGCCGGGGTCTCGAAACCGATGATCTACGCCTACCTCGGGTCGAAGGAAGACCTGTTCGCGGCCTGTATCCGCCGAGAAGCAGGCCTGTTGATGGAGGCCATCGCCGGGGGCATAGACGTCGAACTGCCGCCAGACATGCAGCTGTGGATGGGCCTGAGGTCCTTCTTCGAGTTCGTCGGGGCGAACAAGCAGAGCTGGCGCGTGCTACACCGACAGGTGATCTCGCAAGGCGGCCCGTTCAGCGAGGAAGTCCTGGCGATGCGGAGTCGTGCGATCAACCTCGTGGACGCGCTCCTGGTCGGCGCCGCAACCAAGAAGGGCGTGGACGAACACGCCCAGAAGAGCACCGAGGCCATGGCCGCCGCTTTGGTCGGCGCCGGAGAGTCGCTCGCCGACTGGTGGCTCGACCACCCCGCCGTCCCCACCCAGACTGTGGCGTCGTGGCTGATGAACCTGGTCTGGATGGGCTTCGGCGACCTGGTCGAAGGCGAAGTCTGGACCCCATCCGAGCACTGAGCCCCCGCCCGACAGCCTCTGCCAGACAGCCCCCACCCGTCCCGGGGGGGCGTCCCTTGTCCAGTCTATCGATGAGGCTTGATCAACAGCTGAATTCGCCACCGTTGTGGATAACCAGATTTGCGAACGGCTCCATTGGCTCGGTCGACTCAGGTGATTTCACCGGTCAGGTGCGGTTTTGCGGTACGGGCGCCGAAGAGCTCGAAGCCCCACCCATCCTCCGTACGGTTGGTGGCGAAGCCGACCTTGGCTGGCAACAGCACCGGCAGCTTGAACTTCACGTCCACTGTGTAAGCCTCAGGCAACCGTCCCTCAAAAGCCGCCAAGCACCGAGCCTTTGTCCACATCCCATGGGCGATGGCCCGTGGGAAGCCAAAAAGCTTGGCGGTCAACGGATGCAAGTGAATCGGGTTCCGGTCACCGGAAACGTCCGCATACCGACGGCCGATGTCGTCAGGCACGGTCCACACGGCACGAGGCTGCCGGACAACCACTTCCGAAGGCCCGGAAGAACCCCCAGAACCTGTGCGGCGCAAGTAAGTGCTGGTGCTGTGCCAGGCGACAGAGTCACCGACGGACACCGTGGTGATCATGTCGAACTGGTGCCCCTTGGGGTGTTCACGCAGGTTCTCCACGTGCACCTGCAGCCGCAGCGCATCCGTCGAGTACAAGGGTCGCAGTTGGGTGATGCGGTTGGCGACATGCACCGAACCAACCAAGGGGAACGGGAAGTCGTTGTCGGTCATCAGTTTGACCTGCAACGGAAATCCCAAGATATGCGGATACGTGATGGGCAACTGGTCAGTCAGCCGGAATCCACATACCTTGCTGTACGCCGACAAGTGCCCAGGGTCGATCGCGACCGGCGACCGGCTGTACACAGTGGACGGCAAGGCTGATCCGTGCCTGGTGAAGCCGGTGAGTACTGCTTTGCCGAACAACACAGTCAGGTTTGGTGTCGAGTCGAGTTCGTGGGTGTGGGTGGTCGGCATGTCACGCTCCCAGCAGACTTTGGCCGCAGACCCGCACGACGTTGCCGTTCACGCCGCCGGACGCGGGATTCGCGTACCACGCAATGGTTTCGGCGACGTCCACGGGCAGGCCGCCTTGGGACATGCTGTTCATCCGCCGTCCGACTTCGCGGATCGTCAGCGGCATCGCGGCGGTCATCGCGGTCTCGATGAAACCGGGCGCGACCGCGTTGATGGTTCCGCTTTGTGCAGCGAGCAGAGGCGCATATGCGTTGACCATCCCGATCACGCCTGCCTTGCTCGTGCCGTAGTTGGTTTGGCCGACGTTTCCGGCGATTCCGCCGATCGAGGAGACGCCGATGATCCGTCCGCCGGTGCGCAGTGTGCCGTCAAGCAGGGCGTCGTTCATTCGAAGCTGGGATGCCAGGTTCACCGACAACACCGCGTCCCATTGGGCGTCGGTCATCTTGGCCAAGGTCTTGTCGCGCGTGATTCCGGCGTTGTGCACCACGATGTCCACGCCGCCGTGCCGGGCGCGGAAGTAGTCGACGAGCTGCGCGGGTGCTTCGGGGGCGGTGATGTCGAGTTGGAGCGCCGAGCCGCCAACGCGGTTCGCGACCTGCGACAACGCTTCGCCCTGCGCCGGGATGTCCAGGGCGACGACGTGCGCCCCGTCCCGAGCCAGCACTTCCGCGATCGACGCACCGATGCCTCGGGAGGCTCCGGTGACCAGGGCGACCTTGCCTGCCAACGGCGTCAGCCAGTTTTCCGGGCGGGTGACTTGGCCGTCGCCGATCCGGATGACCTGGGCGTCGACGTAGGCGGACTTCGCTGAGAGCAGGAAGCGCAGCGTCGATTCGATGTCCGCGTCGCCGGACGTGTAGACCAGCTGCGCGGTGGCGCCGCGTTTGAGTTCCTTGCCGACCGAGCGCGTGAATCCTTCGAGCGCACGCTGGGGGATCGATTCCTTGGAGCCGTCGGGTGTTGCGCCGACCACCACCACTCGGCCGGATGGCGCGACGCTGCGGATTCGTGGGTGAAAGAAGTCGTAGAGCTCACGCAGCCGATCCGCGCTGTCGATGCCGGTCGCGTCGAACACCAAGGCGCCGGGTCGTTCGGCTTCCGACGCGATTTCGATGCCTGAGCTGCTGAGGATTTTGCGGATTTGTTCGTCGAGACGACCACCTTTGGCTGCACCGACAACCGCTGGACCTGGCAGTGGGGGCTGTCCTTCCCGGTATCGTCGCAAGGGTACCGGGTTGGGTAGCCCGAGCCGCTTGACCAGGAACTTTCCCGGGCCGGACAGGGCGAATCGCTGGTAGCCGTCGGTCATCTCACGCCTCCCTACTCGCGGTAATACTACTTGCGAGTAGGTTAGGATGGCTAGTACCACCGATTCGGGAGGGCCACATGGCGCCAAGAGGCTTGAAGCGGGTCGCGATCATCGGCGGAAACCGGATCCCGTTCGCCCGGTCGAACGGCCCGTACGCCACCGCTTCGAACCAGGACATGTTCACCGCGGCGCTGGACGGCCTGGTCAGCCGCTTCGCGCTGCAGGAGGAACGGCTCGGCGAAGTCGCCGCGGGCGCGGTGCTCAAACACAGCCGCGACTTCAACCTGGCGCGCGAATCCGTGCTCGGCAGCAGGCTTTCCCCGGAGACCCCGGCGTACGACATCCAGCAGGCGTGTGGCACCGGCCTGCAGGCGATCATCCAGGTGGCGAACAAGATCGCGCTCGGTCAGATCGACGCGGGCATCGCGGGCGGCGTGGACACCACCAGCGACGCGCCGATCGGCGTACACGAGGATCTGCGCGCGCTTCTGTTGCAGCTCAACAGGACCAAGAGCATCGGCGGGCGCCTTCGGCTGCTGACCAAACTGCGGCCGAACCACATCGTGCCGGACATTCCACGCAACGCGGAGCCGCGCACCGGCCTCTCGATGGGCGAGCACGCGGCGATCACCGCGAAAGAATGGGGCATCGAGCGCGCCGACCAGGACGAACTCGCCGCCGCCTCACACCACAACCTGGCCGCCGCCTACGAACGCGGGTTCTTCGACGACCTCGTGACGCCTTATCTAGGGCTGCAACGCGACCAGAACATGCGGCCGGATTCTTCGGTGGAAAAGCTGGCGAAGCTGAAGCCGACATTCGGTGGCGCGGACGGCACGATGACCGCGGGCAACTCGACTCCGTTGACCGACGGCGCTTCCACGGTTCTTCTTGCCAACGACCAATGGGCCAAGGCTCATCGGCTGCATGTGTTGGCGTACCTGACTTTCTCGGAGACCGCGGCCGTCGACTACGTGCACGGCGGTGAAGGTCTGCTGATGGCTCCGGCGTACGCGGTGCCGCGGATGCTCGCTCGTGCCGGGATTTCGTTGCAGGACTTCGACTTCTACGAGATCCACGAAGCCTTCGCCTCGCAGGTGCTCGCGACGCTCAAAGCCTGGGAGGACCCAGCGTTCGCCAAGCAACGGCTTGGATTGGACGAGCCGCCCGGCGCGATCGACCGGAGCAAGCTCAACGTCAACGGCTCGTCGCTGGCGGCCGGGCACCCGTTCGCCGCGACCGGCGGCCGGATTGTCGCGACTTTGGCCAAACTGCTGAACGAACGCGGCTCCGGCCGTGGACTCATCTCGATCTGTGCCGCTGGCGGGCAGGGCGTGGTCGCCATCGTGGAGAAGTAGCGCCATCTACAGGTTTCTAGTTTGAGAGCTAGATTGCAGTAGACGACCTGATGGACGACACGCCGTACGGATGTATCCGGGAATATCGGATCGGCGCTAGATACGCCGATACCTTCCGATGATGGACCCGGTACGCAACCCGTTCGCCCCTGGCGCGGGGCAGCGCCCGCCCGAGCTCGCTGGTCGGGACAAGGAAGTCGCCGCCTTCGAGGTCGTGCTGGAACGGATCGCCCGCGGGCGCCCGGAACGCAGCCTGGTGCTGACCGGTCTGCGAGGCGTCGGGAAGACCGTGTTGCTCGGCGAGCTGCGGTCGATGGCGTTGAAACGCGGTTGGGGCGCGGGCAAAGTCGAGGCCCGCCCCGACGCTGACCTGCGGCGACCGCTGTCTGCCGCGCTGCACCGAGCCGTGCGGGACCTTGCCGTGCGGCATCGTGCGCCAGACCGGGTCGAGTACGTGCTCGGGGTGCTCAAGGCGTTCGCGCTGCGAGCCACTCCCTCGGACGCCAAGCTGCGGGATCGTTGGCAGCCAGGCATCGACGTGCCTGCGGCGCACGGCCGCGCGGATTCCGGGGACATCGAGATCGACCTGGTCGAACTGTTCACCGACGTCGCCGAACTGGCTCAGGATGTCGGCACCGGCGTCGCGCTGCTGATCGACGAGATGCAGGACTTGTTGCCGGACGACGTGTCCGCGATGTGCGCCGCCTGCCACGAGTTGTCCCAGAACCAGGCGCCTTTGGTGGTTGTCGGCGCCGGGCTGCCGCACTTGCCCGCGGTGTTGTCGGCGAGCAAGTCGTACTCCGAGCGACTGTTTCGTTACGTCCGGATCGACCGGCTCTCCGAGGAGGACGCCCACCAGGCGATCCTGGCGCCGGTCACCCGCGAGGAAGCCGACATCACTTCCGACGCGTTGGCTGCGTTGTTCGAGGCGTCCGGTGGTTATCCGTACTTCATCCAGGCCTACGGCAAGGCCGCGTGGGACGCCGCACCCAGCGATCCGATCACCGATGAGGACGTTCGGGTCGCCGCGCCGGAGGCAGAAGCCGAGTTGGCGGTCGGCTTCTTCGGTTCGCGGTACGAGCGCGCGACGCCTGCCGAGCGGGAATACCTGCGGGCGATGGCCGAGCTGACCGAGGGCCGCGACGAAGGCACAAGCACTGCGGATATCGCCGTTTTCCTGGGGCGCAAGCCGTCTTCGCTGTCGCCCGCACGGGACAGCTTGATCAAGAAGGGCTTGGTGTACTCCGCCGAACGCGGCCGGATCGCCTTCACCGTGCCGCACTTCGGCCGGTTCCTGCTGGGTCGTGACGGATGATGTCTAACGGAATCTAGAACACGAGGTAGACAGCCAGATAGGAAGACATGTCCGGCGGACTACCCACTTTGACCGACGAATCATCGGCTTGTGCCTCATATCACCGGATAATCGGGTGCATTCGAGCGTGCGGACGCGCATACTAGGTACAGATAAGCCGAGACACAACCCGAGGGGTGCAGTACCTGTGAACATCACCGCCAAGATTCGTGCCCGCCGCGCCGAGGCTCGTACCCGGCGGGCGGTCAACCGGGCCATCGATCACGCCGCCACACCTGCGATGCGCCACGAACTGATCATGATCGCGCAGCAGCAGGGCCAACTCCGCTGACTTCGCGGGCCCTCACTCACCCCGAGTGATCGGCCATACACCAAAAGCTAGAAAGCGTCACACGATAGAGTGACATGGAACACATCCGGAAACCCGGTAACAACTTGGTCCAGACCGGCGATGTTCCCAATGATCCCGAGATGCTGGCGGACCCCCGACCTGGCAGCATCCCGGGGTCTTCCATATCCCGGGCAAACCCAAGGCACACGGCACGAGCCCGCCCCTGCAAGCAACAAGGCACAAACCTGGGAACGCCGCCGCACCACAAGTAACGAACCTGGGAACGCCGCCGTACACATGCACCCGAGAGCGGCCTGCGAGCGAAGCGAGCAGGCGTGAACAGGGCGCGTACACCGTCGCGCGTGTCTGCCGCTCCGGCATGGCATGTTGAACGCGCGAGCGGCGCACGGCGGCGAGTGAGCAGGCTGGTGGCGAGTCGAGCAGTTTGACACGCCGTGCCGGTGGGGCGGACACGCGGTAGTTCACCCCACCCAGCCCGGCTGGAACCTGCAGCGAACCAAACCGCAAGCCAAAGCCAAACCGCAAGCAACGTGCATTTCCCTGTGCCGCAAAGGCGGACACACTCTTCAGCAAAGGTGGACACGGTGTGCCGGAACGGTGGACACACCCTTCCGGAACGGTGGACACGGCGTTGGGTCATGGCGGGCTGGGAATGCAAGTTGGAGGTGCCGGAGTGGGGGACATTCCGGACACAGTAGGCAACCGAGTGGCCTAGACATCCCTCGATCGGGCGTCCTCCGTAGGGTGTTGGCGTGGGTATGACCGTTCTGGCGCTGGATATCGGCGGGACCAAGATCGCGGCAGGCGTCATCGACGAGCACGGTGAGGTGCTTGCGCACGCGACTCGACCCACTCCGCTGCACGACCCCGCCCATGCCTGGCAAGCCGTGCTCGATGCTTCGATGGAAGTGCTCGTTGGCCGGACAATCAACGGCGTCGGCGTGGCCTGTGCGGGCCCTGTCGACTCCACCGCTGGCACCGTCAATCCGATCAACGTGCCCTGCTGGGAGGACTTTCCACTCGCCGCACACCTGAGCCGGGAATTCGAGGTTCCGGTGAAGCTCGCGGGCGACGGGGTTTGTATGGCACTGGGCGAGCATTGGATGGGCGCGGGCCGGGGCGCCGATTTCCTAGTTGGCCTGGTCGTTTCCACCGGCGTTGGCGGTGGGCTTGTGTTGCAAGGCAAGCCGTATGGCGGACGCACCGGAAACGCCGGGCATATCGGCCACATCGTGGTTGAGCCCGATGGCCTGCCGTGCACCTGTGGCGGCAAGGGATGCGTGGAAACCGTCGCCGCCGGGCGGCACTTGGTGCAATGGGCAAGGCAACAAGGATGGCGCGCTCCCGAAAATGGCGACGCTGCACATCTCGCGGCCTCCGCGCTCGCCGGTGACGAGGTTGCCTTGGCGGCCTTTGAACGGGCTGGCCGGGCGGTTGGGATGGGGATCGCGGCCACCGCCGCGTTGTGCGACTTGGATCTCGCGGTGATTGGCGGGGGTATCGCGCAGGCCGGGGATCTGCTCTTTGATCCCGTTCGGCATGCGTTGGCCGAATACTCAAGATTGTCGTACGTCAACGCGGTGCGGGTAGTTCCGGCTCAGCTTGGCAGCCACGCGGGCATTGTCGGCGCGGCCGCGTTGATCATTGGCGCTTGATACACCGCATTTTCGAAATCCAATGCGCAGCAACTTTGATCAGTTGGTGAACAAAAAGGCCTCGATGGTCGCATCCGAGCATCGCGACAACTGATCAAGCGACAGAAATATATACGTCCAGTAGCCACCAATACGCGCACCGCGATTAGCGTCAAGCAGTCGCACACAACACACTCGAACGCAGCATCGACGAACCCGCCAATCCGTGGTTTGGTGGGCACCTGGAAATTCTTCTTTGTTCTGGGAGGCTCGGCGTGCCTGGTCGCGCCCTTACCGCGGTGCTGCTCGCAACCGGGTTGCTGGCTGGTTGCAGCGCGGTTAACGATCATTGGGACTTACCCATGTCGCCACTTGAGCGACCTTCCGACATCCCATTACAGGACCACGATGTGTGCGCGGCGCTGAATGCCGACCGGCTCTCCGCCGGCTGTCAGCTGATGACCGAGAACGGCACCGCGGAAATTCTTGTCTTCCCCCGGCTCGACGGCGGTTTACGCCACTACTCCGACTCGATCGACGGCCACACCATCAGATGGCTCGGTATCGACAAGTTTCCAGCGATCCAATTGATCGGCGCCAGTAGCGACGGGATCACCTCCTGCCGGGTCGCCCTCGATGTCGCACCGGATCAGGTTTTACTGATCGTCTATCGCCAGCAGGCAACCGATCAGGAACTGGCCCCGTGCAAACCGGCTCGCGAGTTCGCCGCGAAGGCACTTGCCGAATTGCAGCACACACAGAACCGGCCGGTCAGTCCATAGTGGACTAACCGGCCGGTTTCCTTGTCACCTAGTGGACAGCGACTTCCTTGAGCCGAGGGTCGCCCTCATCGGCGTGGTAGTCCGCATCCTGCGTCTGGTCGACGCCGTTGTGCACCTTGCGAGCCCGCAGAATCCACGTCACCACGATCGCGATGACCAGGTTCGCGAGCAATGCGACGAACCCGACGTAAATCTGCGTGCTCACGCCAGCGAACGGGTGCCAGCCGAAGATGCTGAGCTGCCCCAATGACAACGCCGAGCCGCCGAAGTGAGCCTTGCCCGCGGCCGGGTTCGGGATCTCGTAGAGCATCGCGAACCCGGCGACCATGCCGACGACCCAGCCGGCGACCAGCGCCCACCGGTGGAACCACCTGGTGTACAGCGAGATCGCCACCGCCGGCAGCGTCTGCAGGATGATCACGCCACCGATCAGCTGCAAGTCGATCGAGAACTGCGGGTCGATGAACAGGATGAACAGCACCGCGCCGAACTTCACGATCAGCGAGGCGAGCTTGGCCTGCTTTGCTTCCTGCTTCGGGTTGGCGTCCTTGCGGACGTACTCCTTGTAGATGTTGCGAGTCCACAGGTTCGCCGCGGCGATCGACATGATCGCGGCGGGCACGAGCGCACCGATACCGATCGCGGCGAACGCGATTCCGGTGAACCACGCGGGGAACTGCTGGTCGAACAGCACCGGCACGATGGTGTTGCTGTCCGGGCGCCCGGTGGCCTGGTTGGTCAGCGGCTTGGACGCGGCCTGGATGGCCACGAAACCCAGCAGTGCCAGCAAACCCAGCAACAGCGAGTACGCGGGCAGCGCGACCATGTTGCGCTTGATCACGCTACGGCCGCGCGAAGCCAGCGCGCCGGTCAACGAGTGCGGGTAAAGGAACAGCGCCAGTGCCGAGCCCAGGGCCAGGGTCGCGTACTGCAGCTGGTTGCTCGGGCTGAGCAGGATGCCGTCGTTCGGGTTCGGCGTCGCGTTGAACTTGGCCTCGGCCGTGTTGAAGATCGTCTCCCAGCCGCCGAGCTTGGACGGCAGGTAGAACACCGCGACCAGGATCACGATGTAGATCAGGATGTCCTTGACGAACGCGATCAGCGCGGGCGCGCGCAGGCCGGACTGGTAGGTGTAGACGGCCAACACGACGAACGCGATCAGCAACGGCAGATGCCCGAGGAAGCCGGAGCCGTTGAAGCCCATGGTGCGCAGCACCGCTTCCAAACCGACCAGCTGCAAGGCGATGTACGGCATCGTGGCGACAATGCCTGTGATCGCGACCAAAAGTGCCAGCGTGCGCGAGCCGTAACGGCCGCGCACATAGTCCGCGGGCGTGACATAACCGTGCACGCGCGACACCGACCACATCCGCAGCAACGGAAGGAACACGATCGGGTACAGGATCACGGTGTACGGCAAGGCGAAGAAGCCCATCGCACCGGCGCCGAACACCAGCGCGGGCACCGCGACGAAGGTGTACGCGGTGTAAAGGTCACCGCCGACCAGGAACCACGTGATCCACGATCCGAACTTCCGGCCGCCGAGACCCCATTCGTCCAGATGGTCCAGTGTGGCGCCGGCCTGCCAGCGCGCGGCGACGAAGCCGAGCACGGTCACTACGAGGAACAGGATCGCGAAGATCACGATCTCGGTCCATTGCAGATTGCTCACTTCGCGTCCCCCTCGTCAAGATCGTCAACACTCAGCTGGTCTGGTTTGTGACTGACCGGCTCGTCCTTGGTCTTGACGTACACGATCCACACGCACAGCACGCCGACGATGACGAAGGCGAACTGCGACCAATAGAAGAACGGCATCCCGAACAGGTGCGGGCCATCGAAGTTGATCAACGGTGTGATCAGCATGACCAGCGGAACCAGCAGCAGCAGGTTCCAGTTGTTCCACCGTAGGCCGTACCCGGTCTTCCCAGGTGACTCAGACATCGACGTCCTCACTCCGCGTCTCAGGCCATTGCGTTCGCCGGATCGTAGACGTGACTAAGCACCAGATGCATTACCTTCCTGGTGGGAGTTCACGGCCGGAACCAGCCAACCGGCGGGAGTATCCGAATCGTGACTTCACGCCGTCACAGAACGCATCCCGGCCGGTACGGTCACGTCATGCGGATCGCTTGGGGGCTGGCCGTATGCGCAGCCCTGCTCGGCATCGCCGCCTGTGACCCGGCCGCCGCCCCGGAACCAGCGCCGACATCGCCCTCATCGGGTCGTGTCACCGTGCCACCGAACATGTACGGCGCCGACCAGCCGAAACCGGGCCAGTGCCTGGACACCGGCAACGCCATCGTCGTCGACTGTGGTTCACCGCACGACGCCGAAGTGGTCAGCACGGGCAAGCTCACAGCAACGTCCATGCCGGACGAGGCGACCGCCGCGACCATGACGATGCCGCCGTGCCGCGAGAAACTGGCCGATTACCTAGGCGGGCAGGACATGGACGCGACCAATCTTGTGGCGATGCCGCTCTGGCCGAACGAGCAGCAGTGGAACAAGGGGGAGCGGTGGCTGCTGTGCACCGTCGCCGAGGTCGGCGCGGACGAGAAACCGTTGCACCGCACCGGATCGCTGGAAGACGCGCTGTTGAGTACCGACATGTTCCGCTACCAGACGTGTTCGGTGTCCTCGCCGTCGCGCGACGCGCGGGTTCGTCGTGGTCCGTGCGACGGTCCGCACCTCGGTGAGGCGCTGCCTGGCGTGATCAGCCTCGGCAAACCCGGATCGACGATGCCGAACACCGACACGATGAACCGGATCGCCAGCGAGAAGTGCCCAGCCGTGGTCAAGAAGTACCTCGGTGGTGAGAACAAAGAGGTTTCCGCCGCGTGGCGGCTGCCCAACGCGGAGTCGTGGGCCCGCGGATACACCAATCTGGTCTGTTACGTGGAAGCCACGCGCCCGGTCCGGGTCCGGCTGCGCAACTTGGGCCCGCTGACGCTACCCAGCTAGGTGGAGCCCGTCACGCGTGGGCGTGACAGGCTCCGTGTTGTGGTCCGCGGGTTCCTGGTCGGGGTCTGTCGACGTGAAAACAACCATCAACAGGGCGGCCAGTGCCAGCGCCATCATGGCCAGTCCGGCGACGATCATCTTTGACACCACCTCTCCTGTGTGTGTTCCTCGTCTCTTAATGACGTGCGGACCAGGGTCCTTGTTTCGGGTGGTTGTGGGCAACTGAGTTTCGAAGCGGTCTCGGGCAGGTCTCGTCCCCAGGCTGTGCACAGTTCTATCCACAGGATGTGGACAACTTCGGGCTTGCCCAGCTCCATGCCAGTGCACCACCAGTCACACTGTTCACACACGCCTCAGAGGATGTGGATAAGCCGGTTGGGGAACCATTGAGGCCTATCGTGAGTCCAACCCGCGTAACGAGACCTACTTCATCCGAGGGGGAGCGGTGTACGAAGACGCCGACCAGGACACCACCGCCACCGGTCATGGCGACGAGATGACCGTGACCGTCGATGGTGAGCAGTACGAGCTCGAGACCGAGTTCGACATCAACAAAGACGGCACCAACGACACCGCCATCGTGACCACCGACGACGGTGGCCAGGTCGCGTTCACCGACTCCGACAAAGACGGCGACGCCGACGTGGCGGTCGAACTCGACGACAAGGGCAACGTGGTCGGCGCCGCGCGGTACGACGAAGCCAGCGGCGAGTGGGTGCCGATCGACCCGAAGACCGGTGACGCCACCGGCGAGGAATCGTCCGCGGCAGGCGAGGGGACGCCGGCGGCATCGGCAACCGGCGACATCATTGTGGACGTTCCGGACGACCCTGAGGACATGAGCGCCGGAGCGGCCACAGTGGACATGAACAAGGACGGCAAGAACGACACGGCCGTCGTCCAGTCCGAGAATGGCGACGTGTACGCGTTCACCGACTCCGACGGGGACGGCGAGGCCGACCAGATGACGGTGATCGAGTCGGACGGCAGCGTCAGCATCTCGCAGCACACCGGCGAGGACGAGTGGGCCGAGGTCGAGAAAGGCCACCTCGACTCGCAGGGCAACTACGTACCGGACAGCCAGCGCAGCTGACCCGTAAGTCAACGAGCGGCCCGGTTATCCGACCGGGCCGCTTTCACATTTCCGAACTGACCTGCGTTCAGCAGGAAACCCTTGCAGCGCAAGGAAATCGGACAAAGTGGCGGCCGCCACAATGCTTTCGCCGACACCCGGCAAAAGGGTCACGGAATGTGCCCAATGCCCTTGACCGATTCCTGAACCGATCAGGAAATACCGCTGAACAGGAAAATTTCCCGGCGGGCACGGGTTATGTGGGAAAGCACACGTGCGCATTCGAGTGCTGAATCGATCCCCTTATCGGTCCGGTGAGGCAACCCACACGCCAGCTGTCGTTTAACCGGCCGTCACCTGGTTAATCTCGCTTCATCCCTTTTCACGGCACGCCCATCTCCTCCGGTGGGTGGGCGAAGCCATTGGTGAGGACGTCGAAGTCCCCGCGAGCTAGACAACGGCGTCCGTCGCGGGCTTTGTGATCCCCCAGTCAGGAGACGAGGCGACATGACCGCATTGGCCATCCCAGGTCTGGATTCCGCACCGACGGCGCACCAACGGCTTCTCGAGTGGGTGCACGAGGTCGCCGAGCTGACCACCCCGGACCGTGTGGTGTGGGCTGATGGTTCGGACGAGGAGTGGGAACGACTCACCGCGAAGCTCGTCGAAGCGGGCACGTTCACCCCGCTGAAGCAGAAACCCAACTCGTTCTGGGCCGCTTCGGATCCTGGCGACGTCGCCAGGGTCGAGGAGCGGACGTTCATCTGTTCGGTCGACCCACAGGACGCGGGCCCGACCAACCACTGGATGGACCCGGCCGAGATGAAGGCCACCATGACCGAGCTCTACCGGGGCTGCATGCGTGGTCGCACGATGTATGTGATCCCGTTCTGCATGGGCCCGCTCGACGCCGAGAAGCCGATGCTGGGCGTGGAGATCACCGACTCGGAGTACGTCGTCGTGTCCATGCGAGTGATGACCCGCATGGGTTCGAAGGCGTTGGCCAAGTTCGGTGAGGACGCCGACTTCGTTCCGTGCCTGCACTCCGTCGGCGCGCCGCTCGACGAGGGCCAGCAGGACGTGGCCTGGCCCGCGAACGAGACCAAGTACATCAGCCACTTCCCGGAGACCCGCGAGATCTGGAGCTACGGCTCCGGCTACGGCGGCAACGCGCTGCTTGGCAAGAAGTGCTACTCGCTGCGGATCGCCTCAGTGATCGGCCGCGACGAGGGCTGGCTGGCCGAGCACATGCTGATCCTCAAGCTGATCTCGCCGGAGAACAAGGTCTACTACATCGCCGCGGCCTTCCCAAGCGCCTGCGGCAAGACCAACCTGGCGATGCTCGAGCCGACGATCCCCGGCTGGAAGGTCGAGACGCTTGGCGACGACATCGCGTGGATGAAGTTCGGTGAGGACGGTCGTCTGTACGCGGTCAACCCGGAGGCCGGCTTCTTCGGCGTGGCCCCCGGCACGGACTGGCACACCAACCCGAACGCGATGCGCACGATCGAGCGTGGCAACACGGTCTTCACCAACGTGGCGCTGACCGACAACGGCGACATCTGGTGGGAAGGCATGGGTGAGCCGCCCGCGCACCTGACCAGCTGGAAGAAGGAAGACTGGACGCCGGATTCGGGCGAGCTGTCGAGCCACCCGAACTCGCGGTACTGCACGCCGATGTCGCAGTGCCCGATCCTGGCGCCGGAGTGGGACGACCCGAACGGCGTGCCGATCTCGGCGATCTTCTTCGGCGGCCGTCGTAAGGACACGATCCCGCTGGTGACGGAGTCCCGCGACTGGAACCACGGCACCTTCATGGGCGCCACCCTGTCCAGCGAGACGACGGCCGCGGCCAAGGGCAAGGTCGGCGTCGTGCGCCGCGACCCGATGGCGATGCTGCCGTTCATCGGCTACAACGCCGCGGACTACTTCGCACACTGGATCGCCACCGGCAAGCGCGCCGACGCGGCCAAGCTGCCGAAGATCTTCTACGTCAACTGGTTCCGCCGTGGCGAGGAGAACCAGTTCCTGTGGCCAGGCTTCGGCGAAAACTCGCGCGTCCTGAAGTGGGCGATCGAGCGCATCGAAGGCAAGGCGGCTGCCCAGGAAACCCCGATCGGCTACGTGCCGACGCTGGCCGACCTGGACACCGAGGGCCTCGACGCGTCGCAGGAGGACCTGGAGGCGGCGCTCAAGGTGAACCGCGAAGAGTGGCTCGCCGAGATCCCGCTGATCGAGGAATGGTTCGACAAGATGGGTGAGAAGCTGCCGACGTCGTTGAAGGACGAGCTGGCGGCTCTCAAGCAGCGGCTGAACGGGTAGTAGCACTCAAGCAGCGCCTGCCAGCGTAGCCAGGCGCAAAAGGCCCCGGGACGGCTCACCCGGGGCCTTTTCACACTTCAGCACAGTGCATTTCACTGTGCCGGAACGGTGGACACGGTATTCAGCAACGGTGGACACGGTGTGCTGGAACGGTGGACACGGCTTCAGGCTTGGGTTTCTTCCATGCGGGCCTTGAGGTCTTGGACTTCGCGGCTGGTGTGTTTGGCGACCTGTGCGGCCAGGGTGCGTAGGAGATCTTCGACCCGGCCGGAGCGCATGTGCTCGGCGGTGTCCAAGGCGCCTGCGGCAATGGTGGCCGCTTCGGCTGGGTCTCCGGTTTCCAGGGCGGTTGTGGCGAATTTGAGTTCGGCCAGCACTCTTGCGCGTGGGTACTTGTCGCCGAAACCCTTGCGTGCCAAGGCGAAGCGGGCTTCTGAGCCGGAGGCTTGCAGCGTCGCCAGGGTTTCGGCGGTCTCTCCGGCGTGATGGGCGGCGGTGTAGCGGTCTGTCCACAGTGGCGCGCAATCGTCCGGTGCGCGAGTGAATGTCTCGTCGGCGGCACCGATTGCTCGCAGGGCGTCCTGCGGACGTCTTCGCGCGGCCAATGCCTTGGCGTGCGCGACATGCACCATTGACCGCCGGACCGGGGCCAGTCGATCCGCACGGACAAGCGCACGTTCGGCGAGCGTGAGTGCCCGGTCCGGCTGACCCGAGTCGACGGCGAGGCGCACCATCCGCGCAAGGACCCGCGCACGCCGGTGCCAGTCGTCGGCCTCTTCGGTGCAAACCAAAGCGAAGCGGAAGTACCGGTTCGCTTCTTCGTACGCGCCCGTGTCGAACAGCTTGAACCCGCAGGTTCCCACGAGATCGGCGACCGCCTGGCACAGCGGCGTACGTAAGGCGGGCGGGCAGTCGGCGGTCATCAGCTGCCGTGCCCATCGGGCCTGTGACAGCGCGGCATCCAGCAGGGACCATCCGCCGTGCATGTGGTCCCAGTCGCTGAGGAATCTGGCCGCGCCGATGACGTCCCGGATGTGACGGCGGTCGACTACGGCAGGCACCGAATGCGGGGCCGCTGATCCCAGGTCACGCTCTCGTGATGGGCCGACTGGGACGACGCCTCGGCGGGTGTTGCGCAGGCCGAGCTGGGCGTCTGTGGTTACGTCCAGTATCGAACGCAGCGCTTCCCGGTAGAGCTGGCCCGGCCAGGTGATCACTCCTCGTTCGAGCTTGCCGATGTAGCCAGCGTCGATTTCGACGCGCTGGCCGTGCATCTGCCAGAGGTGGGCGTTGACCAGTTCGGCCAGCTCCTGGCGGGACAGGCAGTCGCCGGGGTGCTGGCGTGATGGCGTGCGCTCCCGCACCTCGCGCAGGAGTGTGTTCGATGTCGCCACGCTTTAACTCCCCCGTCGAAGGTGGCACCAACTCGTCGCCCAGCGTGATAGAGGTTGGCGGGGTTGTCAACCAGATCGTTCATAGACTTGTCAAGCATTTGCGCGATATCCGCCGCGATCCAACCTCGATGCCTCCCCCGTCGGCTCCCTCCTGCGGTGGACCGCCTGCTGGCAGAGTTTCTCGCCGAGGGGGGCGGGGGCGATCCGGTCCGTTGTCTCGGGGGCAGCGGACCGGATCCTCACACAGCGGCGGGCTTCACCTTCGCGGCACGGATCCGGGCGAGCAGGGCTTTCGCCGTCTCGCTGCCGGACTCGACCTGGGCGAGCTGCTTGTTCACGGCCTGAAGGCGTTTTGAGCGCTCGGTCGCGTCCAGCCGCATGGCCTTGTCGACTTCACGCAGCTCTTCCTCGATGCTGGCGATCCGGCGGCCGAGTGCGTCGTCCAGCGCCAGCGACAACTCCTGTTCGGCCTGGATCAGCTGGTCGGCGACCATCTGATCCAGGGTGGAACGGGCGTCCGCGATCGCGTCGGTCAGCCAGGTCTTCATGTGCTGCTTGTCCTGCGCGTGCCTGCGCGTTCGGGAAATCCACCAGCCCGCGCCGAGGCCGAGCACGATCGTCACCGGAGCCACGATCACGCCGAGCGTTCCAGCGGCCGCCGCGCCGAACAGTCCCAAGGGCAGGGTGGCGAGTTTGCCAAGGCCCACGCCGCCGGAGATGCCCATCATCACCATCAGCTTGTCTTCGGACGTGCCTGGCCGTTTCTCCGGACTGCGCAGCACGACCGGCGGCTGGCCCGCACGGGCGTACTGGGCCTGCAGCATCACCAGCTCGTCCGGGGAGAACAGCCCGATCAGCACGGTTTCGCCGATCTTGTTCAGCCTGGCGCCGACGGACATGCTGATTCGGCGGGAGACCAGCTGCAGCGCCGCGTCGACCTGGTTGGGCAACGCGGCGAGCGCGTCCCGGTCCGCCGCGTCGATCGCCTGGCGGAACCACGTCTGCATGTCGCGCATTTCGCGGCTGACTTCGTGGGTGTTCTCGACGCGCGTGCGCTGGATTTCGCCGCGCAGCTTCACCTGCCAGCCGCGGGCGGCTGATTTCCGTTGCGCGGTCAGCTCTTCTTTGCGGGCACGCAAGGCTTTGGCCTCGTCCGCGCCAGTGGTCAACGCGCGGGATTCCGCGGTCAGCTGGACCTTGACCTCGTCGAGTGACGTGGTCAGCGCGCGCATGGTGTTGGCTTCGGCGAGCATGGCCGCCTTGCCAATCACCAGCTCCTGCAAGGCTTCCGCCAACGCCGCAAGTCCCGACTTCTCCTTGAGCATGTCCGCGGCTTGTTGGTTGGGCGCCTTCTGCGCCATCTCGTACATCCGCGCCGAGACGGGGTAGAACATCGCGTCGGCGAACCGCGGTGCGTGATCACGCAGCAGTCCCTGGTTTGCCTCAAGGACCTGGCGCCAGCCGCGATATTGGTCCACTTTGGACAGCGCGAACAGCACGGTCTCGACGCGGTCGCCGATGTTGCGCAGGAAGTTCAACTCGCCAACGGTGAACGGCGCGGAGGCGTCGACAACGAACAGCAAGGCGGTCGCGCTGGCCGCGGCTTCCACGGCCAGCTCGCCGTGTACCGAGTCGAGCCCGCCGACTCCTGGGGTGTCCACAATGGAGATCTTGCTGAGCAGGTCGACCGGGCCGTCGATCTCCACATACCGCGGCGGCAGATGGCCTTCCGGCAGCTCGTGCGCGGCGGACACCCAGTTCACCAGCTGCGCGAGGTCGACCTGGATGGGCGCGAGGTGGCCGGGATAGCAGGCCCTTGCCTCCCATTGCGGGGCGTGGCCGAAGACCAGGTACGTCGCCGTCGCCACATCCGCGTCCACAGGAGACAGTCCTGGACGGTCGAGCAACGCGTTGACCAGCGAACTTTTGCCCCGGTTGGTCTCGCCGACGGTCACAACGGTCGGCTGGCGCCGTCGGCGGGCCCGCAGTTCCTCGACCCACGTGGCCGAATCCGGCGAGATCTCCCGCAGCAGCTTCAACATCTGCTCGCGGTGCTGGGCAACCTGCTTGGGCAGACTGGGTGCGGGCGCGGTCACGGTTGCCGGGCCTTGTACACAGTCACGATCGGCGCCCGCAGCAAGCGCCCACGATCAGCGAATCCCACCACTTCTGTCTCCGCCACCACGCCGTCCATCGTCACGTCCTGTGTCGGCACGGTACCGCCTGCTTCGTGCTGCGCCGGGTCGAACAGATCACCATCCGGGCGGATCGCGGCGACGCCGATGCCGTTGAGGCCTTCCTCGATCCGCTCGACCACGCCTGGACTGCGGGCGCGGTCGAGCGCGTACAGGCACAGCTGAACCAACGAATCCCGCTCGGACAGTGCCTGCTTGAGGGTCTCGTTCTTGTCGATGCCCGCGATCATCTCGGCACTGACCTCGATCGTCGCGTCGGTCGGATCGGTCTCGTCGTCGGCCTTCGTGCGTCGGAAAAGGGAAGCCAACGAGATCACCCTGTCTACGAAATTCTCGGGACGACTGAAATGCCGAAGCTACCGTTAGTTGCCGCGAAGTTGTTGCCAGATGAGGAAATAGGCTCGGTGCACGACATGCGCGACACGACTTTGTGCCGGTGTCGCACCGAAAGAGGCGAAAGAACGCCACCAGCCCGCGCGTTCCAACGCGTACGCGACCAACTCGTGCCGCGGACGCCCCTGCATGCCGAGTTGCTCGCCGATGTCCGCGCTGCCACCGACCCTGAGCACCTCCTCGGCCAGGTCCTCGGGCATCGCGACGGCGCCGGAGGTGACCAGCGTGAGCGCTTCGAGCAAGCGCAGCGCGTGCGCCTCCGGCTTGGCCAGCAGGACTTCGATCGCGTCGTTGACCCGCTGACGTTCACCCAGATCCCCGGATGCTTGGGCCAGCGCGGTCACGGACGCCAGCGCGGCAGCGGCTTTGATGCCGTCTGCCCTGGCACGGAACACCGCGTCCAACCTCGCCCGGACAGTCGCCAAGCCGGATGCGTCCAGCAGCTTGCGGCGCAAGGCGCCCGCGGTGAGCTCCGGCTCATCACGCACTGCCGCAACGGCTTGGCCGATGCCGTAGAGGTCAAGCTTTTCCAGCAGCCGCAGCCTGGTGCCGCTGGGCACGTCGCAGTCCCACGTGGTGAAGATGTCGGCGGAGACCAGCATCATGTCCCATGTGACGTCGTCGAGCTGGGCGAGCTGCTTCAACGCGTCGGCGTCGGCCTGGGTGAACCCGCCGGACTCGGCGGTCTCCGCGAGCAACCCGATCACTGGCAGGACGTCCGCGACACGCGGCTTGAGCGTGAGGGCCTGCTTCTCGGCGAGCAGGGACGCGGCTTTCCAGACGTCGCCGTCCGAACCGGTGACCGACTCGGGCGCGATCGTGTCCGCCTTGTTCAACACAGCGATCGCGTTCACCGGACCGGCTTCACGGCTGGCCGTCGCTGCCGTGAACGCCGCAAGCGCTTGCTGGTCGTCGGCGCGCACGCCTTGCGTCACGACATAGAGCACGGCTTCCGCGCCTGCGACCGCGTTGCGTGAGGTGTCGTCGAGCTCGTTCGACTCTTCCTCTTCTGGTTTGGCCGCGCCGAGGAGTTGCTCGGTCCGGGCGACCGACGCGGCGTCCAGCGAGCCGAGGCCAGGCGTGTCGATCACGGTCAGATCGCGCAGTACCGCGTTGGTCAGGTACGCCTCGATGTGGGAGACCTGGTCGAAGTCGACGTTCAGGGTCGCCGGGATCATCCCGTTCGCGTCGAACGGCAGGACCTGTTTGCGGCCATCGTTGAAGATCACTTCGACCCGGTCGACCGTGCCGTACTGGAACCTGGTCACCAATCGGGTGCACTCGCCGACGTCGGTCGGTGCGACAAGGCGCCCGATCAGGGCGTTGACCAGCGTCGACTTACCGGATTTGATCCGGCCTGCGACCGCGACCTGAAGCGGTGCGGACAGCCTGCGCAGCACTTCCCGGAACCCGGCCGCGGTATGGGCCGTGACCTGCGACTGCAGCCGGACACACAGCTGAGCGACAGCGGCCGACAGCGGGCCGGCCAGGTGCTGTTGCTGATCGGTCGCCGTGGTCACTCGTCGAATCGTGCCATGTACTGGGGACGCACGGTTGCAAACCCGCCATTCCGGGGTAACCACTCGGCATGGACACGAACAGCTACATCGCCTTCCTCGTGGTCGGTGTCATTCTCGTGGCCATCGACGGGCAGATCATCTATCGCAGCGGGCGGCGGTATCTCGAGCGTTCTCATGGCGATTCCGGTGCGGGCACGTCCATGGCGCGCCTGGTCACCGTGCTGTTCCACCTCGTGGTGCTCGGTCTGCTGATGCTCATATCCACCGTCGAGGTCGGAGATACCCAGACCGAGGGTGTTGTCATGCGGCTAGGCATCGTGTTGCTGCTGATCGCGGCGGCACACGGGGTGATCATGGCGATCCTCGCGCGGATCAAGGAGAGCCAGGTGCAGGAGCAGTTGGCGGAGGACATGACCCATCCACAGACCCTCCGGCACGAGCAAGCCCCTGAACCAAGCATCGACACGGCCCCGACCACGACAACCAACCCGCCTCCTCCGTATCTCTCGTCCTAATCAGCCTCCAGGGCGAGACGTGTCAGCCTCCGGCGCGACGCGCTGGGGGCTGGCGCGCGCTTAGGCTCTAGGGGTGCGACGGCTGAGCTTGTGGATGCGCGCGCATCCGACGTTCGGCGACTCGTTGCTGGCCCTGTTCCTGGTGCTGTTCGAGTTGCCGCAGGTGATAACCGCGCGCGGGGAACAGCCGTGGTGGGTGTTCGTCCTGGTGGACATCGGTCTGATCGCACCGGTCGTGCTGCGCCGGCGGCGCCCTTTCCTGGTCGGTTACGTGATCCTCGGAACGGCGTTCGGGCAACTGCTGCTGGACGGCTTCCTCGCGCCCGGCGAGTTGGTCCGGCCTGCGGACATGGCGCTCGGGATCGCGCTGTACACGATGGTGGTCTACGTCGGCCGTCGTCAGGCGTTGATCTACGGCATCTGGCTGACCGTCGGGACGATGTTGTGGGCTGGCACGCTGCTCAGGCCGACTACCGAGGCGTGGTGGGTCGCGGCTGCCGTGGTGATGGTGCTGTTCGCGTTCTGCTGGACGCTTGGCGAGTTCGTTGGCGCACGTCATGCGTACCAACGCGAGGTGGAGCAACGGCTACGGCTCTTGGAAGCCGAGCGTGACCACCAGGCGAAGATCGCCGTTGTCGAGGAGCGCGCGCGTATCGCCCGCGAGCTGCATGACGTGGTCGCGCACGCGGTGAGTGTCATGGTCGTACAGGCCGATGGGGCGCAGTACGCCGTGCACACCAATGCTGAGCTGGCCGAACGCGCGATCAAGACGATCTCGTCGACCGGGCGTGAGGCGTTGACCGAGCTGCGGCGGTTGCTTGGGGTGTTGCGTGCCGAGGAGAACGCGGACGAACGTACGCCGCAGCCCGGCACGAATTCGCTGAACGACCTGGCGGAACGGGTTCGGGTGGTCGGTTTGCCCGTGCGGCTGAAACTCAAGGGCGAGCTGGACGGCCTGCCAGCCGGAATCGGCCTGGGGATCTACCGGATCGTGCAGGAAGCGCTGACCAACACGCTGAAACACGCGGGCGCCGGTGCGTCCGCGGTCGTGCGCGTCGCGCGGATCGGCGACAACATCGAACTGGACATCACCGACGACGGCTTCGGCACACCGCACGAACTGGTGTCGATCTCCGGCGGAAACGGCCTGATCGGCATGCGCGAACGCGCGAACGTCTTCGGCGGGACGCTGCAAGCAGGCCCACGGCCCGGCGGCGGATGGCACGTCCACGCCGTACTACCAATCCAAGGAACATAGCGAACATGATCAGAGTGGTGCTGGTCGACGACCAGGAGCTGATGCGCGTCGGCTTCCGGATGGTCCTCGGCGCACAGCCGGACATGGAGATCGTCGGCGAAGCAGGCGACGGCGACCAGGCCGTTCAACTCGCGGCTGCACTGCGGCCCGACGTGGTGCTGATGGACGTCCGGATGCCGGTGCTTGACGGGGTCGAGGCAACCAAGCTGATCACCGAGGCTGGAACAGCGAAGGTGCTCGTGATGACCACCTTCGACCTGGACGAATATGCGTTGACCGCTCTGCGCAATGGGGCGAGTGGGTTCATGCTCAAGGACACTCCGCCTGATCATTTGGTGGCGGCTTTGCGTTCGGTTGCCAGTGGGGATGCGGTGGTTTCGCCCTCTGTTACCCGGCGCTTGCTTGACCGGTTCCTTGGGGCTTCTGGCGGGCAGCTGCGGGATGCTTCCGTGCTTGACGCTTTGACTGAGCGGGAGCGGGAAGTGCTTGTGCTGATGGCCCAAGGACTGTCGAACACCGAGATCGCCCGGAAGCTGTTTTTGTCCGAGGCCACGGTCAAGACTCACGTTGGCCGGGTCCTGGCGAAGCTGGAACTGCGTGACCGGGTTCAGGCTGTCGTGCTGGCTTACGAAACTGGGCTTGTTCGCCCAGGTGAGGCCTAGCCTCACGTGAGTGGTTTGTCCCATTCAAGGGCATACCCAAGTTCGAACTAACCACTCACGACAAAGAAAACCAGCCGAGCTGGAAAGAGTGTCGTGAGTGGTTAGTTCAATACCGGGACAAACCACTCACGAAGAGCCCGGCTGGAACGCAAGGTCGACCACACAAAGGAGCCCCGCTGGAACGCAGCCGAGCGGAGTTGCCTAAGGCTAATGAATGGGCTGTTGACCTGGATGTTTCGTGTGTCGCGGAACAGAGGGCGGTCGTGCACCGGCCGGAGCGAGGTGTGCGGGCCGAGTGTGGGGCGTTGAACGCCAATGCCAGGAGTTTCAGGCTTGCTGATCGGGCGTTGCTGGACCGTGTTCAGATCGGCGACCTGCAGGTTTCCCTGATGACACAGCGCGGAGGCTGCCATGGCCGCGGTCGCGCTGGCGTGCCACGACGTCGTGCGGGCGGTAGGCCGTTGCGAGGGGAAGATTCGGGGCGTTCAGCGCCGTCAAGGTGACCTTCACGGCACTCGATCCTGTCACAGGTGGGGAGAGTGTGGCAGGTGTGGCTGGTGAGGTGATCTGGCGTCCACAGTGGACTCCCGAATGCCTCGCAGGCCCCTTCGGCCTTCACGGCATCCAATTCCGGCACGGGTTACCTGTAATCCGCGGGATCGACGGTGTTCGGGTCCAGGCCTTTGCCGAAGATGTCTTCGTACCAGCGGCCCCAGTCCGGTTGGGTGCCGTCGAGGTCCGTGAAGTCGTACTCCCGCATCAGACTCCAGGATGACAAGGACTGACCCGACCAGCGTGCCACGTTCGGGTCCTTGGCGAGGGCGGCCACCGCGCGGCCGATGTAGTGGGGTGATTCGGCCATCGAGAAGTGGATGTCCTCGGCGATCGCGTCGCGCCACGTTGCCTCCGTGACACCGAAGCCTTCGAGCATTGCCTCGGATCGGATGAACCCGGGGGTCAGGGCCACGGCCGTGATGCCGTGCTCACGTAGCTGTTGGCTCATTGCCTGCGCTGTCCGGCGGAGGGCTGATTTGACCAGGAAGTACGGCAGGGCGACGCCGTGGTAGGTCTCGTCGTCGCCGTCGGTCACTTCGATGACGAGGCCGGAGCCTTGCCGGACCATCAGTGGCAGCAGTGTGTGCAGCCCGATCAGGTGGGTTTCGATTCCGTTGCGGTGCACCGACAGTGCTTTGTCCAAATCGGATTCCCAGAAGGGGGTTCCGTGCTCTACGAACGGGTCGCCGCCCCACACGTCGTTCACCAGGATGTCCAGGCGGTCAAGGCGGGACGCCAGCTCTCGCACGTCCGAGGCGACCGTGAAGTCGCAGCGGACCGGGATTCCGTTACCGCCCGCCGCGGTTACCAGTTCTGCTGTGTCCTCAATGGTCTCTGGGCGGTTCATTGGGCTGGTGGATGACCGCGTTGTCCGGCCGGTCACGTAGACCGTCGCGCCGATCGCGCCCAGTTCGACCGCGATTCCACGACCGCATCCTCTGGTCGCGCCCGCGACCACGGCGACCAGTTCAGTCATTGCGACACCTTAGGACAAACCACTCACGTAGGGGGTGGCAACTCAGGGACAGATCGGGGTTTTCACGGATCGCAGGTTGGCTGGATGTCCGCCAGGCTACGACTGCGAGTTGACCCCGAGTTGGCACCACGGGACGACGCGGTCGGACAGGTGGGGCGAACAGGATGGTCACATCGAGGCGGGACTCAGACTTCCAAGGAGCGATCATGATCGAGGCACGGGGCCTCACCAAGCGATATGGGAAGACCCTCGCGGTCAACGATCTGTCGTTCACCGTTCAGCCCGGCCGGGTCACCGGCTTTCTCGGCCCGAACGGCGCTGGCAAGTCCACCACCATGCGGATGATGCTCGGTTTGGACAACCCGACCTCAGGTGTCGCCCTCATCGACGGCAAGAACTACCGCGAGCTGCACAACCCGCTGCGCAAGATCGGCGCGCTGCTGGACGCCAAGTGGGTGCACCCCAACCGTTCGGCGTACGCGCACCTGCAGTGGATGGCCGTGTCCAACAAGATTCCGGTTCGCCGGGTGGACGAGGTGCTTGAGCTCGTCGGTCTGACCGCGGTCGCCAAGAAGCGCGCGGGTGGGTTCTCCCTCGGTATGTCGCAGCGGTTGGGGATCGCGGGCGCACTGCTCGGCGACCCGGAGATCCTGCTGTTCGACGAGCCGGTGAACGGCCTCGACCCTGAGGGCATCCTCTGGATCCGCAAGTTCATGCACCGGCTGGCCGACGAGGGCCGGACCGTGCTGGTGTCCAGCCACCTGCTGTCGGAGATGTCGCTGACCGCGCAGGAACTCGTCGTGATCGGGCGCGGCAAGCTGATCGCCCAGAGCTCCACTGAGGACTTCATCCACGCCGCGACGGAGAACACCGTCAAGGTGCGCAGCCCGCAGGCGAGCAAGCTGCGTGACGCACTCATGCGGACCACCAATGCCACGCTGCGCGACGACGCCGACGCCCTGGTCGTGTCTGGTTTGGACGCTGCGCAGATCGGTGAGATCGCCGCGGCCAACCAGGTCGTGCTGCACGAGCTCAGCCCGCAGCGCGGTTCGCTCGAAGAGGCGTTCATGCAGCTGACCGGCGACTCCGTCGAATACCACACCGAACTTGCCCAGGCCGTTGACCAACTGGTGGATGTGAACCGATGACCCTGCTCGCTGTCGAACGAATCAAGCTCTTCTCCACCCGGTCACCGTGGTGGTGCATGGCGCTGGCACTTGGCCTGATGGTCGGGTTCGCCGCACTGGTCAGCGCGTCGGCCTCCAACGCGGGCGAGCTCTCCGTGCCGATGAGCCAGTTCGGGTTCACCTTCGCCTTGGCGGTCATCCTCGTGCTCGCCACGCTGTCGGTGACCACCGAATACCGCTTCAACACCATCAGGACGACGTTCCAGGCGGTGCCGAGCCGCACGTCCGCCTTGTTGGCCAAGACCACTGTCGTCGCGTTCGTCTCCGGCGTCCTCGGCCTGATCGCCGCGTTCGGTTCGGTCGGCATCGCCATGCTGATCCAGCCGGACGCCAACCTCGCGCTCAACAGCGAGGCCGACTGGCGGCAGGTCGCCGGTACAGGTCTGATCACGTTCTTCGCCGCTGTCGTGGCGATCTCGGCCGGCATCCTGATCCGGCACACAGCAGGCGCCGTGTCGCTGCTGCTTGCCTACTCGCTCGTGGCCGAGAACCTCGTCCAGCTGATTCCGAGCATCGGCAGGGACATCCACCAGTGGCTGCCGTTCAACGTCGCCAACCGGTTCCTCACCGGCAACCCGGATCTCGCACAGGTCGTCGACGGGCCAGGCAGTTCCACGAGCACGCTCGCCCCATGGGCAGCGCTGGCGTACTTCGCCGGCTTCGCCATCGTCATGCTGGTGATCGCCATCGTCACGGCAAAGAAGCGGGACGCCTGAACGAAAGAACCACCTGGCGGGTCTGTCGGGGGACGTGCCAGTGGATACGGGGGAATGAGAGCCCGGGTCACCTGTCGGGGGGTGGCCCGGGTTTCTTTGTTGGTCTGGTCACCCACGGTTGCGATCACCGGTCGAGCTTGCAAGGATGTAACGAAGCGATCTAGCGCATGCGGCCCGGTTAAGACCACGTTAAGAGGCTGTGAGGTGCCGCACTTATCGCGGACAACGATGTTCGACTAGCGCTCAGATCGATGTTGACTCCGTCACGAACCATCGGAGGTGGACGTTGACGGTCGCCGATGTAAGCGCACCTACGGAACCGCCGGAGCCGGTCATGCCGAACAACGGCATGGGGCCCCGACGGGCACTACGAGTCGAACCGATGATCGAGCTCGAATGGTCACAGGCCATCGAGCCCCATACCGCGTTGGCATCCATCGCGGCCGCGACGAAACCAGCTGAAGCCCGGCGTGCGTGGGTCCATCGTGCACCAGAGGACCAAGTACTGACCCTGTACCGCTCAGCGTCCGAAGTCGACCCAGAGCTGGCCGCCCCGTGGTGGCTGAAGGCGTTGGCAGCAGGCGAATTGACCTCACGGGCGGAAGGTTTCCTACTGGAGGACCGGGTCGGCAAGTTGCTGGATGCCCGTCCTGGCTGGGTTTTCGTGCCGTGGAGCAGCGATGGTGACTGCGGCTACTGGGAATACATGCCGTCCGAACGTCGAGTATCCGGGCCTGCCGTGCCGACCACGCTCGTGCTCACCGACCGGCACACCGGCTGGCTCGACATCTATCCCGTGCATCTCACGACCGGCAAACCGACCCCACTCGCGGTGAAGGGGATGGGCGACCTGCGGTCCAACCTCGCCCGCTGGGAGAGCGTGTTCTAGCTTTTCCGACGTGGAACAACAGCTACACAGGCGCACGATCGTCAGCTACGTCCAGCGTGGCGGGCGGATGACGGTAGGCCAGGAACGGGCATGGGAGCGCTATTGGCCGCAGCTCGGCCAGGAGATTTCTGACCTGCCTTCTGGTCCGTTGGACGCTGGGGCATGGTTTGGACGGTCGGCGCCGGTCGTGCTGGAGATCGGTTCGGGGATGGGCGAGACCACGGCGAAGCTGGCCGCCGCCGCACCGGACGTGAACTATCTGGCCGTCGAGGTATACCAAGCAGGCTTGGCGCAGCTGATGATGCGCGCCGCCGAGCTTGAGCTGACCAACCTCCGGCTGCTGCGTGGCGACGCGGTCATCCTGCTCACTGAACACATCGCGCCGGACTCGTTGTCCGAGGTTCGGCTGTACTTCCCGGACCCTTGGCCCAAGAAGCGGCACCACAAGCGACGGATCGTCCAGCCGGATTTCGCTGCACTGGTCGCTTCACGACTGGCGCCTGGCGGGCGGTTCCACATGGCGACCGACTGGGAGCACTACGCCGAGCACATGATGGAGGTGTGCTCCGCGGAACCCGCGTTGCGCAACGTGTACGACGGGTGGGCGCCACGGCCGGAATGGCGTCCGGTGACCAAGTTCGAGTCGCGGGCGCATACCGAAGGACGGGAAATCCGCGACCTGATCTTCGAAAAGGCCCACGCAGGGTAGTTCGGCAATACCCGACCAGGTAGTTGAGTCGATTAGGGCATTCGGCCGATAAGCACTGCGTGACTGCCCTGTTATCGACTGAGCTTGTCGCCGCCGAGGAGTTCCTGCACCGGTACCACGGTGCCCGCCCGCGTGCCGGGCATGTGCAGGCCCGCCTCGGCAAGGTCCGCGCGCAGATCGCGGAAACCGGGACGTACGAACACACTCGTGCGGAACTGGCATACGGCGCGCGGATAGCGTTGCGCGACAGCGGTGTGTACACCGACGGAGTTCCATGGCGCGAACTGCTGGTCCGCGACCTTCGTGCGGCGAGAACCTCGACGCAGGTCGCGACCGGGTGCGTGCAGCACCTGCGGCTCGCGGCTGGCAAGGGGCGGGTCCGTCCAACGGTGACGATCTTCGCGCCGGACAGTCCACGGTTGGTCAACGAACACCTCGTGCGCTACGCGGGATACGCGCAGCACGGCCAGGTGCTGGGCGACCGTCGGCATGTCGCGTTCACCGAGACTGTCCGCAAGATGGGCTGGCGGCCGCCGACCGCGCGCAGCGCCTTCGACCTACTGCCGTTGGTGGTGCAGGACGAGGAGCAAGGCGTTCGGTTGTTCGGGCTGCCACGCGACGTCGTGCGTGAGGTGCCTTTGGAGCACCCGGAGCTGGGCTGGTTCGTGGATCTTGGGCTGCGCTGGCACGCGGTGGGCGCGCGCTCGCAGCGGCTGGCGATCGGCGGCATCGAGTATCCGGTGGTGTTCAACGGGATCTACATGTCCTCGGCGATTGGTGCCGACGCGTTGGGCGCCGACGGCGCATACGGATTCGGCCGGGTCATTGCCGAACACCTGGGGCTGGCTACCTCAAGCGACGAATCGCTGTGGCGAGAACGCGCCGCGCTGGAGCTCGACCGTGCGGTCCTGCACTCATTCCACGCAGCTGGGGTGACGATCGCGCCGCGTGAGGCTCGGCCGCAACGACGTGAGCCAGGGAAGTATCGCCCTAGTTTCCTGGGATAGCGTTTCCAGCATGCGTCAGCGTTTGCGTGCTCCGATCATCCTGCCGTGCGACCCGGATTGCTCTGTGCTGCGGGATGCCGTGCTGGACATTGAGGACAACGGCCGCATCGGGTACGTCGGCCCGCTCGCCGACGCGCCCGGCGACGAGCCGATCACCGACGTGTCCGGAATCCTGGTACCAGGCCTGATCAACGCGCACGCGCACACCCCGATGACGGTCCTGCGTGGAATGGGCGGCGACCTGCCGTTGCTGCGCTGGCTGCAGGAAGTCATCTGGCCAGCCGAGGCGCAGTTGAGCGCGGCGGACATGCGCGCCGGGATGCTGCTCGGGTCGGTCGAGATGCTGCGCGCTGGCGTGACCGCCAGTGTGGAGATGTACTTCCACCTCGATCAGCTCGCCGACGCGGTCCTGCAGACCGGCGGCCGCGCGGTACTGACCGGCGGGATCATCGAGGCGCCCGGTTTCACGTGGCGTTCGCTGCTTGAGGACGTCAGCACGCTGATCGACACCGAGGGTCTGCGGTTCGGCGCGGGCGACCGGATCGAGATCGGATACGGCCCGCACTCGGCGTACACGTTGACGCCGGAGGTGCTGACCGAAGTCGCTGCCGCCGCGCACGAACGTGACGCGCTCATGCACATCCACGTGGCCGAAGCGTCCTTGGAGGACACCGTCGCGCGTGCTTCGCACGGTTCGGTGCCCAAGTTGCTGGAATCGTTGGGTTTCTACGGCGGACGCGTGCTCGCGGCGCACTGCGTGCATCTGTCCGACGAGGACATTTCGATCTTCGCCCGGCACGGTGTCGCGGTCGCGCACTGCCCGGGGTCGAACGCGAAACTGGCGTCCGGCATCGCGCGGATCCGCGACCTGCGCGAGGCAGGCGTGACCGTCGGCCTCGGCACGGACGGACCGGCCAGCAACGACGACCTGGACCTGTGGGAAGAGGTCCGGCTGGCCGCGATGCTCAGCCGTTTGTCCACTATGGACGCTTCAACCCTGATCGCGCCGGATGTCCTGTTGATGGCAACCCGGATGGGCGCGGCCGCGATCGGCCGTGACGACATCGGCGCGCTGGAAGAAGGCCGCTGGGCGGACATCGTGCACATCTCGACCGACGCACCCGCGTTCTCGGCAGGCGTCGACGTGCCCGACGCGCAGCTGCTGTCCAATGTGGTCTGGGCAGCCGGTTCGCGGCAGGTTCAGGATGTTTGGGTCGCGGGCGACCAGGTTTTGCGGTCGTTTGAGCCGACGCGGGTTGACCGTTTCGAGGTTCAGGCCAAGGCAGGCGCTGTCACCCAGCGGTTGCTCTCGGGCGGATGATCACTTCGGCGGGGTGCGCGTCGGCGGGCATCGTGATGGCGTTCAGGACAGCCTGGGCGACCGTGTCCGGTTTGAGGTACTTCTCCGGCTGGTAGTCACCTTGCTCGGCGGCTCGCACCCCACGCTGCATCTCGGTGTCCGTGCGGCCGGGGAAGACCGAGGTGACCCGAATGTCCGGTTCCTCGGCCCTGAGCGCGTCGGCGAAGGCCCTGAGGGCGAACTTGCTGGCGCCGTAGGAACCCCAGTTCGGGTTCACGCGCAGGCCAGCGCCCGAGTTGATCAGGATGACGTGCCCGTTTTTGGCCCTGAGCTTGGGCAACAGGATCCTGGTCAGCTCGGCGACCGCGATCACGTTCAGCTCAAGGGTGTCGCGCCAGGTCTGCACCGAGGTCTCGCTCAACGGGCCCAACTGGATCACGCCCGCACTGTGCACCAGCACGTCCAGGTCGGGGATTTCGGCCGTCTTGTCTTCGAGGCTGTCCAGGTCGCGCAGGTCCACCGGCCATGGGTGGCCCGGCAGGCCATCCGGGATCTTGCGGCCGCCAAGCCACACCTCGTGTGTCGGCGCCAGGACCTGCGCAATCGCCGCCCCGATACCGCCGGACGCACCCGTCACCAAAGCTGTTTTCACGACTTGAACCCTAGAAGGTCAGCAAGTACCGATACCTGAGCGCCCAAGACAGCATCGATCCCAGTTGAACGGTTCCGCCTTGGCGCGCTGGAGATAGGTCTTCGCAGGTGGGTAGTCGTCATCGAACCAGCGGCCGAGCACCAATCCCGCAACCTTGGCAGCACCAGCGCCCTTGAGGGTGAGGCTCGCTGACTGCAGGCGGGCACCTGTGGTCCAGGTGTCGTCCACCACAAGGACATTCAGCCCGGTCATGTCACGAACCGCAGCAAAGCGATCCGGGCGCACGACTCGATCATCTTGACTGCTGGGCAAGGGGACCAAACACTCCGCGAACCGGTGTTTGGTCTGCAGGACAGTCTTACTCACCATCTTCGCCAGCGGGTGCGCCTGCCGACCTCGGGTACTGGGAACCACCGTGACCTGATCGAACTCGGGTACCTCGGCTGCTGCGGCTATGCACTTCTCGTGCTGGCGCAGGAACTCAGCGAGAACCGCGGCAAGTCCGACATAGAGTCTGCGCCGGACACCATCCATCCCATCCTTGTACTGCCGGAGTTCGTGAGCCAACTGCTTCGACCGCTCCGCGAGCGAAACCGGGACCACGACGTCGGCGAGAAAACTCGCGTGATTCTCCTGGTGCTCATGGCATCGCCGACAGCGGAGCTGCCTCCGGGTGTCGCGCCAGCACGTGGCGCATACATCAGGACCAGCAGGTGGCACTGCCACCAGAACGTTGCGGTAACTCTGCAGCGTCCACGGCGAGGGACTCACAGGTTGATCAGGTCGGGCGTCTCGGCCAGCATGTCGCCGAGCACCTTGATCACATGGTCTGGCCCTTCCAGAACCGTCGTGTTCGGACGATCGGCAATGCCGCGAGCCCACTCGTTCACCAGGACCTCACGCATCAGGAAGACATGCCTGCCGTGCTCGAGCGCGAGACGCGCCTGCGTACGTGCTCCACTGTGCTCACCGGCTTCGACGATCACGGTGGCGACGGTCAGGCCGCTCATCACACCGTTGCGCATCGGGAACTGACGTTTCGCAGGTCCCGCGTCTGGCCAGAACTGCGAGAACACCGCGCCGGTACGGGCGATCCGGCTCTGCAGGTCGCGATTCTCGACTGGGTAGCAATGCCGGAGACCGGTTCCGACGACGGCGACCGTTCGTGAACCGGCGTCGAGGGCCGCCTGGTGTGCGGCGGTGTCGATGCCTGCGGCCAATCCACTGACCACGGTTATGCCGTGATTGCACAAGAGTGTCGCAACCGTTCGGGCTCGTTCGAGACCTGCGGGGGTTGCCGCGCGGCTGCCGACTACAGCGACCGCGTTCATCTCGGCTGGGTCGGGCAATCCGCGATAGGTCAGGAACGGTGGACGCTGATGGACCATCAGCAACTGTGTGGGATAGGTCTCGTCAAGCAGTGTGACCAGTCCGATGCCGTCGGCTGACCACTGCTCGATCTCCGTGCGCATCGTGGCGATCTCGGCGTCCAGGTCGAGTGGCTGATGATCGAGTGTCGGCGCCGATGGGCTGGTCAGTTGCTCAAGGATCGCGCTGGTCGAGCCCACTTCTTCGACCCGGCGGGAGATCTCTGGCCACGACAGCTCGCTGTTGCGCAGTGCTACCAGGAGCGCTGCCTGCTCGCGACGATCGACCACGCGCTTCATCCTATCGAACAGGCGTTCACCCGGCTGGCTGAAGATTTTCGTGTCGCGACCTTAAACCCCCTGTCAGGCTCGGGCGTAAACGACACGTGAGAGCGGTTGCTGCCGGCTCGGACGCCGGTCCGTCCAGAATGGACGCGATGGCGGCGTTCTCGGCACTGTTCGACGAGTCCTTCGAGGCGATGAAGCGACTCGCGTACCTGCTCGGTGCCGATGACCCGGAGAACATCGCGCAGGAGGCGTTCGTCCGGCTGCACGACCGCTGGCACACGTTGTACGACGACAGCAAGGCGTTGCCGTACCTGCGGGCGATGGTGGTGAATCTGAGCCGGTCGCGGCTCAGGCATCTGCGTGTTGTGCGGCGGACGCCGCCGGATGTGATGCTCGACGAGTTGTCGGCGGAGTCACACGCGCTGGCACGCCAAGAACACAAGCGGATCAGGGATGCCCTGGGCAAGCTGTCCCGCAGGCAACGAGAAGTTCTGGTGTTGCGCTACTGGCTGGATCTCGACCAGGCCGCGATCGCCGAAACGCTGGGTGTCGCGGTTGGCACGGTCAAGGCGACCACGTCACACGCGATGACCAACTTGCGCAAGCACCTGGAGGAGTGGTGATGGACGAGCTGGAGCACCGGCTGCGCTCGGCACTCACCGAGATGGCCGAGGAGGTGCCGCCGAGCCACGGCGCCTGGGAGGACCAGCAGCGCAGGCTGGCCCTGAAAAGTCGTCGAGATCGACGTCGACCGGCTGTTATGGCGGCCGTGGCTGCGGCGGTGGTGGCGCTGATCGTGACCCCGATCATGATCTTCCAAGGTAACCACTCGCCGGTGGGTCCGGCTGGTTCGATCCCCGAGGCAAGTGGCCAGCCTGAGGTCACGGCGCCGCCGAGCAGTGCGTGGAAGCCGGGCGTGCCGCAGTACATCGCGCTCGAGGGGGAAATCCTGGCCACCGACCCCGTTTCGACGGGTTCGGTGAACCTGAGCAACGGCCGCGACTTCGTCAGCACGTACGTCTACGCCTTGCAGATGCCGAAGGGTTACTCGCAGCTGTGCCAGGCTCAGGTTCTCGAAGGCGAGCCGATCAACGGCCCGCAACAGGCCAAATATGGCGCGCCGCAGTGTCAGATCCTGGCCCCGCCCGTCAACGAGAA
Source organism: Kibdelosporangium philippinense (assembly GCF_021390435.2). Lineage (GTDB taxonomy): Bacteria > Actinomycetota > Actinomycetes > Mycobacteriales > Pseudonocardiaceae > Kibdelosporangium > Kibdelosporangium philippinense. The sequence continues at coordinate 327,105 of NZ_JAJVCN010000002.1, read as the reverse complement.
GGTGGTCAGCTGGGGCAGCCGGGATGTGACGACACCTGGCAACAGGCCGAACGGCAGCGTCTACGCGTACGTGATGAGCCCGCCGACCGACCGGGTCATGGTGCGCCTGCCCGACAACAGCTATGCGGTGTCCGCTTCGAAAGCCGTTGGCAAGCAGTTCACCCTTTTCGTCGTCTACCTGAACGGCCCGATCAAGCCCATCGCCTGGTCGGCGCTCGACGCCAACAACAAGCAGCTGCAGAACGGATCGTGAACAGCGGGTGAACGGTAGGCGACGTTCGGTCGTTCCCATTCGGGGCGAACGGGCTTAGTGTCGATCTCCTCCCGAGCGGACTGGAGGAGCTCACGATGCCACCACGCATCCCTTTGCCACTGCTCAACAGCGGCGGCGGCCGCGCGGCGGTGACCTGCGAGTACCGCTGCGGCAACGCCTGCTCGCACGAGGCGCCGAACCCGTCGGCGAACGAGTATCTCGGTGACATCGTCACGAATGTGATCAACCGGCGGAATGCGCTCAAAGCGGGCGCTGTGGTCACGTTCGCCGCGAGTGGTGTCGTCGGGGTCGGCGGGTCGGCCGCGGCGGATGACCAACGCGGCGGCAGAGGCACGCCCGGCTTGAACTTCGAACGGGTCCAGCCGAACACGCTGGACGCGGTGGTCGTCCCGAAGGGCTACGAGCAGGCCGTGGTGATCCGCTGGGGTGACGCGGTGCTGCCCGGCGCGCCGAAGTTCAACTTCACCGAGCAGAGCGCGGCCGCGCAGGAAAAACAGTTCGGCTTCAACTGTGACTTCGCCGCGCTGTTGCCGACCAACGGCGGCAACCAGCTGCTGGTCACCAACCACGAGTACACGTCCGAGAGCTTCATGTTCAAGGACTACAGCTCGGCCAACCCCACCGCGGAGCAGGTCAAGATCGGCTGGGCGGCGCATGGCCTTTCGGTCGTCGAGGTCGAGCAGGTTCGTGGTTCCGGCAGGCTGAAGCCGGTGATCGGGCCGCAGAACCGGCGGATCACGATGACGACGCCGTTCAAGATCACCGGCCCGGCCGCGGGCAGTGACCTGCTCAAGACCTCGGTCGACCCGACCGGCACGGTCGCGCTCGGCACGCTCAACAACTGCGCTGGCGGCGTGACGCCGTGGGGCACGATCCTGTCCGGCGAGGAGAACTTCAACCAGTACTGGGCCAACGCTGGCCAGACCGCTGAGCCGATCAAATCGCGGGCCGCGCGCTACGGCATCACTTCCGGCACCACCAGCCGAAAGTGGGAACGCTTCGACAAGCGGTTCGACATGGTCCAGGAACCCAACGAGGTCAACAGGTTCGGCTACGTCATTGAACTCGACCCGCACGACCCGGACTCGACGCCGGTCAAGCACACCGCGCTTGGCCGATTCAAGCACGAGTGCGCCAACATCCGCGTCGCTCGCGATGGCCGCGTGGTCGCGTACTCCGGCGACGACGAGCGCTTCGAGTACCTGTACAAGTTCGTGTCCAAGAACAAAATGCGCAAGGGAAACAGCCGTAGCGCGCGCCGGTACAACATGACCCTGCTCGACGAAGGCACGTTGTACGTCGCCAAGTTCACCGGTGACAGCCCGCCAAGCGAGATCGACGGAACCGGGAAACTGCCTTCCGACAAGAGGTTTGACGGCAGCGGCGAGTGGATTCCGCTGGCCAGCGGGAATCGCTCGTTCGTGCCGGGCATGACCGCTGAGGAGGTCTACGTCTTCACCCGCCTGGCAGGCGACAAGGTCGGGGCGACCAAAATGGACCGTCCGGAGGACGTACAGGCCAGCCCGAAGACCGGCAAGGTCTACGTGGCGCTGTCCAACAACGTCGAACGCGGTGTCACGCCGGGCAAGGAAAGCGCGACCGAGCCGAACCCGCGTAACAACAACAAACACGGCCAGGTGCTCGAGCTGACCGAGCACGATCCGTTGTCGCTGCGGTTCGAGTGGTGGCTGTTTTTGGTGTGCGGCGACCCGAACGACCCGAGCACGTACTTCGCGGGTTTCCCGAAAGACCAGGTCAGCCCGATCTCCAGTCCGGACAACGTCGCCTTCGACCAGTACGGCAACCTCTGGATCTCCACCGACTCGGCCAACGCGCTCGGCATCAACGACGGCCTGTACGGCGTTCCGGTCGACGGCCCGGAACGCGGCAACCTCAAGCTGTTCCTCACTGTGCCGAGGGGCGCGGAGACCTGCGGCCCGATCGTGCAGGAACGGTTGATCACGGTCTGCGTGCAGCACCCGGGCGAACTCGACGGGCACAGTGCGAACAACCCGGCGTCGCACTGGCCGGACGGCGGTGACAGCCAGCCACGGCCGTCGGTCGTCGCGGTATGGAAGCCAGGGCGGCACGGGCCGATGAAGATCGGCTCATAACACCAGGTAGTCAGGCGATTCTCCCGTGCGATGGCGTCAGCTGTTCGCTCCGCGTTCACCTGGATGTCGGCTTTAACACCCCTGCCGCGCTTAGGTTTCGAGCGTTCCGGACTGACCCTCGTACGGGAGGCCTCGCGTGTCATCACGCCCCGAGCCTGGCCGCTTGCTGCCTTTGCTCACCCAGAACCACCACGGGCGGCAGGCGATCACCTGCCAGTACCGCTGTAACAACGCCTGTTTCCATGAGGCGCCCAACACTTCTGACAACGAGTACTTCGGCGACGTCGTGCGTGATGTCGTGCGGCGGCGCGGCATGCTCAAGGCCGGTGCGGTGCTCGCCGCGGCTGGCGCTGGTGTGACCGCACTCGGCGGCGCTGCCGCTGCCGCGCCTGCCCAGAACTCGATACAGGACGCCGAGGTCCAGGGCTGGGGACGGCCGGACCGTCGTGACGGGCTGAACTTCGACCCGGTGGCCCCGAACACCGAGGACAAGATCGTCACGCCGGAGGGCTACGACCAGTCGATCGTGATCCGCTGGGGCGACGCGGTGCTGCCCGGCGCGCCGAAGTTCGACTTCGACAACCAGACCGCCGCCGCGCAGGCCAAGCAGTTCGGCTTCAACAACGACTTCTGCGGCCTGGTGCCGCTCGGCTGGAACCGCTGGCTGATGGGCTCGAACCACGAGTACACCTCCGAAACCTTCATGTTCAAGGGGTACGACGCGGCCAACCCGACCGAAGAACAGGTCAAGATCGGCTGGGCCGGGCACGGTTTCTCGGTCGTCGTGGTGGAGAAGGACTTCTGGTCAGGCAAGCTGGTCGCCAAGCTCGACCGGCACTACAACCGCCGGATCACCGTCAACACCGAGTTCAAGTTCGAGGGACCGGCCGCGGGCAGCAAATACCTGCAGACCTCGGTCGACAAGACCGGCCGCAAGGTGTACGGCACCTTCGGCAACTGCTCTGGCGGCGTGACCCCGTGGGGCACGTACCTGTCCGGCGAGGAGAACTTCGACGGTTACTACGCCAACACCGGCGCCCCGTCGACCGACCCGCGCGTGACCCGCTACGGCAAGCTGGGCACGTCGACGACGCGCAAGTGGGAGCGGTTCGACAAGCGCTTCGACTTCGCCAAGGAGCCGAACGAGTTCAACCGTTCCGGCTACATCGTCGAAATCGACCCGAACGACCCGAACTCGACGCCGGTCAAGCACACCGCACTCGGCCGCTTCAAGCACGAGGGCGCCAACGTCCGCGTCGCCCGTGACGGCCGCGTGGTCGTGTACATGGGTGACGACGAGCGCTTCGACTACATCTACAAGTTCGTGTCGCGCAACCGCATCAAGCACGGCAACAGCCAGCGGGTGCGCGAGGAGAACAAGAAGCTGCTGACCGATGGCACGCTGTACGTGGCCAAGTTCTCCGGTGACAGCCCGGCCGCGGAGATCGACGGCTCGGGCAAGCTGCCGTCCGACGGCGAGTTCGACGGCGGCGGCGAGTGGATCCCGTTGGCCAGCGGCAACAAGTCCTTTGTGGACGGTTTCACCGCCGAAGAGGTCTACATCTTCACGCGCCTGGCCGCCGACAAGGTCGGCGCGACCAAGATGGACCGGCCAGAGGACATCGAGCCGAACCCGAAGACCGGCCGCGTCTACGCCGCGCTGACCAACAACACCGACCGCGGTGTCGTGGCAGGCAAGGAAGGCCCGACCGAGATCAACCCACGGATCAACAACAAGCACGGGCACGTGCTCGAGTGGGAAGAGCGCAACAACGACGCGACCGCCACGAAGTTCTCGTGGAAGCTGTTCCTGGTCTGCGGTGACCCGGCGTCGCCCGACACGTACTTCGGTGGTTATGACAAGACCCAGGTCAGCCCGATCTCGTGCCCGGACAACGTTGCCTTCGACAAGAAGGGCAACCTGTGGATCTCGACTGACGGCAACGCACTGAAGTCCAACGACGGCCTGTTCGCCGTGCCGACCGAGGGGCGTTACCGGGGCCGGGTCAAGCAGTTCCTGACCGTGCCCAAGGGTGCGGAGACCTGTGGCCCGGTGATCGAGGACAACTTCGTTCTCGTGTCCGTGCAGCACCCGGGTGAGCTGACCGGCGCCAACGCCGACAACCCGCTGTCACACTGGCCGGACGGCGGCACCAGCCAGCCTCGGCCTTCGGTGGCCGCGATCTGGCCGCGCCGCGGCAACATCTGCGACTGACCCGTAGAAGTTGTGGTGGGCCGGGATTCCGGCCCACCACAATCACGGCTCCAGCAGAACCACAGGGTCGAACGAGATCGGGAACGGCACCTCAGTCTCGAACCGCTGACCGGTCAACGCCTTGGCGTGCAGGCGGTACTGCCCGTCGTCGAGTTGGAACAGCTCGACATGGACTTCACGGTTGTCGATCTCGACCCGCATGAAGTACGGAATCCCAGCTTCGGCGCACAACTTGGGCTTGTCGATCCGGTCGCGCCGACGACTGGAAGTTGAGACGAACTCAACCGGGATCAGCACCTTGTCGGCGGGAACCCATGTCAATCCGTTGACTGGCTCCTTCAACACGACCAGATCCGGCTCGATCCACGTTCTCGGCTCGAACTCCACATTGAGGGTCAGGTAGGCCAAGTGACCCGCTTCAAGAGCAGGATCGAAAAGGAGCCTGTTGAGCGCCGACGCGGCGAAGCTGTTCCGGCTGCCCTCGCGGGGACTCATGATCAGGTAACCGTCCAGGCACTCGTACTTGCCGACCAATGAAGCAAACGGAATCGGCAAGTAGTGCTCAGCCAGTTCGGTGGTCCACATGCCGTAAAGCTCGACTAACGGATCAAACTCCGGTGCTATCGACTCTGCGGCCATGTTCCACCTCCCTGTCGGGTTCGAACCTTGAGTATGCCGCATACGGGACCAGCCGCGCTGGTCCCGCTCGCCGCCATCCTCAGCCTTCGACATCGCCTCGGATGAAGGCCTCGACCGCGTCGTAGGCCTCGGAGTCCGAGTACTGCTCGGGCGGCGACTTCATGAAGTACGACGAGGCCGACAGGATCGGCCCGCCGATCCCGCGATCCAGTGCGATCTTCGCGGCCCGCACAGCGTCGATGATCACGCCTGCCGAGTTGGGCGAGTCCCAGACCTCGAGCTTGTACTCGAGGTTCAACGGGGTGTCGCCGAAGGACCGGCCTTCCAGGCGCACGTAGGCCCACTTGCGGTCATCAAGCCACGGCACGTGGTCGGACGGGCCGATGTGGACGTCGGCTTTCTCCATCTCGTGCGGGATCTGTGAGGTGACCGACTGGGTCTTGGAGATCTTCTTCGACTGGAGGCGCTTGCGCTCCAGCATGTTCATGAAGTCCATGTTCCCGCCGAAGTTCAGCTGGTACGTGCGCAGCAGCTCCACTCCGCGGTCTTCGAACAGCTTCGCCATCACCCGGTGCGTGATTGTCGCGCCGACCTGGGACTTGATGTCGTCGCCGACGATCGGCACGCCCGCGGCGCGGAACTTCTCGGCCCACTCCGGGTCGGAGGCGATGAACACCGGGAGCGCGTTGACGAACGCGACACCCGCGTCGATCGCGCACTGGGCGTAGAACTTGTCCGCTTCCTCCGACCCGACGGGCAGGTAGGACACGAGTACGTCGGCGCCGGATTCGCGCAGTGTCTTCACCACGTCGACCGGGTCTTCGTCGGCTTCGGTGATGATCTCCCGGTAGTACTCGCCGAGCCCGTCGAGGGTGTGGCCGCGCTGCACGGTCACCCCGAGCGGCGGCACGTCACAGATCTTGATCGTGTTGTTCTCGCTCGCCACGATCGCTTCGGACAGGTCACGCCCGACCTTTTTGGCATCCACGTCGAACGCCGCGACGAACTGGACGTCACCGACGTGGTACTCGCCGAACCGCACGTGCATCAGGCCGGGCACGCGGGTGGCTGGATCGGCGTCGCGGTAGTAGTGGACGCCCTGCACCAGCGAAGCCGCGCAGTTGCCGACGCCGACGATGGCCACTTTCACGCTTTGGCCCATGCCGGTTCTCCTTATCCTTTTCCGCTGACGGCGCCTTCAGCTGCCGTCACTGGTGTTTTCGCCGCCTCACAACGCGCCGCCGTCCTGCTCGCGTTGTTCCTCGGCGATCAGCTCGTTGAGCCACCGGACCTCGCGTTCGCTGCTTTCCAGTCCCATCCGGTGCAGCTCGCGGGTGTACCGGTCGATCTGTTCGCCCATCCGCGACATCGCGGAGCGCTGGCCTTCCCTGCGTTCCTCGACCCGCCTTCGACGGCCTTCCAGGATCCGCATCCTGACCTCGGCTGGTGTCCGGGAGAAGAACGCCATATGGACGCCGAACCCCTCGTCGTCCCAAGTCTGGGGACCGGCGTCGGCGAGCAGATCCGCGAACCGTTCCTTGCCTTCCGCGGTCAGCTTGTAGACGCGCTTGGCACGGCGGCCCCATGCGCGGTTCTCATCCGGATCTTCCTCGACGATCCAGCCTTCACGTTGCAACCGGCGCAATGTCGGGTACAGCGATCCGTAGGAGAACGCCCGCAGGGTGCCGAGTAGGTCGAAGAGGCGTTTGCGCAGCTCATAGCCGTGCATCGAGGCCTCGTGCAGCAGCCCGAGGATGGCGAACTCAAGCACTGAGGCCTCCTCTCCGGACAGCTTGACCTACCGGCCAATTATATCGGCGCGATACATCGCGTGCAGTTTCAACGACGTGAACCTGTGGCAATCGACACCTCCTCCTTGATGCGCAGGTCGAAGGCCTGCCAGTGGTGTGCTGCGCTGAACGGCGCAACGCCTCCTCAGCAAGGGGCACGTAGTCTGTCCGATGTGCGGACCCAACGTCAGGTGGTGGACTATGCGCTGCAGCGCCGTGCGCTGCTTGCCGAGGTCTATTCCGGCCGGGTCGGCACCACGGACGTCTGCGACGCCAGCTCGTACCTGCTGCGAGCTGCGAAGTTCCATGGTCAGCCGACAGACGTGCAATGCCCGGTGTGCCGCAAGGAACCGCTCACGTTGGTGTCGTGGATCTATGGTGACGAGCTCAAGCACGCGTCCGGATCCGCACGCGCTCCCGAAGAACTTGCCAGACTGGCGAACCTCTACGAGGAGTTCACCGTATATGCGGTAGAAGTTTGCCGCACCTGTTCATGGAACCACCTAGTGCAGTCATACGTCTTGGGAACGCGTGGACTGCGTTCCGGCAAGCCACGCAGGAGGACTGTGGCGGAGTGAGGCGGTTGCAAACGCACTTGTTTCGTCACAAACTGCTCCGCATGCTCGCGGACGTCTGGAAGGCCCATCATTCGTGAACGACCACAGAGACCCGCAATGGCCCACGGGTGACGACCCGGACGCAGGCAGGCGCGGGCGTCGCCAGGAACAGCCCCAGGAGGAAAGCACTGGGTTCTGGCAGCCGTCTTTCGATGACGATGACACCCCCGCGCCCCGGCAACAGCCCCAGTGGCCCACGGAAGCGCCCCCTGAGCGCCAGTCTCCGCCTCGCCCACCGATGAACCCGCAGGCTGGACGAGGTGGCCCGCCACGTCCGCCTGGCAGACCGCCGGGTGGACCACGGCCGGGTCAGCCGATGCCGCCTCCTCCCGGTGTTCGCCCACCGGGTGGTCCCGCCGGGCAGCAGACTGCGCGAGTTCCCCAAGGCCCGCCACCCGACCAGCCGACTGACGTGGTCAGCCCGGTCCGCGGCGGCAGCGGGCGCAACCGCAGCGCGCCCGAGCCTGAGCTGCTCACCCATCGCGAGTTCGAGGATGGGTACGACGACTACGACGACCCGGACAGCCGGTACAGCGAGCCGGTACTGACCGACGAAGAGGCGCGCCTGCTGCGGCGCAAGAAGATATGGCGACGCGTACGAAGGACCAGCTATGTCTTCGTCGCGTTGATGCTGATCGGCCCGCTGGTCGCGTTCTTCATCGCGTACCAGATGGTCGAGGTACCCAACCCGGAGCGGCTGGCCGACCGGCTGGACAAGACCGTGCAGATCACTTACGCCGGTGGCACGGAGAACTTCGCGACGGTCGCCCCCAAGGGCCGCCGCACCCTGGTCAAGTGTGACGAGATCCCGGACCCGGTCAAGCGCGCGGTGTTCGCGGCCGAGGACGCGACCTTCGAGACCAACGAGGGCTTCGACATCACGTCGATCATGCGCGCGGTGTGGAACAACCTGAAGGGTGGCGGCGGTGGTGGTTCGACCATCACCCAGCAGTACGTCAAGAAGGCGACCGGCAACGAGGACCCGACCCTCACCCGTAAGGCGCTCGAGCTGGTCACCGCGTACAAGTTGTCCAACACCACGGACAAGACCGACATCCTGTGCGGGTACCTGAACACGATCTACTTCGGCAAGGGCGCTTGGGGCATTGTCGAGGCCGCGAAGGCCTACTACGGCGTGGCGCTCAACCAGATCACGGACATCCAGGCCGCGACGCTCGCCGGTGTGATCCAGCAGCCCGGCCGCGCGGCCGGTGACCCCGAGTGGGTCGAGCAGCGCTGGAACTACGTGATGAACAAGCTGGTCGAGAACAAGTGGATGGAGGCGGCCAAGCGGGCAAACTCGGTGTTCCCGCAAATGGTCGACAACAAGGACACCAACGCCGGGATGACCCCGGACATGCAGTTCATCTGGGCGCAGGCCAAGAAGGAACTGGAAGAAAACGGTATCTCCGAGGAACAGATCAACAGGAACGGCTACAAGGTCGAGCTCACCATCGACAAGGCCGCGCAGGATGCGGCGAAGCAGGCGGCGGAAGACGTCATGCGCGGCCAGCCTGCCAACCTCAGGAAAGCCCTTGTCGCGGTGGATCCGACCAACGGCAAGGTGATCGCGTACTACGGCTACAACGAGGCCAAGAACGGCATCGACTTCGGGAAGGGCTGGTACAACCCCGGTTCGGCGTTCAAGCCGTTCGACCTGGTCGCGTTCCTGCACAAGGGCAAGGGCCTCGGCGAGACGTTCGACGGCACGTCCGGCCGGAAGTTCGGCGGGATCACCATCCACAACTCCGAGAACGACGACTGTGGCGAGCACTGCTCGGTGGCAAAGGCCATGGAGCTGTCGATCAACACGGTGTTCGCCGATATCGGCTACAACCAGACCGGGTTGAAGGCGGTGGCAGCGGCTGCGATCGAGGCAGGCATCCCGAACAACATCGGTCGCCAGAACATGCCGCTCGAGCAGACCCCCGACCTGAACATCGTCATCGGCGGTGGCAAGTACGTCGCCACGCCGCTCAACATGGCCAGCGCCTATGCCACGTTCGCTGCCAACGGCACCAAGCGGTCGCCGCACTTCGTGGCCAAGGTGACCAACCCGAACGACGGTGACGCGGTGGTCTGGAGCGGTGACGAGTCGCTCAGCCAGCCGCAGCAGGCGTTCAGCAAGTCGGATGCCGCCGAGAACGCCAAGATCGCACGGAACGTGACCGAGTCGCTGATCCCGGTGGTCAACAACACCCGCGGCGGTGCGCTGAAGTGCATCGAGGGCCGCCAGTGCGCGGGCAAGACGGGTACGCACGGTTGCGCAGACACGGCGAAGACCTCGAAGTCCGACAACTGTGCGGCCTGGATGGTCGGCTACACGCCGCAGATCTCCACGGCGGTATGGGTCGGTTCGGACGACAACTCCGCGCTGAAGAACAAACAGGGCAGGATCATCTTCGGTAGTGGCCTACCGGGGGAGATCTGGAAGAAGTTCATGGACTCGTACTTGAAGGGCAAGGAGAAGAAGACCTTCACCAAGTTCACGGCCATCGGCTTGTCCCCTGACCAGGCGAAGACGGGCGAGAGCAAGACCGACGACAGCAAGAGCCAGACGTCGCCCTCGCAGACGTCGTCCGGTACCCCGTCGAGCTCGACCCCCTCGTCAAGCGACCCAACCAGCCCGACGAAGAACACCAAGACGCCACCGACGCTGTTCCCGACCGGTACGGATAGAGACAATCCGAACCCGAGAGACAACGACGATTTCGGCAGATGACCGGCAACCGCATGATCCAGCCCGCGTAGCATCTCGCGCGTGCAGCCCGACGAAACCGGTGACACCGACTCGCTCGAACTGACCGAGCGAGTCGCTCCCACCCGGACTGGTCCGCTGGCCACAAGTGCGGCCGGTGCGATCGGTGGCCCGCTCGGGCGGCACGCGCAGGTGGGCAGGCAGTGGTTCTGGACTCCGCTGCGGGTCGCCTTGCTGATCGGTGTGCTCGCGCTGACCGTGAGCTGGTTCGGCAAGGCAGGCTGCATCCAGCAGTTCACCAACGACCAAGGCCAGTTCGAACTCGACTGGCGAACCGCGCGGCCGTACATCGCGATGTGCTACTCCGATGTCGTCCCGCTCTACTCCGCCGAGCAACTCGACAAGCCGGACACGTTCCCGTACAAGACGAGCTGGATCGACGACGAAGGCAAGCCGACCCAGCAGACCCGGTACATGGAGTACCCGGTCGTCACCGGGTTGTTCCAGTGGGTCAACGCGAAGCTCACCGCGGGCTGGCTCGACCTTGGTCTCGCGACCGCGTTGCCGGTCGCGATCTACTTCAACATCACCGCTTTCTGGCTCGCTCTGGCGTGGCTGATCACTGTCTGGGCAACCATGCGGACCGCGCGCCGACGGCCGTGGGACGCGATCCTGGTCGCGGCTTCACCGCTGGTCTTGGTGCACGTGTTCACCAACTTCGACGCACTGGCCACGGCAGCCGCGGCGGCCGGAATTCTGGCGTGGGCCCGGCGTAAGCCGGTCGTCGCCGGTGTGCTGATCGGCCTTGGCGGCGCGGCCAAGTTCTATCCGTTGTTGCTGCTCGGCGCGTTGTTCGTGCTGTGCCTGCGAGCCGGGAAACTACGGGAGTGGCAACGGGCCACAGTCGCCGCGTTGGCTACATGGCTGGCCGTGAACGCGCCGATCGCCTTCCAGTACCAGGACGGCTGGTGGGAGTTCTTCCGGCGCAACACCGCTCGGGCCGCGGACACCGACTCGATCTACAACGTGATCTCCGGGTTCACCGGCTGGCTCGGCTTCGACGGGCCGTTGGGGCCGTGGGAAACGCCTGCCGTGCTCAATACCGTGACCGCGATCCTGTTCCTGATCGCGTGCGCGGCGATCGGCTGGATGGCGTTGTCCGCGCCCACCCGGCCACGGCTGGCACAGCTCGGTTTCCTGCTTGTCGCGTCCTTCCTGTTGATCAACAAGGTGTGGAGCCCGCAGTACTCGCTGTGGCTCGTGCCGCTGGCCGTGCTTGCCTTGCCGCGCTGGAAGATCCTGCTGGCGTGGATGACCGTCGACGCCCTGATCTGGGTGCCGCGGATGATGTACTACCTCGGCGTCGACCACAAAGGCCTGCCCGTGGACTGGTTCCTCGGCGCGGTCGTGCTGCGCGACCTCGTGGTGATCGCGGTATGTGCCGTGGTGGTCTACGAAATCTACCATCCGCAGCGCGACCTCGTGCGCAAGTTCGGTGACGACGACCCTGCCGGCGGTGTGCTCGACGGGGCCGAAGACAAGTTCGTGCTCAAAGCAAGGCGAGCGGCACAGCTTCACCCATCGCCCTGAGACCCGCGTCGTTCGGGTGCAGATGATCGCCGGTGTCGAACTCCGGCTTCATCCGCAACGGATCCTGCGAATCCCTGATCGCGGCGTCGAAGTCGACCACGCCGTCGAACGCGCCGCTCGTGCGGATGAACGTATTCACCGACTGACGTGTGGCTTCGAGCGTCTCGTTCCAGACCCGCCAGCCCTTGAACGGGGTGATCGTGCCGCCGATGACCCGGATCCCGCGCGCCTTGGCCTGCGCGATGATCTGCTTGTAGGCGTTGATGATCTGCTCGGGATCGGTCTGGTTCGGCGACTGCTGGATGTCGTTGATCCCTTCGAGCACGATCAACGTCCGCACGCCGCCGAGGCTCAGCACATCCTCGTCCAGCCTGGCCAGCGCATTGCGGCCGAAGTCGGTGCCGTCGAGCAGCAGCCGGTTGCCGCTGATCCCCGCGTTGAGCACGCCGAGCCTGCGCTGGCTTGCCTTCAGGCGATCGGCGAGCACGTCCGGCCAGCGCCTGTTGGTACCCACGGTTGAGCCGACACCGTCGGTGATCGAGTCGCCGAGCGTGACCACTGAACCGTTGGCGAGCGCGCCTTGCACGTCGACGCCGCTGACGTAATGCCAGACGTTCGTGCGCTCGTTGTAGGGCGTGCCGACTCGTCGGTCGTGAAGTTGCCTGTGCGGTTGAAGAACGAGGTCTGCATAGCTGCGGGGTGGTACGTGACCGGACCGGATGGCGTCGGGACATATGTCGTGACAAGCAGATCCGAGTCTTCGGGGACACGCAGGATCGCCGCGTCGGTCAGCACTTCGGCGCCCGGCGGCACGGTTACTGTCTGCGAGCCGCCGAACTTCAACGTCCTGACGCTGCCGGGCACCGCGCGCGGGCTGTTCGGCTCGGCCGCCGCAGCAACCGTGACTTGCCCGAACTGCAAGGGTTTCGTACCGAACGCATTGGACAGTCGCACTCGGACAGTGCCGCCGCCGACACTGGTGTGCACGATGTTTCGGATGGAGAAGTTCGGGTAACCGATCTCGGTGCCGGACACACCGGTCGCGGGCGATGCTGCCCACGTCCCGACCCATCCGCCCGGAGTTTGGGCGCCACTGGACGTAGCCACAAGGCCGATCGTCGCGGCGGCAGTCAGGCCCACAGCCAGCAGTCGTCTCATTCGATCAACTTGCTGGCTCACGCGTTCGGCGTGCCACCGCCGAACGGCTGATTAACTGACCGTGACGGTTTTCGGCACACCTGGCAGGAAGTCGTCGGGAACAGGGTCTTCCACGGTCGATCTCGCGTTCAGGAACGCGATGAACAGGCCGACGAGCAGGGCCGCGCGACCCCACACGCCGATCATCACCGCCTGCGCGGTGAACCCGTCGTAGATCGTGGTCGCCTTGTTGACGTCGATCGCGTGGTACCACTTGAAGATCCCGACACCCATCGCGAAATCCGCGATGTAGTACGCGATCGCCCAGCCGAGGTGCACGCGCAGCAGCACGAACATCGGCACGAGCCACAGCGTGTACTGCGGCGAGTGGACCTTGTGCAGCAGCAGGAACCCGCACAGCATCGCGGCGGACACCGCGATCCACGGGTACGTGCCCTCGCGCTTGTAGCGACGCCAGCCGAGGTAGAGCGCCAGCGCGAACGAGGCGAGCACCAGGATCGGCGACCACACCGTGACCATGTCCTGGAAGTCCGTGTTCTTCGGATCCGACTCCGGCCGGAAACCCCAGAACCAGAACGAGTTCGTGGTGATGTCGGCCTGCCGCAGGCCCTGGAACGTGAACGACGCCCGCCAGCCGTCGAACCCGGCGAGCGCGAACGGCAGGTTGATCAGGACCGCGGTCAGCAGAGCTACCCCGGCGATCTTGAACATCCCACCGACGTTGTACCGCTTGTCCGGCGGCAACTCCTGGCCGGACCGCCCGCCGGTCAGCACGTACAGCATCAGCGGCAGAACGAAGATCGCCGGATAGAGCTTGAACGTAAAGCCGATGCCGAGCAGGATCGCGGCGAACGTGGCCCGGTCCATCAACGGCCGGTTCGCACCGGCGTTGCCCCAGCCGCGGTGCATCACGTACACGGCCGCGACCGCGCACAACACGACCGGCAGATCCCAGTTGTGGAAGGCGTACAACACAAGTGGCGGGCCGACGCTCCACAGTAACGCCCGCCACCGCGACAGCTTGCCCAGCATCCACGCGGTGACCAGGCCGAACGGCGCCATCAGGATCGCCGAGCCGAGCAGAAATCCGGCGTCGTTGTCGGCGAACAACGCGCCGAGCCAGATCACCACACCGGTCAGCACCGGGTACTCGACCGTGCCGCCGGTCAGCTCGCCTCTCGCGGTGATCCCGCCGGTGATGTACGGGAAGACGTGCCGGTCGATGTCCCGGCCGACCCACAGGTACTGGATGTCGGAGTAGCAGGCGTCCTCACGGGCGCGCTGGGTGAAGTTCGGTTCGCTGCGGCCCCACTGGTCGAACTGCGGGCCGGTGCACCTGTCCTTGTTGGCGAACCCGAGGACCAGCGTCACGCCGCAGAGCAACACCAGCGCCGCGAGGGAGAACCGGCCGAGTTGCACCGCTTTGCCAAGGGACGCGGGCGGGGTTGCCTCCTGCTCGCCCACCGGCCGCTCCGCCTCCTCGGACACCTGCCCCGGCACCTTGTCCCTCACCCACCAAGCGCCTGACGAAGGAACGCGATGTCCTCCGCCTGGCCTTCGGACGGTGTCTCGACCACGACCGGAGCTCCTGCCGCGGCGACGACCGCCGCGAGTACCTCCGGTTCGATGGTGCCAGTACTGATGTTCGCGTGCCGATCGCGGGACGAGCCGAACTCGTCACGCGAGTTGTTCAGGTGCACCAGATCGATCCGGCCGGTGATCGCTTTCACCCGGTCGACGATGCCGACAAGCTCCTCGCCGGCGGCGAAAGCGTGGCACGTGTCCAGGCAGAACCCAGCGCCGAACTCGCCGACCGCGTCCCACAGTTTGGCCAGCATGTCGAACCTGCGGGCCATCGCGTTCTCGCCACCGGCGGTGTTCTCGATCAGGATCGGCAGTGGGAAGCCGCCGTCCTTGGCCTGGCGCTCGAAGAACTTCTTCCAGTTCTCGATGCCCTGCTCGGGATCTTCGCCCTGTGTCACGTGCCCGCCGTGCACGACAAGGCCCTTCGCGCCGATCGCGGCGGCGCCTTCGGCGTGCTGCAGCACGGTCTTGCGCGACGGGATGCGGATCCGGTTGTTCATCGACGCGATGTTCACCGGGTACGGCGAGTGGACGAAGACGTCAAGGTCGGTCGCCCGCAAGGCCTCGGCCTGCGGGTGCTCCGGCGGCTTCTTCCACGACTGGGGATCTGCCAGGAAGAACTGCACCACCTCGGCGCCACGCTCGCGCCCGGCAGCGAGCGGGTCGTCGTCGCGGACATGGGCACCTATACGCATGGCCAGCGAGCGTAGTCGCCGTTCGATAGCAAACGCGCCGGTGGTGGGTCGAGCTGCTCCACCTGGCGGGAGAAACCGAGCCGGGAAAATGCCGACGACTGGGTGATTAGCGGTGGTTGGCGTCACCAATCGCCAGTACTGTCGTTGGAATTCATGGAGCTACTCGTCGGTACGACTCGGAAGGCAGGGGATATGCGACTCGTCAGACGACTGGCAGCTGCGTTCGCCGTGGTCATCGTCGTGCTGACGAGCAGCTTGCTCGGCGGGAGCACCGCGGCCGCGGCCACTCCCATGGTGATCGGCAGCTGCGCGGTCACCGTCAAAGGCGAGCAGGGCACGCCCATCCAGCTGCAACCCTCGGCAGTGCTCGAACCGGTGGTCAACGTCGTCAGGGCACTCGATCCGCTGAACTTGATCACGCCAGGCGTGCGTTCGGCGTTCGCCGCACTGCCGCCGATCCCGATCGGGTCCATTCCCGCTGGTGGCGGGTTCATCAGCGGCGGCCAGATCGCCAATGCCGTGATCGCCCAGCTGAACAAGATCCCGCTGCTCGGCCCGATCATCGGTGGCGTTGCCAAGGGCGTGCAGAACGCTCTCGCCGGGATGTGCGGCGTGACTGTCCAGGTCGCCAACACGGCTGGCGGACAGGCTCAGGACGGCTCCAAGGCCGTTGCCGACGCGGCCAACGCGGGCGCCGCGCGGATCCTGCCTGGCGGTGGCTCGACCCCGGGGACTGGTGGTGGCCAGACCGGCAAGCCTGGCCCCGGTGGCAGCACCGGCGGCGGAGCGCCGCAAGACCAGCAGCCGTACCAGCCGACGCTGCCCGTGCTCGGCGGATCGCCGCAGGCTCCTGGGATCGCCGGCTTCGGGTTCGGCGACTACCTCACGGGCCGCTCGCCGATGACCGACTACAGCATGATCCCGTTCGCCCAGGCCGGGCTGTACGCGCCGTCTCCTGCCGTGCGATACGGCTCTGGTGTTCCCGGCTACAGCCCGCAGTTCGGGATCCTCGGCGTGGACAACCCGCCCAACGACGGCGTGCAGGCCGCCGGGCACGCCGAGGCGATTGGTGGCTCGTCCGGTCGCAGCGCCATCGACATTTCCGTGCTGCTCGCGGTGCTGGCTTTGTCCGGCGTGACCGCCGCACTCGTGCGGACATGGGTCCTGCGCAAAGCCGCCGCGTAACCGGCTTGGGCGCGCCGGTCGTTTACGCCACGCAACGCGCCCGACATCGCCCCAGCCAGCCAAACAAGCAGCTCACAGCGAAGATGTCGGCTGCGCGGGGCGGGGTGGAAATGACCGGCTTTGGCGCCCAAGCCCGCCCGAGCGAAGCGAGGGCAATCCGGCACTGTACTCTTTTTGGCCGTAGACCCTCCTGCCATGGAGAGACCATGGCCGCGAGTCCACAGGAGGTGAGTGGTCTTCATGCGTCATTACGAGGTAATGATCATCCTCGATCCCAGCACCGACGAGCGCAACGTGCAGCCGTCGCTGGAGAACTTCCTCAACGTGATCCGCAACTCCGGCGGTTCGGTTGAGAAGGTCGAGGTCTGGGGCAAGCGCCGGCTCTCGTTCGAGATCAACAAGCACGCCGAGGGCATCTACGCGGTGCTCGACGTGAACGCCGAGCCAGACGCTGTCAAGGAAATGGACCGTCAGCTGTCCCTGTCCGAGTCGATCCTGCGCACCAAGGTGCTGCGGCGCGTCGACAAGCGTCCGGCCGCACGGGCCTGATCTCAACCACCCCCAGCTAGGGAGCCGATATGGCAGGCGACACGATCATCACGGTGGTCGGCAACCTGACCGCCGACCCGGAACTGCGGTTCACCTCGTCCGGTGCTGCCGTTGCCAGCTTCACGGTGGCCTCGACGCCGCGCACTTTCGACCGTCAGAGCAACGAGTGGAAAGACGGCGAGGCGCTGTTCATGCGCTGCAGCATCTGGCGCCAGGCAGCCGAGAACGTGGCCGAGTCACTGACCCGTGGTGCACGGGTCGTCGTGACCGGCAGGCTCAAGCAGCGGTCCTACGACACCCGCGAGGGTGAGAAGCGCACCGTCATCGAGCTCGAAGTCGACGAGATCGGTCCCTCGCTGCGGTACGCCACCGCGAAGGTCAACCGTGTCAGCCGTGGTGAAGGCGGCGGCGGTGGATTCGGTGGTGGCGGCGGAGGCAACAGCGGTGGCGGTGGCGGAGGCAACCGTCAGTCCGTTCCCGCCGACGACCCGTGGGGCTCCGCGCCCCCGGCTGGCGGCGGCGGTGGCGGCGGCGGTGGCGGCGGCTTCTCCGACGAACCGCCTTTCTAACCCCCAGATCTCTCAGGAGTAACTCCCGTGGCAAAGCCACCCATTCGCAAGCCGAAGAAGAAGGTCTGCGCGTTCTGCAAGAAGGACGCCGTGGACACGTTGATCGACTACAAGGACACCGCGCTGCTGCGCAAGTTCATCTCCGACCGCGGCAAGATCCGCGCCCGTCGGGTGACCGGCAACTGCAGCCAGCACCAGCGTGACATCGCCATTGCGGTCAAGAACGCCCGCGAGATGGCGCTGCTCCCGTACACCTCGACCGCGCGCTGATCGGAGGATTAGAGATGAAGCTGATCCTCACCACCGATGTGAGCGGTCTCGGCGGCCCCGGCGACATCGTCGAGGTCAAGGACGGCTACGGCCGTAACTACCTGCTGCCGCGTGGGCTGGCGATCCAGTCGACCAAGGGTGCGGAGAAGAACGTCCGCACCATCCGCCGGGCGCAGGACGCTCGCCGGGTGCGCGACCTCGACCACGCCAAGGAGATCAAGGCGACCCTCGAGGGTCTCGGCGCGATCCCGCTCAAGGCGAAGGCCGCGGCCGGTTCCGGCAAGCTGTTCGGTTCGGTCACCACCGCCGACATCGTGTCGGCGATCAAGGCCGCCGGTGGCCCGCAGCTCGACAAGCGGACCGTCGAGCTCGCCGGGCACATCAAGAACGTCGGCAAGCACACCGCGAGCGTCCGGCTGCACCCGGACGTGAACGTCTCGGTGAAGCTCGAAGTCACCGCGACCAGCTGACGCCAAGTTCTGCTGTCGAACCACCCTCCCGCGCACTGCCGGGAGGGTGGTTTGTCTATCCACAGGCACCGCCCCACGATGGGGTGAATCACGCTTCGCGACACGCCGACGCCCGGTTTTCCCGCGACACGCCGAGCCTTTTCAGACGAGTTTTTCCACACCTCGTACACAGGCTCTGACCAGCGGGTTTGATTCTTATACCGGTAGTTGTCCCCAACTTGCCCACAGGGCCATTCGGGCCTGTGGTCAGCTGGGTGCAACCATCCACAGGTTGTCCACAGAGCGCTCCCCAAGACGGTTTGGCGCTGGTCGGTAGTGGCCTCTAGCGTGCATCGCGACACCCCCTCAGTTGGTCCTTCCATGACCGGCCTTCGCGGGGTAAAACGAACATATGTGCGAGGAGGGGCTGCTCGGTGGCGCTCACGGATGACCGGGGAACGGCACCGGCGGAGAACGGCGGCGGCAATCCGTCCTTCGACAGGCAGCCGCCGCAGGACCAAGCCGCCGAGCAGTCGGTGCTCGGCGGAATGATGCTGTCCAAGGACGCGATCGCCGACGTGGTCGAAGTCCTGCGGCCAGGAGACTTCTACCGACCCGCGCACCAAAGCGTCTACGACTGCATCCTCGACCTCTACAGCCGAGGCGAACCCGCCGACCCCATCACAGTGGCCGCGGAGATGGAGCGCAGAGGCGAACTCCGCCGAATCGGCGGCGCCCCATACCTGCACACCCTGATCGCCACCGTCCCGACGGCCGCGAACGCCGGCTACTACGCGGAAATCGTGGCGGAGAAAGCAGTCCTGCGCCGGCTGGTCGAAGCAGGCACCCGGATCGTGCAGCTCGGCTACGCGGGCCAAGACGGCAGCGACGTGAACGAGATCGTCGACCGCGCCCAGTCCGCGATCTATGAAGTGACCGAACGCCGCACCACCGAGGACTACGTCGCCCTCGAAGAACTGCTGCAGCCAACGATGGACGAGATCGACGCCATCGCCTCCCGCGGCGGATCGTCCCTCGGCGTCCCCACCGGCTTCGCCGACTTCGACGACCTCACCAACGGCCTGCACCCCGGCCAAATGATCATCGTCGCCGCCCGTCCCGGCGTTGGAAAGGCACTGGCCCTCGACACCCCACTGCCGACCCCCACCGGGTGGACAACCATGGGCGAGGTCAAGGTCAGCGACCAGCTGATCGACGCCGCAGGCAAACCGACGACCGTGGTCGCCGCGACCGACGTGATGCACAACCGCCCGTGCTACGAGGTCGAATTCTCCGACGGCACCGTGATCACCGCCGACGCCGAACACCAGTGGCTGACGCAGAACACCAGGGCGACTGGCCGGATCCGGACCACAAGCGAACTCGCCGATGACCACGCTGGCCACTTCGTCGTGAATGCCCAAGCGCTCGACAGCGCCGAGTACGTGTCCAAAGGTCCCGCTTATGTCGTCGGTGTTTGGCTCGGCAACAACTGCTCAGCGGAATTCGGCCTGCTCGCGCCCGAAGTCATCTGCCACATTGAGGCCGAAGGCTTCGACGTGCCGCCGAAAGGCCCGGCACTCTGGCAGACAGCGGGATTGGACGAAGCCGCTGCCTTCGTGCGAGCAGCGAGGTCGCAGCGATCGGCACTCCTCGCCGGTCTTATGGACGTCGCCGGAACAGTCGCACCTGATGGCCGGCTGCGGCTGTCCGTCGCGTCCGGTCCAATCGCTGACCTGGTGCACGAGCTGATCGTCGGCCTCGGCTACACGTGCCAGCACGATGCCGGAGAGCTTGTATTCGAAACCGAAGACCGCGTTTTCCGCATGGAGACCAAGCACCTTCTGCACAAGGAACTGGTTTGCCCGGTCCGGCACGCCAGGTACATCGTGGATGTGCGCCAGGTGCCCAGCGTGCCGGTGCGGTGTGTCGAGGTCGACAACGCGGATCACCTGTATCTCGCCAGCCGATCGATGATCCCGACGCACAACTCGACGCTGGGATTGGACTGGGCGCGGTCGTGTTCGATCAAGCATGGGATGTCCAGCGTCATCTTCTCGCTGGAAATGAGTAAGACCGAGATCGTCATGCGCATGTTGTCCGCCGAGGCGAAGATCCGCCTCGCCGACATGCGTGGTGGCCGGATGACCGACGACGACTGGACGCGGTTGGCACGGCGGATGAGTGAAATCTCCGAAGCGCCTTTGTTTGTCGACGACTCGCCGA
This sequence comes from Kibdelosporangium philippinense, assembly GCF_021390435.2. Taxonomy (GTDB): domain Bacteria; phylum Actinomycetota; class Actinomycetes; order Mycobacteriales; family Pseudonocardiaceae; genus Kibdelosporangium; species Kibdelosporangium philippinense. The sequence continues at coordinate 306,483 of NZ_JAJVCN010000002.1, read as the reverse complement.
ACATGACGATGATGGAAATCCGGGCGAAGGCACGAAGGCTGAAGCAGCGCAACGATCTCAAGCTGATCGTGCTCGACTACATGCAGCTGATGACCTCCGGCAAGCGGGTGGAGAGCAGGCAGCAGGAAGTCTCCGAGTTCTCCCGGTCGCTCAAGCTGCTGGCCAAGGAGCTCGAGGTTCCGGTGGTCGCGATGAGCCAGCTGAACCGTGGTCCGGAACAGCGAACAGACAAGCGCCCGATGCTCGCCGACCTCCGTGAATCCGGATGTCTGACCAGCGGTACGCGAATCCTGCGCGCGGACACCGGAGGGGAGACCACCCTCGGAGACCTGCTAGCGTCTGGTGAGAAGCCACTGGTGTGGTCGCTCGACGAGCGAATGCGGACCGTGGCGATGCCGATGACCAAGGTCTTCCCCAGTGGCGTCAAGGAGGTCTTCCGGCTACGGATGACCTCAGGGCGAGAGCTGGAGGCGACTGCGAACCATCCGTTCATGACGATTGACGGATGGGTGCCCCTCGGCGAGCTGAAGCCCGGCGATCGGTTGGCGTCCCCGCGTCAGGTTCCCGAACCAGTCGAAGCCAAGGCCTTGCCTGAAGCCGAGGTTGTGCTGCTGGCGCACTTGATCGGCGACGGATCCTTTGTCCGCAGGCAGCCAATCCGATACACCAGCATTGACGAGGGAAACCTCGTCGCTGTGACGAACGCGGCAACGCATTTCGGCATCACCGCAGTGCGTGACGAGCATGCGGCAGCGGGCTGCACGTCGCTCCGGTTGCCTGCGCCATACCGACTGACACATGGCAAGCGAAACCCGATCGCTGCGTGGCTCGACGAGTTCGGCCTGTTCGGGCTCAGGAGCCACGAGAAGTTCGTGCCGCAGCAGATTTTCAGCGCACCGAACTCGCAGGTCGCGCTTTTCCTGCATCATCTGTGGGCCACCGACGGGTCCATTCGGTGGGATGATCGAGCAGGACAGGCGCGGATCTACTACGCCTCGACCAGTCGGCGGCTCGTCGACGACGTGTCCCAGTTGTTGCTGCGCGTCGGAGTACTGAGCCGGATCAAGCGCGTGCGGAAGACGGGCCGCCGGGACTGTTGGCATCTGTACGTATACGGCGCCGAGAACCAATTGCGGTTCGTCGACGAGGTCGGGGCCAACGGCCTGCGGGGGTTGGCTGCCAAGAACGTAGCCGAGCAGCTCAAAGACGTCATCGGTAACACAAATCTGGACACGGTGCCCTCAGCTGTGTGGACGCAGGTTCGTTCCCTGCTGTCCGCGAAACACATGACACACCGGGAATTCTCCGCGGCCATGGGCTCACGCTTTTGCGGGTCGACGATGTGGAAGCACTCACCGAGCAGGTCACGACTGGCGCGAGTTGCCGCGGTGCTGGACGATGCCAAGCTGGAGATGCTCGCGACCAACGATGTCTTCTGGGACGAGATCGCCGAAATCGAGAGCCTCGGCGAACAATCCGTCTACGACGGCACCGTGCCTGGTACACACAGCTTTGTCGCCAACGGAATCCACGTTCACAACAGCCTGGAGCAGGACGCCGACATGGTCGTCCTGATCCACCGCCCGGACGCGTGGGAACGCGACGACCCTCGCGCGGGTGAGGCTGACTTGATCATCGCCAAGCACCGTGCCGGTCCGACCGCGACCATCACCGTGGCCCACCAACTGCACTACTCGAAGTTCGCGGACCTCGCCCAGGCTTAGGACTTGGCTCATGCCGTGTCCGCTAGCCGGAGCCTGGCAGTCCCTCGGCCGATGCCCTGAGCAGGCTGCGGTAGCAGTGGCGGTGTCGTGGATCGCCTGGATACGTTGGGACGGGTGATCATCTGGCTGAACGGCGGGTTCGGGGCGGGGAAGACGACGTTGGCGGGGGAGCTGCACCGGCGGCTGCCTGAGGCGATCGTGTACGACCCGGAGGACGTCGGCATCATGTTGTGGAAGTGGATGCCGCCCAACGACGATTTCCAGGACCTGCCGAGCTGGCGTGAGCTGGTCGTCGCGACAGCGCTGGCGCTGCGCAGGCACCACGCGGGCACGTTGATCGTTCCGATGTCACTTGTCCGTGACGCCAACCGGATCGAGATTCTGGGAGGCCTGGCTTAGGCAGGCGAGGAAGTTCTGCATGTCTTCCTGGATGCGGACGCCGACGTGCTGAAGGACCGGCTCGCCGCTCGTGCGCCGATTCCCGTCAACCCAGCTGGGGACGCGGGTCTCGAATGGGCGCTGAGCCGGGCAGACCCGGCCGCCGCTGGCCGCCAGCCGGAAGGGACGCTCATTCTGCGCTCGGACCGGCTCACCCCAGCCGAACTCGCCGACGAGGTGCTCGCCGCCACCTCGTCGATTGCGCCAAACAAGGTGCAGCGTTCGGAGTAAGTGGTTACGCGGCAAGGCTTGTTGCCCGTGCTTCAGCGCGGTTGGATACCGAAACCTTCGTGGGAACTGGCACCGATCAGCCTACGGGGTGTTCGCGATGGTGGATCTGGCCGCCGCCGACACACTTATCGCGTGCTATCAGGAGAAAACGCATTGAAGCTTCTGGCATCCGGTGACTGCGATCCCACTCGCCGACACCGACGGCGATCCAGCATGGGCTCCACTGCGGATCACCGCGCCATCAGCGGAATACCCGTCAGGGCACGCCTGCTTCACCGCAGCCGTCACGCCTTCGGTCCTCGGTAATCACGCATGAGTGATCCGAGCGGCGAGCTTGTCGAGGTGGGCCTGTAGCTGCGGGGGACCGTGGACTTGGAAGCGCACGTCCAGAGAGAGCAGTCGCATAGCGAGCCATTCCACGGTGTCGGTGTGCGACTGCCAGCGGCATGAGTCGTCGTCACCGGTCAACGTGCCGTCGCCAAGGTTGTCTCCGAGGCGCGCGGCGATGAGTCGGAGCGGTGCGTGGAGCGTGACGTCGGCGCGAAATGTCGGCGCCATGCTCATTGTTCGGGCGCGCAGGAATTCCTCTACGGCCGCGTCTGGGGGTGACCGGCGTTGTGCGCGGGCGCCGGTTGCGCGCGGATCGATCATTCGGTCGACGCGGAAGGTTCGCCAATCGTCGCGGTCAAGGTCGAATGCAACCAGGTACCACCGGCGGCCGCTGGCAACCAGTCGGAGCGGCTCCACATGCCGGGCGCTGTCCACGTTGTCGTGGCTGCGGTAACGGAACCGCAGGCGTTCGTGGTTCGCGCACGCGGAAGTGATGGTTACCAAGGAATCCGGGGACACGGCCGTGCTCGCGGACAGCGTGAACGACAGGGTGCTGGCTGTCAGCGTTGATACCCGGCGGCGCAGCCTCGGCGGCAGCACTTGGGCGAGCTTCGCGGCGGCGCGCGCTGCCGCTTCGTCCACGCCGCTTATTGCCTGACCAGCGACTGTGGCCAGGCCTACCGCGATCGCCACCGCTTCCTCATCGTCGAGTAGCAACGGGGGCATCGCTGATCCTGCCGTCAGCCGGTAACCGCCTTGCCCGCCTTCGGTTGCCTCGACGGGATATCCGATCTCGCGTAACCGGTCGATGTCACGGCGAACCGTCCGGCCGCTCACACCTAGGCGGTTGGCCAGCTCGCTGCCCGGCCACAGCCGCGGGGTTTGCAGCAATGACAACAACGACAACAGGCGTGCAGTGGTGTCGGTCACGCGATCAACTTTACGCTCCGACTAGGACATGATCTGTCCTATACGCCTTCTACCTTTGGGATCACCAACGAGGAGAGGACGCCTGATGACCACCAGCTACACCACCGTCGCCCCTTGGATCGTCACCAAGGACACCGGAGCGCTGCTCGACTTCGTCACGGCCGCTTTCGACGGCGTCGAGCTTGGCCGGGTTCCGGTCGAAGACGGCAGCATCGGGCATGCCGAGATCCGCGTCGGTGACACAGTGCTGCTCGCTTTCGACCAGCATGAAGACTGGCCGGACATGCCGTCGTTGCTGCGAGTGTTCGTGCCGGACGCCGACGTCGCGTTCGCCGCTGCGATCGAGGCAGGCGCTCGCGAGGTGACTGCGTTGACCAACAACGCTTTCGGTCAGCGCGGCGGCCGGGTGCGCGACCCGTTCGGGAATATTTGGTGGATCACTGCTCTCGTCGAGACCGTGACGCCAGAGGAGGGAATGCGTCGGCTGGACGAGCCTGAGTACCAGGAGCAGATGCGGTACGCGCAGGAAACCCTCGATGCCGAACTCAGCGGTCGCACGCAGGGCCGGTCCAGTGCCGTGATCCGCTGACGGGGACCGGTCCCAGCCGAGCGCGGCACGCTCAGCGTATGACTGAGCGTCCGCGGCGTCCTGGTTTGCTGGTCGCAGCCCTGGTAGCGCTGCCATTGGCGGCTTTGATGTTCGGTACGACCGCGACCAACCTCGCTGGCCCGGGGAGTCCGGAAACGTCCTTGCCTTCGTTGGGTCTGTTGATCGCCTTGCTGGCGATCCGGTTCAACTGGGCACGCGCGGCGGCAGTGATCATACTGGGTTTCCTGACCATCCTGTGGTTGCCGGGTGCTCTCGCGAACATGGGCGAACCGCGCGTCGGGCAAGCCGTGGCATATGTCCTGATTGGTACGGCGTTCTTCGCGGTGGGGACCGTTCTTGTCTACTTGCCTCAGTCGAACGAATACTACGGGCAGATCGCTCAATGGCGCACGAGCCGAAAACAGGGTCGATAGCGTGACGTATGGGGTTTGGGCGGTTCTGGGCTGCTGACACGGTTTCGCTGGTTGGCAGTTATGTGACGACAGTGGCGTTGCCTGCGTTGGCTGTCCTGACGTTGCAGGCTTCCCAGACTGAGGTGGGGTTGGTGTCGGCGGCGCGGTGGTTGCCGTATCTGCTGTTCGGGTTGGTCGCGGGTGTGTTGGTTGATCGGTATCGGCGACGGCCGCTGCTGGTCGGCACGGATTTGGCACGTGCGGTGTTGCTGGCGTTGGTGCCGTTGCTTCACGTGGTCGGACTGTTGACCATTCCGGTGTTGATCGGGATTGTGTTCGTGTTCGGGGCGCTGTCCCTGGTCTACGACGCAGCCCACCAGTCGTTTCTGCCGAGCCTTGTCCCAGCGGATCGGTTGACGTGGGCGAATGCGAGGTTGGAGCAAACCAACGCGGTCGCTCAGACCGCAGGTCAGGCAGCAGCCGGGTGGTTGGTGAAGGTGATCGGCGCGCCGCTTGCCTTCCTGCTCGACGCGATCTCGTACCTGGTGTCGGGCTTGTTGCTGGCCTCGATCGAGGCGCGGGAACAGGTCACGCAGCGGAAACCTGAAGTGCGGGAAGGCTTGCTGTGGGTCTACCGGCACGAGACGCTGGCTCCGCTGGCGATCACGTCACACGTGTGGTTCCTGTTCAACAGCATGGTGGCCACGCTCTTTCCCTTCCTTGTTCTGCGGACGTTGGGGTTCAGCGAGTTCGTCCTCGGTATCACGTTCGCTGTCGGCGGGATCGGCGGACTGCTCGGTGCCTCACTGTCCACAAGGGCCGAGATGCGGCTGGGTACTGGGCGGGCGATCATCGTCGGACGCTGGCTGACACCTGTCGGATACCTGGCGATTCCGTTCGCCACCAACGAAACAACTGGCGTCATTCTGCTGTGCGTCGCGCAGTTCGTGTTCGGGCTGTCGATTGGGCTCGACAGCCCGATCGAGATGACCTATCGGCAGACCATCACGCCGGATCACTTGCAGGGCCGGATGAATGCCACCATGCGATCGGTCAACCGGGGCATGATCGTGATTGGCGCGCCGCTCGGTGGGATGCTCGCGGACGCGCTCAGCCTGCGAGCGGCGCTGTGGATCGCGATCGCCGGGTTGGGAGTTCAGGCGGCCGCGGTCACGGCCACCCGTTTCCGGCACGCACGACTGCCTATTCCTTGATCGCTTGCAGGGTGTACGAGCAGGCGACGCGCTGCGGATCCTCGGTGAGACGCCATTCCTCGGTCGCTGGGTCCTGCGTCATCTGGCCAGGGATGGCGCACCACGGGACGCTGTCGTGTTCGACGAACTGGGTCAGGCGCATGCCGGTGTCCAGCAGGGCTGTGATGATTTCGCCGATGCCGTGGTTCCAGCTGTGCGACTTCTGCGAAAGCTTCGCGTCGGTGGCGACGTATGTCTCTTCGCCGGAGAACTCCAATGGTTCGGCGTGCTCGAAGTAAGGGTATCGGGGGTACGGCGGTGTGGCGTTTTCTTCCAGTCCCCACAGCATCGGATGGCCTTCGCGGATGAACAGGCGACCGCCTGGGCGAAGCAGTGATGTCACCACTTGCGCCCAACGGGAAACCGAAGGCAGCCAGCACAATGCGCCGACTCCCGTGTACACGAGGTCAAAGGATTCCGCGCCGAGCACTTCTACCGCGTCGTACACATTGGCTTCGTGGAAAGGAATCTCGGCGCCTGCTGCGGCGACGAGGCGTCGGGCTTCAGTCAGGGCTGCCGGGGAGAAGTCCAGGCCCGTCATCTCCGCGCCGAGTCTGGCCAACGACAACGTGTCCGTGCCGATGTGGCATTGCAGGTGGACTCCGCGCAGGCCGGTGACCGAGCCGAGGCGTGGTTGGTCGAATTTCACGACCGAGCTCAGGTGCGACGGGTCGTTGATGAAACGGTCGAAGCCGTAGTCCGGCGACGCAGCGTGCGCGGGTGCCCGTTCGTCCCAATGTGCTTTGTTGACGGCCAGCGAGTCCATGCCCGCCAGAATGACGTTGGCCGCAGCGCCTCACAACTCAGTATTTGTCGTGGTGACGCAGCCACGCCATGCTCGGCGACTGCGGCCAGCCTTCGGGCGAGTCCTCGTGCACTTCCTGGCGCCCGAACGCGCTGAAATCGAGGTAGTTGTATGTACTGACCAGCACATCCAGGCCGCGGGCGTAGGTCGAGTACGTGTGGAAGACGCGGTCTGAGTCCTGGATGAAGGCACTCAGGCCGGGGCCTTCGCCGGGTTCGGAGATCGGCTCGTAGTTGTAGACCGGCTGCTTCACCGCTGGGTCGAGTGACACGTCGAAGTCGTAGTTGAAGTCGCTGCCGTGCGAGGAAAACCAGGGCACAGTCCAGCCCATCCGGGTGCGGAACGCGTCGGTCTCGCTGAACGGTCCACGCGTCACGACGGCGAATGACGTGTCCCGAGCGTGCAGGTGCGCCAGATGGCCAACGTTGTCGATCACCCACGAGCAACTCGGGCAGCCTTGGCCCTCGTCGAAGCGCCACATGAAGTGGTACACGAGCAGCTGGCGCCTGCCTTCGAACAAGTCGAGCAGGCTGACTTTGCCATTGGCGCCTTCGAAGACGTAGTCCTTGGCGACTTCGACCATCGGCAGGCGCCTGCGTTCCGCACTGAGCGCGTCCCTGGCTTTGCTGAAGGCTTTTTCCTTGGTGAGTAAGGCTTTGCGAGCGGTCAGCCATTCGTCCCGGCTGACGATCGGCGGTGTGCTCATGTCGGCTCCAGGTAGGTCGCCAGGCTTTCGAGTGCACTGGTCCAGCCTTCGTGGACGCTCTCGCGCATGTCCTGGGGCAGGCTGGAAATGAGGAAGGTCATCGTGGTTTTACCGTCGGCTTCGGCCAGCGTGACGGTGACGAGCGCCTGCCGCGCCGGATCGTCTGGCGCGCCCCAGGTGAACACAAGTCGTTCTGGCGCAACGACTTCCTGGTACGTGCCGCCTTGCGGGTACTCGGTGCCGTCGGCGTCGCTGATCATCGTGGCGCGCCATGTGCCGCCCGGACGGACGTCCAGCGAGATGGATGACAGCGGTGTGGTCAGCCCGACCGGGCCGTACCAGCCCGCCAGGTGTTCCGGCGTCGTCCAGGCGTCGAACACCAATTCCCTTGGGGCGTCGAAGACTCTCGTGATCGTCAGGTCAGTCATCGGACTGTCCTTTCTGGAGGTCCTTGAGCAGGGTGTCCATCCGGTCGAAGCTGCTTTCCCAGAACTGCCGGTAGTCCCCGACCCAGTCGGCCACGGCTTTCATCGGGCCGGCATCCAGGCGACACGGCCGCCACTGCGCGGACTTGCCACGCACGATCAACCCCGCTTTCTCCAGGACCTTCAGGTGTTTGGAGACCGCGGGCAGGCTCATCGCGAACGGCTCGGCCAGCTCGGTCACCGCGGCCTCGCCCTTCGCCAGCCGGGCGAGGATCGCGCGGCGCGTCGGATCGGCCAACGCCGCGAACGTACTGCTCAGCTGATCGACCACGACACCTACTAAACCGATCGGTTATTTAACCTGTTGGTTCAATCTATCCACGGTGTCAAGGGCGCGCGAGGGGCGAGTTAGGTGCGTTGAGTGCCGTGAAGGTGGCCTTGACGGCATTCCATCCTTGCAACCAGCGACAAACGCGGGTGCCCTCATGTAGCCTGGTTGTTGAAATTTAAACAACCAGGAGATGGCCGATGAGCACCATGCCTGTGCTGTACCTCAGTCACGGCGCACCGCCGCTCGCCGACGACACGCTGTGGACCCGTCAGCTGGCGGACTGGTCGGGTGACCTGCCAGAACCGACAGCGATCCTCGTCGTCTCGGCGCATTGGGAAGAGGCTCCGCTGACCATCGGCGCGACCACGACTCAGCCGCTCGTGTACGACTTCTGGGGTTTTCCCGAGCGGTATTACCAGGTCAAGTACGCGGCACCGGGCGCTCCGGAGCTTGCCGCGAAGGTAAGGAAGCTCGTCAAAGACCCTGTGCGTGACGATCCGGGACGCGGGTTGGACCATGGCGCGTACGTGCCCTTGGTCGAGATGTACCCGAACGCGAACATCCCGGTTCTGCAGATCTCCATGCCCACACTGGACCCGACTGGGCTGCTGGAACTGGGCCGGAAGCTTGCGCCACTAAGGGATGAAGGGGTGCTGATCATCGGCAGTGGCTTCTTCACCCACAACCTCCGGGGCTTGAACTTGTCCGGGGGCAATGACGCCACGCCGCCGCAGTGGTCAAGCGAGTTCGATGAGTGGGGCAAGGAAGTTCTGACCGAACGGGACTTCGACGCACTGCTCGACTTCAACCACAAGGCACCCGCTGCCCAGCTCGCGCATCCGCGGACCGAGCACTTCGCGCCACTGTTCGTCACCCTTGGGGCGAGTATCGACACCAATGAGCACGCCGACACGGTGATCGATGGTTACTGGTACGGATTGGCCAAGCGGTCCGTCCAGTTCGACTGAACGACTCGCCGCGGCGGTCCTTGAGTGTCCTAGTTAGACAATGGAGACTCGGGGGATGCTCGCGCCGGAACTCACCCACGGAGTGTTGCGCGGCAAAGGCTTGCTTGATCCCCGGACCGGACTGCCTGGCCGGGAACTGCTGATCGACCGCCTCGGCCTCGCCCTCACTCGCGTCAGAACCCACGGCACCTTGGTAAGTCTCGTACTCGTTCCCGGGGACGAACAGATCGCGGTGCTGTTACGCGAAACCATGCGCGCGGATCACACCGTGGCCAGATACGAACCTGAACTCGTCGCCATCGTGGCTGAACACCCGAATGGTGACGCGCGGCCGATCGTCGAACGCGTCCGGACCGTCACAGGCGCGAGAACCGCTTGGTACACAAGCGATGGCTCGGCTCGCGTGCACGAAGTCCTGTTCCGCGCCGAAGCATCCCTGATATAGCAGAACGGGCCCGAGAGCTTCGTTGCTCTCGAGCCCGCTCAGGGGAACCGACTGGTCAGATCAGACCGTCGGCAGCGTGGGGAGCTCCGTGGGCAGCTCCACGTCACCGGTCACGTCGTGGATGCTCGGCACCTCCGGCGTGTCAACGCTGGACACGACCGGCAACTGCTGCGGCAGGCCGACGCTCTGCATGCCCGGGGTCTGCGGGGCGGTGGCGGGCAGCTTCACGGCGTCCGGGGTCGAGGACAGGTTGGGCAGCTCCGGCTGGGGCACGCCGTGCACGTCGACACCCTTGGTGTTCGGGATCAGCTTCTGCGCGACGCCGTTGTGGTCGAGCTGGGCCTGCAGCGGCAGCCGGTCGGTGTCGGGCACGTCGACGACCGGGGCGTCCAGGATTTCGTTGGTCTCGCTCGGCAGCGACGGCATCATCGGCAGCTTCGAGGGGTCGAGACCGACCGGCGGCGCGGCAGGCAAGCCCAGGTCATCGGCGGCGGGCAGGTCGGTCGGCACCATGCCATCGGTCTCGGGCAGGTCGGCGAACTCCGACACGCCGTCGAGGTCGGTCAGGCCCTGGGTCAGGTCCTGTACTGCCAGCATGTCGGCCAGCTCACCGAAGCCGGTGAGGTCGGTCGGCAGGTCGCTGCGGGTCTCGCCGGGCAGCCCGGGCAGCGTCGGCGTGGTCGGCGACACGGCGAGTCCCTCGCCGAAGCCCTGGCCAACGTTGGACAGCGTGCTCAGGCCGGACAGCGGCAGGCCAGGAACGGTGGGCACCGGCGCGGCGGACGCCTGGAAGAAACCGAAACCGAGGGCACAGGCCGCGGTCGCGGTGACGAGGACGCCGCGACGGATGGTCTTACGCACGAAATTCTCCTTGTAGAAAAACGGGTGAGGAAAAAGGAATCCGGGGGTGGCCGGGGCCCGGATGAGCCCCGGCCACTGACGTCACAGCTTCGGCAGCGAAGGCAGCGAAGACGTGGACGGCTGGACCGGCAGCAGCTCGGTCGCCTTCATCATCGGCAGCGTCTGGGTGACGTCGTTCGACAGCACCTTTCCGCTGGTCAGGTCCTGAGTCGTCGGCATTTTGACACCGTTGAGGGTGCTGCCACCGAGGTTCGGGACCACGTTGATGCCAGGAGCGGCCACACCACCCGGCAGCCCGGCAACGTCCACACCGGACAGACCGGGGGTCTGGACCGGCAGGTCACTGCGGGACTGGCCGATCGGCAGCGACGGCTGGACCGGCAGCAGCTCGGTGGCCTTCATCATCGGCAGCGTCTGGGTGACGTCGTTCGACAGCACCTTTCCGCTGGTCAGGTCCTGAGTCGTCGGCATTTTGACACCGTTGAGGGTGCTGCCACCGAGGTTCGGGACCACGTTGATGCCAGGAGCGGCCACACCGCCCGGCAGCCCGGCGACGTCCACATCGGACATCCCTGGGGTTTCAACGGGCAGGTCCGCACGAGACTGCTTGTGCGGGAACACGCCCCGCTTCGGCAGCCGCGGCAGCTTGTGCGCGGCCAAGCCGCCGCCACCGATGGGCAGGTCGATGATCGGCGCGGTGTCATCGACCTTGACCAGGGTGTTGTTGGTGCCGTGCGCGATGGCGTGGGCCAGCACCGGCACCGGGATGTCGAAGACCTGCACGACGGCACCGAGTGGGACGACCTTCTGCACACCGGACAAGGTGTGCTTCGGGCCCTCGGTGTCGTACTCGCCACCCACGAGCGCGGTGGTGTTGTTGTCCGCGATGCCGATGGCGTGCCCGCCAACGGAAGCGGCGTTGCCGAACACCTGCGCGACGGCCGCGACGGGCACGGCGAACAGGTTGCCGGACATGGAACCGAACTCACCGTTGGTCTCGGCGTCGCCGCCGACGAGCGCGGTGGTGTCGTTCGGTGCGACGCCAACGGCGTTGCCCACGACCGAAGCCGCGTTGCCGAAGACCTGTGCGATCGCGACAGCCGGCACGGTGGCCAGGTTGCCGGACAGGTTGCCGCCCTTACCGGAGGTGACGTCGTCGCCACCGGTGACGGCGGTGGTCTCGTTCGGCCCGACGCCGATGGCGTTGCCACCGGCAGCGGCTGCGTTGCCGAAGACACCGGCGAGCGCGGCGACTGGCACATCGGCCAGGTTGCCGGAGATCGAACCACGGTCGCCGCTGGTGGTGATGTCACCGCCGTTGGTCACCATGGTGTCGTTGTTGCCGGTTCCGTTCACCAAGCCAGCCAACGCAGCGGCGTTGCCGAAGACCTGAGCGACGGGAACTGGCTGGACCGAGGCCACGTTGCCCGAGATCGAGCCGTCGTCGCCGTTGGTCGTCACGTCGCCACCGGAGGTCGCGTCCGTGGTGTTCTCGCCGGTGGCGTTGACGATCGAGGCCACACCGGCCGCGTCGCCGAACACCTGGGCCGCACCGGCGAGTGGCACCGAGGCCACGTTGCCGTTGACGGTTCCAGCCTGGCCGTCGGTGAAGATCATGCCGCCGGAGGTGGACGAGGTGTCACCCTCGGCCCACGCGGTCGCCTTGCCGAGCACGCCCGCGGCCGCACCGTAGACCTGCGTCGGCAGGGCCACCGGGACAGCTGCGACGTTGCCGGACCCGGCGCCGCCGGTGCCCTTGGCGTGGGCCTCGCCGCCGGACTTGACGATCGTCTTCTTGATCGCGGTGGCCTTGGAGATGCCGCCACCGGTCGCGGCGTTGCCGAACACCTGCACCGGGCCCGCCACGCTGGCGACAACGGCGTTGGACGCCAGCACACCGGCGTCGTCGTTGGTGTTGGTCGTGCCACCAGCCGTGGTGACCTTGTTCTCGTCGAGCTTGCTCGAGGTCAGGCCACCGAGGTTGGCGTTGTTGCTGAACACCTCGCCGGGCAGGCCGACGGCCGGGGTCACGGCGTTGCCGCCACCGAAGCTGTCGTTGCCCGTCGTTCCGGTGTAGCCACCGGCGGTGGTGATGACGTCGTTGCAGACGTCGGCGTTGCCGCGGCCCAGCAGGGTCGCGCTGTTGCTGATGACCTGCACCGGCCCGGCGACCGCCGGACGCGCGGTGGTCGCGCCGAGCACTGATTCGTCAGCGTGCACAACGGATTCGCCACCGGCTGTGGAGATCTTGTGCTCGCCGGCCAGTGCCTCGGCCTGGCCACCCAACGCAGCCGCGAGGCCGAAGACCTCGGCTGGCAGCGCCACGGCCGGTCCAGCCGTGGTGCCGGAGGCGACGCTCTTGTCCGCGTTGGAGTACGAGTTCCCGCCGGCCTTGGAGATGATGTCGTTGAGCGAGTTGGCCTTCGAGATGCCGACCATGTTGCTGGCGGTACCGAACATCTCGACCGGGGCCGAGACGGCCGGGTCGGCGATGGTGCCTGCGGCGACAGCTTCCTTGCCGCTGGTGACGGTGTTGCCACCGGCCTTCGCGACATCGGTGTTCTTGTGGGTGGCCGATGCCAGTCCGCCGAGCGTGTCGGCGTTGGCGAAGACCTGGATCGGACCGGCGAACGCCGGGGTGATCCCGGTGCCACCGATGACCGACTTGTCACCGTTGGTGGCGGTCGACCCGCCGGCCTTGGTGATCGAGTCGGTTTCGCCGACGCAGCCCGTGCCGCCGGCCAGGTTGGCCGCGTTGCAGGTGACGTCAGCGGTCGTGGAGACGGCGGACTCGATGACCGTGCCACCGACGACCGACTCTGTGCCGCTGGTCTTGATGTAGTCGGCCTGCTGGCCCAGCGACTGACCTGCCGTGGCGACGAGGGTGTTCTTCTCGTCGACCCACGACTTGCCGCCTGCCGCGGCAGCGTTTCCGTGCACGCCGACAGGCAGCGCGATCGGGGCACCGGCGCCGGTGCCACCGACAACGGAGTTGTCACCGTTGGTCTTGATGGTGCCGGGAGCGTGTGCCTCGTCGTCCATTTCGGTGACGGCCTTGGCGATGCCGCCCAGTGAGGCGGCGTTTCCGGTCACGCCGACCGGGGTGGCGAACTGGCCGGACACGACGTTGCCGCCGAGCACGCTGTTCGCACCGCTGGTGACGATGTCACCACCGGAGATGGTGGTGTTCTCGGACACGAAGTGCGTGGTCGCCTTGCCCAGGGCGGCAACCGCGTTGCCGCTGACCCGGATGGGCAGTGCCCAGTCGAGGTTGACCACGTTGCCAGCGAGAGCGCTGTCCGAGCCGTCAGTCCAAATTGGACTGTAGTTGGTGTCGGTCTCGCTGGACGTAGCGTTCACGTGGGCGTCACCACCCGCCGCGATCGCGTTTCCGGCGAACTCGACCGGAGCAATGATGTGCGGGCTGACCACGTTGCCGTGAAAGACATCGGCGGACTTGTGGGTGACGCGGCCGGCGCCGGGCAGTTTGCCTGCGACGGACTGTGCCTTGTCGACGACAGGCGTCGCCTTGGCAGCCGGCAGACCCTTGGTCAACGAGCCAGGGCTCACCACGACGTCGCGGTTGACATCCGGGAGGTTCTTCTGGCCGAACGGCGTGCCGATCGCATTGTCGTGCACCCGTACCGGGATCTTCACCTGCGGGTCGAGCGGCGAGGCCGGTCGATCCGGGTTGACGTTCTCATTGGCAGAAGCGATGCCTGTACCGAGCATCAGCAAACCACCGGTGATCAGCGCGGTCTGAAGACCACGCCGCGCCCAGGTTTGCATCGGGGTGTCTCTCCTTTTCCTTGTGCTGTGGCAAGGGTTTGGGGGACGGGTGGCCGGACGACTTCGAGAAGGCGTCAGGGCATGCGGCCACCCGGGTCAATGGGGGTGGTTATCTACGCGCGGCCGGAAAAAGACGAAACGCACACGGGCGCTATCGAGGGCCGCGCGTGCGTTAGTCAGTCAGGGGTGACGCCGGGCTGCTCACCAGCAGCCGGGGCAACGTGCTGCGAGATCAGGCGCAGCGCCTGTGAGGTGGCGAACTCGGAACCCGAGAACGGCCACGTGTGTGCCACCGCGACGCCGAAGTCGTCGTTCGAACCGCCGTTGCCACAGGAGTTGCACGCACCGAAGGGCGCGACCGGTCCTGGCAACGGCATCGGCAGCGGAAGGCGGGGGAGGGCGGGGAGGTCCGGTGCCGTGTCGCCGACCGGCGGGGCATGCCGGGGCGACTCGGCAACGGCTGCACGACGCCAGTCGTGCGCCGCCTCTCGCTCAGGCACGGCGGAGACGGCCGGAGCGAGCTGGGGGTTGGCGGCAACGGAATTGACGGACGACGTGTCGCCGTCACCCAAGGTCAGCAGCCGGGCTTTTGCCGGTGCCGAGCCGGAACCAAGGCCGTCGCCGGTCGCGGGCAGGCTCAGGTGCGCCGCGACCTTCTCGACCGCGTCCTGCACCTGACGGCCGACCTCGTCCAGTTCGTCGAGTTCGGCGGGCGGTGCGGACGGCTCAGGCAGGACAGCGTCGACGAAGTCCTTGACCTGCTTGGCATCCGGATCGGCCGGTGCCGATGCGGTGACGGCGTCGACGACTGGCTTGAGCGCGTCCTGTCCGGACGTCTCAGCCGACGCGGTCGCCGTGGAGAGCAACCAGGCCGCGGCGGCACCGCCGACGAGGACGGCGGCACGCGAGAGGATGCGCCGCACTCGGGCGGCCCTCTCAGTCCTTGCCGTGTCCACGGTTCGATGCCTGTCTTTCGGTCTGGCGAATGGGGAGCAAGCCGGGATGGATCATGGCGTTGCGTCCGCAAGACTGCCAAACGAACCGGGCGCGGCGCACCCTCGACACGACCAGTCCGCCCGATCGTGTGAACCTGCTCAAGTTCGCTTCAGTAGCCGGGTCGCCCCGGCCGCAACGGTTGTGGCAAGTACCCAACCTGCGGCGATGAGGATCCCGGAGACCCATTCGGACGGTCCGGCCATCCGCCACATCTTGTCCTGGCCAAGATCGATGATGGGCAGCAACAGATCCAGCGACAGCAGTGCCGGGCTCCACACCGGATTCTGGTCGTTGTCCAGTTTGGACAGTTCGGTGAAGCTGAACCAGACCGTGCCAGCCACCCAGAACACCGCGAGCCAGACCACAGCCAGCCATGGCCGGTAACCGAAGCCGACTGTCTTGTCCTGCAGGACACCCCAGATCCGGCCCGGCCACGTGAGTTCCGAGTGCCGCCTGCGCTGCTTTTCCATCAGCACCTGCTCGGCAAGCTCCTCTTCACCCGCGTCGCGGTACACCGTCACCAGGTGGTCGTACGGTCCCGGCGCGAAATCCGGCTGGACCTGGCGCAACCACTTCAGCCTGTCCTTGACCGTCGCATTGCCGTTGCTCTCAATGGACTCGTACACGAAGTCGTCCACATCCAGGCCGCCAACGGACCGCCACAGGCCAGGACCGTCGGACAGCTTGCGCACCCGCGCATTGCCAAGCCGGACCGCCCCCTGCGGCGGCTCGTCGGGTTCGTAGTGCATGTACAGGTGGTGCGCGGTCATGCCATAACCGTCGAACGCAACACTGTCCGACTGACCGTCACCCAGGGCCGCGTACGACAGGTGCACGGTGTGCCGGATGTCCGCGAGTCGCGCGCTGATGCCGCCGGTCGCGACAACGTTCCTGCTGCACAACAGGTTGTGGCCGATGGACGCGAACTGCAGGTCCAGCGAGGGTTTACGGCTCGCGTCGGCGCGCAGCCTCGGCTCGGTGAACGACGAGCCGGTGACGTTCAGCGAGGCGCCGATCTTGCTGTCCTGCAATCGGATGCAGCCGGTGGCCAGCATTCCTTCAAGGAACAGGGTCTCGCCGACGTTCAACCGGTCGGCGAACAACGCGTCCCGTCCCGCGCAGTGCAGCTGTGCCCCGGACAGGCTGGCACTGCCGTCGATCTTGGCGCCCGGGAACCGGACCTGGCCGTAGGCGACCAGTGGTTTCACGTTCGGCGCACCGGCGATCTCACCGGACCGCGCGTTGAGATCGCCGCCGAGTTCGATGCCGTCGGCGAACAACGCGTAGGGCGCTCGGTACGGGTCGCTGCTGTCCTCCGCGTTGCCCAACGTGGCCCCGGAGAGCTTGAGGAAACCGCCGATCCGGGCGTCCGCGAGCCGGACCGGACCATCGGCTGTCAGTCCGTTGTCCAGGTAGACGTTGCCCTGGACCTCGATCCGGTCAGCGTCCAGCGGCGAGCGGCCCTTCGGCGCGCTCAGCTCGGCGCCGGTGAACTTCACATCGGCGCTGATCCGCGCGCCACGGAACAGCACCCGGCCCGACGACCGGAACCGGCCGCCTTTGGCGTTGGCCAGCAGGTTTCCCTCGACGGTCATACTGCTGCCGTCGAGCGCGATGCCATCGGTGTTGGTCAGACGTGCCCCGGTGAGCTGCAGGTTTCCGCCGACCTTCGCGCCGGACAGGCGCATTTCACCGTTCGTACGCAACACCACGGCCTGCAGCGATCCGGAAATCCGGAGCCGCGCGCCGAGGAACGGGCCGTGCAACACCGCGCCGGACATCCGCAGCGACCCGTCGATGCTGGCATCGGTCAGGTCCAGTGCGCCGTCGCACGTGAAGCGTGGTTCGAGGATCAGGTCGCTCTCGACTCGCAGGTTGCGGCCGATCACGCCGGGCATCCGGCACGCGTGCATGCGTAACCCGACAATTCGCGCCATCCGCAGGTCCGGCCGATGCTCGAACGTGCAGTCCCGCAGGTCGATCACCTGCCGGACCTGCTTTCCCTGCAGGCTGAAGTACCCGGTGATGTGCGCCCCGGAGAGCCGGAGCACGCTCGGCGTTTCGCTCCCGTCCAGCAGCTCGGCGAGCACCGGGCCGCGGATCTGTTTGCCACCGAGGTCGATCCGGTCGCCGAGACGGAACGCCTCGACGAGGTGCTGCTCTGGCTCGGTGAGCTCGTAACGGGACACACAGAGATTCTTTCGTGCAGACGGCCGTGCGGACGCCCTAATTCGGCTGCGGATACCGATAACGTGACGCGAGTGACAAGCGAGCCAAGGAAACGCCCTCTTGCCCCGCTAGAAGTGACGAATGTGGTGCCACGCGGACTGCGGATCGCCGCGGCGGTGTCGTGGCGAGTGGCCGCCGTTGCCCTTGTCCTCTACGGACTCATGCTGGTCGCCGGGTATTTCGCGACCGTGCTCATCCCGCTGGGTATCGCGTTGCTGCTGTCGGCGCTGATGGTGCCCGCGGTCGACAAGCTGGTCGACTGGCGGGTGCCGAAAGGACTGTCCGCCGCGATCGTGCTTGTCGCCGGGCTCGGCGTGATCGGCGGCCTGCTGACCTTCGTGATCTCGGAGTTCTCGTCCGGTCTGCCACAGCTGCAGCAGCAGGTCGGCCAGTCGCTCGACACCATCAGGGACTGGCTGGAGCACGGTCCGCTGCACCTGCGCGACGAGCAGATCAAGGACTTCATCAACAACATCATCGACACGATCAAGACCAACCAGGCCGCGATCACCTCCGGCGCGCTGACCACCGCCGTCAGCATCGGCGAGGTGCTCGCCGGGTTCATCCTGACCCTGTTCATCCTGATCTTCTTCCTCTACGACGGCGAGGGAATCTGGTCGTTCATGGTCCGTGGCGTGCCGCAGAACGTGCGCGAGCGGGTGGACGTGGCCGGTCGCCGCAGCTTCTCCTCGCTGGTCAGCTACGTCAGGGCGACCGCGGCCGTCGCGGTGGTCGACGCGGTCGGGATCGGCATCGGCCTGGCGATCGTCGGCGTGCCGCTCGTGGTCCCACTGTCCGCGTTGGTCTTCCTCGGCGCGTTCATCCCGATCATCGGTGCCGTCATCGCGGGCGCGGTGGCTGTGCTGGTCGCGCTGGTGGCGAACGGTGTCATCGCCGCGTTGATCGTGCTGGCGATCGTGATCGGCGTGATGCAGCTGGAAAGTCACATCCTGCAGCCGTGGCTGCTCGGCCGCGCGGTCCGGCTGCACCCGTTGGCCGTGGTCCTCGCGATCACCGCAGGTCTCGTCGCCGCGGGCATCCCCGGCGCATTGCTGGCGGTCCCGTTGCTGGCGGTGCTCAACGCTGGCGTCCGGTCGCTGCTGAGTGACCGAGACCGTTACACGGACGCCGATGACGTCGATGTTCTTGACGACTCCGGATCAAGGCCAGGTGCTCGTGCAAAAGAGTGACGTGGCGACGCCGATGTGGTCGAGCGTCGCCATCCTGCGGTTGGTGACGTTCGGCTTCGCGGTCGCCGCGGTGTTCGTGCACCACAACAACTACGCGGAGCCCGAGCTGGCCTGGGCGGTGCTTGGCCTGATCGCGGTGTGGACCGCGTTCACGGTCACCGCGTACCTGATGAAGTTCGGCCGCCGCGTGGCGGTCGTGTGGACGGATGTCGCGGTCACGTGTGCGCTGATGTACACCTCGGTGTGGATCTTGTCGCCGGAGCAGAACGAGGCGATCGTGCCCCTGATCACCACGGTGTGGGCCAGTGAACCGCCGATCGCGGCAGCGGTGTTGAACGGCCGGACCGCCGGTGTGCTCGCGGGCATCGTGGTGGCCATCGCGACGGGCTTCTCGCGTGGCGCGCTGACAACGGACGTGACCAGGGATGCTGTCTTACTCATGGGCAGCGGGTTCGTCGTCGGGTTGGCCTCGGTCATGGCACGGCGTGCGCAGGAACGTATGGCCCAGGCGGCACGTGCTGAGGCCGCGACCGCTGAGCGTGAACGGCTCGCACGCAGCATTCACGACAGCGTCCTGCAGGTGCTCGCGCGAGTCCGCAAGCGTGGCAACGAGCTCGGTGGTGAGGCTGCTGAGCTGGGTGTACTCGCCGGTGAGCAGGAGGTGGCGCTGCGGTCTCTTGTCGCCGCTGCCCCACCGGAATCTTCGGCGGACGGGACTGCCGACCTCGGGCCACGGCTGCAGGTCCTGGCGACCGGGTCGGTGCAGGTCTCGGTGCCGGGAACGCCCGTGCAGCTGCCTTCCTCGATCGTCACCGAGCTGACCTCGCTGGTGTCCGAGGCGCTGCTGAACGTGGTGAAACACGCAGGCGATGGCGCTAACGCGTGGGTGCTGCTGGAAGACCTCGGTGACGAGGTGGTGATCAGCGTGCGCGACGACGGCGCCGGAATCCCGGCGGGCCGGCTTGACCAGGCAGCATCCGATGGTCGAATGGGCGTGGCCCGGTCCATTCGTGGGCGTGTTGCCGACCTGGGTGGCACGATCACCCTGGAGACCGCGCCCGGTGAGGGCACCGAATGGGAGATCCGGATCCCGCGTGAGCCGGTCGGCAAAGGGCGGCACAGAGTAGGAGGTGTGCGATGACCGACAAGTCGATCTCGGTGATGGTCGTCGACGACCACCCGATGTGGCGCGACGGCGTGGCCCGTGACCTGGGCGAACGCGGGTTCGACGTGCGGGCGACAGCCGGTGACGCGGGTGCCGCGGTCCGGATCGCCAAGACGGTCACGCCCGATGTCGTCCTGATGGACCTGCAGCTGGGTGAGGTATCCGGGGTCGACGCGACCCGCGACATCCTGCGGGACGTGCCGAACACGCGGGTGCTGGTGTTGTCGGCCAGCGGCGCGCACAGCGACGTGCTCGAGGCGGTGAAGGCCGGTGCGTCGGGCTACATCGTGAAGTCCGCGTCGGCCGAGGAACTCGTGGACGCGGTGAACCGGACCGCGCACGGCGACGCCGTGTTCACGGCAGGGCTGGCCGGATTGGTGCTCGGTGAGTACCGGCGGATGGCGGCCGCGCCTGCGGAAGCCGATGCCGCCCCGAAGCTGACCGACCGCGAGACCGAGGTACTCCGGTTGGTGGCCAAGGGCATGACCGCGCGCCAGATCGCGGACCGATTGGTCCTGTCGCACCGGACCGTGGAGAACCACGTCCAGTCCACCTTGCGCAAACTGCAGCTGCACAACCGAGTCGAGCTGGCTCGTTACGCGATTGAGCATGGGTTGGACGCGGATTGACAGTAGGGTTTTCGCGTGACTGACCCACGGGAACTCCGGGTGTCCGACAGCGAACGTGATCATGTCGTAGGGCTGCTGCACAAGGCGCTGTCGCAAACCCTGCTCTCACTTGAGGACTTCACTACCCGAACCGAAGCCGCACTGGCCGCGAAGACCAGGTCAGAGCTGAACGCGGTCTTGATGGACATCCCTGGTCTGGTCAACAAGGACACTGTGCAGGACCAGCGGTTGGAACTGCGCAGTGTGCTGTCGAAGATGCGCAGGCGTGGTCGGTGGGACGTGCCCAACGAGCTTGTTCTGCGCTGCGACCAGAGTTGGTGCGAGCTGGACTTCGCCGTGGCACGGATTCCGTATCAGCTGGTCAGGATCGAGTTCGACGTCCGGGCGGCGCACGTGCGGTTGAAACTGCCGTCCGAGTCGATGTTGGACGCGACCGCCCTGCAGGTACTGAACTGCCGTTACGTCAACAAAGTGCGGGCGGGGCAGATGCCGGGACCACAGTTCGTGCTGAACGGAAAGGTCCGTGGTGGGACGTTGACCATCACGCGACCCGCAGCACTACGGCTGGGGTCGGTGATGGTTCGTTTCCCGTTGAAGCTCGACCGGATCGGCGACTAGCGCATCATCGCGTGCACGGTCTTGCGCGCGTCGGCTGGCGTGTGTGACACCAGCGCTGCCCTGGCGACCTGCCGGAAGTAGTCCTCGGTGTGTTTGGCCAACGCGGCACCGACCTTGCGGATCGCGCTTGCGTTCATCGAGAGACTGCTGATGCCAAGTCCGACGAGGACACCCGCGAGATCCGGGTCCGCAGCCGCTTCGCCACAGACACCTGCTGGCTTGCCTGCCCTGATGGCTGCTTGGCCGATCATGCCGATCAGCCGCAGCAACGCGGGTTGCCACGGGTCGTTGAGGGTCGCGACCGCGCCGAGCTGACGGTCCGCCGCGAGGGTGTACTGCGCGAGGTCGTTGGTACCGATGCTCACGAACTCGGCGACACTGAAGATCTCGTCGGCGACCAGTGCCGCGGCCGGGACCTCGATCATCACACCCGCGCGCTTGATGCCCGCGGCGTGCGCGCGCTCGGCGAACCACGCGGCCTCTTCGACCGTGGCGATCATCGGCGCCATCACCGAGACGTCCGCGCCCGTTTCCTGAGCGGCGCCAACGATCGCGGCCAGCTGACGGTCAAGCACGTCGACTCGTTCACGGGAGACCCGGATGCCGCGCACACCCAGCGCCGGGTTGGGCTCGGGATCAGGCGCGAGGAAGGCGAGGGGCTTGTCCGCGCCAGCGTCGAGCGTGCGGACGATGATCGGTTTCCCGTGAAACGGTGCCAGCACCGCGGCATACGCGGCCTGCTGTTGTTCGACGGTCGGCTCGTCGGTGGCGTCCAAGTAAGAGAACTCGGTACGGAACAAGCCGACGCCTTCGGCACCCGCGTCCACCGCGGCCTTCGCGTCCTTGGGCGCGCCCACGTTCGCCAGGATCTTGACCCGCAAGCCATCGGACGTCGTGCCAACGCCTTTCCAGTCGTCGACCACAGCCACCTCGGCAGCGAACGGCGTGATCGGGCCGCTCGGGATCTCCACCGCGCCCGTGCCGCCGTCGACGATGAGCTGCGCGGGTTTCGCCGCCAACACACCACGAACCGCGACTACCGCGGGAATTCCCAACGCCCTGGCCAGAATCGCGGTGTGGCTCGTCGGCCCGCCCTCCTCGGTGACCAGCGCGAGGACCTTCGCCGGGTCGAGCCCGGCGGTGTCCGCTGGCGCGAGATCTTGCGCGACAAGCACACTCGGCTCGCTCAGGTCAGGAACACCAGGCGCGGCGACACCAAGCAGGTCAGCCACCACGCGGTCGCGCACGTCCTCGATGTCACGGACGCGCTCGGCCATGTAGCCACCAGCGGCACGCAGCGCCTCGGAGAAACTCGCCGCAGCTTCGTAGACCGCACGCGCGGCGGGCAGTTGTTTGGTGGTGACGAGTGATTCGGCCTGCGTGACCAACGTGGGGTCCGCGGCCATCATCGCCGTGGTTTCCAGGAGTTGTTTGGCCTCACCGGATGCCGCTTCGGCACGCGCGTTCAGGTCGGCCGCGATCCGCTGCGCTGCCGGTCCGATCCGCTGTGCCTCGGCCGCGGGGTCCGCAGGGGGTGGGCCGGCGGATGGTTCTCCCGCTGGCTGGGCCACCACGACTACCGGGCCCGCGGCCCGACCAGGACTTACGCCGACGCCACTGAGCATGGACCGACATTACCTGCCAACTTCCTCCGCTGTGGGATACGAAGGCTGCGCACCATTGCGGGTCACTGAGATTGCCGCCACCTTGACAGCGAGTTGCGCGGCGGTGACCAGATCGGCACGCTTGGCCAGCTCGGCCGCCAACGCGCCGGTGAAGGCATCGCCCGCACCGGTCGTGTCCACGGCTTCTACCTTGGGTGATTCGACTTGATGGGTGCCGTCCGCCTCGATCACGAGCGCACCACGGGCGCCAAGCGTGACCACGGCCGAGCGCGGCCCAAGGTCAAGAAGGCCGGATAGGTCCTTGTTGTCGCCAAGAAGTTGGGCGGCTTCGTGTTCGTTGACCACGACTGGGTCGAGAGCCGCAAGCGTTTCCGTGGACAGCTTGGCCATTGGCGAAATGTTGACAACCGGCCGGATTCCACGCTTCACAGCCAGCTCGACAGCGTGTTCGACCGTTGCCAACGGCACTTCCAACGAGGCAACAAGCACGCGCGCGTCAGCCAGTTCCACGTCTTGTTCGGCGAGTGCGGAGTTGGCGCCAGGTGAAACGAGGATGGAGTTCTCGCCGTCCGGAGTGACGAAGATGTACGCCGCACCAGTCGGCCGGTCACTGCGGCGAACCAAGGAAGTGTCCACACCGGCCGCACGCAACGATTCCAGCAATAGTTCGCCATACCCGTCACGGCCGACCGCGCCGAGCAGAGCCACCTTCGCGCCGAGTTTGGCGGCCGCGACCGCGGTGTTCGCGCCTTTGCCACCCGGCAGGACGGACGTGTCCGAGCCAAGCACGGTTTCCCCTGGCCCCGGCCGCCTTTCCACGGCGACTACCAGGTCGGCATTGGCCGAGCCAACCACGATAAGATCAAGTCCGAGATCAACACCCACGGGCGACACCTAACCATGCAGTGCTGCTGGCGGTCATGCGCATCTGTTAACGATTGCGGCTCTCTGTGGATGGTTGATGCCACAATGTGAGTGACAGTCGTGTATACCCGTCGGGTACAGGTAGACCCGCGCTGCGACCATCATCGCGGCGTTGGGGTTCAGTTCGCCGATAGGCGTAACTGAACTTCTGTGCTGTCGGTGTCGGTCGTGTAGCCCCCCGAGCGACCGGCACCGACAGCACATAAAAGAACTTCTGCCGACTCCCGCTGCCGGTCGTGTAACCCCGCGATGCCGATCCAGGGCGAACCGGCACCGACAGCACATAAAAGAACTTCTGCCGACTCCCGCTGCCGGTCGTGTAACCCCGCGATGCCGATCCAGGGCGAACCGACACCGACAGCACATAAAAGAACTTCTGCCGACTCCCGCTGCCGGTCGTGTAACCCCGCGATGCCGATCCAGGGCGAACCGACACCGACAGCACATATATGCACCACTAAACCTTCTCCAGTTCCTTCTCAGCCGGTGTATCAACCTCGCTAAGCCCGGCTTTCTGCTGGAGCCGCCGAAGTGGCTGCGGTGCCCACCAGACCGCGTCGCCAAGCAGCCGCATGATGGCCGGGACCAGCGTCATTCGCACAACGGTCGCGTCAAGAATGAGAGCGACAATCATTCCCACGCCGACAAACCGCATCATCGAAAGCTCGGACAACGCGAATGCTCCGGTGACCACGATGAGCAGAAGAGCCGCCGCACTGATCATCCGGCCGGTACGCACCAGCCCGGTCTGAATGGCGTCCGGCGTGCTCATCCCGGCGTGCCTGGCCTCGATCATCCTGGACAGCAGGAACGTCTCGTAGTCCGTGGACAGTCCGAAGACGACCGCGCCGATCAGCACGAACATCCCCGCCTGCAACGGTTCCGGGGTGATCCCCAGCCACGCGGCGCCGTGTCCGAATTGGAATACGAAGACCAGCACGCCATAGGTCGCCGACAGGCTCAACGCGCTCATCAGGACGGCCTTGATGGGCAACAGAAGCGACCCGAACGCCAGGAACATCAAGATCAATGTGGCCGCGACCAGTATGCCGATCATCAGCGGCGCGTTATCCACAATGGACTGGTTGGCGTCCATCACCTCGGCGGTCAGACCACCGACCAGTAGGTCCGGCGACAACGCACGCAACCCATCCACAGCCTGACGTGCCACCTCACCAACAGGTTCGCCAGCCAGCTGGGCATGGATCACCGTGACGCCGTCACGTCCACCGCCGGCCACAGCTTGTTCCACGCCGGGGACTTCGTTCACCTGCAAGACAAACTGGTCCACGTTCACCGAGCCGCGTACGACAATCTCGGCCGTATTGCTGCCTGCCGCAGGGAAGTTCTGGTTGATGGTCTCGATCGCCTGCCTGGTCGGATCGTCCGAGGGCAGCTGCTTCTCGGTCACCGCGCCAAAGCTGACCTTTGCGAACGGCAAAGCCATCACCAGCAGGACAGCCAGGATTGGCAGGGCGAACACGACCGGCCGCTTCGTCACCGCACGACCAAGCCGCGCGAGCCCACGTGGGTCGCTCACCGGCTTGTCGCGCCGCCACGGCAAGGACAGCTTGTCCACCTTGGGCCCGAGGATGCCGAGCATCGCGGGCAGCAGGGTCAACGAGATCACCGCGGCGATCGCGACCGCGGACATTCCGCCGTACGCCATGGATTTCAGGAAGTCGAGCGGGAACACCAGCAGCCCGGCCAACGCGATGACCAGCAATGTCGCCGAGAACGCGATGGTCCGGCCAGCCGTGGCCACTGTGCGGCGCACGGCCTCGGCGGTAGTGCGGCCTTCGGCGAGTTCTTCACGGAACCGCCCGACGGCGAACAATCCATAGTCAATAGCCAGGCCAAGGCCGAGCAGAGTGGCCACGTTGACCGCGAAGTTGTTCACGTCGACCACATAGGACAACGCGTTCAACACCCCAAGCGATCCGGCAATCGCCAGGCCACCGACAAGAACGGGCAGCAGCGCGGCAACCACACTGCCGAAGATCAGCAACAGCAACACCAGCACGACCGGAAGGGAAATGGCTTCGGCCATGGTCAGATCGGACTTGGAACGTTCACCGATGGTGTGTTCCATCGCGGTGTTGCCCGCGATTCGCTCCCGAAGTCCGGCTACCGCCAGCTTGTCCTTGACGCGTTCGAAATTCGCCAGCCGGTCGCTCTCGTCATCACCGGCGAGGGTAATGGTCACAAGGCCATATCGTTTTGCGGCGTCGGCGAGTGCCGGATTTTTGGTTTCCCAGTATGAAACGCGTTGTTTGACAGCATCCGCGGGCAACGCGTTGAGGTTGTCGACGACTCGTGTTGCCAACGCCGGATCGTCGACACTCTTGCCTTGACCCGCGTCGTAAACCACAACGACATCGCTTTCCCGCTGGCCAAGGGCCTGCTCGGCAATCCGGCCCGCTTCCGCTGACTGGCTGGACTCGTTGTAGTACCCGCCTTGTTTCATCCGGTCGAATACGCCAAGACCCCAGAGTCCACCGATCACCGCGAGGACCAGTACCGCGATGAGCACCGTCCATCGGCGGCGATATGCCACCATTCCCCACCTGTTGAACACGTGCTCGTCCTCCCGTTTCGGTGGTGCGTGACGGCAGTCGTTGACTACGGTCGGCGTGAACGAGGCACAACTCGGTAAACACCGTTCACTGTCGCTGAGGGCCACGGTACGGACGGTTAACGGTGTTTACAAGACGATGGAGTCAAGCATGACGGAGCCCACACGGCGCGAACGCGCCAGGGCAGCGACGGATCGCGACATCCGCCAGCAGGCACGCACCCTGCTGATCAACGAGGGACCAGAGGCGGTCACGCTGCGCGCGATCGCCCGTCAGCTCGGGATCACCGCACCGGCGCTCTACCGCTACTACTCCTCGCGTGAGGACCTGGTGCACCACGTCCGGATGGACATCTGCGCCGATCTCGCCGACGACCTCACCGCCGACCTGTCCGAGGTCCCCGAGCACGACACCGTGCTGCAGGTGATGACCATCTGCCGAGGCTTCCGGCGCTGGGCGCTGGCGCACCCGCGCGAGTTCTCGATGATCTTCGCGACCCCGAAGACCGGCGAGGACGACCTGTCGGCCGACCCGTTCGGCCGGATCTTCCTGTCGGTCGCGGGCAAGGTGCTGATCACCAAGCAGCTCACGCCGCCGCCGGACGACTCCGTGCCGCTGCCCATGCGGGCGGACCTTGAAGCCTTCCGCGCGGACCTGCTGTCGACGATCGCGCACTCGGGAGTGGCCGTCCCCGCGGACATCCTGAGCATCGGGACGGCGTACATGATCCTGCAGTTCTGGGTCCGGCTGTATGGCCAGGTCGCGCTGGAGGTGTTCGGTCACTTCCCGATGTTGATCAGCAATACCGAGAACTTCTTCGAGATCATGCTCGCTGATCTGATCGCCGACGCGGGACTGACCAGCGAGTGAAGAATGTCGGCATGTCCTCCTATGCCGACCGCCGCAGGCAGATCACCGCACGCGCGCCGCACACCGACCTGGCTGCCGCGTGGGATGAGGATCCCGACCTTGCTCTCGACATGGCCGAGGTGGTCAACCATCTGCCGACGCTGCACCGCGGGCTGACGTCCGGGGTCGTCGACCGGCAGCGACGAGTCGCGGCATCGTCCAGCCTGCCCCGGCTCAACCCCCATATGGTCGCCGAAGCCCTGCCTGACCTGCCGATGGACGTCCGGCGAGTGCTGTCCCGGCACATCAGGACCAGGCGTCTGTCCGCACTGGCCGACGCCCTGCTGTCATCGGCCCACGACATCTGGGGAGCAAGGGAAGCGGCCCGGCTATTGCCTGTCTGCAGCCGCCCGGTGGTCGAGGAGTGGCTGCCACGGTTGGAGCACGCCGTCTCGATGACCGCACTCGCCAAGCACCACCCAGCCGTGATGCTGGCAAGAGCCCAAGCAGAACTGCCCACTGCGGACCGCGACTCCTGGTGGTCACGACACCTGGCCGCGATCGACGAGCTGATCCCGTACGACCCGGCCGCGGTGCTTGAGCTGATCGAGCGGTACGGGCCGTCCGTCCACATGCCGTTTTCCCTGGCCAAGTCGGCTTATCTGGCACGGGTCGATGCGAGCCGGTTCATCAAGCAGCTGCCGGACCGGACCTACCGGTTGAGCAGGCCCGCATACCGGGCGTTGGTCGACGCGAACCCGCCTGAGCTGGTCTGGCTCGGCCGCCACAACATGCTTCCAGTGCTTCGAGCCATGCCTCCCTCGCGCCGGGAAGCGTTCTGGGACGCGGTCAACGCCGACAAGGACATGAGCCAGGCGACCATCGACTTGCCGACCATGCACGAACTGCCGCGTGCCCGGCGTGTTGCCGAAGCTCGCCGGATGCGCACGATCGCGCTGGCAAAAGGCCAAGAGGGCGCCGCCAACCAGGTCGCCCAGTTCCTGCCGTACGACGAGGCCAAGGAAACCTTGGTTGAGCTGACCCGCGCGGGCGAGGCGACCAGCCGCCTGGTCGGGTACTCGCTGCTGATCGCTTGCGCCGCCAAGGATTTCCGGCTCGACGAGCTGCTGCCATGGCTGGTCGACCGGCTCAAGCGGGACCAGGACCCGGTGCGGCTGGCCGCCTTCCAGGCATTGGCCGCGGCAAGCCCTCGCGCTTTCGGCGAGGCCCGCGAGCTGACGCAGCTCGCCACGGACGCTTTCAACGCGCGCGACCTGTCCTCGTATTCAACCGAGGCGCTGCTGCGGCTGTGCTGCAAGCTGCTGGCGCACAACGACTCACAGGTCGCCCTCGGCATCATCGAGGCCCTGTGGAAACGGGACGGCTGGACAGATCTGCCCCGGCTCGACCTGATGCTCCGGCGCGGCCAGGAACACGAGATCTACCGCGTCCTCAAACCGGTGATCGACGAACACAACGGCTGGACGGTCTACTACCCGCTGCAGAACCTCGTCGCGGCATTGGGCCGTCGCGCTTGGGACATGCCTGACCTGCTCGAACCGCTGTGGCCATCTATCACCGAAGGCGACGAGAGCGACGCCAGGTTCGCTGTGCGGCACCTGCTCGCGGATCCACGCACCCGCGATGTCCGTGTCGCGCGGATCCTTGACGCCGACCCGAGCGCGATCTTCCTGCCCGAGGTACTGGCGGTCGTCCAATCGACCAGGACGGATCTGCTCGACGTGGTGTTCGCCGACGAACCGCCCCAAGGCCGGTTCGCGCCAAGCGATGTCCGGCGGATTCCCTTGGGAATGGGCCAAACCCATCGCTGGCTGCCGTCCCAACGAGCCAGGTACGCGCAGCTCCTCGAGTCCTTGGCGGACTCGGAGCACGCAAGGGAAATCCGCGCGTCGGCGATCCGGACCTTGGGCACGGTTCGTGGCCACAACGCCGTTCGGTATCTGTCCTCGGAAGACGAACTGATCGCACAGGCCGCGCTCGCGGTCCTGCCATTCCACCCCGATCCGGTGGAAGCGTTGCAGCACTTGGTGGACCGGGCCTTGTCAGGCAATCGCGGCCAGGCCGAGCTCACCGCGATGTACACGATCAGGAGATGCGCCCGCCGAGTCACGCCGTCCCGGCTCGCCGAATTGGTTGTCGCGCAAAGCGGTCCTGTGACTGTGCGCAAGGAACTCCTCCGGTTGATCAGCTTCTTCAGGCTGCCGGACGCGGTCGGTTTGCTGCACCAGGCGTGGCATGTCGAGAACCAGCACCGGGATGTGCGTGCCGCGATCACGTTCCAGGCACTGTCCTGGTTGGACGATCCTCCGGCTTGGGAACTGTTGCGTGCGGCCGTAACCGGTCCTCGCGAGGTCGCGATGCAGGCAATCAGGGTCCAGCCGTACACCGTTCCGGTGCGGCACAGAGCAGGAGTCGCGGCACTGATCCACCAAGTCGCGATCGGCTCGGATGACTGGTTGCGCGCCACAGCGATGTTCGGGCTGTGTGACTGGTTGCCCTGGTATCCCGCTGCACTTTCCGCGTTGAGCAACGCGATCACGAATCTCGAAGAGCGCGTGGCCTGGGAGAACGCTGCCCGTGCTCTGCCCTACTTGGTGCAGCGGCCGGAAGTCGCCGCTCACCTGATCGACATACTGCGCACCTTGGCCGAGCTGACCAGCCACGACGCCGAAGCGGACCGGGACCGGCCCGCACTGCAGCGAATCCGCCTGATCTTCCGTTCGCTCCGGAGGTCGAGATGGCATCACGATGTGCACGGCTACGCCCGTGAACTGGTCGAAGCGCTCGCGGACATCGATGAGATCCGGCGAGAGCTGGCCCAACTGCTGCTCGCCACCGGGCGGTTCGACTCAGCCGACCACGCGATCGCGGATCTTCGTGCCGTCGACGAACTAGTTGCCGGTCGCCCAGTGCTTGCGAGCAATGTTCGGTGGAATGCCCAGCCGGGCCAATGGAACGCCGACACGATGCTCGCCGCAGCCAGCAGCGTTCAGAGCGGGCACCTCGCGGTCCGGGTCCTCGCTGCCGGCGGACCGCATTTCGGCTGGCCCGAGGGCTGGCGAGCGCTTCTGAAAGAGCTACGCCAGCACTCGGACGCCGAGGTACGAGACGCCGCCATGCAGATCATGACAGCGTCCGAGTGACTACAGCACCACGTTGACCAGGCGGCCAGGGACGACGATCACCTTGCGGGGCTCGTTGCCTTCGGTCAGCGCGACGATCTTCTCGTCGGCCAGGGCGGCGGCTTTGACCTCGTCCTGGCTCGCGTCCGCGGCCACGGTCACCCGGGTGCGGACCTTGCCGTTGACCTGCACCGGGTACTCGATCGTGTCCTCGACCAGGTACTTCTCGTCCGCGGCCGGGAACGGGCCGTGGATCAAGGAGTCCTTGCCCAGCCGCGACCACAGCTCCTCCGACACGTGCGGAGCCAGCGGGGCCAGCATCAGCACCAGGGGTTCGACCAGGGCACGCGGTGTGCCCGCGGTCGAGCTGTAGTTCTTGGTGATGTGGTTGTTCAGCTCGATCAACTTCGCGCCCGCGGTGTTGAAGCGCATCTCCTGGTAGTCCTCGTGGACACCGGCGATCGCCTTGTTCAGCGCGCGCAGGTCCGCCTCGGTCGGCTCGGCGTCGGTCACTCGCAGCGAACCGGACACCTCGTCGACCACGTTGCGCCACAGTCGCTGCAGGAACCGGTGGGCTCCGACGACGTCCTTCGTCGCCCACGGGCGGGAGACTTCCAGTGGGCCCATGGACATCTCGTAGAACCGGAACGTGTCCGCGCCGTAGCTCTCGCACATCTCGTCCGGCGTGACGACGTTCTGCTCGGTCTTGCCCATCTTGCTGTAGATCTGGGTGACCTCTTGGTCCTGGTAGAAGAACTTGCCGTTCTTCTCGACGACCTCAGCCGCAGGCACGAACTGGCCGCGCGAGTCCAGGTAGGCGTACGCCTGGATGTAGCCCTGGTTGAACAGCTTGCGGTACGGCTCAACCGAGCTCACGTGGCCCAGGTCGAACAGTACCTTCTGCCAGAACCGCGAGTACAGCAGGTGCAGCACCGCATGCTCGACGCCGCCGATGTACAGATCCACGCCGCCCGGGTCGTTCGCGCCGAACTTCTCGGCACGAGGGCCCAGCCAGTACTGCTCGTTCTCCGGGGCGACAAACCGCTCGTCGTTCGTCGGGTCGACGTAGCGCAGCTGGTACCAGCACGATCCGGCCCAGTTGGGCATCGTGTTGGTGTCGCGGCGGTAGGTCTTCTTGCCGTCGCCCAGGTCCAGTTCGACATTCACCCACTCGGTCGCGCGCGACAGCGGCGGTGACGGATCGCTGTCCGCGTCCTCCGGGTCGAACGTGGTCGGGGAGTAGTCGTCGACCTCGGGCAGCTGGATCGGCAGCATGCTCTCCGGCACGGCGTGCGGCAGACCGTCCTCGTCGTAGACGACGGGGAACGGCTCGCCCCAGTAGCGCTGCCGGGAGAACAGCCAGTCGCGCAGCTTGTACTGGATGGTGCCGCGGCCATGGCCGTGCTCCTCCAGCCAGGCGATGATCGTCTTCTTGGCTTCGTCGATGCCCATCCCGTCCAAGAAGCCCGAGTTGACCGCGGGCCCCTCGCCGGTGAACGCCTCGCCTTCGAAGCCTTCCGACGGCGCGACGGTCCGGATGATCGGCAGGTTGAACGCCGTGGCGAAGTCCCAGTCGCGCTGGTCCTGGCCGGGCACCGCCATGATCGCGCCGGTGCCGTAGCCCATCAGCACGTAGTCGGCGATGAACACCGGGATCTTCGCGCCGTTGACCGGATTGGTCGCGTACGCACCGGTGAACACACCGGTCTTGTCCTTGTTCTCCTGACGGTCCAGATCGGACTTCAGGGACGCGGCACGCCGGTACGCCGCAATGGCTTGCGCCGGGTTGGCCGCGCCTCCGGTCCACGTGCTGTCCACATCGGACGGCCACTCGGCCGAGGCGATCGTGTCGATCAGCGGGTGCTCCGGCGCCATGACCATGTAGGTCGCACCGAACAGCGTGTCGGGACGGGTCGTGAAGACCTCGATCTCACCGCCGTCGACCGCGAACTTGACCTGCGCGCCGTGCGAGCGGCCGATCCAGTTGCGCTGCATCGACTTGATCTTCTCCGGCCAGTCCAGCCGGTCCAGGTCGTCGATCAGCCGGTCGGCATACGCGGTGATCCGCATCATCCACTGGCGCAGGTTGCGGCGGAACACCGGGAAGTTGCCGCGCTCGGACCGGCCGTCGGACGTGACCTCCTCGTTGGAGATCACCGTGCCCAGCCCGGGAACCCAGTTCACCGGCGCGTCCGACAGGTACACCAGGCGGTACGAGTTGATGATCGTCTGCTGCTCGGCGACGGTCAGCTCACACCAGTTGCGGCCGTCCGGCGTCCGGCGCTTGTCCTGCGCGAACTCCGTGATCAGCTCGGCGATCGGCCGGGCCTTGCCCGCCTTCTCGTCGTACCAGGAGTTGTAGATCTGCAGGAAGATCCACTGTGTCCACTTGTAGTACTCCGGATCGATCGTCGAGATCCGGCGTCGCTCGTCGTGGCCCAGGCCCAGCCTGCGGATCTGCCGCAGGTAGGTGTTGATGTTGTCCTCAGTGGTCTTGCGCGGGTGTTGCCCGGTGCGGATCGCGTACTGCTCGGCAGGCAGGCCGAACGCGTCGAACCCCATCGTGTGCAGCACGTTGCGGCCCTGCATGCGGTGATACCGGGCGAACACGTCCGTGCCGATGAAGCCCAACGGATGCCCGACGTGCAGGCCAGCGCCCGACGGGTACGGGAACATGTCCTGGACGAACATCTTGTCGTCGGGGACGGGTCCAGCGAGCGGGCCGACCGGGTTAGGCGCCTCGTAGGAGCCGTGCTCCTGCCAGTAGTCCTGCCATTTCCGCTCGATCTCGCCGGCCAGCGCGGCCGTGTAGCGGTGCGCCGGTACAGCGTCAGCGCTTTCGCTCATCGCCAGTCCTTCCCTGGATTTTCGGCCCTGAACAACGCGAAACCCCTCAGCCCTGTCAGGGCATGAGGGGTCGCCGCGCCAACCAGATCCTGTAGGTCAGCGCGGCCGGCGAAGAAGTCGGCGGGCCGTGCCCATGTCAGCGAGTTTAGCGGACCGCCAAAGCGACTATCTGGGTGACCTGGGCGGCGGAGAAGTTGTTGTCGCTGATCAAGATCAACGAACGCTCCCCACCGGACAGCCGCGGTCCCCACGTGATGCCCTCGATGTTGTCCAGCCTGCTCAGCCCGACATCGGCCAGATCCACGAGCAGCTTCTTGCTCATCGGCTTGGCCGTGCCGAGGTCCTGGTCGTAGACGTTGGACGCGCCAACCGTGGACGCCTCGTAAATTCGGATCTTGTTCCCGACGCCGGTCACGAACGCCCGCTCGACCACCAGGTACCTGGTCGGGTCGAGCGGGTCGGCGGCCACGAGCGCGGAGATGCCGTTGTTGCCCGGAGGTGCGGTCGCCGGGACAGGCGAGGCGAACACCGGCTCAAGCGGGTAGGCGTACTGCGCGACCACGTGGCCGGTCCTCGTCTGCACGGTGATCCGCGACAACGCGCCGCTGGTCACGGTCGGCGAGGCGCCGTCCTGCTTGAGCGGTGCCTCGACCGAGGACACCACGAGCGTTCCGGCTGCCGCGTAGGTGAGGCCTTCGAGCACGTCGTTCGGCTTCGGCCCGGTCGTCGGGGTGACGTGCAGGTTGTTCGGCAACGGCAGCTCGCCCGCGAACTTGCCGTCCCGAGTGACGTTTTGGATCGACGGGTCGAGCGAGAAGGGCGCGACGCCGCCTTCCTGCGACCAGGTGTAGCGACCGGTCCACGGATCCACCCGAATCTCCTCCGGGTCGACCGCGCCAGCGGGGTAAGTGGTTCCGTCCTTGCGCAGGAACGGGTGCGTGCCAGTGAACTCGACACCGAGCCCGTTGGCGCCCACGTCGATGCGAGCGGTGTAGAACCGCGCGGGCTGCAGAGCCGACCGGTCGTCGCTGATCAGGACGTACTCACCGGTCTTGGGGTCACGGTCGATCCCGGACAGTCCGCCAACCGTGGTGTCCTGGAAGGTCAATGCGTTTGGCACGACCGTCTCGCCGAGCAAGCGCACCCGTTGCGACGCGGATGCCGGTGCGGCCAGCAAGCCGGTGGTGATGATTGCGGCGGTGGCCGCAGCGATGAAGCGTGCAGACATGGCGTGAAGCACATCCGATGAGGGTGTCCGTTGGGTTGCTTGCAATCGACACTTACCATCGCTTCGTGATGGACGGAGCGCTGGTCGTGGCAGTCATACTCGTTGTAGCCGGCCTTGCCGTCTCTGTGACGGGCGTACTCGCTTTCCTTGAGCGGCTTCCACTGAACAGGTACGCGGGCGTGCGCACCACAGCCTCGATGCGTGACGCGGAGACCTTCCGGGTCGCCAACAAGGTCGCTGGACTGCCCTTCGTCGTCGCCGGGCTGGTCGGCCTGCTCGGCGGAGTGCTGACGTTGGTCCTGCAAACCGGTGGTGTGGTGGCACTTCTGGTCAGCCTTGGCGGGATGATCATGATTGCCATGGCCGGTGGGCTGCTCGGCCACAAGGCCGCTTTGGCCGTGCCAGAGCCCGAACCGGAACTGCCTGCCGGGTGCGCGGGGTGCGCCTGCGGCAACTGCGGCGTGGCCAAGCTGCGCGGCTAGTTCGTCCGCACGTCGCCTGGATGCGTTGCCAGCAAGGCGACTGGCATGCCCTGCCTGCGCAACACCCGGCCCCACAAGTCCTGTGTGGGCGAAGCCAGCACGTCGTTGGGCAACGCGGGGA
Source organism: Kibdelosporangium philippinense (assembly GCF_021390435.2). Classification (GTDB taxonomy): domain Bacteria; phylum Actinomycetota; class Actinomycetes; order Mycobacteriales; family Pseudonocardiaceae; genus Kibdelosporangium; species Kibdelosporangium philippinense. Next base: position 271,623 of record NZ_JAJVCN010000002.1, on the reverse strand, counting down.
CCACGATCCAGTCGCCGCGTTCGATCTCGCCGCCGAGCTGATCAACATCCCAGCCCGCGTAACCAGCGAACACCCGCAGCCCCTTGACCTTCGACGCCAGCGTGTCCGGATCGGCGTCCAGGTCCACGAGTGCGACCGGCCCCCGAACGCTGATCACGCCCTTGAGGCTCGCCGCGTCCTGGCCCGTGCGCAACGCGGCCAGGCACAGCGCGGTCTTCTGCTCGACCGGGCCACCGACGAACAAGGACTGCGGCTCGCTGACGTGATCACCCCACGCCGGTAAGACCTCGTGCACCGGCACTTCGCTCGGCCGGTTGAGTACGACACCGAGGGTGCCCTCGCCACGCCGATGATCTATCACGTAGACCACCGTCCGGCGGAAGTTCTCGTCGAGCAGGGTGGGCGCCGCCACTAGCAGCGTTCCTGGCTCTACGTCAGCGTCGGGTCGCACAACGCACATGATCCCATCAGCCCCGGGGAACAACTTGAGACCCCAGCTGGTTACAAAAAACACCGGATCATCCATTGGAACAATCCGAGGACCCGGTAACGTTAGTAGCTAGGTCGGCGCGCCAATGTGTCCCCCGGGCTCAACCACAGAAGCCTTCATGGAATACCGGTAACGCAGGAGCCATGTCGCGCCTATCGCCGTGAGGCGACCTTGCGCGCCGACCCCTCGCTCAGGGCGACCCTGCTCGCCTCGCTTTGCTCGGACTCGCCGGGTCGCTCGGAATTATTTTGGGGGGCCAAGCCCCCCAAACCCCCCACGGTGCGAGCTCCTTCTGACCCAGCGCTGGGCACGTTTCGTTTTGACCAGCACTCGGCAGCTGCGCTGCCATCGGTACTGCTTGCGGCTGGATTCATGTGGGCGAGAAGTTGATGTTGGCTGTCGGTTTCCTGTTTTGCGTAGGCTGGACGCTCGTGACACTGGTAGTCGACGACAACAAGAAAGTGCCTGCGCGGCAGCTGCTGGCACTGCGCGAGTTCCGTCGACTCCTCTACCTGCGCTTTTCCTCGCAGTGGGCAGACGGCTTGTTCCAGACCGGACTGGCCGGAGCGGTGATCTTCAACCCCGAACGTGGCGCGGACCCGCTGACCATCGCGACCGGTTTCATGACGTTGCTGCTGCCGTACTCCATCGTGGGCCCGTTCGCGGGCGCGCTGCTGGACAGGTGGGATCGCAGGCGGGTGCTCGTGGTGGCGAGCTTGCTGCGGGCCGTGCTGATCCTGACTGCGACGGTCGGGTTGCTCGTCGGGGCGCCGAGTGGGTTGTTGTTCCTGATGTCTTTGATGGTTCTCGGTGTCACGCGGTTCATGGGCTCTGGTCTGTCCGCGGCCTTGCCGCATGTCGTGCCGGAACGAAATCTGGTGCAGGCCAACTCGATCGCCGTAACCCTTGGCTCGCTTGTGGCCGTTCTCGGCGGCGGGTGCGCGATCGTTCTGCGCAAGGTCTTCGGTGAGGACGACTATGGATCCGGCATCACCACGTCCTTCGCGATCATCGGCACCTTGCTGGCGGTTTTGTTCGCGGTGAGGTTCGCGCGCGGCAAGCTCGGACCGGACGAAGTGGACGAACCGGATGGCGCGTTCATGGCGGTCGCGCGTGGCTTGTTCGACGGGGCCAAGGCGGCCTGGAACGCGCCGCGGGTGGTCGCTGGCTTCGTCGCGTTGTTCGCGCACCGGATCTCCCAGAGCATCGCGCTGCTCATGGCCGTGCTGCTGATGCGCTACTACTTCACCGATTTCGGCTGGCTCAAGGCCGGGTTGACCGGGCTCGGGGAGATCGCCGCGTTCGCCGGGGTCGGGATCTTCATCGCCGGACTGATCACGCCGAAGCTGGTCGACCGGTTCGGCAGGCATCCGGTGATCATCGGCGCGCTGCTGCTCGTGGCCGCCGCGATGGCCGGGTTGGGTCTGCCGATGACCTTGCCGACCATGCTCGGCGCCGCGTTCCTGCTGTTCGGCGCCGGTCAGGTGATCAAGCTCTGCGTTGACGCGGTGATCCAGGCTGACATCGGCGACGAGTCCCGTGGCCGGGTGTTCTCGCTCTACGACATGATCTTCAACGTCACGCAGGTCGCCGCGATCGCGGTGGCCGCGGCGGTCATTCCCGTCAACGGCCACTCGCACGGCCTAATCGTCGCGACGATCGTCTTCTACCTGCTCGGCGCCGTCGGCTACATCTTCGCCAGCCGCAGGGACCACGCCACTCACGTTGTCTAGCGCCCATTTCTGCAACTCGGCCACGGCTTCGTCGTGGTCGAGCGGGCCGCGGTCGAGGCGCAAGTCCTTGAGGAACTTCCAGGCCTTGCCGACCAACGGTCCCGGCGGGAGGCCGAGCAGCCGCATGATCTCGTTACCGTCCAGGTCCGGCCGGACCCTGGCGAGGTCTTCGTCGGCCGCGATCCGGGCGATCCGGGTCTCCAGATCGTCGTACGAACGCTGCAGCGCCTGTGCCTTGCGGCGGTTACGAGTCGTGCAGTCCGCCCTGACCAGCTTGTTCAACCGGTCGAGCAGGTCACCGGCGTCGGTGACGTATCGGCGCACTGCCGAGTCGGTCCATTCGCCCTTGCCGTAGCCGTGGAACCGCAGGTGCAGGAACACGAGCTTGGCGACGTTCTCGATGATCTCCTTCGAGTACCGCAGCTCGCGCAAACGCTTGCGGACCATCTTGGCGCCGACCACCTCGTGGTGGTGGAAGCTCACCCCACCGCCGGGGATGTGCCTGCGGGTGTCCGGCTTGCCGATGTCGTGCAGCAGCGCGGCCAGCCGCAGGATCAGATCCGGCTCGGTGCCGTCCTCCTCGAGGTCGATCGCCTGCTCGAGTACCACGAGTGAGTGCTGGTACACGTCCTTGTGCTGGTGATGCTCGTCGATCTCCAGCCGCATCGCGGGCACCTCGGGCAGCACGTGGTCAGCCAGCCCGGAGTCCACCATCAGCTCGACGCCCCGGCGCGGCTCGATGCCGCACAGCAGCTTCGACAGCTCGACCTGGACGCGCTCGGCGGTGATCCGCTGGATCTGGTCGGCCATCCGCCGCATCGCCTCGACCACGCGTGGCGCGGCCGTAAAGCCCAACTGGCTGGTGAACCGCGCGGCCCGCATCATCCGCAGCGGGTCGTCGCCGAAAGACTCCTCCGGCGTCGCCGGGGTGTCGAGGACCTTGGCCTCCAGCGCCGCCATCCCGTCGTACGGGTCGACGAACTGCTTCGTGGCCAGGTTCACCGCCATCGCGTTGACGGTGAAGTCCCTGCGCTTGAGGTCTTCCTCGATCGAGTCACCGAACTTGACCTCGGGGTTGCGCGAGACACCGTCGTACTGGTCCGCCCGGAACGTGGTGATCTCGCAGGTCAGGCCGTCTTTCGTGGCGCCGACCGTGCCGAAGGCGATGCCGATGTCCCAGACCGCGTCGGCCCAGCCCGACACCAGCCGCATCACCTGTTCGGGGCGGGCGTCGGTGGTGAAGTCCAGGTCTTTGCCCAGTTTGCCGAGCAGCGCGTCACGCACGCTCCCGCCGACAAGGAAAAGGCTGTGACCTGCCTTGGCGAACAAGGCGGACAACTCTTCCGCGACCGGGGAGATACGCATGAGTTCCACTACCGCATTCTGCTTGGCAAGCATCGTCGACACGGCGAATCAGGCTAGTTGACGTGGCGAGACGATTACGATCGAGTTCATGTCCCCGTCATCCGGCCGTCCCGATGGCGCCCGGTCCGGGCGCCGCGGCAGGCGCCGGTCAAGACGGCTGACCACGGTCGATGAGACGTCAGCCGGTGGCCTGGTGATCGACGAGAACAGAGCCAAGGCAGTGGTCATCGGCCGGCTGGACCGCAGGGGACGGCTGCTCTGGTCACTGCCGAAGGGGCACATCGAGGACGGCGAGACGCCGGAGCAGACGGCCGTGCGCGAAGTCAAGGAAGAGACCGGGATCACCGGCGAGGTGGTCCGTGCCCTCGGCTCGATCGACTACTGGTTCGTCGCGGAGAACCGGCGGGTGCACAAAACCGTGCATCACTATCTGCTGAACGCGCTCTCCGGTGAACTGTCCGATGAGGACACTGAAGTGACCGAGGTGGCATGGGTCGCGCTAGATGATCTTGACGATCGGCTGGCGTATGCGGACGAGCGCCGGTTGGTCCGCAAGGCGGTGCAACTACTCTCTGAGCCGACAAACACACCGGATGAGGGTGATCTGTCGTTCTCGGACGGCCTCGATGCGCCGAAGGGTCGAAACCAATGAGTGGGCTGCGTCATGCAACCCGTCACAAGCTTTCCGCCGCAGTCGCGGCGGGTTTTCTGCTGGTCGGATCAGCCCCGCTGACCGCTGCCGCCCAGCCCGGTCCCGAGCCGCTCTACGCGCCGATCGGGCTGGCCCGCACACAGCCGGCGAACCTCCCGTCCCGGCTCAAGCTGGACATCGATCAGCTCGACCCCAGGGTGATCCGGTCGGACACCCCAACGGTCACCATCAAGGGCCGGGTCACCAACGTCGGTGACCGGCGGATCGACCAGGTCGAGGTCCGGCTGCAGCGGGGCGAGGCGGTGACCGACGAAGGCAAGCTGCGCGCCGCGATGACCCAGCCGCCGAGCGCGGAGATCGCCAAACCGCCGTTCACCCAGATCACCAAATCGCTCGGCCAGGGCGAGAGCGCCACCTTCACCGCCACGTACTCGCTAGAGCAGCTGAAGCTTGACCAGCCAGGCGTCTACCCGGTGCTGATCAACGTCAACGGCAGGCCGGAGTACGGCGGCGCGGAACGCCTCGCCGGGTTGAACGTGCTGCTGCCCGTTCTCTCGCTGCCCGGCCGTGGCGCTTCGACGCCGCCATCGCCCGCGAAGATCACGTTGCTGTGGCCGTTGGTCGACGATCACCCACGAGTGGTCCGGCAGGCCTCCGGTGACCAGCAGCTGGTGCTCGGTGACGACGAACTGGCGTCCTCGCTGCAGATCGGCGGCCGGCTCTACGGGATGCTCAACGCGGTCGAGAGCGCCACGAAGAACAACTCCCAGCTGATGTCCTCGCTGTGCTTCGCGGTCGACGCCGACCTGCTGGAGACCGTGCAGGGGATGGCCAACGGCTACCAGGTCCGCACCTTGAGCGGTACGACAGCACCCGGCAAGGGCAGCGCGTTCGCGCAGCGTTGGCTCGTCACCCTGAAGTCGTTGACCGCCGGGCAGTGCGTGATCGCGATGCCATACGCCGACGCCGACCTGTCCGCACTGTCGCGTGCGGGAGCGGCGGATCTGGCGAAGACGGCTGTCAACCAGAGCTTCGCCACGATCGGCAACGTCCTGCAGCCCACGAAGCCGCTGCCGGGCGTGATCTGGCCGATCGACGGCAAGATCGACCAGCGTGCGCTGAGCGATGTCGCCGGTGCGACGCCGACGACCGTGCTCGCTGATCCGGGGCGTCTGAAGGGCGTCAACGGGTCCGCGCCCTACGCCGTCGGCCAGTCCGAACGGGTCGTCCCGATCGACGAGCTGACCTCGTCCTCGCTTGCTGGGGCCGCCGCCGCGGCCACCGGACCGGTCTCGGTGCAGAACGGCCTGGCCACGCTGCTGTTCCGGGCAGCACAGTCCGGCCAGTCCGTGCTGGTCGCGCCGCCGCGGCGGTGGACCGCGCCGGCCAGTGAGCTGACCGTGTACCTGCAGTCGATCGGCCGGATGTTCACCGACCGGCTGGCCACGCCCGTGCCGCTGGAAGACCTGACCGGCACGACGTCCGGCACCGCGACCGGGCTGGACTACCCGGAGCCGGACGTCGCCGCCGAGCTGCCCAGCTCGGTGCTCGACCGGATCGCCAAGGCCAACGGCATCCAGCGGGACCTGCTCGGCGCGATGCTGCCGGACGACACCCGCCCGGTGAACCCGGAAACGCTGATCTTCCCGATCCGCAACAGCCTGCTGCGCGCGAGCTCCGGCGCGTGGCGTGCCAACTCCAGCGGCGGCGACCAGGCCACGGCGATCGCGACGGGCGAGCTCGACGGTCTGCGTTCGCTGGTCACGGTCAACCCGCCGGGGCCGCCGATCACGCTGGCCTCGTCCAACAGCCCGATCCCGATCCGGATCGCCAACAACCTCCCGGTGACCGTACGGGTGAAACTTGTCATCCCGGAGAGCGCGGGCCTGCGGCCGGGCACCGTGACCGAGCGGCCGATCGCCGCCCGCAGCACGTTCACGGACCTCGTACCAGCGGAATTGCTGCGCGCGGGCAAGTTCACCGCGGACGTGTGGGTCACCACACCGGGTGGCACACCACTGGGCTCGGTCTCCAGAATTGAGATTTCGTCAGGGTCCTACGGGACCATCACGGTGGCTGTGACCAGCATCGCCGGTGGCATGCTGGTACTGCTTGCCGCCCGACGCGTCTACCGTCGCATGAAGCAGAAGAAGCACCAGGAGCCCACACCGGCTTGACCAGAGCGAGGACGAACGTGCCCCCCGCTGGCGGCGGCAGACAACAGCAACCCCCGAGACCTCCTGCGCGACGGCCACAACACCCGGCGCAGCGTCCGCCTGCCCGCAATCAGAACCAGCCACCGCCGCGTAACCCGGCGCCGCCTCGGCCTGCCCAGAAACCGGCTGCCCAACAGCCGCAGGCACAGCCGAAGTCGACACAGCCGAGCAAGGGGTCGTTCGGGCGTGCCGTCGGCTCGATGGCGTTGGCCACGCTGATCAGCCGGATCACCGGGTTCCTGTGGAAGCTGATGCTCGCCATCGCGGTGGGCCTCGGCGCGATCAACGACTCGTTCACCGTCGCCAACACGCTGCCCAACATCGTCTTCGAAATGCTGCTCGGTGGCGTGCTGGCCAGCGTGGTCGTGCCGCTGCTCGTGCGGGCCCAGGACGATCCCGACGGGGGCGTGGCGTACACCAACCGCCTGCTGACCGTCGGTTTGACGCTGCTCGCGGTCGGCACCGTCATCGCGACCGCCGCGGCGCCGTTCCTGACCTCGGTGCTCGTCGACGATTCGACGGGGCGGGCCAACACCGAACTGGTCACCGCCTTCGCGTACCTGCTGCTGCCGGAGATCTTCTTCTACGGCCTGTTCGCGCTGCTCACCGCGATCCTGAACGCCAAGCACGTCTTCGGGCCGACTGCGTGGGCGCCGGTGGTCAACAACATCGTGGTGATGCTGACCATCGGGATCTACGCGATCGTGCCAGGCGAGATCTCGCTGAACCCGGTCCGGATGGGCGACGCGAAACTGCTGATCCTCGGCATCGGCGTGACGCTCGGCATCCTCGTGCAGTCGTTCATGCTGGTGCCAGCGCTGCGCCGGATCGGCTTCAAGTTCCGCTGGAACTGGGGCTTCGACGAGCGGCTCAAGGAGTTCGGCGGGCTGGCCCTGTGGATCATCGGCTACGTCGCGATCAGCCAGATCGGCTACGTCATCAGCACCCGCGTGCTGACCGCTGGCGCGCCCGGTGGTGCGGCCATCTACAGCTACGCGTGGCTGCTGCTGCAGCTGCCGTACGGCGTCATCGGGGTCTCGCTGCTGACCGCGATCATGCCCCGGTTGAGCCGTGCCGCCGCCGATGGTGACGATCGCAAGCTGATCACCGACCTGTCGTACGCCAGCCGCCTGTCAGCTGTGATCCTCGTGCCCATCTCGGCAGTCTTGACGGTCACCGGCGCGTCCATCGGTGTCGTGCTGTTCTCGCACGGTGAGAGCAACACGGTTCAGGCCGCGAGGCTCGGTGAATCGCTCGCCGTGTCCGCGTTCGGCTTGCTGCCGTATGCGCTGGTCATGTTGCAGCTGCGGGTGTTCTACGCGATGAAGGACGCCCGGACCCCGACGCTGATCATGGTCGTGATGACCGCGGTGAAGGTCCCGCTGCTCTACATGTGCGAGGCGGTACTGGCGCCGGAGCACGTGGTGATCGGCGTGATGATGATCAACTCGCTGAGTTTCGTTGTCGGCGCGGTGCTCGGGCAGGTCTGGCTCTGGCTGCGGCTCGGGCACCTGAAGACCAAACGAGTCGTCGGCGTGACGCTTTTCTCGATATTCGGCGGCGGGCTCGGCGTCGCCGCGGGGCTCGCGGTGTCGAGTCTGCTCAGCGGAATCCTCCCGGACGCGGCCACACCTAGGGCTTTGCTGTCACTTTTCATCGAGGGAACGGTCGCGGGCGTGGTGTCGTTCGGCGTGCTCGTGGCGCTCAAGGTCGAGGAGCTCAAACCGGCGACGGCCAAAATCACCCGTCTGATTCGTCGCCGCTGAGCTGGGCGACGCTCATGGCTCGTGGGTTTCCCGTAGGCTCGCTACGAGGTATCCGTTGCGCGCGGATAGGTGGCGCGTCAGACGGGAGAGTGCGGTGACGACCAGGAGGACCGACAACAGCAACGACGCGACCGTCAAAGGCGTTCGCGCGCTGGCTGGCGACCTGCTTCCGGGCGGGATAATCGGTGATGGTCGCTATCGTCTGCTGGCTCCGTTCGGAGTCGATCTACGCGGCAACGCCCACCTGTGGCGCGCCCGAGACGGCCAACTACGCCGTGACGTCGCTCTCACTGTCCTGGTCGGTGACCCGACCAACCGCGAAGCGACCGTCGCCGCCCGCCGGACGTTGGAGCGCGCCGCCCACGCCGCCAGGTTCACCAGCCCGTCCGTCTCCCGAGTGCTCGACGTGCTTGGGGTGGGCAGCGGCGTCGACCCGAGCGAAGGCGTGCTCGGTGTCGTGGTCGCGGACTTCGCGCAGGGCACAGACCTCGTCGACCTGATCGCCGAACACCCACTGCCCGCCGGAACCGCGGCCCGCTTGGTCGAACCATTGGCCATCGCGGTCGAACAGGCCCACCACACCGGCCTGGTGCTGGGCGTCGATCATCCCCAGCGCGTCCGCGTGGGCCCGGATGGGGCATTGCGCCTGGCATTCCCTGGCCCACTGCCACAGGCCTCGTTGCAGGACGACGTCAAAGGCCTCGGCGCGATCCTCTACTTGCTGCTGACCGGCCGTTGGGCCCTGCCCGGCGGACCGCCGACCATCCCAGTCGCACCCCGCGAACGCGACGGCTCGCCTGTCTCGCCTGCCTTGCTGCGTAACGACGTTCCGGACGACCTCGCCGATCTGGCGGTGCGCAGCATCGCGGACACGTCGCTCGGCAACATCAGGACCAGTTCCGCGCTGCTGACCGTGCTCGAAGGAATCGCACAGCGAGCCGAACTGCTCGAGCAGCAGACAGACCTGCTCAACCCGGTGATGCCAAGCGGAGATCAGCTGTCCGACCAGGACACGATCTGGACCACGAACAAGCGTCCCCCCAAGGACGACGGCCGCCGCCGCAAGCTGGCCATCGGTGTCACGGCACTGACCGTGGCCACCGTCAGCGTGCTCGCCTGGGTCGGCTTCCAGCTGATCAGCTTCTTCGGCAGCGACCCGGTGCCCGCAGCCGTCCAGCAGACCGTGGCACCCACGTCACCGTCTCCCACCGGCAACCAGCCGCAGAACAATCCGCCACCCGCGCCGAAATCCGCGGGCCCGGTCAAGCCAACCAAGGTCGCGGTCTTCACGGCCAAGGGCGACAAGGACAACGCCCGCACGGTCGGCCGGGTGATGGATGGCAAGCCGGGCACGATCTGGTCGACGCTGAAGTACAAGCAGCCCTTCCCAGCGGCCAAACCAGGCGTGGGAGTACTGGCGACCTTCAAGGACCCGACCAAGCTGGCCCAAGTGATCATCGACTCGCCAAGTGAAGGCACGGTCGTAGAGATCCGTTCGGCTCCAACGGCAACGGCGAAGTTCGACGACACCAAGGTGATCGGCACCGCGACCCTGGTCAACGGCAAGACGGAGATCGCGCTCCCGGCAGCCGAGCCGACCCAGTTCGTGCTGGTGTGGATCACCAAGCTCGGGGTGGACCAGGACGACCAGAACGTCACCCAGGTCCGCGAGATCGAGTTCCAGCTAGCCCAGTAGTGCGTTGCTGGCGAGCCTCGCTTTCCCAGCCCGGCTGGTTGAATCGAATTACCGCGTGTCCGCCCCACCGGCACGGCGTGTCAAACTGCTCGACTCGCTGCCAGCCTGCCTGCTCGCCACCGTGCGCCGCTCGCGGGTTCAACACGCCATGCCGGAGCGGCAGACACGCGCGGGCACCCGTCACGGACTTCTCGCCTGTTCGCTTCGCTCACGGCGATACGTCGCTCGTTACCGGGTGCTTGCGCGCGGGTGGCCACCACTAAGCTGCCCGGGTGACCGCCGCAGCAAGCTCGGACGCAGCGCTGATCGCGTCCCATGCCGCCGGGGATCCACACGCGTTCGCCGAGATCGTTCGCCGCCACAGAGACCGGTTGTGGGCCGTGGCGCTGCGGACTCTGCGTGATCCGGAAGAGGCCGCCGACGCGTTGCAAGAGGCTTTCATCTCGGCTTTCCGCAACGCAGGCTCGTTCCGTGCCGAGTCACAGGTGACGACTTGGCTGCACCGGATCGTGGTGAACGCGTGCCTGGACCGAGTCCGGCGCCGCCAAGCGCGCCCGACTGTCCCTCTGCCGGAGACCGGGCCTGGGGAGCCCGTCACTCCCGGCGATGCCATGGCCGACCGGGAGACCAGCCTTGTCGTGAAGAACGCGTTGGCTGAGCTGTCCGAGGAACAGCGGGTGCCGATCGTGCTCGTCGATGTCGAGGGCTATTCGGTCGCCGAGACGGCCAAGCTGCTCGGCATCGCCGAGGGCACCGTGAAAAGCCGCTGTGCCAGGGGCCGGGCCAAGCTCGCCAAAGTTCTCGGGCATCTACGGAACCCGATTGCTGATGCGAACGTCCCAGGTGAGGCAAGCGAAAAGCGCGAGGGGCGTCCACGGCGTCAGTGGGAGGGGACATGACCGGCATCGGACGGGGGAGCGGCGGGCCGCCGTGGTCGGTCGACCTGCTCGCCGATCTCCAGGCGGGTGCGCTGGACCCTCGTGAGGCCGAGCAGTTGTGGCCACAAGTCAACGCCGACCCGGAGGCTCGGGAGATCCTGGCCGCCCTTGACGCGACGCAAGCGGACCTGCATGCACTAGCGAACGTCCCGGCTCCGCCGATGCCCGCGCATTTCGCGGCCCGGCTGGATGCCGCGATCGCCGCGGAGTCACAGGCCCGCGCTCAGGCAACGCCTGCACCAGTTGTCAGCCTTGACGCGGCACGGAAACGGCGTAACCAAAGGTTGGGTATCGGCATCGGGATCTTCGCAGCGGCCGCGGCGGCGGTCGGGATCACGTTCGCCGCATTGCCCGGTGACACAGGCAACGGCGCACCGCCAGTCGCGCAGGGACCGCTGAACTTCCCGTCCGACTCGATCGGTCCGGAGCAGTTGCAGGCCGCCAAGGGCGGCACCGATTACGGCCCGTTCTCCGACACAGAGAAGCTTGTTGGCTGCTTCCAGGCCAACGGCATCTCGCCGAACGCGGAGCCGCTCGGCGTCAAGCAGGTCACGGTGGACGGTAGGGCGGGCACGCTGTTCGTCTTCGCCTCGCGGCCGCCTGGCACATTCCGGCTGCTCACAGTCGGTCAGGACTGCGGCCCAGGCAACCCGTCGAAGATCGTGAACAGGGAGGGCGTGCGCTAGAACCCCATTTCCCGTCAGTGCTGGCGGTCACCCGGATGGTGCGGAACAACCAGCACCTACGATCGGTTGTCCTAGTTGTCACTGGCGGGAAAAACGGAGGGCAGATGGCGGCGCAAGACGAGGTCCGCAACCTGATCATCGTCGGGTCCGGTCCGGCGGGATATACCGCCGCGGTGTACGCGGCGCGTGCGCAGCTGTCTCCGCTGGTCTTCGAAGGCAGCCAGTTCGGTGGCGCCCTGATGACCACGACCGAGGTGGAGAACTACCCCGGTTTCCGGGACGGCATCATGGGCCCCGAGCTGATGGCGCAGATGCGTGAGCAGGCCGAACGGTTCGGCGCCGAGTTGCGTACCGAGGACGTCGAAGCGGTCGAGCTCGACGGCCCGATCAAGTACGTCACGGTCAACGGCACGCGGTACGCGGCCAAGTCCGTCGTGCTCGCGATGGGTGCCGCGCCGCGCTACCTGCACGTTCCTGGCGAGCAGGAGTTGCTCGGCCGTGGCGTGTCGGCATGTGCCACGTGTGACGGCTTCTTCTTCCGTGGCCACGACATCATCGTGGTCGGCGGTGGCGACTCCGCGATGGAAGAGGCGCTGTTCCTGACCAAGTTCGCCGACACGGTGACCATCGTGCACCGCCGCGAGGAGTTCCGGGCCTCGAAGATCATGCTCGAGCGCGCCCGCGCCAACGAGAAGATCAAGTGGCGGCTCAACGCCGAGGTCATCGAGGTGCTGGGCACCGATGGCAAGGTTTCCGGCGCTCGCCTGAGGGACACCCAGACGGGTGAGACCGAGGACGTCGCCGTGACCGGTGTCTTCATGGCGATCGGCCATGACCCGCGCAGCCAGCTCGTCACTGGCCAGATCGACACAGACGAAGACGGATACGTGCAGGTCAAGGGCCAGACCACCTACACGAACCTCGACGGGGTGTTCGCCGCTGGTGACCTCGTCGACCGCACATACCGGCAGGCCATCACCGCGGCGGGCTCGGGCTGCGCAGCGGCGATCGACGCCGAACGCTGGCTGGCCGAGCACGGCGAAGCCAACGCGCATGAGGCCTCTGAACTCGTCGGCGGCGGTTACGCCCCGACCAACATCTGACACTAGGAGAAACCGTGAGCGGCAACACCGTCGTCGTCACCGACAAGTCCTTCACCGAGGACGTCCTGCAGAGCGAGAAGCCGGTAGTCGTCGACTTCTGGGCCACCTGGTGCGGGCCGTGCCGGATGGTCGCCCCGGTGCTCGAGGAGATCGCCAAGGAGCACGCCGAGAAGATCACCGTGGCCAAGCTGGACATCGACGCCAACCCTGAGGTGGCGCGGGACTACCAGATCATGTCGGTCCCGACGATGATCGTCTTCCAGGGCGGCCGTCCGGTGAAGCAGATCGTCGGCGCGAAGCCGAAGGCGGCGCTGCTCAACGATCTGGCCGACTACGTGGCCTGAGAATTTCAGAAAAACCTAACCCGACCCGGGGCTGGAGCGTCTACTCCGTGTAAGGCGACGAGTCCCGGGTCGTGTCATGCATCACACTTGATCGGGTGATGCCGTGATGGACCGGACGCGGCACGTGACCCTAAGCGGGACCGCACGGCAGGCAGGGCACAATAGCCTGCGACACAACCTGAGAACGTCGGTTTTTGAGAATCTGACCTGAGTGAGGGGTGCATGCGGGAACTCCGCCCCGGTGACGCCGGACCGGCTGTAGCCGAAGTGCGGGCCACGCTCGCCAGCCTGGGCCTGCTGCCCACGGCCAACGGCACGGGCGACCCGTCGGTGTACGACCTCGCCGTCGAACACGCCGTGCGAGCTTTCCAGCAGCAGCGAGGCTTGATCACGGACGGGATCGTCGGCCAGGCCACCTATCAGGCCCTGCGCGATGCGACCTACCGGCTCGGTGGCCGCCCGCTGGCCTACCTGGTCTCCGCCCCCGTGAGTGGCGACGACGTGCTTGAGCTGCAGGAACGCCTGCTGCAGCTGGGGTACAACGCCGGTCGTCCGAACGGTGTCTTCGGCCCACAGACCGAGCGCGCGCTGCGCGAGTTCCAGCGTGACTACGGCCTGACCGTCGACGGTATGTGTGGCGCCGAGACGGTCAGCGCGTTCAACCGCCTGTCCCCACGTGCCAGCGGCGGGCGTCCGGTGCTGCTGCGTGAGCAGGAGCAGGTCCGTAAGGCCGGTCCACGCCTTCGTGGCAAGCGCATCGTCATCGACCCAGGCCACGGCGGCGACGACGCCGGTGTGACCGTCGACGGCATCAAGGAAGCCGACCTGGTGTGGGACCTGGCCCGCCGTCTCGAGGGCCGGATGGTGGCCACCGGGATGGAGGCCGTGCTGTCGCGTGGGCCCGACCAGTGCCCAACCGAGGCCGAGCGCGCGCACTTCGCCAACGAGTCGGGCAGCGACGTCTTCATCTCGCTGCACTGCGACCGCAACGCCTCGCCGCACGCCTCTGGCCTGGCGACCTTCTACTTCGGCACCGCGGGCAAGGGCACGTCCACCCTTGGTGAGGCGCTTGCCGGGTTCATCCAGCGTGAGCTGACCGCTCGTACCGGCATGCTCAACTGCCGTGCGCACGCCAAGACCTGGGATTCGCTGCGGCTCACCCGCTGCCCCGCGGTCCGGCTGGAGCTCGGCTACCTGTCCAACGTCGGTGACCGGTCCAGGCTGGCCGATCCGGCGTTCCGTGACCTGGTCGCCGAGGGCATCCTGGTTTCGGTCAAGCGGCTGTACCTGCTGGGCGAGAACGACCAGCCGACGGGCACGTTCACCTTCGCCGACCTGATGCGGCACGAGCTCACGAAGAGCTGATTTACCCGGGGTTTCAGCGCTGGTAGACCGGGCTGGCGGTGGTCACGGACACCGTGCCGAGCAGCCGCTCCAGCGCTGCCTCCACGTCTTCCTTCCAGGTGATCGCGCTGCGCAGTTCCAGGCGCAGCCGCGGCCACCGGGCATGCGGCCGGACGGTCTTGAAACCGACCGAGGCAAGGAAATCCGACGGCACGACGCAGCTCTGCTCTTCGTCCTCCGGCTTGGCGTCGCCGAAGGACTCGATCGCCTTCACCCCACGACGGGTGAGGTCCTTGGCCACTGCCTGCACGAGCATCCGGCCCAGCCCACCGCCACGGAACTCGGGCAGGATGTGGAAACCGGTCAGCATGACCGCGTCCGGGCTGATCGGGGACGTCGGGAAGGCCAGAGAGCGCGGTACGGCGTTGGGCGGGGCGTAGAGGACGAATCCCACCGGGAGCTTGTCCGAGTAGACCAGGCGGCCACATGAGCCCCATTCCAGGAGCATGTTGGAGACCCAGGCTTCCTTTTCGAGCTCGGTCTCGCCGAAGGCCTCGGCCTGTTCCTTCAGGTGCGGTGCCAGCTCCCAGAACACACAGCCCCTTGAGTGCTTGGGGAGGTGCTCCAGGTTGTCCAGCGTGATGCCGACGACGCGCCGCGACACCCAACCTCCCCGCAGGCCGTGAAGGAATGATGAGGGCATGCGTTAACCACAGGCCCGTCCCCCAGGATAGGGGGATGTGACAAGTGCGGGAAGCACGAAGACCTGATAGAGGCCAGAGTTACACTCGCTTGACTGACGAACGAGGTGGCGTATGCACTCGGAGGAACCAGAGGGCAGTACCAGTCCGGTGCCCTCTACCGGCCAGAATCTCGACCCGCACCTGAGGCGGTACGCGGCACGAGCGACCGGGATGACGGCATCGGAGGTACGAGCGCTGTTCGCAGTCGCCAGCAGGCCAGAGGTGGTCTCGCTGGCCGGAGGCATGCCGAACCTCGCGGCACTGCCCCTCGACTCCCTGGCCAGCGAGGTCGCGGGCGTGATCGCCAACGACGGCCTCGTGGCCCTGCAGTACGGCTCGGCGCACGGCTATCAGCCGCTTCGTGAGCAGATCTGCGAAGTGATGGCCATCGAGGGGATCACCGGACATCCGGACGACATCGTGGTCACTGTGGGCTCACAGATGGCGCTGGACCTGGTGACCCGGATCTTCTGCGACCCAGGCGACGTGGTGATCGCCGAGGGCCCGTCCTACGTCGGCGCGCTCGGCACATTCGCGTCCTACCAGGCCAACGTCGTGCACGTGGAGATGGACGACGAAGGCCTGGTCCCGGAGGCGTTGCGGCAGGCACTGGCCGCAGCTGCGGCAGCTGGCCAACGGGTCAAGTTCCTTTACACGATCCCGAATTTCCACAACCCCGGCGGCGTGACGCTGGCGGTGTCCCGACGCGCCGAGATCCTCGAGATCTGCCGCCGTGCGGGCGTTCTGGTGATCGAGGACAACCCATACGGGCTACTGGGATTCGACGGACAGACGTATCCGGCGTTGCGCTCGATGGACCCGGACAACGTGATCTACCTGGGTTCGTTCTCCAAGACCTTCGCCTCCGGCCTGCGGGTCGGCTGGGCGCTCGCGCCGCACGCGGTGCGCGAAAAGCTTGTCCTGGCGGCAGAAGCGGCTGTGTTGTCGCCGCCGATGCTCAGCCAGCTGATCGTGTCGCGCTACCTGGCCACGCATGACTGGAAGGGCCAGATCAAGTCCTTCCAGCTGATGTACCGCGAGCGCAGGGACGCGTTGTTGAGCAGCCTCGATCAGCACATGCCCGCCGGGTGCAGCTGGACCAAGCCGGACGGTGGCTTCTTCGTGTGGATGACCGTGCCGGAAGGCATTGACACCAAAGCGATGCAGCCTCGGGCGGTCACCGCGAGGGTGGCGTACGTGCCCGGAACCGGCTTCTACGCGGACAGGTTCGGCACCCGGCAGATGCGGCTGTCGTTCTGCTACCCGACGCCTGAGCGGATCCAGGAGGGCGTCCGGCGGCTGGCGGTCGTGCTGGACGAAGAGCTGGAGCTGTACCGCACCTTCGGGCCCGCGGCGCGGCGGATCACGTCCGGAGCACAGACTCCGAGCCCGGACACTGCATAATCCGGGAGTGTCAGATCGAACGGTAGCCGTCCTGTCCGGCGGGCTCTCGCATGAGCGTGACGTTTCACTTCGGTCAGGGCGGCGCCTGTCGACTGCCCTGCGTACGGTCGGCGTGACCGTCGACGAGTGGGATACCGACGGGTCGCTGCTGACCAGACTCCGTACCCAGAAGCCGGACGCGGTCGTCATCGCGTTGCACGGCGGCGAAGGCGAAAACGGCTCGATCCAAACGGTCCTGGAGATGCTCGGCCTGCCCTTCGTTGGCGCCGACTCGCACGCCTGCCGCCGCGCCTGGGACAAACCGACAGCGAAGGCGGAGCTGTCCCGCTCAGGCCTGCTCACCCCGGACTGGGTTGTGTTGCCGCACAGCATCTTCCGCGAACTCGGCGCCCAGGCCGTGCTGGATGCGATGGTCGCTCGCCTGGGGCTGCCGCTGATGCTCAAGCCGGATCAGGGCGGCTCGGCGCTTGGCGCTCAGGTCGTCCGGGACGCGTCTGAGCTTCCGGCCGCGATGGTCAACTGCTTGGCGTACGGCGAGACCGTGTTGGCCGAGGAGTACGTGACGGGCGTTGAGGTGGCCGTGACCGTGATCGACACTCCCGAGGGACCGGTGGCACTGCCTGCGGTCGAGATCGAGCCTGAGGGCGGCGTCTACGACTACACGGCCCGGTACACGGCCGGCTTGACCAACTTCTTCACCCCGGCCCGGCTGTCGCCGGAGGTCGCGGCCCGGGCGGCCGATACGGCGGTGTCCGCACACAAGCTGCTCGGGCTGCGTGACATCTCCCGGACCGACGCGGTAGTCGCCGAGGACGGCTCGATCTACTTCCTTGAGGTAAGCGTGTCGCCGGGACTGACCGAGACTTCGGTGCTGCCCATCGCGACCGAGGCGGCAGGTCGGTCCTTGGGCCAGATCTACGCCGAACTGATCGATCAGGCGATCGCCCGCGGCTGATTCACGTGAAACACAGTAAAGAGCCCCGGCACGTGCCGGGGCTTTCTTTGTGTGCAGAGGTGGAGCTGAGTCTGGCTACGATACAGAGTCAATCTTGCTCTCAGCATCGGCTCGCAGACTCTTCGGGCAACCCCGTGACCGTTGGCGCCGACTCGATCTATCCACTCGGCGCTGACTCACCCACCGCGTCGATCTATCCGTCGGCAACTTTGCCTCCGGCCGACAACTAAGTCCGGGTGCCCGGGGAGCTTTCCTACACTCCTTCGCGCGGTTCGAACTCGGTGTCGCCACCCCGCGCAGAATCGGACATATCGGGATCGTCACCGTGACGTAATGACCTGGGGTGGTTACACGTCCTCTTGCCGAATCCCTTTTGTCCCATTTTGGTTGATGATGTCAACGATCCGTTCAAGATCGTCAACGGAGCCGAATTCGACCACGATCCGGCCCTTCCGCTGACCCAATTCAACCTTTACCCGGGTATCGAACCGGTCGGACAGCCGCTCGGCGAGCTCTTGCAACCCGGGGGCGTGCATTGGCTTGCGGGGGGCCGCCTTCGGCTTCGCGGGCTGATCATGCTTGGCGAGCGTCACCGCTTCTTCGGTCGCGCGGACCGACATTCCCTCTTTGACGATCTGAGCCGCGAGCGCTTCCTGACGCTCCGGGTCTTCCAAACCGAGCAATGCGCGGGCGTGCCCGGCCGACAAGATGCCTGCCGCGACCCGGCGCTGCACGGGAAGGGGGAGCTTCAGCAAGCGGATCGTGTTCGTGATGACTGGACGGCTGCGGCCGATCCGGGATGCCAGCTCCTCGTGCGTCACCTCGAACTCGTCGAGCAGCTGCTGATACGCCGCCGCCTCTTCGAGTGGGTTGAGCTGGACCCGGTGGATGTTCTCCAGCAGTGCGTCGCGCAGCATCGCGTCGTCCGCGGTCTGCCGGACGATCGCCGGGATCTTCTCCAATTCGGCTTGCTGCGATGCTCGCAGCCGCCGTTCACCCATCACCAGCTCGTACGAGCCGCCGCCGAGATCGCGCACCACGATCGGCTGCATCAATCCGAATTCACGGATCGAGTGCTCGAGTTCGGAGAGCGCCTCTTCGTCGAAGACCTGCCGCGGCTGTTTCGGGTTCGGCTTGATCGCGGAGGTGGGGATCTCGCGGTAGACCGCCCCCGCGACCTCACCACCCGGCTCGGGCGCGGGCACGCCACGAGCCGGGACCGGACGCCGGGGGATCGCGGGGCTCGCCGCGTCGGCGTCGGGACCGCTGGGGATCAGGGCGGCCAGGCCACGACCGAGGCCGCCCTTGCGTGCCGGAGGGGCCGCATCCGGCTTGCTCATTCCGCCGCACCTCGTTCTGCGAGTTCACGGGACGCGTCGAGGTAGCTCATCGCTCCCCGCGAGCCCGGGTCGTACGCGAGCACAGTCTGGCCGAAGCTCGGCGCCTCGGACACCTTCACGTTCCGCGGGATGACCGTCTGCAGGACCACGTCGCCGAAGTGTTGACGCACCTCCGCGCTCACCTGGTCGGCGAGCTTGGTCCGGCCGTCGTACATCGTGAGCAGGATCGTGGACAGGTCCAGATCCGGGTTGAGGTGCTTTTGCACCAGGTCGATGTTCTTCAGCAGCTGGCTCAGACCTTCCAGTGCGTAGTACTCGCACTGGATCGGGATCAGCACTTCCTGCGCGGCGACCATCGCGTTCACCGTCAGCAGGCCGAGCGACGGCGGGCAGTCGATGAAGACGTAGTCCGGGCCGAGCTCGTCGAACGCCTCGTCGGTCAGCGCCGCCTTCAGGCGACCCTCACGGCCATGCATCTCGACCAGTTCGATCTCGGCACCCGCCAGGTCGATGGTCGCCGGCACGCACCACAGGTTCGGCGACTGGTCGCTGACCTGAGACGCGTCCTTCAGCGAGACCTCACCGAGCAGCACCTCGTAGATGGACGGCGTGCCGGAGCGGCGCTCGACGCCGAGTGCCGTGCTGGCGTTGCCCTGCGGGTCGAGGTCGATCACGAGCACCTTCAGCCCGTGCATCGCCAGACCGGCGGCGAGGTTCACCGCACTGGTCGTCTTCCCGACGCCACCCTTCTGGTTGGCGATGGTGAAGACGCGGCGATGCGAAGGCTTCGGGAACTGCTTGTCGGGATGTAGGAGCTTGGCAGCCCGCTCGGCTTCCTCCGCGATGGGCGTCCAGTTCACTGGCTGCACCTCCTCGGCGCCCGCGGCACCGTCTCAAGTTTCACGTGGAACATGCTCGGTCCGGTCCTTCCTTATCGCCGCTTGCGGTTGCGCCCGGCAGCCGGTTCAGCGCGCCGCACAACAACAACGGTCGTAGGTTCGGCGAGGAACCCACCACCACACGTCCGTACCTCAGGGTCGACGCCGCCCGCGCGAGCGATCTCGGCCCAATCTCGTTCTATCTCCTCGGCGGCACTCGATCCCTTCAGCGCGACGAGCCGACCGCCGGTTCGCAGCAGGGGGAGACACCAACCGGTCAGCTTGCCCATCGGCGCCACCGCCCGGGCGGTCACCACGTCACGGTTGGCGAGCTGCCGCCGGATCTCTTTCTCCTCGGCGCGGCCACGGACCACCGTGACATCCAGATCGAGCTTCGCCGCGACCTCTTCCAGCCATGCCACGCGGCGCGCCATCGGCTCAAGCAGTACGACGTCTAGATCCGGCCGGGCGATCGCCAACGGGATTCCGGGGAACCCGGCGCCCGATCCGACGTCGACCACGGACGCGCCTTCCGGCACGCACTCCGCCATCGCCACCGAGTTCAACAGGTGCCGCTCCCACAGTCGGTCGACTTCACGTGGACCGATCAGCCCTCGCTCGACGCCGTGCACAGTGAGCAGTTCGGCGAACCGAGTCGCTCGGTCCGAACCGGCGCCGAACGCCTGGGACACCACGTCGGTCATGAGCTCCATCCGATGTTCCACGTGAAACCACGCCAGCTCGATTGTCGCCGATCGGCAACCCTCGCCCCACCGACTCACCGAATCCGAATGGGAGTTTCACGTGAAACACGTGTCGAGTGGGGACCCGAATGAGGATCTCACATCCGGCCGACAAAAAAAGAACGCGGCCCGTCTTATTCGACGGACCGCGTCCAAACTCACTCAATAGAGTCAGGGCTTCGGGAAAATCACCACACGCCGGCGGGGATCCTCACCTTCGCTCTCACTGTGCACGCCCTCGATCTCCGCCACCGCGTCGTGAACGACCTTGCGCTCGAACGGCGTCATCGGCTGCAGGCGCACCTTCTCGCCCGAGCTGACTACCTTCTCCGCGCTCGCCTTGCCAAGATCGCGAAGCTCCTCACGACGCTCGGCCCGCCAGCCGGCGATGTCCAACATCAACCGGCTACGCACGCCGGTCTCCTGCTGCACCGCGAGCCGGGTCAGCTCCTGCAGCGCCTCAAGGGCGTTGCCGCGCGGGCCGACCAGCTTCTCCAGATCGTCACCGCCGTCGATGCTGACGATGGCGCGACCGGCTTCGACATCAAGGTCGATGTCGCCGTCGAAGTCGAGCAGGTCCAACAGGCGCTCCAGGTAGTCCCCGGCGATGTCGCCCTCCTGGACAAGCAACTCCTCACCGGTCGGACCGGACCGCGCCGGCTTCTCCTCGGCGGCGTCGTTGTCGACCTGCCCGCCCTCGGCCCCGAGGTCGGTGTCGGCTGCCGTCACGGTTTCTCCTCTCCAGGCATCGGCTCGCGTCACGGACGCTTCCGGCCTGACTTCTTGCTGCGGGATCGGTCTGGCGTCAGACCGGGAACTTTGGAGCTGCCGCTGTTGGTGTTGTTACCCGCGGCCGGCTTCTTGGCGGCGTTGTTCGCGGGCTTCACCGACGGCTGCTTGGCTGGCCATTTCTTGACCGGCTTCTTACTCGACGTCGAGTCGGTGCTGTCCTCGGTGTCGGTCTCGTCGGACGCCACGGGCTTGGCGGGCGTCGGGCGCTTCTTCGGCTGCGTGGGCTTCTGGCCGACCTTCGGGGCGAGGTTGCTGTTGGTGCGCTTCTCCTGCGCGACGGCCTTCTGCTCTTCTTCCTCGCGGTCGATCTTCTTGTAGATCAGCCACTGCTGGCCGAGGGTCCAGATGTTGTTGCTCAACCAGTAGATGAGCAGACCGATCGGGAAGAAGGCACCGAACACGAGCACACCGAGCGGGAACACCCAGAGGGTGATCTTGTTCATGATGCCGGTCTGCGCGGTGGCGGTCGCCGGGTTCTGCCGGGCCACGTTGTGCTTGGCGGTGAAGTGCGTGGCGATCGACGCGATCACCATCAGCGGCGCCGACACGAGGATGACGGACTGCAGGTTGCCGCCGAGACTCGTCATCTCGTTGCTCGCCTGCGCGATGTAGTTCGACAGGCGAGCGCCGAACAGGTTCGCGTGCAGGTACGACTCGACCTCGTCCGCGCCGAAGTAGTAGTTGCCGGTCGCGTTCGGCACGAAGCCGCGAAGCACGTTGTTCAGACCGAAGAAGACCGGGATCTGCAGCAGCATCGGCAGGCAGCTGCCGAGCGGGTTGACCCCGTGCTGCGACTGCAGTTTCTGCATCTCCTGCGCGAGCTTCTGCCGGTCGTTCTTGTACTTCGCCTGCAGCTTCTTGATCTCAGGAGCGAACTCCTGCATCTTCCGCATCGAGCGGACCTGCTTGACGAACGGCTTGATCAGGATCGCGCGGACGGTGAACGTCAGGAAGACGATTCCCAGCAACCAGGCGACGCCACTGGTCGGGCCGAAGACGGCGCCGAAGACCTTGTGCCAACACCAGAGGATGAAGGACACCGGGTAGTTGATGAAATCGAGCACGGGAGCTACTCCTCGGCGGAACTGTGGTGAGCCGGGGTCCCGGACGTCTTGCGCCGGGGGCGACGGGGTGGCACGGGGTCAATTCCCCCGTTGCTCCAGGGGTTGCAACGCAGTAACCGCCACACGGCCAGCGCCAACCCCTTGATGGCGCCATGGGTCTTCAGGGCATCCACGGCGTATGCGCTGCAGCTGGGGTAGTAGCGGCAGGTGGGTGGCAGCAGCGGTGAGATCACCTTGCGGTACAGGTGGATCGGTAGCAGCAGAACCCAGGCGAGAGGTCCGGTGCGGCGTCGTGTGCCGTCCGTGCTCTCGTGATCGTGAGAATCAGTCACTGTTCCACCGCCAGCTTGAGTCGCCGGACGGCCGCGTCGAAATCATGAGCGAGGTCAGCGCTCGACGCTTGGGCGGCCGGCGGAAGCGCCCGCACGACCAACGAGCTGCCGGGGGCCAGAGTTCCGAGCCGGTCGGCCACTACATGGCGCAGCTTGCGGGACACCCGGTGGCGGACCACCGAGTTACCCACTGCCTTGCTTACAACGAAGCCAACCCGGACGGGGGATCCCGTCCGGGTCAGCGGAGTCTCAGTTGTCGGCTCCATGCTCTGCACCGCGTGCACGACGAGCCGGGGTCGCCCAGCGCGTCGACCGTGCCGGGTCACATGGGCGAAGTCGCCGCTACGCGTGAGCCGGGCGGTTGCGGGCAGCACGGTGCCGTGCCGCCTGTCAGGCCGACAGTTCGGCGCGGCCCTTGCGGCGACGAGCCGACAGGATCGCCCGCCCCGCACGGGTACGCATGCGCAGCCGGAACCCGTGGGTCTTGGCACGACGGCGGTTGTTCGGCTGGAAGGTGCGCTTGCCCTTGCTCACGGCTTCGTTCTCCCGATCTTGTCTTGAGGTCGCGTGTCCCCTGCGGAGGTTGGCCCTCGGTGGACCCGTGCGACGTGGCGGTTGCGATGGCCGAGATCGGGCACGCAGAACACACCCGACGCTAGCGGGAGACCTTTCGAGGGTACGCACCCCGCGGGCACCGACCAAATCCGGGTCGGACTTCCGGCTCGCCGGACCGTAGCCCGGGCGACACGCCGCCGCTCAGCGACCCAGCCCCCGGGCACGTCTTGTGGGCAAGGGCGGCGCTTGTTAGCGTGCGGCTTCCGGTTTGTCACACGGGGAGTGCCAGAGGGGATCAACGGAGCCCCGCCGTGTCACGTCCCGCCACTCGGTACGTTGAACCGATACGGGCTTCGCTGCGGTACGCCGTATCTTCGTGCACAGTTGTGGACAACCCTGTGGATGCGATGAAACGCGACGCCCGCGGGGCGGCGGCTCGCCCGCTTGATCCACAAAAAGTACGAGGGGAGGGGAGCCCGCCAGGTGTCCGAGCACCAGATCAACTTTGGTCTCGTATGGGAACAGGTCGTCCGTGAGCTGTCTGCCGGGATCCTGTCACGCCAGCAACAGGCGTGGATGCGGGTGACACGGCCGATCGGTCTGCTCGACGGCACCGCGCTGCTGGCCGCGCCGAGTGATTTCGCCAAGGAGGCAATCGAGCGCGCGCTGCGTGAACCGATCACCGACGCGCTGTCCCGCAGGCTCGGCCGGAGCATCTCCCTCGCTGTGAAAGTGGACACTGTCGGATCACCGACTCCGGCGGTCGCCCCGCCGGCAGCCGTGGTCGAACCGGTCGGCGTGAGCGCGCCGCTTGCCACGGTCCCGGTCGCGGAGATCGATCTCGACTCCGACAGCGACGAGGTCGACGAAGAAGGTGAGGCGCTCGCCACAGCCAGGGAAGTCTGGCCCACCTTCAACGGCAAACAGCCGGCCGCCGTCGGCCAGCCGTTCACCGCGCCTGCCCAGCCGCAGACCTCGAAGACCCGGTTGAACGAGAAGTACACGTTCGACACGTTCGTGATCGGTGCGTCCAACCGGTTCGCCCACGCCGCCGCGGTCGCCGTCGCCGAAGCACCGGCCCGCGCGTACAACCCACTTTTCATCTGGGGAGAGTCGGGACTGGGCAAGACCCACCTGTTGCACGCGGTCGGGCACTACGCCCAGCGGCTGTTCCCAGGGATGCGCGTCCGGTACGTCTCGACCGAGGAATTCACCAACGACTTCATCAACTCGCTGCGTGACGACCGGAAAGTCGCCTTCCAGCGCAGGTACCGGGACATCGACATCCTGCTGGTCGACGACATCCAGTTCCTGGAAGGCAAAGAAGGAACGCAGGAAGAGTTCTTCCACACGTTCAACACGCTGCACAACGCGAACAAGCAGATCGTGGTCAGCAGCGACCGGCCGCCCAAGCGCCTGGAGACGCTGGAAGACCGGCTGCGGACCCGGTTCGAGTGGGGCCTGATCACCGACATCCAGCCACCCGAGCTGGAAACTCGGATCGCGATCCTCCGTAAGAAGGCCGCTCAGGACCGGCTGAACGTGCCAGCCGAGGTTCTCGAGTTCATCGCGGCCCGGATCGAGCACAACATCCGTGAGCTCGAGGGCGCGCTGATTCGGGTGACGGCGTTCGCATCCCTGAACCGTCAGCCGGTCGACCTCGGCCTCGCCGAGATCGTGCTGCGCGACCTGATCCCGGACTCACAGGTCCCGGAGATCAGCGCGTCCACGATCATGGCGGTGACCGCGGAGTTCTTCGGGGTGACGATCGAAGACCTCTGCGGACCGGGAAAAACGAAGGCGCTGGCGCAGTCTCGCCAGATCTCGATGTACCTCTGCCGAGAGCTGACGGATCTGTCCTTGCCGAAGATCGGCCAGACCTTCGGCGGCCGCGACCACACGACAGTGATGCACGCGGAGAAGAAGATCCGTAAAGAGATGGCCGAGCGCCGCCGGACCTACGACCAGGTCCAAGAACTCACTTCCCGAATCAAACAGCGCGCCCGCGGCTGATCTGAAGGCAATCACGGGCAGGCTTCGCGCCTGCCCGTTTCGCATGCGCGCAGGTATGACCGGATGGGTCAGCATCGCGAATCGTGAACTTTTCTGGGCGGGTGGTTGGGCTCAGGGGTGGCCCCAGAAAAGTTCACGAAGGCCGTCTCGGGCGGATGCCCTCACCCCACGCCGCGCCTCGGTGGCTCCAGCGGACGCTCAGAGGCTGGGCCGTCGGTGGCAAGCGTTTGCCGCTTTGCCGACTGATCATCAGCGCCTCTGAGTTGTGAGATCGGGTCGCCGGACGCGAACCTTGATCACCCGGCTGGCTGGAAGATCAGCGAGGCCTAGAAGGTTTCTGCCGAGCCGAGGCGGTTGAACCCGCGACCTCAGGAGAAAGATCCACCGATCGGGTGCCGCCAGGGCGGCATGGATTGCCTCGGTCAGCGCAACCGCCAGGTGCGGCCAATGTTTCTGGCGATGACTACGGCTCAGAGCTGCACCCCTCACAGAAACTGGCAGTCAAGCCACCGCTCCATCTCCGGCTGCCGCCGCATCAGGCCCACAGCCTCCGCAGAAGGCTGGCAGGTCGAGGCACGGATTCGAACCGCGGCACAGCCGACCAAGCCGCCACCTTTCTCCCAAGAGACCGCAGCTCAGGTCCGCAGCGCCAGCAGGTTCAGAGGCCAAGCCGAGCCGCCGCTATCTCCCGAGAAATCGCAGCTCACGAACACTGCGCCTACAGAAACTCCGGGGAAGGTCAAGGCGCCGATTCAGACACCACGATCAGCCAGGCCAACCGCTCCTGCTCTCGGCCACCGAAGCATCGGCCCATGGCTCCCGCAGAAAATTGGGGGCCCGCGTCGGATCCGGAGTCGAACCTTCGGCGCCTGGCCGCGGCTCAGGCTCGGCCGGGTCCCCGCCGAACTCCGCCTGGCCGACCGCCAGCACCTAGGCCTCGCCATCGGATCTTTCTGCCGGTGCCCTCAGCCCAACCCCGCACCTCGTCCAGAAAGTTTGGCCCGACCGCCACACACCAGCCCAGCCACTACATCGACCGCGCCGGTCCCACAGATTTCTGTCGTACGTGCCCGGCCCAGCCGACGACCGTCCAGAGAAAAGTTCCGACCGCTCGGCGCCCTTGCCCCTTGCCGCCGCAGGTTTCTGCAGGGGCCACTTGGCCCGGCCGACCCTCCTCCACAGAAACTCAGCCGCCGACTCCGCCTCAGGCCCGATCAACCATCACCAGGGGTTGTCCACAGCTGTGGATCCTGCAAAAACCGCCTTCGACCTGGCCCACCCGCAACGCCATCCACAGCATCCGCCATGATCATCATCGGCACAACAGCCTCAGGACAAGACCCACCCTCCCTCAGGGGGAGGCGCGACCCCGGAATCGAGCGTAATCCGGCCGCGTGGGGTTGACCAGGGAAAACGTCGACGAGACCGAGCGAACGGTCCGTTCGCTCGAAGTTCACCCGGCTACTCAACCGGACGGGTGATTGTCGGCGGCCGGGAGCGTGTCTTCGCTTGTCAGCGCGCTGCCGAGTCGATCATCGACCGACCGGCGGCCGCGGTCCGGATGGACCGGGTTCGCGAGTTTTTTGGGGCTGTGGAGAGTTGTCCACAGCCCCAAAAACATGTCTGGAGGCCCTTCGGGGTCACCCAAGGGGGCGATTCGCGTCACTTCTCGCCATACACATCGCCTGGGCACAGATCGACCCACATCTGGGGATGAGCTTGTGGACAACTCCCACATCATGTGGACGGATTGGGGCCGGTCGGGAGTTGTACACCGCCGATCGGGTCTATCCACCGATCACATCCCGTGGTCTTCCACAGGTGCTCGCCACGCTCGACCTGCGCGGACGCCGGGCATCCACACAACCCACAGCCCCTATATCTGTCACTGTTTTAGCTCTTTCAAGGAATCAACAGAACAAAAACAGGGGGCGTGGATGGTTGAGGACAACTCGCTCCCGCCAAAAGCCGACAGCCGAAGCCCCGGATGACGAGACCGCCCGGCACGCTCTACGGTTGGAGCCTCTGCACCTCGAGGTGAGTCACTCCGGGGATCAACAGGTCGAGTCTGAAAGGACCTCCATGAAGATCCGCGTCGAGCGCGACGGTCTCGCCGACGCCGTCGCCTGGGTCGCGCGCAGCCTCCCGTCCAGGCCGCCAGTTCCAGTCCTCGGCGGTGTCCTGCTGGACGCCGGTACGCCGGAAGCCGAAGGCGAAGCGCTGACCATCTCCGGTTTCGACTACGAGGTGTCGGCCACGGTCGGTGTCCCTGCGACGATCGCCGACGGCGGCCGCACTCTGGTCTCCGGGCGTCTGCTCGCCGACATCACGAAGGCGTTGCCGAACCAGCCGGTCGAGATCGCGGTCGACGGCGCGCGTGTCTCGATCACCTGTGGCAGTGCGCGGTTCAGCCTGCCGACCATGCCGGTCGAGGACTACCCGCAGTTGCCGCCGATGCCGCCGCACGCGGGTGAGCTCGCCGGTGAGGTGTTCGGTCAGGCTGTCGCACAGGTCGCCATCGCGGCCGGTCGCGACGACACGCTGCCGATGCTGACCGGCGTGCGCGTCGAGATCAACGGCGAAACCTTGACTCTCGTTGCCACCGACCGGTTCCGGTTGGCGATGCGCGAGTTCACGTGGAAGCCGTCCGGTGATGTCGAGGACGCCGCCGTGCTCGTGCCCGCGCGGACGCTCGCCGACGCGGCCAAGTCGCTGGGCACCGCTGGCAAGACGGTCGAGCTCGCACTGTCCTCAAGCGACGGTCTGCTCGGTTTGTCCGGTACCGGCCGTCGGACGACCACCCGGTTGCTCGATGCGGAGTTCCCTCGCTACCGGCAGTTGCTGCCGAGCGAGCAGACGTCCAACGCGATCATCGAAGTCTCGCCACTCGTCGAGGCGATCAAGCGTGTTTCGCTCGTCGCCGAGCGAGGCACCCAGGTCCGGCTCGAATTCACCGGCGGTGGCTTGAAGTTGTCAGCTGGTGGCGATGACGAAGGTAGCGCCGAGGAAGAGCTGCCCGTTCAGTTCGACGGCGAGCCGGTGACTATCGCGTTCAACCCCGGATACCTGCAGGATGGTCTTGGCGCGTTGCACACCGATCGCGCTGAACTTTCGTTCACGACGCCGAACCGGCCCGCGTTGATCAAGCCGGTCGACGAGAATGGCGAAGTTGTCGCCGGGTACTTGTACCTGCTTATGCCCGTGCGCCTGCCGGGCTGATCAAGGGGAGAACAACCGTGCAGCTCGGGCTCGTCGGCCTCGGCAAAATGGGTTTCAACATGCGCGAGCGTTTGCGCGAAGCCGGTCACGAGGTGGTCGGCTTCGACCGCAACCCGGACGTCACCGACGCGGAGTCGCTCGCTGACATGGTCGGCAAGCTCGATGCGCCGCGTGCGGTCTGGGTGATGGTCCCCGCCGGGGATCCGACCAGGCAGACCATCGAGGAACTCGGAAACCTGTTGTCCGAAGGCGATCTGGTGATCGACGGCGGCAACTCGAAGTACACCGAGGACCAGCGCAACGCCGCCGCACTGGCCGAGAAAGGCATCCACTACCTGGATGTCGGTGTCTCGGGCGGGGTGTGGGGCCTGGCCAACGGCTACGGCCTGATGGTCGGCGGCGCGGCCGAGGACGTCGAGCGGATGCTGCCGATCTTCGACTCGCTACGGCCGGAAGGTCCGCGCGAGGAAGGGTTCGCGCACGCAGGCCCGGTCGGCGCGGGGCATTTCTCGAAGATGGTGCACAACGGCATCGAGTACGGCTTGATGCAGGCGTACGCCGAGGGCTTCGAACTGCTCGACACGGCCAAGATCGTCGAAGACGTGCCCGCGGTGATCAAGGCTTGGCAGCGTGGAACCGTTGTCCGGTCATGGTTGCTCGACTTGTTGGTGCGCGCTCTGGACTCCGACCCGGAGCTCGACGATCTTCGCGGTTACGTCGAGGACTCCGGCGAAGGCCGGTGGACGGTGGCGGCCGCGATCGACAACGCCGTTCCGGCGCCGGTCATCTCGGCCGCGTTGTTCGCCCGTTTTGCTTCGCGGCAAGTGGATTCGCCGGCGATGCGCGCGGTTGCCGCGCTGCGTAACCAGTTCGGCGGGCATGCCGTGCACAAAGCCTGAGGTGTACGTCCGGCAGTTGCAGGTTGTCGACTTCCGTTCGTGGGAGCACGCCGACCTGACATTCGAACCTGGGCCGTGCGTGCTTGTCGGCGCGAACGGCCAAGGTAAGACCAACTTGGTCGAGGCGATCGGGTACACCGCGACGCTCGGGTCGCACCGGGTGTCGACCGACGCGCCGATGATCCGGCACGGTGCCCAGCGCGCGGTCGTGCGCACAGCGGTTGTCAACGAAGGCCGCGAGCTCACGATCGAACTGGAAATCACGTCGGGCAAAGCGAATCGCGCGCGCGTGAATCGCGGACCGGTGCCTCGCCCACGTGACGTGCTCGGGATTCTGCGCACTGTCCTGTTCGCGCCGGAGGACCTGGCGTTGGTGCGCGGCGATCCCGGTGAGCGCCGTCGTTTTCTCGACGACCTTCTTGTATTGCGCGCGCCGAGGTACGCGGGTGTTCGTGCGGACTACGAAAGGGTGTTGCGGCAACGCAACGCTTTGCTCAAAACCGCGGGCGCCGCGCGGCGCGCTGGGTCCAAAGGCGACATTGCGACTCTCGACGTGTGGGACGGTCACCTCGCGACGCACGGCGGGCAACTTCTTGCCGCGCGCCTCGATCTCGTTGCGGATCTCGCGCCGCACGTGTTAGCGGCGTACGCCGGGGTTGCGGGCAGTGACAGCGGCAGTCCCGCGAACATCTCCTATAGGTCGTCGATCGCCGACAGCCTCGAACCGGGCTACGGCGTGCCGGGTGGCGATCGCGCTAATCCGGAAATCGTCGGGGATGCCCTGCTCGCGGCCATGGCGGCGAACCGGTCGCAGGAACTGGACCGTGGTGTCAGCCTGGTCGGCCCGCATCGGGACGAGCTGGAGCTGATCTTGGGCGAGGCCCCCGCGAAGGGATACGCGAGTCACGGCGAGTCATGGTCGTATGCCCTGGCTCTGCGGCTGGCCGCGTATGAACTGCTGCGGGCCGAGGGGACCGAGCCGGTTCTGGTGTTGGACGATGTCTTCGCTGAGCTGGACCGGCGCCGCCGGGCGCGACTCGCCGAAGTGGCCGTTGCGGCCGAACAGGTCCTGATCACGGCCGCGGTGGCGGAGGATGTGCCCAGCGAACTGGCCGGGACCCGGTTCTCGGTCGCGGACGGGGAGGTGCGTCGTGCGGGATGACGATCAGCTACCGAAGATCACCCCCAGTGGTGTGACCCGTCCCACATCTGGGGACAACTCTGTGGATAGTGTGGATAACACGGTGACCGGGAGCGGTTCGAAGGCCGCCAACTCGGACATTTCGGCTAACAAGACCCCCCAATCGGGGGATAGCGCGACCCACGGTGACGGTGAGCTCCGCGGCTCGGATCTCGCCCGCGCCGCCCTGCAGGCCGCCAAGGAGGCCGCAGGCACCCGGCGCAAGGCCGCCAAGGAGAAATCCAAGGTCCCGCACACCGGCTCACGCAAGCGTCGGCGCTGGTCGGGAGCGGGCGCGGATAGTCGTGACCCGCAGAAATTTGGCGCACTTTTGGGTAAAATCGCAGCTGACCGCGGGTGGGGCGACCAACTGGCGAACGGCGAGGTGTTCGGCCGGTGGACCGCGATCGTCGGCGCCGAGATCGCCGAACACGCCAAGCCGCTGTCCCTGCGCGACGGTGAACTGACCGTGCAGGCGTCATCAACCGCATGGGCGACACAGTTGCGGTTGCTGCAACGCCAGCTGCTGGCCAAGATCGCCAAAGGCGTGGGCAACGGCGTGGTCAAACGGCTCAAGGTGCATGGTCCGGCGGCACCGAGCTGGCGGTACGGGCCAAGGCACGTGCCCGGCCGTGGACCACGCGACACTTACGGCTAACCTGAGCGTCTGAACTTGCCTCTCGGCCGGTGTGACCCGCCGAAGTTCACGGTAAGACGTCTGTGAGCAATCTAGAGGTGTCCTAAGGGCGGTTCTGGCGAGCTCTACCAGTAAGATGTAGAGGGGATCAGAAGCAGGCCCACAAAGGCCTCGGCGAGACGAGGAGAACCCACGCCCGTGGCAGCCAATGAGAACGGTAAGAGTTACGGCGCCGAGTCCATTTCCGTGCTCAAGGGTCTGGAAGCCGTGCGGCTCCGACCGGGTATGTACATCGGCTCGACCGGCGAGCGCGGCCTGCACCACCTGGTCCAGGAAGTCGTGGACAACTCGGTCGACGAGGCGATGGCCGGATACGCGACCAAGGTCGAGGTGACCCTGCTCGCCGACGGTGGCGTGCGCGTCGTCGATGACGGCCGCGGCATCCCCGTCGCCCAGCACGAGGAAGAGGGCCGGTCCGCGCTCGAGGTCGTCATGACCGTGCTGCACGCGGGCGGCAAGTTCGACAGTGACAGCTATGCGGTGTCCGGCGGTCTGCACGGTGTGGGTATCTCCGTGGTGAACGCGCTGTCGACGCGCCTGGAAGCTGTCGTGCACCGCGATGGTCACGTGTGGAGCCAGACCTTCGTGGCCTCCGAGCCGTCCGCGCCGATCCACCAGGGCGAAGAGAGCGACCGCACCGGCACGTCGATCACCTTCTGGGCCGACCCGGCGATCTTCGAGACCACGACCTACAACGCCGAGACCATCGCGCGGCGCCTTCAGGAAATGGCGTTCCTGAACAAGGGCCTGACGATCGTGCTGCGTGACGAGCGCGTCTCCGACGAGGAGGCAGCCGAGGACGCCGAGGGCCAGGCCGCGCGGATCAAGGAGCGGACCTACCACTACCCGGGCGGTCTCGAGGACTTCGTCAAGCACATCAACCACGCGCGCGAGGCCGTGCACAAGTCGGTTCTCGCGTTCGAGGCCAAGGGCACCGGCATCGAGGTCGAGGTCGCGATGCAGTGGAACACCGGCTACTCCGAGTCGGTCTACACCTTCGCGAACACGATCAACACGCCTGAGGGCGGCACGCACGAGGAAGGCTTCCGCGCCGCGCTGACCCGTGTGGTCAACGTGTACGCGCGTGACAAGAAGCTGCTCAAGGAGAAGGACGCCAACCTCACCGGTGAGGACGTCCGCGAAGGCCTCGCCGCGATCGTGTCGGTCCGGCTGGCCGAGCCGCAGTTCGAAGGCCAGACCAAGCAGAAGCTGGGCAACACCGAGGCGAAGACCTTCGTCCAGCAGACCAGCAACGAGCACCTGACGCACTGGTTCGAGGCCAACCCGGCCGAGGCGAGGACGATCGTCACCAAGGCGGTCGGCTCGGCGCAGGCCCGCATCGCCGCGCGCAAGGCCAAGGAACTCGTCCGCCGCAAGGGCGCGCTGGACATCGGCGGCCTGCCGGGCAAGTTGAAGGACTGCCGGTCGACCAACCCGGAGGAGTGCGAGCTCTACATCGTGGAGGGCGACTCCGCGGGTGGTTCGGCCAAGGAAGGCCGGGACTCGAAGTTCCAGGCGATCCTGCCGATCCGCGGCAAGATCATCAACGTCGAGAAGGCGCGGATCGACCGTGTTCTGAAGAACACCGAGGTCCAGTCGCTGATCACCGCGCTCGGTACCGGTATCTACGACGAGTTCGACCTGGCGAAGCTGCGGTACCACAAGATCGTGCTGATGGCCGACGCCGACGTGGACGGCCAGCACATCCGCACGCTGCTGCTGACGCTGCTGTTCCGCTTCATGCGCCCGCTGGTCGAAGCCGGCCACGTCTACCTCGCGCAGCCGCCGCTGTACAAGATCAAGTGGCAGCGCGGTGTCGAGCCCGAGTTCGCCTACTCCGACCGGGAACGCGACGGCCTGATCGAGCAGGGCCTGGCCAACGGCAAGAAGCTCGGCAAGGACGACAACATCCAGCGCTACAAGGGTCTTGGCGAGATGAACGCCGACGAGCTGTGGGAGACCACAATGGACCCGGCCAACCGGGTGCTCGGGCACGTCACCCTCGACGACGCGGCAACGGCGGACGAACTGTTCAGCGTGCTGATGGGCGAGGACGTGGAAGCCCGCCGCTCCTTCATCACCCGCAACGCCAAGGACGTTCGTTTCCTCGACGTCTAACCGTCCACAGCAGACCTTTTCACCGGGTAGTCAGACGAAAGAAGAACCGTGACCGAGACGACTCTGCCGCCGGACGGGGACCGCACCGAGCCGGTCGACATCCAGCACGAGATGCAGCGCTCCTACATCGACTACGCGATGAGCGTGATCGTCGGCCGGGCGCTGCCGGATGTGCGTGACGGCCTCAAGCCGGTGCACGTCCGAGTTCTGTACTCGATGTACGACTCCGGCTTCCGCCCGGACCGCGGGTACGTCAAGTGCTCGCGCGTCGTCGGCGACGTGATGGGTAACTACCACCCGCACGGTGACTCGGCCATCTACGACACCCTGGTCCGCCTCGCCCAGGGCTGGTCGATGCGCTACCCACTGATCGACGGCCAGGGCAACTTCGGCTCGCCGGGTAACGACCCCGCGGCCGCCATGCGGTACACCGAGGCGCGGCTGACCCCGTTGGCCATGCACATGCTGGCCGACATCGAGGAAGACACGGTCGACTTCCGCGACAACTACGACGGCCGGACGCAGGAACCGGTTGTCCTGCCGTCCCGTGTGCCGAACCTGTTGATCAACGGCAGTTCCGGCATCGCGGTCGGTATGGCCACCAACATCCCGCCGCACAACCTCCGCGAGGTCGCGGACGGAGTCGTGTGGGCGCTGGAGAACTGGGACGCCTCGGACGAGGAAACCTTGGCAGCGTTGATAACGCGGATCAAGGGACCGGATTTCCCCACGCACGGCTTGATTCTGGGCACGTCCGGCATCGAGGACGCGTATCGGACCGGCCGTGGCTCGGTGCGGATGCGCTCGGTCGTCGAGGTCGAAGAGGACGCCAAGGGCCGGACAATCCTTGTCGTCACCGAACTTCCGTATCAGGTCAACCCGGACAACCTGATCGAGAACATGGCCGCGCTCGTGCGGGACGCCAAGATCGCCGGTATCTCGGAGATCGCCGACGAGTCCAACAAGCGCTCCGGTATGCGGATCGTGATCACGCTCAGGCGTGACGCGGTCGCCAAGGTCGTGCTGAACAACCTGTACAAGCACACCCAGCTGCAGCACAACTTCGGCGTGAACATGCTGGCGCTCGTCGACGGCGTGCCGCGCACGCTGCGCCTCGACCAGATCATCCGGCACTACGTCAAGCACCAGGTCGAGGTCATCGTCCGGCGTACCCGCTTCCGCCTGCGCAAGGCCGAGGAGCGCGCGCACATCCTGCGTGGTTACGTCAAGGCGCTGGACATGCTGGACGAGGTGATCGCCCTGATCCGGCGCTCACAGTCCACAGAGGAAGCCCGCAACGGCCTGATCGAACTGCTGGACATCGACGAGATCCAGGCGACCGCCATCCTGGACCTGCAGCTGCGCAGGCTGTCCGCGATGGAACGCCAGAAGATCATCGACGAGCTGGCCGAGATCGAGCGCTACATCGCCGACCTGCAGGACATCCTGGACAAGCCGGAGCGCCAGCGCGCGATCGTGCGCGACGAGCTGATGGAGATCGTCGACAAGTACGGCGACGACCGGCGTACCCGGATCATCCCGTTCGACGGCGACGTCTCGGTCGAGGACCTGATCGCGGTCGAGGACGTGGTCGTGACGATCACGCGCACCGGCTACGCGAAGCGCACCAAGACCGACCTGTACCGCGCGCAGAAGCGTGGCGGCAAGGGCGTGCAGGGCGCGGGCCTGAAGCAGGACGACATCGTGGCGCACTTCTTCGTGTGCTCGACGCATGACTGGATCCTGTTCTTCACCAACAAGGGCCGGGTCTACCGGGCGAAGGCGTACGAGCTACCCGAGGCCAGCCGCAACGCGCGCGGCCAGCACGTGGCCAACCTCCTGGCGTTCCAGCCGGAAGAGCACATCGCACAGGTCATCCAGATCAAGGACTACGAGGTCGCGCCCTACTTGGTGCTCGCGACCAAGGACGGCCTTGTCAAGAAGAGCAAGCTGTCCGACTTCGATTCCAACCGCAGCGGTGGCCTGATCGGCATCAACCTGCGTGAAGGCGACGAGCTGGTCGGCGCGGTGCTCTGCTCGGCGGAAGACGACCTTCTGCTCGTGTCCGCGGGCGGCCAGTCGATCCGGTTCCACGCGTCCGACGAGGCGTTGCGCCCGATGGGCCGCGCCACGTCCGGTGTGCTCGGGATGCGGTTCAACTCCGGTGACGAACTGCTGACCCTCGGTGTTGTGAGGGAAGGCACATTCGTGCTGGTCGCGACGGACGGTGGCTACGCGAAG
Source organism: Kibdelosporangium philippinense (assembly GCF_021390435.2). Taxonomy (GTDB): domain Bacteria; phylum Actinomycetota; class Actinomycetes; order Mycobacteriales; family Pseudonocardiaceae; genus Kibdelosporangium; species Kibdelosporangium philippinense. The sequence continues at coordinate 236,117 of NZ_JAJVCN010000002.1, read as the reverse complement.
CGCACGCCGATCGAGGATTACTCAGTGCAGGGCCGCGGCGGCAAGGGTGTGTTGACCATCCAGCACGACAGCAAGCGTGGCAGGCTGGTAGGAGCTCTCATCGTCGAAGCACAAGATGAGATCTACGCCATCACGTCGGCTGGTGGGGTCATCCGCACCTCGGCCGACCAGGTCCGCAAGGCGGGACGGCAGACCAAGGGCGTCCGGCTGATGAACATCGGCGAGGGCACCCTGCTGGTGGCGATCGCCCGGAGCGCCGAGGACACGTCCAACGGTGACGCTGAAGCCGAGGCCGTCGTCGAAGGCGAGGTCATCGCGGACGGCGAGGAAACGGCTGGCAAGGAAACGACAGCCGACGAGACAACCACAGACACATCCGGCGCGTCAACGGAACAGCCCGCAGAATAGATCCAGTTCGCGGGACACCGCCGACGAGGAGACGAGGACCAGGTCGTGACACCCCCCGAGACCCAGGACGGTCGAGGAACGGACAAGACGCAGGAGGTGGACGTCAACCAGACGTCCACAGTGTCCACCGCGGACCGTTCAGAGCCGGCCGAGCAGCCGGAGGCGCAGTCCAACGGGCAGGGTGAGAAGACCCAGGCCATCAAGCCGGTGGTGGCTGAGGAGGACACGAACGGCGCGCCGCCCCCGTGGCAGCGCGTCACCAGTGACGCCCAGTACGCGGAGGAGCCGGAGGCAGCGGAGGAACCCGCCGAGGAAAAGGCTGAGGACGAGCAGCCTGCTCCGCCGGAGGAGCCCACCCGGCCCCGGCTGGTCGACGAGCAGACCGTGAACATCGCCCGCCCGGTCGTGACCGGAACGGCGGCGCCACGGGCGCTCGGCGAATACCCGCCGGTCGGCCTGCACCAGACCGGACCGCAACCCGCGCTCGGCGGCGGCCCGGCAAGGACAACTGTGAACCTCGGCACAGCGAACAGCGCGGTGCCGGGCATGGCAGGCGCGGCCCAACGCGCTGGCACCGCGCCACCCAGTGCGCTGCGCCGCCCGGGCCGCGGCCCACGCCGGGCAAACCTGCAGATCAAGCGCTTCGACCCGTGGTCTGTGCTGAAACTGGCACTGGTTCTCGGTGTGGCGCTGTTCTTCGTGTGGCTGGTGGCCGTCGGTGTGCTCTACGCCGTGCTGGAAGGCATGGGCGTCTGGGACAAGATCAACGGCACGGCGAACGAACTGTTCCAGGCCAGCGCGAACACCACCGCGGAACCCTTGATCAGCGCAGGCCGGGTCTTCGGCGTCGCGGCGATCATCGGCGCCGTGAACATCGTGTTGTTCAGCGCTTTGGCCACGGTCGCGGCCTTCGTCTACAACGTGTCCGCCGACCTCGCCGGGGGCCTTGAGGTCACCCTGGCGGAGCGGGAGTAGCAAAAGGGGATACCGGTTTTGGGGCGCGGGAAGCCATGCGGTAATCTTCTCGACGTTCCCAAGGGCCCATAGCTCAGGCGGTTAGAGCGCTTCGCTGATAACGAAGAGGTCGGAGGTTCAAGTCCTCCTGGGCCCACGATCGATTGGGTGACGTGTGCCAGCCTTACGGCTGGCCTTCATCGGTCGTCATAATTTTGGGGGGCCCAGCCCTCCATGCCCCCCAGGAAAACGCAGGGCGCTGCGCGCCACGTGGTTGAGCGCGTAGTGTTGGGGATGCGTTTAGGGGAACAAAGCATGTGCCTGAAGGAGGCCTGACGTGAAGAAGCTTCTCGGACTGGTGGCAGTCGCCGGCGCCATCTTCCTGGTGGTCCGCCGCAGCCGTTCCGCGAAGGCCGAGGCCGACCTGTGGCGTGAGGCCACCGCCCCCGCCGGCAACAACGGCGCCGCCAAGTAAGACCCAACCTCGATCAGTGGCCCGCAGCAGACCAAGCGGGCCACTGACCAGGTACCCCACCAGGGGACGTAGCTCAATTGGCAGAGCACTGCCTTTGCAAGGCAGGGGTTAGGGGTTCGATTCCCCTCGTCTCCACTCGACTTTGGACGCCCCTGCTCAGTTGCTTCGCAACTTTCGCCAGGGGCGTCTCGTCATTATGTTGGGGGCCGAGCCCCCCTCAAACCCCCCACGGTGCGTGCTTCTCACTTTCCAGCGCTGGTTACTTTTTCGCTCACCCAGCATGCTTTTTGGTTGGCCTGCGGCGCTGGTGGCGAGGGGATTCGGGAGTTTTTGAGTCAGAGGGGATGAGCTAACCGCGCTTCGTTCGGAGATGCTTGCCAAGGTTTGGGCTGTGCTTGGTTGAACGTGTCCGTGTTGGCGGGGTGCCAGGTATCGTCGCTGGTGTGCGGGAGCGCGGTGGTTTCTGGGTGGGGCTGTTCGCCTCGGTTTTCTATCCGTTCACGTGGGCGTTCGCTCGGCGGAGCGTTCGGGGTGGGGAGCATCTGCCGCGTCAGGGCGGCGCTTTGTTGGTGCTCAACCATCCTTCGTACATCGATCCGGTCGTGGACGCCATTTTCGTGCACCGGCTTGGGCGGGTGCCGCGGTTCTTCACCAAGCACACCTTGTGGAACATCCCGTTGCTGAGCCGCGTGCTTGATGGGGCTGGGCAGATTCCTGTTTACCGGGGCACGGCCAATGCCGGCGACAGTTTGCGTGGGGCGCACGATGCGTTGAAGGCCGGTCGGGTTGTGGTGGTTTACCCCGAGGGGACGTTGACGCAGGATCCGGACGGGTGGCCGCTGGATTACAAGACCGGCATCGCGAGGTTGGCGCTGGCCAACGATGTTCCGGTGATTCCGGCTGCGCGGTGGGGGACGCGGGAGATCTTTGACAGCAGGCGCAGGCGGTTCCGGCCGTTTCCGCGTAAGCCGGTCAACTTGGTCATCGGTGCGCCGCTTGACCTGAGTAGTTACCGGGAACGGGATGTTGACGGCAAGCTGCTGCGCGAAGTCACCGACGTCATCATGGATCGCGTGCGGGATCTGCTGAAAGAACTGCGTGCGTGAACGTCGTCCGGGTGTCGAAGTTCTTGTCGCGGCACCTGCGGCATCGGCCCGCTGAAATCGGGCTCACCCTGGACGAGGGTGGCTGGGTCGACGTCGACGACTTGCTTGAAGCGTGCGCGCAACGAGGTGTTGTGATTTCGCGTGAAGAGTTGGAGCTTGTCGTCGCCAGCAACGACAAGCAGCGGTTTTCATTGGTGGGGAACAGGATTCGGGCGAACCAGGGGCACTCGGTCAGCGTCGATCTTGGACTCGCCCCGGTCGAGCCGCCGACGATCCTCTATCACGGGACCGCAGCGGCTCTTCTGGACCGGATCCGGGCTGACGGGCTGAAACCGATGGGGCGCCAGGATGTTCACCTGTCGTCTGATGTGGACACAGCCAACCGGGTCGGCACCAGAAAGGGAAAGCCGGTAGTCCTTGTCGTGCAAGCCCAATCTATGCACGAGGCTGGGTACGAGTTCCGGCTTTCGGTGAACGGCGTGTGGCTCGTTGCCGAGGTTCCGCCGCGATTCCTGCAGTGACAGCGGTTTCTACGTCCGGCCACGTCAGTGTCGGGATGACCCATTCGGGTGGGTCGGCTTTCTGCTGACCGAACAGGTAGAGGTGCTCGACGACATCCCTCAGGTGCCGCAGCACGTCTTGCCGGTCGTCGATGAAGTGCGTGATGCCAAGCCGCTTGCAGTGGACGGCTTTGTCCGGTCGTTTGCGGCAGAACCGCGCGTTGGCAGCGGGAATTCCGGTCGCGGACCAGAAACCGTTGTGGTCCAACCACTGCCTGGTTCGGGTTTCGATTCGCTCGCCTGCCTTGGACACGATCCAGACTTTGCCGTCGAACAGTTCGGTCAGCCTGGCGAGCGTCTCGAACGCGCCGGGCATCGCCGGGGTCTGCATCGCGTCGTCGACCGTTCCGCTCAGGAATACCGTGTCGTCGCCGCCTGGGTGGGACGCTCCGTCGTTGATCACTCGGCCGAAGTCCACACCGAGCCGTAACTCCTTTCTCATGGGATCAGCTTCAAGCACAGTGAGCTCAATCTGAACTAGCGAAATCCCCAGATCTATAGTTTCAAGTTATGTTCCCGAGTGAGTCGCTCCCTGCGTTCCTTGTGTTCGCTGAGCGGCTGAACTTCACGACAGCCGCCCGTGACCTGCATATCTCGCAGCCCGCGTTGCACGTCAAGGTGCGCAAACTCGCCGAAGCCGTCGGGCATCCCTTGTACGTGCGACACGGCAGACGGCTCGTGCTGACCGCCGAAGGTGAGGCGCTCGCCCGGTTCGCGCGGGAACGGGCGGACCAGATCGACCAGTTCCTGAGCGAACTGGCTGGTGAACAGCGCAGGGTCGCGCTCGCCGCTGGTCAAGGCGCCTACCTGTATCTCCTTGGCGATGTGATCGCGCGTGAGTCTGCGCGGCTGCGTTTGTTCACCGCCTCGCGGGCGCAGACGTTGGCTCTGGTGCGGGACGGGCGTGCGCAACTGGGCATCTCGGTGCTGGACGAACTGCCCGATGACCTGGAAACCTTCAAGCTCGCCACGTACGACCAGGTGTTGGTCGTGCCGCACAGTCATCCGTTGGCGCGGCGCGAGCAGATTCGGCTGAGCGAGCTCGGGGGAATGCGGATGGTGTTGCCGTTGCCGTCTCAACCGCTGCGCGTGACGCTCGAACGTCTGCGCGCGGTCGCGGACATCGAGTGGGAGGTCGCGGTCGAAGCGGGCGGATGGCCGTTGATGATGCACTTCGTCGAACTGGGCGTCGGGGCCGCGGTTGTCAACGGCTGCGTCCGCACTGACTTGGCAAAGGTGCCGATCGTGGACTTGCCGCCAGTGCCGTACTACGCGATCCACCGACCGGGCGCTCCGGCTGACCGGCGAGTGGCGCAGCTGCTGACCCAGATCCGTCGTTCGCTTGGTTCAACGTGAAACAACGGGGGATGATCGTGGGCATGTCTCAGGCGGCCGGGGTGGTCTTGGCGGGCGGGTCCGGTACCCGTGTCGGACGCGATATCAACAAGGTCTACCTGCCGATCGCCGGTCGGCCGGTACTGGCGTGGTCGCTGGAGGCGTTCGCCAGTCATCCGGACATCGGCGCGCTTGTGCTGGTGACACGTCCGCAGGATGTCGAGCACGTCGAAAAGGTTGTCGCCGGGATCGACGTGGACGTCGTCGCCGGAGGTGACACGCGGCAAGGCTCCGAACTCGCCGCGCTCAGGCACTTGTCCGGTCGTATCAACGCTGGCGAGATAGACACCGTGCTTATCCACGACGGCGCGCGTCCGTTGGTCAGCGCCGAACTTGTTGCGGCTGTCCTGCAGGCTGCGAGAAAGTATGGCGGCGCGATTCCTGGCATGGCGAGCGAGGACCTGGCACTCGCGACCGGCGAGCACGTCGTCCCCATCACCGACGAGCTGGTCGCAGTCCAGACGCCACAAGGTTTTCTGGCGAAGCCCCTGCTCTCTGCCTACGAGCGGGCGGCTGAGGAGGGGTTCGTGGGCACGGACACAGCGTCCTGTATCGAGCGGTTCACCGATATCGAGGTGCACTGGGTACCCGGTGAACAGCGCAACCTCAAGATCACGTTCGGGCATGATCTCGTTGTCGCCGAACGGATCCTGGAGTCGCGGTGACGTTGCACGCACACCTGCTGGATTCCCTCGGCCTCGCGCTGACCTCCGGCCGCTACCCGGCAGGCACGGTCCTGCGGCTCGACGAACTGACCACAAAGTACGGCGTGTCCCGAACCGTTGGCAGAGAAGCGGTTCGCGTGCTCGAAGCACTGAAGATGGTTCGCAGCCGACCGAAGATCGGACTCATCGTCCTGCCGGTCTCCGACTGGAACCTGTTCGACCCGCAGCTGATCCGCTGGCGACTGGCCGGCGCCGACCGTGCGCAACTGCTCAGTCAACTGTCCCAATTGCGCGCCGCGGTCGAGCCAGCGGCCGCAGGTTTGGCTGCTATCAACGCATCCGACGAACAACGCGGGGAAATCCTGCGGCTCGCGGACGAGATGCGCAAACACGCCATCGCCGGTGACACGCCCGCGTTCGTCAACGCCGATATCGCTTTCCACCGCCAAGTCTTTGTCGCATCAGGCAACGACTTGTTCATCCACGTCGGCGAGGTGACCGCGGAGGTGTTGCACGGACGAGCCGAGTTGCAGCTGATGCCGCCGAACCTGCAAACGACGGCGCTGGACTGGCACGGGCTTGAGGCTGAAGCCATCTCGCAGGGCAATGCCGTTGAGGCGGAACGGGTTTCGCGGTGCATCGTGCTCGACTCAGCGGCCGAATTGGACCGTCTGCTCAAACCCTGAGTCCTGGCGGCGCTGCCAGGACTCAGGGTCCGTCCGGTCAGCCGGCTACGGGTTGCCGCTGCTTGTTCCACAACCGGGACAACGTCCATGCCCCCGGTCCGAAGAACGCGATCAGCAGGAACACCCAGCTGTACATCGCGGCGAGTTCGCCGCCGTTCTCCAATGGCCACAACGCCTTCGACTGATGACTGGCGAAGTACGCATAGGCCATCTCGCCGGAACAAATCACCGCCGCGACCCGGGTTCCGATCCCGAGCAGCACCGCACCACCAGCGACGAGTTCGATCACGGCCGCGTAAAACGATGGCCACGCCCCAAATTGGACGGTCCGCCCACCCAGCACGCCGAACAATTTGGCAGCGCCGTGGCTGACGAACAGCAACCCGACCACGATCCGGAACAGTGAGAGCAGGTCTTCCCTGCGCCTCAGGACGGCGTCCATCCATACCCCTTACGTATGCAGGATTTGCAAGGTGCGCAGGCTGTTACGCCGCTTCGATCAAGATGGTTCAGCGAGGTACCGCGACGTCACCCGGATGGACTCTGGTTGACTGGCGGACCTATGAGGCGACTGACTTCAGCCCTGCTGCTGGCGTGCTGCCTGGCCGGCTGCTCGACCAGCCCGAACGCCGAGCCCGCGCCACAAAACAGCCAACCACCCCGCACCTCGCCGACAACCACAACGCCAGAAGGCCCGCCACCCGCTCCGGAGCCTGTGGCCGATGGCCCTTGCCCGTACCTGGAAAGCGCGTTCGTCGCGGAGGCCAACGGTCAGCGCGCCACCAAGGTCCGGATATCGGCAGACAAGCCGCATCCCGCGTGCTTCTTCTACCGCGCCGACGGCAGCATCCAACTCACGGCCCGGGTCTACGTCGGAACCGCGAAGAACGCGAAGGCCCTTGTGGACGAAGCGGCTCCGATCGACACCTCGAACCCGGCGACCTCCCCGGCAGGCTGGAAGGGCGGCTCCATCGGCGCGGACAAAGGCTCGGTGTACGCGGTCGCCAAGGAAGGCACCGCGGTGATCGTCACGACCAACCAGGCCCAGTCGATCAAGGCACGCCGCGTGGTCGAGAAAGCCATCGCGACCCTAGGCCTCTGACGCATGACCTTCGGCCCCAGCAATCACGCTCCAGGGTGAACTTCGAACGAACGGTCCATTGGTGAAATCTGGTTGTCCACACCCCGCCGACAACCCTTTGACCAGCCCTTATCCCCGCTAGACTGGCCAGGGGTCGTCCCCCCGGGAGTGGTGGGGGATGTTTGGGGGCGGGATTGTCGGACTGGCGGTAGGCTTGGCGCCTGGTCATGGGAACCGGAGGATGCATCCCTCTGGGCTGGCGCCCGAGCCCAAGAAGGTGGCTGGGCGCGGCGAAACCCCTGTTCAGCCGGGGCGAACAGGGGTTTGCGGGGCCGCTACTTCTTCGGCTGCGTTGTCGACTTCGCTGGCTGCGGACGGCCGTTGTCCTGCTGTTTTGGCATTTCGGCTGGCTTTTCGTCCTCCGCGCGGGGCTCTGGCGGGGCGGCCTCTTCCTCTGTCGGGGCGCTTGCCTTCGCCTTCATCACGGCTGCTGTGCCTGCGGCTGCTACGAGCAGTGCGATCAGCCATGGCCAGCGGCGGCGTTTGGGTTCGGCGCCTGCCAGGTGCTGGGCCGTGGCTTTTGCTTTCTTCGCGCTTTTCGCCAGGTCTTTGCGGGTGGCTTTGGCTTTGCGGGCCAGCTTGCGGCGGGTTCGGCGGGTCTTGGTCGCAACTTCTCCGGCGCTCTCAACCAGCTTGTGCTCCGCCCGGCGGACCGCGTCGACGGCCTTGTCCACCGCCTCTGGGGTCCGAGTCATGTGCCTTCACCTCGCCATAGGGTCGCGGGTCATTAGTTAATAGACAGGTTCCCCATCCTGCCCCTTCCGAACCGTTCTCGCTCTGGATGGCACGATTGAGGGCGTGGCAGACAGCAACGAATCACTCGTCGGGATCAAGGTCACGGCCACCCTGCAGACCACGCTCGGTGACATCCGGATCGCCCTTTTCCCTGATTACGCGCCGAAAACCGTGAAGAGCTTCGTCGGGCTCGCCGAGGGCACGAAGGAGTATTCGCCGCAGAACGCACAGGGCGGCACCTCCGGCCCTTACTACGACGGGTCGATCTTCCACCGGATCATCGACGGGTTCATGATCCAGGGTGGTGACCCGACCGGCACCGGCAGAGGCGGCCCCGGCTTCACCGTGCCGGACGAGTTCACCGCCGAACTGCAGTTCAACAAGCCGTACCTGCTGGCCATGGCCAACATCAACCGGCCGAACACCAACGGCTCGCAGTTCTTCATCACGGTCAAGCCGACCGCTCACCTCAACTTCAAGCACACCATCTTCGGCGAGGTCACCGACCAGGAGTCGCGCAACGTCGTCGACGCCATCTCCCGGGTCGAGACCACTCCCGGTGACGACCGGCCGACCGAGGATGTCGTGATCAACCGCGTGGTCATCGAGCGTGGCTGACCAGGTCTGCGTGCGGCACCCGGACCGGCCGACGGGTCTGCGCTGCACCCGGTGTGACCGGCCGAACTGCCACGAGTGCCTGCAGCCTGCGTCCGTCGGGTTCCAGTGTGTCGACTGTGTGAACGAGGGCAGGCGCACGCAGCGGCGCGCGCGTACAGTCGCGGGCGCTGAGCTGAACACCAAGCCGATCGTGATGCCGATCTTGCTTGTGCTGAATGTGGCGGTTTTCGTGCTGACCGCCATCGAGGCGCAGAGCGTCACCAACAACCAGTTCTCGTACGTGTTCGAGATCGGCGTGCTCTATCCGCCCGCGGTCGCCGGCGGTGAGTGGTGGCGGCTGGTTGCCGGCGGCTTCCTGCACTACGGGGTGATTCACCTCGTCGTCAACATGGTGTCGCTGTATATCATCGGCCGTGACCTGGAGGTGCTTTTCGGTCGAGTCCGGTTCCTCGCGCTGTACCTGGTCTCGCTGCTTGGCGGCGGCGTCGCGGTGTTCGTGTTCGACACCGAACAGGCGGTCAGGACCTCGGCCGGGGTTTTCATGGATTACGGGTGGACGGCTGGTGCGTCCGGCGCGATCTTCGGCCTGATGGGTGCGCTCGCGGTCGCGGTGTTCCGGCTCAAGATGCCGATCGCGCCCGCGCTCGGCATCATCGCGCTGAACTTGGTCTTCACGTTCACGATCTCGAACATCTCGATCTTCGGGCACATCGGCGGGCTGGTCACCGGCGCCGCCCTCGCACTCGGCATGCTCTACCCGCCGCAGCGGATCCGGACCAAAGTGCAGATCGCGACCCTGGTCGGCGCGGTTGTCCTGCTGGTCGGGCTGGTGTTCGTGCGGGACAGCGGGTTCGACCGGCCCGCGATGTGTGTTCACGAGAACTCGCAGGTCACCTGCTACCGGTCGCCGTCAGGTACGTAGGTCACGCAGTGCGTCGGCGACGTCTTCCGGGGCGACGCCGAGATCGAGCCAGCCGAGGACGACCAGGTCGTCCTCGGCGTCGAGCTCAAGCGTGCTGACCTCGCGGCCGAGCCTGCGGGTGCGCGCCAGCCGGACGTTGACCTCCGCCCAGGCCCACTGCCGCTTGCTGGCCAGTCGCCGCAGTACGAGTCCGTTGCTGTCGGCGGCCAGACGGGGCCGCGCGAGGGTGCCGTGCAACGCCAGCAGGGCCGCGACCAGCGCGGCAAGGCTGACAAGAACGCGTCCTGTTGGGTCGTCGGTGATGATCGCCCAGATCACTCCACCGGCCGTTGCCGCCCAACCGACGGCGACCAGGACCGGTGGCGTTGACCAGACAAGACGAGGCTTTGGTGACGTCACGTGACGATGCGTCCTACTTATCCACAAGAGTTGTCCACACTGGGGATGAGTTACATCCTTGTGGTTCAGTGACGCTGGGCTGAACGGGTGTGGTCCAGCGTCCCTCTACCGAGTGAACAGCAGGTTTTCAGCGCCACCGCATGGTCATCAGCAGACCACCGATCATCAGTGCGAACCCGATCGCGAAGTTCCAGTTCCCCAGATCGTTCATGAACGGGATGTCCTGGCCGGCGATGTAGTTGACCACCAGCCAAGCAAGGCCGATCACCATGACACCGAGCATCACCGCGATGTACAGCGGATGCGAGGGGCCACCCCCACGCACCTTCACCGGGGTACGGCGATCGCTGCTGGGCGCCGTGTAGACGCTCTTCTTGCGAACCTTGGACTTGGGCATCGTGTCCTCGCCTGGCGTTATGCGTGCGTGTACGGCGGCAAGCGGAGGTCCGCAACTGCCGCCGTGTGAACACGTTAACGTAGTCGAAAAGGCTCGCGAACCACCAGGGGAGTACGAGTGGGTTCTCACGAGGGTGCACACGACTCTGGACGCCTCTACGGCGACCTGGGCGACGGGCCGCCGCAGAGCGGCGACCGCGCCCGCAACGTGGTGCGCAACATCGGCGAACTGCTGATCACCGCTGGCATGATCGTGCTGCTCTTCGTGGTCTACGAGCTATACATCACGGATCTTTTCTCCGCAGGCAAGCAGCGTGAGGCCACCGCGGCGCTGGACGACCAGTGGCAGCACCCCGGTGCGGACGTCGTCGAAGGCGGCGAACGGACCAACAAGATCGAGCTCGAGGACGGCAAGGGCTTCGCCAAGCTCTACATCCCGAAGTTCGGCGCGGATTTTCACTTCACAGTTCTCGAGGGCACGAACGACAAGACCCTGGAGAAGGGCCCTGGCCACTACAAGGGCACCGCGCTGCCCGGTGACCACGGCAACTTCTCCGTCGCGGGCCACCGGGTCGGCAAGGGCGCCCCGTTCAACGACCTCGACCTGCTCAAGTCCTGCGACGCGGTGGTGATCGAGACCTCCACCAGCTGGTTCACCTACCGGATGCTGCCGCTGCCGGAAGAGGCCAAGAACTGGGACACGATCAAGACCAAGAGCGCCCGCTGCGAACGCGTGAACACCCTCGGCGCCGACTACGCCAAGGTCTTCGGCAGGGAAATCGTCAAACCATCACAGGGTGGGGTCATTTCCCCCGTTCCCTACGCCCCTGCGGGCACGAAACCGGGCGCGGCACTGCTCACCCTCACCACGTGCCACCCGAAGTTCTCGGACGCACAGCGGCTCATCATGCACCTCGTGCTCACCGACCAGGCGGCGAAGAACCCGGCGAAGCCGAACGAGCTGCCCGCAGTGCTGACGGAGAACGACTGATGTACGGCTGGATTTGGCGCAAGATCCCCGGCCCGCTGGCGGTCCGGATCACGATCGCGACCGTGCTCATCCTCGGCGTGATCGCGCTCCTGCTGTTCGTGGTCTTCCCGTGGCTGGAGCCGAAGCTCTGGTTCAACAACGTGACGACCGAGGAAAGCCTCAGAAGTGGTTGAGCAGGTCGGTGAACCTCTCCAGGTGCAGAACGCCCTGGTCGGAGGGGTCCAGCTCGTCCTCCTCGAGTACCCAGGTGTGCACGTTCGGGATGAACACGGCGTTCATGCCAGCCGCGCGCGCCGACAGGATGTCCGACTTCGGTGAGTTGCCGATCATCCACGTGCTGCCCAGATCCAGCGACAGCTCCTTGACCAGCCGCCGGTAGGTGTCGGGGTCCTTCTCGGCGACGATGTGGATGCCCGTGAAGTGGTGCGCGAGCCCGGAGTGGTCGATCTTGCGTTGCTGCTCGGTCGTGTCGCCCTTGGTGAGCATCAGCAGCTCGTGGCGGCTGCTCAGCTCGCTGAGGGTGTCCGGCACGCCGTCGATCAGCTCGACGCGGTGGTCGATCAGCGCGACCGCGAGCTCCTCGACCTGCCTGCTCTCCTCTGCGGAGATCTGCCGCCGGTAGAGGTGCTCGAACGTCTCGCGGAGGTTGTGCAGCAGCGCCTTGCTGCCGTAGCCGACCGTGACGATGTTGGCGTGCTCGATGTCGTCGAGGATCGGCCGCAGCTCGGCCTTGTCCATCGTCGGATGGGCCAGCCAGCCGAGGAAGTCGTCGATCACCCGCTCGAACAGGACGTTGTTCTCCCAGAGCGTGTCGTCCGCGTCAAAGATCAGCACACCGGCAAGCCTAACCGGAAAAGTGGTACGCTCGCACCACTTTTTGCGTGACATGACGCGTGGTGAAAACACGACGCGCCGGGTTGTCACGGCCGAATAGCATGGCCGCATGCGCGTCCTGGTGGTCGACAACTACGACAGCTTCGTCTACAACCTGGTCCAGTATCTGGCCCAGCTGGGTGCGGAGTGCGTAGTGCTGCGCAACGACTCCGCTGAGCTCGAACTCGACGGGTTCGACGGGGTCCTGGTCAGTCCTGGGCCTGGCACGCCGGAGCGGGCTGGCCGGAGCATCGAGCTGATCAAGCTTGCCGCCGAGCGCAAGACGCCGGTCCTAGGTGTCTGCCTTGGCCACCAGGCCATTGGTGTGGCGTGGGGGGCCACTGTGGACCGCGCCCCAGAGTTGTTGCACGGCAAGACAAGCCAGGTTTACCACGACGGCGCCGGGGTGCTCGCCGGGCTGCCGGATCCGTTCACCGCGACCCGCTATCACTCGCTGACGGTGCTGCCCGAGACGATTCCGGCTGAGTTCGAGGTCACCGGCAAGACCGAGACCGGCATCGTGATGGGCATGCGGCACCGCGAACTGCCGATCGAAGGCGTCCAGTTCCACCCCGAGTCGGTGCTCACCGACGGCGGTCACCGGATGCTGGCGAACTGGCTCGCTGGTTGTGGCCACCCTGTGCCTGAGCACAAGGTGGCTGAACTCGAGCACGGCATGCGCAACCTCACCGAGGCCGCCGCGGTCCGCTAACAGGCTGGCGGCGTGCTGCTCGCCGGGCTGCTGCTGCTTGGCGGTGGCGTCGTCTCGTTGAACGAAGGCACATCCGTCGAGGTGGACGTTCCCGGCGTCGGGCAGTCCACCGGCTGCTGCTGATCCTCGGTGCGCCACGTGCTGATCATCTGCCGGGCCGCTTCGAGGTCGTTGACCGGAACGCCCTCGTTGGCCCGTGTCGTGTTGGTCGCGCCGAGGTCGTCGATCCGCAGTGGACGGCAGGTCGGGCCGTCCGCGGGCGCGCACGAGCCTTCGACCTTGCGGTGCAGGCCCACTCCGAGCACGGTCCCGCGAACGCCTTGGAAGACCGCGATCTCCCCGCCGTCGCTGACACCCACGTAGTAGTTGGTGTACGCCAGATACCTGATTCCCGCACCGACCAACGCGAGGAAGATGACCGACACCGCGACCACGATCGCGACCTTGCGGCCCCGCTTTTTCTTCTTCTGCGGAGGCTGGGGCGGCTGCTGTATCGTGGGCTGCTGATGCGGCGGTTGCTGCGGCATCGGGACCGGCGGCCGCGGCGGTGACGTCGTCGGGCCGACCGGGCGCATGTTGTTGCCCGTCGACTCGAATGCCTGTGTGGCTTGCGGTTTCGGTTCCTCATCGACCACGTCCGCGACGATCACGGTCACGTTGTCCGGCCCGCCGCCCTGCAGCGCGAGCTCGATCATCTTGTCCGCGCACGCCTGCCGGTCGGCGATCTGCATCGTCTCGGCCAGCTTCTCGAAGCCGACCACGTCCGACAGCCCGTCAGAGCACAGCAGGTACCGGTCGCCCGTCCTGGTCTCCCTGACCTGCAGGGTCGGCTCGATCACCTCGTGGCCGACCAGCGCACGCAGCACAAGCGAGCGCTGCGGGTGCGTGAGCGCTTCCTCCGGCGTGATCCGGCCTTCGTCCAGCAGCGACTGCACGAAGCTGTCGTCCCGGGTGATCTGGTTGAACTGCCCGTCGCGCAGCAGGTACGTCCGAGAGTCCCCGATGTTGACAAGGCCGAGTCTGCCGCCGCCGAACAGGATGGCGGTCAGCGTCGTCCCCATCCCCTCGAGGTCGGGGTCCTGGTCGACCAGCTCGGCGATCGTGTCGTTGCCCGACACCACCGCCTCGTGCAGCTTGCCGAGCAGATCGTCGCCGGGGACGTCCTCGTCGAGAGGCGCGAGCGCGGCGATGACCACCTTGCTGGCGACCTCTCCCGCGGCGTGCCCGCCCATCCCGTCCGCGATGGCGAGCAGGTGCGGACCGGCGTACACCGAGTCCTCGTTGTTGGATCGGTGTAACCCTCGGTCGCTACGTGCCGCGTACTTCAGCGCAAGGGTCATGGCCAGCGTGGACTCTCAATGAAGCCGGCCACTGCGTTGCGAAGTCGCCCAACCATTGCATTCCGCCTTTCCGGGCATTGCGGCGCCCAGCTACCGGCAAGCCAGATCTCGGGGCAACAACATACAAAACCATGGATCACACACCGCAAGGCGTCAGGGTGTGCCCGCCTTGAATCTGAACACCTTCACGTTGACCGGCGCGTTCTTGGCGATCTTCGAACCAGGCTGTGGGTCCTGCTCGTCGACCTCGCCGATCTGCGACACGTCGTTGGTGTCCTCTGGCGTGATGTTGAACTGTCCGTCCCAGCCGAGGTTGCGCAGTTCCTGACGGGCGGCGTTCTCGTTCTTGCCGACCAGGTTGGGCATCGTGATCTGGCTGGCGTCCTGGCCCTTGGAGACTTGCAGGGTGATCGTCGAGCCCGGCCTTGCCCTCTTCGGGCTCTGCGAGACCACGATGCCCGCGGGCTTGTCGGAGTCCACGTCGGTGCGCTGGACCTTGAAACCCTCGTTCTCCAGGTTGGTCTTCGCGGCGTCGAAGTCCGAGTTGACCACGTCCGGCACGTCGACCTGGGCAGGCTGCTTGCCGATCACCAGCCGGACCGCCGAGCCCTTGGCCACGTCGATGCCGATCGGCGGCTGCGTGCTCGAGACCTTGCCGACCAGCTTCGAGTCGGTGGTGTCCTCGGTGACGTCGTCCGGCGACGGGGTCAGGCCTTCCTGCACGAGGAGCCTGGTTGCTTCTTCCTTGGACTTGCCACGCACGTCCGGCACCTTCACCGAGCTCGCGCTGCGGCCGATGGTCAGCGTGACCGTGGAGCCTGCTTGGACCTTGCTCGGCGCCGGGTCCTGCTGGATCACCGTGCCGACGTCCTCGGTCTGGCACGGCGGCGCCTGGCCGGGGCCGGGCGGCTCGCACTTGACCGTGGCGATGTTGACCTTGAAGCCGGCCGCCTCGAGCTGGTTGCGCGCCGCGATCTCCTGCGCGCCCTTCACCGACGGCAGGTCGACGTAGCCGGAGTCGGCGCTGTTGGTGCCGATCAGTTTCGTGGTCAGCCAGATGCCGAGCACGATCACCGCGACAACGAGCAAGGTGATCAGCGCGGTCATCCATGCCTTGCGGCGCTTACGTTTGCGCTCTTCTTCCGAGGCGTCGTAGTCGTCGTAGTCATCGGCCATCGAGTCCGGCCGGTGTCTGCCGCGCTGGATGTCGTTGATCCGGGTCTGCTGCTGACCCATCATCGCGGTCCGGTCGTCCTCGGTCATCACCATCGGCGCGGACGGGCGCTGCCCGGACAGCACCCGGACGATGTCCATCCGCATCTCGGCGGCCGACTGGTAGCGGTTGGCCGCACCCTTGGCCATCGCCTTGAGCACGATCGCGTCGAGCTGCGGGCTGACCCGCGAGTTGAGCTGGGAAGGCTTGCGCGGGTCTTCCCGCACGTGCTGGTAGGCGACGGCGACAGGAGAGTCGCCGGTGAACGGCGGCTCACCGGTCAGCAGCTCGAACAGCACGCAACCCGTTGCGTAGACGTCACTTCGCGCGTCCACGGCCTCACCACGGGCCTGTTCGGGGGACAGGTACTGCGCGGTGCCGATCACCGCGGCGGTCTGCGTGACGGCCGCCTGGCCGTCGTGCACCGCGCGGGCGATACCGAAGTCCATCACCTTGACCGCGCCGGTCTTGGTGATCATCACGTTGGCCGGCTTCACGTCACGGTGGATGATGCCGTGCCGGTGGGAGAAGTCCAGTGCCGCGCAGACGTCCGCCATGATCTCCATGGCCCGCTGGCCGGGCAACGGCCCCTCGGTCTTGACGATGTCGCGCAGCGTCCGGCCGTCGACGTACTCCATCACGATGTACGGCAGCGGGCCATATTCGGTGCGCGTCTCGCCGGTGTCATAGACAGCGACGATCGCGGGGTGGTTGAGCGCGGCCGCGTTCTGCGCCTCGCGCCGGAAGCGCTCCTGGAACTGCGGGTCCCTTGCCAGGTCGGCACGCAGCACCTTGACCGCGACGTCACGACCGAGCCGAACGTCACGGCCCTTGTGAACCTCGGACATGCCGCCATAGCCGAGCGTCTCGCCCAGCTCATAGCGATTGGAGAGCAGTCGCGGTGTCGTCATCGCTGCGTAGTCCCGCTCCTAGTCAACTTCTCGGTCCCATCATGCCCGCTTTTGCTGCTTCGCCATGCCGCTTTCAACCAGGTGGCTGTCTGTTCGGGTCGCATTCGACAGTCACCTTCGACCCTTGGTCCACTTGCCCGATCGGTTGTACGCCCGTCACATAGCACGTCCGCAGGTCCTGCGACGGTTCGCCAGACAACCGTAGCGATCGAACATCCGGTTGCAGACCAGCCTCCCGTAAGCGCTCGACTACTTCCGAGGCGGGGTGGCCGAGCAGCTCGCCGGCCTTCACCTGAACCACCGCCGCGCCGGGCCCACCATATGCCGGTCCGTCCGCGGGGAAGCTGACCCTGGGGGTCCCCTGCGTGGCGCTGTCGGGCTGGCCGGGCGGCGCCGGCGTTCCCGAGGTGGAGCTGGTCAGTCTCGGCAGAACCGCCCACACGGCCAGCACAACCAGTGCTACCAGCAGCAATGCGAGCAAAGTCCACAGCCAGGCCCGGCTGCCGCGGCGCGGCCGGCGGGGCGGCATCGGGAACGAACCGGTGCCGTGCACCATCTGCTGGGGCATACCCACTGGCACGACACCCGGATGTGTCCCGGGATGTGTTACTGGGTGCGCGGCCGCCATCGCCATCCCCGAAGGTGTGGGGAGCGGCCGACCGGCACGGACCGCGGCGACCGCCGCGGCGAACTCGCCACCACTGCTGTAGCGCTGGCGCGGGTCCTTGACGAGTGTGGCCTCGATGACCGCCCGAGCGCCAGGTGGAACATCGGGCGGCAGCGGCGGCGCGATGTCGCGGATGTGCATCATCGCCACCGTGACCGCGTTCTCCGACAGGAACGGCCGGCGTCCCATCAGGCACTCGTAGCCGACCACGGCCAGCGAGTACACGTCGCTCGCCGGCTCGGCGTCGTGCCCGAGAGCTTGCTCCGGCGCGATGTAGTGCGCCGTGCCCATCACCATGCCCGAGCGGGTCACCGGTGCCGCGTCGGCGGCTTTGGCGATCCCGAAGTCGGTCAGCTTCACGATGCCCGCCGGGGTGATCATGATGTTGCCCGGCTTGACGTCCCTGTGCACGTATCCGCTGGTGTGCGCGGCCTGCAGGGCGTTGCCCGCCTGCTCGAGGATGTCCAGCGTCCAGTCGGCGGTGATCCGGCCCTCTCTGGCCAGGATGGTCGCCAGCGGCTCGCCCTCGACCAGTTCCATCACCAGGTACGCGGTGTCCTGCGGGCCGTCCGGCGTCGCGGCGGTCTCGCCGTAGTCGTGCACCGAGGCGATGCCGGGGTGGTTCAGCGAGGACATCGTCCGCGCCTCGGTACGGAACCGGTGCAGGAACTCCGCGTCCCCGCACAGTTCCGGCTTGAGCACTTTCACGGCCACGGCACGGTCGAGCCGCGTGTCGGCGGCTTCCCAGACCTCGCCCATGCCACCGACGGCGATGCGCCGCACCAACCGGTATCGGTCGGCAAGCAGCTGCCCCGACGTCAGCATGCTCACCTACCTCCGATTCCCGGCATCGCGTTGATGGTCGCCCGGCCGATCGACGCGGCCACGGTCGCGCCGGTCGCCGCGAGCCCGCGGTTTCCACCGTTCTCAACAAGGACGGCTACGGCGATCTGTGGGTTGTCCGCTGGCGCGAAAGCGACGTACCAAGCGTGCGGCGGGGTGTTCTTCGGGTCGAACCCGTGCTCGGCCGTTCCGGTCTTCGACGCGATGCTCAGCCCGTTGACCTTGCCGTTGCCCCTGGTGTTGTCCTCGGACTTCTTCATCATGTCGCGCAGCGCGTTCGCGTTGGACGTGGACATCGCCCTGCCGAGCTCGTCGGCGTCGAACTTCGACATCTCCGAGAGGTCGGGTGCCAGCACCTTCTGCACGAGCTGCGGGCGCATCAGCACCCCGCCGTTGGCGATCGCCGCGGCGATCATGGCGTCCTGCAACGGGGTCACCCGCGCGTCACGCTGGCCGATGCCGGTCTGGTAGATCGCGGCCTGGTCGGGCAGCGGGCCGATGCTCGACGCCGCGACGCCCATCGGGATCTGCAGGTCGGTCTGGCCGATGCCGAACTTCGCCGCCTGCTCACGCAGCTTGTCCGCGCCGAGCTTGCCCGCCAGTTCGGCGAACGCGGTGTTGCACGAGATCGACAGCGCGAGTTCGAGCGAGGCCGTCGGCGAGTCGCCGGGACCGCAGTGGCCCCCCGCGAAGTTCTCGAGGTCGGCGTCGCGGGTGCCGGGCAGCTGGACCTCGTTGGCCGCGGTCAGCTGCTCGTCCTTGGTCATCCCGTCTTCCAGCGCGGCAGCCGCGATGACCAGCTTGAAGGTCGAACCAGGCTGGTAGGTCTCCCTGATCGCCCGGTTGACAAGCGGCTTCGCCTGCTTGTCGGCGATGTAGTTGTTCCAGGCCTTCTCCTGCTCGTCACCGCTGTGCGACGACAACGGGTTCGGGTCGTAGGACGGCGTGGAGACCATTGCGAGGATCTCGCCCGTCTGCGGCCGTAGCGCGACCACCGCGCCGGTGTAGCCGGAGGCGGTCATTCCGTCGTACGCCACCTGCTGGATGCGCGAGTCGACAGTGGTCTGGATGTTGCCGCCGCGCGGATCGCGGCCGGTGATCAGGTCGGAGAGCCTGCGGACGAACAGCCGGTCGTCCGACCCGTCGAGGATCTCCTTCTCCGAGCGCTCAAGCGCGGTCGCGCCGTACCGGACCGAGTAGTACCCGGTGATCGGGGCGAACGCGGCGCCGAGCGGGTACTGGCGCAGGAAGCGCAGCCGGTCGTTGGTCGGTGTGACCATCGCGACCAGTTTGTTGTCACTGGAGATGATCTTGCCGCGCTCGCGGGAGTACTCGTCGAACAGCACCCGCTGGTTGCGCGCGTCGGCCCGGTAGTCGTCGGCCTTGACCATCTGGATGTACGTGATGTTGGCCAGCAACAACACCAGCATCACGAGCATGGTCAGGCCGACCCGGCGAAGTGGTGTGTTCATGATGGCCGCTCCACCATCACCGTGCTTGCCTCCGCGATTGGTGCCTGCTGAACCGGCCGCGGGCGCGAACCGGTCTGTGGCCGCCGCGCGGCGTCGGATATCCGCAACAGCAAGGCTATGAGGATGTAGTTCGCCAGCAGTGAAGAACCGCCGTACGACAGGAAAGGCGTGGTGATACCGGTCATCGGGATCAGCGCGGTCACACCGCCGACCACCACGAACAGCTGCATGATGATGGCGAACGAAAGGCCGCCGCCGAGCAGCTTGCCGAAGCTGTCGCGGACAGCGACCGCGCTGCGCATACCGCGCAAGGCCAGGATCATGTACACCATCAGCAACGCGGCAAGGCCGATGAAGCCGAGCTCCTCGCCGATCGCCGCGGTGATGAAGTCGGTGTTGGCCTCCGGCACGATGTCCGGCCTGCCTGCGCCAAGACCCGTACCGGCCATTCCGCCGGTGCCGAGGCCGAACAGGCCCTGCGCGATCTGGTAGCTACCGCCGCCCCGCTCGTAGACGGCCTGGTCCATCGGCGTCAGCCAGTTGGCCACACGCTGCTGAACATGCGTGAACAGCGAGAACGCGACCAACGCGCCACCGATGAACAGGGTCAGGCCGATGATCACCCACGCGGCGCGTTCCGTTGCCACATAGAGCATCGCCAGCACGATGCCGAAGATCAGCAGCGAGGTGCCGAGGTCCTTCTCGAAGACCAGGACGCCGATCGCCACACCCCACGCGACCAGGATCGGACCGAGGTCACGCGCTCGTGGCAGCTCGAGCCCGAGGAACCGGCGGCCGGCGACCATGAACAAGTCGCGTTTGGACACCAGGAAGGACGCGAAGAACACCATCAGCAGGATCTTGGCGAACTCACCCGGCTGGATGGAGAAGATGCCGAGCTTCAGCCACACCTTGGCGCCGTTGACCTCGGAGAGGCTTGACGGCAGCAACGCGGGCAGGGCCAGCGCGAACAGGCCGACAAGACCAGCGGTGTAGCCGTATTTGGCCAGTACCCGGTGGTTCTTGACGATGTAGAGCACGGCGAGGAACAGCACGAGCGAGATTGCCGTCCACAGCACCTGTTTCGGCGCCGCCGCGGTGTACTCCCTAGCCCTGGCAAGCGCTTGCTCGGCCTTGGCGAGGTCGATCCGGTAGATCATCACAAGGCCGAACCCGTGCAGCAGTGCCACACACGGCAGGATCAGCGGATCCGCGTACGGCGCCCACTTGCGCACCGCGACGTGCGTGATCGCGAACGCCGCCATGAACGCGAGGCCGTACCAGAGGATCTGGATCGTCAGCTCTTGCTTCTGGTTGATCGAGACCAGCGTCAGCGCGCCGGTGACGAGTGCGGCGGCGAAGGCGAGCATCCACAACTCTGTGCTGCGCCGCGTCGGAGCCACAGGCTGCATCGCGGGGTTGCTGTTGTTGCCCTGCCCGGTCGCCGTCGCCGGACCCGCCCCGACGGGAACCGGTTGCGCCATTAGCCGCCGCCACCCTCGTTGTGCTCGGGCCGGCAGTCCACACCTGGACGCGGCGGTGAGGTCGGCATACTCGTCGCCACCTCAGGATCCACCGGGCCCGTCGGCGGCGTGGACGTCGCCGACTGGTTCTGTCGTTGTTGCTGCTGTGCGATCACATCCGGACACGGATCGAGGACGTTCTCGGTCCGCAGCCGGTTTATGAACTCACGCGCTTCGTTCAGGCTGCCATAAGTGTTGCTACCGCCGAGCACGGTCGCCTTACCGGTTTCGTCAAGTTGGTCGACATACCGCTTGTTGCACTTGTCCAGCGCGGGATCACATGACCCCTGCACCTCACGCTGCAACGGAATACCGAGCAGGCTTCCCGGCACGCCCTGGAAGATCGCGATCTCGCCCTTGTAGGCGCCAGTTCCTTCGCCGACGTAATAGTTGCGCAGTACGAAGTATCGGATGGTGAACCCGCCTGCGACCAGCAGCACCAGCACGACCAGCGTCAACGCGGCGGCCTTCAACCGCTTGCGGCCCTTGGCTTTCGGGTCCTCCGGCGTCGGCTGGTCGAGTTTTCGCGGCTCCTGGCGTGGCTGCGCAGCCGCGGTCATCGCCGCCGCCCGCGACGCGGACGAGTCCGGCGGAGGCGGATCCTCACGGCCGTCGCCAGCGGCACCACCGACGATCGGATCGTCGTCGCCGTAGTCGATGTCGACAACGTCCGCGATGATCACGGTGATGTTGTCAGGGCCGCCGCCCTTGAGCGCCAGCTCGATCATGCGGTCCGCGCAAGCCTGCGGATCATCGATCTCGATCGCCTCGGAAAGAGTCTCGAAACTCACAACCGAGGAAAGCCCGTCGGAGCACAGCAGATACCGGTCACCGGCACGCGCCTCGCGAACCGTCAGGCTCGGCTCGACGTCATGGCCGGTCAACGCACGCAACAACAACGAACGCTGTGGATGGCTCGAAGCCTCTTCCTCGGTGATCCGGCCCTCGTCGATCAGCGACTGCACGAACGTGTCGTCATGCGTGATCTGCGAGAACACCTCACCCCGGCGCATGTACGCGCGCGAGTCCCCGACGTGCACCAAGCCGATTCGGTTGCCTGCGAACAACATCGCGGTCAGCGTGGTGCCCATCCCGTCGAGCTCGGGATCGGTCGTCACCAACTCGGAGATCGCGTTGTTGCCCGCGACTGTCGCGTCACGCAACGGCCCGAGCAGATCCTCACCGGGCGTGTCGTCGTCCAGCGGCGCGAGCGCGCCGACAACCACCTTGCTCGCCACCTCACCGGCAGCGTGTCCCCCAAGCCCGTCCGCAAGCGCGAGCAGGCGCGGTCCGGCGTACACGGAGTCCTGGTTGTTCGAACGCACCAGGCCCCGGTCGCTGCGAGCCGCGTAACGGAGGACAAGGGTCATGAGCGCAGCTCGATCACCGTCTTGCCGATGCGGATAGGAACCCCCAGCGGCACCCGCATAGGCGCCGTCACCTTCGCGCGATCCAGGTACGTCCCGTTGGTCGAACCCAGATCCTCCACATACCAGTCGGTCCCGCGCAGCGAGATCCGCGCATGCCGCGTGGACGCGTAGTCGTCGTCCATCACGAGCGTGGAGTCATCGGCCCGGCCGATCATGATCGGCCTGCCGTCCAGCGAGATCCGCGTCCCCGCGAGCGCGCCGTGGGTCACCACGAGCTGCCGCGGCGCCTTGCCCCGCGCCTTGCCGGACTTGTCCCGGCGGAACCCGGGAATGCCGACCTTCAACCCTGACGCCGCGTAAAGATCCGAGCGAACGATCCTCAGCGCGGCGACCACGAACAACCAGAGCAGGACAAGAAACCCTGCTCTGGTCAGCTGCATCACCAGCTCTGGCACCTGTTGTGACCGCTCCCTAAAAATCGCAGCCGACACCGCTTGAATACACAGACTGTATTCAAGCCCTGCGAACGACTGAACGTCAGCCCTGGGTGCGGAACACTAGGGACGAGTGACCAATGCGGATGACGTCGCCGTCAGCCAGTTGCCAGGTCTGTACCGGAGTGCCGTTGACCGTGGTGCCGTTCGTCGAACCAAGGTCCGCAAGTGTGGCACTTTGGCCATCCCACGTGATCTCGAGGTGACGACGGGACACACCCGTGTCCGGCAGCCGGAAGTCCGCGTCCTGACCACGGCCGACCACGTTTCCGCCCTGCTTCAGGGAGTAAGTGCGGTTCGACCCGTCGTCGAGCTGGAGGCTCGCCGACAGCTGACGTGGCCCGGTCTGCACGGCAGGCGGCGCATATCCCTGCTGGCCATACGGGTCGCCACCCTGCTGGCCGTACGGGTCAGGCTGGCCATAGCCGCCCTGCTGGCCGTACCCACCTTGCTGAGGGTAGCCGCCGGGCTGCTGGCCGTAACCCTGGTCGTAGCCACCAGGCTGCTGGCCATAGCCGCCGGGCTGCTGGCCGTAACCCTGGTCATAGCCGCCGCCCTGCTGAGGCTGGCCGTAACCCTGGTCGTACCCGCCGGGCTGCTGGCCGTAGCCGCCGGGCTGCTGGCCATAGCCCTGGTCGTAACCACCTTGCTGCTGGCCATAACCCTGGTCGTAGCCCTGCTGGCCATAACCCTGCTGCTGGCCATAGCCCTGGTCGTAGCCACCTTGCTGCTGCGGGGGCTGCTGGCCGTAGTTCTGATCGTTGCCGTATTGACCTTGGCCGTATCCGTACTGGCCCTGCTGGCCGTACGGGTCACCCTCAGGCGGTTGGCCGTAGCCGGGAGGCTGGCTCATGGATCGGTCTCCTGCGTTGCGAGGTGATGCCGGCCGTCGGCTTACGTCAGGGTCGACGGACGAGCGTGTTCGGAACTGTCCGGTGTGCAGCGCGTCGGAGCGCTCAAGGGAGACTACGACGTCACCATAGGTGTCCCACCCGTGCTCCGCGAGATTCTCCGAGATGACGTCCGTGAGCAGCGTGATGATGCGTTCCTCATCGACTGCGAGCCGATCGTGGTCACCGGATCCCAACTGCACGACGTAGTGGTTGGGAGCCAGCAGCCTGCCACCGGCCAACTCACGAACGTTGTCTTCGCTCTCCCGCTGAAGCGCCTGCGCGACCTCCTGTGGCACGACGTTGCCACCGAACACACGCGCGAAGGTATTACCCACGATGCCTTCGAGCCTGCGCTCGAAGCGCTGCACGAGGCCCACAGATCATCCCTCCACACGTACGCTCCTCCCCCGATCGTATCCGGGCGCGGCCCAAGAGACACCGGGATGTTCCAACCCCCTGCAAACTGGCCCCAAACACCGTGCTACGCTTCCGCGGTCACTTCAGGGCGAGTGGCGGAATGGCAGACGCGCACGGTTCAGGTCCGTGTGTCCGAAAGGACGTGAGGGTTCAACTCCCTCCTCGCCCACTCGGGGCTGACGACGAAATCAGCCTGGTCAGACCAACGTTATTAGGTTTGGCTGTCCAATAGGGTTTTTTCAGGGGCGCCGCGTAAGCGGCGCCCCTGTTGTATGTCGAGGTCGTTTGTTTTGTGTCGCGTGATCGCGGAGTGTGGGTCGAAAAGTGCCCGATGGGGTTATCGGTAGTGACGCTCTGGTTCAGCTGAAGCGGGTGCCCATTCGGTGAGCGGTCGGGTTGACCGGCGTCGTGCGCGTCGTTGTGGTGGTTTCTCTGGGTCGATGGGGTGAGCATGTCGCCAGTGGGCGTGTTTGCGCAGGTTGGAGGCCGCGAGCTGAAACCCGACCAGGAAGCTGACAGCGGCGATGCCGCGGACGCGGCGGGTTCCGGAGCTTTCGAGGTTGGTGTTGGTGGGGTCTTTGAGGTAGCCGTTGGTGCCTTCGACTCCGTTGCGAAGAGTGTGATACGCGTTACCCCATTCGGGGCTCGCGTAAGGCAGCGCTTGGCCGTGCTTGGCCCCTGCCTGGGGTGGGACTGTGATCGATTGTTGCGAGCAGATCTGGGGCGGTTCGACCGGGCTGGCCGCCGGGTTCACGGTGGGTTTGGCTGTGTGGCGCATCGAGGGTTTCTTGAGGGGGCAGCGGACCGTGGGCGCGGGCCCGGCGGCGGGGCAGAGCATCCGCTGATGGCCCTCGGCGTCCGGGCTGGCTTTGGGCCGCAGCTCGTAGGCGGCGCGAGCGGCCAAGTGACGCCGCCAGGTCGCCTCGTCGTGGTGTTCGTCTCGGAAGTGTCGTGTGGTCTCGACCAGGGGTGTGGGCATGTGTGGGCAGTGCCAGTGGCCTTCGACCTGGATCGCACCACCATGCTCGGCCTGGACGCCGAGCTGGTCATCGCGGTAGTCGAACACCAACCCGAACCCGAGAGCACGGGCCGGCAGCTGGAACGTGTCCGGGTCGCTGTTGTTGTAGGCCCGGTCACCGGCCAGCAGCCCAGTGGGCCAGCCGTTGACGATCGCGTGCCGCAGTACGTCGGTCGCGGCGGCGCCGGGCCGGTGTCCGGGACGTTCGAGGGTGTAGCCGCCGACGAGCACGGGTGGGGCGATACGGCCGTCGACTGGGCGGGTGGAGCCGTTGACCAGCAGCGTGGCCTCGTAGCCGTACAGCTCTTTCACGATCTTCTTGGTGACCACTTTCTGGGTAACCCTCGCGGAGGATGTCTTGTGCTTCACGGTGTTGTTCGGCGATGTTTGGTGTGTGGCGGGGGGCTTGGATTCGTTGGTGCGCAGGTAGAGCCCTGCGTCCGGGTCGGCCGACACGATGCCGCTGGTGCGGGAGGGTTTGCGGGCATGGGTCTTGATCGGGGTGGCGTCCACACAGCTGCCGGTCGCCGGGTATGCCCGCAGGATGTCCAGCATGCCGGTGAGGCTGGGCGCGAGGACCCGGTTGCTGACCCAGTCACGACATTCCCGGCGTCGCGCCTGGTCGCCGAGTGTCATCGGGGTGAGTCGGGCCGCGAACTCGGCCTCGGTCCAGCGGCGGTTCTTCGGGTTCGGCGAGTCGTCGAACACCTCGACGATCGCGTGGAACAGGCGGCGCACCACTGCGTAGGAGGCTTCGACCGCATTCGCGGTCAGTGGCCTATCTGGGACACCGAGCTGTTGGCGGAACCGGGGCGAGATGCGGTGATGCACCAGCATGTTCACGCCGCTCAACAGCACCGTGCGGTCGGTGACCGCGGTCAGCAGCAACCCGACCAGCAAGGCTTCGATCGTGAGCGTGCGGGGACGACCAGCCGGGCTGCGGCGACGGTCGGCCAGCGCGGTGGTGAAGAACTCGACCAGACCGGTCTGGTCGATGTAGGCGCGGGCTCGGTCCACCTCGGCGTCCGACACCGCAACAAGTTCGTCGCCAAGCAGGATCTCAGCGGCCGCGGCGGCGTTCACGACAGGTCGCGCAAATGCTTCTCCGCCCGATCCGCACCGACACTCGGCAGGTGCGGCAGCAGCCGGTCCAGACTAGACAGACCATCCAGGCCCGCGGCGGCCACCAGCACTGGCAGCGGCGTCCCAGCGGTGAGATGCTCCACAATCCAGGTATCGCGCAACCGGGAGAGCTTGACCGGCGGGGTGGTGGGTCCCCGGTGAGCCCTGGCCAGAAAGTTCGACACCAGGTTTTTCGCCCGGATTGCGTTGGGGCGAAAGAAGAATCCACTTCCCGCTGCACTGGCCAGCTCAGCCAGCACCGCCTCCCACCGCTGGCGGCAGACCACCAGCCGCGCACGTCGCCCGATGACCTCGACGACGACCACACCATTACTGACCGTCCGCACACAGCCCGCGCGCAGGGCGATGACTTCGTCGGCGGCCAGACCGCATCCCAGGCTGAGGGCCAGCAGTTGTGTGCAACCCGCCCGCAGCGCGGAAGTGGGCTGTCCCCGAGCCCACGACCACAGCCCAGCCAGCTCCCGGGTGGTGTACGGGCGGGAAGTGTCCGTGGCCGACAGTGCAATGGGTTTGGCGCCGTCGACCCCGTGGATGGCCTCGGTCAGGCGACGCAGCTTGGCGCGATAGGTGGCGCGGGTGTGCGAGGACACGGCAGTGCAGCCCAGATCGAGAAACCAGTCGATCGTGGTCGGTTCCAGCCACTCCGCGGCGCTGGTGATCCCGTGCCCGTCGCAGAACATCGCCAGCCGGGCCAGCACCGACATCAACTCGGCCGTCTCATACGGAACGCCAGGGCTGGCCTGCGACACCAGGGACCGGACACCGGCCGCGACCCGGTCCCAAGCCGGTGGGGCATCACGCGGAACGTAGGTCGCGATCCGTCGCTCCACCGCTCTCCTCGGCACGTAGACTCCAGGAGCGGCCATGCTATTCGAATAGCAACCCTGTGGGGAGTGGGCTGAATGGGTACTCGTCGCACTCAAGCCCCCCGTCAACACGTGGTCTCCGGCCACTGGCCACACGCCGAACTGGACGGCGACCACGCCGCCGCGATCGCGCAAGGCATCTCCGCACGCCTGACCGGGCTGCTGGCCGAGAACGGCAGCAGCCTCAACGCGATCAGCAAGACAGCGGCGGTCAACCGGCAGACGATCGTCAACATCATCGACGGTTTGGCCTGGCCGACCATCGCGGTGCTGGCCGACCTGGAACGAGCGTTGGGGACTTCGTTCGCGCTGGACCCGACACTGTGGTCAGGACAGGACACCATGGATACGGGCCTTTCGGGGCGTGCGGACACGACACGGCAGAGCCCCGAACGAGTGACAATCCAGCGGAGGAAACGCGACGTCCGCTAGCGTGCGAGCACGACGAGGCTCCCCGTGTGGCTTCGAACAACCCGTGTCCGTGCGAAGGTTTGGGGTCGTTCGAGGTGGGGGTGTGCTTGTCAACCGGCCGCCACCGAGTTCACGCTTGGTGGCGGCTTTCTTGTGCTACGCCATGCTCACCTGCCGACCATCGGCGGCCTGCGCGGCCACCACACCGGAGGGACGTGACGGCCAATATCGCCCGGCGTCGTCCTGCACGATCTCGCTGCTGTGTGCCATGTCCCGCAACAGAGACCACAGGTCGTCAGGGTTCGTGTGTGTCAGGACCGCAGCCAGCTCCCGAGGCCGCCAACCACGCCCTGGTGCCTGCCGCATGATCACCGTGATCTGCTCCCGCAACGTCACGTTCTCAGCCTCGCGCTGCTGTTGCGGGGTGGGTGGGGCCTCGTGGCCAGCAGCTTCGTCTGCCGGCAGGTCGAACCGGAAACGACCCTTAACCACCCGGATGATCTTGCCCTGGCGCACCAACCGGCCCAGCCGCTCACTGATCTGAACACGTGACGCGCCAGGGAACAGCCCGAGTATCTCGGCTGGGGACATCACTTGACCCGGCCGAGCTGTGAACGCCTCGAACACGTCATCGATGGGCGCCTCGTTCGGTACACTGTCCATAGTGGCCTCAAGCGTCGCCGCGGCGGGAACACGCGGCCTGTCAACGTCGGCCCCGTTGGTTCGGGCACCACGATCCTTTACGGCGTCGCGAGCCTCGCTCGTCTCGCCAACCGGGCCGTCAGCACCAGACACCATGCCCGGCTCATCGAGCACCTGGTCCAGCAACACCCGCAACTCGCGATACTTGCCCACCTCATGCTGCGCGCGGGCCAACTCGTCCATCAGAACCGCGACGCGCCGCTCGCGCGCCTCAATCGCCGAGTCCAGCTTGGCGGCCAACACCCCGCCCGCGTCTTGTCTGGTCCCTGACACGCGCCGAAACCTAGTGCACACAAGCCCTCACACAGGGCCACAGCCGCACCGCCATGAACAAGATCACCCAGTCAGGTACAGACACAAGCCTGCGACAGACACGTGGCTCCTCAGACAAGCCCAGACAACAGGCTGCTGCAGCCGACAATCGCCATACCAAGACTCAACGCTCGCATACCGGCTGGATGACCGCCGTCGCCGATCAGGTGGTCTCTGTGGCGGATACCGCACCATTTTGTCCTTCCTAGCCGATAAAACCAAAGTCGATCGGCGCATCGCTGCCTCGGCCGATCCGGCACCTGGCCGGCGCCGAGCCACAGCTGAGCCACCCGTTCCACTAGCCTTGATCATTCACGTGGGTGACGTGTCCGCCTGTGCCGGTTCGGATGTTGATCTTGAGTTGGTTGCTGTGTGGTGATGGTCAGGGTTCGAGCCCGGCCGCCGGTGTTGGCTGGGCGCCGGGTTGGGGGGCGGGCCTTTCAGGTCGAGGGGCAGGGACAGGGGTCATCGAGTTGGTGGTGGCAGGGCCAGCGCTGCCCGGAGGCAGGCGGCGAGAGGGTCGGCCCAGGGCCAGGTTTCCGGGATTTTGATCTTGCGTTTGCGTTGGCCGCGGACGATGCGGGCGGCGGTGTGCAGTAGCCGGTAGCGCAGGGTTTTGGGTTCGGCTTTGGCGAGGGTGCCCTCAAGGCAGAGCAGGCGCAGCCAGGCGAGCAGGTCGATGGCGATGGTGGCGGCCAGACACCAGGCCCGGTTGATCTCGATCTTGGTGGAGGGCAGGTGACCGAGGCCGGTTTGCTTGCCGCAGCGGACGTGGTCCTCGACTCGGGCGTGCGGGCGGTGACGGGCTTCCAGGAACTGGACGGTGGCGCCCGAACCGCTGCCCGGGGTGTTGGTGGCCACCAGTTGGTAGCGCCAGCCGTCGGCTTCTTCGAACAGGGACAACTGTGCGCCGGGGTGGGGTTTCTCACGACGACAGATGATCCGCAGATCGGCCGGCCAGTTCTCCAGTTGGTCCCCGTCGGGGTGGTGACGTAGTAGCGCGGTCAGTTCCACCACGCCGGCTTTGTCCAGCGGCCGAGGATCGCCGTGGTGATCGAGCACTGCCTGCCATGCCTTCGCGGGGACACGGCCGATCGCGGCTCGTTCCCGCGCACCGAGTTCCCAGCCGACGCTGTAGTGCGCCTGCCTGCCTGGCTTGGCGTTCAGCGCGGTGATGTACTTGATGAGACCGTGGGAGGCGCCCGCGCCGTCCACGGTGACTAGAAGGTTCCTTCGATGTTTCGCCGGGATCTGGGCGATCGCGGCGTCGAGGACCTCGAGGTGATCAGCTGTCGTGTTGGATCCGGCGCTTCCTGTGCGCAGCAACAGGGCCAGCGATTCGCCGGTGTTGTCACACATGGCCAGCAGCGGATGATGACCGAAGCTGCCCTTGTAGGTTCCCGCGGCGAGTTGTTTGTCCGAGTGCGCGATCACCAGCGAACCATCCAACCGGACCACCACGGTCGTGCCCAGATCACGGTCGGCCACCCGCGACGGCGGAATCCGGCCGTGCCGTCGCTCGATCAACGACCACACATGCTCGCGGATCCGGGCACGCACACGGGCGATCTTGTTGCGCTGCACCTGACCGACCGCGTCCAACGTGCGCCACAACGTCGGATCTG
The DNA here is from genome assembly GCF_021390435.2 of Kibdelosporangium philippinense. GTDB lineage: Bacteria > Actinomycetota > Actinomycetes > Mycobacteriales > Pseudonocardiaceae > Kibdelosporangium > Kibdelosporangium philippinense. The sequence continues at coordinate 205,861 of NZ_JAJVCN010000002.1, read as the reverse complement.
AGGCGACCGGCCCGAACAGTTCGGCCTGATCGCGCAGGACAGCCAGATCCGACAGGACCCGCCCGCCGTCAGCGATCAACACCGCGGTGTCGGCGAACACCCGGCCACGGTCATGCACCGGCATGAACCCACGCCGCGCCATCGCCCGCGACAAGCCTTCCGTCAACCCGGTGCGGTCGGCCAGCAACCGCACCGCCGCGGTCCCGGCATGACTGACCACGCCACGCCCACCGACTTCTACCGCCAGATCCCGCGACCACCCAGTAACATCCACGTCGAAAGTGCTCCAGAGCTTCATGGGTAAGAACAGGCATTAGCAACCTCATCTTCCCAGCTCAGGAGCACTTTTCCCTGTTCCGACACGGCGCCCGAATCAAGATCGCCATGAATACTCAGGGCTAGCGGAGGGGGCATCGTGACCACCAGCAGCAATGACACCGTGTCGGGCACCGTGGTGATCTGTGCCGCGCTGGACGTGGAATACCTAGCCGTGCGCGCACACCTGGACGGCCCGTTCACCGAACGCGAAGAACGCGGCACCCTCTACGAGATCGGCACCTTCCTCACCGACCACGGCCATTGGACCGTCGCACTGGCCCAAAGCGGTGCCGGAAACACCCAAGCCGGAGTCGAGGTGGAACGCGCCGTAGCAGTGTTCCAGCCACAACTGGTGCTGTTCGTCGGCGTCGTCGGAGGCCGCAAAGACGTCACCCTGGGCGACGTGGTGATCGCCGACCACGTCTACGACTACGAGTCCGGCAAGGACACCGCCACCGACTACCAACCCCGCATCAAATCCGCCGCACCCTCACACAGGCTGCTGGCACGTGCTCGCAAACTCGTGCGGGACAACGCGTGGCAACATCGTGTCTTCGATACCGATCCGATTGCCAGGGTGGACGGTGTTCCGAAAGCGCTGGTGCGGCCGATCGCCGCAGGAGGAAAGGTCGTCGCCGACCAACACTCGCCCACAGCCCAATTCCTGAGCCAGCACTGTGGAGATGCGGCCGCGGTCGAGATGGAAGGACACGGCTGCCTGCACGGCGCCTACGTCAACGACGCCGTCCAAGCCCTGGTGGTACGCGGGATCTCGGACCTGTTGTCCTGCAAAACCGAGGACGCTGACGCCCATTGGCAGCCGACTGCGTCCCGGCACGCGGCCGCGTTCGCCTTCGAACTTCTCGCGCGCCACACCTCACCACCCACGCCACAGGCGGGTGCGGTGCCGCGCCAACTACCGGCCGCACTGCGGTTGTTCACCGGCCGCGCCACTGAACTGGCCTACCTCGACCAGGTACCTGGTCAGACCGCCGAACAGCCGGGGATCGTGACGATCACTGCGGTGGGCGGCACCGGCGGCATCGGCAAGACTTGGCTCGCCTTGACCTGGGCACACCATAATCTGCGCCGATTTCCCGACGGCCAGTTGTTCGCAGACCTGCGCGGCTTCAGCCCTGCTGGTCAACCAACAGCCCTGGAGGATGTACGGCTCCTGGTAGCAACGGCCGGAAACCAACGATTGGCCGAGCTGCTGAAGCTGGCGCGTACGCGCCGATGACGTAACCGTGCCTGCCGTGCCTGCTGACCTGCGGGGAGTCCCGTCCTAGCGTGGGGCACGCCATGGCCACTCGTGTGTTCTCCAGGGCTGTTCGAGGTGCAGTTACAATTGTCTTAGGGCGAGAAATTGCCAAACGCGATGCCAGCTAGTGACAGGGCGCCGTCCGGTGAACAAACTCACTTATCGTTAGTATCTTCGTTCGCCCATCGACATTCATAGGGGAGTAACCATGTCCACAAAGCTCAAGCTGCTCGCCTGCGCCGTTTTCGCGGCACTTTCCACTACATTGATCGCCATGCCAGCTAGTGCAACCACCGCGCCGCAGGAAGAATGCGTGATTGGCCCTGGCGGAGTGATTTACTGCTTCTAAGGCCAGCATCCTTCGGTAAAATGGGGTGGCCGGTCAAACGTCGAAGATGGTTGGCCTGGCACCGGATCCCTTCTTGGAAGACGGCGCCTGATTCAGGAACAGGCGTATGACGCCGTCGGCGACTCGGCCACCCTTACTCCGCCCTCCGCAGGCAGAAGCAAGCCCACGACGCGTGGAACGAAGCACGGCTGCTGTACATGCAACAAGGCCGCAACGGTGACGCCGAACGCGTGCAGCGACAACTCGATGACCTCGACAACACCTAGCTAGCGGTTGACACCAGATACCCCCAGTGGCCTTTGCCTGGACCGTGCGGGCAGGGAAACGATCACCAGGAGCGCGGGAACAACACCACCAACATCACCCTGTAGCCGCTGATCATCGGATTCCGTCGGCAGCCCACTCGACTTAGACGCCCCCTGCTCGTTGCTTCGCAACTTCGCTGGGGGCGTCTTCGTCATTATGTTGGGGGGCCGAGCCCCCCAAACCCCCCACGGTGCGGGCTTCTTCTGACCCAGCGCTGGTTGCTTTTTGTTTGACCAGCTTCTTTTGCGGCTTTGCCGCAAAAGTTTGGCTTGGCTTGGGTGTCGGTTGGCTTCTTCTGGGCGGGGTTTTGCCATGGCCTTCTTGTTTGGCCTGGTAGATGTCGCTTTTCAGCGTGTTCGCTTTGGCACCTGCCAGCTTTGTCCTTGGCTCGGCTGCCTGTGCCTGCTTGGTTGGCCGGTTCCTCTGCTTTGCCGCTTGTGTGCTTGCGCTTCGGGCGGTGCTTTTCTGCTCGTCCTGGGGTTGGCGGGGGCCTCCTTCTTTCTTTGTGTCCTTGCTCGGCTGGGGCCGCCGTCTCGGTCTCTTGTTTGCTGCCTGGTTGGGGTGATGAGCGCTCTGGTTGCTCCGTTTCCTTGCCTTCCTTCCCTTTCCTGTGGTCTCGCTACTCGGCCCGTGGCTCTTCGCGGGATCGTTTCCCTAGTTGCTTGAGTCGCACGTGTGAGCGAAGGGTGGGGTGGGATTTGCAAGGGGGCTCGCCGGGTGGATGTGATGTTCGGCGCGAAATTCGGCCCTTTGGGGTAGGGAATTACAGGGGTGTAATTCAGTCAATTGTGGTGGGGGTCACTTTACTGGGTGTGGTTGCCATGGAGGACCGCCCGTCTTTGTCTCACCCGGACGGCGGCATCGCGGGGCTGAAGTCGGCTGGCGGCTTACCGACCGGTCACCGACCGCTCGGCGCCGTTGGTCGCCGGAGAGCGGAATGGAGATCCGTGGGGCTGGCTCAGCTGGTACCAAATTCCATGTACCAGTTCGGCCCGTGACCACCAGGGACACGGTCGAGTCGAAGGAGGCGGGGCTTCGTGACCGGCATTCCAGGGCGCACGGCAGTGACTCAGCAGGACGCTGCACTGCCCATTCCGTCCGCCGTCGAGCTTCCCGCCCCAGATGACGAGCTCGCGTCCGCGGCCGTCGCCCAGCTCGGTTGGCCGGGTGTGGCGCTGCAGCCGATGACGCTGCTGGGCCGCCGGGTTTCGCTCGTCGCTGAACTTCTGCCCGACGCGCACGCCGAGCGGATCTGCCTCGGCCAGGCGCCGGTCACGGACCGCGCGACCGTGTCCACGTGGGTGTGGCCGGAGTTCGCTGGCCAGGTGCCCGCCGCGGCCGTGCGGATCGTTGGTGTGCTGGCGGTTTCGCGGCACTGGCGGACCGGTCTTGCCGCGCTGGCGCCGTTCGCCCGCTACGGCGACACGGCGATGGTCGTTCCGTCGTCGGTCGTTCTGACGCACGACTACCTCGCGAACTGCCTGCCGCGGGCCCGCAACTACGGCATCGCCGTGGTCAGCGCCGACCCGGACAACGGCGTCGAGCTCGATCTGCCTGGCCGCAACGACAAAGTCACCGCCGGGATCGACGCGGTGTCGCGTTGGGTCAACGAGGTCGCCTACGAGCGAGTTCTGTCAGCCTGACCGAACCAGACGACTTAGGCTGGTCCGCATGCGAGTTGTCATCGCCGGTGGACACGGCAAGATCGCTCTTTACCTCGAACGTTTCCTCTCGACCCGTGGTGATGAACCGGTCGGCTTGATCCGCAATCCCGCGCAGGCGGATGACCTGCGCGAAGTAGGCGCCGAACCGGTTGTGCTCGATCTGGAGCAGTCGGCCGCGGAAGATGTTGCCAAAGTCCTGAGTGGCGCGGATGCCGCGGTTTTCGCGGCAGGAGCCGGACCGGGCAGTGGCGTCGAGCGAAAAGACACAGTCGACCGCGCAGCGGCGGTCCTGTTCGCCCAAGCCGCCGAGATCGCCGGAGTCCGGCGGTTCATCCAGATCAGCTCGTACGGCCTCGACCGCGCCGACGACCCATCGGTCGACGAAACATTTCGCATTTACCTCAAGGCAAAGGCCGCGGCGGAAGAGGACCTGAGGTCACGTGACCTCGACTGGACCATCCTGCGACCGGTGCACCTGAGCGACGAGTCGGCGACTGGGCTGGTCAACCTGGATTTCCAGGTGCCGCCAGGCAACGTGCCGCGTGAGGAAGTCGCCGCTGTGCTGGTCGGACTGCTCGACGACAACGACACCATCGGGCTAACCCTGGAGCTGGGCCGAGGCCCGACGCCGATCGACATCGCGATCACTCAGGTCAAATCGAGCACGCGCTCCAAATAGGCGTTGCGGAACACCAGATTCGGGTCGACCTCGGCGCGCACCCGGCGGAAGTCCTCGAACCTCGGGTAGCGCTCGCGCAGAACGGACGCGTCCAAGCTGTGCATCTTGCCCCAGTGCGGACGCCCGCCGACCTGCGCGGCGATCTTCTCAAAGGCGTCGAAGTACTCCCGATACGGCATGCCCGGGTACTGGTGGATCGCGAAATACGCGGAATCCCGCTGGTAGGCGGTGGACATCCAGATGTCGTCGGCCGCAGCCACCCGGATCTCGACCGGCAGCATCACCGGGTCCTTCAGCGTGGGGACCACCGCGCGCAGCTCGTTGAGCACGTCGACAAGCGACTCCCTGGGCACGGCGTATTCCGCCTCGACGAACCGCACATTGCGTGTGGTCACGAAGACCCGGTGGGACAGGTCGCTGTAGGCGCGCGGCGAGAGGGCGTTCGACGAGAGGTTGTTCAGCGGCTCGACCAATTTCGGCACGACCCGGCCGAGTCGGCACACCGCGTCGAACACGACGTTTTCCATGAGGGTGTACTCGAAGAACTGCCGCGGTCGGCTGAGCGGTCGGACTGCCGCGTCGAGCGGTAGGCGGTCGTTACGCTTCACTAAAGCCTTGCGACCGTATGGGAACCAGTAGAACTCCATATGGTCGTGACCGGTGATCAACTCGTCGAGCTGCTCGATCACTTCCTCAAGCGGAACAGGCCGTTCATCGGCCTGCAGGCAGAAAGACCGCTCGCAGCGCAAGGTCACTGTGCTGATCACGCCGAGCGCGCCAAGCCCAACCCTCGCCGCGTTGAACAGCTCCGGCCGCTCATCGGCAGAGCAACTCACCACGGACCCATCGGCCAACACCAGCTGAAGGGCGGCTACCTGGGTCGCGATCCCGCCGAGTTTCGCGCCCGTGCCGTGCGTCCCGGTCGAGATCGCGCCGGAAATGGTCTGCGCGTCGATGTCGCCGAGGTTGATCATGGCCAGACCAAGCCGGTCGAGCGCGGCGTTGAGCTGCTTGATCGTGGTGCCGGAACGGACCGTGACCAGGCCGGACTCGATGTCCGCCGATTCGACGCCGGTCCACTGCGACAGATCGATGGCCGCACCACCGTGCGCGGCGGCGATGGCGGTGAAGGAGTGGCCAGAGCCGAGCGCCTTGACCTGCAGCTTCTTGGCACGAGCGGTGCTGACGGCGTCGCTGATCTGCTCGACACTGGCCGGCCGGGACACCGTGGCCGGTGCCGCGATTTCGTTGCGGGCCCAGTTCGTCCACCGGATGTGACCTTCGGCGCTGGTCTTCAGAGCACTCATAGACGCGTTGCCCTCCGCGGCAGGGTTTCGACACACCGTAAGTGAAAGCTATTCACATTTCAACCGAAATCGACGTACTGTGGTGGCGTGACCCAGCAGGCCGACTTGGACACCGCCACCAAGGGACTCGATCCGCCCTTCGCCGTGGTGGACCTGGACGCGTTCGACGCCAACGCCGCAACCCTCGTGCGCCGCGCCCACGGCCGTCCGATCCGAGTGGCCAGCAAGTCGATCCGGTGCTCGTACCTGCTGGAACGAGCACTCACGATGCCGGGATACGAAGGCGTCATGGCGTACTCGCTGCGCGAAGCCCTGTGGCTGACCCGCAAATGGCGAGAGACCCCATTGGCGAACACTGACATCCTGGTCGCCTACCCGACAACAGACCATGCCGCACTCCGTGACCTCGCCGCAGACCCGGAGGCCGCCCGGGTCATCTCGGTCATCGCCGACTCGACCGCCCATCTGGACCTGATTGATGCGGCCCTTGGCGTTGATCATGCCCCGATCCGGATCTGCCTGGAATTCGACGCGGCCTGGCGCCCCCTGCCAGGCGTCTACGTCGGAACCCGCCGATCACCGATCCGCACCCCACGCCAAGCAGCGCGACTGGCCGCGGAAGTCTCCCGCCGCCCAGGATTTTCCCTGGTCGGAGTGATGTCCTACGAAGGTCAGATAGCGGGCCTAGGCGACGCCCCACCAGGAAACCCGGTGAAAGGCGCGGTCATCGGCTGGATGCAACGCCGCTCAGGACCAGAGCTGATCAAACGCCGCAGCGCCGCGATCTCCGCGATCCGCGGCGTGACGGACCTGGAGTTCGTGAACGGCGGCGGCACAGGCAGCCTGGAAATGACCTCGACCGACCCATCGGTCACAGAGCTGGCAGCCGGATCAGGCCTGATCGGCCCTTGGCTGTTCGACAGCTACCGCGGCTTCAAACCACGCCCAGCCGCCCTGTACGCGCTGTCGGTCGTTCGCCGACCCGCGCCGGGCATCGCAACTCTGTTCGCGGGCGGCTACGTCGCTTCCGGAACCGGTACGCCCGACCGGCTGCCACAGCCTTACCTGCCATCGGGCCTCAAACTGATCGGCTTCGAGGGCGCGGGCGAGGTGCAGACGCCGGTGGTCGGCGCGGCGGCGGATTCGCTGAAACTCGGCGACCGGGTGTGGATGCGCCACTCCAAGGCAGGCGAACTGGCCGAGCGCTTCCAGGAATACCACCTGATCAGAGGGGACCGGATCGAGCGGACCGTCCCGACCTACCGAGGCGAAGGCGTCAACTTCGGCTGAGCCAAACCCGCCAAACATCCCCCACCACTCCCGGGGGGACGACCCCTGGCCAGTCTATCGGGGGTATGGGCTGGTCAAGGGGGTTGGTGGTCGGTTGTGGACAACCTGATTTGGTGATGGTGCCGTCGGTTCGGGGCTACTTGCCGACCTTGCTCGACAGGTATTGCCTGAGCAGGTATTTGCCTTCGTCGATGATCGTTTGATCGCCGCTGGGGTCTCGGCGGAAGGCGAGTTTGTGGATGCCGTCGGTGGCTTCGACGGCGATGGTGATCGGCAGGATCAGCTCTTCCACCGGCAGTCCTGCCTTTGAGGCGACGATCTCGGTCAGCCGGCCGGACACCACTTCGTTGTTGTGCTTGCCTTCCCCGTCGTCGAGCAGTTCGAGGTCGACCACGTCGCCGAAGTGCAGCTTGCTGAAGCCGGGAATCGTCCTGTGCATGTCCACATAGATGTCGATCGCCAGGTCGACCGCGTCCCACCAGTGGTCCACATAGGTCGTTTCGAAGCGTTCGCCGACGACCTTCAGGAAGTGCTCAAGGTTGCGCCGGGTCAGCTCGCGCACGACTGCTCGCTTGTCCGGGAAGAACTGGTAGAGCGAGCCGACGGCGACGCCCGCACGCTCGGCGATCAGTGTCGTCGTGACTCCGTCGTAGCCGACCTCTTCGATGAGGGCAGCGCAGGCTTCGAGCATCTGCTCGACGCGTTTCGTGCTGCGTTGCTGGACCGGTTTGCGCCTCAGCGGGGTCGGACTCGCCACAAGTGTCTCCTCTGCTCAGCACCTATCTTGCCGTGAATCGGCCGCTGGCGTGTGAGTGACATCGCATCTAGTATCCGAATGAATTTCACATTCGTCCAGCAACGAGGCAACGAGGTGAAGATGGCGTTCCCGAGCGACTTCGTGTGGGGTGTGTCCACGTCGGCCTTCCAGATCGAAGGCGCGACGCGCGAGGGCGGGCGGGGCGTCTCCGTATGGGACACCTTCTGTGCCACGCCGGGCAAGGTCCGCAATGGCGACAACGCCGACATAGCGTGCGACCACTACCACCGCTTCGGTGAAGATGTCGCGTTGATGGTCGAACTCGGCGTCAAGGCGTACCGGTTCTCCGTCGCGTGGCCGCGGATTCAACCGACCGGCCAAGGCAAGGTCAACGTCGAAGGCCTCGACTTCTACGACAACCTCGTGGACACCTTGTGCGAAGCGGGCATCGCGCCAGTGACCACGCTGTATCACTGGGACACGCCACAACCGTTGGAGGACAACGGTGGTTGGCTCGTCAGGGACACCGCCGAACGGTTCGCGGAGTACGCGCAGATCGTCGGCGAGCGCCTTGGTGATCGAGTGGAGATGTGGATCCCGCTCAACGAACCGATGGTGGAGACGCTCTTCGGGTACGCGCTGGGTGAGTACGCCCCTGGTAGGGCGCTGCTCTTCGATGCCATGCCTGCGGCGCACTACCAGAACCTCGCGCACGGACTCGCGGTCAGCGCCTTGCGCGCAACCGGAGCGAAAAACATTGGTACGGCGAACAATCACAGTCCGATCTGGCCTGCCAGCAAGGACGAAGGCGACCTTACCGCAGCGCGGCACCTGGACGCCGTGATCAACTGGATGTATGCCGAACCGGTACTCACCGGGAGCTATCCCGATGAGGTAATCCCTTACCTGCCAAGAAGTTATGTCGATGACTTGCCGAAAATCGCCGCACCACTGGACTTCTACGGCGTCAACTACTATGAACCGCAGGGTGTCGCGAAACCTGGCGAGGGCAACCCGATGCCGTTCGAGCTACGGCCGGTCGAGGGATACCCGTTGACCACCAACGATTCTCCCGTTGTCCCCGATGGGCTCCGGCAGTTCCTCGCCACCTTGAACAGCCGCTACGATCTTCCGCCGGTGTACATCACCGAGAGCGGCTGCAGCTTTGACGGCGTGCGCGACCGGGAGCGCATCGACTACCACACCGAACACCTTGCGGCACTGGAGAAAGCGATGTCCGAAGGTGTCGACGTCCGTGGTTATTTCGTGTGGTCCTTGCTGGACAACTTCGAGTGGTCGAAGGGGTACCAGCCACGGTTCGGCCTCGTCCACATCGACTACGAAACCCTTGCCCGGACACCGAAGGACTCGTTCCACTGGTACCGCGACGTGATCGGAGGCGCCCGGTGACGACCGCGTTATCGGAGCCCGTCCAACGGGTTCGCGCAGGCTGGATAACCCTGCTCTTCCTCGCCAACCTCGGGTTGTGGCTGGCGATCTACGCGCCGATCCAAGTTTTGTTGCCGCAACAGGCCGAGCTGCTTGACGCCGCCAACAAGGAGTTGGTCTTCGGTATCACCACTGGTGCCGGTGGTGTGGCCGCGTTGATCATCAATCCGTTGGCAGGCTTGCTGTCGGACCGGACGACGTCTCGGTTCGGCCGTCGCCACCCGTGGACCATCGGTGGCGCTGTCGTCGGCGCTGTCGGGCTCGTGGTGCTTGCTCTGGCGGGCAATGTCGTCGTGATGGTACTCGGCTGGTGCCTTGTCCAGGTCGGGCTGAACGCGATGCTGGCTCCGCTCATCGCCGCGATTCCGGACCGTGTTCCGGTCGCCCAGCGCGCCCAGACCGGCGGTTTCATCGGGATCAGCCAGATGTTCGGCACTGTGCTGGGTGCGGTTCTGGTTACGGCGATCGTGACTGGTCTGGTCGCGGGTTACGTTGCGTGTGCGGTCGTGGTGCTGTTGGGGGCGGCCGCGTTCGTGTTCTTCACACCGGATGCCAGGCTGCCGAAGGAACTTGTCAGCAAGACGAAGCTGGATCTGTGGATCTCGCCGCGAGAGCACCCGGGTTTCGCGTGGATGTGGGGCTGCCACTTCATGATCAACCTCGGCAACGCCCTCGGCACGTTCTACCTGCTGTTCTTCCTCAAGGACGCGGTGAAGCGGGCGGATCCCGAGGAATCGTTGCTGATCCTGATGGCTGGCTACGGAATCGCGTTGGTCATCGGCGCGCTCGTGGCCGGCAGGCTCTCCGACAAGTCCGGTCGCCGCAAGCCGTACGTACTGGTAGCAGTCGCTTTCATGGCCGCGGCCGCACTCGTTCTGGTGATTTGGCCGACCTGGATCGCGTCATTGATCTCCGGACCGCTGCTTGGCGCGGGCTTCGGAATCTATTGGGCGGTGGCGATCGCGCTGCTCACGCACTTGCTTCCGGCGGCAGCAGATCGCGCCAAAGATCTCGGCGTCGTGAACATCGCCAATTCGCTGCCGCAGGTTTTCGCGCCACTCATCGCCCCGGCAATCTTGGCCGGACTTGGTTACGCGGGACTGTTCGGTGCTTCCGCACTGGCAACCTTGGTCGCCGGATTCCTACTGACGCGAATAACAACGGCGAACTAGTCACAAAATTGACCCCAACAAAAATTGGGACTCCGGGCAAGGACCGGTGGCTTCAGGCGTGTCCACCGTTCCGGAAGGGTGTGTCCACCTTTGCGGCACATGGTTTTGACCATTGCCGCAGGCGTTTTTGACCATTGCGGCTGCTTGGGGTGGTTTGCTGGTGGTTCCAGCTGGGTTGGGTTGGGTGAACTACCGCGTGTCCGCCCCACCGGCACGGTGAGTCAAACTGCTCGACTCGCTTCCAGCTTTCTCACTCGCCGCTTTGCGCCGCTCGCGTGTTCAACTCACCATGCCGGAGCGGCAGACACGCGCGGACCGGCCTTCACCCAGTCGCACTGCTCGCTTTGCTCGCTGTGCTTTTGGATGGCAGTCCGGTTCGCCTCGCTCGGGGGGACGGACGAACCGGACCGCCGGTCTATCGGGCGCCGGCCACCACACGGCGGGGGGTTGCTGTTGCCCTTCGGACGTGCCTGCCTCCTGCTGGGGCGAGGCCTCCGGCTACCAGGTGCTCGTAGGCTGCTCGCCAGACCGAGCATGGCGCTTTTTGCTGGCGCCACCTTGATGAACAGGTAGGGCAGTTTCCTCGCTCGTCGGGCTCGTGGGCCGAGAGCATCGCTCGCCAGCCTTCGGTCAGGCGGGGCAGCTCGGATCGGGCCACGGACAGCAGGGACGGGGCGTCTGCGCGGGTTGCCAGCTCGGAGAGCATGTCAAGGCGTTCCCACACCGCATTGCGCAAAACCTGGCCGAGTATCTCGTCCACGGGAGCGTCACCGTCACCTTTCCGCCTGCTCGGCGGCTTCTCGTAGGGCGTCCCGCAACTGGCCGAGCTGGCCGGAAGACAGGACCGCGGTCTCGCCGGGAGGTCCGACAAGCACCACCTTGTTCTGATCGTTCACGAGCACAGTGAGACAGCGATCGCGGTTGATGACGTCTCCGCAGCTGATGTGCCATACCTGACGGCCGGAAAATGAGCCGGTCAGATCTCTGAGGCCAGGGGAGTCCTGCGCCTCCGCCTGCGCTGCAGGTGAGGGCGTAGGAGCGGGGCGCGTCACCGTCGAGCCGACCAGGTCCACGATCAGAAGTTTCCCTCCGTGCTCGAATGCTTACCAAAAACTAGATTGGTACGTGGCAAACTCGAACGGGGTGATGGTGAGCTGATCGGGCGCGGTTTCACGTTAAGCGGTCAGCGGACTTCGGCCCGACCGATCAGCCTGACCGATCACTACTTCTCGGCCCTGCCGCAATGTGTTTACTCTGCGGTTGACGCCCAACGGACTGCAAGGGGGCGCGAGTGAACTCCACCGGGTCACAAGGTGCTGTGGTAACCGCTGATGTCTGGGAGAAGCCGGACATGCGGGCAGCGCTTGCCGCGAGGGAGATCAGTCAGGTCTACCGGCTGCTGCGAAAGCACGGAATCTCGCAGCGGCAGATCGCCGCGCAGACCGGCCAGTCGCAGTCCGAGGTATCGGAGATCCTCAAAGGTCGCCAGGTCATGGCCTATGACGTACTCGCGAGGATCGCCGCTGGCTTGGGCGTTCCAAGGGGATACATGGGCCTCGCATATGACGAGGAGACACGGGTCCGTGTCGTCGCCACGGTCGACGACCAGACCCCCGAGGAGGCAGAGTCGGTGAAGCGTCGGAAGTTCCTCGCGCACGCCGCGGCCGTCACGATGGGCGCGAACGTGTTCGGCGCGGACTCCGGGCCGTGGGTCTCGAACCCCATCCAGACTCCGGCCCCCGGTCGGATCGGTATGACGGATGTGCGCCAGGTTGAGGCCGCTACCAGGGCATTGCGCTCGTTGGACTACCAGTACGGCGGTGGTTCCTGCCGTGACGCGGTGATCGCGCAGCTGTCCTGGGGGCAACAGATGCTCGGCGCGTCCGCGACCGATGTGGTCAAGCAACGCCTGCACGTCGCACTGGCGGACCTGCACAACCTCGCGGGCTGGACGTCCTTCGACATCGGGCTGCTCGACTCCGCCCGCAACCACTTCGGCAAGGGTCTTGAGCTGGCGAAAGAGGGCCGCAGTGAGCCTCTTGTCGCCAACATCCTCTACCGGATGGGCCGGGTCTACTTGCACAACGGCGCGCCCAATGACGCGCTCAAGATCTTCTCGCTCGGCCAGATCGCGGCCCAGAACTCCGGCTCGGAGCTGGCGGTCGCGGTGCTGTGCGCGAACGAGGCGTGGGCCTACGCGATGATGGGCCAGCGGGAGCAGACGATGAAGCTGCTCGGCCGGACGCGTGACGAGTTCGCTCGTGCCGACCTCGACGGCGCCGAAACCTGGGTGAAGTTCTTCACCGAGACCGATGTGCACGCGATGATCGGCACCGTGCACACGGTGCTCGCCCAAGAGGTCGACACCAAGCACACGAAGTACGCGATCCCGGCATTGCAGCGGGCGATCGACGCCTATGGCGACGACATGGCCCGCAGTAAAACCTTCAACCTCAGTGCGCTTGCCACCAACCACCTGATCGAGGGCGATATCGACCACGGTTCCAAGGTCGGTCGGTCCGCGGTCGAGCTGGCCGAGAACATCACGTCCGGTCGTGCGAAGGACCGGATGCGGCCGTTGAAGCAAGAGGCCGACAAGCGCCGCAACAACAGTCAGGCCCGTGAACTCTCCGACGCGCTCAACAAGTACTTCGACGCGGACGCGTGAGCAGACGGCTGAGCCCCACAGAACCGGTTCCATGGTCAAGTCCGAGGGACGGTTCAGCAGGGACAGCCTCGCCGCGGCGTTAACGCTGATCTGCGAGCAGATCGGCCTGGACGCGTCCGGCGCGACCTTGCTCAGGTTCACCAACAACGCGGTGTATCGCCTGGTCGGCGATACCGCCGTGGTCCGTATCGTCGGGTCGCACGCCTTGCGCCACCGGGTCGAGAAGGTCGTCAGGGTCGCCGCGTGGTTCGCCGAGCACGACATTCCGTCCGTCCGGCTGCTTGCCGGGGTCACCCAGCCGGTACGCGCGGGTGAACACCTGGCGACGGTTTGGGATGTCGTCCCGGACGGCAGCCGCAAACCTCGTGGCCGTGATCTGGGCGAGCTGCTGAAGCGGATCCACAGCCTGCCGCCGCCGTCGTTCGAGCTGCCCGCGTGGGATCCCCTTGATGACGTGCTCAGGCGGATCGACGACGCCGAGGACATCGATGACGACGACCACCAGTTCCTGCTGGACACGTGTGAGCGGCTGTCCGATGAGCTGGCCAACCTGCAGTTCGAGCTGCCGCCCGCGGTCCTGCACGGCGACGCGCATCTCGGGAATCTGATTCCGTCGCCGGACGGACCGGTGTTGTGTGATTTCGATTCCACTTCGCTGGGTCCGCCAGAGTGGGATCTGACACCTGTTGCCGTCGGAGTTGGCCGGTTCGGCGAGCCCGCGCGTACGTACCGTGAGATCGTCCGGGCGTACGGTTTTGACGTCACCCGATGGGCTGGCTTCCGGGTGTTGCGTGAGGTCAGAGAGCTGAAGTTGATCACTAGCGTGCTGCCGAGTGTGCGCAGCAACCCCGAGGTACGGCCCGAGCTGATGCGCCGTCTCGGTGATTTCCGGCGCGGCGACACCCGCGCGCGGTGGGTCCGGTACACCTGAATGGCGGTAACGCCAGGGCCTCGCTGAGCGAATCCTTTCTCGACAGATGGCGGCCGTTGCCCCAACCGGGTTATCGGCTACTCTGTGTTCAAGTTCTCGTCGAGAATTGCTCACCAAGAGGTGATGGATCACGGTGTTGGGGCTGCTGAGCAGGACAGTCGGTGATGGTCGGCGTGCGAAGCGCGCGCTGCGGTCCGCCCAAGTGCTGGACGAAGTGGTGGAAGCCCAGCTCGCTCTGGTTTCCCGGTTGCCAGAAGGCAGTCGTCGCAGGGCAGCTGACTACCTCGCCGAACTCGTCATGCTGGCGCAGAGCTACCGGCACTTCGCGGCAGGCTGGATCACCCGCAAGGAACTCGAGAAGCGCGGGGCGACGACCATGCAGCGGTTGTCGGAGTTGCGCAGGCCACACGAACCCGCGCAGTTCACCGAGCAGGACTGACCGCTCGACTCTTCGGATTTTCAGCGGCTTTTTCGTTGAACGTGACGGCCGCCACATAATCTCCACTCGCGACGAACGGCGAGCGCTCACACCACCGGCGCGCGGGTGAGCACAACGGCGAAGCCAAAGGCCAGTCCCATGATCGCCAGTTCGGCCGTTGCCCAGCCGACCAGCGCGGTCCGGTTGTGCCGCATGATCGACGGCAGCAGCCGCCAGCGGATGTTCGCGCCGAGCAGTCCAAGCAGGACAACGCAGCCGATCTTGAAAAGCACGAGCAGGCCGTAGCCCGTTCCAAAGAGGTCACGCCACAGCGAGCTGCCGGGTGTGAGCACGAGTTCGGCGATTCCGTTGAACAGCCCGGTCACCGCCGAGACCACAACGCAAATTGTGGCCAACTTCGAGAATCGCGGCAGGGCATGCGCCAGCAGGGTGCGATTCGCGGCCAGTAGCACGACCACCGCGCCAAGCCCTCCGGTCCATGTGACCGCGGCGAGCACGTGCAGTTCCATCGAGACCATCGTGATGTCGTGCCACGACCAGTCGGTGGCGTGACCGGTCACCGGCAACGGCAAGAGCGTGAACAACGCGGCAGCGGCACGCAGTTCGGCAGGAACAGATTCGCCTTTGCGGACAGTCCACGCCGCGAGGACAGCACACAGCATCGCGAAGAGGAAAACCGCGACAAGTGCCTTTCCCGCCGCGACAGTCCGGATGTAGTCCCAGATCGCGGTGAGAGTGACCGATCGCGACAGTCGCAGTTCGGCGGTCTGCAGGACGAGTGCGACCAGTGCGGCGATCGCCCACGTGAGTGCACTTGCGACAGTCACCCGCCGTGTCCCGGCCAGCACGGCCTCGGCGAGTTTCGGCCGATCGAAGCCGATCAGCAAGGGCAGCAGGGAAAGTCCGACGGTGACGACCGCGGCCATGTCCAACAGTACCCGGACGACCGGAATGCCGTACCGGACCACCGCATCCGGCTCGGGCAGCCCGGGCAGCGCCGTGGTCACGGTGATCGCGAGTCCAATAAGGACACCAACGATCGCGGCCGTGACCAGGACGCCGACCAGAGCGAACCGAGGCGAAGCGGTGGCCCGGGTCGAGGACATCAGGCGTCGTCTTCCTTACCGCCCATACGAAGCGCGAACACAATGCCTATGCCGAGCACGAGCACGGCACCGACGATCCATACCCACGTGGGGATTCCGCCGCTCTCGGCTTCACCCGGCGCGGAGACACTGGCGCCGTTGTTGAACTTGGCCAGTTCGTCCGCGGGCAAGGGCGTGCCGTTGCCCGCAGTGGTGAGCGTGAACGACAGTTCGCCCTTCACGGGGTGACCGTCGGCCGACAGCACGCGCCACGCGATCCGATAGACGCCACTGGGGCCCAGCGGCCGCAACGGCGCGCTCACGACCGTGCTGTTCACCTGCGGCGGCGCGGCTTCCCAATGGTTGCCCTGCGGATCCATCACCGAGATGGTGTTGATCCCGTCGCCGTCCTGTACTGGCTGGTCGAACGTGAGCTGGATGGTTTGCGGACCCGTCGCGAGCGACACCTTGTCCTTGGGGTTGGAGTCCACAAGGGAGTTGTGCGCGAGGGCGGGGGTGGCCAGCCCGACGAACGCCAGGCCGGCCAACACGGACGCGGCTACGAACCGCCTCATGCCTTCTCGCCTCCACGGGCGGCGGCCGTCACCCGCTTCGCCCGCAGGGTGGCGCCGATACCCAGGCCGAGGCCCAGTGCGCCGACGACAAGGCCGATTCCGCCGAGCCAACGCGCGGTGGTGTCGGTGCCTGCCGCAGCGGCCTCGTTGTGCGAGTCAGCGGCGGGTTTCACGTCGCTTTGCGTGCCCGCGCTGCCGTGGGCGTCCTCGCCAGCGGCAGCCGCGACCAGCTTGACGACCGGGGCCGGGTGCTCAGGCTCCTCACCCGCGGTCGGCGGGGCGTCCCACTTCACTTCGCCCTTGGCGCCGTCGTAGGTCTGGATCGCGGGGATGATCAGCTGGTCGGCCTTGGGCAGCGGGCCAGCGGAGATGTCGAACTCCTGGAACTCGCCCGGGTTGATCCGGGTGCCTGGCTGTGCGGTCCAGGTGATCGTGTCGATCGCTTCCTTGATCTCGCCGCCGTGGCCGTTGGAGACCGGCTTGTCCAGTTGGGTCTTCTTGACTTCGGCGGTCCAGCCGGGCACCGGCTTGGGCCGCGCGCCGGTCAGCGGCGTGTCCTTGGGGAACACCAGCTGCAGTTTGATCGTGCCCTGGCTGGCGTCCTCGTTCGGCACCCGGAAGGTGATCTTCGAGTAGCCGCCCTGCTTGGCGGGCTCGGTGACATTCGCCGTCACGTGCGCGCTGGCGACGCCGCCACCAGCGAGAACAACGGCTCCGGCGGCGATCGCCACGGCAAAACCGCGCGCCAAAAGTCGATTTGTAGACATAGTGAGGTAGCTCCTGAAAAGTGCAGGGGTGAGTGAGGGGAGAAATCGGATTTCAGGAGCAGACAGGTGGACCGCGTCTGGCGTGCACGCGGCGCAGCAGCACGGCCCGGATGTGATCGATCCGGTCCGGCGATTCCGGCAATGCATAAGTCGCGCTGGCGACCGCCGGGAACCGGGGCGGCTCGATCAGATCGAGCAGCAGCCGCATCGCCGAACCGATCAGCCCGACGGCCGTGTCGGCCTTGGCCAGCAGCAACGCGGTCACCAAGGTCGCGCCCGCGTGTGTCGCGAGCATGACCGCCGGGTCGAAGGGCGTGCTGTGGCCGACGTGTGAGGGAACGACGTAGTTGAGGACCAGGTGCATCGCCGCCTGGGCCATTCCCAGGGCGATGAGCATCGACAACGGCCCGTCAAAGCGGCTGGCGACAGCTGTGCCCGCCCACGCGACGATCATGGTCAACAGGACAGCGAGCGCCGTGTCCGGCGTCGCGCCACCTGCCATCCCGTGCGCGGCGATGGCCAGCGCGCCCGAGCTCACGGCCAGCGTCCAGCCACGCAGTGACGCCCTTGGGCAACTGCGCGCGGTGACCGGTCGCCTCTTCACACGGTGGAGCGTAGCCGGAGGCTCCCGGTGAGCGAGTCGGCCGGAATACTGAAACCGTCGGACTCAGATGCCCAACTTGTGCAGGAGCCGCTGCTCCAACTGGTCGAGTTCGGCAGCGACCGCCTTGTGCACAGTTTTTCGCTTCGCGGTCGGCATCCGTTCGGCCGCGCGCACGGCCGAGGTCAGTTTGGCCAGCGTCTCGGCGGTCTCAGCGGCGAACAGATCGTCCTTGCCGCGGTCCTTCAGCTCTTGCAGTACCTCGGCGAGACCGGCGATCCGAGCGTGTAGTGCAGCGCCTCGGCCGGTGTATTTCGCCAGGTCAGCGACGGGAACACCGAGTTTGTGGGCGCGCCGGTTGTCCTTGAGGTTACGAAGTGTGGCCGCGGCTTTCGCGGCGAAGGGGATGAGCACCGGAACGACCACCGGGCCGATCACCTTGGCGACGGCGACGGCGTTTTTCGCACTGCGCGGATTGATCCGTGGAGTTCGCTTCGTCGCGCTCATGGCCACCAACCTACTGTCGTGGGGCAATAGCAGCATCTCGGTCGTCAATGGCCTCGCCTAAAGTGCTTACTGTGACGGATTCGGTGCTGCTCGACGCTGGTGTGGTCAACCGTTGCCGGCGGCGCGTGCACCTGGAACACGACCCGGCCATGCGAGACGTCCCGAAAGCCGCCCCCGACCCCACCGGCCAGCAGCGAAAAGCGGACGCGACCGCGCACCGCCGCACGGTCGCGGACCAGGTGGCGCGCCTGGTCGGCCCGGACTGGATGGAGATCCCCACTGGCGCTGACCTGCGTGGATCCGATCGCGAGCAGGCGACGCTGGCGATGCTGACTGCGGGCGCCCGGTTCATCTGGGCCGCGCAGCTGCCGCGTGACCCCCGCGGCGGACGCCGTGGTTCGATCGATCTCCTGGTCAAGAGCGACAAGGGCTACGTGCCAGTGCTGGTCGTCCGGCACAAAGTGACCGACCCGGGGCAGGGCGCCCGCACGTCGCCGCTGGGCGAGCCGATGCCGAACGGCAGCCGCGTGGACCCGCTGCGCAAGATCCGGCCGCAACCGCGTGACCAGATGAGGCTCGCGCACGCCTGGCGGATGCTGCAGGCCTCTGGTTACGCGGCGTCCGGACGCGCGGTCGGCGGCGTGATCGGCCTGGACGCGGACGTCGTGGCGTGGCACGACCTGGAGGCGCCAACCTGGCCAGGCGGCCGCACGGCACTGTCGGAGTACGACAACCGATTCTCCGACCGTCTGGCTGTCGCCGCCGCAGCCGCCAATGGGGGACAACCGCTGGCGCGGCCATCGCGGATCTTGGAATGCCGCAGCTGCCCGTGGTGGCCGGTCTGCGAGGTCACGCTGATGGAGAAGCGTGACGTCAGCCTCGTGGCGCGCGGCGAGGACGCGGTGACGTTGCGAGCGGCGGGCATCCAGACCGTCGACGAGCTGGCAGACGTTCAGATGGGGACGGATTTGCAGCTGGTCGGGCTGCCCTCGGATGACGCGATCGCATTGGCCAAGGCGTGGCTGCGTGACCTGACGATGGTCCGCCGGGTGCCCGAAGTGGTCGTGCCCCGCGCGGATGTCGAGGTCGACGTCGACATGGAGAGCTTCGGTGACGCGGGCGCGTACATGTGGGGCGTCTTGCTCAGCGGCGCCGATGTCGGCGAGGAACAGGGCTACCGCGCATTCGCGACCTGGGACCCGCTGCCGACAAAGGATGAGGCGCGTTCGTTCGCCGAGTTCTGGGAGTGGCTGATGGGTGTCCGGCTGCGCGCTCGTGCCCGCGGCCTGACCTTCCGCGCCTACTGCTACAACGAACTCGCCGAGAACCGCTGGCTGCTCGCGTCGGCCCGCAGGTTCAAAGGCCAGCCGGGCATCCCGACCGAACACCAGGTCCAGGAATTCATCGACTCGGACGCGTGGTTCGACCTGTTCCGCAGTGTCCAGGACCAGTTCCTGTGCGCACAGGGCAAAGGACTGAAAATCATCGCCCCGGCCGCGGGCTTCAGCTGGCGCGATTCCGAAGCCAGCGGCGAGAACTCGATGCGGTGGTACCGCGACGCGGTCGGCATGGACGGCGGCGAATCGAAACTGGACCAGCGAGACCGGCTGTACGTGTACAACGAGGACGACGTCCGCGCGACGATGATCCTGCGGCAGTGGATGTCCTCGCCTGAGGTCAACAAGATCCCCTACGTCGGCGACCTCTGATCTTGCGCAAGAAAACAAGAAGAAGGCCGGGATAGCGTTGGTGCCATGGCGAGAATGCTCATCTGGTTGCCCGCGCCCGTCGATGACGTACGTGCGGCGCTACACAAGAGCGGGATCGCGTCAGGGGTAGCGGTCCCGGTTCGTTCGGGGACAGTCATCGTGTCGCGTGATCGGATGGGCGGATCTATCGCCCTGCAGTGGGTCTACGGATTCATCCGGCAGAGCCGGAAGTCCGCTGTGGCGGTGGCGTGGGACGACAACGCCAGCCTGATCTACGCGTTCTCCGGCGCGGTGTCGCTTGGCTGGGAATGGGGCGGCGACAAGGCCGTTCGCGACCTGATGATCGGACTAAGTGGACGAAAGGTGCAGCGACCCGGGCTCGCTTTGCTGTCCGCGCTGACGACATCCAAACAAGGGCAAGCCAAGCAGGGGCGCGCGGCCAACCGGATCGCGACCGCTCTCGGTGCGGACGAGGCCACGGTTCTGCGGTACGTGCAGCAGCACGAACAGCGGATGTCGCCCGCTGGGTTCCTTGATGACATCGGCAAATCGGATGTGGCTGCGGTGGTGCGTGCGATGGACGTGAGCCAGTTCGACGCGTGGCGCACCGGCCGGTCCTTCATGTCCGAGTTCTGGCTTGCGACGGGCGCGGCGGCGCTGGCGTGCGTTGTGCTGTTCGTCGCCGGGCGGAACGTGATCAACTCGCTCGGCGAATCTGTCGCGTCGATTGCCCAATTGGTTGTGTTGGTCTTGATGGGCATCTCTTTCTTGATCGCGTGGCAGCGGGTTCGCTACCGGACCACGCGTCAGCCGATCGACGACGTGCTTCCGGTTGTCGAGCTGCCGTCGGACAACCAGTCGGCAAGGTAGGTCGCGAACGAGCCGCGCACGAGCAAGCGATAGACCGGCTCGTCCGACGTCTGCCAGAGGATCACCTGGGTCCGGGCGATCGTGGTCTGCGCGCACCGGCCAGCATGGAACGCCCTCGGGTGCAGGTCCAGCGTGCAGCCGTGTTCCAACAGGTCACGGCTGCGCACTTCGATCGTCGTCCGGTTCGCCGATACGTCCACAATGGACGCTGATGGCTCCTGCAGCAGCCCGGGCAGTTCCGCGTCGCCGTCCGGGCCGACCACGAGCCACTCGTCCGGGCCGAGCCAGAGGATGTGCCGGGAACCGGCTTCCACCACGGAGTTCGGCACCACCGGCAACGGGCCGCCAAGCCTCGCGCAGATCCTGGCGGCGGCGTCGCTTGTCGGCATGACCCGGACGTTGACCATGGTCAGGAACGGAATCTCGGTGATGCCCGGGTAGTCCGCCAGCGGGCTACGACGGAGTGATTCAACCGTCACGACGGGCACCTTCCTTGTCGTAGAACACCGGCTCGGTCACCGTCGCGGCGATCACGCGGTCGCCAAGCGGCGCCAACAGTGTTTCGCCGATCCGGTTACGGCCGTTGCGGATCAACGCGAGCGCGAACGTGCGTTCCAAGGCCGCACTGCGATAACTCGAGGTCACGTGCCCTTCCATCGGGACCGGCGGGGTGAGGTCGGTGCCCTCGGCGATCATTTGGGCGCCTTCTGGCAACAGCGCCGTCGGGTCGACCGGCAGCAGGCCGACCAGGTGCTTGCGGTCGGGCCGGGCGGTGTCCGGCCGACTGAGCGAGCGCTTGCCCACGAAATGCTTCTGCTTGGACACGATCCACGACATGCCCAGGTCATGCGGGGTGACCGTGCCGTCGGTGTCCTGGCCGACGATCGGGAAACCCTTCTCCGCCCGGAGAACGTGCATGGTTTCGGTGCCGTATGGCGTGATGTCGTACGGCTTGCCTTCCTCGTAGATCGCTTCCCACGCCGCGAGGCCGTACCAGCTGGCGACGTTGACCTCGAAGGCCAGTTCGCCGGAGAACGAGATGCGGGCGATTCGCGCAGGGATGCCGTTGACCAGTGTCGTTTCCCGGAAAGTCATGAACGGGAAGGCGTCGTTGGACACGTCGAGTTCTGGCGCCACCAGGCCGATCACCGCGCGGGACTGCGGGCCGACGACCGCGATCGTTGACCACTGCTCGGTCACCGAGGTGAACCGGACGTCCAGCTCAGGCCACTCGGTCTGGGACCACTCCTCGAACCAGTCCAGCACGTTCGCCGCGCCGCCGGTGGTGGTCGTGACGTAGTACCTGTCGTCGGCCAGGCGCATGGTCACGCCGTCGTCGAAGACCATGCCGTCGGCTTTGCACATGAGCCCGTATCGCGCTGAGCCGACGGCCAGCTTCTTGAAAGCGTTGGTGTACATGCGGTTCAGGAACTCGCCCGCGTCCGTGCCGACTACCTCGATCTTGCCGAGAGTGCTCGCGTCCTGCATGCCGACGCCGGTCCTGGCCGCATGGCATTCCCGCAGGACCGCGGCTTCCATGTCCTCGTTTTCCCGAGGGTAGAACCAGGGGCGCTTCCACTGGCCGACGTTCTCGAACTCCGCTGTGTGGCGGACATGCCAGCTGTGGATGGGTGTTGTGCGAACGGGATCGTGCAGTTTGCCTCGGTCCCGGCCTGCCATCAGGGCGAAGGAGACCGGGACGCTGGGGGCCCGGAAGGTTGTGGTGCCGAGCTCGCCCGGGGTCGTGTCCAGGATTGCCGCGATGACGCCGAGGGCTGGGATGTTCGAAGTTCGGCCCTGGTCGGCTCCGGTGCCGATGGTTGTGTATCGCTTCACGTGTTCGGGGGAACGCATACCTGCGGCCACTGCGCGCTGGACGTCTGCCACTGTGGCATCACGCTGCAGGTCGACGAATTGGGTCTGCGGGTTGCCTGGCACAAGGAGGACTGGATGTGCCGTGAAGGCCACCTTACCGGCGTCTGACGCACCAAAAGAGGCCCTCACAGCCGAGTCTGGCACGGGGTAGCCCACCAGGTTCGCGGCTTCGGCGCCTGCCTCGGCGGCCTCGATCAAGGCTGCTTCGAGGTTGAACGTGCCGTTCGCCGCGCCGATCACCCGGTTCGCCTGCGCCGCCTGGTCCGGAACAAACGCTTGGCCGTTCCACCGCAGCGTGCCACGGGACTGGCTGAACAGGTGGACCGCGGGCTGCCAACCACCAGACACCGCAAGCAGATCGCACTCGATCCGCCGGTCCTCTGTAGACACGGCCGTGATCCGTCCGGAGCCCTCGGTATTGGTGATCACGCCACTGATCACCTCGACACCCTTGGGGGCCAGGTCCGGCGGCGTTGGCCGCGAGTCGACGACTGTCACCTCGGCACCGGCTTGGACCAGTGCGGCCACGGTCCCGTAGGCGCTGTCGTTCGTGGTGAAGACAACGACTTTACGGCCGGGCAGGACCGCGTACTTCGTGATGTACGTGCGAACCGCGCCAGCCAGCATGATCCCGGGGCGGTCGTTGTTCTCGAACACGATCGGCTGCTCGTGCGCGCCGGTCGCCAGGATCACGCGGCGCGCCCTGATGTGCCACAAGGTTTGGTGCTGCGCCACGAGCACGTAGTTGCTGTCGTAATACCCAAAAGCCGTGGCCCCGTGCAGTATCCGCAGCTCGCCAGCCTCTTCCGCAACAGCAATTCCCGAGGGGGTCCCCCTGAATTTAACGTTACCGGAGGGGTACGACATTTTTACGAGGATGACTCTGGCGCCACCCGATGCGGCCGTCTTCGCTGCCGTCCGGCCCGCCGGGCCCGCGCCGATCACCAGGACGTCCGTGTGCGTGAAACGCTTGTCGTACCTGGGTTCCTCGGGATCCGCCGTGAGGCGGCCGATCCCGGACAGCGTGCGCGCGACCAGGCCGTCGGTCAATTTGACGGTCATCGCCTGCAGTGAAGGCTCCGAGCCGACCTGGACGAGCGCGTTCGGCTCCTCCACGCCAGCAGCGAAAACCCCGCGCGGCCGGTGTTTGTACAGCGAAGGCGCGACCTCGATAATCCCGTTGGCGAGCATGGCCGAAGCGAGCGTGTCGCCCTCGAATCCGGTGTAGGAGACGTCATCCAGGGTGAAGTGCAGCGGTTTCGTGCGGTCAATGGAGCCGCCCTCTGACAGCCTCATGACGTGAACTCGCTGGTCACGGTGTTGCGGACGGTGTTGAACCAGCGGCGGCACCCGGCGGTGTGCACCCATCGCTCGGCGAAGTCGCCTTTGGGGTTGTCACGGAAGAACACGTACTGCGCCCATTCCTCATCGGACAGTGAATCGGGGTCGGCGGGGTAGGCGACGAAAGCCTCACCGCCGTAGTGGAACTCGGTCTCCTCGCGCTCGCCGCACCAGGGACAACTGATCAGCAGCATGCCTCTCCTCAGTGTGCGACGGCCGCGGCGCCGTGTTCGTCGATCAAAGCGCCCGAGGTGAAGCGCTCAAGGGTGAAAGGTTCGTTCAACGCGTGCGGCTCGCCGTGCGCCAACGTGTGCGCGAAGACCCAGCCAACGCCTGGCGTGGCCTTGAAACCGCCGGTTCCCCAGCCGCAGTTGACGAACAGGTTCTCCACCGGGGTGCGGCCGATGATCGGCGACGCGTCCGGCGTGACGTCCACGATCCCGCCCCACGTCCGGATCAGGTGCGCCCGCGCGAAGATCGGGAACAGTTCCAAGGCCGCGGCCATCTGCTGCTCGATCACGTGCACCGAACCGCGCTGGCCATAGGAGTTGTACGAGTCGATGCCCGCGCCCATCACCAGTTCGCCCTTGTGCGCCTGGCTGACGTAGACATGCACGTGGTTCGACATGACCACGGTCGGGTGTACGGGTTCCAAGAGCTCCGAAACAAGCGCTTGCAAGGGATGGCTTTGCAGCGGCAGCCGGATGCCCAAGGTGGACGCGAGCACGCTGGAGTGACCGGCGGCCGCGAGTCCAACGCGACCGGCCAGGATCGGGCCACGATTCGTCTGCACGCCGGTCACCCGGTTGCCGTCCGTGATGAAGCCCGTGACCTCGCAGTTCTGGATCAGATCGACGCCGTACCGGTCGGCCTTACGCGCGAAAGCCCAGGCCACGTAGTCATGTTTGGCGATCCCGGCGCGCGGCTGCCATGTTCCGCCGAGCACGGGATACCGCACGTCCGGCGAGATGTTGACGATCGGGCAGACCTTGGCGACCTCGTCCGGCGTGAGCCATTCGCCGTCGACGCCGTTGAGGCGGTTGGCGTTGACGCGCCGCGTGCCCTCCCGGATGTCCTGCAGCGTGTGCGCGAGGTTGAGCACGCCGCGCTGGCTGAACAGGAAGTCGTACTCCAGGTCCTCCTGCAGGCCTTCCCACAGTTTCAGCGCGTGCTCGTAGATCGCCGCGCTCTCGTCCCACAGGTAGTTGGACCGGATGATCGTGGTGTTGCGGGCCATGTTCCCGCCTGCCAGCCAGCCCTTTTCCAGCACGGCCACGTTCGTGATGCCGTGGTTTTTCGCAAGGTAGTACGCCGTGGCCAGGCCATGGCCGCCGGCGCCGACAATGATGACGTCATAGGACTTCTTCGGCTCCGGAGTGCGCCAGAGCCAGTCGGGGTGCTCCATGCCTATCCCCTCAACCGGGTCATGGTGGGGTCGAACAGCGGCTCTTGCGCGACCGTCGCCTCGATCCGGCGATCAAAGTATCCAATGTGGACAGTCTGGCCCGGTGTGGTCAGCTCGGTCGGCAGCCAGGCGTAGGCGATGCCTTTGTTGATCGTGTGGCCGTAGGACGCGCTGGTCACGTACCCGACGCACTGGGAGCCGTCGAACACCGGCTCCTTGCCCATCACGGTGTCGTCCAAGGTCAAGCACGTGAGCTTGCGTTTGGGCTCGTCCGGGTTCAACGCGTCCTTGCCGATGAAGTCCTTGGACATCTTCACCGCGAACCCGAGACCGGCCTCGAACGGATCGTGCTCGTAGGTCATGTCCGTGCCGAACGAGCGGTAGCCCTTCTCAAGGCGCAGGCTGTTGAACGCCGCCCGGCCGCCCGCGATCAGCCCGTACTCCTCACCTGCGGCCCACAGCGTGTCCCACAGCTTCAAACCCATGTCAGCGGTGGTGTACAGCTCCCACCCCAGTTCGCCTACATAGGACAGACGCAACGCGGTGACTGGCACGTTGCCGACGTAACCCTGCTTGCCACGGAAGTACTTCAGCGCGGTCAGGTCAATGTCGGTCAACGGCTGCATCAGCTCGCGCGCCTTGGGACCCCAGAGGCCCAGGCAGCACGTGCTCGCGGTGATGTCACGCACGGACACGTCCTCCGGCAAGTGCCGCGTGAACCAGTCCAGGTCCAGGTTTCCGTTGGCGCCAA
Source organism: Kibdelosporangium philippinense (assembly GCF_021390435.2). GTDB lineage: Bacteria > Actinomycetota > Actinomycetes > Mycobacteriales > Pseudonocardiaceae > Kibdelosporangium > Kibdelosporangium philippinense. Next base: position 179,785 of record NZ_JAJVCN010000002.1, on the reverse strand, counting down.
CCTGGAACTCGTTGCGGCCCAAACGCGCCACGGTCACGTCACTGCGGATGCCGCCGTCGATGTCCAGCAGCAGGCAGTACGTCACCGAACCGACAGACTTGTTCACGTCACCCGTGGTCATCCGCTGCAGAAAGTCCGCCGCGCCACGACCTTCGACAATCAGCCGCTTCAAGGCCGTCATGTCATACAGGGCAATGCGCTCGCGGGTGATCTGCGCTTCCACGGCCGCGATCGGCGACCAGTACTGCGCGGCCCACGCGTTGGGTTGGTGAACTTGCCGGTCCTGCAACAGATCCAGGTTCACCTCATACCACTGCGGCCGCTCCCAGCCGTTGGCTTCGAGGAAGTAGCCGCCGAGTTCCTTCTGCCGCTGGTAGAACGGGCTCGTGCGCAATGGCCGAGGCGCTTCCATCGGCTGCAGCGGGTGCTTGATGTCGTAGACCTCGACGAAGTTCTGGCAGCCACGGGCTTTGACGTAGTCCGGCGCCAGGTGGTGCTTCTCGAACCTGTTCACGTCGCACTCGTGCAGGTCGTAGGACTTGCAGTAGCCCTCGACCAGCCACTCGGCCATCGCGTTGGCGACACCGGCGGAGTGCGTGACCCAGACCGCCTCGGCGACCCAGAACCCGCTGACAGTGGGGGATTCGCCGAGCAACGGCATGTCGTCGACGGTGAACGAGAACAGGCCGTTGATGCCTTCCTCGATCTTGGCGTCCTTGGTCGACGGCAGCAGCCAGCGGGTTTCGTGCCAGGCCTCTTCGAAGTCCTGTTCGGTGAACGGCAGCACCGACGGCATGACTTCGGCCTTGTCCACGCTGGCGATGTCGTGCACGTCGATCGGCATCGGCTGGTGGCCGTAGAAGCCGATGCCGATCGTGTCGTAGCGGTCGCGGTAGTACAGGTCCGCGTCCTGGTGCCGCAGGATCGGCCGGACCGCTTCGGCCTGCTGGCCCGCGATCGCCGGGACCTGGCCGGTCCACGCGAGCTGATGCGCGAGCGGGACCAGCGGCAACGTCATCCCGACCAGGCCCGCGACCTTCGGGCCCCAGATCCCGGCGCAGCAGACCACGATGTCCGCCGCGAGCTCACCCTTGTCGGTGACGACGCCGGTGACCCGGTCGCCTTCGGTCTTGATGTCCAGGACCTCGTGGCGCTCCATGAGTTTCGCGCCTCGGTCCGCGGCACGCTTGAGCTGCACCTCGACGGCCTTGACCGCTTTGGCCAGGCCGTCGGTCGGCACATGCAGGCCCGCGCGGACGCTGTCCTCGCGCAGCAACGGGTACAGCTTCTGCGTCTCGCCCGCGTCGAGGACCGTGCCCTCGACGCCCCACGAGGTCAACCAGCCGAGCCTGCGGTGCAGCTCCTGCTCACGTTCCGGCGTCAGCGCCACTTCCAGGCCGCCGACTTGCAGGAAGCAGTCGAGCTCGACCAGCTTCTCAACGGTGTAGCGGGCCAGTTCGGTCATCGTCTTGGAGCCGTTGGCCTGGAATACCAGGCCGGGCGCGTGCGAAGACGAACCACCGGGTGTCGGCAGCGGGCCTTGATCGACGACCGTGACGTCGGTCCAGCCCTTGGTGGTCAGTTCGTCGGCGAGGGCGGCTCCTACCACCCCGGCCCCGATGATCACGACCTTCGGTCCGGCCACACCAGCCTCCTGCGCTCACCATGTGGGTGCACTATTCGCAACACCATGCAGCTTGCGCAACAAGCGTGGCTCGTGGGGAGTCCCGGTGTCAAGCGTCCGGCAGCCAGTTCCCGTGGAAGCCTGCGGGAACCCGGCGCGGCAGCGTGATCGACGCGGTGAAGCCAAGCGTTTGCGCGTCGAGAACCAGCAGCTCAGAGCCGCCGCCGTCCTGTTCGGTGACGATGGACATCAGCCAGCCCTCGTCCTCGCTCTTGGCGTCCTGTTTGCGGACGAACTCCGCCTCACCGGGACTCTTGCCGAGGTCGTTGACGTGACTGCGGCCCGTGTCCGTGTCGTACTTGACGATCGCGTTGTCGGTGACCGTGTAGAGGAACTTGCTCGGGCGGCCGAGGTGCTCCTCGTTGAACGACGGGAACTCGATGTCCCGGTCGTCCCGCAGCTCCTCGACGACCTTGCCGGTCGCCGGGTCGAGGATCCATCGGTACAGGCCGGATCCGACCGCACTCGCCGCCGGATTGGTCTCGCCGCTGATCTGGCCCCAGAGCTCGGTGAACTTGCCGCGCGAGTACCTGACCGCGTCCAGCACGATCCGGCCTTGGTCCTCGTAGGCGTTGCCGACGTGGAAGACGTAACACGGATCCACGTCGAACCACTGGACCTCGCCGCCCTTGGGCATCACGCCGATCCGGGCGCCGTAGCTGTCGCTCCACTGGTAGGGCATGCCTTTGCCGACCAGCTCGAAGTCGAAAGCCAGGGGCAGGTCCAGCCAGATCACGTAGTTCTCGGTGATCGAGAAGTCGTGCATCATCGTGGCGCCCGGCACGTCGATGTCCCGGCTTTCCACCAGCTCGCCTGTGGCGGACAGCCGGTGGTAGGTCACGTAGGGCGGCATGAAGCCGTAGCCGAAGAAGTGCAGGTCGCCGGTGACCGGGTCCTCTTTGGGGTGTGCGGTCATCGCGGTGGTCAGCCTGCCGCCGAAGTCGCACGGGCCGACCGTGTCCAGCTCGGGCGTCATCTCGTACGGAAAACCGGACTCCACCAGGGCGAAAATCTTGCCCGCGTGCCGGATGACGTTCGTGTTCGCGTTGACGGCGGTCCGGTCAAGCCCGTTGTCGGTGAGGTACTGGGCGCCCGCCAGTTTCGCGGTCTTCACCCACCGGTTGCGGTACCAGTCGGCGTGGCCGTCACGGATCCGGACGCCGTGGATCATCCCGTCGCCACCGAACCAGTGTCCAGGATCCTGGCCAGGCAGGGGATTCGGGCCGTTGCGGAAGTACCGGCCGGTCAGTTCGGCAGGCAGCTCGCCGGTGACCGGCAGGCTGACCGCCTCGATCTCGTCGGCAACCGGGGCGAGCAGGCCTTCCAGGTACGCGGGCATCTCGATCTCCTTCCAGGAGTGACATGTCAAAACTAGAAGGTCAGAATTCGACATGTCAATGCTGGAATGTCAAAATCATCGGTATGAGTCTTCGGCACGCCGTGCTCGGCCTGCTCACCGCGGGTCCGGCCAGCGGATACGACCTGATGAAACGCTTCGAGGTCTCCCTGGCCTACGTCTGGTCGGCGACCCAGAGCCAGGTCTACGGCGAACTGACGAAGATGGCGGACGAAGGCCTGGTGGAAGTGGCCGCCGAGGGGCCGCGCGGCCGCAAGGAATACGCCATCACCGAAGACGGACGGGCGGCCCTGCTGCACTGGATGACCGAAGTCGAGCCGGAACCATTGCGCCGCAACGGGATGCTGTTGCGCGCGTTCTTCCTGCACCTGGTCTCACCGGAGAAAGCGGCCGCGTTCCTGCGTCACCAAGCCGAGTTGGCGGCACAGCAGCATGAGGAGCTCAGCAAGCTGGCGGAGCTGATCGCCGAGGAAGAACCATGCCCGGAGAACACGTCAGGCCGGGTGGTCCTTGAGTTCGGCCTGCGCGGCAGCGCGACCTACCGCGACTGGGCCCTGTGGGCCGAGAAGCAAATCCCCTCGTGAGTGGTTAGCAGAGTTCTAACCCCGATAACCACTCACGAGGCGCACGCTGGGAAAACGCTTACGACTGGGCAGGCAGCCAGGCTTTGACCTTGTCCTGGTTGGCTTCGACCCACTTCTTCGCCGCTGCGTCCGGGGACATCTTGTCCACCGCGATCCACCTGGCCACGATGTTCTGGTCGTCGTTGGTCCACGTGAAGTTCTTCACCAGCTGGTAGGCGGGGCCGTTGGCGTCGGCGAACTTCTTGCTGACGATCTTGTCCAGGTCGTAGTCCGGGTAGTCGCAGGCGATCTTCTCAGCGACCGCGTCGCAACCCGGCGCGTACGGCGGCAGCTTCACCTTTTCCAGCTTGAGCTCCGAGAACAGCCACTGTGGCGAGTAGAAGTAGCCGATCAACGGCGTCTTGCGCTCTTCGGCCTGCCGGAACGCCTGGATCAACGCGGTCTCGCTGCCGCCGTAGACCACCTTGAAGTTCAGGCCGAGGTTCTTGACCAGTGCCTCGTCGTTGGTCACGAACGACGGGTCGCCGTCGAGCAACTGGCCCTGCCCGCCGGATTCCGAGGTCTTGAACAGGTCCGCGTTCTTGTTCAGGTTGTTCCAGTCCAACAGCTCTGGCTTTTCTTTCGCCAGCCATGGCGGGATGTACCAGCCGATCTGGCCTTTCACCCCGGTCGATCCGGCAGAGACGCCGATCTTCTGGTCGTCGATGTACTTCTTGCGCAGGTCATCGTGGCCCCAGTTCTCGACGACCGCGTCGACCTCACCGGTGCCGAAACCCTGCCAGGCCACCTCTTCCTTCAGGTCCTTCTTGGTCACGCGGCAACCGAGGTTCTTCTCGGCGACGTACGCGATCACCGCCGCGTTGGCTTCGTAGCCGACCCATGGGTTGATCGCGATCTTGAACTCGCCGCACGATGCCTGCGATCCGCCGCCACCGCTGCTTTCTCCGACCTTCGCACCGCTGCAGCCGGCCAATGCCAATGCGGCGACAACACTGACCGCCAGAGTCCTCTTCACCGTGAACCTCCTCGTTGCGTCCGGTTGGCCGCCGCCTGCGTCAGGCGGTCGAGCATCACCCCGAGCAGCACAATCGCGATGCCGGCCGCGAGCCCCTTGCCGTAGAGCTGGCCCTGTGAGAACCCCGCGACGACGTCGTAGCCGAGCGCACCGGCGCCGACCAAGCCACCGACGACGACCATCGAAAGCACGTAGATCAACCCCTGGTTGGTGGCCAGCGTGACGGCCCGGACCGACATCGGCAGCTGCACCTTGGTGATCGTCTGCCAATTGCTCGACCCGGACGCTACCGCTGCCTCCACTGTGGTCGCCGACACGCCACGGATGCCATCCGCGACGATCTTCACGGCGACCGGTGCCGCGTACACGACCGCCGCGGCGATCGCGGTGAACCTGCTTGCCGAGAACAAAGCCAGGAACGGCACCAGATACACGAAGTGCGGCATGGTCTGTGCCGCGTCGAGCACTGGCCGGATCACCCGGTCGGCTCGCTGCGAGCGTCCCATCCAGACACCGACGACCAGTCCGATGATCATCGTGAACACTGTGGCAACAAGCAGTGAAGCCAACGTGGTCATGCCGTCGGACCACAATCCCGTCGCGACAAGCAATGCCAAGCAGACCGCGGAAACGATCGCCGCGCGGACATTGCCGATCACCACTGAAATTGCCACGATCGCGGCCGTGACCAGCCACCACGGCGAGTCGGCGAGCACGGCCTGCAGCGGATCGATCAGCACCAAGGTGAAGAAGTCCTTGACGCCGTTGGTGATCGGCGCGAAGTTCGACTGCACCCAGTCGGTCACGTCGGTCGCCCACAACACGATCGTGCTGCCGATGTCCCACTGGGAGTCGAACTCGGCCGCCCACACGTAGGTGTACGACAGCCAGACCGCGAAGGCCGTCAACGCGGCCCCCACGAGCAGGACGATCCTGTTTGGACGGCTGCGCCCACGGGTGGCGGCGGCCGTGGTGACGCGGTCGAGCACGATCGCCATCACCACGATCGCCAGGCCCGCGTTGAACGCCGTACCGACGTCCAATGTCTGCAACGCCTTGATGACCGTCTTACCGAGACCGGGAGCGTCGATCAGGGCCGCGATGGTGACCATCGCCAGCGCCGCCATGATTGTCTGGTTCACGCCGAGCACGATGGTCCGTTTGGCCGCGGGCAGCAGAACCTTGGTCAGTGTCTGGGTTTTCGTCGAGCCAAGGGATTCGCTTGCCTCGACCGTGTCGTGTGGCGCCGATCTGATCCCGTGCGCCGTCAGCCGGATGACCGGTGGCGCCGCGTAGATCAGGGTCGCGATGGTCGCTGACGCCGGTCCGATCAGGAAGAACAGCGTCAGCGGCGCAAGGTACACGAACGACGGCATGATCTGCATGAAGTCCAGTGCCGGCGTGATGATCCGGTTGAACCGGTCGGACAGACCCGCCCAGATGCCCAGCGGGATGCCGATCACCAACGAGATGATCACGGCGGCGAGGGTGAGCGCGAGCGTGTCCATGCTTTCGCGCCACAACCCTTGCAGGCCAAGGAAGAAGAAACCGGCCGCGGCGAGCAGCGCGACGCGGATGTTGGCGACCGCGTAGGACACGAAGCCGACCAGCGCGACCACACCGAACCAGCCGATCAGCGGCAACGGCCGGCCGAACGACGGCTGCGCGATGATCGACTGCAGGAACACGACGAAGTTGTCGATGAACAGCCGGATGTAGTTGAAGAAGTACAGGAAGATCGGGTTGGAGTTGCGGTTCGCGCCGATCACGTCGTTGAGGTCGTTGAACCAGTGGTGCACCGACGTGAGCTGGGCGCCGCCGAGGGCCAGCGTGTGCATTCCGCGCAGGAACACCCACAGCACCAACCACACCGCGAGGATGCCGAGCACGAGCCTGCCGCGGTTGCGCACGACTATGTTCACCTTGGGCAGCGTCGGTGATACCCGTGAGGTAGCCACCATCAGGAGTCACTTCCTCCGGCGATGACCGACAAGATCTCCTCGTCGCCGACGATGCCGAGCAGTTCACCGTCCTTGACGACCTTCACCGGCTTCTCGGCCGCCAGCACACTGCGCGTCGCCTCGCGCACGACTACGTCCGGCCCGAGTTCGGGACCGTCGAGCGGATCGCTGTCCCGCGGCGCACGCATGATCCACTTCAGCGTGAGCACGTGCGAGCGCGGCACGTCCCGCACGAAGTCGCGCACGTAGTCATCCGCGGGCGCGGCAACGAGTTCATCGCCCGTGCCGATCTGTACGAGTGCGCCGTCCCGCATGATCAGGATGCGGTCGCCGAGCTTGAGCGCCTCGGACAGGTCGTGGGTGATGAACACCATCGTCTTGCCGACCTCGCGGTGCAGCCTGATCACCTCGCTCTGCATGTCCCGCCTGATCAGCGGGTCGAGTGCGGAGAACGGCTCGTCGAACAGCAGCACGTCCGGATCACCGGCGAGCGCACGCGCCAGCCCGACCCGTTGCTGCATACCGCCGGAAAGCTGATCGGGGTACGACAGTTCGTATCCGCCGAGGCCGACGAGTTCGATGACTTCCTTGGCGCGCTTGGTCCGTTCGGCCTTCGGCACGCCACGGATCTCAAGGCCGTACGCCACATTGTCCGAGACGCACCGGTGCGGCAACAGGCCGAAGTGCTGGAACACCATGGAGAACTTGTTGCGCCGGAGGTCTCTGAGCCGCTTCGGGTCGGCGGAGAGGATGTCTTCCCCTTCGAAGATCACTTCGCCTGCTGTCGGCTCGATCAGCCGGGTGAGGCAGCGCACCAGGGTCGACTTGCCCGACCCCGACAGGCCCATCACCACGAAGACCTCGCCGGGAGCGACGTCGAAATCGATGTCACGGACCGCGGCCGTGCAGCCGGTGCGGTCCAGCAGTTCGCGCCGGGACAGCGCACCCAGCTCTTCGGAGCCGGGGACCCGGGCGGCCTTGGGTCCGAACACCTTCCAGAGGTTCCGGACGGAGATGACCGGTTGTTGCGTATCGTGCACCTGAGTTCCGTGCATGGAACACCATCATTCCAGGGACGGTCCATAGTCAAGACCGCCGTATGTTTCAAATGGGTTTATCTAGTGGCCATGCCATCCCAGACGGCGGGACACATCCCGTCCGGCGGCCACCACTTTGGCGGCAACATCCGGTATCCGATCTGCGGTAATGCGGAATCCGGGCCCTGATGCACTGATCGATCCAACCACGGTTCCATCGGCACCGCAGATTGGTGCGGCGATGGCGGTGAGCCCGACCTCAAGCTCGTCGACGGCAACCGCGTAGCCGCGGTTGCGTGCTTCGTCGACCTGTCTGCGCAGCGCGTCCCGGCTGGTCACGGTCTTGTCCGTGAAGCGCTTCAGAGGCCCGGTCGTCAGCTCGTCGAACCGGGGACCGGACACGGTCGCCAGCAAGACCTTGCCGTTGGACGTGGCGTGCAACGGGATCCGCTGGCCGACCCAGTTGTGCAACTGCAGCGCCGCCGAACCAGCGACCTGATCGACGTACAGCGCCTCATGCCCGGACAACACCGTTATGTTCACGGTCTCGCCGACGATCTCGGCAAGCCGTTGGGACACCGGCTTCGCGCGCTGCACCAGATCGAGCTTGGCCGTGGTGGCACCGGCCAGCTGGAGAATGCCGACGCCGAGCCGGTACTTGCCGCGATCGGTGTGCTGCTCGACCAAATCGTGCAGCTCCAACGTGGTGACCAGGCGGAACGCCGTCGACTTGTGCACTTTCAGCTTGGCCGAGATCTCGGTGACGCCGAGTTCGCCGTACCGGGCGAGCAGCTGCAGCACGGTCAACGCCCGATCGACGGACTGGATCGTGCTGCCGCTCTCGCCATTGACACTCATGGCTTGTGGTGGCGGTAGAAGGTGGCCTCGGCTGGCGGCAGCGGAGTATTGCCCAGGATGAGGTCACTTGCTTTCTCCGCAACCATCATCACCGGCGCGTAGATGTTGCCGTTGGTGACGTACGGGAAGACCGACGCGTCGACCACGCTCAGCCCCTCGACCCCGTGCACGCGCATGTTCGTGGGGTCCACAACGGACATGTCGTCGATGCCCATCTTCGCTGTGCACGACGGGTGGTACGCGGTCTCCGCGTCCTTGGCCACCCACGCCAGGATCTCCTCGTCGGTGGACACATCCGGCCCGGGGGAGATCTCGCCGTCGTTGAACTCGGCGAACGCGGGCTGCTTGAGGATCTCGCGCGCGACGTGGATCGCCTCGACCCATTCCCGCCGGTCCTGCTCGGTCGACAGGTAATTGAACCGCAGGGCTGGATGCTCGCGCGGATCCGTGGACTTGATCTTCACCGTGCCGCGGACGTCGGAGTACATCGGGCCGATGTGCACCTGGTAGCCGTGGCCAGCGGTCGGCTGCGACCCGTCGTAGCGCACGGCAAGCGGCAGGAAGTGGAACATCAGGTTCGGGTAGGCCACGTCTTCGTTGCTGCGCGCGAACCCGCCGCCTTCGAAGTGGTTCGTCGAGGCCGGGCCTTTCTTGGCCAGCAACCACTTCAGACCGATCATGGGACGGTTGCGCCACTTCAACGCGGGGTTCAGCGAGACCGGCTTCTTCGAGGCGTGCTGGACGTAGACCTCAAGGTGGTCCTGCAGGTTCTCACCGACACCGGGCAGGTCGTTGACCACGTCGATGCCGAGAGCCTGCAACTCTGACGCGTTGCCGATCCCGGAGAGCTGGAGTAGCTGAGGCGTGTTGATCGCGCCGCCGCAGAGGATGATCTCCTTGCCGCGTACGGTTTTCGTGCGACCGAACCGGCTGATCTCGACACCGGTCGCACGTTTGCCCTCGAACAGGACTTTGTTCACGTGCGTGTAGCACTTGAGCGTCAGGTTGGGACGGTCCAGGACCGGGTGCAGGTACGCGCGGGCCGCGGAGAGGCGCCGTCCTTTGTAGATGTTCCGGTCGAACTTTGCGAAGCCCTCTTGCTGGAAACCGTTGACATCCTTGGTAAGCGGATAGCCCGCCTGCTGCACGGCCTCGAAGAACGCGCCGAAGAGGGGATTGGTCGCCGGGCCGCGTTCCAGTTTCAACGGGCCGTCGTCACCGCGCCAGGCGTCCCCGCCGGCCAGGCAGTTCTCCATCTTCTTGAAGTACGGCAGGCAATGCGCGTAATCCCAGTCCTTCATGCCGTCATCGGCGGCCCAGCGTTCCAGGTCCATCGGGTTGCCGCGCTGGAAGATCATGCCGTTGATGCTGCTGGAACCGCCGAGTACTTTGCCGCGGCCGTGCGAAACCCGGCGCCCGCCCATGAACGGCTCCGGTTCGGAGTTGTATTTCCAGTCGTAGAACCGGTTGCCGATGACCATGGTCAGCGCGGCAGGCATGTGGATGAAGATGTCCCAGATCCAGTCCGGCCTGCCCGCTTCGAGGACCAGGACCTTCGTGGAGGGGTCCGCGGACAGTCTGTTGGCCAGTGCGCAGCCGGCCGACCCGCCGCCGACGATGATGTAGTCGAAGCTCATCGCACCCTCCTTGTGTTGCGTAATACCCAACGCTGTTCGTAATGCGAAGCATAAGCAGGCTAGCTGGGGTTGACTCTGAGACCAACTGCTCTGCTGGCGACACTGTTGCGGACTACGTGGCATGTCTCGCAGTGCGCAACAGGAGGATGTCGTGAGCGATGAGTTCGTGCTGACCCTCACCTGTCCCGAGCAGCTCGGGATCGTGCACGCCGTCTCCGGGTTCCTGCTGGAACACGGCTGCGACATCGTGGACAACCGGCAGTTCGACTCGGAACGGTTCTACATGCGCGTGCACCTCGCCGCTCGTCGAGAACCTGTCGACCTGGCGACCCTGCGTGCCTCCTTCGCCAAGACCGCCACGGTCTACGGCATGGAATGGCAGCTGCACGCGGTGGATGAACGGCCGCGCGTGATGATTATGGTCTCCAGGTTCGGGCACTGCCTCAACGACCTGCTCTACCGCTGGCGAACCGGCCAGCTGGGAATCGACATCCCGCTGATCGTGTCGAACCACCGCGACTTCGAACCGCTGGCCAACACCTACGGCATCCCGTTCGAGCACGTCCCGGTCACCCGCGAGACCAAAGCCGAGGCGGAGGCAAGACTGCTCGAGCTGATCGAGCGGCACGACATCGAGCTGACCGTGCTCGCCCGCTACATGCAGGTCCTTTCGGACGACCTGTGTCAGAAGCTGGAAGGCCGGGTGATCAACATCCACCACTCGTTCCTACCCAGTTTCAAGGGCGCCAAGCCTTATCACCAGGCCTTCGAGCGTGGCGTGAAGGTGGTCGGGGCCACCGCCCACTACGTCACGGCCGACCTGGACGAAGGCCCGATCATCGAGCAGGAGGTGATCAGGGTCGACCACACCCAGGACGCCAACCAGCTCGCCGTGATCGGCCGGGACGCCGAATGCCTAGCCCTGTCCAGAGCCGTCCAGTGGCACGTCGAGCGCCGCGTCCTGCTCAACGGCCATCGCACGGTTGTGTTCAAGTAACTCGACAAAACGCCTGGTAGCCGGGCTGGCGGCGGCGCCTTTCGGGTAGACGAAGTCGATCCGGCGGTCCAGCCGTACGTCCGAGAGCGGGATCAGTCGCAGCTCCCGCCAGCTCGGCCTGCTGAAGTCCAATCCGCCCGGCAGCAGCGAGATCCCGACACCGGCCCGGACGAGGTCGAGCACGGGTTCCCAGCCGTAGACCTCGCAGGCGATCTGCCTGGTCAGCCCGTTGGCCCGGAACGCGTCGTCAAGCGTCGCGCGAATCGCCCAGCCGCTGGGTGGTTCCACGAATCGCTCGCCGTCCAGTTGCGACAGTCGTATCGCGGTGTTGGTCGCAAGTGGATGATCCGGTGCGCAGGCAAGCACAAGCGGCTCGACGACCAAAGGCAGCACGACCAGGCGGGTATCGCTGGTCGCGGGCACCAGCGCACAGTCGAGTTCGCCGTTGTCGACCATGTCCAGCATCTGCTGCGCGCCTTCCTGGACCACAGTGATGTGGACGCCGGGATGTGCCAGCGCGAACTCGGCGAGCCAGGTCGTGAACGGCAGCGTGTGCCCGACGCTGTTCAGCGCGCCGACCCGCAACCGTCCAGCTAGGACACCTTGGACGTCCTGGACGGCCTGCTGTGCCGCGGCCGCCGCGTCCAGGGTGTGCCTGGCCTGCACGAGTAGCGCCTCGCCTGCCGCGGTCAGCCGGACCGGACGGCTGCCGCGCACGAACAGCCGGGCGCCCACGTCCTTCTCCAGCGCCCGCACCGAAGAGGACAAACCGGACTGGACGATCAGCTCCCGGCTCGCCGCGTTGGTGAAACTCTGCTCCTCGGCGAGAGCGACGAAGTGCCGGAGATTGCGCAGCTCCATGCCTCAGTATCTCTCACGGAGCTGATTGTCATCTCTTCTTGCTCTGTCAGAAATGAACTATCGCTGGCCTGGATGTTCTTAAGTACGACCATGACCGTTCTCGCTGTACGTCCACCGCGGATCAAGCACGCGCCAGGGTTCTGGTTCGTCGCCGTGGCCGTCCTGTCCCTGATGGCCTTCGGCACCGCACCAACCCCGCTATGGCCGCTCTACCAGGCACGCGACCACTTCGGCGCGACCACAGTGACCGTCGCCTTCGCGATCATGGTCGTCGGCACCGCGCTGAGCCTCGTCCTGCTCGGCCACATGTCCGACCGCTTCGGCCGCAGGCGGATCATCGCGCCCGCCCTGCTGGTCGGGATCGCCTCGGCAATCGTGCTGGCGGCCTGGCCGGACATTCCAGGCCTGATGGTCGGCCGCATCCTGACCGGTGTGGCGCTTGGACTGATGGCCTCGACCGCGACCCCGTACCTCACGGACCTGTATCACGAGGCGTATCCGGAAAGGACCGGTTCACCGGTGCCAGGACTGGTTGCCACAGCAGCGAATCTCGGCGGCCTCGCGGTCGGCCCACTGTTCGCGGGAGTCATGGCCCAATGGGTGCCCGCGCCACTGGTGACGTCCTATGTGGTGCTTGCCGTGATCATGGCAATCCTGCTGGTCATGGTCCTCTCGTCACCGGAGACAGTGGACACCGAACTGGTCGAACAGCCCAGCAGGTTCGCTTTGGAACCAGGACAGAAAGCCGCTTTCGCCAGCGCCGCGATGATCGGATTCTTCGCGTTCGCGGTTCTGGGGGTGTTTTCATCCCTCGGCTCGGTGATGGTCCGAGGTGAACTCGGAATCACCTCAACCTTCATCCTCGGCCTCGCGCCCTTCACCGCATTCGCCGCGTCGGCCGTCGGTCAACTCGCGGTTAGCCGCCACCAACTGGTGATCGGAGCCTGGCTTTTCCCAATCGGCCTCGCGGTGACGGCTATCGCATTGGCCGACCCAGCACTCGGAACATTTCTGGCAGGCGCGGCTTTGGCTGGCGGCGGCGCAGGTTTGCTGTTCAAAGGTGCGGTTACGCAGACCGTGATGGCAGCCGAGCCCGCGTCCCGGGCGGGTGTGCTCGCCGCGTTCTTCGTCATTTCCTACATTGGCATGGGTTTGCCATCGATCGCGTTCAGCATCGTCATCGAGTACGCCGCGATGGCGCCGACAATGATCGGCTTCGGCGCCGTTCTCACGCTCGGCACCATCGCGGCGGTGAGGGTGTCTATTCGCCGAAATAGCCCACACGTGAACTGATTTCGGCCGCGCCAATGCAGAGCTTCTCGGCCACCGTCGCGAACGACTCGACGGTGAGCCGATAGGCCGGTCCGGAAACGCTGACCGCGGCGATCACTTCGCCGCTGCTGCCCCTGACCGGTGCGGCGATCGCGTTCAGGCCGATCTCCAGTTCCTCGTTGGTGCTGCTCCACCCTCGGTCGCGGATCAGGTCAAGTTCGGACAGCAGTTTCGAGCGGCTGGTGATCGTGGCAGGTGTGTAGCGCTCCAGGGTGTCCATCGCGGTGGTCAACTGGTCTTCGTCGGCCCACGCCAGCAGGACTTTCCCGCTTGAGGTCGCGTGCAGCGGGGTTCTCTGCCCGATCCAGTTTCTCGTGGTCACGGCGGCGGTGCCGTAGACCTGGATGATGTTGGTCGCCTGCCCGGAGTCGAGGACCGCCACGTTCACGGTCTCGTCCAGCTCGTTGGCGAGTCGCTCGCAGACGGGCTGGCTCTCTCTTGGCAGGTCGAGTCTGGCCGTGGTGGCGCCGGCGAGCCGGACGATCCCGAATCCGAGGCGGTACTTGCCGCGCTCGGCCACCTGTTCGACCAGCCGGCGCTGTTCCAGTGCGCCGATCAGCCGGAACGCCGTGGACTTGTGCACATCGAGTTCGGCCGCGATCTCGGTGACCCCGGCCTCCCCTCGGATGGCCAAGATGTCCAGGATCGCCAGCGCACGGTCCACGGACTGCACAGGTGTCGACTGTGCTGGGACTGTTGCGGGCTTTTCGTTCCCCATGTCGCAACTCTACTCACGGGTCACGTAGTTCCCCTGGTTGAAGTCTTGACGCGTCCCCGCGTAAGCCTCACTCTGTTGCTTATCGCACGACATGTTGTGTATCGCACAACGGAGGCCCGAACATGATTCCAGTCTGCGCGCTGGGTGACATCCACCCTGGCGAGGCGGTCCGGCTTGACGGAGAACCCCCGATCTCCGTGTTCAACGTCGACGGTGAGCTGTACGCGATCGACGACACGTGCACCCATCAAGACGCCTCGTTGGCCGACGGCTGGCTCGACGGCTGCTTGATCGAGTGCCCGTTGCACGCCTCGTGTTTCGACCTGCGGACCGGTAAGCCCACCGGACCGCCAGCCAAAGTTCCAGTACGTACCCATCAGGTGGTCGTCCAGGACGGTCACATCTATGTCGTCGTAGCTCCGGTCCCGGCAGTTACCTGATGCGCACCATCACCGTGGTCGGCGCGTCACTCGCCGGCCTCTCAGCCGCGCGTGCGTTAAGGGCGCAGGAATTCGCGGGCCGCATCATCGTGCTCGGCGACGAGTCGCACGAGCCCTACGACCGGCCGCCGCTGTCCAAGGAATTCCTTGGCGGCACAGCGTCTGTCGACGACATCTCGCTGATGACGCCGGACGACAAAATCCTGGACCTCGACTGGCGCCTGGGTTCCCGCGCGGTTTCGCTGGATACTGCCGAGCGCGCCATTGTTCTTGATTCCGGCGAGCGCATCGTCACGGATGGAGTCGTACTGGCGACGGGTGCCCGTGCTCGCGAAATGCCTGGCGTTCACACGCTCAGGACACTCGACGACGCCGTGGCCTTGCGTTCTGCTTTCGTCCATGGCGGATCTGCTGTGGTGATCGGTGCGGGTTTCATCGGCGCCGAAGTCGCGTCCACCGCACGTCAGCTGGGACTCGACGTCACGGTCATCGAAACCTTGCCGACACCGATGGCTGGACCGCTCGGCCCGGAGATGGGCGCCGCGTGCGCGGGATTGCACGCCCGCAACGGCGTCACTCTGATCACGGGTGTGACGGTGTCCGGGGTGACAGCGCACGAGGTCTCGTTGGCTGACGGCCGCAAGATCCCAGCGGACATCGTGGTCGCTGGAATCGGCGCGATCCCCAACGTCGAATGGCTGGCCGGATCCGGTCTGGTGGTCGATGGAGGCGTGGTCACGGACGCGCGGTGCGTCACGAACATCCCGCAGGTCGTCGCTGTGGGGGACTGCGCGTCCTCGTTCAACGACCACGCGGGTGCGGTGATTCGCCTGGAACATTGGACGAACGCGTTGCAGCAGCCCAAGATCGCCGCCGCGAGCTTGCTCGGCCGGACAAGCGTGCACGCCGCACGGTTCTCGGTGCCGTACTTCTGGTCCGACCAGTACGGCGCACGTCTGCAGTTCGCCGGTCACCGTCGTGACGGTGACGAAGTCGAAGTCGTCGAAGGCTCAGTGGAAGGGTCGTTCGCCGCCGTCTACCGCCGCGACTCGCGGCCCGTTGCCGTGCTCGCCGTCGACCAGCCGCGTGTGTTCGGCCGCTGGCGCCGTGAGCTTGCGTCCGAAGGGGTGTTGAGTTGACCCTCAGCCTGCCGCCCAGCCTGCTCGCCACGCTGCCCGGCCACTACTACACGGATCCGTCGATCTTCCGGGTCGAACAGGAGCGGATCTTCGAATCGATGTGGTTCGCGGTGGCCAGATCAGCGGACATCGCCACCCCCGGCAAGTTCGAAACCGTGACCGTCGGCAGAGAAAGCGTGTTGGTCGTCCGTGGCCGAGACAGCCAACTGCGCGCGTTTCTCAATGTCTGCCGACATCGCGGCGCCAAGCTGTGCGTCGAAGACTCCGGCGAGGCCAAGCGAAACCTGCAATGCCCCTACCACGCCTGGACCTATGGCCTGGACGGCAAGCTGGTCGCCGCGCCGAACCTGACCAAGATGCCCGACATCGACCGAGTCGAATACGGCCTGATCCCCGTGCATCTTCGCGAATGGCTCGGCTATGCCTGGGTCTGTCTCGCCGACACGCCACCGTCCTTTGAGGACACGGTGACCGGCGCGGCCAGGGACCGCCTCGGCGACGCGGACATGATCAACCAGTGGGAAGTCGACACATTGGACGTCGGCCGCCGAATCGTCTACGACGTGAAGGCGAACTGGAAACTGATCATCGAAAACTTCATGGAGTGCTACCACTGCGCGACGATCCACCCGGAACTGACCGAAGTCCTGCCCGAATTCGCCGACGGCTACGCGGCACAGTACTACGTCGGCCACGGCGCGGCTTTCGCCGAAGAAGCCAAGGGCTTCACGGTCGACGGCAGCGCAGGCTTCGCCAAGATCGGCGGCGTAGGGGACGAGCAGGACCGGAAGTACTACGCGATCACGGTGAACCCGCAGGTGTTCATCAACCTGGTGCCCGACCACGTGATCTTCCACCGGATGTTCCCGATGTCCGAGGACCGGACGGTGGTGATCTGCGATTGGCTCTATACAAAGGAAGTGGTGGCCAGCGGGAAGGACGTGTCGCGCTCGGTCGAGCTGTTCCACCGGGTGAACGTGCAGGACTTTGACGCGTGTGAGCGGTGTCAGCCCGCGATGTCGTCACGGGCTTACGCGAGAGGTGGCGTGTTGGTACCGAGCGAGCACCACATCGTCGCCTTCCACGAGTGGCTCACGGCAAAGCTGGCTTAGTGGTGAGGCAATGCGGCCCGGTGAAACGCCGCATTGCCTTGCCAGCCAACGGATAGCGCGCCATCGCCCAAAACTGTCGTACCCCCGGAGTATCGTAAAATCAGGGGTCCCCCTGGGGAATTGCTGTTGCGGTGCAAGGCGCGCGAAACCCGGAATTGTCGTACCCCTGCGGTAACGTGAAATCAAGGGCGCCCCTGATGGCGGGGTTTGTCGCTTCTTAGCGAGGTGCCATTCGCAACGCGCCATCCATGCGGATGACCTCGCCGTTCAGGTAGTCGTGGTCGATGATCGCCAACGCCAGCTTGGCGTACTCGGCAGGCAGGGCAAGGCGCTTCGGGAACGGAACGCCTTCGCTCAGCGCGGCCCGGAACTCGTCGCTCACCCCAGCCAGCATCGGGGTGTCGACAACCCCGGGAGCGATGGTCATCACCCGAATCCCGGAAGTGGCGAGGTCCCGAGCGGCGGGAAGCGTCAAACCGACCACGCCACCCTTGGAAGACGAATAAGCGGCCTGGCCGATCTGTCCGTCGAAAGCAGCGATCGAGGCGGTGTTGATGATGACGCCACGCTGGCCGTTGTCGTCCGCGTCGGTTTTGGCGATCGCGTCAGCCGCCAGCCGCAACACATTGAACGTGCCGATCAGGTTGATTTCGATGATCTTGCGGTACACGTCCAGGTCATGGATGCCCTTCTTGGACAGGATCCGTCCGGCCGTGCCCACTCCGGCGCAGTTCACCGCGACCCGCAATGGCGCTGAAGCGGCTGCCTGGTCGACGGCGGCTTGGACCTCCGCAGGGCTGGTGACGTCGGCCGCCACGTATGTCACGCCGTCGACCGTTGGTGCCTTTGAGATCGCGCCGGGCAAGTCGAGTGCGAACACCTGGGCGCCTTGTTTCGCCAGTGCCTCGGCGGTCGCTCCGCCAAGACCCGACGCCCCACCGGTGACAACCGCCGCGATACCGCTGACCTGCATGCTTGCTCTCCTTCGGACTCCGACCCGGAGAGAGGCTATCGGTCAGGCGCGGTCGTGTGTTGTGACGTCCTTAACGGGCTGCCTGTGGTCGGTCGCGTGCAGCAGCAGTACCAAGGGCACTGCTGCGAGCACGGCCAGCACCACGAATGCGAGCACGATGGCCAGTACCTCGAACATGTCATCAATGGTCGTCTTCGCAGGCCACGGGCGCGTCGGCCGAGAGTGCGGTCTTCATGTCCGTCCGAGGGACTGCTCGGCTCACCGATTGCTACTACTCAGGTCTGACACAGCCCTTACCATGGAGCTCGGGTCGTGACTGGCGTTCGGGTGGATCACCACCGGGGAGCGGCCCCACCGAGCCTGCCGCGCGCCTGGGCGATTTCCGCACTACGAGGAGTCGCTGTATGGCATTGATCAACGGCACTGATGTCGCCCGCGACATCACCGAGCAGACCACGAAGCGGGCCTACGAATTCGAGCAGCGCACCGGGCGTAAGCCCTGCTTGGCCGCTGTTCTCGTCGGCGAGGACCCGGCGTCGGTCACCTACGTGAAGATGAAGCGCAACCGTAGCGCCAAGGCGGGCATCGAGTCCCGGTTCGTGCAGCTGCCCGCGGAGACCACGACCGAGCAGCTGGTCGCGGAGATCACCAAGCTCTCCGAGGATGACGGGGTCGACGGGATCCTGCTGCAGCACCCGGTGCCCGGGCACATCGACGAGCGGGCGGCGTTCGAGGCGATCGCGCCTGGCAAGGACGTCGACGGCGTCACCATGCACTCCTTCGCCGCCATGGCCTTCAGTGAGCCGGGATTCCACTCGGCCACGCCTGGCGGCATCATGCGGCTGCTGGAGGCCTACGACGTCGACCTGAAGGGCAAGCACGCGGCCGTGATCGGCCGTAGCCCGATCTTGGGCAAGCCCGTCGCGATGCTGCTGCTCGCGAAGGACGCGACCGTCACGATCTGCCATTCCAAGACCGCGAATCTCGACGAGATCGTCCGGACCGCGGACATCGTGGTTGCCGCGGTCGGCAAGCCCAACTTCATCACCGCCATCAAGCCCGGCGCCGTGGTGATCGACGCGGGCTACAACGAGGGCAATGTCGGTGACGTGGACTTCGATCAGGTGGCGGACGACGCGAGCCTGATCACGCCGGTGCCAGGTGGAGTCGGCCCGACGACCATCGCAGTCCTGCTCGAACAGACCGTGTCAGCGGCGATCCGGAGAAGTGAAGACATGTAACCACATGTGGTAACATTGGTCCATGACAGCTCCCACTGAGCCAGAACAGCCAGAGGTCGGGATGCGCGAGCTCTCCCAGAAGACC
Source organism: Kibdelosporangium philippinense (assembly GCF_021390435.2). GTDB lineage: Bacteria > Actinomycetota > Actinomycetes > Mycobacteriales > Pseudonocardiaceae > Kibdelosporangium > Kibdelosporangium philippinense. The sequence goes on along the minus strand of NZ_JAJVCN010000002.1, from coordinate 160,754 downwards.
TCGCGTGTCCTGGCGCTGGTGAAAGCGGGCATCACCGTCACGGTTACCGACCGCGGGCAGCCCATCGCGCGGATCGTGCCCGCGGTCGGCGACCGGTATGAGCAGCTGGTCGCCGCCGGTGTGATCCGGCAGGCGAAGCGTCCGTTCGACGTGGCCGACCTGCCCGAGCCCGCGGAGAACAGCAGCGGCCGGGACTCGGCTGACTGGCTCGACGAGCTGCGAGGCGACCGCTGAATGCCCACCCGGATCTACGTCGACACGTCCGCGGTGGCGAAGCTGTTCGTGGCCGAGCGGGAATCGCTCGACCTACGGCAGTGGCTGGCCAGTCAGCCAGAGCTGCGGCTCCTCTCGTCCGCATTGCTTGGCGTTGAGTTGATCCGGCTGCTGAACCTGATCAACCCAACTGTTGTGCCCGCGGCTGAAGCCTTTCTGGCCAACCAAGTGGACATCGTGGAGATCACGCCGCCCGTCCTCGCCGACGCGACTGTGGTCCCGCCGCGTCGGTTGCGCACGTTGGACGCGATTCACCTGGCCACTGTCCTTGACCTTGGCAACATCGTCGATGCCGTGCTCACGTACGACAAATTCCTCGTCGAGGCAGCGCGCGAGGCGGGAGTGCCCGTGGCGTTTCCTGGCGCCGAGTACTAGCGGCGGCCCGGGGGACAGATCTCGTCGATGTAAGCGAGGTCCTCGGCTGACGGCCGCCACTTGACCGCGGTCGCGTTCTCGGCGACCTGCTCGGGTGTGGTCGCGCCCGCGATCACCGACGAGACCGGGCTCTGCGCGGTCAGCCAAGAAATGGCGAGCGTGGTCATCGAGATGCCGCGCTCGTCCGCAAACGCTTGCAGCCGCTCGATCCGGTCCCACGGCGCGTCGGCGAGCAGCTTGCGCCTGCCTGCCAGCCGGGTTCCTGCCGGTGGTTCGGTTTCCCGCCGGTACTTGCCCGTGAGCAGGCCGTTGGCCAGTGGGAAGTACGGCAGCACGCCGAGGCCGAACCGTCGGGCGGCCGGGTTGACGTCCCGCTCGGCCTCGCGCTCGAGCAGGGAGTAGTGGTTCTGCGCGGCGATCGGCTGGGACACGTGCTGGGTCTTGGCTGTCCACGCGGCGTCGGCGATCTGCCAGCCGGCGAGGTTGCAGACCCCCGCGTAGCGGATCTTGCCCTCGGTGATCAGCTCGGACAGCACGCCGAGGGTCTCGCCGATCGGTGTCTTCGGGTCCGCCCGGTGCAGCTGGTACAGGTCGATCCAGTCGGTGCCGAGGCGCCGCAGCGACGATTCGACCGCGCGCCGGACGTACCGCCGCGAACCGCGTGCGCCGAAGTCAGGGCCGTTGCCGCCTTGCATGTCGACGCCGAACTTGGTGGCGATCACCGCGTGGTCTCGCCGACCGGATAACGCCTGGCCGAGCAGCTCTTCGCTGCGGCCACGCGGCGCGCCGTAGACATCGGCGACGTCGAAGAACGTGATTCCGGCGTCGAGTGCGGCGCCGACGACGGCCCTGGAACCGGCGAGGGACTCCGCTGGTGTGCCCGGCCGGCCAAGGTTGTTGCAACCGAGTCCGACGGCACTGACCACGAGCCCGGACTCACCGAGATGTCGGTGCTCCATGCAGCGGGACCCTATGTCGGAGCGAGCCGGGAGAGCCAGCCGCGTACGTCGCATGGAGTATTCGAGCTCGCCAGCTGAAGTTTCTACGTAGGTCAACTCCGGCTGCGACGGTGCCACTGACAGGATGGGGTGGTTCGGGTGCAGCGAAAGATCGCAGTGGTCGGCACCGGTTATGTCGGCCTCACCACCGGTGCTTGCCTGGCGGCGTTGGGACATCACGTTGTCTGCGCGGACATCGACTCGGCAAAAGTCGACCGGTTACGACAGGGCCACGTGGACATCCTCGAGCCGGGCCTTGACGAGCTGGTCACCAAGGGACTCGCGGCAGGCAACCTCGAGTTCGTACTCGGTGCCAGCAATGCCGTTTCGCCCGACACCGAAGTGCTTTTTCTCTGCGTTCCCACGCCAATGGGCGCGGACGGCGCCGCTGACCTGCGCGCGGTCGAATCCGTGCTGGCCGAGGTCGGCGACTTGTTGCCGCCCGGATGCGCGGTGGCGACCAAGTCGACAGTCCCGGTGGGAACCGCGGAACGCTTGCGGCACATGGTGAACGTGCCGATCGTGGCCAATCCCGAGTTCTTGCGCGAAGGCACCGCGGTCGACGACTTCCTGCACCCCGACCGGATCGTCGTTGGTTCGGCGGATCGCGAAGCAGCACAACGGGTTGGCGATCTCTACGCGAAACTGCAAGCGCCGACGCTCGTGCTCGACGCAGCCAGCGCCGAGATGGTCAAGTACGCCGCGAACTGCTTCCTGGCGGTGAAACTGTCCTATGTCAACGCGATCGCGCAACTGTGCGACCGGGTCGGCGCGGATGTCCGTGAGGTGACCGAGGGAATGGGCCTCGACCCGCGGATCGGCCGATCGTTCCTCAAGCCGGGACCGGGCTGGGGCGGATCGTGCCTGCCCAAGGACACCAACGCGTTGCTGCACGTCGCGGAGCAGGCCGGGCTGGACTTCGGGTTGCTGCGGTCGGCGATCGAGCAGAACGAACGCCAGCAGGAAGACGTGGTCGCACGGATCAGGACGGCCTGCGACGGGACCATTCGTGGCGCGCGGATCGGCTTGCTCGGCCTTGCCTTCAAGGCTGGCACGAATGACCTGCGGGATTCGCCCGCGATCCGGATCGCCGACGCGCTGGTGGCCGAAGGCGCGGAGATCACCGCGCACGACCCGGCCATTACGGGCGAATTGCCGGGTATGCGGCTGGTCGATGATCCTTACGAGGCAGTCAAAGGCGCGATCGCGGTGGTCGTATTGACCGAATGGCCGGAGTTCCGCACATTGGACTGGACCAGAGTGGCCGAGCTGATGGACGGGTTCACCGTCGTGGACACCCGTGACCTGCTGGATGGAAACGACCTCGGCAAGGCAGGGCTGCGCTGGACAGCGATCGGCAGGCCATCCGGCTCCGGTTGAATCGATCGAACCGCGTGACTTAAATGATGAGCTATGTTCACGACTCGCCCCGAGCTGGCCGGTACACACGGGATGGTCGCCTCCACCCACTGGCTGGCCTCCGCGGCGGGAATGGCGATGCTGGAGGACGGCGGCAACGCGTTCGACGCCGCGGTCGCCGCGGGTTTCGTGCTGCAGGTTGTTGAACCGCACCTGAACGGCCCCGGCGGCGAAGTGCCCGCGGTGTTCCAAGCCGCGGGGGAGCCACGGCCGCGCGTGTTGTGCGGCCAGGGCGTGGCGCCAGCGGCAGCGACCATCGAGCACTACCGTGACCTCGGCTTGGAACTCGTTCCTGGCAGCGGATTGCTGGCCGCGACCGTCCCCGGCGCGTGGGATGGCTGGCTGATCCTGTTGCGTGACTACGGAACCAAACGTTTGCGGGACGTGCTCGACCGGGCAATCGGCTACGCCCGGCACGGATTCCCCATCGTGCCAAGGATTCCGGAAACAATCGACGCGGTCGCCGACCTGTTCAAGGACCATTGGCCCAGCTCCGCCGCACTCTGGCTGCCCGACGGTCGCTCGCCCGCCGCAGGCTCGCGCTTCTGCAACCCGGCGCTCGCCGACACCTGGGAACGCTTGTTGGCCGAAGCCGAAAGCGCGGGCACGGACCGGGACGCGCAAATCGAGGCCGCCCGGCGCGCCTGGTACCAAGGTTTCGTCGCGGAAGAGATCGATTCCTTCGCGCGCAACACCTTCCGTGACGACTCCGGACGCGACCACGCAGGAGTCCTGACCGGCCAGGACATGGCGAGCTGGCAAGCGTCCTACGAGGACGCGCTCACAGTGGACTTCGGCCCGTGGACGCTGGTCAAGTGCTGCGCCTGGACCCAAGGACCGGTCCTGGCGCAACAGTTGCGTCTACTGGACGGCTTCACCGACCGACTGTCCTATATAGACGGTATACCCACCGCGGAGACCATCCACCTCGCGATCGAATGCGCCAAACTGGCCTTCGCCGACCGGGAAGCCTGGTACGGCGACTGCCCAGACGTGCCGTTGACCGCGTTGTTGTCCGAGGAATACGCCGCCAACCGGCGTTCGCTCGTGACAGAGCAGGCCTCGTACGAACTGCGTCCAGGCTCACCCGGCGGCCAACCACCCAGGCTTCCTGCGTTCGCGGTGCCGTATTTCGTGCCAGCAGACGAGATTTCCGGTGCACTGGGCGAGCCGACGGTTGGCAACAGCGGAGTTGTCCGCGGCGACACCGTGCACGTCGATGTGGTGGACGCGGCCGGGAACATGATCTCGGCGACCCCGTCCGGCGGCTGGCTACAGTCCTCGCCGACCATCCCGTCATTGGGCTTCTGCCTCGGCTCACGCGCCCAGATGTTCACCCTGGAACACCATTTCGCCAGCTCACTGTGCCCAGGTCACCGACCACGAATCACCCTCTCGCCCTCGATGGCGTTGCGGGACGGCGTGCCCCGACTCGCGTTCGGCACACCCGGCGGAGACCAGCAAGACCAATGGCAGCTGTGTTTCTGGCTTGCTCACATCGGCGCCGGACTGAATATGCAGGAAGCGATCGACGCGCCGAACTGGCATTCCGGCGCGTTTCCGAGCTCGTTTTTCCCGCGCTACTGGCAACCTGGTGAGCTGGTGGTGGAGTCACGGATTGGTGAGGCCGCGATGACTGAGCTTCGAGAGCGCGGTCACCTGGTGACCGACGCGGGCCCTTGGGTATTGGGCCGGATGTCAGCGGTATCGCGTGATCCGGCGGATGGCATGCTGCGCGCAGCCGCGAATCCACGTGGAATGCAAGGGTATGCCGTGGGTCGCTAGACCTTGTTCTTACCGGGCCGTTTGAGCAACACGTGCACTAACCGGCCGAGAAAGAACGCCGTGACCAGAGCCACGAGCGCGACATGAACCCACATGAGGCCTCCGTCGGGGTGGTGGGTCTTACGTTCTTTGGACGCCTACGAGGCTGCGCCGGTTGAGTGTGTGATCTGGGTAACACCGCGCCGACACGCGCAAGCACTCCCCAATCGGGTGACTGTTGTGCCGTGAAGGTCACCTTCGCGGCGTTAGACGCGCGAGGGCCTCCTTTGACGCGTTAGATGCAAATGCCGGAACTTGACCAAGTCCGCGGGCTGACCGCTTCCGCGCACCTCAAGGTCCATTAAGGACAGAAATTCGCCTCGTCAGTCACACATGTCACACCAGCCCCACCTACCACGGAACGCACTGCCGTGAAGGCCACCTTCACGGCGTTCAACGCACCCAACTCGGCCCTCACACCCCTGAACGTCACGCAATGCCCGCACCCCTCGCCCGGGCGGCCACACCCCACCCACGCCAGCCACAGATCATCGCAGGTCAACCGCCCGCCCCCGGCTACAGTCTCGATCGAACTCCGAACCTTAAGTTCCTGGCATGCGCGAGGGCCTCCTTACGCGCGTTAGATGCCGCGAAGGTGGCCTTCACGGCGTGGCATTGGTCCTCGCACCTTGCCTACCGGCGGATCGGCCGGTCCTTCAGTTCCTTCACGATCCCCGCGACCACCTCGGGCTGTAGCACCTGGCTGTTGCCGGACGCGATCGTCCGCTCGACGATCTCCACGGCCACGACATCGTTCTGGGCCAGCATCTCCCCGGCGGCCTTGCCGTTGTCATCCTTCGTCGTCGCGTAGTGCAGCACGGTCAAGTCACCGAACGAAGCCGCGAGATAACGCAAGGCCCGGATGGTGAACGAGTCGCTGAGCATTCCCACCGACTCCGTCACGGTCCCCTGCCCGGTCGCGTGCCCCACCTGGACCGGCGTCCTGAACTCCGGTGAGAGGTCACGGGTCTGGTCCCGCTCGCCATCCGCCTTCAGCGAGTACGAGAAGCCCGTGTTTGTCCCGGTCAGGCCGATCAGCGGCGGTGTGTCCGCCCCGATCGAGTACTCCTTGACCGGCTGCGTCACCCATTTCCGGGTGATGGTCGGGTGGATCGCCTCGGCCAGCCTGCGGGTCATCACCAGGCCGCCTTCGTCCCACCAGTGGCCGTCCAGTGGCGGATAGACCGGTTTGCCGAGCTGCTGGCCTCTGGCCTGCAGCTCGCCGCGCAGGTCGAGCACGCCTTTCTCGGCGGTGAGCAGCGGCCAGAGCTCGTTGTTCACCTTCTGCAGGCAGTCCTTGCCCGCGAAGGTGTTCGGCAGGTTCTCCGGCACGATCGTCGTCTTGTCCGGCGCCACCACGAGCACGAACTTGCGGCCGGATGCTTCGACGCCTTCCCGCAGCTTGCGGATGGAGTCCATTGTGGAACGCAGGTCCCGCGCCTGGTTGCAGCGGCTGACCACGTCGTCGCCGTAGTACATCCAGCCGTTTTTGCCCTCGATCGCCAGCGGGACCGTCACACCCGGGTTGATCTGGCGTTTGTCGCTGCCTTGCGGTCCGGGCACCACGGCGACCGGGCCGGAGGACTGTGGGCTGCGACCGAGGTTCGGTGGTTCGCCGAACACACCTCGGCTGATGCCGTTCACCGCGTCGATCGCTTCCTTGCGGAAGGGCAGGTGGTCGTTCGACCAGCCGTTGAAATTCGTGAAGAACGCCCAGCCGTCACCGGGGTTCGGAAATGACGCGAGCCGATGGTTTTCTATTTCGGTCGGACGTAAACCTAATACCCAGGAAATGGCCGGAAGGCCGAAGAAAACAAGGGCGCAAATGATCGCCGTCAGCTGCCGAACACCATGCCGTGGCCGGTAGAGGGTGTGTTCGCGGGGCAGCCACGCCTCGTGCACGGGAGGCAGCGTCGATTGCGCCATATCCTCACCCTAGCCCGAATAAGCGGTCAAGATCCGTGATCATCGGACTCCCTGCGGGCGAGGCGTTCGTCCAGCATCCGTTCCACCTTGCCGAGCTGCTCGGTCAGCTGCTCGATCCGGTCGGAGACCTGGTTTTCCAGCAGATCGATCCGGATGTTCTGCGCGTCGGTCGTGTCCACGAACCGGCGGTTGAGCCGGTCGAGCGCGGTCTGTACGCCGTCGGTCAGCGCGCCCATGACCTTGCGCTGGTGCACGTCGTAGTGGTCGATCAGGCGAAGGACCATGCGACGTAACGCGGGCGCGAGCGGCATGCGTGACGGGGCGTTTGTTTCGGCACGCCACCGAACGGCTTCACGCGCGTCAGCCAGCGGCCGGAGCACGGGATCGGTCACAGCCAAGGACTGCGTTGGCCGCTCAGACTCGCCGGTCCGCCAATGCCGGTACGCCTCCTGCAGCTGAATCTTCACCCAGGAAGCGGCGGCCTCCGGCGAACGGTGGCGCAGCACGTACTCCCGCGCGGCGCGGCCACGCCGGTCGGCTTCCGTCGGGTTGTCGGCGATTTCCCGCATGGCGGCCGCGGCGGCGTCGAGATCGGGATCCGCCCACAGCGCGTGCTCCTGATACGGCGGCCAGCCCTTGCCCACTTCGACCATCTTGTACGGGATCGGCCAGCCGACATCCGCGTTGAAGAACTCCGTGGTGCTGGAGTAATCCGTTGAGATGACGGCCATTCCGCGCATCATCGCCTCGGCGACGGTCAGCCCGAAACCTTCGCTGCGGTGCAACGACACGTATCCGTCGCTGTCGGCGTACAGCTTGTTGAGCTCGGCAACGCTGAGGTACCGCTCGAGAAGTTCGATCCGCGGGTCGCCGCCGATCTCGTGCAGCAAGCGTTCCACCGCGGCGGCGTGCAGCTGACCGTTGGTGGCCTTGATGACCAGCTTGACATCGGTGCGGCCGTCGAATGCCTTCTTGAAGGCTTTGACCACGCCCCAAGGGTTTTTGCGCTGGCCAGTGCTGTTGTAGTCGAAGGCGAAGAAGAACTGGACCGGTTTGCCGGACGCACGCGGCGGCCGCGGTGGCAGACCTGGATCCAGCACAGGCACCGGGATCACCTTCACCGGCACCGAAGTGTGTTTGGCGAACGCCTTGGCGCAGAACTCGCTGACCGTCCAGATCTCGTCGACGAAGTCGTAGCCGCCGTGCTGCGACGCCGGGAAGTCCTCGAGTTCCCACGCCCACAGGCCGATCCGGTAGCGCTCGTGGCCGATCTCCGGGTAGCTGGACATCAGCAGGTCGGTCTGGTCGCCGTTCACCGCCATGATGGTGACCGGGAACCGTGGCCTGCCAGCGGTCGGCGGCAGGTCCAGCGCGGTGCTGCAGGCCAGCGAGTGTTCCTCGACCACCGACACCAGCGGGACACCGGCCTGTTCGACGACCTTGCTGATGATCCGGCCCATCTCGCCGAGACCCAGTTCCGCGGTCAGGTAACCGGCGATGTTCACGCCGAACTCGTCGACTGGGGCGCGCAACGCGCGAGGTTCCTTGGGCAGCGCCCACTTCGGGAGCTTGGCCTCCTGCACGCCGTAGGTCCGGCACCACTGGCGGAATGCCGCCGCGTCCAGCCCACACGGCGACGGGAACGCGCGCTGCAGGTCGGTGCGTTTGTTCCAGATCGCCATCACCAGCCGGTTCATTCCGGCTGCTTCTTCCGACGGCGAGCTCGGTGTGGCCAGCCAGCGCTGGAAACCGGCGCCGCCGTCGGTCCCGAACGGGTGCGGCGGGATCTCGGTGATGGCCCGCTTGAACCGCATGTGTTCAGCGTCCGGCTCTTCGGCTTCTATCCACGCCTCGCGGAACATCCGGCGCAACGGCTTGGTCAGCTTCGTGCCGTCCGGCAGCTGGTCGAAGCCGTAGCGGACGGACTCGCGATATCCGTTGGCCAGCAACGATTCCCGGTATGCCGCGGACAGCGTGGCGACCTCGGGGTGCTCGGAGAGCCGGATCCGCGGCTTGAGCTCGCAATGCTTGCTCAACAGCCACGGGTTCTCCGGCCGGTAGCCTGCGAAGTGGAAGAACCGCACAGGGATCTCGCCCGCGAGCAGCGCGCCGTCCGCGTTCCGGCTCAACGGTCTCTCGTGCAGGTTCCAGTAGGCGACGTTGAATCCCGCGTCCCGCAGCACGGTGTGCTTGAACAGGGCCGGGACCTGATCAACCCAACGCTGGTCGGCGAACATCTGCTCGCCCGCGTTCATGATCGCGTTCTGGCGCAGCCGCTCGGCCCAGTAGTCCAGGAAACCGCTGGCGCCCTTGCCGACCGCGAGGAACCCGAGGTCGAACGTGCCCTCGGCGAGAATCGCCGACTCTTCCGGTTGCTTGCCGTCACGCGGAAGCGGGCTGAAAAACCGTGGCGTGAGCACGATGTCATCGCTCGCCGCGAGCGCGGCCACCTCGGGCATCGGCGCGTAGACCTGGATGTCCGGGTGCAGGTACACGACAACGTCGCTACGGGTGAGCAAACTGCGTAGCAGCAACGGTTTCACCGCGCTGGCCAGTTCGGCGGCGGTGTACGAGGTCGCCATCCGCAGATAGTCGGCCTCGTCGATGTCCAGCAGCTCCGGACCGACCAGCTGATAGCCGGTCTCGGTTTCGCCCCCTGGCACGCCATCGGTCACGAGTACGACGAACTCGTGGCCTGGATGGTGTTCCAGGAACGACTTCGCCAGTACGCGCGCGAACGGAAGGTAGTTGCGCGCGACGACCGTGCACGCCGTGGACGCGATGGCGCTGGGTTCGTCAGCCATTCGCGGCCAGGATCTTCAACTGCTCGGCCAGGATGTCGTTGTACAGCTCGGTCACGGTGACCAGGTCGTCACCGGTGACCTGGATCCGCACCAGGGTGCCCTTGTGCGCGTAGTGCGCGCGGATCACCGCGGGTGTCTTGTCCGACTTGTCGATCTTGGCCGCGAGCACACCGGTCGGCTGGTTCGGGATCGCGGTCAGTCCGTAGATCAGCTGCTGCTCGCCCAGCTTGTCCTTGGTCGCGGACGCGGTCTCGGCCGACGTCGTCTCGACGGTGAAGATCGACGGGTGCAGGTCCTCGGGGGTGGCGGACTCCGACATCCGGGCCTTGCCCGCACCGGCGTCGGTGATGATCTTCTGCTCGTCGGTGGTGAGGAATTTCACTTGCTGGGCTTCTGTCCAGGTCGTGATCCGGTTGTAGTCCTCACGGACCTTGCCGGGCAGATCCATGATGGACAGATTGTCCCTCGGCTTCACCGTCGTGGTCGGCGGCTGCGTCGGCGTTGGCGGCGGGGTGATGGCGCCGGGCTCGTTGTTGTCCGAGCCGCCGGCGAAGATGAAGTAGCCACCGACCGCGAGGCCGATCACCAGCACGACAGCGACAAGGATCTTCGCGGTCTTGCCGCCCTTGGACTTGGTGTCCTCGGCGAAGACCTCCGGCCCCTGCGCGAGCCACGTCGGCTGCAGCGACGGCATCGGCTGGTCCTCGACGCCCCACTGCGAACCCTGGTTGGGGTTCGGCGGCGTGGACTGCCACGGCGCCTGGTGCTGCATGCCGGGCGGCTGTACCGGCCGGACGACCTGGGTGCGCTCGGCCTCGCTACCACCACCGGACTGTGAGCTGACGACCTGCGTCACATCCGGGTTGCCCGCCTGCTGCTGGCCGACGACCTGGGTCGAGTCGTTCGTCGGCTCCCAGCGGAAAGCCTGCGGGAACGGCCCGCTGCTCGGCTGCTGGCCCGGCTGGTGGACCTGGGTGACCTCAGGCGGCTGCTGGGCCGGGAAGGGGTTGCTCGGCGGCTGCTGGGCCGGGAACGGATTGCTCGGCGGCTGCTGAGCGGGGAACGGATTGCTGCTGGGCGGCTGCTGCGCCGGGAAGGGGTTGCTCGGCGGCTGTTGCGCCTGGAACGGATCGCTCGCCGGTTGCTGGGCAGGCGGCTGCTGAGCCTGGAACGGGTTGCTGGCCGGCTCGGAGACCGCAGGGGGCGTCGTCGCTCCCGTCGCCGTCGCGAGCAGCTGGTCCCTGCGTTTGCGGTAGTCGTCGGCGTGGATCCGCCCCTCCGCAAGCGCCTGATCAAGCTGCCTGAGGTCTTCCTGCCAGGACATCCGACCCTCCAGAATCGTTCAACGGGTCTCATTGTTGCGCATGCTCGGTTAACCGCCGACGTGACTGTCGCCCGCTGGATATGCGCTGGATACGGATACGTTATTTCGGCTTGATGGACGCGGTGGTCGTCTCGATCACGCGCTTCATCGTCGTCGCCAGCTGCCGTTCGTTGTTCGGCCCCGTCTGCAGGATGACCAACCGCACCGCCCCACGCTCGATGGGATACACCGCTTCGTAGATCGCCGCGCCGTCGTTGAGGATCTTGGTCAACGTCACCTTCGCAGGCAGACCCTCGTACGAAGCGGGGACCATGTTGGCCCGCTTTCCTCGCTCGACCGCACTGGAGACGATTCGTTGCCCGCCGGTGTCCGTCTGGGTCTGATAGGCGAACATCTGATAGTTCAGGGTGCCGATGATGACGTTGCGGAAGTAGACCTTCTGCAGGTCGGTCGCGCTGAGGTACGCGGCCTCGTCCGGCCGGATGATGTTGTAGGTCTGCAGCTGGTCGACGGTCAGCACGCCCGAGGTGGACAGCGGCGAGTCCGTGGGGTTGGGCAGCTTGTCGATCGACAGGTCGCTGCTCGGCGCTGTGGTCTGCGGCACCGTTAGTGGGCTCTCGTCGTCCTTGCCGCCGCTGAACGCGAACCACCACGTTCCTGCGGCCACCAACGCGAGCACCACGACGGCGATCACGAACTTCGGCACCCTGGACTTCTTCGCAGGTCCCGTCGGCGGGGTGCTGAAGACCTCCGAGCCGATGATGGGTGGCGGTCCCGATGGTGGCTGCATGCCCATCGGTGGCTGCTGCTGGTGCTGTGCGGGCCGTGTGGCGTTCCACCCGACCGGCTGGACCTGCTGCGTCACGTCCGCGGTCTTGCTGGTGTCCGGTTTGGTGTCGCCGTTGAACGCGTTGGCGATCGACGGTTTGGCGATGGACGGTGACTTCTGCCGTTGCACGCGTCGCAGGCTCACTGCGCCACTCGATGCCGCCGCGAGCAGTTCGTCACGCCTCTTGCGGTATTCCTCGGCGCGAATGGTGCCCGCGGACAGCTGGTCGTCCAAGCTTTGCAGCTCGTCCTGCCAACTCATGTGACAGCCCCTTCATCCCGGTACGGATGCCAAGTCCGATTCTCGCTCCCAGCGGCCAGTCGTGGGCCAAAGCCGGGTCGGATGTGTGTATCGGCAAGGTCGGCACCCTGCCGGGAAGGACGGTGGTGGATCCTCTCCATCGGCCATGCGTTCACCGTTGTGGGTGAATCTTGCCACTGTTCTACAACGGATAGTGCATGGCGGTCGGCCAAATGGGCTCATCGGGATGTCAACGGTCGGCCGCACGCGCCAAGTGGACTGGACATTTTGCATTCGCACAGGACTGACTGGATCGGTCGACCGGGAACCGTGAAGTATTGTCGCCGCGGGGTTGTGCGCTGTTCACGCGGACGGCGTGCCCGCAGTGTCCGGTTGTTCCAGGGGGACAGTTGATCACAGAAACGGCCGTCCCTCGACAGACTGCCAAGCAGAGACCCGCGCTGCCAGCGGTGTCGCGGGCACAACGCCTGCGTGAGCCGGTGCTCGTGGTGCTGACCGGGCTGCTCGTGACGCTGGCGTTCTACTGGCGGATCGTCATCGATCTGCGGTCCACTGTGCTCTTCGACCTCGGCGACCCGTTGCTGCAGGCGTGGGAACTGGCGTGGGCACGCCACTTCCTGTTCAACGGCGGGGATTTCTGGACCGGCAACATCTTCGCGGGTGCGGAGAACAACTTCGCGTTCACCGACTCACTGCTCGGTTATCTGCCGTTCAGCCTGGTCGGCGGCACCGGCGCGAGCGACTCCATCCTGCGCTACAACCTGGTGTTCATCTTCGCGGCCACATTGGCGTTCGTCGGCGGATACATGCTGGTCCGCCAACTCGGCGGCACGTGGCACGCGGCCGCGCTCGGCGCGGTCGTCTTCGCGTGGGCGCCATGGCGTCTCGCCCACGTGCACCACCTGAACCTGCTGTCGACAGGCGGGATCGCGCTGGCCCTGTTCGCGCTCGCGCGTGGCCACGGTTTCTCGCTGCGGCACGGTTTCCGGCCAGAACTGGCCAGACCCGGCTGGGCGTTGGCCGGCTGGCTGATCGCGGCGTGGCAGATCACCATCGGCTTCGCGACCGGACTGCCGTTCCTCTACGTCCTTGGCGTGATCGGCGTCGTGCTGCTGGTGACGATGCTGCGCAGGCGTGCGCAGATCAGCAAACGCCTGTGGATCGCCGACAGCGCCGGCGTCGTGGTGTTCCTGACGATCACGCTGCTGATGGTGCAGCCGTACCTGACGGCCGTGAAGCTCTACCAGTTCAAGCGGACCCTGGACGAGCTGAAGACGTATTCCCCGCCACCGCAAGGATTCATCACCACATCGCACTTCTCTTGGCTGTGGAGCGACACCGGTTTCACCGCGTGGACGTGGGACATGGAACCGGCGCCATGGGAGAAGTGGATCTTCCCCGGTCTGGTCCTGCTCGTCTTCGCGGCGATCGGACTTGCATTCAGTGCATGGCCGCGCAAAGTCCGGGTGGTTCTCGGCATCGCCGTAGTGGTCAGCGGAATCCTCGCGCTGGGAACGAGTTTCTTCCACGGCACCTTCAGCTACCTGCTGCTGTGGAAGTTCATGCCGGGCTGGGACGCGCTGCGCACGCCAGGACGGCTGATCCTGTGGACCACCCTGTTCTTGATGCTGCTCGCGGCCGGTGCCGTGACCAGGATGGCGCAGTCGCTGGGGCGCAAGTACAAACAGCGAATCGTCGGGTTGATCATGATCTTGCCCGCGCTCGGCGCGCTGACCGAGGCCGTGCCGGTCTTCCCGTACGCGCATCCGCCCGCCATGCCCGCCGGGCTCGAGCAGGAGTTCGCCAACCCCGGTGGGCCGGTCGTGGTCCTGCCGATGGACCTGACCGGCGACTCGATCCCGATGCTGTGGTCGACCAAGGATTTTCCGGTTCTCGCCAACGGCAACACCGGCAACTACCCGAAGGTGTGGACCGAGCTCACCACGGCGACAAAGGCCTTCCCGAGCGTCCGCAGCGTCGCGGCGTTGAAGCACTACGGGATCCACAAGGTCATCGTGGTCAAGCCGATGCTCGAGGGCACCCCGTACACCCGGTCGCTGACCCGGCCGATCGCGGACTTGCCGCTCACCAGGACCGACACCGGCGACATCGCCGTGTTCACATTGCGATGATCTGCGCGTAGAACTACTCATGACAGGGATGCCCTGGTCACAGGACCCTTCGGTCATGCCTAGGAATACACCAGCGTTCTACGCGCAAGCCGTCGCTTCGTTCGCCATCGCGCTCGTCGCGGTGACCATCGGGGTCTTCATGCTGCCCGTCGATCCATGGGTCCGCGGGTTCCTGAGTTTAGGCCTGCTCTACACCGTCACGTCGGCGTTCACCCTGGCCAAGTGCATCAGGGACAAGCAGGAGGACAACGCCGTGCACAAGCGCGTCGACCAGGCAAGGCTCGACAAGCTGATCACCGAGCACGATCCGTTCAAGACGACCTAGTGGCGCGTCTCGAAACGTTCGCCGGGTTTCTCGACGGCCCAGCTTCCCGCTGGACGCACCGGCCAAAGGCGCCGGTACACCCGATACAGGCACCTTCGTCCGGCACGCCCAGCGAAAACCTGGATCCGCCGAATAAACCCAGCAACGTCCCGAGACACACCACTAGCAGAGCAAAGTGGTGCACTTCGTCGTCGTTGTGGTCGGTTGCGTCGTCGGAGTCGTGGACGAGGGCTTCGTCACCTCTTTGGTCGTGGTGACGGTCTTCTGAGTCGTCGTCGTGGTCTTCGAGCTCGACCCGGAGCTGCTCGACGAGCCGGACGAGGACGCGGTGGAGCTCGACTCGGAACTCGATGAGGTCTGGTCGGTGATCTGCGTCGCGCTCACCGGAGGCGGGACGGACGAGGTCGTACCGTCCGTGGCCACGTGTTCCAGCCGCACAGGCACTGGCTTGTCTGTGCGGCTACTCGTGGCACCGACCGCGAACAAGGCCGCAGCGGCAGCTCCTAGGAACGCCCCCACGACCATACGTAACGGCGCGCCTCGTCGATCGAGCACGCGTTACACCTATCGGGTTACCCCGATCGGGTCAAGCCAAACAGGACTATTTGACTAACCGTAGTGCCCAAACAGCCAGGCCGAGATGCGACAAACGGCCTGGTCTACCCGGCCCCTCGGACAGCCGGAGGGCTGCCGCGAGGTCACTGATCGTAGATGACTTCCTCGGTGGTGTTGAGCACGGCGGTCTTCGAGACATCGGCGAAGTTCTCGACGTCTTTGAGCGCGGCGTCCCATTTCCCGGAACTGGCGATCGCCTGGAAATCCGCCATGTCCTCGAACCACACCTCGACCACCCCGTCATAAGGCGCGGCAGCGACACCCTCGAGGACCAGCCCGGTGTTGTGCTGCTGGACATACCGAAGCGTGTACCGCTTGACCTCGGGAATGCTCATGACCAGCGGAGCATGCACGTTCGTCCAATAGTGGTCGAACAGCTCCTTGCTGAGATCAGCCCGCCTCGTAAGAAACTCATTCCACTTGTACATCCAGAGCCTCCGCCACCTAGCCCAGCACAGTCGAGGCTAGTCCTCAGTGGACAAAAGAGCCGGAATTTCGACTGGCAACCAAAAGCCAAACCACCCCGAGCGAGACCCAACCGTAGCCAAAAGGGCGCGAAGCGCCTGCAGTAAAGCTGGGGGGTTCGGGGGCATCCCCCCGATGTAAAGGCGAGCGACAAGGCCTGCGCTTTCCGCAGGCACACGTCCCCTGAGCGAGCGAGCGGATGACGGGACTCGAACCCGCGACCCTCACCTTGGCAAGGTGATGCGCTACCAGCTGCGCTACATCCGCATGGCGTCTTTCGACGTTGAGGACACTCTACCGGATGCTCGCCATGCGTTTTTCGGCGGGATGACCTCCCCCGTGCGGGTGTAGTTCATTCGCACCACACATGAGCGATTCAGTGCGCCGATCGGCGCAGCTGATCAGGTTATCTGGCTCACGTCGATCGTCGGATGTCACCAAGAGTCTTCACACTACCCACACTCGGCGACGCCCGAATGTGGCATGTTGTTCAACGTTCGCGTGTATCCGGAGGGAGGTACCTAGCCGGATGACCGCAACGGGCAACCCTGCTCTCGACGCTGGCGAGGAATTCCACGACCGGGATCTGCTCGCCGCCCTGCGCGCCGGGGAAGACGCCGCGTTTGGTGAGCTGTTCTCAAGGCACGCGGATGCCGTGAGACGGCTGGCGCGGAGTCTCGCCGCCGATCGCGCGGACGCCGAGGACCTTACTGCGGAAGCGTTCTTCCGGGTGCTGCAAGCGATTCGCCGCGGCTCCGGCCCCGTCGACAACGTCCGCTCCTACCTGCTGATCGTCACCCGGCGAGTGGCGTGGGAGTGGAGCGAGCGGCGCCGGGACGTCCCGGTGTCCGACGAGGTGCTGTCGCATCGCGCGGGCGAGAACCCGGACACGTCCGGCCAGGCACACGAACGAAACCTGATCACGCGGGCGTTCACCAGCCTGCCTGAGCGCTGGCGCAGCGTGCTGTGGAAGGTCGAGGTCGAAGGCGAGCAGCCCGCGGTCGTCGCGGACAACTTCGGCCTGAGCCCCAACGCCACCGCCGCGCTGGCCCGCCGCGCCCGCCGTGGCCTGCGCGCCGCGTACCTCCAGGCGCATCTGTCCACGCATCACGGATCGACCGGCTGCCGGTCGGTTCTGGAAAAGCTCGGCGCGTACACCGCCGGGACGATCAAAGGCGCCGAGCGGCGCCGCGTGCGTGCCCATCTGGTCAGCTGTTCGTCGTGTCAGTCGACACACGACGAGCTGGTGGACGTCTGCGCGGGGCTGCGGTCCTACGCGGGCATGATGGCCGCCCCGGTCGCGCTCGGTGGGCTGGTGGCGCACAAGACCGGGTTCTGGGCCACGCTCAAGGGCCTGGTCGCGTCCACAGGCGCCAAACTGACCTTGGCTGGCTCGTCGGTCATCGCCGCTGGCGTGCTCGGCATGAACGTGGTGCCCGGCGCGGACAGCACAATCCTCGCCGCATTGGACTTCACCGGCCAAGGCCCGTCCGAGCTGGTGATCACCGAATCCGTACTGCCGGAAATGGGCGGCGTGGCCGGGGCACTGTCGTCCTCGCTGCGGTCGACAGGGACCGCACGCGCTGCCGCGCCGCAGGATTCGGAACCTGCCCAGGACGCGCCAGCGGCACGACAGGCTGACTCCGCGCCCGTCTCGGCGCACGAGACCGAGACGATGGTGGTCCCGGGTGACACGTCGGGAAGGCCACGCGACATCGCCGACGAGTCGGAGAACGGCTCCAGCGTGTTGATCGGCCCGCCGGAGACCTGCCCGCCCCCGACGAGCACCACGGACAAGACACTCGCGTCCGAAACAGAGACCACGACGGTCAAGCCGACGCCCTCATCCAGTCAGACCTCGACGAAAAAGCCGGTGCAGACCACCAGCGACGCACCCGAACCAGCGGCAGCGGAAAGCACTGACAAGCCGACGCGCTGAGTGACGATCGACTTTCACCCGCTGGGCCTAGTGGCGACACGGTAACGTTGAACCGTGCGCGATTGCCGAGTGTGGATCGGCGCCTATACAGACGTGTCGAGCGGGAGGCGACGAGCATGACGCGCCTGGTACGTGGTGCAGATGGCCGCATGTGGACCGTGCGTGGCGAGCTGGAGTGGGGCCGCAAGCCCGCGACGGCCGAAGACTTCGAGCACGACGTGAGCGGCGGGCCCGGAGCAGGCATCGTGATGGCCTTTCTGGTGGTCATCCTCGGTCTGATCTGGGTGTTCCGGATGCCGGAAGACGTCGTGGTGCCAGCGTGGGTCGTACTGGCCCTGCTGATGATCTTCCTGTTCTTCCCAGCCCGCTGGGCCCTGCGCCGCCCATGGAAGCTCGTCGCCGAAACCGGCGACGGCACGCCGGAAGCACCCGTCGAGAAGTGGGTCGGCACGGTGCGCGGAATGTTCACCGTCCGCTCGGAGGTCGCCAAGGTGGCCAGGGACATCCAGCGTGACACCATGCCCAGCTTCGACGGCCCGCTCCACCCGGTGGAGTGAACTGACGCTATGCGGGTGATGAGCGATTCCGAGTGTCGCCTGCGGTACGCCGAGACTCTGGATCCTGTGATTGACGGTCGCGAGGAAGTCGTGATCACTCGTGCGGGACATGAGCCCGTTGTGATCGTTCCGTACGATGACTATCGGTCACTCATGGAAACGGTTCATCTGTTCCGGAGTCCGGAGAATGCGCGGCGTCTGATCACTGCCATTGACCGACTCGAATGTGGTGGTGGCACCGGCCGCGACCTCGTTGACTGAGGTCCATCTCGTGACAGCCGGGGATATCCGGGTGAGACTGTCGGTGTGCCAGAACTACCTGAGGTCGAGGCGCTCGCGCATCACCTGCGTGAGTTCGCGGTAGGCCGTACCGTCCACCGTGTCGACGTCGCCTCCTTGCAGGTGCTGAAGACGGCAACACCCCCATGGACCGAGTTGCACGGGCGAACCGTGACCGGTGCGGGCCGCTACGGCAAGTACCTCGACATGGACTGCGACGGCCTGCATCTGGTCGTCCACCTGGCCCGAGCAGGCTGGCTCAGATGGGCAGACACCCTCAGCGCCGCCCCGCCCAAGCCAGGCAAGGGGCCGCTGGCGTTGCGCGTCCACCTCGGCCCGCCCGGCGAAGGCCCTGGGTTTGACCTGACCGAGGCTGGCACGAAAAAAGGCCTTGCCGTCTGGATCGTGACCGACGTCCAGCAGATCCCCCAGATCAAGAACCTCGGCCCGGACGCGCTGTCCCTGTCACTCGACGACCTGAAGAACCTGCTGACCGGCCGGACCGAGCGGCTGAAGAACGCGATCACCGACCAGCGCCTGCTCTCCGGCATCGGCAACGCCTACTCCGACGAGATCCTGCACACGGCCAAGCTTTCGCCGTACGCGACCGCAGGCAAGCTGTCCGACGACGCGCTCGCCCACCTGCACGAGGCCATGCTGTCCGTGCTCAAAGATGCGGTCGACCGCTCAGTCGGCCAGTCCGCCGCGCGCCTGAAGGGTGAGAAGCGCTCGGGATTGCGGGTGCATGCGCGCACCGGGCTGCCGTGCCCTGTCTGCGGGGACACGATTCGGGAGGTCTCGTTCGCCGACAAGTCGTTCCAGTACTGCCCGACGTGCCAGACCAACGGCAAGCCACTCGCCGACCGCCGGATGTCCAAGCTGCTCAAGTGAGGTCCACCGGCCACAGTTGCACAGACTTCTGAAAAAGTTCAGAATTGATGTATGGCTACCGAGGTGCAGTGGAGCGACCTGCAACGCGACCCGAAGAGCGTTGCCGCACTCGCCGATGAAGGCGACGTGCGAGTGCGCAGGCGTGACGGCGTAGCCCTCCTGCTGACCAGGGAAGACCGAGTGCTCAGCGCTGCGGAGGGTTCGGTGGCCGCCGCCAGGGCTCTGCGCACTGTATTGGCCCACTTGCCTGCGGAAGTGGTCGCGGTCGCGCTGCAGGACGAGTTTCCGTGGACGGAAGTCCTTCCCGAAGACGAGCGGGCGCAGTTCGTTGCGGACTTCGCGCGAGCGTTTCAAGCATCCGCGGAACTTGAGCAATGGTCGGTTCTCGCGCAGACCATCAGAGAATGGCAGAGCACTGCGGCTATTCACGCCGATCCGCTGCTGGCCAAGCAGTTGGCGGGACCGATCGACGATGACTTCGGTCCGATACCCGCGCCTTCGGACGTCTGAGCGTGGCTGCGAAACGCGGAGACCGGGTCAGTCCGCCGTGCCGACCTGGTGGCTGGGGGACTAGCCCACGAACAGGACCTCGAGGGTGCGGGGGCCGTGTACGCCTTCGACCCGGTCCAGTTCGATGTCGCTGGTGGCGGAAGGCCCGCTGACGAAAGTCAACGGACGCGTGGGCTCGAGCCGAGCCAAAGCTTCAGGCACGGTCCCGGCGACCTGATCCGCCCGGACGACAACGAGGTGATAGTCGGGCAGCAGAGTCAACGCCCGACGTCCCTGGGCGACGCCGCCGTCGAGCACGATGGTGCCGGTTTCGGCGATTCCCACGGCGCACCCGGTCAGCACCCCGTCGCAGGAATCCAAGTCAGCGTTGGACAAAGGCTCGTGCAACCAGGTCACCGAAGGCACGAGCCACGAGGAAGGCACATCCGAAGGCACGGCAATCCGCTTGCCCGCCAAGGCTTCCCGGATGGCAGGCACCGGGTCCGAGACCCGATGCACGATCGCCCGGTAGTCCGCCACTCGTTCGGCGAAAAGGTCAGGCACCGAAGGGAAATCCCGGGTGCGCTGATAGTCCCGGGGGACGGAAACATCCGGACGGGAGCCCAAAGCGGCACGGATCCGGTCGAGGATCACAGCTCGGGAATCAGCCACGGGTCCGCTTCCACCAGGCACTGAACGACTCCTTCGCGGGTGCGGGCAGATCCCGGCTGTCTGTCCACTTCGAACCGGGGAACGGCAGTTTGCGGATCTTGCCACCACGCGCCATCAACCGGCCGAAAGTAGCAAGCCTTTGGGCCACGTGGAACCGCCGAGGACCGGCCATGACCCACGACATCGCGGCCATCCCGACCGCCTCGGGACTGTAGGACGGTTTCGCGGCCACAGCTTCGGAACGCAGATGCACCAAAACCGACGGGATGTCGATCCGGACCGGACACACCTCGAAACACGCGCCGCACAAGGAAGATGCGTAAGGCAAAGAAGCCGCGTGCTTGTCGTCCATGTCACCGCCCAACTGCGGCGTCAGGATCGCACCGATCGGTCCGGGATACACCGAGCCGTAAGCCTGCCCGCCAGTTCGTTCATACACCGGGCAGACGTTCAAGCAAGCCGAACACCGGATGCAGCGCAAGGCCTGGCGCCCGACCTTGGAAGCCAAAGTCGAGGTGCGGCCGTTGTCCACCAGCACGAGATGGAAGTTCTGCGGGCCGTCGCCAGGCGTCACGCCCGTCCAGATCGACGTGTACGGGTTCATCCGTTCCGCGGTCGAGGACCTGGGCAGCAACTGCAGGAAGACTTCCAGGTCCTGCCACGCGGGCACGAGCTTTTCGATGCCCATCACGCTGATCAGGGTTTCCGGCAGGGTCAGGCACATCCGGCCGTTGCCCTCCGATTCCACGATCACCACCGACCCGGTCGATGCCACGCCGAAGTTCGCGCCGGACACCGCGACCTTGGCGGACAAGAACTTCCGGCGCAGGAAGGCCCGTGCGGCCGCCGCCAGTTCGACTGGTTCGTCGGTCAGGTCCGCGGTATCGGGCATCGTGGCCTTGAAGATGTCCCGGATTTCCGTTCGGTTCTTGTGAATCGCGGGCACCAGGATGTGCGACGGCCGGTCGTTGCCCAGCTGCACGATCAGCTCGGCCAGGTCCGTCTCGATCGGCGCGATCCCCGCTTCCTCAAGCGCTTCGTTCAGGCCGATTTCCATGGTGGCCATCGATTTGATCTTCACGACCTCGTCCGCGCCCGCTTCCCGGGCCAGCCGGACCACGATCTCGTTCGCCTCGGCCGCGTCCGCCGCCCAGTGCACGACTCCGCCGCGCGCCTTGACCGACTCCTCGAACTGCAGCAGATAGGTGTCGAGGTTGAACAGCACCTCGTCCTTGATCGCCTCGCCGGACAGCCGCAGCTGCTCCCAGTCCGGCAGTTCGGCAACCGCGGCAGACCGTTTGTTCCTGATCAAACCCGTGGCGTGCTTGAGATTTCGGCGCAACTGCGAATCGCCCAAAGCCGTGCGCGCGGCCGTCGGGAACGCCGGGCTGCCCAGCCATGTCACCGGGTTGCGGTCCATGGCTCCTCCTCCGTGCTCGCCAGGATCTCCGCCAGGTGCACCGGATGCACTCCTGTCTGCAGCCGCGACAGTCCGCCGCCGATGTGCATCAGGCACGAGTTGTCGCCAGCCGAAAGCACCGAAGCGCCCGTGTCCAGCACGCACGACATCTTGTCCGCGAGCATCGCCGAGGACACGTCGGCGTTCTTCAGCGCGAACGTCCCGCCGAACCCGCAGCACGACTCGGCCGCGGGCAGTTCGACCAGATCGAGGCCTTTGACCGCACGCAACAGGCGCAGCGGCTTCTCGCCGACACCGAGCATCCGCAGCGAGTGGCACGTCGGGTGGTACGTCACCCGATGGGGGAAATATGCGCCGACGTCTTCGACCCCGAGCACGTCGATCAGGAACTCGGACAGCTCATAGGTCGGGCTCGGTTCAACGCCGAGCTCGGGGTACACGTGTCGGACCATGCCCGCGCACGACCCGGACGGCACGACGACCGCGTCGTAGCCCGCGAACACGGTGGCCACGTTGCGGGCCAGCGGGGCGGCTTTGGCGCGGTAGCCGGTGTTGAAATGCATCTGCCCGCAGCACGTCTGGGCCTCGGGAAACTCCACTGAACAGCCGAGACGCTCCAGCAGCCGGACCACCGCCCGCGCGGTGTCCGGGAAGAACGTGTCGGTCAGACAGGTCGCGAACAGCGCGACTCGTCTGGTTGCTTGCTCGGTCGGCACTCGAACACTCGGCACGGGGACACCCTGCCTCAAAGATTCATCGGATGTCTACTAATCTCGGGCCCAGAGCTTGCCTGTGTGTACCGAGTACCAGAGCATTGACAAGTGGTCCAGTTCCTGACCGAGCGAGTCGTCCTCGGCGTCATCGCGACGCTGGCTGTGCTCGGCCTCTTCGTCTTCCTGTGCCGGACCCGGCGGGTGAGCACGTCGGTCGATGAAGCGCAGCTAGACGCCATCCAGCGGCTGTCGAAAGCCGCGCCGGAGCTGCGCGGCGGGCTGACCGAGGCCTCCGCCGACCAGACGGCCAAGCACCTGGTCGAGCTGCTCAAGTGCGTCGCGGTCGGGCTCAGCGACGCGAACGGCTCGCTGCTGTCATGGGACGGACAGGCCAATCACCACTACCGGGACCTGGCCGACCACATCGTCGCCGCGGTCTCCCGCGGCCAGCGTGAGCACGTCCAGCACGAGAGCCTGCCGTGCAGCAGGCGCGGCAGCTGCCCGATGCGTACCGCGGTGATCGTGCCGCTGATCGTGGAGGGCACGGTCGAAGGCGCCTTGATCGTGGTCGGCGGGATGAACTCCGGCCGGCTGATGCGGATGGCCGACGAGGTGGCCAAGTTCGTCTGCATCCAGCTTGAGCTGGCCAAACTCGACGAGGCCAAGCAGCAGCTGGCCCAGGCCGAGGCGCGGGCGCTGCGGGCGCAGATCTCGCCGCACTTCGTCTACAACGCGCTGAACACGATCTCCTCGCTGATCCGGACCGATCCGGAGCAGGCTCGCGACCTCGTTCAGGACTTCGCGGACTTCACCAGGTACTCGTTCCGGGCGTCGGGATTCTTCACGACACTTTCGGAGGAACTTCGCAACATCGATCGCTACCTGACCATCGAGAGCGCCCGGTACGGCAACCGGCTCGCGGTCCGGTTGAAGATCGCCCCAGAGGTCCTGTCGGTGGTGGTGCCGTTCCTGGTGCTGCAACCGTTGGTGGAGAACGCGGTGCGCCACGGCATCGCCCGCAAACCCGGTGGCGGCACGGTCACCGTGATCGCTCAGGACAACGGCTCCGAGGCGCTGATCAGCGTCGAGGACGACGGCGTCGGCATGGACGCCGACCGCCTGTTCGCCGATCTGCGTGACGCCCACAAGACCGGCTCGCACGTCGGCATCGGCAACATCAACCAGCGCATGCGTTCGGTGTTCGGCGACGAGTACGCGCTGATGGTGGAGACCGCGCCGGGCGCGGGGATGAAGGTCATCCTGCGCGTGCCGAAGTCGTTCCCCGGCGTGCGGCCCGCGCTGCCGGACTATTCACATCCCGAAGCGGACGACGACTATGCCCCGGTCCCCGGGCCTAGTTCGCCATCCGCCAACGGTCACACGCCGAGTCCGTAGAGTTTTCGTCATGAGCGTGACCGAGAAGCTGGTGTCCCGGTTGCCCGGGTTGGGCGACCGGATCGACCGCAAGCCCGTCGTCGCCGTGATCAAGCTGCATGGAGTGATCACACCGACCCCGTCGCCACTCGGCCGGGGGGCGATCAACCTCAACTCGGTTGAATCCGCGTTGACCAGGGCGTTTGACCACGACCGGCTGGTCGCGGTGGCTTTGCAGATCAACTCGCCCGGCGGCGCGCCGACCCAGTCGGCGCTGGTGGCCGAACGGATCAGGCAGCTCGCCGCCAAGGCGAACGTGCCGGTGATCGCGTTCTGCGAGGACGTGGCCGCGTCCGGCGGGTATTGGCTGGCGTGCGCTGCCGACGAGATCTACGCGCACCAGACCTCGCTGGTCGGTTCGATCGGCGTGATCAGTGCCGGATTCGGTCTTTCCGGCCTGTTGGAACGAGTGGGTGTCGAGCGGCGCGTGCACACCGCGGGCACGAACAAGATGCGGTTGGACCCGTTCCAGGTGGAGAAGCCTGAGGACGTCGAGTGGCTGGTCGGGCTGCAGGGCCAGCTGCACAAGCAGTTCGTTGACTGGGTCAGCGAGCGGCGCGGCGAGAAGTTGAGCAAGGACCACGACGACGTGTTCTCCGGCGAAGTGTGGACCGGGGCCGGAGCGGTCGAGCGTGGTCTTGTCGACGGGCTTGGCTCGCTGCGTGGCGTGATCTCGGAGCGGTTCCCCGACGCCGAGATCTCGATCGCCGAACCGCGACGGCCGTTGCTGGCCCGGCTGGGGGTCGGTGGCGGTGCCGGCGTTTCGTCGATTGGGACCGGGTTGCTTGGCGCTGCGATCGAAGCGATCGAGCAACGAGCTACCTGGTCACGATTCGGTCTGTGATCCTGTTCGTACACAAAACTTCACTCGGCAGGGTGGCGGTAGGGATGAACATGGACATGAGGATGGTGCGATAGGCAAGATGCACCCCACCGTGACTAACGAGAGCGCTGCCGGACTCGTCGTGCTGTGCGTCGACGACGAGAAGGCCGGCATAGAGATGATCACCGAGCGGCTGGAGAACAACCGGCACGTTCGCAAGATTCTGACGGCCTTTGACGCCGCCGAGGCACTGCGTGTGCTCAGCGGCAACGACGAAGAGCTGGTCACCCGGCGCAAGGCCGGGATGCCCGCGGTGGATGCTGTTTTCTGTGATCTGAACATGCCCGGGCTGACCGGGATCGAGATGGGCCGGGTGCTCTCGGAGTTCAACCCGGCGCCGTGTCTGGTGTTCGTCACCGGTGTCGGTGGCGACGAGGCGGTCGACGCCTTCGAACTCGGTGCGGTGGACTACCTGCTCAAGCCGCTGAACGACCAAGCACGCGTCGACAAGGCGGTCGACCGGGTCATCGCGAAGCTGCGGCTGAACAACCTGCCTGCTCCCGGCGCCGCTCCTGGTGGGGTTGCGGTGCCGGAGAACAGGGACGACGAGGTGATTCCGGTCGAACTGGCCGGGACCACGAAACTGGTCGCCCGCAACTCGGTCCGGTGGGTCGAGGCACAGGGCGACTACGCGCGGCTGTATACATCGGATGGGTCGCATCTGGTCCGGATTCCGTTGGCGCAGTTGGAAGAGCGCTGGGGCAAGGTGGGGTTCGTGCGGATCCACCGGTCGTACCTGGTGCCGTTGAACCTGATCACCGAGCTGCGGATGGGTGCGTCCGGGTACACCGTCGTGATCGGCAGCGAGGAGAAGGAGCTTCCGGTGAGCCGCAGGCACACGCGGGAGTTGAAGGACAAGCTGGTTCGCTCGCCGCGCGCAGGGTTCGGTAGTTAGGGATCATGAGCGAGCTTGCGAGGTCATCATTCAACACAGTGTCACTGCTCATGCGACGTGAGAGCCACAGCGGGAGCAGTGCATGAGTAGACATTCGGCGGGCACCGGGCCCGGCAGATCCCCGAAGGATCCGCAAGAGAACGGTGCCGCCGGTCCACCACCCCGCCGTAAACGCGTCGTGCTCGCGGATTCCCGTGCGCCGGTGACAGTTCTGCGTACGGTTGTCGAACTGGAAGAGCAGACCAGTTACGGCGAAGAACTAGTCCGAGGTTTCATCCGCATCCAATTCCGTACCGCTGTACGGCTTGCGTTGCTCGCGGTGGTGCTGCTCTGCAGCCTTCCGGTGTTGTTCTTCTTCGTACCAGCGATTTCCGATGTCACGCTGGCTGGTGTGCGGCTGCCGTGGCTGTTGTTGGGGGTCGCCCCCTTCCCCGTCCTGTTCGGTATCGGATACTGGTACAACGTGCTGGCTGAACGGCACGAACGCGACTTCGTCGACATGGTCGAGAAGTAGCCCGAAGGGTTGTCCAGTGGGTGGCACGGCCGTTGAGCTGAACCTGTGGGCCGTGTCCGGCATCGCGCTGGTCGCGGTGATGACTTTCTATGTCGGTTTCCGGAGCTCACGCGCCGCGAGCACCACTCAGGACTTCCTCGTCGCGCGGCGGACCGTGCGATCGAGGCGCAATGCCGCCGCGGTGTCCGGCGAATACCTTTCGGCCGCGTCCTTCCTTGGCGTCGCGGGCCTGATTCTCAAGGACGGCGTCGACGCGCTGTGGTACCCGATCGGGTTCACCGCAGGCTATTTGGCGTTGATGTTGTTCGTCGCCGCGCCACTTCGGCGGTCCGGGGCGTACACGCTGCCGGACTTCGTCGAGGCGCGGCTCGGCTCGGCCGGGCTGCGCAAGCTGGCGACGTTCTTCGTGATCTTCATCGGGATCCTCTACCTGCTGCCGCAGTTGCAGGCCGCCGGCCTGGTCATGTCACGCATCATGCCTGTCCCGCAATGGGTTGGCATGGTTCTCGTGGTCGTCATCGTCGTGGTGAACGTGTTCGGCGGCGGCATGCGGGCGATCACGGTCGTTCAGGCGTTTCAGTACTGGCTCAAGCTTTTCGCGATCGCCGCGCCGTGTTTCATCCTCTGCGCCATTTTCATCGGGCGTGGCGGCGTCGGGATGAACGAGACGGAACTGACTGCCAAGACTCCGCCGACGTTCACCGAGACCACGACGGTCACCGTGGACACACCGGTTCGCTTGCAGGTCAAGGAACCCGTGTGGTTGTGGGCGGATGGTGTGGTCGACGGCGCGCCCGCGTCCGGTGAGGCGTTCTGGCGGCCCGAGATCGGCGAAGTGACCGTCGACGCGGGCACGACCTTGCGGTTCAACGCGGGCAGTGCTGTTCCGGTGGTCGTCGGGGCGCCTGCGGACAACGAAAGCTGGGGGAAGCCGTCGTCCGGTGGCGCTGGCGACCTGTTCACCACGTACTCGCTGATCTTCGCGACATTCCTTGGCACGATGGGACTTCCGCACGTCCTGGTGCGCTTCTACACCAACCCGGACGGCAAGGCCGCGCGTCGCACGACGTTGCACATCATGCTGCTGCTGGCGCTGTTCTACATGTTCCCGCTGCTGATGGGCGCGTTGTCGCGGATGTACGTGCCGGAGTTGCTGGTGACCGGGCGGACCGACGCCGCTGTCACCGCGTTGCCCGCGAAGATCGTTCCGGGGATTGGCGGGGAGATCCTTGGCGCGGTGACCGCCGCTGGCGCGTTCGCGGCTTTCCTGTCGACGTCGTCCGGGCTCGTGGTGAGTGTGTCCGGCGTGTTGTCCACGGATGTTTTGCGCGGCCGGGTCCGTGACTTCCGGTGGGCCGCGCTCATCGCGGGTGTCGTGCCGCTGGGGCTGGCATTGGTGTTGCGCCCCAACGATATTTCGCTGAGCATCGGTGTCACCTTCGCGCTCGCGGCTTCGACGTTCTGTCCTGTGCTGCTGCTTGGGATCTGGTGGCGCAAGCTGACCTGGGTCGGTGCCGGTGCCGGGATGATCGTCGGTGGCGGATTGGTGATCGGCGCGATCGTGCTGGACGGGGTCAGCCGGTACACCGGCGATTGGGCGCCGTCGTTCATCAGGCAGCCCGCGCTGATCACGGTGCCGATCGCGTTCTTCGTGGTGATCATGGTCAGCAAGGCGACGCATAGGCGGCAGCCGCACGACACCAGCCGGACGTTGCTGCGCATGCACGCGCCCGATCCGCTTGGCTTCATCCGGGATCGCGATGTGGCTCGTTTCGGCACTGCGGAGGAGCGGGCTCGGTTGGCGGACGGTCGTCACCGTCGGTGAATCCAGCATTGCGCTGGGTCGGCTAAAACGTGTCGTTGCCGTACTGAATATTTCTACGCAGGGTTTAACCGTCCCTCGAATGGGTAATCCCAGCTTCCTTCTTTCGTGCGATAGCGATCATGAAAAAGGTATGACGGCATCTCGTCGGACGATAATGACCGTTCGTCGCATCGCCGAACAGGCTGAGCGACAGCGCCCGATCGGCCGCTTACGGGAAGGTCAGCTTGTACCTAACGTCCGACCAGGACTAGCGGGAGGTTCACGTGAGCGCAGACGAGCGAACAGGGACCGAAGAGCTGCCGCCGGACACGGCACGGTGGCGTGAAGTTCAAGAATCCGCCGATTTCGCTGAGTTGAGGCGCCGGTTGCGCCGGTTCGTCTTCCCCATGACCGGGCTTTTCCTGGTCTGGTATCTGGTTTACGTACTGCTCGCCGACTACGCCCACGACTTCATGTCGACGCGGCTGTTCGGCAACATCAACGTGGCTCTTGTGCTGGGAATTCTGCAGTTCGTGTCGACGTTCGTGATCACGACTTTGTATGTCAGGTACGCCAACCGGAAGCTTGATCCACAGGCCGAGAAGATCCGCGCGGAGATCGAAGGAGCGGACAAGTGACGCTCGCCCAAGCGCTTGAGGGATCGAGCCCGGCGCTGAATATCTCGATCTTCGGCGCTTTCGTGGTGATCACTTTGGTCGTGGTGTTCCGGGCGAGCAAGAACACCCGTACCGCGGCCGACTACTACGCGGCCGGTCGCGCGTTCACCGGTCCGCAGAACGGAATCGCCATTTCCGGCGACTACCTGTCGGCCGCGTCGTTCCTCGGTATCGCCGGTGCGATCGCGCTGAACGGGTACGACGGTTTCCTTTATTCGATCGGTTTCCTTGTCGCCTGGCTGGTGGCTTTGTTGCTGGTCGCGGAACTGCTGCGGAATACCGGGAAATACACGATGGGCGACGTGCTGGCGTTCCGGATGCGCCAGCGCCCGGTCCGTGCGGCCGCCGCGGTGTCCACGCTGGCCGTGAGCTTCTTCTACCTGCTCGCCCAAATGGCCGGTGCCGGTGGCCTTGTCGCGCTGCTGCTCGGCATCAACAACCCGGTGGGCCAGGGCGCGGTGATCGCCGTCGTCGGCCTGATCATGATCGTGTACGTGCTGGTCGGCGGCATGAAAGGCACCACGTGGGTGCAGATCATCAAGGCCGCCTTGCTGATCGTCGGCGCGGCGGGCATCACGGTCTGGGTGCTCGCGCGATTCGGCTTCAACCTCTCGGCCGTGCTCGGCGGCGCCGCGGACAAGGCGGGCGCGGCCGTGCTCGACCCAGGCAAGCAATACGGCAAGACCGGCCTGACGCAGCTCGACTTCGTCTCGCTCGCTCTGGCCCTGGTGCTGGGAACAGCAGGTCTGCCGCACATTTTGATGCGGTTCTACACCGTGCCGACGGCCAAAGAGGCGCGTCGATCCGTGGTGTGGGCGATCTGGCTGATCGGCATCTTCTACCTGTTCACGCTGGTCCTCGGCTACGGCGCGGGCGCTTTGGTCGGTCCGGAGGCAATCAACGCGGCGCCGGGCAAGGCCAACTCGGCGGCGCCCCTGCTTGCCCAAGCGCTTGGTGGGCCAGTGTTGCTCGGGTTCATC
Source organism: Kibdelosporangium philippinense (assembly GCF_021390435.2). Taxonomy (GTDB): domain Bacteria; phylum Actinomycetota; class Actinomycetes; order Mycobacteriales; family Pseudonocardiaceae; genus Kibdelosporangium; species Kibdelosporangium philippinense. The sequence goes on along the minus strand of NZ_JAJVCN010000002.1, from coordinate 131,037 downwards.
GCGGCCGTGGCGTTCGCGACGATCCTCGCGGTGGTCGCGGGGTTGACGATCACGGCGTCGGCCTCGTTCGCGCACGACGTCTACGCCAACGTGATCAAGAAAGGCGAAGTCGACGACAAGGACCAGGAGGTCCGCGTCGCCCGGATCACCGCGCTGGTCATCGGTGCCGTGGCGATCGTCGGCGGCATCGTGGCCAACGGCCAGAACATCGCGTTCCTCGTCGCACTGGCGTTCGCCGTCGCCGCGTCCGCCAACCTGCCGACGATCCTGTACTCGCTGTTCTGGAAGCGGTTCAACACTTCGGGTGCGCTGTGGAGCATCTACGGCGGTCTGGCCGTGTGCATCCTGCTGATCGTGTTCTCGCCCGCGGTGTCCGGCACCGCCACCGCGATGTTCCCTGGCGCGAACTTCGACCTGTTCCCGCTGGCCAACCCCGGAATCGTGTCCATCCCGGTCTCGTTCTTCCTCGGCTGGCTCGGCACGGTCCTGTCCAAGGAACGCGACGACGCCAAGTACGCGGAGATGGAGGTCCGAGCCCTCACCGGCGTGGGTGCCGAGAAGGCTGTCCAGCATTAACGGCGTACCTACGCGGATCGTGGCAGCATTCGGGGCGTGACTATGCCCAACGTGCCGTCCGTGACGGTGCAGGACGTACCGGCCGACGTGACCCTGCTCGACGTACGTGAGCAGGACGAATGGGACGCCGGTCACGCCCCGGAAGCGCTGCACATCCCGATGGGTGAGCTGGTCGAGCGGCTCGAAGAGCTGCCGAGTGACAAGGACGTGTACGTGATCTGCCGCAGCGGCGGCCGGTCCGCGCGCGTTACCGCGTACCTCAACGGCAACGGCTGGGACGCCACCAACGTCGACGGTGGCATGCAGTCCTGGCAGGCCGCGGGCAAGAACATGACCAGCGAGCAGGGCGAACCGGTGGTCATCTAGGCGTGCACCCGTACTACCAGGGCAGACCGCCCGCGCAGCAACCAGTCCGCTGGGTGGCCACCGTGCCACCCGGCGCGTACCAGCGCGGCCAAGGTGGCTACCGGCGCAAGCGGCCGTACACCGGTCCGCCCGCGTATCCGACGCCGCCAAGGTGGGGTTTCCCCAGCCTGGCGTGGCGTTGGCCAACGTCGGTTCCTGGCGCCCGGCCAGAGATGCCCGCGGCGGTCGACCGGGTCCGGTACATCGCCAAGCACGCCGTCGCGATGCTCTGGTTGCTCGCCGGTTTGGCCGTGCTCGCGACCGTCGCCGAGCTCTGGCGGTACATCTTGTTGCTGCAGAGCCGATTTGGGGCACTGAGCAGCACCACAGTGTCCGTTTCGGACACATTCGTCTACACAGGAGCGATCCTTGCCCTGGCCGTCGGTGCGATCGCGGTCGCGCTGACGATCTGGTGGCTTTACGTGGCCCGGCAAGCCGCGACGGAAGTATCGGGCTACCAACCCGGCCGTACGGACAAGCAGTTCTTCTGGGGCATGTTGATCCCAGGGATCAACCTCGCCGTCGCGGGATCGGTCTTCGCCGAGCTCGAACACGCCGCCCAGCGCGGCGAATCAACGGGTCGCCCAAAACCCGGCAAGCTGGTCCTGTGGTGGTGGGCCGTCTGGATCGTCGACGGCGTGCTGATGGCGGTCACGTTCATCTGGCGCTTCCGTGAAGGCGTGCAGGCCCACGCGGACGGGGTTGTACTGGCGGCGCTGACAGACCTGCTCGGTGCCGCGTTGGCCGTGCTCACGATCCTGCTGATCCGTCGGCTCGTGAAGTTGCTCGCGCCCATGGACACCGCGACACTGCGCCCAATGCGCGTGGTCAAAGTGACCGACGCCCCCGCACCACCCCTGCGCTCGACTCGCGCATTTGGCTCGTCTCGCTGATGCAACCCGCCGTTTCGTATCGGCGTTGAGACCCCGTGGCACGATTCGACAAGGAGTTCGCCGAGTTCTTCTCGGCACGCTTCGACTACGCCAGACGCACCGCGTACGCGATGTGTTACGACTGGGCCGAAGCGGAAGAGCTCGCGCAGAATGCTTTTGTGCGGCTGTATTCGCACTGGCCCCGGGTGGTCCACACCAACCCGGACGCGTACTTGCGAACTGTGGTCACCCGCTTGTTCCTGGATACCCGTCGTCGCGGCCGAAAGCGTGAGCACCTGGTCGCTGAACTCCCGGAACAGCTCTTTGTCGACAACCACGACGCGGCAGAGGACAGGCCAAGCCTCATCGCCGCACTGCAGAAGGTGCCGCCCAAACAGCGGGCGGTACTGGTTCTGCGGATAGTCCAGGACCTGTCGGTAGAGCAGGTAGCCGAAGCGCTGCGCTGTTCAACGGGCACGGTCAAAAGCCAGACCGCTCGCGGCCTCAAAACGCTGCGTGAGGCGTACGAGCAGGTCACGGCCGCTTCGAGGTGTGCATGATGCTGGACGACCAGCAGCTGAGAGAGGCGCTGCGAGTAGAGCTCAACAGCCAACCCGCGCCCACGGTGAAGACGGAACTGTCGGACATCATGCCGCGCGGCCTACGCCGCAGGCGATTCCGGCAAATCGGGTCGGTGGCTGCGGCAATGGCAGTCGTCGCGGGCGTTGGTGTCGTGGCAATGACCTTCGGCGGAAAGCCAAGCCTGGTCAACGAACCGGCACAGACCACTGACATCCCGTTGGTGGTTCCGAAGGACGTGAACTGGCGCAGAGCGGACCTGCCGACGAAGGCACCAGAGTTCACATTCAATCCACTCCCTGGAGTCGCTGGGCCGGGTCAGCCAGGGTGCAGCGGACCGCAGTCCTCGGATGAAGTGCGTCCCAGCTGGATCTTCCCCGAGTGGAACGCGACCACGAAGCTGGTCACGATCTTGCGGGAAGTGGCCGCGCCCGCCCAGATCGGCGAACCGCGACTCGAGGAAAGCCATACCGGAGTTCGTTACTACTTCGTGGACATCACAGACAGCGGCGGCGCTGGCAGCCTCATGCTCTCGACCGGCACGTTCGGTATCAGGCCGACAGCCATGGCGGATGCCACTGCCTTCAACGAAAGCAACTGTGAACCCCCCAAGCGTTTGGTCAGTTCACGGGGCGCGGTCGTCCAGATCTATCCGATCAAGCCGGGCGGAGAGGGATCAGCGTTCTATTCACTGTCCTTGTCGGTGTATCGGTCCGACGGTCGGGCCTACCAGCTGATCCTGCAGAACTACGGCACTCGCGACCTTGGCGAACCAGTTGGGGGCATGCGACCCATCGTTGGGCCGGGCAGGCCGACGTTGCCGTTGACCGAGTACCAGCTGTCGCGACTGGGCGAGGCCCTGATGGACTGAATGACCTCGCGGCACTGGGCGCCGGATGTCAAAAGGGGCAGCGTTTTCTTCCTCTGTCTACTTGTTCCGGCACCTGGAAAACTATTGCCAGGAATGCTGAACGGCATTCACAGAGTCCGGTTTCGACGGATACTGAACTGTTGATTTCGTTTACCGAGTAGACACTCCCGTCGGCGACAATTCGCCATGCCGCTGGCCCGTCCGTGCGGACGTACGGGCCAGTAAGGTGCGACGACTGTCGCATGTGGCACTGGTCTAACTGGCGGCGTTCGGCTGCGTCCAGGGAGTTCTCGTGGCCATACGTGATCGCGCCGAGTTGTGCAATATCTCCGACAGATGTCCGCCTTGTCCGGGAGAAATCGCCTACTTTCCCGGCGCTCGGTTTTTCGGCATCATCACCGCCACTCGTCCAGGCGGCATTTTCTCCGCACGGACAACGAATCCCTTGATCGCCTGTCGGAGGACACCTGTGGCAAAGAAGCCCGCTTATCTACTCGCCGCGCTCGCCATGGCGGGCAGTCTCGTACTCGCGGCACCAGCGGCCACCGCGCAGGAGGGCGGCGGTTCCTGGAAGAACTTCTCGAACAGCTTCAGTCCGCAGGAGCGGGGCTGCGGGAGCATCAGTGGCGACCGCTTCAGACTCACCTGCGGCAGCTCGAGCGGCGACCAACGCGCCGAACGCCGTTACAAGGAGTACTGCGGCGGGACCCACCAGTTCCAAGGTTCGTTCCGGATCAACACCATGAGCGGCGACAAGATCAGCCTGAAGCAGACGTTCGGCCCTTCGGATGCCGACTTCATGCTGGCCGTCACCAGCGGCCGCAGCCTCTACTCCGTTCGTAACGGGAAGAAGACGCTTCGCCCGGACAAGTTCGCGACCAACGGCCGCACGATCCGGGTGAACACCGTCTACTCGGGAGGAAAGCACCAGATCTGGATCAATGGCGGGACGCCGATCACGATCGGCGGCAACGGTGGTTGCCACTACGACAAGGTCGGCGCCTACCGCACCGAAAGCGGCAGGGCGGGGATCGACGTCAGCTGGACCGGAATCCATTTCTACACGCGATGATCAGGTACTTGGCGGCGGTGTCGCTCGTGGTGCTGGCCAGCTGCTCGGCCAGCCCCACGAGCGATGCCCCGAATACCCCGGCACCCGCGCGAACCGACCTCACGGCCAGTCTGACGTCGCCGCTCAATGTCGACCTCAGCTGGCATGTGGTGGACAAAAGCATTGCGGGACAAGTGATCGAGTACTCCGACCAGGAAAACGGCGAGTACATAATCCTGGACTACCTCCCGCCAGGGCAGACTTCGTACAAGCACGCTGACCTCATGCCGGAGACCAAGTTCTTCTACCGGGTCAGGGCGTACTACGGGACGCCGTCGCCCGCGGTCGAACTCACGCTGCCGCCCGGCGAGTCGGACGAGAACGCGGCGCAGGACTGGCTCGAACCCTCGACCAGGCCGGGCCCGGCCGCGTCCGCGTCCGCCCGTGATCCCCAGGGCGCGCCGACCGACTTCACCGTGACGATGGCGGATCGCAACGGCGTCAAGCTGACCTGGACCGACCGGACCACCGACGAGGAAGGCTTCTTCGTCGAGAGCAAACCGGCCGGTGCGGCGGACTTCCAGATCGCCGCGACGACCGAAGCGAACATCAACACCTATGGCCTGGCCACCCAGCCGACGGAGAAAAAGGCCACCTACCGGGTGGTTCCGTTCAAGTTCGGCGAGGCGAGCAACATCGCGGTGCAGACGACCGGAAAGGCGGCCTGAGCGGTTACGACCTCGCAGCCGTGAGGATCGCGCCGAGCTGAGTCCCTACCAGGCGGTCAAGCGGGATCGGTTGTGCCACAGCGCTTTCCTCGGCCAGCCAAGTCTCGAACAGCTCGGCATATGCCTGGCGCGCACGTCGGATGGTGGCTCGGTGGTTGCCAACCCCGAGCTCACCATCGAGGATCCGCAGTGCGGTCGTGCACGCGCGAAGCCGCAGCATGTGTGCGGTCTCGTGGAATCCGAACCGTTCCGCTGTGGTCGCTTCTCCTTCCGTTGCGTGCGTTCGCATAGCGCTCGCGATATGCACCGCTCTCGGTCGAAGGGCCGCGTAGGACCTCAGGAAAGGCGAGTCCTGTACGACAAAGTCGGCGATTGGCAGGTCAGGCATGCGGTCGATGTCCTCGATCATGTCCGCTGCTGTCGCAAGCACGTCCACGCGTTGCTCGCCTGAGCTCGCTGTGTCCGCGCTGCGTTCGTCCGACCACATTGGCACTTCAATGACCAGGCTGAACGTTCCGTACTGGCTCGCATAGTGCACGCTGGACATCCCGGGCACAGATTCCTGGCTGGGGAAGAGGAAAACGCCAGGCCGGATCTGTTGTGTCCCAGGCATTTCAGCCTCGCCGACATGCAGTGGAACGCCAGTCGGCAGGGTGGCGAGGGCGTCGGCCAGCCCAGGCCGGTCCTCGCTGACGTAGTAGAAAACGCCGCCGAGCTCGGCATTGTGCAGCGAGCACATCAGGTCAGGGCGGACCTCGTCGATCACCTTCCGCAGTGCTCGGGTCTCCGGCAGACCGTCAGGGAACGTCCATTCCACCTGTTCATCGAACGGCGGCCGATAGAAACCGTGCAGGTAACGCCTGCGATCGAGCGGCCCGGCGTACCAGCTTTCGTTCAACCGCGCGCCATCCGGATCCACGCAGCCGATGATGTGCCACGTGTGGCCAAGGTCGTTCTCGCTGACGGTTTCCGCCAGGGCCAGCACGGTCAGGAATCCGATTGGCTCGTTCGGATGCGGCCCGGCGAAGACCAGCGCGTTTCGTGGACCGTCGCCGATGCTGATCATCGTGATCGGTTCGCCGAGCCTCGACGTTCCGACCTCGCGCAGCTCGCTGTACTTCGCCAGACCGGCGCTCACATCGTCTGGACCTGGGAAACCAACGCTCACAGATAATGACATTATCCAGATAGTGCTATTATTTCAACGTGCCGAGCAGAGCTGAGACGCAGGAGCGCAACCGTCGCGCGCTGATCACTGCGGCGATCGATCTGATCGCCGCGCAGGGGTATCGGGCCGCGACCGTCGAGGCCATCGCGGCCAAGGCTGACCTGACGACCGGCGCCGTTTACTCCGCCTTCGGCGGCAAACGGGAGCTGTTCCTCGCGGCCATCCAGCACTGTCGGGCTGAGCAAGCGCTTGCGCTCAGCGGCAGAACCCCGGTTGAAGTGCTACGCAGCTTCGGCGCGGCGATGGCGGCCATCGGGTCCACATCGGACGCTCGAAGGCTGTTCCGGTTCGAACTCGAACTGGCGCCATTGGTGCTGCGCGACCAGGTGTTCGCCCAACGGCTCGACACCGACCCGATCGTCGACGCGCTCGCCGAAGCCCTTGGCGGTACAAGGGAAGCAGAGCGTGTGGCCATGTCGGCCGCCGCGCTCGCGCGTGGATTGCTGCAGCAGTGGTTGTTGCGCGACGCCGAGGTCGACGTCGCGCTTGTCACCAACGCGTGTGCTTCGCTAGCTGGTCTTCTTGAACTCGTAGGTCCGGGCGGCCTCTGAGGAAATGTTGTACTTCACGGTTTTCAGGCCGAACGGCTTCGTCGGGTCGACCGAGAACAACGTGCTCGACCGCGGCGGGTTGCGGGTTTCGGCGGCGCCGTACTGGTAGTCGTCGGTCAGGCCGTCGAACGACACCTTGCCGAGCTGGTTCATCGCGTTCATGATCCCGTCACGCGACAGATTGCCCAGCTCAACGGCCTTCTCCAACACGGCCGTCATCGCGCGGGCCTGGTTGTAGCCGAACGCCAGGTAGTAGTCCGGCTGCTGGCTCGGGCCGAACTGCGTGGTCCTGGCGACCAGGTCCTTCATGCCCGTGACCTTGTCGTCGCCCCACTCCGTGCCTTCGGCCACGATGATCGTGGTCTGCTGCAGGTATGGCGTGATCGGCGACTTGGACAACGCCGCCGCGTACGCGGGGGATTGGGCGTACCAGCGCGGCATGAATCGCGCCTGCGCGGCCGTGCCCCAGATCTTGCCCGCGTCGCTCGGGGTCGCGGTCAGGAACACCATCTGGCAGCCCGCACCGGCCAAGGCCTGGATCTGGCCGGTGAAGTTCTCCGTGCCGGTCTTGTACCGCTGGGTGTTGGCGATGGTGAAGCCGTACTTGCCCGCGGCGTACTGCAGGCCTTGCAGTCCGGCTTCGCCGTAGACGTCGTCCTGGATCATGTTGCAGATCTTGGAATCCTTGGTGCCGCCGCCCTCGGTCATGTAGTAGTCGATGGCGTTGATCACCTGGATCTGGTACGGCCCGCCGACCGGAAGCAGGTTCGGCTCACGCACCCACAGCGCGTCGAGCGATGCGGGCGCGGCCAGCATCTTGTCCGTCTTCAGCTGCGGCAACACCGCCAAAGTCGGTGCGGTGCCGAGGATCTGGGTGAACGCGACGACGTTGCCCTTCACCTTGTTGTACTGCTGGACGGTCACGTCCGGCCGGTACTGGGTGTCCTCCTGCACAAGCTCCACTTTGTACTTACCGGCCACGCCGCCGCGCTGGTTCAACGCGTCGAACCAGATCTTGTTGCCTGCGGTCAGCGGCAGCCCGATCACCGCGACCGGGCCGGAAAGCGGGGAAAGCACACCGAGTTTGATGGTGGTCCCGTCGAAACCGGTGGTGGACGGGGGTGCTCCGCCGGTACCGCCGGAGCCACCGCTGCCTTGGTCCCCGGCGCCACCGCAGGCGGTTACGACGAACATGGCTACGACCAGCATGGCGGCCAACGCCAGTGTGATGCGTCGATGCATGGTGACGGCCTCCTAATAAGAGAATGGCCAAGACTTGAAGTAAGCCTTGATCCGTAACCAGATCCCGGCGAGACCCCGTGGTTCGAGTACCAGGAAAAGCACGATCAAAACGCCGAAAATGGCCTGGTTCAACGCGAACACGCTGATGAACCCCTCGCCGCCGACACTCGTCTGCACGCCAGGAATGGCGTCACCGAACCGGTCGATCAACGCAGGCAGCGCGCCGACGAAGATAGCGCCGAGAATCGACCCGAACACCGTGCCAAGCCCGCCGACGATGACAATCGCGATGTACTGAATGGACATCAGCAGATTCCACTCGTCCGGACTGACAAACTGTTGATACGACCCAAACAACGCCCCGGCAACCGAAGCGATCGCACTGGAGATGACGAAGGCGCCGATCTTGTACCGCCCGGCCTGCACCCCGATGACCTCGGCAGCCTGGTCCCGATCGCGGACAGCCTGTAGCGCGCGCCCAGGCCGCGTCCTGACCAGATTCTTGACGAGCAAAGCGATGATCGCGACCAGCACCCAGACAAGCCAGAAATAGCCTTGGTTGCGTGAATACACCTCACCGGCGAGCTCGACGCGGTTGAAATCGATCGGCCCGAGGCTCACCTGGGAGTTGATGGATGTCCCGGAGTTTCCGCCGGTCAGACTCCGCCAGTTGCGCCACAGGTGCTCGCCGACGAATACCAGTCCAAGCGTGACAATGGCGAGATAATGGCCCCTGAGCCGCAACGCGAACGGCCCGATGACAGCACCGAGCAGACCGCCGGCCAAAGCCGCAACCGGCAACCACAGGAAAAGCGGAAGCTCACTGCCTGCCCAACCGGTGACATAAGCCCCGGCGCCGATGAAGAACGCATGGCCGAGCGAGATCTGTCCACAGTAGCCGGTCAGCAGGTTCAGCCCGATCGCGCCGACGGCCGTGATACCAACGTAGATCAGGACACTGAGCCAGAAATCGTCCTGCACGACCATGGGCAGCAGAACGAGTCCGACGAGCATGGCCGCGAGACCTGTCCTTGCCATCGGAGAGCCGAAAAGGCGCAGGTCCTGCCGGTAGTCCCGGACGAGATTGCGGTGTGGCTTTGCCATCAGACTCGCCTCACGTCCTTCGTCCCAAGTAGACCGTATGGTCGAATCAGCAGAATCACGATCATCAGCAGGTAGGGAACGATGATGGAGACGTTGTCCCCGGCCCACGAGAACAACTGGTCCTGGTAGCCGCGGGTCAACGCCTCAGCAAGCCCAATCACCAACCCACCGAGTACGGCGCCGGCGGGCGAATCCATCCCACCGACGATCATCGCCGGAAAAGCGGCCAAAGCGATGAACCCGATCGACGGACTCAACCCGCCCGGCCCCGCCGCCATCGCAATCCCAGCCAACGCGGCAAGAGCAGCGGCGATCGCCCACGACACCGCGTAGACCTTCTTGGCACTGATGCCCTGCGCCAAGGCGGCTTCGGGATCGAAGGCCGTCACCCGCATCGCCAATCCGAGCGGAGAGAATTTGAAGAACAGGAAGAACCCGACGACAACGGCCGCGGTGAGCCCGATCGTCCACAGGTCCTTCACGCCGAACACCAACCCGCCAACCTCGACGGTGTTGATGTTCCAGGGATTGCGGACCTGCAGGTTGTCGAACCCCCAGATCGCGGTGATCACCGGCTCGAGAATGAACAGCAGCCCGATGGTGATCATGATGACCGCGAAGGGCGGTTGCCCCACCATTCGCCTGAGCACAATCCGCTCGAAGCCAGCGCCCACCAGGGCCGCGGCCAGGCACGCCAGCAGGATCGCGATCCCGAAGGCGAGCACAAGGTTGTTGGAGAAGGTGTAGCCGAGGTACGCGCCGAGCGCGAGCAACCCGCCCTGCGCGAAGTTGATGACGCCGGTCGACTTGAAGATGACCACGAACCCAAGCGCCACCAAGGCATACGTTGAGCCCAGGGCCAACCCAGCGAAGCAGTTCTGCAAGAAGGCGGTCATACGGCAAACTCCCAGCGTGCTCCTCGTGAGTGGTTATGAGGGTTAGAACACGCATAACCACTCACGAGCTTTTCCTGGGCTTTCATTGGTACATCGCCTCGATCTCGGCGTGGAAGGCGCGTTCGATCGCTGTGCGCTTCACCTTTTGGGTTGCGGTCAACTCGCCGTCCTCGTGGTCGAGTTCCTTGGTGATCAGGACGAATCGCTTCACCTGTTCGACCTGTGACAGTTCCTTGTTGGCCGCACTGACCACATTTCTGATCAGCGCGTACACCTCTGGCTTGTCGGACAGGTCCGCGTAAGTCGTGTAAGCAAGGTCGCGGCGGGTTGCCCAGTTGCCGACGGTGTCGAGTTCGATTCCGATCAGCGCGGTCAGGTATTTGCGGCGGTCGCCGATCACCACGGCCTCACGCACGAAAGGCGAGACCTTGAGCAGGTTTTCGATTTCCGATGGTGAGATGTTCTTGCCACCGGCCGTGATGATGATGTCTCGCTTGCGGTCGGTGATGGTCAAGAAGCCGTCGTCGGACAGTTCACCGACGTCTCCGGTGTGCAGCCAGCCGTCCGCGTCCACGGTGTCGGCGGTAGCGGCGGGATCGTTGAGGTAGCCCTGGAAGACCCCGGAAGACCGCGTCAGGATCTCGCCGTCGGCGGCGATCTTCAGTTCCACGCCGGGCAAAGCGCGTCCGACCGTGCCAAGTCGGACGTCGCCAGGTGTGGTCAGGGTGCAGATCGCGGTGTTCTCGGTTTGTCCGTAGCCTTCAAGTACCGGGATTCCGATTGCCCACAGGAATTCCAGCACTCGCGGGGCGATCGGGGCGGCGCCGGAGATGGGCACGCGGACACGCGACATCCCGAGCTTCAGGCGCAATGCCCGGAACACCAGCAGCTCGCACAAACCAAGCACTAGTTTGTCCACGAGAGAAGTCCGCCCGGCCATCCGGCGTGGCGCGATCCGGGCACCCTGGGCAAGGCAAAGCCGGTAAACCGCACGTTTGAGCCACGAAGCGTCGCTCATCCGGATCTCGACCCCGGCCATCATCTTTTCCCAGACCCGCGGTACCCCAAGGAAAACCGTGGGCTGCACGTCCCGAAGGTCCTGGGGGAACGCATCGCCGCCCTCACCGAAGTTCACGGTCGACCCGGCCCACACGGCGTCGATCACCGAGATCAGTCGCTCGGCGACGTGACACAACGGCAGGTAACTCAGCACCTCATCGCGCATGCCTGCGCCGAGCGACGGGACGAAGGTCTTGGCCGAGGCGACCAAGTTGGCGTGTGAGATCAAAGCGCCCTTGGGCGGACCGGTCGTTCCCGATGTGTACACCAGGATCGCGGGCGATGACGGATCCAAAGCGGACACCGAGTCCGCGAACGAAGAATCCGATGAAGCCATCAGGTCCGCGAACGTCATGATCTTGTCGTGCCGCACCCCACGCGGATCGATCACCACGATGTGTTGCAACGCAGGCAGATCCGCGTGCACCGACAGCACCTTGTCCAGCTGCTCTTCATCCTCGGTGATCAGCACCGATACGGCCGCGTGCGCAAGCACATAGGAGATCTCAGAGGCAGGGGACGTCGGATAGATCCCCACGGTCACCGCGCCGAGCCCCTGAGCGGCAAGGTCGGCGATCACCCACTCAGGACGGTTCTCCGAGTGGATCGCGACCCTGGAACCAGGTTCCACGCCCAATGAACGCAAACCAGCAGCCACCCGCGCGACCTGAGCGGCGTACTCCGACCACGTTGTCTCACGCCACCGGCCCCAATGCTTGTGGCGCAAAGCAACGTCGCGCGGATGTGTAGAAGCCAGCTCCAGCAACCGAGCAGGCAGAGTTGATATGTCGACATTGGACTGCTGTAGTGTCGCACTCATGCCGCACCGCCCAAATATGCCTCGATGACCTGCGGATCGTCCTGCACCTGCGCCGGTGTCCCGGACGCGATCACCACACCGAAGTCCAACGCGAGCACTTGCGTGGCCAGGTCCATCACCAGCCGCATGTCGTGCTCGACCAGGATCATCGTCAGCGGCAGCTGCCTGCGTACCTCGGTCAGATACCGCGCCATGTCCTCGGTCTCTTCGAGGTTCATGCCAGCCACGGGCTCGTCCAGCAACAGCAGCGTCGGCTCCATCGCCAAAGCTCGGCCGAGTTCGGCGCGTTTCGCCACGCCGTAAGGCAACAAACCGGCGGGCATCCGGCGATATGACTCCAGCTCAAGCAGTTCGATGATCGACTCGACGGCCTCGCGATGCGCCAGTTCCTCGCGTTTCGCCCTGCCCCACCACAGCATCCCGGACACCATCCCGGTCCGCATCAGGTGATGACGCCCGAGCATCAGGTTGTCGATCAGACTCAGGTGCTCGAACAGCCCCAGGTTCTGAAACGTCCGCGCCACGCCCAAAGACGCGATCGCCGCGGGCGACCTGCCGGTCAGCGCCGTCCCGTCCAGCGTGATCGTGCCCTGCTGCGGCTTGTAGACACCGTTGAGACAGTTGAATATCGACGTTTTCCCGGCGCCGTTCGGCCCGATGATCGCGTAGAGCTCGCCCGCGCCGACGTCGAAGCTCACCCCGTCCAGCGCGGTCACGCCGCCGAACCGCAACACCAGGTCCCGCACCTCAAGTAAAGGCGTCAGGCGCTCCAACGCTTCCTCCTGCGGTAGCTCTTGATGTCAGCGAACGACCGCCGCTCGCCGGAACCCAGGTAGAACTCGCGGATGTCCTCGTCGGCAAGCAGATCCGCGGCCGGCCCGTCCTTGACGACCTTGCCGCTCTCCAGCACGTAGCCCGAGTTCGCGATCGCCAGCGCCATCACCGCGTTCTGCTCGATCAGCAGCACGCTCGTGCCCTGCTGGTTGATCTGCACGATGATGTCGCGGACCTGTTCGACCAGCCGTGGCGCCAACCCCAGCGACGGCTCGTCCAGCAGGAGCAGCCGAGGTGAGGCCATCAGCGCACGGCCGATCGCGAGCATTTGCTGCTCGCCGCCGGACAGGTACCCGGCGATGGATTTCCGGCGATTGGCCAGCACCGGGAACAGATCGAGCACGCGGGCGTAGGACTCTTTGACCTCGGCGCGCGATCGTCGCGTGTACGCACCGGCCCTGAGGTTCTCGTCCACCGTGATCTCGGCGAACACCCTGCGGCCTTCGAGCACCTGCGCGATGCCTTTGCGGACGATCTTGGCCGGGTCGGCGCCGGTGATGTCGTCGCCGTCGAGCCGGACCGTGCCCTTGGTGATCTTGCCGCGATGTGGGACGAGCAAGCCGGTGACCGCACGCAGCAACGTTGTCTTTCCCGCGCCGTTCGCGCCGAGCACCGCCACGATCGACCCGGCTGGCACTTCCAGGCTCAAGCCGCGTAAGACCAGGACAACGTCGTCGTAGACAACTTCCAGGTTGCTGACCGACAGCATCCGCGCCCTTCCTTTGCGACGGCGGCAAACCGGGCGTAGTGATCTAGATCACGACATATCGGAAGGTAGCTCCGTGGCTCTCGGCCGAGCAAGCATCAGGCCGAACCGTGACCTGACGCGTCGGTAGGTAGTTAACCGATCACTGGGAGCGTGCGCAGGCCTCTGATCACGAACTCTGGGCGCCGTTCAGGCTCGCCGTCCAGCGCCAGATCCGGCATCCGCGTGGTCAGCGCCTGCAGCGCGGCCATGATCTCGACGCGGGCGAGCGGCGCGCCGACGCAGTAGTGGATTCCGGCGCCGAAACCCAGGTGCGGGTTGGGATTGCGGCCGACGTCGAGCACATCGGGCTGCTCGAAGACCTCCGGGTCACGCGCGGCCGCGCCGAGCAAAGCGGCGATCTTCTCGCCCGGCTTGAGGGTGTGGCCCGCGATCGTGACCTCTTCGGTTGCCGTGCGTTCGAACATCTGCAGCGGTGCGTCGTACCGGATCAGCTCTTCCACAGCCGTTGGCAGCAATGAAGGATCGTCGAGCAGACGCTGCCATTGCGCCCGGTTGCGCATCAGCGCGAGCACGCCGTTGCCGATCACGTTGACCGTCGCCTCATGACCGGCCATCAGGAACAGCACGGCAGTTGCGACCAGCTCGTCCTGATCCAGCTTCTCGCCGTCGTGCGCCGCGACCAGGTCGTTGATCAGGCTGTCCGGCGCCGGATCGTTGGCGAGTTCTCGCAAGTACGCCACGAACTCGCTGGCAGCCTCCTCGGCCTCACGCCGGGCCTGGTCGGGCAGGCCGTATTCGTACATCTTCACGATCGCGTTCGACCACGGCACGAGCTTCGGCCGGTCGGCCTTGGGCACGCCGAGCAGCTCGGCGATTACCTCGACCGGTAGTGGCGCGGCCAGCTTCTCCAGCAGGTCACCCCCGCCTTTCAGGTCGTCGACGAGTTGTCCGGCCAGTTCGTTGACCCACGGGCGCAGCCGTTCGGTGTGCCCACGCCCGAACGCGGCCGAGACAAGCCTGCGCAGTCTGGTGTGCGTCGGCGGCTCGTTCTCCAGCAAAGAGTTGCGGTGCAGCAGGTTGAACGACGTGAACTGCTCGACCGGAGTGGCGTCCCGCCAGATCCGGCCGAGACCCCGGTTGCGCAGCACCTCGGAGCTCGCGGCATGCGACACCGCGACCGCGATCCCAAGATCAGGATGTACGTGGACCTGGGCTTGGTCACGCAACGCTGCGAACGTCGGGTACGGATCGGCGACGAAATCTGGGTCCCGAGGGTCAAACGGCATGTCAGCAACCGTATGTCCGCAGTTCACACCGTTGCTAGGTCACCCGTGCGACGATCACGGCGTGTTGCCAGAAGTCGTCGCACACCGAGGTGCCTCCGCTGACCTGGCCGAGCACACGCTCGCCGCGTACGAGCTCGCGCTGCAGCAGCGGGCCATGGGCCTGGAATGCGACGTCCGGCTGACCAAGGACGGCGAGCTCGTCTGCGTACACGACCGCCGCGTCGACCGGACGTCGTCAGGCACTGGTGTGGTCAGCACCATGACCATCGCCCAGCTCGACGAGCTGAGCTGGGGCGATGCCCAGCCTGGCGTGCTGCGGCTGGACACGTTGCTGGAAATGCGCCCGCCAGGCGTGCGGCTGTTCGTCGAGACCAAGCACCCAGTCCGCTACGGCGGGCTCGTCGAGGCAAAACTCGTCGCCCTGCTCGCCAGACACGGCCTGGCCAGGCCGTCCAGCAAAGAAGAGTCACCGGTCGTGGTGATGTCCTTCTCCACCCAGGCGATTCGCAGGGTCCAGCGGCACGCGCCGCAACTGCCGACCGTGATGCTCGTCGGAACCCGCATGGTCCCGCGGATCGGCGACTACCTGGGCCCGTCCATCGAACGCCTGCGCGCGGACCCCGGATTCGTGGAACGGGCAGGGCGGCCGGTGTATTGCTGGACGGTGGACGAGCCAGCGGACATCCGGCTGTGCCAACAGATCGGCGTACGGTTCATCGCGACCAACAAGCCCGCCGCGACCTTGGAAGTACTGCGCGGTACGGTCCCGGAGTCCGAACCGTCGAGATAGGGAGTTGTTGTGGGCAAGGGCGCCGGGGCGAAGCAGGCCAGGAGAGCACGGCGTTCGGCAGCCGGTGACGAGGGGATCAACCCGCGCCAGGCGTGCCCGTGCGGCTCAGGCAAGCGTTACAAGGCGTGCCACGGCGCGCCGGGCGGAGTCACCGAGGTCGCCGTCGCGCGGCCGTTCGAAGGTCTTGCCGGTGAGTGCGAGCTGGTCGCGCTGCGTGAATTCGTGCCGTCGGCCACCGTGCAACTGAAGCTCGCGAAGGACCCGAAGCGCGCGGTCACGCTGGGCACTGTGCTGCCGCTGGCGTCCGCGGGCCTGGTTCGTGGTGACGACAGCGAAGCCGCGTTCATCGGACTGCAGGTGCAGACCCGCTCGCTGGACATCAGCCGGGACGTCGCCAGGGCGATCCAGTGGACGCAGGACGCGGAGCCGGGCGACGTGCTGAGCGTGGTCAACCAGGACGACGAGCACACCGAGCGGCTGCAGGACATCCTCGACGTGGACGCGCCGTTCGAGCCGGAAATCCACGACAACTTCAACTGGTGGCTGGCCCAGGACGTCGAGCCGACCGGCGACGTTGCCCTGTCGCTTGAGCGCGCCAACGAGGCGATCATGCCGACCCAGCGTGTGGGCGATGCGGCGTACTGGACCCTCGCTGGCGACAAGGCATACCTGCGTTGGGTCCGCCCCGAGCCCGAGGAAGCGTTGATGGCCGCGCTGGCCAGGCTCAGCGCCGCTGGCGGCCTGTCCCTCGGCGAGGGCTCGAAGTACGCGGGCTCCTTCCGTGCGCACGGCCTGCTCGTACCGGTGTGGGACCTGGACAACGAGATGCACTCGCGCGAGTGGGAGAAGCCGGTCGCCGAGCTCGGCGCGCGGTTGACCGAAGCACTCGTGGACAAGCCGCTGACCAGCGACGAGCGGCGCGCCAGGGACGGTCTCATCGGCCGGCAGGTCACTATCCGGTGATTCTGCACATGTGTGGCCGGGACGAATGGCCACCGCACGACGTGTACCGCGCGGAGTCGCTGGACGTCGAAGGCTTCATCCACTGCTCGGATTTCGGCACTGTGCACCTGCCGGCGAACCTGCTGTTCAGCGGGCGGACCGATCTGGTGCTGCTGGTGATCGACCCGGCTCGGCTGGACGCTCCAGTGAGGTGGGAGCGTCCAGCCGTCGGGCCGCCCGACGGCCCATGGTTCCCGCACGTCTACGGGCCGATCAACCAGGACGCGGTTGTCGACGTCATCGACTTCCCGCCAGGTCCAGACGGGATTTTCGCGTTGCCCGAGGTGCTGGCGAATTCGTGATGGATCTCGAGGCAACCCCTGCGCGGCCTTGGGCGTGTTCTGCGTGTGACGGTGGGAATGCTCAATCCCGATCTGGGGGAGAGCCACGCCGTGGATGACTTTGGCGAGTTCGTCCGGGCCGCGTTGCCCGGACTGCTCCGCTACGGCCACGCGCTCACCGGCAATCCGCACGACGCGGCTGACTTGGTGCAGACCGTGTTAGAGAAGATCGGTTCGAGGTGGGCGCGCGTTGTCAAGAACACCGGCGACCCGCTCGCCTATACCCGCCGCGCCATGGCGAACACGCACATCAGCAGGTGGCGCCGCACCCGGAAGGAAAGTCTTGTCGCCGAACTGCCTGACATCGCGGCGGTGGCGGCCCGAGACCCGTTTGACAACGAGCCCCTCTGGCAGGCACTGCGTGCACTGCCACCGAGGCAACGTGCGGTAATAGTGCTGCGCTACTACGAAGGCCTCTCGGAGGCGGAGATCGCCACAACCCTCGGAGTGAGCGCGGGGACGGTGAAGAGCCAGGCGAGCAAAGCGATGGCGACATTGCGAAACCGCCTGCAGGCGACCGAGGAAGGGAGGTGTTGAGATGGATCTGGACGACGAGCTGAACCGCCTGTTCAAGGACGAACGCCTGGACATACGTGTCGCCCCGGACGCCGACACACACGTCGTCCAAGGCGCCAAGCGAGTGAAGCGCCGCCGCGTCGCGGCGATGTCCGCAGCCGGAGTGCTGAGCGCGGCATTGCTCGCAGGCGGTGCGTTTGTGCTGGCACAGCCAGGTCCGACGTCGTCACAGACCGCTGATCAACCTCCGCTTCCGGTCGACAACTCCTCGTCGTCGTCAGGAGTCCCGCCAACCGGCGCGCCTGGCGAGCCGACGGCCCTGCCCACGTCGTCGCCGGTCGAGACAAGGCCCCTCACGCCGGAAACATCCGGAAACAGCAGCAGGCCAACGACGATGCCGCCAACATCGACACTGCCGCCCGTCGCGCCAGGAGCGCAACTGGGCCCGCGAGGCTTCGCGAACATGGCGCTCGGTATGACCGAAGAAGAACTGTTCGCGACGGGCCAAGTGCAAGGGCCCCCGAAACCAAACCCCGGCTGCATCTCGTACAGCCTGAAGACGGCATCGGGAACCGTGTGGTTGTCGGCAGACAAAGGCGTTGTCGGCTTTGTGATGCGGGGTGGCGTCGCCACACCGGAACGCGTCGGCATCGGCTCAACGACGGAATCGGTCGAAGCCGCGTACGCCGACTTCGACGGCACATCGGCAAAGGTGCCTACGAACGCGGCCGCGATATACAAATTCGGCTTCGCCGCAGGGAAAGTGAGCAGCATCAGTTTGCTCACGGACCAACAGGCCTGCGTCAGTTAGCCAGTTCGGCGCTATCCAGTCACTCTCCCCTTCTCGTAACGTGCTGACGCGGTTGCGGAACGTATCGGCGGGCGCATCCGTCGAAGTAGTTCGCCCAGGGGAGAGGGGAACTCATGTCGAACGAAGGCTTCAAGATCGACCTTGACGAAGCCGAAATAACCGCTACCAGGACATTGCCAAGCGCGGTCGGACATCTGCGCCAACCGGTGCTGACATTGGCAGCCGACGAAAGCCTGAAAGGGGCAGGCAGTTTCGACGCCGCCGACCGTCTTGAACCGGCATATCACCATTGGGGTGACATACAGGCACGACGGTTGCGAGTCGCCTGCGATGTGCTGGAAGCCAATGCTTCGGCATTGCGTGAGATCATCAATCTCTACCGGCGTGCCGACGGGCGGCTCTGACCATGGGCGCTTGGAGATCGGACGACACGATTGTGCAGGTGACGGATCACCTGCAAGCAACATTCGTCTGGCTGAAGGAAGACGACGGCTGGTTCGGTACCGCCGAATTTCCGCGTGAGCACTACTACGCGGTCGATGTCGACACAAAGATCGTCCTGAGCCTCGACCCGGAGAAACTGGCGGACGAGTACGACCGACTGAGCGAAGTCGCATTGTCCATCGGCGCGAACTATCCGGCGGACGCCGATCTGAAGGAGAGCATCCGGCATCTCGCTGACTGGAAAGGCGAAGCCGCCGAAGCGTTCAAGCGACAGATCGACATGATGGAGACGTTCTGCCACGAACAGCAGCAGAGCGTGCTCCAAGGCATGCAGTGCCTCGCAGCGGCGTATGCGGTCGCCATCGAGACCAGGAACGTCTACTACAACCTTGTGATGGCCACCGAAGCGGCGGCCCGAAACGCGAAAGCCGAGGAGCAGAAGGAAGACACCAAGTTCCTTTGGGCGACCGTGTTCAACGTTGCCAGTGGTGTGCTTGACGCAAGCGCTGGCAACCTGCGGGGAACGACGATCGACACAGCGGTGCAGATCGGGAAGGACTACTCCCAGCGGGTCATCGAAGGCGACGATTCCGACCAGGTCATGGAGACCTATCGGCGCCAGGCGGATGAGCTGTTCCAGTCGTTCGGGATGTCGCTCGACCGGATTACGAAGACCCTTGGTGATCGGGCAGCTGATGCGGAGGCGCCATCTCCGATGCACGCACCGCTCCCACCGATCTGTGATGTCCGTGGGGATGCGTTCAAATACGAGTACTTCACGCACGACGTGCTGCGTAGCGGGCCTGTAGCGGAAATCGTGGCTGATGAACACCGGAAATATCTTGAGGAGAAGCGGGCCGAACGCGACAGCGAGATCGGCCGACGACTCGGCGGGAGACCAGTGTGAAGCAGATACTGATGGGAATCACGACACTGCTCCTGCTCGCTGCGTGTTCCGAACCGCCGCAAGCTGATCGCACAACTGCGACTCCCACGCCGACGAGAATCAGGCCTGGGATTCCTACGATCCCGCCGCCGATTCCGCGCCCACTGGACGCGAGCAAGTTCCGGGACCGGCCCTGTGACTTGTTCACCGATGAACAGGCGGCCGCTCTTGGCTATCCGTTGGAGAAACGGCCTGGCGTCGTGCCTGAGGAGTCCTACTGTGTGCGCGACTCATTGGCGGACGTGACCGTGGATTACTCCATCTGGTACCGCCACGACGGCACGGACCTGTTCGCGCTGGCTCACCGCAGGGAGACGGGAGAGTGGATCGGCGACGCCTCGGTCTCGATCACAGTGGAGGGACAGCCCGCGATCAAGCGGCCAGGAGCAGAGCACTGTGCTGTCCTCATTGGACTGTCCACGACCGAAAGTATCAAGATCTACTTCCAGGACAAGAAGGTGGATTTTTGTGACCGGGCCGTCCGCATCGCCGAGGACGTGGTCCGCAACGTGCGGGGATGACCCGGTCACGCAAGCCGCTTAGAGCGCGCCGCCTGCCGCGCGCGGGGCGCCGGAGTCGCTGCCGCCGTCGCCGACGGACTCACGGGCCATGAAGGTCTCGACGTCGAACAGGTTGCCGTTGCTCCGCTTGACCACGTTGAGCAGGGTCGACATCTGGGCGACCTCCTCAACCTGCTCCTTGAGGAACCACTGCATGAACTGCTCGCCCTTGTAGTCGTCCTCGTCGCGGGCGGCCTTGGCCAGTGCGATCACCTCGTCGGTGACCTGGCGCTCCTGCTTGAGGGCCAGCTCGACCAGCTCGGCCGCCTCGGCGAAGTCGTTGCGCACCTCGTCGAGACCGGGGATCGCCACCTTGACGTCGTTGTCCAGCAGGTACTGCACGATCATCATGGCGTGGTTACGCTCTTCCAGCGCCTGGTGGTAGAAGTGCTTGGCCAGCTGCGGGAGGTCCTGGTCGTCGAACCACACCGCCACCGCGATGTACTGCTGGGAAGCCGTGAACTCGTTTCGGATCTGCTGCTGCAGCAGCTTGTGGAACTTGCTGGTCATATTTCCACGGTAGCTCGGTCACCCATTAGGTATCAAATTATGTGGCGAAAACCAACCGATTGTGACGCTTTTTAGGAAAGCCTAACTAAAATTAAGACGCCCTATTTCAGGTTAGGCATTCCTAATTTCTCTACAGCGAGTCCCGGTTGATCGGGCACGACATGCAGCGCGGCCCACCCCGGCCCGATCCCAGCTCAGACCCACTGATGGCAAGCACCTCGATGCCCGCCTCCGCCAGTCTGGCATTGGTTTCGACGTTCCGCTCGTAAGCCACAACAACACCCGGAGCAAGCGCCAAGGTGTTGTTGCCGTCGTCCCATTGCTCACGTTCGGCGGTGACGGAGTCAAGGCCAGTATCGATGACCCGAAGACGCTCGATTCCCATTGCTTCAGCCGCGGCCGACAAGAAAGGCACAGGACCGGATGCAACAACTCCGCCAGACCCGTCGGACTGCATCGGATACGCGAGCAACGTGTCCCGCACAGCCGGGTACATGACGACCGCGTCCCGATCGACCATCGTGCACACAGTGTCGAGGTGCATGGTCGCGCGGTCCTGTGCAATCGGCACAGCGAGCACGGTGTGCGCGAGACCGTCGTTGAAAGCGGACCGTGCAAGGGATTCCGCGCCCGCGGGCGTCGTACGCTCGCCAACGCCAATAGCTAGCACGCCAGGCGCGAGCAGAAGAACGTCGCCGCCCTCGACCGGAGCCGAATGCGCGCCATAAGCGCGGCCAGACAACCGGAAACGCGGGTGGTACGCGTAAACCAGGTCCAGTACAGAGGTTTCCCTTACACGCGCAGGCATCGCGAGCGAGGCGATGGCGACCCGGTCGCCAATCCACACCGAAGAGTCGCGGCTGAACAGCAGGTTCGGCAGCGGATCGATGGCGAAGTCATAAGGCGAATGCATCCGCCGCACCAAGGAAGCCCCCTCGGCAACGGGCAATTCCTCGAAGGTCATCCCCGCGGTAAGCACATGCGCGAGAGTCTTAGCGTCCACACTGGACAGATGTGACCGCAGTGAATCCGCAAGCTCATAGCCAAGCCGCCGCTCGTCAACAGCGGTCAGCACGCCGGTCGTGCGAGCCCGACTGTCCTCCAACGCCTTGCCAAGGACATCGGCCAGCAACATCACTTCAACACCACGGCCCGCAAGAACTTCCGCGAACGCGTCGTGCTCCTCCTGCGCCCGGTCCACCCACGGGATACCGTCGAAGAGCAGTTTGTCGTTGTTGCGTGGGGTGAGCCGCTTGAGCTCGGCGCCCGGCCGGTGCAGCAGCACCGAACGAAGCGTGCCTACCTCGCTGTCAACGCGGGGCTGTGCCTGGACTTGCACGTCTGTGGTCACGAGAACCCAGCTTAGCGGCTGGATATGTAAATCGTCGTGCTCAGGCAGCATTTATGATCGAAACATGCGGTGAAGGAGGCATACAACAACGAATCGTTTCGTCTGTGGAGTGAACCATGCATCATTCGTTGCGCGCGAACGATGTCAACCCGTCCGACATAATTGGTCCGAGTCGGAACCGTGCGCCCGCCTCGCTCGTTGCCGAGATCGGAAGGCGTGCGGGGGCGACACAGCAGGTGAGTACGGCCGCACTGGAGTTCAGGTCGCGCTGTAAGTTCAGGTACGGTCGGGTTGGACTTCAGCGACGCCAATGTGGCCGGTCGGACTTCAGCCAAGCAGCCAAGCCGGTGCGGTAGCCACGCAAGCGAGCCGGTGCGGTCCGTCGGACTTCAGCCACGTCGGTGCGGTCCGTCAGCAAAGCCGGGTCGCTGAGCCCAGGAGTCGGTCGCTGAGTCCAGGGGTGTCGGGGAGCTGAGTCCATGCGCGGTGCCATGCTGGCGGTGACAGTGCTGCTGGTGGTCACAGGATGCGGCGGCGGTGACGAGCCACCAGCTGGCCCGAAGCTCACCGTCGGCATCCGGTTCGACCAGCCGGGGCTGGGCACCCGGGATCCAGACGGCGGCTACGCTGGGTTCGACGTCGACGTGGCCGAGTACGTGGCCGAGCGCCTGGGCGCGGACAAGCGCAACGTCACGTTCGTCGAGGCGCGCCCCACCGAGCGGGAAAACATGCTCGAGCAACAGAAAGCCGATATGGTCGTGGCGACGTACTCGATCACCGCGGACCGCAAGCAGCGCGTCGACTTCGCCGGGCCGTACTTCGTGGCTGGGCAGAGTCTGTTGGTACGTAAGACCAACTCGGACATCGACGGTCCGGAGTCCTTGAACGACAGCGATTGGCGGCTGTGCTCGGTGGCAGGTTCGACGCCCGCGCGACAGGTGCAAGCGTCCTACGCGCAAAGCGTCACCCTCGACCAGCGCGACTCCTACCCCGAGTGCATCGCCGCGTTGCTCAACGGCGACATCGACGCGGTCACCACCGACGACGTGATCCTGGCAGGCTATGCCGCGCAGTACCCGGACAAGCTCAAGGTCGTGGGTAAGCCGTTTTCCACCGAGCGGTACGGAATCGGGTTGCGGAAGGGCGACGGTCGCCGTGCCAAGGTGACCGACGCCCTGCGGGCCATGCTGGCTGACGGCAGCTGGGACCGGTTCGTCCGCGAAAACCTTGGCGGCTACCAAGCGGCAATCCGGCCGGAGATTGTGGACAGTCCGTAGCCTGGTCGTATGGGCATTCTCGACGGCAGAGTGGTCATCGTCACGGGTGCGGGCCGCGGTATCGGTCGTGCGGAAGCGCTGGAATGCGCCCGCCAAGGTGCCGCGGTCGTGCTGGCGGAATTCGATCCATCTCCCGCCTACGACGTGGCTGACGAGATCATCGCCGCTGGTGGGCGCGCGATCGTGGCGTCCGGTGATGTGGCGGAGACCGATTTCGTCGACCGGGTGGTCGCGTCCACTGTCGAGGAGTTCGGGCGCCTTGACGCGTTGGTGAACAACGCGGGCATTCTGCGGACCAACGAACTGGCCAACATGACCGACGAAGAGTGGGACTCGGTGATCCGGGTGCATCTGCGCGGCCATTTCGTACCGACGCGTGCGGTGTGCCGCTATTGGCGCGCAAGCGGGCGACCGGGCCGGATCGTGCACACGACATCGGTCGCCGGTCTGTTCGGGTTCTACGGTCAGGCGAACTACAGTGCCGCGAAAGCCGGAATCGCCGTGCTTACCGCGACTGTCGCGAGTGAAATGGCGCAGTACGGTGTCACGTCGAACGCGATCGCACCCATGGCGCTGACCCGGATGACCACGGACATCGTCGACGATGAACACCAGGCCAAGAACGGCGAATTCCTGTTCCTCGACGCCGACAACGTCGCGCCAATGGTGACCTACCTGTGTTCGGCGGACTCCGGGCACATCAGCGGCAAGGTGTTCGGCGTCCAAGGCGACAGCATCGAGATCTTCCAGCCGTTCACCTCCGCCGCCGAGATCAAGGCGGGCGGGCGTCGCTGGGACCCGGCCGAGTTGACCGACCGGGTCGGCGAGTTGTTCGAGGCGTCCGGAATTCCGGCGGGCCCGGAGAACGGCGTCGACAAAATGCGCTACAAAGCCTTGGGCTGAACGCACACCGTCCCGTCAGCCGGTGCCTCGCCGGTCAAGAAGAACCGGTCAACCGCCTGCCGCACACAAGGATCCGACCAATACGCCGCATGCCCCTCGCCCCGCGTGGTCACCAGCCGCGCATTGCCCAAAGTCCTGGATAGGGACACCGCCTGCTGATAGGGCGTCGCCGTGTCGCCGGTCGTGCCGACAACCACGATCGGCGTGGCGGTCCGTGCCGTGAACGGGCTGGTGAACCGGTCGTTCGGCTTGAGCGGCCATTGTGCGCACACCGGAGCGTTCGAGATCTCCATCGTGGCGGGCGGGGCGTAGGCCAGCATGCGCCCGACCGTGGGCGCCTGCCGCGCGGTCCGTTCGGCCACGATTCTTTCCGCATTCACGGCACGTTGGCGATGCATGGTCGAAACGGCATGCCCAGTGCGAAAAAAGACACGTTTTCCGGCACTTGTTCCCCTACGGCAGCCAGGAAACGCCGCGTAGCAGCGAATAGCCGACGAACGCGACCACGTCCAAAAGCGTGTGCGCGATGACCATCGGCCACAGCCGGTTCGTCTTCTGCCAGATCCGGCCGAACACCAGGCCCATCACGACATTTCCGACGAACCCGCCGAAGCCCTGATACAGGTGGTACGAACCGCGAAGAACCGACGACACAATCAATGACTTGTTCTCACCGAACCCGAGCTGGCGCAGCCGGGTGATCAGATAGCCGATCACCAGGACCTCCTCGGCCCATGCGTTGCCTGCCGCGGAGATCGTCAACGAGATCGGCCGCCACCATGTGTCGGTCAGTGTGGTCGGCACGACCTCAAGGCTGGCGCC
This sequence comes from Kibdelosporangium philippinense, assembly GCF_021390435.2. GTDB lineage: Bacteria > Actinomycetota > Actinomycetes > Mycobacteriales > Pseudonocardiaceae > Kibdelosporangium > Kibdelosporangium philippinense. The sequence continues at coordinate 105,953 of NZ_JAJVCN010000002.1, read as the reverse complement.
GATCGCGTACGCCACCAGGTAAAGCCCGAGGCCAGGGATGCCGATCAGCGCGGCAAGACCGATGCCGCGCAGCGTGTCACCACCGATGAAGCGGCGGTCAAGGCCGACGTCGGCGAGCCTGCTTCCCGTGCGCCACAACAGAAACAGCCCCAGCACGCCCCACGCGAACAATTGGCCGGCGCTGAGCAACTGCTTGAGCAGGTCCAGCAGATCCAAGGTGGCCTGCGGGACGTTCAACGCCACGCTCTGGTTCGCCAGCGGTTCCGGGCGCAGCAGCGAGTCGATCAAACTCACCAGCGAGCGCAGACCGGACATGCCGAGCGTGACCGAGAAAACGATGATCAGCTCGATCACGATGGCCCGGCGCTCGGCCGGGTCGGTCATCAGCGCTTGGTCCCGGTGGGGCGCCAGCCAGGCACGGAGTCGATTCGCCACGTTCGCACGTTACCGTTAGGCCATGGCTCGACGGATCGCGACGAAAGACAAAGTGGACCGTGCGGCACTCATCGAGTTCCTCAGCACCAGGCATCACACGGTCCTGGTGACCAGGCGGGCCGACGGCAGCCCGCAGATGTCCCCGGTGTCCTGCGGGATCGACTCCGAGGGGCGCGTGGTGATCTCCACGTACCCGCGGCGGGCGAAAGCGGTCAACGCGCGCCGGGACCCGCGGGTGTCGCTATGCACGTTGTCCGACGACTGGGACGGCCCGTACGTCCAGCTCGACGGGCAGGCCGAGGTGCTCGACATGCCCGACGCGCTGGAACCGTTGGTCGAGTACTTCCGGTGCATTTCGGGCGAACACCCGGACTGGGACGAATACCGCGACGCCATGCGTAAGCAGGACAAGAGCCTGATCCGGGTGACGATCGAGCGCTGGGGCCCGATCTCGACCGGCGGCTTCCCGCCAGAACTGGCCGACTGACTTAGCTGAAGGCGGCGAGGCCGAAACTCGCCGCCTTCGCCAGCGCGGTCTCACCCGCCGCGCATTTCCCCTGCGGTCATCGGTCCAGCTGGGCCCGGATCTCCCCGGCTGGGAACGCTGAAGTGTGCACGTTGGCGTACGTCACGCCAGTGCGGAAAGCCGTCGCGAACTCGGCGAACTCACCTGCCGCGATTCCCTGAGCCGTCGGTCCGATCACGTCGGCGGCCCGCAGTGTGCCGCTGACGGTCGCTGGCGCGGCCGGGCACAGCTGCGTGCCGGGCGGGCCGTTGCCCGCGTTCGTGCAGAGGAAGGCCTGATCCCGCCTGCCTGGAACGCGTGGCCGAAGTGGATATGAGCTTGGGTGATGGTGCCTGACAGGTCGGCGTAGCTGAGCTGCCAGGAGATTTCCTGCGTCCGCTCGTTCAGCGTCGCCCGGAAGTGCCCGCTTCCGGTGGTGGACAACGCGAGCGGATGCTCGTTATGGCTGGATAGGTGTTCCCGTACGGAATGTCGTCCGCCGAATCCTTCGGCGTCTTGTGGCGCCGCTGCACTTGCCGTCGCTGACAACGCGACAACGGCTCCCACTGCGGCGGCGACTGCCAACAGACGCATTGGTCGATGCCTCCTCACCGTTGAAAGGGCCACGCCAGTCGGTAGCTACGCCCCGGGAGGGAGACTCGGTTCAGCTAATAGGACTTTCTCGTCTCTGCGAGGAACGGGCAGCCGACCAGGCGGCGTAGTTCGTTCGCCAGTTCGGTCGTGTTGGTGACCGGCTGCTCGAAAGCAAGTCGCACATCGTGGTCAGCGTCGATGGCCTCGACCCGCAGCCGCAGCCCGAACCGGTCAAGCCCAAGCGGCCGGATGTGCCCACCGCGCAAGTTGTCCGGCAGATGACGGCCGAGCAGGGCGACCACGTCAGTGTGCGCGACTTCCAAGTGCCGCAACCAATCGGCCTCATACGCGCAGAACGGATCCGGCGTCGCGGACGTGAAATCGTCCAGCCGCAACGAATGCGTGCCCTCGGCGTCGGCAAGGACGAGCGATGCGGGGATGAGCTGAAGCATCGTGGCGCCATGCCCGACATCGAGCAGACGCGGATCCGGGCGTTCCTCGGCGACCAGCATCGCCGCGCGCCTGGCCTCGTCATCCGACAGAGCCCGCACCCACCCGGTGAACCACAGCAGCCCACGCACCGGCTCACGCAACGGAACCGGAGCCGTGTCGGCCAGTTCGAGCATCGCCGCGAGCTCACCACGCGGCGCCGCCCATGCGGCCGCCACGAACGGATTGCTCTGCGCGATGAGCACACTGGCCACGCCATCAGCGTGAACATGGTGTGTCAGTGGCACGACTTTCCCTGCGCCTTCGGCGGACGGCATCAACGTGGCTTTGCCGCCGCGCGTCGCGATAGTGCGCGCACGCTCGGCCGGTGTGGGCGTCTCGGTCACTGTCACCTCCAACTTAGGGCAGCCTAACTTGGACGGCGGTTCTTGGGAAGTGGCCATCACCCGAACCGGGGGCGATCGCTGGTCAGTGACCTGAACTGCCCAGAATGAGCGGCACGATCGTCGTTCGCGCGGTCTCGGCGAGCCGGTCGGGATCATCAAGCGGCAGCACGCTGTTGGGTGTCAGCACGAACGACAGGGCCAATCGCGCCAGCAGTTCGGCAAGCTCGTCGACGTCAGCGATGATCGTCGCGCCGTCGGCACGCGCTCGTCTGATTTGTTCGGCGATGAATTGTCGGCCCATCGCCATCGGTGCGTCACCGTCGATGGTGAGTTTGGGAAGCACCTCGTCGGAGTCAGTGACCAACAGCCGGGCGAGCGGGTGTGCACGAAGGTGCCGGACAAATGTGAGGAAACCCGTGACAATCCGATCTTCAGGATCGGTGCGGGTGGCTACCTCACTGTCCACAGTGGCGATCAGCCGCCGAGCCTCTCGGGCGATCAGTGCGCTGAACAGCACATCACGGTTGCCGAACCGGCGAAACACAGTCGCCCGGCCGACACCGGCCCGTCGTGCGATGGCATCGATGGACGTACGCCGCAGCCCATGCTCGGTGATCTCGGCGCGTGTGCCGTCAAGGATCTGCTCGGCGACGTGGTCGAACTCCTCGTACTGGTCGATCAACCCGGCGAGGGGAGGTGTGTCGTTCACGGGCTTTCGGTCTTCTCCCATGCCTTGCGTGCGGTCGGCGTGTACCGAGCTGATCGTGGCAGCACCCGGAACGCCAGCCGGACGATCCGGGCGAGACGGCACAGTTTGCGCTCGTCCGCGGGTGACCAGGACAGGCCGAGGCGTTCGCGGACCTCGACCGGCAATGTGCCCACCGTGGCCAGCAGCAGCGTGCGGCTCGACAGGCACCGGAACACCGGACTGGTCAACGATTTGAGCGGCCACCACGGCGGTGGCGTCACGCGTCGCATCACCTCCAGCACGTCGTGTGCTGTGGAGTGGTCCACTAGGCGTTCGTCGAGGATGCGCTGGTAGTCCGAGCTGAACTTGGCCCACGTCGACGGCATGTCCCGGTCGCGTAGGCCCGTCCGGCGGCCGACTTCGCGGATCTCTGCCAGCAGCCGTTCGTGGTCGGCGGCCGGGATCGGCCGGTCGAAGTACCGCTCGGACATGACCACCACGGAGTCCAAAGTAGTGGCAAGCACCCACCAATAGGCCTCCGGCTCGAACGCGTGGTACTGACGACCCTCGTGATCGACCCCGCCGATGCCCTTGTGTGCTTGACGAATCCGCGCGCCGACTGCTGGACCGTCGGATGCGTACACCGTCTCGACGATCGGCGTGAGATCCGCAGCCGCCGCCACGGATCGCGCTGGAAGATCGAATGGTCCGCCACGCCCGCGCCGATGGTCGGGTGGCATACCTGAAGCAGCAGACCTCGGCCGATGACCAGGTAGAGCCGTTGGTCACCCAGGTAACGCCAGAGGACGCTGCTGCTGTCGAGCAGCGTCTCAGCACGATCACCTCGTGAGACTGTCATACTGAAACAGTATCAAAGTCTCTTCGGATGGCTGGCCTCCGCCGGCCCGGAAAACCGGTCGCGAACTGCGGATATGCTCGTCCCATGGTCTCCGGTGTGCAGATGCTTGCGTTCATGGGAGTCGTCCTGCTCGCCGCGATGGCGCCGGGGCCGGACTTCATCCTTGTCACCCGCCACGGCGCGGTGTCCGGCAGGCGCGCAGGCGTGGCAGCGGGTCTGGGGATCGCCAGCGGCGTGTTCGTCTGGGCGGTGGTCGCCGCGTTCGGCGTGGCAAGCCTGCTGGCCGCATCCGCGATCGCGTTCACCATCGTGAAACTGATCGGCGCGGTCTACCTGGCCTACCTCGGCATCAAGGCACTGATCGGCGTGTGGCGGCACGGCAAGCAGGCCACGGCCGAGGTCAAACTCGCGACGGTCCGCCCGCTCGTGGCATTCCGGCAGGGCCTGGTCACGAACCTGCTGAACCCCAAGTGCGCGGCCCTGTTCGTGGCCTTGATGCCCCAGTTCCTCTCCAACCACCCACACACTGGTGAAACCTTGCTGCTGTCGGGCCTCGCCGTGCTGGTCACGGGCGTGTGGTTCAGCGTGCTGGCGAACCTCGTCGGCCTGCTGAAGCGCTTCTTCACCTCGCCTAGGGTCCGTCGGGTACTCGACACGGTCACTGGCACGATCCTGGTCGCCTTCGGCATCAAGATCGCCCTGGATTGAGGTCGTGAGTGTTTTCGCCGGTCTGGTGTTTTAACGTTGTGAGGGCATGGTGGGCAGGGCCGTCGCGGAGCGGCGGCCCTGCTTTCGTTGCTGGGTTTAGGTTTTTGTCACTGGACGGACGATGCGATGCCGCGTCGCGGGGATGGATGTACGCCCTGTCGGGCGGCCCGGACCGGGCCGTGAAGGTTTTCGCGGTTTCGCCGGAGATCCCAGGCGCGGGTGAAGCCCACGAAACCCGCGTTTGACCCGTAGCGGGCTGAGCGGTCCCCGGCGTCGTTCCCAGGACAGTCGCTGATCGGCGATGAGCCCACGCGCCAGGACCAGGTGAACATAAGCCACAGCCACCAGCCAACTCCACCGCTCGGCTTGCTCGGGGCCACGCACTCGAGGGCGGGTCCAAGCCAGGTATTGCTTGAGGAACCGGAAGAGGTGCTCGATGCCGTAACGGCGCAGATACGCCCGCCACACCCGGTCAAGATCGAACGAGCCCTCAGGCCCGGTCCAGAACAACCACATCGGCGGGTACGCCGGGTCGGCCGAACACACCCAGACCACACTGCCCCGGGTCACCGGGCGGGAGTACCCGGGCCGGTAGCCAGGTTCCCGCAGTGCCGCCGATTCCGAGGCACGCGGGTGCATCCCATGCCACACCGACACACTCACCGCGGCCCGCCCAGGCTCGGCGGGCACCGCGAGGTATTCGTCCGGGTCACGCCAGCTACGGCGATCGGACAGTTTCATCTTTGGCCCGTGCACTCGCGGCCGCCCGATCGTGCCTGGTTCCCGCGGCGGCGGATCGGCCATCACCACCGCGTCCTTACGCAACCGGACCACGATCTGCACCCGCTCGCCGGTCAACCGGCCACCCAGATACACCGGGCTGTAGTCCCCGTCAGCACACACAATCGGAACCAGACCACCACCATCATCACCACCGTCCGGGTCCCGGTCGGCAGCCACCTGCTTCAGCAACGCCTCGATCTGCCCGACAGCAACCACATTGTGGTTCTCACCCACCGCGATACGCGCCACCGCCACCGGCGACGCCCACGACGAACCGCTCGTCCCGGTCGCGGCCAGCCACTGAAACCACCAGCCCGGAGTCACCACCCCGCTGCCACCGCCAACATCCTTGCCCGCGTCGTAGTTCAACGTCCGGTCCGGGCTGGTCGGCGCATCCGGACGCGGCCACTGCGAACAATCCAACGCGAACACCAGCCCCGAGGACCGATCCACCACACCCGCCAACACACCCGCCAACACCGCGGCGTCGATCCGGCCCCGATCCAACGCGGCATACACACTGCCATGCCCACGCCGCAACACCGGCTCCAAGCTTAGATACGGCAACGACTCCAACCGGCCCGGATGACACAACAACGCGTCCACCATCTCGAACAACACATCCGGCCACCTCGTGAACGACTCATACACCGCCCGGCGGAACCGCCGCAGCCGCCGGAGTTGGCCTACAAGGGATCCATCAGGCACACTGCCAGACACGGCCACCGCTTTCGTGATCAAAGTTCTGTGGAAGGAACCAAGATCATCGAGCGGTGGCCGCCTCCATGTCAAAGATCAACCACCCGGAACGTTAAAACACCAGGCCGGTTAGAACCGGCGAAAACACTCACGAGGTTGGTTCAGCGCCTTCTTGTTCGGCCCAGGTGGCGACGTCTTCGTTGCGGAGTGCGGTGGCTAGGAGGTCGGGGAAGGCGTCCGGGGTGCAGGCGAAGGAGGGGGCGCCGAGGGCGGAGAGGCGGGCGGCTAGTTCGTGGTCGTAGGAGGGTTTGCCGCTGTCGGACAGGGCGAGCAGGACTACGACTGTCACCCCGCTGGCGACCATTTCGCGGACGCGGCGTTGGAGTTCGGCTGCGACGCCGCCTTCGTAGAGGTCGCTGATCAGCACTACGACGGTGTCGGCGGGGCGGCGGATGTGTTGTTGGGCGTAGGCCACAGCACGGTTTATGTCTGTACCGCCGCCTAGTTGGGTGGAGAACAGGAGGTCGACGGGGTCGTCGAGGGTTTCTGTCATGTCGACGACTTCGGTGTCGAACACGATCAGGCGGGTGGTGACTGATCGCAGCGAGGCCAGGGTGGCGCCGAAAACGGCGGAGTAGACGACGGATTCGGCCATTGATCCGGATTGGTCGACGAGCAGGATCACGTCTTTCAACGCCGCGCTGCGGGATCTGCGGTGTGAGCCGAGCAGGCTTTCCACCACCAGTGTGCGTTGGGCTGGTTGGTAGTGGCGGAGGTTCGCGCGGATCGTGGCTGGCCAGTCCACATCGGACATTCGGGGGCGCCTGGTGCGCTTGGCGCGGTCGACGGCGCCGTTCACTGCCGCGACCAGGCGGTCGGCGAGTTTGCGTTCGATCTCCTCGACCACCTGGCGGACCACGGCCCGCGCGGTTTCCCTTGTGCGGGCGGGGATTGCGCTGGACAGCGAGACCAGGATGCCGACGAGGTTCACGTCCGGCTCGACTGAGGAGAGCAGCTCGGGTTCGAGCAAGAGTTTGGTCAAGCCGAGGCGCTCTACCGCGTCACGTTGCATGACTTGGACGACTGACTTGGGGAAGTACGTCCGGACGTCGCCGAGCCAGCGGTGCAGTTTGGGTGAACTGGCACCGAGACCGGCACCGCGTTTGCCGTCGCCTTCGCCGCCATACAGCGCGGTCAGGGCGCTGTCGCGGCGTGAGTCGTCGTCACCGAGGCCGGTCAACTGGTCAGCCTCGGGGCCGAGCAACAGACGCCACCGGCGCAGTCGTTCGTCGGTCATACTCCTGCCCTCTCATAAAGCGCGCGTACGAACGAGACGAGGCGTTCGGTGCGGTCCGGGTCGCCGTCATCGGCGACGAGTACGACGGGACCGCCGCCTTGGGCGACGCGTTCGGCAAGTGTGCGGCGTTCGGGTGCGGAGAAGCTGGAGATCGCGCGGCGCAACAGCGGCAACGCGTCTTCGAACGCTTCGTTGGGGAGCGCGGTCAGCCATTCGTCTACCAGGCCGAGCAGGCGTGGGTCGGCGGCGAGGCGGACTGCTGAGCCGCGTAAGAACCCGGCGACGAACGGTGTGCCTGTGCCGACGGCTGACACGGCTCGTTGCATTCGGATTGCGACGGCGTCGGTGTCTAGACGGTCGTCCTCCCACAGCAACCGTGTTGCTCGGCCGGTTGGCAGGGCGTGGGCTGGTGGGTCGGCGCGGACGAGTCGCTGCAGTGCTTCCCACCAGCCTGTGGTGTGTTCTTCGTCTGCTGCCAGGACAACGGCTTCATGGGCTTTGTCCATTGTCGACAAAGCGACTTCCGCTGTCTGGTCGTCGATTCCATGACAGGCCAGCGGGAGACCGGCCGAGCCACGCGCGAGCAAGCCGTGCATGGCGGCACGCAGCAACTCTGGGTCTGTGCCGCGTACGGATCCATATCGGACGGTCCCTGCCAACGCGGGCAACGCCTGCAACAACTCCAGGGCATCCGTGGCCGCCGCAGCGCAGCGGTCAAGCGCAACGCGCGCGGCTGTGACGGCGTTGACGAGCTCGCAAGCGACAGACTCGCGTAGCACCTCGGCGGCATCGGCGACCGTCTCGGCGGACTTTGCTTGTTCAAGCAGGACATGCTCGGCCGCGCCGGAAACTGTGGCGCCGTGGCGCGCGGCCGCGGCCACCGCGACCGAAAGGCCTGGATCCCAGCGGACTGTCCACGCTTCCGCGAACGTGCCGAGCGTGGTCGTCTCGTCGGGCTCGCCCCATCGAACATCGAGCACATGCAGTTGCCGAAGAAGCTGTGACCTGCCACGGTCGATGTCGCGCCGCAGGTCAAGCCGCATGTTCTTCTCGGCCGCACTCGCGGGCATTCTTAGCTTGCGCTGCAACCGTTCCAGGTCGGTGGCCAGCGGGGAGCGGGGAACGCCAGCGCCGACCTGACCAAGCTCCTCGCCGACCACGAGCTTTTCGTGCACGATCCGTAGCCCGACATCGTCACCGCCGCACAGCACGGCCAAAGCGGCCTCGCTGACCTCGGACAACCCCGGCGACGGACGCCCACGCAACGCGGCCAACGTGTCCGCGAGACGTACGGCCTCGACAGCGCTCGCGGTGGATGCGGGCAGACCCTCCTCGCGCAACACGTGCGACGTGCGCGCCATCCAACGCGGGATGGTGTCCTTTGTGTGCTCCCACAAGTGCGCGTACCACCCTGGTGACGCGACACCGGCGCCATAACCGGAAGTTGCGGCGAGACGGCCGTGGCTCCACGGCACCCAGCTGCCCGCGATCTTGCGTTTCGGCAGGCCTTTGAGCAGTTCCGCATCGGCCTTGGCCGCGGGCAACTGCTGCAAAGCTGGGACGTGCCAAGCACCGCACACCACGACTATCGGGCCGTCGTACTCGGTCAACGCCTTGCGCAGGACCTGGCGCATCCACGCTTCACGCTGCAGAGTCCGCTGGTCGACGGTGTCGGCGAACTCCTCACGCATCGCGGTCATCGCCTCGGCGACAGCCGCCGCGAGCTGCGTCGGCTCCGCGCTGGAGTGCTCGACGACGTCCTCCCACCAGCGTTCCGGGTCGTCGAACCCGGCCGCCTCGGCAAGCACGCCCAACGGGTCGACCACCACTCGGTCGGCGTCAGCGGGCGTTTTCTCGCGGGCAAGCGAGATCCCGGCGGGCAGGTCGGCGAACCGGACGTCGATGTTGTGCCGGGCACCCCACGTCAACGCCTGCCATTCCGGCGAGAAGCGGGCGAACGGCCAGAACGCCGCGTCCGACGGATCGGCCGCGTCGTGCAGCAGCAACGCCACGGGCGGGATCAGCTCGCCGACGTGCTCGATCAGCCCGTCCGCGTCGGGCGGACCTTCGACCAGCACGAGCTGCGGCCGCACGACGTCCAGCGCCGCACGGACCATGCGGGCTGAGCCCGGGCCGTGGTGCCGGATGCCCAGCAGGGTCACCCGGTCGGGGATCGGCTTCGTCACGCCGGGTCCAGCTCCCGGCATGCCCGGTAGAGGTCGCGCCATTCCTTGCGCTCCTTGACCACTGCTTCGAGGTATTCCTGCCAGGCCGCGGTGTCCGACACCCGGTCCTTGATCACCGCGCCGAGCAGGCCTGCCGCCAGCTCGTCGGCACCCAGACTGCCGTCGCCGAAGTGCGCAGCCAGCGCCATTCCACTGGTCACCACCGAGATCGCCTCGGCGGTCGACAGGCTGCCGCTCGGCTTCTTGAGCTGCGTACGGCCGTCGACCGTGGTTCCGCCACGCAGTTCCCGGAAGATCCGCACGACCCTGCGGACCTCGTCCAACGCGGGCGGCTCGGACGGAAGCTCCAGCGCACGGCCCAACTGCGCGGCCCGCTGACTGACGATCTCGACCTCAGCGTCCTCAGTGGCCGGTGGCGGCAGGACAACGGTGTTGAACCGCCGGGCAAGCGCGGAAGACATCTGGTTCACGCCACGGTCCCGGTCATTGGCCGTGCCGATCAACGTGAACCCGGGTACGGCCTGGAACTGCGTGTTCAGCTCCGGCACCGGAAGCGCCTTCTCGGACAGGATCGTGATCAACGAGTCCTGCACCTCGGCCGGCATCCGCGTCAGCTCTTCGACACGAGCGACAGCACCGGTCTGCATCGCGCGCAGTACCGGGCTCGGCACCAGCGCGGCCTCGCTCGGGCCTTCGGAGATCAGCCGCGCGTAGTTCCAGCCGTACCGGACTGCTTCCTCGCTAGTGCCAGCCGTGCCTTGCACGATGAGCGTCGAGTTACCACTGATCGCGGCAGCCAGGTGCTCGGACAACCACGACTTCGCGGTGCCTGGGACGCCCACAAGCAACAGCGCGCGGTCGGTCACGAGCGTGCCAACAGCGACTTCGACGAGGCGACGGTCGCCGACGTACTTGGGCGTGATGACAGTGCCGTCGGACAGCGTGCCGCCAAGGACGTAGCGCACGACCGCCTGCGGCGAGAGTTTCCACTGCGGCGGGCGTGGTTTTTCGTCATTCGCAGCGAGTGCGACGAGCTCGTCGGCGTACTGCGTTTCCGCGCTCGGACGCAGCACAGTCGGTGTACTCACGGGTTTTCGCTCCGTTCGATTTCTACATGAAGTTCGGTTCGCAGCCGCAGGACGAGTTCTTCGGCGCCGTGCACCGGCCAGCGGTTTGCGATCCGCGGCCAATGGTTGTGCAGCACGCGAAGATCGCCGCGGCGTAACAAGGCTTCGGGCGGGCGGCCGACGCGCCAGCCACGGTCGGCCAGTTCAGCGAAGCGCTCCAGCACGACCCTGGTCACGTCCGGGTGCCACGGCGAGGGGAGCAGGCCGCAGAAGTAGTCGAGTTCGTTGGCGTCCCAGGAACCCGCGAGCCTGATCAGCACCCGGCCGAGCATCTCCGACGGGAGTTTGTCCAACGTGTCCAGAAGCGCGGTCGAGCTGATGGTTGAGGCGAGGTCGGTCAGCCACGGCACGGGGTCATCTGCCGCCGCGAGGTTTTCCGCCACGCCTTGCAAAAGCGCGGTACCCCACGTGCTCAGCCGCAGCTTGCGTGGCGCCTTCGGGCCGAGCCAGTCGATCCAGAAATCCGGTGACACGCTCGCCGCGTCGGCTTTCAGCCGGGCGGCTCCGGTCCGGCGGACCGGCGAGTCACGCAGCTCCTCACGAGTCGGCTCCTGCTCATAGGGACCGTCCGGGTGCAGGTCGACGGTCTCTTCGAGCAAACCGGCCCGCAGCCGTTCTTCGGCCCGTTTGGACAGTGCGGAGCCCGGGATCTTCCTGAGCAGTGCGACAGCTTCCTCACGGACATTCGCCGACCGGTCGTCGAGCGCCCGTTCGAGGATCGGCTCATCCGCCGGGGAAAGGCTTTCCGACAACGCGGCGATGAGCAGCTTGCGGTCCTCGACCCGGCGCAGCTCGGCCCACTGCGCGCCGATGTACGCCCGGAACCGGTCGGGATCCTGCTTGCGCGCAAGAAGAAGACGTGTCTTGCGTTGGACCGGCGAGAGGTCGAGGGCCTCCTCGATGTCGATGGGCGAGTCCGTCCCGTCCTCGCCAGCGGCCCACGCCCAGCCGACGCGGCGACTTGCGAGCCAACGGCCACGCGAGCCGAGAGCAGGCAGAACCGCGTCGCGCACAACGGATCGAGCCGTCGCGGCCGCGAGAATGTCCGGCAGCTGGCGATACGGGACGACAAGGTTGCCCCGATCGAGCGCGAGGCAGCATTCCCGCAGCATCTCGTTGTCCTCGGTCGCCATGACCTGGCTGAAGATCGCCCCGACCCGGGCAGAGGCCTCCCGGCGGTTGTCCTTGGGCGCGGGCGCGATCGGTTCGGCCTCGCTCACGGGCGCGATCCGTCCACCCCGCCTGGCCAGGCCATAGGCCGCGCAATCGGCCAGCGCCCGCTCGGGATCCGTCGAGCCGATGATGATTTTCTGGGTGACTTCGGACCAGTTCACGCGACCACCTCCGGGGCGCCGCCGGGTTCGGCGACTGCGCCCAGGCGGAATGACCAGCCGTCCCACAAGCCGATGGCGTCAAAGGCCTGGCCGCCGTGGATGGCAAGGGCGCGATCGGCAGCGAGGTCGTCGACGACGGGCAAAGCGCGGCCGTCGACGTCGACGGCATACAGACCTTCGGCCAGTCGGATCTGCTTGCATGTCAGTGGATGCAGTCGTTGCCATGGATCTTGGCGGAGCAGAGGTTCCAGGCTTGCCAAGGCATCCGTCCATGTTGCGGACACGTCGATCGGCTGCGCGGCCGTCGAAGGATCGCGGTCGCCGACCGCCATCCGGCGAGGGGCGCCCGCTGGATAGGGGTGGAGATCGCCGGTGAATTCGCCCATGGGCAGTGCTGGGCCTGGGATCGCGCCACCTGCTGCGTGACGGACGACGGTTACCCATTCCCGCCGCGAGCGGCCCCACACCCATTGCCGGGTTGTGCGTACGCGGCCGTCGTCCTCGTCTTTGCGCAGCAGGACAACCCATGAGTCATGCCACCCGGGTTTGTCACGTACCTCTTGTTCGGTAACGGTGTAGCCGAGGCGCATTCTTATGACGTCGTTCAGTTCGGGTGGCGGGTTGGCCGCGAGGGTGGCGAGCAGGTGCAGGCTGCCTAGGCGGTCAGCTGCGCGTTCGGCCCAGTGTTGACCGCCGGAGAAGACCACGGATGCCAAGCCTTCCAACGCATTCGCCAGGCCAGGGGCTTGTGCGTCGACCATTCGCCGCATGATCGACTCCCACCAGGCACGATCCCTCCCGGCGAGTTCAGCGACTCCGCGTCGCGCGACGTCGGCCAGCCATTCGCGCAGCCCGGCCACGCCGCCCTGGACTGCGAGGTCACGTGCTTCAACGGTTTTGGCTCGTTGGGCGGCCCGCCGCTCGACCGCTTCCGGTGAATCGTCCAGCGGTTTCGGTGTTTTGCGCACTTCACGGCGGTGCTGCCATTCGCTGACCCACTCTGGCGGCGTCGCCGACGGCGCGCCGCCACGAGCGTGCATGACTTGGACCGCGACCGCGTGTTTGCAGGGGAACTTCCTTGATGGGCAGGAACATGTGGTCGCTCGGTCGCTGAGGTCGACGCACACCTGGTACGGCTTTTTGCCGCTTCCTTTGCACAGGCCCCACAGAGCGTGCTCGTCATGCCCGAGCTCGCTCCAGTTGCCAGGCGCGGCCAGCCGGGCCGCGCTGCCCGCGACCTGCTTGTCCGGCGCCATGGCAAGGACCGCGTCGACGTCCATCCCGCACGAACCCCCAAAGTCTTCTTCGATCTCGGGATGAGACTTTAGGGGCACCTACCGACAGTTTTGGTCCGCGCTGGTCAGCCTGTGATCATGCTGCCGGTCAGTGCGCGGATCAGCGCCACCGAGTCGTCCGGATCCAGCGCGACCGACTCCAGTTGCGTGAAGACCGTCCGTGCCTCGGTGACGTCTTCTTCCTCCTCACAGTGCAGTGTGCCGGTGACGTGCTCGACATAGAGGTATTCGGGGTCCTCCGGGTCCGGGAACGACAACAGGCAGAAAGGTCCTGGTAGAGCGTCGTGTGCGCCCAGATCGAGCGGGAGCACGCGAAGAGTGACGGTCGGCAGGTTCGCGACCTCCAAGAGGTGGTGCAGTTGTTCCCGCATGGCGCTGGGGCCGCCGACTTGGCGGAGCAAAGCGGCCTCGTCGACGATGGCGGTGTACGTGAGCGGATCGGATTCGGAGATGAGCCGCCGTTGCCGGAACAATCGGATGAGGGCGGCCTGTTCGAGATTCGTGTTGCCGCGAGTCGTGAATAGCGCGCGGATGTATCCGTCGGTCTGCAGCAGCCCCGGAATGACCTGCGCGGAGAACTCGTCGACATGGCTGGCCTCGGTTTCCACCCCGAGGTAACCACCGTTGTCCTGGACGCCGTACGCGGCGAACCACGGTTTTTGGGTGGATTTGCGGACGGCGTCGATGAGAGCGGGATCGAAGTGGTCGTACAGATCCATCATTGTGCGAATGAGGTGGACGTTGGCCTTGGTCTCACCGGTCTCGATGCGATGCAACGCGCTACGCGTCTTGTCCAAAGCCGCCGCAGCGGTGTCAAGCGTATGGCCGGACGCTTCCCGCATACGCTTGAGCTTTGCGCCGAGCCTCCTACGCACATATGGTGGGCGTTCTGGTTTTGCCATGTTTGGCATTTTTCAACATTGGCATCCAGTTTTGCTTTTCCCGGGCGCGTGTCTACCGGAAATGTGTGTCTCATGTGGACTTTGGCAACCAAGTATTTGCTTGGTAATTGCCGGAATCCGGATTTCATTAGCTCCAGTCAGGTCCGCGCTTTGACCAACTCCACGCGTAGCGCGGGTCTTCGCACGCTTCGGCGCCTTCGCCAAGTTCCAACGGCCGGAACGTGTCCACCATGACGGCCGTCTCGTCGAAGTAGTCAGCTCCTAGGGACGCCTCGACCGCGCCAGGTTGCGGACCGTGCGTGCATCCGGACGGGTGCAACGACAACGAGCCCAACCCGATTCCGGAACCCTTACGCGCCTCATAGTTCCCGCCGACGTAGAACATCAGCTCATCGGAGTCCACGTTGGCGTGGTTGTACGGAACCGGCACGGACAACGGGTGATAGTCCACTTTGCGCGGGCAGAAGGAACATACGACGAAGTTCGGGCCCTCGAAGGTCTGGTGCACGGGCGGAGGCTGGTGCAAGCGGCCGGTGATCGGCTCGAAGTCACGGATGTTGAACACCCACGGGTACAACGCGCCGTCCCAGCCGACCACGTCGAACGGGTGGTGCGCATAGGTAAACCGGGTCACGCCGGCGCGGTGCCGGACGAAAACGTCTACATCCTCACCGTCGACCAGCAACGGTTCGGTCGGGCCGCGCAGGTCGCGCTCGCAGTACGGCGAGTGCTCAAGGAACTGGCCCTTCGCGGAGAGATAACGCTTGGGCGGCCCGATGTGCCCGGTCGCCTCGAGGGCCAGCATCCGCAAGTCGTCACCAGGAACCACCCGATAGGTGCACGAAGTCGGGATGACCACGTAGTCACCGTCGCCCACGGTCAACGCGCCGTAGATCGTCTCGATCACGGCCGTCCCGGTCTGCACGTACAGCAGCTCGTCACCGGCGGCGTTGCGGTACAGCGGGGAGGCCTGGGTGGCCGCGACAAAACAGATCTTCACGTCCGCGTTGCCGAACAGCAGGCGCCGCCCGGTCACCGCGTCCACTTCCGCGGCGGAGTCCCATTTCAGGTCCTGTGAACGGAAGTGCCGGGGCTTGAGCGGCAGGTTGGGAGTGGTCGCCCGCTCATCGGGCACCTGGACCGCGTCGACGATCGCGGTGGGCAGATGCCGGTGGTAGAGCAGCGCCGAATCGCTGGAGAACCCTTCGACGCCCATCAGCTCTTCGGCGTAAAGCGAACCGTCCGGTGCGCGGAACTGGGTGTGCCTCTTTCGGGGTATCTCGCCCACGCTTCGGTAGTAAGGCATGTCCTCTCCCGTGTCCGAATAGCGGACATTTTTGTTCAGTTGCCGGTACGCTACTAGCGTGTCAGCCGTGTCAAGCGCAGTCGAACTCCCGCCGCCCGGCCCTCGAGGTGTTCCGCCCCTGCTCGCGAGGCTTGTCGACGACGCCGCCCTGTTCCCGCCAGGCAACGCGGCGATGCCCGACGCGATCGCCGCGCACCTGGCGATGCGGTCGTCGAACCGGGCCGCGGTCATGGGCCTTTTCCTGTGCCCGGCGTCCCGGTTGCCCGAGCTGATCACCGAGCTGATCAAGGCACGGCCGGTCAAGCCGGTCGCGTTGTCGCTGGTGATCGATACCGGCCTCGGTGGCGTGCCCAAGGCGCTGTCCATCGTCGAGTCGCGCACCGAGCTGCTCGCCCTGCGGATGGTCGAGATGCCGGCGCCCAACGACGTGGACGACCAGTGGCTCGAGCGGGTCTCCGAGTTCGTGCCGGAGGACGTCATCCGGGTGATCGAGCCGCGCCGCGGCGGCCCGGACTGGCTGGAGAGCATCCGCAAGGTCGCCGAGCACGGCAGCTGGCCCAAGCTGCGCTGCGGCGGGCTGAGCCAGCAGGCGTTCCCGACGGTCGACGAGATCTCCGACTTCCTGACCGTGGTCAGCACCGGCGGCGTGTCGTTCAAAGCAACGGCTGGTCTGCACAACGCCGTCCGGCACACTGATGAGGAGACCGGATTCACCCACCACGGCTTCCTCAACCTGCTGGTCGCCACGGCGCGGTCGCTGTCCGGCGGAGACGTCCGTGAGGCGCTGAACAGCACCGACTCGGACGCACTCGCCAAGGAGGCGGGCGAGCTGTCCGAGGCGGCTGCGCACGCGGTGCGCGGTGTCTTCGCGTCTTACGGTTCGTGCTCGCTGGCCGAGCCGGTCGCCGACTTGGAACAACTGGGGTTGCTGTGACGTGGGTGGAAGACGAGGCCTTCAGCGCCGACCAGCCGTTCGGTCCGCAGACGTTGCCATACGGCGTCGTCGACGGCCAGATCGCCGTGCGGGTGGGCGATCAGGCGCTGCCGCTGAGGCCTATCGCGTCTTCCTTCGGTGAGCACGCCGACCTGGTCGCCGCCGACACGTTGAACCCGCTGCTCGCGGCGGGCAGGCAGGCGTGGACGGACGTCCGGGCGCGGCTCGTCGAGCTCACCCAGGCATCGGCGGCGCCGCGTGGCGCGGCGCTGATACCTATAGATAACGCCGTTCTGCCGTTCCAGGTCGCCGACTACGTGGACTTCTTCTCCTCGAAGTACCACGCCGAGAACGCGGGCCGGATCTTCCGGCCGAACGACCCGCCGCTGCAGCCCAACTGGACTCATTTGCCGGTCGGGTACCACGGCCGCGCGGGCACCGTCGTCGTGTCCGGCACGCCTGTCATACGGCCACACGGTCAGCAGCGAGGGCCCGTGTTCGGACCGTCGGAGCGTCTGGACATCGAGGCCGAGGTCGGGTTCGTCTGCGGCGGTCCGGTGACCAGTCGCGTGTCCACGTCTGCCGCCGCGGACCACGTGTTCGGCGTCGTGCTGGTGAACGACTGGTCCGCGCGCGACATCCAGGGCTGGGAGTACGTGCCGCTCGGCCCGTTCCTTGGCAAGTCGTTCGCCACGTCGGTCTCGGCGTGGGTCACTCCGCTCGACGCGTTCTCGGCCGCGCGCGTGCACACGCCGCCGCGTACGCATGCAGTGCAGGAATACCTGGTCGAGGACCAGCCTTGGGGGCTTGACCTGCTGCTGCGGATCGACTGGAACGGCACGATCGTGTCCCGGCCGAAGTTCTCGGACATGTTCTATTCGTTCGCCCAGCAGCTGGCGCACATGACGGTGAACGGCGCGACCGTGCGGCCCGGCGACCTGTTCGCCTCGGGCACGGTGTCCGGGCCCGAACGCAACCAACTGGGCTGTTTCCTGGAGATGAGCTGGGGCGGGCGGGACAAGATCACGCTGGCAGGCGGCGAGCAGCGAACCTTCCTGGAGGATCACGACACCGTGCGGATCACCGCGAGCGCGCCGGGCCCGAACGGCTCGGTCGTTGGGCTCGCGGAGGTCGTCGGCACTGTGTTGCCCGCGTCATGACTTCGCCGGGCGTGCACGGCAAAGAGAGCTCCCTGACGCTGGATCGGGGGCTGGCGCTACTGCAGGCGGTCGCGGATTCGGAGTCCGAGGCGCCGACGATCAGCGACCTGGCGGCGGCGATCGGCGCCAGCCGGGCCGCTGTGTACCGCCTTTTGGTGCCGTTGCAGGCCCGTGGGCTCGTCCGGCGTGAAGGATCGCGGGTTCGGTTGGGTCTGGGGCTGTTGCGGCTCTCAGCGCGCGTTCTGCCCCAATTGCGGCACGCCGCGTTGCCCGCGTTGCGTGAGCTCGCTGAGTCAATCGGCGCGACCGCGCACCTGACGGTCGCCGACGGCGATGAGGCGCAGGCCGTCGCTGTGGTCGAGCCGTCGTGGACCGCGTATCACGTGGCCTACCGCGTGGGGACGCGGCATTCGTTGCGCAAGGGCGCTTCGGGCAAGGCCATCCTGTTGCCGTTCGACGGTCCGGAATGGGTTGCGACGGCAGGGGAGTTGCAAGCGGGCGCGTATGGCATCGCGGCTCCCGTACGCGGTGTGTCAGGGCTACGGGCCAGCGTTGGCGTGGTTACTTTTGAGCGTCTGCACGCGGAGGTCGTGGGACCTCAGGTTGTACGGACTGCCGCTGAGGTTGCCGCTGCGTTGCGATGACGGCAGGTATGGCCGCCGCTGAGATGACGGCCAGGGCCAGCCACAGCGGCACGGTCCCGAGCGCAAGCAGGCCGGTCAGCAGGCCAGGGCCGACTGCGACCGCTGAGCCCCACGTGAGCTGGAACAGGGCGCTGGCACGGCCTTGGGCCTCCTTGGGCGCCGCGTCGGCGGCAGCCGCCGTGGCCAGTGGGCTGAAGAGGGCTTCGGCCACGGACATCACCGAACTGGTGACGAGGAACATCGGCGTGGTCGGGAAGAACGCCAGTGCCGCGTAACTCGCCGCGAACAAGCCACCCGCGATGATCATGCCGCTGCGTCGCGAGAACCTTTCCGCGAGGCGCAGCACAGGTTCCTGGACCACGATGTACACGACCATGCCGGTCAGCATCGCCGCGCCCGCGACCCACGAAGGTTTGCCCAGCACGTTGATGATCACCACCGGCAAGACCGTGTATTTGCCGATACTGGCGATACAGAACAGGATCTGCGTCCCGCAGATCCCGAGATACCGGCGATCCCGCAGGACTGTGCGCCATCCAGAGCTCGCGGTTGCCTGCGGCACAGGGACTTTGATGCCGACCAAGAGCCCCGCGGCCAGCGCGAGCAGCGCCGCCGATGCGTAGTTCACGACGTTGTAGATGGTCGGATCGCTGACGTCAGGCATGATCCCGATCAGTGCGGCGCCGAGGCCCGACCCGGCGAAGCGGCCGATCGACTGCCTGCCAAGCAACCGTTCGACATCCCTCGGGGCCTTGCTGACGGCTTTCGCGAACGGCGCGTTGGCTGTCCAAAAGAGACGGTCACCCACGCTGACCACCGCGGCGACCGTGATGGCGGCCCATGCCGTGTCCGCGAACGGGTAGCAGGCGAACCCGAGTGGCCGGACCACATTGGAAGCGATCACCAGCTTGACCGGCCCGATCCGGTCGGTCAGCATGCCCGCGGGCGGGCCGACGCTCAACCCGATCAGCCCGCCGACCGTGAGGCTCATTCCCGCCGTGGTCGCGCTCAGATCCTGGGCGTTCACCAGGAACAGCAAGGCGAACGGCGGCCAGATGCCGGTCGCTGCCGCGTCGATGACGGACGCGATCGCGAACCGCGTGCGCACGGCGAACCTCCGCTCACGAAAAGCTCTGGACTGTCATGCGATGCGCGTCCAAACCAGATTGCTTCGAGAACGCCCGTCCAGCAGAATAGTCCAATCCACCAGGTGGGAGATCACATGAACGCGGGAGCCGTCGGACTGGACACACAGCCCAGCGCGACGACATACGACCTCGATGACCTTATTGCGAACGCGTGGCGTGGAAGAATTCGTGTCCCACACTTTCAGCGCGACTTTCGGTGGAGTACCCAAGATGTGATCAGGCTGTTCGACAGCATAGTGAAGGGTTATCCGATAGGAAGCTTGCTGCTGTGGGTTCGGAAATCTCCCGCCACTCGTCTCACACTGGGGCGACTTTCAATGGATGCGCCAGCTTTCGAAGAAAGTCTATGGGTGGTGGACGGTCAGCAGCGAATTACCAGTCTAGCGAATGCGTTGCACCCAGAAGGGCATTTGTATACTCCGTTTTCGATCTACTATGACTTCGCTGCGCGGAGTTTTGTGGCAAAGTCGAAGGCGCGCGAACCGCACCACATCGCACTTCCAATTCTGTTCGATCTCGAAAGATTGATCGAGTGGTTCGCGAACGAGGGTCGATCTAGTGCAGAGCACTTCAAGGAGGCGCAAAGGGTCGCCAAGGTCCTGCGAACCTACAAGGTTCCCGCCTACTTGGTCCGTCAGGACGACGAACAGGTTCTCACTGACATCTTTGATCGGATGAACAACTATGGAAAGCGGTTGAGTAGGGCGGAGATATTCACTGCTCTATTTGCGGGTCCTGAGGAAGGGGCTAAGGATCGTCTGTCATTGGACAGGATCGCCGACCGTATCGCGGAGAGAACTGGATTCGGCACTGTTGACACGGACACGATTCTGTCGGCGATACTCGCTCGCCGGGGCCCTGATCCAGCCCGAGATATTCGCAATGAGTTCGACAGCGTTGGGCGGCGGACAGCTCCCGAGTTCGAAGAGGACCGAGACACGGCTTACGAAAAGGGAGAAGAAGCGCTGGTTCGAGCGGTCGATTTTCTCCAGCGATACGTTGGTGTTCCGCATCTATCGCTACTTGTGTACCGGCCACTTCTGGTTGTGATGACTCGGTTTTTCGCACATTTCTCTGAACCGGAAGAAAACACACTGCGGCTCCTGCGTAGGCTCTATTGGCGTGTGGCGGCCTCCGGGCCAACGATATTCGGGGGCAGCTTCACTCAGTTCGATCGCATTCTCTCTGCCAGGATCAAGAAAGGCGATGAGTCTACGTCGATAGCAGGCATGATTGGGACTACGGCGGGGGTGCAACCAGTTCTGCCGAACGCGGATCGTTTTCGTACAAACGAAGCTGCGGCAAAGGTGGTTCTCAGCTCTTGGTGGTCGCGGCGACCACGGTCCTTCGTAACCGGTCAGCCGTTCGATGAACAAGATCTATCGACCCTGCTAGCTGATCAAACAACCGCGGCGACTGTTGCTTATCGAATTTTCCCGCGTGGCCTGACATCGCAACAGCGACTTCTGGCCGCCAATCGCCTATTCTTGCCTACGACGACGGATCCGGTCGATGAAATTCCCACGCTGCTGACTCGTCCGCCGCTCAGCCTTGACGAGGAAGTCTGGAATGCCGTTCTGGAGTCACACTGTCTCGACCATGCTACAGTTCAAAGGCTAGCGGAAGGAGATCGCGATGGCTTCCTCGCGATGCGTCAGGAGGTAGTTTCCGGGCAGCTGAGCAACTTTCTCAGTCGAATGGCCGAATGGAATTACGAGGACACGCCGTCCCTGGACTCGCTTGATCTCGATGAATTGGATGATCTGCCCGAATGACTAATCTCGCAGAAGTCTTTCACGCAGTACTCCTATATGGCAGGCGGATTGGGACCCTGTGCCAGCGTGGCGATTATACGCGCTTCGTGTTGAACGAATCGTATCTTGACGACCCAACCCGCCCAGTTCTCGGACTGCGGTTTGAAGAAAACTTGTACAAGCCGTATGCTGCGGCGCTTCGGTTGCCGACCTGGTTTTCCAACCTGCTACCAGAAGGTCCATTGAGGGTATGGGTCGCTGAAGCACGAAATGTATCACTCGATCGCGAGATGGAGCTGCTTGCCCAGGTGGGGCACGATCTCCCAGGTGCTGTACAGGTATTCAGCGCTGCCGGCCCCGACGAGTCGTGGGAATGGCCTGACAGTGCGAGTTGGAGTGACCGTGACGAGGGGAATGTTGATGTAGAGCCGACATCTCCGTGGAGATTTTCCCTGGCCGGTGTTGCGCTAAAATTTTCCATGCTTGCCAAGGGCGACAGACTGACAGTCCCAGCGGCGGGACAATTCGGTGACTGGTTGGTTAAGTTTCCAGATTATCGTTTCGCCAACGTTCCACGCAACGAGTATACGATGATGCGTCTGGCTGGGAAACTAGGCATTGAAGTCCCAGAGGTGCGGCTGCTTCATAGAGATGAACTCGATGGTCTGCCGTCTCAGATGTGGCCCAATTCCGAAGAGTGGGCGTACGCTGTCCGGCGATTCGACCGTCTGTACGACGATACTCGGACACATGTTCATATCGAAGACTTCGCGCAGGTTCGTGACAAGTATCCGCAGGAAAAGTATGAAGGAACATTTGAGACCGTGGCTGCCCTCGCCTATCGAGGGCGTGACCTGGCCTCCCTGCGGGAAATGGCCAGACGAGTCGCATTCAACGTATTGACTGGCAACGGTGACGCGCACCTCAAGAACTGGTCCTTGATCTATCCCGATCGTCGAATACCTCGATTGTCCCCTGCCTATGATCTCGTGTCGACGGTTGTTTACCGTGACCAGGCTGACGGTCCTGAAGACCTGGGGATGAAACTATCCGGATCCATGTCTTTTGACAAGGTCAGTGTGGCGTCTTTTCGTCGCCTGGAATCGCGTATTGACTCTCGTTTTGGTCGAACAGGCGCCAATTTGGCTGACGTTGCCGCCGATGTCGCGCAAAGAATAAATGGCGAGTGGTCTGGTGTTCGTGACGAGCTGGCGCATGACTCCTTTTTGAGTTCTCAGATTGGCGACTGGATTGTGTCAAGGATTCCGCACCTTCTTCGAAGGTAGCCCAAACTTGGGCAGTTGAGTACTATCTGCGGCTGTCGTACTAATCCTCGATGGCTGCTCCTGCCAGCGTAATCAGCGTGTCGCGGGAGATTCGCGATCCGTCCCACATGGTCGTCAGCCTGCTGATCCGGCCATGTTTGTCCAGCTCAAGCGCGGTGATGCCGCGTCTGACCGGTCCTTCGCCAGTCCACTCGTAACCGCCGTTGAGCACGTGTCGCACGCGCGCGTCATAATAAGGCAGATTCGCCTTGGCGAGGAACCGGAGCACGCTGATCTTGCCGACGAGCACGACGTGCGACGGCAGGTCCTCGAACACGATGTCCTCGGCGAGGTAGCCCGCGACGGCCCGGAGATCCCTGGCCCGCAACGCGTCGGTCAGGCCGCGGACCGCCCATTTGACCAGTGGTGACGCGTCGCCCGCCCGTGACTCCCCGAAGTCCGCGGGGAAGCTCTCCTCCGGCACCTTCAGTTTCTCGAATTGCGCGGTTCCGTAGTTCCGGCCGTTCCAGTAATCGACCCAGCGGACAATTTTCCCGTTTCGGACGTTGACCGCGCCCGCTGCCCTGATCTCACCGGGACCGAACATTCCAGGAGTGTCGGTGAAGAACACGATCGCGCCGCGTTCATCGCCGACGATCCGGGTCGCATACGACCGGGCGCCCGTCGGCCAACCGGGCATGAACTGGGTGAACCCGTCGTGCAGCTGCTGCCATGAGGTGAATCCCCAGCCGAGCGCGGCGTCGATGTAGGTGACGTTCGAGCGGGAGAAATAGCTCATCGTCCGCTCGACATCACGATTCGTTTTATCCCGGAAATAGGCGTTCAACAACGTGTCCCCGCTGGATGCTTGTGCCGTTCCGGCGGGCACGAGCGACGCAGCGGCCGCAGCCGCGCACAGGACATTTCGTCTGGTAGCCATAGCGCCATGGTCACCTGATCATGGCGAGGTCGCGCCGGTCCTATGGACGGGCCGTACCTAGCCGAAAGTACAGTGGCGGAGTGTTCGGAGCAGCGCTGCGGATCGTGCGGACCTCGCCAGACGACCTGCTGGAACGGCTGTCCGCGGAACTGGCTGAGGCCGTCCCACATCGTGCCGCTGTCTAGTTCGGCACACACTGCCCCACCACGCCGATCACGGCCGTCGGCGCGACGCCGACCGGTGCCGAGTTGATCGCCTTGCGCAGCTATGTCACCGCAGGTCAGCCGTGGCTGGGCATGGCCAGGGTGGCGGGCGCGTATCACCCGGTCCTCGCCTGTGCCAGTGACTACGTGCCCAGTGGTGCACTGCTTGTGTTGATACGACCGGATTCCGGGCCACTGGACGCGGACGCGATCATGCTCGCCCAGCAGCTGTGGGATCTGGCCGTGAGCTACCACTACCGAGCCGTCCAGAACACCGAGGCTGCCGTGCTGACCAGGTCGCGTGCTGTTGTGCGCGAACGCGAAGCGGCGGTCGGCGAGATGAGCGAGGCACGCTCGTCTGTCCTCACTGGACTGCTGGGTGTGTTGCGCAGCAAGTACATCGACGATGCCGCGGCGCGGTCGACGGCCACCGAGGTGGTGTTGAACGCGCTGCAGGAGTTGCGCACGGACGCCACGAGTCGCCGGATCGGTGGGGATGAGGAGCCGTTCGGACAAGCGTTCCAACGGCTCGCGGACTCGCTGCGGCCGCTGCTCAAACACAGTCAGGTGAAGCTCGAGCTCGATCCGCCCAAGGACGACGTGCTGCTCCGGTTCGATGTGGCGAACTCCGCCCGGGTCGCGGTTCGCGCGGTTGTGCTCGCGGTTCTTGGCCAGGACGACGTAAGCCGCGTTCGTGTGCGGTGGCGCGTGTCGGAGAACAAGCTCGTCGCGACCGTTCGGGACGATGGGCCTGGTGTGCTCGACGAGGACATCGACATCGGCGACATCGCGGGCCGCGTCCGCGCGCAGGGCGGGACTGTCGAGGTGGACCCGGTACCCGGGTGGGGGCTGACCGCCAAGGTGACCATGCCGCTCGCGGCTTCCTCGGCTGGGCCACTCACCGGGCTCAGCACGCGCGAGCAGGACGTGCTGGAACACCTGGCGATGGGGCAGCGCAACCGGGCGATCGCGCGGGCGCTGGCGATCAGCGAGTCCACGGTCAAGTTCCACGTGGCCAACATCCTGACCAAACTGTCGGTCGGGTCACGTACCGAGGCCGCGGCTGTGTTCCACGCCTCAGCCGGATAGGACTTTGGTCCCCCCAATAGGGGACAACCGAACCCAGCGAAAAATCTTCACCGCAAGCAAGATCATGGTGTGGACGTTCTGGACCTGGCTCGGTGGCAGTTCGGCATCACCACCGTGTACCACTTCTTGATGGTCCCGCTGACGATCGGACTCGCGGTCCTCGTCGCCGGGATGCAGACGGCGTGGGTGCGTACCGGTGACGTGAAGTACCTGAAGATGACCAAGTTCTGGGGCAAGTTGATGCTGGTCAACTTCGCCATGGGGGTGGTCACCGGGATCGTGCAGGAGTTCCAGTTCGGCATGACCTGGAGCGCGTACTCGCGGTTCGTCGGCGACGCGTTCGGCGCGCCGCTGGCGATGGAGGGGCTGCTCGCGTTCTTCGTCGAGTCCACGTTCCTCGGCCTGTGGATCTTCGGCTGGGACAAGCTGTCCAAAAAGGTCCATCTGGCGTGCGCCTGGGCGTTCTCGCTTGCCACGATCGCGTCGGCATACTTCATCCTCGCCGCCAACTCGTGGATGCAGCACCCGGTCGGGGTTGAACTGGTCGACGGGCGGCCGCGGTTGACGTCGATCTGGGCGCTGCTGACCAACAACACCGCACTGGCCGCGATCCCGCACACGATCGCTGGATGTTTCGCGGTGGCGGGTGCCTTCCTCGTCGGTGTCGCGATCTGGCACCTGACCCGGCGCAAGGAAGAACGCGCGGTGTGGCGGGCTTCGCTGAAGCTCGGCGGTGTTGTCGGGCTGGTCGCGTTCGCCGCGCTCGCGGTGACCGGCGACATCCAGGGCAAGCTGATGTTCCAGCAGCAGCCAATGAAGATGGCCGCCGCGGAAGCGTTGTGCCACACCGAACAGCCCGCCAGTTTCTCGATCTTCGCGTACGGCGACGTGGCCCGGCCGGACTGTGAGAACGTCAAGTCGATCACCGTGCCCGCGTTGCTGTCCTTCTTGGCGCACAACGACTTCACCAGCGAGGTCAAGGGCATCGAGGACCTGGCGAAGGAGTACAAGGCGAAGTACGGCGAGTTCTACCCGGTGGATCCCCAGTTGAGTGAACTGTCGGGTAAGCCGATCGACTACGTGCCGAACCTGCCGGTCACGTACTGGGGATTCCGCTTCATGATCGGCTTCGGCGCGCTGGCTGCTTTCGCGGCTGCCGCGGCATTGTGGCTGACGCGTGGTGGGCGGATGCCTGCGACACCGTGGTTCCGGCGGGCGGCATTGGCGGGAATCGCGACGCCGTTCATCGCCAACAGTTTCGGCTGGATCTTCACGGAAATGGGCCGTCAGCCGTTCGTGGTCGTACCGAATCCGACCGGGGTGGACGGAGTCTGGATGTTCACCGCGCGCGGTGTTTCCGGGCTGACCGTCGGAGAAGTGCTGACGTCATTGATCGTGTTGACTGTGGTTTACGCGGGACTGGCCGTGCTTGAGGTGTTCCTGCTGCGCCGATACGCGCGCGCCGGAATCGCCGGGGTGATGCCGCCAGACAAACCCACTGAGAAGAAGTCCGACGAACTCGCGTTCGCGTACTAGGAGTCTGCAATGGACCTGGCTCTCGTCTGGTTTCTGATCATCGCCTTCTTCTGGCTCGGCTATCTGTTCCTCGAAGGCTTCGACTTCGGTGTCGGAATGCTGCTGCCGGTGTTGTCGCGTGACGAAACCGAACGGCGCGTGATGGTGAACACCATCGGCCCGGTGTGGGACGGAAACGAGGTATGGCTGATTGTCGCGGTGGCGTCGACCTTCGCGGCATTCCCGGGCTGGTACGCGACTTTGCTGAGTTCGGCGTACCTGCCTTTGCTCGCGGTACTCGTTGGTTTGATCGGACGGGGTGTGGCCTTCGAGTACCGCGGCAAAGTGGATTCGGTGCGTTGGCGACGAAACTTCGACCGGGTGATCGTCGTCGGGTCCTGGCTGCCCGCGCTCGGTGTCGGCCTGTTGCTGTCGTGGAACGTGCTTGGGTTGCCCATTGACGCGGCCGGAAACCGGGTGGGGTCCGCGTTCGCGGCCTTCCAATGGGAAACCCTGCTCGGCGCGCTCGCGATCGTAGGTTTCTCGCTCGTGCATGGTGCTGTGTTCGTAGCGTTGAAAACCGATGGGGATATACGATCGCGAGCGCGCCGCCTCGCCCTGCGTATCGGCCCAGTGGCCCTGTTGCCGCTGCTCGGCCTGCTCCTGCTTGTGCAAATGCGCACCGGTTCCTCGTGGACCTGGCTGGTGGTTGGAATCGTGGTAATGGCTGCGATTCTTGCGCTGGTGTTCCTGTCCGCCGGGCGGGAAGGGCGCGCGTTCTCACTGATGGCTTTGGTGATCGTTGGTGCTGTGGTCGCGTTGTTCGGAGCGTTGTATCCGAACGTCATCCCGTCCACTGTGGACCCAGCATTCTCGTTGACGATCGAGGAAACGGCATCAAGCCCGTACACCCTGCAGGTGATGACCTGGATCGCCGGATTCGGCGCGCCAGCGGTACTGGTTTACCAGGGCTGGACGTATTGGGTGTTCCGTAAGCGCATAGGTACCGGGCACATCCCGCCGGTGCGTGTGCCATGAGCTCTCCCAGCCGGCGTAATCCCGCCCAGGACCGGTTGGGGAGGGGCCCGCTCGGCGCGTTGCCAGCATCAGCGCGCCGAGCTTTGGCCCTGTGTTTTGTCCTCGCTTTCCTGTCGGCATTGGCTTTGATCGCTCAGGCCTGGTCGCTTGCTTCTGTAGTGACTGGGCATGGTTTGCTCGCGGTGCTTCTTGGCTCTGTTGTCGCGCGGGCTTTGTTGAACTGGGCGACGCAGGTCGTCGCCGCCCGTGCGGCCGCTGGGGCGAAGGAGGAATTGCGGGCGCAGGTCCTGGATGGGTCTTTGGCGCGCGGTCCGGAGTGGATTTCCGGCCAGGGCGCGGCGTCTTTGACCGTCCTGGTGACCAAGGGTTTGGACGCGCTCGACGCTTATTTCACGGTGTACTTGCCTGCCTTGGTGACTGCGGCCGTTGTGCCGGTTTCGGTCGGCGCGGCGATTCTGTTCATCGACTGGCCAGCGGCTGTCGTGATCGCGGTGACGGTTCCGTTGGTGCCGGTGTTCGCGATTCTGATTGGCAAGCACACAGCCGTGAAGGTGGCCGAATCGGCGGACGCCACGGCTCGGTTGTCGGCGCATTTGCTTGAAATGATCCGGGCTTTGCCTGTGCTGACGGCATTCCGCCGGGCCTCGACTCAGGCTGAAGCTGTGCGACGGGTTTCCGAACAGCATCGCCAGGCCACCCTGGCGACTTTGCGGACCGCGTTCGCTTCTTCGTTGGCCCTTGAGCTGATCGCGACTTTGTCGGTCGCGGTGGTCGCGGTGATCATCGGAGTCCGGCTGGTTTCCGGCGACATGACGTTGCTCGTCGGGCTGTTCGTGCTGATCCTGGCGCCGGAGTGCTACTTCCCGCTGCGTGCGGCCGGTGCCGCGCACCACGCCAGCGAGGACGGCATCGAAGCTATTCGCCGGGTACAGGCGCTTTCCGGTGCCGAGCCCTCTTCATTGCAGTTCTCTTCTGGGCCGCTGGCGTCCGTGTCGGATTTGCGGGTGGTTCGGCGGGACGGGTTCGCGCCGGACGGACTGTCGTTCACGTTGCGCCCGGGCGAGATCGTCCGGCTTTCGCAGCCCAGTGGCGGCGGAAAGTCTACGACCATCGCCGCACTGCTCGGTTTTGTTCCGGCGTATTCCGGTTCTATCGAGGTCGGCGCTGCTGACCTGTCGTCGTGGCGCAGAATTGTTGCCTGGGTTCCGCAGCGTCCAGCTTTCGCGGGTGTCACGGTGCTTGAGGAACTTCGGCTCGCGGTGAGCGATCGCAATGTCCCGCCCACTGTGAACGAAATGCGCGCCGTCGCCGCTGCCGTGGCTGCTTCGCACCTGCTGGACCGCAAGATCATCGAACTGTCCACAGGGGAGCGTCAACGCGTCGCCGTCGCCCGGGCTTTGTTGCGCGTCAAGCGAGGCGCCCGGGTGCTGCTCTTGGACGAGCCAACCGCGCACCTCGATGCCGCGACCGCCAGCCAGGTGATGCGTGCCGTGTACGACGCCGCTAATGATGGTGTCGCTGTGCTGCTGGCGACCCACCGCGAGGTCAAGCTGACTGACGAGGCTGTGCCGGTCGCGGGCGTCCAGGTTTCGGAGTCAGGGACAACCAGCCGAGTCGGGCGCGTACGGATCACCCGGCGAGAACTGCTTGGCGCGTTGATCGGCGCTCTGGCTTTGGCCAGCGGGGTTGCCTTGACTGCGGTGTCAGCCTGGCTGATCGCACGCGCCGCTGAACAACCGCCAATCCTCACACTGACCGTTGCGATCGTGGGCGTACGGACTTTCGGATTGGCGCGTGCTGGGTTGCGTTACCTCGAACGCCTCGTGACTCACGATGCCGCCTTCCGTCGCGCGGCGGAGATGCGCGTGTCGCTATGGCAACGGTTGGTCTCGCTCGGCCCCGCACGCACCGCCGGTTTGGCGCGCGGCGAAGGTTTGCAACGACTCGTGGACGACGTGGACACCGTCCGCGACCTGACGCCGCGGGTGTTGGTGCCGCCGATCATCGCCGCGGTCGTGTGCACTGTGGCCGTTGGGGTTCAAGCCTTTCTGTCTCCCGTCGCAGGCCTTGTCCTTGCAGGCGCGGTGGTTCTCGGCGGTGTCGTCGCGCCGTTGCTCGCGCTTTTCTTGGAACGCCGCGCCACGACCGCGCTCGCCGAAGGCCGCCGCAGTGTCGCGTCCGGCGTCCTGGGCTTGCTGGAGGCAGCGCCAGAACTCATCGTTTTCGGTGCACAGCACCAAAAGCGCGCCGACCTGGCCCGAATCGACGCAGAGTTGGTCCGGCGAGCCCGGCGGCAAGCGTTCGGCGCAGGCGCGGCGCTCGCATTGATCACACTGGGAACCGGCTTGGCAGCAGCGTTCGGCGCCACCACAGGAAACCCGGTACTGGCCTTGCTCCCACTGGCATTGGCCGAAGTACTAGCCCTGCTCCCACCGGCACTCCAGAACAGAGACGCCCTCAGAGCCGCCTACACCCGCATCCAGACATCCCCCACCGACAAACAGGTATCCCCCACCACTCCCGGGGGGACGACCCCGAGGCCAGTCTATCCGGGTGGGGGGCCGGGGGAAGGGGTTTCGGCGGCCTGTGGACAACTTGTTCGAGGCAATGGTCCTTTCGCGCGGGAACCCGGGGCTGTTTCCCTCGACCGGGACGCCGCGGCTGTTTCCCTCGATGGTGTCGATGTCCGGTGGCCTGGGGCTGCCGAACCCAGCCTCAAAGACGTCACGCTCACGATCCCGGCGGGCAGTCACGTGGCTGTCGTCGGCCCCTCGGGCGCGGGCAAGTCGACCCTGCTCGCCGTCATGCTCGGCTTCCTCCAAGCCGAAAAAGGCACGGCCCAGGTGCCGAGCAACGTGGCCTGGTGCCCCCAAGAGCCACAGCTCGTCTCCACAACCATCCGCGAGAACCTCCGCGTAGCGGCCCCCGAAGCCAGCGACGAACTGCTCGAACAAGCCATGAAAGACGCGGGCCTCGGACACTGGGCAGGCCGCCTGGACAGCCTGGTGGGCATGGTCTCGGGCGGCGAAGCGGACCGCCTGGCCCTCGCCCGAGCCCTGCTCGCCGCGCCGCAAGCGGACTTGGTCATCCTCGACGAGCCGACGGCCCACCTTGACGTGCCCACGGCGAAAACCGTGCTCAGTGGCCTGGCCGAAAAGCTGAAAGGCCGCACGTTCGTGCACGTCACCCATCGGCCCGAAGAGGCGGCCGAAGCGGACATGGTGATCCGGGTCGACGCAGGCCGGGTGGCATAGCCTTGTTGACGATTATGGATCCGACATTGGCCGCGCGGGCCCTGACCGCGTCCACCGAGATCGCCACGGCTGTTCTGTCCGGCGAGGAGCCCGAGGCGGTGCTTGCCATGGTCGTCGAGGTCGCGGCCGAGCTGGCCGAGGCGGACCTTGGGCTGGTGATGGCGCGCGGGGAGGACGGGCGGCTCACGGTCGAGGCCGCGCACGGCAACTCCATCGTCGAAGACCCGGTTGGCCTGGTGCTGTCCACGCGGTCATCGGCGGCGAGGGTCGCGCGCAGCGGCATCCCGATGGTGGTCGACGACGTGACCACGGACCCGCGGACTTCACCCTTCGTACCCAAGGAGCTGTGGGGGTTCGGGCCGTTCGCGGCCGCGCCCTTCGGCACGAGGGAACGCAGGCTCGGCGCGCTGACGGTCTACCGCAAGAAGGGCGCGCAACCGTTTACGCCCCCGACGGTCGAAGTCCTGACGGCGTTCGCGGCCCAAGCGGGCCTAGTACTTGTGCTCGCTGAGGGATCGAACGCTCGGCAGCGAGTGGCGGTTCTCGAGGAGCGCGAGAAGATCGCGCGCAACCTGCACGACGTGATCGTGCAGCGGCTTTACGGCGCTGGGATGCAGCTGGACCTGCTCGTGCGCAGGCCGACCAAGCGGTTGGCCAAGGCGGATGCGGCGCGGCTAGCCGATGCCGTCGACCAGCTGGACGCGACCATCGCGGAGATCCGCGGCACGGTCCGAGCCCTGCTCAACCCCGACCCGACCGAGCCGATGGACCTCGCCGAGTCGGTCCGCTCCGAGGTCGCGACCGCCGGTGAGCTGCTCGGGTTCACGCCAAGGCTGGACATCATCGGCGAGCTCAAATCCGTCCCGGGCGAGGTGGCTGACCACACCAGAGCCGCGTTGCGGGAAGCGCTCTCCAATGTCGTACGGCACTCCGGTGCGAGCAGTGTCCGGGTCCAGCTCAAGGTCACTCCGTACGACCTGGAGCTGCACGTGATCGACAACGGCTGCGGCATCCCGCCGGGCGTGACCCAGCGCGGCCTCAACCACCTGCGGGAACGTGCCGAGCAAGCTGGCGGCGAATGTGACCTGAGGTCGAGCGCACGAACGGGCACGACCGTGACATGGAAGGTGCCGCTAGTGGCCCGTTGACCGGCGGGCGACCCAGGCCGCTGCCTGCGTGCGGCGTTCCATGCCGAGCTTGGCCAGTACCGAGGTCACGTAGTTCTTGACCGTCTTCTCGGCCAGGAACAGCCGCTCGGCGATCTGCCGGTTGGTCAGGCCTTCGCCGATCAGCTCAAGGACCTTGCGTTCACGGTCGGTCAACGTGTTCAGCTCGTCCGAATCCGCGGCCCGGCGCATACGGTCGAGCACACGCGCGGTCGTGACGGGATCGAGCAACGACCGTCCCGCAGCGACCTCATGCACCGCGTTCACCAAGTCATGCCCACGGACCTGCTTGAGCAAGTAACCCGAGGCGCCAGCCATGATCGCGCCAACCAGGGCCTCTTCGTCGTCGAACGCCGTGAGCACGAGACAACGCGGGCCCTCAGGCAACGAGCGAAGCGTCCGGCACAACTCGACGCCGTTGCCGTCAGGCAGACGCACGTCCACGATCGCCACGTCAGGCTTGCTGGCGGTGGCGCGTACGAGCGCTTCGCCGACCGTGCCCGCTTCGGCGACGACCTCGATGTCCTTTTCACCGTTGAGCAGGTCGCGCAGCCCTCGCCGGACGACTTCGTGGTCGTCGACGAGCAGCAACCGGACGGTCATACCTAGAGCTTACGGAGCCGAACCCGGCATACGTTGTGATCCGGTCCTTTTCGCAGCACCAAGGTCGCGCGCGGGCGCGTCGGCAGGATGTTCTGGGTCAGGTTCGGCTCGTTGATCCCGTTCCACAGCTGCATCGCCTCGCGCCGCGCCTCGTCGTCGCTCAGCGAGGCGTAGTGGTGGAAGTGCGACTCCGGGTTGGCGAACGCGGTGTGCCGCAGGGTCAGGAACCGCTCGACGTACCAGCGCGCCACGTCCTCGGTGTGCGCGTCGACGAAGATCGAGAAGTCGAACAGGTCCGCCACGGTCAGCCGTGGCCCCGGCTGCAGCACGTTCAGGCCTTCGACGATGAGGATGTCGGGCCGCCGGACTACCTGCTCCTCACCAGGCACGATGTCGTAGAGCAGGTGTGAGTAGACCGGCGCGCGAGCTTCGGGAGCGCCCGATTTGATCTCCGAGACGAACCGCAGCAGCGCTCTGCGGTCGTAGCTCTCCGGGAAACCCTTGCGGTGCATGATGCCGCGCCGGAGCAGCTCAGCACGCGGCCACAGAAACCCGTCTGTGGTGATGAGTTCGACCTTCGGGTGGTCCGGCCAACGTGCCAGCAGCGCTCGCAGCACACGGGCTGTGGTCGATTTGCCGACCGCGACACTGCCCGCGACGCCGATGATGAACGGCACCTTCTCGGATTCGCCGAGGAAGGTCGCGGTCGCGTCGGACAGCCGCTGGCGGGCCTGGACCTGCAGGTTGATCAGCCGGGACAACGGCAGGTAGACCTCGGCGACCTCGCTGAGGTCCACCGGATCGTTCAGACCGCGCAGCCGGGTCAGGTCCCCTGCCGACAGTGGCAGCGGCGTTGATTTGCGTAGCTCTCGCCACTGCTCCCGATGCAACTCCACATACGGGGTCAGGTCACGAACGCGCGCCATCGCGCCACTCCTCGCCGAAGCAGGGAAAACTCGTAGTTAACGGTAGGTGCTCACTGGCAAGCTCGCGCTGTGACGAAGTACACGCTCAGGCCACTGGCAGCCGCTGACCAGCCAAGGATCGTGCAACTGCTGACCGAAAGCTGGGGTGCGCCAAAGGTTGTGATTGGACACGGCCGGGTCGTCGACGCTTCGGCGCTGCCGGGGTTAGTCGCCTCACAGGACGGCGAGATCGTCGGTTTGCTCACATACCGCGTCGAAGGCAGGACCGCTGAGCTGGTCACCCTCAACGCCTATGTGGCCGAGGGCGGGATTGGGACCGCGATGCTCGAGGCGATGAAACCGATCGTCAAAGAGCTGGGTTGCGAGCGGATCATCCTGATGACGACCAACGACAACACCGACGCGATTCGCTTCTACCAACGACGTGGATTCCATATGCACGAGTTGCGTGCCGGGGCGATCGAGGCCGCGCGGGCGATCAAGCCGGAGATCCCGTTGACGGGCAACCACGGCATCCCGATCAGGGACGAACTCGAATTCGAACTACTGCTGTGAAAAGACTTCATCCCACGCCGCCAGCACCTGACGCGCGCATGTCTCCGGTGAGACGCCGCCCGTGCCGGTCCCCAGCCCCGGCAGCGCGACGGTGCGAATGACGTCGCGGATAAGCACACCTTCGTCGAGGAAACCGTCCCGCCATAACCGGAACGCGCCTCGCGCGGCGAGGTATGGATGGACCGTGTCCTCGGGCAGTAACTCACCAGGCTCACGCATGGTTGGCGCGCTGATCAGCCACGCGGGCATGGGCGCGCCCGTCGAGACGATCAACGCCTCACCCACAGGCAGTTCGCCACCGTGGTACGCCAGCACAGCGCTGCGCACTGTCTGTTCGATATTGGGGAACGCGTCCGCGTAGACCGCGTCGATCCCGCCACGCATCCAGCCGAACGAGTTCGCTGGGCTCACGACAGCCTGCACGGGCACGTCGAGTACGGAACCGTGGTGCACGCGTATGCCGTGGCGCTGGCGCGCCGCCTCCTGCCACGTGTGCGCGAGAGGCTCGTCAACCGCGCACAACACCAATTCCGGCGAATGCAGACCTGACAGGTGCTTGGTGCTTGCGTCGGACTCGGCGGTCACGACCAACAGCATGTCAGGCCCGGGACGGCACGGGAACCGCCATCAAGTGCCCTATGGTTGAGCCGTGTCACGTATCGCCTACTTCGGCCCGCGGGGGACCTTCACCGAACAAGCGGCCCGTACGTTCGGGGACGCCGAGTTCGTAGCTGTGGAGACGGTCCCGTTGGTGCTCGCCGCGGTGCGCGCGGGCGACGTCGACGCCGGGTGTGTGCCGGTGGAGAACTCGGTCGAGGGCGCCGTGACCGCGACCATGGACTCCTTGGCCGAAGACGAGCCGCTGTACGCGGTTGGCGAAGCCATCCTGTCCGTACGGTTCTCGATCCTGACGCGTCCCGGTGTGAAGCCAGAAGACGTCAAGACCGTCGCCTCGCATCCGCACGCGCTCGCCCAGGTTCGTTACTGGGTTGCCGACAACTTGCCTAACGCGGTGCCTGTCGCGACCACGTCGACGGCGTCCGCGGCGGTGCGTGTCAACGAAGGCGAGTTCGACGCTGCCGTGTCTGCGCCTGTTGCCGTCATGCACTACCCGCTGCAGGAGCTCGCGACCGGCATCGCCGACGTCGACACCGCGGTCACCCGGTTCCTGCTGCTGCGCAGGCCGGGCAACTTGCCGGAGCCGACGGGTCGTGACCGCACGTCGCTGGCCGTGATCATCGCGCACGACGAGCCGGGGTCGTTGGCCAATACGCTGTCCGAGCTGGCGCTGCGCGGGATCAACCTGACCAGGATCGAGTCCCGCCCGCTGCGCGGGCAGTTCGGCGAATACCGCTTCTACCTGGACCTCGACGGGCACGTCGCGGAAAAGCGCGTCGGCGACGCGCTGGCCGCGCTGCACCGCAACAGCCGTCAGGTCCGCTTCCTGGGGTCGTATCCGAAAGCCGATGAATCACCGTCAGAGGCGCCACCACGCGCCACCGACTCCGACTATGAGGCCGCCGCGCAGTGGCTGGCCAAGGTTCGGGAGGGCCTCTGATGCGGTTGTTGCTCGTCCGTCACGGCCAGACCGCGTCCAATCTGCAGCGCGCTCTCGACACCAGCCTCCCCGGTGCACCGTTGACCGAGGAAGGCCACCAGCAAGCCGCGGACTTCGCCGCGCGCTTGTCCGACGCGCCTGTCGCGGTCTACGCGAGCCTGGCCACCCGTGCTCAGGAGACCGCCGCGCCGATCGCGGCAACGCACGGTCTTGAGGTCCAGGTCATCGAAGGCGTGCACGAGGTGTTCGTCGGTGACCTGGAAGGCCGCACCGACGAAGGCGCGATCAAGGAGTTCTTCGAGGTCTATCAGCGCTGGACCAACGACGACCTCGACGCCAGGATGCCCGGTGGCGAGAGCGGCGCGGAGATCCGCACCCGCTTCCTCGAAGCGGTCCGGCTGATCCAGGACAAGCATGCCGACGGCACGGTCGTCCTGGTCAGCCACGGCGGCACGATCCGGCTCGGCGCGGAATGGCTGGCCGAGAACGTGACCGGTCAGCTCGCCAACGTCGGCGTGCTGCCGAACACCGGTCACGTCCTGCTCGAAGCCAACGGCGACGGCTGGAACTGCCTGGAATGGACCGGCTTGGAGCTACCGCACTCCTGAGCTGAACGTCCGCTTGAACCCGCCTGGGCCGTGCACCTCGAGGTGATAGTCCTTGCTGGGCAACGGAATCCGGACGATCTGCAGGCCGAGCACGTCCACGTGCTTCGGCGCCGCGAACTCCTTGTTGAACGGGTAGATCGCGAAGTGCGCGCTGCGCGTGCCGAAGTTGCGCAGGGTCACCAGGAGTGTCTTGCCTTCCAGCCGTGCCCAGGCTTCCGGGCGATAGGGCAGTGGCCGTGACGGACGCTTTCCGGGCTCCTGCTGGGGAATCTCCTGCTCGGCCGGTGGCGTCGGCTTCCAGCGCGGCACCGGAGCGGGGACCGGCCGTGGTGTTTCGAGCTGAGGCCTGCGGCCGCCGTGACGGAAGTCGAAAGCCGAGGTCAGGTCGCCTGCGACGGTCCGGCGCCATGCGCTGATGTTCGGCTCCTGCACGCCTGTCCACCGCTCAAGGAACTGCACGACCGAGGTGTGGTCGAAGGTTTCCGAGCAGACGTAACCGCCGACGGTCCACGGCGACACGATCGTTGTGGGCACGCGGAAGCCGAAGCCGATCGGCTTGCCGTCATAGAACTCCTCGGTCCGCGCGGCGGGCGGGACCGGCGGCGGCACGTGGTCGAAGTAGCCGTCGAACTCGTCGAAGGTCAGGATCAGCGCGGTCTTTGCCCAGACCTTGGGGTTCGAGGCGATCGCGTCGAGCACGTCGTAGGTCAGCTTGGCGCTGGCCGCGGGCGAGGACGCCGACGGGTGCTCGGAGTCCGCGGCCGAGGGCACCAGGTAGGAGACCTTGGGCAGCTTGCCGGCCTCGATGTCCGCTCGGAACGATTTGGCCAGCTCACCAGGCCGGACGCGTGCCAAGGCACGGTCGTAGAGGGACCGCTCGGCCTTGTCGAGGGTCTGCACACCGGCGGCGAGCTGCTTGAGCATTTCCGAACGGTCCGCTTCTGAGGCCTTGAAAAGGTTGGCATAGAAGCGATCCATGCTACGCAGGCCGAGTTTCCGCAGTGCCTTGCGGGCGATTTCCTTGAAGCGGACGAAGAATTCGAGCGCGTTGTCCTGGTAGTTGTCCCACTCCTGGTATGTTTTCCACGATATACCACGGGATTCGAGGCGCTCGGCGTACGTCTTCCACGTGTAGCCGGGGTGGGTGTCCTCGTCGTAGGCATCGTTGTCCACCACGCGGCGCTGCGTGCCGGGCTCGTAGCCGACGTTGCCGGTCCACATGTACAGCCGGTTCGGGTTGGTAGGCCCGAAAACCGAGCAGTGGTAGGCGTCGCACAAGGTGAACGTCTCGGCCAGTTCGTACTGTAAGGGGATGTCCTCGCGGTCGTAGTAGGCCATTGTGGACTTCGACTTGGCCGGCACCCAGCCGTTGTTCCAGCCGTTCGCCCACGCGGCCTGGCCGCCGTCCCAGCTGTGGTCGAGCGAACCCAAGTAGTGGATGTCGCTACCCGGCCGGTTCGCCCGCTCGGCGGCTGCACGTGCGGAGAACGGCATCACCCCGGACTGCTCGAAGATCCCCGGCAACGCCGCCGGGTCGCTGAAGCCGCGAACTCCACGCAGGGTGCCGAAGTAGTTGTCAAAGGACCGGTTCTCCTGCATCAGGATCACCACGTGCTCAATCGCGTGCAGTCCACCCGGTTTCGCGGGCTCGGCCAACGCGGCGTGCACGGACGGCGGTAACAAGGAGCCTGCGGCGACACCACCGGACAGGGCTAACAGACGGCGGCGGGAGAGGTCAGTCATGGTTCAGGAGCCTCCGTTGCCTCGACGAACGGGACGTGAACTGCTGTACGCGACCCAATGAATACACCCGTCGAGTGGCGGGAATGGCTCCGGCGAGAGCACCGATGATTTTTCCGTGCCGTGCTGGTCTGTACGCCGAGTACCGACTCACGGGAGGCTGACGCCATGCGGAAACTGACCTTCGGCATGAACCTGAGCCTGGACGGCTACATCGCCGCGCCCGGCGACGACCTCGGCTGGGGTGTCCCGAGCGACGAGCTGTTCCAGTGGTGGTCCGACCGGGTGGCGGCGACGGGCCTGGCGCTGTACGGGCGCAAACTGTGGCAGGCGATGAGCTCCCACTGGCCGACCGCCGACCAGCAGCCTGGTGCCACACCGGCGCAGATCGAGTTCGCCCGCCGCTGGCGGGACATGCCGAAGGTGGTGTTCTCCTCGACGACCAGCACGGTCGACTGGAACACCCGCCTGGTCACCGGCGACGCGGTCACCGAGATCACCAAGCTCAAGGCCGAGGACGGCGGCCCCATGGACATCGTCGGCGCCACACTCGCCGCACAGGCCATGCGGGCCGGGCTGATCGACGAGTACGTGCTGGTCACCGCACCGGTCTTGGTGGGCGGCGGCACGCCGTTCTTCACGGCCCTGGACAACTGGGTGAACCTGACCCTGGTGGAGACCAGGACGTTCCCTGGCGGCGTGGTCCTGACCAGGTACGAGACCAGGCGCTGAGTACCCCAACCTCGGATCGGCCCGGGCTTCGGGCCGCCCAAGGATCTCGTGCGCTGTGTTTCGCACGCCATATTGGTGAAACTCTGACGCAACCAACCTAGGTTTCGGTACGTCCTCACAGTGGGCATCCAGGAGATGACACGCTGGAGGCGAACCGCCATGAACGTCTCGAAGATCGGCATCCTGGCCGCGAGCAGCCTTTTCGTACTGACCGCGTGTACCGGCCAGCCCGCGCCCGTGGCCAACCCACAGATTCCGACGATCGGCTCAAGCCAGCCGACCACGACCACCACCACCACCACACCGACGACCACCTCGGAGACGCCACCACCGGCGTCATCCGACACGCCACAGCCCAAGCCGGACAACGGATTGTGCCGGTCGTCCATCCTGAAGCTCAGCATCCGCGACGGGGACGCCGCCGCGGGCACGGTCTACCGCAATCTGGTTTTCACCAACGTGAGTTCGGCGCCGTGCACGATCCAGGGCTTCCCCGGAGTGTCCTATGTGACCGGTGACAACGGCCAGCAGGTTGGCGAGCCCGCGGTACGGGTCGGCAGCAAGGGCACGGCGATCAAGCTCGGATCTGGCCAGAGCGCGGTCGCTCCGGTCGGGTTCGCGCAGGTCGGCAACTTCGACCCGGCGGCGTGCAAACCGACCGAGGTTCGGGGGCTGCGGGTGTATCCGCCGCAGGAGACCGCGTCGATGTTCGTCCCGTTGGCGGGCACCGGGTGTGCCGGTAACCCGCCGGGACAGCAGTTGAGCGTGAAGACGATTCAGAGCACCTGATCCGTCGGGCGGAGCAGGATCTCGTTGACGGCAACGTAGTCGGGCTGCGTCACGGCGTAGACGACCGCGTTGGCGATGTCCGATGCCTGCAACTGCCTGACTTTGCTGGCCCGTTCCATGATCGTCGCCTTGGCGGCCTGGTCGGTGATGTGGTCACGCAGTTCTGTCGCGACCATGCCGGGCTCGATCAGCACCACTCGCACGCCACGCGCGGTGACCTCTTGGCGCAACGACTCGCTGAAGGCACCGACGGCCCACTTCGAGGCGTTGTACACGCCGCCGCCCGCGCGTGCGGTGCGTCCGGCGACCGACGAGATCTGGATGACGGATCCCTTGCTGGCCAACAGATGTGGTAGTGCCGCGTCGGTCATGAACATCAGGCCGAGGACGTTGGTGTTGATCATCCGTGTCCAGTCGGTCGTGTCCGCGCCGACGATGGTGCCCAATAGCATCACACCCGCGTTGTTCACCAGGATGTCCAGCTGACCGAACTGGTCGACCGCGGCCTGGACCGCTGCTTTGCACGCGTCCTGATCCGTCACGTCGAGCACGACGCTGAGCACCTTCGTGCCTTTCGCGGTGAGACGCTCCTCCAACGCCTTGAGCCGGTCCGTCCGGCGTGCTCCGATGACCACCGATGCGCCCTGCTCGGCGAGCGCTTCCGCAGTCGCCTCGCCGATCCCCGACGACGCCCCCGTGACCAGTGCGACTTTTCCGTTCAGTGTCATGTGCCCATACCACACCCTTGAGTGCGCTCCAGGTCAAATCGGGCATCCTGTGAGTCGCGAGATACGGCTGAACTTTTCGCCGTCATAGACGTCGTGTTAAGTGGAACGAGTAATGGTTGGCAAGAATGGCGGGGAAATGTCAAGCACAGGCAAAGCAATAGTAACCGGGGCGATTCTGGTGACCGCTCTCGTCGTCGGCGCCTGCAGTACGTCATCGGGTGAGACGCCCGGCCTTTCCGGCTCCTCGTCAACGGCCGCGGCGCTGAGACTCGACATCACCCCAGGTGGCGACGCTAGTCTGCCGACCGCGCCGATCGTCGTGCACGCGAACAACGGCACGATCGACTCGGTCACCGCGACCAACTCGGCCAAGGGGACAAAGGTAAAGGGTTCCCTTTCCGATGATAAAATGACGTGGACTTCCAGTGAGCCGCTTGCCTATGGCGCGACCTATGACGTGGTCGCCGACGGCACTTCTTCGGACGGTAAAAAATCCGAGCAGAAGTCGGTCGTGAAAACCATCACGCCCAAGGCGACGGCCTACCCCTCGTTCATTCCGGCGCCAAACGTGACCGAGGCCGGCGTAGGCCAGCCGATCGTGGTGAAGTTCGACAAGGACATCGCCGACAAGGCCGCGGCCGAGAAGGCGCTGACCGTGACGTCCTCGCCCGAGCAGCCCGGCGGCTGGTACTGGCTGAACAAGCGGGAAGTGCACTACCGGCCGCAGAACTACTGGCAGGCGGGCACAACGATCAAGGTGCACGCCGGGATCTACGGCGTCGACCTCGGCGGCGGCACGTACGGCCAGACCGACCGCGACCTGACGCTGAAGGTGCACGACTCATGGGTGGCCAAGGCGGACGGCAACACCGAGCAGATGCAGATCTTCCAGAACGGCAACCTGGTCAAGACCATGCCGATCAGCATGGGCAAGGACGCGACGCCAACGCACGTCGGAATCCACGTCATCTCCGACAAGCAGCGCGAATACACGATGGATTCGTGCACGTACGGCGTTTGCTCCGGCCCGCAGGCCTACCGGTCGCTCGAACACTTCGCCGAGCGCATCTCCAACGACGGCGAGTTCGTCCACGAGAACCCGAACAGTGTTGGCGCACAGGGAAGTTCCAACGTCTCACACGGCTGCATCAACCTCAACGCGGCGAACGCGCAGTGGTTCTTCGACCACTTCGGCCTCGGTGACGTCGTCGAGGTGGCGAATTCCGGCGGACCTACCCTCCCGGTCTGGGACACTTACGGAGACTGGGCGGTCAGCTGGCTTGATTGGGTCAAGGGGTCAGCCGTGAAGTAAGAGGGGGCCTGGATGCGGAAAGCGCTGCTGGCAGGGCTTTTGCTACTCGCTGCGTGCTCTTCGCCGCCACCCCAGGCGCCACCGCCGCCACCGCCGCCCGCGGAAGCGGTCCTCGGCCAGACCGTGGTGCCCGGATCGAAGTCACCGAGCGGGCACCTCGTGCCGGACGTGGTCGGCAAGAACCACCAGCAGGCGCAGGACACGTTGCAGGCAGCGGGTTTCTACCGGCTCGAAGAGGAAGACGCGACCGGCAAGAACCGGATGCTGATCGTGGACCGCAACTGGGTCGTGGTGGAGCAGATCCCGAAGGGTGGGACCGTGCTCGACCCCAAGGAAACGGTGAAGCTGCGGTCGAAGAAGCTCGACGACTAATCGAGGTCGGCGAGCTTTCGCTGCAGCACAGCGCGTTCCCGTTCGTTGCCGCACAGTTTGATGGCGTGCTCAAGCTCGGTCCGGGCCTCGTCGGTCCGGCCGAGCCGAATGAGCAACTCGCCGCGAACACTGGGCAGCAGGTGCGAGTTCGCGAGCGTCTCGGCTTTGCCGAGTTCGTCGACGATCAGCAGCGCCGCCGCAGGTCCTTGGGCCATTGAGACCGCGACAGCCCGGTTGAGATCGATCACCGGGGACGGCGCCAGCTGGCTGAGCGCCTGGTAGATGAGCACGACGCGGTCCCAGTCCGTCTCCTCGACCGACGGCGCGACGGCATGGCATTCGGCGATCGCCGCTTGCAGACCGTAGTACCCCAGTCCGCGACCGATCTGTTCGGCGCGGGCGAGCGCGGCTCGGCCACGCCGGATCGCGGCGAGATCCCAGCGGCGCCGGTCCTGCTGCTCCAGCAGCACCGGCTCGCCGTCCGGCCCGGTGCGAGCCGGAAACCGCGCCGCGGTCAGCTCGAGCAGCGCCAGCAGACCGTGGACCTCGTTCTCGTCGGGCATCAACCTGGCCAGCACGCGGGCAAGGCGCTGTGCCTCGCTTGCCAGGTCGAGCCGGATCAGATCCGAGCCCGAGCTGGCCGAAGAGCCTTCCGTGAAGATCAGATAGACGACGCTGAGCACCGAGCCGAGCCGCTCGGCCCGCTCCTTGCCCGACGGCACCTCGAACGGAACCCCTGCCGCACCAAGGGTTTTCTTCGCCCGCGTGATCCGCGCCTGCACGGTGGCGGTCGGAATGAGGAACGCCTTGGCGATCTCGTCGCTCGTCAGACCACCGACCACCCGCAGCGTCAGCGGCACCCGTGCCTCACGCGACAGCACCGGGTGACAGGAGATGAAGATCAACGACAGCACGTCGTCGTCGATCTGCTCCGGATCCCACAGCTCGTCCTCCGCGCCCTCGTCCATCTCGTGTGCGAGGGCGGCGTACTTCTCGTCGAGGGCGGATCGCCGGCGGAACGCGTCGATCGCGCGCCGCCGGCCGACCGTGAGCAACCACCCCGCGGGGTTGCGGGGCACGCCTTCGCGCGGCCAGTTCACGAGCGCCTCGGCCAGGGCTTCCTGAGCCAAGTCCTCGGCCAGCGCGAAATCGTTGGTGTAGCGCGCGAGCGCGCCGACGATTCGCGCCGACTCGATTCGCCAGACCGCCGCGACGGCCTCACGGCCAGTGGGATCAGTCATCGATAACTACTGGCAATCGCTCAGAGCTGTCCCGTGGCCTCGCGCCACTCCCGCTCCTTGCGGATCCACTCGTTGTCCTGCGGGAACTCGTCGATCTGGGTGACTCGGCGGATCTCGCACTTGCTGCCGGGGCCAGCCATCGGTGCCCGCTTCGCCCACTCGATGGCTTCCTCCTGGGACGCCACGTTGAGAATCCAGTAGCCGCCGAACAGCTCCTTGGTCTCGCCGTACGGGCCGTCGGTGACCACTGGCGTCTCGGTCGAGTAGTCGACGACGACACCCTTGGCCGCGTCGTCGAGGCCCTCGGCCGCGACCAGCACGCCAGCCCGGATCATCTCGTCGTTGAACTTGCCCATCGCCTCGATGATCTCGCTGAAGTCGACGTTCTCGAACGACGCCCAGGTCTCGTCGGTGGCGCGCATGATC
Organism: Kibdelosporangium philippinense; assembly: GCF_021390435.2. GTDB lineage: Bacteria > Actinomycetota > Actinomycetes > Mycobacteriales > Pseudonocardiaceae > Kibdelosporangium > Kibdelosporangium philippinense. Next base: position 62,699 of record NZ_JAJVCN010000002.1, on the reverse strand, counting down.
AGCATGTACTTCATGGTCTGTCTCCCTCAGGTGTTCCGGGTGGTCTCTCCGCCCCGTTCGCCCCTAGGTCGAACGGGCCCCTGCGCGGATCGACACGGCCCCGAAAACTTTTCTGGAGACTAGTTCATCAATCCTGTCCGCCACGCCCAAGCCGCGACTCCGACCCGGTTACGCGCGTCGATCTTGGCCTGCGCGGCGGCCAGGTGCGTCTTCACGGTCGACAAGGACATGAAGAGTTCATTGCCGATTTCGGTGTTGGTCAGGCCACGCGCGACCGCCCGCACGACGTCCTGCTCGCGCTCGGTCAACGTGACATCGGTGGTCACCGAGGACTTCTTGGGCGCGGCGAAATGCTGCAACAGCCGGACGGTGATCGACGGCGAGATCAACGCGTCCCCACGGTCCGCCGAGCGGACGGCTTCAAGCAGAAGTGCAGGCCCCGCGTCCTTCAGCAGGAACCCGCTCGCGCCGTTGGCAAGCGCGGTGTGCACGTACTCGTCGAGGTCGAACGTGGTCACCACGACGACCTTCAAGGGATCCGGTACCCCAGGCCCAGCGAGGATCCTGGTCACTTCAAGGCCGTCGATGCCGGGCATGCGGATGTCCAGCAGGCAGACGTCCGGGCGCAGCTCGCGGGCCTTGGCCACGGCTTCGCGACCGTCCGGCACGTCCGCGACGACCTCGATGTCGTCCTGGGTTTCCAGGATCATCCGGAACCCGGCCCTGACCATCTCCTGGTCGTCAGCGATCAGTACGCGGATCGTCACGTGGCCCCTCTTCCTCTACCGGCAGCCAAGCGTCGACCTGCCAGCCGACAGGGTCGGCCGGTCCGGCGGCGAACCGGCCACCGAGCAACTCGACGCGTTCACGCATTCCGACCAGACCGTATCCGCCCGACCCACCGACCGGATCTTGGCGTCGGCCTGTCCCGTTGTCGGCTACCCGAACGTGCAGATCGGTGGTGGACCTGGTGACCGCGACCTGCACAACGGTCGCCCCAAGCGCGTGCTTGCCGACATTGGTCAACGACTCCTGGGCGAGCCGGAGAATCGACCGCCCAACCTCCTGCGGCACGGCGTCGGGAACATCGAGAGTGAGTTGCACGGGCGGGCCACTGAAGTTCTCGACCACGGCGTGCAAGTCGGCCGCGAGGTTGGTGGTGGCTTGTTCGGTCGCCTCGGACGTGCCAGCGGGTTTGGCGCCACGCATGCTCGCGACCAGGAACCGCATGGCTTTCAAGGCCTCGACGCCGCTGGTCTCGATCTTGGCCAGAGCTTGCACGGCGATCTGCGGGTCCCTGTCCGACACGAGTTTGGCGGCCTGCGCCTGCACGACAATGCCCGTCACATGGTGGGCGACGACATCGTGGAGCTCGCGTGCCAAGGCCAGCCGCTCACTTTGCTGCGCTCCCGTGACGGCTGAGCGGACGGACTGGGTTCGCTCCCGGTCGCGGGACCGGAAGTACATGCCTGTGGCCACCGCGACGACAAGCAGGACTGACAGGATGAGCCCGAACTGGTCGCCTCGGTCGGTTGAGCTTCCGTAGAGGAAGGTGCGGATCTTCAGCGCCAGGAAGGTGGCCAGCGCGAGGGCGGCACTGCTGAATATCGCGGGCGTCCGTGCCGCCCATCTGATGTTGTACGCGATCAACGCCATGGCTGCCGCGACCTCGGTCACCACGAGGGCTTCGTTGCCCGACCTGGCCGACAACAGACTGCTGCTCAGGTAGACCGCGAAGGGCGACAGCGCGATTCCGGTCGTGGCTATCAAGGTCATCGTGACCGGCGCCCGTGGCGCGAAGAAGGCACACACCGAGGCGATCAACGCGCCACCCAGCGCGAAGATCTGGTTGGTCGCGCCGCCCAGCCTCAGATCGATGAAGAACAGCAGCGCGAGGGCCGCCGCCAGTGGCCACTGCCTGCGGATCAGCGTGCCGAGCTCGGTTTCCGTGCGTCGACTGCTGACTCCACGCAGGTACACCCCGATGACGATCGAGCCGACGAGGATGAGAAGCCCGAGCTGGAGCGTCCGCAGTTCGGAGAGTGATGACCAGTGCCCGGTCCGGTAGAAGGTGGCCAGAAGGGCCGAGCCCACCAAGGCTGCCGTGCTGACCGCGGCGATCAACGGCCGCGTCCGCCAGACCACAAGGACGACGAGTGCGACGCCTGAGGCGACCTCGGTCAGCAGGATGTCGTTCAGGCTGATCGACTCGGGTTCCGTACCGGTGAGACCGATGAAGACGGTCGACATGCCAAGGACTGCTGCCCCTGCCAGCGCCCCTTGCAGCGGTTTTTGCGCCCCCAGCAGGGCACAGAGGCCCATCAAGGCTGCTCCTGGGAGCGCTCCCAGAGCGATGCGGCCGGAGTAGACGGACAGCAGGACGTCGGCAAGGAAGGCCGCGGCGAGCAGGGTCAGCAGCCACCGGCTGGTCCGGGGCTGGACAGGGGGCACCGTCACGGAACGAAAGCTTCGCATCCGGGTGGCGGTTTCGCCTCGGTCAACCGGTACGGCGCGCCTCGGCCAAACGGCCATCCGGGACAACCCTGACCCGGCCGCGTTAAGGCTTTGGCCCGTGGCCGACCTCTTAAGTGCTGCCGTGAAGGTCACCTTCGCGGCGTTAGACGCGCGAGGGCCTCCCTTGGCGCGTTGGATGCCAATGCCAGGAATTTAAGGTTCGGAGTTCGATCGAGACTGTAGGCGGGCGCGGGCGGTTGACCTGCGATGATCTGTGGCTGGCGTGGGTGGGACTGGCCGCTCGGGCGAGGGGTGTGGGCATTGCGTGATGTTCAGGGGTGTGAGGGCCGAGTTGGGTGCGTTGAACGCCGTGAAGGTGGCCTTCACGGCAGTGTGTTCCGTGGTAGGTGGGGCTGGTGTGGCATGTGTGACTGATGAGGCGATTTTTTTGTCCTTAATGGACCCCTCGCGATGACCACCAGAGCATCGAATGGCACAAAGCCAGGGGCCGTTCATCGGGCGGAAGGGCCAGGTCTTGGTCGGGTCTCCATCGCACGAAAGCCCAGGCCTTCATCGACCAGAGCCCAGCCTGCACGGCTCACATCCCGGTCCAGAATCGTCCGCGGCCCAGGCTCAGCTCGAATCGCCCGCAGTCTCAGCCCAAACGCCATCGCCCGCAGGCCTGGCCGATCGCCTGTGACCAGGCCTTTGTCAACCAGAGCCCGGCCTTCCTCACAACAGCAATTCCCCAGGGGACCCCCTGAATCCCGTGGGTTCAACGAGAGTGAAGGTTCCTCATGGGGAACCCGAAGGTCTGTCACCGCCAGGAACAGGGCTCGTGCCGTGGGTTCGTGCTCAACCGGAAGTCTCGCATTCGGCGGCGGTGGTCAGAAGTTGCCGCGCGGAGTTGGCGTAGCGGATCGCGGTTTTCTCGTCGATGCCGAAGACGAGGGCCAGGTGCAGCGGGTCGGCTCGGTGGGTGAGGGCTTCCTCGAGCTGACGGTCCATGCGCAGCCTGTCGAGTGTGGCCTCGTGGCCGCCAGTACCCGGCTACAGGCAGGACTGAGCCGATGCGATTCGGCTACGCCCGCGTCTCCACCCGCGAGCAGAACCCCGACCACCAGATCGACGCGCTGCTCGGCAAGCTCCGCTCTGGCGACCGGGTCGTGGTCACCCGGCTCCGCCGCATCGGCCGATCCCACCACCACCTGCTGGAGCTGGTGGCCTGGTTCGGCAAGCAGGAGATCGACTTCATCGTGCTGGAACAGGGCATCGACACCTCCACCCCCGGCGGCCGGCTGATCTTCCACTTCCTCGCCGCGCTGGCCGAGTACGACCGAGAGATGATCGTCGAGGGCACCTGGACGGCCTGGCCGCCGCCCGCGCCCGCGGCCGGGTCGGCGGGCGCAAGTCGAAGCTGACCGCGCTCCAGGTGGCCAAGGCCCACGAGATGTACGAGGAGAACGGCCCCGACGGCAAACGCAAGCACACCGTCGCTGAGATCGCCGAAGTCCTCGGGGTGTCCCGCAAGACGATCTACCGCCACCCCGAACCCGAACAGGAGCGGCGGCAACCCGACAAGTCCGTCCGGCTCGCGTCGGTTGCGACCCCCGCGAGGAACAACGGAACGAAAAGTAGCGGTAACGAGGACGACCTCGCGGGGCTGCGGCCGGTGCGGGCCCGGGTCCGACGGCCCGGCGAGCCGCTTTCCCCGCAGGAGCACGATCTCCACGAGCGTCTGGTGCACCAGCGGGACCGGATGCGGGTCTCGCGCTGCCCGACGTGCGGCAACGAACCGGCCGAAGCACGGGCCCGCTGGCAGCAGCGCCAGGACCTTGCCATCGTCTGGCTGTATGCCGACCCCGACCGTCCCGGCGAGATCACTGAGTGGCGGCACTGCGCGGAATGTCAACCACACCAACGGTTTCAGACCATCGTCTGTCCACTGTGCGGAGACGGCCCGATCGTCGCCGGCGACCTCGCCGACGCTGTACCCGACGAACACACCCCGCCCGAACCCGTGCGCAACTGGCTCGATCAGCAAGGCTGGCACGACGACCCCGACGGCGGCCTGGTCTGCGCCCAGCACCCGGCCACCCGTACCGACCAGTAGGCGAGGAACCCCCGATGCCCGACGACGAGCCCCGCAGGCTCTTGCGCCCGGTCTTGGTCATGATCACGTTGGCGGACATGTTGGCCTCGCCGAGGTGGGTGGCTGAGCTGTGCCGGAGTTGGTGCAGTTGCAGGCCGTCGCCGTAGTGGCCGAGCAGGATGTGGGCGCGGTCGTATCCGAGCCGGACGCGGCCGGTCGCCGGGCAGATGTCCTTTGGTTCGGTGGTCGCGCGCCGGTGTGGGCCGGGCCGGTGGTTGGACAGGAACAGCGGTCCGCGCTCACGGCTGGCGATGAGCCGGGGCAACAGGTGGGCGGTATCGGTGCCCCAGGTGATCCACATGACATGGCCGCCCTTGGCGGTGATCTTGGCCTGTTTGTTGGGCAGGTCCAGGTCCTCGACGTTCAGCGCGAGCACCGCCGAGTCCCTGCTTGCGGACTCGTACAGCATCCGCCACAGCGTCTTCTCCCGCAGCGGCACGTCCCGGCGCCGGCACAGCCGGTCGATTCGGGTCCGTGACACGGCCTTGGTGGTGGTCCTCGGGTTCCCGCTGCCGCTCGACCGAGCCGGACAGCACTGGCGCGGCGGTGCCCCACAGTTCGGTGAGCGCGTCGCGGATCTCCTCGTCGGCGACGTCTACCAGCGCCCGGTTCGCGCCGAGCAGCGCGGCGGTGCGGTCGAGGACGCTGGTGTAGGCGCGCAGGGTGTTGGGGTTGCCCGGATCTTCGGCGAGTCGAGGAAGGCGTCGACCGAGGAGCGCACGGTCGGCCCGCTTGCTTTGCCAGTACGGCGCCGCCGGGTTCCCAGCTTCGTCACGGTCGCTGCCACGCCCCAGCCCTCCCCGGGTGACCGACCGGATAACGTGCGGGAGTCGCGCACCGTCCACCGGAGCGTTCTGACTGGTCACCGTCTCCCGATGTGGATGTGACGTTTTCGTAATGCCAGCCTTTCAAGATCTGCAACTACATTACCGGATGGTAGGGAAAAGCGTGCAATGTTCCGTGCATTTTCACGCACTCCTGCTGGGTGCGAAACGACAAGTCTGCACAACGTTGGTAGGGTGAAACGTGTTCGGGTGACGGTACATCCTATATGTAGTACTTTTGATCCGTGAAGTACTGCACAATGTCGTGAAGGGTTATTGCGTGAAGCTTGCTACACAAAAGCGGTCAAGGCGTATTGGTGTCATCGCTACCACACTTCTACTCACTGGGGTTGCCGTTGTAAGTCCCGAAGCTCAGGCCGGCGGCTTCGGAGGCTGGGATTCATGCCCGGAGGGCTGGGTGTGTGCTTGGGAGGATGCAGAATACAGCGGTTACCGTGCTGACTTTAATGGCGATTTCGACAACTTCAAAAATGTTAAGGTCTCTGGCACTGCTTGTGATAGATATGGTGACATGATTCGTGACCATTTCAATGATTGTGCCACATCTGTCAGGAGTCGAGTAAATCACGACGTGTGCTTCTATTGGGACGCTGGCATGAAAGGTGAGCGATACGTCGTCAAAGCAAACTCCTACGCTACACATGTAGGAGCACACTGGAACGACAAGTGGTCATCTTTTCAGGCATCGTGCTGAACTGATTCGTTTTCGGCAAGGAGTCTGGGACACCAGCTGATCCCTCTTACCGTGGGCGGCGCTGGCGAAACGCCTGGTCCGAGGGGGTGGAGCTCTAACCTGATCCCCCGTGTGAACCCCCAGAATCCCGTGGGTTCAACGAGAGTGAAGGTTCCTCATGGGGAACCCGAGGGTCTGTCACCGCCAGGAACAGGGCTCGTGCCGTGGGTTCGTGCTCAACCGGAAGTCTCGCATTCGGCGGCGGTGGTCAGAAGTTGCCGCGCGGAGTTGGCGTAGCGGATCGCGGTTTTCTCGTCGATGCCGAAGACGAGGGCCAGGTGCAGCGGGTCGGCTCGGTGGGTGAGGGCTTCCTCGAGCTGACGGTCCATGCGCAGCCTGTCGAGTGTGGCCTCGTGGCCGCGGAAGGTGGTGTTGAGCCAGTAGCTGCTGACCGGACCGGTGGTGAGGGCGGTGCGCATGTTGACCAGCAGATGCGGGTTGACGGTCGTGGGCCAGCGGGTGCGGCGGTAGTCGAGCCAGTGCAGCAGGGCACGGCGGGTCATCTCGTCGAGAGGGCGTGTGCGCCCGGCGATGGTGAGTCGCCGGTTGCCGAGGTCGATGTCGTCGAGCAGCAGGTCACAGATGCCGCCTGGCCGGGCAGCGTGGATGCTGGCCAGCGCGAGGATGAGCGGGTCCGCCGGACGTGCCGCTGCGGTGATGGTGCGTTGAACGTGGTCGGGAGCCAGCGGCTGGAGGACGCGGCCGGCGCGTTGTCCGACGCGGATGCGGCTGGTGGGGTTGCGGAAGACCGCGCCGTTCTTCTTCGCGGCGGCGAACAGGGAACGCAGGGCGATCAGGACGGTGCGTCGCCTGTCTCCGTGGAAGGGCTCCAGCACAGCCAGGACGTCGTCTCGGGTGACCTCGCGCAGGTGGTCGTAGCGCTCGGCCCAGGTGGTCAGGAGCGGGCGGACGGCGTTGAGGTAGTGCGCGGTGGTGCTGCGGGTTCGGGCAGTGTGCCTGGGCCCGCCGTGGTGCAGTGCTCGTATCCACCGCTCGGTCTCTCCGGCGAAACCGGCGGGCAGGTCGCGGAGCTTGTTCTCCAGCCATGACTCGAAGGCCGGACGACGGTCATCGACCAGGATGCCCATCTCCTGGAGGACTTCGGCGGCGCGTTCGACGCTGAAGCGAGGGCGCAGGGCGGTGAACAGGGCCGAGTAGGCGACCTGGTGTCGCCCTCGACGTGGTTGGCCAGCACGAGTGTGAGCGCCCGTTCGGCGTCGAGGACGGTCGAGCGGGTCCAGCCGCGGGCCTCGCCGATGCGGTGCACCAGGTGGTGCGCCCAGCTGACCCAAGGGTTGTGCAGGGGCTGGTCGGCGGCGCCGAAGGCCAGGTAGGTGCCGCGCCGCTGGGTGAACAGCACCAACTGAACATGCTCTGCCGAGGGGCGTGCCGCCGGTGACGGCGCTGGTTTGCGTGGCCGGCCACGGCGTTCGTAGCGGCAGGGCGGGGTGACGGTGGATCCTCGCTGGGACACCATGTTCGCGAAGAACAGCTGGTGGTGGTCGACAACGGCGGTGATGAAGTCGACCGCGGTCAGCTTCCACTGCCCGCTGGCATGGGCCGAGGTCCGGGCCTGGTCCCAGCACAGGCGGCAGTAGTGCTTGCGCGGTGGCTGGCGGCGGGCGCAGCCTCGGCAGCGGCCGGGCCGGTGCTTGCGGCAGAACATGTAGCAGGCCGCGCAGAATCCGCGGGCGAACGTGTGTCCCCAGGCCAGGCAACTGGTGCAGCTGGTGACGGTGCGGCCCTCGTCCCACTTGCTCATGCCGGCGGCAGGGAGCGCCCGTCGCGGCGCTTGGGCGTGACCATAGTGGCGGCGCCCGCGGCCGCGGTCTTCGGCGCCTGTTCCGTGCCGGGGCGGGTGACCTTCTCCGGCTCGGGGATGAGCAGCTCGCCGACCTCGCAGCCCAAGACCGCGCAGACGACGTCGAGATCGTCGAGCTTGATGCTGGCCGGTTCACCGGACCACAGCCCGGACATCTTCCCGACCGAGATCACCAGGCCGTGCTCGGCGAGCCGGCGTTGCAGCTCGCTGGCCTTCCAGATGCCGCGGTTGGCGGCGGCCAGGCGCAGGTTCCACTTCATGGCAGCAGTCCTTCCAGCCGCCTCGCGGCTCGTTCCTGTCCCGCGATCCAGGCGTCCTCAACGCGGGTCTTGTGGACGTGGACGTACTTCATCGTCGTAGCCACCCAGGAGTGGCCAAGTGTCTCCTGGATAGAGATCAAGTCCATTCCGGACAGATAGAGCTCGCTGGCGCAGAAGTGCCGCAATACATGCGGCGTCAGGGTTTCCGCCCAGCCGGGCAGGTGCGCGGCGGTGGCCTCGGCCAGACCGGTGCGCAGCGCGTCAGCGCCGACCCGTCGGCTGGAACCGTCGGCGTTGCGGCGCTCCGAGGGGAACAGCGGAGCGCCGAACCGGGTGTGGTCGTCGTCGAACAGACCCCAGACGTCCTCGATGAACCAGCGCAGTGTCCGACCCGCGTCGTTGATCAGGGGCACCATGCGTTCACGCGGACTGCTGCCCCGGCTGCCCTTGCCGAGACGGACGTGGAGCTTGCCGAATCTGCCGAGGTCCCACTTGACGTCGTTGAAGTCCAGGCTGCGGACCTCGTTAATCCGCAGCCCCACCTCCGACATCAGACGCGCGGCGGCGTAGTTGCGCGCGGTCGGCGCGAACTTCCGGCAGGTCGCCAGATCACCACGCCACCCAGCGAACAGGCCGGCCATCTCGGCCGCAGTCGGCGGGATCCGCAGCGCGGCGGCCTTGTCGCCCCGCGGCCGGTTCATCTCGTCGATCGGACACTCGACGACCCGGCCGGTCAGCTGGTGGATCTCGACCTTGTGCCGCAGCTCCAGGAACCGGAAATAGGTCGTCAGCGCCTGCGCACGGGCATGACGGGTGCCTTTGGCTGCACCGCGCAGCACCTTGCTGTCGAAGTAGACGTCGGCGTCCGCGGGTTCCATGTCCCACAACGGCCGCTCGAACCACGCCCGGACCTGCTCGAGCTGCCCGATGTCGTTGCGGATTGTGCTGTCCGCCAGACCCGTTGACGCCCGCGCGAGCACGAACCCGGCCAGTACGTCGGTCTCGAAGTCCGCCAACTCCTCCGGCCCGACCGGCGCACGCCGCTCACGGAGATCCCGCACCACCGCCAGCGCCAACCCGAGCCTCCTCGCCTTCACCCAAGCCCTCGAAAGCTCGGCTTAGGCGAGATCATTTCAGAAATTCTGAAGACTCATCACACTGGGGCCACCTGGGCAGGAACCTGACTGACGCCCTGTTTCTGACGGTGACAGACCCTCGGCCTCCCTACGAGGAACCCACGAACTCAAGACATGTCGGTTAATTTCACGTTACTCCGGGGGTACGACAAAACCGGGTGCCGTTGACCCTGAGGTGCTGCCCTGAGCTGCGTTGTCGCTGGTCATGGCCATTTGGCGGTGGGGGATGGCTGTTCGGCCGATTCGAAACCGCCCTGCCGCGAGCCACTCTGGTACCAGGTTCGAGACGACAGGAGAAAACAATGGTCACGCTGGTGCTCACGTGGAATCGGGGCCGTTCTCGGCATCACCATCGTTCTGGTCATGGCGCTGGGCCCGGTGATCGTCGAACTCGACGGCTGGCTCACCGAACGCCGCCAGAACAAGGCCGAGCGCAAGGCCGAACGCAAGGCCGCCGCCAAGGTGACCGCGCGCCCGGTGTTCCATTGAGCCTATGAGCCTCGCCGAACTGACTACGCGTCTGCGTGATTTCGCCAAGGCACGGGACTGGGAGCAGTTCCACACTCCCAAGAACCTGGCGATGGCGCTGTCCGGCGAGGCTGGTGAGCTGCTCAGCCTTTTCCAGTGGCTCACGCCCGAGCAGGCCATGCGAGCCATGAGCGATCCCGACCTCGCCGCCTCCATCGAGGACGAGATCGCCGACGTCTTCATCTATCTGACAAGGCTTGCCGACGTCCTGGATGTCGACCTCGTCAAGGTCGCCAATGCCAAGGTCGACCGGAACGAAACTCGGTTTCCACCTAAACCTGAGGGCGCTTGACGACCTTGCGCAGCCGGGTCAACGCCCGGTGTTGCGCCACTCTGATCGCGCCGGGTGTCGAGCCCATCGCGTCCGCCACTTCTTCCGCGGACAGGCCGACTACCAGGCGCAGCACCAGGATTTCGTGCTGGCGCGGTGACAACACCTGACGCAGCAACTGTTCCATTCGGCTTGTCAGCTCGAACTGCAGTGCGTGCTGTTCCGGCGTCGCCTCCTGGCTGGCGACGTCCGGGATCTCCGGCACGGAAAGTGCCGTGGCAACTCGTGCCGCGTTTCGCCTGGCATCCGCCACTTTGTGGCCGGCGATGCCGTAGACGAACGCCAAGAACGGCCTCCCCTGGTTGCGGTATCCCGGCAGTGCCCGGAACAGCGCCAACAGCACCTCCTGTGCGACGTCGTCGACCGATATCGCCGTTCGGTGCCCCCCGATCCTTGCCTGGCAGTAGCGCAGAACCAATGGCCGCACATAGGTCAACAGCCATTCCGTGGCGGCCGCGTCCCCCGACACGGCCGCCTCGACCACGGCGTTGAGCACTATCTCGTCCACGGGCTCCCCAGACCGTGACCTTCGAGTGTCCTCGCGTTCCGCCAACGCACTTACGGACATGTGTGCCTCCTCGCCGCGGGCCTCCCCGGTTAGAAAGGAGTCACTTGATGCTCGCCAGATACGGGTCGTTAGGGGCGAATTCCTACTGTGACCAAGCTGTCACCAAACGAGAAAACCCGTTGGCCCGCTGACCTAGCCTGATATGCGTGAACGCAACCGTGATCCGCGGCAAGAACGTGGACATCCGACTCTGGACTCGGCCCGAGGAGGTCGAGGAGCAGGCCATGCGCCAGCTGCGCAACATCTCCGCGCTGCCGTGGGCTTTCAAGCACGTCGCGGTGATGCCGGACGTGCACTACGGCAAGGGCGCGACAGTCGGGTCCGTGATCGCCATGCGAGACGCGGTATCGCCAGCGGCAGTCGGTGTGGACATCGGGTGCGGCATGGCTGCCGTACGGACCTCGCTGCGCGCGTCGGACCTGCCTGACGACCTGAGCAAGATCCGTTCGGAGATCGAGAAGGCCGTGCCGGTCGGGTTCGCCATGCACCGTGCGACCGCGTTCGACGGACGGGACGCGCAGGACTGGGGTGCCTTCTGGACCGGGTTCGACTCGCTGGCCGGTGGGTTCGACCGGGCTCGTGCGCTGCACCAGATGGGCACGCTTGGCGGCGGGAACCACTTCATCGAGGTCTGCCTGGACACCACCCAGCAGGTCTGGGTGATGCTGCACTCCGGCTCGCGTGGCGTCGGCAACATCCTCGCGCAGCACCACATCTCGATCGCCAAGGGTCTGACGCACAACGCCGAACTGCCGGACCCTGACCTTGCGGTGTTCCTGGCCAAGACGCCTGAGATGGAGGCGTACCGCCGGGACCTGTACTGGGCGCAGGACTACGCGCGCCGCAACCGTGCGGTGATGCTGCGTCTGGTCTGCTCGGTGCTGCGTGACCAGTTCCCGCAGGTGAACTTCGAGGAGCCGATCTCCTGCCATCACAACTACGTGGCGGAGGAGACGCACTTCGACACCGAGGTGATGGTCACCCGCAAGGGCGCGATCCGCGCTGGTCGTGGCGATATGGGCATCATCCCCGGCTCGATGGGGACGGGGTCCTACATCGTGCGCGGGCTGGGTAACCCGGAGTCCTTCGAGTCGGCGTCGCATGGTGCTGGCCGTCGCATGTCGCGGACGAAGGCGCGCAAGAAGTTCAGCGCGCGTGACCTCGCGGCGCAGACGGCGGGCGTCGAGTGCCGGAAGGACTCGGGCGTCGTCGACGAGATCCCGGCCGCGTACAAGGACATCGACGAGGTCATCGCGAACCAGTCCGACCTTGTCGAGATCGTCGCGAAGCTCAAGCAGGTCATCTGCGTCAAGGGCTGACTTGTCCCCCGAACGGACCTAGGGCTGTTCTGGACTAGACCAGTAAAGTCGACCTCACGGTCGGAGGTGGGCGAAACAGGGGGGACCTGTGGGATGAGCCGGCGTTGCGGCAGGACCTGGCCATGAGCCAAGTGCACCTGCGGATCGACGACCGGCTCATCCACGGCCAGGTGACGGTCGTGTGGACTGCTCAGCTGGGCGTCGAGCACCTCGTGGTGGCCAACGACGAAGTGGCTGGCGACGAATTTCAACGCATGCTGCTTCCCCAGGCCGCCCGTGGGCTGCCGACGTCGGTGCTGAAGGTCGCGGACGTGCGGTCGTGGTGCGAACAGCACCGCGACGTGCGGGTGATGGTGATCGCCAAACACCCGGAGGACGCGTTCGAGCTCCTGAGGGGTGGGCTCGACGCAGCCGAAGTGGTGGTGGGCAACGCCGCGGCGCGACCAGGTGAACAGGCCACGCGCCTGACCAGGTGGGTGACGGTCACACCAGGTCAGGCGCAGGGCTATCGCGAGTTATCGGAGTCCGGCACGCGGTTCGTGTGCCGGTTGATGCCCACGGACAAGGGCGCTGACCTGATGTCACTGCTAGGAAAGAAGGGCATGTGACAACAGCGCTTCTGCTGACGTTGCTGAGCATCTTCTGCATTTACGATTCACTGGGTCCGTATCTCTTCCACGCGGGACGGCCGCTCATCGCGGGAACTCTCGCTGGCTTGATCATCGGGCAACCGCTGCTGGGTATGGCGGTCGGCGCGACGCTGGAGCTGACGGCGTTGGGCGTCTACCAGTACGGCGGCGCGACGATCCCGGACTACCAGACGGGCGCGATCGTCGGGACGGCCTTGGCCAGCGCGGTCGCGGCGCCGTTCGACCAGCAGGTCGCGGTGGCGTTGGGGATCGGTTTGCCTGCCGCGTTGTTGCTGGCCGCGCTTGATCCGTTAGGCCGGTTCCTGCCGGTGTTCTGGTTACATCGGGCTGATCGTTATGCGCAGCAAGGCAATGGGCGAGGCATCGCGCTCATGCACTGGACGGCGTTCATCCCTTGGGCGGCGGTACGCGCGATTCCGACGTTCCTCGCGGCGCTGGCCGCGACGAGCGGGGGCGTGCAGGACATCGCCGACGCGATCCCGGCCGGTATGGTCGACGGGATGAAACTGGCCGGTTCGCTGCTGCCTGCCGTGGGTTTCGCGTTGCTGCTCAACGTGATGCCGGTCCGCAGGTACTGGTATCTGCTGATCGCCGGGTTCGTGTTGTTCGCGTACCTGGAGATGCCGCTGATCGGGATCGCGCTGTGCGGCCTGGTCGCCGCGGCGGCCTTTGTCGCTTTCCAAGGCAAACCGGTCCAGCAAGTTCAAGAAGAACTGGCGCCGGACACCGAGTCCAGGCTGACCAAGCGCGATCTGCGTAAGTCGTTCTGGCGATACTTCTGGACCTACCAGATCTCGTGGAACTACGAGCGAATGCAAGCCATGGGGTTCGCGTACTCGATCGAGCCCGCGTTACAGCGGCTGTATCCGGAGCAAGGCGCGTATTCCGAGGCGCTGCAACGGCATCTGCAGTTCTTCAACACCTCGCCGATCATCGGCGGCCCGCTGGTCCTTGGCTCCGCGATCGCCATGGAAGAGGCGAACGAGCGTACGTCGGCCGCCAGTGTGAAGGTGGCGCTGATGGGGCCGCTCGCTGGCATCGGCGACACGCTGACCTGGGCGGTGTACAACAGCATCATCTTCACCATCGGCGCGTCGTGGGCGTTGCAGGGCAACGCGATCGGCCCGATTTTCACCATGGTGATGGTGCTTGTCCCGTACTTCCTGATCCGTCGCTGGCAGTTCTTCTTCGCCTACCAGCAAGGAAAGCGCCTTGCCGCGCGGCTGGCCTCCGGTGCGCTCGCCCGGTTGAGTGACGGCGCGACCATCCTTGGGCTGGTGGTGCTCGGCGGATTCATCCCGTCGATCGTCAAGATCGTCACCACGTTGACCTATCAGCAGACGATCACGGTCCAGGAAACTCCGTCGACGCAAACCGTGCACATTCAGGAGCAACTCGACGCGCTGCTGCCATATCTGTTGCCGGTTGCTGTCACCGCGGTGACCTACCTCTTGCTGCGGAAGTTCCGAATCCGGACCATGTGGCTCATCGCCGGTGTCGGCCTGGTCGGCCTGGCGCTCGGCTGGCTCGGCTGGTTCGCCCCCACGCTCCCCGATCCGCCGAAGTAGACACCACAAGGAGGGCCCTGGGGGATGACCGAGATACTGTTAGCAAGTTCCACAGTAGACATTACGCCACCACCAGGTCACCCGATGGGCGGTTACCTGGCACGCGGCGAAGCGCCTGCGGTGGGCACGCTGGACCCGTTGCAGGCAACGGTGTTCTGGCTCAGCACCGACGACGATCCAGGCGTGTTGTGGCTCAGCCTGGACGCGCTGGCGGTGGACACCGCGTTGGCGCGCACGCTGTCACAAGCCGTCGGACGTGCCACCGGAATACCGTCGGATCGTGTGCTGGTTTGCGCAAGCCACACGCACGCGGCGCCGCTCGGATGGACCGGGAGCCTGCATCCCGCGATGCCCGGCGAGCGTGACCCAACGTTGATCGAGAGCCTGACCGCCGCTGTGGCCGAAAGTGCGGCGGGGCTATCCGACCAGCGTGTACCGGTCGATCTGTCCTGGTGCGTCGCGAACGTCAAAGGCTTGGGCTCCAACAGAAACCGTCAAGATGGCCTGCACGACACCACGGCTGGGGTGGTGACCGCGAGGCCACGTGACATGGAATCTCCGGCAAGGACAGCGGCTTTGCTGGTGGACTACGCGTGCCATCCGACCGTTCTCGGGCCACGAAGTCAGGTGTGGTCAGCGGACTGGCCGGGATCCGCGCGCCGGTCACTGGCCGCCGCGTTGGCTGCCGTCGACGATCCTCGTACGAACGAATCCGTGCCGCCAGTGGTCGCGTTCCTGCAGGGTGCGGCTGGTGACAGCAGTCCCCGGTTCGTGCGCCGCAGCCGTGACTACGCGGAAGTGGCCAGGCTCGGGGCATTGCTGGGCGGCGCTGTCCTGCAAGCGATCCAGATGGACGCGGTGACCGTGCCCCCGGCGCGGCCGGAGATCCACAAGACGGTCGTCCGGATACCCACGCGTGAGCGGCCGATGCTCGAGACGAGTCGGCAACTGCTGGCCGAAGCGACGGAAAAGCTTGCGGGCACCGAAGAAAGCCCGCAGGAGCGGCTGCGCAGGACACGGCTGGAAGGCGCCTTTGCCTTGCGTAGCCTTGGCTCTGCGGAGTTGCCTGAGCAGCTTGACCTGCCGCTGACGGTCGTCACACTCGGCGACATCGCCTGGGTGCACCTGCCGGTCGAACTGTTCGCCTCGTTCGGCCTCAGGATCAAGGACGCGAGCCCGTTCCCGGTCACCAGGGTGATTGGCTACACCGACGGCTACGCGGGTTACGTGTCCGACGCGGGCGGATACCAGGAAGGCTGCTATGAAGCGCTGATGAGCCTGCTCGACGAGGGCGCAGGAGACATGCTGGTCAGGGAAAGCGTTGCGTTGCTTGAGGAAGCACGTCAGGGCGCGGCCACGAACGCCACGACCACGTCGTAACGGTCGCCGCGGTACACCGACCGGCCTGCTTCGATCACCCTGCCGTCGGCGTCCCGCGGCGTCGCCTCGATGGAGAAGCACGGCTGACCTGCGTCGATCTGCAGCAGTTTGGCGTCTTCGAGGTCCGGCAACACCGCCCAGATGTGCGCCTTGGACGTGCGCGGCTGCGAACCCCACCGGTCACGCAACGCCTCGTGCAGCGAACGGTCGTTCCAGTCGATCTGTTCGATGCCGGGAAACCGGTCGACCGAAAGGTTGGTGCGCTCGATCGCCATCGGGATGTCGTCGGCGGTACGCAGCCGCACCAACCGGAAAATCGGATCACCGGGGTTGAGCTCGAGCCGGTCGGCCAGCCGCGCGGACACCGGCTCAACCCCGGCGGACAACACCTTCGCGCCAGGCGTGAGCCCTTTGGAACGAACGAAATCGCTGTAGGACGTCAGGAAATCGACGTGTGAGACAGGCGGTTCCGCCACGTACGTCCCGCCCCGCGGCCGACGAACCACGAGTCCGTCGGCCGAGAGCCGGTGCAGTTCTTGGCGGACCGTCATTCTGGCGATGCCGAACCGTTCGGCCAGCACACGCTCGGACGGGAGCATGTCGCCCGGCTGCATCGCCGCGACGAGCCGTTCAAGGATGCCCCGCAGCTCGTCACCTTTCGGCGCCGTCCGGCTCAGGTGCTCCGGGAGGGGCACAGAGGGATCGGGCTGGTGCTTGTTGCGCGGCACTGGTCCATTATTGCTTGGGTTCGAGGACTTCGATCCCGCCGAGGCCCGGCCGCAACGCTTCCGGGACCACGACCGAACCGTCGGCCTGCTGGTGGTTCTCCACGATCGCCACGATCCACCGCGTGGTCGCCAGCGTTCCGTTCAAGGTCGCGGCGGTCTGCGGCTTGCCGTTCTCGTCCCGGTAGCGCACACCGAGCCTGCGGGCCTGGAACGTGGTGCAGTTCGAGGTGGACGTCAGCTCGCGGTACGCCTGCTGCGACGGGAACCAGGCCTCGCAGTCGAACTTGCGCGAGGCGCTCGTGCCAAGGTCACCGGCCGCGGTGTCGATCACCCGGTACGGCACGTCGATCTTGGCGAGCATCTGCTCTTCCCACGCCAGCAACCGGCCGTGTTCCGCCTCGGCGTCTTCCGGCTTGCAGTAGGAGAACATCTCGACCTTGT
This sequence comes from Kibdelosporangium philippinense, assembly GCF_021390435.2. Lineage (GTDB taxonomy): Bacteria > Actinomycetota > Actinomycetes > Mycobacteriales > Pseudonocardiaceae > Kibdelosporangium > Kibdelosporangium philippinense. Next base: position 45,784 of record NZ_JAJVCN010000002.1, on the reverse strand, counting down.
CGAACTGGTGCACCCGGATGATGCCGCGGGTGTCCTTGCCGTACGAGCCCGCTTCCCTGCGGTAACACGACGACCAGCCCGCGTACCGGCGAGTGCCCTTCGACAGGTCCAGGATCTCGTCGGCGTGGTAGCCCGCGAGCGGCACCTCCGACGTGCCGACCAGGAACAGGTCATCCTCGGCAAGGCGGTAGACCTCGGTCGAGTGCGCGCCGAGGAAACCCGTGCCTTCCATGATCTCCGGCCGCACCAACGACGGCGTGATCATCACCTGGAAGCCGTTGGCCACGGCCTGCTGGACGGCCAGGTTCAGCAGCGAGAGCTGCAGCAGCGCGCCAACACCGGTGAGGAAGTAGAACCGCGAGCCCGACACCTTCGCGCCGCGCTCCATGTCCACCCCGCCCAGCTTCGCGAGCAGGTCGAGGTGGTCAGCGGGCTCGAAGTCGAACTTCTTCGGCTCGCCGACGTGCTTGAGCACGACGTAGTCGTCCTCGCCGCCTTCCGGCGCGGCCGGATGGACCACGTTGGGAATGGCGCGGTGCAGTTTGGCGAAGGCCTCCTCGGCCTCGCCCTGCTCGGCCTCGGCGGCCTTGACCTCTGCGGCCATTTCCTTGCCCTTGGCCAGCAGCGCCTCGCGCTCCTCGCCCTTGGCCTTACCGACCTGGCGGCCGAACTGCTTCTGCTCCGCGCGCAACGAATCGGCCCTGGACACCGCACTGCGTCGACGCTCGTCGGCAGACAGCAGCTGGTCAACCAGTTGCTCGTCCTCACCACGGGCACGCTGCGAAGCGCGCACCGCCTCCGGGTCTTCGCGCAGTGTCTTCAGGTCGATCACGGTATCTATTGTCCTCGCTCCGCTCGGACGGACTCAGTCGCCCCAAGCCGACCATTTCCACCCCGCCCCACGCAACCGACATCTTCGCTCTGAGCTGGCCGTCGCCGTGGCTGGGGCGATGTCGGGCGTGTTGCGTCGCGTAAATGATCGGCGGCGACTGAGTCCGTCCGCTCGTTAGCAAGCAACGCGATCTTTATGCAATCTGTGTACGTCTGACCGTTAGGCTCCGCGACTTCCCGTTGCCTAGTAGTGGAGTCGACGTGCGGAAGTTAATGGGGGTCACGGCAGCACTGCTGTTGTTCGGCGCTGTGCCTGCCGCGGCAGCGCCCGAACCGATCGGTGAGGTGCTGACCTGGGGTTCGAGCGGGGTGAGCGCACGCGTGCCCGTCCCCGACGAGGCAAGGTCCGGCGTCACCGCCATCTCCGCTGGGTGGAGCCAGAACCTCGCCCTGAAGGACGGCCAGGTCATCCAGTGGAACGTCCCGGAGATCGAGCCCGAGCTCGCGCGGGTCCCGGTCGAAGTCTGGGACGGCGTCTCGGCCATCGCCGCGGGCACGTACCACAACCTCGCGCTCAAGAACGGCAAAGTGGTCTGCTGGGGCCGCTGGATCGAGTGCAAGGTTCCCGAGGACGCCCGCTCTGGGGTCACGGCCATCGCCGTCAACCAGGAGTACAGCCTCGCCTTGAAGAACGGCGGTGTGCTCGCCTGGGGATGGGATCACCCGAACGTCAACCTTGGCCAGTTGAACGTCCCTGAGGAGGCGAAGTCCGGCGTCTCGGCGATCGCGCCAGGTCTACGGCACGCGCTCGCCTTGAAAGACGGCAAGGTCATCGCCTGGGGATCGAACAAACACGGCCAGCTCAACGTGCCTGAGGAGGCGCAGTCCGGTGTCACGGCGATCGCCGCGGGCGCCCAGCACAGCGTGGCGTTGAAGAACGGCAAGGTGATCGCGTGGGGCTGGAACCTGTATGAGCAGTCCTCGGTCCCCACGATCGCTCAGTCGGGCGTGACGGCGATCGCCGCGGGCTCACAGCACAACACCGTCCTCAAGGACGGCAAGGTCATCGTCTGGAACTACAACGCCCAAGGCCAGATGAACATCCCGGCCACAGTGAAAGAAGGCGGGATCACCCACATCTCATCCGGCCCGTACCACAACCTCGTGCTGAGGTAACTCACGTGAGTGGTTTGTCCCGGTAACGGAACTGACCACTCACGACACGCGTCCCAGCCCGGCTGGTTAGCGTCTGACGTGAGTGGTCAGTTCGGAACGCGCTATGCCTTGAATGGGACAAACCACTCACGAGATGGCGACGGCGACTACCAGGCCGAGTGCTACGTGCGCGGCCGCGACGACCACGCTGGCCGGGGTGAACTTCTCCGACTGGATGACCTCGCCGATGTTGATCCGGGTCGCCCACTCCAGGATCCGGACCGCCGCCACCTGCACGATGATGCCGAGCAGGCCATACACCAGTGAGGTGATCAACCCGGCGGTCAGGTCACTTGCCGACGAGGTGATCGCGAGCACGATGATGAAGGCCATGCTGACCAGGCCAGCCGACGTGATCAGTACCGCGTTCGGCTTGCCCGTGCGGACCAGCTCGGACAGCTTGCCCGGCGTGGTCCAGTCGATGGCGTAGAAGCCCGCGAGGATCAGTACGAGGCCGACGATCGCGTACAACGCGATGGCGCCGATGCCCCTGCCGAGCTGTGCCCCGAAGTCTGGATCCAGGGCGAGTTGGATCTGGGTGGTGTACACGGGGTCCCTCCGGCCTAAGTGGACGTCTGTCGTGGGTGGATTATCACGATTCCGGGATCCGATGGGGGACAAACGCCGCACCATCGTCGGTGACCAGGCCCGCCGTCTCACGGATGCCAAGTCCGGCCGCCGAGTCGCCGACGATCCACGCGCCCAAAGCGGGCCGGTAACCGTCGAACTCCGGCAGCGGGTCGAACGCCTGGTAGACGAAGCCTTCATGGCCGTAGACACCACCGGTCGTGGTCTCGTAGCCAGGGGCGACGATCTGGATGTTCGCGCCTTCCCGCCCCAGCCGCGGTTTGCGCACGTACTCAGTCAGCAGGCCCGGCTGGTCGAGGAACGCGGGCAGCAGGTTCGGGTGCCCCGGGTACATCTCCCAGAGAATCGCCAGCAGCGCCTTGTTGGACAGCAGCATCTTCCACAGCGGCTCGATCCACAGCGTCTGCGGCAGGCTCTCCACCGCGCGCTTGCCGAACTCCTCGTCGACCACCCATTCCCACGGGTAGAGCTTGACGATGGCGTTCATCGGCGCTTCTTCCAGATCCACGAACCGCTTGAGCAGCGAGTGCCAGCCGATCTCCTCGATCGCCAGGCCGACCGTGTCCAGCCCGCCCTCGGCCGCGGTTTCCTGCAGATAGGCCGTGGTCACGTGGTCCTCGCCGGACGGGTCCGCGGTCGACCAGGTGAAATGCACCTCGTTGGACGGGAGCTTGTCGCCGATCTCCCGCCAGCGGTCGACCAGCTTCTCGTGGATCGAGTTCCACTGGTCGTCCTCGGGGAAGACGTCGGTCTTCCAGAACCACTGCACGACCGCCGCCTCCAGCAAGGACGTCGGCGTGTCGGCGTTGTACTCCAGCATCTTCGCCGGGCCTGAGCCGTCGTAGCGCAGGTCGAACCGGCCGTAAACATGTGGGTCGTGCCGTCGCCACGACTCGGCGATGTGCGGCCACGTCCACTCGGGGATCCCGAAGTCCTTGTACCGCTCGGTCGTCACGACGTTGTCGACGGCTTCCAGGCACATCGAGTGCAGCAGTTCGACGTCCGCCTCGATCGACAGGACCTCGTCGATGTCGAAGACGTAGTGCACCGACTCGTCCCAGTAGGGACGGCGGTTCCCGGCTTCGTCGCGTGCGGGCGTGCCGAAGACCAAGCCCTGTTCCGCGATCTTGCTCTGCCAGTCCCGCCGGGGTTGCGAGGCCTCCCGGTGCAACTCAGCTTCCTCCGCTTCCGCTGCTGCCACCACTCTTGCCGCCGCCGCTGACACCGAAGCCACCGCGCTGGACTGTCCGACCTGAACCGCTCTTGACGGTCGTTCCGCTGCTTGGCGCGACCGTTGTACCACCCGTCACGCGACGGTTGGGGCCTGTGCCGCTGACCGTGCCGCCGTAGTTGTAGTGGTAGCTCCGGTACTGACCGCCGCCGATCGGGATGAACCAGAAGCCGCCAACTCCGGGGTAACCGCCCTGGCTGCGGACGCCTTCCTCCGTGCAGGTGTTCTCGTCCGCGGCCACCGTGCCGTTGTCGTCGACGCAGTAGGCGGTGACCTCGTCCGGCGTCGCCGCGGCGTACCAGACAGCCACCGTCGCCACGATGCCGACGGTCACGCCCGCGCCGATCATCACTCTGCGTCGGCGCAGTGACTTCCGTTCGGCCTCCGCGACCACGGTCCGTTCGTGGTTCTGCTGCTCCTCAAGCGCCCGGCGCATAGCCCGTTGCTCGGCCAGTGTCGGCGGCCGCGGGGTCGTGGTCTCCGGGTCCTGGAACCGCATGCCGCCGCGTTTGGGCTCAGCCGGTGGCTGCGGCTGGCCCTGCTCACCGCCGGGCTGGGCGCCCTCGTCCCTGTTGTCTGTCATCCGGCCCTCCCACTCGCGGACAGTACATTCGCCGACCTGAGAGGTGGGGCGTGGCGTGGCGATGAGTGTCCTGATCGCAACACACAACCGCCCCCTCGGGCAGGTACGGCATTATGGAGTAGATGTCGACGAACGCCGAACGGTTGCACTCAGGTACCCGGACCTTGAGCACACGGCTGGTCATGGCCGGAGCGTTCGTCGGCGCGCTCGGCATCCTCACGCTGAGCATGGTGTTCTCCTGGCCGGTCGCGTCCGGCAAGCAAAGCCCGGCCGACGTGGCTGCCGAGAATCTGGCGGCCGCGTTCGAGGCACCAGCGGGCAGCTGCCTGAACTGGAGACCGGACGGCTCGGACATGAAAACGGTCGGCTGTGACCAGCCCCACCTTTTCGAAGTGTCCGGTGACGTGGACATCGCCGCGGAGTACCCGGAGAGCGCGCCGTCCCCGACCAACGAGGCCTGGCGCGAGATCGCCAAGCAGAAGTGCACAACGGGCGCGGCCACCTATCTCGGCGGCAAGCTCGACCCGTACGGCAAGTACAGCGTCGGGGCGTTGAAGCCGAGCGACGAGCAGTGGCGTGACGGCGACCGGAAACTGCGTTGTGGTTTGCAGCGCGCTGTCCCGTCGGGCAACACGTTGGTCGCGACCACCGGATCGGCCAAGAACCAGGACCAGTCCGACATCTACGACCCGGGCACGTGCCTCGCGCTGGTCAACAAGAACGTCGGCGACCCAGTTGGCTGTGAGGCCGAGCACGCGTACGAGATCACCGGCGTGGTCGACCTCGCGCAGATCTTCAAGGACTCGGTGCCGGAAGAAGCACAGCAGCAGGCCGCGATGCTCGAACAGTGCACCAAGCTGACCAACGAGTACTCCGGCGGCCTCGACCTGCAGAGCAAGGGGCTGTCGCTGACGTGGGACACCCGTAAGGCGGAAAGCTGGGACGCCGGATCGCACCGCGCTGTCTGCAAGGTCGGCGCGCCACTTTCGGACAACTCCGGCCTCGCTCCGATCAACGGCAGCGTGAAGGACGCGGGCAAGTCGTCGGCGCCGTCTTCCGGCTCGTCGGCGCCGACGCCGTCGTCCACCGGCGGCGGGTGATCTCGTGCCAGTGGAGATGCCGCGAGCCCGGTTCGAGGAGCTCGTCAGCGAAGCGCTGGACCTTGTGCCCCGCGAGTTCGCCAAAGCCATGGACAACGTCGTGGTGCTCGTTGAGGAATACAACGCCGAGGAACCATCGATTCTCGGGCTGTACCACGGCATCGCGTTGACCGAGCGGACATCGCAGTACGGCGGCGTTCTGCCGGACCGGATCAGCATCTATCGTGAGCCGATCCTGCAGATCTGCGAAACCGAAGACGACGTCGTCGACGAGGTCGTCACGACCGTGGTGCACGAGATCGCGCATCACTTCGGCATCGACGACCACCGCCTGCACGAACTGGGCTGGGGCTAGACCACCTGGTCGGCGACGTACTTCGCGATCTCCAAAGCGCTTGTGGCAGCAGGGGAAGGCGCGTTCAGCACGTGCACCTGATGTGGTGCGGTCTCGATCAGGAAATCGTCGACCAACTTCCCGTCCGGCAGCAGCGCCTGCGCCCGCACGCCCGCATTGGCTGGAACGAGGTCTTCAGCCTGCACCGCGGGCACGAGCCGGGCAAGGCTCGCCGCGAACCGCTTGCGGGACAACGACCGCAGTACTTCGTCAACACCGGTCCGGCCGTATTTCCTTGCCAGGCGCCAAGAACCAGGGAACCTTGCGGTCTCAAGCAGGTCTGCGACGGACACGTCACGCCAGCGGTAACCCTCACGCCGCAAGGCAAGCACGGCGTTCGGTCCAGCGTGGACACTGCCGTCGAGCATTCGGGTGAGGTGCACGCCAAGGAACGGCAAAGCAGCGTCCGGCACCGGGTAGATCAAGCCTTTGACCAGGTGCCGACGTTCCGGCTTGAGCTCGTAGTACTCGCCCCGGAACGGCACGATCGTGGCCCGTGGCGTCAATCCGGCCAGCCGCGCGACGCGATCGCTTTGCAGCCCAGCGCAATTCACCAAGGCATCGGCCTTGATCACTTCACGGCCGGTGGCGATCTCGACGCCGCCGTTGCGCCCGGCCCGAATTCCCAAGGCCGGAGTGGACAGTCGTAGATCCGCGTTGTTCAACAGCTTGACGAGAGCTTGGCAGACACCGGGAAAATCGATGATTCCGGTGCTGTGTACGCGAAGCGCGGCAACGCAGGAAACCTCGGGCTCGTATTCCCGCGCCTCATCCGACGAGATCAGATTGGCCGGAACACCATTGGCCTTCGCGCGCGATTCGAGCGTGTACAGCGCAGGCAGTTCGTCCTCGGAGGTCGCGACAACGAGTTTCCCGCACACCTCAACACCGACGCCGTGCTCACGCGCGAAGTTGATGATGGACTTGTTGCCAGCAACGGACATCCGCGCTTTGAACGAGCCAGGTTTGTAGTACAGCCCGGCGTGCACGACGTTGCTGTTGTTGCCCGTCTGGTGGGCAGCCCAATGATCTTCCTTTTCCAGGACCGTCACCTGGTTGCCGCGCATGGTCAACTCCCGCGCGACCGACAGACCGACGATCCCGCCCCCGATGACGACTACGTGCGGCGCCACTAGGCGACGTGCGCGACCGGGCGAACGCCCTTGCGGTGGTGCTTGCGGACCGTGATGAGCCCGAGGCCCATTTTCCAGACGTCGCTGACCCGGATCCGGCTGCCGTGGGCGGCGTGCGATTCACGCAGGCGCACAGGAACCTCGATCGTCCTGATGCCACTGCGTTCAGCCAAGTAGGTCAACTCGGTCGTGAGCAGGAAACCCTCTTCGGACAGCTGCGGCCCGACCTCGCGCGCCCAGTCGCCGTTGATCACGAACGTGCCCTGTGGGTCACGGGTGCGCATCCCGAGCACGATGAAGCGGAGGGTTAGGAAACCCCAGGTCAGGACGGCTCGGAGGAGGCCACGGCCAACCTCGGACTCCGGGTGCGCCTTCGAGCCGATCACGACCTTGTGCTTCCTGTGGTCGATTTTTTCGGCCTTGTCCAGGTCGTCGAAGCCGAACGGGAGGTCGTCGGCGCCGAAGAAGACCCGCTCACCACGGCTTTCGGCGATGCCTTTGCGCAGCGCGTTACCGAGGCCTTTTTTGCTGCTCATCACGCGGAGTTCGAGGCCGGGCGTCTGCCAGTCGGCTTCGATCTTGTGCAGGAGCTCGAGGGTGTTGTCGCTCGAACCGTTCTCCACCACGACGATCTCGGAGTTCGTCCCGGCCAGGCGGTCTTGCAGCTCCTTGAGGGCACCCTCGATCGTGGCCGTGCTGTTGTGCGCGGGGATGATGTAGGTGAGTGACACCGCGTGGTCGCCTGCCATCGGAACTCCCTGACGAACTGCATGATTGAGGGCGACACGCACAGTACCGTGCAATTGGACAAGCCCCCCGCAAGGGTAGCCGCCCGCACCGCCAGATTTATGCCGTGAAGGCCACCTTCGCGGCGTTGAACGCACCAAACTCGGCCCTCACAGCCCTGAACGGCGAGCAATGCCCGCACCCCTGGCCACGGCGGTCGGTTCCAGCACCGACCCGCCCCGTCAGCCACAAGTATTCACAGGTCAACGACCCACGCCCGCCGCCAGCCTCGGCCAAACTCCGAACCCTGAGTTCCTGGCAATTGGCATCTGACGCCCTAAAAGTTCCTTCACGGCAAATGGCAAAGGCGCCCGGGAGGACATCCCCGGGCGCCTTTGAGGAGAGAACCTCAGTGGCCGTTGTTGGCCGACAGTGACGCCTGTTCGATCGCCAGGTGCGCGGGCAGGATCGCTTCGCGCTCCTTGGCCACCTCGTCCGACCCCGCGCCCTTTTCGAGCAGGTTCAGGAAGTGGTCCAGCTGAGCCGCGAGTGGCTCTCCGCCGGGCATCAAGGTCGGGATCTCGATGATCGTTTGCTGCTTGTAGCCGACGCCGTCGCGTGCTGGTTCGTGCTCGACGTGGCGGTAGACCGTGATGTCTCGGCGGAGCAGGTCGATTTCCGTCAACCTGTCGATCTCCAGGACGTGCAGTTGGCGGATCTTTCGCTGGCTGATCCGGCTCGCCGAGATTGTTGCCAGGGCTCCGTTCGGGAACGACATTGTCGCGTCCGCGCTGTCTTCCGAGTTGTTCGTCCGGGACTCCTCGTGGAAGTAGCCGAACGAACCCTTCACCGCGCTCGGCACTTCGCCGAGGAAGCTGATTGCCAGGTCGACGTCGTGGATCAGCAGGTCTGTCGCCACCCCTGTCTTGATCCTGGGTACGAAAGGCGAGTGCCGGACCGCGTGGATTTGCGCGATGTCGCTGACGAACTGCCGTGCTGTCATCACCGCTGGGTTGAAGCGCTCAAGGAATCCGCACACGAGTGGCAAACCGCGTGCTTCGGATTCCTTCACAAGCTCTTCCGACAGGGCGTACGACGGCGTCAGTGGCTTCTCGACCAGCAGGGGCTTGCCGAGTTCCATCACTCGCTTGGCGATGCCGTAGTGGGCTTCGGTTGCCGCCGCGATCACTACCGCGTCGATTCCGTCGAGCGTGTCGAAGTCGGGGACCCACTCGACGCCCCACTTTTCCGCGACCGCTCGGCCGGTTTCTTCTTTCTTCTCGATCAGGGTTGTGAAGTTCGTCCGAGGCGACTGGGCCAGCACACGTGCGTGCAGTGAGCCCATTCGGCCCGATCCGACCAGCGCTATCCGAGGCTGTGCGGCACTCATGCGCCCAGCACCTCCCTGACCGTTTCGACGACCTTGTCTACATCGGACTCGGTTAGCTTCGGGTGCACTGGCAGGGAAAGGACTTCCCGCGCGACGCGCGCCGCGACCGGGAAGTCTGCCAACGATGCGGTGATCCTCGGGTTGGTGCGGTAGCAGTCGTAGTCGAATGCCAGCTTCGGGTAGTAGACGCCGTTCCCGACGCCTTTCTCGATCAGCTTCGCCGAGAACTCGTCGCGGCTCATCGGCGCGTCTTCGGTGATTCGCACCGTGTACTGGTGCCAGACGTGCGTCCGTCCCTGAAGGACTGTTGGCAGTTCGAGGCCGCTGATCCCGGTGAGGCCTTTGGACAGTGCTTCCGCGTTGCGCTGGCGGGCATCTGTGATCTGCGTCAGCTTTTCCATCTGCGGGATGCCTACTGCCGCGTGCAGGTCTGTCAGCCGGTAGTTGTGTCCGGCCATTTCGTACTGATACCTCGCGCGCATGCCCTGGTTGCGCAGCACGCGCAGGCGATCGGCCAGTACCGCGTCGTTCGTGGTGATCACGCCGCCTTCGGCGGTGGTGATGTTCTTGGTCGCGTACAGCGAGAAGCAGCCGAGGCCGTAGCTACCGGCTGGGTTGCCGTCCAGTGTCGCGCCGACTGCCTGCGCCGAGTCTTCGACGACTGCCAGGCCGTGCTCTTGGGCCAGGGGCATGAGCTTGGTCATGTCCGCCATCTGCCCGTACAGGTGGACTGGCATCAGGACCTTCGTGCGCGGGGTCACAGCTTTCGCCACCACGTCCGGGTCGATGTTGAAGTCCTCCGTGCGGATGTCGGCGAACCTGACCGATGCTCCGGCTTCGAGGATCGCGTTGAGCGTCGCGACGAAGGTGAACGGCGAGGTGATCACCTCGTCACCCGGCTGCAAGTCCAGTACCTCGATCGAGGCGACCAGCGCGGTCGTGCCACTGTTCACCGCGACCGCGTGCTCGACGCCCGCGACCTTGGCGAACGCGTCCTCGAAACGCTTGACCATCGGGCCTTGCGCGATGACGCCGGAACGAAGGACTTCCAGTACGTATGGTTCGGCGTCGGCGACGTCGACCACGGTGATAGGGATCATTCTCCATCTTCCGATTGCTGCTGGTCGTCCCCGGTCTGGCGGACGTGCCTGAGGCGTACTTCGAGGGCAGGCTACCCGGGGCCCCTTCGGTGGCCCTCTGTACCCTGAAGCCGCCGACGGTCGCAAGACAACCTTCCCGGCCGTGCGAGCGTCTTCACCAAAGTCCACACAGGCGCGTTCTTCCAGGCCCCGACGCCGTCTACGAGCAAGGCGCCAACCGAGCACGGAGACCACATGACCAGCATCGAGGACGATGCCAAGCAGCAGGAAGACGCTCCGGCGGCTCAACCGGCCAAGTCCACCAAGCAGATCGTCATCGCGTGGGCGCGGCGGCTGCTGGTCGTGGTGGTCATCGGTTTCGCCGGCTGGCAGGTCGCCAAGAGCTGGAACGAGGTCTGGGCGACGCTCAAGACCCTGTCGTGGAGCGCGGTCCTGATCAGCGAGCTGTTCGTGCTGCTCGGCATCTTCCTCGGCGCGTACGCCTGGCAGATCATGGTCGACGACCTCGGCAAGCCGGTTGGTTTCCTGCGTGGCTCGCAGTTCTATCTGGTCGGTTCGCTCGGTAAGTACGTTCCCGGCTCGGTGTGGGCGTACCTGCTGCAGATGGAACTCGGCCGCAAGGCAGGCGTGCCGCGCGCCCGCATCTTCGTCGCCACGCTGATCTCGCTTGGTGTCTCGGTTGTGGCCATGTCACTGCTCGGTTTGCTGTCGCTGCCCAGCGTTCTGGACCATGCACCGAATGCCGTGTGGCTGTTCGCGCTGTTGCCGATCGGGCTCGTCGCTTTGCACCCGAAAGTGTTGACTTGGGGCACTTCGCTGGTGCTGAAACTGCTTCGCAAGGCACCGCTCGACCACGACCTGCGCTACGGGATCGTCGGCAAGGTCCTCGCCTTCCAGGTCGCCTCGTATGTCTGTTACGGCACGCACCTGTGGGTACTTGCCGAATCGGCCGGTTCGCCGACGTTCCGTGACTGGCTGCTGGCCATTGGCGCGATCTCGGTCGGCCTGCTCGGCGGCATCTTCGTGTTCATCCTGCCCTCCGGCGCCGGTGTGCGGGACGCGATCCTGGTCGGCGTGCTCGCGAGCACCCTGCCCGCCTCCCAGGCGCTGGCGTTCGCGCTGGTCAGCCGCTTGATGTTCATCGTCGGCGAGGTGTTGTCGGCCGGGATCGGCTGGCTGCTGCCGAAGTTCAAGCGCGAGCAAGCTGAGGTCGCCGCGGCGGCCTGAGTACCCCCGTGTGCAGGTACTTTCCGTAAACCCGGCAGACTCGCTGCCGGGTTTCGAGCTTTCCGGGGGTGTGCGATGGCTACCGTGGTAGCGGGCGACGACGTGCACGTCGGTGGCCCGTCGTCGGGTACCGCTGACGGGCACGCGCGACGCGACATGCGCACCCGGATCCTGCAAACCCTGCTCAGCACGGTCCTGCTCGGTTTCCTGCTGAACTGGCGCTACGGCTATTGGGTCGGCAAGGTCGACCACTGGGTCCTGTCGCCGCAAGGGATCAACTGGGCGGATCCGGACAAGTTCCGTGGCGACTGGATCCTGCAGAACGCGCCGCAGCCGCACTGGTTCTTCGACGTCGTGACCTGGTTCGGCGCGTCGATCGACGCGCTCGGCGGCGTGTATCTCGTCTACTGGCTGATCAGCCTGGCCATTTTCGGCGCGGCGACCGTGCTGCTGGCGCACAGGTGGGCGCCTGAGCATCCGTGGGTCGCCACGGTCCTGGTCACGGTGCTCGGCGCGGTCACGCCGTGGTGGTTGCTCGGCACCGGTTCGCCGATGCTGGCGATCGCGCTGCCCGGCGTGATGGCGGGCTTCCTGATCTATCTGGTCATCGCGGCGCTGCTGACCGGCAGCTACCGGATGGCCGGGATCGTGTCCGTTGTCACCGCGATCGTGCATGTCCAGCAGGGCGGTGTGGCTGCGGTTCTGCTGATCGCGGTCGCGATTGTCCTTTTCGTACGGGAGCGCCGGATCAACTGGTGGCTGGTCGGTTCGGCCGTCGCCAGCCTCGCGATCATGTTCGCCGGGCTGAAAGCTCGGCCGGTCGCCGGCGATCTGAACGACTTCGTGCAGGCCTGCCAGAAGCTCATCCCGTATCACTGCGAGGCCACGAGCTGGCCAGGTTTCGTGCTGTGGCAAGGACTTGCGCTGGTCGGCCTGGCCATCCTGTCCGTTTTGTACATGACAAGGCAGTCATGGCCGGTGTGGGCGGCGACGCTTGGTTTGTCCGCGTTCGGGCTGCTCGTCGGTGTCACTGTGGACCGTTGGGACGTGCCGACGCTTGGCACGCTGGCGCAGGGCCTGAACATCTACCGCCTTGGCGTGCTGCTGATGCCGTTCGCGGTGTGGGCCGTGGTGCTGCCGATCTTCGGGCGGTTCAAGGAATGGCAGCGCTGGGTTCTGCTCGCCGTGGTGCTGTTCCTCGGCTATCACGTGATCAGCATGGACTTCTACGAGCCCGCGTACCCCTTGGAGAAGCCCGCGGGCGGCGCGTGGATGGTGGCCTTCGCGTTCGCGTTGACGGTCGCGACCGCGTGGGTCGGCCGGAGCAAGAACACCGTGCGGGCGGCCGGGGTTGTGATGGCCCTGTCGGTCGCGTTGTCGATGGCCGCGAACCCCAGCATCACCCTCAAAGCGCTCGACCCGACGTTCATCCAGGACGCTGACCTGCGCGAATGGGGCGAGGCCGTGCAGCGCGTGGTTCCGCCGGGCGAACAGCTGATCGCTCCGCCGCTCGCGATGCACATGCGGCTCGTGACTGCCCGTGGCGTGTTCGCGGACTGCAAGGGCGGCCCGTACGGCGGCCCGGCCTGGCGTGACTACCAAGATCGGATCGAAGCCCTCGGCGGCTTCACCCAGTGCACCCACGCCATCGCGGACGTGTACAAGAAGGTCACGGCCGCGCAGATCCAGCAGGTCGCCAGCCGCTACGGCATGCGGTTCGTGGTGTTCGAGGGCGACGACAACGCGGCGATGGCTGGGTTGAAGGCGGCGGGCTGGCGCGAGGTCCTCGGCCCGTACAAGAGCATCAAGAACTACGTCCTGCAAGCTCCATGACCAGACAAGAGGGATTAGACACCGTGGTGGACCTGGACACCCTGGCGTATCACGCGCCTGTGGGAGCTCCCCGGCGAACAGCCGCCGACCGCCGTTCCACCCTGATCCGGGTACTCGTGCACGTCACCTGGGTACTCGGCCTGGCAGCCGCGGTCGTCGCGCGAGTCGCCAGATTCGGCTTCACGCCAGCTGACCAGGGATTCATCCTGGCTGGCAGCTGGCGGCTGCTGCACGGCGAGATCCCGCATGCGGACGTCATCTCGGGCCGTCCGCTCGGCTCGGCCGTGCTGCACATGATCGACTTCCTGAGCCCGGCGCCGCTGTTCATCTCGTCGGTGTACATCGCGATGGTCCAGATCATCGTGTTCACGATCGCGTGCGCCGCGCTGCTGACCGGAACCTCGCCGCTGCGGTGGGGTCCATTGCGGACACTGCTGGTCGCCGCGGCCTCGCTGATCAACCTGCACCTGTTCACCTTGATGGCCTGGCACACCATCGACGGCCTGATGCTGACCGCGCTCGGCTGGTGGCTGCTGGACGCTGGACTGCGGTCAGAATCCACGTGGCAGCGCCGGATCGGCCTGTTCCTGCTCGGGTTCGCGGTGATGACCAAGCAGAGCTTCGCCCTCGCCGTCCCCATCGGAATGCTGCTGCTGTTCCTGCACCCCGCGGCGCGCAAGCAAAGCAAGTCGTGGGGCCGGATCGTGGTCGACCTGCTGTGCCTCGGCGCGTTCCCGCTGCTGTACGTGGCCGTCGTGTCGATCGCCGGTGGCTTCGGCGACATGATCAAACAGCTGACCGGCGGTGCGCCGGTCTATGGCAGGTCGCTGTTCACGTTCTGGGGCAGCGATCTCAGTCTGCTGTGGAGCCCAGGGCACGACTGGCGCAGGCAGATCCTGCTGATCTTCGCGGCCGCCGTGGTCATCGCGGTGCTGTGGGTGTTGCGCGACCGGCTCGGCAAAACCGGGGTGTGGCTGCGGATCTTGCTGGCCGGTGGGGCCGCGCTGCTCACCGCGTACGCGATCGCGCAGACGAAACTGACTTATCCGCCATTCTGGTCGATCAAGATCGCGTGGCTGTTCGTCGCGGTCATCCTGCTCGACGCGGTGATCAACAAACGTTTCCCGTGGCGGGCGTTGTTGCTGGCAGTACTGGCTTTCTCGGCGAGTTTATCGTGGGGTTACGACTATCCGGCCCTGCTCGCGGGCACGTTCGTGATCGCCACGCTTGAGTTGCTGGTTGCCGCTGTGCCCGAGGTGAAGGTCGTGCCGACAGTGGTGACCGCGCTCGTCGGCGTGCTCGCACTGGGCGTCGCCGGTTACGGGCTCGTCCGTGCGCATGACCGGACCGTGGCCGCAGACCTGACGCACGACAAACTCACCGTGAACCTCGGTTCCGTGACACCCGAGATGAACGGGATCCGCACGAGCCCAGGTGTCGCCACGTACGTCCAGCAAATCAAGGACTGTGTGCAGCGTTACCCCGCTGACAAGGTCGCTGTGCTGCCGGACAACAACTTCGCCTATCCGGTGATGAAGCTGAACAACCCGTTCCCGCTGGACTGGCCGCTGCACCTGGAAATGATCGGGGACGCCCGTCAGCGAATGCTCGACACGGCCGAGAAGCTCAACCGCGACGGCGACTACCTGGTGATGTTCCAGACCGTCACCGTCACGGACCTGCGCAAGGGCCTGCCTGTGCCCACGTCGGTGCCGCCCGACGCGCCGGTCGCCGTCGACACCACCGGCGACCCGGTCGTCTTCCAGGTCAGGGACAGGCTGACCGGTCAGCGGACCACGTGCGGCAGCTTCACGGCGGTGTACGCACCAGCCCGCTGAAACCGGCTCTACCAGGCAGCTTGACCGGAGCAGTCGCAGTCGTGGCGCTCCGGTACAGTGGCTTTCCGGTCCCGCCTGTGTGCGGGTCCACACGGTTTTTTCGCCGCGCCACGGACACGTTCTGGGGTCGCGCGGCGGGACCGTGCGTGACGACCAATACACGGGTAGGACTGACAGCCAGTGGCGAATCGAATCCATCCCACCGCGATCATCGGCGAGGGCGTCGAGCTCGGCGATGACAACGTGGTCGGCCCGTACACGGTCATCGTCGGCCGAACCGTGATCGGCAACGGCAACTGGATCGGCCCGCACGTGACCATCGGCACGCCCGCCGAGGACAAGGGCGGCCCGCACCCGGTCGCGTGGGACGGCGAGCTCGCCGGCGAGGGCGTGCGGATCGGCGACAACAACAAGATCCGCGAGTACGTGTCCATCCACCAGGGCACCAAGGTCGTCACCTCGGTCGGCAACGACTGCTACCTGCTGGCCCGCAGCCACGTCGGGCACGACGTGATCCTGGACGACAACATCGTGCTGGCCTGCTCCGCGCAGCTGGGCGGGCACACGCACGTCTGGTCGCACGCCAACATCGGCATGAGCACGGTCGTGCACCAGCACGGCCGGATCGGCCCTGGCGCGATGGTCGGCATGGGCTCGGCCGTGCGCAAGGAGGTGCCTGCGTTCACCATCACGCTGGGCAACCCGGCGCGCGTGTCCGGCATCAACGTGGTCGGCCTGCAGCGCCGTGGCTGCGACGAGGCAACCATCGAGAAGCTGCAGCCGTTCATCACAGGTAAGGGCGAACTGGCTGCCGACGGTGTGCCGGAGGAGCTGTCCACGCTGCTCAAGGCCTGGGCGAGCCGCACACCGCAGGCCTGAACCAACCGACTAGGAAGACTGGGACACCATCCATGGAGCTGAAAGACCGGCTGCGCGCCACCTTCGTCGAGGCCCTCGCGCTCGACGGCGACGTCGACGTGGAGAACCTGAAGTACCGCGACATCGACGAGTGGGACTCGGTCGGGCACATGGGACTGGTCGCCGCGATCGAGGACGAGTTCGACGTCCAGTTCGACACCGACCAGGTGATCGACATGAGCAGCTTCAAGGTGGCCGAGGACATGCTCTCCGACATGGTCGGCAAGTGACTCTCGACGGCAAGGTCGCACTGGTCACGGGCGGCACCAAGGGCATCGGCAAGGCAACCGTGCGTGCGTTGGCCGAGGCTGGTGCCACGGTCGTGCTCACCGGGCGGGACGAGGCCACGGCCAAGGAGGTCGCCGGTGAGATCGCGGGCGAGCTCAACGCCCAAGTCTCCGGGCTCTCGCTGGACGTGACCGACGCCGCGGCGATCGGCACGCTCGTGCGTGGCGTGGCCAAGGAGCACGGCAAGCTCGACATCTGCGTGGCAAACGCGGGTGTTCTCGAGGACGCGCTGGTCGGCATGATCAGCGCGGACGTGGTCGACCGGATGCTGTCGACGAACGTCGCGGGCACGATCCACACCGTGCAGGCCGCGGCGCGCGCGATGATGCGCAAGCGGACCGGTGCCATCGTGGTGCTGGCATCGATCGTGGGCGAGAAGGGCAGCGCGGGGCAGACGGCGTACGCCGCGTCCAAGGCCGCTGTCGGCAACGTCGCCCGGTCGACCGCCAAGGAGCTTGGCCGCTACGGCATCCGCGTCAACGGCGTGGCGCCTGGCGTGATCGAGACCGCGATGACCGCGCACCTGGCTGAGGACGTCCTCGCCAAGCGCACCGCGGACACCCCGCTCGGCCGCCTTGGCAAGCCGGAAGAGGTGGCCCGCGCGATCCGGTTCCTGGTCAGTGACGATGCTTCGTTCATCAGCGGCCAGATCCTTGGCGTCGACGGCGGACTTGTGCTGTGACCTCGCTCATCCACTCCCAGGCGCGTGTCATCGACGCGCTGGACGGCTCGGTGCTCGCTGGCGCCGAGCTGACCGCGCGAGTGGCGGCTGCCGCGGCCGAGCTGTCCGCGCTGCCGGACGGTGTGCTGTTCGCGCGGATGTCCCAGGACATTCCGAGCGTGCTGCGTTACCTGGGCGCTTTCGAGTCCGGCCGGGCGATCGCGATGATCGACCCCGCGTTGGACGCGGACGTGCTGGCCGGTCTGGTCGCCCGGTATCGCCCGGCCGCGGTGCTCGGCGCCGAAGGCCCGGCGCCTCAGGGCTATCGCCTTCGTGGCGCGTCATGGGAGCGGATATCCGCGGAAGGGGTGCGGCCGCATCCGGATCTGGCGGTGTTGCTGCCGACGAGTGGATCGACCGGAAACCCGAAACTGGTGCGGCTGAGCCGGTCCGCGATCCTGCACAACGCCGACTCGATCGCGCAGGTGCTCGGGATCGACGCGAACGAGGTCACCGCGACCAACCTGCCATTGCATTACAGCTACGGGCTTTCCGTGCTGAACAGCCATTTGCTGCGCGGTGCGACCGTTGTGGTGGAAAGCAACGGCGTGATGGCTCGTCCATTTTGGACAGCCGTGGAGAAGTACCACATCACGTCGATTCCCGGTGTGCCGTACCACTACGAGATGTTGCGGCGGCTGCGGTTCGACCCGGTGAAGTACCCGAGCCTGCGTACTTTGACGCAGGCGGGCGGAAAGCTGCGCGTCGACCTGGTCACCGAGTTCAACGACAAGATGCGTGCCGTCGGCGGGCGGATGTTCGTGATGTACGGCCAGACCGAGGCCGCGCCCCGAATGTCCACAGTGCCCGCGGACAAGCTTGCCTCGAAACTTGGTTCCGCTGGACCCGCGTTGCCCGGTGGCACGTTCAGTATCCGTGCCGAGGACGGCTCCGAGATCAGCACGCCTGGCGTGGATGGCGAGGTCGTGTACCGCGGCCCGAACGTGATGATGGGCTACGCCTCCGACGAGGCCGAGTTGGCCAACGGTGACGACGTCGGCGGCATGCTGGTCACCGGTGACCTCGGGCATCTCGACGAGGACGGGTACCTCTACATCACCGGCCGGTTGAAGCGGATCGGCAAGGTGTTCGGGAATAGGGTCAATCTCGATGACCTTGAACAGGTCGTGAAGGGATACGGCCCGGCCGCCGCGGTACCCGCCGGCGACAAGGTGGTCGTCTGGCTGCAGGAAGCCGACGCCGAAGCCTGCAAGGCCGCGGCGAAGACGCTGGCCGAGCGGCTGCACCTGCACGTGACCGGTTTCGACGTCCGACCGGCCGACGACTTCCCCCTGCTGCCGAGCGGCAAGATCGACTATCGGTCTCTGGAGGCCCGGATATGACGGCCCTGTTCGAGCTCACCCAGGCCCAGCGCGAAGCCACCCTGCTGCCGCAGCTGACCGAACTGACCGAACACCACCGCGCCAACTGCGAGCCGTACAACCGGATCCTCGGTGCCCTGGGTCTGCCGCGTGGCCGTGAGTTCGACTCGATCGCGGACCTGCCGTGGCTGCCGGTCCGGATGTTCAAGAACCACGACCTGAAGAGCGTGCCGGATTCCGAGGTTTTCAAGACTTTGACTTCGTCCGGTACGACCGGGACGGGTGCGTCGCGGATCTACCTTGACAAGGAAGCCGCGGGCCAGCAGACCCGCCAGCTCGGCGCGACGCTGCAGACTGTGTTGGGCGGCAAGCGGTTGCCGATGCTCATGGTGGACACGGTCTCGATCATCAAGAACCGCCGGTCGTTCTCCGCTCGTGGCGCCGGAGTGCTTGGGATGGCGACGTTCGGGCGTAACCACGTGTACGCGTTGGACGAGAATGACCAGCCGGATGTCGAGGCGGTCAAGGGATTCCTGGCCAAGCACGGCAACGAGCCGTTCCTGATCTTCGGTTTCACGTTCATGGTCTGGCTGTACCTCTACGAGGTCGCCCGTGAGCACAACTTGGACCTGTCCAACGGAATCCTGATCCACTCCGGCGGTTGGAAGAAGCTGATCGACCGCTCGGTGGACAACGCGGAGTTCCGCCGCCGGTTCGCCGAGGACACCGGGCTGACGAAGATTCACAACTACTACGGCATGATCGAGCAGATCGGGACCGTGTTCTTGGAAGGTCCGTCCGGGAACTCCTTGTATTGCCCCGATTTCGCCGACATCGTGATCCGCGACCCGGAAACGTGGGAAGAGCAGCCGGTCGGCAAGCCGGGCGTGATCGAGGTGGTCAGCACGCTGCCGCGCTCGTATCCCGGACACGTTCTGCTGACCGAGGATCTCGGTGTGCTCAACGGCATTGACGACGGCGACTGGCCTGGCAAGCGGTTCTCGGTGCTCGGGCGGCTGCCACGGGCCGAGGCGCGCGGGTGTTCGGACACGTTCTCCGGAGGGCAGGCGGCGTGAAGCAGCGTTTCCCGGTAGGCGCGGACATCGAGGCCGACGCGTTGTTGGCGGAGCTTTCGGTCGAGCCGGAGGGCGGCCCGCTGAAGGTCGGCGACGAGCGGATCATCAGCTTCCTGACCACGTTTGCCCGCAAGCTCCTCGCGCCTGCTGTGGCGCGGCGTTTTCCGGAGCTCGCGTCGCTCGGTTTCTTCTTGCGTAAGGCCGAGATCGCGAAGGCCTTGGCGCGGTTGAGTGACGGTGACGCGTCCACTTTGCGCTTCGCGCGCGGGCTCGTCTTCCACATCCCACCGGCCAATGTGGACACGATCTTCGTGTACTCGTGGGCCCTGTCGGCGTTGGCGGGCAACCGGAACGTCGTGCGGATCTCGCCGCGTTCGGCCGGAGCCGCCGAGGCCGTTGTGGACGCTCTGAACGAGGCTCTGGCGGACGCGCACCCCGCCGTCGCGCAGACGCAGCGAATGGTCACCTACGACCGCAATGACGTTGTCACAGCGGCGTTTTCGGCCGCGTCGGACCTCAGGGTGATCTGGGGCGGCGATCGTTCGGTCAACGAGGTCCGCAAGTTGCCCTTGGCGCCGCACGCGCGTGACCTGACTTTCCCGGACCGTGCATCGTTCGCGGTGATCTCTGTGGACGGTTGGGAAGCGGCTTCGCCTGAGGCGCGCAAGGAAGCTGCTGTCGGTTTCTACAACGACTCCTACTGGTTCGACCAGGCCGCGTGCTCGTCACCCCGGGTTTTGTTCTGGGTCGGCGATTCCGCGAAAGCCGAGGCGGGCCGCGAGGAGTTCCGCCAGCTGCTCAGCGAGGTCCTGACCGCGCGTGGCGAGGTCGTCGAGCCCGCGATGGCCGTGCAGAAGCGTGTTTCGACCTATGGCGCCGCGGCTGACGGCGTGGCGACCTCGATTCGCTTCGACGGCAACGCGTTGGCGACCTTGGAGCTCGCCGAGCCGACCGTGCTGGTGCGGGAATGGCTGGGTACCGGCACTTTCCCCCAGGTGACCGTGGACCGGTTGGCCGATTTGGTGCCCGCGATCCAGCGCAAGGACCAGACGCTCAGCGTCTTCGGGTTTACCAAGGACGAGCTGATCGGCCTGGTGAACACGTTGGCAGGCCGGGGAATCGACCGCGTCGTACCGTTCGGCTCAGCGCTGACGTTCTCGGCGATCTGGGACGGCTTCGACCTGCTGCACGAGTTCACCCGCCTCACCACAGTCTCAGTGCCGTGAAGGCCACCCTCGCGGAGTTAGACGCGTGAGGGCCTCCCTTGGCGCGTTAGATGCCGCGAGGGTGGCCTTCACGGCTCTAGACGCGGCAAACTCGGCCCTCGCGAGGGGTTAGAACCAGCGTTCCAGGACCTGCGCGACCCCATCCTCCGAGTTCGCCGCGGTGACCTCGTCGGCCACGGCAAGTGCATCCGGGTGCGCGTTGCTCATCGCGACACCGTGGCCTGCCCACTCCAGCATCGGGATGTCGTTGGGCATGTCACCGAACGCGACAATGTCGGCCCGGCCGATGCCGAACATCTCAGCGGCCTTGGCCAACCCGGTCGCCTTGGTCACGTCCTTCTTGGAAAACTCAAGCAGGCCCTGGTTGGTCGAGTACGTGATGGTCGCGTGGTCCCGCAGGACCGGAACCACCGTACGGGCCATCTCGTCGCTGGTCATGTTCCGGTGCCGGATGAGGATCTTCACGGCAGGCTGCCCAACAGCCTCGGCGAGCGAACGGACAGGGATCTTCGTGTCGCCCCAAGGGCTTGCGTAGTCCGGCTCGCAGACGAACGTCTCGTCGATCCCGTTGTGCGGGTGACGTTCCACCGCGACAACCGATCCCGGCAGCAGTTCCTTGACCGTGTCGGCGATGTTGCGCGACAGCGCGGGATCGAGGGTTTCCGCTGACACCACAGTGTCTTTGCCGATGTCGTACAGCACGGCACCGTTCGCGCAGACCGAAAGGCCGTTGACGTCCGCCATTTCCGCGATCGGCCGGATCCACCGCGGCGGACGGCCGCTGACGAGCAGGAATGGCGTCCCCGATGCGACCACCCGGTCGAGGACGTCCTTGGTACGGGCAGTGATCGTTTCGGTCACATCGAGCAAGGTTCCGTCGACATCAGAGGCGATCAGCAGGGGCTTCTCCACGTATTCCATCCTGCCCGATGGCCACAAACAGGCCGAACGTTGTGATTGACGTCAACTTGAGCGTCCAAATGGCCGTAAGCTGGGCGACAGATAGGCGAAGGCGCTACGGTCGATCATCGTGCGAGTTGGTATCGAAATCCTCCCGGAACATCGTTGGTGGGCAGCCGAGCCCAAGTGGCGTGCCGCGGAGGAATATGGCTTCGACCACGCGTGGACCTACGACCACCTTGGCTGGCGCAGCCTGGTGGACGGGCCTTGGTTCGGTGCCATCCCGACGCTGACCGCGGCGGCCATGGTGACCTCCAAGATCCGCCTCGGCGCCTGGGTCGCGTCACCCAACTTCCGCCACCCGGTCCCGTTCGCCCGCGAGCTGACGGCCGTCGACGACGTGTCCGACGGTCGCTTCATCCTGGGCGTCGGCGCAGGTGGCGCAGGCTATGACACGATGGTCATGGGCTCGAACCCGCCGCGTAGCCGCGCTGCGCGCTTCGCTGAGTTCGTCGAGCTCCTCGACCTTCTGCTGCGCCAGGACAAGACCACGTGGCGCGGGGAGTACTACGAGGCCGTCGAGGCGCGCAACGCCCCGGGATGCGTACAGAAGCCACGGCTGCCGTTCGTCGTGGCCGCCAACGGCCCCAAGGCCATGCGCGTGGCCGCCCGCTACGGCACCGGCTGGGTAACCACAGGCGCCGAACCTGTCGAGGACATGGACGCTTGGTGGGCCTCGGTGGCCGAGGTGTCCAACCGTTTCGCATCGGTTCTGGAGGGCGAGGGACGTAACCAGGCGACCATCGACCGGTACCTGAACCTGGATGGCGCGCCCGAGTACGTGCTGACGAGCGTCGAGCATTTCCGGGACGTCCTTGGCCGCGCGGATGAGCTCGGTTTCACGGACGTGACCGTGCCGTGGCCGCGGCACGACGGCATCTTCGCGGGCTCCGAGCAGCTCGTGGAGGACATCGCCGCCGAGGTCCTACCGGCCTTGCGTTGACCCGAGAAGGAGGGCGAGCCCCCGGCCCGCCCTCTCACTAGCTGCCTGCTCAGCCGCCGATAGACCAGATCATGAGGTCCCACTCGGCGTGGCCGCGGTCGTAGTAGCACTTGGCGCCGACGTCGCTGCTGCGGTACTTGACAGCCTCGGCTTCGCACCGTTCCTCACTCGGGTAGCTGCCGATGTAGATCCAGTCAGCCCAGGCGGTGCCAGCAGCACCGAACATGATTCCCACCGCCGCGACACCGGCGGCGATACGTCCCATTGTCTTGATCATGTCGGTTATCTTCCCACCGGATTAGTCCGTTCGCAGGGCAACTGACCACCCTTCAGCGTGGGCTGAAAGGCGCAGGTCAAGCGACCTTTCGGTCTAGCGTTACGCCATTCGTGTGACCCTGTGGAACCGCTTCCCCAGCATGGACGTCTCTTTTGACGTGCCAGTGAGCACACCGGAGGGGCGGGGGCAACCGCTCCCGACGATCAGCCGACGCGATGGGCGGGGGAGCCCGCGCACCAGGTTGGCCGTCGGGAGCGCACCCTGGTTAACAAACCGCAAACGACACGCCTGTTGATAATGCTTGCGCAGGCGTTCTTCCTCCGTTAAAGGGGCTGGTCGAACGTGACCGCAGCCGAGTCGGTACCCTCAGCGCCCGTGAACTTCGATGGCTATGACCTGGTAATCGTCGGTGCCGGATTCTTCGGTCTCACCGTCGCGGAGCAGACCGCGACGAAGCTGAACAAGCGGGTTCTGGTGCTCGAGCGCCGGTCGCACATCGGGGGCAACGCCTACTCGGAAGCCGAACCGGAAACCGGGATCGAGGTGCACAAGTACGGCGCGCACCTGTTCCACACGTCCAACAAGCGGGTATGGGACTACGTCAACCAGTTCACCGAGTTCACTGACTACAAGCACCGGGTCTACACCAACCACCAGGGCCAGGTGTACCCGCTGCCGATGAACCTCGCGATGATCAACCAGTTCTTCGGCCGGGCGTTCACGCCGGACGAGGCCCGCCAACTGGTCGCCGAGCAGGCATCGGAGTTCGAGACCAAGAACGCGCAGAACCTCGAGGAGAAGGCGATCTCGCTGATCGGCCGCAAGCTCTACGAGGCGTTCATCAAGAACTACACCGCCAAGCAGTGGCAGACGGACCCGAAGGAGCTCTCGGAGAGCATCATCACCCGGCTCCCGGTCCGCTACAACTACGACAACCGGTACTTCAACGACACCTACGAGGGTCTGCCGAAAAACGGCTACACCGCGTGGCTGGAGAAGATGGCCGAGCACGAGAACATCGAGGTCCGGCTGAACGTCGACTACTTCGAGGTCCGTGACCAGATCCCGGCTGGCACGCCGACGATCTACACCGGCCCGGTCGACCGCTACTTCGACTACTCCGAGGGCCGCCTCGGCTGGCGCACGGTCGACCTCGAGCAGGAGGTCGTGTCCACCACGGGTGACTTCCAGGGCACCTCGGTGATGAACTACGCCGACGAGGACGTGCCGTTCACCCGGATCCTGGAGTTCCGCCACTTCCACCCGGAGCGCGACTACCCGGCCGACAAGACGGTCATCGTGCGGGAGTACTCGCGGTTCGCCAAGGAAGACGACGAGCCGTACTACCCGATCAACACGCCGGAAGACCGCGCCAAGCTGGAGCGCTACCGCGAGCTCATCAAGGGCGAAGCCAAGGAGCGCAACATCATCTTCGGCGGACGGCTCGGCACCTACAAGTACCTCGACATGCACATGGCGATCGGCTCCGCGCTGAGCACGTTCGACAACAAGGTCGCGCCGCACCTGACCACGGGCGCGCCGCTCGACGGGTCGTTCGATGCCTGATTCCAAGGAGATCGCGGTCCTCGCCTCGGTGCAGGACGCCATCGCGAAACCCGCGGTGATCAAGGTCGCCCGCGGCATGTCGCACTTCGGTGAGCACAGCCTCGGCTGGCTGGCGATCGGCGCGGTCGGCGCCGCCGTCGACCGTGAGCGCCGCAAGGACTGGCTCGTGGCCGCTGGCGCCGTGTTCGCGGCACACGCTGCGTCTGTCGTGGTCAAGCGTGTGGTCAAGCGCACGAGGCCGGACCATGAGACTGTGCAGGTGCACGTCGGCACGCCGTCGAAGCTGAGCTTCCCGTCGGCACACGCGACGTCGACAACGGCCGCGGCCGTTGTTTATGGAGCGCTTACCGGCAAGCGGCTATCACCGATGTTGGTTCCGCCGATGCTCCTGTCGAGGATGGTGCTCGGCGTGCACTACCCCAGTGACGTGGTGGCCGGTTCCGTTCTCGGTGCCGCCATCGGTGGGATAGCGCGCCGCAAGCTGAAGGGTCGGAAGGGACGTCATGGGCAACACAGTGGACGAAGCAACTGAAGCCACCCAGGTGCCCAAGGCATCCACCAACGTGGTCGCCGGTCTGATCAGGACCGCGCGGCCACGTCAGTGGATCAAGAACATCCTGGTGCTGGCCGCGCCGTTCACCGCGTCGCGGCTGACCGACACCGCGGTCCTTGCTGACGCCGGGATCGCGTTCGTCGCCTTCTGCCTCGCCGCGTCGGCCGTGTACTTCGTCAACGACACGTTGGACGTCGAAGCGGACCGCGCGCACCCGACCAAGCGCAACCGGCCGATCGCGGCCGGAATCGTGCCAACCCAGCTCGCCTGGGTCATCGCGGTTGTGCTGTTCCTCGGCGCGCTCGGCATCTCGTTCGTGGCCAGCTGGGAGCTGGCCGTGGTGATCGGCGTCTACGAGATCGTCCAGCTCGCGTACTGCTTCGGTCTCAAGCACCAGACCGTGATCGACCTGTGCATCGTGGCCTCCGGCTTCCTGATGCGTGCGATCGCCGGTGGTGCGGCCGCCGGTATCCCGCTGTCGCCATGGTTCCTGCTGGTGACCGCGTTCGGCTCGTTGTTCATGGTGTCCGGCAAGCGGTATGCCGAGATCACTCTTTTTGAGAAGACCGGCGCGAAGATCAGGGCCTCGCTGGCCAAGTATTCGTCCAGCTACCTGCGGTTCGTCTGGGCAACGTCAGCGGCCGTGGTGATCATGACCTACGGCCTGTGGGCGTTCGAGATCCGCCAGGACCACCACAACTCGGTCTGGTCCTCGGTCTCGATGATCCCGTTCGTCATCGCTGTGCTGCGCTACGCCGTGGACGTTGACGGTGGTACCGCCGGAGCACCCGAGGACATCGCGCTGAAGGATCGCGTCCTGCAGATCCTCGGTATCACGTGGGTCGCTTCGCTGGCGCTGGCCGTCTACCTCTGAGCCTTCATGCTGGGGTGCCCGCTCGGACACCCCAGCATTCTGGCTAGAACGGCAGCTTGCGGAAGATCGGCCGCGGCACGTGCCGCAGGATCGACATCACGCCACGCATCGCCGCAGGCGCCCATACCTGCTCACGACGGTTGCGCACGGCGCTGACCACGGTGTCGGCGACCTGGTCGGCCGTCTGGGACAGCGGAGCCGCTTTCAGGCCCTCGGTCATCTTCGTGCGCACGAAGCCCGGGCGGACGACCGTGACGGTCACGCCGTGCGGCTTGAGGGCGTACGTCAGGCCCGTGTAGAACGCGTCGAAACCGGCTTTGGTCGAGCCGTACACGAAGTTCGACCTACGGGCCCGCTCACCGGCCGCGGATGACAACGCGACGATCGAGCCGTGGCCCTGCTTGCGCAGGCGCTCGGCGAGCGGCACGCCGATGGTCAACGCGGCGACGTAGTTGATTTCCGCCAGCTCGCGCGCGACGTCGACGTTCGTCCACGCCTCTTCCTGGTCACCGAGCACACCGAACGCGACGATGGTCACATCGATGTCGCCGTCCGCAAACGCTTTCTCGATCACCTCGGTGTGGGTGTCGGGCATACGCGCGTCGAACGCCAACGTGGAGACCGTCGCGCCCGCCTCACGCAACCGAGCTGCGGCCGCGTCGAGACGGTCGGACAAGCGGCCCGCGAGCATGACCCGCAATGCTGGTCGCTGACGTGCGTAGCGCTCGGCGACCGCGAGGCCGATCTCGGAGGTGCCGCCGAGCAACAACAGGGACTGTGGGCTGCCAACCGCGTCGATCACGTGAGCCTCATCCTTTACGGGCATATCGGAGACAAAGAGTCCGGTCAGGGGCGACGTCGGCGCGCACCTTTCGCCGCGTCGCTCCACCCGGCTGAGCGTACCGACGGCCGACTTTTAGACTGCTTGGGGCGCCGAGCAGTGAGGAATCATGGTGACGACATTGGACGCTGCGGACGCTGGCTCCTCTCCCACCGGTTCGCAGAGTGTGGGTTTGCTGACCCAGATCTTTCGGTTCGTCGTGGTCGGAGTGCTGGCCGCGGGCGTGGATTACGGCAGCTACCAGGCATTGGTCGCGGTGGGTACGTGGGTGCACGCGGCGAAGGCGATAAGCTTCATCCTCGGTACCACCACCGCCTACCTGATCAACCGGCGTTGGACGTTCAACGCCTCGGGCGGTGCCGCGCCGGTAGCGAAGTTCATGCTGCTCTACACCACGACGTTCTTTGTGAACGTTGGTGTGAACGCGCTGATGCTGCACCTACTCGGCGACTTCCGGTGGCACCTCACCGTGGCGTGGGTGATCGCCCAGGGCACGGCAACCTTGATCAACTTCGTGATGTTGCGGACCGTGGTGTTCCGCGACTGAGAGAGGCGCGATGCCCGGCAAAACCGCCCCGGCCCGGACCAGCACCCGCACACCGCGGAGCAACGGCCGCGCCCCGCAGAAGCCCGCAAGCCTTGTCGCACAGCGCGCCCTGTTCACCGGCCCATCCCCGCTGGTCAGCGAAGACCTCTACGCGCAAGTAACGGCCGGAACAGCCCGGCGAACCCGCGACGGCATCTCGGTCGAACCCTCATCGGCCGTGTCGATGAACACGTACTTCGGCCGTTTCCCCGCAAGCTACTGGCAGCGCTGGACGGTCGTGCGCGAAGTAAGCGTCGAACTGGTCGCCACCGGCACCGGCCGCGTGACGGTCCAGGCGTCGGACTTCGAAGGCGTACCCCGGACCATCACCTCGTCAGTTGTGTCAACTGACGGCCCCGTCACGCTGTCCGCGAAGCTCGACCGCTTCATCGACGGCGGAGCGTTGTGGCTCGACATCGAAACCGGCGTGGGCGAGACGCTCGCTGTGTCACAGGTGCGTTGGACCGTCGCCCCGCCCGACACGCTCCGGCCAACGGCAGTGGTGATCTGCACGTGCAACCGTGCCGACGACTGCCTGAACACCCTCGAAGCTCTGGCAGCGGACCCTGACGCGCTGGCGGTCGTAGACACGATCTACGTGGCAGACCAAGGCACGGACACCGTGGACTCCCGCCCGAAGTTCGCGTCGGTCGCGAAGAAACTGGGCAAGAAGCTCGCGTACATCCAGCAGCCCAACCTCGGCGGAGCAGCGGGCTTCACCCGCGGATTGTTTGAAGCCGCGAAGGAATCCGACCACGCGAACGTCCTGTTCATGGACGACGACGTGTTGCTCGAGCCAGACATCGCAATCCGCCTGACAGCATTCGCCAACCGTACGACACACCCGGTGATAGTCGGCGGCCAAATGCTGAACCTGTTGCACCCCAACAACTTGCACGTAGGAGCGGAATACGCGGACCTGGAAGGCCTAGCGGCCGGAAGGGTCTCGGCGGGGGCACTGTCCAACGCGGACCTACTCGGTGTCGATGCGGAAACCGGCAAGCCAAACCGCCAGGAAAGAAGGGTCGAAGCAGGCTACAACGGCTGGTGGTCCTGCCTGATCCCAACGGAGATAGTGAAAGCGGTCGGCTACCCCCTGCCGGTGTTCTTCCAATGGGACGACGCGGAATACGGCTACCGAGCGAAGGCAGCGGGCTTCGCAACGGTAACCCTGCCAGGCGCGGGAGTCTGGCACGCGGACTTCAACTGGAAAGACTGGGACGACTGGCACAGGTACTTCAACCTGCGCAACTCGATGATCACGGCAGCCCTGCACAGCCCGTTCAACACAAAGCGAGTGGCAAGGGTGATCGCCGCCCAGCTGACCCGCTACCTGCTCTCGATGCAGTACGGCCTGGCAGCAACGATGCTGAAAGCAGTCGAAGACTTCCTCGTGGGCCCGTCGATCCTGCACGACGGCGGCGCGGCGGTGGTGGCCGAGATCCGAGCCCTGCGCGCCCAGTACCCGGACACATTCAGGCACAGCCCGGCAGACGTACCAGAACTGCAGAACGGTGAACTGCCCCTGATCCCGGCAGGCCCATCCCCCAAGAACAAGCCAGTCCGACTGCTGCAGCAAATCACGAACCAACTGCTAGGCAAGCACTCGGTGGATCGTGGAGCGGTCAGCCTGGAAGACGCAACGTGGTGGCACGTCTCGCGTTTCGCGAACGTAGCCGTGACAGACGCATCGCAAGAAGGCGTGCGCCTGCGCAAATACGACCGCGACCAAATGATGAAGCTGGCCAAGCGAACAGCAACGATCCTGAAGCGCTTCATGGCCGAAGGAAACGCGGTCCAGCAGCAATACAAGCAAGCGATGCCGGAGCTGACCAGCCGCGAAAACTGGGCCCGTCTCTACCAGCTCTGAATTCCTCGTGAGTGGTTAGGCGGGTTCTAACACGGCTAACCACTCACGAGGGTTTTTCAGCCTCGGAACCCGCGGCCGCTCTTGGCCGCGCTGCCATAGACCTGGGACAAGGGCGGCAGCTCGTCGAAA
Source organism: Kibdelosporangium philippinense (assembly GCF_021390435.2). GTDB lineage: Bacteria > Actinomycetota > Actinomycetes > Mycobacteriales > Pseudonocardiaceae > Kibdelosporangium > Kibdelosporangium philippinense. The sequence continues at coordinate 16,445 of NZ_JAJVCN010000002.1, read as the reverse complement.
TGCGCGGTGGCGACGTGCGCGAAGTTGACGGTCACCCGGGAGCCGTCCTCAAGCTCAGGAGCGTCCACCCCACCCGAGTTCATCAAGGTCTGCAGCCGACCAGCCAGATCCTTCGCAGCCGCCACGGACAGGGCGTACACCAGAGGCTCCCCGCCGCTGACGAGGTGCAGCACGAGGGCGTTCTTCTTGGGCTCGGTCATGATTCCACTCCAGCACCGCGGCGCGGCCCCGGCAACGCGGGTTCACCCTGAGCAGATCCGCTCTCGGCGGAATAGTTCACGACCAGCGCGACCCCGAGCAGCAAGCCGCCAAGAGCACCAACCAACCTCAGTGACTCGTCGAAGAACAACACCGACAAGACAGTCGCGGTCAGGGGTTCAAGCACAGCCGAGAGTGCCGCGGCCACCGCACTCGCCCCACGCAAAGCCCGCAAATACAAGCCATAAGCCAGGGCGGTAGGCACCAAAGCCAGGAACAACACTGTCATCAAAACATCGGCCCGCCAAGGCAAAGCCATTCCCAGCGACAAGCCGAAGGGCAGCAACACGACTCCGCCGACCAACAGACCCAACGAGATCGTCGGACCGGCGGCGAGCACCGGAACCCGGTTGATCACGGTAAAAGCCGCGAATCCCGAAGCCGCCACGAGGCACAACAAGATCCCTGACGCCGTCTGCCAAGTGTCCCGGGTGGACGGCATCCCGGCCAGCAGCGCCAGTCCAGCCAACGCCAACCCAATGCACACCATCGTCCTGGCACTCGGTAGCCGCCGGGATCGAACTGCTCCGATCACCGCGATGATCACCGGCGAGCTGCCGATCGTGACCAATGTGGCGAGACTGACCGAAGTCATAGCCACACCACCGAAGTAACTGGCCTGGAAGATCGCCAACAACACACCGACGCTCAGCAGCCTTCGGATCACCACTCTGGTGAACCGGATTCGTCGGATCTGTGTGGGCAAAAATGCCGTCGCGACAACGCCTCCGATGAGCAAGCGGTACGCGGCGACGGCGAGGGGGTGCAGGCCGGTGAGGTTGTGCAGCAACGCGCCGCTCAAGCCGCCGGTTCCCCACAGGACACCGGCAAAGATCAGAAACACCTTTGTGGACAAGGTAAAACGCTCCAACGCAGAAGGAACAGATGCTGTTCGTCTGCGGGGCGATCAGGCATGTTTCACCGCGCGCGGAATCCATCCGCGCGTGATTCAGCTCGGCCCCGCTAGCTCGTGTTTCGACTGCCCGGGTCGCGATAGCCGGGCCGGATACGGCCCCTGACGCCACCGCGGCAACGCCCAAAGACAACCAGTATTCGCGGCGTCGCCGCGGCGACGCCAGGAACCGCCCCGCTGTATCCCCTATTCCGGCCTCCGGCCGGGGCAGGCTCTCATCGACCGGGACAGTCGAAACACGACCTAAGCGGCGGGTGGCGGGGTGATCGGGAACATGCGATGCACGTCAAGGACACTAATGCCGGTGTCAAGCTTCATTAGGGTGAACCTCTCATCAGGCGACACACTCTCGGTAGATCCGCTACTCTAGGTAACCAGTGATAGTCCGTGATGGACTGTGCGGCAATGCTGCATACGGCGGAGCGGGGCGCGGCGATCGGGTGTTTTCCGTCATTTTTTGACGGAACGCTCTCGGATACTCGGCGGTAACCAATGCGGGCAGTCGTCTAATTGGCAGTGTGAACCCTCGAACGGCGGATCGACCTCTCGTTGGTTTCGTGCGGAAATTATTTCCTACTCGGGCGCGAATGGCGGAATGGGATTTGGGGAGGCGCTTGCCGGCATGGATCTGCGTTATGAGGCGTTCTGTTTCGCGGATCGTTACTTCTACGACGCCGATGGTTACGGAATCGAGACGCTGGAAAGCTGGGTCAGTTCACTTTCCGGTTGCGCGTCCGGCTGGCGCCGATTCGATCGAGGCGATTGGCACGTCTGTCTGCATGACGGCGTCAACCTGCCGATGCAGGGGTGGAAGGTGCACGTGTCCGCGACCGGCGCGGATGCCGCGAGAGTGCTCGAAGTGGTCCGTCCGTACTGTGTCGCCGCCCGGCTGCCGTTCAAATTCCTGCGCTCGCCCCGAATTTACGCAAATCGTAACGCGAAGTACGCTGATCGGTCCGTCAGTGGAAAATTGATCACGATTTACCCGACCGGCGAGCACGATCTGAAAAGCGTTCTCGAAGACCTGAACGGCCAACTGGACGGCGTCCGAGGACCGCATATCCCTGGCGACTTGCGCTATGCCGACGGTCCGCTTTACGTGCGCTATGGCGGATTTGTCGAACGTATGATCACCAATTCAAGGGGTGCGCTGATACCGGCCATCGAGCGGCCGGACGGTGAAGTTGTACCTGAGCCAGTTGGCCTGCCTGGTTGGCTCGAATTGCCCGAATTTCTCAAGCCGCACGTCAACGCACAGCAACCAGGCGAGGTCGGCCGGTACCAGGTGTTGAAGGTCCTGCAGCAGACCAACGCGGGCGGCGTGTACCTCGCGAGCCGCCGATCCGACGGCCGCCAGTACGTACTCAAGGAAGCACGTCCGCACACCGGCCTCGACCCGGACGGCACCGATGCGGTGACCAGGCTCGACCGTGAAGCCAGGACACTGATCCGGCTCGCAGGCGTGCCCGGTACCCCAGATCTGCAAGGCCGGATCTCGGTGTCAGGCAACGAAGTCCTGCTGATCAGCCCGATGCCCGGCGTGCCGCTCAGCCGCTGGCTCGCCCGCAACTACCCGCTGACACAACGGGATCTGACCAAGACCGACCTCAACCGATACGTCGAACGAGTGCTCGTGCTACTGGCCAGAGTGGAACGGGTCCTCGCCGGCATCCATCGCCGCGGCCTGGTGTACGGCGATCTCAACGACCGCAACATCATCGTCGACGACGACGATTCAGTGTCCCTTGTGGACTTCGAGCTGTCCTTCGCCGCGGTGGACCGGCGCAGGCCAAGCGGCGGCACACCAGGATTCCGCGCGCCCGCCGACCGCAGCGGATACGAAGTCGACCGTTACGCCTTCGCGGTGTTGCGGTTGTGGATGTTCCTGCCGATGACGATGGCGCTCGACCTCGAACCGGACAAGCTCGCCGACTTCGTCCGCCAGGTTCGCAAGCGGTTCGACCTGCCGCTGGGCTACCTCGAAGAAGTCCTCGCCGAGCTGCGCCCGCGATCGGCACGCTCAGCCCGCAGGCGCACCCCGTTGGACCAGCCCGACATCAACTGGACGTCGGTCCGCAGGTCCATTGCCGACGGTGTGCTCGCCAGCGCGACACCACACCGCACGGATCGCCTTTTCCCCGGCGATATCCAGCAATTCGCCAACGGCGGCACCGGGTTCGGTTACGGCGCAGCAGGTGTGCTGCACGTGTTGGACGTCAGTGGCTTCGGCCGGTTCCCAGCACACGAGAAGTGGCTCATCGACGCCGTACGCAAGCAACCCCCTGCGACAGCAGGGTTCTGGGACGGCGCGCACGGCGCCATCCACGTACTGGACAACTTCGGCTACCACGACGACGCCGACCGGCTGATCGAGAAGGTCGAACCACAACTGGCGTCCATCACGTGCCACAGCTTGCGCGCGGGACTGGCCGGGGTCGGGCTCAACCTGCTGCATCTCGCGACCAGCAGGCAGGACGCCGGGCACCTGTGGCACGCGATCGAGATCGGCGGCAAGCTCACCGCGATGCTGGAGAACGCGGCCCTGCCGAAACGCGGGCGCGCCGGCCTGATGCACGGCTGGTCCGGCCCGGCGCTGCTGTTCCTGCGGCTCTTCGAACGCACCAGGGACCGCGGCTGGCTCGACCACGCTGACCTGGCAATACGTCGCGACCTGATGGAATGCGCACGGACACCGGACGGCTCATTGCAGGTTCGCGACCGGCAGAACACGTTGCCATACCTGGAGGTCGGCAGCGCGGGCATCGCGATCGCGATGGAGGAACTGCTGACCGCGTGGCCTGGCGCGTCCGTGGCCAGTGAGCTACCGAAGTTGCGGCGCGCGCTGCTGGCCGAGTTCGTGATCCAGCCAGGGCTGATGCTCGGCCGTGCGGGCCTGATCGGCGCGCTGGCCGCCGGTTTGCGGCGCGATCCGGACCCACACGCCTCACGGGCCCTTGATCAGCATCTGGAGTGGCTGGCGCTGCACGCGGTGCCGTACCAGGGTCATGTGGCATTCCCTGGTACGCACCTGTTCCGGCTGTCGATGGACGTCGCAACCGGCAGCGCCGGGGTGCTGCTCGCGCTCGCGTCCGCTTTGGACGGAGTGCAGCTGTTGCCTTTTCTGAGTGACAACACCGCACTCGCCGTGTTCGGCCTGGAAAGCGTCAGTAGCGGAAGAAGTGTTCGCGTTGGCCCTGGCGGACGAGCTTGAGCCACTGCAGGAACGCCTTGGGGTCCTTGCGCACGGTCAGGAAGTACAGGCCGAACCGCAGGACCTCAAGGGCGCCGATCTTGCGCATTCCCGGGCGGGACAAGATGTATCCACGGTTGCGGTACGTGTAGTACCGCTTGATCTCGTTGTCCGGGTCCTGCGCGTGGAACCGGCCGCCGAGCATCGGCTTGAACTCGTCCGACCCGTCCGGGTGCAGGTACGACACGCGCAACGACGTGCCGAACGGCAAACCGGAACGCACCAGCCTGCGGTGCACCTCGACCTCGTCGCCACGCACGAACAAGCGGTAGTCCGGCACGCCAATGACGTCCAAAGTGGACGCACGGAACAAGGCGCCGTTGAACAGCGAAGCGATGCCTGGCAGGAAATCCGTGCCAAGCTCGGAGGTGTGCCGCTTCCAGGTCAGGCCGCGGCGCAGCGGGAACGCCAGCGTGTCCGGGGTGTTGATGTTCGTGACCATCGGCGAGATCTCCGCGAGCCCACGCCGTTTGGCCTCGCTCAGCAGGACCTCGAGCACGTTCTCGTCCGCGGGCCTGCCGTCGTCGTCAGCCAGCCACACCCACTCGGCGCCCATCGCGAGCGCGTGCAGGATGCCCAGCGCGAAACCACCGGCGCCACCGAGGTTGCGGTGCGACGCGAGATAGGTCGACGGCACCGCGGCCGCGTTGACCAGGTCTTCGACCGGCTGGTCCGGCCCGTTGTCGACCACGATCAGGTGGTCCGGCGGGCGCGTCTGCGCACCGAGGATCTTCAGCGAGTCGACGAGCAGTTCACGCCGGTGCCGCGTGACGACGACAGCGACAACGGAGTCCGGCCCCAGAGCTTTCGTCATCGTGAATCGCCACCAGCGGTCACACCGAGCCGCTCGAGCATCTCCGGGCTCATGTACTCGTATGGATCTCGGCCCTTGTAGGCCGTCAGCACCTCACGCAGGCTGCCTTGCATCTTCATCCGGCCGCCGTCCATCCAGATCGCCGACGTGCACAGCTCCATCAGCAGATCGTCCGAGTGCGACGCGAACACCAGCAGACCGGAGCGCTTCACCAGGTCGGTCAGCCGTTCGCGGGCCTTGTCCATGAACGCCGCGTCCACCGCGCCGATGCCCTCGTCCAGGATCAGGATCTCCGGGTCGATCGAGGTCACGATGCCAAGCGCGAGCCGCACGCGCATACCGGTCGAGTACGCCCGCAGCGGCATCTGCAGGAAGTCGCCCAGCTCGCTGAACTCCGCGATGTCGTCGATCTTCGACTCCATCTGCTTGCGGCTCATGCCGAGGAACAGTCCGCGGATCATGATGTTCTCGATCCCGGAGATCTCCGGGTCCATCCCGACGCCGAGGTCGAAGACCGGTGCGATCTTGCCGACGATCTTCGACCCACCGGTGACCGGCTCGTAGATCCCGGAAAGCAACCGCAGCAGCGTGGACTTGCCCGCGCCGTTGTGGCCGACGAGCGCGACGCGGTCGCCGTCCTTGAGCGAGAGGTTGATGTCCTTGAGGGCCTCGATCACCGGGATCCGGCTGTCGGACGCGATCGTGCCGCCGACCTTGCCGAGTACGGCCTTCTTCAGCGAACGGGTTTTCGCGTCGAAGATCGGGAAGTCGACCGAGGCGTTCCAGACGTCGATGCTGACCATGTGCTGTCCTGCCTCACTCAGACCCAGTAGGGGACGCGTGCGCGGTAGTTGCGCATCGCCACCAGTGCCAACAACCAACCGATGATCGTGATCCCGCCGACCACTGCCCAGTGGTGCCAGCTCTGCGTGTTGCCGATCAGTGGCGCGCGCATGATCTGGAGGAAGTGGTAGATGGGGTTGAGCTCGGCGATCAGCACGCGCCAGTCACCGCCGCCGAAGCGCGACAGCAGGTCCGGCGTCCACACGATCGGCGTGCCGAAGAACGCCAGGTTGATCAGCGCGCCGATGACCTGCGGGATGTCGCGGTAGCGGGTGGAGATGACACCGAACAGCAGCGCCACCCACACGCCGTTGATCGCGAGCACGAAGAACGCGGGGATGGCCATCAGGACCGACCAGTCAAGGCCGGGCTGCGGCTGGCCTGGCGTGCTGATGATGTAGCCAGGCGTGGTCAGGTCCCCGAAGAAGATCGCCAGCACGATCACGTAGACCAGCAGGTTGTGCGCCATCATCAAGGTCAGGCGCCACACCGTGCGCAGCGCGTACACCGACAGCGGCGCGGGCAGGTGCTTGATCAGGCCTTCGTTGGCGATGAAGGTCTCGGTGCCTTCGGTCACGCAGCCGAGAATGAACTGCCAGACGATGAAACCGACCGTCAGATACGGCAGGAACGTCCCGATCGGCGCGCCGAGCAGCTGCGAGTACAGCAGACCGAGACCGGTCGCGGTGACCGCCATGCTCAGCGTGATCCACAGCGGGCCGATCACCGAGCGGCGATAGCGCTGCTTGATGTCCTGCCAGCCGAGATGGCCCCACAGGTCGCGTTGGCGGAAGCCGTTGCGGATGTCCTCCCACGCCCGGCCGAAGGTCCGGCTGGGGTTGTCGAGAGGAGTTTCTGCCGCCGTCATCGGACGGTCGATCGTGCTCGTCGCATGCACGGTTCCCGAGAGTACCGGCGGCCATTCACCCCTTCGGTGACCGGTCGGTCACTGGGCTCACCCACACCTGTGCTGCGCATGAAAAGGCATGGTAAGTGCGCTAGGCATGCGGCAGCATCGTCGGGCATCCATTGCGGTAATTCGGGTCGTATTCGAAATGCCACGGCTCGTTCTCATAACGCCTGCACCAGCCGTACGAACCCGCGGTGCGTTCGAGCCAGCTCGCCGCCGACAAGGGCTGGACGTCGATCGCCGTGCCCAGTTCGTGCATCGAACGACCGGCAGGAAGGACGTGTTTGCTGGCTTCCTCGACGCTGCCGTAGCGCCGGACGTAGTCCTCGAATTGGGCCTGTTGCTGGCGGCTGCTGCGTTTGCCGTCGTTGAGGCACAGCGTGACGTTCTGTTCGCGCGCCTCGGCCTTGATCTTCTCGAATTCGGCGACCACGTCGTCGCGCAGCCCGGTGGGTTGTTCGTCCATATAGCGTCGGTCGGCGGGGCACGGCGGACCTTTGTCCGGCCCGATGACGCCCCTGATATCGAATGTGGCCTGGCCGCTGACCGTGTCGTAGCCGATCACCTTGAAGCTCCACAGCCCGAAAAGTGACCCAGCGAACACCACGACGACCCCAGCGACCAGGACGGCTCTGATCGTTCCCGGCACGTTTGGTGGACGCCTAGCGTGCCCGGAAAGTTGCCTTTAGAGGTATTGCCCACGTGTCGCGTCGTGCGGCTGCTGCTCACCCAAGCCGGGCGGCAACGCGCCGCGGCGCATCTGCTCCAGCTGCACCCGTGCGGACATCTGCTGCGCGAACAACGCGGTCTGGATGCCCGCGAAAAGGCCCTCCAGCCAGCCGACAAGCTGCGCCTGCGCGATCCGCAGCTCCGCGTCCGACGGCACGCTCTCCTCGGTGAACGGCAGCGTGAGCCGGTTCAGCTCGTCCCGCAGCTCCGGCGCGAGGCCCTCCTCGAGTTCCTTGATCGAGGAAGCGTGGATCTCCTTGAGCCTCGTGCGGCTGGCCTCGTCGAGCGGAGCGGCCCTGACCTCCTCGAGCAGCTGCTTGATCATGGTCCCGATCCGCATCACCTTGGCTGGCTGCTCGACCATGTCGCCGATGGTCTCGGCGTGGTTGTCGCCTGCCTCCGAGCCGTCCGGAATGCGCGCGGCGCCAAGTGGAGACCCGTCCGGGCCCACCACGACCACGTGGTGTGCGTCGTCCTTGCCGTTCTGTTCTGGCTGGCTCATCTGTCCCATCCTGACCCGCTCATGGAAGCTGTCGTGTCCCCCGAAAGACCACATACCCGAGGGTAGCGGTCGCGACACTTGGACCGGTCCGTACGGTGTGACCATGGCGTTCGACGTCGCTCGGATCCGTGGGCTGTTCCCCGCGTTGGGTGACGGCTGGATTCATCTGGACGCATCGGCCGGTATGCAGGTGCCAGAGCAGGTCGCCATGGCAGTGGCCACGGCGATGCGCGCACCCGTGTCCGGACCAGGTGGCGCCTTCCCGGCGTCACAACGAGCCGAGGCCATCGCCGACGCAGCCCGCCGGGCGGTCGCCGACCTCGTCGGGGGTGACCCCGCTGGAGTGGTTCTTGGCCCGAACGTACCCGTGTTGCTGCAACGGCTGGCCGAGGCGATGGGCAGCGGCTGGCTGATCGGTGACGAGCTCGCGGTGTCGAGACTGGACCACCAGGCCAACATCGCACCATGGCTGCGCGCGGCCCAACGGCCAGGCGCGGCGATCAGATGGGGCGAAATCGACATAGAGACCTGCGAGCTGCCAGCGTGGCAGTACGAAAGCCTGATGTCCCGCCGAACGAAGGTCGTCGCGGTGACGGCGGCCTCCGGAGCGGTCGGCACAAGAACAGACGTCCGCAAGATCGCCGACATTGCCCACAGCGTCGGAGCGTTGATGGTGGTCGACGCCTCAGCGGCGGCCCCGTACATGCCAATCGACATGAAGGCCATGGGCGCGGACATCGTCGCCGTATCGGCCTCAGCCTGGGGCGGCCCCGCGGTCGGTGCGCTGGTGTTCGCCGACCCGGATCTGCTCGACCGGCTGCCGACCAGCGCTTTGGACCCAGGCACGCGTGGCCCCGACCGGCTGGAGCTCGGGGCGCACGCGTATCCGCTGCTGGCTGGGCTGGTCGCCTCGGTGGACTACCTGGCGATGCTGGACGACGCGGCGACTGGGACGCGCCGTGAACGGCTGTTGACCTCGATGTCCTCGGCGAAGTCATACCTGGCTGGGCTGCTGGCGAAGCTGATCTCGGAGCTGCGGGCGATCCGCAACGTGATGGTGATCGGCGACGCGATGCGAAAAATCCCGGTCCTGGCATTCACCATCGGCGACATGAAGGCCGCCGACGCGATCGTGGCTCTGGCGGACCGGGGGATCTGTGTATTCGCCGACGACGTGCCCAGCGGTGTCTTCACCGCGCTGGGCGTGAGCGAAGTCGGCGGCGCGGTCCGGGTCGGGCTGGCCCACTACACAACGTCGAGCGAGGTCGACCAATTGGTCGACGCGGTCGCTGACCTACGCCACTGAAAACCCCTCGTGAGTGGTTAGCCGAGTTCTAACTCAGCTAACCACTCACGAGGGTGACCGGGCTGGAACTAAGCCTTGAGGATGATCTTGCCGAAGACCTCGCCACCGCTTTCCAGCGCCGCGTGAGCCCCAGCGGCGTCCTGCATTGGCCGCACCTCATGCACGATCGGCTTCACCTTGCCCGACGCGATCAGCGGCCACAGTCCTTCCCGGACACCAGCCACGACCTCAGCCTTGCTGCCCCGGCCACTCACCGGACGGCCACGAAGTCCAAGCGAGGCCACAGTTCCGCGCTTCGGCAGCAGTTTCGAGAAGTCCAGCTCGGCCTTCCGTCCACCTTGGAATCCGATCACCATCAACCTGCCGTCGCTGGCAAGCGCCTTGATGTTCCTGTCCAAATAGGATGCGCCCATGTTGTCGAGGATCACGTCGGCGCCGCGTTTTCCCAGTACCTCAACGAAATCCTGGGTCTTGTAGTTGATCGTGATGTCCGCGCCAAGCGAAGCGCAACGAGCCAACCGGTCGTCAGACCCGGCAGTCACCGCCACAGTCGCGCCAAGCGCCTTGCCGACCTGGATCCCATGTGTGCCGATGCCGCCGGCGCCGCCGTGGATGAGCAGGATCTCGCCCGACTGCAGCCCCGCGTGCTGAACGATGTTCGACCACACCGTGCACGCCACCTCCGGCAATGATGCCGCCGTGACCAGGTCGACGCCGTCAGGCAGTGGGAGGACCTGCCCCGCCGGGACCGCGACCAGTTGTCCGTAGCCGCCGCCTGCGAGCAGTGCGCAGACTTCGTCGCCGACCTTCCAGTCCGTCACGCCTTCGCCCAATGCCGCGATCGTGCCGGAGCATTCGAGTCCGATGATGTTCGGCGCGCCCGGTGGTGGCGGGTAGAAGCCTTGGCGCTGCAGCAGGTCCGCGCGGTTCACCGCGCTCGCCGCGACCTCGATCAGCACCTCGCCCGGCCCTGCCTTGGGGTCTGGCACCTCGGTCCATTCCAGTACGTCAGGTCCACCCGGCTCGCGGGCCACGATTGCATACACATCACCACGGTAAACCTCTCGCGTGGGTGAATACGCTCGGGGGATGGATCCTTGGCCGCTGCGAAACCTCGTTATCCGCACTCCACGCCTCGAACTGCGGCCGGACGACGACGCGGGCCTGTTCGAGCTCGTCGAAGTCGCCAACGCCGGGGTGCACGCGCCGGACAAGATGCCGTTCACGGTCCCGTGGACCGATCGGCCGCCCATCGAGTGGGTCAAGTTCTACTGGCTGCAGCGGGCTTCGTTCACGCCCGACGACTGGAGCTTGAACTTTCTGACCAGAGTGGACGGCCGGGTCATCGGCATGCAGGGCGCGGCCGCCACGGATTTCGCTGTCACACGTGAGATGCACACGGGTTCCTGGCTCGGCCAGGCGCATCAGGGCAATGGGTACGGCACCGAAATGCGTGCCGCCATTCTGATGTTCGCGTTCGACTATCTCGGTGCTGAGCGTATGGCTTCCGGCGCGCACAGTGACAATGTCGCTTCGCAGAACGTAAGCCGGAAACTCGGTTACCGTCCCGATGGCGTGGAAAGACGATCTGTCAAGGGAAAAATGGTTTTCAACGAGCGACTGGCGGTCACCCCTGAGCAGTTCGTCCGTCCGGAATGGTCAATCGAGGTCGATGGGCTGGACGGCTGCCGGAGCTTGCTCGTTTCGGAGCCTTCGCACCACTAAAGAATGGCCATATTCGCATCTGACACTTGACCTCCAGTCCTGTGCGGGGAGAGGGTGACGAACCACCCATGCAGGAAGGGATGTCCATGCCCGTCAAGGCAACGAAACGGTTAGTGACGGTCATCGCCGCGGCGACCGTCGGGCTTTCGCTCGCCACTGTGCCGGCCACCGCCGCTCCACAGGGTGACGCGCTGGCCAAGAAAGTTTCACGCAACGTCACTGTGGACGGTGTGTACCGCCATCTGATCGCGTTCCAGCGCCTTGCCGACCGCAACGGCCGCACACGCGTCGCGAGCAGCCCTGGCCACAAGCAGTCGGCTGACTACATCGCGGGCAAGCTGCGTGCCGCGGGCTACGACGTGTCGTTGCACGAGTTCCCGTTCATCTACTTCGTGCCACAGGTCGAGACGCTGACCGCCGACGGCCGCTCAGTGCCGACGCACATGATGACCTACAGCAAGTCGACTCCGGCCGCTGGTCTCACCGCGCCGCTCGTTCCGGTTCCGGTTGACGCCACTCCTGGCTGTGAAGCCTCCGACTACGCAGGGCTCAACGTCACCGGCAAGATCGCGCTGATCAAGCGTGGCGCCTGCCCCTTCGCGCAGAAGCAGCAGGTTGCCGGAGCCGCAGGCGCGATCGCCGCGGTCATCTACAACAACGTCCCAGACCCGCTTCCGTTCGCGGGCACCCTGAGCGACCCTGCGAACGCCGTGATTCCGACCGTCGGCATCACGCTGGCTGACGGCGAGGCCCTGGCCGCGACCCCGCCCGCGTCGGTGACTCTCAACGCGCAGGCGACCTCGGAAGCGCGAACCAGCTTCAACGTCATCGCCCAGACCAAGACCGGGCGCAAGGACAACGTCGTGATGGCCGGTGCGCACCTGGACAGCGTCGAGGCTGGCCCTGGCATCAACGACAACGGCAGCGGTTCGGCCGTGTTGCTGGAAACCGCGTTGCAGCTTGGTGGAAAGCCCAAGGTGAACAACGCGATCCGGTTTGGCTGGTGGAGTGCCGAGGAGTTCGGTCTCGTCGGTTCCACGCAGTACGTGCGCTCGCTGTCGTTCGAGCAGCAGCTGGACATCGCGCTGTACTTGAACTTCGACATGGTCGGTTCGCCCAACGCCGGGCATTTCATCTACGACGGTGACAACTCCGACAACGTCGGCGCGGGCCCCGGCCCCACCGGCTCGGGTCCGATCGAGGCTGCGCTGCAGGCCCGGTTCGCCGCTGGTGGCGTGCCGACCGAAGGCAAGGACTTCGACGGCCGTTCGGACTACGGCGAGTTCATCGCGCAGGGCATCCCGGCCGGTGGCACGTTCACCGGCGCCGAGGTGATCAAGACTGCCGCGCAGGCCGCGAAGTGGGGCGGCCAGGCCGGGGTGGCCTTTGACAAGTGCTACCACCAAGCCTGCGACAATCTGTTCAACATCAACCGTTCGGCGCTGGCCAAAGAAGCCACCGCGATCTCGTACGTGATCGCCGCGTACGGCATCAGCACCGAAGATGTGAACGGCGTGCCGCCACGTCCGAAGCGGGCTCAGGCCCGCGCCGCTGCCAAGACCTTCTCGGTTTCGGCAACGAACGATCACGACGCGGCGAGCTAGCCGAGTCGGCACAACCGGAATGGGGCGCCCAGCCGAGGCGCCCCATTTCGCTGCCCGCGTCTGAAAGATGCCGACATTCGCAGGTAACTCTTGACTCCGGCATTCGGTCCGGAGACGTTGACTGCCCATCAGCAGGAGGGAATGTTCATGTCCGTCAAGGCAACGACTCGGTTCACGACGGTACTCGCCGTCGCGGCCGTCGGTTGCGCGCTCGCTACGGTGCCGGCAACCGCCGCGCCGCAAGGTGAATCGCTGGCCGAGAAGATCTCACGCAGTGTCACTGTGGACGGTGTGTACCGCCATCTGATCGCCTTCCAGCGCCTCGCTGACCGCAACGGTGGTAACAGAGCCGCGGGCACTGCTGGCCACGCGCAGTCGGCGAACTACATCGCGGACAAGCTGAAGGCGGTCGGATACGACGTCACGCTGCACAACTTCTCGTTCACCAGCTTCGAAATCGAGAACCAGACGCTGACCGCGGACGGCCGCTCGATCCCGACGCAGATGATGACCTACAGCAAGTCGACCCCGGTCGGCGGCGTGACCGCACCGCTCGTTCCGGTTCCGGTCGACGCCACTCCTGGTTGTGAAGCGACCGACTACGCTGGCGTGAACGTCACCGGCAAGGTCGCGCTGATCAAGCGCGGCGCCTGTTCCTTCGCACAGAAGCAGCAGGTCGCCGCAGACGCGGGCGCGATCGCAGCCGTCGTCTACAACAACGTCCCGGGCGGGCTGCTTGGCACGGTGGGTGACCCGGCGGCCGCTCGGATCCCAACCGTCGGCATCGCGCAGGCCGACGGCGAGGCCCTGGCCGCGACGCCGCCCGCCTCGGTGACTGTCGACGTGCGCGGCGAGGAGCAAACGCGCCAGACGTTCAACGTGCTCGCGGAGACCAAGACCGGGCGCAAGGACAACGTCGTGATGGCCGGTGCGCATCTCGATGGAGTCGAAGAGGGCCCCGGCATCAACGACAACGGCAGCGGCTCGGCCGTCCTGCTGGAAACCGCGCTGAAGCTCGGCGGCTCGCCGAAGGTCAACAACGCGATCCGCTTCGGCTGGTGGAGTGCGGAAGAGCTCGGCCTGATCGGCTCGACGGAGTACGTGCGGTCGCTGTCGTTCGAGCAGCAGTTGGACATCGCGCTGTACCTGAACTTCGACATGGTCGGCTCGCCGAACGCCGCGCACTTCCTCTACGACGGTGACGACTCCGACCAGGAAGGCGCCGGTCCGGGCCCGCTTGGGTCCGGACCGATCGAGGAAGCACTCAAGGCCAGGTTCGACGCGGCGGGCGTGCCAACGGAGGGTACGGACTTCAGCGGCCGCTCGGACTACGGCGAGTTCATCGCCCAGGGCATCCCGGCCGGTGGCACGTTCACCGGCGCCGAAGGCATCATGACCGCCGAGCAGGCGGCCAAGTGGGGCGGCCAGGCTGGCGTGGCGTACGACAAGTGCTACCACTCCGCCTGCGACAACCTGTTCAACATCAACCGCAAGGCCCTGGGTACGCAGGCCACCGCGATCTCCTACGTGGTCACCGCGTACGGCCACAGCACGGAGGATGTGAACGGCGTACCTCCGCGTTCGGAGCGCGCTGAGGCCCGGACCATGGCCAAGGCCCGTGGCCTGTCGGCCACCGCGCCGCACGGTCACGGCGTGGCGAGCTAAGCCAGCCGGTACCTTGTTGACGGGGCGTTCCATGCTTGGGGCGCCCCGTCAAGCATTGTCAACCCATTCGTGTAGATCTGTCAGGGTTGGAACTGGACGGCCGCCGTGTTCGTTGCCGAATTCTGAAGGCACGCGGGGGCAGCGGTCAGCTCAGGTTGCCGGTGCGGGCGGTAACAGCGAGACCGCGGGCCACCGTCAGCCCAGGTTGCTGGCGCGGAACGTGTCACACTGCGTGGGATTGCCCGACTGAATGCCCGTGGTGAACCACTTCTCCCGCTGCTGGGACGTGCCGTGGGTGAACTGGCTTTCGTCAACCCGGCCGCCGCCCAGCTCACGCTGGATGAAGTCGTCGCCGATCCGGCCTGCCGCGTCCAGCGCGCGCCGGATGTCGTCGTCGCTGATGGACCTGATCAGCGGCTGGCCTCCGTTGCGGCTCGGGGTGGTCGTGGCGTGGTTCGCCCAGACGCCCGCGTAGCAGTCGGCCTGCAGCTCGAGCCGTACCGCATCGGACGTGGGCCCGCGCCTGGTCCGTACCCGATCGGATGTGCCCAGCAGGTTCTGCACGTGGTGGCCATATTCGTGGGCCAGGACGTAGGCCTCGACGAACGTGCCGCCCTGCGCGCCGAACTGCGACTGCAGCTGGTCGAAGAACGCCAGGTCGATGTACACCTCGGAGTCGGCGGGGCAGTAGAACGGCCCGACGTCCGCGGTCGCGCTGCCGCAGCCGGTGCGCACGCTGCCCTTGAAGAAGTTGGTCGGCGCCTGCTGGTACGTCTGGCCTGAGCGGGCGAACTGGTCGCGCCAGTAGCCCTGGACCGAGTTGATCACCGCGACCAGTGCGCAGTCGTGGTTGGTGTTGGCGTCCCGGCCGGTCTGGCACTGCTCGGAGATGCGAGCGTTGTCGACCCGCTGGCCGTTGGGGACGTCGCCGAGTCCGGTCGCGGAATTGCCGCCGTCCAGCCCGGCGACCCCGCCGAACTGGGACATCACGAAGTAGATGATCAGGCCGACGATGCCGAGCCCGCCGCCGCCGAGCAGAACGCGGCCGCCAGTACCGCCGCCGCCGGATGACCGCAGGTCCTCGACTTGAGAGGTGTCCAAACCCGCGTCGTCGTTGAATTCCACGTCGCCTCCGTGGGTGGGTGGAAGCCAACGATACAAAGGCCGGGTGCGGCGTGCTCTGACCGCCGCACCCGGATCGGATGGACTTGTCTGGTCGCAACCGCCCTCGCCCGACTGGCGCGGAGTCCAGAGCGGGACTCAACGCGTCGACGCGCGATGCACAGTTCGATCAGGCTGGACCCGCCGCTCACAATCGCGACCGCGCCGATGTTTCTCAGCTCAGCCGCGGGGATGCGGCAGGGAGCGCGCGACCATTCGCCTTAAGCGCATTGCCACGGCACCACCTGCCTTTCACGTTCGGAGTAACGACTGCCTTCGAGCATGCACCTTTGTGTCCCGTGTCACAAGGGACCTGAATTGGTGAAGATGCGGTAACTGTCCGAACAGGACGTTTTATCCCGCCGACTGGCAGAATTTCCGGTGTCGGCGACAGCGTTGGCAAGATCATTCAGCAGTGGCGGCACGAGAGAACCGGCTCTGGACCTCGCACCGACGACAGTGACTGTCCGCATTGCTCGAACGCGGCATCGACGACACCTTGGCGGCCAACGGACTCGCGGGCTGGGAGTTCGAAGTGCTTGCGTCCTTGCGCCGCAACGGATCCCCGTACGTCCTAGCGGTAGGCCGCCTGCAGGCACCCATGATGATCAGCTCAGGAACGATGACGCACCGCCTGTAGTAAGAGATAACCCGTGAGTTCGGAGGTTCCTCGTCGGGAACGCAAGGGTCCACTCCGCCCAGGACCAGGGCGGTCTCACTCCTTTGGGTGACAGCCTGCCGTTTTGACTCAACTTCAGCTTTCGT
>NZ_JAJVCN010000020.1 GCF_021390435.2 Kibdelosporangium philippinense | reverse complement strand
CAGCCCCGGCCAATGCCTGCCGTCCGCCGGCCGACCACGCCCGGTGCCACCGTGAGGCGGTCTGCGCCGAGACTCCCAACTCCACCACCACATCGACCTGCCGCTTGCCGCGGTCAAACATCTCCGCAGCCCGCATCCGACGTTCCCGCAACGCCTCAAAATCACGGCGGGCAGCTACTTTCTTGCCGCTCCGGGCTTTCCGACGCTGGCCGGCCGATCGTGACGGTTCTGGCATACCACGATTGTCCTACCAGGCAAGGCGAATCA